>OY787460.1:4800000-8611128 GCA_963678815.1 Victivallales bacterium
GCCCTGGTGATTTTCCCGGATATGGACGACACCGAGTTCCTCAAGAAGAACGGCGACCTGCTGCTGAATTTCCCGATGCCGGTTTTTATGCTCAACCGTTCGGGGGAGCCGGTTCCGTTGGACCTGGTTTCATTCGTTTCCATGGACCCTTTCGGTGACGGCGTTACCGTAGGATCGCTGCTGAAGAAAAACCGCTGCCCGAAAATCCTGATGATTACCCCCGACCGGGAATTGTTCTGGTGTCAGAAGCGAGTTGAAGGAATCAAACTTGGGCTTGGATTGGAACGGGAAGAAAACAATATAGAATACATCCAGTTTCCGATTCCGGAGTTGGGCTATAACGCTCCGGCGGCACTGGAAAAACTCCGGGAAATGGGCAAGGACACCGTGGTGGTGGCCCCCAACAACCTCTATGCCTCGAACTTCATCGAAGCCGCCAACGAAGCTGAGTTGAAAGTTATTGAGGACTACAAACTTATCGCTTTCGACGATAACCCGCTGTACCGTTCTTACGATCTGACGTCGCTGGCAGTGCCGATGGAAGAGGTGGGACAGGTTTTCGGGCGTCTTATCTGCGACAAATCGTGGTCTGACTACCGCGGTAAAGTTTCCATCCGCCTGTCGTCGAAACTGATTATCAGAAACACCTACAAGCCTAAGGTTCTCTGAACAATCCGCGAAACCTTATCTTTTCCTTTGGCGGTAAATTACGTTTCCAGATTGAAAAAAGTATAAAAACGGACAATGTTATAAGTCTGGAAGGTAACATTTTACCATTTGAGGATTTTACACATTATGGCGCCTTTGCCAAAACTTTTCATTCTATTGGCAGCAACCCTGGGTTTATTGGCTTCATTTGTCCAAGCTCAGGATGATCAAGGCGAAAAAATCTTAATCAGCCCCGAAGAAAACAAAATCCTGCAGGACATTAAGGAAATCCGGGTGGGGGTAAGACCGGCCTGGGCCCCATACGAGTTTCTGGATAACAACGGCCGGCTGCAGGGAATAACCTCCGACTACGTCAGAATAATTTCAAGGTCGCTGGACAAATCGGTGGCCCCAGTACCCGCGAAAAGCTGGCGCGACGTACTATCGATGGCCTATGCAGGCAAAGTCGATGTCCTTATGGGGGTAACAAAGGATTTCAGGCTTCAAAGGAAATTCCTGTTTACCAAATCTTATCTGAGCTTCCCGATGGTTATTGTCACCAGAAGCAACTCGCGCGCATACGGAAGCATCAACGACATGGATGACAAATGCGCGGTCGCCGTTATCGAGGGTTACGGTTTTCAGGAAAAAATCCTCCAGGAAAAACCCGGCCTGCTCCCGCTGGCTTTCCCGAATGCTGAAACCGCACTCAAAGCTTTATCTGAAGGTAAAGCTGACGCCTATATCGGCAACCTCAGCGTAGTAAACTTTTATATCCGCAAACTTGGTTTGGACAATCTTCAGGTAACCGGTCAGGCAAAGGTCGGAGAGCTTAAACTGCATATTGCGGTAAGAAAAGATTGGCCGGAAATGGTAAAAATCCTCAACAAGGTTTTAAATAAAATCACCCCGGACCAGAAAACCACGATCATTCACCGCTGGATATCCGCACATTACGTAAAAGGAGTGGAATTGAAAGTTGTGCGTCTCTGGGCTTTCAGGGCCGGGCTTGTGGTAATCGCAATCCTGATCATGTTTCTTATCTGGAACCATATCCTCCAGCGTCAGATATCCAGGCGGAAAAAAATCGAGCAGGAGTTGCGCCAGAGCGAAAATAAATTCAGAAAAATCATTGAAAATTCCCCGGTTGCCCTGCTCCTTACCGACCTCGCGGGAAAGATCGAATACTACAATACCAGATTTATTGAACTTTATGGCTATACGCTTTCAGATATCAGTGAACCGGAAGAGTGGTGGGAACGGGTTTATCCTGACCCGGAATACCGGAAACTGGTCAGGGAATCCTGGGAAATTGCCCTGGAAAAATCCCGGGAAACAAACTCGACAATAGATCCTCAGGTGTGGGAAATCGTGTGCAAGGACGGCAAAAAGAAAACCGTTGAATTTCAGGCCGTCCCGGTTGGCGACCGCTATCTGGTAACGATGTTGGACCGGACGGAACAAGTGGTAAAAGAGGCCGAACTCAGAAAAATTGAAACCTGGCTTCAGGAAGCCCAGGGATTGGCAAAAATAGGCAACTGGCATGTGGACATGACTAAAAACGACCTGTGGTGGTCGCGGGAACTCTACCGGATAATGCGCCGGCAGTTCTACCAGGGGCCAATGAGTCTGCCGGAGTATCTCGGAATGATCCATCCTGAAGACCGTGAAACAGTTTCCAAAACCTTGCTGCAAATCAGAAAAACCGGGACTTCGTTCAATCATGAGTACCGCATTCAGTTCCCTGACGACAAGGTAATTTCCGTATCCGAACAGGGCCGGTGTCTGAAAAACGACGCCGGAAAAGTTGAGGAAATATTCGGGACAATTCAGGACATAACTCAACGACGTCTTGTGGAAGACGAACTGAAACTGGCGAAAAACCGCGCGGACCAGGCAGCAAACGAGGCGAAACAGGCAAATAAGGCAAAAAGTGAATTCCTGGCGAATATCAGCCATGAAATCCGGACTCCGATGAATGCGATTCTAGGTTACGCGGAAATCCTCGAGGAACAGATTGAAAACCCGCGTCAACAGGAATTTCTGAGGGCCATCAATTCAAGCGGAAAAACCCTGCTTGCGATCATAAACGACATCCTTGATCTGTCAAAGATCGAGTCCGGAAAGATGGAGCTTCATTTTACATCGGCAAACCTTGCTTCGCTGCTCGACGAAATTCACCAGGTTTTCGCTCAGGTAATCGAAGATAAAAACCTGAAATTTTCGATTAATCTTCCGCCTAACCTTCCCAAATACCTGCTCATAGACGAAATGAGATTACGGCAGGTACTGATCAATCTGCTCGGGAATGCGGTAAAATTCACGGAGACTGGAGAAATATCGATATCCGTGAGTTTCTCGAAGCTGAGCGATGACCCGAGCTCCATAAATCTGTCCATTGCCGTCAGTGACACCGGAATCGGCATAGCTGAAGATCAGCTCGAAGAAATTTTTGAATCATTCAGTCAGCAAACCGGGCAAAGCCAGAAAAGGTTCGGAGGGACCGGACTCGGTCTGGCAATCAGTCAGCGGCTGGTGGAACTGATGAATGGTGAAATCACCGTCGAAAGCAAAACCGGAAAAGGCAGCAGATTTACCGTGGAGATTTTTGAAGTGCCGATTTCCACCTCCCACTCGGAGAATGTTCCCGGCATCAGCAAAAACGTAATGAATCATATCAAATTTGCTCCGGCAAAAATCCTGGTGGCTGACGACGTTTATGAAAACCGGAAAATGCTCATTGAATTCCTTCATATCCCTGAACTCGAAGTAATTGAGGCCACCAACGGACAGGAAGCAATCGAAATGGTTGAAATTCACCGTCCGGATTTGATTCTGATGGATATCAAAATGCCGATCATGGACGGAATCGAGGCAGCGGCGAAATTGAAAGAAAATCCGATAACCGCAAAGATACCAATCGTTGGAGTAACCGCCTCCATTACCGCATCACAGCAGGAAAAATATTGCCGTGAAAATTTCGCCGCATGCCTGGTGAAACCGATCAGCAAAAGCTCCCTGATCATGGAAATCAAAAAATACCTCAATTTTGCCAAGGATGGAAAACCACAGGAAAAAGCTTCCGGCCCGGCAAAAAAGAAAAAGTCCGGAAGCGGCGAAATATCCGGATCGGATTTAACCAAGTTGAAAAACGAGCTTATGAAAAAATTCTTTTCCAGATGGCACGAAGTATCAAGCCGTTTCTTTTTTGATGAAATCGGCAAGTTTGCCTCCGATGTGCTGGCTACCGCCAGAAAAAGCAAGTGTTCTCAGGTAGCATACTGGGCTGAAAGCCTGGAAAAAGAAGTTAAAAATTTCAATATGCGTGATGTTACGGGAATCCTCAACAAATTCCCGGTACTGATAGAATCTCTCGGAGAAAAAAATTCGGAAACGGAAGGTGAAAAATGATAAAACGGGATTTACATAAAGCGGCTATTTTGATCGTTGACGATAATCCGGTAAATATCCAGGTTCTGGCAAATATCCTGGCCCGGGAAAATTATCGCATTGCGGCGGCGGCGGACGGCAGGCAGGCATTGTCAAGGATAAAGGAAAGCAAGCCTGACCTGATCCTGCTGGACGTGGCAATGCCGATCGTAGACGGTTTCGAGGTGTGCGAACGCCTGAAAGAGTCGGATGAAACTTCAGGTATCCCGATAATCTTCCTGACCGCCAGAACTGAAGAAGAAGATATTGTCAAAGGCTTTAACCTTGGCGCCGTGGATTATGTGACCAAACCTTTTAATTCAACGGAACTTCTTGCCCGGGTCAAAACCCATCTTACCATAAAACGCCAGCAGGACCTGATCGTGGAAAAAAATGCGGAACAGCGGGAACTGCTTCATATCCTCTGCCATGACCTCGCTAATCCATTCGCATCGATTGTTTCCGTGCTCGATTCCATCGACAACATGGACAAACTGGATCATTTCAAGCCACATATGCTTTCAGCGGCCCACAACGGCCTGGAAGTAATCGAACTGGTGCGAAAACTCCGTAAGCTTGAGGACCAATCGGAGGTAATTCAATTGGAACCTTACCCGTTGCGTCCGATGCTTGAGGAGTCATGCAATATCGTCAGGCCGAAGCTTGAAGAAAAAGACCTTGCCTTCACGGTCGATGCCAAACCCGGTATCCGGGTAAATGTTGAACCGGCATCATTCATCAATTCCGTGTTCAACAACCTGCTGACCAATGCGATTAAGTTTTCGCACCCGAAATCTGAAATCATGATCTCCGCGAAACAGGAGAACGGGAAAGTGGAAATCGTGGTAAAAGACTTCGGCATAGGGATGTCGGAAAAATTGATAAACGGACTCTTCAATGTCCATCAGATCCACAGCCGGAAAGGGACTGCCGGGGAAATCGGCACCGGCTTCGGAATGCCCCTGGTGAAAAAATTCATTACGGCATATGGCGGAAGCATCAAAGTCGATTCAAAAGAAGAATCCGAATCCCCCAAAGATCACGGAACCGAGATTATCCTTACTCTCAATGCAGGTTAAAATACCGTAATCACTTGAGCTTCTTCTCGCTGCGGATCATTTCCACCAGATCACGGCAGATCAGCTCAAGTTTGGCAAGAGACTTCACTCTTTCGCGGTACTGTTTGAGTTCGGCGGGAGTTAGAATCCGGCTGTCAAGCCCACAGGCATGGACAAGGCTGATCAGGATAGCTTCGCGCGGATCGGGAATCTCATCGCTTTTGATCAGTCCGCCAAGCCGGGTTTTAACATCAACGATCTCATGATTGTCGATCACGGGGTAGCGCTGATCCACGGAAATCCACAGGAGTTTTCTGTTCAACTGCTTAAGGACTTTCTTTTCGACCAGTGATTCGGCAACGCGTTCTTCAAGTTTTTTCCCCGTGGGATACATGATCTTCAGGCATTGATAGATGGGAATCTTATCCAGTTGCATCCGGAACAGATATTCCAGCACATAGTCAAGGATAGTGTTACCGGTCGGCTTGGAATCGATCAGGAACAAATATTCGGGATCGGTATCGATCTTTTTCAGATAAGACAGTTCACATAAAGCGGAAGCGGCAAGTGCATTATGAAGCACTACATCCTTTGCCGGAATTATAAATTTTCCGGTCTTTTCATCAAGCGCGAGCAGATATATTTCCTCGGCAAAAGTCAGCATTTGGTTCTCCGTGAGAGCTGGTTTTATTTTGAATTGATCTTTTTGAGCTGAGCTTCAAATTTGGCTCTGGCGGCGGCAACTCTTGCCTGTGCTGCTTTAATTTCCTTGATGAGCTCATCCGCAGCCTTCCGGGTAGCTTCCGAGTCAGCCTGTATTTTCTTATTGAGTTTGCCTTCCCGGGAAGCGGCGGAATCAGCATCAATACTCAAACGATTTTCAGTCGCTTCGATTGCCCCGGTAGCCTTCTGGTATGTTGCCTCACCTTTCAGGGACTTGGCAAGCGCTTCGTCCTCTTCTGTCTTCTCGGCGTCCTTTTTCACTTTGGCCATATCCTTGGCAAATTTTATATTTGTGGAAACGCTGAAATCGTCGGCAGCGCTGTTAAGCACTTTTTCGGCTCTCATCAATGCCGCTTTCGCTTTATTCAATGAATGGTGATCAAGTTTGACGTCTTTCAGAGCGGCGTTGGCCTGTTTTTCCTGAGTGTCAATGTTCACCTCGTCCTTCAGCAAAGTCTTTTCATCGGAAGGGGTATCCGAATCCTGGGCTGAAACTCTGGTCGAGAAAACTAATACCGGCAATGCCACGCACAAAACTGCTCTACGCATATTCATGAGAATACCCTTTCGTTAAAATTATGTCCGTAATATATCGCCAGAGAAAGCTTCCTGCAAGCAATTAAAAACATGCCGGGAGCACATACATTTCATCTTAATATTTTCAGAATATTTCCGCACTTTTTCAATATTGACTAACCGGATATTCGAATATATAATATGTCTGGAAATAATTTACTTGATAAACTCAGGCAAAAATATGGTTTCAGACGATAATCAGACGCCCGGCGGCCCAAACGGTAATAGCGAGGACGACGAGTTTTCTTTTGCCGATATTCCGGTACTGGGCAGGGATGCTAAGAAAAAGCGTGAAGATTTTTCTTTTGCCGAAGATGGTGAATCCCCTCCCCCACCGTCACCGCCCAAAGACAATACCCCGTCTCTGAAAATATCCATTTCCAAAGATCCGAACGATTCGCACGACCCGAGGGTTAATTCTTTTACCAAAATGCTTCAGGATAAAGATGATGACTCGGCTTCTGCCCCTCCGCCGCCCCGAGAAGCACCCCAGGGAACGTCTCTGGCCCCCCAGGAGTCCCCTCCTCCGATTGCGGCTGAACCATTCCAGCCCCAGGAAGCGGAACAATTTGAACCCCGGGAAGCCCCCCCCGCCCCAGAGCCAACTCCCGAAGCAACATCCACTCCGCCATCATCCGAAGAAGACATCTACAGTTTCGATGACTCGCCCGGCAAGAAAAAGCTGCCAACCAAACTAATCGCTATCGGCGGTGCCGCCGCCGGACTGGTAGTTGTCATTATAATTACCGTTATGTTTCTTTTTTCAGGCGGAGAAGCGAAAAAACCCGCTCCAGCCCGTCCAGCCAAAAAGTCCGCAAAGAAACCCGAAAAAGCGGTAGTTAAACCTGAGGAAAAACCGGCAGAGAAGCAGGAACCGGAAACAAAGCCGGAAGTCAGGCCGAAACAGGTCAAAATTAATCCGAACGCATACAACAATTTCCTGAAACAGACAGATACGCTCGGGGTCATGGGCTCCGGCGAAGGAATGTATGATAAACTGGTAATGGAAACCCTTGCCGCCAATCCTTATGATTTCGCGCTTCAGGTGGGGATCCAGAATTACACCGCCAAAAAATTCGGTGATGCAAAGGTAACGAAAATCTTTAAGGAATGGTATGAACAGCATAAGGGATCATCTTACGCAAATTATTTATATGCAAAAGCTTTAAGCAATTCACCGGAAGCGGTTACATTGTTGCGGCACAGCCTTAAACTTGATCCGAAACTGAAAAACGCCTATTACCGGCTGGCCTGGCTTTACACGCTCAATGGAAAATATCCGGAAGCCGCCAAGGTTTACTCTGATCTGTTGAAAAAATACCCCAAAGCCTCCAATGCCAGATATCTATTGGCCCAAGCAAAAATGCGTTCCGGAAAAGGCCCCAAAGCCATCGAGGAATATAAGCAATACCTGATTAAAAATAAAATGTCGCCCGGAAAAGCAGCGTTGGCCGTTCTCCCGCTGGCACGTCAGCTGCCAACGCCAAAACTGTCCGCAAAACTGCTTGCGGAAGTAAAGAATGACAAGAAGACAGCGTCAAAATATAAAGCAGAAGAAGTTAAGCAGCGGGCCTTCTACGGCAAACTTGCAAACAAGGATTTCGGGATGTTCTATCCCCACGAACTAAAACCGTATCATCAACTCTATCTGCTCTCGCGGGGAAATACCACCGAAGTGATGCGTCTGCCAACGCCCCCGGAGGAATTTCCGGATTTCTGGAAAACTTTCGTGGCCTACGAAAACGGGATAAGTTTCTGGAAAACCAATGCGGAAAAAATTGTCGTGAAATATCGCGGCACTGATAAAAAATGGGAGTCGCTTGCCGCCAGGCTCTGGCTGGGCAAAATCACTCCCGAACAATATCTCGCCAGCAAAAATCTGGTAAATCCTGACAACCTTCCCCTTTTCTATTTTCTCATTGCGGAATATTACCGCAAGCAGAAGGACAAGGAAAAAGCCGGAAAACTTTTTTCCGAAGCTTTGAAAATCAAGCCGAACCTTTATCGTAACTTGATTCAGTATTACCAGAAGAAACCATAACTTAAGTAAAAAACAGAGATTTATCTCAAAAATGCAAGACTTAATTTCTTTATTGAAGTCCCACGGTCAGGAACAATTGCTGAGATTCTGGGGTGACCTTACGGAATCGGAACAGGGAAACCTTGAAAAACAAATCCGGAATCTGGATTTTGAACAGATCGACCGACTGGTAGATGAGTACGTCCTCCAGGAACCGGAGATCAAACTCCCTGACGAGCTTTATCCCGCTCCTTATTTCCCCCTTGAACCGGCCGAACATGAAAAAGAGCTTTATGCCAATGCGGTAAAAATCGGTAAGGAACTGATCAGCCGGAACAAGGTTGCCGCCCTTACCGTCGCGGGCGGCCAGGGGACCCGGCTCGGTTACGACGGCCCCAAAGGAACGTTCCCGATAACCCCGGTGAAACATAAAAGCCTGTTCCAATATTTCGCGGAAAGCATTGCCAGATACAACGAAAAATACAATTGCCATATTCAATGGTACATAATGACCAGCGAGTTGAATGACGCTCCAACTCGTGAATTTTTCAGTGAAAACAACTTCTTCGGGCTCGATCCCGCCGAAATTATGTTCTTCGTCCAGGGAACAATGCCTGCCATTGATTACCAGGGCAAACTTTTGATGAAATCAAAATCCTCAATGGCCCTGGCCCCGGACGGTCACGGCGGAACCCTTATGGCCCTCCACCGTTCCGGCGCCCTCGACCGGATGAAATCAAGCGGAGCAAAATATATTTCCTACTTCCAGGTTGACAATCCGCTGGTCTCGATTGTCGATCCGCTGTTCATCGGCCTCCACCACATCGAAGGCGCGGAAATGAGCGCAAGAATGCTGGCAAAAACCGGACCTTTCGAAAAACTCGGCAATTTCTGCATCAGCGACTCAAAATTGCAAATTATCGAATACAGCGATATGCCGGAAGACCTCGCTAAAGCAACCAATGCGGACGGCTCCTTGAAATTTATTGCCGGAAGTCCGGCCATTCACATTATCAACCGGGAATTTGTCGAGCGCCTTACCGAATTCGGCAGACTTAAACTGCCGTGGCACAGAGCAGACAAAAAAGTCCCCCACCTTGATGCCCAGGGCCAGTTTGTTGAACCGCAAAAATCAAACGCCGTTAAACTTGAAACTTTCATTTTCGACGCCCTGCCGCTGGCGAATAAAACCATGATCCTTGAAGCCCGTCGGGAAGAAGAATTTTCCCCCACCAAAAACGCCGCGGGCGTGGATTCAGTGGTCAGCAGCAAACAAATGCTGGTAGAGCGCGATGCCGCAAGACTGGAACAGGCGGGTATCGAAATTCCCCGGAAATCCGATGGGACTCCGGAATGTATCGTGGAAATTTCTCCGCGAATTATAGTCGACGACCATGACGCCGTTGAGTACGTGAAAAACCATGTAATGCCCTCACCCGCCCCGGGAACCGAAGTGTATGTGGAATGAACAGAATACTGACATTAACGGTTAATGAAATCCTGCTTGACTACCAGGCAGCAAGCAAGGTAGTGAATGATGCTTGTGCTCATCAACTCCAGATGGAAGTAACAGGATGTTGCGTATGCGGCGAAACTCTTTTGATAACCATGGAAGAATGTCCTCACCCGTGCCGGTACGAATACGTTTTCGCCACCTTCCCGTCGGTCGATACCGAATCGGTCATTGGTGAAATCAGCAGCCGCTATTTTGCCGGATTCACAACTATCGCGGGATTTCCGGCGGGAAAAGATTACTGGGGACTTTTCGCTTCTCCGAAGCAACAGGCAAACTGACAACAATCAGCCTGAAATTACAATTTATCCGAAACGTAGAGCTTAGACTTTTTTTCTTTCGCGGTGGGCGCGAAATATGTTTTCGTGGACTTGCAGAACGGACAAGTTGAAGCCTTTTTCAGTTTATCCAGATAATCGTTTACAGACTTTGCTTTACGCATGTCAGGGGGAATAAACGGGAAACTCCGTTTGCATTCGCGGCACATCATCACATTTGACAGGGCCCTTGCCCCGCATTTGCTGCACCTGCTTTTTGAAATGTCCTTGATTCTGCGCTCCTGCCTGAAATTGCATTTCCGGCAAACCACCTCCATCAATGCGCCAGGAGGGGCTTTCGGGGTTTTAGCGTCAAAAACCAGTAATGACATAATGTTGCCGACTCCAAGGGAAACCGCAATCGCTACAAGGGCAATAATTGCAACCTTGAGAGTCTGTTCGCGGGGAAGATTTTTGAGCTGGCTCCAATATGAGCCCTTTTCAACCTTGGGCAGGTATTCCTCCGGAGTGACGGATTTTCTTACCGTTGGAATAAGTTGTCTCAGGCTCTCACTTACCTGCTTCATCTGCCGTGAGACTTCTTTCTGGTCAAGCTCGGAAATAGGGGTAAACGTGTTTTTTTCCTCGTCTTCCTCTTTTTCCGGCTTCACTTCTTCCGGTTGAAGAGCCCAATATTCCTTGAGTTTTGAGAATATTTCCACCAGTTCACCGGCAGTCGGCCGTGAATCGATGTCTTTGCTCATCATGGCCTGGACGGTATCGGAAAAATAGTTTGTGAAACTGCCGTCGCATTCGTGAATTGACGTCGGCATCAGGTTCACCTGCCGATACATCGAGACCGCCGGTTTGTCCGTCACAAAAGGATTGTCACCGGTAACGGCATGGTAAAGGGTAACTCCCAGGCTGTAGACATCGCTTTTGGGGCAAATCTCGGCATCGGTCAGATACTCGGGGGGGAGATAAGCGGCGGTGGTCCAGATTTCCAGGTTGACCGGCATGGTAACAGTCTCCCTAGTGGTAACCAGCCCGAAGTCACCGAGTTTAAAAACATCCCCCTGGAGCATGATGTTTTCAGGTTTGATATCAAGATGGATCAATTCATGCGGTTCAAGGTCAAGCAGGGCGCGACTTACGTCCAGCGCCATATTCACCGCTTCTCTTTCGGTGATCTTCCGGCTTCGCATAAGGTGCGCGATATCACCGCCATCGGCGTATTCCAAGATCAGGTAAAGCCGTCCGTCGAATTGGCCGTATTCATATATTTTCAGGTTGTAATCTGAATCGATCTTCATCAACTGGTCGGCAGTTTCGAAGAAAGCCTGAGTAATCTGCTCCGCCTGGAAGTCCTTCTTCAGCAGTTTGATTGCAACTTTTTTATTGTCCGCTTGGATATCTTCAGCCAGGAACACCACGGAATGAGCGCCGTAACCGATCAGTTTCCGGATACGGTAATGTCCGGCAAACTCAACCTGGTTTTTAACCATATCGAAATCGAATTTATGAAGCGAGGAAGTTTTCAGGAAAGTCCGGATCTTGGCAATCAGATGAGCTTCCTTGACGGGTTTCAGCATATAGTCGTTGGCGCCGGCGTTAAGCCCGTTGATAATGTCATCCTCCTGGTCCAACGATGAAACTATCACGATCGGCACCCCGATACCGGAAGGCATCTGGCGGATTTGACGGCAGGCCTCCAAGCCGTCCATGACCGGCATATTAACGTCGAGAATAACCAGATCGGCGGGTTTTTCCTTGAACTTCGCTACGGCTTCTTCGCCGTTTTCGCAGAGTTCAAATTCTATCCCCAGGTAGTCGAGGATCATTTCGTAGGTTTTAAGGAAAAACTGATTGTCGTCCGCGGCTATTATACGAGGCATATATTATATCCACTTGATTTTAGTTTTGAATTGTCTAAAGGCGGCAATCAATATGGATTTCCCATTTTGAAGTGTCCTTCTATCTCTTTCGGACTCAGCGCCCTTCGAACAAAAATCAGCTCATCCATCCGTCCCTGGAAAAATAGCGTCGGGTTAAGAGGAGAGGAACCGGATTGTTCCGTGGCGGCCAGCAGACAATGTGCGGTACAGGTTACACTACCGGCAACAGTGCCCGCGGTTACCCCCGAAGAAGCGCTGCTGCTGGAACTGCTGGAACTGCTGGAACTGCTCGACGAACTACTACTACTCGCGGAATCAGATGCAGAACTGCTGCTGGAACCACTGCTCGCGGAATCAGACGATGAACTACTGCCAGAAGAACCTGAACCGGCAGTATTGCTGGAATTCCCTCCGGCATTACTGTTACTGTTGGCATTGCTGCTCGAATTCCCACCAGCGTTATTATTACTGCTGGCATTGCTTGAATTACCGCCGGCATTGCTGTTACTGCTGGCATTGTCGCTTGAATTGCCCCCGGCATTATTATTATCGTTTTTTTCTAAATCAGTTACTCCATCGCTTATATCGGTTGAACCGCCACTACTGCTGGAATCGCCGCTGCTACTGGAATCGCCGCTACTACTGGAGTCACCGGAATTACCACCTGAGTTACCGCCGGAATTACCACCTGAGTTACCGCCGGAATTACCACCTGAGTTGCCACCTGAGTTGCCGCCTGAGTTACCACCTGAGTTGCCGCCTGAGTTACCACCTGAGTTGCCGCCTGAGTTACCACCTGAGTTGCCGCCTGAGTTGCCACCTGAATTGCCGCCGGAGTTGCCACCTGAATTGCCGCCGGAGTTGCCGCCTTTTTTCGCGGTGAAAAGATTTGCCACAATATCACCTAATTTGACAAAACCGCCACCGAATCCCGCATAAACTAATTTATTCCGCATATCCGGCTTCAACATGGCGGTACTTGAACCGGTCCCCATCGGCTGTCCGTTTAAATAAAGGGAAAATTCTCCGCTTTTATTTACCAGCGCAATCTGCATCCAGGTATCAGCGGCCGGAAGCGCAGGGGAAGACCATTCCTGTTCGGCGTTGCCAACCACGGTTTTCAGTTTATCCTGCCAAAGATAAACACTATATTGTACTTCGGTGCTCCATTCAGCCTTGGAAAAAAGCATCTGGGCTGAATCATAATTATCAAACTTCACCCACATCATTAAGGTAAAATCGTACTTTGAGGGATCAACATTCAAGGCGGAAAAACCCGGAATATAAATAAAGTCGTTGTTGCCGTCAAACTGGAGAGCAGGGTTGAATCCCCAGCGTCCGCCGTTTGATATCCATTCCGGGTCGTTGATCAGGATTCCGTCATATTCCGTACCGACAAAATCGTCAACCGATGAACAGGCAACCGCGCCGTTCTTCAACGCCGGAGCCAGGAGGTTGTTGTATTTTACCATGTAATCTGTATCCTGAAAATTGTAATTCAGGACGGTATCAGGATCACGGTTCCACATGGAATTGTTTGCGAGCCACGCTACATATTTTGCCCGCTTTCTGGATTTCTGCGCCACGGGCATCAGCATCCCCATAAGTATCCCGATTATTGAAATAACCACGAGCAATTCAATAAGCGTAAACTGCCTGCCACGGCGACCCCGGTTACACCGCTTTTTCATAATGCCCTCATTTACAGTTGTATTATATGTAATCCGCCCTTTGAGACCGGCAAAATACAGTAATTTATACCGATTGCAATTCGGTATTATATATTAACGTAAAATAGTCGTATTGTCAATGATACAAATAAAATCAAAACATCAATTATCGAGCAGCATTTCCAGCTCACGACAAAGGTTAGGGGTGAATTTCGAATGATTGGCGGGATCGCGCAATTCATTGATTTTCCAGAAGCGCAGTTCGCTGATTTCCAGCTCTGGAAATTCAAACGGCCCTGAATGGGTAACGGCATAAACCCTGACGTTTTCCGATTCCAGCTCATTCCTGATCTTCAAATCGAACAACTTCCGGAGCGGCAAACTCCCGGGAATACCCAGTTCCTCGTTCATTTCTCTTCTCGCCGCGGTTTCAAAGTCCTCGCCAACATCCAGATGTCCGCCCACCGCGGTGTCCCACTTTCCCGGCTGGACATCTTTATGCTCAGATCGTTTTTGCAGAAGGATACGCCCGTCAGGATGATAAACCACCACATGCGCGGTGCGATGGATCAGTGCCGGATTGCCATGACATTCCCCCCGTCTGGCGGTCCCGGTCACATTGTTGTCTTCGTCGACAATTTCAAATATTTCGTTTTCCTGCATGATTTCAACCGCACACTGATCAGCTTTTTTTACGAGGAGACTTTTTACGTTTTGCCGCCTTTTTCGGCACTTCGTCTTCATCGCCCGAATCAGGCAGGAACAGCAATTTCTGGTTGTCCAGCTGAACATCAATGCACTTGGTTTTCCGGAAATATCCGCGCAACAGTTCCTCGGCCAGGGCATCCTCAATATAGCGTTCAATAGCCCGGCGAAGCGGTCTGGCGCCGTATTCCGGTTCATATCCCTTTTCGATCAGGAACTCGATAACTTTATCATTAACGTTGAGCTTCAACCCCTGAAGCAGCAAACGCTCCCTTACTTTGTTCAGTTCAAGGTCAACGATCCGCATCAGGTCTTCTTTTTCCAGCCTGTGGAATACGATAACATCATCAACCCGGTTGATGAATTCCGGCTTGAAGCGCTTTTTCGCCATTTCAAGAAGCCGGTCGCGGGTTTTATCAAACGACACGTTTTTATCGTTAGCTCCGAAACCGAGTCCACCACCCTTGACAATCTGTTCAGCGCCAATGTTGCTGGTCATGATGATGATCGTGTTGCGGAAGTCGATGCGCCTGCCGAGAGAGTCGGTCAGCTTGCCTTCTTCCAGTATCTGGAGCAACATGTGCATTACGTCCGGATGGGCCTTTTCGATTTCGTCGAAAAGCACCACGCTGTACGGATGCCGCCTGACCCGTTCGGTAAGTTCACCGCCCTCTCCGTGTCCAATGTACCCCGGAGGAGAGCCGACCATGCGGCTGACATTGAATTTCTCCATGTATTCGGACATGTCAACCTGAATAAGACTGTCGGAATTTCCGAACATAAACTCGGCCAGGGCCTTTGCCAGCAGGGTTTTACCCACTCCGGTAGGCCCGAGAAAAATAAATGACCCGATCGGGCGGCGCGGATCCTTGAGATCGGCGCGAGACCGGCGAAGCGCCTTGGAAATGGCTTTCACCGCGTTATTCTGTCCGATCACGGTTTTTTCGATCTCGTCTTCCATTCTCAGGAGTCTTGCGCTCTCGCCTTCCTCCATCTGCCTTACCGGTACGCCGGAGAGTTTTCCGACAACCTCGGTAATCTCAGTCACGCCGATAGTTGGAACATTATCTATTTTTGAACTGCGCCACTCCTCCATGACCTGGTCCACTTCAGCGCGGATTTCTCGCTCCTGATCGCGGTAGGTGGCGGCCTTTTCGAACTTCTGTTCGGCAATGGCCTCTTCTTTGCTGGCACAGACTTTTTTTATTTTCGCTTCCAGGTCACTCACATCCGGCGGCGCGGCAACTTCCTTGATCCGGCATCTTGCGCCTGCCTCGTCCATAACGTCAATTGCTTTGTCCGGGAGGAATCTGCCGGTAATATACCGTTCGGAAAGTCTTGCCGCCGACGCTAAAGCCGCGTCGGTGTACTTCACATTATGATGTTTTTCGTAGCATGAACGCAATCCCTGCAGGATCTTTATAGTGTCGTCAATAGACGGCGGTTCCACGATGATCGGCTGAAAACGGCGTTCGAGAGCGGCATCCTTCTCGATGCCCTTGCGGTATTCGTCCATGGTGGTGGCGCCGACACACTGCAATTCGCCTCTCGACAAAGCGGGTTTGATAATATTCGCGGCATCCATTGCGCCTTCCGCGCCCCCCGCTCCCACAATCGTATGCAGTTCGTCGATGAACAAAATCACCTTTCCGGAATTTTTGACCTCATCGATTACCGCCTTTATGCGCTCTTCAAACTGTCCGCGATATTTTGTTCCGGCAACCATCAGCGGCAGATCGAGAGCAAAAATCTTCTTGTCGGCGAGAATATCCGGAACCTGGTTAGCGGCGATTGACTGGGCCAGTCCTTCGAGAATCGCGGTTTTACCTACCCCCGCTTCGCCAATAAGCACCGGATTGTTTTTGGTGCGGCGGCACAACACCTGTACCAGCCTTTCGATCTCCTCCTTCCGGCCGATCACCGGATCAAGCTGTTTTTCACGGGCCATCTCGGTAAGATCGCGTCCGAAAGCCTTGAGCGCATTCAGATTCTCCTCTTCGCCGCTTGAAGCAGAACTGTTTGAAGCCTTGTACTTGATATTTTCATCGGAATCCGGCAGATAGTTGGGATCAAGCGCCTTGATGACTTCCCGGCGGACTTTTTCCACATCCACGTTCATGTTGCGGAGAATCAATGCCGCCACGCTTTCCCCTTCCCGTAAAAGCGCCAGGAGCAGATGTTCCGTGCCGATGAAGTTGTAGTTCATGCTTTTCGCTTCGTTCGCGGCCAGGATCAACACCTTTTTCAGCCTGGGGGTAAACGGCGGTACGCCTTCCTGCTTGGTTTCGCCGCCCACACCTGACTGCTTTTCGACTTCAAGACGCAGCTTGTCGAGATTAAGCCCCATCGACTTAAGCACGGATACCGCAACACCTTCGCCGAGAGCAATCAGCCCAAGCAGCAAATGTTCAGTGCCAACGTAATCATGGTTGAAACGTTCCGCTTCCTTCTGTGCCAGCACCAAGACATTTCGAGCACGGGGAGTAAAATTTTTCATACTGGAGTTAAAATCATCAAAATCGGCCATTGTCTAATTTCCCGAGTATTTATTTTATTTCATGACTTGTATTATATCCTGAATCCGGAAAAAATAAAACCTTTTAGACATTCAAGCATAAAAAAACTTCACCCGGAAAAATCCCGGGTGAAGTTGAAAGCAACAGTTAAACTGCAGTTAGCGGAACAATTTCTTATATTTCTTTGCCAATTCTGCCATATTTTTTGGAGTGATAAGAATATACCGCTTATCGAAAGCTTCCTTAGTGTCGCTCGGAGGAGCTTCATCATTGAACTCAATACCGGGTTTGTAAGTTACAACGGCAACAACAGCGCCGCTCTTGATGAGGCTTTGTGCCCGGCTGATATCTCCGGTAAGCATCGCGAACTTCGGTTTTCCCGTAGGTTTCATGGCATTCCGCAGAGTGCGCATGTTTTTAATATCCATCGGGAAACCGAATGTGGTTACAACACAAGCAACACCTTTATTGGCATTAATCAACTGATCAAAATCTTTAGCTTTGATAAGTTCTTCCATCGGAAGCATGTCAATGTCTTCAGGATTGTCCCCAGCTGATTTGGGTTTTTGAATCTGAGGAACTTTCACGATCATCTGGCAGGAACCGAGACCTTCTTTAAGACTGTCGAGAATAGCCTGGGTCCGTTTATTTTTTTCGTAATTCGGAGTTTCGATAACCAGAATTTTCTGGGCCGGGAACTGTTTGGCAATTGCTTCACCGAGAACTTTAGCTTTTACCTGTTCATAAGCCTGGTAATTTTCAATTGTGGAATCGCCGCCGAACATTCCGGATTTGTACAGAATAGCGATACCGCAGATTACCACAATAATCAGCAGAGCCACGGCCAGAGACTGCGCATTGGGATTAGTTCTTTGTTTCTTGGCACATACGATCATACCGATCAAGGCCAGTATCATAACGATACCGATTAGAATTACTGCTGGGGACATTATCTACCTCCCTTTTTAGTGTTAGTTATACATTTCACAAAATTCCCCTGTAATTTTGAATATAATTGAATACAAACAAAAATCAAACGTATTGACCGGGAAATGTTATTTTTTTGGGTAAGATGTTAATTTTTTTCAGAAAACCGGCATTCAACCTCAATTCGACTATTCTGAAACAGGAACGAAATTCCAGATTACATTCATGGCTACATTTCCCACAATTTTCAAGCTTTCCGGCGCAACCTGGTCAATGGTGTCATACTTTGTATGCCAGGCGGGAAAATTGAAGTCAATAACGTCTATCGCCGGTATATTTTTTTCCGCGAAGGGATTGTGGTCGTCAATAATTGTCTTTTCATTCATTTTGAAATACTTCCGGTAACCGAGTTTATCCGCGGCTTGATAAAACTGCTTCACCAGAAACTTGGGTGAGTCGGCTGGAAAGGCCACGGTTAAGTCCCGGTCACCGATCATGTCCAGTATAATCACTCCGCGGCAATCGGAAATTTCACCTTTTTTCTTGAGATATCCGGCATAATACTTACTGCCGTGAAGACCGTCATTATCCGTATAACCGTCTATGCATTCTTCACCGTCAAACCATATCCAGCGGATGCGGTACGGCGGCAAATCCGGGGATTCAGCGGTTACTCTCAACATTTCCATCAGCAAACCGGAACTCGACGCGCCGTCATTTGCTCCGACGAATACGTCCTTATTGTTCTCGAAAAGTTTGGTGTCGTAATGGCTTCCCACAATAATGAAATCACTGCTCCGCCCCGGGGTTTCCGCCACGATATTACGAAAAACAATTTTCCCTTTCGGGGTTAAATCGTTAAATTCCTGTATTGCTACCTTTGCGCCGGCTTTCCGCGCGAATGCGGCAATATATTCAGTCTGCCGTTTCAGGGAATCGGATCCTGAAGGACGCGGACCGAACTCAACAAGTTTTTCAACATATTTGTACGCTTCCTTTCCGTCTATTTCCGGGGCTTTTACCGTAGTACGTTCGGAGCAACTTGTGAGTATCAGGCAAACGCAGAAAAACAGTATGAAAAATACTTTGTGATACATTCTTATTCCCCACGGTCAATAATTATTTCCCGGCGCTGGAATGTGGGAATATCGAGATCCTCCGAGCCGTATCGGGTAGGTGAAGAATTATGGAAAATCCCCCTGGAAACATTCTGCAATTGGAAACTTCCCTGTACCAGATCATCCCCTCCCCCCCCTTGGGAACCGGCCGATGCGCTTTTTTCCAACGGTTCTTCTTCTTTGTCGCGGCGGTCCCTGACTTCAAACTCACGGCGCGGAGCAGGAATTTCTTCCTCGTCATCCTTGTCCCCCTGGTCGATCTGAGCGGTGATTACGGTAAGCTGAATGCAGTCGCGATAGCTCGGATCAGTATTGGCCCCGACGGTTATTTTCGACTTGCCCCCTGCCAGTTTTGCCAAGGTATCGAGAACTTTTTTCATTTCCCCCAGGTTCATTTCCGGGCCGCCCGTCAAAATAAGGAAAACGGCATCGGCTTTCCTGAGTTCATTGACTCCGCCAAGGAAGGGCGATTGAAGCATCCGTTCCATCGCGAGGTGTCCACGATTAAGCCCGTCCGTGGAAGTGGCGGTTCCCACCCCGATTCCGCAAACACTCCGCTTCTGGTGAAGCACACTGCTGAAATCGGCAAAATCCACGGGAAGCAGATTGCGGCAACGGATAATCTCCGCCACCCCCAGAATTGCCCGGGCAACTTCCTGATCGGCCATCCGGAAAGCTTCTTCGGCGGCAACCTCCGCATCAAGCGAAGAAAAAAGCAGGTCGTTAGGCAGACAAAACAGCACTCCGGCAAGCCCGAGAAGCTCACGGATGCTGTAATCCGCGGTTTGACGGCGGCCGTGTCCCTCAAAGGCAAACGGAGTAGTATAAACAAATATCGTGGGAATACCGGCGTTTTTGGCCTCGCCAGCAATGATCGGAGCTCCGCCGGCGCCGACTCCGCCGCCGAATCCGCCGGTAACGACCAACAGTGACGCTCCGGAAATAAGCTCCCGGATCTTCCGGCGTTCACGGGAAAACGAACCCTGTCCGTTCATGAAACTGCCGCCGCAACCTTTTCCGCCGCGCATTTCGCGGTCGGCGCAGTAAGCAATTTCGGCGCCGCAAGCATCCATCGCCTCGGAATCAGTGTCAACAGCAATGGTTTTCAGCCAGGACGCTTCAGGTATTTCCGCGAGCCGTCCGACAATCCGGCTGCCCGCTCCGCCAAGCCCGACAACCTTTACCGGACCGGCCATCGGCACGTGTTTTTCCCTGGTCTTTTCGTTAAGTTCCTCAGAGGGAAGCAACATTTCTTCAGACTCAGCCATCAGCAACTCGTTATCATGTTAAAATTTTATGGAATCCTTCAGACTCGACAGTCCTTTGAACAGCGGCATCGACGCCGCATCGATACCTTCCAGCAGTTTACGGAAAATTCCGCCTCCGCCCTGACTGTCCATTACCCGCCGCATCTCATCTCCGAACTTGAGCAGTCCCCAGGCGGCGCTGTAACGCGGCGAATCCAGCCCGGAAACAGCACCTCCCACATTTTCCGGCTTGCCGATCCGCACCGGGACCTGGAAAACCGATTTAAAGATTTCGGCGGTTTTGGGAAACAGCGCCCCTCCGCCGGTCAGGACACCGCCCGAGGCGAAGTGAATGTTAGCCTTTCGATCAAGCATCTCGCTATGAATTATCTTGAAAATCTCGCGAATCCGCAAGTCGATAATTTTCTCGATCGAGGTAACCGGAATTTTGCGCGGATTTCCTAATTTACTGCCATTAATCTGGATAACCGCGCGGCCGCTGCGCCCATCGGTCCCCCGCTGCTCCACCAGGAGTTTGCGGCACAATTTTATCGGCAGATCCAACCCCACATGCAGATCGTTGGCAACATGTTCGAATCCCAACTGCAACACTCCGCTGTGCAGAATCCCGAAATTGTAAACGGCTATGTATTCGGTGGTCCCCGCGCCAATATCAACCATGATCACGCCATTTTCTTTTTCAGCTTCAGTGAGAACGCCGTAAGCGGCGGCAACCCCGCTGAACACGGGCGTGGGCTCTTCGTCAAATCCGGCGTCATGCACCATTGACTTGAAGTTTTCAATCCGGTTATGGTCGCCGTGGACAATATGGATGTATGCTTCCAGCTTCCTGGCAACCTGGTCCAGCGGATTGAGCAGTTGACGGTG
This sequence comes from Victivallales bacterium, assembly GCA_963678815.1. Classification (GTDB taxonomy): domain Bacteria; phylum Verrucomicrobiota; class Lentisphaeria; order Victivallales. The sequence goes on from OY787460.1 coordinate 4,821,191, forward strand.
ACCGTCAAGGATAAAATAAGAATCGAAATAATTTATCGCCGTACGGTCTCGCATCAGCGGCCTGCTTCTGGCGTTTCTCACTGCCGCTTCAATGTCCTCAGGCGCAATCTTGCCGTTGGCGTTCTGAATAAAAACCGTACCGGTCCCCTTCTCGGAAATAATCCCGGAAGAGGTCACCGCCAGATAAATGTGTTCCGGGTCGATAATGCGCCCAGCGGCTTTGTCGGCTTCGTCGATTACATCGGTGAGAACCTCAAGGGCCTTGTCCATATCGACAATTTCACCCTTGACCACAATCCCCGAAATGACTTTTTCACCGTGACCGGCCACCACCATATTGCCTTCGTCATCGGATTCGCCGATGAGTACACAGATTTTACTGGTGCCGATTTCTATGGCTGTTATTATATTACGTTTATGAAACATGATTAGTTGATTTTCCTACCAAAAATATGGCCGAACCGAGAAAAATTGCGAATGCTTCACGTAAAAAATTTTAAAATTTTGCGATTCGCGCCCAATGATGTTATCTTACATTGTCACTTTAACCATAATTGAAAGATATGACTATGCAACTGCTTTACGATATAAAGGCCGATAACGGGGCAAAATATATGGCGCGCGCCGATGATAATTTGAATCTGAAAGCCAGGGACTGGTGTGTGATCCGCCGTGATTTCTATCTCGACTACGGCCAGGTACTGCAAGCCCGCGGACAGATGGAAGACGAATCGGACGCAAAGAAAAAAGAAATTCCAAAGATTCAGCGGAAAGCAACCGTCCACGACCAAAGCAAGGCCAATGAAAACGCCATGCGCGCCAAATCCGCATTGCGAACCGCCGCGAACCACATAGAAAACCTGAAACTGCCGATGAAGCTGGTAAACGCACATTATTCCTACGACGGCAAGCTGGTAACCATCCAATTTACCGCCGACGGCCGGGTAGACTTCCGGCAGCTGGTAAAGGAACTGTCAAGATCGCTGAACACCAGGATAGATCTCCGCCAGATCGGAGTCCGGGACGAAACCGCCATCTACGGCGGCACCGGCATCTGCGGCAGAACCTTGTGCTGCTGCTCATTCCTGAAAGAGTTTACCTCGATCAACGTCAGAATGGCCAAGGAACAGGACCTGTCACTCACTCCCAGCACCATTTCCGGCGCCTGCGGCCGGTTGAAGTGCTGCCTGAAATATGAACACGAAGGCTATCTGGAACTGGAAAAAACCATGCCCCGCCGCGGCGACGTGTGCGAATGCGCCGAAGGCCGAGGCAAAATCTGCGACCGGAACCTCCTGACCCAACAGGTAGTAGTGCAGTTGGACGACACCGGCACTACCCTCACATGTTCAAAGGACGAAGTCAGGGTGGTATATCCGGAAAAATACAAAATCCGCAAGACCGTGGCCCCCGAACCGGAACTCGACGAGAACGACGAAGCCATTAAACAACTCGAAGACTGACCAACAAACATTTTCTGCTTTTTAATCAAAAACAAGGAGGGTAATATGAGAAGCACAAAACTATTAATCCTGGTATTCGTAATACTGGGTGGATGCACGACAACAAAAATCTCCGATGAAACAAAAAAACTGGTAGTGAACGGTGATGCCAGTGACGGACTGAAAAATTGGAAAGGCTTCGAGAAAGTCGTCGACGGCGGCAAGGAAGGTAAATGTTTCTATGTCAGAAACTCTATGTTCGTCACCAGCAAAAAATTTATCGAAGTAGACGCATCTAAACCTTATGATCTTTACGCCATGTTCAAGTCCGGCAACTATATGAAAAACCTGGCCTATTTTGGACTGCTTCAATATGATAAAAACAAAAAACAAATCTCCGCAACCTCGGTAACCCCCGTTAAGGGAACCGACACTGAACTGGCCGCGGCCTGCACAAAAGGCGATAAAGAAATTATCGTAAAGGACGCGCCCGCATTGCTAAAGGTATTCAAACCCAAAAGAATGCGGATTATTTTTGAAACAGACGGCAACGGTAAATACAGCGACCTGCCTAACGACAAAATTTCCGATATTATCATGACGGCGGAAAAAGATGGCGACGCCTGTAAACTGACTTTGAGATATCCTATCAAAACCTCGTATCCCGAGGGAACAAAAGTGCGGTTGCACAAATCATGCGGACATTTCATGTATGTCGGCAATTTCAATAAAAATCTCAAGAAATGGACAAAAATCGGAGGCACGATCAAACCGGAAGTAAAAACCGGCTCCCCCGACTCCACTTTCTGGCGCGGAACCAAATACGTAAAAATCCTGATCCTCGCCAACTGGGGTCAGAAAGAAGGTGAAGAGCTGCTGGTTGACGATATCGTATTCAGCCAGAAGTAATACCGCAAATATTATTTCAATCCGGGAAATCTCGAAAGAGTTTCCCGGATTTTTTTATTCCAGGCCGTAATCAGCGGGGGAAATTTTCACTGGCAGGTTTGCCTTGATAGATTCATAACCTTTTAGGGCACAAACCGTTGCCCTGGCGCCATCGATAGCGTTTATCGAGTATTTTTCACCTTTCACGATGGCGTCGGCAAACGCGGCGATTGCCTGGGAATGTCCTTTGTCGACCGCCGGTGTCGGCAGGCTGTTTGCGGCGTGCGGCCCGGTAATGTCATAATCAGGTCTGGCGGCAAAGCTTTTCCGGTAAAATTCAGTCATGGTGTCTTCCGCGAATTCCGTCCGGTTTTTGACTGCAAGCGGGAAGGTTTTGATAAAGTTTTCTCCGGGTCCGTCAAACCGCATTTCATAAAAGGTGTCTACCGTCAGTGTCCGGTTGTCGCAAAAGACCTCCATGCATTCCTTGGGATAGCAGATTCCGCCTTTGCCGCCGCATACGAGGGTTGCGATCGATCCGTCGGAGTATTTGATGATCAGGACGTTATCAGTTTCAAGCGGGCCGGTGGCGTAAATTTCCACGGGTTCGGCATCGAGGAACCAGGCAAGCAGGTCAAAGATATGACAGCCTTCGGCGAGGAGATGCCCTCCGCCGTCATCCATATCGAAAATATAGTGCGGCCTGATACGGTGGTCGTCAACAATCCGGTAAATGATGTTGGCGGAATCCTTTTTGTATGAGTGAAACAGTTGTTTTGCCTCAACCATCGACGGAGCAAACCGGCGATTGAAACCGATCCCGACATTAATGTTTTTGCCCTTCAAAACGTCAAGGACCTTCCGGGTTTCCCCGTATGTCTGGGTCATGGGCTTCTCGACGAAAATATGCTTATCGTATTTAGCCGCCATTGCAATGAAGTCTGAATGGGCCGCCCCCCTGGTGCCGACAATCACCGCATCGACTTCCGGATCGGTAAAAACGTCCTCGCAGTTGGTAGTGGTTTTTTCGGGATGGTACTCTTTCTCGCGCTGCGCCAGGAGCTCTTCGTTCAAATCACACAGGGTGTGAATCCTGATATTCGGGTTACGATTAATGTTGGGCAGGTGCTGTCTTGCCATAAACGCCCCTACTCCGATCGCCGCCACGTTGGTCTCACGTTCCATGGATGAATCCTTCATAATGCTTCGGTTTTGTACGTTTCCAACTCAAAGTTGTCTTTTATTATATCCCCTAACCTACGTTATTTCACCAGATGTATTACCTATTTTACGGATTTTTGTTTATTTGCCTGCTTTGCTTAGGGCATTTATTATATTTCTAACTTGGTTTTAACAGTAAATTGGTGCATATTATATTTCGTGAGCGTTTTACCGGGTAAATTACCTGAGAATTTCAACTCTTCCGGAACACGTGTTACCAAGTTATGGAAATTCATGTATAATGTATTACAAATAATTTCTTCAGGGAGATAAAAATGGCACAAGTTTTACTGATCGATGATTCAGCTTTCACCAGGAAAATGATGAAGAATATCCTGGAACCTGCCGGCCATACGGTAGTTGAGGCTTCCAGCGGGGAAGAGTCCTTGAAAAAATATATGGAAGACAAGTTCGATTGCATCTTTCTGGACCTGCTGATGCCTGACATGTCCGGTTTTGAAGTACTTGAGGAACTGCGGAAGCTTCACAATGAGGTCCCGGTAATCGTGCTGACCGCGGATGTTCAGGAAACTTCCAAGGAAAAATGTCTTCAGCTTGGCGCTTCGGAATTTACGAACAAGCCTTTGAATAAAGACAAAGATCACATCATTCAGCTGGTAGAAAAATACTCCAGTCAAGGTTGAAACGGGAATGGATTTTTCAGCAAAAGATCTTGATGTGATCAGGGAACTGATCAACATCGGGGTGGGAAAGGCCGCCGGAGTGCTCAACGATCTTCTGGGGTCGCACATTACTTTATATGTGCCTTCAATTGAGGTCGTTACCTCGGAGGATCTTCATAAGCTGAATATTCCCGAACTGCACAAGGAAGCGGAACTTGACATAGTCCGGCTGGAATTCACCGGGCAATTTTCCGGGACGTCGATGATTGTGTTCACCCCGGAGTCAGGGAGCAACTGCGTTTCAATCCTGACCGACGAATCTCCGGAATCTCCGGAATTTGATGCGATCAAGGTTGAAACCCTGACCGAAGCTGGAAATATCGTTTTGAATATGATCATGGGAACAGTCAGCAACGTCATTCAGGAATGCCTGGATTTCCGGATCCCGGAATATTATCAGCAGAAGATCGGAGAACTGCTGCAAAATGAAATCGATGATAACAAACATGATTTGCTGCTGGCAAAAGCAAAATTCCATTCGGAATCCCAAAATGTAACCGGAAACGTATTGATAATTTTTCATCCCGGAACTCTGGCGGCGCTGGTTCCCAGGCTGAAGGAATATATGCCCGAAGACTCGGGCGTTGCCGCCGGCGATGATTGAAAATAATGTAATTGAGGATATAAAAAAACATAATGGAAATTTCAGAACGTCAATTAGACGCTATCAGGGAACTGATCAATATCGGGATCGGAAGAGCTTCGGGCGCGTTGAACGATCTCCTCGAATCCCACATTGTTCTCGAAGTGCCCAAGGTTGAAGTTATTTCCACTCACAACTTAGTGGTCAAAACTCTTCATATCCCTAGCGGGTCATTATCGACGGTTCTGCTTGAATTCAGCGGCCAATTCAACGGTTCGGCATCACTGCTGTTCCCCAAGGACAGCGCCCTTAACCTGGTATGCTCGCTTACCGGGGAAGACGAAGAAAGTCCGGACCTGGACTCCCTGAAGATCGGAACCCTGACGGAAATCGGCAACATCGTCCTGAACGGCGTCATGGGATCGATCGGAAACGTCCTTGAAGAAAGAATCAATTACAAACTCCCCAAGTACCAGGAACAAAACATCTACCAGATACTGGAACGCGAGGCGGACGGAGATGAAAAAGCCGTTTTGCTGGCCCAGGCAAGTTTTGCCTCTGAAGACCGGAAAATCCAGGGCGACGTACTGATTGTTTTCGAACTTGGAGCGTTCGGCGACCTTCTAGTCTGCATCGACCGGGCTATGGAGAAAAAGCAGAAATAATACTACCATGATAGACAAATCTTTCCAGGTGCTCAATGTGATTCCGATGGGAATCTTTATTGTCCGCCGCTCCTACGAGGTAGTTTTCTGGAACCAGTACATGGAGGACTGGACCGGAACGAAATCCAGGGAAATCATCGGTAAAAATATCCTTGAGGTATATCCCCACCTGAAAAAGAACCGCTATTTCAGCAGGCTGGAAATCCTTTTTGACGGCGGTCCCCCCGTAGTGTTTTCCTCCCAGTTCCATAAATTCACGATACCCGTTACTCTGGATAACGGCGAAATGCAGGTGCAGCACACCACGGTAACCAAGATTGATGATTCCGACAGTAAAGAAGGAAGTATCCTGTTCGTCATTCAGGACGTTACCGATTCCACCCGGAGACTCGCGGAGTACCGGGAGATGCGCGACCACGCCCTCGAAGAAGTGAAAGAACGTAAAAAAACCGAAGAAGAACTGGCCCAGGCAAAAGAGGAAGCCGAGCGCGCCAACCGCACAAAAAGCGAATTCCTCGCGAATATGTCGCACGAGATCCGCACCCCGATGAATGCGATTCTCGGTTTTTGCGAAATTCTCGAAGGCATCGTAACCGGCAACAAGGAGAAAAAATACCTGAGTTCGATCCGGGCCAGCGGCGAGGCCCTCCTCAACTTGATAAATGACATTCTCGATCTGTCAAAAGTTGAAGCCGGAAAACTCAGTCTCGAATATCACGCGTTCAGCCCCCACAATGTTTTCCACGAAATGGAACAGATTTTTTCGAAGAAAGTGGAGGACAAGAGCCTGGAACTCGATATCAACCTTGCCCCGGACCTGCCCCGGACAATCATCCTTGATGAAACCAGGCTCCGCCAGGTGTTGCTGAACCTGGTTGGCAACGCGGTGAAATTCACTGAATCCGGATACGTTAAGATCTTCGCCGAAGCAAGATATCATCCGAATGTTCAAAGCTGTTTCGACTTCGTTATCCGGGTTGAAGACAGCGGCATCGGCATACCGGAAGAACAGATCCCGAACATATTCGGCGCTTTCGAGCAGCAGAAAGGACAAAGTTTCGCGAAATACGGCGGCACCGGACTCGGCCTGGCAATAACCAAACGCCTTGTCCAGATGATGGGCGGCACGATTACCGCGACAAGCAAACTCGGCGAAGGCAGCACTTTCACCGTCATCATTAAAAATGTGGAAATTTCTTCTTTCTACGACCCCAGCCTCGAGGACGATATTGAAGAAAGCATCGCCAACGTAAGCTTTGAAAAAGCCATAATCCTCGCCGTGGATGACATCGACATCAATCGTGAACTGGTCCAGGGATATCTGGAATATTACCCGCAACTCACCGTTATCGAGGCATGCAACGGCAAGGAAGCCGTGGAAATAACCCGCTCATATCATCCCGACCTGATCCTGATGGACATGAAAATGCCGGTAATGAGCGGTTATGAAGCCATCAATATCCTGAAACATGATCAGGAATTGAAAAATATCCCGATCATTACCATTACCGCTTCGGTGATGAAACAGTCGGAAGAGGAAATCCGCGCAATTTGCGACGGCTATTTGAAAAAACCGGTCAGCAAGCTCGAACTGATCTGCGAAATAATGAAGTTCCTGCCGCATACCGTCGACGAGGAATTCGCCAAAAGAATTTCCTCCGATGAGCTGGAAACCAGACGCGAACTTTTCAGTATTGACGATATTGAGGATCTGCCGAAGCTGAGAAATCTTCTCGATAAGGAATTGAACAACAATTACAGCCGCCTGCTCAATACCATGCTGCTTGAAGATATCAGCGCTTTCGCTGATAAAATTGAAAATATGGGCAGAAAGCATAATTGTAAACCCTTGACCTCTTTTGGGGAAAGGCTCAAGGGGGAAGTTGAATCTTTTGATGTTGACAGTATTCAGAAGACCATGAACTCATTCCCGAACCTGGTGGAGAGGTTCCAAAAAGTTTCCGGCAGCGGGAAATCGAAGGAACCGGAGTAAACAAGAGGACAAAACAATGGATAATGTCTCCGGAAATAAGAAGCCTGTTATTTTGATTGTTGACGACACCGCCAGAAATATCCAGGTGGTAGGCAGCATTCTGAAAGAAAGCATTGACTGCAATTTTGCATTCGCACGACAGGGCGAACAGGCTCTGGACCTCGCGGTCAAGGCCAATCCGGATTTGATTCTGCTGGATATCATGATGCCCGGAATGGATGGCTTTGAAGTTTGCCGGAGACTGAAAAACGACAGTAAAACTAATATGATCCCCGTCATTTTCCTAACCGCGAAAACCGCCACCGAAGATATTGTTACCGGCTTCGAACTTGGCGCGGTTGACTACGTAACCAAACCGTTCAATTCCGCGGAACTGCTTGCCAGGGTTAAAACCCAGCTCAACCTTAAACTCAAAAACGACCTGATCTCACGACAGAACAACGAGCGCAAGGAACTCCTTCACATCCTCTGTCACGACCTCGCGCATCCGTTCGCCTCGATCATCAGCGTTCTTGATTATCTTAAATCAAACCGGAATGTTGACGAAAAATTCAGGGACGAACTGGAAGATGATTTGACCATGGCCGCGAACAACGGCCTCGACATCATTGAACTGGTGAAAAAGCTCCGGGCTCTTGAAGAAGAAAAAATCAAACTAAAAATAGAAAGAGTAAACCTGAAAAAAGCAGCGCACTGCTCTTACATGCTGCTGAAGCAGGACTTCGCGGAAAAAGACCTTGACTTTGTCTGCGACATCGATGAATCCCTGAATGTCCTAACCGAAGAAACTTCATTTATTAATTCCGTACTCAATAACATCCTCTCAAATGCCGTGAAATTTTCCAGCGAAAAAACCACGGTCAAGGTCACGACAAAAAAACAGGATAATTTCATCGTCCTTATCATCGAGGACACTGGAATCGGCATGAGAAAAGAACTCGCAAGCGACATCTTTGACCTCAGCAAGGCAACCAGCCGGGCCGGAACCAGAGGTGAAGAAGGCACGGGATTCGGCATGCCGCTGGTCAAAAAATTCATTCATTTGTACAACGGCAAAATCGAGATTGACTCGAGAGATGTCCGGGATTACCCGGAAAACAGCGGAACCCGGGTTAAATTATTCCTCCCGGACGCCGCCGCCAATTCCCCGGATCAATAACGCCGCCAGCCCATCGAACCGTCAACAAAATCCTGATTTTCGATGTATTCGCATGAAGCCGATACTTTAAGCTTGTCACCGTCAAGCATCTTCTCGTCGCCGTTATCCTGACACCATCTCAGCAGGATATCGTGCAATTCAGTTTTAATGGAAGTATGCTCCGGACTGTCCGCAAGGTTAATCAGCTCGTAATCAGGCAAAGTAACGTCATACAACTCTTCGATTCCCTCGAATTCAGTATAAATGTACTTCCAGCGGTCCGTCCTGACCATGTATTTCTGGGTTGGGGGTTCGAGGCTTTGCGAAATATAGTAATCCCGTCCCGGAGTTTGCGGGTCGTTTAATACGGCCGTCAAGTCCATTCCGTCGAGATTTTCCGGCACCGGAATCCCGCTTAATCCGCATAAGGTAGGGAAAACATCCTGAAGGCCGGCAAGCTGGTCGCGGCAATGTTCCGCATCGTTTTTCAACTCCGGAGTCCTGATCAGCAGCGGAACCATAACTGACCCGTCATACATATTGGTCTTGAAGAACCGGCCGAAATCGCCCAGCATATCGCCATGATCGGCGCTGTAAACAACAATGGTGTTCTCTGCCAGACCGTTCTTGTCAAGATATTCAAGCAGACGCCCGAGCATGGCGTCCTGAAAACTCATCATTCCGCAGTAATACGCCCTGATCAGCTTGATCGCCTGCGGTGAGAGCTTGTCCCAGCCGTATCGGGCGCGCATGGCCCAGAACTGCCGGTCGCGGCCGTTAAGGATTTCGTCATTGTCCCAGCCCCCGAGCGGTTCCGGCATTTCCCGGGGGTCATACATGCTGTCGTAGGGGCGCGGGGGATCATAAGGGGAATGCGGCTTGATGAACGACGACCAGATCAGGAACGGCTGGTCAGGATTTTCCTGCCGGTGTTTTTCCAGCCAGGCGATACTGCGGTCGGCAACCCAGGCTTCCTCATGGTATTCCGCCGGCATTGCCGAAGGAGACGGGTGTACGTCGTTGTTGCCGATCCCGTGGGCACGCTCATAACCGTCCCAGCCGACTTCCTTCAGGTAGTCATGATAATCTTCAAGCCCGGCCTGGGCGCCTTTCGGGTCGAACTTGCCAATGATGCGTCCTTCTTCGCATAGTTCCGCGTGCTGAAACCCGTGAAGCAGCCGTGGTTCCCCCGGAGGAGAATACGGAACAAAGTGCATTTTACCGATAGCGCAGGTCGCATATCCGTTTTCGTTGAAATGCTCCGCAAGTTTCGCCTGATTGTCGTGAATTCTTCCGCCGTTACTTTTTAAACCGGTGCATTTATGTGAATATCTGCCGGTAACGATCGAGGCGCGCCCCGGCACACAGATAGGGTTGGGAGTGAAGCTGTTCCGGAAAGTTACGCCTTCTGTTGCCAGACGGTCAAAGTTCGGGGTTTTTACAACCTGTGCAAGACTACTGCCCCGGTTTTCATTCAAATTGCATGCCACGGCGTCATGGCGGGTATGATCGCCGGTAACCAGCAAAATATTCGGTCGTTTGCTCATTAATCCATCCCTTTAGTGAAATTAAAATATTCAACATATCCCCTAAATTTTTCCACTGCAAATATTTTTTTTTGCGGTTTATGCTTTATGTCAACCAACTAACCTGAGTTAATTCATCAAAACAAAATACGGGACGGTTCCATGAGTTTAAATAATTCTTCTTCCGGCAAACAAGCACTGGCAACCCAAATCGCTGACTGGATCCGGCGCGGACAGGTAAAAAACAACGTAGATCCGGAAGTCAACCAATGCCGCCTGCGTAGACATGAATTTCGGCAGGTTCATCCGCAACTACAGCGTTTCGCAACAAAAAATTCTCCTCCTGAGCAGCAACTGGGTCAGCGGTATGACCATCTACGCGCTCCTGATGCTCCACGATTACCTGAAGGAAGAAAATCCGCAATATCCGCAAGCCGCTGAAGACGGTTCCTGGTATCTCAAATGCCTTCAAAACACTTTCGATCCGCAGTCGCCGAACTACGGAGCGCTCAATGAAGAACTGCCGTTAAGCAACTGGTGTCATCCCCGCGACGCTCTCTCCGGCGCCTGGAGTTTCGTGCGTCTCTACCGAGCCACCTCGAAATGCGAATATCTCAAACGTGCGGAAATGTTCGCCGCCTGGCACCGGAAATACGCCATGCGCGGCGGTTATCCCATCTGGACAGCGTTCTTCGACGAACACGAAAATACTGACAAATACGGCAACTTCCAGGCCGGCAGCGCCAATTATTATTTCGATCTTTTCATGCTTACCCAAAAACCACGTGATGAAAAACGTAATCTCAAGTGATGACTCCAGACTTGACGGCGGCGTACTCGGGCTCAATCACTGTGAGATTTCCGAGTCAAACGACACTATCTCGCTCCGGGCAACCATGTATGCCGTTTATGCCGCGATCCTGTTCGACGTATACGAAAAATATATCGCCGAGGACAATGTCAATGCCATTCCCGCCGATACCATCCGCAATCCCATGTTCCCTGGCCTGCGCTTCATCGGCTGGGAATCAAACAACCGCCTGAAATAACCGTTTATATCCGGATAAATTCGGCATATTCCCGCAAATACGATATAATCCTTTTTATAAAATTTGCGGAGCAACCTTGAATTCCACCGAATACTGATTAGATTATCCGTGAATATTTGGAGACCCCGAATGCAGATGAGAAGCATATCTTATTCTCTTCCCAACGATGACTCCCGCGCCGCGACCACCAGCGACTCGGTGCTTGTTCCCGCCACCGGATTGGTCCTGACCGTGGCGCTGATCATGCTGTTCGGGCTTACCATGCTCTATTCCACATCATACACGCTTGTGGGGACTTCATATTTTGTTAAGCAGCTTGTCTGGGCCGGCATCGGCGTAACCGGGGCCGTTGCGGTTATTCTTGTCGGTTACCGCCTGATCTCGGATCTGAGTTTGGTCTGGCTGCTGGTTGCGGTCGGACTGCTGATCGTGGCCGACTTTTTCTGTCCGGCAATCAAGGGCGCGCACCGCTGGATCGTCATTCCGAAGATCGGCAGTATCCAGCCATCGGAACTCGCCAAGCTTGCGGTGGTTATCTTCCTGGCTAAATACTGCGCTGAAAATATGCGTTATCTAAATACTTTCGCCATCAAAAACAGCGTGTTCCCGGCGGCGTTTGTCTGCGCGGTCATGCTGGGGCTTATCTTCCTTGGCAAAGACTGGGGAACAACTGCGCTTCTGGCGGCAGTGGCCGGACTGATGTTTTTCATTGCCGGAGTCAGGCTTCTGTATCTGCTGGTTCCCACCGTGATTATTCTGCCGTCAGCTTTTTTCTGGCTGCGCTACATGGACCCGGAGCGCTGGTCGCGGCTGACCTCGTTCCTGAATCCGGAACTGTGTCAGCAAGCCGACGGCTATCAATTGTGGAATTCGTTTCTCGCGCTTGGCTCGGGAAATTTCTCCGGGCTTGGATTCACCCTTAGCCGCCTTAAAAACCAGTACCTGCCGGAAGCCCACACCGACTTCATCCTGTCAATAGTGGGAGAAGAACTCGGCTACCTGTTTCTCTGTCTGGTTGTTCTGGCTTACGCCACGTTTCTGGTCTTCGCGGTAATGATCAGTCTCCGCGCAAGAAACACCCAGGGAATGCTGCTCGGTTTCGGGGTAACCGCGGTAATCATTATTCAGGCGATCATCAACATTGGAGTAATCTCCGGAAGTCTGCCCACTAAGGGCATGCCCGCGCCGTTCATCAGTTACGGCGGCAGTAACCTGCTGATGTGCCTGCTCGGGACCGCGCTCCTGTTGAGCGTGGCGCTCGATTCGGCTTTCCCGGACTACAATAAAAAACTCCTCGCGGCGATTAGAACCCGCCTCCAGCACAAGAAAAAGTCCACCTGACCCATTCTCTATTTTTCTCACAAAGATACGGAGAGCACGAAGGGATTGTTTTTTCTGGAAATTTCCCAATCCTTGGCCGGAATCGCGGAGTATTCCGGCATTTTCAGTCCAGGGACAATACTTGGACTGGGTTGATAGAACAGCCCGGTCTTTTTTCACCCGCTTTCGGCAAAAGCGGGCTACTTGCTCCCCCCGCAGAAGTCGCAACGCACTTCGGCATTTTTAGTCCAGGCGGACGCCTGGCATTTTCAGTCCAGGGACAATGCTTGGGCTGGGTTGGTAGAACAGCCCGGTCTTTTTTCACCCGCTTTCGGCAAAAGCGGGCTACTTGCTCCCCCGTCGAACTCGCAACGCACTTCGGCATTTTCAGTCCAGGCGGACGCCTGGCATTTTCAGTCCAGAGACAATCCCTGGTTGTTTTTCAGGTTTTCTAAATTATTGTATTTCTTTTCACTGTAAACTCAGGAGTTAAATTATGTATATTGTTACTGGTGGCGCCGGATTCATCGGCAGCGCCCTTGCGTGGAAACTCAACCGCATGGGCATTGAAGACATCCTTCTCGTGGACAACCTAGGTGAAACCGACAAATGGAAAAACCTCCGGGCGTTGAAATTCATCGACTACCTTGAAAAGGACGAGTTCCGCAACCGTGTGCTGTCAGGCGGCATGCGGACGGAAATAACCGCTATCCTCCATCTGGGAGCATGCTCCGCCACCACTGAAACCGACGCTTCATACCTGATCGACAACAATTTCAACTACACCAAGGAGCTCGCCGAGTTTGCCATCAGCAACAATATCAGGTTCATTTATGCGTCCAGCGCCGCGACTTACGGCGACGGCGAACTGGGCTACGAAGACGACGAAAACAAACTCGAAACCCTGCGTCCGATGAACATGTACGGCTACTCCAAGCAGATATTCGACCTCTGGGCAAAGCGCCGGGGGATTCTCGACAAGATCACCGGATGCAAGTTCACCAATGTTTACGGCCCGAACGAACATCATAAGGGCGGCATGCGCAGCGTGGTCTGCAAGTCATTCGCCCAGGTTCGCGACGAGGGCAAAATGAAACTTTTCAAATCTCACAAGCCCGAATACGCCGACGGCGAACAAAAGCGCGACTTCCTTTACGTGAAGGACGCCGTGGAAATGGTGATTTTCCTCATGGAACGCAAACTCACCGGCATTTATAACGTCGGCAGCGGCAGGGCCGAAACCTGGAATTCCCTCGCAAACGCCATCTTCGCGGCAATGGACAAGGAACCGAATATCGAATACATAGACATGCCCGAAGAACTCCGTGACCGCTACCAGTATTACACCTGCGCCGAAATGGACAAACTCATAAGTTGCGGCTACGACAAACCCGCAACCCCGCTAGCGGACGCAATCAAGGACTATGTCCAGAACTATCTCCTCCCCGATAAATTCCTCGGAGATGAAGCGCCTCTAGTGTAACCAAACCTATCTTTGGATGGAATAGCTGAAAGTGTTGCACGACTTCAGCAAAATACAGTTATTCGACGGCGATGACGAGTTTTCCTTAACCTAATCCCTGATGCCTTAACTATTCTTTCGCGGGAATAAACTTTTCGGTGAGGATCTGCTTCTTTTCACGCCAGTGCCAGGCGCAAAGCAGGTTGGAGATAATAAACAGGACCCAGCAAGCCCCGACAAACCAGTCGCCAAAGCGGGAGTAGACGGTTAGCGGGGGATCGGCAAGCACGCCTACTTTGAATTCGGCAAGACCGGCGCCGCGCCGTGCGGGTTCGGGTATCATCTGTTTGAATTTTTTGTCAAATCCCTTGAAAACGCTGTCGGCCACGTAGCCTTCCGGGGTGACGAGGGCACTGCAACTGTTGTTCCCGCACCTGACCATTGGCCGCCGGTTCTCGACCGCCCGGAAAATAGAGTTAGCCAGATGTTGTTCGGGTTCGGAACTGGTGGGATACCAGGCGTCGTTGGTAAGCACCAGCAGGAAATTCGCCCCTTCAAGAACCTCGTTGCGCGACACATACGCGTAAACGTCCTCAAAGCAAATACTCACCCCGGCGCGGAGTCCGGGTTTGATTTTTATAAGTTCGTAGCTGGTTCCGGCGGTAAGGTCCCGTCCCATGCCGATCCATTGCTGAAGTATCGGAAACCACTTGCTCAGCGGCACGAATTCCCCGAACGGAACAAGGTGGATCTTGTGATAAGTTGTCTCAGGCTGCTGTTTGCCGGGAACAATCAGCATGGCGCTGTTATGCACCGGGACAGTTCTCATATCATCCAGTGTCGGTTCGCCGTAATCGATGGTTCCGATCACGAACGGAATCTTACTGGCGTCAATCAGTTTACAGAGGCGTTCGCGGTATGTCCGGCAGGTTTCGCGATAATCCGTCCTGAAGAACTCTCTGTCGCGGAAAGAATAAGGGACCGCTGTTTCCGGCCAGATCACGGCGTCAGGTTTGGAAACCGCCGCGATCTTACTGAACATAAGATATTTATCAAGGATTTCCAGCGCTTTCTCCCCGCCCGCGAACCGCGACTGCTCAATATCACCCTGGATCACGGCGAGTCTGAAAACCGGAGCGGTGCGGTAAAGGTCCTGGGAGGCGCGTAAAAGTTTCCAGCCGCCCACCACCATGACCATAAGGATAACCATGACGATCAGGAACGGCCACGGCCGCCGGTAACGGCCCTCGTTCACGTAAGCTTTCACGCCATTGGCAACGCCGAGAGCGAGAGCAAAATTGATCAGCGCCACAATAAAACTGACTCCGTACATACCGGTGAATTCGCATACCTGGATCAAGGTAAGATTCCTCCATTGGGTGGTTGCCAGATAATTCCAGGGCAGTCCCTTGAAAATCCAGCTCCTGATCCATTCCACGATCACCCACCAAGCCGCAAGCGTGAAGATCAGCAGGATTTCGCGCGTGAGTTTCGGCTGATTCCGGCGTTCGGCGTCATATCCTTCAAGCTGCACTTCAGGGGGAGCCAGCAGATAGCGGTGCAGCCACGGAAGCACCCAAGCCCATACCGCCGTAAAACACGCCAGGGCAATCGCCAGCAGAAACGGCAGGCACAGCCCCCCGTTGAACACCGGAACATAGTTCTTTATCCACAGCACCACCGGACGGAACGGCGGATTAAAGTATTCAATTTCGCCAATCCAGTAAAACGCGGTAGCGCCCCAGGCGAATCCCCAGAGGTAACCGCCCTGGAACGCTCCCCAGGCCCGCCGCTCACGAACAATCAGATACAGGGGAAGAAGCCCAAACCAGGCAAGCAATGACCAGTTCATATCCGGGAACGCCGCCGCAAAAAATATCCCCGAAACGATCAGTGCCGCCGCTTCCAGCAGTTTCCGCTTCCGGCTGACTTTCCACGCTTCGTTGCCGGGGCGTTGTTCCTTGGCTTCCAACCGTGCCTCGCGGTCAGTTTTTACAGCCGGACCATCTTTTTTGCTATCTTCAGTCACTAATCAGGTTCCAGATTGTTGATTTTGAGTTAATTTGCATTTACTTTAACAGGATGGACAAATAATAAAACTGTGGATTTGAAAAAATTGCTGTCAGTTTTCGGTTATTGTCCGATAAAGGAAGTTACTGGAACCAAAAATTCAATACTGGATTTATACCTTTATGCGTAAAAGAACATTTTTCCTGTTTCCCGAAGGCCGTTTAAAAGCATTGACCATGAGCTATGACGACGGAACCGTTGATGACCGCCGTCTGGTGGATATTTTCAACCGGCACGGCATCAAGGGAACTTTTCATTTGAACTCCTCCCTGTTGGGAAAAGGCAACCATGTCCAGCTTGACGAAGTGGCCGAGTTGTACCGGGGACATGAAATTTCCTGCCACGGCTGCCTCCATGCCGGATTGAACCAGATCAGCCGCGAAGAGATTGTCCGGGATATGTGGGAGGACCGTCAGGCGCTGGAAAAACTGGCCGGTTATCCGGTCCGGGGCATGTCTTATGCGAATGGCAGGTTCAATCGGGAATCGGTAGAAACACTGCGCGGTCTTGGATTCGTTTACGGACGAACGACATTAAGCACGGCAAAATTCGATATACCGGACGACTTTCTGACTTGGCATCCAACCTGTCATCACAGCCACGACCTGCCCGTAAAGCTGGAAAGTTTTAAGCAGCAAAAATATTTGTTGAGCCTCATGTACGTTTGGGGACACAGTTTCGAATTTGAACGGCGCAACAACTGGGAGCTGATCGAAGATTTCTGCGCCGCCGCATCCGGCGATGAAAAAGTCTGGTACGCAACCAACATCGAGATTTATGACTACTTAACCGCCGCCAGAAGGCTGGAATATTCCGCCGACTGCCGAATCGTGAAAAATCCCAATGCTGTCCCAATATGGCTTGGCATGAACAACGACACCGTAATAAAAATTGCCCCGGGCGAATTAAAGCAGCTTTATTGAAGCAATAATTACCAAAATTTTTTGATTTTCGCGGGAAATTTGAATATGTTACAAATTCTGAATGCCTCGGAAAAACTAATAACTGACAACTCAGAACTATTTCATGGAAAATAACCATTCATTAAAATACGACCACCTGGTAATCGGCAGCGGCCTGGCGGGACTGTCAAGCGCGTTACACCTGGCTGACGCCGGACAAACCGTGGCAGTGGTAACCAAACGCGCCCTCGACGAGTGCAACACCAGATACGCCCAAGGCGGCATCGCCTGCGTAATTCACGATGAAGATTCCTTTGACGAACACGTCACCGACACCATGGTTGCCGGTGACCACCTTTGTAAAGAGGATATGGTCAGGAAAATTGTCGAATCGGGTCCGGAAACCATTGAGGAACTGATTGCCCTGGGCGCTCATTTCACCACCCGCGGCGAACTCGGCGACAGCAAGCATCAGGACGAATTCCACCTCGGACGCGAGGGCGGACACCAAAAGCGCCGCGTCCTTCACGCCGGAGACATCACCGGGGAGGAAATCGAGCGCACCCTTATCGAAGCATGTGTAAAGCACCCAAACATCACTTTGTATGAAAACCACATCGGCGTTGACCTGATCACCTCGTGGCGCCTGGGATGGATGGGTGACAATTATTGTCTTGGCGCTTATGTGCTGGACATCCCGAACCGGACAATCAAAACGTTCCTGTCACGAACCACGACAGTCGCAACCGGAGGCGCCGGAAAGGTTTACCTCTACACGAGCAATTCTGACGTTGCCTGCGGAGGCGGCCTGGCAATGTGCTACCGCGCCAATACCGCTATCGCCAATATGGAGTTTTTCCAGTTCCATCCCACAATCCTGTACAACCCGCAGATAAGATCGTTTCTGATCAGCGAAGCCGTCAGGGGCGAAGGCGCAATACTTAAAATCCGGAACCGGGACGGCAGCTATATTGAATTCATGGACAAATATCACGAGATGGGAAGTCTCGCGCCCCGCGATATCGTGGCCCGGGCCATCGACAAAGAACTCAAGCGCACCGGGGAAGAATGCGTGTACCTGGACATTCGCCACCACAGTGAGGAAGACCTGAAAAAACGTTTCCCGAACATCTTCGCGAAGTGCCTGGAAATGGGCATCAACATGGCGGAGGATTTGATCCCGGTGGTCCCTGCCGCGCACTACTCCTGCGGCGGAGTGAAAACCGACATCAACGGCTTCACCGGCATTAACGGGCTTTATGCCGTCGGCGAAGTGGCCTGCACCGGTCTGCACGGCGCCAACCGGCTGGCAAGCAACAGTCTGCTCGAGGCGCTGGTAGTGGCAAGGCTCGCCTCCGGAGACATCATCGAAAAACTGGAAAGCCTGAACGAACAGCGTCCCAGCGGCAAAGTCCCGGACTGGTCGAGCGGCGACGCCACCGACTCCGACGAAATGGTGGTTATCACTCACAACTGGGATGAAATCCGCCGCTTCATGTGGGACTACGTAGGCATATTCCGCACCGACAAGCGACTCGAACGAGCCAAGGCCAGGATCAAGAACATCCGCAAGGAAATCGACAAGTATTACTGGGACTTCCTGATCACCCGCGACCTGGTTGAACTGCGCAACATCGCCACGGTTGCCGAAATCATTATCGACTCCGCGCTCTCCCGCAAGGAAAGCCGCGGCCTCCATTTCAACGCCGATTACCCGAAACGCGACCCCGAACTCGACGGGGTGGACACCATCATCCAAAGGCCACACTCAAGCTGATATGATAAAAGATAAAATCGCACCCCACATCGTTGATATTGTCGGATGGCTCCAGGAAGCCGGATTTGAAACTTACGTTGTGGGAGGCGCCGTGCGTGACCTTATCCTTGACCGTCCCCCGAAAGATTACGACCTCTCCACCGCCGCCACTCCGCAGGAGATCCGCCGGGTGCTGGGTAAAAAACGCACATTCATGATCGGACGCCGCTTTCAGCTGATCCATTACCATTACGGACGCGATATCATCGAAATCAGCACGTTCCGGCAGGCCCCAGGCAAGGACCATCAACCCGAAGCCCTGAAACAGAAACTTGATCCCCTCCCCGAAAAACTTATCCTGCGCGATAACGAATTCGGGAACGCCGAAGACGACGCCTGGCGGCGCGACTTTACCGTCAATGCCGTATTCTACGATCCCATTGCCGACAAAGTGGTTGACTTCACCGGCATGGGCGTTGATGACATGAACAACGGAATTGTCAGGGCCATCGGCGAACCCGCGCACCGCTTCGAGGAAGACCCGGTGAGGATGCTCCGCGCGTTGAAACTGGTGGGACAATACGATTTCAGGTTATGCGAAAAAACCGAACAGGCTTTGACTGCGTCGCTGGAACTTATCAATCACGCGGCAGTGTCGCGCCTGAACCTGGAACTTGAGAAAATCCTCAAAAATCCATACGGAGAAAAAATTCTCGACACTTTCCATCGTTACGGTTTCCTCGAAAGATTTCTGCCGTTCCTCGATTCGGAATGGAAAACCGATGCCGGACGCTACGCTTTCAGGCTCCTGGAGGAACGCAACCGCCGGGTGCGCGATGAACAGTACCGCGACAGCATTTCGCTGGCAATGGCTATCCTGACCCTGCCGTTCATAGAAAAGTCATACGGCTCCGGAGTCCACGGCGAATTGTGGGAAAACCAGGACGCTTTCGGACGCGAAGTCCGGAAGATTATCCGCATGGTTTTCACTCCCCGCGACACAACCAAGCGTATCATAGCTTCCGCCATCAATATGCTTTTGCTTCAACCGAAAATGCGGTTCTCCCGCCGCAACCCGGAAAAACTTTTCCGGCATCCCGGCTATCCCCACGCACGGGAACTGCTCATTATCCAGAACAAAATAAGTTGGAACGAACCGGGTATCGAGGAAAAATGGCCGTTCCGCAAACGTTCCAGACGCCGCCGGAGCGGTGGACGCAAGCGCTATAGAAATAAACCAAGGAAATAAAAGCGAAATTCGAAACAAATTTTAAATATCTGACAAATTAATGTTCAAAATTCCAGATATCCGTGGTATTAAAAACATAAGCATGTATTTGTTACCTTGAATTAGATTTCATCTTGTACTAATATAAAATTACAATATTTCACAAAAAACAATGCCATTGTCATTACTTCTATGACAAGAAAGGGAAAATGTATCCTTTTTTTACTGGAAGCGAATATCGGAAAAAAGATATTTTTCGGATAATTGGTATCCCCGAAAACACAAAAGGTGGAACTTGGGATACTGGATATCATCGTCTTGGAAATGATTTTTTTATTTTTTGCAATGTAGGCGTACCAGGGCGCACTGGACACGACTATGACAATAAATTCATTGGTGATGATTTATACTGGTTCGCTAAAAATGGAACAAGATTGGATCAAAAAACAATCGTTAAGTTATTAAATCCAATCGGAAATATCTATATTTTTTATAGAACTGATTCTTCTTTACCTTTCACTTATGCCGGCACAGGAAGACCAAAATCATTTAAGGATTCAACACCGGTCCAAATAACTTGGGAAATAACAACAAGTTGTGATGAAATTGATAAAGCTAAAGTTACAAAAAAGTTATATGCCGGTGCAACAAAATCAGTTAATGTAAATATTTACGAACGTAATCCTGTTGCTCGGGCTATTTGTATTGAAAAAAAAGGAACCACTTGCAACATCTGTGGATTTGATTTTGAGAAAATATATGGAATCATCGGAAAAGGTTTTATTGAAGTGCACTACCTTCCTCCTCTTTCCGAATTTAAGAAAGAGCATGAAATCAATCCAGAAGTTGACTTAATTCCAGTGTGTTCTAATTGTCATGCAATGCTTCATAGAAGAAGACCTCCAATTCCAATTAGCGAGTTGAAGGAAAATTTTCTTGAATAATTAATTCTTATAGTAATACATGGATAATGAAATAGATTATCGCGAAGAAATTGGGCCGCAGCCCCAGGGAATCGACAAAACCGGATGGATTTCACTCGGCGCGGGATTTTTGCTTGCCCTTGCCGTATTTTTCCTGCCGTTCCTGAACCGTCTTTTTCACTATCTGCTGGTGCTGCTGCATGAATTCGGACACGCATTCTGGGGCTGGCTGTTCGGCTACTTCTGCGTTCCGGCGTTTACCGGACAGTATGGCGGCGGCGTCACCAGCATCAATGACAACCAGAACATCCTGATAATCATCGGTGTTTACTTTATCTTCGCTTTTTTCTTTTACCTGAACCGGAACAACATCAAAGGGATTCTGGTTCTCTGCGCGCTGACTCTGGTTTACAGCCTCTGCGCTTTCACCCACGTTCACAACCTGATTGTTATATTCATGGGCCACGGTTCGGAGCTTATTTTCGCCGGAATTTTCTTCTACCGGGCCATCAGCGGAAGGTCGATTGTCAAAGGCGCGGAACAGCCGCTGTACGCCTTCGCCGGATTCTATATCGAGTTCAACAACATTAAGTTCGCCTGGAAAGTCATCCGCAACCCCGTAGACAGAATTATGTACGACACCGACGCCCTCGCCGGACACGCCAACGACTTCAGCGTAATCGCCAAAGACTACTTGCACATCCGTCTCGAAACGGTTTTCATCTTCTTCCTGTGCTGTACGGCACTCCCCCCAATCCTCGCATTCCTTATGCACCGCTACCGGAGTTATTTGATCAGGGAATGAATTTATATCAGGCTTTTTGGAGTCTGGCTGAAATATTGGCGGGACGGCCGGCAAGTTCACGTAAAACACGAAGATGTTGTTGAGCCAGCAGTTTGTCCAGGGGTTTGCGAAATATCCGTTCCGACAGCCTTCTCAATTTGAAGAGGCATTTTGCCTTAAATGAACCTTTTCCGGGCCCCCATTCGTAATAATCAACAGGATAAATGCCGTGTTTTTCGCAAATGTACCACACGCCCGATTTAGAAAGGCCGCTGCTGCTGATCAGTTTATCAAACGTTTGCTGGTCGTATTCCCGCGCATAGAATTTTCTTTCCTGCCCGTTCCTTTCGTATACCGGTCCATCCATATAGACAATATTACCATCATTTTTAAATGGAAGAGTCATCAACAATTCCCCTCCGGGTTTCAGGACACGCCTGATTTCATGCAGGGCTTTAAGGTCACCGTCTTCTTCCGGATAAACATGCTCGATAACGGACACGGAAATAACCCGGTCAAACGAGTTGTCATCAAGCTCCAATTCCCGGACATCGCCTTTCAGATATCTCAGGTTGCTTAAATTGACAGCATCAGCAATTTCCCTGAACGGCTCCAACTCCTCATCGATAATGTTGATGTAGAGAAAATCCACCTCCGGGTATTTATCGGCAAGATATATAGAAAGCCATTGCGGACTGCTGACATCAAGCACTTTCATGCCGGGTTTCAACTCCAGATCGCTCAGGATGGCGTCGAATTCCCCATATCTCATGTAGTTAACAGGACAATACCTGGTTCTCTCCAGCACTTTCCGGCATACCGATTCAGAATCTGAAATTCCTTTAGCGGCTTTTGAAGCCAACAATTTTATTTTCTCCGACGCCTGTACCGCCATTTCCAGTTTTTTCACTGTCTGCCCCGAAACTTGAGTTGTCTAAAAACCCCACTCTATAATACCCCTTAATACATAAAAAACAATACGCCAAGCAGAGTACTGGACATGGCAATTTCCGATTTTGATGTTAAGCTTACTTTTTCTATTTTCTGGATTAAATTAACGAGCTATGATTGATTTTTTGAACATATACAAAGCGTATGGTGGCCAAGAACTGCTGAAGGATGTGAGCCTGCGGATCAATCCCGGTGAACGTATAGGGATCGTTGGGCCGAACGGAGCGGGAAAAACCACGCTGTTCGGGCTTATCACCGGAGAAGTGAGTCCGGACAAGGGTAAGGTCGCGATGCCGCAGGGACTTCGGATCGGGTATCTCCGCCAGCAATTGCCGGAATTTGCCGCCGAAACGTCGTTGCTCGACTTCACCGCGGAGGCTGTCCCGGAAATTGCCAGACTAGCGGAAAAGATCCATAGGCTTGAGCATCAGTTAGCGGAAGAGTCCGGCAATGAAAACAAAGATAAACTCCTTAGGGAATTAGGTCATCTTCAAACCCAGTTCGAGCATCTCGGCGCCTACCGCATCCGGCATCAGGCGGAAGCCGCGCTGAGCGGTCTGGGTTTCGCGGAAAAAGATTTCATCCGTCCGTTGCGCGAGTTCAGCGGGGGCTGGCAGATGCGCGCCGCCCTCGCCAGAGTTCTGATCGCCGACGCCGAACTTTTGATGCTTGACGAACCGTCAAACTACCTTGACCTGCCTGCCGTCGAGTGGCTTGCGAGATTCCTCACCGGGTTCCAGTGCACGATCATGCTGATCTCGCATGACCGGTATCTTCTGAAAGCCCTTACCTCGATAACATTGGAAATCAATGGCGGCAAAGCCACGCGTTATTCCGGCGACTACAATTTTTATATGCGCGAGCGCGAAGTCAGGACCCGGACGCTTGAAGCCGCCAGGAAAACCCAGGACCGCAAGCGCGAACAGCTTGAACGGTCCATCGAACGTTTCAGGTCGAAAAATACCAAGGCCGCCCAGGTGCAAAGCTGGATCAAAAGCCTCGACCGGATGGAGGACATCGATACTCCCGACAGTCTGCATTTCACCGGGAGCATCACGATTCCCCCTCCCCCGGCAAGCGGCAGGGAGATTGTCAGACTGGAGAAAGTTTCGCACTCCTACGACGGCGGCAGCTGGATACTCAAAGACGTTGACTTGAGCATTGCCCGCGGCGAAAAATTTGCTATTGTCGGATACAACGGGACCGGCAAAACCACGCTGCTCCGCTCTCTCGCCGGACAGCTCCAGACAACCAGCGGCAAGCGGGTTCTCGGCCACAAGGTTGTCTGCGGTTATCAGGCCCAGGAATTCGCCGAAATCCTGCCTCCCGAAGCCAGCGCTTTCGATGTGGTAAGATCAGCCGCAACGGGTGACGCCACCTACAGCTGGCTGCGGTCAATCCTGGGATCTTTCGGATTTTCCGGCGACGCCGCCGATAAGCCTTGTAAAGTACTCAGCGGGGGTGAAAAAATCCGGCTGTGCTTCGCCAGAATCTTCGTGAATCCGCCGAATTTCCTGGTACTTGACGAACCCACCACCCATCTCGATATCGCCGCCCGGGAAGCTCTACAACAGGCGCTTGCCAATTATCAGGGCACATTCTGTCTGGTCAGTCACGACCTTGAATTTGTCAGGAACTGCGCTGAAACCATCATTGCGATGTCCCCCCCCGGCCTTACACGCTACTACGGAAATTACGACTACTACCGGGAAAAGCTGGCGGCCAGCGCCACAACAGTGCAACAGACCGAAGAAATCCAGGTCAGCGAAGACACAAGAAAAGTACGCCGCAAGGAACGCGCCGAACGGCGAAGCAAACTCACCGGAGAAAAAAAGCGGCTGGAAAAACTTGTCAGGGACTCCGAAAAGCTGTTGGAAAAACTCGAAGAAGAGCAGCATGAACTCGCCGAAACCATGAGTTCCGGAACGCCCGACACCGACTTTGCCGCTGTCAGCACCCGTCTGAACGAAATAAAGAAAGCTATCGAAAAAACCACCGCCGCCTGGGAAGCCCACGCTCTTGCACTCGACGAAATTGAAACCCAATACTCCCAAATCCACAAAAATTGACCATTTTATTAAAATAGAGCAAATAATAATTTTTACAGATGTTTTATTAATCGCAACATGCACTAGTTTATAACATTGCGATTAAACACATAAAACCGAGAGAAATTAATTATGAGCAAAAGTACCATTGTTGAAGCCGTAAAAAGCGGCAAAGTGCTGGTGTCTGACGGCGCTTGGGGAACTTTCCTGCAGAAGAAGGGAATGAAACCGGGGGAATGTCCGGAACTGTGGTGCGTGGACCACCGCGAAGACGTGCTGGACATCGCCAGGGGCTACATCGAAGCCGGTTCCGATATGGTTGAAACCGACAGTTTCGGCGGAACCTGTTTCAAACTTGAGCATTACGAACTCGCTGACCGCACCGCTGAACTCAACGAGGCCGCCGCTTCAATCTCCCGCGAAGCCGCCGGTCCGGACAAGTACGTTATCGCGTCCATCGGCCCAACCGGTAAAATGCTGCTGATGGGCGACGTTACCGAGGAAGAACTTTACAACGCTTTCAAGGAACAGGCCGTGGCCCTCGAAAAGGGCGGAGCGGATGCCGTCTGCATCGAAACCATGTCGGCAATTGACGAAGCCTCACTTGCGGTCAAGGCCGCCAAGGAAAACACCAGCCTGGAAGTGATCTGCACTTTCACCTTTGAAAAAACCGCCACCGGCGAATATCGCACTATGATGGGGGTGTCTCCCGCTGAGATGGCAAAAGAAATCTCCGCGGCCGGAGCCGACATCATCGGAACCAACTGCGGCAACGGCATGGAACGAATGATCGAAATCGTCAGGCAGCTCCGTGCTGAATCCGACAAGCCGATCCTGGTTCATGCCAACGCCGGACTTCCCAAAAACGTCAACGGCGTGGACATCTTCCCGGACACCCCGGAGGACATGGCAAAGCTGGTTCCCGGGATTGTCGAAGCCGGAGCCAACATTATCGGCGGATGCTGCGGAACAACTCCAGCGCACATTTCCGCGATCAAGGACGCTGTCAACAATTTATAACCGGCTTTACATCAAAATATAAATTGGGATCGCACGGCAATGCGATTCCGGTTTATAAATATCCCGCCTTAAACCCGCGTTTTTTTATTACCATTTTCACCTTCGTAATATTATCAATATACAGCAATGTTTTAACAATATAAGGCAAGATACAGACACAAATAGCATATTAATTAATTGCAATTTGCGGTATTTTAATCACCATCACAAAAAAACGTGGGGGATTAATTATGAGCAAAAGTACCATTGTTGAAGCCGTAAAAAGCGGCAAAGTGCTGGTGTCTGACGGCGCTTGGGGAACTTTCCTGCAGAAGAAGGGAATGAAACCGGGGGAATGTCCGGAACTGTGGTGCGTGGACCACCGCGAAGACGTGCTGGACATCGCCAGGGGCTACATCGAAGCCGGTTCCGATATGGTTGAAACCGACAGTTTCGGCGGAACCTGTTTCAAACTTGAGCATTACGAACTCGCTGACCGCACCGCTGAACTCAACGAGGCCGCCGCTTCAATCTCCCGCGAAGCCGCCGGTCCGGACAAGTACGTTATCGCGTCCATCGGCCCAACCGGTAAAATGCTGCTGATGGGCGACGTTACCGAGGAAGAACTTTACAACGCTTTCAAGGAACAGGCCGTGGCCCTCGAAGAGGGCGGAGCGGATGCCGTCTGCATCGAAACCATGTCGGCAATTGACGAAGCCTCACTTGCGGTCAAGGCCGCCAAGGAAAACACCAGCCTGGAAGTGATCTGCACTTTCACCTTTGAAAAAACCGCCACCGGCGAATATCGCACTATGATGGGGGTGTCTCCCGCTGAGATGGCAAAAGAAATCTCCGCGGCCGGAGCCGACATCATCGGAACCAACTGCGGCAACGGCATGGAACGAATGATCGAAATCGTCAGGCAGCTCCGTGCTGAATCCGACAAGCCGATCCTGGTTCATGCCAACGCCGGACTTCCCAAAAACGTCAACGGCGTGGACATCTTCCCGGACACCCCGGAGGACATGGCAAAGCTGGTTCCCGGGATTGTCGAAGCCGGAGCCAACATTATCGGCGGATGCTGCGGAACAACTCCAGCGCACATTTCCGCGATCAAGGACGCTGTCAACAATTTATAATAATTAGCAAGGAAAACCGATCATGCAGACCAAATTTCTCGCAACCGGAATCGGCAGCATGCCGTTCACCGACCCCGAACACGCCATCGACGTATCCCTCGGCCGCATGTGCTGTGCCCCGATCTGGCCGCAACTGCCGCGTCTCGGTCTTAATGAACAGATGGAAATCCAGTATTCCGAAGGCATGCCCTGCGCCGTCATCGACCGTGAAAAAAGCCGCATGTATTTCGATACTTCCGGCGATTATTCCGAGGCTTTCGCCGAATTTTACGAACAGTACATGATGGCAATGGACGAAGACGAAGGCACAGGCGACTGTTCCGCAATGGCGATCAGCGAAGAATTCTCCAAGGGGATTTACGCGCTGGAAAAACGTCTCCAGGGCAAAGGAGAGAAGTTGCCGTTCGTGAAAGTACAAACCACCGGCCCGTGCAGTTTCGCCCTCACCATCGTGGACGAGAACAAGCGCGCTATTTATTACAATGAAGAATTCCGCGACGTTGTCATCAAGGCACTGGCAATGAAATGCCGCTGGCAGATCCAGAAGTTCCAGCCCTATGCCGATAAGGTTATCTGCTTTATCGACGAACCGATCCTGTCGGCTTTCGGCAGTTCCACCTACGTTTCCGTAAAGCGTGAAGACGTTGTGGCGATCCTCGAGGAAGTTATTGCGGCGGTACATGCCGACAATGCAATTGCCGGGATCCACTGCTGCGGCAACACCGAGTGGAGCATCCTGATGGATGCCGGCGTGGACATGGTCAACTTCGACGCCTTCGAATACGGCGAAACCATTGCCATGTATCCGGAACACGTGAAAGCCCACCTTGACCGTGGCGGAATTCTCGCCTGGGGCGTAGTCCCAACCTCCACCGCGATCCGCGAACAGACCGTTGAAAGCCTTGAAGCCCAGCTCGAAAAGGTTATGGACAACCTCGCAAGCAAAGGCATCGACAAACAGAAGATCGTTGAACAGGCAGTTATCACTCCTTCATGCGGAACCGGTTCCATGGATCCGGCCGATGCCGAGAAAGTATTTGAAATGCTTCAGGCTTTGTCGAAACGCATGCAGGAAAAATACGGCTTTTAAATGCGAATATCGAAATTTGAAACAATGTTTAAAATGTCAAAATTTCAAAAATTTGAAAACCGGCAATTTGAATCATTTTCAATTTAAATATTTGAATTTACAAAGGATACAACAATGAAACTGGCAATATCCGGAAAAGGCGGCGTGGGAAAATCCACGATAGCCGGAGCAATAGCGTTACTGCTGGCCCGGCGCGGCGGCAGTGTGCTGGCCCTCGATGCTGATCCGGACGCTAATCTGGCTTCCGCCCTGGGAATCCCCGATGACATCCAAAACGAAATCGTACCGATCTCGCGGCAGGTCGAACTCATCGAGGAACGCACCGGGGCGAAAGTCAAACAGTACGGCCAGATGTTCAAGCTGAATCCGGAAGTTTCCGACATCGCCGGAAAATACGCGACTAATTACAACGGCGCAGCTTTGCTGGTATTGGGCGCGGTTAAGCGCGGCGGCGGTGGATGCGCGTGTCCTGAGAGCGTGTTGATCCGGGCGTTGGTAAACGACCTGGTTTTACACAAAAACGACGCGCTGGTGATGGACATGGAAGCAGGCATAGAACACCTCGGCCGGGCAACGTCTAAAGGTGTAGACCGCATGGTCGTGGTGGTGGAGCCGGGCCGCCGGTCATTTGACTGTGCGGAAAAAGTAGTCAGAATGGCTGGGGAAATAGGAATTGCCACCACTGCTTTTATTGCTAATAAAGTCACCTGTCCGGAAGATGAAAAGTTCATCCGCGAAAACCTGCCGGAAGACGCGGAATTGCTCGGAATAATCCCTTACACTGAGGCCATCCGGACTGCCGATCAGCACGGCGGTTCCATCATTGAAAATCTTGACAGCTCAACTTTACGGATATTTGAAAAAATACTGGCCAAACTTACATGAAAACTGATTAGGGGGATGGAATAATGATTGATGTGGAACGCGAAAAATATCAGAAACTTATGCAGGAAGTCGCTGACCTCGAAGACAAAATCGCCGAACTGGGAAAAGACGCTCCCACCGATCCCGGCAAACTCAAGAAAATGCAGGAACACCTGGCTGAACAGCGCAATGAACTGACCAGGATCAGCGACGGATGCGGAACGCCGCATTCTCATGAACCATAAATCAAATCCGAAGCACGAATATCGAAATTCGAAACAAATAGAAAAATTCAAAAATGAAAATTCAAAACATAAAAGTTACAGACCAGACAGCCTGTTTGAAACATTTGTCCTTTGAAGCATTTGAATTTGTTTCTGATTTCGGGATTCGGATTTCGAATTTCTCCCAGGGAGTCGAATGAGTTATTTAATTGCAGTCAGCGGAAAAGGCGGTGTGGGAAAAACCACGATTTCCGCGTTGTTGGTGAACCGGCTTATCGCTACGGGACACACTCCGGTACTGGCGGTTGACGCCGACCCCAACACTTGCCTTGACGCCGTACTCGGGGTACAAACCGCAAAGACCATCGGGGGAGTGCGCGAGGAAGCCAGGGAAATTGCCGGCAAGGGCATGGTTTCCGGGATATCAAAACAGCAGTTGCTGGAAATGAAGATCGCCGAAAGCATGGTGGAAGGAGATGATTTCGACCTTATCGCCATGGGACGTCCGGAAGGCCCCGGCTGTTACTGTTACGCCAATAACGTGCTGAAATCCGCCCTGAACCAGATTGCCGACAGCTATCCCTACGTGGTGCTGGACAACGAAGCCGGACTCGAAAACCTCTCCCGGCGGATTGTCCACAAGGTCGATCTTCTGGTGATGGTTACCGATCCCTCCCAGCGCGGATTTGACACTGTCAGGCGGTTGCACGCATTGACGGGAGAAATGGCTATCGAATACGGCAAACTGGCGCTGGTGGTAAACCGGGTGCGGAATGAAAGGATGCCGGAAAACGCCGAAAAAGTTATGGAAGCAGTCAACGCCAAATTTCTTGTGGGGCTTCCTGATGACGACCAGCTCGGACGTTTCGGCGAGGACGGTAAAAATTTACTTGATCTGCCTGAACTTAATCCCGTATGCCGTAAGCTCGATGAGTTTATTAATCAGGCTCTAAACTGAAAATTTAAAAACTAACATATAAATCCAGGAGTCAAATTAATGGCTAAAGAAATGAAAAGTGTAGAGGAGCTGGTTTCTGATGCCGCATCGCAGGAAATGCTGCGAAAGGCGGAGGAAGAATGCATCGAAACCTGCTTCACCCGCGGCATGCACCAAAGCGGCGGCTGCAAATTCGGCCGCGAAGGTATTTGCTGCCGGATCTGTCACATGGGCCCATGCCGGATCACCCCGAGATCGCCCAAAGGCGTATGCGGCGCAGATGCCGATACCATCGTAGCCCGCAACTTCCTGCGTGAAGTGGTAGGGGGGGCATCCGCCCACTCCGACCACGGCCGGCATCTGGCGCTTATGCTGCGGAATATCGGCGAAGGTCACGAAAGCGATTACAAGATCAAGGATGAAAACGCTCTGCGGCTGAACGCCAACCGTTACGGCATCGAAACTGAAGGCCGCGCCAAAGAAGAAATAGCCAAAGACCTCGGACAGCTTTTCGTTGACGAATTTTCCCGTCAGGAGGAGAAACTCAAAACTTTAAGTCTGGCCCCGCTCAAACGCCAGGGAATCTGGGAAAATCTTAATCTCGAGCCCAAGGGGATCGACCGGATGGCGGTTGAGGCCATGCACCGCACCCACATGGGCGTGGACCATGATTACAAACACCTGTTGGACGCGGCGTTCCGCACTTCGCTGTCCGATGGCTGGGGCGGTTCCCGAATCGCCACGATTGTTTCCGACATTTTGTTCGGAACCCCGGAACCGGTACGCGGAACCTCCAATCTTGGCGTACTCTGTGAAGACACCGTAAACGTAATTGTCCACGGCCACGAACCTGCAATGTCGGAAATGCTCGCGGAAGCGGTGAACGATCCGGAAGTGGCCGAAGCCGCCAAAGCAGCCGGGGCCAAAGGCATCACGCTTGCCGGGATGTGCTGTACCTCGAACGAAATCATGATGCGCCACGGAATTCCGTCCGCCGGGAACTTCCTCCAGCAGGAACTGGCGATTATCACCGGCGCGGTGGAAATGATGGCGGTAGACGTGCAGTGCTGCATGCCGAGTCTGCCCGAAGTTGCCAGCTATTACCATACCGAGGTGGTGTCAACTTCCGATATCGCCCGGACTGTTGGCGCGACACACATTTCCTTCGACGAGGAAAATGCCTACAAATGCGCCGTGAACATTTTGAAACGCGCGGCGGACAACTTCAAAAACCGCGACCCGAAAAAAGTCCGGATACCAAGTGAATCCAAGCCGCTGGTTGCCGGATTCAGCGTTGAAGCCATCAAGTACATGCTTGGCGGCAGTTTCCGCGCTTCCTTCCGGCCGCTGAACGACGCGATTATCCAGAATCGGATCAAGGGCGTGGTCGGAATTGTCGGCTGCAACAACGTTAAAAGCCGGGTTGACGACTACATCAACTCCCTGGCGCTGAAGCTGATCGAAAACAACGTGCTGGTGCTGAAAACCGGTTGCGCCGCTCATGCTTCGGCCAAAATTGGCGCTCTGACCCCCGAAACCGCGCTCGAACATGCAGGCAAAGGACTCAAGGAGGTCTGCGAGGCCGTCGGGATGCCCCCGATCCTTCACATGGGAAGTTGTGTGGACAACTGCCGGATCCTCGAAGCCGCCACCGAAATCGTCCTTGAGGGCGGACTCGGTGAAGACCTTGCACAGGTTCCCGCGGTGGGAGTGGCTCCCGAGTGGATGAGTGAAAAAGCGGTTTCCATCGGTTGCTATTTCGTAGCTTCCGGATGCGACGTGATCCTCGGACAGCCTTTCAATACCGCCGGTTCCGAAAACGTGACGAAGTACCTGAACGAAGAAGTCCGTGAAACTTTTGGGGGCAGTTTCCATGATGCTCCCGATGCAGACACCGCGTTTGAAATTACGATGAAACTGCTTGATGACGCACGGGAAAAACTAGGTATCAACCGTCAGGCGGAACGTAAACTCTATGATATGAAAGACAGGAGGTCACTCGATGTCTAAACTGATATGCTCCAATGGTATCGACGGGGCCATCGAGTGGGTGGCTAAAGCCGAATCCAAACTTGATGAAGCCATTAAAGCCAAGGGCGAAGACTGCCCGGTGGCGTTTCCAAGCACCGCATATTACCTGCCGGTGATCTACTCGTTCCTCGGCGAAAAGGTGGAAACATTGGCTGATATGCGCCGGGTGCTCAACCGCGCCAAGGCGCTGTTGCCGGAACGCCCCAGTGAAAAAGTCTGGTTGCCTTACCTGGGCCGCGCACTCGACGCGGGGGCCGCCGCACTGTTCGCCTGCGAAATCATCGAGGCATGCAAATACGTGATCGAGCCGAATCCCATCAACGGTATCTGGCTCGGGGCCGCGGACGACGTAATCATGCGCGAACGCGGGATTGAATTCGTGGACGGAACCGCTCCCGGATTCGCCGCCATTACCGGCGCCGCTCCCAGCAATGAAATCGCGGTGAAGATCGCCAAGGAACTTCAGGAAAAAAACCTGTATGTGTTCATGGCCGGCTGCACCAACGGTAAACAGTTCGCCGAACAGCTTGCCGAGAAAGGCGTTCAGCTTGGATGGGAAACCCGGCTGGTCCCGTTCGGCAGCGATGTTTCCGCGCTGATCTATGCGCTGGGATTCGCCAGCCGTGCGGCGCTGTCGTTCGGCGGAGTCAAGCCCGGTGATTTTGAAGCCAACCTTAAATATAATAAGAACCGGATATTCGCGTTCGTGCTCGCATTCGGTGAAGTTACCGATGACAAATACGCGGCGGCTCTCGGCGCCGTCAATTACGGTTTCCCGGTTATCGCCGATACGGACATCCCGGAAATCCTTCCCACCGGTGTTTGCACATATGAACATGTGGTTGCACAGGTTCCGCATGACCAGATGGTTGAAAAGGCCCTGGAAGTGCGCGGCTGCAAAGTCAAGATCACCAAGGTCCCGGTTCCTGTTCCCTACGGCCCGGCCTTCGAAGGCGAGCGCATCCGCAAAAATGACGTACATGCCGAATTCGGCGGCAACAAAACTACCGCGTTCGAATTTGTTACATCCGTTGATCTCGAATCGATCAACGACGGTGAAATCGAAATCATCGGCCCGGACATCGACACGGTTGAAGAAGGAACCGCCCTCCCCCTGGCTATCTGGGTGGAAGTTGCCGGACGCAAGATGCAGCCCGATTTCGAGCCGATCCTCGAACGCCAGATCCACCACTTGGTAAACGGCGCCGAGGGTATTTGGCACATGGGGCAGCGCGATATCGTATGGACCCGCGTTTCCAAGGCCGGATTCGAGAAAGGTCTGCGCCTGAAACACTACGGCGAAATTCTCCACGCCAAACTGCTTTCAGACTATCCGGCAATCGTGGACAAGGTCAAAGTGACTCTGGTCACCGACGAAACTGAAGTCGAGAAGCGCGTAGCAATTGCGCGGCAGGTTTACGACGAACGCAACCGCCGCCTGGAATCGATGACCGACGAATCGGTTGACACCTTCTATTCATGCCTGCTCTGCCAGTCGTTCGCTCCGGACCATGTTTGCATCATCACCCCGGAACGCCTCGGGCTGTGCGGCGCTTACAACTGGCTTGATGGAAAGGCCGCTTACGAAATCGACGAAACCGGCCCGAACCAGCCGGTAAAAAAAGGCGACTGCGTCGATCCGAAACGCGGCGTCTGGAAAGGCATCGACGAATACGTTTACACCAACAGTCACAAGTCGGTGGAAAGTTTCTGCGCCTACTCGATCATGGACCGTCCAATGACCAGCTGCGGTTGTTTTGAAGTCATCTGCGCCTATCTGCCCGAATGCAACGGGGTAATGGCGGTCAACCGCGAATTCCAGGGCGACACCCCGGTGGGCATGACTTTCTCCACCCTCGCCGGAAGCGTCGGCGGCGGCCAGCAGACCCCCGGATTCATGGGTTGCGGAAAAATTTTCCTGACTTCCAAAAAATTTCTCTACGCCGACGGCGGAATCAGCCGTCTGGTGTGGATGCCCAAGGAACTCAAGGAACTGCTCAAGGACGATCTCGATAAACGCTGTGAAGAACAGGGAGTTCCCGGTCTGCTCGATAAGATCGCGGATGAAACCGTAGGATCGGAAGCATCCGAAGTACGGACGCATCTGGAAAAGGTCGGACACCCCGCAATCAAGCTTGAAGATATGAGCATCATGGCGGAAGCGCCGGAAGCGGAAACGCCTCAGGAAGAAGCGGCGGCGGAAACCGCCGGACCGCAAGCGGAAACTCCAGTCAGTGAGGAGGAGGAAGAAATGAAAATCACCCCGGAATTAATTTCCGAAATAAAACAACAGGTGGCTGGTGAACTGACCAAAGACCTGAAAGAAACCGTCACACGGGAAGTCGTGAAAGACATCATCGGCGTTCTCAGTTCAAACTTCCTTGGCGGCAAAATGCCGGAAGGTATTCAGGCCGTTGCCGAAACCGCGCCTGCAGAAGCGGCTGCCGCACCTGAACCGGAAGTTCCGGCCGGACCTTCCGCCGCTGAACGTTTTGGTGAAGTGAACGCCTTTGAAATTAAGCAGGAATCCTGCGAAGTTCCGGTCTGGACCGTTAAACTCGGCGCGACAAAGGACGAAGGCGGAACTCGTTCCGTAACTCATATGATCGGCGGTGAAAGCTGCATGCCGTTCCACCTCTGGGAAGGCGAAATGCCGAACCGTCCGCTGGTGGCAATGGAAGTATTCGACAAAGTCAGCGAAAAGTACCCGCAAGTCCTGCGCGATGTCTACGGTGACACCCTCAGCAATCCCGCTGAAATGGCGAAAGTTTGCGTGGATAAATACGGCGCCGACCTTATTAGCGTAAGACTCGAAGGTACACATCCCGAAAAAGGCGACCTGAGTCCCGACGACGCAGTGAAGGTTGTCAAAGATGTGCTGGACGCAGTCGGAGTACCTCTGATCGTTACCGGTCACAACCACTTCGACAAAAACAACGAAGTTTTGAAAACCGTAGCCCAGGCCTGCGAAGGGGAACGGCTGCTGCTCAACTGGGTCGAGCAGGACAACTACCGGACCATCGCGGGGGCGGCAATCGCCTACGGACACGCTATCGTGGCCCAAAGTCCGATTGATGTGAATATCGCCAAGCAGATGAATATCCTGCTCGGAAACATGGACCTGAAACCGGAACAAATCGTAATGGACCCGATGACCGGGGCCGCCGGTTACGGTATCGAATACACTTATTCGGTAATGGAACGAATCCGCATCACCGGCATCAACGGCGACAAAATGCTTGCCGGCCCGATGATCGTTTCACCCGGCCAGGAATGTATGAAAGTCAAGGAAGTCAAAGCCACGGAAGAGGAATTCCCGGCTTGGGGCGATCTTGGCAAACGCGCCTGCATGTGGGAACTCGCCACGGCCGTTAACCTGCTGTACGCGGGAGCCGATATTCTGATAATGTACCATCCGGAAGCCGCGAAAGGCGCGAAACGCGCCATCGCCAAGCTCATGGACGGCAAGGTTAAAGCTTAAGGAGATACGATCATGGCTAAAATGACTGGATTACAAATACAAAAACTGTTGCCGAAGACGAACTGCAAAGAGTGCGGTTCGAATACTTGCCTGGCTTTCGCGATGAAGCTGGCCGCGCAAAAAGCGGACCTCTCGGAATGTCCTTACGCTTCCGATGAAGCCAAGCAGATTCTTGGCGCCGCCAGCGAACCGCCGGTGAAGGGGATTCAGCTCGGACCGGACAAATCGCTCAAGCTCGGCGAGGAAACCGTGCTTTACCGGCATGAAAAGACGTTCGTCAGCCAGACCGCGCTGGCAATCAATGTGGATGACAACGCCCCGGCGGAACAGATTGACGCCACGTTGAAACAGGTGAAAAACTACGTATTGGAACGGGTCGGGGAAATCCTGACCATTGATCTGGTGTGCGTAACCGACAAGAGCGGCGACGCCTCCACGTTCGCCGCCACCGCGAAAAAAGCTTATGAAACAACCGGCAAGCCGCTGGTGCTGCGGAGCAAGGACGCGAAACCCCTGACTGCCGCCGCGGAAGCAGTCAAAGGCTCCCGGAGCATACTGGCAAGCGCTACTCCGGAAACCGCCGAAGAGCTGGCGAAAGTCGCCGCTGAAAACGATCATGCGCTGGCAATCAACGCGCCAAGCCTGAACGAACTGGTAACCACCACCGCAAAGATAAAGGACGGCGGATTCAATGACCTGATTCTTGATTTCAGCACATTCTCGCTGGCGGAACGCTTTCAAACCAATTCAATTGCCCGTCGCTCGGCGCTGAAAGACAGTTACAAACCGCTGGGTTATCCCAGTATCACGTTTGCCGAGTCCGGTGACATTGTTGATGACGCGCTTCTGGCAATCAACGAAATCACGAAATACGGCGGAATTCTGGTGTTGCCCGAATTCGACGCGGCAATACTTTCAACGTTAATGACCTTGCGGTTGAACATTTACACCGACCCGCAGAAACCGATCCAGGTTGAACCGAAACTGTACCCCGTCGGCGAACCCGGTCCCGACGCCCCCGTATTCGTCACCACCAACTTCTCATTGACCTACTTTATCGTGTCGGGTGAAATTGAAAACAGCGGCGTCAGCGCGTGGCTGCTGGTCCCGGAATGCGAAGGCATGAGTGTACTGACCGCCTGGGCCGCCGGTAAATTCTCCGGGGCTTCCATCGGCAAATTCGCCAAGGAAATCGACCTTGACAATCAAGTAAAAAGCCGGGACGTCATTATCCCCGGTTACGTGGCCCAGATCAGCGGCGAACTCGAGGAAAGCATGCCCGGATGGAAAATCCTGGTAGGCCCGCAGGAAGCCGCCGATCTCGAAAGTTTCATCAAAGCAAGATTAAGCTGAAACTTTCCGGTTTTTAAATTTGGAATTTCTTATTTTTAATTTGAGATTCCGAATAAAATGAGGAATCTGTATGCCGTTAGTGACTTTCCAGCCATCGGGCAAGTCGGTAGAGGTAGGCCCCGGAGTGGGCCTTCTCGAAGCCGCCAGCCTTGCCGGGGTGATGATCGAATCGCCCTGCGGCGGGAAAGGAACTTGCGGCAAGTGCATTGTCCGGGTGGTTTCGGGTGAAGTTGATTCCGAGAGTCTCGGGGTGCTGTCGCGCGAGGTGGTGGCGCAAGGAACGGTGCTGGCATGCCGGACCCGGGTGCTGAATACGCCGGTAACCGTCGAAGTGCCGGAGCAGAGTCAGCGCGAGGGCGGTAAATTCACCTCGGTCGACGACGATCTGTATTTGGTTCAGAAGGAACTGTTTCCCACCAAGTGCGATTACAACCCGCTGGCAATCAAATGGACAGTCAACGTGCCGGAACCTCAGCTTGAGGATGGCCTGTCAGACCTTGACCGGCTGCGCCGCGCCATCCAGAAGGACTGGGGCAAGAAGGAAATTATCTTTCCCATGCCGGTGCTGCGTAATTTGGCCGACACCATCCGCGAGGAAGACGGCAAAGTAACCGTTACCCTGATTCGCGACACCGGCAAGTATCATGTTATCAATATTGAACCCGGCGACCTGAGTACGCTGCATTACGGAATCGCGGTTGACGTGGGAACCACCACCGTGGCGGTTCAGCTGGTATTCCTGCCGCTCGGGGAAATCGTGGCAACCCGCACTGACTACAACAACCAGCTCTCCTGCGGTCTGGACGTAATCAGCCGGATCAACTACGCCCGTACCCCGGAACGCCTCAAGGAACTGAGCAACAGAGTATTGGAATCCATCAACCACCTGATTGAACAGGTAACGAAGTCGCACAGGATCAAACCGGAAGAAATTTGCAACGCGGTAATTTCCGGCAACACGACCATGATTCATCTGTTGCTGGGGCTGAACCCGGAATATATCCGGCTCGAACCTTACACTCCCACCATTCTCGAAGCCCCGTACCTGACCGCAATGGATGTGGGGGTGAATATCCATCCGCAATCATGGGTGTACCTTTCTCCCAGCGTGGGAAGCTACGTTGGCGGCGACATCACCGCCGGATTGCTCTGCACCGCACTGGCAACCGATAGCGAAGAAATAAGTCTCTTTATCGATATCGGCACAAACGGCGAACTGGTGATCGGCAACAACGAGTTCATGATGACCTGCGCCTGCTCCGCCGGTCCTGCCTTCGAGGGGGGCGGCATCGACTGCGGAATGCGCGCCGCCCTGGGCGCCATAGAACGGGTGGAAATAAATCCGGAAACCGGCACGTCAAGCTGTCAGGTAATCGGGAACGTCAAACCGAAAGGCATTTGCGGCTCCGGGATGATCTCGCTGCTGGCGAACCTTTTGTTGACCGGCTGGCTCGATCCCGCCGGAAAACTCAACCGGGAAAAAATATCTGACTCGATCAAGGTCGACGGACGCCGCGCCTACTACATTCTGGCAAGCGCGGAAGCAAGCGGAACAGGGAAAGAACTAACGATCAGCGAACACGAAATTGAAAATATTCTCCGGGCAAAGGCCGCGATTTACGCGGCATGTTGCCTGATGCTGGAACAGGTGGGATTGGGTTTCGAGGATTTATCGACTATTTTTATCGCGGGTGGCTTCGGGCGCTTCCTCGACCTCGACAAGGCAATGGTCCTCGGCCTGATTCCGGACCTTCCGAAAGAAAAATTCAAGTACCTTGGAAACTCCTCGCTAACCGGCACGTACATGGTTCTGGTGTCACAGGAATTCAAGCAGAAACAGTTGGAACTGGCACAACGCATGACTTATATCGAACTCAACACCGATCCGAGCTACATGGACCGCTATACCAGCGCACTGTTCCTGCCGCATACCGAACTCGAACGATTCCCGACCGTCAAGCAGTTACTTGACGGCAAATAAAAAATTAGAAATTAAAAACAGGAAAACTATGCCATGTCGAAGGCGGACGGACAATTGGAAGCAATTAAACTGGCGGTGGAAAAGCTGACGGGAACCGACCTTGCGGAACGCTGCCGGAATCTCGGATTGCCTGGGCCGGAAAGCGGAGAAATCAATTTCCGCGCTTTCGGCTGTGATTTTATTCTAAAAACTGACGATCTAACGTTACTGAAGTCAAAAGATAAATCTCCAGCCAAAGATACCGACCGCATCATTGTACTGCACTACCTGCTTTGCGACCTTCCCGTTGCCGAAACAAATGAACTGATCAAGTTCCGCGACTTCCCCGGCGGACAATTCTATCTTGAACCGTTTATGTCGAGAAGCCTTAAGCCGCTGGTAAAAAGATTTGGTGATGATCTGGACAGCCTGAAAAAGAACCTTGACCGGTTCAACTGGAAACCATACGCGATGGGCGATCTTGGCGCGAAAATCCATACTGTCGGCAACCTTTATGCATATCTGGTTTATCAGGCAAGCGATGAGGAGTTCCCGGCGGAGGCGGAAATGCTGTTCGATACCGCTTTTAAACGGGTTTTTCCCGCAGAAGACGCCGTGGTTATTGCCGGACGGATCTGCTTCGGGTTATTTTGAAAACCAGAACAGACTGGACTAAACTGCATTTTTCAGTGCTATTTCAAGCCAAGGCCTGCCTTGGGGTTGATTGACAATTTCCGTTATTTCTTCTTTTTGCAACAGCAGAAGGGCTTGACCTTGATGTCGCTGAAACAAGTTTTGGCGCCGGCAACCATGTAACCGACTTCGTTCACGTACATAATACTGTCGGCAAACTTGGTTTCAAGCAGTTTCTTTTTGGTCTTCTTGTCGTAAAGGGCAATGATCTTTTTGTCAAGATCAACTGTCACTTTCAGCTTGAATTCCTGGTTTTGGTCCATCTTGTTATCGTTGAGGGTAACCGGCTTTTCCGCGGCCCCGCCAATAGCATAAGATTTACTGCCGATGAAAACTCCGGCATGGACTTCTTTGCCGCATTTACCCCGGACAAAAATAAAACCGTTGCGAGTGCCATTTTTCACCGCGGATTTCATTTTGAAGCAAAACGCGACTTTACCGCGCATTGGCGGTTGAGGCTTATTTATTGCGAATGCCTGGGTTTTATCCGATTCCAACACCCAGCACAATTCTCCGTCGGCTTTGGTCAGCTTCCCATTTTTGACCGTGAATTCATCGATGGTCTTTTTGGAACTGAACAGCGCACATCCGGTCATTGACATTACAAGGATTCCCGCAGCACACAGAGTTAACAGCAGCTTTTTCATTTTTCCCTCCCTTGCAGATTTAACGAAACTCTTATACCGATTTGCGATTCGGTATTACTTATAATAGTTGCCGGAATAACGGAAATCAAATAATTTTACAGTTAAGAAACAAACAGGAAAGAACATGAATTTAATGATAATCGCAGGTTTTCTGGGAAGCGGAAAAACAACACTGCTTATGAAAACCGCCGGGGAGTATTCCCGCCGTAAATCCGGAACACTCGCCATTCTGGAAAACGAGGTTGGCGAAACCGGAGTAGACGATCTGATTATTCGCGAGGGCGGATTACCGGTGAAAGAAATCTATTCGGGATGCATCTGCTGTTCGCTGCGCCTCGACCTGATTTCAACACTTCTCGACCTTGAGCGCGAGTACAATCCCGATCTGGTTATCATGGAACCGTCCGGGGTGGCAAGCCCGTCGAAAGTGGTCGACGCGCTTCAAGGCTACGGCGGGGAAATAGACCGTAAGATAGTAGTAACCCTTCTCGACGCCGCCAGGATGGGTAAACTGGAAAAACTTGAAATTCCGATAATAACAGACGGCATCAATTCCGCCGACCTGGTGGTGATAAACAAGGTCGATAAAGCGCCGGAATCTGATTTGAGAAACTTGGAAACAAGGATAAGAAAAATCCGCCCTGATGCAGACATACTGCTGGTTTCCGCCGCATCCGGGGAAAACCTTGATGTACTTGTTGATAAAATGCTCGACTTCGCGATTCCGGCAAAAGCGGAAAAAACGAAAGTGAAAAACGAAAGAACCAATGGTCCCGAACCCGCTGTCTTTTCCCGAAAAATAACCGTTGACCTGCCTGAATCAGCAGATTCAGAAATTATCAGCGGAACCGTTTGCTCCTTGCTGGAAGATATGGAAAATATTCTGGAACAAAAAGGCTGTGCGGTTATTGGACATCTTAAAGCCGTAATCCAAACCGGCAAAGGCGGATACCAGGTTTTCAGCATAACCGATTTCGAAGAGCCGCCGCAGGCTAAAGGTAAGCTTCCAAAAACCATTGACAAGTATAAATTCACCTGTAATCTGATTGTATACGGCATTAGCAAGTTCGAATTGACATTACTGGCGGAAAAAGAACTCAAAAAACTAAAATTATTTTAAATATGTGGGGATATAATCTACTCGAAAGCGATAATAAGAGTCCCAAGGAGTTTTTTCAGAATATTGTCCTTGGGATGTCTGGCGCCACGATGCTGAATAAAGCCTTCCGCGTAGCCGCCAAATAGATGTCGAAACCTTTCTCCGCGAGTGTCGAAGGTTTTGCCGTGGTTTTTGCGGATTTCACGGTAAACACTTTCACCTTATAAAACTTGGCGGTTTTAGGTGGGGAACCTGACTGTCACCGGTTACAACCGGGCTTTCCACACTATTGACACAGAATTTACCTGCTCCATAAAACTGGCTCTAAAGACCGGAAACTTGGAAATTTCAAACAATAATGAATAAAATTAAAAAGGGCGTTTTGTCAAAATAACCTGTTATGAATGTTGCCAAGACATTCAGAGGCGATTTCCATTTCAGTTTCCAAAGGAAAATTCACCAGCGATTTCACCGAGCGCTTTGACTTTATAGAACACCCCGTAAGTTCCACCATCAGGACACCGGAATAGCCAACGGCTTTCAACTCTTTCATAACATCCCCCCACTGAATAATCCCTACTCCGGGAGGCAGGTGGTCATCCGTAATTCCGAAATTATCGGCAAGATGAGTGTGTATAAGTTTTTTCCCCGCGCGTTTTATAGATTCGGGAATATCGTAACTATCTCTGCAAGCATGACCAGTATCAAGAGCAAAGCCAAGTTCCGGAATATCAAGAGTCTCGATTATTTCCATGATAATCTTGACCGGCCCATTTTCCAACGCGGCTTTCAAGCCGTGATTTTTTGCCATAAGCGCGATCTTTTCAACGTGTTCAATGTTTTCGTCAAGCAACAATTCCCCTTTGGGCAAATGAAAAACCGCGATGCCGCATCCTATGGCTTTCGCGTTTTCCATGCACTTGTTTTGGATTTCATAGAAAAGTTTTTCTCCATATTTTTGAATTGAGCCCTCACAATGGATTGAATGAGATTTAAGACCAAGACTCGCCGTGTAATCTCCAATTTCCTTGGCTTCTTGCAACGCAAGGTGATGTACATGTGAATACTCAACATATTTAAAGAAGTGTTTCTGAATTCTTTCGAGGCATTTCTTATAGATTTCGACAGAGTAATCGTCTATGGACAAAAGCTCTTCCTGCACTGTGTTGATTCCGAGTTCAATCATTATAATTCTCCATGTTAATTAGTTATTGGCAGTCTTCCCTTGTATTCTCCGTGTCTGTGCCCTCCGTGGTTCTCAAAATATTAACCGGACAGCTATGTTCCCATATTTATGATTAATTCTGTTTCCAAGTCGATTTGGACCGTTTTATGTTCGGTTCCATTTATAATCCCGATAACTGCTTTTGCCGCTTCGCGGCCAATGTCAAACAAGGGGATATTCACTGTCAGGGGCAGATTTTCCGGTGAGACCACGCCAATATTTCCGAAGCCGGCCACAAGGATTTCCTCTGGAACGGCTTTCCCTCTTTTCCTGAGTTCCTCGATTATCCTTGCAGCCAAGGAATCGTTCGCAGCCATTATTGCGTCAATAGAGGCATCCTGAAGAACCTGGTCAAGCGCCTTGGAAAGGTTGTGTTCCTCACTGAGCATTTCGGAGTTCCATCTGATTCCATGCCTTTTCAGCGCTTCGCGATATCCCTGAAATTGCATAAGAACACCGCCCCCGCTTTTTACAGGACCAACGAATGCAATTTTTTTTCTTCCGGTATTTAAAATATATTCAGTCAAGGCGAGAGCTCCGCCGCGGCTGTCTGCCTGGACATTGTTGATTGCATCTTCGCCTATTTTGTAAATAACAACATACGGACAAAAATTTTTCTGGACCGATTCTATAATCAGGCGGTCTTTTTTTCGCGGACATATAATTATAATCCCATCCACCATCAGGGCCTCCTTTGATATATTTGGAGACTTTTTTTTATCAAAAATATTTCTTGAAATAATTTTAAGGCTGTAATCTTGTCCCGCAACATTTTCAATGCCGGAGAGCACAGTGTAATGAAACGGACTTTGGAGCTTATTGATGGAAGAATCCTCGGTAGAAATCATAATACCGATAGTATTGTATTTTTTCTCAATATCCGGTGAACTGCTTTCTATAGGCCGCTGACCTATAAATGTTCCTTTGCCCCGTACCCGATAAGCCAAATGGTCATTGACCAAAGCAGTAAGGGCTTGTCTCGCGGTAATCCTGCTTACCCCGTAAATGTCGACCAATTCATATTCAGACGGCAATTGTTCTCCGTCCCTGCCACCCATTGTGGCTTTCAGTTTTTCCTTGATCTGATAATACAGAGGAATTGGAATTTCTCTATTTATCTGCTTTGCTTTTTGCTTTATTCGCATTTCGCAACTTGTATTATATTGTTATGTTGTTATAATCACTATAATAAACGATATTCTTTTATTGTCAAGTTGTTATTGAATTATTGGTGCAGGAAACAGGTAGTTGCAAACGCGTACCACCCAGCATACCCCTACCCGTACTGCACCAAAATTAATCCGTGCGTAATTACTGGTGAATATTCTTGAAATTGGGACATCTTCTGACCTGTGACCAGCGATTTCATTTATCACCAGAGCTGTTTATTGCCGCAAATTCTTCCGGGCTCCACTTTTTCTCGTATTCAACAAGTTTTCGCCGCAGTCCGTCACGGACATTCCCGGATATTCCACTCCGGCAACATCCAGCAAGGTCGGGAGCATATCGTTTAAGCCGGTAAACAGGATCAGAAAATTAGCCCGAAAATAGCGCGACGCAGTATCGTGCAGATGCCAG
Source organism: Victivallales bacterium (assembly GCA_963678815.1). Taxonomy (GTDB): domain Bacteria; phylum Verrucomicrobiota; class Lentisphaeria; order Victivallales. The sequence continues at coordinate 4,865,143 of OY787460.1, forward strand.
GAAGCAGGGGTAAAGCTATGCCCCCTCCCAGGCAAAGACGATGGGAAAGCCGTCAGGGGCGGGGATCAATATTTCAATGAATGTAGTTTCAAAAATATGCCGTGCCCGATCACCACGAGCGGGTCATTCGCGGAAGAAGCCGTAGACTGCACGTTTGAAGGCAACAGTCTCAACTGGAGCCTGTTCTGACCGGGAAGGACTTACCCCCTCCCCCGGAAAGGAAGCCATAATCTCCGGTTCAGGATTTAAAACAATTGATATGGAAATAAAAACCAACACCCTCATTAAAAAAATATATACTGTTAAAACATCTCAAAAATGAAAAATCCGTGTCAAATTATTAATTTTATTTTGGAATATAAATTCTGGCTGATTCATGTTCTTTAAGTTGAAGACATATTTTTGCTTCCATTTCCGAGACAGCGACAATGGAGAAATTTTTATCACAGGTAATTGTCTTAGGATTTATATTCGGCAAATTTATGGTAACCAGCGGATTTATCGCGCGTCCTTTATGCGGCCATGCGTCCTCTGAAATAATGATATGCGCATTCCCTTTTCTATCCCGGAATGCAATCGCTTTACCTTCGCTGGTTTCGACTTGTTTGCTGCTCAAATAGCGCATAACTATAGCAGTTGCGCGATTAATTAAATTACTGATGCTCTCCTGTCCGTAAGTGGCAATTTTGGCCTCCGCTCGCTTTACCACGGTTGGGGGTAATGTATAACAGGCAACCAAACCAAATTCGGTTTTGTTCATAACCAAAACTGGAATTCCGTCTTTGCTTTCAAGCAGAACATCCGCGCCACTTGCAATGTATTTTGTCCGGCATAACGGGTGATCGCTAGTTTCATGACAACCTGCTAATTCCGCGAGAATATTATTGCCGATTACCCGGATTTCAGTAACAGTATTTTCATTATTTGTTTTTGTTATTCCAAATAAATCCTCTAAACCAGACATATCCTCGAATCCCATTAAATTAACCCCTTGTTCATGCAGGATACGGATTCTTTCCAGAATATCTTCTCCAATCCCACAAAGAGGCGGGAGCACAAGCATATCCACATCATCAGGATCAAGTTTATCAATATCCTCAAGTTTCATCACGAAACCGGCAGTCTGACCATCGCCCCTGGCCTGCTCGTAGGCGAATGCTACGGCTTCTTCGGCGGTATTGTACATATAACCGCCGTTTATGAATTCTTCGTCATCTTCAAAATAATCCGGATGATTGAAACAAGCATCAAGGCTGAAAACGAATGCGGAAGTCTTTAATGGTTTAGCCGGTTTTGTCCGGGAAATAAACGCGTAGGATTTGAGCATCTCATCATAATTTTCCCGGTCCCAGGTTTTAATATGATAACCGTGGTCGTTCCAGAAATTAAAACCTTTTGTGTCAAACCAGCAGACAGCGTAACTGTATTCATAGAATTGTTTTGTCAGAAATCCTTCTGGCGGATCCGACTGTCCGTAAGGAGGGTGCGCGTAAACCACATGCCCGTCCAGAGTTTCCCCGTTCACCCCGAACATTTCCGGATAAAGCTTCAGCTTTGGGGCTTCCAGCTTGCATGAGGCCAGTTGATAAATTCCCCGGGCAATTGCATAACCGGAAGAATATGGATAATCTTCAAAACCGTTAGGTCCGGTGAGATATTTCTCTATGCCTGACCGTAAATTCTTACCAAAGTAATACGGAAAATATCCGGCCTTGTATACCGACCCGTAAGTAGGATATACCGGACAGAATTCAAAGGCATCGCATTGCGGATTAACAGCCTTTATTTTCGCTGCCATTTCCGGAACAAGTTTATTGGTAATAGTTTCAGTAAAAAATAATATCCATGCTTTCCAGTAATTATTGATCAATTCCCGAAACTGTTCCGGGGTGATACCTTTTTCAGGATTATCGGTAACTTTTTCATAATCAAAACAATTGTTTTCAATGGGCACAAATTTATCGCAGCGAAGAAAATTAAGAAGAGCATTATATACCGTATCGTTTCTGTAAAGATTAATTGCCCAAAGGTCCGTTCGCCTGATAGTATCCAGACAAGCATCGGACTTCTTTATCAAATCAACATTCGGCTCAATTCCTCTTTCCTTAAAAATCGTTCTCCACGGTTTCAGCCAACAATTCCATTTACGCCCGTATAGATGCAGCAATTCCCACGGACAGAATTCGCGTGCAACTTTGAAAAAGTTATTTCCCGCATAACTGTAGTGGATTATGTCGGAGGTATAGTGACCCCAGGGATAAAAATGCTCGTTTTTTATCCCGGAAAGGATATTGGGAAAAAGTTTTGGAAGTCCTGAAGTTTCAGGAGCCGACAGTGCGGCGGGGTCTTTCGGCATAATTTCAAAGGCATTGCGTTTTTCACAAATTTTCAAACCACAATGTAATAACTCAAAGCGGATATGATATACGCCCACCTTTAAACCGCGAACAGTCACGGTTTCTGTTGAGAAACATTTGGCGGATAATTGGTTTAGAATTTCATTATCAACCGGTTTAGGTTTAAATATTCCTATATTTCTTATTTCTTCACGATATTCATTTTCAAGAATAACATTAATATTATATTTATTAATATCGTCATTATCATTACAGTAAATAATATTGCATATAAAATAAGCAGTTTCATATTCGTAGAAAAAATGATTATTCCTGGCGAATTTTAGCGCGTCATCATAAAATGGGATGTCTTTCGGTATCTTATCGCAGATATTTTTATTTTCCGGGGATTTGATTCGCATGGAAATGCTGCCCGGAACCAGTGCTTCCCCCGCATAAATTACTTTTCCCGCTTTATCAATTATCGCTTCCGATGGACCGCCTGCAAGGTTGATGGTGTCTTCACTCACATACTTTTCATAACCGATGATAAAAACAGCGTCCGCCGGAATATTTTCAACAATAATATCACGTTTCAGCGGACATTGGCCGTCCGCCGGGTTCATTACAGAAGTATCGATATTCCAATGGTATTCATCGAGTCCGACAGAACCATTGAAAATATAATACTTGCCAAGCTCCATGCCCTTCCGGGAAACAATACGGACATAAGGAGAATACATTTTTTCATTAAATCGGCACCGGTTGATGTCGGGATATTCAGGTTTCTTGTCCGGGCCGCCGGACAGCCCAAGTTTCAGGATTTTGCAATTGTCTAGTTCCATGACCGACAGATGAAAGTAGTACGGGGAAATAATGCCGTTAACTTCCGAAGGAAACTCGATCTTTCTTTCCGGAACAATAGTTTTTTCGGGAAATTCATTGGAAGATGTTATTTCCAGGGAATCAATGCGTAAAGCACCTTTGAAACCTTCGCGGTCGAAGGCAATCAGCCCTGAGTGATTGTCTGGAATACCGAAGACAATGATTTTATTGTCATTATGAATAAATTCACAAGAACATCCTTTTACGTTTAAACTGAAAAACTGCAAATCTGACATATCTTTAATAAAACCTGGAACGTGAGCAGTTTGCAGCAGTTCATATTTATCTCGTTTACGTTTGCCGAAGTAGCGGTAAATTGACGCAGTATATTCTTCTGTTTGCTGTTGAGCGTAATGAGTGGTATTGCCAAAAATTCCCCATTTGTATTTAAGGCAATATCCTTCGCGGGTTTTACGGTTATAGTGAAAATAAATTAAAATTTCCCTTACCGGGAAAAAGCGGTCGCCGAGGCAATGGAAATGTAAAGAAAAATCAGCAAGTGACGGAGTCAGGGGCAGATGTTTGTTACCGGGATGAAGAAGGCAGAAAGCTTCATGGTCAACCCATCCAAGCAAATTAGGGTTTTCACAATTATTCTCAACGATCCATCCGGCAGGATATTTTTTATTGGAATCATTCTTGAAATCATATGAAAAAATATTCATAAAATTTACATTTCAATTATTAATGTATTGCCGGCATTTGCGGACGTTTCTTTTCGGGGAGAGTGTATTCCCACCAATGATGAATATTTTCCCATAACCTGCTAAAATCAAGTGGTTGTTGAAACCAGGTGCGGTAAAGTGATTGTTCATTCCACATATTTCCGGCGGAGGCAAAATCGCAGAGAGAAAGTATATATTTTGATTTGTCATTCGTGGTAAAATTCACATCAAATGCCATCCATAGACCATGTTTTTGGGCCGTTTGAGGATTATAATTCAATGGCACACTCCCGTCTTCGGCGCGATCAACAGTCAGCACGGTTTTATCAGAGTGTGGAACAAAACGGCTGTCGATTGCCAGCACGATTGGCCCACGCATCAATGCAATGGAGTTTCCTCCGGCAGGATCATTAACGATTCTGCCGCGCATATCGAATTCAATTGTAATTACGTCGCCATCATTCCATTTTCTTTTAAGCTGCAAATGAGTTCCAGCTGCAACTTCAACATCCGCCGGTTCACTATTGATCTTGACGATTGTATTTTTGCTCCAGGCCGGAATCCGCAATGACAATATAAACTCTTCCCGGGTTTCCAGTTTCATCTTAATCTTTACCTGATCGTCAACCGGATAACCTGTATCCTGAATAATGAGCGCATTCCTTCCGGAAGGCAACGGCAAGTTCGCCCATCCGGAATTGTAAAGATTGACCACCGGGCCAGCTTCGCCGGACATTACCGCCCACTTGTGAGTTAAAAGCATTCCCCTTGGACCGTTCATAACACAGCATGAAGTCTTGGCGTCTTTGTGCTGGTGATGACTTGCGACTCTCTCCCCGGCGAGGGTTGTATAATAAGCCCACCATTGACCGTCGGGAGCCAAAGCCCCAAGCAAGGCGTTGTAAAGACTGACCTCCAGTGCGTCGGCATATTTTGATTCACCGGTAAGTTTAAGTAATTGGAAACAAAATTTAATCCAGGTTGTGGTTACGCAGGTTTCCATGCCCAGCAGTTTTTCGCCGCACTGCATTTTCCGGCTGCCGCACCATAACTCGTCGGCCGATGCGGAACCGATGATGCACAGTTCATCCCTGAAAATGCTCTCTCCGAATTTTACGGACGCATCAAAGTATTTCCGGTTTCCGGTGGCGCGGTACAACTCGCAGAGTCCTTCGTAACACGACATCATTTCATATGCTTTCGGTGCGCCGCCGATTTCCGCCGCCGGTTTTCCTGCCACGGCGTCTTCCACCAGCCGGAGGCCATTTGGAGACCAATGGTTCGGAAGGCTCCACTGGGCTACGATGTGTTCCGCAAAATCCAGATACTTTTTTTCTCCGGTTCTCCGGTATAGTAACGCTACAGGTTCCAATACGGATGAGGGAGGGAGTCCTTTCCACAGGGGATATCCGATTGCGGCAATATTCGTTTTTCCCGGACCTAACTCGGCAATCAGGCTGTCGGTATGACGGCATGCGGCTTCCAGCACTTTTTTATCGCCGGAAATATCATAATATGCCAGCAATCCGAGCAACACGTATTTGCGCCCCCACACGTCCCAGCCGTTAAGGTGGTGTTCCGGTTTACGGGTCCCTATATAGCCATCGGAATCCTGGGTTGCAATGATATCTTCGACGGCTTGTTTAAGTTTATCCAGATACTCCGGGGAAAGCAAATATTCACAAGCGAGTGCGGCTCCACTGGCCCACTTACCCCAGTATTCGATACGCCAGTCGCCGTTGCCGTCCTCTGATTTTTCCCGGAACGGGCGCACCAAACGCTCCATGTCCTGCGCCGTGACGCTGTTTTTCATCAACATGTCAATCCGGTTTCCCAGATACCCTTTGAGTCTGACTTTTCCCGAATTGATCGTGGCAAGTCTATCTTTTACTGTTATATCGGCTTGAGTATTATCCATAAGACAACGTATTTCCTTTGTTTCCGGCTATTAAACGGCCACCGTCATTTTTTTCTTTATCAATTTCCGTCCCAAAGCTTCTTCATAAATTGCAAGGACATTTTCAATTGGAGTGTCAGGCTGGATGCAGTGCGCGGGAGCAAAAATATACCCGCCCCCCTTGCCGATTACATTCAACCGGTGTCTGGCTTCCTTTCGGCAGTCGGCCACTGTTCCGTGCGGAAGAGTCTGCTGAGTGCTGATCAGGCCGCAGAAGGCCATTTTTCCGTAGCACATTTGCCGCAAGTTTTCGATCTGCCGCATACCGGGCGGTTCTGGCTGCATGGCGTCAAGGACATCAACCCCCATTTCCATGAAAGTTGGCATTATTTCATGGGTGTCGCCGCAGGAATGCAACATTACTTTCGCGCCGTATTCGTGGGCCAGGTCGATGAACATCTGCAGTTTTGGCCTGAACACCTCATTGAAATCCTTTTCGGAAAACATTCTGCCGCTCTGATTGCCGCAGTCTTCGCCCATTCTCAGGATGTCAATTCCGCCCTTTCCAGCTGCCTCGAAAGTGCGCTTGATCTGTTCATACTTCCTCTGAACAAAACGGTCGATAATCTCCATGCCGACCTCATCGCGAAGGGCCACATCGATCATCACCTGTTCCATGCCGCGCAGACCTGAAAGGCTGTTCAGGATGTCGGGAAAACCTTCACCGCCGATACACACTGCATAATCTTTTTTCGCTTCAATAAGGGCCGGGATAACCGAGTAATCGAAATCCTCCGGATAGCTCCACCAGGGCCACTGAAAACTGTCGAGTTCATCAGTAGTTTTAACGTCAGCCAGCGGGAATGTAGCACTTTCGGTGTAAGTGGCGCCGCCTGACGTAGTAATTTTCACGTTATTGTGTTTTTGCTGTTCACGCCTGTCGCAGCCGGGTGGGGGTTGGTATGCGGGGGCAATCCGGCGGAAATCTGATTCCAGGAAATCAAGTACATCATCGCATTGAAGATATTCTTTAAGTCTGGTTTTCATTTCCGGAGTAAGATAAATCTCGACAGGAACCCTGTCCGGCTCCTGCCATTCAATAGAGCATAACACCCGCTCCCTGGAATTCATGACATATCCTTATTGATTATTGCAATTTATTTTGAAATAGTAAACTGTCTTCGATATGATATTATACCATAAACCGGATACTAGCAATGCAATTTCAACTTACAACTTGCATTATATCACAATATGGTATAAAATAATCCCAAACAAAGCAAGAGGCAGATATGAAGAGCAAAGTTGACCAGTTAGTCAAAACTCTTACTGACCAGATCCTGAATGGTGAATATTCCTTTAAAGAGGCGGTTCCCTCGGAACGGATGCTTGCCGAAAAATACAATATCAGCAGGATGACTGCCCGGAAAGCGCTCCAGATATTGAACGACGAGGACATCATCTACCGTAAAACTCCACGGAAGTATTTCATCTCAAAAAATATCCGTGACCGGTTCAGCGACTACGAAGTATCAAAGCCCGGAGTAAAGCTCAATATTGCATTTGTAATGCATCCGCGCTGGTCGCATCACACGGTTTTGTTTGAATTATATACCTACCTTAAAAAAGAGCTTCCTCCCGAAATCCATCTTCAGGCCTATTTTGATTACTTTCTTCAGGAAAATATTTACCATAAAAACAATATCGACATGATTATCGCGGACCACGGTTTCCGGGATGAAGAACTTGAGATGGTCGAGGAAAAAGGAGTAAAAACGGTAGTGATTCTCCGGGACAGGGAGCATGGAAATTTCGTTACTTCCGATGACACTGCCGGAGGATATTTGATCGGCAAGTTCCTGGCGGAAAAAGGACACCAGAAAATAGCCTGTTTCCGTTGGGGGCCGGAAAAATCCGAGTGCAATATGCAAACCACCGGCTTCCTGAAAGCGGCCAGGGATTTCGGGTTAACACCGGTTACCGTATCCATTGATCCGCATACGGAAATAGGCAAACCGCGAGATGCCGTAGAATACCTTATCGCACGCAATATTGAGTTTACATGTGTGCTTGGCCCCGATGATGAACATGCCTTCGATATCATTTCCCTGATCCAACAAAAGGGTTACAAGGTTCCGGAAGACATCAGCGTTTTCGGTTACGGCGACGTATGCTTTGCAAGGGAAGCGGTAATCCCCCTTACTACTGTCAGAAAACCTCTGCCGATTATGGCAAAACACCTCCAGAAGGCCATAGTAAAATTCCTGAATACCGGCAAACTTGAAATCTGCAGGAAAATGATTCCCGAATTGATAGTCAGGAACAGTGTAAAAAATCTTTTCACCAGCAATAGATAGTGTCAAGTCAACGGTAAAATGTCGTAAAGGCGAGAAGGATTTTGAAATGATTTTGATAGTGCGCCTTTTAACAAGTGACAGGAAATATTGACCAGTAATTCAGGGCTTTCAGGCGATTTAAAAATCGCACTTCTTGCCTCATATGCGCCTTCAGCCACGGCTTCCGCGGTAACTAGGTATCCCAGGGTGTAACCGTTCGCGTAGGCAATAACATAGGTATCCGGAAATTCTCTGATAATTTCCAGTCCGTACTCGACAAATATTTCACCGGGCAAGCCGATAAATTTCCATGGCCCAACGACAAATATCTGGACTTCAACCGGCAGATGTCCGCGGATTTTTTCCTGCAGTTTTCCCGAGTTGAACTCCACCGCCAACTTCAGCCGCCTTTCAGCTCCGAACCAGTCGCATTCGGCGGTACGGGTTGCCTTGGGATCATCTCCAGCCGCGCGCATTTTTCCCTGCTTCTCCCTGGCTTGCTTCTCAATCTTTGCCGCCTCTTCGACGGATGGAAAATTGTTGAGCGGCAGATCCAGAAATCCGCTGACACTATTCAGGTTAACCGAGTCCGGATATACCGCTGATTCTACCGCCGACAGGATGCTGTTGCCGAGAATCTCTCCCAGACGCTTTGCTTCGCCAACAGTATTTTCGCGCGCCAGATAGCGGGGAGACTGATTCCCAGACGGCCCTGAATGATAAACGACAGGAATATTGCCCAATTTATTCTGCACCGTCAGACGCGCATAGCCGGGAAAATCAGCGCTGAAAAGCTTTGAATCCTGATGCAGTACCGTAGGATGAACACACACGATCGGCATTACCGCGACCGGAGCGCCGTTTGCAGTGGAACGCGCCGTCAAAACCGGAACTCTGGAATTCTTCTGACCATCCGGATGCCGCCGGTTGCCGCCAACATGGGAACTGTCGGCAAATCCCATGCCCAGTTCAGCCGGTTCAGCATTTTCAACGGCTTCCAGGGCACAGGATATTACTTTTTGCTTCATCCAGTTCAAATATTCTTTGTCCGGGGGCGGAGGCATTTCGTTATCCACGCTTCCAATCGGCTTAGTCGTAATCGGTCCGGAATGGGTATGCGTGCAGGTCACCATGATGTTTTCAGCGGGAACAGATGTTCTATCTTCGATTCCCGCGCGGATTTCGGCCACAAGCGCTTTTTCAAGAAAAATCAGGTCGTTCGCGATGAACAGTTGACAGTTCGCGCCGTCGTCAAGGTACATTGACGACGACATCAGCTCCGTATCTTTGCCTTTCGAATAGCGTTCGACATGCGGATATCCGGAAAGGAATTGAGTTGTTTCCGGGGTAATAACGACAGAACTTGCGCCGCATTTAAGCATTTTTTTATTTCCGTGGTTGTTTTTTTGTAAATATATAGTAACATATTATAAAGTTGTTATAACAAATTGCAATAGCCATGACTGAAAAAAGAAAAATTACTTACAGAACTCTTGCCCGGGAATTGCGTGTGGCGATCCAGGACGGGAAGTATTCTCCCGGGGAAAAAATTCCGGGAGAGTTGGAACTCTCCGAGATTCATAACGTATCCCGCACAACCGCCAGACTGGCAATAAAAGAGCTGGAAAACCAGTCGCTGGTGTATCGCCGTCAGGGTTCCGGCACTTTTGTCAGCACCACGCCATCATCTCCCGCATACACACGCTCAACTTTCACCCAGTATCTGCAAAATCTGGACGCGAATTTTTCACGGAAAATCCTGGAAATGAAATGGACGGAACCAACTCCGGAAATAGCCGCGACGCTCCGGATTCCGGTGGACTCGGTGATGCTGTTTTTTCATCGTCTTGATCTTCTTGACGGTTCCCCGATGGCTTACGACCGTGGTTGGATTGCCGGCCCTTACGCGCACCGTTTAGGGAAAGAAGATTTGAAGTGCGCCGATTTCTACGAAGGCTGGCAGCGCAAACAAGGATTTAAAACGAACGGCGGAAGCATTGAAATTGCGGCGGCGGCGGCAAAGGAAGAACAGGCGGAACTGCTGAAAATAAAAATTGGGGAACCGGTGCTGCTGGAGTTGGGGTGGATATTTCACGATGACCAGGGCGTAGCACATTTTGAAACTTATTACCGTCATGACAAATACCGCTTCAGAAGTTCACAATTTCCACAAAGGACAAACTAACAAAGAAATAGATAGATTAAAAACCAATAATAAACGAAGATAAGGTATAATAATGAGTGAATTCAGTTTTGCGCCGCACGACATGGTTCCTTTTAAAGATAAGGAAGCGCTGGAACGGGTAAGGAATATCAAACGGGCCGATATAGAAAAGCATCCGAATCCGGATTTCAATATCCGGGTGGTTCCGAACGCCGAGTTGCCGACGACCATTATGGCCGACAGGTTTTACCGGATTCATTCAGCAATGACCGAAGGCCGGGAACTTGCCCTGATCCTGGGTAATCCGAATCCCGGATATGTGAACCTTGCCGCAATGATCAACCGTTTCAAACTGAATTGCTCGAAACTGTGGCTGTTCGCCATGGACGAATGGGCGGACGATGCCGGTAATATCGCCCCGGAATCGTATCCGCAAAGTTTCAGAAGGGCAATGCTGGAATATTTCTATTATAAGATTGATGAAAAACTACGCCCCCCGATCAGCCAGATAATATCCCCGGACAATAAAAACATCAGCGGCTACAGCAGAATGCTGGCCGACCGTGGCGGCGCCGATGCCTGTCACAGCGGTTCGGGCTGGGCTGGGCATATCGCATTTATCGATCCAAATGTTCCGCAATGGTCCAGGGATCTGGAGGAATTCAAACAGCAGGGGGCCCAGGTTGTGGACCTGCATCCCCTGACCATAGCGCAAAACTCACTGCACGGCTGTTTCGGCTTCAGCGGGGATATCGCCAACGTTCCCCCGAAAGCGGCAACCATCGGTCCGGCCGATGTTCTCGGCGCAAAGTACCGTATGGACTGCAACAGTCTCAGCACTATGGGCACGTTTTCTTCCTGGCAGCGTTTTATTACCCGGCTGATTGCACACGGCCCGGTAACTCCGCAGGTTCCGGCATCGATTTTGCAGACAGTCCCCACGGATTTCTATATCAGTGAATCTGCCGCCGCCGATATCGAACCTCATTGGTATGCAGGATATTAATACGGAAAATAACAAAAGAAAGACAAGTGTATAAAGATGGGTTTGATTGACTGGCTGATCGTGCTTATTCCGGTGTCGATAGTTCTCGGCATCGGGCTTTATTCGCGGAAATACATCCGCAGCGTCGCCGACTTTCTGGTAGCCGGGAGGGTATGTGGCCGTTACGTAATCAGCGTGGGGGATATCGCCAACGCGCTCTCGATCATCGGTCTGGTTTCATATGTGGAGGTCCACTACAAGGTTGGATTCGCGCTGGGCTTCTGGTCACATATCACGCTTCCCCTGGGTATCGCGATGGGACTGCTCGGGTACTGCACCTACCGGTTCCGCGAAACCAAGGCAATGTCGCTGGGGCAGTTCCTTGAGATGCGTTACAACCGGTCGTTCCGTATTTTTGCCGCGGCGCTGCGCAGTCTTTCCGAATGCCTGGCGAATATGATTATGCCCGCCATCGCCGCGAGGTTTTTCATTTACTTTTTCAATCTGCCGCAGAAAATCCACATCTGTGGCTGGCAGATTCCCACCTTCATGATCATCGTGGTCATTTGCCTGACTCTGGCAATCGGGATTATCTGCATGGGCGGAACCCTGGCACTGGTCATAACCGACGCCATTCAGGGAATGGTTTGTTTTCCGCTTATCATTATTTTCGTAATTTTCATTCTTTACCAGTTCAGCTGGTCGCAAGAGATCGTCCCAGTAATGATGGACCGCGCCAAGGGGGAAAGTTTCCTGAATCCTTTCGACATTTCAAAGCTCCGGGATTTTAATCTGTTCCTGGTAGTGGTGACTGTATTCACGGCGGTTCTGCACCGTGCAAGCTGGATTGGCTGCGGAACCAGCAGCGCGGCGAAAACCCCACACGAACAAAAGATGGCCGGCCTGCTCGGAACCTGGCGCGGCACGGTCACAATGATTTTTTATGTGCTGGTTGCCATTACCATCATCACTTTACTTAACCACCGCGGTTGGGCTCCAAAGGCCAAAATGGTAAGGGACAACATTGCTTCCCGGATTTCCGAGGAACTGGTCCCTGATCCTGCAAAACGTAAGATTTTCAATGACAGGATCAAGGCTCTGCCTGCCCGTAATCACCGGATTGGAGTAGACGCTCCGCTGTCACAGAAGGCCAATCTGGACACCCCGATTCTCAATACCGCTCACGCCTCGCTCAAGGAATTCGAGGGGAAAGCCGAAGGAAACGCGAAATTCCAGGAGTTCCGGACTTTATTCCACCAGGTAATGCTGGGGATATCGATGCGGGAACTGCTCCCAACAGGACTGCTCGGACTGTTCTGCCTACTGATGATTCTCGCGATGATTTCTACCGACGATTCCAGGATTTACAGTGCCGCAATCACTCTCACCCAGGACGTGATAATGCCGCTGAAAAAAGAACCGTTCACACCCAAGCAGCACATCTGGGCGCTGCGGCTGGTTTCGATAGGGATAGGAATATTTTTCTTTTGCGGATCATTCTTCATGTCCCAGCTCGATTACATCAGTCTTTTTGTCGTTCTCATGTGCGTCATGTGGCAGGGGGGATGCGGTCCGGTCATGATTTTCGGTCTTTACAGCCGCTTCGGGACCACGGCGGGAGCGTTCACCTCGCTGATTACCGGAATGGTTCTTGCGTTCGGCGGAATTTTCGTCAAACGAAACTGGGCTGACATTGTTTATCCATTCCTGGAAAAAACCCATATGGTAAAACCGATCGGAAAATTCCTTGAAACCGTTTCCGGCCCCTTTAATCCCTATATTGCCTGGAAAATGGACCCGGTGAAATTTCCTATCAACAGCTATGAGTTTTATTTCCTTACCATGCTGACCACCCTGGTACTTTATTGCGTGGTATCGTTCCTGACCATGAAGGAGCCGTTCAATCTCGACCGGATGCTCCACCGCGGCATCTACAATGTCGACGGCGACAAAAAGGAAAAGCTGGTCTGGTCGTTCCATACGGTTTTCAGCAAGATACTCGGAATTACCAAAGAGTACACCACCGGCGACAAAGTCATCGCCTGGTCCTTCTTTTTCTACAGCTTTATTTACAACTTCATCGGCACTTTCATCGTTGTTATTATCTGGAACACGTTTTCCCCCTGGCCGATCCAATGGTGGGGAAAATATTTCTTCGTCGTTTACCTTATCATTCCCGGCATAATGGCGACGATTTCGACCATCTGGTTCGGCATCGGCGGCTGTATCGACATCTTCCGGCTGTTCCGCGACCTTGAAGCGCGGACAACTAACGACCTAGACGACGGCCGGGTAGAAGGCCACGTGTCGCTTTCCGATAAAGCGCAGTTTGAGAAGGTTGAACACGATGAAGAGGAAGAACACGAATCAGAATTGCTGTAAACAGTCAGCTCGAAAAGGCTTCAAACTGGGCCAGCAACCTTCTTGCGGTAACTTTCCGGAAAAGGCAGGACTCTTTTTCTTCCGGTTCGAATTTCGGCTTAAAAACATCTTCAAAACTGATTCCGGACGGATATTCCTTTCCGGTCAATGCACAGGCCAGTTGCTCCGCTGTCAAGGCTTCGGCCGGCCATTGAGGGAAAACCGCCCCCTCATCCACGGTCAACACATCGTTCCCGGTGATTTGAGATGAAGAATCCAGGCCGAAAGTTTTCCGGAAAAATCCGGCAATCAGCTCCAGCCGTCCGGCGTCCCAGGAATGAAGCCCCGGCAGGGAAACCGCATCGAAATTATCCCCGGCCCCGGTCCGGACATAAATTTCCCGGACTTTCCTGGCGGTGTGGAAAAAAACATCTTCCGGAAACATGTTGTCGTTGGCGCCCTGGACGATTAAAAGCGGTTTCGGGGAGAAACATCCGAGTACGTCCCACATTTCATATTTGCCGAGACATGCGGGAATCACGTTGCAGTCGCAGTGCCGCTTTTCTTTTCGGGCAACGAAGTTGAATGTGGAAGGATAACCGGTGGGACACGCCGCCAACAATTCCGGAAACAGGGCGCACAAAAACAAGGTCAGTGCGCCGCCGCCGGAATTTCCCGTTGCACCGATCCGGGAAGAATCTACATACGGAAGTTTCATCGCCCAGCGAAGCCAGCCAACCGTTTCCATGACAATCAAGCCCTGAAGCGACAAACCGCAGGCAAACACTCCGGGACAATCGAAATGCCCCATCGGAACTCTTTCGCCCTGGCCAATATTATCCGCAATCAGCGCGACGGCACCACTGGCGGCCAGCATCGCGGCCATTGTCTGGTAGGCGGTATCGAGCCTGCCGTTCCCGGCGTGTCCGCAACAGACAACGATCAACGGACACTTCTGTCCGGACAGCGCCCGTTCAGGGACATACAGATTCGCGGCGGCGGAAACACCCGGCCAGGTTTCCGCTTCAAGCAACTGAATTTGAAAGGAAGATTTCCGGATAGTCCTTATGGTTTGCACCTTAAGTCCGGGCAGGAGTTTTTCATCAAATCCCAGGCTTTTCTTTACAAGTTCACTAACTTCCTTCGCGGTACTGTTCCCGGAAAAATCCCGGGATGGCAGATTCATGGATTTTTCATCCATCAGTTTTTCGTAGTGCCGGAAACATTCCGCGGTATTCATTGAAGCGGCTTTCATGTTAAAAGTGATTCGGAATCGCAGTTATTCATTCTGCTTTCCGAATCTATCTTCATCCTTTGCCGAAATCAAGTTTCCAAACAGATTTTGGATGAAACAGCCGATTTCCAGAAAAAAAAAGTAAAAAAGTGCCTGGGAGGTGTAGAAACCTATTGACAATTTTGTTTTTCGAGAGTATAAAATAAACTACAAGTTAATAATAATTAATTATTGGTTAATCATATGAAGACAGAAAAAAAAGTTCAATCAGTGATCCGCAGCCTTGATTTACTGAAGGCGCTCAGCGAATCGGAATACGGTATGGGAGTCGGGATGGCGGCGGAAATCCTGGGGGTGACATCCCCGGCAGCGCATTGCCTGCTCCGGACTTTGCAGTCGCGGGGATTTGTTGAGAAAAGAGGCGCGAGTTACTATCTCGGCGGAGAGGTTATTTCTCTTCACAATCAATATACCAGCACCGTAAGGATGAAAAGAGTTAAAGAGGTAATGCTTGCCCTCACGAAAGAGTATCCGCAAGCAACCGTCAACTATACAGAGGTTAAAGGCAATCACCTTATGACCGTATTCAGGATTATTCCCGAATGGCCGGAATTGATCCAGACAATAAACTCGCCAGGTTTCAATATATACGCGAATCTGTCGGGAATGGTATGTGCGGCCCTGCTTGCCGAAGGAGACGCATTCAGTTTGCGGCAAACCTACCCTTTTGAACAATACGGAGCGGCAATCTGGAAAACCCCGGAAGCTTATGAAAAAAACATTGAAAAGATCCGCAAGGACGGCTTTGTCTTCCGTAATTATACGAACGAAAATACGTTTCGCGCGGCGGTTCCGGTTATGAATGAGAATAAGTCTCTTTCCGGGGCTTTAGGCATCAGCATCAGATATCCGTCAGGGACGCCCTGCCCGAATGCAAAGGAAGGCCGCGCCATTGTCGAGCATGTTGCGAAGAAGGCTGGAGAAATTTGATGAAGACTGAAGAAATATTTGTTCCTGAACGGTATGCGATCGCAATCACCTCCATGACGCGTATCGGAAACAAGATCTATCTCGGACTGACCGGGGGAGCGAACACTCTGGCCGCATACGATCTGGACAATGAAACAATCACCGTCCTCCCGCCGGTATTTCCATGGATAAAGGAACGCGGATACTGCACGAAAATCCACAATGCGATGGGTATTCTCAGCGACGGCTCGATCGTCTGCGGCGAAGGCAATCATTTCACCTGGGACGGCATCCCGGTCACGGTTCCCTACTTCGAGAAGGAACTGCCCGAATCCATGCTCGCGCGAAAATGGAAACAGGGATTCCCGGACGTGAAATACACCGATTTCTGCCTTGAAAACCTGAACGGATGGAACCGCAGAATTTCCGATCCCGGCGCGAAAATCGTCCGCTATTTTCCGCAAGACAACCATTCCGAGGTGATCGCAAAGCTGCCGGAACTTTTTTACGTCCAGTCCATGATCGTCGATTCCAAACGGGATCGCGGATTCGGACATACTTTGCCTGACAACCATTTCTTTTATATCGATTTTAGCAGTTGCGAGGTAACGGATTTCGGCCATATCAGCGACTTCGCCCACCATAACATGGTAATCACCCCGGACGGGATCTGTTACGGGGGCTGGCTGGACAAGGCAAACAACATGTTGAAGTTGTTGAAATTCGATCCTGACCGTCAGCGGCTGGAATACCTTGACAAGCAGATTCTCCCGGATATCGGCCCGAAAATTGCCGGAAACCAGGGGATCGATCAGTGGATCGTAACCCGTTCCAGCAGAATATTCATGGGAACGGTGGATCGGGGAATGCTGTTTGAATTTGATCCGGTGAAAGAAAGCTTCCGGCTGATTAAAACACTTTCCCCTAATTGCGGACGCACCGTGACAATGGACGAAGACGAGCATGGAACCATCTGGATCGGAACCGGTTACCCGCACATGCGCCTTGTCCAGTTCGAACCGGATACGGAAACCTGTATCGATCATGGCGTGGTTAACGCCCGTTATGAACGCTGTTATTTTCACGCATCATGTATTGCCGGGAATCACCTTTTCCTTGGCGAAACGGACGGTTTCGTGCCATCACTGCATATTGTGAATCTGCGGGAACTCCGGGAATGCAGGAAAGCAACAATAATCGGAAATTAAAGACATGCCTGAACATCCATATTTTTCAACTCCTAAATTAATGAACATGGGATTTCATTATACCCGTCAGTACAGCCGCAGAACGCGCATCAACGTGATGGGCAAAGTGAACCACGCTTCTCCTTTCTGGGAAGAATGGTATGAAGCCCAGCACGAACTGTCCGCGCTCCTGAAAATGAAGCAGGACGGGTATGATTTCATCGAAATCCATTTTATTTACGGATTCGGTTTTAAGGGCGAAGCAAAGGAAATCGAACTCACCCGGAAAATGACCGGAAATGCCCATAAAGCGGAACTCAAGGTCATCGGTTACTACCAGTTCTTTTCCGTTCAGGAGGAAGCATTTTTCATCGAAAACCCGTGGGCTGAAAAATGTCTCCAACTGGATGAAAACGGGCAGCGGAGGCAGTACGACTACGACCGCCCTGCCCTCTGCTTCTCCCACCCGGAAGTAAAACAGTATTACCTGGACGGTTTCCGTAAAGGCCTGATCGACTGCGACCTGGATGGCATCCGCCTTGACAATGATTACTTCAATGGCTGCTACTGTCCGTTATGTATATCCCGGTTCCGGGAACACCTGCAAGAAAAATATACCCGGGACCGTGCGGAAGAACTGTTCGGGCTGCCTGACCTTTCCCATGTCTGCGCCCCTCCGAAAAGACGCAAAACCAATCCAATGCAGCTGGAATGGACGCTGTTCAATCAGCAGCAGCGTCAGAAAATGATGTTGATGCTCCGGGAACATGCGGACAGCATCAAGCCAGGAGCGTTTCTCGGAGGTAATCCCGCGGTCTCGCGCAAGGCGGATTCCGATGCCCATACATCGGTATATCCGGCGGACCTTGGCGAAACCCACAATCTGGTCTGCGCGGAAAACAACAATTTCCCCCGCGTCGAGAACTACAAATTGATTTATCAGGCTGAGATTTATAAATTCGGGGAAAGCGCCGGATTCAAATGTTATCCGTCGCATCATCTCCCCGGCGGAAATTGGCCGGACACCGCCGGATGCGCCCTGACTTTCACCGAAGCCCTGGCGATGGGCGGACATATCCCCTGCACCACCTGGGGCCTGCGTTATGATGCCGAATACGGAACTTTATACATGCACCCGGAATTCATGGCGGCCATGCGCCCGTTCGCGGATTTCATTCATCAGCACGGACACCTCTGGAAAAATACAAGGAATATTGCGAAAACCGCCGTGTATGTCAACCGCGAATCCCGGATCATGTTTGCCGAAGCCGCGGCGGAATCCTTGAAGATGGTTATGCAGGCGTTGCTGACCGACGCAATCCCATTCCGCCTGGTTCCGTTTGACGGCGAAGCCCACTTGGACGGCGTGGAAACGCTGATTGTTCCGGATATGCGCCTGATTTCCGGCGCACAACTGGAATGTTTCGCGAAAATCCCGAACGTTATGTTTCTTGGGGAGTCCGGAAAATACGACGAATACGCACTGGAACGGGAAACGCCCCCGCTATGTAAACCGTTTGTTTTGCCTGAACCGGAAATCAAGATTGTCGGCGGCAGGTTCGTCGGTGCAAATTTGTGCGAAAATTCCGCCGGGGAAAAGTTCCTGCATCTGGTAAATTATGACAACCGCCATCCGGTCAAATTGAATATCGAGGGAGCCGAAATCCTAAACGCTTTCACACCTGATAAAACCTGGCAGCCTTTAAGGAATTACTGCATTTTGCAAATTAAATAA
This sequence comes from Victivallales bacterium, assembly GCA_963678815.1. Lineage (GTDB taxonomy): Bacteria > Verrucomicrobiota > Lentisphaeria > Victivallales. The sequence goes on from OY787460.1 coordinate 4,883,897, forward strand.
TAAGGAGAGGAACATATGAAAGACTCCGCTGAAAAAAATCCGGAAAAACGGGGAAGCAGATCATTTACACTGATAGAGCTTCTGGTAGTGATCGCGATAATCTCCATACTGGCGGCAATGCTGCTGCCGGCGCTGAAAAAAGCCCGTGACGCCGCTCACGACAGCCATTGCCTGAGCAACTTTAGACAGATCGGCACTGGATTCGGAGTTTACAGCAGCGATTTCGGCTGGTACCCGATCTCGAGTAACAACTATTCCATATCCGCAATGACCCTGATCCCCCCCTACGTGAACGATACCTTTGAAGAAGGAGGAGTGACGAAGCCGAATGTGTTAGGGGCATATGCGTTTTTTGCTCCATCGCGCAATATCCCTCCAAGCAAGTTTGTATGTCCCAGAATTACCCGGGATCAGGCTTTATCCACCAATTTATATGAAGGGGAAGCAACCAGGAACTACGGCGTAACAATCGGGTATAACTCTTACCTGGAAAAACCCGGAGTGGTGGAAAAACTGAAAGGCCCGAACTTTTATCAGCCGTCACGCAATATGATCATGGCCGACAGCTACGGCGGAAGAATCCGCTGGGTAACCGTAACCGAAAAAACCGGAGAAGTTGATTACAGACACAATAACGGCATCAACGTGCTTTACGCGGATCTGCATGTCGACTGCCGCAGACTGGGCACATTTAAAACCGCCAATGCCGGTTCCCCGTTCTGGTATGCTCACCCGGCCTATTACGGGGCATCTGATTGAGCAAAGGAAATTCGAAATAGCATAGCGCAAACAAAAAGAAAGACATCTGTACCATGAAATTGACAGTGATCACAACAGGGGCATTATTGTGCGCCGGTAATCTTTTCGCCGGATTCACGGAAGAGTATCAGGCGGCGGCAAGATTGCGTCCGGCAAAAGCGGCGCCTAAACTGGAGGCTCTGGCTAAAACCTTAAGCAATAAAAAGATTGCCGCCAGGGAGAAAGCCCTGTACAAAGCCGGACTCTGTTACATCACGGCAAAAAAATATCCGGAAGTCAAAAAAAACATCTTGCCGAAGTTGTCCGGCGCAACGCAGAAGGCTTTGAAAATAGCGCTGCTTTATGCCGAACGCGACTATTCCGGGGTCATCACCGAATTCGGGCCGGAAAATATTTCTGCCTGGCCGGATCCTTTGCAATACGAAGCATATAGGATCCGGGGCAGATGCTATCTGCATCGCAGCATGCTTGAAAAGGCTTTGCAGGATTTTACCAAGGGGGAAAAATTAACCTATGTTCCCTGGCAAAAAGCGGTCATGATGGTTCGCAAAGCCGATACTTTGCAACGCATGAAAAAAACAAACCAGGCTTTGGCGGAATATCAAAAAGTCGGTAACATGAAAGTGTTAAGGAGTAGAGGAATCCGTTGCAGTTCCCTGGTTCAGGCCGCAAAACTCCTTACCGCCGAAAAGAAATATAATGAAGCGCTTGCGGAACTCGCGAAGATCCCGAAACGCAAATCGGGATATTGGTCGTATGTTCCATTACAGGAGGAAGCAAGAGTGCTCAGGGCAATGGGCAAAAACGCCGAAGCCGATGCAAAACAGGCCGCAGCTGATAAACTCAAAGGAAAGTAACATGAAAAAAATCTTTATTACATTACTGATCGCTCTCGCGGCTGTTTGCGCCGACGCCCTGGAAATAATCAAAGACGGCAAGGCGCAGGCCGAAATAGTGATCTCTCCCGATGCCTGCAACTCGGAGAAAACGGCGGCGAGTCAACTGCAAAAATACCTAAAAAAAATATCGAGCGCCGAACTGAAAATCGTTACCTCCCCGACAGGGGAAATCCCATTTTATGTCGGTCCGAGCAAGTACACGAAAAAACTCGGCCTTACCATTAAAGACATTAAAAACGATGGTTTCAAGATTATCGTCACTGACAAATACGCCGCGATTCTCGGGTTCGATGACAATCGCCGTCCCATCCCGGACGGCAACACCAGGTTCGGCGTTTACTATAAAGTCCTCAAGGAATGGCAGGAGTATACCGGACATAAGTGGGACTTCCGCCCCGCGTTGAACCGGGACGGACGCAATTACCGTTTCGGCAACGGGAAGAAACCGCTGAGTTTCCACGACCGGGATGCAACCGGGACCCTTTATGGAGTGTATGATTTTCTGGAGAGCCTCGGTTGCCGCTTCTTCATGCCGATTGAAGATCTGGGGGAAGTCGTCCCCAAAATGAAAACCGTAAATCTTGCCAACCGCAACATCAAATCCGACCCCGTGATCGAGTTCCGCGATTTTTTCATGTGCGGATTCCGGACTGATTATGAGTTCCTGTGGTTCAAAGGGGCAATGCGTAATGGCGGCACGTTCGAGTACGACCCTAATCATTCCTGCTGCAATATTACCGCATACCAGAAGAACCGTCCGGAGTTGTTCGCTTATTCCAAGGGAAAACCGTATAAGCGCGGACCCAAATTACTGCTGCCGCGTCTCTCGTCTCCGGAACTCCGCTCCGAACTGGCGGAATTCGTTTTGAAATATCATGAAAAGTACCCGGAAATCAAGTATTACCCGATTGCCCAGCCCGACGGCTGGAACGTACTCGATGAACGCGACGTCAAAGCGGGCTGGGACAAGGTGGAGGAAGGCAACTGGGGACGCTTTTCCGACTACATGTGGGATTTTGCCCTTGATGTTGCGAAAAAGATCAGGGCCAAAAATCCGAATATTAAATTCAGTACTCTCAGTTACGGCTATGCCAAAAAACCACCGAAAATCGTTGATAAAATTCCGGAGTACTTTTCCATTACATTCTCACAAAACAGCACTATGTGGCATCTGCCGCTGTTCAAGGGAGAACTGGAATTGCGCGAGGAATGGGAAAAGAAAGCTCCCAACAGCAATTTCTTCATCTATGACTACTATCTCCAGTACCGGAATAGCCGTAACTTCCCCCCGATTCCGGTTCAGCATATCAAAATGACGGAAGAAAATTTCAAAAACCTTCCCAAAAGAACGAAAGCATATTTCACCGAAGTGCCGGTTTCCTCTGACAAGAAAAGCGCCTCCAGGCTGAAATGGCCCGGACTCAGCCATCTACGCATTTATCTGCACAGCAAACTGGTCTGGAACCGCAATGTAGACCTTAATGCACTGCTAGAAGACTATTATAAAAAGTTCTTCGGTCCGGCGGCAAAGGAAATGAAGGAGTTCTACGAGTTTACGGAAAAAGTCTGGATGCGCCCCGGCGACCGCCAGATCACCGCTTACAGCGGCTTCGTGAGGCCCAAGGACATCGATAAATTTTTCGAGATCCTCAAACGGGCAAAACTCAAGGCAGGCGACACCATCTACGGCAAACGTGTAGATCTGATCAGTTCGGAAATGGCCCCGCTGAAAAACCTTTTCGACTCTATGAAACGCACCGGACCGTATGTGCGGATGCGGACAGTCAGGGACAGGTCCAAGGTAAATATCGACGGCAACCCGAACAAGGATTTCTGGACAAAGCAGCTTGCCGGGGAAAAACTCTATCTGCGGGACAATCTTACCGGCGAATATCCGCACATCAACAGAACCGTGGTAAAAGCCCGGTGGCACAATAACGCACTGGTACTCGGCATTACCTGTTACGAGCGGCGCATGAACGAAATCAGGGCCACAGTCCCGAAAGGACGCATAAACGACTCGGGAATCTGGAACGACGACACGCTGGAAGTCCGGCTCGAAACTCCAAAAGGCTACCGCATTTTCCTGGCCGTCAATCCGAATGGAGCCCTCTTCAGCAAAGTGGTTACTCCCGATGTTACGGAAGTTGCGTCAGCCTGGAGACCGGACGATATTTGCGTGAAAAAATTCCCCGACCGCTGGTACGTGGAAATGCGGATTTCCAATATCGGAAAAATGCCGACCAAGGCAATTCCCTGGGGATTCAATGTCTGTCGGGACCGCCGCGCCGGACCGGTGGAGGAAGCATATGCATTGTCTCCAACCGGAGGACGCTTCAATCAACCATCAAAATATGCAAACCTCTGGAACAGAGGAAAACATTGAGTAAAATGAGAATAGACTGTCACATTCATGCAATGGACGCAAAAACCGATGTGTCCGGGCAACCGGTTCCCCCGCTGTTCCCCGGCTGGCGGGGAACCGATCCCGGATTCTGGCTGGAAAAATACCAGACTATGGGCATAGAACGCATGGTGCTGCTTGATCCGCCCGACATCACCTTTGCAACAGCGAAAGCATTTGGAGATTTCATAATCCCGGTGCCGCAGATCGACCTCGAAACGGATTCGCCGGAAACCATCGACGCGCTTTTCAAGCAAGGCGCGAAAGGCATCAAGCTGATCGCCCCGGCGCATCCATATGGCGATGACCGCTATTTCAAACATTACCAGGCAATTCTCGACAACAACGGACTCGCGGTTTTTCACACGGGATATCTGATTAACGGCATGTTCGAACCCGGCGGCGTACTGGGCAGGAAAACCTGGTCAGACATAACCCATATGCGGCCGGCCACCCTAGATCGTATCGCCCGGGCATTTCCTAAACTGAAAATCCTGATGGCTCATTTCGGCAATCCCTGGTGGGAGGAGGCATGGAAAGTCCTCAGCTCGAATGCCAACATTTATGCCGATTTTTCCGGCGGGACCGCATATCGCCGCGACCTGGAAATGTGGCGGCAAATTTTCGCGCCAAACGGAACATTGGACGTCAGGGCGGTCAGTAAACTTTGCTTCGCCACCGACGGTTCCCCGTTCGCGGATAATTATGCGGAACAGTATCAAGAGTTTTGCGAATTCTATGACCGGTTCAGCAAAATACTCAAACTTCCAGAGGAAATCATCGAAAAAATCAACCACGTCAATATCGAAAACCTCATCTAAACGAACAGGCAGGAAAAATGAAGATCGTTATGGTCGGCGGCGGCAGCTATGCCTGGAGCCCCAAACTTATTTGCGACATCCTCAACGAGGATGCCATGAGCAACAGTGAAATCTATCTGCTGGACATCAATCTGAAGGCCGCGGAGGAAATCAAGGCCGCCGGGCAGAGGCTTGCAAAAGACAATAACAAAAATATAAAATTCTTTGCCACTGACAACGAAGAAAAGGCTTTCAGGAGTGCCGACGTGGTTCTGATTACGATCTCTACCGGCGGCCTGGAAACAATGGCCCCCGATGTCGAGATTCCCGAAAAATACAAGATATACCAGTCGGTTGGTGATACGGTCGGGCCGGGCGGCTGGAGCCGCACCCTCCGCAATGTTCCGGTGTTCGCGCAAATGGCCCGTAAAATAGAAAAACTCTCCCCCAAAGCAGTGGTGTTGAATTATTCCAATCCGATGGCCGCCCTGACCGGGGTGTTTTCCAAGGTTTCCAATCTGCGCGTACTCGGCCTTTGCCACGGTCCGGTGGAAACTAAAAACTACCTCGCGAAAATTTTCGGCGTGGAACCGGGCCGGATCACCGCCAGATTCGGGGGTGTCAACCACTTTTTCTGGATCACGGACTTCACCGTCGACGGCATGGACGGTTATAAACTCCTCCGGGACAAACTGGCAGGACGAGAACTCAAAATCTATGACAAATCCCACAAGGGGCTTTTCAAGGAAGACCACTACGTTATGAACGAACTGTTCATGACTCTCGGCTACCTGACTTATACCGAAGACAGCCATACCGCCGAATTCCTCCCCGGATACCTACACAAACTAAGCACCGTGAAGCGCTACCATATTGTCAGGAAAAGCATGGCGATGCGTAAAAAGTGGTTCAGGGAAACCCGGCAGCAGGCGTTCAATATTGCATCAGGAAAAATCCCGATCTACCGGAAAAGCATCGAAGTGGCGGTTGAAGTTATGAAAGCAATCATGCTTGGCACGTCATATACCGATGTAGCAAATCTTCCCAATACCGGACAAATTGACAATCTGCCGCGCGGGGCGGTGGTGGAGACTCTCGGACGAATCAGCCCGATCGGTTTCGAGCCGATCACCGCCGGCCCTTTGCCGCCGGTACTGCAAGGTCTGGTGGAACCCCATTGCCGCATCCAGTTGATGACGCTGGAAGCGGCACTTACCGGCAACCGGAAGCTGGCATTCGAAGCCCTGATGCTCGATCCCCTCTGCGGAAATCTCACCCTTGCGGAAATCCGCAGGATGGGCGAGGAACTGCTGGACGCTAACAAACAATGGCTCCCGCAGTTTTAAACAATCACAGGAATAGCCTTGTGGCGAAAAGATCGGCAACCGGAAAAACATTATTGATAGTTTACAAACATAAAAAATGATCGGATCATGCTTTTATGAATAAACTATTCAGAAAAATTTTGGGAGAAATCGATCGCGAACGAATAACCCGCGATACAAAAAAACTCCATGAAATTGAGTTGGGACAAACGAGCAGATGTCATCACCGGGCCGCCGCTTTTGTGATGGATTGCTTGCGTGACGCCGGATTGGATAACAGTGAATTAATTGAATTCCCCGCGGACGGAAAAAGTGTTCTATATGGCAAGCGCATGCCCTTGGGATGGGGCGCAGCCAAAGGAAAACTGGAAATTGCTGAATCCCCCCTCCCCTTTGCCGATCCTGTTGCCGCTGACTACCAACGGCATCCTTTTCATCTGATCAGCGGTTCAACCGCGACCGCCGCCGGGGGAGTTCACACGGAGATTATTACCGAGGAAAGAATGCTTGCCGGAAATGATGTTTCCGGGTGTATGATTCTGTTGTCACCGTCCACACGCCCGCGTGTAAAGATTCTCAGCGCCGCCCTCGACCGGGGCGCATTGGGGTTGATCTCCGATTACCTGCCGGAACGCGATATCACGCCGAACGGTATTTCATGGGTAGTTCTTTGTACTGAAGGAGCGCATTGGCACGTTCAGTACGATGACAGGCCATTTATCGCGTTCAGCGTCTCGCCGGAGACTGGCGATCGGTTGAGAACCGCCGCTTCCGCGGGAACGCTGAAGGCACATATGGAGTCCGACGGTATTCGTTACGAAGATACATTGCCTTGCGTAAGTTGTCTTATCCCCGGACGCCGCAAAGAAGAGGTTTGGGCGCTTTCCCATCTTTTCGAGCCGCTTATCGACGACAACAGCACCGGGTGATCGGAACTATCGAGATAGCCCGGGCTTTAAAAAGCCTTGTAGCGCAAGGCGCAATACCACTCCCTGAATTTTCATTAAGACTGATTTTCACGATGGAACTGTATGGATATTACGCTTTTATTGCCACCCATAATCCCCGCGGCCGCCATGATGTAATCGGCGCGATAAACACGGACGGCGCGTACCTGACCGGCGCCGGCGAAATGGACGTAATCTGCGCTCCGCCCCGCGCATCGTTCTTTGGTGATTATTTGCTGGAATCGCTGGTCGATTCGCTGCGCGGTCAGCCGGATATGCCGAATTTCATCATGAATTATAAAGGCGGGTATAATGATGATCTGATCATGAACGATCCTTCCATTGACATCCCCACTGTCTGGCCGGAGGCCCGTGGAACATTGCATCACAACTCCGAGGAATCGGCCGATCGTCTGGAACCGGAACCATTCGCCCGTGCCATGGCTATTTGCGGAACATGGCTCTGCAAAGTTTTAACTCTTGACGTGGAATCCCTGGAACGGGCCGTCGCTGACGCGGGTAAGCGTGCCGAAGCCCGTCTCCGTGCCGAAGCTGACCGCATAACCAAGGCGTGCGCCTCCGGACGGATTCGGATTGTTTCAAATCTGAGGGATGAAATCCGTGAACGCATGAAATATTTTCTCTGCTGCGAAACGGCGCGTCTGGAGGACTTCCGCCGGGTTGCTGATCTGCCGGTGATCGACGAGATAGCCCGGCAACTCGAGTCCGTATTCCCCGGAATAATCGCGGATATTGAGCATCGAACCGGCAGAATTCAGTTGCCGTCTGACAATGATCTTTCTTTTGCCGCCAAGTTAACTCCATACAGAACCGCTCCCGGTTTTCCATTCGACCTGGCCGAAACTTCCCAAAACGACCGGCAGCCGTTGCCTGACGCAATTATCTACGGTTCTTTCGCGCGCATTCTCTCCGGATTGGACGGAAAAAAGAGCCTGCTCCGTGCGATCAGGGAAGCCGAATGGGAAGAAGATAATCTTATAAACAGGGAAAAAATCAACCGCTACATGGATGCCATTACCTACCTGACAGAGCATGGATATTTACGAATAAAACAATAAAAAATACAAGTGATAAGTGACATAATCTCAAAAAGAAAACCAATTGTAAATCCTTCAAATTTACCATCATCATGTAAACGCATCATAAAATAGCCGTCATTTGCATTAACAATCACTCCAGCAATTGGGAAATCGCCGATTTCTTCTCTATCAATGGACACTAGTATTTTTCTGACATCAGTATTTTCAACTCGCAGTGTATTATGAAAGCCTCCTTTCTGTTCGGCGATAACGTTGTTTTTCAGTGGGCGCATTTTTTTGCGATCCGCTGCAAAAGCTTTGTTATCTCCCAATTCGAGTCATCTAACCCTTAACCAAAAACTGGTAGGCTCTGCCGATGGATAAGCTTTGCGCATCAAATCATACTCCGGAGAAAATACTTCCTTCATTTTATCCGCATATTTGTGAAATAGGTAAGTACCCGCCCATACCACTTCCAGGTTTTTATTGTTCGTCATTAGGGCTTGCAACATATACTGCTCATTCCAATAAAGATGGGTATCATAGTAAATCGGCGGATAAGGTTTCGGTAACGAAATATCATGAATATGTATATATACACCTGATTTTAGGCGAGGAATAATCTCGCAGTATTCAAACAATACATCCCCGCCCGCTTTCAATGCATGGGAAGAGTCGATAAAAAGGATATCTCCAGAGTTTAGTTGCGTAAAATAGTCCAATGCGACTTTCTGAACTTTGCATTTTTTCAATTCTGTTAATCGAGATAAATTCATTAGACAATCACGAGGATACGGTTCAATCGCTATAAAATCGCACTCGTATTTCGGCGATTCTTCAATGTTTTTCTCGATCGCATGATTCCCGAGTAAAGTTGAATTCCCCGACCCAACCTCGATGATTGTACTGGGCTTCAAATGCCTTATAAAAGCGTAGTAAGCGTTACCATCCCCTGCCATAAAATTCCCATTGACAAGGTAATATTGACAGGGATTGCCGCTCTAGTGTATTGGTAAAGATAAAAATTCAGATTTGTACTTTAAAATGACATCATTCGTAAAAGACAGTTGAAATTCATCATTCATTGCTATCCCAACGAGCTCCGAGTTGCACAAGTGCTTCAAGTCATCATCATCAGGTATAGGGAGGTAATAATGTTTGCGAAGGAAGTAAAACCCATACCGGGAAAAAATCTTAAAGAAGGGTTCTGTATCGCTCATTTTCGAGAGAAAGAGTGCTAGCAAATGAGCCAGATGGAGCAACATAAAAACGATTAGCCGCTTGATTAATGACCTAAGTAGTTTCATAGCATCCTTTCTCACTAGACAACATTCAGCTAATATATAGTTTTCAGGTATCATTTTTACGATTTCTACACTAAATAACGAATAACATGGAAATAGATATTTTCAATATTTGATAAACGATTTCTCGGGATTCCCTTAATTAAGGGGACAAACATTTAACGCAAACAAAGTGATATCCGGACTACGATGATTTATTCCCACACAATAAAGGCAGACATTAAGCCTTTGGAAAGTCCATTATATTTGTAGAAGAAACGTCTCGATGGACTTCTAAAGTATTACTACCGCGAAACTGCCTAAATTTCCCCAGAAAATTCTACTTTCAACAAAGCAAATTGACAGTTTGCTTTAGACTTCTATTACCCGAATAAACGGATTTTTTGATAAAAAAGTACTCTTTACGAAAAAATCAGCATTTCTTCCTGAATAAATTTCAGATAAGAAGTGAGATTGTCGCAAACGATGCAAATATTGCGAATGATATTGTCTCGGATTTCAAGCAGGTCGACGACGAGCTTACCGCATTGGAAATACAACTGCGGGAGTTTCAGGCAAGCGGAGTCACCAGCCGGGACATCAGCAAAACCTGCGAGTCGGTCAGTGAAATATGGGATGAGCTCTTTCCCGCCGAATGTTACCACCTGGCGCATCTGCTGATCGACAAGATCATTATTACCAAGGAAACCATGCAGATGAACCTCAAAACCCACGGGATGGCGTCGCTGATCAAAGAACTCCAGGCCGGTAATCATCGCGGGGAATGAGCCTGACGGGTTATCATTGAACCGGCTCCGCCGGGGGATTCCTGTGGAGTGGGAAAGGCAGATGAAAGTTTGAACGGTTTTAACCTTTTTTGACAAATTCACTGGGAGAAACTCCGGTTACGCGTTTGAACGCTTTACTGAAAGTATAAAGGTCGGCAAATCCCAAGCATTGGGCTATGATGGTAAGGTTTGATTCCAGAATACTTGATTAGTTCTTTAACATGCTTCAGAAGTTCCAGGTATTGGAAAAATGAAGAACGCTGAACTCAAAAAATCAAACAAATCGTCCAATCTCAAAAGTTATGGGATGACAGTGAAACTTTTTCTAGTTTTAGGGCTTGCTGTTTTTGATATACAGGAGTCTCGGGCCGAAAGGAATAATGTCGATAGCGACATCGCCGGTGGCGCTGACCGGGACATTTTCTCCGGTGATGATATCCTCGATCTGGATTTTTCCCGGTTCCAGACCCATTTCCTTGAGATTCAGGCTGACTTTTTCCAACAGTTGCTTGTCTGTCCAGTTGGTAACGGTCAACCAGGCGTCGCGTCCTTTGTTCAGGTACAGGGCGCACATGGTTTCAGGTTTCTTTGTCTTGACGAAGCGCTGATTTCTCCAGTAGGGATGCCATTCGGCATTTTTCCAGTCGAAGTGCTTTTTGAAGTTTTTGATTTTGCTCAGCAGATATGCTTTTTCGGTATATTTGTCTTTTGGGATCCATCGGGTATGGGGCGGAAACATCCCCGTGGTGGCCTTGAGTTCGGCATCAACCTGCAGCGCGCAGGCCCAGGCGTTGATCCGGCGCCGGGGATAGTGGGACTGGTTCCAGTAAGTGTAAATTACCGGCAAACCATACGGACGGCCATAGAAGCGGGAACGCCATTGCTCCAGCGGCAGACTCGAACCTTCGGCGCAGTGATGGACATCGACGAACGACTCGGAGGCCATGAACGGCGGCGCCGTATTATGGGCATAAATGATGGTGTTGTGGTTTTTATCGTCGTTGAACAGGCAGTAGACACGTTTGTGCAGCTCCCGGACGCCGAAGATGGGATAGGTGCAATGCAGTTTGTTTTTTTCGTCTTTGTATCCGCAGCCGTGGTGCTTGTTGCCGCAGGGCTGGGGGATGGGGGAACTGTCCAGATAAACGCCGTCGATGCCGGTATTCTTGATGGTCTGGGCCAGACTGTAGACGTACCAGTCGGTGAAGGTTTTAGCCGGACAGTAATCCATCGCACCGCCGTAAGTGAAATTATACGGCGCCCGCGCCATTTCCCTGCCGAAGAATTTGAATTCCGGCTGGTCAGGATACATCGATCCCCAAATCGCATAAACCAGCACTTTGATCCCGTGTTTATGCATTTCGTCCACAAAGCTTTTCATCGCCTTTATCCGATCTTTGTCGTAAAGACACGGATTCCCGAAACGAGGGTTCCAGATCTGTTTCGGCCATGCCCACCCGATAACCGCATTTGCGCCTGCATTTTTGGCTTGTTTGATAATATTATCCAGTTTTTTCCGGTCGTATTTGCCGTTGCCCAGATAAGTGGGGATGCCGCTCTGGCAGATCAGGTTATTCCAGAGGAAAGCCTGGTCGTAGGGTTTGGCCGGGGTTGGCAGAAACGCCCAGGAGAGCTTCAGAGGGCCGGTCAATTCTTCCGCCACCGCAACGATGTTTGCCCGGAAAACGACGGTGTCTTTTCCCCGAATTATCTCAATGGCCTTTTTATTGTTGCGAGGGAACCATTTTTCATCGGATTCGCAGAACCACTGCATGCCCCGCCGGTCGTTCCCGAGCCAGACCGCGCAAGTGAATTTGCTGTTCAAGCCGTTGCCCGGGAGCGGCGCGGCGGCATATTTTGATTTCAACTGTTTGAAGTGCGGCGGGGTGCCCAGGCCGTGGCGGGTATACAGCGTGGCGATTTCCTTTTTGAACGGTACGTTCAGCCGCAGCGAAGCCAGCTTTTTAGCTTTACCGGGAAGGATTTCCAGGTCATAACGCATGAAGCCGTCAAACTCCACGGTAAGGGCAAGTTTCACGTCAAGCCCCTTGACGGTTCCGGTGAACAGATAGTTCGCTTGGGTTTTGTCGGCGGAAACAAGTTTGCCGTTTGCGTTCAGAAATCCGGTTTCCCCGTTGATTTCGAGCTGCACCGGGGCCGCCAGGATTTCCGTTTTTTCAACGCTGATCTTCTGTGGCAGCAGATCTTTGCCGAAGACCAGTTCCTTGTCCAGCAGCCGGACTTTGTTGCCGTCGGTTTTGACTGGCGTCCAGGGCAGAGGCGGGGTGTCCGGGAAGCCGAGTTTATTGTTGGCCCACGCCGGTTCCGGTGGCTTTTTCATCGTTATGGAATTAGTCGCCAGGACTTTCCCTTTGCCGCTTAATACCTTAACATTCAGCTTGTAGCCTCCGGCCGGGATCTTGGCGGTCGGGATATCTATTTCAATATCTTCGCGTCCGAACGGGATGGCAACTTCCACGCTGTCGCATTTTTTGCCCTTCGCATCGACGGTTTCGGCCCGGAACCGGGATTTCGCATCCAATCCTTTCAGCCGGGAAAGATCGGCGGAAAGCGAAACGCATTTGGCGGTCAGGAAATACGGGATATACGAAAGCTGCAGCGGTGCGGTTTTGACAAAAGGAATCGTGCCGCCGGACAATACCCGCTTCTGGCCGTCCACCACCATGTACCGGACAACATAGGATCCCGGCGGCAGATTTTTCGCCATCACCGCGGTAAATGACGTATTCGGGTTGACCTTACCTTTTCGGGATTTTGTGAGTACCACGTCATATGATTTCAACGCCTTTTTAATGACCTTGGCGATATCGCTTTTTGCGGTGGCGTCAGTAACCGTTCCGAAGGTATCGGCTTCGCCTTCAAGGAATTTGTAATAATTCATGTTCAGGTTTTTCGGTTTGAGCACTTTACACGAAACGGTGACTTCCGCGGGTTTGCCGGTGAAGTTGCTGACGGAAACCAGCGCCCCCACGTCTTCGGAGCCGACTTCCCCGGCCTCCCTGACCTGTACTGCCGGGATTTCGCCGCCGAATATCAGGTACCCGAAATCATCCTTGCGGTTCCAGCCGGTCATGAACGACCAGCAGGCGAGCCCACCCACCGGCGTCTTGCGGTTCCGGAACATGTTGAAGCCCCAGACAGTTCCCGGTTTCGGGGTTGCGCACCCGAGTTCCTTGAACGAAACGAAGATTTCCCCTTCCCAGCCGTCGCTGGTCCTGGTGGCTTTATAGTTCCATTTAGCATTCCAGTTGTTGTCGGTGGCGGTTTTGGTGATGCCATCGCTGTATGTCCTGGCGGCGTTACCCGCGAAGTTGAAAGCCTGATTTTTCTCCGGGTCGGGCTGGAGGAAAAATTCGACGCAGTCATCCTGCCAGATCTTTCCTTTTTTGTTGGCGATGGGCGCGGGCCAGTGTTTTGCCCGGTTGAATTTGAAGGCCAGATAAATACCGTCCCGGCTGTATGCGATATAGGTTCTGACTCGTCTTTTGCACTCCACCCCGGTAGTAAAGTCCATGCAGGGGGAAAGTTCCGCGGCCCCCAGCCATTCCCGTTTTTCCACGACGCCATCGATTTTCGGCGCTTTATTGAGCAACGGAACCTGGCTGACCGGCCATCTCCAGGTGGCGTCCGGTTTCAAGTCAGGCTGTTTTTCCTTGCCCAGAAATCCTGCGTTGGTTATCGTAAACATCAACATTAAAGAAACTGCGCAAAGACTTTTTGATTTTACCGCTGCACTGATCATTTTGGGTTTTCCTGTTTAGTTTTGATTGGGGTAAATAACGCTATTCCGTTGCCGTATTTGCCGGGAACGACCCGGCATGAAGGAGCGATTACCGCCTGCCTGCCGCCATCGTCGGCTGTGACTTGCGGAGTACTTATCCAGCCGCCTCCCGGTCGTTTTTTTAGATGGTCGAAATTGTCCAGCAGCAGCGTATACGCATCCGGTTTCAGGGGGCCTTTGGAATAGAAGCCCAGTTCCCGAGGTTCCCTGGCCACCGAGGATATCCTGAACTCGTCCACAATGAACCTTCCGGCATTGCTGTATCTACCGCCGATAAACAATTTTGAACTTGCCAGGATGTCCGGATTCATTGCAAACGATTGTTTGACTTCATTCACCTGTTTGCCGTTGATGAACAGCTTCATGCGCTTTCCTTTCCAGGTCACGGCGTAATGAAAGCAGGTATTCTCTTTCCACAGTTCCTTTTTTTTGATCACATAGCCCATGGGATACAGGAAAATCCCTTTGAACGCAAGCGAGACTTTTATTCCGGAGTTCACGATCTTTTTCCCGCCTTTTTTCCCGGCTTCGATGGCCCACGAAACTTTAAAACTGTCTTTGCCGGAAAAGCATGAATCGAAAAACAACGCCCTGAGCCACCATTTCCGCGTGGTGCTGGCGTTCGGGTCGAAACACAGGGTGATCCATGCTTCAACGGTTCCCTCATTCAATTCGATATTGCCCAGCGCGGGGTAAGTGATATTTCCCATTGCGCATCCTTCCTTAGTCACGGCAAGACCGCCAACAGCGGGGAGTAAAAACACAATTGCAAAACAGACAATCAATTTTCTGATTTTCATAAATATGGTATCAATTGTGAAAAACACCGGCTTCCTTTCATAAAATAACATGATTATTTATCTCCGTCGATATTGATTTCAACTAGTTTTCCGGCGGGCAGCTTCAGGTCGAATTTCTGGCCTAGGATTTGATAATCGAACCGGAGCGTCTGTCCGTCCCTCCATTTGCCTTTTTCCTTGGATTTCCAACTGATCCTGATTTTTCCTTTTGGAAACTTCCACAGCCGGATCCCGAAATTACTGTTGGTATTGTCGAAACTGTAGAAAAGAATCCGAACCTTGTCTTTTTTGACCGGGTTCACCAGCGCTGCGAATTTCGGATTCGGATGCGACCACGTAACAATATGTGCGGGCAAGGCGGCATCCCCCCACTGGCCCGCGGCCCCGGTCATCAACTGATAAGTTTCCTTTGCGCCTTCCATAATAACACGGTCTGTCTGGGGCATTTCAGAGGTGTACATGGGAAAGTTCATCCGCAGTCTCCGGAGAATTTTGCCGTAGAACTTTTCGATGACGGGAATATCCTGATGAATAAAATAGCGGTAAAGAGCAGGATCAATCGCTCCTCTTAAGGACTCCGTTTTTCCGGAGGCCCAGCTTTGCAGATAGCGGTCGAAGCGGGTGTCTCCGGAATGCAGCCGGTAGCGCAACAGGAACGGGATGAAAAATCCTTTTTCCGCCCACTGTGAAAGAATCATTTTCTGCCACTCGGCGGTTCCTTTGGCGGGACTGGTTTTTCCGGGAGTATATTCCAGAGCGAGCTGCAATGCCGCCGCGATTGGCTTGAAATATTTTTCATTGCCGGTAACAATGTACGCCCCGGTAAGCAGATCGAACACCCGCTGCTGATTATCACAGGTGAAGTTGTAATACCGCCAGGGATATTTGGGGGCTATCCACGTTCCGAACCTCCCCCCGAGGCGCCCGTTCGAATACGCCACCGAAGCCGGAACCAGACCGGGGAGCTTGCCGCCGTCAGTTCGCATCGTAGCGTCCAACCAGGCGTCGGCCAGTTCGAGCCAGATTTTCCGCACTTCGGGGTGATTTCCCTGCCACATCAGCCAGGTCAATCCCTTGATTGCCCGGAGATGATAAGGCACCGAACCTTCAAGCTGGGGTGAGGCATCACATTTTTCGGCGCTCATGATGATCGATTTGAAATGCCGGAATCCTTGCGGGGTTTTCGCCGTCCAGATGTTGCGGGTCAAACCCAGGAGCTTCAGATTGCGGTCAATATAGGTCTGGTTTTCCGGATCGAAGGCCAGCATTAGCGGCTGACTGTCGGCAACGGTTTCGGAGGAATGCTCCACGTCCTTGAAAATTTTCGTGTATCCCAACTGAAGGCCGCCCTCGGCGTATTTCCAGGCCCCGTCCGCCAGTTTTTTTATGCCCTTCCTCCCGGCCGGGTGACAATCCACACAGATTTCCACCGGGGCCCAGAGACGCAGGATTTCCACATCGTCCTCCCAGCCGCCGCCGAGTTCTCCCTTGGCATCCTGTCTGCGGGTTACCCACCAGTTGATAATGGCCAGGTATCTGGCATAAGACTCGCTCATCAGTCTGGCCCATGCCGGGGCATTTTTGTCTTCAATTATCAACTCCTTGCCCCAGGGGATCTTCTCGCCCAGATACATTTTCGGGATGTCGAAAGCAGGATTGATTTTTGCCAGTTTTGCAAACAGCCGGTCTCTTTTGTCGAACAACCCGTTCAGGTGCGATTCCATGGCTTTGGCGTGGATGAAGCGACCGTATTCCAGCAGAAATTTCTGGTAAAAGGGGTGATTCTCCGAGAGCCGCGGCTCCAGCCATAACCCGACCCCGTATTTTCTCACTGACAAGCCCGGTTTGGTAAGGGTGGACATCTGCCGGGCAAGCTCCGCCAGCGGCGACGCTCCGGGTTTCTTTGCGGAATCGAGTCCGGGGTTTTTATCCAGCAACTCAGCGATGTTCAGACAGAGTTTCCGGTAGGTTGCATTGGGAATCATGGGGTCGGCTGCCAACTGCATCAGGGCTTCGAGCCGGCCATGGGAGGTTTTTTCATAAACCGCCTTTACCGGTTCCGGAGCTGGATTTTTGGTGTAGATTTTGATCCGGTCGTAACGCAGCAGACCGTTGCTGCCGCCGAACATGATATAACCGTCGGAGCGGAATTTCCTGTCCGGGGCGATTTCCGTTTCGAAAATGGTTTTGCCGTCAACTTTCAATATCGCGTGCCGACCTTCGACAACAGCTTCAAAAACCACCTTTTTACCCGCCACCGGCAGGGGGCTCTTGTTGGTGGCAAGTTTTTTCACGCCGTAAAGAAGTATCTGGTTTTTCGTATTCAGACTTTTTCCGTGGACAAGGTGCAAACCTGAAATAGGAAAGACCCGGTCCACAAACAACATTATGGGATACTGAACCAGTGACCGGCCAGTGGAAGCGTCCCATTCAGCTTCATAAACGACTTTAACGTCGCCTTTGACCGGTTGAGCAAAATAAAAGCCGCCCGCGTTCATCCGGGGCGTCAGCCAGCCGTTCTCGATTGCGAGCGTACCCATTACCGCGGGATCTTTTCCCAGATAGCGTTGATCGGGACCGATTTTGTCGGATTCGTTCCAACTGAAAAGCTTCCAGTTCTCTCCCACGTTTTGCCGGTCAAAGGAGTCGTCAACCAGCAGTTTCCAGCCGCCGGTTTTGGCTTCTCTCCCCGGAAGCTGTTGGCAGAGACACATTATGGAGAAAAAAAATACCGTCAAAAGTAATTTCATGGGTAAACTTTCTGTAAGGCTAAAGTAGTTGCTCAGTCTTTCCACTTGGTGAACATTTCCCAGTTTACGGTGTTGATGGGATAATTTTTCACATGCCCGTCCGTAAAGAGCATATTGCCGGTGGAATTATGTCTCCAGTCCAGAGTATACAGCTTGGCTCTCAGTCCCGACTCCGAGTTTGAAAAACCAAGCCCGGTATAGGTGCAGGCTGCATAATTTGTACTGACAAACCACTCCAGCAATGCAATCGTACCGCTGGGATCTTCAACCTGGACTGTCCGGGTCAGGTAGCTGCCAGTGTCGGTCACTGCCGGGAATACGCCGGTCCTCATGTTGACACCGTTGTGAGTAACCCGGGGGCCGCGGTTGGCGGTGTAGGAGCGAGTTGGCCTTCTGTTCCATGCCCCACCGCTCGGACGGCCATCGCTCGGGCACTCGAATACCGGATACCGGTTGTTATAACTGTAAGCAGTTTCGTATCCGAGATATGGCCAAAGCACCTGGTCCCAGGTCATTTTGTCATATCCGTTTGAATTGATCTGGTTAAGAAAAGGAAAGTAATCCTGATTGTCCTGGTGATACTGGCACAGGGCAAGTCCAGCCTGTTTCAGGTTGCCTGCACACGAAATGCTTCTTCCCTGTTCCCTGGCTTTTTTCAAGGCCGGCAGAAGCAATGCCGCTAAGATAGAAATGATCGCGATAACTACAAGTAGTTCAATTAACGTGAATTTATCGATACCTGGAATTCCACTTTTATAATTTCTATATGTTTCAGCCGGATCTTTCATAACAGCCCCCTTTCTTTTTCTTTCCTGGTTTATGGACAACTGATCTGGATGCTCCGCAGGATTCGCGGATAACCAGCAACGGATCTATTTTTACGGTCTTGCCGATGTCTTCAAAATCGCCCGACAGTCTTTTCCGCAGAATCGCGACCGTGGCTTCCGCAACTTCATCCGTCCTGAAATCCACAGTGGAAAGTTCCGGACTGTGATAGGCGCTTTGCGGCAGATTTTCCGAACTCATCAGGGCAATATCGTCCGGAATCCGCAGCCCGTGTTTGCTGAAGGCCTTAACCAAACCGATGGCCGTCCTGTCTCCTTGCGCGATTACGGCTTCCGGCAGCGCGCCGTCCGCGATAAGTTTTTCGGCAATGTTGTATCCAAGCTGGTATGCGCTGAGTTTATTGCTGTCCGGCAGCCAGACATAACTGCTTTTATCCACCTGCAGCCCGAATTCATGCATCGCCCGGGTAAAGCCTTCGCGTTTCCACCGTAATATCCAGTAATCATTGCCGAGATAATTGTTGTAGATGATCTTCCGGTGACCCAGTTCGAGAAGGCGCCGCGCGGCAAGATAAGCCACCTTGCGCCGGTCAAGCACAACATGGTCATGCCCTTCAATGTCTCCGCAATCCACCAGAACCACGGGAATTCTGTCCTGTAAATCCTTAAAATACTCACTGATTTCATTTGAAAGGGTATCGGAAACGATCATGCCGCAGACCGGAAACGCAACCATGTCCTTGATCAGCTCAAGCTCTCTGCCGCGAAACCAGTGAAAGTCATAAACCAGAACCTGATAGCCGAGATCGAGAACACGCTGCGCAATGAGATTCTGACGAAGTTCCTGGATGGGCGCGCCGAACGCGGCGCCCAATACCGCCACATAGTCACTCACCCCGGTTTTCAGGGTTCTGGCCATCCGGTTTTTGCGGTATCCCATTTTCTTTGCCGTCTTTAAAACGTTTTCAACCGTGGATTTGGCGATATGATACTCCGCGTGTTGCTTCCGGATGATCGCGGAAACGGTTGTCAGCGACAAACCGCACTCTCTGGCAATATCTTTTAATGTCGTCTGATTTTTCATGATAAAGACATTATACTGTAACGTTACAGCAATGTCAAGCCTATTGCTTTAATTTTTCCGTAAAAACCCGGATTTACACCGTGTTATCTGGAAACTCATCCTAAATTGATATTATGTGGTATGATCTTCCGCAGAATTATACCGCAAAGAGCTCCAAACCGGGAACCCGGACGTGTGTCTTACCCCGGATTTCGGCAATTATACCGTGGCATTGAAGGTTCCGGTCATCGTCAAACACAAGCGAGGCCGGAAAGTGATCCTCGCCCCCGAAAGCGAGTTGCCCAACACCGAATCCCCCGTCCAGGAAACAATGTTTTTAGCGCTGGCACGAGCACACGCCTGGACTGGGCTTATCGAATCCGAAAAAGTCGCCACCGTCACCCAACTGGCTGACAAGCTCCAGATCGACATCGCCTATGTGACCAGAATATTGCATCTGATCAATCTCGCCCCGGAACTCCAGGAGGCAATCATCGCGGGGAATGAGCCGGACGGCCTATCACTAAACCGCCTCCGCCGGGGGATTCCGGTGGAGTAGGAGAAGCAGAAACGGATTTATGGAATCGCATTGTAATGAGTAAAATTGAAAAATTTGTTTTTTAGCCCAAAGAACAAAATTCTGACCTTGCGGTTTTCCAAGCTCGGTATTGGCTAAAAAATTAATAGAATATTAGGCCTTTTTTTTATAAAATTACTATCCGGGCGTATATTCTTTTTTTATATGAATGCTTTCTGCTTAATTATTTTAAGCTTTAAATTAGCAAGATTTTGCCTTCCCCTACCACATTTTAATCAATTACCAGACAATGTGACGCTCAACCAAGCTACATGGTTTGCTGCAACATACTTTTTAATAATTTCATTTTATCTATTTTTATCGGATGATTCTTTAATCTGTCTGAATTGACATTGTTAACTATATAACCAATATCTTTAGCGGACTTAATTCCCAATCCCGTAAATTTATATGACAACCCAACACATGTCATCATCTCTTTCCATTTTGAGATGAAGTCACTCTCTGAACAGCACTTGGCAATAGAAAGCAGTCGTTGCAATTTATATTTAAAATATCCGGTTCCCCGGGCATCAATAACGTCTTCATTTCTGCAATTAAAATTTATTTCAAGTATAAATAGCATCATAATTGCCACGGCATGTCCATGTGAAATGTTGTAATGAGATGTTAATGGATATGAGAATGCATGGGCCGCGGTTGTTTTGGTGATATTTATCGCTTTCCCTGCCAGATTTGCCGCTTTTGCCATATTGAGTCTTAATGCCGCAGTGGGCGCTTTAACAGAATCCACCAGGGATTTGAATAATATAGATATTGTGGTTTGTGCATATAAATCAGATTCTTCAGTTGAATTTACCGACCAAAAGGCTTCAATTGCTTGACTCAGGGCATCAAAGCCGCAACTTGCCGCAAGTTTTGCAGGCATCGAACGTGCCAGATCAGGATCTATAATGGAAAAATCGGGAAGAAGAGACTCATGGGCTACGGAATACTTACTTTCCCCGGAATACATAACCGCAAAGCTGGTTGCTTCAGCTCCTGATCCTGCCGTTGTCGGGATTGCCAACAGTTTCACTTTACTTACAGAAACAATACCCGACTGATCAGAGAGTAACGTATCTGTTGATAAATTGTTTTCTCCGGTAAATTTTATCAGTTTTGCCACGTCAATAGCAGTTCCTCCGCCTATTGCGATAACTGCATCATAGCTATCTTGCAAGAAAAGCCTGCTTCCTTTCTTAATATCTTCCAGGCAAGGATTTGGATTGAAGGCGGAGAATCTTGTCAGGTGAAATTCATGTAAATATTTTTTCGCAAAATCATCCATTCCCGTCAGGATATATGAATTCTTTCCGGCTACCAGAAACAGCTTAGATAAATTGTTTTCCTTCAGAATCCTTGGAAGTTTCAAAATAGAACCAGCTTCTATAATCTCAACAGGCATTATTCCGGAGCTCCTTCATGAAATTAACTTTCAAGGCCGTGAAGTTCTCATTGGGCCTTCCCAGGTCTTTTCTTGCCCCAGGCAAAACCTTTATTTCAAGTAACGATGGTCCTTTGGCGTCAATAAAATCTTGCATCGCTGATTTTAAGGAGGATTCGCAGGACGCATAAACGGCCGTTTTGTATCCACAGCCCTTCGCCACTTGTGCAAAAGATACGTTGACACCCGACGTAGGTTGCCCTCCAACTGAGTCATGAACTCCATTATTGAATATTATATGCCTGTAATTTTCAGGCATGCAAGAGGCGATAGTCGACATTCCGCCCATATGCATTAAGGCCGCACCATCACCGTCAAAACAGAATACTCTGCGGTCTTTCCTGGTGACAGCTACTCCTAGCGCAATTTGTGAAGCGTGTCCCATTGACCCAACCGACATAAACAGCCTGCGGATATCCTTGTTATGGGATTTGAAACATTCATAAGCTTCACGGGATATTTTTCCCGTAGAAGAAATAATGAGATCATTTTCAGGAATATTTTCGATTAAAACTTTTATTGCGTTTTCTCTTGTTAAACCAGTTTCACAGAATCCATCCGAATGTTCTTTCGTAAAAAAATTCTTTTTGACGACAATGGCAGCAGGAATAT
This sequence comes from Victivallales bacterium, assembly GCA_963678815.1. GTDB lineage: Bacteria > Verrucomicrobiota > Lentisphaeria > Victivallales. The sequence continues at coordinate 4,905,978 of OY787460.1, forward strand.
TATCCCGAACGGCAATACCAACCATCTTTCTTAACTTTTCCCGGATATCATCCGCAGGGGATATCACTTCATACGGAACCTTAAGCGTTTCCAGAATGGGAAGTGTTAACATGCCCTGTTTGTAATGCTGAATCTCATCTTTTGTTCCGGGTTCTCCCCGCCAACCAATCATTAACAGCATTGGAACTCCATATATACTTTTATCGACTAGCGACAACAATGGATTTACACAGTTTCCCAGTCCTGAATTTTGCATATATATTAGAGGAACACTGCCTGTAGCCAAGTAATATCCGCAGGCAAGTCCGATAGCATTACCTTCATTAGCGGCAACAACATGCTTATTGCCGGGGATTTCTGAAGCAAGATAGTTGCAGAATTCTTTTAACGTAGAGTCAGGCACCCCTGTGAAAAAATCAATCTTCAATTCTTCAGAAAGATATTCATGGAAAGTTTTGCAGAGCATAGTATACACCTTTCATACTAGATTAATCAAATCTTTTACAGGCATACACCACTGCTCAACTTCCAAAGCCCTGCCATTTTCCAGGATTCCATGTGCGGTTTTTTGCATTGCAGTGAAACAACTCCGAAGTAAATGATTGGCATATATAACGACATTAATCCCCATACTTTCGAAGGTATTTTCATGCACCTGAGAGTATGTTGTAGGAACAACAATTACAGGAGTGTTTTTATCAAACTTCCTGAATTTTTTGCAAAACTCAAATATTTCATCGGGTTCATTTGATTTACTATGTATCATAATTCCATCTGCTCCAGCTTCAGTGTAAGCTTTAGCCCTATCTAGCGCATCATTAGTGCTTTTACCAAGTATAAGACTTTCTATTCTTGCAATTATCTTAAATTCTCCAATCAATTGTACTTTTTTGCCTGCGGTTATTTTTTTACAAAAATTTTCTATATTGTCCTGAAGTTGAAGATTATCTTCAGCAAATAATGAATTTCTCTTCAAGCCCACTTTATCCTCAATGATAACTGCGGATACACCATGCCTTTCAAGTGTCTTGACCAAATATGTAAAGTGCTCTATGTGCCCACCTGAATCTGCATCATATATAATTGGTTTTGTTGTGACTTCGAGAATATGATTCAGGGCATAAAGCCTTGATGTCGTATCGACGTACCCAGTATCTGGTTTTCCAACAGATACCGAAGCCGTTAAACTGCTGAGCCATATAGCGTCAAATTCTATTTTTATATTATCTCTGATTATATGACTTTCTTCCGCTATCATTCCACTCAGCCCGTTGTGTGCCTCAATTACTCTCAGCAACGGCTTTGCCTTTATCATCCTATCCAGTCTTTTTAACCTGGACTCAGGCGTGACGCCAACCTCTCTAAGCGCTTGATTTAACTTGGTAGAAGAAATATTTTTTGTATATGCCGGTTCAATTAAAGCGCCTCCCCATTCCTTTAATGTGTCAATTACTCTTTGCCGGGTCTCTTTCTGAATGCCAGTTTTCCAATCATCACCATGAACAACAAAATCCGGCTTCAGCATTTTCAGGTTTGGCACATAATCCAGGCAGGTTTGAGGGATAACCTTTGAAACTCCTTTAATTGCTTCAACAATAGTTTTTCGTTGTTCGTAATCCATATAAGGAAGTCTCTTATATGATGCAATAGCCTCATCAGTAAGAACTCCAACTATTACTTTCCCATGCTTTCCTGCCTCGTTAATTATATTCAGGTGTCCAGGATGAATTAAATCCGCACTCATCGCCACATAAACGGTTTTATGTTTACTTTCCTGCATAATATAATAACTCCTTAACTAACGGGAAATTTTCTTGAGTATTTTCAACTCCACCTGGGGTACACCACTAAAGCAACTGAAATTGCACGTAAAACCCTTGAGGTTTTTACCACATATTCTTTGCTATTATTCCCCCTTGGAAAAATCAAATATAAAATAATCATCGTCGCAATCTCAAATTTTTTAACAAGTCTAATGTACTCTTCCATCCGGTATTTTGAAAGTCAAGCCGACATTTTTGTTGCATCTCTAATGTTGAAAAGTTAGGCATTGAAGCACAAATTCATGGAAAAATCAAAGCATTGAGTGAAAAGTAAATTGAAAAACAGCGTGAATATGATAGAATAATTGCTTTTAAAATGCAGTTTTTTATATAGTCACGAACTATGTGCTTCCAAGAAAAGGTAGAATTGATGAGTTGTTTTATCGTTTTAGGTTATTTGGATCCTGGTTCAAGCAGTGCTTTGATTGGTACACTTATTGCGGCCCTTGCAGCCATATTATTTAGTTTCAAAGATTTTTTCTATAAGCTGATCAGGGGGGGAAACACTCAATCTGAGAATAATGATGAGAGTCTTATCATCTTCAGTGAGGGGAAGAATTACTGGAACACTTTTAAGCCTATAATTGATGAATTAATCGAGAACAAAATTTCTTTCCGCTATGTAACGTTAGACTTGTATGACCCCGCATTGCAAATGGAATCCCCTTACATGAAAGCAAAGCTGTACGATAAAAATTCTACCGGCTCATTTGTAAAACTGGAAAAACTGAAAGCGCCTGTCATGCTTAGTACAACTCCCAACATAGGTTGTGCCGGCTACCCGCTGAAAAAACCGGAAAATGTAAGATGTTTAATCCATGTTTTTCACGCATACGCGGGAGTATCACATTATCGCCATGGTTCATTGGATTATTATGACGCCGTTATTACCATTGCTGAGCATCAAAATGAAAATATCAGACATATTGAGAAATTGCGTAATACCCCCAAAAAAGAAATTGTTCCATTAGGGCTTCCTTATCTTGATGATTTAGTGGAAAAAGCGGGGCAAATACAAGTAATAAAGAAGGATAATTCTGAAAAATTAAAGGTTCTGGTTGCTTCTTCGTGGGGAACAAAGAGTTGCCTTAGGGAGTATGGTGCAGATTTCATTAAGGAATTGGCCAAAGCAAATCTCAACGTTATTGTGCGCCCTCACCCACAATCAATGATTTCTGAACCGGAATTTATTGAGAAATGCATAAAAGATACTAAAAAGTTCTCTAATGTTGTTTGGGATTTCGAACCAGTCGGGCATAAGGCAATGGCTGAATCGGACATAATGGTTTCTGATACTTCTTCAATTCGCTTTGACTATGCATTTGTTTATCAAAAGCCTGTGATAACTTTAGAAATCCCCAAAGCTAATCAAGAGGAATTTGAAGTAATCAACTTTGATAAAGTATGGATTGATGATGCCGCTAAAGATATCGGCTTTTTGTTAGATCATAGTTCAGTTGGAAAACTCGTAAAAAAAGTAAAAAGCACAATTGATAAATTTTCTGACATGAATATGGTTACATATCGTGAAGAGAAGGTTATCAATTTTGGGCAATCTGCCGCCCCTATCGTTGCTTACCTGAAAGAAAAAATCTAACAATACAAAAATCGGTTGAAAGATACTATCTGTGTTTGATGCAATAATTAATATTTACTCTCAGTTTTTCATTATGCTGGCTAACTTTCTGGGAAGTTACGGCATTGCAATACTGACATTGTCGGCAATAACCTCCTTGCTGATGGTCCCGCTTCTGAGGTTTGCAGGTAAAGCGGCTGAAAGAGAGCGTCAACTGCAAGAGCAAATGACTCCGTTGTTGACAAAAATAAAGCTTCAAAGTCATGGTCATGAACAGCATTTTAGAATAAAGGCTTTATATGAAAGATTCAGCTATAACCCGTTTCTTGCGGTTCGCCGGGTTTTTCCTTTGCTTATTCAACTGCCTTTTTTAATTCTAACTTACCAGATGATAATGCGGGTTTTACCCCAGCTGAACGAAAAGACTTTTTCTTTTATCGATAATTTAGCCACACCTGACCAGCTTTTATACGGAGTAAATATCCTGCCGTTTGCAATGACGTTTGTAAACCTTTGCGCCGCAGTTACCATTCCGGGTTTTTCCCGCAAGGATTTCTTCCAGGCAGCCGGGATAAGCTTGCTGTTTCTGGTGTTCCTTTATCGTGCGCCGTCTGCATTGCTGGTTTATTGGACTTGCAACAATCTGATTACTCTCGGAAACAATTCATTCAACCTGATAAAACAGGGAAAACTCAATATCCGGTACCTGAGAGAACTGTTGCACAAAGGCAATCTATTGAATATGGGAAAGAAAACGGCTTATCTATTTGATAAATACTGCCCGGAAATAATTATTTTTCTGCTCGTTTTATCTATTTATAATTGTTTTGTTAAATATTTTCACGCCATTGGCGCTATAAATTCTTTTACAAACAAGACGGCAAACGTTCTTTTTATTCTCTTAAATTATCTTTTTTGTATAGCAAGCGCTTATTATTTATTGAAATCAAAGACTTTTTATAAGCAATTGTGGAGTCGTTGTATTATAAAATATTATATGCTGGTATTTTCTTTCATAAATATCTTTTTATGGATATGGATATTAATTTATTTTTCAATCAATAATCATTCATCCCGGATATGGCTTCCTTTACTGCTTATAGAAGCTTATCAAATTACTACTATTTTATTTTTAATTTTCTGGCTGCAAAAATGTTCCCGTATTAACAACCGCAAGCTTTTTATCCAAGACTATTTCATTCTGCTATGGATTGCGGCTGTTGCCATCCACTATATAACGGCAAATCATTCAATTTATCCCGGATTGAGATGTTATTTTATTTTCCCGTTAATGCTGTTATTGCCGGTTGCGTGTGTGTATTATCTTTTAAATATAGTTTTTAAAAATCTTGTAAAATATGATTTCCTTATGCCATTAATATTCGCGGCATTTCTTGTATTTTATACTGTACCGATGTTTGCGAGTGGAACCGGCATACCATTTCTGGAACCTGAAAACAATATACTTTTTCAATATATATTGCTGCTTGCAATCAGTTTTTTATTTATTTACTTGTTCAATTATAAAAAAGATTTTTTTATTAAAGTTACTGTGTTTCTGTTTATCATTGTTTTTGCTAATGCAATTTACACGTGTTTTATAAAGCATAATGATTCCGGATTGGATAATCCGCAGGCAGGCTTCCTGGCAAATGTCGGTTTAAAAAAGCGGCAAGATATCATTCTCTTAATTTACGATGGCTATCCGGCCCCGGATTTTCTAAAAGCAATGGGGGTTGACAACAGCAAGCAATTGAAATTCCTTAAAGACAATGGATTTACCATATATAAAAATATATACAGCCTGGCCTGTTGGACAGTTTTCAGCATGAGCAGTATGGTTGATATAAAAACATATCCGTCATCGGTTGATCAGCAAAAACCTCTCGCAGGATACAATCAAGTAAACTCATTGTTGAAAAAACATGGCTATACGTGTTTTTATGTAGTAACAGGTTATGCCGCGGCCGCATCTGCGCTTTACCAAAATAACCCGGATTTTGTTTTTCCGAAAACCTCCACATGTACGGAAATATATCTATGGCGCTGTATTATGGAAGGAATATTTTCGCGTGAAGCTGCATTCTTCAATGATTATTCAGAACAAGACAAAGCTGAAATTGTAGAAAAATTATTGACTCAAAAAAAAGAACCTTCATTTACCTATATACACTTGCAGTATCCCGGACATTTTCCATTTTCAAGCAATAAATACAAAAACGTATTGCCATATTTTATGAACGCAAACAATATGATGCGTAAACATATTGATTTGATAAAAAACCGGAAAGATTCTATTATTATCATTGCCGGGGATCATGGTACATGGGCGACGTGGGATAATAAATCAAGAATCGACTCTCCTGGACAATTAACCGCAGTACAACTATTGGATAAATATGGAATGTTTCTTGCCATCAGGTGGCCGGAAGATTACAAGCAGAAGATGAAAATAAAAATATTACAGGATGTGCTGCTGGAAGTAATTATGTATCTCGCTGATGATGATTCTCTGAAAATTTTCAGACTGGATCGTTCAACTTTCGGACGAAATTTATCAATGATTCCTGATGGAGCAATCAAAGACGGGATCATACAAATTGGCAGAGATAAAGGAAAGAATTTATTCGAGGCAGGACTTAAGGTGCCTGAAAACAAAAAATATAAGTTGACTCTACCTTGAAATATAATATATGATATTTTCTTATAATTTATTCTGCACAATTTTCGAAAATTGCGTGGTGCAATTTGACTAACCAATATCGTAATTATAAATTGCTGGTGTGAAAATGCTCAATCAAATCGAACTGAGAATCAAAGATTATTTTGATTGTATATCCAAGTTGTGTAAAGGCAGATATTGGATTTTAACCACCGTTCTACTTGCCTTTATTCTATCGATCTTTATGTCGTTTCCTGACCGGGACATATATTCTTCCAAGAAAAATTCCGAATTCATGGATGTATATAAAAAGTCACAAACCCCGTTTAAACAAATAGATTTTGCACCCGATTCCCATTCCGCGAAATTGAGCTTCCGGATAACAGTTCCAGTTGTAATAAACATTCTGCGGTTAAACGTTGTTGCCATTACAATTATGGAATATCTTTTCGGATTACTGTTTTTATATGTTATAACCAGATTAACTTATGATTTAACTTCCAATAAGGCATATGCTTTTTTAACAACCATATCCATAGGGCTGATTTATGCGGGAACTACATCTTTTGTTGAATCTAGAGGCACTTTCGATGGCATTGCCATTACCCTGATTATATTGGCTTTGGCTTTCCGAAATCCACTGCTGATAATGTTCTCAGTTTTTTTCGCCGGTTTTACGGATGAGAGAGCCTTAGTCGCCTCCGCGCTTGTAATCGTATATCATTTAAAGGTTTCAGAATATAATATCCCGTCTTTGATTAAATCATGTTTTACCAATTCAAAATGTCTTGCTGTTATTGCGGCATGGTTTTTATATGCAATAGTCAGAATATGCCTGACATTCTTCTGTGGATTGGAAACGGATGTCGGAGGAGTAGGTTTTTATTTGGTCGCGGAACAAATAAAATACTTCTTGCCGGGATTGTGGACTGGACTTGAAGGGTTCTGGATTTTAATCATTTTTGCCTTGGTGTTTCTGCTGAAAAAGAGAAGATATGCTTATGCATTTTTATATTTCGCTGCAATAGCCGCCATATCCGTCACGGCTATGTCCGTAATGGATATTACAAGAAGCATGTCTTATTTACTTCCTGCGATTTTTGTGGGAATAAAAATCATGTGTTCGAAAGACATGATGCCTGATAGATTTTTCATGAATATGCTTTTTATAATATTTCTTATATGCCTTGCATGGCCGAATTATTACATATGCGGGAATTCATTTTTTATCTGGGCTCCACCATTGCCCGTGAGGATATTTTTAATCTCATATTGAAGTTTGTTCTCTGGAGGACTCTGAGAGTTGCAAATGGCTTTCTTCAATCCGTCATTTTTTGATTATCAGGGGGGCTGAAGGAGTGTGATTTGAGTTTAAAAAGTCTGATTTGCAACTTTAAACAAAAAGCAATACCATCTTACTTACAGTGTGATGGAATACAATATTCCATTGTCAATTTCCAAACGAAGGGAAATCGGGTCATATACGAGAGGTTCCAGTGGCTGATTTTCCCAGCGTAAAATATGGCGAGCGCTGTCACCGGTAACGGGAATAGATTTAAGTTTTTCAAATCCCGCCAGCGGCTTACCGAACGGATCGCACAATTCAGCACACATGGAACCTTTGATCTCAGCATCAACTGTTATTTGATCTTCCCCGAGAATAAAAGCTTTGGTATGCAAGCTGCCACGTCCGTTACTTCCGGTATCCAAGCCAAGTAACCGGTGTTTCCCTATTTTCATAACGGCAACTGCTGCAATCGCAATGTGACAACCATCTGGCTTTGTGGAGTTGGGTCCCTCCCCGATAAAGCAGCAACCAGTGGTCTCCAGCATCAATCATGGCATCAGACGCATAAATCGATTTGCTTTCAAACGAGTCTGGCTCGCGAAAAACAGCCGGGCCACGGGCTGGTCTGAGACAGCTTCTGCCGTCCCTGCTGAAACAAAGTCCAAAGTCCATGGTCTGTTCCGCAACATTGTAATTGCCCAGCAATCCCCAGTTTATCCCGTCATAACGCTGAACCGCCAAGTAATAGAACTGCCGATCCATCGGGTCGTTTTCGTCAGGCATGATAATAATTTCCAGCGCGGAAAAGTTGATGCCGTCTTTACTGGTGCGGCGACAGATTACGCGAAGCAGAGATTTTGCGTTGTCATATTCAACCCGGCGCGGACTGCCTTTAGGATTTGAAATGAAAGTCACGTTGTAACATAGACTTTTATGAGAATGTCATCTTTATGATAGATTTAATGTACTGCACAATTAAGGAAGTATTGACTTTAATGAAGAACGTTTCAGTCTTTTCCAATTATTATTGTGGAGTATATGATCATTATATTTTCAGGCATATAAAAACAACAATTCTTATTGTTTCAACAAACGGAATGGTTCCTGAATTCCAGAGGCGATATCCCGTTTTGGGTTTTGAATGCACGCAAAAAGGAATAAAGGCTCTTAAATCCGCATTTTTCTCCAATTTCAGTAATATTCATTTGTGAATGAAGCAGCAGGTTTTGGGCTGTCAATATTCTTGTGTTCATAAGAAAATGGCCAATTCCGAGTCCAGTATGTTTTTTAAATATTACCCGTAAATGATTTTCTGAGATCCCGAATTTCCTGGCAATTGTAGACACATTAATGCTTAACCGGCATTTTATGCTGAGCTTAAAGCTGAAATGAGAGAATAATTATCACTTTGGATATGAGCCTTTTTCGCAAACTATGGGATAACAGCGAAATAATGTGTATCAATGAAAATAAAGTTTGACGTCCATGCCGCAAGTCCAGCTTTTGCCAGGAGAAAGGGTAACGTTTTTCCACCATGGTTCCATCGAACATTTCGCGGCGCTGTCCCAATATATCCATGCCATGAAATCCTTTTTGTTGTCGATATTCACTTCCATGACGGTTTTACCGGCGGCATTTTTTAACAAAGCGTCAGGAGAATCGATTTCAGTGCATTCTTTCACGTGAAATCTTTTTGCGAGATTTTTCCAGTCGCCCCCCTTATAAAATAATCTTACCGCGCCGTTCCGCTCGAATTTTTCCTTGCCCATCAGCGCATAACCTTTCACGTCCGCGTTGAACCCGAAAAACGGCATGTTATGGTAACGGTATCCCACCTTTTTGAGCTTGCTGGAGTTGTTGAAAAGAGTTGATTTCACCTTGAGTTTGCTCAAATCTTCGTTCACAAGAAATTCAATCTGTAATTTCATGTTGCGCAATTCAGGGAACTTCCTGGGATTAAATATGCATTCAATCACCAGCCCGATTTCATTGGTTGTTTTGTACTGTTTTACCAGGCTGAACCTTTCCTGAATGAAATACAGCGGAAACCAAAGGAGCGGTTTCGCCAGCCAATATTTGTCTGAATTCTGAGTCAGAACTTCAGCGCCGTTGTAACTCCACTGTTTCACGAGGGGAATTTTTTCGAGCTGGATCGTCATGGAATTTTTCCCGGATTTTAACACGATATCTCCATTTTTGATTGGGGTGCATGTTAAATTTCCCAGAGATATATTTTTTGCGTCGATTTCCTTTACTGTGGATATTTTATAAATTCTATTGGTTTCCTCCAACGCTTTCTTTATCTTTGCATGCCTGCCGCGCATTGCCTCGCGCATATCTTCCTGACTAACGATCTTTCCGTATTTTCCGTCTTCACGAAAAACCTCGATCAAGGTAAAATTCCAGCGCAACGCCCCGGCATGAAGCAGACAGCCCCGTCGCTCAAGTTCAGTGGCCGTCCAGTATTTTTTTCCGGCGGGAGAAGCGTAGAGATATTTTTTCATCGGATCCCGAACAGCATATTGCAATGACTTGTCTTTCACCTTTGCTTTAAGCATGAAAAACAATTCTCCCTTTCTCCAGAAGTTGCCGGTGGCGAACAGGTACTTGTCCTTTTGCAAGAACGCTTTATGCTGCATCAAGCCCATTTCCCGGATCTGCGGAAGATATTCCGGGGACGGACTTGCCACGGGCGGGGGAAACGGACTTTCCGGAGCAACCTGGTAATCGTTGAAACATCTGCTGTTAAAAACAATGTCTTCATATTCAGCAATAATGCTGCTTGCATTTGCAACCGCATTCCAATAGCGGTTGTCGTAACCGCCGGGAAAAAAATAGATAAAAGCCCCTGTCCAGCGGTTCACGAAGTAACACAAAATTTCAAAAGGCGCGCCCTCCGGATTCGTCAACTCTTCCGAGTAACGCTGCCATCCCAATGGAAACGCGAACAATTCCGGCGCCTTTCCGGCTGGCAATTTTTTCGCGAGGAAGTCAGGCACCCCGGCCGCACAGCACCAGGCGGTAAGATTCGCGCCTTTAACGTAAACGGGCTGCTCGCAATTGTATGGCCCCCACGGCTCCAGATATTTTACGTAATCTGCATAATCAACGGGATCATATTCGCGGCAAGCCTTACGCCCATGCTCGGAATCAAGCACATTAACCCAGCAGACTCCCGGCATGAAGTTGAATGAAGTTCCATACTTTTTGCCTGATTTGACGCAGCTTTCCTGAATAGTTTTTACCACCTGGGCCATTTGCCACGAACGGAACTTTGCCCATTTGTTATATAGTTTATCGTCTTTTATGATGCCTTTCAACCACAGTTTTTTTACCTGGTCTTCCGGCAGTCCGCTATGGCGGATGAATTCTTTCATACATTTCTTACAGGCGCATCCCTTGCCTCGAAAATGAAACGGTTCCCAGTTGCTCCACAGGAAATTCGCGCCGGTGGCGGCGGAACCCCGGATCAGCGGTTCGATTTTTTCCCTGTAGTATTTACTCTTCTGGTAAACGGCTGCCGGGCACATCCCTCGGCGAAAAGGCACGCTGGAGTATTTACCGGAAACCGTTACAAACTTCACGTCCTCAGGTTTTCCTTTCAAACCTAATTGACAGCCGTTGGCTATCAGGTAGTTGGAAACCCCGTACTCCATCCCGGCAATTTTCATGGCGGTGCATAATGCTTTAGTTTCAGCGAGGAGCAGATGGTAGTTAGTGCCGGATTTTTTCAAAAAATCAACCAGGATTTTCGCGCATGCCAAATTGTCGATCTGGAATCCTTTGTATAAATTGCCGCCCATTTTAAAGATCTTCGGGACGCGCCCTTTTACCGGGGGAATAACTTCAAGGCGGAGCTTCTGTTTTGGGCTGATCTGTCTACCGTTTTCCTCCAGCCAGAAAACCATATCCGGCAGTTTTGTTCCGGCCGGCAAATTGTTATACAGCACATAGGCGAATTGATGCCAGCGGTCATACATATTGAAAAATAATTTCATGTTTATGCGGTGATTGCATGCGCTCAAATCGTAACTGTATAAAACGAATTTACCTTCCGGCTCGTTCAATTCCCGCATCGAAATAAGTTTGTTCCCCAGATTCTGACCGATTACCGGAACTTTCGCGGGAAGTTTCAGCTTCAACACCGGCTTCTTGGTTATCACCGGAAGCACACGCTTAACGGCGAACGAGAAAACCGACGGATCGCCGCTGGATAAACAAAATTTGCCGTCGCTGAAATTCTGAAGATTTCCGATTTCGCATGGATATGCCGCAGTAGAATCGTCTTTTGTCAACTTGATATCGGCAAAATATGCTTTCCCATAATTATACAATTTCAGATAAATTGTTATTGTCGCGCATTCAGCTGGAATATTTATTGTTGTGGAAAACTTCCGCCATTGTCCGGTCATCGGCAGTTTTTTCATGAATAGTTTTCCGGCAACCTTATTTTTCCAGATTCTTACCGGATCCCCTTTGCGGCGTGGATAAATCATTGTCATTATCGTACCGGACAACCCAGGATCAGGAACCCCTTTGTACTCAAACGACAACGTATATTTTCCCGGTCCGGGACATTTTAACACGTTCATCCATAAGGTTTGAAATCCCTTTTTGAAACCCTTGAAAATCTTCTTTATCGTGGGAGGATTTATGAGTACGGCAACATTGTTCCGGCCATCGACTTTTCCCCATTTCGCGATGTTCAGTTTAAGAGCTTCTTTTGATTTTTCCGGAGAGGCGCTCCACAATGCGCTTTTCCATTTTGAGTTTACAGTCAGTAAATCTAATTTAGCTGTTGTGGTATTCTCTGTTTCCGGTTTGGGAAGGTTGGTAAAATCTATACTCACGCCACCGGGATCAAGTTTCAACTTTTCAGCGCAATTCCCGGATACTGAAAAACTCAGCAATAATATAGTTAAAGATAAAAATAATCTTTTTCTCATAATTCAATTTGTCTTCTCTTGGATTGTTTGCCTACTTCGTCAGTTGCCAGAATGAGTTGAACTTTGGTGTGTTATACTGAGATTTCAAGGGAACCATATTCATTGGACGGTTCTCCACATGCGAATCCATGAACAGCAGATTAGTGGTATTCGCGTTGTGCCTGAAACGCATAATTGCGGCAGTCGCGGAATAATCGGGATTATAATGCACATATGCGGTTTCAGCTTCTCCGAAATATATTTTTCCCGACGCGTTTTTTATCATTGAGAGTTTGTATCCCGGATATCCGGACCAGGCAATCGTGTTGGCCATTCCGTAACAATGCTTATTTGTGCCTTCGTATTTCGGCATTTCCGGACACATATACCTTGATGTCATTCTTTTGCCGGCGCTCTTACCGTCAAAACCGATGTTGATTTTCATCGGCAGGTACGGCGCAAGATAACCGTAAACTGGAGAGGACGTATACCAGGAAAAGCCGCCTGTATTGCTGTAAGGGACAATGTATCCATCGTTGTTATCAACATAAAGATGCACCGCCATGCCGAGTTGTTTCATATTATTGGTGCAGGTTATGGTGTAAGCCGTTCTTCTGGCGTTTTTCAACGCCGGCAAGAGCATTGCTGCCAGTATAGATATAATTGCGATTACTACCAATAGTTCGATTAAAGTAAAATAGACTGTTGAGCGCCGCCCGACTCCATTCCTCATTTTACCTTTTACCTTTTTCATTTTTAACATAATTGATAAGTTTATCAGCTTATCCATTTCATGCCCCCTTTATTTTATTGTTCTTTCCCGTGCTGTTTCTTATAAATATATCTAATTCAGCGGGAATGACTTGTTCCCGTAATCCCGCAATATCCGGTTCATCGATCATTTTAATTAAAAGTTCAACCAGCCTCGACATCAGAGGACTCTGAAAACCGATACTCGTAATCGCGGGTTTCGAATTTTCAGCCCAGTAGGAATTATCGAAACTTATTACACTGATGTCGTCCGGAAATTTCAACCTTAAAGCGGCAAGCGCGCCTATGCCGCCCATGGCAATGCAATCCGAATTGTAGAATATCGCGCTGATATCCGGTTTTCTTTCAAGTAACCTGTTTGTGGCAGCATATCCGATATCTGAAAGGTTCCCGTTAAGACCTTTCAGATTTTCAATATATCCTTTATCAACAGTCCGGTTGTACATATTCATAGAATTAAGAAATGCAGCCTGTTTATCCGCGTTCGCACTGTTCCCGGCAGAGCCGACGTATCCGATGTTCGTATGCCCTAACAGCAACAGGTGCTCTATTCCTTTTCGGATGCCGTTTTCAACATTCACCGGAACGCTGATGCCTTTGCGCAAAGGCATTTCTTCCCAATATGTCACAACTGGAAACGAGTAATTATCCTCGATGACATAAAATATTTCATCGCTGAAGCTGCCGATTGCAATTAAACCGTCGATGCTGCTCAACAATTGCGGCTGTAAAGTTGAATTTGAATCCCAGTATTCAATCATATTCCGGTATTTGTATCCGGACAGAACTTTAATGGTATCCAGAATCAATGACTGCAGCCAGGGCGTGTCGTTTTCACTTTTTTTGTCAATCAGAATCCCGATGCAATTAGTCCGGGAAGAACGCACCGCCTTGGCATGGATATTCTGGGTATATTTCAGTTCTGACACAGATTGGTTGATCCGTTCCCGCAGTTTCTGACTGCAACGCAAGCCGTTAAGGACATTTGACACGGTTCCCACGCTGGTTCCAGCATGCCTTGCAACATCTCTAATTGTTATTTTTTTCTTCATATTTTTTACAGCCTGAAAATTTCAGTTGTTTGCGGGAAATAATTTTTCACCGCCATTTAGTCTGCCTTCTAATACCATCGGGCTTGAGCAACAAATGATTTCAACATCAGCGCTCGAATTGCTTAATCCCAGAACTGCCACGATGGCTGATAATAACGGTTTTGAACCGTTTCAAAATAATTATACTGCACTTTTTTTAAAATGTCAACAGATCATTTCGCGCGAACTGTATAAAAATTCATTTTTGGGGTAATCCGTCATTCTGCCTTTCTCGCCATCGCTGGTCAAGGAACTGCAAGCCGGGATCCCGGACAAGTCATTGATCCCGGATTCCGGCAACCATACTGTGGCGTTGATGGTTTTACTCATCGTCAAGCACAAGCGCGGAAGAAAGGTAATCCTCGCTCCGGAATCCCAGGAGGCGATCATCGCTGGAAATGAACCGGACGGGTTGTCATTGAACCAGCTCCGCCGGGGAATTCCGGTGGAGTGGGATGAGCAGATGGAGGTGCTTTGGGTAACCAACAAATAATCCATCAGATGAGCGGCTTACAGTCATCCTAATGCCGGCCTGTGAGGGGGGCGCTCTATTTTTCAAGACGCACTATATCCCCACAACACACTTAGACTGCCGTGCCACAGCGACTCAATGCAAACACTTTTCACGAAAAAAACAGCATTTCTTCCTGAATAAATTCCAGAAAACCGCATCAGTCAAATTCAAAAATGACGGAAATCCATTCGTCATTTCTCCGCATGAATTCCGTATAGAACGTTTTATATGTTTATATCTTTTCATTAGACATAATCTTGTCCTTGCGTTTCTCTCTTTAGCAAAAAAACTGTAAATGGACTTGACAATTATTATATTGTCCACTATAATAATAATATATGGACAAATGTGGACAATACAAATAAAGTTACCATGAAAGTAAATAAACAGAGCGTAATACCTATTTATTATCAAATCAGCGAAAAGCTGAAGGGTGATATTGTCAATGGTAAATACATGCCTTCCGAAAAGTTGCCAGCAGAAGAAATGTTGGCTGAAGAATACCGAGTAAACCGTAAAACAATAAGGCGCTCCCTGAATAAGCTGGTTAGTGAAAATTATGCAGTACGAATCGTTGGGCGAGGGACGTTTGTTGCTCCTGAAATACGGGTATCGAAGCATATAGCTGTAATTCTGGGTGATTATCCGCTTATGGAGCATGTAAGTATGCAGGCCATTCTTAGCGGCATAGCTGTTCGGGTAAAAGAGGAAAAGCATATACTTCATATATACTCCTGGGATCATGTAGATGAATTAGTGAGTATTCATAGCGGAAATCGCCGTCCGGTAGATGGAGCTCTTTTGCTCCGTTGTTATAAGGAATCTTCTAAAGTTTTAAGTTTAATTGAAAAAAGCGGAATTCCTTTTATACACCAGGGAACAGCCAGTGATGGAGCAAAAAATTTTCTTGAAATCGATAATCTAAGGGGAATGCGCAAAGTCATCCAACATTTATACGATTTAGGGCATCGGCGTTTTGGCTTGGTATTTCCTGTAGGCAGTAGTATTACCAGCCACACACGTAGCAGGATAGAGATTGTTAAAAAACAACTTGAAGCTTGGAATTGTCCGTTATCTAAAAGTCACTATTTCCCCATTGAAACAGATGTTTCCCCTCAGCAGTATGAAAAAGAAATGGAAAGAGTGATAAGATGTGAAAACCGTCCCAGTGCATATATATGTGTAAGGGATGATGAAGCAGTGACACTGCTTAATCTTGCCTTGAAATATGGATTTAATGTGCCTGAAGATTTTTCAGTTACGGGATTTGAGGATATGCCGGCGGCAAGGTATACATTGCCGTCCTTGACAACGATAAGACAGGATTATGCGGAATTGGGTTATGAGGCCGCAAGTCAATTGATTCGGCTCATAAACGATTACGTAAAAAGGAAAGGTGATAAAATTATTCCCGAACTTATAATTAGAGGATCTACTGGAACTCCTGCAAAAAGAGAGAAAAATGCATAAAAAGAAAAATACAAGGCAAGTTGCTCGGAAAAGTGAATCTGTTTCATGTGTTTTTTATTTATCCGATCCCGTAAAAAATGGAGAAGCAGTGCATTTAGCCGGATATGGTTTTGATGAAAAAAACTGAAAGTTTAACTATACCGGACAACAGACCAGCAAGTGGAGTGGATAAAATGGACAGTTCCATACAGATAACAACATATTGGCATTCAGATCCGGTCGTTTCTGAAGAAGTGGTAATGGTTTCGGGTAGCGGTTTTTCCTCAGAATTGATAGTTCATGTTGCCCATACTGCTTTACCTGGTAAAGATTTGACAAGTGAAATATTGCCAGATTCCAAGGCATTGAAATGGAAGGAGGCAAAAATCTTACAGGCATCGAGTGACACTTTGATGTTCACTATTCCGAAAGAATTTTCCATGGGAATTTATGTTTTCAAGCTTAGTTCAGGCAAGTTGCGCTAAAAGTTATTTTTCCTTAATCTTCCGGAAGTGTGGTGGCATCAGGGAAACCAAGGTGCAACCGTCTCACAGAATGGGTGTTTGCGAATCTTTGGAAAATGTCTGGGATTTACCAAGGAAGCAAAAATCGTTTTAATCAATGGAAAGAATGTACTTGAAGTAAAGCCTGAACAATATTCACGCTGGGAACTGGGCGGTGAAATCCCCCGAAAAACACCTCCGAGACTCTATACTATTAATATATATAACGGCTATGGCTGGGCCGAAGCCGGGAAAATTGAAGTTAAAGCTAATACTGTTCGCTTAAGATATTTATAGCCTCGTCAAAGTTGGCTATCCGGGATTTTGTCTGCCTGGGTTTGATCGGCCAACCTTTCATTTTTCTCTTTACCGCTCTTGGATTTTGCCGTCCGCGACTGGAAGAAATCTTTTCTTCGAGAATCTCATTCAAAATGGCCTTATAGCATTTGCGCGGGTGTTGCATCCAGGGAAAAAGGGGTGGCGGAGGTTGTTTTTCTTCTTATAACTCTCACGGCGTTAACGAATGACAGTTCATCCGGGTCCGCGTCAGCCTGCAGGGCGGCCTGGTGCATCACGCTCCTGATGATAAAATGCGCAAGCATGTATCCGTAAAATTCCTGGAGAACCAGTTCGGGGCGTTTGCTTCTCAGATTCTGACCTGACTCTTTGAGGTGAACTTTCAACTCGTCATAAGCAATCTCGACTTCCCAGCGCTCGTGGTACAACGCGGCAAGCTCTTTAGCTGGAGCGGCTTTCGGATCTAGAATGGTTGTCATGAGGATATATTTTGACTCCGCTCCGGCTATTCCCTCAAGGGTATATTCAACAACTCTGACCCGGAGTCCTTTCTCGCCGCGTCGCTTGCTTTTTAAATCAGGATAGATTTCACTGAGGAAGGAGCCGTCCTTGAAGCGCTTGAAGCACGGCAGCGTGACATTTTTTCTGGCCCGGACCAGCACGTCGGCTCCGGTATCGCGCATGGCGTTGAACAGTTTAAAAGTCGAACAATAACGGTCGGCAACACACAGCATTCCTGGAGCAAGGTCTTTAACAATCCGCATCGCCAGGGATTGCTCGGATTCGGCATATTTTCCCGCCGCGGCCGAAAATACAATCCGGGTTCCGATTTCAAACAATGCCACAAAGCGTATCTGCGGGTAGGCAGTTCTTCCCCGGCTGGCCCCGGGACGCCCGAACTCAGCGGCGTTTTCCAGTTCATCCGGGAGCTCAAGCGTACTGCCGTCAAGTCCAGTCAAACGCCAATTTTTGTACCACGCCCCACGGGTTTTTTCCGTGGCCGCCGGTTTGGCTATTTTTTTGAACAAAACCTTGAAAGGAGCAACTCCAAGCCGGAACCTGGCCTTGGAAATTGACGACTTGGCGGAAACCATAAACTCCGGCGAGGCCTTGCCCAGCCAGCGCGCCCCCTCGAGCAAACACCGCAACACCTCCTTCAGGGAAACCTTTGAATACAGGGCCAGACAGATAACATAATAGACCATCAATTCCCCGGTGAGTTTTCGCCGCCGGATACTCCCCTTGCCTGTTTCTTCGAGCGTTTCCCGAATGATTTTAAGGGGAATTATTCCAGCCATTACCCCAACACTCAAATAGTCGCTCATCCTGAGATTTTCTCCAATATGCGTTTTTGACCGTGACATTGTATCCTCCTGTAAAATTAATGACAGGACAAAAATATACGCATTTCAAGTGATTATTTAAGCATTAAGCGAACAGTATTATCATTAGTCCTGAAATTTCAATCAGGTAAAAATGAAGTAATAGATAAAATCAGCAATATATTTAGCAATGGAATAAGAAAAAGGTTCGCCAATCTTGTTCATGCACAAACAGGAATCCAGGCAGATGATATAGAAAACGATTTGATGCAGGTATTGAAAGCAGCAGAAAATTTCCAGAATAAATATCGTAATTTAAATCTTCAAAAAAAAATAGGCGAATCTGATATAGAATTTGAAAAGTTCGTAAAAAAATGGGCTAGTTCACCGGATATATTGGAGCAGATAGTTCTGGATTACAGAAAATTGGGGATAGTCGGAGAAGAATTTAATATCCTGCTCTCATATCTTACAATGACCAGCAGGAAAATGGATAATCCATTAGCACTATTACTGCAATCAAGTTCAGCAAGCGGAAAATCCACCATCCAGGAAAAAACTATTACACTTTGTTTAGAATCAGAAGTTATAAATCTTTCTGCTCTAACTCCAAAAGCTCTATTCTACCGGGAAGGTTCAATAAAAAACAAGCTGATATGTATAGAAGAAGTAGCAGGGCTGGGAAACAGCTTTGAATGTGACGCATTATATCCAATCAGAGGATTAATCAGCCAAAAAGTATTAAGAATTGAATCGACAATTGTTTGCCCTGATGGAAAGTTGAGAACCATGATTAATGAAAAACATGGGCCAACAGCGATAATGCTTACCAATGTAAAGGGCAGAATAGATGCTGAAACCAAATCAAGATTTATAGTTTCAAATTTGACTGAAACTGAATCACAGACCAGGGATATTATTGAAAGCCAGAAAAATAATTTCAGTATGGCAGGATTGGAAAAAGATAAAGTAAAGAAACAAATAATTAAAAAGCATCATATATTTCAAAAATTACTTAATCCGGTAAAAGTGGTAAATCCATATGCCAGTCATCTTTCCTTTTCAGCTAAAAAGGTAGAATTCAGGCGAGAGATAAGTAAATACCTGCAAATAATAGCGACAATTGCGTTTTTAAGGCAATACGGCAAAGAAATTGAGATTTACAGGGATAAGGGCGGGAAAGAGATAAAATTCATCAGCGTTGATTTAAACGACATTAAAAAGGGTAACGAATTATATGCCTATATTGCTCATTCAATTACTCAAACGGCTCAAGGATTTGTTCCCAATAGTCGGGATAGATAGAAACCAACGCAGGCTTCACTGGCATTCGTTCAGGAATTACTTTATCAAGAGGTGCGTTGAGAAGAATATACCGATACACACCGTGATGCAATGGACTGGTCATGATTCGATGGATATGGTCAAACTTTACCTGTCTTTGAAGCAAAATTACGAGGACACAATCCGTGGAGCAAACCTGCTGAATAATTGAGAGTTCGTTGTGAAATGTGGGGGAAAGTGATTTTTAATATTTATAACTGCATGATTATAAATAAGATAAGCATGGCGGAGAGGGGGGGATTCGAACCCCCGGTAGGGTTTCCCCTACGCAGGTTTAGCAAACCTGTGCTTTCAGCCACTCAGCCACCTCTCCAAAGGCGTTGATTTGCCTGGAAAGCGTAAGATACCGCAATAATGAGTTTTCATCAAGACAAGAACAGTGGAAAACTGAATAATTTTTAAACGGGAAAGCTGTCGTATCCGGCAATCCTGTCCATAGGCAGACGTTCCCGTGGTTCGGATATTTCAGCCGGAAAGCCAATCGTGATAAGTGAAAGCAGTTGCACTTTGCGCGGAATATTAAGGATTTTCTTTACCGGTTTTTCGCGAAACCAGCCGATCCAACAGCTTCCCAGTCCCTGGGCTTCGGCAGCAAGGACAAAGTGTTCACCGGCTATGCCGATGTCGATCAGGTGGTATTTGATACCGGAGAGCAGCGGCGCGATTTTATGAGGAACGGAAGCGGGTTCGGCGCCAAGGACAACAAGAACAGGGGCGGTTTCGGCCCACGGCATTTTTATTCCCGGCAACAAGGCTTCCCGGCAAATTTTCCGCCTGGTTTCCTGATCCCTGACAATAGCAAAGCGCCAAGGTTGTTTATTGCATGACGACGGAGCGAGCCTTGCGGCTTCCAGGCACTTATCGAGCATTTCTTTCGATACCTCGCGGTCGAGATAATTCCGGCAACTCCGGCGTTTATCCATAAGTTCAAGCAGTTCGGAAATTTCCATAAAACAGGTATTTCAGATATTATATTTTATCTTGAGTTTGGCTTTACGTTCCTGAATACGTTTTCTCACGGTATTCTCGATTTCATTTTCCCGCATTTGTCTTTTCAGTGCGGCTTTGAGCTGGGAAAAAGGAATAAATCCGGGTTGCTTGATCGCAAGCAGTTTGATAATATGCAAATTGCCGTCGGGGGTTTCAATTACGTTGCTGACCTCTCCCGGCCGGAGCCGGAAAGCATGATTGGCGATAATCTGCATATCTCCCTGCCCTCTCCCAGAAAGTTCAACGGTAACCTGATCGCTTGGGGTATCGCTTTCCTTTGCAAGCTTTTTAAAACTCTCTCCCTGCTTGATGCGGGAAAGCATGGTTTCCGCCCGATTGTTGACTTTTCTGCGAATCCGGTTTATCTGCCTCATGCCAAGACTCTTCGAGATTGTCGGGCATTTTATGGTAATATGCATTATCTTGGCGCGTTCCGGGGTACGGAAACGGCGCTGATTTTCCCGGTAAAAACTTTCAACTTTGTCGTCACTTACCTCAATTTGGGGGACGATATGAGTATCCACCCACAGATTATAAGCCACATCGAACTGGATCTTCGGGCTCTCGCTGATAATCTTTTTATGCTGGGCTATGGATTTCCGGCCCAATTCCTTCATACGCTGGTGAAACTCCTGTCTCTGCCGCGGCGTAAAAGCCCGATACAAACGGTCGAATTCAGATTTCACCAGTTCCGGTGAAGGCTTTATTCCTGATTCGACAACGATCATTCTAAGGACATTGCGATCAATCATCTCGTCAACGAGACCGCGCGCGAAGATTTTCAAACGTTCTTTATCGAGCAGAGGAAGCTGACTTGACGGAGGAAGATTTTTAAGTTCTTCAAGGAATTTCGCTTTAGTTATCTTTTCGCCGTTGATCTCCGCCACCACATCAGGCAGGAATTCCCAGCGGGCCGCGGCTTCCGGCTTGTCACCCGCCGCGGCATTTCCATTCGCGGAAAATCCGAACCAGCTCAGAGCAAGAAGAAAAACTATGACTGTATTACTGAATGCTTTCATGGCTATTTTCCAATATTTCATTTATAAAAGGACTCGAACTTTAAGAAAATCTTTTTCCTTAGTTAATATGCCCTTGAACTTACGTTTGATTTTATCCTGTCTCAGTTTTTCCTTGATATCATCTTTAGCTTTCCAGAACGGAATAAACTCAGCGGGAAACTTATCATCGACTCTGATAATATGGTATCCATGTTTGGTTTTTACAATTCCGCTGGTCTCCCCGGCTTTCAGGGAAAATGCGGCTTCCTGAAGTTCCGGCCGTACTTTTCCGCCTTTTGCGAAAGTTCCAAGGTATCCCTTGGAGAACTCCCCGCTGGGGCAATGGCTTTCGCGGGAGGCAATCCTCTCGAAAGATTCTCCCTTTTTGAGTCTTGACTGGATATTCTCTATACGTTCTTTCGCCAGTTTATCATAAAACTCGGGCGGTTTTTTTTCTTTAAACTTCCCCTTCATATCCTTTTCTATCCTCTCCGGACGGATAAGGATATGGGAAATGGTAACCCGTTCGGGACGGTTGAAAAGCATTTTATTATGATCATAATAATTGTGGATGGAATTTTCAGTTATCTCGGTATACGGCGCAACCACCTCTCTGATCCATTTCTCTCGGGCAAGATCATACTGCGCCTGGGGATCACGGCTGAGTTCATCAACCACTTTCACGGGATCTTTTTCATTGGAACGGCTGACCCGGCAAAGGAAATCGGCGCGTTTCCCGGCGGGAATTTTCTCGATAACGTTCACCAGTTCCTCCTTCGCCAGTTCCCGGCTGGGAACGATGCCGCTGGCTTTCATCCGCCGCAGCACGATCATTTTCTCCATCATGCTGTCCAGAACGGATTTTGCCACTCCGCGCAACTGCCAGTTTGACGCTTCAGGCGGGGGAATCTGCGGATAACGGGAATATATTTCCTGGATAAGCTCGTCCCTGGTCACCGGCAATTGATTTATCTCCGCCACGATTTTCGGCAGAAACTGCCAGCGTTTGGTGAATTTTTCCGGAATTTTTTCAGCAGCGGAAATACCGGCCGCCGCAACAAAGAAAGCGCAAAACAGCACAAGCAGGTTGAAGTTTTTACCTGACATCCGCATTCTTCTTGTCCGGTTTGGTTTCCATGCCGGGAATGATGGTATCGGGGGAAATTTTGCGGGTTTTCATGAATCTTTTTACCGCCGGATGCGAAGGCGAATCCAAAGCCAGACATGCAAGCGCGGATTCTGCCTGCGCTCTGTCGGTTGAAGCCAATGACGCCGTTTCACTGACCAAATCGAATTCTGCCCTGGTATCCTCGATTTTTTCCATTTTTTCAGCAAGCTTTTTCCGGTTGGCGAGATATTTTTTAAAAATTTTATCGAGTTTGTATTTTTTTAATTCCGGCAGTTTGCTTTTCGCCTTGATAAGCTTCCGCATATCCACAATAGCGTAAGCCAACTGCTGGGACGTCACCGGATGATTCATTTTTTCGATCAGGTCGTCAAACTGTTTCAGGGCTTCTACTTCCACTATCGCCTGCCTTGGAATTGGCGACACGTCGTATTTTTTCACTTCATCTTTAAGGAGCGCTATCGCCTTGTCGATCTTCCCGGCATCAACATCTTTTTGTACTTTATTTATGATAAGGTTGTTCTGCTCCTGGATTTCCAGTTTCGCAATAAAAACGTTTGACTGTTCAAGTTTACGGAGTTTCTGAATCTTGGCAATTGCCAATTGTGAATCATTATTTTTCAAGGCGCTGAACAGTTCCAGAATCAGGTTTGAACGGGTCAGGGAAGGAGGCGGATAATCGCCTTGTCCGCAACCTGCGATAATAAAAGCAAACGTCAGGACCAGAAGCCCTGAAAATATTCTGAATATCTTACTCATTGTACCCAATCGTTGATTTGTTTCCGTGCGCTGATAAACTTAAATGATAAAGTCAGCTTTTCAACGTTTCCGCCCGGCTTTTTTCCGCAACAGAATAAGGTTCCTTCCCGGATGGGAAAGTTTTTCCTGGACCCGAAGCAGGCTCCCGTAGTTTTCCGGCTGCAAAATTGACGGTTTCAAGTCGACTTTGCAGTTAATGATAATCTCGACGGGTTTCTTTGCCACGGATACGGTTTTAACCGAATAAGTAATGCTCCCGCCGTTGTCCGGGCAGTTCCAGGTAAAATTCTCAGGCACGGAAACAATTTTTTCCGTGTTCTCCGGGAGCCGTATCCGATACGACAATCCGAGTTGCAGTTTATCATCGCGGTAGTAAGGATATTCCCTGGTTTCCGAACGCAGTCTCACCAGGTTTTTCAGGATATTGCCGGGAAGCATGCAATACAGAAACTCGCTGTCATCCACCCCGAATTTACTAACATTCACGGTGAATTTCTCCACGCCAGGATAAACGGAATAATCAGTGATAAGCTTTCCAACAGGCTTCGCCGCCTGGGAGACCCCCGACACCGTTTGCTGGAAATAACGCTTCCGTTTTTCCGGGGTCATCTCCGCGAAAGTACAGTGAAATTCCTGAAAATTGATCCCGAAGTTCTTTTCAGTGCGGGTAATCCGGGCATCGCCGTCTGCCGCCAGCGCAATGTCGTATTCGATGGCAAGTTTGCTGTCCAGGTCCGCGGCCGCGTCCACCGTCCCAACATTGCCGGACGGACAAAGAATCAGTTTTCCGGCGTAGCTTGAAGAACCAAGTTTAGCGTACTGATCAGTGTCATTCAGATAGATATATTTACCGTCGAGTTTAAACCGCACCAGCACTTTGCCGAAGAACTCCGGCTGGGGATTTTCCAACAGGAACAGCGACAGTTCCGGAATAGGCGAATAATCTGAAGCCAATACAAACTCGGGCTTCAGCCCGGCGGAATTTAGCATCGCGTAAAGAACCACCGCACGGTCAGGGTCATTGCCGTAACCGTCCTTGACAGTCCGGTCGGCGGGAGTGATCGTGTCCAGTGGCAGACTTCCAAGTCCCGGTCCGGCCCCGCGAATATTTACAGCCACGAAATCACGTATTTTTATCGCCTTTTCCCCGGCTGATTTAACTCCCTTCAGAAGCTTTTCGACAATTTTTTTCGCTTGCGGCTGATTTAACGCCGCTTTCTTCATGGCCGCGGTAACTTCCGAAATGTAATCCCTCAGATCCCCGGCGCTGAATGCCGCCACGGGACAGAAACTCCACCAGGGCGGAAGATTGTCTTCAGACTTGATAGCGGCCTGATTTCCGGCTTTCCAGAGGTAAACGTAATTGTCCCCGGACAAACTGAATTCGTCCTTGTCCAGCAGCATCGCCGGAGGCAGGACCTGGGGAATCAGCTTCCGGTTAACGGTCAGCTTGATCTCCTTGTTAACAATCGGATCGCTATACCTGAAACTACCGAGAATCGCAAAAAACGGACGCTTCCGGTATTTTTCCGAAATGGTGTATTCGATCACGCTGCCGACGTCAACGCCGGGCAGATTCGCCACCAATATCTTGCCGGGAGGATAACGCGGCGCGGAACCAACCCAACCGGCGTCCATGTGGTTGATTTCAGCAGGCTTGATCAGGTGGACTTTTCCATCAGGATTCGTCACTTTCACATCAGCGAGTTTTACTTCGTCCCATACCGGATTGTATCCGATTTTAAGTTCGGCGTTTGACTTTTTCCCGGCATAGGTAAGGATTTTCTTTTTCACTTTCCGGGTCAGCGTCCAGGAATGTTTGTCCGGAACGTAAATCTCCGATTTATAACTCAGGATAAGCACATCGGCCTTATCCACATCCGGAATCGCGGGAAACGCGTTTTTAACCTTTGCCTTGGCGAAAATCGGCATTTTACGCTTCTCGTATTCCATCTGCTTCAGGTTCTGCTTGAGCGCAAGATACTGTTTCGGATTGAATTCAACCACCTTAATCAGGAATTCGCCGCTGCCGGTGAGTTTTCCATCCTTACGGCTTATCTTCCGGTCCCAGCTTATAGTGTCGGTATCGATCCTGGGATATTGGGGCATCGCGATTGATTTACCGGCCTGGCCGCCAAGGTCAATCGTGAGTTTTTCGGAAACCCCGCAGGCAATATCGGTCATCATGGGGAAACGGCGTTTTTCCAGACCGGCGTTGCCGAGGATAAAGTTAACCACGCCAAACGACGTGCCCATCCACGGCAACGGCAACAGCATTTCTCCACGGCTCTTGATGAGACAGTTCCCCGACTCGTATTTCAACACGACTTTGAGCGGAATCTTGGTATTTCGGAGCTGTTTCGGGGTAATTTCAAGCTTTTCGAGTTTGGCGCCGGGAAGGATGTTCCGGAGACGGCCTTCAAAGAACTTTTTCCTTATTTCCGGCTTCCAGCGCGCAAAAGCTCCCCGGTAAATGCCGTCGTTCACGCCTTCGAAATCAAGCACGCTTACGGCTTTCACGCCGCCTTTCGGGGTAAGCTTGGCGGTAGTGGTTATCTTCAACAGGTTTTCCCTTGCCGGGACAATCGGGGAAAGCTTCAAAGTTTCGCCGTCTGGCTTCGCAACCAGAAAACTCTTGTTGCAGAGATATGACGGCAACAGTTCCTTGGTGTTCTCATCGGTCGGGTCCATCAACGTATATGAACCGTCCGGGTTTTCCACACAGCAAATGGCATGATTAAAATAAGGCTGTGGAACTTCCTTGTCCTTCTTCGGGCCATTGTGGATCAACACCGGGTAGGCATTAAAACCGGCCAAACGCAGCATGGCAACTAGTAGCGCCGCCTTGTCCCGGCACACCCCGTATTTATTTTCAAAAGTAATATTCACGTCATGTGGTTCGTAGCCGGGAGCGACTTTCTCGGTAGTCAGTCCCATGTACCGGATGTCCTGCGAAACGAATTTGAATATTGCTTCGATCTTCCGGTTCCGGGTTTTGAGCCCTTTCGTAAGTTCCGCAACTTTCTTACGCATCGCCGGAGTCACTTTATCCAGATGCGGCTTAGAGAGGTTCCAATACCATTCAGACAGGTACTTCCAGTCCGGAATGGTGCTCATCAGCAGGCGCTGAACCACGGTGTGCAACGGCGGCATCGCAGGCTCCCGGAATATTCGGGAAATGTCCTTCACCTTCCAGGTGTAAATGATCCGGTTGCCCTTAACTTTTTTGGAAGAAGTTATTTTTCCGGGAATCCGGTCGAAAATATTTACCTTTCTAAGGGGAAGGCTTTTCGGCCCGTTAACCACCACAGTGTAATTCAGGATCGGATTGGTGTATTCCAGCACCAGGTATTCGCACCAGGTATCCGGCACCCGGGTCTTGACTGTATCGCGCAATGACCGGTAGTGGATGATGTCACCGATCTCAAGCTCCGGAATCGTTACTTCGAGTTTCTTGAAATTCGGATTGTAAATGTTGGAACTCATCTGGGCTTCATTGATCATCTCCCGGGAATTCTTCTTAATGTCAACATTTACAACCTTGCCGTCCGGTTTAATAACTTCCAGCGTTTTCACCTTGACCGTCGAGTACGGCAGCATGTAGTAAAACTGCATGGTGCGGCTTTTGCGCTTGCCCTTTTCGGTCAGGACTTTTTCATAGACTTCGTCACTGGTAATCGAAGTGCCATCGGCTTCGTAAACAATCTGTTCAGAATCGTCCAGGAGTACCGAGTCGGCGTCCGGAAACTCTTTAGCCGTCACTGTTTTCGCCAGTTTTAAAACTTTCCCGCAGTCAATCAGACTGGGTTTAAACAGCGATTTTGCAGACGGTTCAGGCTTCGGGGGAAGCTTTTTAACAACTTTCTTGACTTCTGATTTTTTTACCGGCTTTACAGGCTTGGAAACAGGCTTTACTACAGGTTTCGGTGCGGCTACCTTTGCAGGGGAAGGTTTAGCTTCCGGTTTAACCGCCTTTTTTTCCACCGCCGGTTTCTTTTCGGACTTCGGGGTGGATTTTTCCACTTTTGCCGATGTATCAGCGCCATTGGCGATATTGACAATAAGCATTGCCGCCGCAACTGACGTAACTAAAATTTTCCCTATTTTCAAAACTGTATCCTTTCAAGATTACGGTTATTTTCGCAAACCTATAAGATAGCCTCTTTTTCCCGCTTGCCAAAGAAAACCCCGATAAGACTTTAAAATTAATCTTGAAACTTCCGGGAATACAGATACATTAAGAGTTTTCATGCAACAATTTCAACAGGTTTATAGACATGGGTAAACAGTACAATAAGGTTCAGAAACGCCGCCGCCGCAAAGCGTATACCGATCGCCTTAAGGCCAAGGTTCGTGAACTGACCAACAAGAAAAAATAATCAGTACTTCCGCATGCAAGCAACTTGAATTCTTCAAGTTAGAGCGGTAGTTCCTGCCCGGAAAAGTTCGAACTCATTTCAATTTCTCTGCTACCCGGAAAAGGTTGCTCTCTGCCTGTTAATCCAACTTATACCGGTTACGGCTACTTCTTTTCTGAGTCTGCTTCCGGCTTTTCAGCATCGGCAGCAGTTGCGTCCGAGGGATGGTCTTCGAGTTCCGGGAATTTTGAAGCTTCTCCCAGAGCTTCGGCGTGGACTTCCTCGGCGTCATGGGGATTTTCCCCAAGGTTGTGATGGTCGACCACCATCCCGACATCGAGCAGGTCACGTTTTGCCGAACTGAGAGTTTTAAACAAGTCCTTGACATCAACAATTCCGCCGATCAGGAACCAGATGGTCGTACCGATACCAAGCACCAGGGTAACGGTAATGTGCCACCACCAATAGGTTGACCAACCGGCATCACTGCAGTATTTGTCTTTGGACCACAGCAAATACAGGTTGTAAGATGTTCCAACAATAAATATCCCAAACCAGCCTAATGTCCAAGACATTTTGGCATAGTAAATCACCCGGTCCCAGCCGGTAAATTCCTTCGAGGGCAGGATTGCCCGCCAACCGGTCGGAGGCTTGGTCATGTGTTCGCCGTGCTCACCCTTGATCGCGTACTTGCCGCGGTGCAGCAGACGGTCCATGTCATGGGCTTCCTTTTTAAGGATCAGCCAGTCAAACAACGAGCATCCCACATAACCGATAATCGCAGTGATCATTGCCAGAAACAGGAACCACTGTCCATTCAATGGAAAGTTTTCGGGAGTGACTTTCCAGTTGATTCCGGGAACGGCATTGGCAATTCCCTCAATCACATTTGTAAACCATTTCAATAACGTCGGATGGTTTTCCAGCCAGGGATACAAGCAGTCTTTCCAACTTTGACGGATAAACAATCCACCAAAAGCAATAACGCAACCGGAAACCAAGGCCGTCCATGCGCCCTTGGTGGAGCCTCGCTTCCAGTACAGTCCGCCGATAATGCATGACCCCGCTCCCCCCAGGAATATCGCCCCGGTGATGGAAAAAAACATCAGGATATATTGGGTCTGGCTGAAATAAAAACTGAAAACAAAAATGAATGCCGCCACAAAAAACACCGATCCCCGGAGCATCCAGATATGCTGTTTCGGGGTAAAAGGTTTCTTCCGGAACGGCAGAATAACGTCCTGAATAAAAATACTCCCCCAGGAATGCATATAGGTGTCGTGAGTTGAAATAAAAGCCGCCAGCATTACCGCCCCGAACAACCCCGTAATCCCAATCGGAAGAAATTTGGTCAGGGTAACCGGAACCATCATCTGCTTCTGAATTTGCGGATTGGGAATACCGTTCAATACATTATGGACGGCATCGGCCACACCTTTGAATTCCGGACGATGCATCACCACCCACGCGCCTATCGGCAACATCATGATGATCAGCATTTGCACCAGACCGCGCCATTCCCCGAGAATGCTTCCCATCCGCAATTCATGGGCATTCTTCGCGGAACATGCGTATCCCTGGGCTCCCTGCCAGGCACGTTGATTGTAGATCGAACCGAATGCACCGATAATAAAATAGAAAACGCCGAAATCAGCCATCTTGGCCGTCCGGAAGGGATTGATCATCGACTGGCCTTCAGGCGCTGTCTGCAAGGTGCTGATAATCGTGTTCCAGTCAAATTTATACAGGAAAATGAGCAGGACAACCAGAAAAACGATATTCACGAACATCCCCTGGACAAAGTCGGTAATCATCACCGCAATCTGGCCGCCGATAAAAACAAAGAACAGGCTTATCCCCAGCAGGAAAAGCATTATCAGTGCAAAAGTGTCTATGTCAAAATTGAATAAATATGCCGTACCTTTGAAGTTCGGCAGGTTCCAGTGATGCTGAACAAATTTCTGGCCGACCTCAATAAAACGGATATTAATGTAATCCGGCAGTCCGCAGTAATACTTGAAAAACCTGGCGCCAACCGCGGGAAATATCCCGAAATTCACAATCCCGGACACCCAGGCCAGAATCCCGGCAAATACCCGGAATGATTTGCTGTAACGAGTCTCAAAAAACTGGGCCAGGGTGAAAACCCGGGTTTCACGGTAGCGGTAACTGACAAACCCCGAAAGGACGATCAGCAACGCTATCGGGATCATCATCATTTTCCACCACATCGCCGTAAATCCGGCTTTGTAGTACATCTCAAAAATCGCTACGATCGAAATCGCTCCCATCCCGGCAATCCCTTGGGAAATGCACAGCAGATAACGTTTAGCGCAACGGTTCGCGGCAAGAAAGTCGGCCACCGACTGAGTGTATTTGTTCGTAATTACCGCAACCGCGGTGATTACCACCAGCAACACAATCAGAATCGACCAGTCAAGAATCGTAAAATTCATCCCGTTTCCCCTATATGTACAGCTTGATCCTAATAGAATCGGCTAATATAATCCGTAATCCAATAATTTCCTTAAAAAAAATCAATTTTTGAAACTATTTTGGACAATGATACAGCACAGGAGTATACTTACCGAGGTTAGTTATACATAATAGTATTATAAAAACTAAGGATATTATTATTTCTTGAATAACTTTCCGAAGAATCCTTTCGACTCCGGCGCGATTTCTCCTCCGGTGCTTCCGCGAAGCTGTTCGACTATTTCCCGACAGGAAAGCTTGCACCCCGGACTCAATGCCTTGCTCAAAACCTGGCACTGCCCGTTCGAAAAACTCGAAAACCGTTTTTTCAGGTCGTATGGGCTGGAATGCCGAAGCTCTCCCAAAGAAAACTCCCTTTCGGTTATACAGCAGGAATGCAGCAGCACGGAAATGAACCCCAAACGGTCAAACTCGGGTTTCAT
This sequence comes from Victivallales bacterium, assembly GCA_963678815.1. Classification (GTDB taxonomy): domain Bacteria; phylum Verrucomicrobiota; class Lentisphaeria; order Victivallales. The sequence goes on from OY787460.1 coordinate 4,936,692, forward strand.
GTTCTTCCCGCCGCTTAAATCATAAACATTTTCCTGACTATCCGTTTCAATCATTCCGCCGGTATCGAGGATTCCATCGGGAACCGGAATACCGTCGAGAGTCACTTTCAGTTTATTTGGTCCGAGTTCGGAGAAAAACAGATTTTCAGCCGTTATACAGCCGTGGACAAGTTGCTTTTCGTGCAGAAAATCGATAATGTCAGCCAGTCTTTCCGCAATTTCCAAGCCTATATCAAGTGGTATCCGGTTCGGAGATGCCATGACAAGTTGCGACACCAGATTTTTCGCATCAAGCATTTGAAATTGTTCCGTATCGAAAACTACGATCAAATCGCCGATGTCCAGATTCAGATTGCCGCCGTTGCCATTCTTTTCTATCCGGTTGATAATTTCACAGCGTTCCGGGACCAGCAAACGGTCGTCATTAAGCGCGGCAAATTGTGCGATCCGTTTCTGCAAGTCCGCCTGATTCCATTTGAAATCGGCGCGGGAAACCGGCAGCACGGTTTTCGCGATGAACGTGCCAACCACCCGGGCGTCATATAAACATACCTTTCGCCTTGCTCCGGGAAAAAGTTCCTCCCCGAGAAGATAATTATTCAACAGCGCGGTGCAGCTTTCCGGTATTCGCATTTTCTCTCCGCTATTCGGTTACCACTTCGGACTTTATGATCTTGTGCTCTTTGCCGAACTCGATCACCGCAGACTTCGCCAATATAATACTCGCTCCCCGCGAATCATGCTGAAGAATATGGCGCGACTCGTTGTAATCGTCGCCCGGTTCCGGCCACGAAACTTTGATTTCGGATTTCCCGAGAGCATGATTCAGAACCGGCGCCAGGGCTTTCCTGATTTTCAGCAACCTGCCGGTATCCTTTTCCTTTGCCCGGAACAACACCTCGTCGAGATTCTGGAATACCGCGATCAACTGTTCCCGGCTGGCGTTCCCCCCGCACAACTCGCGGATTGTCAGCACGTAATGAAATATCGACTTCAAAAACGGATCGTTGAACAAATCCGCGTTCAATCCGGCGGCAAGTTCCTCAAATTCAACCAATATGGCCTCAGGCGCAAGCTTGGCACGGAGCTTCCCGAAAGGATCGGATTTCGCCCCGGGAACTTCCAGCTGCTTCCGCAATTCAGCAATTTCAGCCTCAGCCGACTTTAATTTCTCCTGAAGTTCCGCGGCCAGATCCGGCGCGGCCTCTTTATCATGAAGCGGCTCCGCAACCGCCGGATTATCCAGCTTGACCTTGGCCTGGTTCCCCCGCAGCGCCTCGACGTCCCCCTTGACAAACCCAAGATTCGAATCAAGGCTTTTCAAGCGCGACTTTATCCGGTCATGCTCACCTGAAACTATATTGATCTTACTCACCAGGTCCTTGAGATATTCCGACTGTTTATCCAGGTCCCGCACAATGTCGCTGGTATCACCCCGGCTTTTCCGCGCCAGGATAACCACCTGGGTTATCAGGATTCCCGCCAGCAGCACCACGATCACCACACTGGTGGTAAGATTCAACCGGACACAATCCACCGCATTGTTCTCAACAGCGGTTTTTTCCTGTTCCTCCAATCCCGTTTCCGGGTTTTGCGCCGCTAAAACAAAAGCGCAGGCAGAAAACATCACCAGCAGAAACACGGCCAAAAATCGTTTTCTCATATTAAAATTCCTCCCTTATTCAGTTTGGGAAAATGTTGCCCGAATCAAGCCAGAAATCACTTTGCGCCAGACAGCGATGCCGCAATTCAAGGTGTCGAAGCTCCAGCCGTGCGCCGTCCGCAAGCCGTCCGTCCGCGCCCGACAATTCAAGTTCCACCGTATCATCCTGATGCAGCACGTATTTCAAGGTAAAACTGGTGCTTTGGGGCATATCTATAGATGCGTATTCCGGCCTGATTCGCACTTCGTAGGCAATTTCCGCGTCCATCGACTCATACGAGAACCGGCGGCGGCCGATCAGATACGACCGCGAAGTCATTTTGATTGTCCTGGTATCGCCGTTGCCGCTGCCCGGACCGAACAGCGATGCTGAATTGCTGAACCGCAATGAGTTGGGTTGCACGAACCCCCAGTAATGCAGATGCTCCCCGAGACCGGGAGCATGCCCGATATCGATTGCGATCCCCGCGCCAAGCTGGGGCGAACCAACGTCGGAAAGCAGATAAATCGCGCCGCCGAACCCGGCAGTGGTTTTGGCGTCGGCGATCCTCCCGTCGCCAGACAGCGGAAACCATGACCCCATCAAAAATCCCTGGAGAGGGATAAACCGTCCGGGAGGGACCGGAATAAATTCCATGAACAACTCTCGCACAAACGGAATCTCCGAGGTCTTCCCGGCAAACACCACCCGGTCGCACCCAAATGCCGCGATTGCCGCTCCGAAACGCCTGGCGATCGGAGAAAACACCCCGGCGCAAATCTGCCTGAAGATGTCCCTGAATCCGGTCGGCAACTCCAGTTCGTTGCGGCGCGCCATCGGCTGAAGCGGAATATTCAGTTCCGCGGCGATCTTCTCAACAACATTTCCGAACAGCCTTAAATTGAGGTCTATCAAACTTATCCTGCCGGGATTGTCCGAAGCCACCGCGTCGATTATTTTCAAAGCAAAAGGTATCCACAAACTCCGCGTCCACGAACGCCGGAGTTCACTGTATTCCGTTTTTCCGCCGCCAAGAAGATGTTTCGTCAGCCTTTCCCATTCCGGGCCGGAGGCGCCGCCGAACAGGTTCCAGCCGACGGCTGGAAGCACAATCTTCTCAACAATGATCCTTAAAAGCTCGTCTCCCGCCTTGTTCACCCCGTCCTGATAATAACGGTCAATACGGAGATGACATCCCCCGCCGGGTTCGGTATCCACCACGTCGGCGATCATCAAGTCGCTGGTTCCTCCGCCGAGGTCGATAATCGCAATCCTGACCTCGCCGTGGCCGTCCTTTTCGCCGCTACCCACCGACTTGATCCAGTTTTCCCCCACCAGCCCGTATTTGCGGATCTCGCTGTAAACGTAATTAAGGAGTACGGCGCTGGCTTCGTCACACTCCAGCTTAACTTCCGGAACCGGAAGCGCGCGCAACTTGGCATAAGCGTCAATGCCCTTGCGGAGTTGTTCCTTGTAAAGCGAAACCTCCGACTTGGTCCAGGCGGAAGGATAAGTAACCAGAACTTGAGAAATCCGGCGCGGCCCCGGCAAATCGGTGCTTTTCAGGTAGTCGGGATTGTTGAGAATTCTTTCGGCCTGCTCGATCAGCTCAATGAACATGGCGGAAAGCATCGAGGCGCGCGGGAGAAAATGCGGAGAATCGATATTCGGGTATTTTTCCCGCAGAGCGTCGGCAAGCATTCCCTCGAGAGGCAGGCTGATGCTTTCGCGTTCGCCAGTCAGCGGGTTCCACATCCGCCATTCCCGGTTTTCCTTGTCGTTCTGCCAGTAGTACCGCTTGGGCGAACTCAACACGGAAATTCCCCGCGCGGTTTTGTCGGCGGAAACCCGCTGCTGCATATAGCGCCCTTCCCTGCCTACCCGGACAAATGACAAATTCTCGCTGTAATAAACCGGTTTGGTAAGTTCCTCCGGAAGCTCATTGACAATCCGCGACGGCAAACGGTGCGGCGAACCGAATCCAAGGGTACTGTCGAACACCCCCGCTTCTCCTCCCTGGGTCCAGCTTGAATACGATTTCAGTTCAAGTTCCTTAACTTGCGGCTCCACGAATCCGCTGCGCCCGGTAAGGTCGTCAACCAGCAAAGCGTAACTCCGGGTGTTGCCGAGGTCGATAACCAGCCCGGCATCGATCACTTTCTCGAACGGGTCTTCCTTTACCACGCCAAACTTGATGCGCGGCGTGGTTTTAATAACGTCCGGATCGTCTACGACCAGGTAGTCGCGGCTGATGCGGCGTCCGGCAACCTCGAAATCAATGGCATGCTTCATCCCGGTCAGATCCAACTGGTACAACATCAAGGTATTGCCGTATCCTGAACCGGAATCGGTAAGGATTACCTTGGTTTGCGACTTGGGGGTATTCAGGTTCTGCACAATCGCCCTGGCAAGCTGGTCCTGATTTACATTGCTGATATCAAATTTAAGGGTCTGTATCTGGTCACGGATCAGCTTATCCATCAACTCGTAAGGATCGGAAAAGTAAACCGCCAGATTGCGCTGGTACGGCTCCAGCACCGGCTCAAGAAAACGGGTATCGACAATCAAGCGGATGTACAGATCACCGTCCTGCATCTTCCGCTCAAGCAAGGCGGGCCAACGCCCCATGTCGAGTTGGGTAAGCGGCAGTTCCATTGGAAACTTTTTCGGATTGAGAAAATAGTGGTCAAGACTCTCCCCGGAAACTTTCACCACAATGTCGTAAACCCCGGTCCCGGGATAAAACGGCAGGAGAATTGGAGAACCGTCAAATTCAATCATCGGCTTTCTCCAGACTTTTTTCGATCAGCCGCAACTGCCGCTCCCAGGCGTCGTCCCAGATTTTACCAGCCAAATTTTCCGAATCAAACCAGTCGAGAAGCCGTTTTTCCGCCTCTACGAACGGCACTGAACGATTTCCGGACAGCATCTCGCCGAGAAATCCCCGCTGCATCACCAGCGCGCATTCACACCAGGGATCGGGATGACGCGCCGCATTCACTTTAAAATCCTTGAACCAGCTAGCGATAAAAGGGCTGTTCGCATCCAGGACCTTGCAAAGAATCGTCGCGGTCTCCCGCCCGGCATCGTCGACGACATTTGCCTCCAGACAACTTTTCGCGGCCTGGACGAGGGAGGCGGCCGTACATTCTTCAAGACTGAAATAGCTGCTCTTGAAACCTGCTTTCAACGCTTTGCGGAAGTCTTCGCCGCTGAACGTGGTCAGGTTCCAGATTCTCACGCAGGCCTGGCGCGGTTCGCCAAGCTCGTGGAGGGATTCGAGTTTCATAAGACAATATCAATTGAATTCAACGTTAACGCGATTATAAAGCTTGCTGGCAAGCTCTTTGATCTTTTCCCTGGTTTCGGTGGGGAAATAAAGCTGAAGCCGGCGGCAGATATTGCGCTCCAAACCAAGTTCCTCGGCCAGTGCGGGGACATCCATGTCTTCCCAGAACGGGCCGCGCAGCCAGTCCATAACCGGGGTGATCCACTCGCACGGGCAGCTTAAAAACGCTTCTTTTCCGGAAGCAAGGTAATCACCGAGGGGGTTGTCGAGTCCGGTCAGTTCGAGCTTGCGGCCCCGATTCTGTTTCACGTTCAGCGAAGCAACGGTAACGGTGGCGGGATTTCTGTCCAGCTTTTTGGCTTCGTCGACAAGTCTTTTCTGCACCGCGCCGAGGACCAGTCCGAAAGCAATAGCCTGCGGCAGAGTCATCAACCGCATCGGCACCGACTGGTTTTTCTCCTGGGTGGCGGCCTGACGTTCGTATTCGATAGTTTCAGTTTCCGAGTAGATCTCCGGGACCACTTCCTTGCCTTTAAGCGATAACGCCGCTTCCCCGAGCCAGATTCCCTGAACGTCACCGGCATCCTCGACATTTCCCACAAAATAGCGGTTGCCGGGATAGTCGCCGGGCTCGAAAGCCTTTTCCGGATTGTGGCGGAGATCGATCTGATTGAACGATTCCAATCCGAAATCATCGGTAATCCGCTTCCACTGGGGTTTGTCCGCCAGACCGTAGGAAACATAAAACGCCTTGTGATATTTGCCGAGGTTCGAGGCAATGAACATCCTTGCGCTGGGTTCAAGGTTGGGAGCGTCGTTAAGCGAAACCTTGATCTGTTTCAGCGGATTGGCATCGCGTTTTTCCTCTTCCAAACGCTTCTTGAGCATCTCTATGACATCGGATATTTCCGTTTCGTACAAGTCGTTTATCGCAGGCTCGTCGTGCTTCTGGAGTCCGGCCATGATGAGTCCGGTATAGGTGGCGGGAGGCACGAATTGTTTGGCTTCGCTGAGGTCGACCTTTCCGGCGCTGACGGTATCGTAAAGGAAAGACGCTTTTGCGCCGCCGGTCTGCTCCGAACTCATTTTTTTCAAGTAAGCGTCGACCAGCTTGATTCCCGGGATATGCCCGAACCCGGGAATTTCCCTGGCGGACAACACTTCGTCCTTACGGGGAATCTCCCCTACCCGGTTTTTCGAGGCCTCCGCCTGACATGCCAGCACATATTTGTCCAACAGCAGGTTCAGGGAGTTTTTCAGCTCATGACGCACTTCGCTTTCGGCATCGACTCCATAGCCCATCAGGTTTGATACGAAGGATTTCTTTCTTTTGGCGATCACCTTTCTGGCCTTGGCGATATACTCCTGCATCAATTCCTTGTACGGATCGATCTGGAGCGATTTCTCAATAATATCGAGTTTGAGTTCGTTAAACCCTTCGATAATGTCTTCAATATTGATCCTTACACCTTCCTCGCTGTAACGTTTGGATTCGAGACGGGCCAAAAGATCGTTGACGGTGGGCCAATTGAGCTTGTAGTTGGACAAAACATTGCGAAGTGATTCGAGTCCCGCCTCAAGATGCACCGCCATATCTTTCAAACGGACAGCAAACATTTTGCGGGTTTCCTCGATCTTCTGACTGACTTCTTCAACATCAGCCCCTTCGCGCATGATTTCCGTAAGAACGTCAAAAACGTACCGTTTCCCGGCGTCCGTGGAAGTGTCGGAAATAAAATGTTCCCATTCGCTGTGGAGCCAGTTGTAGACGTTGCGCTTGATCAGGTTGTTCTTGCCGCTCCGGGCTATGATCATCGAAAATGCGGCAAACGGGGAATCCTCCGAACCGCGCTGGACCTCGGCGTTATCGATAATCTCGGCTTTGAACCGCGCCTGATCCCAGAAGGCGAGGTGTCCGAGCAGGAAAGCCTGTTCCGCAATGATATCGCCCACGAGCGCTTCACCCTCTTTCGGGGTAGGAATGGCAAAGATCCGGTCAAACGGCAGATAGCTGTAGAGAGAAGAAAACGCTTCGCCCCGCCAGGTCTTGAAAACTTTACCGTCGGAATTCTCCGGGAACGCCGGGGCAACGAACGGAATGTCGGTTTTGGTGTTCAGGAACGAAGTCGAAGCTAGCACCTCCATGTCCTGCAGGAACGCGATCATATTCATGAACAAACGCGGATACGAACGGGTGTCGCCGGCAATTGCGGGAAAAACCAGCATCGCGTAAACCGAACGCTGCTCCTTGCCCTGCGGGGTGGGCGGAGTCAGGGAACGGATCTTCTGGGCCAGATTCCAGAACATGCCGGTGGAAGTTCCGCCAAAGGCAGTGCCGATAACTATCACCTGTTCGGCATTTTCCACTTCCTGCTTGAGGAACTGGTTCCCGGTCCATTCGAGAGAGGCAAAACTTAATGTCCGGTCGCCGCCGACTCCGGCCCCGGTGATTTCCAGCCGCCGCCACAACGGTTGAAACCGGCGGGCATATTTCGCGGAAGCATCCGAATCGTTCAGGCGCACCATAACGGAATTGACCTTGGCACGGTCAGGCGACATCGCTTCAAGCGCGCGCAGTTGGCCCCGGTCTGAATCCAGCCCGATAAAAGAGTCGCGGGTATTGAGGAAAAGCCCTTCCTCCTTATATTTGCGGATCAGCCGCATCATGCCTTTGACGGCGCTGCTGCCTACCGCGATATATACTTTTTTGCCCATGCCAATATTCCTTATAAGTTCACAATCCGGAAACTTCAGTAAACGGGAAACAGACGGCGGCGGCCATCCCGGCTGATCTTGGCCGCTACAATCAAAATCCACAAATCAATCAGGAGGTAAAACAACACCCAGAGACTCTGGCGGATAAACATGTGATACCTGAGAAACGCATCAAACAACCCGGAATTATTCTCGGAACTGGAAATCAGCCACGAAAGGAGTTCCCCGGTTACCTGGGGCTGTTCCTTTTCTCCGCCTGAATCAAACCGGCGCTTATAAAGCTCCCGGCGCATCTCCTGAACCTTGTCGGACGGCAAATAATCGCACAGACTCACGATAATATCGTTGAGCTGGTTTTTCTTAACCTCAAGGAAACGTTCCAGGTAATAGTTCCACTGTCTCTGGTTAAGCATTCCGAACAGCTTGGCGAATTCGCTGTCCTTGTACACTTTAAGCTGTTCCGGGGTGTAACGGAGACCTTCAGTGGCGGTTACCGGCATGGTTGAACCGTGTTCCTGCACCTGTCTTTTCAACTCCGCAAGCTTTTTCGGGGGGAAATAAAGATCAGCGACGACAATAGTCTTACCGGTCTTGATCAGCCACGCATCCAGGAAATTGATCCTTTCGTTCCCCTGCAGTTTGCCGATATACTCACGGCCGAAATCCTTTAAATTACCAGTGGTGAAATAATCGCCGGAATTGTCGAGCAGCTCGCGGATCTGCACTTTCTGGTCACGGGAACTGGAAAGCGAACTCGCGCTCTTCAGCAGTCTCTGCTCGTAACCGGTCTGCTGTCTGCCGTCGAAAATCGCCACCAGGATAAATGCAATCAGCGTTCCGAAAAACAGAATCAGCCCGACTGCGCGCCAAACGCTTCCGAGTGTCATCCAAACCCGGGTGTTGGGCTTGGGCCTTGCGATCAGACGCATGAGAACAACGGTTATCAGCAGCAGGGCAGCAGGGCCGGCAATTACCAGCCAGGTATAACTTGTAGGCACAATGGTATTCGCGATGAGGGTCTTCCAAACATCGTTCATGACAAAATCTCCTCCCAAAAACAACAATCATCCGTTTCCCAGGAAGCGGATATCAGATATTTTCAACTTCCCTGACCTGGAATTCCTCCCCGGTTCCGTCGATGCGGTATTTGCCCAGCGGGACGGAACTGCCGCGAACATTGGCCTTGAGCACCACCTTGGCGCCGTTCAGGGAATTAACCAGCACCTGATTGGCGTCGGAACGGAATTCCAGGGCAAGCACTTCATCCTCGCGGTCATAGACCAGATATATTTTCAACGGGGTGTCGGCCTGGAATTCGGCGCGCAGGTCCATCGCCCGTTTCGATTTAAGAACTCGCTTGGCCTCCGGCTTGCCATTGCGGAAAAAGGCAACTTCGGCGGTATAACCGGATTGAATAAAAAATTTCACGAACACAACAATAACAATGCCGACAACTACCAGAATAAGGACAAGCATCCAGTATGAGCTAGAACCTTCAACGGTGATTTCCTTTTCAAAGGCAACCGATTCCCCGGTTGGACCATACGCGGTAAGCACAACTTTATAGTCGCCGGGTTTGGTGTATTTGTATGCGAATTTTTCATCAGCCAACTGACTTGTGCGCTGCTGCCTGCCGTCACCCATATCCCAAGTGAACCGCACCCCGTATTCGGAACGGTTGGTAAAATTCAGGTTGGCGGGAGCCTGGACGCGGGTCTTGCTTACGGTGAACCTCGGAACCGGTTTCGGGGGCGGATTGATCACGATAGTTTTCGGAGCGCCGGTGACTTCCTCGCCGTCAGCGTTGATAGCGGTAAGCTTGACCTGGTACTTACCCGGTTTTGCATATACGGTAACCGGATTTTCCTCATTGCTGACCTTGCCGTTGTCGAAATCCCACTTGTAGGAAGTGGCGTTTCTCGAACGGTTCTGGAAACGGACTTTGAGCGGGGCCGGGCCGGTGGGAGGCACGAAGCTGAAATCAGGAACCGGCCTTGGAGCAATATTCAGGCTGATCCGGTCTCCGGGAATGGTAATGCTCTGGGCATCGTTTCCATCAGTAGAACACAGGTAAGTACGGCTGCCGTCGGCTACCGCGATCGTGATCGAGGCAGGCTTCACGAACGACTTGCTGTCCCATTTCACCACCGGCAATTTCCGGTCGTCCGGTTTAACGTTTACATCCTTGACGTCCTCGACGCCGTTATTGTCCTTTACCGTGACTTTTATCGACACTTCCGATTCTACATCGTTGAGATCAAGCGGCACGGTAAATTCGCGTTTTTTGTTGATGCTGATCTTGTCGGCGGTAAGCCGGATCACGGGCCGCGCGGAACCAACGACGGTAAGAGTCATTTGCGGTTCTTCGCACTCGAATTTGCAGTCACCCACCGGTTTTGCCACGAGCGCGATTGCGGCGTTCTGATCGATCAGCGGTTCTTTCAGGTTAACCAGCAAAGAACACTTTCCGGACTGACGAATTACCCTCGGCGCTTTTTTGCCATTGAAAAGCAGTATGCAGGAATTGAATTTCGCGTTGTCCAATCCGACAATGTCCAGGCTTACCGCTCCTTTGTCGGTGAACTTTTTTATTTCGGCCAGACCGTCAATGGTAAAAGAAAGTGACTTCGGATAACCTTTCAAATCCTTCAGTCTGATGATCCTTTTCGCTTTCTTGAGCCAGTTAAGCTTTATATCGTAGACCTTGTCGAACTTGAAAGTGAGGTCTTTTTCCTGACGGTTCATTGGTGGTTTCTGCCCCTGGACGGCCAGGAAGAATTTGACCTTCACGTCCCTGGAAGTGCGGTCAACGAACTGGATGGTAAGATCGGAACCGCGGGTGGTCCCGGTGCGGAGGTCTTTCACGCCGACAACCTTCAAACGGCATTTAGCCCCTTCTGCCTTGTCGACCACCCTCGGGGTGCAGTATTTTATAGTTTTCCCGGTCCGGTTGGACACTCTGAAATGCAGTTTTCTTACATTCGACGCCGGATCATTGGCATCAGCTTCCACAATGTCCCAGATAAGCCTGCGCTTCAGTTCGAGTTTATCGCCCACATTGATGAAAGCGTCATTGATCTCGGCAACGATTTTCTGTTTAAGGTCTTTCAGGCGGTTTTTATATAATTCGCCGCGCGGGAGCCGGATCCATTCCAGATAAGACGATTTGGGAATTTTTCTTGCATTGAATTCGGGTATTTTCTCATCGGAGTTGGTCAGCACCAGCACCACGGTATCGGGCCTTTCCGCTTCCTTCAGGATCAGTTTGTTGAAAACCAGTTCGATATCGGTTTCGCGGTCAAGCCACCATTGGTCCGGGGGAGTACATTCGTTCAGGGCGTTGAAGTCGCGATTGATCAGCGCCCCGTATCCGATCCGGAAATTGAACTTGTTGTGATTGAAAATTTTCCGGTTCTTGGTGGCGAACACTTCAACGCTGATCATCGTGCCTGATTCGGCGCGGGTATAATCCTTGCTGCCGGAAATAAGGTTCCTGATCCGTTCAGCCAGTTCACCGGCGGCCAGCTTCATCACGTCGCCGATTTCCATATTGCGCGAGGCGTCCAGGAATATCACCACCTTTTTGGCGTACTTGTCAGAACTCTTGCCCGACTGGGCGTAAATCCCGGAAAAAGCGCATAAAAGAAAGGCCGCCGTCAGCCAGACACACAGGCAACGCGGCGGATATCTTAAAAAATCCCTGATGACTCTCCCTGAATCAAACACAAAAAAATTCCTCAAGCCCTATTTTCCAATATCAGTCAATATATATTCTCCGGCTGAAAAGTCAATTCGGTATAACTTTTCAAGGATGCGGTAAGACGTAAAACAAGGTCAACAATATTTCCGTTAAAGACATCCAATTGCGGCAAAGAACGCTATTTGCGGAATTTAGCCTGTTTAAGCACTTTCAGGACTTCGCGGTTTTTCTCTTTCTTTGCGATATCGGCAGCGGTTTGGCCTGACTTGTTTTTCAAGTTCGGGTTCGCGCCATAGATCAGCAGCAGTTCGGTACAATAACCGCAATTTTGCTTTGCGGCATGCATCAAGGGCGTCCAGCCTGACTTGTCCGCTTTATTCGGGTCCGCGCCGTTTTCCAGCAGCAACTTGACAATCACGTGATCTTCAAGATCATGATCTTTGTCCTTGATCATATGAATCAATGGAGTCTTTTGTCCGTAAAGATCAAGGATATTTGTATCTGCCTTATTTTTCAGCAGTAATTTTATGATTTCAAGATTCCCGATATCGACCGCCGTAAACAACGCTAAATAATGTTTCTTGCCGGGAATCTGATTTGGATTCGCTCCCAGTTTCAAGAAAAGCTTACACAATTCCAATTTGTTGTTTTGAATGGCCCGGTTCAATGGAGTCATTAATTCAAAATCGATAATATTCACTGCCGGATGCAGCTTATACAAGTATTCCGCAACCTTAAAATGACCGTAGCCCAAAGCGAAATATGCGGCATCAAGGTCGAAAGAATTTCTGGTTTTACAGTTTGCGCCGCGGGCAACGAGTTTTTTTACCGTATCAAGATCTCCTTTTCTAGCGGCAATAATTAAAGGCGTGTTTTTAAACAGTCCTGACGTTATATTGACATCCGCGCCGTACTTGAGCAGCAGATCAATCATTTGCGGATGACCATGTTCAATAGCGCTTCCCAAAGGGGTGTTCGGTTTGTATTCTATTTCCAGTCCGTTGATTTTCGCGCCGTGTTTCAGCAACAATTCCACGGCTTGCAGTTGATTGTTAGCTACCGCAAAATCGAAAGGATGATATTCGGGATATCTTTCCTTGGGACGACAATTTGCGCTTACCCCCTGAGACATAAGCTCCTTGAGTTTCCGGCAATTGCCCAATCCGGACGCAAAAACAAAATCAAATTCTTTATCGCCGGTGTATGGTTTCACGCCATGCCGGATAAGGTATTCAGCCATTTTTGTCTGCCCTCTGGATAAGGCGTCAAGAATCAATTTTCTTCCGTATCTAAGCTCCGGAGTATCCACCTTTGCTCCGGCGGCGATCAGCACTTTGAAATTTTCAAATTTCCCCTCGCGAATAGCACAGTGAAGCGGATTATAATCGGGATCAAGGGGATTGACATTGGCGCCATAATCGATCAGCAATTTGATCATTTCAGGGCTGGCATAAGATGCGGCAATGCATAACGGAGTATCATCCGTCGTTGTTTGAAAAGTTTGATTGGGATCCTGACCGGCTTCAAGCAGCAGTTTGACTATCCTGAGATTATTATCGCTGATATAACCGGAAAAAATATACCCCTCATTTTCCACTCTCAGAATTTTAAGATCGCGCAAGGCTTCAGCCTGCCGGCTCCGGCAGGAAACCAAAGCTAAAATTACCAGCGGAAACATCCAGAAATATAATCTTTTCATGACAATCAAATATTATTCAGCAATTATCCGGTAATCTTCATACACCGTTTTCAGGGTTAAATCAACGTTAATTAGACTTTATTTGACGCTTTTACGGTTTACAGAGAAAAATTATATAAACGTTTGCCACCTGAGACTTATCGCTATATTATATTAGCTTAATAGCATAGAAGAAATATTTAGATGAGTTTGCGGATATATATAACTGTCATGGTTGCGTTGATTATGGCAAGTTCCCTTTCGGCGGAACAAGCCGGGAAGGTTAACAAGTCGGGAACCGGAAAAGAACCCGAGCAGGCAAAAGATAAGGCTATTCCTGCCAAAAAGTCGGATGTCCAGATTGATCCGGCATTCAAGGCGTTATTAGCAAAGATGACGGATAAGGAAGTTATTCGCGCCGGTGATGCAGCTTATGAAAAAAATGAATTCGATAAAGCAAAACAATGTTTTCTTGAAATAATCAGACGAGAAAATAATAACAAGAAGCCGGATTCACGCTATCTGGCTATGGCCAACTACGGTATGGGAAGAATTTTATCATTTTACGATAAAAAATTCTCTGAGGCTTTACCATACCTGGAAAAAGCTGTTGACTATTTTCAGAATTCAGGCATTCCCGGCAGGCAAAAGGCAAATTATTTTCATGTTTTGGGTATGACATATTATAAATGTGGGAATTTAAAAAAGGCTTTGTATTATAGTGAACAAGCAGTGCTCAATACAGAAAAATATAATAAAAATAATTCACGCCGTGTGCAAGTTTTTTTATAGGAATTTGAATAATGAGTTTGAAAAAGGAGCATGAAGTTTCCATTTTATGGAAAATCAAATCTTTAAATTGGATAACTACATCTAATTTAAGGAGTTGCTCTTCATGCTCACCGAAGATTATATCATCAAAGTTTATTGTTTGGTAGACGACATGCTGAAAAAACTGGTAAAAATTCAACTGAGACAACGAGGTCCTTCGCCTAAATTGTCCGATGCCGAAGTCATCACGATGGAAATAGTAGGCGAGTCCAAAGGACTTGACAAGGATAAATCTATCCATCGTTATTTCAGGGATCACTGGAAAAGATTGTTTCCCCGCCTCGGCAGCCGCACAACATTCTTGCGCCAAGCCGCAAATCTTTGGGCGGTCAAACAGGAAGTCCGAAAAAAAATAGCTCGGGAACTTTTGCCGTCAGGAAGCCAGTTAAGCGTAATTGACGGCTATCCGATTCCTGTTTGCGGATTCAGGCGCGCCCATTTTTCAAAATTGTTCAAAGGCAATGCGGAGTTCGGATATTGCGCCGCAAAAGACTTGCGTTATTTCGGCTTCAAATGGCATCTGCTGGTAGATCAAAGCGGCGTGATTCTTGATTGCGCTGTCGCGGCGGCGAACATTGATGAACGGGAAATGATTTTTGAAATGGATTCAAAGTCCGCAACAGACCTGCTTGGCGACAAGGGGTATATCTGTTCTGATCCAAGAAAAGAAGAAATCCGCCACGAAGGAATCAATATCCACACTCCCTTTAGAGGCAATATGAAAGATGACAGACCAAAAGAATTTCTAAAAATTATAAACAGGAAAAGGAGGCTCGTTGAAACCGTAATCGGACAATTAAGCGAAAGATTTAATATTGAAAAAGTCAGGGCTCGGGATATGTGGCATCTGACTGTTCGCATAGGACGGAAATTGCTGGCGCACACTGTGAATTGTTTTATCAACCATACGCTGGGCAATCCCATCCTGCAATTTGAGAAAATATTGCCGTGAGAAACTTGCACACGGCGTTAATTATGAACGAACGGCTGCATACACCATTTCTTATGCAGCCGTTCTCCATGACTTGAAGAAATTACCTGAGGCAATAAAGCAACTGGAAAAAGTCCAAAATATTTGTATCAAGCACCTTGGGTATAATGACAAAAATAAGCTCTACCAGCGTATTTTGAAAATAATGGATACCTGGAAAAGGGAATTGTCTGGAAAATCTGCATGGAAGCCAATCAACGCTGACGTTTTTCAATGATATTAAGAGTTTCCTTAACACTAAGGCCATGATTTATTAAATACGCAGCATCATTACTTGTTGATTTTTGAATTTTATTGCTTCCTATTACATCCCGGAATTTGTCAAGGTACTTGGTAGCATCGATGATCTTCTTGACGTGATCGTCGACGATTTTGACGCTTGCGAGGATAGCTTGCGCCCCCTTGAAGATGAACTGGCAATATTCCCTGACTCCGGAAAAACCTTTCTTCTTGCTCATTTACATTCACCCTATATATTATTCGCATGAATAACCTGTCAGGAATATTACTATGATAAAACGAATTACTTCTATCTCGTTGATTATACTTTGTGCGTCAATTGTTCTACGCGCAGGTTCAACAGAGACTGAAAACGAGAAAACTTTGAAAGCCTCAAGGAATAAGCCTCAAAGCCAAAACAACAGTCCTGCAAAATTAAAACGTACGTTTGAGGATATGACCAATAAAGAAATTATATTGGCAGGCAATGAAGCATATAAACAAAAAAACTTAAATAGAGCAAAAAGCTGTTTCCAGGAAATACTAAACCGTCATGAGGCTGGTCAAAAAACAGCCCCTCTTATACTTGGTATTGCCAATTACAACATTGGACGAATATTATCAGATCATGAAGACGAATGTACAAAAGCCATCCCATATATTGAAAAGGCTCGAATCATATTTCAGAAGGTGGAGTTAGATAATGAATTACGTGCGAATATGCTTAACTTGCTTGGTACAACGTATTATCGTTGTGGAAAATTGAATAAAGCACTTATCTATTGTAAACAAGCAGTGATTAAGGCGCAAGAATCATATGGAAAAAATAACATGAAAACTGCTGCATTAATTACTGCATATGCCATCGTTCTTCATGACATGAAGAAGTTACCTGAAGCAGTAAAGCAGCTTAACCATGTAAAAAATATCTGCTCCATTCATTCGAACACGATAGATAAAAGCACCTTTCAGCAAATACTGGATATTTTAAAAAACTGGAAAAATGAACAATCCGGAAAAATCAAGTGGAAACCTTTTATTTCGCGCGCCTCTCAAATGCTTTTTACTGCTGTTGCGCTACAAGTTGAACAAGTGAAGAAAAAGGATCATCTTTCCCATAAGCCAAAAAACATCCAGGTTGATCTGGAGTTCATGTCGCTCGTTGCGGAAATGTCTGATAAGGAAGTGATTCTTGCCGGAAATACAGCTTATGAACGCAACCAGTTAAATAAAGCCCAAGCCTGTTTCCAGGAAATACTGAAAAGGCAAAAGAAAAAACATAAACTTGATCCCATATACCTGGCAATTGCATATTATGGGCTCGGAAAGATAAAATCTCTCCATGAAAAAAAATTTTCTAAGGCTATCCCTCTCATGGAGACAGCTTTGAAATTTATTAACGAAGCAAAGCTCAATAATTGCTTGAAAGCTGACATTTTAGATAGCCTGGGGCTTGCTTATTATCGAACACATAAATTTGATAAGGCGCTTGAGTACGCAAAACAAGCAGTAATACTGGCCAGAAAAACTTACGGACCGCAAGACGCATGGACCGCCATGTATATTATTCTTTATGCAACAATATTACATGATCTTAAAAGAATGCCCGAAGCTATTCAGCAACTCAAACAAGCCAAAGATATTTTGAAAACTCTTTCTGGGGAGGAGGAGCAAACAACTCTCAAACGAACCAATGTTAAGTTAAAAACATGGGAAGAAGAGTTTTCCGGAAAACGGTCATGGACTTCAATTATTTCGGTTTTCCCCAACGTGCATCAAGTTTCTGACTAAAGCTCCCTTTCCTCATTTTCAATATCTGTCTTCCTGACATTACATTTATGTCATTGTTTCCTATTACATCCCGGTATTTGTCGAGGTACTTGGTAGCATCGATAATCTTCTTGACGTGATCGTCGACGATCTTGACGCTTGCGAGGATAGCTTGCGCCCCCTTGAAGATGAACTGGCAATATTCCCTGGCTCCGGGCGGCATGGCTTCCGCTATCCTTGCAAAGTTTTTAAATATTTCCCCGAATTCGGATGCAACATCCTTAAAGTATTATTGTTAATCGTCGGAAGTGATTGTCTGTTTCATTTTTGAATCTATTATCATACCGTGCTATGTTTTTGCTGTTAAATCAATCTGGAGCCAGTATGGTTAAGGAAATATTTAGTATCTTGGCAGTTATGCTGTTTTCTATAACTGCATTATCTGGAGAACAAGAAAAAAACGAGGCTATTCCTGCCAAAAGGCCGGATGCTCAGATAGATCCGGCATTTAAGGCGTCATTAGCAAAGATGACGGATAAGGAAGTTATTTTAGCTGGCGGCAAGGCTAATAAACGTGACAAAATTGATAAAGCTAAAATACTCTTTGAGGAACTTATCTCAAGGAAACAACGAAATAAAAACATAGATACAACATTATTAGCGGTGGCATATTTTGAGCTTGGAAAAATATCTATGTACAATTATAATAATTTCTCTTTAGCTGTTTCTCTTCTGGAAAACGCGCTGACATATATGAACCGGTCAACATTAAATCCGAAACATAAAGCCAATCTGCTTAGAGAGCTTGCTGCCGCATATTATCGCATGCACAATTACTCTAAGGCATTAACCTATAGTAAGCAAGCCATTAATGAATCCAAGCAGGTTCATGGTGCGAAGAGTCCATTAACCGCGATTGCAATCGTTAGTTACGCCGCGGTATTACACGATATGAAGCAAATGCCAGAAGCAATCAAACAGCTTGAGACGGCTCATAAAATATTATCAAAACATTCTGGATCACAAGAGATAGCAGCAAGCAAAAGAATTGCTGCTATTCTCAATGAGTGGAAAGAAGAGCACTCTGGAAAACGTCCATGGAGCCTGAACAAGTAGTGATAAATCAAGTTCATCGAGGACGCTTTAAGAGAATATCCAATTTTTGATTGAGATCTCCGTCTTTAATTGCATTGTTAATTTCGCTTCCAGTGTTAGCTTTTACATCTTTGCTTCCCATAACATCCCGGAATTTGTCCAGATATTTGGTAGCATCGATGATCTTCTTGACGTGATCGTCGACGATCTTGACGCTTGCGAGGATAGCTTGCGCGCCTTTGAAGATGAACTGGCAATATTCTTTGGCTCCGGGCGGCATGGCTTCCGCGACACTTGACAGGTCATCACATAATCCTCCAAACTCGGCAGCGACGTCCTTGAAATATTTCCGGTAGCCGTCAGGGGTAACGGCCCGTTTCATTTTTACCTGGAGTTCCCGGTATTTGCCAAGATATTTTTTCGCATTGCAGATGCGATTATAGATATCAACGGTCCGGTCGCATTTTTTACGGATTGCGCTCAGGACTCTTTTGGTTTTCCGCAAGCGTTCCATGTTCTTTTGAAAAACGCTACGGTTTTTCAGGAAATTTTTCAGTTCGCCAATCGAAAAAGCGCGCTTGATCCGGAATTTTCCGGTGCGAATAAATTCATTTTTATAAATTCTTTCTGCATTTTCCCAATCTTTCCTGATGGCCAGTTTCTCCAGCAAGCTGAGCCGATATAAAAGTTTTTTAACCTCTCCCTCGGCGTCTCTGATATTCCCGGCAATCTTATTGACTTTATTCCGGCATTCCCGACTGGTCAGGGCGTCGAACAAACGAGCAAGCTCAATTTCTTTTTTTCTGACTTTATCCATAATAGCTTCCTTGCTTCAAAGTTTACCGGTTGAGTTAATGGTCCGAGACGATGAATTCGATTTTATGAATCAGGTTTCCGGCCCCGAAATTATCGACATCCTGAGTGTAAATCTCGAACACGGCGTCGCCGCAGACTTGCTCGTCGAGGAGTTCCGCCACCTTGTCCATCAGGGTTCTGGCGGTAACAGGATCGTTGTCGCCGAAAAATTCCACCGCCACGATTACAGTCAAATAAACTTTCCGGGTGGGCATATTCTGGAATCCGGCGCCCTCGAAAGCTACCACGGCGGCGGGCAGGACAAGGTCGGGCATGTAGTCGAACAACTTTTTGATGTCGGTTCCGGGAAACTTGGCGACAGTCCAGTCTTCGTAGGCGGAGAGTTTGGTTACGGCGAAATTGAGCAGGTCTTCGGTGCTTTCAAGATAATCCTGTACTGACATGACAATCCTCCTTTTTGGTGTTGTTACCAATAAGGAGGAGCGTCAAACAAATTTATTTATTTTCAATGTGTGCCTACTGGACGGGGGATTTTTCTTCCAGTATCTTGCCTTTGTCGAGTTTGGCGGTCATGGGAAGCTTTTTAGGACGATTGTTCAAGAACAAAATATAATCGACCAGGATACTTTTACTTTCATTGAGGTAAAGATCGCCCTTGTCCTTGCTGTCGTTCTTGACTTTCTCGCCGGTACCTGCTTCAAGACGCATCAGCTTGGACTGTTCCTCCTGGAGTTTCTTTTCCCTGAGGTATTCATTCCAGCGTTTATTTTCGTTCAGGGAAATCTTTTTCCTTTCGCGGTAATGCCGGAAATCGTCGATATCTTTCGTCAGTTTGACAAACCTGTTGTCCTTGTTGCGTCTGAGCGCCGACAATTTTTTGAGGTATGCGGCAGCTTCATTTGACGCGGATTTGTAATCGTCGTGCTTGACTTCCCCGATGGAATCCCAGGGAAGCGAATGGTCCAGGTCTTTTTCGCCAATTTTCATTGAATCGGTAAACGATGGGAAAACGATATGCGGCTGAACTCCTTTCTGCTGGGTAGACGAACCGGATATCCGATAAAACTGGGCGTTGGTGAACTTAACCGAACCGGCGGGAAAAGTTATTCCGAGCAGCCGCAGAAACTGATCGAGCTCGTAAACGGTCTGGACAGTACCTTTGCCGTGAGTATGACTGTCGCCGATCAGGATGCCGCGATTGTAATCCTTGATCGCTCCGGCAAAGATTTCCGAAGCGGATGCGCTGAGCTTATTTATCAGCACCACCAACGGACCGTCGTAATAAATATCGGCGTCGGTGTCATATTTGATGTCAATCACGCCGGGATTTGATTTGATCTGGACCACCGGGCCGTCTTTGATGAACAATCCGCTCAGGGTAATGGCTTCGAGCAGACTGCCGCCGCCGTTTGCCCTTAAATCCAGAAGAACGCCGTCAACGTTTTGCTTTTCGAAGTCATCAAGGATCTTTTTAACGTCTCGGGTGGTACTCTTATAATCCGGTTTTCCTTCCATGGCGCCCTTGAAGTCCATGTAAAATGACGGAAGGGTGATTATGCCAACCTTGGTAACTTTACCGTTTGCATCCTTGATCTCTTCGACTTTTCCTTTAGCTTCCTGTTCGGTAAGCTTCACTTCATCGCGAATAATCGATATAATCGTGGGAATGGCTTTTATTCCTTTGTCGCCCTTGAGCACGGTAAGATGGACCGTGGTGTTTTTAGGGCCGCGAATCATCTCCACCACCCGGTTAAGGGGCACGTCGATAATGTCCACCGGCTCTTTCCCGTCCTGGGCCACCGCGATTATCCGGTCTTCCGGGTTCAGCCTGCCGTCCCTTTCGGCGGGACCGCCCTTGATAAGCCTGACAATCTTGGTATAGCCGTCTTCCGAGCTTAATAGCGCGCCTATGCCAACCAGCGACAGGCGCATATTCATGTTGAAGTCCTCTTCGGTTGCGGGGGACATATACGCCGAATGCGGATCATACACCCGGGCCATGCTGGACAAAAACAGTTCGGCCACGTCGATGTCGCGGTTCTTTTTCAGGTAATTCACATACTGGTGGACCCGGTTTTTAACCCGCGTCTCCGGGGTTTTGTCATTCCAGGATGAATGGACAATCTTTTTGCCCTTGTCGGGTTTTGCTTTTTTCGCTTCCTTTTTTGCCAACTTTTGGGCGCGTTCCATCAATTTAAAAGTCAGGAGGTCGTTTTTAAGCTTTTGTCTCCACAGGTTACGGAGCGCAGGCATGTCTTTAACCCAATCGGATTTGGAACGGTCAAAGACGTAATTTTCGTCTTTAGTAAAATCGAATCCTTTTTTGAGGGTGGCGTTGCTATAGTCCTGATACTCGTCAAGACGTTTCCTCAGCAGATCGTACACCTTGAAAGCAAACTCAAGGTTTCCCTCCTGGGTCATTTCGTCAAGACTGTGCCTGTAAGTGTCGAAAGATTTAATATCTTCCTGGGTGAAATATATTTTCAAGGGGTCAAGACTCTTGAAATACTCGAGGAATATTTCTTCTGAAAGCTTGTCGTCAAGTTTCTGCTGCCGATAATGCTGTTTACTGATTATCGCGGAGGTAAGTTTTGCAATTGTCTCAAGATCTTTGCGGCTGGGCCCTTTCCTGGCCGGTGCGCTGAACACCGGGAAAAAGGTTATAACAATCAAGGTCACGGCCGCAATGCCGGCGGATATTCTCAAAATATTTTTTTTCACTTTCCTGATTACCTTTAAAATTTTTCCTCTACTTTATAATTATAATACGCATATTATCAATAGACCAGTATCAGGGAAAAAAGTTCTATCCATTGCCCTTGAATATTGGTATGCGCCAAACTGGTAATATGCCATGCAATTCCCCCTCATGCAATAAGCGGTCCCCCGGAAAGACCGGCATAACCTAAAAAAAATTCCCTGAAATCGCTCCCGTCCGTATTATTTTTCGTTAAATTTGCGTTAGCTAACGCATTCACATTTGCAAATCCGGCTTTGTCTTGACATAGTACAGAGTTGCTGTTGTGACTGAAGGAATACTGTTCTTTGATTACATTACGACTAACACACAATAATTATTCATATTAAGGTAACTGCAATTTATGAAAGTTCTGGTTATTAATGCCGGCAGCTCTTCGCTGAAGTTCATGGTCTTTTCATTCCCGGAAGAAGAGGTTCTGGCAAAAGGTCAAGTTGAAAGACTCGGACTTGAACATCCGCACCTGATGTATAAACGCGCCGATGGTAAGTCCGCCGATGAACAACCGGAAATCCACAGTTACGGATCAGCTCTCAAAGTCATCTGCGAAAAACTTCTGGACCCAGAAGTCGGCGTCATCGAAAACCTCAACGAAATTCAGGCCATCGGCCACCGCGTTGTCCACGGCGGTGAAAAAGTAACAAAACCGGCGCTTGTCGACAACAAAATTAAGAACATTATCAAAGAATGTATTCCGCTTGCACCGCTCCACAATCCCCCGAACCTGGCCGGCATTGAGGCATGCGAAGAGATTTTCCCCGGCATGCCCAACGTGGCCGTATTCGATACCGCGTTTCATCAGACCATGCCGCCCGAAGCTTATCTTTACGCCGTTCCTTACGAACTCTACACTAAGTACGGCGTCCGCCGCTACGGATTCCATGGCACTTCGCACAATTTCGTGGCCATGGCAACTTCCGAAATGCTGAAAAAACCGTTCAAAAGCCTGAACCTGATTACCTGTCACCTCGGCAACGGCTGCAGTATGGCGGCCATCGAAAAAGGCAAGGTCGTCGACACCTCCATGGGCATGACCCCGCTGGAAGGTCTGGTAATGGGCACCCGCTGCGGTGATATCGACCCGGCTATCGTTATCCGCCTCGCCGAACTCGGGATGAGTGCCGAGGAAATCGACAAAATCCTGAACAAAAAGAGCGGCCTGCTCGGAGTCGGAGGAATCAACAGCAGTGACATGCGCGACATCGTGGATGCCGCTGAATCCGGAGAAGAACAGGCTAAAAGGGCCCTGCTGATGTTCTGCCGCCGCATCGCTAAATACATCGGTTCCTACTACATCATTACAGGCGGCGCGGACGCTCTCATCTTCACCGGGGGAATCGGTGAGCATGCCGCCGGCGTAAGAAGCATCATAATGAACATGGTCGCTTCACTCGGAATTCATCTCGATGAAGACCGCAATGAAAAATTCAAAGGCAAACCCGGCGTCATTTCAACTGACGACAGTACATGGCAGGCCGTGGTAATGCCCACCAACGAAGAACTCATGATCGCCAGAAGCGCGGTGAAGACCCTCGAAAACGCCCCCGTGAATTAAGACTTAATGAAAAAATAAATAATATGCTGAAAAGGAGAATATCTGATTATGCCTGCAATTGACAAACTGGTGGCAAAAGCAAAAGCCGCCGACAAAAAATTGGTGCTCCCGGAAGGTCACGATCCCCGCGTTGTCGTGGCCGCAAACAAAATAATCGAAGAAAACATTGCAAAAGTGATCGTCCTTGGCAGCGAACAGGAAATTGCCGAATCCTGCAAACAGGCAGGCGTAACCGAACGCAAGTTCGAAACCCTCGACTACCTCAATTCCGCCTGTTTTGATGAGTTTGCCGCCGAATTCTGCGAAATCCGCAAGAAAAAGCATCTGGATATGGACGGCGCCCGTGAATACATGCGCCACCGCATTTTCTTCGGCGCCATGATGGCCCGTAAAAGCATGGTGGACGGCATGGTTGCCGGAAGCATCGCGTCCACCGCCGACATGCTCCGCGCATCATTCATGGTCATCGGAACCGCTCCCGGAATCAAATACGGCAGCAGCTATTTCATGATGGACCTGAAAACCCCGGCCCCCGCCGGCGACGATGTCCTGCTCTACGCCGACTGCGGCGTCAACCCCAACCCCGATGCTGAAATGCTCGTGGACATCGCCATAGCCACCGCGAAATCGTATAAAGCCCTGATCGGCGAACAGCCACGCGTGGCTTTCCTGGGTTTCTCTACCAAGGGCAGCGCCGACGACCCGACTCTGGACAAAATCCGCGATGCCGCTGAAATGACTAAAAAGCGCGTCGAGGAAGCCGGCCTCGATTACATTATCGACGGCGAACTCCAGGCTGACGCCGCCCTCGTTCCGGCCGTTGCCGCGAAAAAATGCAAAGACAGCCCCATTGCCGGCAAAGCCAATGTTTTAATTTTCCCGGACCTCAATGCCGGTAATATTTGTTATAAAATCACCGAACGGCTCGCGGGGGCAGACGCATACGGCCCGCTCCTCCAGGGACTCGCGAAACCCGTGAACGACCTCTCACGCGGCTGTTGCGCCGACGACATCTATGGGGTGGCGGTGATCACCGTGTGCCAGGGACTTGCGGATTAAAGACCGCATGTCGCGGCAAAAGAACAACAAAACAGATCACAAGGAGTTATATGTTCAGTGCATCGGATCTTCGTAAAGGATTGAAAATTGAAATCGATAATGAACCGTGGGTAATTACCGATTTCGAATTCTGCAAACCCGGCAAAGGAACCGCCCTTTACCGTTGTAAACTCAAAAACATGATCACCGGCAATACGATGGATAAAACGTACCGTCCGGTAGAGAAAATCGGCAAACCCGACCTGATGGAAAAAGAACTGTACTATTCGTATCCTGACGGCGATTTCTTCGTATTCAGCGATCCGGACACTTACGAGGAAATCCGGGTCAGCAAAAGCAAACTGGGCGACCAGCAGTATTTTCTTATCGAGGACTCTCTCTGTACTATCCTTTTTTACCGGAATGAAGCGATTGAGGTAACCCTGCCGTATTTCATCGAGAAGGAAATCATCGAAACCGAACCCGGAGCCAGGGGCGACACCGCCACCAACGTAACCAAACCCGCAAAAATCGACAACGGTTACGAAATCCAGGTTCCGCTGTTCATCAACGAGGGTGACGTAGTTAAAATCGATACGCGCACCGGTCAATATGCGGAACGGGTCAACAAAGCCTGAATTAGCTATTAATTCAAAGAATCAACTCCGGGGAGAGCTTTTACGGGCGCTCCGGAGTTTTTTTCATTCACACGGATATATCGAGGTAACCACCCCCGTCAGAATCGCGGCGCCAGCGCCGGAAGAGTTTATAGACGTTCCCAGCTCCGGGGAAATGTTTCTCCGCGCCTCCCCGGAACTGGAAATGAAACAACTTCTCGCCGGCGGCCATGAAAAAATCTACCAGATCGGCCCATGTTTCCGCGAAGGTGAATTCGGCAGACTGCACCGTCCGGAATTCACCATGCTCGAATTCTACGAAACCGGTTCGGATTACCTTCAGCTCCTCGATTTTACCAGGAAAATGCTGATCTCCGCAACGAAAGAACTGTTCGGAGTTCCCCGGTGCAAGTATCTGGATACGGTCATCGACTTTGCGTCCGAATGGGAAATAACCACCGTTGCCGAAGCATGTAAAAACTTTGCCGGAACCACTCCCGGGGCCGCGCTCGAATCCGGGAATTTCGACTGCATCATGATTGATAAGATCGAACCGGCGCTGTCGAGAACCGCCCCGGCGGTACTGATCGATTATCCGGCATCCCGCGCTTCACTCGCCCGGCTGAAACCGGACAATCCGGCCATAGCCGAGCGCTGGGAGCTTTACCTGGGCGGCATCGAAATCGCCAACACCTATTCGGAACTCACCGATCCGGTGATCCAGAAACAGCGGTTCAGACAAGAGGAAACCGCGCGCCGCGCCGCCGGAAAGTCCCCCTACCCTGAACCGGAAGCTTTTTATGCCGCACTGGACAAAGGACTGCCCGAATGTTCCGGGTGCGCCCTTGGATTTGACCGCCTGGTCATGATTTTAACGGACTCCAGCGATATTTCAGAAGTTATCAACTGATCATGTCTCATTCCGATCACATAAAACGCCACGAAATGGAAGTTAAGCAGTACTTGCTGTGGAATTTCTTCGCACATGCAGTCGAGGGCGGCATTTATATGGCTGGAATCACCTTTGTATCCAGAATGACGGTACTCCCTCCGCTGCTGAAGCAGCTTGGAGCCTCGGAGTGGCTGGTTTCCACGGCTCCGGTGCTAGCGATGGTTGGCGTTGCCCTGCCCTCGATTTTCGTGGTCCACCACCTGGAAATGCTCTACTGGAAAAAACCGGTATTGCTGGTTACCGGGTTCCTGCAAAGGCTGCCGCTGCTGCTGGCCGGTCTCAGCCTGATTTTCCTGGTCGACAAATTCCCGCTGCTGACCATGCTTGTGGTGGCGTTCACCCCGTTTACCAGCGGATTTTTTCTCGGTCTGACCCAACCCGCCTGGCTTGAATTGGTGGCAAAAACCCTCCCCGCCAATCGCAGACCGGCCATGTTTTCCCTGCGGCGGATAATCGCGTCAGGCGCGGGACTCGCCGCCGGGGGCATTATTGCCTGGATTCTCTCTATCCACCCCGGCCCAACCGGATACGGAATCCTTCACCTCATTACTTTCGGGTTTCTGATGGTTTCATACGCAATCTTTACGATGATCAAGGAAACCAATCTGCCCCCTCGCCCGAAAGAACATTCACAGGGATTACTGGAAAGCATCCGGGAAATTCCCGGAATCCTGAAAAATGACCCGAACCTTCGCAATTTCATCCTCTGCCGCAGCTTTATGCGCGGACTTTTCATCGCCCTGCCCCTGATGTCCATCCATGCGCTTCACGCGCTGAATAAACCCGATGAATTTCTCGGATTTCTGGTTTTCTGGGAAGTTGCGGGAAAAATCACCGGCAACCTTTTTAATTTTTCAGCTGGAAACAAGTTAGGTTCACGCTGGATATTCGTCATTACCTGCGGAGCTTTCATGCTGGTTTTCCCGGTCGCGGCATTCACCACCAGCCAATATCTGTTTTACGGAGTGTTTTTTCTGGCAGGATTCTGTTTCGACGCCATGCTGGTAAGCGGCACAACACTGACTATGGCCATCCCACCTCTGGACAGAAGATTGAAATATATTTCCATCATCAATATTTTCTCCCTCCCGGCAATGATTATCGCGCCCCTCCTCGGGGCATGGACAAAAGAACTCACCGGCAATTTCACTATTCCGGCAATCCTGGCAAGCATCTTCATGGGATTATCGCTGATCTATATGCTCCGCACCACCGAACCAAGGCAAGCCTTGGATTGAAATGGCATTTTCACGCTTCGCCGAAAATACGGAACCCGGCCAATGAGACCGCCCACCAGGAAACTCTTAATTCTTAACTCTTAATTCTTCCCTTGGAACTTGGATATTGCCTAGAGGAGGCCGGTTGTCTCGGGAAGTCCGAACCGGATATTGAAGCACTGGACAGCCTGCCCGGAAGCCCCTTTGGTCAGGTTATCGATAGCGCCGGTGACAATGATCTTGCCGGTATGGTCATCATAAACGTAGCCGATTTCGCAACAGTTGCTCATGACTACATACTTGGTGTCGGAAAGTTTACCGGGTTTCAAAACCCGCGCAAATGTTTCGTCCTGATAAGCCGCCTGATAGATTTCCGGAAGTTTATCCGGATTGAAATCAGGTACGGCGTCCAGGAGAACCGTCGAATTAATCCCCCGGGTCACCGGAACCAGATGCGGAACGAAGTTGATCGCCAGAGCGTCAGTCTTGGCGGCAATGGCAAGTTCCTGTTCGATTTCCGGTAAATGCCGGTGGCCTGTGGCTGAATAAGCCCGGAGGCTCTCGTTGCACTCCGGGAAAATAAAAGGCAGGTCCACCTTGCGTCCGGCCCCTGACACTCCGCTCATGCTGGCAACAACGATACCTTCCGGTTTCGCGGCCTTGGCAGCCAACAGCGGTGCGGCCGGCAAAATAATGCTGGTGGGATAACACCCCGGACACGCGATAAGTTCCGCGCCGCGGATACTCTCCCGGTAAATTTCGGGGAGTCCGTAAACCGCTTCGGCGAGGAGTTGCGACGCCGGATGGTCTTCCTTGTAGTATTTCCGGTATTTCTCCGGATCATTGAGCCGGAAGTCGGCGCTGATATCAATAACTTTCACTCCCGCTTCGAGCAGGGGAATAGCGTATTCAGTGGCGAGTCCGTGCGGCAGGGCCAGGAAAGCCACGTCGCATTCGGCGGCGATGCGTTCAACTTCGGGCTTCGAGAAACACAGCGGCGCGCCGGTAAACCGGGGAAAAACCTCACTTACCGGCTGACCGGCATATTGCCGTGAAGTAATGATTTTGAGTTTGCAATGAGGATGCCGGATAAGCAGACGAATAAGTTCTTCGCCGGAATAGCCGGAAGCTCCCACCACCGCGGTCCGAATCTTCGCCATCGGAAAACTCCGGGGTATGTGATGATAATTGTAAAAAACGACTTAGCGCTTGGAGAACTGGAAGCGTTTGCGTGCGCCGGGCTGACCGGGTTTCTTCCGTTCCTTTTCCCGGGCGTCGCGAGTCAGCATACCGCTGTTCTTCAGCACGGAACGCAGCTTTTCGTCGTATTTCACCAGGGCGCGGGAAATCCCGTGCCGCAAGGCTCCAGCCTGTCCGGTGATGCCGCCGCCATCCAGATTCGCTGAAATATCGAACTGGCCGGCGGTATCGGTAACCGTCAGAGGCTGAATGATGTAGCCGCAGACCGCTTCCGTGGAAAAATATTCTTCCAGAGATTTGCCGTTGATCTTGAATTTGCCGTTACCGGGGCGCATCCGCACCCGCGCTACCGCCGATTTCCGGCGGCCGGTTGCCCATAGTTCCTGGGTTTTAGTAGCCATCTATATTAGTCTCCTCAGACAGTAATCTTTTCAGGTTTCTGTGCCTCGTGGGGATGTTCCGGACCAGCGTAAACCTTGAGTTTCCGGAACTGGGCGCGACCGAGACGGCCAGTAGGCATCATGCCCCAAACCGCATCCTTGATCATCCGCTCGGGATGTTTCTCCCGGATCACATCAGCGGTCTGTTCTTTCAAGCCGCCGCGATAACCGGAAAAATCAGTGTAAATCTTGTTCTCATTTTTTCTGCCGGACAATGCCACTTTCTCGGCATTGATAACGATCACGTAGTCACCGGTATCGACATGGGGAGTATAGGTGGGGCGATGCTTGCCGCGCAGTACGTCAGCAATCTTCACCGCGAGTCTGCCGAGGGGAACTCCTTCAGCGTCAAACAGCACATGCTTCTGTTCGACTTCACCGGGTTTTGCCAGATATGTCTTCATTGTTGTTCGCCGTTTTTTTATACGTTTCACTTAAAATTCGTAAACTTCACTTCCCTGCGGCTGAGATCGGGAAACAGACGCAAAGAACAGATAATTTAGTTGCAATGGAATTTTTTTCAACCGGAAAATCCGATTGAATTGCGTTTTTTTTCGCAAGGAACCTTTTCAGACCGTGTCTGACTCACTTTCCGGAAGGTTTGGGCTGGGGCTTTTCAGCCGTTGCGGCAGGTTTGGTAAGCGGCAGTTCCGGGAGAGGGTCTTTATGAAGTTTCCATCCGGGAGGAACATTAGGAAAGCTGTGCAGGGCGAGAATCGGGTCCTGCCAGTAAGCGGAAAAGTTGCCTTGTGCTTTCGCTCCGGTTTCGCTCATAAATCCGGCAAGTTCTTCGCTTGGACTCACCGACATAAGCGGCAATCCTTTAACCTTGGATTCGTTCAACTTCCTTGCCAGCATCTGATTCAGCATCCGGTAATCCTGTATCTCGACGGGTTCAAGATAAACTTTCTTTCCGAGCATTGCCTTCCGGACTGGCCCCGGCCAGTGTCCCGCAAGTTGCCGGTTCCCGCCGATATCTTCAAGAGTAACGCCCTCGACCACAATACCTTTCTTGATATCGGCCACACAAGTCTTGCCGTCCTTACTGAATAATCCGAACATGTAAATAATTTTTTTGTCCGGCTGAAGCAAGCCAACCACCATAACCTTGAATCCGGCCTGTCTTGCGAGATTGCATAGAACGCGGAGCCGGTCGCGGTTGTTGCCGTATCCGCGTTTGATAATATCCATTACCGAATACGGGGGATACTCCATTTTCCGCATACGCCGGAATTTCACTTTGGAATTAACCAGTTTCACCAGATCGTTAAGCGCGGTTTTATCGCTCTTGATTGCGGACCGCGCCATTTTGCGAAGCTGCATGGCGTCGCGCCAGCGAATAAAGTCGTATCCGTTGAAAGGATCGGTCAGGAAGGTTGAATTGATCCGGTTCCCTTGCATAATCATCAGATATTCCAGCTGAGGCAACTCGACTTTGTCGTAGTCACGGACAATCCGGCTGGCAAGCAGGATGGCGTTTCTTACGTCACCTTTCGCAACAGCGTCTCGCCACTCGGTCACAACCTTTTTGTCCGGCCGCGGAGACTCGTTTTTAGCGAGAAAGTAATCCCGGCCGTATTCCCGGAACAAAGAAACTCCCACCGCACCAACCATGACAGCGGCAAAAACCGCAACCGCGATCCGGATGATAATAACCTGGACTGCAAGATTCGGTTTTCTTTCTTCCGGATTACTCATGAAATATTTTCCTTAACCTTCAAAATAAACTCTTTTATCAGTTCCGGGGCTTTGTCTCCGGGGGAGCTTTCAACACCGCCGCTGACATCGACGCCAAACGGTTTTACCGCACTGACCGCGTTTATCACATTTCCAGCGTTGAGCCCCCCTGCCAGAATAACCGGTTTCGGGAGAATTTCAACTGCCAGGCGGGCAAGTTCCCAATCTCCGGTTTTGCCGCTGCCGCCCGGCAAGTCTTTTGTAAAAGTATCTACAAGGAACTTGTCGGCTGGATATTCCCGGTAAAGTTCGAGTTCCCGGAACGATCTCGGCTTGATGGCGCGCCAGATTTCAGCGCGTCCGGCAAATATCCGGGCGAATTCCGGCGGTTCGTCACCGTGAAGCTGTACCACGTTGATCCCGGCATCCAGATATTCATGCACGGTTACCGCATCAGGATCAACGAAAACCCCGACCTTGAGCAATTCATTGATGTTCCCCGCCAGCAGTTCTTTCACGCTGCCGGGTTCAATGAACCTTACGCTCCGGGGCCACGCGACAAATCCCACCGCATCGGCTCCGGCTGACGCCGCGCATATTATATCGGATAATTTTTTCAGTCCGCATATCTTTATAAACATTTTACAACTCCTGGTCAACCATACAATGTACTCGTTTTCCGGAAAAAAAATAATAAACATTGGTATCAATGTCAAAGTAAAGTTGAAAATTCCGGATATGCGGTAAGTTTACATGAAATGAAACAAGGAAAACTCCGGCGAAAAAACTGTTTCCCGGACTGAATAACCATGAATCTACCTGTTTTTATAATTATTACCGCGATTTTTGCCGGACTTATCATTTATGCCGCAAGACTTAAGGCGAAAAACAGAATGCTGCGGTTCAATATCACCGACGCTTTGCACAAAAAAGCCGAGATAAGCAATTTCCTGAGCCTGTTTTCACAAAACCTGAAATCCGTCGAGGTTATTGAAGAGTCGATGAACACCACCGCCAGGTATGTGGCGGACTTGATCGAGGCGGAATCGATCTGCATTTTCGAGCTGGAGGGCGACTGGTTGCGCGCCGTGGGCATTTCCGGGGCTTTCCCGCCGCTGCATAAGGCGTCACAGTACGTCCTAACCAAACCTAAATACATTCTCGAATCGCTGAAGCGGGAAAAAATAAAAATCGGCGAAGGGATTATCGGCGAGGTTGCCGAACGGCGCGAATCGATATTTCTCGAACAGGCCAGCAACGATCCGGCCCTTGCGGAAATCGATACCGTCATCCCGATCAACACTCTGATGGCAGTACCGCTGATCAGCGAAGCAAACGTGACCGGGGTAATCTGCGCGGTTAACAACCGCCGGAGCGACCGCCCGTTTTCCGCCGAACAGTTCAGCCGCTTCAAATTTATTGCGTCCCAGGTGGTGCTGGCGCAGAACCTTGTGAAAGTATATACGAACCTGAGCGAACAGCAGCGCATTAATCAGGAACTCGAATTCGCGCGTCAGATCCAGTCGTCACTGCTCCCGGAATCGTTTCCGTCATGGGAACAGTTTCTGGTACATTCATTCACCCGCTCATCCAAGGAAGTCAGCGGCGACTTCTACGACTTTGTGGAAATCGACGACCACCGGCTCCTGATCGTGGTGGGCGACGCCTGCGGCAAGGGGATTCCCGCATGCATGCTCATGGCCATGACCCGGAGTTTTATCAGGTCGATGGTTGAACGCTTCACCACTCTCAAGGATCTGTTGCAGGAACTCAATTACAACCTGTTCCGCGATACCGACGAGGAACGGTTCGTAACCCTCGGATGCTGTCTGCTGGACAAGAAAAACGCCACTATTGAATACGCCCGGGCGGGCCATACCGAACTGATGGTTTATGTGCGAAACCACATCCGGCGGATCTATCCGAACGGCACCGCGCTGGGACTGCTCCCCGCAGAAATGTCGGAATTCGAAACCATGTGCCTCGAATTTACCCCCGGCATGAGCATCCTGATCTTTACCGATGGAATCAATGAGGCAATCAACTCCAGTGAAGAGGAATTCGGCGAGGAACGTCTCGAAAAAGCGTTCATGGAAGCCTCAAAAGCAAAATGCAAACCCGAACAGACTGTTCAAAAACTCCTGGAATCCGTCGATAACTTCACCGGCGCCATGCCGCAAACCGACGACCAGACAATCGTCATTATCAACCATCAATAGCAATATCCAAGGCTCAACAAG
This sequence comes from Victivallales bacterium, assembly GCA_963678815.1. Lineage (GTDB taxonomy): Bacteria > Verrucomicrobiota > Lentisphaeria > Victivallales. The sequence goes on from OY787460.1 coordinate 4,969,133, forward strand.
GAATTTCCAAGTTCCAAGGGAAGAATTAAGAGTTAAGAATTCCCGGGTGGCGGGAAAATCAGCTTTTCGCCGTAATTGTAAAGCATTCCGGCAAAGTCCTGAAACACTTTGCGTAAAATCCGGGAACAACTCCCCGGTGGATAAAAAAACCCGGCGAAACGCCGGGTTAAACATCTTAATGACGCGGGAAACTATTCCATTGAAATAGCTTCAACCGGGCATTCGTCAACACAGACGCCGCAATCGATGCAGTTGTCATTGACTTCAGCTTTGTCGCCTTTCATTTCGATAGCTTCGGACGGACATGCGTCAACACATGCGCCACAACCGGTGCAGGTCCCTTTGTCTATTGCTGCTGGCATTTTAATCTCCTTGTTTGGATTGATTAAGTTAATGGCTTACGACATTGATTCATTAAACTCAATATCTCAATTAAGATACATCCCGGCTTGGAAAATGCAAGCGGATTATTAGTAATTGTTATTAGAAATATATTTAAAAACCGGCATAAAACCATTAGTCAAACAAAAAAGCCGGATTAATGTACAAAATGGTCAAAAAATTAAAGAATATATTCAGTATTGTATTTGCGATTCTCCTAATCCTGTTCGGCGCCGCCGCCGGAATCTACTGGTACTACCTGCTTGCACCGCTGAAAAGGCTTGCCGACAACGATTGGCAAGACATGCACTCTCAAAAAGCTATATGGCTCGAAGAACAGGAATCTTACCGCAGGTATAAACGCACTCCTGATATTGAAATACTTGGGGATGTAATCAGGGTATACGGCGACAAAAAATGGCTGGAGTGGATGATGAGAAACATCAAGAAGGATCCTTCATTTTATACATGGTGCTGGTGTACAAAAGGTACGTTGAGCGGAATGACAAACCACCTTTTCCATGAGCGTAAAAAATGGCTGGAGTGGTACGCAAGGAACAAATCGAAAAGCCAGGAGGAATTGATTCAAGACGGTTTCCGCGAATATGGCGTAGAAGTTCATCTGCCGCCGACCAAAGACGATATCCTGCCGCTCCTGAATTTAATGGGGAATGAATCTGAAGATAAAGACAATCATCTCAGAGTCCTTTGGTCAGCAAAGTACAACGCCTACCGGTGGCTGCGCGACAGCGGTTTCAACCCGGTTGAATTTGTCCTTGCCCGTGACTGTAAGAATATGCCGGAACAGCTCAAGCGCGGCATAAAAGAATATTTTAAGATGCAAAAATATTATCCTTCCGAAAACCAGCTTGGTTTGCTGGCATTTGCTGAAAAAAATAATTATGAACCACTATTCCGTTCTAACTTCAAAAGTCTGAAATACCAACTTGGGATGAATTTCATCATTTTCTTTCCCACTCTCTTGGGCTTGGCGATTTTACATTCCATCTACCGGAAAAGAAAAAGTCAAATTATGGCGAGTAAATCAAATTCAAGACAACAGAATTGAATTTTGCGCTTCAAGCGTCCACATTACCAATGACAACTTAAAATGGGGGACGCTACAAACTCTTAGGAGACTGGAACGCATGAGCAACGAAACTTACACCGCCGAGGAAAAGCAGGACCTTCTGAATCTGGCCCGGAGCGCAATTGAATCAGCTATAAACAAAGAATTTCCGCCGGACGCCTTCGGGTTTTCCGACAAACTGATGGAAATCAGGTCGTGTTTTGTAACTCTGCACAATCCCGATCATTCCCTGCGGGGCTGCATCGGCAATATCCGGGGCTACGAGCCACTGGCGGAAAACGTGATCCACAATGCCATCAACGCGGCGATTAAGGATCCCCGGTTTACTCCCGTAAGCTCCACGGACGAACTGCTAGATCTTGAAATCGAGATTTCGGTGCTTACCCCGGCTAAAAAAATCGGCTCGGTAGACCAATTCGTTGTCGGCAAGCACGGCATCATTCTCCAGCGCTATGAACGCAGCGCCGTTTTCCTGCCGCAGGTTGCCCCCGAACAGGGCTGGGACAAAGAAACAACCCTCACGCAACTTGCCCTCAAAGCCGGCATGAAACCGGACGTTTGGAAACAAATGGACACCGAATTTTTCGTATTCGAAGCCATAGTGTTCTCGGAAAAGGACTTTGAATAGTCCGTGTCTGAATATCTTATAAATCTGCAAATTCCGATTGCGCTTGTCCGTGACTCCCTGGCGGATCTTGACGCTAATCTGCACCGTTCGATCTCGTCCCGTTGCGGCATCGGCAGAGACTGCATCAAAGGATACAAAATCCTCAGCAAAAGCATTGACGCCAGGAAAAAGCGCAACATCAAGATCAATTACCAGGTTGCGGCGGAATTCAGCGAAAATGCCGAAAAACCCGCGAAAGCTGAACCTTACAAGCCGAAGCCGGATAATTATCTGGAAAATCTCAGGACTTCCGCTTCTCCGGTGAAAAACCCGATTATCGTGGGAGCAGGCCCGGCGGGACTCCTGGCCGGATTAGTCCTCGCTGAGACCGGATGCGACCCGGTAATCCTCGACCGGGGGTGTCCGGTAGAACAGCGCGACGCCGATATAAAGGATTTCTTCCGGACCCGCAAGTTGAATCCGGAAAGCAATTTCCTGTTCGGCGAAGGCGGCGCGGGAACCTATTCCGACGGCAAGCTCTACACCCGGGTAAAAGATCCGCGAATCAAGTTCATCCTGAAAAATTTTGTTGCCGCCGGAGCGCAGGAAGAAGTCCTTTATGTGAAGCGTCCGCACCTCGGCTCGGACCGTCTGCCGGGAATCGTTTCAAATCTCCGTAAGCGAATTATCAGCCTCGGGGGGAAATTCCGCTGGAATGCAAAAGTAACCGGGATCATTGCCGAATCAGGAATATGCAAAGGGGTCGTACTTGATAACGGCGAAAAACTGTCCGCTCCGTCCGTACTCATTGCTCCCGGACACAGCGCCCGGAATTTTCTCCGGACTCTTGCCGGGAAATTGGACTTCATCCCGAAAGGATTTCAGATTGGTTGCCGGATCGAGCATCCGCAGAATTTCATCAACAAAATGCAATACGGCTTCGGCCAGTCAAAGCCCGGACTCGGCGCCGCTGAATACAACATGGTGAGCCGTCCGCCGGAATCGTCAGGAGTTGCCGGGGCCACCAGCTTCTGCATGTGTCCCGGAGGTGAGATCATCCCCGCCGTAAATGTTGACGGGCAGCTCTCGACCAACGGCATGAGCCGTCTTGCCCGGAATGGAAAATTCGGTAATGCCGGACTTATCGCCGGGTGTGATCCGTCACTGTTTTCCTCGCCGTTCGAGGCTTTCGATTTCCTCGACAACCTTGAACGGGAAGCTTTCAAGACCGGTGGCGGAGAATTCACCGCTCCGGGCCAGAGCGGAAAAGCATTTATCCAGGGAAAAGCCGAACTTTCCGGGACGGAATCAAGTTACCGGCTGGGTCTCAAACCGGCACGGCTGGACCTGCTCCTGCCAAACCGGGCCGCCGACGCCTTGAAAGCCGCACTCCGCCACTTCGACAGAGTCGCTCCCGGCTTCGCTTCTTCCGGCGTCCTGATCGGTATCGAGAGCCGGGTATCATCTCCGCTCAGGTTCGTCCGGAACCCGGAAACTCTCGAAACTTCAGCAAAAAATCTCTACATGGCCGGGGAAGGAGCGGGATTTGCCGGAGGCATCATCTCCGCCGCTATCGACGGCATGAAAATGGCCGAACAAATTATCAGGAAGAAAATTTAATAACCTCCTAATCCTAAATATTCGTAATAAATTTAAACCTGCGCTATATTTAAAGTTTATATAAAAAAATCTAATTGGAACGTGAATCCGTGAAAAATTCAGTGCAGTGCAGATACAAGACAGCAAAACGCAGCTGTTGTATCCACTGCAAGTTGCAGCTAACGAAGTAGATGCGCTGCAATGGATTTTCCCGGAGGGTAAATTTTTACGGATTTTTCGTTTCACCCAACGGGTGAACAGGAAAAACCATGGTAAAATATTAATTTCAAGCATATTACAACTTTAAAAATTAAATTTATCACGGATTCAGGTGGAAGTTAAAATGTGTTTAGCAGTACCAATGCAGATAACTGAGATAGCCCCGGACGGTTCCGGGAAAGCGGAGCTTGACGGCACATCATATCAGGTTGACCTGTCACTAATCGACAGTCCGCAAACCGGCGATTTTGTTATTGTCCATGCCGGTTTCGCGATAGAAAAGCTTGACAAAGAAGAAGCTGACGCCCGGATTAATTTATTTGAAGAACTTGCGGAAACCCAGCAACAACCCTAATGAAATACCTCGACGGATTCAGAAACCCGGAAGCTGCCGCGGCAATCACCGCGGATATAAAGGAATTTGCTGAAAAGCTGCCTAAAGACCGCATTTTCAGGCTCATGGAAGTCTGCGGCAGTCACACCATGGCAATTGCCCGTTACGGCATCCGCGATCTGCTGCCGGAAAATGTTTCGCTGTTGAGCGGACCTGGCTGTCCGGTATGTGTTACCGCTGCCGGATACATCGACGCCGCGCTGGAGCTGGCAAGGCAGGGAAAAATCATCGCGTCATTCGGCGATTTGCTGAACGTTCCAGGATCAGACGGCAATCTGGCGGCCGCCAGAAGCGAAGGAATCAGTATTGAAGTATGTTATTCCCCGCTTGCCGCGCTGGATATTGCCAGAAAAAATCCTGGCCGGGAAGTGGTTTTCCTGGCAATCGGCTTTGAAACTACTATCCCCACGGGGACAAGCCTGGTTCTCAGGGCACAGCAGGAAAACCTTAATAATATTTCCATCCTTACCGCGTTCAAAACCGTCCCCCCTGCCCTGGAAGCGCTGGTGTCGGACCCGGAACTGCGAATCGACGGATTCCTGCTGCCGCCCCATGTAAGCGCGATCATTGGCTCAGATGCGTATCGTCCGTTCACGGACAAACATCATTTGCCCTGCATAATTGCCGGATTCGAGCCACTGGACATGCTTTATGGTCTGGAAGGACTTCTTAAACAATTGCTGGAAAACCGCGGAGAACTGGAGAACCAATATTCACGGGTAGTAAAACCGCGGGGAAATCTCAAAGCCATCGATCTTATCAATACTTATCTGGAACCTTGCGGCCCAATATGGCGGGGAATCGGTAAAATCCCCGGAAGCGGCCTGGAACTCCGGGAAAAATTCGCGGAATATGACGCCGCGAAAAAATTCGGGATTGAAATATCAGCCGGGAATCCGGACTCCCGCTGCCGATGCGGTGAAGTATTGAAAGGCAAAATTCTTCCGGAAGGCTGTCCGCTTTTCGGAAAAGCATGCACACCGGGATCGCCGGTAGGCCCCTGTATGGTCAGTTCAGAAGGAAGTTGCGCGGCGTATTATAAATATTCCAGGAGTAAATAGTAATCGATCATGAATAGAGCATCCTTAAAAAACTGGCAGATTGCGCTTATCATTTTTTTTATTGGCCTGGTATTTTTCCTGGTGTTTCAGCACAACCGGAATTTCATCAGGATTGAAAGCCGTAATGCCCAGTTCATCAAGGAAATGCTTTCTCACGGCCCCAGTTTGTTCCCAAGACTGTATGGGCGTCCCTACCCGGATTATACTTCGAGCCACACTTTCATGATGTATATTTCCTCCCTTATCGGAGGTTTGAATCCTTTCAGCGCGGTATTGCCCGGAGCGTTGTTTGCGGCGCTGACGCTGGTTTATACTTATCTGATCGGAACATTCCACTCCCGGAATCTGGGAATTTACGCGGTACTGGTCCTCGCCGCCACTGAAGCATTTTTCACCGAATCGCGCAGTCTGACCCCGGACATCATGGTAATGTGCGCAACTACGGCCTGTTTTTATTATGTCTGCATCGGCGAGTGGCGGAAAAAACGGAAATATTACTGGGTGATTCCACTATGGCTGACCTTCGCGTTTATCATCCGGGGACCGATTGGGCTGGTTATTCCAACCGGGGTGCTTGCCGCGTTTTTCCTGATCCGCAAGAACTGGCTGATGCTGATATTGTCCATGATCATGAGCGGAGCTTTGCTTGTCCTGCTATTATGCGCCCTGGTTTTCGCGGCTTACGCAGAGGGCGGCAATAATCTTATGGCAAGCACTCTTGACGCCCAGATATTCGGAAGGATTGAAAGTTCAAAGTCCGTTATCCATTACTTCATTTATGCGTTCCGGAATTATTCAATCGGCTATCCGCTGGCAATAATAACGATCATCTTTTATTTTAAAAGGATATTCGACCGCAAGGAACAAGACCGGGAAATTCAGTTAATCCGGTTACTGGCGGGTTGGGCGCTGATCGTTATAATCGGCATGAGCATTCCCGGAACCAAACACATGCGTTATATTCTGCCGATGGCCCCGGCCCTCGCATTGCTTGGAGCCTTCATTTTCGTTCACAATCAACGTAACGCATGGCTTGACGGAATCAGAACTTTAATTGTTATCCTTTGCCTCGTCGTTCCTTTCGGATGTATCGTGGGAACTATTGTGATTTGTCTCGTTTTCAGTTCAGCCATGAGCGCTACTCTGGTAAAAATCCTGCCGCTGATAATTTTGCTGCTTCCTCTGACCGTGGCGCTGATTCTTGCCTGTAAATTCAAAAAACTCTCAAGGGACACCATAAACTTTTCAGCTATGGGGGTAATGGTTTTCAGTTTCGCGACATTCATCATTCTGGTTTTCCAACCCTTTGAGCAGTATAAATATGATACCAGTAAGTTTTCAAAGGTAGTTGAAAATATCCGCGCCGGAAAGCGTGAACTGGTTTTCTATCAAGTCGGCCCGGACGGGGAAGATGTTCAATACATAACTAATCTGAACAAGCTCGAAATTCCCTTGTTTGTAATTTTCATTCAGGAACCATCACCGGAAAACCAACGTTCCTGGAGAGAAAAATTCAGAAGAATGCTTAACGCCGAACCGCATCCACCGGTTCCCGAAGAAAGAATACTGCCACTCCCGGAATTAAAAAATATCCCAGCTTCAGCAGTCATTCTGACTAAAGAAAAATTGTTCCGCCGCATGAAGGACGACGAAAAGAAACTGCTCCGGAAACTATCTGAAGGCAGAATCGGCAAGACTGAATTTGTTGCGCTTGAAAAAATTTCAGGCACAAAATAATCCAAATTGTAAATTTTTTTATCATCTGCCGTAAAATCCGTCCGACTGCCCCGAATCTCCTCACATAACAAGTTTCAAAACAAAAATTCCAAAAGGAAAAAAGGAGAACGGAAAATGAAAAAGGCAATCAAAACCATCGCAATCGTCATCGCGGCAACCGCAATCATCAACACGGCCACGGCAGCGGCTTCCCAGGAACCTTCCAACAACTACGATCAAGCCATTTCCGGCCTGATCAACATTGAAACGGTAGAGATAGACGGAGTTTTCTACAAGAAAATGACCCTGATCCTGACCAACACCGGACCAATGCCCGCACCTGCCTGTAAAATGAAATTTGATTATCTCCAAGGCGGCTTCGGCACTCTCGACATACCTGAAATGAGAGTCGATTCCGTAAAGACCGTTGAATATCTGGCTCCGGCCAGCGGTCCTAACGCAGTCGTAGTAACAAGGGCCTGGCTCGATATCAACGATATTGACAACACAAACAACAGCGTCCAGGTTCTCGAACCCGCCAACTAAACCGGCATCATAAACCAAAACCGGCGGAGGATGAAAATCCCCGCCGGTTCTTCTTTCATGGAATTAGTATATCAATCGTCTCCGCCGCCTAAGACCCCGGCGCGAAGCAGGAAATACAGAAGCATCAACAATGCGTTGACTGCCGAAGCGACATAGGTCATGAATGCCGCGTTAAGCACTTGACCGGCCTGTCTGGATTCCTCCGGCTGGACAATTCCCGCCGACACCATCAGCTCCTTCGCCCTGGCGCTGGCGTTCCATTCCACCGGCAGCGTGACCAGCGAGAACAGCACCGCCACGGAAAACACGATCGCGCCAACCAGAATCAGTTTTGGCGCCATGAAAATAAATCCAATTATAAGAAAAATATAAGAAACCGAGTTTGAAAAGTAAGTTGCCGGAACCAAAGCGCTCCGGAAACTCAGCGGCGCATAATGCCGCGCATCCTGAATGGCGTGTCCGGCCTCATGACACGCCACCCCGATTGCCGACAGGCTGTCGGAACGGTAAACCCGTGGGGAAAGTCGCAAAGTCTTGCGCGCCGGATCGTAATGGTCGCTGAGAAATCCATCCACCTGGGTAATGTTCACATCATGGATTCCGGCGGATTGCAACAGTCTGGCGGCGGCTTCCGCTCCGCAAATCCCGTTCCGGGAACGCACTCTCGAATACTTGTTGAAAGTGGAATGGGTTTTCCAGGACGCCCATCCTGCCAGGATCAAGCCCGGTGCGGCAAACAACAGATATAACGGGTCAAAGAAAAGCATGGTTTATTCCTCCTTGAATTTTCAGTTGAAGATGTTCAGCAAAAAATATGCCACAAGGTATTGTTTGATGTAATAAATTTATTTTCAGGATGTTATACAATCGAAACCAAGTAAAATCCATGTGTCATTATGGCCCAGGTGAGAAACGGTTTACCAGGACAGCAGAATCTGACGCATAACTTCAAGACTTTCTTCTTCGGGATAAACTCCCATCACTTCGCCTCTTTTAAATACCACCGCTTGACCGTCTTTGGCGCCGGCAATGCCAACATCCGCGTGTCTTGCTTCCCCCGGTCCGTTCACGGCACAGCCCATCACCGCGATTTTTCTCACTGGAATTTCCAGGCCCGACGTTTCGATTTCATCGATCAGGATTTCCACTTTGCTTACCAGCGCAAAAAGATTGATACTGGTCCGGGTACAGGTAGGACATGAAATAATTTCGTATTTTGGCGGCCTGGCCCCGGAAGATTCGAGGATCGCGATTCCCACCTTCACCTCCTCCACGGGATCAGCGGTCAGACTCACCCGGATGGAATCGCCGATACCGTCAAGCAGCAGCGCCCCAATTCCAATCGCGGACTTGATCGTGCCGCGGTAAAGCGTTCCAGCCTCGGTAATCCCCAAATGCAACGGATAATCGGTAACAGCGGCGAATTTCCGGTATGCGGCAACGGTTACCGGAACGGCTGGCGCTTTCAGCGACACCTTGATGTCCCTGAACCCGAACCTTTCCAGTCTTTCACATTCTTCAAGGCCGCTGGCAACCATCGTTTCAAACAAAGCGTCATCCAGCGATGAGGTAATTTTGAGCTTTTCGCCAAATATTTTCTGGGGCAGACTCCCGGAGTTCACCCCGATCCGGATCGGGATTCCTGCTTCACCGGCGGCCTCGGCAATCTGTTTCACCTTGTCGTCACCGCCGATATTGCCGGGATTGATCCTTAAAGCGTGAATTCCGGCCTTGATCGATGCAAGGCCAAGCTTGTAGTCGAAGTGGATGTCCGCAACCAGCGGCACGGCGCTCCCGGAAATTATTTCGGGCAAAGCCGCAACCGCATCCATATCCTGAACCCCGATCCTGACAATTTCGGCACCGGCAAGGGCAAGCTCGGAAATCTGGTGAATGGTTGCGGTTGCGTCACGGGTATCGGTGTTGGTCATCGATTGGATGGATACCGGCGCGCCCCCGCCCACCGGAACATTACCGATGTTGATCTGACGGCTCTCACGTTTACCCATAACTCGCCTCGTATTTAAGAACTGTTAAGACGGCTGTTTCAGGTAGATAACAGTTCCTTCTTTCTTTGGCACAATATCGTTGTAAACCCGTTTTGAATCGTAAAATGAAACGTACAGCATAAATGAAATCAACAGCACCACGAAAACCGCGGTAACCGGCTGAATTATTGCCGCCGGAAGCGGACGCCGGAAAATCATCTCGATCAGCGCCAGCATGATATGACCGCCATCAAGAACCGGTATCGGCAACAGATTGATCACCGCCAAACTGAATGTAATCACCACAATAATGTAGAGCGCCTGTTGCAGCGAACCGTAATAAAGCGCATGGCTAATCACCCGCACAATCCCGATCGGGCCACTTACATGGCTTGGACGCAGCGAACTTTTCGTATCCGAAATGCCGGCTTTATTGGCAAGCCCATAGAAAATGCCGCGCAGGGTTTTGTAGCTCATCGACATGATGTTGGTAAACTGCTGCCACGGATTCGGGTGATTGATAAACGCCAGTTGCACGCCAATCCCATACATATTGCATAATTTGGGATTAACTGAAATATCCTCGGTTTTGTCACCCCTGCGAACCGTATATGAAATGGCGCTCCCGTTGCCGCGCTGGATTTGCTCAGAAAATTCGGTAATCGAATAAATTGGCTTATTATCGATCTTAATGATAACATCTCCAGCTTTCATGCCGGCTGCTTGCGCGGCGCTCCCGGAAACAACGTCCTGGATTAATATTTCAAAATCATAATCCACGGGAACCTTATACGAATTTCCTGAATATTTCTTCGGAACGGAAATTATATTGCCGATCTTTGCCGTTTTGCCGTCGCGAACCACTTCCAGGTTAAGTTTCTTCTCTTTTTCCTTGTCCTTAAAGGTTAAAGCTTTCTCGAACTCATAGGCGTTTTCCACCGGTTTTCCATTTACCTTGACCACCTGGTCTCCGGTCCTGAATCCTGCTTTCGCGGCGGAGCTGTCAGCCGGAATTTTCCCGATGGTTATCAGCACCAACGGCTTATTTATCACTCCTATCATGTATTTCTTTTCTTCGTCCAGCTTCTGGGTGTTCTTCAAGTTATTTATATCAACGATTTTCCCGTTCCGCTTAACCTGCATCTTAATATTTTCTATCGCCGACCTCTTGACCATGGTGACGAATTCAATATTGTTGGCTATGGGCTTGCCGTTAACGGTCACAACCACATCGCCATTCCTGATTCCGGCTTTCTCGGCGGGCGAATCCGGGAATGGATATAAAACCACGGGAATCTTAACACTGAAAAACGGGAACACCAGATCTTTTTCGCCATAAGGATTGTCCGGATTCGGCTTGGGAACATAACTGATAGTTTCGGCTTTGCCGTCACGCCTGACACCGAGCTTAATTTTGCCCACCGACAGCACAATCTTTTGAATTACACCGTGCCAGGTACAATACAGTTTCCTGCCGTTGATTGAGGTAATAACATCACCGGGACGCAATCCTGCCTTGTATTCAGGGCTTGCCTGCTCAACCGTCGCAACCTCGAACTCATGAAGTTCCTGGGTTTTCTGCGGAATTCCGTAGTACCAGACAACACAACCGAGCGCAAATCCGAACAGCAGATTGAAGAACGGTCCGGAAAAAGCGGTAAGGATCCGGTCAATGGGCTTGGCTTTCGGTAGTTCGTTACCGTTTTCGTCTTTCGGGATTCCGGTGGCATCAATCTGCGGCAGGTCAACGTATCCTCCAAAAGGCAGGCATCCGATCCGGTATTCCACGCCTTTGTACTTGTACCCCCAGACTTTCTTGAACCCGATCGAGAAAGCGATAATATGCATACCACGCCATTTAGCCACCAGGAAATGTCCGAGTTCATGGATAAAAATACAGAACCCGAAGAAAAATAATACAAAGAGGCCTATGCCGATATAAGTTAAAATTTGACTGAACATTGTTTTCCTTACTGAAATAACTGGTTAAATTGCAAATCTGTAATTTGCCACAAGTTTAACTCATTTTCCAGCTTCCGGCAAGCCTTTTTAAACTTTTGTGATTCCCGAATCGGGATTTTTCAGCTTATCGGCTGTTTTTCCGCAAAGGATTTGGCTTCGGAATGCGCGGTGATAATATCTTCCAGGGACGGATCCGGAACAGCAGAAAAGTTTGTCATGGTTGCCTCGATGACTTTCCAGATATCGGGAAAGCGGATCTCACCGGCGCTGAAACGTTCCACGGCGGCTTCGTTGGCGGCGTTCATCACGGCAGGCATGACGCCCCCGGCTTCCAGGGCTGAATAGGCGAAATCAAGCGACGGGAACCGGACCCGGTCGGGAGTTTCAAATGTAAGGTTGGAGTATTTGCGGAAATCCAGCGGGGCCACGCCGCCACGATGTTTTTCCGGCCAGGTAAGGGCATACTGGATCGGAAACCGCATGTCCGGACTGCTCAACTGCGCCAGGATCGTGCCATCGATGAACTCCACCATCGAGTGGATCACCGACTGCGGGTGGATTACCACCTCGATAGCACTGCCGGGTACATTGAACAACCATCGCGCCTCGACAATTTCCAGCGCCTTATTCATCAGCGTGGCGGAATCTATGGTAACTTTCGGCCCCATGTCCCAGGTGGGATGCGCAAGGGCGCACTCGTAAGTGGCCGCCGCCATTTCTTCGGCCGTGGCGTCACGAAACGGCCCCCCGCTGGCCGTAAGGATTATCTTGTTCACGCTCTCCGGCGGACGCGCCTCAAGACACTGGAAAACAGCGCTGTGTTCACTGTCCACGGGCAGGAAATTAACTCCTGACTTGCGAACTTCCTCCATTACCAGTTCCCCGGCGGCAACCAGGACTTCCTTGCTGGCAATGGCAATATCTTTTCCGGTTTTCACCGCTTCCAGCACGGGAACCAGCCCCCCGGTTCCGACAATCGCGCACAAAACCATATCAACATCCGGACATGCAGCCAGTTCCAGCAAACCATCTTCTCCCGCCAGTGCCTTGCATGACCGCGGCAGAAGTTTTTTCAACCCGGCAAGTTTTTCGGGATTGCCGGTAACGGCGTAACGGCAGTTGAGTTTCGCGGCCTGCTCCGCAAGCTGATCAATATTATTCTTTGCGGCAACGCCCACAACATCAAATTGCGAAGCGAGATGCTCCACCACTTTGACGGCGTTCTGCCCGATAGAGCCGGTAGAACCTAAAATTGCAATTTTCTTTTTTTCACTCATGGTACGGAATATTCCGAAAGCTCCTTGAATTTAAGGGATTGCGGCAACGTACAGTCGATTGCCTCAAGATGCCGCTGGTAATTCCAGATCAACAACATGTCCGGGTAAAAACTTTCCTTTTCCTTGTAATCGAAAATGGAAATCGCGGCATTGTGCATGGTACAGTATCCGGGCAGCTTGCTTGCCAGATCAAGATCGTTTCCGGCCAGGAACAGGCAAATCAAAGCGTTGAGCGCCATGGCGTGTCCCACCACCAGATAATTTTTTCCTTCGGCGGCGATCAGGTCGGAAAGAAATGAACTGATCCTCTGCCAATGGTTGTGATTCCAGGCGTCGTGCGCGTCCGGTTCGGCGTAATCCGGCAGTTCGTCATAAGGAAGCAGTTGGCCATAACCATCGGGAAGCAGTTCCACCAGCCTGGAATCGAAAACGGCCTTTTCGCGCGGCAGAGCCGTTGCCTCAAAAGTCTGCCTGGCACGGCGCAAGGGACTGATGAATATCCGGTCGAAATCAACTTCACTCAGCACATGATCGAGCCGTTCCGCCTGACGCTTCCCAAGGTCACTCAGGTTGGCGTCGCAGGAAACTTCCTCCCCGGTCTGGGCCTTGCTTTGTCCGTGTCTTACCAGCCAGATCTTCTTCATGCATGTATCCTTAACCGTTTTTCATTTTCCCGGCAAAGCCGTGAAACACTTTGCCCATTTTAGTCCAGTGCCTGCACTGGCACAACTGAAGCTGTGAACTCCAACAATTTCCCGCCGGAATCGCAGAGCATTCCGGCAGTTTCAATCCAAGGATACTCCTTGGCAAGACCAGCCTACTTTTCAACTAGCAGCGTTACTGGCCCCTGGTTATGAATCTCCACGTCCATTTTTGCCCCGAATTCCCCGGTTGCAACCTTTACCCCGGCGTTTTTAATGTTTTTAATGAAATCCTCATAGAGCGGGACGGCCTGTTCCGGACGCGCCGCATCGGTAAAACTGGGGCGGCGGCCTTTCCGGGAGTCGCCGTATAAAGTGAACTGGGAAATAACCAACGCTTCCCCGCCGACATCAAGCAGCGACAAGTTCATTTTTTCGTTTTCATCTTCAAATATCCGCAAATTCACGCACTTATCGGCCAGGTATTTGCCGTCATCAGCGGTATCGCCGTGGGTAATCCCGAGCAGGATAACCAGCCCTCTGCCGATTTCTCCCGCAATTCTTCCATCGATTGTAACTGACGCCTCTGAAACTCTTTGAATCAATGCCCGCATAAGTACCAGTCAGCGTTTGATCAGGTTGAGAAATTCGGCACGGGTAGCGGCTTCGGCGCGAAAACTGCCGAGCATGGCGGAAGTAACCATCACCGAATTCTGTTTTTCCACGCCGCGCATGATCATGCAGAGGTGCTGGGCTTCCATGACAACGCCCACTCCTTCGGGATCGATGGTTTCCTCGATGATCCCCGCCACTTGACGGGTAAGCCGCTCCTGAAGCTGAAGCCGGCGCGCAAAAGTATCTACCAGCCGCGCCAGTTTACTCACCCCAAAAATCTTTTTCCGGGGAATATAGCCGATGTGACAGCGTCCAAAAAACGGCAGCAAATGATGTTCGCACATGCTGTAAAACTCGATGTCCTTCACGATCACCATGTCGTCGCAGGCTTCCTCGAACACCGCGTTGTTGATTACTTCGCGGATATCCTGTTTGTATCCCCTGGTAAGAAACTCCCAGCTTTTCCGGGCGCGTTTGGGGGTATCGATCAAGCCTTCCCGGTTGGGATCTTCCCCGATCTCTTTCAGTATCCGCAGTATTGCATCTTCCATGAATATAGTCCTCAAAAATTATATGAAATGCCTCACGGGAAATATAGGCGGAAAAGCCGCTGCTTACAAACGTGTTTGCGGAGGGATTTTTTATCTTTGCGCCGGCAGGCGGCTTCAGATAAGGGCGCCGGGGCCGAGGCGCAGTTCGGGATCGAATATCTCCTTGATGCGGCGCATCTCATGAAGGCCGGCTTCCTTAAGCATAAGGGAAAGGAACTGTTTTTTGAGTTTGCCGATGCCGTGTTCGGCTGAAATCGAACCGCCGCATTTCAGAACTTCCTCGGCGAAATCCATGTAAACCTGCTTGCCGAGAAGATACTCGGACGGGTTGCGGGGCAGGATGTTCACATGGATATGATTGTTGCCGATGTGTCCGAACATAACGTATTCAAGCTTATGGGAATCAAGTTCTTTACGGTAAAACTGGAGAATATGGGCTAAATATTCGTCAGGCACGGCCATATCAGTGCCGAGTTTGGTAATTTCCCGGTGCTTCTTGCGGCGTTCCGCGATAAGGGTATTGACGGTTTCCGGCAAAGCATGGCGGAACTTGCGGAGCCTTTCCCGCTCATCCTTGTCGAATGCGGCCCAAACGACAACCGGTTTGCCTCCGCTGAGTTTCGCGGTAAGCTCATCAAGTTTCTTCGCGGCATCGGCCACTTCATCTTTTTTACAAGCAATGTCGGTACAGATCCCGGCAATTTCAGTGCCTTCCGGCATACCCGGCGGAACGGCGCTTGCCGGTCCCATTTCCTTACGGCGACGGCGCAGCATTTCAATAGCGCCCGGGTCAAAGTATTCGACGGCGGTCACTTCAAGCTCACCGGTTTCACGAAGGATGTTCGTTAATTCCACCGCCGCAGCTTCCGAATTGACAAAACACATGGCGTTGAACTCGAATTCCGGAGACGGGACAAGCTTCAGTTTTGCCTCGGTTACAACCGCCAAGGTTCCCTCCGAACCGATAAGCAGATCAATCGCCTGCATATTTTCACCGCTGTAATACCCCGCCGCGTTTTTAGTTTCAGGCTGGGCATAAGAAGGATATTCGGAAACGATTTCGCACCCGCCGGAAGATTTTACGGTAAATGCGCGGGAACCCGAAGCAGAACCGCGCTTGAGTTTTATAATCTGTCCGTCCGCGAGTACGGCGGTAAGTTCCTCGATGTAATCACGGGTGGGACCGTAGCGGAAAGTGTGCGCGCCAGACGCATTGCAGGCGATCATGCCTCCGATGGTGGCGCTGGTTTCCGTAGGGTCCGGCGGAAATTGGTCTTTACATTTATTGGCAATCAGGAAATCGCGGATTTCCGAAAGCAGGACACCGGTTTGACAACTAACGGTTTTCTTTCCGGATTCGTCTTCCACGATACCGAAAATTTTCTGCATTCTGGCAAGGGAAAGCAACAAACCGCCTTCCGGGACCGCGCCTCCGGCGATGCCGGTGCGTCCCCCGGAAACCGTAACCGGAATATTTTCGTTTGCAGCCCATTTGAGCGCGGCGGAAACTTCTTCGGTTGACGCCGGAAAGACGGCGCAGTCGGCAGATCCTTCCAGCCGGGACTCGTCCCGGAGGAAATCGGGACTTATCTCTTCTGCTGTATAAAGTTTCGGCGGCGGTGTTTCCACCGCCGCTTCCACGGTAATAATTTCCATTTTACCACATGTTCCGCTAAACCGGAACTGATTTAGGTTATCGTGCGTAGAACTCGATAACGCTCATGATGTTGGCCTTAACCGGGATTTCATCAATGTCCGGCTCACGAACCAACGTGATTTTGAGCTGTTCTTTATCCACTTCGTAATATGGAGGGATATTCGCTGAAGTATTTCTGGCGATTTCAGCAATAGTTGGAGATTTTTCCGCGTTCACTGAAACAACCTGACCTTCGTTCAGGCGGTATGAAGAACGGTCGACACGTTTGCCGTCGACAAGCACGTGACCGTGGTTTACGAACTGTTTTGCCGCCCAGATTGAAGGGGCGAAACCGGCATGGAACATCACGGCGTCGAGCCTGAGTTCAAGGTTCCGGAACAGCTTTTCGTTGGCCTGGCCTTCCCCGCGCTTCGCTTTCTGGTAAGCAAGCTTGAGCTGACCTTCGGAGATACCGTAGTGGTGGCGCAGTTTCTGTTTTTCGATAAGCAGTTCACCATAAGTGGAAAGCTTTTTCTGGCGTGCGCCTTTCCCCTGCGAACCGGCGGCATAGGGGCGTTTCACGCTGGGGCATTTGGGATTGTCCCAAATACAATAGCCGACCCGCCGGCAGAATTTGTGTTTCGCTCGACCTTTGCGATTCATAGTTATCCCTTTCGCATTTGCGTTAATATTATCCGGCACGGGTGTCAAGCCTGCTGATTTGGGGCCCGCAAGCCGGATTTCAGAAAAAAGAGCAGATAAATTAAGCGCTCAAGTGGCAAACTGCAAGCCGGGAATGTAGATTTCCTGCAAGATTTTCGGTATTACGGATCAAAACAGCTAATTTTGGAGATTTAAGAAGCGTTCCCATGGCCTGTAAAAAATTTTCCCTGGTGTCGGGCTGGCTGCCGCTGGTTTTACTTATGACGTTGCTACCTATATGCGCTTCCGGGCGAGTATATTCCGGACAGGAACTGTTCCTCATGAAGTACACCTACCTTGTCAAGGGCAAGCGTGTGGGACTGATCACCAATCCGACCGGGGTGGACGCCTACCTCCGGGCCACCATCGACCTTTTTAAATCAAACCGGCAAGTCAATCTGGTCGGACTTTTCGCCCCGGAACACGGGGTAAGGGGAAACGTCAGGGCGGGTGAACAGGTCCGGGGAGGCAGGGACGCCGCCACCGGGCTTCCGGTCTACACGCTATATGGCGGACGCGATCACAAACCAACCCCGGCGGCCCTGGCAAAGGTCGATGTATTGATTTACGACATCCAGGATGTCGGGAGCCGTGCCTACACCTACATCTGGCATCTGGCGGAATGTATGAGCGCCGCCGCATCCGCCGGGAAAACCGTGATCGTGCTGGACCGGCCAAATCCGCTGGGAGCAAAAATCGTTGACGGACCGGTTTCTGAAAAGAAATATTTATCTTTCATCGGACTTTATCCGATCCCGCGCGTATACGGAATGACGGTTGGCGAGCTGGCAAGGTATCTGAACAAGGAAGAGGGAATCAGCTGCCGGCTGATTGTTATCCCGATGGGAAACTACAAACGGGGAATGAGCTGGGCACAGACAGAACTTCCCTGGGTCCCCCCCTCCCCCCATATTCCCACGCCGGAAGCCGCATGTTGTTTCGCCGCCACCGGCACTATCGGGGAGCTTGGCTTCCTGAATATCGGGGTCGGCTATACGCTGCCGTTCCAGACGGTGGCCGCACCCTGGCTGGACGGACCGGCCATGGCGCGCTACATGAATTCACTGCGTCTCACCGGAGTCAGATTCCGTCCCATCTACTACAAACCTTACTATGGAGCGTACAAAGGCCAGGAAATCCAGGGAGTGCAGATCCATGTTACCGATCCCGCCAGCTTTTATCCGACCACTACCGAAACCGCACTTCTGTGTTTCGTCAGAAAGTATTATCCCCGCTATTTTAAAGTGCCATCGGCAAAAGCCGCGCAGTTCAATAAAGCAATGGGGACCGCCGGAGTTCTGAACGGAATTACCAGAGGCAGAAGCTATCGCCAGATTGCCGCCGGATGGCGTTACAAGCAGCGTATCTTTGAACAGAAGCGTAAAAAATACTTGATTTACAAGTAACCTAACTTAGGTTAAAGTTTTATATCCCATAAAACAATCATATTCACATAAGAGAAAAGGAGGTTCTCAAGCAATTTTTTTTAACCGGAAACTAAAGCAGGAAAAAGGAAAGAGGAAAAATGAAAGCGAAAATTCTTACCGGACTTACCATGTTGCTTTGCGCATTTATTGCGTCAGCGGCAGAATACAAAAATTATGGTGAAGCAAACAAGGCCGCACTACAGCTCTATAGATCAAGGAAATGGGCTGAAGCTTATCCCGCTTACGAGGCTGCCTTTAAAATGGCCCCTGAAAAAAACAAGGCCGGCTATCAACTCATGATGGGTTACTGCCTTTACAATCAGCGAAAATATGCGGATGCGGCCAAAACTTTCCTGGAAATCTTTGAAAACAAAGATTATCCCGCGGCAACCAGACATCAGGCCGGATGCCGTGCGGGGGCATCATATTATAATTCAGGGAAACGGGACGAATGCGTTTCCGTTATGAGGAAAGTCCTTGCCGAGAAAAATATAAATCCCAATAATGCGGCCCAGGCCCATCAGTATATTGCCTATTGCGATGTAAGAAAAAAAGACTACAAGGCCGCAATTAGCGAATTGAAAACAGTTCTGGAACTGCCAAAAGTCAGCAAAAACACCCTAGACAGCACCAAATCATATCTTGCGGACGTATATCGTTACAACAAGCAATATGATAAATCAATCGAAACCGCAAATGAAGTTATTCAAGATGAAAAGGCTCATCCGAATTACCGTAGCCTTTCTTATCAGCGTGCCGGACATTCTCTGAGAGCTCAAAAGAAACACGCCGAGGCCATTGAATATTTCAAAAAAGGCGCAGCTGTTCCCAAAGCCACCAAGAGCTACAAGGGAACTTGTAATTATTATATTGGCGTTTTATATATGGCTGACAAAAAATACCCGGAAGCTATCGAATATTTTGAAGAAGCCGTAAAAGATAAAGACGCTTCATGGTACTATCAGAGTGCATCTCAGTTGAATATCGGCAATTGCTACAATGCCGACAAAAAATATGACAAGGCAAAAGAAGCTTACGGCAAGGTTGAAAAACTCAAAAGGTCACACCCAGCCCATGTAAAATCCGCAAAACAGGCAATTCAAAAATTGGAAAAAGCAGAAAAATAATCCGGATTTTTTGCATTAGGACAAACGGTGCGGACAGTAAAATCCGCACCGTTTATTTTTTATAACCATTCCCTGGAGAATATTGCGTTCAGGCTCCGGATTGACATTTTTTGAATTCAAAGTATATTACTTTATTCTCAAATCATACATAACTGTAACTGCAAAAGATACCAAGGAGGTGATTACCAGTTTTTATCCACATTTTTTTACACTAATTAATGAAAAACAAACTGGAGAAAACAGAGTCATGTCTCATATCATCAAAAGCATAATGCTAATTGCTGTAATGGCAGGAGCCTGCAGTCTTTTAGCCGCGGATTTCGCTGACTACAAAACCGCGGATAAAGCCGCTTATAAAGCTTACCGCGCAAAAAAATACGGCGAAGCAATCGAGTCATATCAGGCATCCCTGAAACTTGCCGAGAAACCTCAGCAAAAAAGCCAGGCCGTTTACATGACCGCAGTCTGCTATTACCGCATGAAAAAATATGACGACGCCATCAAGGAATTCGACCAACTTCTTACCATGGAGAAGGCAAGCTCCAGTCAAAAGGCTTACGCCCACTGGCATAAAGGTTGTATCAGTTACATAAAGCGTAAATACGATGACGCGCTTGGCGACTTTGAAAAAATCCTCGGCGTTGAAAAAGTAAGTAATGGACACAAGGCTCAAGCATATACTTATATTGGCAGATGCCTGTCGGCCCAGAAAAAATATGCCGAAGCAGTCGAAAGCTATAAAAAAGTGCTTGACCTGAAGGTGCATATCAATACCATAAACCAGGCGCGCCTTTATATTGCCGGAGTTCTTCGCGCCGAAAAGAAACCTGAAGAAGCGCTCAAGGTTTACCAGGAAATCCTCGACAGCCCCAAGGCGCACCCCAATCACAAAGCACAGGCTTTCAACGGGACTGGCTACATTATATACTGTCAGAAAAAGTATGACGAAGCCGTTAAGGAATATGAAAAAACCCTCGCGCTGGAAAAAGTCAGGGTCGCTTATAAAGCCCAGGCTGATGTCATGATCGGCAGGTGCTATCTTGAACAAAAAGATTATGCAAAAGCCAAACTTGCACTTGAATCCGCCCAGAAATACATAAAGAATCCGAAGAATTACTGGAACAAGCAAGCTGTCAAATACCTGAAACAGTGTAAGTAACTGACAATTTTCAGGGAATATGGCCCGGAACTTTGCCATTGCGATTTGCAGGTGACGATTCCGGGCTGTTTATTTTCTTTCGGAATATAACAATGGAGGCTGGTATGAAATTGGTTGTATTGATCACCTTAACGGCGGCTTCATGCTGTCTCTCCGCCGCGGAATATGCCGATTATTTCGATGCGAAAATCGCGGGAATCAATGCCGGCCGCAAGAAAAATTGGCAGGAATCCGCAACTGCGTACCTGACCGCGGTAAAACTCACAAAAGACGTTAACGATAAAGTCTATTGCCTGAATCAGGCCGGACAAGCATGGCGCAATGCTAAAAAGTACGACAAGGCAATTGAGGCATACCGGAAAATCACTGAACAGAAAAACGTTACTATTGATCAGGTTGCAGCCGCCAACCTCAGGACCGGCGACATCCAGAGAACTTCAAGGAAATATCCTGAAGCAATTAAGTCCCTGAATAAAGTCGTAGCAATGGGTGAAAAGATCCATCCCAACATCCGGCTTCAAGCTTATTATTATCTGGGACACTCACTTTTAAGCACAAAAAAATACAAAGAAGCCAGACAAGCTTTCCTCAATGGCGAAAAATTCCCAGATGGATCAAAATATTACCAGGACAATTGCAAGTTCTACGCTGCCAATACTTACCGCTATGAAAAAAAATACCCAAAAGCCATCAAGGAATTTTACGCTATTGTCAATGATAAATCGATAGATGTCAAAACCAGGGCCAATGCCATGGCGCACGTGGGATACTCCCTGCGCGAAACAGGAAAGTATCCGGAAGCAATAAAAGCATTCAGCAGGGCGGCGAAAATTTACAGTAATTCGAATTATTACAAAAATTATGCGGTTTACAACAGCGCATATTCCTATTATTTATGGAAAAAATATAAAAAAGCCGTTGAGCTTTATCTGAAAGCCGCGAAATTCAAAAACCTTGGCGCCAACAACAATGCAAATTCATACCTGATGGCTGGCATTTCATATCTTCGGCTGAAAGACAAAGTCAAGGCTAAAGAGTGCCTTGAAAAAGTGAAATCACTCAAAGATGCTTCAAGCTACTACAAAAAGAAAGCCGACAGCTACCTGAAGCAGTGTAAGCAGCCGGTCATGAAAAAGTAATACCGATTTGCATTCTAAAAGCAAGTAATTCTGTATAATTTTCAAGAATTTTTCAAACGGATATTGACATCGAGTTATTTCAGCCCCATATTAAAACTAGTTTTATTTAATATAGCCATTTTACCGGTTTAATGCGAAAGTACATTAAAATCAAGGAAAACATCCTGGGGGAAATCAGAACCGGAATCCTCAAACCCGGAAATCGTCTTCCCGTCCGGGAAGAACTCATAAAAAAATACGAAGTCACCAGGTCCACTCTCAACAAAGCGCTGGGAGAACTGATCAAGGAAAACTGGCTCATCGCACGTCGCAATGCCGGAACTTTCGTAGCCACCGGCCCCAGCCGCTTCCGGACAGCCCTGGTTTTCAGCGGTAAGCCGGACGCCCCTTTCAATCCCGGCAGATACCATAACAAAGCTTTGGATTACGCGATAGTTTCCGAACTGAAAAACAACTTCAGCGTTATTCAGCTCCGCGATGCGGAAAAGGACCTCAGCTTTATCGCCGATTATGATGCGGTAATCTGGCCTGCCCCCTCGGATGAAACGTTGGAAAAACTCAAACCGTTCGGACACAAGGTAATTGTAATCAACCGCTACGCAGACAACCTGAATTTCGTTTCCACCGATCACCGCCAGGGGCAAATGGACATTACGGAAAAATTCATCAATAGATATGGTGATAATATTTCCCTGTTTTACCTGGAAACGACAAGGTACGATTTTGTCTGGCGGGAAAGGCGCGAAGGCTTCATGGACGCCTGTGAAAAACACGGAAAATTTTACAAATTCCTGAGACTTACTTCGGACTTCGCGGAGAACGTTAAAATCCTTATGGATATCACATTCCGGAATGACAAGGATAATGTAATTGTTTCCCCATCATCCATAACTACTGGCGCGGTTCTGCGAATGGCATACGAAAAAAATCTCAGGATCGGTAAAGATTTCTTCTATTCCGACTTCGACGATATCAACTCACTTTACCGCACCGGCATTGAAATACCTTCCGTACTTCAGAACTACGAAAAAATGGGAAAGGAAGTTTCAAATTCACTGGAAAAACTGAAAAAAGGATTTGTCAGGAAATTCATCCCGCACAAATTGATAAATATATAAAAAAAACAAAACTCACAACTCAAAAAAAGGAGTGAAAATGTTTAAACTCGCATGTATCGGACTCGACACCAGCCACGCAACAAAATTCACGGAACTGATCCAGGGACCGGACAAAAAAGCAGACGGCCTTAAGGTTGTTTCCTGTCAGCGCTTCCCCACCCCCTTCTTCCCGGAAGACGGACAGGACGAACGTCAGCAGACCATGGAAGATCTGGGTGTAAAAGTCACCAGGTCGTTTGAAGAGGCCGTTGAAGGCGTCGACGGGATCATGATCGAAATAAACGACCCGGCCATGCACCTGGAATACTTCGAAAAATCCGCAAAACTAGGACTGCCAATCTTCCTCGACAAGCCAATGTGCGACAACGTTGTCAATGCCAGGAAAATCTACGAAATGTCCAAAGGGCTGCGGGTATGGTCAGCTTCTTCGCTGCGTTTCACCACCGAAATCATCGACTGCTGCAAAAATGTCCCCTCCCCGTCCATCTGCAACACTTTCGGACCTCTGGGCAACGCCCCGGCAGGCAGCTCGGTTGTCTGGTACGGCGTTCACGCGTTTGAAATGCTGATGACCATTATGGGGCCCGGCGCGGAATCCGTCACCGCGATCAAGGACGATCTGGGCGTAGTCAGCGTGGTCAAATACGCGGACGGGCGTCGCGGCATCGTGGACTGCAACTCCGGATTCGGTAAATACGGCGGCAGGGCCATCAGCAAGGAAGCCGCTGACACCTTTATTGTCAACTTCGCCAACGCCGGCTCCCTCTACGGCAACCTGATTACCGCACTCGCTGACTTCTATCTGAAAGGAATTCTGCCCGTGCCGCTCGAACATACTTTCGAGATTCAGGCCATGCTTAATGCCGCTGAAAATTCAATCGCCAGCGGCAAAGCCGAACCAGTGGAAAAATTATAGAATATCACAGGTGTTAAAATGCCGGACATCATGAATATCGGAATTATCGGCGCGGGAACCATTGCGCGCAGTCACGTTAAAGCATTGAACCTGATTCAGGACCGTGCCACCATTACGGCGGTCTGCGACATCAACCCGGAAACGGCGAAAGACCTTGCGCCGGAATCAGGGGCAAAGGTTTTCACCAGCCACCGGGAAATGCTGAAACTCGATGATCTTGATATCTGTCTGGTATGCCTGCCGCACAGCCTCCACGCCCCAGTGGGGAAGGACGTGCTGGCGGCAGGTAAACATTTGTTCCTGGAAAAACCGATGGCGCTCAACATTATGGAATGCCGGGAACTAATCGACGCTGAAAAAATATCAGGAAAGACAATTTTCGTGGGGCACACCCACCAGTACAAATCATCCACCCGGAAAGCTAAGGAACTTATCGAGCAGGGGATGATCGGCAAACCTTCGATCATTGTTTCCGAAGTTATTGCCTATTACAAGTGGGAAAACCGCAAACCCTGGTTTCTTGATCCGGCAATTTCCGGAGGCGGCCCGTTGTTCAACACCACGCCGCACCAGGCGGACCAGCTTCTCTATCTTGCGGGAAGTCCCGCAAAGTCCGTCCGGGCTCAAGTATCCAACCTCCGCCCGGACGCCCAAATCGATTCCGATCTCATGGCTTTCGTTGAATTTGAAAATCAGGCGCGCGGCATGATCTGCACCTTCAGCGGAACAAAACTTGAGGAAACGGGTAGAGTCCTTTGCCGGGTGCTTGGCGACGGAGGCAGCATTCAATTCAATCCGTTTAAAAACGAACTGGAATTGCTCAAACTCGACGGCAAGGAAACCATCACGACTGATACTGCTGACGGCATCATGCTCGAATGGGCGGAAATGCTCGATTCGATCACTAATCATCGCCCGTCCGCGACCGGCAGCATCTACGGACACAATGCCGTCGCGCTGCTCGAAGCCATGACCATATCATCCCGGGAAAACCGGGAAGTGCAACCGGAATTCCTCTGATTTGGATTGCGGGTGTTCTTGATTTTCAATCTTTGCGGGGGAACTTTATTGACAGAAAAAATACTCTGGAGATTTCATGGAAATACGCAAGGCAGCCCATTCAGATATCGATCAGGTCGCGGATTTGATCGAACAGCTTTTCACCATCGAGGAAGACTTCGTTTTCGAACGGGACAAAACGGTCCGGGCGCTTGAAATGCTGATTAATGAAAAGGAAAAAGCCTGCGTCCTGATTGCCGTCGAAAACGGAAAAGCTGTTGGAATGTGTACAGTGCAGGTTTTGATATCCACCGCCGAAGGCGGCAAAGCCGGTATTCTCGAAGACATGGTGGTTTCAGAAGAATGCCGCGGACTTGGAACCGGCGCCGCACTGCTTTCCGCCATGGAAAAATGGGCAGCCGGAAACGGCCTGACCCGTTTGCAGCTTCTGGCCGACAAAAACAACTCTCCCGCCCTGGATTTCTACGCAAAAAACAATTGGTCGGGGACGCGGCTTATCTGCCTCAGGAAAAAATTCGGTTAAGCGGTGGCAGCCCTCTTGCGCCTTTTCTTCTTACGGCCGAAAAGCTTGTTGTAATCGATGGCAAGATTTTGGATTTTGTATCTAACCATTCTTTCGGTTATGCCTAGTTCCCTAGCGGCGGCGCTGATATTGCCTCTGCATCGCTTCAGCGAATCCACAATCATATCGCGTTCCATGGAGGCGATTCGCGATTTCAACGATCCCTGCGTCGGACTGCCAAGTTGCTCCGGCATTTGCAGAGTCGGCGGCAAATCGTGTCCGTGGATCACCCCGTTGTTGGCAATCAGCGTGGCATACTCGATACAGTTTTCCAGCTCCCGGACGTTGCCCGGCCAATGATACGCAAGCAGCATATTGATTGCCGGGGTACTGATCCTGGTAATGGTTTTACCGGTTTTGCCGGCGTATTTTTCAACGAAGAAATTCGCAAGCTGTAAAATGTCGCTCTTGCGGTTGCGCAGAGGCGGCAAAAACACGGGGAACACATTGATCCGGTAATATAAGTCGTTCCGGAAAGTATCCTCGCGCACCCCCTTTTCCAGGTCGCGGTTGGTGGCGGCAATAATCCTGACGTTGGCCTTGATGCTGGTACTGCTGCCGACCCGCTCGAACTCCCGTTCCTGGATCACCCGCAGAAGTTTCACCTGGACCGACGGGGAAAAGTCACCGATTTCGTCGAGGAACAAAGTTCCGCCCTCGGCTTCCTCGATGCGTCCTTTGCGCTGAAGCAACGCTCCGGTAAACGCCCCTTTTTCGTGTCCGAACAGTTCGCTTTCCAGCAGATTGTCACTCAGCGCCGCACAGTTGACTTTAATAAAGGGTTCTTTTGCACGGGGACTGCTGTAGTGTATGGCCGACGCAACCAGTTCCTTCCCGGTGCCGGATTCGCCGCGGATCAGCACCGTGGTATCGGCCCCCGCTACCTGCTGGATGCGTTTGAACACATCGAGCATGGCGCTGGAACTGCCGATAATATTTTCGGGATGAAATTTTTCGCTGAGTTCGTCACGCAGTCTCTGGTTTTCATACTCAAGGGTTTCCCGTTCCTGCCTGGCGATGCGTCTACTATGTACGTCGTGGGCAATCAGGCTTGCGATGATGCTCAATAACCTCTGAGCTCCCTGCAGCCGCTCAATTGTCTGACTCGGCAAATCAACTGAAAGAGTCCCGACGGTTTTACTGCCCAGGACGATCGGAACGCAAATAAAACTTGCGCTGTCTTTCTGACTGCCGCGCCGCTGGTAAATCCTGTCCTTGAAACGCGGCTCCTTGGATAGAACCGGAACCACCTCGGGCCTGCCCGTTTCAAGTACTTTACCTACAACGCCCTCGCCTTTCCGGTACTTAACATTTTTGTGAAAATTTTCCAGGTTATTCTTCAATGCTTCGATAACCAGTTCATTGCCGTCGATAGTTCTTAGCATGATCGTGCCGCGAGACATTTCCAGTTTTTCTTCCAGCATGTGAAGCAACCTGGTCAGCATCTGCCTCTGATTGGTATCTTCCGCAAGCAGATTGGCAATCTCATAGAGGACGTCCAACTGGTAAATATGTACTCCCGTACAGGGCTTTATCTTCTTATCAATTTCCATATCACTCCATTTCATTGTGAAATCAATGATTAGCAATTCCCGTGCCATATATTTAAATTACCAGCTTTCGCACATGCATCGCCACATCTCTCCCTACGGGAGACCCCATAATCCGGAAATTTATTTCCATTTACCCCGTAAACTCGACAATAATGTCGAACTGTTCTTCAAGTGGCTAACTATTAAAGAATTATATATTACCACATTTCACTGCTTATTTGCATTCGACAATTATTTCCGGGAGTTGATGTCATTTATTTACCTAATCCGACGCCAGGTTACTGCTCAATAAAAAAGATAATTAATTATTTCGAGGCTAAAAATGAGATTTTTCCCTATTTTTTCGGCAATTTCGGCAAAAACTGGCACGGAGGTTGCTAATTTGTCGCTTGCCTGAAATTAAATTACATAATTGTCATCAAAATAAGGAAAGTGACAAAAATGAGAAAAATCGCTATTTACGGTAAAGGCGGCATCGGGAAATCAACCACAACCCAGAACACCGTGGCCGGACTCGCGGAAATGAACAAGAAAGTAATGGTGGTCGGCTGCGACCCGAAAGCGGACTCAACCCGCCTGCTCCTCGGCGGACTCAGCCAGAAAACCGTACTCGACACCCTTCGCGAAGAAGGCGAAGACGTGGAACTCGAAGACATCATCCTCGAAGGTTACGGCAACATCCGGTGCGTGGAGTCCGGTGGTCCGGAACCTGGCGTAGGCTGTGCCGGACGCGGCATCATTACCTCGATAAACCTGCTCGAACAGCTCGGAGCATACGAGGAGGACAAGGAACTTGACTATGCGTTCTACGACGTACTCGGTGATGTTGTCTGCGGCGGTTTCGCCATGCCGATCCGCGAAGGCAAAGCCCAGGAAATCTACATCGTGGTATCCGGGGAAATGATGGCGATGTACGCAGCCAACAACATCTGCAAAGGTATCGTGAAATATGCGGACGCCGGCGGCGTAAGGCTCGGCGGACTGATCTGCAACAGCCGTAAAGTGGATAACGAAGCGGCCATGATCGAGGAACTGGCAAAACAACTCGGGACCCAGATGATCCACTTCGTTCCCCGCGACAACATGGTCCAGAAGGCTGAAATCAACCGGAAAACCGTGATCGATTATGATCCGGAACATTGCCAGGCAAACGAATACCGCGCCCTGGCGAAAAAAATCGATGAAAACGAAATGTTCGTCGTCCCGAAACCATTAAAGATCGAGGAACTGGAAAAGCTCCTCATCAACTTCGGCATCGCCAACTAAACCTGATAAATCAAGGAGAACACTCATGTTAATGATTAGATCAATGATCAGGCCGGAACGGGCGGACGCAGTACTCGAAGGACTGCTCGAGGCCGGTTATCCGGCGGTTACCAAAGTTGACGTTTTCGGGCGCGGCAAACAGCGCGGCCTGAAAGCCGGGGAAATCCATTACGACGAACTGGCCAAGACTCTGCTCCTGACCGTAATCAACGACCAGGACAAGGACTTCGTGGTAAAAACCATCATCGAACGGGCCAGGACCGGACGCGAAGGCGCATTCGGCGACGGCAAAATCTTTATCACGCCGGTCGAGGAAGCCTACACTATAAGTTCGGGCGTAAAAGGTCTGTAACGGAGGGCAAAATGAAAGAAGTAATGGCAATAATCCGCATCAACAAAATGAACCAGACCAAAAAGGCGCTGGCGGATGCGGGCATCACCTCCTTCACCGCCACCGGCAAAGTCCACGGACGCGGCCGGGGTCAGGTGGACTACCGCATGCTTCACGGTGCGGAAAAGGGGTATCAGGAGGCTATCGCCCAGCTTGGGCAAGGCCCGCGCCTTGTCCCGAAGCGGCTAATTACCGTGATCGTTTCCGATAACTGGGTGGAGCGGACCGTCAAAGCAATCATGAGCGTCAACCAGACGGGCAACGCCGGCGACGGCAAGATATTCGTCATGCCCATCGACGAAGCCACCAGAGTCAGGACCGGTGAAACCGTGAAAGGAGAATCCGGCGGTACAGTGCTGGACTCTTCCGCCGGCCCAGTCGAAGTGGATTGAACAACGACAAGGAGAATTTATTATGATAATGCGTTCAGAACCGGAACTGCCGGAAGCTGACGGCCTGATATCCGAGATACTTGAAAAATATCCGCCGAAAGTGGCCAGGAAGCGCAGTAAAGGCATCGTGGTCAAGGAAGAAGGGACCGAACAGGAAATCCAGGCGAACATCAGAACCGTGCCAGGCATCATTACCCAGCGCGGCTGCTGTTACGCGGGCTGCAAAGGCGTGGTACTCGGCCCGACCCGCGACATCGTCAACATCACCCACGGCCCGATAGGATGCGGATTCTACAGCTGGCTTACCCGCCGGAATCAAACCCGCCCCGGACCCGACGGCGAAAACTATATGACCTACTGCTTCTCAACCGATATGCAGGAAGAACACATCGTCTTCGGTGGTGAAAAACTGCTAAAACAGGCCATTCAGGAGGCTTACGACACCTTCCATCCGAAGGCCATCGGTATCTTTTCAACATGCCCGGTGGGGCTGATTGGGGACGACGTCCATGCCGTAGCAAAGGAAATGAAAGAGAAGTTCGGCGACTGTAACGTTTTCGGCTTCAGTTGCGAAGGTTACAAGGGCGTAACACAGTCCGCCGGGCATCATATCGCCAACAACCAGCTCTACAAGCACATGATCGGCAACAACGATACCCCGCACGAAGGCGAATTCGTCATCAACCTGCTGGGCGAATACAACATCGGCGGCGACGCGTTCATCATCGAGGAACTGTTCGAGAAGTGCGGCATCACCTTGGCGGCCACTTTCAGCGGCAACTCCAGCGTGGACGCTTTTGAACGGGCGCACAATGCCGACCTGAACTGCATCATGTGTCACCGTTCCATTAACTATATGGGCGACATGATGGAGAAAAAGTTCGGAATACCGTGGATCAAGGTTAATTTCATCGGCGCGGAAGCCACCGCTAAATCGCTGCGGCGGATCGCCGAATACTTTGAAAACGACAATCTGAAAAAGCAGGTGGAAAAAGTAATCGCCGAAGAAATGAAAGCCGTAAAATCGGCCGCGTCCGAATACCGCCCCCGTACCGAAGGCAAAAAAGCCATGCTGTTTGTCGGCGGTTCCAGGGCGCACCACTACCAGGAACTGTTCAACGAGCTCGGCATGATCACCGTGGCCGCCGGTTACGAATTCGGACACCGCGACGACTACGAAGGACGCCACGTCCTGCCGAACATCAAGATGGACGCCGACAGCCGCAACATCGAGGAACTAACCGTTACTCAGGATGAAACCCGGTATCGTCCGCGCAAATCGCCGGAAGAAATGGAAAAGCTCAAAAAAGAGGGCATGAAATTCTCCAATTACGAAGGACTTATGCCGGACATGAAGAATAAGTCGCTGGTTCTGGACGACATTTCCCACTGGGAAACTGAAAAGATCATCGAGTATTACAAGCCCGATGTTTTCTGCGCCGGCATCAAGGAAAAATACGTAGTCCAGAAAATGGGCGTGCCGATGAAACAGCTCCACAGCTACGACTACGGCGGACCATACGCGGCATTCAAGGGCGCGGTAAACTTCTACAAGGACATCGACATGATGGTCAACAGCGAAGTCTGGAGTCTCGCCACCCCGCCGTGGGAAATGGATAAACCCCAGGAAGAAGTGAGAGCCGAATACGCTCTTAACGGACTCTAAGCGGAAAGGATAAGAAAAATGCTTCTACGACATACGCCAAAAGAAATTGTTCCGAGGGAGTCCCTGACGATCAATCCGTCAAAAACCTGCCAGCCCATCGGCGCGATGTACGCCGCGCTCGGGATTCACGGCTGTCTGCCGCACAGTCACGGTTCGCAGGGATGCTGTGCCTATCACCGGAGCGCCCTCACCCGGCACTACAAAGAACCGATCATGGCCGGAACCAGTTCGTTTACGGAAGGCGCGTCGGTGTTCGGCGGACAGTCCAACCTGCTCCAGGCCATTAACAACATGTTCTCGATCTACAATCCTGATGTGATCGCGGTCCACACCACCTGTCTCTCCGAGACTATCGGCGACGACCTGAATCAGATCATCACCAAGGCCAAGGAAGACGGCAAGGTTCCGGACGGCAAAGTGGTGCTCCACGCCAGCACTCCCAGTTACACCGGATCGCACGTAACCGGGTTTTCCGCCATGACCGAAGCGATGGCTAAACTCCTCGCCGAAAACACCGGAAACAAAACCGGTTGCGTCAATGTCATCCCAGGCTGGGTGGAGCCGTCCGACATGCGCGAAATCAAGCGAATTCTGAAGGAAATGGGCATGAAAAGCATCATGTTCCCGGACACTTCGGACGTGCTTGACGCACCCCAGACCGGTAAATACATCTTCTTTCCGAAAGGCGGCGTGACCGTTGACGAACTGAAGAAAACCGGCGACAGCAAAATGACTCTCGCCCTCGGCAGTTTCGCATCGAAACAGGCGGCAATCGCCCTCGATACTAAATGCAAGGTCAAGTTCATGACCCTGGACCTGCCCATCGGACTGTCGGCAACCGACCGCTTCATGATGGCCCTCAGCCAGGTCTCGGGAAAGGACGTGGCCGAATCGCTGGCCGACGAACGCGGACGCCTCGTGGACGTCATCACCGACATGCACCAGTACCTGTACGGTAAAAAAGTGGCGCTGTACGGCGATCCCGACCACCTGATCCCGCTTACGGAGTTCCTGCTTCAGATGGACATGAAACCGGTGCATATCGTCAGCGGAACCACCGGCAAGAAATTTGCTAAACGCATCCGGGAAATCCTCGGCGGCAAACTGCCGGAAGCCAATGTCAGAAACGGGCGCAACGCCGACATGTTCCTGCTCCACCAGTGGATCAAGAACGAACCGGTGGACCTGATCATCGGCAACACCTACGGCAAGTATATCGCCAGGGATGAAAACATCCCATTCGTCAGGATGGGCTTCCCGATCCTCGACCGTGTCGGGCACAGCTATTTCCCGACCGTCGGATACATGGGCGGACTGCGCGTCCTCGAAAAAATCCTCAATGCGATTCTGGACAAAAAAGACGCCGAATCGCCGGAAGAAAGTTTTGAACTGGTAATGTAAACGGATCGTAACTATCATGGCAACTTTTCTCAAAGACCGCGAAGCACAGATCGTAACCAAGGGCGCCGGTGAATTCAAAATTTCCTGCGCCAAGGAAAGCCTGGCGGGATCGGTCAGTCAGCGGGCCTGCGTTTTCTGCGGTTCCCGGGTGGTGCTGTACCCTATCGCCGACGCCGTACACCTGGTACACGGCCCGATAGGATGCGCCGCTTACACCTGGGACATCCGGGGGGCGCTGTCGTCCGGGCCGGAACTCCACCGTTTGAGTTTCTCCACCGATCTTAATGAAAAGGATGTCATTTTCGGCGGCGAACCAAAGCTCTACCGCACCTTGCATGAGTTGATCGCCGAATACAAACCGGCGGCGGCCTTCGTATACTCCACGTGCATCGTCGGGATCATCGGCGATGACGTGGAAGCGGTGTGCCGGAGAGTTTCACAGGAAACCGGAGTAGATGTTCTGCCGGTCCACGCGGAAGGCTTCCGCGGCACGAAAAAAGACGGTTACAAGGCCGCATGCGACGCCTTGGGCAAGCTGGTGGGAACACTGGATTCCCCGAGACCGGGCAAAGTCAGCATCAACCTTCTCGGCGAGTTCAATCTGGCCGGGGAACTCTGGATGCTGGAAGCATACTACAAACGCATGGGCATCGAGGTAGTCGGCAGATTCACCGGCGACGGCCGGGTGAACGACATCCGACGCGCTCACATGGCGTCACTGAACATCGTCCAGTGTTCCGGCTCGATGATCTATCTGGCAAAGGAAATGAAAGAAAAATTCGGAATTCCGTTCCAGCGGGTTTCATACTTCGGGATCGAAGACATGTCGGAAGCGTTATACGGCGCATCGGAATTCTTCGGACTGGATGAACTCTACCGGAAAACCCGTGGCCTGGTCAGCGCCGAATTGGAAAAACTCCTGCCGGAACTGAAAAAAATCAAGAACGACCTTGTTGGGAAAAAGGCCGCGATCTACGTGGGCGGCGCATTCAAGGCGGTATCGCTGGTGAAAGCGCTGCGGCGAATCGGCATCAAAACCGTAGTATGCGGCTCCCAGACCGGCAACGAGGAAGACTACGAAATGATCCGGCAGATTTGCGACGACGGCACGGTAATCGTGGACGACTCGAACCCGGTGGAACTTTCCACTTTAATAAAGGAAAGAGGAGTGGACGTGTTTATCGGCGGAGTCAAGGAGCGTCCGCTGGCATTCAAACTCGGTGTAGGGTTCTGCGACCACAACCACGAACGCAAACAGGCATTGGCCGGATATGACGGCATGCTGAACTTCGCCAGGGAGGTACATTCGACAATTACCAGTCCTGTATGGAAATTCGCGAAAAGCGGAGGAGCCGAATCATGATCGCGACCAATACAATCCATAAAAAGGCCACGGAACCTGAAAAACGCCGGCACACGGTCAACGCCTGTAAACTTTGCGCGCCGCTGGGAGCGAGCATGGTGTTCAAGGGCATCAGGGGATGTGTACCGCTGGTCCACGGCTCACAGGGATGCTCCACCTATATCCGGCGTTACCTGATCGGGCACTTCCGGGAACCGGTGGATATTGCCTCTTCCAACTTCAGCGAAGCTTCGGCGGTATTCGGCGGCGAGGAAAATTTCTTCAAAGCCCTGGATAACATCAGTTCTCAGTACCGTCCTGAAGTAATCGGCATCGCCAGCACCTGTCTTTCCGAAACAATCGGCGATGACCTGGAAATGCTCGTCCGCCACTACCGGAAGTCCCGTTCAGGCAGCGCCGTTCCGTTCCTGATCAACGTATCGACCCCGAGTTACCGGGGCACTCACATGGATGGATTTCACGCCGCGGTGAAAGCAGTGGCGGAAACCGCGGCCGAAAAAAGGCCGCGCGGCAAACACATCAATATTTTTCCCGGCTTTGTCTCTCCGGCCGACCTCCGGGAGCTTAAAAGGATTTTAAAATTATTCAGCCTGGACTACGTGATGCTGCCGGATTATTCCACCACCCTCGACGGACCCGGTTGGGACAAATATCACAAGATACCCGAAGGCGGAACGCCTCTGGACAAACTAAAAATGCTCGGTTCGGCCGCCGCATCCATCGAACTTAGTTCGCTCCCGAACTGCGGAATGCATGACGGCGAATCGGCGGCGGAATTCCTCGAAGACGAATTCGGGGTAAAAGCATACCGTTGCGACATGCCGGTTGGGGTAGAAAACACTGACCGCTTCCTCGGCATCCTTTCGGAAATTTCCGGAGAACCTGTCCCGGATGAACTACAGGAGGAACGGGGAAGACTTATCGATTTATACATCGACTCGCATAAATACTTTTCCGGCATTCGCGCGGCGGTTGCCGGAGGAGAAGATTTCGCGATTTCCACCGTCAGTTTTCTTGAAGAAACCGGCATCAGCACCATTCTGTGCGGTTCCGGCGGCGAAAGCGGAAAAATGGAAAAAATCATCATCGGGATTAATCCCGGCATCGAGGCAATGCAGAGGGCCGATTACGACCAGATCGACCGCCGCTGCCAGGAACTGAAACCGGACATCATCATCGGTTCGAGCAAGGCTTATCCTACGTCGCGGCAACTAGGGGCGCCGCTGATCAGGATGGACTTCCCGGTGCATGACCGAGTGGGCGCGCAACGCATCCTCCGGCTCGGATATGCCGGAACCTCAAACCTGACCGAGGCCATTGCCAACGCCATTATCGAAGTTAAACAGGACTCGTCTCCTGTAGGATATAAATGTATATGAAAAATAACGGAAAACATATCATGACAGATAAATCCAAACATCCCTGCTTCAATGCGTCCGCCAAGTCAAAGTACGGCAGAATTCACCTGCCGGTGGCCCCGGACTGCAATATGCAGTGCAACTACTGCAACCGGAAGTTTGACTGCGTGAACGAAAGCCGTCCGGGAGTAACCAGCGCACTTCTGACTCCGGAACAGGCTGCCGGTTACCTGGCGGCGGCACAGGAAGCCTGCGGAAATATTTCGGTGGCCGGGATTGCCGGGCCTGGTGATCCTTTCGCCAACCCTGAGGAAACCATGAAAACTTTACGGCTGGTCAGAAAAAGATTCCCGGAAATGCTGTTCTGCATTTCAACGAACGGGCTGGGGATTGGGCCGTTCATCCCGGAACTCGCGGAAATGGGGGTAACCCATGTAACAATCACGGTAAACGCGACCGATCCGGAAATAGCGGCAAACATTTACTCCTGGATGCGTTACAAAAAGAAAGTTTACCGGGGCGTCCGGGCTGGCGCTCTGCTGCTGGAGAAACAGACGGAAGCCGTAAAGGAACTGAAATCCCACGGCATAACCGTAAAAATAAATACCATCATCATTCCCGGGATAAACGATTTCCATATCCGTGAAGTGGCGTTAAAAATGCAGGAACTCGGGGCGGACATCATCAACTGCATCCCGGTTTATCCCAACGCGGATTCGGTGTTCGGAGAAATAGCCGGCCCCACCGCGGAATCGGTAAAAGAGATCAGGGAATCCATCGATTTCATGCCGAAAATGCTCCACTGCGCCAGATGCCGCGCCGACGCCGCCGGACTGATCGGCAAAGACAACTCCGATTGTATGAAACTTCTCAAGACTTTTTCCGAAGCCGGAAAAAAAGACCTCTCATCCAAACCTTATGTGGCGGCCGCCAGCCGCGAAGGTATGCTGGTGAACTGGCATCTCGGCGAAGCGGACTGTCTGCACATTTTCGGAGAGGCAAACGGAATTTTCAGCAAGGTTGACATCAGAAAAACCCCGAAACCGGGAAGCGGCAACACCCGCTGGAAAGAACTGGCGGAAACCATCAGCGACTGCCGGGCTTTGCTGGTCGGCGGCGTGGGCAACAATCCGTTGTCGATCCTCAAGGACGAGGGTATAGAAGTTATCGAAATGTCGGGACTGATCGAAGACGGACTTTATTCCGTTTACGAAGGCGCGGAACTGCGCTGTGTAAAGTCCCGCGACATGTTCAAATGCGGCCGGGAATGCTCGGGCTCCGGCGGCGGTTGCGGATAATTAATTCAAAAGAAAGGTTGGTAAAAAATGGAAAAACCGGAACATCACATCTTTGTCTGTTGCAGTTTCAGGGCGTCGGGACAACCCCAGGGAGTTTGTCACAAACAGGGATCGGCGGCGTTGCTGCCGTACCTCGAAGAGGAAATCGCCGACCGGGGATTGAGCGTCCAGGTAACGGCGGCCGGCTGCCTGAAGGTCTGCGACCGGGGCCCGGCAATGGTCATCTACCCGGAGGGACTCTGGTATGGAAACGTTAATTCAGAAGACGACGTTGACGCGATTCTCGACGCTCTCGAGGATGGCGAAACCGCCGATGATTATCTGATTGGCTAACTGGAGAAATATGGAAAATCATTCTATACCGGCGCTGGTCGACAGCACTCTGCGCGACGGCGAACAGGCTCCCGGCGTAATTTTCACGTTCAGGGAGAAGCTCCGTATCGCCGCCCTGCTCGGTTCAATGCGGATTCCGGAAGCTGAGATCGGCTTTCCCGGCATGGGCGAAGAGGAGGAAACAACTGTCCGGAAGCTGGTACAATCAGGCTTCGGCTTCAGAAACATCTGCTGGTGCCGGGCCATCGAAAGCGATATTGACGCCGCACACCGGACCGGCGCGGAAGCCGTAAACATCTCTTTCCCGGTTTCCGATATCCTGCTGGGCGCAATGGGCAAAAACCGGCAGTGGCTGGCTGAGGCATTTTCCAGCCTTATCCCGTATGCGCGCGCACGGTTCAAGTACGTTTACGCCGGCCTTCAGGACGCCACCCGGGCCGGATTCAACGAGCTTTGCGCCTGTACGGAAATCCTCTCCAGACTCGGAGTCGACCGCATCAGGATTGCCGACACGGTTGGGATTGCGTGTCCGTCACAGATCAGGGAAATAATTACCGGTCTGACCAGGCGGATTGCGGTGCAGCTGGAATTTCACGGTCACAACGACCTGGGAATGGCCACCGCGAACACGCTGACCGCTATCGAGGCCGGGGCCGGATGTGTTTCGGTGACGGTGAACGGTATCGGCGAACGCGCCGGTAACGCGCCTTTAGAGGAAGTGGCGATGTCGCTGAAACATTCGCTGGGGCTTGATACCGGTATAGATCATTCACTGATCCAGCATTTGTGCGCGGTAACCGCGGCGGCGTCCGGGCGGAACATCCCCGCCGCTAAACCTGTGACCGGGCAGATGGTGCTGGCGCATGAAAGCGGAATCCACACCAACTGCATTATCAGGAACGTCAGATCGTATCAACCTTTCACGGCGGAGGAAGTCGGCTCCAGGGAAAATGAATTCGTGTTCGGCAAGCACTCGGGAAGCGCCGCGCTGATCGATTTCCTGGGAAGGTCCGGCTACCGGATCGGCAAATCAGAAGCAAACCTGATGATCAGGAAGATCAAAACCGAGTCGGAAAAGAAGAAACGGGCCCTGCATGAATCCGAGCTAATGGACATATTTGCGCGAAGTCAAAGGATATCAGCATGAAAAAGACAATATTTACATTCCTGGCGGCCACTCTTTTACTGGCAGTCTTCACCAGCGCCTGCCGCAAAGGGGAAAAAGTCCTGGTCGTGGCCGCCGCCGCCAGTCTTACGGACGCCATGAAGGAGATTTCCCAAGCATACGGAAAAGAAAATCCGGACACGGAAATTCAACTTACATTTGCCGCCACCGGCAAGCTTCGCACTCAAATTGAGAAGGGGGCGCCGGTGGATGTGTTCGCTTCCGCTTCAGCATCGTTCGGGGGAGCTAAGGACGTTTCCGCAATTCTGGATACGCCAAGTATCAAGGTAATGTGCTACAACTGTCTGGTACTGGCGGTCAGCAAAAAGTTTTCGGACAAGGATATTGGTTCCGGCCCGGTGAAGCTGATCATGTCCCCGAAAATCAAAAAGCTGGCAGTCGGTACACCGGAATATGTTCCCGCCGGAAAATACGCGAAGCTGAAGATGGAAGAACTGAAGATATGGAAAAAGGCAACCGGGAAAATGATCTTCGCTAACAATGTCCGGCAGGCGCTGGCGTGGCTGGAAGCCGGAGAAGTCGACGCCGCATTCATTTACCGAACCGACGCTTTTATCTCCCAAAAGGTCAAAATCGCGGCGGAATTCCTTACGGTTAAAGGCAAAAAAATCATTTATCCGGCGGCGATTACGAAAAGAGGAAAAAGCAATCCGGAAAGCGCCGCATTCGAGGCGTTTATCCTGTCGGACAAAGGCCAGGACATTCTCGCTAAAAACGGATTCATCAAAGCCGAAGCAGGAGGCAAACACTGAGTTCATGACGAATACGGGAACATTGCTGGTTCCGGTGCTGGTTTCATTGAAAACCGCACTGTTCGCGACCCTGACAGCCATCTGCATCGGCCTGATCTTTGCCTTCTTCACCCTGGGCAAGCGCAACTACTGGACAATGATGGTTGATTTCGTTGTCTGCATTCCGCTGTTCCTTCCGCCGACGGTATTGGGATTTTACATGCTGGCGTTCCTGGGGCGTGAAGGGTTCTTTGGGAGCGTGTTCGGGAAAATTTTCAATGTATCGTTTATCTTTACTCCCGCCGCCGCGGTAGCCGCCGCAGCAGCCGCGGCTCTGCCGATCGTTTACAAATCGGTGAAATGTTTTCTGGAGTATGTTGACCCGGAAGTTGTAAACGCCGCCAGGACAGACGGAGCAGGTGCGTTTCAGGTGATGTGTTTCATTCAGATTCCGCTGGCGCGCCGGGGCATCCTGATCGCCGGAATGCTGGCGTTTCTCCGCGCAATGGGAGAATTCGGGATCAGTTCGATGATCGCGGGAAACATCCCCGGCCGCACTCAAACAATGCCGCTGGCAATCTGGGACGCGGTGATGAGCGGTAAAATGGCCGACGCCCACCTGCTTTCCGCGGCTCTGGCCATATTCAGCCTGTTTGTTATCATTGCCGTGAGATATCTCGACCACGAAAAAACCGGCAATATGGTATAACTGGCTTGAGGGGGCCTCGAGTTGCGGTTTTTTATATCTATTTGCTATTCAGTATCAATTCAAGCACGTAATAGGACTCGGTTTGCTGCTTTCAGAACTGAAAAGCATATCTCCAACTTCCTGCCCCAAATAATAATTGTCACAGATATAATCAAGGACTTCTTTTATATGGCCTTTCATCGGTATGCATGGTGGGGCAAGGTCTTTATTCTCAAATTTTTTCAGCCGCCTGAGTTTGGGACATCCTCCATCACAAATATGGGCAAAAAAACAGTTTCCGCATTCGGGATCGTCAAAAGAATCAGAGCCAAGAATATATTCGATAGCGAGTTTATGGTTATCCCAATTCTTCTTTTCATCATACAGGGACCCGACAACGCGGTCTTTCTCCCCGAGGTCGTCCCAGCACTTGTAAATATCTCCGAGCGGGCCAACGACATAACCGTTCTTTCCGGTGGCGACACACCCGGTAATTTTGCAGTCGGGATACAAAAAATCCATATGGCGCTGCATGTCTTTGGCACTCAAACTAAGCAACATTGCCCCGGCATCCGTGGAACATATGGAAGAACATGAGTTTTTTGCCGGATATTTTTCGTTAAAGTCGTGAATGAATCCGGGATATGCCTGTGGAATGTTTTTGAGTCCGCTAAAACGTTCATTCAGGTAGAGATTTAATTCTTTCACTTTGTGGATTTCATCCGGATACACGTTGCATCGCAGTGAAAGCTTGCCGTCCCAAACTTTCAGGACATAGTCAAGATTTTCGATGATTCTGCCGAAGGTCCCGCCGCCGTTTTTAAGGGAACGCTTCTTATTGTGATCTTCTTCCACCCCATCGATGGTTATCTGGATTCCTTTAATATGCAATTCATCAAGTTTGTCGGCCTTGTCCTTTGTCAAAAAATAGGCGTTGGTTACCAAATCCGCACGGAATGCATTTTTTTCAGGAAGCAACGCTTTGAATTGCCCGGTCAATTCGCACATCCGCTTGAATTGCATTAGGGGTTCCCCCCCAAACCAGACTACGTTTAAAAATTCGACTTTGGAGTCCTTCACAAAAGAAACCAGACGCTCCGCCGTTTCGTCCGACATGGTGTGGTTATCCTTGTCCCCTTCAAAACAATAAATACACGCGAAATTGCATGCCATAGTTGGTGCGATGGTCAATCCAAGCGACCGCTTTCCTTCTATTCCATACCTGGAATTATACCGCATATGACGCCTTCGCATAAAGAAAAACTCCTCGTCACCTTTATTCAGCAGGACTTTCATTTCCTTCAGAGTGTTCAATTCTTCTTCCTTCAGCAGTTTTTCCGCTTCATCGGGATGTTCGCGTACCGTGACTAATTTTTCGTAAAAATCAGGGGTTACCTGGGCCACCCTGTTCGAAACAGCATTAAACAATACCTGACCATGCTTTTCCGAGTTGTATTGATAATTATACCTGCTCCATACAAGCGACATTATTCGTTCTCCATAAGATTTTTATCGGAACCCACGTATTATATGTCTTATTTATCCTTTTGTAAACTTAGGGGCCAATGAAAAATAAAATGGAAAATCCCGTTCCGCGGTTCATCCGGGACCATATAAAAAAACTTGCACATAGCGTTAAGTAATTGTATAATATGATGTTTCATGCTTGAATGCGTGACTTTGAGATTATAAAAAATTTGTTTTTTTTCAATATTGAGTTTAGCCTCGGCCTAAGGTTATTAACTAAAAGAAACAGGAGGGAATCATGTCACGGGAAAGCGCGAAAAAATTACTCGAAAAAATCCAGCAAGATGAGGACTTCAAAAACAAACTATCTTCCATGAAAACCAAGGAAGAACGCATTGAATTCATCAAGGGCGAAGGATTTGATTTCACCGAGGAAGAATTTCACCAGGCGCGCACGGAGTTGACCCCGGAAACCTTGGATGAAGCAGCCGGTGGAAGTGGTTGCGGATATACGCATGAATCAGAAAAAAGTTGTAGAACACGTACATGTAAAAATGAATGTCCCGGGCTTTATAAATAATTACCTTGCATAGTTAAGCAAAAACATTAAGCAAAGGAGACGGGTTATGTCACAGGAAAGCGCGAAAAAGTTTTTCGAAAAAATCCAGCAGGATGAAGAGTTCAAAAATAAATTATCTTCCATGAAAACCAAGGAAGAACGCATTAAATTCATCAAGGGTGAAGGTTTTGATTTCACCGAAGAGGAATTCCATCAGGCGCGCACGGAGTTGACCCCGGAAGCCCTGGACCAGGCGGCGGGCGGCGGTCATTGCGGCTACACGCACGAATCAGAAAGAAAACCATGTTCCATTGAATGCAATTACTTGCATTAAGTTACATAATGTGAAAACTCCGTAATAATATTGGCATTTCCGGTTACGCTGGAAATGCCATTTCAGTTTATATGGAAAGCAGCATTTTTATACCGATTTGCAATCTAAAATTTGAATACCTCGCTGAGATGTTTCTGGTCGATTGGGTTCTCAAGCTGCACATCCTGAAGTTTTTTCTCCAGACTGACAAATTCAAACAACCTGCAATCGCTTTTTATCGGGCATTCCCTGCAGTTAAAACAAGCAGGCAGATTAAGCGAATTAAAAATATTCGCGGGTATGGAAAAAGCGTCCAATATTTTGTTTGCGTTTTCTTTGCCGTGGAGTTTAGGCAATTCCTCTTCAATCACGGAAAAGGAATACTCATCATGCCGCATTTTGAAAAAATCCCTCATGCACAGCATGTAATTTTGTTTTTCAAACCCGTCTTTTTGCTTTTGGCGTTTCCTGATGTATTCGTCAATGTAATCCAGCGCTTTGTCAAAGTGTCCGACTCGATACCACAACAACGCCATGAAGTATTCGCTGGAAAGAGTCAGCAGTTCAATATTCACATGTTTTGGAAAAAATCCGGAAATATCCAGTTTGCGGTAATTATTTAATTTATCAAAATGAAAAGCAAGTTTTTCCAGATTCTTCTCTGAATTGGTTTTTACGTTTAAAAGGAAATGATGAAGCTCCATGGACATCTTGCAATCATAATAATCCCAGCTTTCCGTTTCGCTGACTCCGGGAATGTACGTGCAGAAAGAAGGAAAACCGAGAAAAGACACGTCGCGGACATATAGAGTCCAGCCTTGTTTCCTGATAAACTCAACCAGGTATTTCAAATCCTGTTCGTCGCTATTGCTTACCGGATGCGGGAAACCATCAAATTTCCAGTCCGGTTCGCGTTTAAAAATGCTTTCCGGCCATTTTCCCGCGCCAGTGTTTACAGCTTCCTGATAATTCAGCCAATTTTCCTCGTCCGTCAATTCGGTGCGTTCATGGAAGTTAAGCGGATGTTTTCTGTTGCCGGCTCCGCTTATTCCCTGATATGCCTCAGTAAGGCAGCGCTCAAGGGATGTAATGGGGCATGGGTCCGCACCTACCGCCACACTGTAATGGGCGGTGTCGTGAAAGATAAAAATACACGCAATGACCGGCAATCCGATGCCCATGGAAAAATCCTTGATCCGAAGGCTGACATTGTACTCCTGCCGCAGTCTCGTAATTTTCTCCATGACCGGGGTATCCATGAAACATTCTTCGGGGATATCGGGGGGCGTGAGTCTTTCAGTGAATATTCCGCGGAGGGCATAACGTTCAAGGTTTTCGCAAATTCCCTGGATAAGAGCTTCCCGCGGGTTGTTTCCGGCGCAAAGACCATTGGAACCGCAGGCCCATGTAATCAAATCCCCCGGAAGCATTTCAACGTGACCGGAAAGAACGTTGTAAAACGGAACGCAGGAAAAAAAACCGTTCGCGGCTCTATGTATGGCTTCCTGGCTGGAGAAATATCTGGCGGCCGGCGTATCGCGTTTCAGGTATTCACCGGCTTTTATTTTTTCTTCATCAGGATAGTCATAAAAATCCAGGAAGGGGATTTTACGGCCGTCAAAACATTCTTCATCGAATTCACATAATGGAACATCATCCCGGGATTTCTTTTTCAGGAAATAGCTGTTGAAATTACTCAGGAAAAACTTATTCTGGAGCCGTTCCATAAGTTCCGCGTAACCAGACGCCAGAGAATAAGCGCTGGTCATTCCCTTGCCGTTTGCCCCGATATCCAGTTTGCCGAAATCACCGGGCGCGTCAAGCACGATCCGGCACGACGAAGTACCTGACTGGAAATGATCCTTGCAATATGTCTCTTTAACCCGGATAGAACGGCTGTTAAGCAATTGTCTGATGCGCTCTACAGTATCGTATGCGTCGGCTGCTTTATAAGGTTTCAGGCGGCGTGGAAGATTTTTATTCAACTCAACCTTTCAGGATTATTGAAGCGTCGGTTCTCTTCGTTTATCCGCCAGCGCCGCCAATGTGATTTGTCCGTCACGAATCCTTATTTTTCTTTAATACGCCGGAATTCATAACCGGCAATCCTGATTTATCCATTCTCAGCCCATCCATTCTCAGCCCTTTCAAGGCATCTTCCTGGCCTCCGCCAGCAACGCTATCGATTTCTTCCGCGGAGAGTTCGGTTTCCGCTCCTGCCTTGAGCTCTTTCATCGCCTGGACGAAATCGTCCTGATCGAACTCACCACATTCATTGACCATGAACCGAACGAATTTTTTTGCGTTTTCTACTGACATGACACCCCTCCTAGTTTTGTACTTTATAAATATCCGCACCTGTGGAAACTTAATGGCCTGTTTGAAAAAAATCAAATTTCAAATTAGTGCCGTATGTAAGTTCCAAATTCCGTTTACATTACATCTTGAATATTTCAGGGATGATGGTTATATCGGCCAGCAGGCCGGAAACAGCGGGAAAAGACGA
Source organism: Victivallales bacterium (assembly GCA_963678815.1). Taxonomy (GTDB): domain Bacteria; phylum Verrucomicrobiota; class Lentisphaeria; order Victivallales. The sequence goes on from OY787460.1 coordinate 5,013,057, forward strand.
GTTTCCAGAGTTGTACTCTATGCAGTTGAAATTTTAACATTGATTGCGAAGATTTTGAGAATGGATTCGCATTCCGAGAGGCCTTCGATACTGTAGTATCGAAGGCACTCGAAGATTGCGGAGCCGGCTCAAAAGACTGCAATAGAGTATAATACGTTCAAGGCAAGAAATTTGTATTTTATACAGATTTTCGTGTGCAAAACTGGAAATACTAAAATTCTCCGTATAGTTTATTCAAGATATATCTCACGAAGATAAAACAGGGACACAGGCTGGAAATGAAAAATATCTTCCGAACCGAATCCGTAAAACACGCTTCAAAGCCAGATCAACTTGATACGCTGATGAGTTACATATCACCTGGCCGGTGGCTTCTAGTTCTGGCGATTTTGCTGATCGTTATCGTTGTTGTGCTGTGGGGCATTTTCGGGCGGATACCTGAACAGGTGACCGGCAAGGGGGTGCTTGTCAGGAAGGATTCCATATACAAAGTGGTTTCCTACGGATCAGGTTTTGTTGATGCAATCAACGTCAGGGAAGGCGATGTTGTGTACCGCGGACAGTGCCTGATGCGGATTCACGCAATTGAAACAGTTGAACAGATCCGCAAAAACCGGGCCCTCATAAATTTTATCAAAGAGCTGTATTCCTTAAATGACAAACTGGACAGAAAAAAGCGTCAGGAAAACCTCAATTCAATAGAGAAAGAATATATTCATTATCAAAAGAACATCGCCAACCTTAGAAAAAGCCTCAAAGGGGTAAAGGACATTTATGATATTTACAAAGGGCTGAAAGATAAGCATATCGTCTCGAAAGTGAATTTGATTTCAGTACAGCAGAATCTGATGGACGCGGAGATAAATGTGATCAACGCGGAAAACAAGCTGGTGGATATACCCTACCGTAGATACCTGGCTCAATACGATTTTGACTCCAGCCATCTGTACAGAATGGAACATCTGAAGACCCAGTTGGAAAATGAAATGGCTGAACTAAGAATAGAATTGCAGAAGTCCGAGGTAACGTCCCCGATATACGGCAGGGTGCTGGAAGTCAATGCCCAATTGGGCGACAACGTTCAGAGCGGAGCGCCATTGCTGGTCATTATTGCTGGCGAAGCTGAGGACGAGACTCAGGTTATAGCCTATTTATCCCCGATATACGGCAAACGCGTCGAACCGTTGATGAAAGTACAGGTTTCACCTTCCATCGTGGAGTCCGAGCGGTACGGCAGCATAATTGGGCTGGTCAAGGAAGTCGGCGAATTTCCAGCGACACCGGATCAGGTGATGACGCGCCTTCACAACGAGTTCCTGCAGGAAAAAATGACCGGAGCGGAAGCTCCCATTCAGGCAACTATTGAACTTTTACCCGATCCTGACACAAAAAGCGGTTTCATGTGGACTTCATCCAAAGGCCCCCCTTATAAAGTTTCTCCCGGCAATATCTGTACGGTTCTCGTCACGGTTGAGGAACGGAGCCCGTTTTCCTATGTTTTTCCTTTTATACAGAGCTGGCTTCAGGGCAAGGGCGCTGTCGAAAAGCGGCTTTTCAAACAAGAAAAATGATGCTGGATAAGCGTTTATGAGCAGAAAAAACAAAGTCGGCGTTCCCGTTATTTTGCAGATGGAAATGGCGGAATGCGGCTCGGCATCACTTGCAATGGTCCTTGCATATTTCGGCCGCTGGGTATCGCTTGAAGAATTAAGGGTAAGCTGCGGTATTTCCCGTGACGGCAGCAAGGCGGGCAATCTCTATCGGGCGGCGAGTCAATACGGGCTTGTTCCCCACGCCTATTCCCTTGAACCTGAAGAACTGAAGGCATATCCCCTGCCTATGATCCTGCATTGGGAACTCAACCATTTTGTTGTTCTTACCGGCTGGAACAGTAAATACTTTTTCCTGAATGACCCGGCTCACGGCCCCAGGAAGGTGAGCCGCGAAGATTTCAGCAAATCATTCACCGGGGTCGTAATAAATTTTGAAAAAGGAGAGGATTTTGTCAAGGGAGGACACCGGCCGAGTCTCGTTACATCCCTGGTAAAGCAGTTGAAAAACAGCAAACTGCTGGTGTTCCTCATTTTCTTACTGGGTTTCATGCTGGTAGTTCCGCAACTGATTCAGGTAACGCTGACCAGGGTATTTTTCGAGGAAGTGCTTGTCAAGGAGTACTACTTTTGGGTAAAACCGATCTGCACGGGCATGATTGCCACAGGATTGTTTATCGGTGTAATCGCCGTATTTCAACAATTCATGCTTAATGAACTTATGGCGAAAATGAATCTGAGCATGGCGGTCAGGTTCGTCTACCACCTGTTCCGCCTGCCGATGGAATTTTTCTCCCAGCGAAGTCCCGGAGACATACAGAACCGCACAAATCCATCAGATATTATCAGTTTAGTATGTAACGGACTGGCTTTGAATCTTGTCAATGCCGTAGTCGTGATTTTTTATCTTGTCCTTCTGTTTCAATACAGCGTCGCGTTGACTTTCATAGGAGTGGCCGTTTGCGTCATCAACATTCTGGTATTGTTGCTGGCGGCGAAAATCAGGAGCAATCAAAGCCTGGCTTTAAACCAGCATGAATCGAAGTTCATGGGGATGTTCATGGGTGGGCTTCAATTGATGGAATCAATCAGGGCCCAAGGGCATGAAACTGATTTTATTCCCATGTTGTCGGCATATCAGGCGAAATCGGTCAACAGCAGTCAGCAGATAGAACGTTCCTCACTGGTATTGAGCAGTATATCGGCATTCCTGATCGCATTGAACTCCGTCCTGGTTTTAAGCCTTGGAGCATGGGAAATCATGCTGGGGACTTTTTCAATCGGGATGCTGGTTGCTTATCAGGCGCTTGTCCAGATGTTTCTGCAGCCGGTGAATCAGCTTACCTCGATGAGTCTCAGTATTCAGGAACTTAAGGGAAGCATGAATCGGCTTGAGGATGTTTTCAACCAAAAGGAAGACAAACAGTTTTCATATCCGGAAGCGGTAAGCAGCGAAAAACTCCCGGCTGGAAGACTGGAAGGAAAAATCGAGCTGAAGGATATTACCTTCGGCTATTCCAAGCTGGCGGAACCGCTGATAAGGGATTTCAACCTGACAATATTGCCAGGACAGAGAGTCGCGGTAGTCGGCAGTTCCGGATCAGGAAAATCCACGGTAGCCAAGCTGGTGACCGGACTTTATTCCCCGTGGTCCGGGCAAATCCTTTTTGACGGAAAAGAAAAAAAGGATATTCCACGCAATCTGTTCTGCAGTTCCATTTCCTTTGTCGACCAGGATATTTACCTGTTTGACGGAACCGTCAGGGACAACCTAAGCATGTGGAACGGACTTATAAGTGACGAGGACATCCAGCAGGCTGCGCGGGACGCCTGCATCCACGACGACATATCCTCACGTTCAAACGGCTACCAGGGAATCATTGACGAAAACGGCAGAAACTGGAGCGGGGGACAGCGCCAGCGCCTGGAAATAGCGCGTTCACTTGCGGTAAATCCGTCTCTGCTGATCATGGACGAAGCAACCAGCGCGTTGGATACCGAAACCGAACTGTACATTGACTACAACATACGCCGCCGGGGAATCACATGCCTCATTATCGCCCACCGGCTGAGCACTATCCGTGACAGTGACCAAATCATTGTCCTTGACAAAGGATTGATAAGCCAGCGGGGAACTCACGATGAACTTATTAAAGACAAAAACGGGATTTACTACCGGCTTGTCAATCCTGAAGGAAAAGAAAACAGCTTATCATGAAAATTGAAAAAATAATAAAGGACTCAGGAAAAGTACATGATGTGGGATGCAACCGCCACTTCGTTCTGACTTCCGGGGAATCCTGTTTCCTCGTCACTTCAGGATGGGTTCAGCTTTTCCTTGTTCAGTTAAACGATAACAGCCAGCCAACGGGACGGCGCTTTCCCCTGTTCACCTGCCAGGAAGGGGAAATTCTCCTAACCATAAATAATGACGGATGGGCGATTCTCGCGGCGGGTCCGCCGGGCGCCGAAATCACGGAATTTCCCGTAAAATATCTGCTGGAACCCGACAACGGCGACGGTTCCGCGCAGGAAGCAACGAAGCTGCTCGACGATTGGCTTACCAAACTGCTGAACTGCTATCTTCCTTCACGGCCTTCCGGCAATTACCGGGTAATCCGCAAAGATGATCATAAGCTCAATCATGAAGTCGAAGCGGGGTTGATACTTACTTCTCCGGATGAATTGCTTTGGGTGAAAATGATTCCTGAAGAAAAAACGGATGGAACAAACCCTCAATCCGTAAACGCAAATGAATACGAACCGCTCGGAGGACATTTCTGGACAAACGTTACCGCCAAGTCAGTTTTGGAAATATCTACTACCGGAAAATTGATCGAAAACGGAATCCTTAAGGACAATCTGAATCAATTTCACGAAAAAAAGCTTAAGTATTACCGCGCCCAGCTGGAATATATCAACGACAGAAATATCGCCGGATTGGAAAAACAGTCTGAACAGCAGGAAAAAATGCTTCAGAATGTGATGAACAGTGTCATTGCCACGGTGAATCCGAAATACAAAAATCTGTATTCATACGATACTGAATCGGAATCCGTCCTGCTGAAAACCTGCGGCAGGATCATGGAAGAACTCGGTACGGATATTGCCCCGAAACTCCCGTCAATACAGCCGAAAACCCTGGACCATACGATTCATTCCATAGCGTTTTCCGCGAATATGTTCGCCCAGAGAATCAAGCTTTCCGAACAATGGAGGAAAACCGATTCCGGTCCCCTGCTGGCATTTTACAAGGAAAAACAGACCCCGGTGGCCCTGATCCCGGCTTCCCCGTCAAGGTATCAGCTTTTTGACTTGTCGGAAAACAGGATATTCCCGGTAACCCAGGCACGGGCTGAGTTCCTTGACGAATTCGCTTTCAAGTTCAACCGGTCGTTGCCCTCGGGTAAAATCAATTTGTCTGCCGTTATAAAGTTCTGTTCACACCGGGTGACACGCTCAATAGTCTATATCCTGATCGCCGGGGCTCTCAGCAGCATTCTCGGCTTGCTCCTCCCGGTGGCGACGGGTTCGATTATCAGCACGGTCGTGCCCCAGGGACTTTATTCCCTGCTCGGACAACTTTCGGCGGTTTTGCTAGGCGCCACAACCGCCAACTTTGTCATTTCCATTTTTCAGTCGATAAGCGTATTAAGGCTTGAGACCCGGATTGACGCTGAATTGCAGATGGCGGTAATCCAAAGGGTATTTACGCTGCCCATGCCGTTTTTCAGAAAATTCACCTCCGGCGACCTGGCAAGGCGTTGTCTCGGGATATCCATGATAAAGAAAATCCTTTCCTCCGCGGTAATAGCTCCGGTATTGTCCATAATTTTCGCGATCAGCAATATCTTCCTTTGTTTTTATTACAGCGCTGAACTCGCGGCTATCGCCCTTGCCATGACGCTTGTCCTGGTCCTGTTGATCATGACAGGCTGCCTGATGACTAACCGCTACATGCACAAGCTTTACCAAATGCAGGGAGTTATGACCGGAAAAATCCTGCAATTCATTACCGCGATTGCCAAACTGCGTTTTACCGCCAGTGAAAACCGGGCGTTCAATATATGGACTTCGTCTTTCACTGAAACCCAGAGGCTCCAGTTGAAGGCCGGATACATTCAATCGCTTTTCGGCGGCATCACCCTGTTCTATCCGATACTTACCGCTTCCGTTTTTTATTACATGATCGCCGGTTCTGAACAACCGTTAATCAGCACCGGTGATTTTATGGCTTTCAACGCCGCTTACGGGGCTTTTCAGGTTGCGCTGATCGCTACGGTAAATCCGCTTCTGCAACTGATTCAAGTGCCGGTACTGTATAAGCGGGTAAAGCCAATTCTGCAGACAGACCCGGAATCCAATGAGCACATGGAAAGATGTTCCACTTTAAGCGGAGCGATTGAAGTTCACAACGCCTCATTCCGTTACGTGGAAAATCAGCCTTTTATCCTGGAAAATATCGATATGAAGATATCTCCAGGTGAATATATCGCCATCGTCGGACCGTCAGGAGCGGGAAAATCGTCTCTCCTGAAACTCATGCTGGGTTTCGAGAACCTCAGTTCCGGAAGTGTCTTCTACGACAAACATGACCTTTCGCAGATCAATAAGCAGTCTTTGAGAAAACAGATAGGCGTGGTCATGCAGAACGACATGCTGATCTCCGGCTCGATCTATAAAAACATCGTCGGGGCCAGCGGCATGACCATGGAAGACGCCTGGAGAGCAGCTGAAATGGTCGGCATTGCCGAAGATATCCAGGCGATGCCCATGAACATGCATACCATGATTTCCGATGGCGGGCAGGTTTTGTCCGGCGGACAGCGCCAGCGGATCCTTATCGCCAGGGCGCTGGTCCATTCGCCCCGGATTCTTTTCCTGGACGAAGCCACAAGCGCACTTGACAACCGTTCACAGCAAGTTGTGACCGAATGCCTGGAAGAACTGGACATCACCCGTTTTGTCATAGCCCACAGACTCTCAACAATAGAGAAGGCGGAAAAAATATTTGTTTTTGAAAAAGGACGCATCGTGCAGTCAGGTTCCTATGGACAATTGATGGATGATCAGGAAGGACTATTTTATCGTCTGGTTAAACGACAGCTTGTTTAATTCAGGCTTAACAACCGAAAGGAAATTTTTATGTTAAAAAAATACAGTTTCATATGTATTTCGCTGATGATATTATTTTCAGCGGTATACTTCTGCTCCTGTGGAGACAATGACGCATCCATGATTAAGAACGCCGAAAAGCATAAAGATATGGAATCCGAAATTTATATCGGGTTCACCGGTCCATGGAAAAATTTCGAAAAAGAGTATGATTTATGGCCGGGAATAAACCTTGCCATTGAGGAAGTCAACGCAAAAGGCGGAGTGCTGGGGAAAAAGCTTGTTCCTTTGAAATATGACAATGGCGACCAGGTTTATGAGGCAAAAGTCCAGAGCCTTAAAATGTCAAAATCCTACAAGGTAAGCTGTATTGTAACCTGTAATTCCAGTGACGTGGCCATTCCCAGCGCGGTCATAGCCGAACATTATAAAATGCTGATGATAGCGCCCTTTGCTTCGGCTATTTACAGCATGCCTGTGTATAATAGACTCGAACTTGTATATCAAAACTGCCCGACAATACAAGCAGAGGCGGAAAAACTGCTTTCCTGCGCAAAACAACTGTCATGTAAAAGGCTTATAATCTACAACGCTCTTGAACAGCATTATGCCGCCCTGCTGGGTGATTCCATTGAAAACGTTGCCTACAACCAAAACCTGAAAATTGCCAAAAGAGCGGTCTTTTCCATACACAGCGGCTCCGAAACTTATGAAAAAGATTTGCGTGAGATGAAGGAGTTGTACACATTTGATGGAATTATTATCATCGGCCCGCCAAAATCACTTATCAAGATAGCCCAAAAAATAAAAAAACTCAAAATGGATATCCCCGTCTTCAGCGGGATGACTGCCAATTGCAAGTCAATTGCCGCGCCTGAAAATACCGCCTTCACGGAAGGGATGATTTTTACTGCTTTTTTCGATACACAGGATATGTCGCCTGAATCAAAATCTTTTTACCGTGCATTTATGAAAAAATACAATCAGCCCCCGTTGTATTTCGCCGCACTCAGTTACGGCACGGTCAAAGCCCTGGTTCACGCGATTGAAGAAGCAAAAAGCGCGAAACCGCGGAAGATCGCGGATACGCTGAACAAACTGAAGACCATAAAAGGGCTTCCCGGGCCGCTTTCTTTTGCTTCAAACCCGGAAAAACTCAATAATAACTTTGTGCTCAATACTGTCAAAGACGGTAAAATCGTCAAGTTTTCCCCGCCGAAAAAAGAGAAAACGCCGTCAGCGGAGAAGTAATTCCGCCATGTGGTCATAAGAATACCCCATGGAATCGATAAGTCCTTTCCCGAGGTGGCCGATATATTCCAGAGCAAGCTTTTTCCTTACCGGATCTTTAACGTGGTCGATCCAGGCATTCGCGTTGTCAGCATCCGGGCGTGACCAGTTATATACTTTATGGTCCGCGAAGTTCCATTTAGGCAGGCCGTGTTCATTATATCTAATGATTTCCGGATTGTATTCGATATCCAAGTGGGAGCAGATACGCTCCATGATCTTCTCAGGTTCCCTTATCAGGTCTTCGTAGCGGATATTGATGCGGCTTTCCCAGAAGAGCGCCGCATGGTCACGCATTAAAAAAGGGATGGTTAACAGATCGTCGCGGTCCCGGTAAGTTTTCAGCAGTTCAGGATCGTTGTCTGCCCAGTTCATCATGACCGAGCAAAGGATGGCGACCGGGTTCCTGTAAAGGAAAATATATTTTGCTTCCGGAAAAGTCATGCTTAATTCCGGGAGAACATAAGCGTAGCGCGGAGCTTTGTCGAGAAAAATTTCTTTCCCATGCCGTTCCAGCGATGAATTGTATAAAGCGGCACAAAAGTGGCGTATCTGACCGTAATATTTTTCAAGGCCGTCGGGAATTGTATTCAGGAAATGCCTGATGTTCTGTCTGGCATAACAGGTTTCCGAACCGTCCTGATGGCATGTCTTGTTCAAGACCCTCAGGAAAGGAAGGAGCAGCCAGGTTTCTGCTTCCGTGTGCACCTTTGAGTGGCTCCCGAGGATTCGTTGAAGCATTGTGGAGCCGCTCCTGGGCTGAGAAATAATAAAAACAAGTCCCTTGCCTTTTTCGCCTATCATGGATTGCACCTCATATCATTCAGAACAGATCGAGAAAACATTTGGATATCGTCACCAGCTTCTTATCTTCGAGCCACTGTATATCGTCGTCAGTCAATTCGGTACTGACGACTACCGCCATTTCAATGGCGAAGCGCTGGAGACGGCAGAAAAAGCTGTCTGCCTTGTCCAAGCTGCCCGTTGACGCGAAATGGACATACGCGCACCCTCCCCCGCAGAAATCACGCGCCCAGCACCGGATGCAATCTTCACATACCTCAAGGGGAGAAACACTGAATGAATCCCGGTTCCAGTTTTTTGAAAAAATACTGCCAAGTTTGAATTCTTCCAGCCCGGCAAAGCGGTGACAGGGGTAAATATCGCCGTCCACGGTAATGCCAAGTCCGCTTTTCCCCACATCGCAGCCGAAGATCTTTTTAAAGGGGATTCCGTTCCCGAGCAGGCACAGCACCAGCGGCATGGGAGGGATTTTAACCTGTGCGGACACGGCAGTTCCGTTTCTCGCCCTGACCGCTCCGATTAACCTGTCAATATCGTCCGTCAGGCGTTTGCACATTTTTTCAAGCAATTCTTCATCTGGCCCGATTCCCTTTTCCCCGAGGTGAACTGATCTACCAACCATAACCATCTGGAACCATTTGAACCCGATGTTTTTTATCTCATTGACGACTTCATCGATGTCCGTACCGGGAATGATCGTTGCCCGGCAGCGTGATCCGGGAGAAATCTCCATAAGCTTCCTGATGTTTTTCACGGCCAATTCATAACTGGAAGAACTTTTATTCGCGCACGGACGATTGCGGTTCTGGACATGTTCCGGGCCGTCAAAGCTGATTATCAGTGATATATCATGTTCTTTGCAATAACGTATTTTATCTTCGTCAAGCAGCGTTGCGTTGCTGTTCAACGCGAGGGAAAGACGCTTGCCTTTGCCGCGGCAAAGCTTTCTGCCTTCTTCCGCTACATACCTGACAAGCGGCCAGTTAAGCAGCGGTTCACCGCCGAAAAGCTCCATGGAAATATCATTTATATCACCTGACTCGGATATCAGCCATTCAATTGCCCGTAAAGCGGTTTCCTTTGCCATGACGCCGGGATTCCCGAATGCGCCGTCATCACCGCCGTAACAGTAAATGCACCGCAGGTTACATTGCTGAGTAATAAAAAGGGCAATATGGGTTAAAGGGATTTTCGTACCGGGATTATTTTTATTTATTTTCCCGCTTTTGACGGGCCGTGCGCGATCCGGCGATAGCGTTTCCGCTGAATTTTCCAGCAAACCTTTTCCGCCGGATTTTTCATCATAATAATATTTTTTTCCGCGAAAAGAAAAAACGTGCACGGAAAACTCCTGTTTACATTGAGTTATTCATTTAATATAGTAGCATGATTTTTCAGGGCAAGCGTCCGGGAAAAAAGCCTCCCGGATAAGGCCAGGGCTTTTCTCTTTGTATTTCTCCGCAATGGTCAGGGCCTTCCTGACCTTCCTGACATCATCGAGCATATCTTTAAAGTTCTTTCCCCTGCCCACGATTTTCCCATGGGTTACCCCTGCTTTAATCAGATCATACAGACGGCATATCCCGCATCCGTCCGCCGCGAAACCGTCTGTTGCGGCCGGCGCGGATTTTTCTCCTACGAATTCGTAATTATTCGAATTATTCTCCGTTAAATTGCTTTTCGGCCCAAGTTTATATGGGATTGAACAAATATTCAGCAACTCATCGCAGTGAAAAGTATTGCAGAACGCCCCGGAGAAAAAACAGCGCTCATTCAGGATGAATGCCTCGAATTCAGCGGAATCCCGGCCTATTGACTCAATGCAGGACCTGATGTCATCGACAGTATTCTTTCTGCTGAAAACAAAACGGTCCACCCCCAGATCCAGAAAGAAACGCATGCTCAAGGCATTGTATGCGCCGTTTTCCCCGCTCAGATGAATTTTACACGGAACCTGCTTTTCCTTCAAAAACAGGATCAGGGCCGGATCCGCGATTATAAAAGTGTCCAATCCCTTGTCAATGAGTTTTTTTACGATCTCAAGGATAAGATCATACTGTTCTTCGAGATAATAAAGATAATTTATGGCTATTTTCACGGAAACTCCTGTATCCCGCGCCATCTTCCCGATAATATCCATTTCGGTATATGATGTAAGGTTTGAGGGCATTATCATGAATTCCCTGCGGTTCAAAGGCAGGATATTCTGATAACGCCGCAACCATTCGTGCGGCACGAAGCCGCAATAGAATTCATCCGCTCCGGCCTCAACGAGCGGTAGAAAATCAACGGAATTGCTCAACGGGACTAAAAGTTTCACGGAAACACCTCCGTACCGTTGAAAACAAGCCGGTCAATACCGCTTTCCAGGTATTGCTCGAGTATCGCCGGGTCCGTTAAAAGCGTATCGTCGAATGCGAAAACGGTATTCCCCTTTAAAATCATCGGATAACAGTCAGGATAGGAACCATACAAATATGAACAGAATCCGGGACAGTCTTTTACTGGCGTCTGAAGTTTCCGTGATCCGTTTTTCATCTCGGCATGGAGCGGACAGTACTGACTGGTGTTGCACTGGTAAAAGGGGAAATGCAGGCTGTGTTTTCCGTCAGGTATCTTATTTCCCGAGGGATGCGATTCAAATTCAAAGCGGGTAATCCCCTTGTTTTTCAGGAAATTTCCGTACCGGGGAATGTTTAAATTATTATTACGCAGACTGTCTTTATGGATTCCGCTTCCGATTTTCTCACTGATGCGCGGGTCCTTTTTCCGCTTGTTCAGAAGCCTTCCCATGCTGCAGGAAAGGTTTGAGAATTTTTTCCGGCTGACATATTCGATGATCCCCCAGTCATTTACCGCAAGCTCAATATTCATGCCGTTTTTCCGGGCGGATTCCTGAAGAAAGTCAATCAGCAGGCAGGCTTTTTCAAGACAGTACCCGGGGATATATGACAGCGCCGCCGTCAGCGATATTCCTTCATCCGCGACTTTGCGGATAACCATGTCAATTTGTTTCATGTCCGGCATTAACATGTGGCAAAATTCACTGCCCAGATAAAGCCTGTTGAATTTTCGTAAAAAAATTCCATGTCCCCTAAGTGGAACCGGGATTTTCCCCTGAGTGAATTCGTTCCAACCGTTTTCCAGGAAAACCTGACATTCCTTTTTTCCACTGAGCGAAACAGCCATGTCGATTTTTCCGCTCAACTCCCGGAAACGGCGGTTTAAATTATCCGGAATATTTATATCAAACCATTTTTCAAAGCTCTGTTCCGGGGTTTTGTACATATAAGCCTTGAAATCGAGGGAGCCGGGTTTCTGTATGCCGTCAAAATCATATTGACTGGTCATCTTGTCATGGACATAAGCATATACAGGATCACGCTTGAACTTCCCGGACGCGATATTATTTATTTTCGATACAATCTGTTGATAATCACGGTTTTCTTCTGAATATACTTTTTCCTGGCGGAGCCTGTAAAAAGTGTAGTATTTCTCAATGACTTCTTCAATGATCCGGCAGTTTTCCAATCTGAAATGGGCATACCCTTGCATCTCCTCCCACTGATTGATGTTTACATCGAGATCACAACCGTCCTCAAGCGGAAAATCACATAACAGCAAGATTTCACTCCCATTCATGGAGATAACCTTCAGATCCTTGTTTCCGAAAGAAACTGACACGAGTGTCCCGGGAAAAGCGGATTCAAAGATTTTTGCATTCATACTGTTGCCGGTGCGGGGGCTTCCGTTTTTGATTCCAGGTGATTCGCCGAATAATATTTGTAGAATGAAGAAACAAAGTTTTTCATTATGGAGTTATTATCTTTTACGGGAGTATAAGCCGTGACGTTTTTCATGTCATTATTTAAACATACAAGAAAATCCTGTTCCAAAGGGGCTTTCAAATCATTTTCCCCATCTTCAAATCCCAACATTTCCGATACATCATTCATATTTATCAATTGCGGGATTTGATTATAATTCATCCTCAGGAATACGGCTACATAATTTAACTCGGCATTGCGAAAATGGACCTTCCCGATCGCGGAATTAATGGAAACATCCAGCAGTTTATTAACGTTATCCAGATCATTTTCAGGAGAAGATATTCCAATAACACAGCCAGAAGCACCCGTATCCCACAATGTTTCCCGAACTTTTTCCGCACCGTTCTCATTCCGGTCTACATCCACGGACCAGAAACAATGGTAACTCTTTCTCAATTCCTCTAAATTCTTTTCATCAAGAGCGCTTTTCTTGTCCCACGGAAAAATGAACGAAAGAAAAAACGCCTTGCATATCTTCCCGTCAATGTCCTGCTTGTCCGCAAAAGGCAGATCGATAAACGCATTGACCGTTTTAATATCCGGCACAGTTGCGGTCTCCACCAGCAGATTGCCGAAAATATACGGATTTTCACTGACAATATTTCTCAGGAAATCAGCAATATCATGCATATGATCCTTGATGTTTTTGGCTTTCAGCCAAATGACCGTAGGACAAGCAATATTATCGATGATTTTGCGGCTGAGGTCCAGGTACTGACCGGTATTCATCGACAGATGGTCCAAGTCCAGAACAATTTTTTCGGGCCGTCCAATAATATCAGGGCTATTGATTGCTCCCAGCCGCTGATTTTCAATCACTGAATCCTTTGAAAGATATGAGTCAATAAACGAATAATGGATCTTGCCCCTGGGATCGGGATATTTATTACTCATGGCTTTTCTGATTTCCCCGGAAGAAATATATGAACTGTCCAGAATATTGTATGGCGGTTCCTTTGAATATTTAATGCTGAATGATTCAGCTTCGCGCCTCAATGCCGTGCCTGGCAGCACCAGCAACCGGAAGGGCATGGTATTGTCCCGCCCCAGTTTGTGTTCGTCGATAAATCTGTAGATATTCTCAATATCAGTGATGTGGTCATAAGGCAGTCCCACAATGAATTCGAGCTGCAGCCAGATATTATGTTCCCTGAGTATCTTGCATCCCCTCACGAATTTTTCCAGGTTGGGCTTTCTGCCAATGTTGTTGAGAGTATCGGGATTGGTGCTTTGCAAACCAATTCCCATGGAACGGAAACCGAGACGCCAAAGCAGTTCGGCTTTTTCCTCCGTTACCATTTCCGCGGACATGTAGCCGTCGAAAATAATTCCCCAGTCCTTGTTGACTTTTTCCACTTCCTCGCCGAGTCCGCCTTTAGCCAGGGAAAGCATTATATCGGAATCGATAAACTGGAGCCATTGTATACCGGCGTCTTTTAAAATCTGAAGCTCTTTTCCTACACGAATCGGATCGAATTTGCTTAAAGGACGCTTTTCCCATGAGCAGTATTTACACTTCCTGTGACAGCCGCGTCCGGTTTCCAGATAAATTCTCTTGAATTGCCGGGGATCAAGAATGCCGTTGATATAGGGTGACGGAACAATATTTATATCTTCTATAGGTTCGCGCGGCGGGGTGAATACAATGCGTCCCCCGTCGCGATAAAATATCCCTTTGATCTTCGACAAATCACGCTGTTTGCTCAAAAGCGCTTTTACGAGTTCAACAATTGTCAGTTCGCCTTCCCCCGAACAGCCTAAATCCACAACCGGCGAGGACAGAATATAATTATTGTCTTCGCTGATTTCCGGTCCGCCTACCATAACCTTTACTCCCGGCATCTGTTTTTTTATCTCTCCGGCAATGAACAGGCTTCTCGAGGTATTCCAGCAGTAAAGACTGAAAGCCAGGATGTCGGGAGCTTCCTCTTTAATGTACTCGATCAATTGCCGGTCGTTCATCTGTTTTACGGATTTATACGGCGCTATCTCCGCATTGACTTCATCAAGGAGACCGTTTTTCAGCAACATCCCCTTAAGGTATCCGGCTGCCAGAGGCACTCCGCCCCACCTTCTGTTATGAGTGCTGATGCAAAAAAGAGGGTTTGGCAGTTGTAGAAAAAGTATCTTGAGCTTCATATTGAAATTCCTGAATTACCCCATAATAAGTTTAATCCGTAGAAACAATGCCGTCCTAATCCGGCATTCACAAAATCAATATATAAACAAAGTCAGTGCATGCAAGACACAAAACAAAAATATAGTAATCCTGATATATTATAATATATTTCCTTACTTTTATGGGATTATTTTTACCTCTCCGGCATGCATTTCCGTCCGACATGGTGTAAAGTTATTCTTCTGCATCCGCTGAAAGCAATAAGGTCAAGTTTATGAGCATTGAACCACTTAAAGAAAGACTGCATATTTTTCCGTACAAAGGGAAATATTTTTTTTTAAGTCCTGCTTCTTTTTCCTGCGGTGAAATTTCCGCAAAAACATTCGATTACCTTAATAGCGCTGGCAAAGCCGACAGCCCTGAACCAGGCAACGCCGTTATGAATGAACTTAAGAGTTCCGGACTGATCTCCGGTGAAGCCGGGGCTCGTTCAAGAAATATAAATGATATTCAGCAGTGGCGGAAATCATATTCTTCAAAACCCCAAAAAGTTGACTCAATGCTTCTGATGCTTTGCCAGGAATGCAATCTGGACTGCATTTATTGTTACGGCGACGGCGGAGAATACGGTTCAGGCGGGAAAATGTCTGAAAAAACCGTACTCGGCAGCATCGGCTGGCTGGTCGGACAGCAAGCCGGAAAAACCGCGGATATTTACATATCTTTTTACGGCGGAGAACCGCTGATGGCCTTTGACCTGATGCGGAAAGCTGTCGCTTATACCAGAGAAAAATGTGCAAAAGCAAGTACACATATAAATCCGCATTTTTCGGTTACCACCAACGGACTGCTTCTCGATGATGAAGTAATTGATTTCATCGTTGAAAATGACTTGCAGGTAGTGCTGAGTTTCGACGGCCCCAGGGAAGTCCAGAACCGTAACCGCCCACTAAAAGGAGCTGACGGAGGTAGTTATGACAGGATCGTTCCCAAAATAATAAAACTTCTGGCAAAACATCGCAAAGTAAACTGCCGGATAACAGTAATTGACAATACGGATATCCATGCAGTGATCCGGGAACTTGACCGGCTGGGATTGACTTCACGCCACCTGGTTCCCGCTTCCGGGCGGATCCACGAAGCGGAAAACGCAACCGTCGCAGGAAAAGACGCCTTTGACAGGATTTGCGAATATTATGAATATGATGCCGATGAATTGATTGCCGCGGTCAGGAAGCGCAATCTGGATAAATTACACTCATTGACGGTTCCAGGCATGCTTTTGATTTTGTTGAGCAATGTAAAACAACATTTCTTCTGGTGCGGCGCAGGCAGAACGGCCACCGCTATTGATGTAAACGGTGATATCTATCCGTGCCACCGTTTTGTGGGCATTGATGATTTTAAGTGCGGAAGCATCTTCAAACCGGAATTGCAAAACTCCCCTTTCCTCGAACCTTTGATATTCAGGAACAGCGATTGCATGAACTGCTGGGCACGGGATTTATGCTGCGGTTTCTGCGCTTTTACCCATTTCGCCGAAACGGGTTCTCTTTTCAGGAGTTCTGAAAGATTCTGCCGTTCAAGAAAAAAGCTTATTGAACTTGCCGTTTACGTTAAATGCGAGCTTGATGACGAGGCTTTGGATTGGCTCAGGGAAAATGACATGATTGAAGATAAATCCTGTCCGCTTGACCTATTCTGAAAGGAGTCCCGGAGTGAATACGGAAATATTCGCTGACAGAAAAAAAGAAGCTCCGGACATTGTATTCGTCAACATGCCTTTCGACCTTCTCCAGGCTCCCCGCCTGGGATTGGGTATCTTGAAGGCGGTGCTTTCCGAAGCCGGGATCCGGTCTGCACTTCTCTACGGGAATCTTCTTTATGCCGAAGAATTCGGTGTGCAATGGTATCTCGACGCGGAAAATGAATGGAACAAAAGCTATCTGGGTGACTGGCTTTTTCAGCGTCTGTTGTTCCCCGAAAAAGCCTTAAGCCCCGAAGATATGGCCTCCCGCCTGAAAAATCATTTCAAAGATGGTAAAATGACTGCCCGGAAACTTGAAAAACGCCGTCAGCAGTCCGAAGCCTTTATAAACGGGCTGGCTGAGAAAATATTGAACTTATCCCCCCGGATTGCCGGTTGTTCGCTGACGGTTATGGGTTTGCTGCCATCCCTGGCCCTGATGAAAACGATAAAAGAACAAAAGCCGGATATTGCAATTGCCGCCGGAGGCCCGGCTTGCGACGGCGAACAGGGCATCGCCATGCTTCAAGCTTTTCCTTTTCTCGATTATGTATTTTGCGGTGACGCCGAAAAAAATATAGTCCCATTCGTAAAATCCGTGCTTGATGACACAGGGAAGGCTGACAGTTTGCAAGGAATTTTATCTGCAAAACATCTCTCCGCCAGCGGCTCTCATCAAAGAGCAACAACGGAATCTCTGGACAATCTGCCGGAACCGGATTACTCCGATTATTTCAATATTTTGCGCCAAAGTTCATACCTCTCTGAAAATATTATTCCGGCAATTCCGTTCGAGGGGTCACGGGGATGTCAATGGGGTGAAAAAAATCTCTGCCTGTTCTGCGGCGACTGCGGCACGGAACCGCACTACCGGACAAAAAGCGCCGACACGCTTATAAAAGAAATAAAGACTCAGGCCAAACGTTATGGATGCGACCGGTTTTACGCAACGGATAATATGGTAAACCCGAAGTTTTTCGACTCCTTTTTCCAAAAACTGGCAGACAGCATGGGAAAAAGTTCGTTCTTCTTCGAAACCCGGGCGTCACTGAATGAAAATGATCTGGCGAAAATGCGGAAGGCGGGTGTCACTTACCTGCAAGCTGGTTTGGAAAGCCTGGACAGCAGAACCTTGCGCCTGCTTAACAAGGGAGTGAAAAGTTATCAAAACATCCAACTGCTCAAACACTGCAGGCAATACGGCATTCTTTTAAGCTGGTTTATTATGACGGGAATTCCGGGGGAAGACGATAAATGGAACAGCCGCCAGGCTGAAATCATCCCGCTGCTTCAGCATCTGGAACCGCCGCGTTTCGTGGGCGGAATCAGACCCGACCGCTTCAGCCCGTATTACAAAAACGCGGACAAAAATGACCTTGCCATATTTATCGACGAAACTTACTCATCCCTGTTTGATATTCCTGAGAGTCTGCTTGAACGTTTCGCTTTTCATCTCTATGAGAAAAAACAGCGCTTCCGCCAGAATGATGAAATGGATTTTATTTTACGCCCGGGAAATTATTCGCTTGCCATTGCGGTCAATAAATGGCTTCAGGCTTTCTGGAACAGCGAAAATATTCCGGCCCTCCAGTTTACGGAAGACAATGGACATACCGTAACCGTGAGGGACACACGTCCGGCCGCGGTAAAAGAGATTTTTAAGATTTCCGGTTTGCAAAGACAAATCCTTCTGGAATCCGATCTGGCGCCCACGGAAAAATACGTATATGAAAAATATTCCGGCCCAGGACGTGATCCTGAAGAGATCAGCGAAGCCATCAGGAAGCTTGTCTGTAGTAAAGTACTCCTTAAAGCCGATGACCGGCTTGTCGGACTGCCCCTGAAACAGGAATGTCTTAAATATCCTGATAACAAGACCCTCCCAATGGGATGGGTGAACGGGCAGCCCGATAGAAGTTAAATTTGTAATCGGCCAACAGTGGATAAAAATTATCAGCCCGGATGTAAAAACCGGCAGTCAGTGTTGCATCTTTCAGATTCATGGGTATACCCGCAATGACCGCCGCCGGCAACTTTATCCAGGGTTTCCGGGCTTAATTCCTTGCGAACCTGATTGAATTCTTCCTCGGTGAAATCGAACCCTTCACCTTTGATGAGTTCAATACGCTCCGCCTTGCTTTCAAGAGCGCCTATTTTGTTTTTGAACTCCTCGTCACTCTGGATTTTCTCCAGAAACATTTTTGCGCTTTCAATCGACATGACTCCTCCCGTTTTTTACATTATTTGTATTAAATGGCCAAAAGTGGCCACGGGTTAATCATCAAGCGGCATATTGCATCTTTCGCCTTCATGGGTAAATCCGCAATGAGTTCCTCCCGCCGCCTGATCCAGGGTTTCCGGGGTTAGCTCCTTGCGAACCTGATTGAATTCTTCCTCGGTGAAATCGAATCCCTCACCTTTGATGAACTCAATACGCTCCGCCTTACTTCCAAGAGCAGTTATCTTGTTTTTGAATTCCTCGTCATTCTGGATTTTATCCAGAAACATTTGCGCGCTTTTAATTGACATCTGAATTATCCTTATTTACGGGGGTTAATTACGATAACATACTACAGTCAAAACACTTGGCCTTGCATTCACTTTCGTGGGTGTAACCACAATGTCCGCCACCGGCAACTTCGTCCAAAGATTCCGGGGTTAATTCCTTGCGAGCCTGATTGAATTCTTCCTCGGTAAAATCGAATCCCTCACCTTTGATGAACTCAATACGCTCCGCCTTGCTTCCAAGAGCAGCTATCTTGTTTTTTAATTCCTCGTCATTCTGGATTCTGTCAAGGAACGTTTTTGCGCTTTCAATTGACATGATATTCGCTCCTCATGATTTATTTATAACTATCTTTTCAAATCTAATCCAGGCAAAAGGATTTGTCAATATTAAAATCCGATTATGGATTTCATGTAAAAACACTTCAGCTTCAAGTAATCAGACAAAAAAGAATCAATTACTTTATTTGGCAAACCGCCAATATAATAGTATTGTCAATCTCCATATTCATTGAATTACAAACGGGATGGAACACAATGCAGTATCAGTGGTGCAAATATAACCATATTTATAACTCGGAAAAGCACGGAAATATATTGTTCAACGCGATGACCAATAAACTCGCTATTGTGGAAAACGAATTTCTTGAAACTCTGGACATATTGAAAAAACAACCGGACAAAGCTGACACAATTCTGGATAAAAATGTTATAAATACATTAAGGAAGATGAAAATCCTGGTCACGGAAGGAGAGGAAGATTTTTATTTTTTGCGCCGTAAACACTGGCGGTGCAAATCCAGATACGGAAGCGGCAAAAACTCGCTTGGATTGACCATCGCCCCGACTATGGCGTGCAATTTTGCATGCACTTATTGTTTTGAGGGGGAAAAGGAAAATCATGTGATGTCGGATGAAACCGCCGAGAAGCTGATATCTTTCGTCAAGGATTATCCCGATGCCAAAAGACTGAGCGTATCCTGGTTTGGCGGTGAACCCCTGATGGCGTTCGGAAGAATATGTAAACTTACCGGGAAGTTCAAAAACTTATTCCCGGAAGACAAAGCTTATGTTGCCCATATAATTACCAATGGTTATTTTCTTACTCCTGAAAAGGCTGACCAGCTTGATGATTTGCACATAAGATCCATTCAGTTGACAATCGACGGGCCGGAGGAAAATCATAATCAGCGCCGCATGCTCTTGAACGGGGGAAAAACTTTTTCAACTATTATCGACAACATGGATTATTTGCTGAAAGTCTGGAAAGGCAGTCTGATTATAAGATGCAATATTTATGCTGGGGAAATGCATTTATTAAAAGAACTGAACCGTTATTTCCAGAAACGTTTTAAAAACCATAAGAATATTCCGCAGGCATATCCCGGATTTATACATGACCTCAACGATAAATATTCTGAAACCCGTTGCGCCAATATTACATCTGATGACATTGCCGCCATGCTGCTGGAGGTGGAGAGAAAGGATATAAGCCGTCACATCAGCATGCTTTATCCCAACTGCAGAGTTTCCGGCTGTACGTCCACAGGGGACAACGGTTATGTTATAGGTCCAAAGGGAGAAGTCTACAAGTGTTGGGACGACCTCGGCGAAAAAGAACGGGTTGTGGGCTCTCTTTACGATGAAAAAAATGACTGGAACGAAAAAAAACTCTCCATCCAATATAGACTGGGCTCCAATTCCTTTGATGATCCTGTATGCCAGAAATGTTTTTATGTCCATATTTGCGATGGCGGATGCTCTAAAACAAGGCAGTTGAGAAAATATGAAAATAAGGATGTCCCGCCTGCGTGCTGTCCAATGAAAGGGCACATCAATGAAGTCCTTGACTATATTTGTGATAATATCCGTTTCGGGGATGAGATAGACACTATGCTCTTCGAGCCTGAAGAACAAGGTTCGATAAAAGCACCCGTAAAGTGCTTGAATTAGTGTCGCACTCAAGGTTCGTGTTAAATATGGTTTGTTTTTTCTACTTAAAGACATATATTCCTTTATATGGTATAGTGTCTTTAAGTAGAATCACATCCCAAAAAGAAGGAGGAAGTCATGTCAATCGAATCTGCCAAAGCGTTTCTGGAAAAAATCCAGAGTGACGAGGATTTCAAAAACAAAATCGGCGCGATGGAGAGCAAAGAGGAACGTATTGAGTTCATCAAGAGTGAAGGATTCGATTTCACCGAAGAAGAATTCAATCAGGTCCGGAAGGAATTGAGCCCTGAAGCTCTCGACCAGGCCGCTGGGGGAAAACATTGCATGTATACTCACGAAAGTGAGCGCTGCCCGAAAATACATTGCAATAGGCAGAGGTAATTGCAAAACTGCCATTTCATTTTTCGGATATTTGATAAACACGACACCCCGTTGCTGCCGCCTCGGTTCATTGCGGTTTCAGCCATGAAAACAAAAAATGTTTATGCTTAGCCCATTTATATGGATACTTCGCCGGGCAAAGAATAATTTCTTACCATTAATTAAAGAACCGCAATCGGGATTGCGTAAAAGACAAAAATACAACTAGGAGAGGAGGAAGCCATGTCAATCGAATCTGCCAAAGCGTTTCTGGAAAAGATCCAGAGTGATGAAGAGTTCAAAAACAAAATCGGCGCGATGGAAAGCAAGGAAGAGCGTATTGAATTCATCAAAGGTAAAGGATTCGATTTCACCGAGGAAGAATTCAGTCAGGTACGTAAAGAATTGAGTCCTGAAGCTCTCGACCAGGCCGCCGGGGGCGCTCATTGCGGCTTCACTCATGAAGGCGAAAAAGATAGATGTCCATGCTTCGGCCGTTCACATGGACATTTCGCGGGTCAAGAGTAATTTTACCATTAAAGCTATTGTTGAATATCAAGAATAAAACTAAGTAGGAGAAGAAGCCATGTCAATCGAATCTGCCAAAGCGTTTCTGGAAAAGATCCAGACTGACGAAGAGTTCAAAAACAAAATCGGCGCGATGAAAAGCAAGGAAGAGCGTATTGAGTTTATTAAGGGTGAAGGTTTCGAATTCACCGAAGAAGAATTCAATCAGGTCAGAAAAGAACTGTCGCCTGAAGCTCTTGACGAGGCTGCCGGAGGAAAGCATTGCGGATACACCCACGAAAGTGAACGTTGCGATAGAATAGATTGTACTCACTGTATCCCGAAATGCTAAACTGTCACTTCATTTTTTCGGATATTTGATAGACACTGCACACCGCTACTGCATTTACGTCAGTAGCGGTGTGATTTTGTCCTGGAATAATACCTTATGCCGTGTCAGTCTGAAAATGAGACCTGCCGTAAATTGATATAGTCGCAGAAATCATCCCAAAGCTTATCTTTGTTTTTACCTCTTGACGAATTCAAGCTTATTTCCGAAAGGAAATCTTTAATAGGATCGAATTGGGAATTTTCTTCGGATTGCGGAAGCGGCATGTATTCCCGCAGGTTATCATAAAATAAGCTCCTGTACGACTCTCCGGTATCAAGAAAAGCCTCCAGGTATTTATAGCATTGAGGCGCAAAGAGATGCTTGAAGTTAGAAAGGGATTTTTTCCATATATTTTTACAATTCCCCGCGGGTAATTCCATTTCTGAGTATTTTTCCAGCAACTCAATGAATTTCTGAATAATTAGATGATAATCGTATTTTTCCGCTTTCTTCAGGGCCTTTTCACGAAAGCTTTCATTGAGCTGTTCATCAGTCAACAGGTTAATGATTGAGTCTGCCAATTGCTGTTTATCCACAGAGAATCCGCCGCTTTCATTTTTATTTACCGTCACAAGCAGACCGTTTATTCCGTGGTCAACGGTTTCGTTGTTCCCGGCCCAGCCGGACGTAACCACCGGTATCCCGCAAGCCTGCGCTTCCAGGTTTACAACGGGTTGCGCTTCATAAGGAGCGACGCTTGGCGAAACAAATACATCGGCCTGAGATAATAATTCGTATTTCTCCTTGTTCAGTTTGACCCCGGTAAATGTCACCGCGTTATCAAGCCCCAACTCCCGGACGGTATCTCGCAGGGATTTGACATATTTACTGACTGAATTGTCCGAAAGCCGGCTGCCGCTCAAAGGTCCGATGATATCCAAATGAGCCCCTTCTACCTTATTCAGGATTTCCGGCATGCATTCGATAACAGTATCGACGCCTTTATCTTCCACCAATTGTCCCATGAATACAATTTTCCTTGCCCGATGATTGTTCACACGGCTTCGGGAATTTTTTATCATGTTTAAGTCAAGGCAGTTGGAGACGACATGGACATCTGTTTGAGGAGTGATCCGCTGAAAACTTTTCCGGGCGTATTCCGAAGGCGCACAGACAATGTCATATCTTCTTATCAGGGGAACAACCTGCGGATAGGTGAGTTTAAATCCGAAGACTGAGTGAAGCATAAGGATAAAAGGAACTTCAAGCTTTCTTTCCTCGCGGAGCAGGAACGCTTCAAGCAGTACCTCACGAACGTTCAAATAGAAATAATCAGCTGTTCCCGGCTGCAAACATAATAACTGATTTATCATCTCCTGCTTGTTCTTTACCTCAAAGGGAATTATTTCAGCATACTCAGGAAGGTATTTGAAAAGGAAACAGTCTTCAATGGTTACCTGACTGATAAATCCCTGGTTGCGATTCTTGAAACAGGCTATCTTAAGTTTTTTCATTTTGCGGCTTTTCGCTTAAGTCACCATCTGCATCGTGAAACGGAGAAACGGAATCGATAAATCGCTGCCTGGAAAGCGAGGCTTCTTTCATGAAATCGAAATTATTTATGACCTGCGGCTGTAGAGGATCCGAAGCCGCTGACTTTTCAATTATCGTAAAACAATCAGTCAAGTATTTATTTTCATGTCCCCAGGGAATAAGTTCCTGGCTAACGAGATGAACGCCTCTCGCATCTCGTACGATATTGCGTACTGCTTGAGCTGACACACTTGCATCACGCTGATGGGTTTTAATCTTCCCGCCAGCAGACGGCTTGCAATCCGCAAGATTTGAATGATGAAGAAATGCCGCTCCGCCTTCTTTCAATATGCGCCTTATTTCACGCAAATAAGAAGAAATAGTATGGATATCCGCATGAACAAGCGAATCAAATGAAAATACAAAATCTGTTGAATCACTGTCAAGCATCGGAAGGGTTGTTCCGTCATTGCAGTAGGAATGTACGGATGGCTTCCCGCTGAACCTCTTTTTGCACGCCTCTATACATTTGGGAGAAAGATCGACCAGAAATATTTCCCGGCAGTGTTCGAGCAGGTATTCACTCCATCGCCCGTAGCCCGGAGCGATCTCCACAATCGTATGCACCGGAAAGTGGCCGCTTATCCTGGGAAAGATGGTAGTAGACCACTGGTGTCTGGAATCCCCCCAGTCATCAGACCATTCCTCGCCGCCTCTTTCCCAACTGTAATCACTGTCCCAGTAATTATTGTGTGCACGTTCAATCAAAAAATAAGGGTTCCTCAAAAATTATGGGAATCTCTAATAATCGCGGTTTCATCTCCTTACCAGGAATAAAAAAACACCCCCTCCATAAAAAGTCAATTTCTGGAGTTTCGCTTATTTTGACGTCCGGCACTCAGCTTGAAACCGGAATACGCTATGTTATTCCCTATTTTGTTTTGCAGGGATAATGTCCATGCCGGGAGTAACAGGGATCGCGTTCACTTTCATGTGTGTATCCGCAATGCCCTCCGCCAGCGGCCTGGTCCAGGGATTCCGGCGTCAATTCTTTATGAACCTGATTGAATTCTTCCTCGGTGAACTCGAATCCTTCACCTTTGATGAATTCAATACGTTCTTCCTTGCTTTCCATAGCGCCGATTTTGTTTTTGAACTCTTCGTCACTCTGGATCTTTTCCATGAATTTCCTGGCACTTTCGATGGACATGATATCCTCCTTTTCCTGGTTACTAAAATTAATCCCGAGAATATTTAACAAGATATATGGCTATTAATATAAATGCAAGCCTCGGGCAATGTTAATTATTTATGAACATACAGTATAAATAAGACTAATTCAGGCACTTAACAGGTGTTTTTATATCTGAAGCCGCTTCTGGTGAGAAAAGCATGGATTTAAGTTCCCTGCTGAGCATGATATTATCACAAATATAGTCAAGGATTTCATTTATATACCCCTTCATGGGAGTACACGGCGGCGGCAGTTCTTTATCTTCATATTTTCGCATATGTCTGATTTTCACGCAAGATCCGTCACAGATATGGACGAAGAAACATTTCCTGCATTCAGGGTCGTCAAAAGAATCGCAGCCCAGCATATATTGGATAGAGAGTTTTTTTTCATTCCAGTCCTGTTTCTCGTCAAAAAGCGACCCCATGCAGCGGTTTTCCTCACCCAGATCGTCCCAACATTTATAAATCTCACCGAGCGGGCCTATCACATAGCTGTTTTTAGAGGTTGCCGTACAAGTTTTTACTTTGCAGTCAGGATAAAGCATTTGAATGTGCAAAGCGGCGTTTTCCTGGCCGACTGACAGCAGCATATTGGCGATATCATCCGAGGTCGGGTCTGAACAATGAGTATCCAAATGTTTGTCATTGTAGTCATGAATAAAGCCCGGATATGCCTGCGGTATATCTTCACATCCCGCGAAACGTTCCTTCAAATAACCGTTCAATTCTTTAAGCCTGTTAATCTCCTCCGGATAAATATTGCAGCGTATGGACAGCTCGCCGTTCCATACCTTCAATAGATTGTCCATGTTTTCAATTATCGTGGAAAAAGTTCCCTTCCCGCTTTTAAGTTTGCGCCGCTGATCATGGTCTTTTTCGAGTCCATCGAGCGTTACCTGTATGCCTTTGATATTCAGGTCATTGAGCTTTTCAGCCTTTTCCGGGGTCAGCAGGAATGCGTTGCTTATCATTGTCGCGCTGTAAGCGCCCTTTCCGGGGAAAAGTTTTTTGAACTGTTCAGTTAGAGCGCACATCCGCTCGAACTGCAACAGCGGTTCACCCCCGAACCAATTTACGCTCAAGCACTTGATCCCGGGATAGTCCTTCACGAAAGAGAGCAGCTTATCAGCGGTTTCATCCGACATATTCCGATTCGCCTTTTCGCCTTCAAAACAGTATGCGCAGTTGAAATTGCATGCCAGTGTGGGAACAATGGTCAGGCCGAGTGAATGCCTGACTCCGTACCTTGAATTGAAACGGCGGTGGCGTCTCCGGAGAAAGTGGAATTCCTCTTCATTATCATCCACCAGCACTTTCATTTCTTTCAGGATGTTCAGGACATCCCCATCAAGCAGTTCTTCCGCTTTCCCGGGATTCTTGCGCAGAATATTCATCTTCTCCATGAATTCTGGCTGAATCAGGGCAATTTTATTGGTCATTGCATTGAACAATATGTCGCCATGCTTTTCAGACCGGAAGTGGTGATTATAGCGACACCAGTTATATGACATTACATTTTTTCCTGATTATTTAAACTGATATGTAACCTGAGGTGCTATGTTAAACTTATAAGAAAATAATCTGGATTAGTATAAAAACAATCTTGTGTTTTATTAAATTCTAGTTAAGGTTTAATTCTTGATTAAACTGAAAAACGCTTTGAAAATGTCAGCTTTTTTTACAGGTATCTCTTATGAGCGTAACATTTCGACATTCGGGGGATTTGGGGGATATCATTTATTCACTGCCGGCGGTGAGGGCTCTCGGCGGAGGCACACTTTATCTGAATGCCTTTTCTCCTCCGCTGCCCGGTCTGGAAAAATTAAAGTTCAACAAAGAATGCGCGGTATTCCTCAGTCCGCTTCTGGAGGCCCAGGAATATATAAATGAATTACGGATTGCCGATATTTCCGCCCCGGATTACAACCTGGACATGATTCGTCACTACATTGGTATCAGCCCGTTGACAAGAAGTATCGATTGGAAAAATGAAAACCTGAATCTATCGGATATCTACCTGAAAATATTCAACCTGCCTGAAAAAGAACGCAACCGTAAATGGCTGTCCGTAAAAAGAACACCTTTATCTGAGTTTGTTTTTCACCGTTCCCTCAGGGCGCATAACCAGAACTTTCCGTGGAAAAAAATTGTGTCGGAATTTGCTCAACGCGCGATTTTCATCGGACTGGAAAATGAGTGGAAAAGCTTCCAGGAAGAGTTCGGAAAGGTGGAATTCCACCGTGTTGACAATGCCCTGGAAATGGCGGAGATTATTGCCGGGGCCGGTTTGTTCATCGGGAATCAGAGTCTTCCTTCCGCAATCGCTGAAGGGCTTAAACAAAATGCTGTTCTTGAAGCAATGCCCTACATGCCGAACGGCCAGTTTCAAAGAGCCAATCTGATAAATCCTCTCACATGGGATGATGATTCGATAGCGTCAATGATAAAGGGTACCTCTAAAAATTGACTTTCCAGGCAAGGGCTGAAAATTTTTTGTTCCTGGCGAGAAGCCGGGAACGGAGGCATAGCCTCAAGCTATGTCGAGTTCCCGCGACAAAGCAAGGACGAAAAGAACTGCCCGGAACCGAATTAGCCAAACAAACTCTTTTTCAGGAATCACTATCTGAATCCCGCGGTGTCATTCAGGAATACGATACCGAAATCCTCGGGACGATTCCTGTAAGATCCCGCCCAGTGCATCTGGGTTTTTCTGCCGTGTGAGTCATCTCCGTCGTCAATGGCCAAGTCAAAGCCAAAGCAATTATTTTTGAGTACAGGAAGTTTAAAGCTCCCCGTAACCTTATAGCCGTTACTTGTCTTACCAGCTTCGGCATTAAATTCTGACGGAAGTTTTCCTCTTTTTCTTACCGTTCCGTCCGCACCGATAAGGATATGTCCCAACTTCTTGTTCTTTTTGTTTCCGGGCGTAAAATCAAAGAACAGTTCAACAGCGTCTCCTTCGTGGACCGCGTGTCCGGCAGGTACGCCTGGAGAAATAACATTGTCTTTGACTTCAATGGTAAAATTAACAAGTTTTCCTTTACGGGCAAGAGTCATTTCCGCCTGAAGATCATTAACTCCATTCCATGCGGAGGCCATTACTATCCGGTTCTGATTGTCCCGGACTTCTTTACCTACCTTGACCTGGCCGGCATTATTGATCTTGATAACGGCATGGTTTTTCAGCGACAGGCTTTTTTTAATGTTGGGGCGAATCCGCCTTGAAAATTCGTATTCTATCCCTCCTTTTGCCAATACCTCCATGTCAAATATTTTTGTCGGCTTATCCACTTTAATAACAGTTTCTTTTACAGAAAACGGTTCCAGTTTGATCGTCCGTTTAATTGGTTTTTTTCCGGCTTTCACATAAATATTAAAAATTGTTTCCTTACTGGCTGGGTTCCGTAATTTGACTTTCAATCCAAACGGTGAATTCTCCGCTATGAAAGCCGGTATAGCAATGCTGACTACTTCCGTAACCTCAGGCATTCCATTTAAGCTTACGAATACAGGGGATTCGTTTAAGTCCAAAATATATTCGTTCCCGATTTTATCAGGTGAAAAGCTGTTTCCCCACATATCTTTAAAGCTGGCCTTTCCAATACACTTAAATGCTATGAGTTTTCTTGCGCCCGCAGTCCACAATACGTGCAACATGGAGTTGCTTTTATAGAAGGAAAACAAACGCAAATCCCCCGCTTTCCGATATTTTTTGAATACAGCATTGCTGAGTTCCCTGACACTGGACACATAAGCGGCAAATGAAGGTTTTGGAGTGAAGTCCGTATTACAGATGCCAAGATCACCGGTAATCATATACCAGAACGTCTTCTGAATTCCAACTGAGGCTGACTGGACATACAGCTGGATCAGCCTTATGGCCTGAAGCTCTTCAGAAATAACATATGACACATTTCCGAACGCGAGGGGATTCTTGGAACTGGTAAAACTCACCTCAGTGTCCCAGACGGACTTGTGGTTTTCCTTGATTTTCTTGAGGTACGGCAAGGTTTTTTCACGAATGGAATCCATGTTAGGTTCCCAGTTCTGGCCGGGAAAACTCCTGCTGTAAAAATGCACGTCAAGGATGTCGAAATCCTTTTCAGGGCAGTACTTGTAAAACTCGGCGGCGCCCCAGGCATTGTCCATCGGTTTATGGGATGAACGCAGACAATTATCGCCATCAAACGCTACGCAAAAACCGCCGAGTCCGATAACCACGTCAGGATCAGCCTTTCGGAGAGCTTTTGCGCTGACCTTCAACAATTTTGCGTAACTCTCCGGACTGAAAGGATAATATGAACACCTGGTATCCGCCTCATTATGTATCTGGTAATACTTTATCCGGCCTTTGTAGCGTTTCGCCAGACGAGTAAGATAGTCCTGCCACAAGCCTAAAGGCGGCGCTACACATCTGGGAATCAAACGGTATTTCGGGCGTCCCATCGATTTCTGGAATGGCCTGATTCCCCCGAGCAAAGTTATATAAAGTTCAATATCATATTTTTCTGATTCGTTTACAATATAGTCAAGTCCCGTCCAGTTATATGACTTATCTTCCATCTGAACATCATCCCATTTCAGCCAAACCCTGAACCAGCGCGCCCCTGCAAGTCTGGCATACTTAAAAAATTTTGAGATAAGTTCGGGATTGTATCCGTCTGGGGAAAGCTCGGAAACATTAATAAGCCCGAAAGCGGATTTGTCGGCTGAAACCCGCTCCGGCAACCCCGGCATGATCACAAAAGATTTTACTTTAGAAGTATGGTACGGACCCGCGCTGATATCAAAATGCGATTCGTACCAGCCATACGGCAGAACCGGAAGCTGAACAGTATAAACACCGTCTTTGAATTTACTGAGACTATGTCCGGAGACCACGGCTTTTCCGTTCATACCGGAAATGCTGAAATTTATCTTGAGCTTCTTTGCCAATTCTTTGTCCCGGATATCGACGATAATTCTCTGAGTATGCGGGGCTTTGCCGTAAAACAATCCGTTCCAGCCGCCGTTTCCAAAATTGACAGCGAAAACTTTTCTGAAAACACTTATTTCAAAAGCATTAATTTTTCCCCTGAAGGCAGATCCGGTCCGGGTTTCTCCGCCGATAATGATTTCCCTGCCTGGTGGCAAGGAAAACTTTCCGTTCAAAGCAGCTTTACCTGCATCATGGCCGTTGAAATTAATTACCATGAAGCCGCAGGAGAAATTAATTTCCGCATTATAGGTTTTTCCCTGCTCAAATTGGATATTTGAAAGCCTTATCTCATCCTTGATATTTTCATTTGAGCTTATACGCCCGATCAGCATTTTAGTTCCAAGAATACTGAATGTGACGGAATTGGCTTTGGGAGCCCCGGCAATGTTTTGTCCTTCGGCAAACAAAGTTTGAGGTCTGGTATTTTTACGGAAGGATGCGCCTGGCGTAAAGCTCATTTTTACTTTATATACTAAACTTGGATCAGCGCAATAAGTTTTCGGTAATGCAAAGGCCATAGGTAATTTATTTTCCGAACCGCTAAGAGCCTTCAGCTTGACGCCGCCGGAAACAAGGAATCCGTTCTCCAGTTTGAAAGAAGCAATCTTTTGCAAGCAGGCTTGTTGAGACCGGGAATCAGTCTTCACCTTACCATCAAGTTGCACGAAAACATCTTTAACGTCCAGCATTCCGGGACATTGCTGAATACGAAGCTGCATGCGAACATCCCTTGCTCCGGGCGGCACAGACAAGACCTTTTCAACCGTCCTCCAGTTCTCTGATTTATCCAGAAAAATCCCGGCGGCTTTTCTAATCCCCTTGAAGTTTGCATAGATCCAGATTCCACGGTGCATGCGCGAAATACCAACGTTGCTCCGGTATGTAAGTTTAACTTTAATCTTTTTCCGGTTCCAGACCTGATAGGACGGAAAAATTAAATATGAATTTTTTTTATCGGTTTTAGTTTCCAAATGACAATAAACATCGCCGGAAGCGGTTTTTTTGAAACTTGCATTCCACGTTTTCCACTTGCTGATATCAGCGTTTTTCCCACCAACGCATGAAAGTGCTGTTACAAAACAAAAAGTTGCGGTAAAGAGTATTTTACTCCATTTCGAAAGAGATACTGAAAAATTCATCTATATATGTTCCTTATAATTAATCACCAGCCGTCTTTGTCCAAATGCCCTTAGGCCTTGCCGCTGTGCCTGTGCCGACGGACTGCTGCCAGGGCATCCATTCAACATGTCCGTCACAGAATCCCCAGTTAGTGGCTTTATTGTGAAGAAATCCCATATCCCAGTGGTCAAGCGACTCGTGATATGGAGCCTGCATACCAAGATGTAAATAATAATCATACTTGGTAGTATAGCTAATTGTATTGGCATAGCACGCCGACAAAAACGTTCCTGAACTGTCAGGTATCTGCGTTGTCTTGCTCGGAGGTCCCCACTCATAAGAATCACCCGCGCTGGTCAACCAGATGCCATCCCTGCTGCTACTATAATATCCATGGGCGTTGACCCCGTAGCAACAGCGATTGTTCTGGCTGCCTTCGGAAACGTCGGCGGCACAACTGTAGAAATCGTATGCCGCCTTGAGGTCGGGATCTTCCTTGCCGAACACATAACCGTTGATGTGCGTAAAGCAGGAAGTCCCGTAACCGTATGCCCAACCACCGACCAGCAAAGGAGGATACCATCCTCCATTATCATCGGCATACATGATTAATCCTTGTGAAATCTGCTTGACCTTGCTTGAACAGTCCGCTGTCATTGCTGACGCCCGGGCTTTCTTCAAAGCGGGGAGAAGCATAGAGGCAAGTATCGATATGATTGCAATTACAACAAGGAGCTCTATTAGCGTAAAAGATTTTTTTCTCATAACCCGTTCCCTCCATTATTTTTCAAATTATAATTCGGCTGCAATTATTTTTCCCTGTAAATTTCTTTACACTTCTTTTATAATAGACTTTTCTCCCTTTGGCTTCCGGCAATTTTTATCTCCTCTTGGTTTGGCACACGACTCCCTGATTATAAATTCAGGATCTATAACTATTTGTCTCTTTTTATTATCAAAAGTTTTCAGCAGCTCCAGAATTGTTGCGGAAGCAACAAAACCATTCTGGTGATAGTCCTGCCTGAAAGTTGTCAGCGGCGGGTCCATCAAATCAACTCCGGCAATATCGTCAAACCCAATCACGGAAAAATCGCGGGGCACACTGATCCCTCTCCGTCTTGCATACTTGATAAAAGAAATCGCCAAAACATCCGAAACCATCACAAAGGCAGTTGGCTGGTCATGGCTTTGAAGCGCAGTCTCAAATGATGCGTGGATGGATTCCGAATTATAAACTTCCGGACTGAGTAACCAATGATCTTTAAAGGGCAATCCCATTTCCGAAATAGTGCTTAAAACGCTCCTGGTTCTTATATTAAAGTGAGGATGAGGAGAAATGCAGGACACCAGACCAATCTTGCGATGCCCCAGTTCCGCCAGGTATTTAACGGCCTGCTCCATCGGTTTCGTATTATTGATATCCACATAATTTGTGTCACGAAGAGTGGCGCCTTCAATAATATTTGTGATACCAGCTTTTTTGGCAAATTTCAGGGACGACTCCATTTCTTCATCGTAGCGCAGAAAAATCATTCCCAACACATCGTCACGGCAGGCTTTATAAGTTTCTATAAATCTTTGGGCTTGACTCAATGGTATCACCCGTAATTCATGATCCGAACTGCAGGTATTAAACATTACACCGCTTAAAAGTTCATTTACAGTTCTGGATTTCCCGGAAAAGTTTCTGTTATTTACAACTGTGGCCAGTACACGGTGCTTTTTGTATAAAGAGGAAACAAAAGTCCCCTTCCCTTTGATGCGGTTTATGTAACCTTCTTTAGCAAGTTTATCCAACGCAAAACGCAGAGTTTTCCTGCTTATCTCCAGTTTTTCCGCAAAAATGTCTTCCGGCGGAAACTGTTCATCCGGTTTGAGAATACCTTTTTCAATCTGATGTTTAATCTGTTCGCCAACCTGATAATAGATAGGCGTCAATTTTTTTCGTTTGATATCAATCACCGGCATTATGTATCCTTATGTATCCATGCTAAATATTAACACATATATTTAAACTTGTCAACATAAAATCAGGATATTCAGGCGCTTTTTACCGCAAATAACGTGTTCAGGAGATGATTTTCGCTCAACTTTAACCCATAAAACAATAATAGAGACAGTTGCTTTTTTACAACTTGCGCTATATTATATTAATGCAATAAAAAGGACGCATGGTAAAGATGAATCATCAAAAAAGCAGAGTTTACCTTGAAAGCCTGAAAAAGCTGCGTGCCATGATTGATCTTGAATATCATGACGGCGGCTGGTTTCCACCGGAACGGGAAATGTGTGCGCGGCTGAATATCAGCAGCGTTACTTATCGTAAAGCATTCAAACGCCTGATAGATGAAGGGACTGCTGTTTCCTATCCACGGAAAGGTTATTACATCAATGCTTCGTTCCGGCGTATAACCAAGCTGGGCTTCGTCATTCGTGACGCCCAGGAATCTCCCCTCTTCAGCGATGCCGAAACGGTGCTTCCGGCACTACAGCACATAGTGGATAATAATTTCCATATATATATGATTCAAGGCAGTCCACTGAATACTCTGTCCCGTAAATTTTATCTTCACGGAATAAAGGGGATCATCTGGTTTTATCCTCCAATACCCGCTTTGCCTATCATAAGTAAAATTTTTAAAGAAAAAATACTGCCGATTGTAACCCTGACATATTTTCTTCCGGATGAAATTAATAATTCCAAAGATATGTATTTTCCCAAAGTTTGCCTTGATTACGAGGTAATGGGAAAGATGATGGCTAATTTTATGCTGAAACACGGACATAAAAACATCGTTTATCTGGGAAATGCCGCGAAGTTCAAAACTTTTGCTGATGCCATGAACAAGGCCGGAGCAGAATTTTCCCCGGAACAATACATTGAGGATACAATGAACATTGAATCTGATTTACCTGGCATACTCTCCAGCCGTAATATCACCGGAATAGTATCAGAAGGCGGAGAAGAACGGTACGAAAAGTTGTTCAAGATATTGGAATATTTGCCTCAAAACAAAAGTCCGGAACTCTTGCTTCGCCATATTCCGTCGTTAACGGATTTAATCAGGAAATATCCAAACGTAAAAGTAATCGGCATCGGGAAAACGAACCCTGCCGTAATTGGCAGAGTCGCTGGAGAGATGATGATAAGACACATCAATGACGGCGAACCACTAACCTCAATCGAAGTTCCTGCGTATTCATTGGAAGAAATAAATACGGAAATACATTGAACGATAAGAGAAATAAATTTTTCAGTAAGCAAGGAAATCGCAAATAATTTCAGATTTAACGGCTCCTAAACAACACAAGGTAACGTTTGAATAATTTAATCAAGAAAAATGATTGGGAGAATCCGGATTGCCTGCATCTTAACCGATTACCATCTCGGAGTTACTTTATCCCTTGTGATGCTGAAGACGGCAAATCGTGCATTGAATCGCTTAACGGCGAATGGGATTTTTTCTATGCGTCAAGGCCATGCGACGCGCCGAAAGAGTTTCAGGCAGATAATTTTAATACTAAAAACTGGGATAAGCTCCCGGTCCCGTCACACTGGCAACTTCACGGTTACGGGACACCACGTTACACCAATATATACTACCCGTTTCCATACAATCCGCCATTTGTTCCGGCTGACAATCCTACTGGACTTTACAAACGCAGTTTTGAGGTAACCCCCGAATGGCTAAAACGCCGGACAATCCTGCACTTTGACGGTGTCGATTCCGCCTTTTACGTATGGATAAACGGTAAATTCACCGGTTTTTCCAAAGGCAGCCGCTGTGCTTCGGAATTTGATATAAGCAAATTTCTGCGGCAAGGAAATAACACTATCGCCGTAAAAGTATTCCGCTGGTCGGACGGCAGTTATCTGGAAGGACAGGACATGTGGTTCTTAAGCGGCATCTTTCGTGACGTTTATTTGATTTCGCAACCGGAAACATCAATCTGGGATTTTCGGATTGATTCACAATTTTCCTGCGATTACCGAAAAGCTGAAATTACCGCTGAAGTTAATATATTTAATATTAAAAAAAATCATAAGGTACAAATTCGCCTGCTCGATGCCCAACTGAACGAAGTAATTCAATACAAACGGAAAGTTTCCGAAAAGGTGATTTTTCAACTTGAAGTACCGGAACCGGAACTCTGGACTGCCGAAATGCCATATATTTATACTATACTCCTCAATTTATATGACGTGGGCGGAAAGATTCTCGAATCAATCCGTCACCCGTGGGGATTGCGCAAAATAGAATGGGACAACGCCAGTTTGAGAGTAAATGGAAAACCGGTAATGCTGCGCGGTGTGAACCGTCACGAATTCGATCCTGAACGCGGCAGGACTCAAGCTCTTGAGCTGATGCACAAAGACCTGCAAATGATGAAGGAAAACAACTTCAACGCGATCCGCTACAGCCATTATCCCCCCGATCCGCGTTTTCTTGAGCTCTGCGACCGCTACGGTTTTTATGTGATGGACGAGGCTGATCTGGAAACTCACGGAGCACAACAAACCGGTGACCAGGGAGCTTTGTCGCGCGATCCCGCCTGGCAGGAGGCTTATCTTGACCGGGTTGCGCGGATGTACTACCGCGACCGCAACCATCCATGCGTTATCATCTGGTCTCTCGGCAATGAATGCGGAATGCCGCCGGGACTTGCCAATATAGAAGCCTGTTTCGACTGGTTGAAAAAACAGGACGCCACACGCCCAATACATTACCCGCAGGACCATCCGAAAAACCCGGACGACAAGTTTACAGATTTTGGGCTTTGCGGCTACTGCTCATCGGCAAGAGTAAAAGAAATTGCCGAAAGCGATACCGGGAACCGTCCGGTGATCGCTACTGAATACGGACACGCAATGGGCAACGGTCCCGGCGGAATGAAGGAATATTGGGACATCATGTGGGAATATGCGGTGATGCACGGCGGCTTTGTCTGGGAATGGGTAGATCACGGTCTGAAAATAAATCGAAACGGAAAAAAGTTATACGCTTACGGCGGAGATTTCGGCGAATCACTTTCAGATGAAAATTTTGTCATCGACGGAATTGTATTTCCCGGCCGGACGCCTCAACCCGCGCTGTTCGAATTTAAAAAACTTATGCAGCCAATTACCGCGGTTCCGCTGGACTTGCATACGGGATTGATTGAAATTATCAACCGGCACGACCATGTTTCCCTTGAAAATTTTTCCCTTTATTGGCGAGTTACGGAAGATGGCGCAACCCTTCAAAACGGCACACTCACGTTACCTCCCGTCATGCCGCGATGCAGTCAGAAATTGAACATCGATTATAAATTTCCGGCTGATCCAAGAACAGGAAGATTTTACCGTCTTGAACTTGATTTCATGCAACCGAAACCTTTCACATGGAGCGACAAGCCCCATAGCATCGGCTGGGAACAGTTTCTGCTTCCGGTTAAGACTCCGCCGCGCCACATTTCGCAAATCAAGGATATGCCTCCGGTAAACTGGAGTCGGGATGATAATGAACTCACAATTGAGGCGGCGAATAATGTTATTGTTTTTGACGTCGAAAACGGAAAATTAAGCACATGGAATTGTGGCGAAACAACTCTGCTGAAACGCGGACCTCATTTCAACCTGTGGCGCGCTCCCATTGACAACGAAGGCGGCACTGACCGGAAACCGGGAGACGGCAAAATATGGTGGGACCGGACGTTATGGAATTTGCATTTCAAGCCAGTTGCCTTCCTCTGCGAAGAACATGACTCCCAGGCGCTGGTTTTAAAAATAAAAGGCCGATGGGCGCCGGACGGATTCGACTACGGTTTTTACTGTAAATATAATTATACCATATACGGCAGCGGGGAAATAAGTCTGGATTTGCATGGTATCCCGTTCGGAAGCCAGATGCCGGAAATATTGCCGCGCATCGGTCTGGAATTCCTGCTTCCCGGGGAGTTCAAAAATGTATCCTGGTACGGACGCGGCCCGAACGAATGTTATCCAGACAGCAAGGAGACCGGACGCATCGGCCTTTACCGTAAAACGATAGAGGAACTGCACACGGATTACCTTATGCCCCAGGAAAACGGGACGCGGATAGACGTGCGTTGGGTCGCCCTGGAAAACACTTCGGGAACAGGTCTGCTTGCGGTTGGGGAGCCTACACTGATTTTCAGCGCGCATGATTATTCCACAATGGCGTTGACCCGGGCCAGGCATGCCTGCGAACTGAAAAGAGGCAATGAAATTACACTCAATATTGATTATGCCATGCGCGGACTCGGCAGTAACAGTTGCGGGCCGCCGCCGGAAGAACAATATGAACTGCGACCTCATGAATTCGTCTTCACGCTGCATCTGAAACCGTTCGATAAAAACATTCCGCCGATGGAATTAAGCAGAGAAAAACTTGAGAGAATTATCGAATTTCCGCAAATTTCTCAAAATTCCGAATTAATTGCAAAAGAAAAATATGTGAAATATTTCAACCCAGGTCAGGATATTTTCGCCTGCGATTGAAACTTATGAAATCCATTTATCAATAAATAAAAAAGGAAATACAACATGAAAAACAAACCGAACATTGTTGTTTTCTGCACCGATCATCAACGCGCGGATTTTCTCGGCTGCGCCGGACACCCGCTAATCAAAACTCCGAATCTGGACCGTTTGGCAACTCGCGGGGTACGTTTTGAAAATATGTACATCCAGAATACCGTATGCATGCCTTCAAGAGCATCAATCATGACCGGAACATATCCATGCCGCCACGGAGTGACCAGCAATGGCTATAACCTTACCGGCAGCCAGCCAACGATAGCAGATGCTTTGAGCCAAGCTGGTTATCATACCATGGCGGTGGGGCGCACCCATTTAATTTGTACCCAACCACAACCGGAATATTCTAAAACCGATTTCTTTGGTTTCCATCAATGCGCTCATGCCCAGGTATATTGCGGTGATACCGATCCTGAAAATGATTATCTGAAATGGATCAGCGAGAAACACCCGGAATATTACGATGATATCGCGTTTGCCAATCGACACCGCAGTGTTGATATGTATGGGACAACCACTGCCGTTCCTCAGGAACTCAGCATGAATACATGGGTGGTTAATAAGTCTTTGGAATTTATCTCGGAGCATAAGGAAAAATCTCCGGAACAACCATTCTTCCTCTGGGCCGGAACCTGGGATCCGCACAGCCCCTACCGTGCTCCCGAACCTTGGGGAAGTATGTATAATCCCAATGATATTCCAGCGCCGAAGCAAATGGAAGAAGAGATCAAATCTTATCCCGGCGACATCAAGCGTATGGCGCTAAGGGAATTTTATCACAATCCGGATCTTCCGATGGAACAGGTATGGAAAAAAACCATCGCCATGTATATGGGGATGGTATCCCATATTGACGACCAGCTGGGCAGGATGCTTGACGAACTGGAAAAGCTCGGAATTACTGACAATACCGTTATTCTTTTCACTTCTGATCACGGAGATATGCTTGGGGATCATTATTTTCTCGGGAAGGTACTTTACTTCTACGATGCCGTATTGAAAGTTCCTGCGATCATGGCCGGCCCGGGTATTCCACAAGGAAAATGCGTAAGTCAGTTGACGGAAACAGTGGACTATATGCCCACGCTGTTGGAATTGAGCAGAACTTCTGTCCCCCGGACTGTTCAAGGCAAATCGTTGCTGCCGTTGCTAAAAGAAACAAATGAGACGCTTCATGGAAACACATATACTGAGCATCAATATTTTTCCGGCAAAAATGACAAAAAGAAAAATGAACACATTTTTTCAATTTTCGACGGCCGTTATCGAATTGTTTATTTTAAAGGGCGTCCATACGGACAGCTTTTTGACTTGGAAAAGGACCCGGATTCTCATCACAATCTTTGGGGCGACCCGGAATACAGCGAAATTAAAAACGATATGAAATTGAAATTATTGGAGCGTATGGCGGAAAATCTAACTAAATACGAGGAACGTCAGGCCGCCTGGTAAAACGAAAATAAAGGATTGACAATGAATAGAATAAAACCAACTTCGCGCCAACTGGAATTTCAGTCATGGGAAATGGGACTGTTCATCCATTTTGGAATCCGGACTTTTTATGAAGGACACAAGGACTGGGATGGCAAGGCTATGTCCCCTGCAAAATTCAATCCCTCTCAACTCGACTGCGGACAGTGGGCAAGAACCATAAAGGAAGCCGGGGGAAATTACATGGTCATGACCGCAAAGCACCACGATGGCTTTGCTAACTGGCCTTCAGCTTACACTGATTATTCAGTTGCTTCGTCGCCATGGAAAAACGGAAGGGGGGATGTTGTCAGTGAATTTACTGACGCCTGCCGGGAATATGGATTGAAAATCGGATTATATTATTCTCCTGCCGATATTAATAATCCCGATTTTGATAACCCCGTCGCTTATGATGACTATTTCATCAATCAAATGTCAGAGCTTTTCGATGGAAATTACGGAAATATCGACATGGTTTGGTTTGATGGAGCTCATTCCGAAAAACACCAATATGACTGGACACGCATCATAAAGGAAATACGTAGACAGCAACCGGATATTTTAATTTTTAACATGGGCGATCCGGATTATCGCTGGTGCGGCAACGAAGACGGCTTTGCGGAATATCCCAACTGGAACGCAACTGAAACAGTAAATTTTTCTATTTTCACCGAGGAAAAACAGAAATCCCCTGGAGGGAAAGCATGGCTGCCGCAGGAGTGCGACTTTCGTATCCGTGACCCTAATTGGTTCTTCAGCGAAAACGATGCGAATACGGTCAAGAGTGCGGAAGAACTTCTTGGAAATTACTATTATTCCGTTGGCCGCGGAGCAAACATGTTGCTGAATATTGCACCGGACCGGCGCGGAATGCTTCCTGAACCTGACTGCGATTCTCTCATTTCCATGGGGAAAAAAATAAAAAGAAGATTCAAAGAGCCGGTTTTCTCGATAGATGCTTTTACCCGGAAAGGGAATAAATGGGAGCATTGCCTGCAAAATCCGGTCAGTCATGCAAATTCGTATTTAATTGATCATGTAATAATCAGGGAAAATCTTTCCGGAGGTGAAAGTGTTAAAAAGTTCCGTATTAGCGCCCTGATGCATCATTACGGCGGACTTGGAAAAACTGTAAAGGTTTTTGAAGGATATAACATTGGCAATAAAGCTATTTGCTCCTTCCCGCCAGTTCGCTGCCGAGGCATCATTATTGAGATTCTTAAACATGACGGCCCAATAAAAATAGAAAGTATTGACGCATTCAGTAATACAGGAAAGTAAAAATGCCAGGAAAGCTTTTATGAACAACAGACGTACCTTACGGAAATTCATCCGGGCGTAATTACAGGCAAATTTTCATAAAATTGGGATATTTCTGGCGAAATGTGCTGGGTATAGGATAAGAGGAGCTTGCGGACTTCGATGATTATGTTTTTGTCGCGGCTATTGAAGGTTGACATTAACAACCAGACGGCATTGGAGGTCCCTATTGTCCCAATATGCTAATTTTCTGACTGGAAAACAATCAACAGAAAGAAATCAGCAATTCTTCCTGTAAAATAACAAAAGGTTTTCGCCTTGCATGGTGGGGGCAAAGCACTGCTATTTTACGACACCAGAACCAGTTGTTCAAGTTCATTTTGGGGTGATTCTATGTTGATTTTTACGGAAATTTGTTATGAAAGGTTTCCGTTTTTAAAAAGAAAAATTGATATTTTTCCTTGTCAGGTTGCCCTCTTACCACTACCGCAATCCGTGAAGTTCCGCCGAACCATAAAAGGTCTGCGCCCGGGTATCGGGATATCTATTGCTTTCCTAGAACACCTTTGTCAATAAAAATGAAGCTGAAAGCTACCCCAAATTATGTAAAAAATCAAAAATTGACGCCCTGAAATATCCATTTGCAACTCCTTGGACACGCACACCATATCGAAGGCGAATACACCAAAAAATGGGGCAAACTGATGGCCGGATACACCATTGCGTCTATCCCACTTATCATCATGTTCCTGTTCTGTATGCGCCTCTTCGTCCGCGGACTCTCCGCCGGAGCCATCAAAGGATAAAACAAAAATTATCAATAAATTAACCGGCTAACTCATAACTAAATTAAAAAATTTGCTCTTTTCATGATCACCCCTAAATTACTCCAGGTGAACATGCATTTAGTTTACGGGGGAGAAAGGATCTATGGCATGGAATCATTGTCTGTGGCAACGCTTGACAGGATATTTTCTGATTGGAATTTTGATATGGATGGTTTCCAGTCCGGTTTCGGCGGCACAAGTCCGGGAAATCACGCTTGGCATTGCCGGTAATAACGGAACAGGAAGTAAAAAGCAGCAGAACCTGAGAGCAAATTGCGCTTCATTGTCTCCTGATGATAAGCTGCACTTCCGGGTCATTTCCGGAAAATTTGAAAAGTGGACCATCCATGCCAGATATAAAAACGGCTGGTGGGCAAGTCTTTATGAAGGCAAAGCAAATAATTTACCGGTTTCACAACTGACAGATGCAACACGAAAGCATCAATATACCAAGCGTTTCGGCGCTCCGAATCAATATGTTTTCACGGTTAATGGGGCGCACACGAAATTCAGTAAAACTCCCTGTAAGATAAAAATTTCCAAACTGTGTCCGGTCAAAGTTGAAAAACCGCGCGTCCCGAAGTCACCGCCCCCAAAAGGCGGTTGGCGAAATTTCATCGAAAATTTTTCCGGAAACGCATTCAACACTTCAAGGTGGAACGCCGGAAACATTGATAAATGCCGGTCTTCGCGCGGCGGAAACTTCGGGGAATGGTCCATTAAAGGCGGACATTTGAATTTCACCCGTTTCAGCGATGCTTACAAACCCGGATTCACTATTGCAACCCATCCTTTCAATAAACAGTCGGGAATTCAAGGTTTCAATGGGGACTGGGTAGCTTCAATTCTGATTCGTGATTTCCATTTTTCCGGAAAAGGCGAAGCCGAGCTGATGATGAAAATGATCAGAAACGGTGGTGGCCTTAACGTTGGAGTCGGTATCAGGATGTCAAATCGCACCGGACGAAAACTCGTCAATGAAGTTAAAATCCGGCTGTATTCGTCGCGAAGCAATCTCAATAAAGCCGTTTACAAAACTTTACCGCCCAACACCCGGTCTGTGGTATTATCCATCATCAAACAGGGTGATGAGATATGTTTTCTAATCAATTCAAAGTTGGCGAAAAAATGGAAGGTAAATCTTGCGAAGCGCAACTTTTTCTGGCTGGCACTGGCGAACAGCACGACTCCGGGCGCCTCCACCAAGGCTAAAATCGACTGGATCAAGGTTGTCAGTCCCGGCGGTCCCGAACCGGATGTTCTCCGCTCCCGCGAAGAACCCAATCCGCCTCCCGTGCTTTTGCCCAAAAAAGAGGTGACCCGCAAAATTATTCGGTTCAGACGTCAAGCGGATGACCTGGTCAGGAAACTGTTTCCCAAAATGACAAAAAAACTTTATCTGGAACGCAAGGCAAAATTCAACAAAACGGAATTTTATGTCCGGGTTTTCCAGCAGTTATTCACCATCGTATATAAAGGACGGGAATTCCAGTACCGGTCGCGGCTGGTGTTTTACTTCAATCCCAGGGGGAAGGTGTATTATTTTTATCTCCCGGTCATTCAACCGAAACAGAAACTGCCTCCCGAACCTCCGCTAAAACCACGTCCGAAGAAAAAGCTCAAGCTGCCTCCGCTAAAACACCGGACCGCCGCGGGATGCATGGTGTTGACCAACCTGGCAAAACTGAAAAGCAAGCATCCTGATAATTATCCGCAAATAAGAAAATTCCTGGAATCGTTCGGGAAGATCATCGACCTGGGCGCCGCACGAATCAGACCTGGAGACTGGCGCGCCGCCGACAGATGGCTCGAAAAGCATTTCGACCGGAAAAAATGCAGCAGTCTGTTTATCTTCGGCAACAATGACGTGGTTCCTTACGGGG
This sequence comes from Victivallales bacterium, assembly GCA_963678815.1. GTDB lineage: Bacteria > Verrucomicrobiota > Lentisphaeria > Victivallales. Next base: position 5,056,018 of record OY787460.1, read on the forward strand.
TCTACTCAAACCCCACTTACGGGATCGGGAAAAAAGGCAGTGAAGATCCCGACAAAACTATCCTGAGTGACGATTATTACGCCGACTTCGACCATGACCCCAAACAGGATTGGGAAATTATGGTGACAAGACTCCCTGACGACCCCGGAATTCTGGAATCCCCCGAAAGCGTGATTTATCTTCCCGAACGTGAACGGACAGCTTCAGTAAAGCGTAAGTTCGTAGTCTATGGCAACGCAAAATGGATAATGGGAACAAAGGATATGGCCGGCACGGACAGCCGGCAGAACCGGGAAATAAAATGGTCGGAACCGACTACAGAGCGCAATTTTTCGGATGATTTCTTCAAAGGGCGCAATGTTTTCATCAATCTCCACGGCCTTGACCGGGTCACCACAGTCTATTGGGGCGAAAAACCTGATACCCCGAACAAAGTCTGCGTCAATGCCATGAATATCTCTCACGCCAATGCCCGGGGCGCAATTATCATGGCGGCCTGCTGCTACGGAGCATATACCCCCGGAAAAAATTCAGACAGCAGTATCGCTCTGCGCTTTCTCCGCAACGGAGCGGTGTGCTACATCGGCAATACCAGGGTGGGATACATCGACCTCAAAATCAAGGGTTGCGGACGCAATTACATCCTGCTCTGGACAAAGCTTTTCAAAGACCTGCTGAAAAAAACCGGTTCTCCCCAGCAGGCATTTATGCTCGCAAAACGGGAGTTCGCACAAAAAATGCGTCCCGATGATCCTTATCAGTACAAGATGTACCACCAAATGATTTACCTGGGCCTCCCCCCGGTGAAAACCGTAGTGGAAAAAACCGCGAAACAACCGGTAAAATCTCGTCCGGCGGAAAAAAACATTGTAGATAAAAAGCCGGTATCAGTTCCGAAGAAATCCCCGGGGCAAAGTGTCGAAAACTTGTGCGCGAAATCAAAATCGTATCTGCTTAAATACCTTAACAGCAAACGAAAAAGCCGCAAGGACGCACTGATTGCCATGAAACTGGCGCAGGATGCCTGGAAACTCGACAATAATGCCTGGCAGCCGCACCTGCTCATGGGGAAAATCTATCTGGCGCTAAATGACCGGGACGAAGCCGTGGATGCCGCTGAACGCGTCCACAAACTGGCTCCGATGCAGCCCGAAGTTATCGCTTTTTGCAAAGATATGGGAATCAAAATCAAGGAAAAGGCAAAAAAGCCCGGAACGATCAGGCGTCCGGAGAAAAAAGTTGCCAAAACCAGCAGCACATCTGATTCAAAAAAAGTAAGCGAGACTAAATCCAAAACTTCCGGGAACAAAATCCGGAAATCAGGGAAGCTGCGTGATATTCGGAAATTATATGAGAAATATAAACCATATGTCATCGGCATTGTAATCATAATTTTGCTGTTGGGATTGGTTTTCGTGTTTATCGTGCTGTATCTGGTTATGAAGTCTATTTTTGAAAAATTACTTGGCGGGGGAAAAGTAAAATGACGGATTTTAGAAAATTCACCGGAGGATTTTTCCGGTTCTGGCTGCCTTTACTGCTGATTGCGTTACTGACGTTTCCTTTACCGGGCGCGGAAAGCGATAAAAAACCAGACCCGAAACTGCTCGAGGGCTTGAAAACCAAACTGGAGGAGTTCAGCAAAACCGCTCAGGCCAGCCAAAAACGGGATGATCTCGGCAAAGAAATAATTGAACATTACGGGATTTTGAAAAACAATAAACTGGACTTAATGAAAAAAGGCGTTTCAAAAGACCTTTTTGAGAATTTCGATAATTGGAAACGCCAGAAACTGCTTGAGGCGTTCGGCGCGGTAAAAGACAAAGAGAACGTATATTTTCTCAGAATGGGGTCGTCAGCCGATACCCCGCAAGCCAGAGCTACTTACGAAGCGTGCAAAAGCGATGACGATATTATCCCGATGTTGAGCGGTTACTGCAAAGGCGATCCGGCCAGGGAAGTGTCCGATAAATTCCTTGAACTGACCGGGGTGGAGCTGAAAAATGCCGATATCGGTTTTCTTGAACAATTCAAGGTAAAAGACTTCAACACCCGGGCATTTATGAGTTCAAACCCGGAAATGTACACCACTAAAGGCGGCAATAAAATGGTCCAGATGTGGCTGTACCAGAGAGGCAGTCTCACCCGCTGGGATCCGAAGCTGAAAAAGTATGTCGAGGCGCCGATCAAATCGCTGTTCTGGTGGCCGGAACCGGAACGCCTGGAACTCCACGAAGCAATCGGTTATTATTCCGACAACACCCGGCAGATGAACATCAATATTCTTGACAAGTCGGATTTGGACCCTCCGACCAAGCTCAAGAAGGCATTCAAATACGTCAAGCGTAACCGCCAGAGCTTCGTTTTCCTCGGCAGTAACTTCACGGACGACGAGCTTGAAACCTACTGGAAAATCCACGATATGGTCAAGAAGATCGAGAGTGGCGGAGACTCCCTGAAAAACGTTGATCCAAACGAATGCGCCAAGCTGCTTGACCGCGTCCGGCAGTTGAATATGAAGGGCTATATGAGAATGCATGAGAATTTTCTCGATCAACTCGACCATGCCCTTGAAAAAGGAAAAACAAAGCTTGTCCAGGATATGCTCGAAGAATACGCAGGCGCCCATTATAACGTGGTCCAAAGCCTCTCCGATCCGAATATCAAGAGCAAACTGCTCACGCGTTTAAAAGAAGTTACCTCGAAAAGAACCAACAAAGTTCTCTGCAACGCCATTTACCAGGCAGTGGAAAAAAGCAACAATATCGATGACGCCGTTAAAAAACTGAAAATCCTGGGCGATTCCAAAACCCTTGAAAAACTCAAGGAAATTACCGATATTCCTCCGCTGGAAATGGATAAGATCGTTCCCGGAAAAAAAATTCCGGAAATCGATCCGAAGCTGCTCGATTGTGAATCATGCCCGTATTTCAAAAAATGCTGGGGTGACTCCCCCCAGAAAAACATCCTCAAGAAAGTTCCCGGCAAACATTGGATAATAACTGACGAAGAACTGACCGCTTTAACCGCCAAATTCAGAAAAAACCGGCTGGACAAACTGGTAAAAAAAGCATCGTTGACACAGAAGAACAAGGAAAAGCTCCTCAAGAAAATCAATGGCTTCGCAAAACGGCAGTTGGACAAGGAAATCGCCAGATTCTGGATGAACCAGAAAAACCGTTTTATCAAACTGCCGCCAGACGCCCAACAGCAGATCCGCCGAAGCGCCTCTCTATACAAATCGCTGCAGAACAGCATCGACAACGCACAGGACGGAGCCGCGGCCCTGAAAGCCAAGTATAATAGCTGGAGTCCGGGTAAACAGCTTGCGTTCCGGCAGGCGATGTTCACATCGGGAATAATTTTTTCAATGTATGCCTGGTACTCCTATCAGGAAGGGCCGGAAGCCGCCTGGAAATTGGTGAAAGCCGCGTTTCCTGCCATCGCCAAAGGTGCGGCAAAAGACGGCGCAGTCGAGTATTACTGTCTGCATGTGCTGAAACAGGCCGGGCGCGAAAGCCTGGGAAAATCCCTGTTCGCCGCCTACACCGCATATCAGCTGACCAGCCTGGGCGCGGAACTATTGTTCTCCAGCACCTTCGACAAACCGATGCTCAACACGCTTTACGCTTTGTATTTTACTCACCTCGAACTCAATCATGCCGATCTTGGGAAAAAGCTCGACCGCAATCGCGGCAATCTATGGAAATACATGGAAATCAGCGATATTGACAAAACCGTAGACGAGTTTTTCAACAGTCCGGAAGCGGCGGCGATCAAAGGTCTCAACTTTCGCACAACGGACGGCGGATGGAAGCAGAAATTCCGGCAGCAGGTCGTCAGCGACTGGATGAGCGGCGGCGGCAAAGAGTATCTCGAGGCCATGAAAAAATACCGTCCGCAACTCCTTGAAAACAAGCGGCTCCAAAAAGTGCTCTCCGCCGAGGAAGATAATACCGTCAACGTAATTCTTACCGGACTAGAAATGGTTACAAAAAAACCGCTTCCCGGAAAAACCATCAAAGTGAAGGCCGCGATGCTGGCGGGGGGGGGCGCCGGCGACAAGGTATTGGCGCAGGTTAAGTTCAGTTTTATCGGTCCGGGCGGCAGTTTCAAAACTCAACTCCGCAAAAAATATTTTCACTATTCAAAAACCGATATAGATGCTTCCGAAACCGTGAAATCAGGTTTCGTAACCACTGAATTCGATTTACCGAAAGCCGTTGGAAAGTGCAAGGTCATCGCGGAAAACCTTGCCCGGCCCGAGGACAAGCTGGAGCTGGTTTTCGATCTCGGCGAGTCGGTGAATGTATTTGTCAGCCTCCACCGTCAATATGGGAAAAAACAGACAGACCAGCCGGTCCTGAACGGCAAGGTTGTCCTGCATAAGTCCGGCAAGGAATTTCCTTTTGACAATCTCGGCAAAGGCGTCTACAAACTGAAAAATATTTTCCCCGGAAATTACCGGGTTACCGCTTCAGCGTCAAATTACAATGCTCCGGATGGCGGAAACGAAGTGGAACTAAAACTGGAAATCCCGGTCAGCGAAAAGGAAAATCCGCCACCGGTCAAACGGACTATGTATCTTTGTCCCGTACCGGGAAAAATCACGGTCAGAGTTACAGCTCCGGATGGCCGGACGCTCGATCACGCGGAACTAAAACTCAGTGTCGACACCCCCGGTCTGCCGTTAAAAAATTCCTCATACCTGCAATTCCGGAAAAGCGCTCAGGGAGAAATGGAATTTTCCGGCCTGCATCCGGGAAAATACACTGTTTTCGCGAAAGCCAAGAGTTGTCAGGCGGAATCCGGCGGTTTCCAGGCTAGCAAGCCGGGAATCGTGGTTGACACGGTCAATCCGGAGGCCGCGACTCCGCTTCCAGTGGTCATTAAACTCAAACCGATCATGTCCGAAGTAACGGTAAAGGTTGTGTCCCCGGACTCAAAGCCCCTTGAAAACGCAACCGTTAAGATCGGCAATAACAACGAAACCACCGGCGCTGACGGACGTTGCACGCTGAAAAACATCCCGCCAAGTTTCGGCAAGTCCCATGATATCAGGGCCAGTCATGAGTTTTATCCTGACGCCGTTGTCAGCAAACCAGTCAATCCCGAAAAGCCCGGAGACAAAATTCCAGAAGTCCTGCTCAAACTGGAAGGCGGAACCGTCAAGGTTAAAGTGGTTGACCAGGATGGCAAACCGGTTAATAAGGCCGTGGTGAAATTGCAGGAAAAAAATTCCGTTGAACAAACCACCGATGCCAAAGGCCAGACCGAATTCAAAAACCTTCCCGCCGTGGAATGGTGGGCCAGCGCCGAAAAAACCGGTTACCGCGGCCCTGAAGACAAAAAAGTTCATCTCAAACCCGGTGAGAAACGCAGCGTGGAATTGATCCTTAAGGAAGGCATCATTCTGAAAGTACACACAAAATATAACAAAAACGGCAGTCTGGTCCCTGCCTTTCCAGCTTATGCGGCCTTGGACGGCACTTCCGAAAAGTTCGGCCCTACCGGAGTTTTTACCTTCGACCCGGTCAGCGTTAAAGAATCCATCAATGTTATTGTGCGCGGAGACGGTTTTTCCCGGGAAACTCTCAATTTTAAAGCTACCGAAACGGAAATCGCGAAAGGCATCGCCTACCGAAATGTTGAACTGAAACCGGAATTGACATTGGAAGTGACCATTCGCAATCAGGCTGATTCAACTTTGATAAAGGAATCATGCTGCGTTGAATTGTCAGGACCTGCCGGATTCGGACGAACGGCCAGTACTTCCACCGGAGACTGCACTTTCCAGAAACTCAACCCCGGAACCTACAAGGCAAAAGTTACCTGCAAGGGCTGGGAAAACGGATCGGCCAGCGCCACATTGTCCGCCGGGGCAACCGGAAAGCGCAATGAGCTGGCGGTAAAGCTGCGGCAGATTCTCAGCAGCATCAGCGCCCGCGTGAAACTTGAGGGCGGCAGCGGAGACGAATCGACGCCAACCGTGACGATTTCCGCCGCTGGCAGTTCCAGCAAAGGAGCTTCCGCGACTTTTTCAAAACTTAAAAATGGCATTTACACCGTTTCCGCCACCGCGAAAGGTTACGGCAGCGCTTCGAAAAAAGTTGAAATATATGCCGAAACCGCCGGTAAGACCTATTCCGTTGCCTTGAAGTTGACTAAAAAAGCAACCCCTGAGGGAGAAGAAACGGAGGAGGAAAAAGAAGAGACGGAGGATGGTGAAGATTCCGGCACAAAAATGGAGGAAGGAAAAGACGAAAAAGGCGACGGTCTGGATGACATGCTGGACCAAGTGGCCGAAATCAAGCCCGGCGAAAAAGATAACCAGGAGAAAAAAACCGGTGAAACCGATGACGGGAAAAAGCCGGTTGAAAAACCGGGCAGCAAGGACAATGACTCGGATATCGATTTGGACAAGGCCCTGGAAGGCCATCTCAAGGATGACGATAAGAAAACAGGGGCTAAAGATGAAACCGTCAAAACTGAAGACGGCAAGGATACTAAAAAAATGCCGGCAGAGGACAAATCCGGTTACGAAAATCTCAGCGAGGAAGAACTGCTGAAACTTGTAAAACAGGATAAAAAGAAAATCGACGGGGAAACAAAAGAAGAAAAAAATCAGAAGCAACAGATCAAGTCTGATGATGATAAAGATCAGGATGACAAGGAAGTAGCCGAGGAGAAGAATCCGGTAGACAAGAAAGAGGATTACGATTATGTCCGGCACACCGGGCGCACCATGAATATCAACGGCAAAGATTATCCCATCAAGGAAGTGTTCCTGAAAAGTAAAACCGGGGTCCCTTACGAAAAATATACCTACTGCCAGTATAAAAGCGGTAACTTGAAACTGGAGTTATGTGAGCGGTGGTGGAAAGGCAAAAAATACCGTGAAGATGAATACGCAATATTCATAATTGACGGCAAACCGAAATCCATGCTGCACGGCAAGCGCAAGGAATACTCCCGCAAAAGCGGCAAGCTGATGAGTGAAACCGATTACCGCAAGGGCCGCAAACACGGCTGGGATCTATCATATAATGCCTCGAATAGCGTGTTGATTGGGAAAGCAGCTTACAAAAACGGTAAACGGGATGGAGCGAGCTGGAGATTCAACGAAAAGACCGGGAAAAAATCCAGTCTGGTGGAATACCGCGATGACGTCCAGCACGGCAAGGAGATGTATTGGGACAAAAAAACTGGAACCCTGACCGCCAGGAAAAACTATAAAATGGGAAAACAGGATGGCCGGCAGATGTATTATACCTCTTCTGGAAAACCCCGAAGCATGATGACTTACCGGAATGGGAAAAGACATGGCAAATCCAAAGAATGGGATTGGATCAGAACTGGAAAAATCGAAAAAGATGAAGATTGGAAAAACGGCGACCTGTTTAAAATTGTCAGATATACATACGACTACAAAACCGGCAAGCTGACCAAAAAGGAACTCATCAGCTACAATAAAAACTGGAAGGCAAAAAGGCGGCAACGGCGTCACGGATTGTATGAACTGCACTTGAATGGCCGTCTGAATCAGAGCGGCAACTACGTCAACGGCAAAATGTCGGGTTCATGGAAATACTGGAATAAATACGATAAAAGTTATGACACATTAACTTATGTGAATGGAGAAATTAAATCTGGCAAACGCACTGATCTTGACTCGCTTAACAACACGATATACATGATAACCTATTCCGGCGGTAAAATAATTAAGCGCCGGGAATGGAAACTGGACGGAGAGGGAAACGTTTGCAAGTTGGAAGAATATGAATACTATCCTGACGGCAAAACGAAAAAATGGATATACGGCCCCCCGGCAAAAAATATTTCATACCCTAAATTCAGGTTTCATTCATATACTGGCAAGGAATACAATTCGAGCGAAAAAATGATCAAACATTATTTAGTTGGCAATGGTCAACGCACTGATTTCAAAGTCAAATAAAGGGAGAATATCATGATCAGGTTTACATGCATTCTGTTTTTTCTGTTTAGTCTTTACGCGCCAACCGCATATTCCGGGGAAAATGATCCGGAGGCGGTGCGGAGCCTGTGCCGCCAGGCCGATGCCTGTACCGAGGAATACAAGCTGGCGGTTGAAGCGGGAAAATCCGGGGAGGAGCATCTAAAAACCGCAAAACAAACTGCGCTGAAAGCTCTAAAGATAAATAATAAATCTCCCTGGCCGTATATTACCGTTTCACGCATCTACGCCGCTTCCGGCAACCTTGAAAAGGCCAGAAAATATGCGGAAAAAGCTGTTCAGTACGGCCCGGAACTTACTGAAGCCAAACAGCAGCTTGACGCTGTCGATAAGTTACTGAAAAAACCAGCCGGAAAAACCGAGGCCCCTCCTTCGGACACGCCCCCGGTCATACAACCGGAAACGCCCGTCAAGCCTCAACCGGAGCATCCGGAGCCCCCACAGCGAAAACCCGTTAAACCCCATCCGGTAAAACCCGGAATCCAGCAGATTTCTTATCCAGACGGGAGTAAATATCACGGCTTTCTGCGGGACGGCAAAAAACACGGCAAGGGAAAATTCACCTGGCCTGACGATTCAACGTATCACGGCGAATTCGCGTTTGATAAATTTCACGGCAAAGGCGTCCGCATCTGGCCGGATGGAGGTAAATACGATGGAGAATGGTTGAACGGCTTGCGGCATGGCCAAGGGAAAATGATTTACCCCGATAAGTCCGTTTATGCAGGTTCCTGGGCGAACGGGAAACGTCAGGGAAAAGGGACATCTGTTCTCCCTAATGGAGACAAATTCGTTGGCGAGTTCAATAACGATAAAAGAATCAAAGGTACATTTACCTGGAAAATCGGCGACAGCTATACCGGCGAATGGCTCGGCAACTTACGGCACGGCCAGGGAACCATGAGATGGAAATCATCAACCGTTTATACCGGCGGTTGGATAAAAGATAAACGCTGCGGCAAAGGAAAAATCCGTTTCAGCAGCGGCAACAGCTATGAGGGAGACTGGCGGGACGACACTTTTTACAACGGTACATTTACCTGGAAAAAGACCGGTAATGTCTACACCGGACAATGGCGCAAACGCACCATGCACGGTCAGGGAACCATGAAGTACAAAAGCGGCTCAATATATACGGGAAAGTGGGTAGACGGCAAACGCCAGGGACAAGGCAAGAGCGTATATCATGATGGCAACAGTTATGAAGGAAAATGGCTCAACGATAAATTTTCATACGGCACTTACCGCTGGGCAAAAGGCGGATATTATACCGGTGAATGGAAAGGAACTAAACGCCACGGTTACGGAGTCATGGTTGCCCGGAACGGAATTAAATTCACCGGACAGTGGGATAACGGTAAATTCCAGGGAAAAGGTGAATGCGTTTTCCCCAACGGCAACCGTTACGAGGGCGAGTGGAAAGACAGTAAATATCACGGTTCCGGAATATTTTACTTTGCTAAAGGTGGCAGATATATCGGCGAATGGCAAAACGGGCGCAAAGAGGGAAACGGAACCATGCATTATGCCAAAGCGGGTCACAAATACAGTGGAAAATTCGCAAAAGATCTTCCAGCGGGGGGTTATTACTACTGGCCTAACGGCAATGTCACCTGGTCTTTCCAGCAATCCGGCGGCAAATGGGTTAACCGGAAAGTTGCCGACCGTAAAGCTATCCAACGAAATAAAGTGGCCGCCGACTCCGCGGAAAAACGCAGGACCAAAGTTTTACTCACTGCCATGAAACAGCTCCAATACAACCTGAAAAAACTTCAGGATGCCCAAAGGAAAAATCACAAATCCCGAAGGCCGTAAACCCAAGGACATATCATTTCCCTCAGTTTTTCTCTGAAAGAGATAAACAAACATATGTCTGTAAATGATTGCCAATTGGTGTTACAAACGATTTATGAATTCCTTTCGGCAAATCCGGAAATGTTTAACGATTTTCACATAATTCGGATGGTCGATAAAATTCACTGTCTCTTCGGGATTTTTCTCAAGATCCCATAAAATTTCCGGCATGTCCGGGCCGTAATAATGGTATTTAAGGTTGTCGCGCTTGATCATCAGCGCTCCGTGGGGAAGCACTCGTTTCTTGCGGATCATTTCGCTGATAATTTCATTATCCCAATCCGGATTGTCTCCGCGCAGAAAAGGAACCAGACTGCGGCTGTCCAAACCTTCCGGAACGGAAATTCCGGCAAGTTCACACAAAGTTGCGAAGATGTCGCAATGACTGACATTCCGGGAAATAATTCTGCCGCCGTCGAATCCTTTCGGCCAGCGGACAATCAATGGCACTCTGACGCTTCCCTCAAAAAACTGTCCTTTTTCCCATGAACTGTGTTCTCCGAGCATTTCCCCGTGGTCACTGGTATAGACAATAATCCAGTCATCAAGATTGTGACCTGCAAATTCAAGCGCATCGATGATTCTGCCGAAATTGGCATCGGCGTTTTCCACCATACCGTAGTAGGCGGCGGTGGCCCGGCGAATATCCTGTTCAGAAACATCTTTACCTTGGCGGAGGATATAATCGCCGCTCAAAAACTGATGCGGAAAAGTTTCCTGATCCAAATACGGTCTAACTCTAGGCAGATAGTAATCAAGCAGATCTTTCTCCGCCTGGAATGGGTAATGCGGTTCCAGCAAACTTACTTTCAGCAGCAGAGGCCGGGGTTCCTTCCGGCGCGGTTGTTCCCGGAAACAGTTCGGGGGAGAGGAATTGTCGCGAATAAACCCCAGGGTTGCGTCCATGCAGGTTTTGTCCTTGGTGGGTCCGGCGCCGGAACAGATTAATTCACGCTGCATGGTTTTGACGTCGGATTTCAAACTATCCAAAGGTTCATAGCGTTGGCATTCAGAATCAACCTTCCCTGCAATGTTCTGTAGCAGCACATTGCCTTCGTAATGATCGACACCTATGCGGAGCATCCATCCCTGATTCTGGTCCCAGCCGGTATGGTGGAGTTTTCCGCTGCAAACGGTACGGTAACCGTATTGGGCGAAAAGTCTGGCAAAAGTCGGCGATTCCGGCGGCAGGTCACAGCCGGGTTCCGGCCGGACACCTGAGTTGCAAAGGTATTTACCCACGGCCATACATTGACGCCCCGGCAAACACAGCGGAACAGTGGCATAGGCATTATCGAATACCACTCCGGTCCGTGCAAGTTCGTCGAGTACCGGGGTTCTCACGATCTCATTTCCGGCGAAACCGGCAACATCCGCCCGGTGTTCATCGGTCATCAGGAACAAAATATTTGGTCTTGAGGACATTATAAAATTTCCATTAAAACTATTTGCAGTAATTCGTTAATAAGTATCACCTTCACGGTCCCAATCCCAATAATAACTTTTGGGCGAGATATTACTGTAACGTCCGGATATCACATCTTTCTGGATTTCCCAGCCAACATGACCGTCGGCGAACAGCAGGTTGCAGCCGCCACCATGCCGGTTCGCAGGTACATGAGTCAGGTTATTGTAGGGATTTCCAAAGCCGCCGTAAAGCCAGTAGTTGTAAGAGGTAAATGTCCGGTCCGCCACTACCATCGACATCGCTGGCCTGGCAACCGTGCTTTCACGACGCGGAGGCCCCGTGCTGTCACTGGAACCCGTTATCGTATCGGTGGGAGTATAGCCGAAAGCCCGGGTGTTCCAGCCGTAGCCTCCGATACCGTTAGTTTTATAATTATCGATGATTCCCTGGTCAGTATCTTCCTGGCCTTTGGAAGGACATCTGAAAATTCTTCCGGTATAAGCCGCAAGACTCCAAGTCCATTTGTTCCCGTCGGAAATGCCAAAGCCGTCCAATTTCACGGATACGTTTCCTGAAGCACAAGGATACCAGTTCTGGCTGTCGCCAACATACTCAGCCGTTGCCAGACCGTACTGCTTCAACTGACTCCCGCATTGCGCCCGTTGTGCTCGTTCCCTGGCCTGTCTCAACGCAGGCAGCAACATTGAGGCAAGGATAGATATTATCGCTATTACTACCAATAATTCTATAAGGGTGAACCTGGACTTTCTTCCGAATCCCCAATTTGCATCGGATTTTTTCAAGCACCGCTTTTTCACGCCACCCTCCTTTTCTGTATTTTACTCGACTTAATCGTCTTCTCCAGATGTAGCATGGAATTGATCCTGATCATCACCCGCGCCATTGTCAATAATTTGTTTTCTGGATTCGGCGGACAACAGCGGCACAAAGTCCCGCAGCATATTCTTCTGGTAATCGTCCAGCTTCCACAATGGCGCCCTGCCCTTGTAATGGATCGGTTCCCAGTATGGCATTCCTTCGGTCTTCCCGGTAACAATCGACTTCTCAGCCATCAAGGCCACCGCAGTGGTTTTTGCGCCATCAACAACATCCGCCATGGTCGGTTGCTTGACATCATATTTGATTGCGTAAAGCAAATTTTCCAATTGCCGGTAAGGTCCCTGCCCGTGCCCAATGCCGATCTCGCTTTGGGTCTTGCCGATCTGATCGAGACTTACGGTAAAACGCTCATTGTCTTTGCCGTAGAACCTTAAGCCGTATTCGGAAATGTCTTTGTCTTTATCCACAAACGTGTAATCCTGAATGATATCGTAATTGGTTCCGTATAGTTCAAATGCCATGCCCATCTGCCTCCGGTGATTTGCATGGGCGGAAATGGCATATCCGGTTTTACCGCTGGGAAAATGAATGAGCGCTGCCGCCAAATCATTAACTTTACAGTTTGGCCCCGTCATGTATCTGCTTCCGGAACCGGAAACTGCACAAGGGGATTCACCGATCAGGCCAAGCACCAGATCGATAGAGTGCGATCCTCCGGCCAGTAAAACAGGATCCTGACCTGACAAATCGCCATGAGTCTGCAAGCGCGCCCGTAAACTGCCATGCTGATATTCCGAACGGACATAGTACGGCACTCCTATATCTCCATCTCTCAGACGGTCAAATATGTACTGAAAATGCTTAATTGTCCTTGCGGATTGGTTGATATTAAGTTTCAGCCCGGTTTTTCTGACCGTTTCCACCATCCGCTGACAGTCATCCAGTGCTATACACATGGGCTTCTCCACCATTACATTGGCCCCATGTTCCAAAGCAAAGATACTCATTTCCGCATGAAAACGGTTTGGGGTTCCCACGACCACAATGTCCGGTTTTTCTTTCAGGATCATTTCCCGATAGTCGGTATAACCGTTTACCGGAGAGGGTTCTTTAATCCCTTTCATCTGTTCCTTGATATGTTTTGTGATTTTGACCGCATCATTCAATTTCTTTTCCGAAATATTTACAAAGGCCACAGGGTCAAGCTCCGGATGCAATGTTGCCAGAAGTGCTTTGGTTCCATCCCCGATTTCCGCGATTTTATACATTTTAAAAATCCTCGATTTCTTGATATTTATTTTAACTTAATTTTTAAGATTTAACCATACCGGCGAAGTCCAGGCAAATTCGTCATCTTCCTGTTCCAGCCTCAGGTAATAATAATGTTTTCCGAAAGCAACTGTCCGATCCTGCCAGGAAAGTTCATAATCAAGACAATTCGGTTTGATTTCGTGAACAGGTTCGCCGTCTCTAATTATTGTAATTTTCCGCAATTTTTCACAAGCGTGAATTGTTGCTTTAATCTTGACTTCATCTGTTTCGGCATCCGCTCCCATCGTGATTCCGGAAACGGAATAATCAATCAATATCCGGGGACCGGTCGTAGCATAAACCCGCATTTGCCTCATGGAATTAATGATGCTTTGCCGGTCAAGTTTTTCCGCCATAACCGCGGTAATTCCGGTAGGATACAAATGTGGCAACTCAGCCCCGCAACTTACTTTACCGAACTCATCTTTAGGGGGTTTAGGTCCAAAAGCGCAATAACCGCAATGTGAATCCCCCCCGGCAATAAAACCAATTTTTTCTCCCGTCTGCAAGAGTTCATATGCAAACTCAGCCAGTCCCGGTTCACTCTTTTCAAAAAAACCATCGCACCGATAGATTTCATAAAGTTTCAGAAGTTGTCTGATACCGGAAAATTTCCAGACATCGATAATTTTTTTACCGGCATGATGTGTTTCGCAAACAGTATTTCCACGTTTCCGCAGTTTGTTCAACACTTTCTCAATATTGTCCAAACCATTATAACGCGGCAGTTTTCTGGAACTGTATATATTGATATGGTAGCAGGCACTTTCTTTTTCCATTCTCTCACATGCATTCCACTCATAGCCGAAAAGCGTAATAAAGTTATTCCGGTAGTGACACTCCGATATCAGCTCTTGAATGTCCTGCCATTGATTGTCCGTATAATACGCTCCATGTTCAGCTACGCAGGCAAAATCCAGGACCGCATCGTACCTGGCACGGTGATAAGCATCCGCAATGGTGCCGAGACCATCGCTCATACGAGTGTGTTCCCTGATGCCGCTGGCATGGTCGTGAACCCCTCCCCAATAAATTTCATCCTTATCTGATTTGGAGTTGATTTCCAGGGGATTGCTGATACTTACTCGTCTGCCGTTTTCATCAACAGCCACCACCCGATAGATGCCATCCTTTAATTTATGCAAAGTCAGCTTCAAATGGTTGACATCAATCTTGGCCTCCGCGATTTTCCCCAATCTGAAAATCTGTTTATTATTATGCAACTGTAACTCAAAATGGTCGAACTTATTACAGTTTTCAGTGGTGGGATTCCGGTATTTATCTGTAATCACGCCCCGCAATTTGATGTTTTTTCCTTTGCGCCGCCTGCCCGGTAAAAATAGATGCAATTGTTCTGCCTGGTCAGGAATAAATTCAAGTTTATGGGAATTACTCATTAGCGGAGAAGCATAATTTTTCCCGCCATCTACCGATATTTCAAATATTAAAATGGGGAATTTATTATACCATTGCAATAGTGAATTGTCTTCACATACACACGGAAATGCCGGACTCATAGGGCTTGAAAACCTGAAAGTCAGTTCCTCGTCTTTGCTGATTTTTTCATTGACGGTAAACACTATCGCCTGTTTCCCCCCGAGCATCACATTTTTCCCGGAGTCGATTTTTGATATTCCCTTATCTATTGCAAAATCAAATTTAACTTTATGGGTAAAAATCCGATTGAAAATAATCCGGATAAGATTTCCCTTATCAAGCTGCTTCCCCGAACGATATGAAAAAACATATTCCCCGGAAGTTCCAACTCTTTGCACGTCCGGACAAATAGAGCTTGATCCCGCGGCTTTTCCGGAGATTCCCCATAAGAAAGCTTCCAATTCCGCAGTGGTCGAGCAGGAAGCCAATTTCCGCCTGGAAATGTTTTCATCAAGGCTTATGATCAAATATGTTTTGTCTATATATCTCTTCGATATCCCATACAACCTGATCTCATAGAAAGTACCACTGCTCATTGCAGCAGTTTCCCCCATAAACAAATACCTTGTCCACTCTTCGGACTTGCCTTGGGGCTTCATCTTTTCTATATATTTTGCATTGTTCTTAAGACCATAGATAACCAGTTTTGGATCAGGCGCACATGTTTTGAACCACACATAGGCTTTTGTATGCTTCCTCACCTGAATTATTCGATCAAGCCATGTCCGCTTTTTCCAGGAAGTGAATTCTCTCACCGGAAAGATATAACTATTGTTCAGGTAATTACTCAAAATTCAACCCCAATTATTTATCGAGAACTTTCTCACGGCTGTACTCCGGGCCAACATCCACGGCTTTATAATCGTCAACTTTGTATTCTTTTGGTATTGTACCTTCTTCCAACTGGAAACAATCGGCCAATACTTCCGCGGTCTTATCAACTCTGATGGCGAGAGCAAAGTCTCTTTTACCTGTTTGCTTCATTTTTTTCATCGGCAAACTGCAAACATAACGCTGCCATTTACTTCCAACAATAAACTGTTTTTTAAGCAACGTTTTAGCATAACGGAACCCGGCTTTAAAAAATATCGTTACCGGCACATTGTCTCGGTCGGCTTTAAGATAAACGGAAAGAACGTAATTTTTTGAAAAATCAAGTTTTCCATATTGCACCGCATTATGAAATCTATCGTGGGCTGTTTTATTGCTAAACCATCCGATATTAAGCGAATAACGTCCATGGACTGCACTTTTATCCGTGACGATCTTATACAAAGCCCGTTTTTTGCCATGATTCGCGGTGATCGGCCGTACCATCCAATAATCCGGCAAGCCGAAGTAAGTACATTCTTCAAAACTTGAATTGGTAATGTAGTTTTTCTTTTTTTCAGGTTTTCCCTGCTCTTTAATAAATATACCGTCACAATATATTTTCCCTTTCCCCTTTGGCAGGACAATTATAATTGATGCTTTAACCGCCTGTTTTGTGGTAAATCTTTTTTCCATTATTTTCCAGTCTGAAACGAATCCCGGTTTTAAAGTTTTTCTAGGTTGAATTTTACGATTACCCGGAACAAAGATCAATATATCCGGCTTCCTCAACGCCTCTTTAATATCTGTTTTCAGATTTGCGCCAAAACAGTAATTGGTATTGGCCTTGAGGGGAATAGTCCTTTTGAGGCGAATTAAACTCATTTTTTCACCGAGATCCATCTCAAGTATATTTTTACCAGGTTCATTCCCGGAAACAATTTTAACATTCCGGGGTTCTGGAATGTTCCAATATTCATTCAGGTTTTCTTTAGAAAATCTTCCACAAATTTTATCAATAATATTTTCACTGCTAATTTTCTTGCTTTTGTCACTAGCCGTATCTTTTATATTTATTGACATCCGGATTTTTTCGTCATTATTTTTTGCATTCCCGCTGATAATACGGTAAACCCTCACTGCATATCCCTCAAGACTGTCAGAAAAAGTATTCCCGGAATGTTCATACTTAATTTTTTCATTAAAAAAGTTGACTACCTTGCAATTGGAATTTAGCAAAGATAATGCATAGGTCACTTCGCATGGAGCATCTTCACTGTTTGCGGCGAGGATTATATATCCGCCATCAGGATGCCTTTTTATCAGCGTCTGAATTCTTGGCAATCTTACATTTGTGGAACTTTGTATCAACGGCTTAAAATCGGTTTGTTCCGCTGCCGGACCGGGAAGCATTGCAGCTCCTTCCGAAGCTGCACTTTTATTACAAACTACATTCTGGGGAGGAGTCATCGTTAGTAAAATTGGAGCAAGCTTTCTCAATTCCGTTGCAATTTTCGCCGCGGCTTTCCATTCCACGGGATGCATATCGGCCTTGTAAGCAAAAATTACCAGCCCTTTTGCTCCACAGATAATCGGTAAATAATAACTTATCCTCATTTCATGCGGAGTGATTTTCCTCGTTTCTTCCCGCCAGCAACCCTGTGGTGTCGCTACGAAAGGGCGATGATAACGTTCAGCCAGTTCCCGCATAACGATACAACGACGCGCCAATTTGTTCGGTGTAAAACCTCTGCCTGGCGTCCAATATGAATGTCGCCCGAGAAGGTCAGCGAACTCATACGAATTTTCACCCCAGTCACTACAATTAGTGCCATACAATATTCGGTAAGGATCTGCCTGATGTACAGCATCATACACCTTGAAACCATATTTGTACGCAGACTCCGGGGGCTCATCCAAACAGAAATATCCGATTACGGCTGGACAATCCTTGACCGAATCAATGGCGAATGGAATCGATTTCAATATTTGCGGCATTTTCTGTATTAGGCTACGGTAATTAAATCTTTTCACAAATGTTAACGCCGGAAAAATCACCCACAATCCGCATTTTTCCGCTAGCTTAATATCATGTCGAATTATCGGCAACCGTGACTTTTGCCCTCCCCCGTAAACATTAACCCACCTGACTATCATGTTAAACCCGGCAGCACGCATTTTTCTGAGAGTTTTCTCATCCCAATTGCGAAACATGGCCATATAGCTTAAAATAAACTGCGGCTTGCCGTTAACCAATAAATTTTGTGAAAGATGATCAAATTTCACTTCTGTAACCGGTGCCGGTTTTCGTTTAATAATTTCCGTTTTTACCGCGGAAACTTTCTGATTCTGACTGTTCAGCAAAATAAATTCGCATTCATACTTGCCTGGTTTTAATTCTCCGGGCAAAAATTCGATAATGTTTTTACGTTCTGTTGATTTAAGTTTTCCTTCCTTTAACAATTTTCCCGCAGGATTAATAATTTTATATTTTAATTTTAATCCATTACTTCTGATCTCTGCATTTGAAAAAATCAATGAACAAACTATTTTACCGCTTTTTTCATAAGTGTAATAACTTCTTCCCGGATAAGCACTCATTATCCGTAAATCGCCCATTTTCGCAATATGCATCCAATTTGAAGTATCGTGGTTTTCCATGCATATTTTTGCGTTTCGCCTGCATAAATTTTTAACGGGAATATCCCATGTTATATTCTGTATGCCTGAGGGGATCAAATTGATAGTTTTGCCAAATACCTGTTTTTTTCCGTTAACCGGAATGTCCTCAAGTTTAAGCAGCAACTTACCCCCTTTCCCGCCTTCATTGATCAGCTTAACATTTACAGTATAAACATATCCATTGGATACGGATTTATATTGTCCGGCCGTAGCGTTCAAAATTACGGGTGCGGAAACCGCAGTAATTTTTCGGCCGTCCAGACCGCGTAAGACACCAAAATTTTCAGTTTCATGAAAACTTTTTCCTAGAGGAGCCCATGTCAGGTACTGTTTTTTTCCGTTACCGAAAAGGTTGCGGGTTACGTTGAAACCGATTTCAGGATTATGGATTTTTTCACCGCCCAATAAATAAAGAGGAATACCGACTTCCGCATTCCAGCCATTCTTCATCTTTTTAACAGCATGCAGCCACGGCACTTGCCATTCCTTATCCTGACTCTGATCGTTTACTTTTTTCTCAAACCAGCTTCCATTGGCTCCCACGATAAAATGATAATATTTTTTGCTTTCTGGATTTGGCATCAGAAATATTTCAACGGAATCATCATTTACCGCATCCCTTGAGTGTCCTTCAGTTTTAGCAACTGATCTGTAATTATCCTTTTCCCTGCACTCAAATGCTAAATAAAGCATCAGTTTATCGGAAGTCACCATCACCTTAGTATCTGACTCAGGCTTATTAACGGTTCCCAGGATTTTAAAGTCATTAATTGAGGGAATGTCTTTCCAGCAAGCATCGTTCAATCGCCCGTCAATTTGGGGAGATACTTGTGTTTCCCCCGTATCGATGCTATTGGATTTGTTTAATGCAATTACTGATGCAGTAGCAATAACCATTCCGATCATACTCAGACAAAATACGGTGATTTGTTTCTTCATCATAATATCCCTTTAAATTTATGACTGTATTTAATATTCATATAATTATTATTTTTATGGTGTAATTGACAAGGTATTTTTCAGGAGTTATTTATATTTTATCCAAATCAAATTTTCTTTTTAAGTGTAAATCTTTAACGGAATCACGCTGGATTATCTCACAATCAATAGCTTCATGCACAGGTTCTATATTTTGTCCCTTAATCAGAGCCATAAGCTGGTTTGCGGAATGTCTGCCGATTTCCTTGAAATCCTGTGAAATTGTAGTATGCGGAGGCGTATGGATAAATGACCTGTCATTCTCAAATGAAATCACAGAAATATCATCAGGGATTTTTTTATCAAGTATGTACAACCCGTAATTGACAATGATATCAAGGCCCTCAGCCGCGGCAATAATTGCGGTGGGTTCCGGTTTTATCAATTTTGCGATAATTTCAACAATTCCGGATGTATCGGACCTGGTGCTCCGAAATTCCTGAATCAACTGCTCATCGAATTCCATGGAAAATTGCTTTACCGCCCTAAGGTAACCCTGTAAGCGTTGCTTGTATACAATGTTCACACCTGATTTATCAGGTATCAAAAATCCGACTTTTCCATGACCATACTGATGAAGCAGCTCCATAGCTTGAAAAACTGCTTCACCGCTTCTTGAATACACTGAATTCAACCCTTCATACGGACGGTTAATAATTACACAGGGAATAATCCCCGCAATATCTTTGATCTCCTCCATGGATATCGGCGCACCAATAATTATTGCACCACGAAAACGCCCACTTCTTAACATCTCGGCGGATTTAACTATTTGAGTATCGCATCCCAGCTCATTCAAAGTCGTAAAGACCGATAGCAGCATGGCATTCCCGTAATAGTCAAACTTAAATTCCGTGGTACTTGATACAACTGCAATACGAAGCTTTTCAGTTTTTTTCCTGGCTTGATAATTAAGCCTTTTCGCAGCTGCTAAAACTTTCCTCCTGGTTTCCTCGCCAACCTGAGGAATATTATTGAAAACATAAGAAACGGTGGCCTTTGTGCACCCCACTTCTTGTGCAATATCCTGAAAAGAAGCCATTTCAACCTTACCTTAATTGCGATTGTTAACGTTAAGTATATGTTACTGCAATATAGACTGTATGTCAAGACGTAATTATGAAATAAATTGCAATTATACCAAATTAACGTGATGTGTCACTCTTTTTCCCGCAATTGCCACTCGCAATCGCCATAGTAATTGGATTCCAGATTCATGCATAGATTAAATACTTACCAATAAGATGTTATATATTTTGTCAATGTATATATAACCATACTTTTTGAGTGGTCGATTACGATCAAGATGGCGATAACAAGAGCAAAACATTATAGATCCCCTGAAAAACTGACAGGTTACCAAATCGTCTGATTATATTGGATATATTTTGAACTACGCTATTGACAAATGATTATTTTTCTTTTATAATATAACTTAATGTTAACTTATAACTTATAGTTAATATTGAGCCACTGTAGCAAGTGTTTTGACAAAAAATGCTTCAACCAGTGCCAAATGAATTGAAGGATACAATCTACTTATAAAAGTCTTTAAAAACAAAAAATCAGGAGACTTCAACAACGTATTGCTGTTTAAACAATAAGAACTTACTCAAAAAAGGAAGGATTGTAAAATGAAAAAACAACCGCACAAACACAAACAATCTACTCATAAGTACGTTTATAGTCAAGGAACAATCTTTACCCTGATCGAATTATTAGTTGTAATAGCAATAATTTCCATACTTGCCTCAATGCTGCTGCCCGCGTTGAGACAGGCCCGGGAGCGCGCCCAGCGGACACAATGTTCAAGTCAATTAAAACAGTACGGTCTTGCCATTGTGGAGTACGTTGGCGACAACCATAGCTGGTATCCATGTGCTTCAAATAATGTTACAGTGAAATTGGACGGTTTCGGTGTTTCCGAGGGGAACAAGTGGACTTGGAGCCTTGCGGCATATACCGGTAGGATTTTCCGGTGTCCTACCAAGGGCACAGAAGACACCGACCAAGGGATCATTGATAATTACAACACGAACGGTATTGGTGGTTACGGCTGGAATGTCCGTGCTTTCGGATACACCCCTACTGATACCATAACCGGTTCCGGCGACAGCACAGGACCGGCACGTCGTGAAAGCACATTGGCAAAACCGGCGATGGCGATGATAGTGGCTGACCGGACGTTTACATCTTACAATTACTGGCTTTACGGCAGCTTTGGAAATCCTTACAATAACCTGACTCATGTACCTGCGAACCGGCATGGCGGCGGATGCAATCTGCTTTTTGCCGATGGTCATGCAGGCTGGGAAATCCAGAAGGATGTGATATCCGGACGCTATAGCAATATTTCGTCCAAAAGTTATTACTGGGACTGGGATCGCGAGGGAGATAGTATCTGAGGTTTCAATACATAATGGAAAATTTTGGAAAAATAATGAGTAAGGTACTTTGGATTGCCGGAAATGGTCACGAACAAGTATTTGAACTGTCTGCATCTTCCGGGTTGCTTAAATTGTTCATCATGATTTTTAAAGACTTGACGTGGATTTGAGAAAAACATTATTTCCGGCAAATTGAGATTATGATGAAATTAATGCTTAATGGGGGGTGGCGGCTAGACTGGTGTCCGGCAAACCCCCAACGTGATTATGCTAACCGACCAATCCGGAATCTGATCGATATTGATGTTCCTGGCGATATTCATCAGGCATTGATGAAAAGTGGAATTATTCCCGATCCGCAGCTTGTCGGCAATGCTGCAAAAATTGATTGGACAATCGATCAGGAGTGGTGGTTTTACCGGGATTTCACAGTTTCGGAATACGAGCTGAAAAAACCGTCTGAACTGGTCTTTGAAGGTCTTGATCTCCAGGCTGATGTGTGGATTAACGGAATTTATTCAGGACGACATATAAATGCTTTCCGTCCTTTCAGGATTGAGCTTACCCAAAAGCTGAAAAATCACAACACTATCGCTGTGCGTTTGCTGCCGTTTCGGAATGATTTAGACCGCCTCTCCGGACTCGATATGGTAACGGAGGATGATCGGCCATTTCGGATCAGGAAAAATGGAATTTATTTGAAACGGCCGTGGATGCGCAAACCGCAATATGTGTTTGGATGGAATTGGACATGGTACTTGGCAACTTGCGGAATTACCGGAAATGTATACTTAAATATTTATGATTCTCCAGTAATTGATAATCCTGCAGTATTTACTGATTCATTGACTGATAATTCAGCAATATTAACATTTATTGGCAATATTAAATATTTTGATAATCCTGTATTCAATGGAAATATAAATATTAAGATTTCAAAAAGAAATAAAAAGCGAATTGAAGCAGAATTCAATCAGCCCCTGAACTTAACCTCAGATACGGCCTCATTTGTATTGTCAGGTAAATTAAAAGATCCAGCCCTCTGGTGGCCTGTAGGGATGGGAAAACAGAATTTGTATCAAGCCACATTCAGTCTTGAAGATGAGCATGGCGTACTGCATACTGAAACAGTTACTTTTGGTGTTAGAACCATAAAGGTGGATGAATCACCGCGGAAGCGAAAAGATGCATGGAAATTCCGGTTTATTATTAACGGTCACCCGGTGTTTATCAAAGGGGCGAATTGGGTGCCGCCGGATACTTGTTACGCCAGAGTTACCTCGGAAAAGCGCCGCAAACTCCTGGAAATGGCAAAGGAATGCAATCTTAATTATTTACGGGTCTGGGGAGGCGGCATTTATGAACCTGATGAATTCTACGATTTGTGTGACAAGTTAGGAATTATGGTCTGGCAGGATTTTATGTTTTCCTGCGCGGAGTATCCGGATTTCGATGCGGAATTTCACCGCGAAGTCAAACTGGAAGTTGACCATCAGACAAAACGTCTCCGCAACCATCCATCACTTATAATGTGGTGTGGAAACAATGAGATTGAACAGCAGAAATTCGTCATGCGAGAATTACGCCCGGAAGGAAATTATTACGGCGAGTGCCTGTTTAAGGAGATGATTCCAGACTGGCTTGTGAAACTGGATAACTCCCGGCCGTACATAAGCTCATCAGGATTTACAACTAATCTAAGCCATACCGCAATCCGGCCGACAACATTCGATTCCGGCATAATCCATCATGACATTTTTCCGGAACTTATAAAACGTGGCCCAAAAAAGATACCGTCATTTTTGGGGGAATGGTATACCGCATCGCCGCCAACCAATAAAACTATTGCTCAGTTCCTTCCAGAAAAACACCGGAATTGGCAGGACAAAATTTGGCAGATGCATGATTTTGTCAGTTCTGAATTTATTGAACGAGTTGACCGTTATGTCGCTCCGCTCCGTCATCTGGATTTCAAGAAATCCTTATATTACTTCCATTGCCTGCAGATGGAAATGAACAAAACCGGAATGGAGTTGTGCAGGAAACACTTATGGGAATGTTCAGGTAATGTTATCTGGATGTTTGCCGACGCTTTTAACGGATTTACCCGGACCATCATAGACTATTATTGTCGCCGAAAACCGGCTTTCCATGCTCTTAAAAGAGCCTGTACTCCAATAATTGCAGTTGCTGAAGATCTTGGAGATTTCATTGAAATATCAGTTGTAAATGAATTTCATAATATCTTCAAAGGAAATTTGTCAGTAACCAATTACACTTTTACTGGAGACAAATTGGCGTCCTTCGATAGTAAAGTTGATATAGCTGGCAATTCCGCAAAAGTCTGTCAGCATATTTCCAGAAATAAATTGGGTAACAATCGGGAATCATTTTTATGGATGAAGCTGGTTGACCTCAATGGTAATGTCATCAATGAAAACCGGATGTTTCTCGACCATTTAATCAATCTGAAATTTCCGCTGACTGAACCGCAAATCGCGATGAACAACAAGGATGGGAAAACCATAGTGACAATAATTTCAGATAAATTAGTGCGTAATTTTCGGGTTGAAGCGGAAGTACCGGAAGATATGCAAATATCCGATAACTGGTTTGATATTTGTCCTGGAGAGATTAAGAGGATTGAGATAATTGATTGCGGAATTCCCGACAAATTAAAATGTATATGGGAAAACCGTGAGTTAGGAATAGAAAAAATAATTAGTAATATTGGAGAAGTTATATACAGAGATAAAACCGGAGCCGCAGCGATACCTGTTGAAATATTTAATCCAGCTTCAGACCGGAGCATGAATCTTGCGGTTCACGCAGAATTGCCAGAACCCTGGGGTAAATCCAGAAGTTTCAATTTCACGGTGAAACCTGGAAATACGGTGGAAGCAAATCTGCCGCTATATATTCGTCCGGGGAGTCTTTCCACGGACACAGAAATCATTTGTAATTGTGCGGGAGAAATCATTTCCCGCCGGGAAAAAGTAAACCTTGCGCCACCGTGGACTTTGAAGTTACAAAAAAGCATCAACGGTTTAAGCGCTTTAATTGAAAGTAATTGCAATAAACATTTTTCTCGACTTGAACTAAAAATCCTTTACGAAACAAACAATAATGTACGAGAGCAAATAATTGAATTGGTATTACCACCATTTGGTCAAAAGTGCATTGAGTTGAATGATGCTGAATATAAAATCGTTACTACTCTGCTTTGTTCGAAAAACAAAATTCTGGCAAGAGATACTTACGTTGCGGATTCGTTTGTCAATAGTTTGACTGTTATTCCCCCAACAGGCTTATTTCTGGCCGACCGGATAAGCGATTTTGCACCTGCAATATTAAACCGGGCCGGTTACAGAATACAAGGCAATGGAATGCAAACGGTCTTTTTTATGTCATTCACGGAGAATGCATTTTATTTTGATGTGGTCATGTCGGGGGAAATGTTAGAAAACCCAGTGGTCGAAATAGCCCTTGCATCCGGCCGCAGTTTCGGTTTTGAAGCCGCATATTTTTCGCTTGAGGGAAATGCTCATAAAAACATCCGGAGGAATAACGGAACCGTGGATAACATTCAGCAAAACAGCATGAAATATCTGTCGAATAAAGAGCTTCCTTCGTGGCAGCCCCGAAATTCCACCGTTACCCAGCTCCATGAAAAAGCCGTATTATTCCGTTGCATTATTCCCTGGAATCATATTAAACAAAATTACATTCCAACTCCAGGGGATGAGATCGGTTTTGCGTCTGTGTTCAATTATAATCCCAGGCAGTATCTTAAAATATTCGAGGGTATTCATGGTATAAAAAATCATGATGGCTATGGACGGATAAAATTGCATGATCCGAAATCTAAAATCATAGATAACTCTCAAAAAATATGCATAAAATATGAATAATACTCCTTATCATGGGAATTACCGGGAATATTCCCGAAGACCGCTGGCGTGACACCGGCTTGACAGCAGTTATTATAGCGCGGAAGTAACTTCGGCAGATACGCCTGCGACTTGGTTTTCCCCGGCATTGACATTCCTCCCCGCCAATAAATCACTTTTACTTTCGGGAATTGGGTAGCGGCATGGATTTGAATATCGGGAGAAGTATGTAATATTTTCTTATAAGCTATAAGGGGGAATATTTATGCTTAAGCTCAAATTGTTTTCAAAAAAGCATTCCGAAGATGAACCAGTTGCACAAAATGTCCGGGGAACAAGCATAAACTTGCTATTTGCCGGGGTCATTGGGGCCGGGATAACCATTATTTTTTATCTGTTTATTCAACTTCCGGGTATTTCCGGAAGTTATTTTTACGATATTTTCTGCAAGCGCGGCATTATTCAGTATGCCACAACATTCTTTTTCTTTTGGGGGATCGGAATTCTGATACTTAAACACATTCGCATTCAAAGCGAAAAATCTTCATTCGACCAGGATTTGCTGGTGTTGGATCCCGGAACTCTGATACGGCAGGAAGATGCATTACAGCATATCCGGAAACTGAAACGTCTTTCCAGCAAAGAACGCGGAAAAATGCTTCCGAACCGGGTATGGCACGCGCTGGTAAGGTTTAAACTGCTGGGCAGCGCCGAGAAAGTTGACGATATGCTGAAATACCAGGGAGAAATGGACGATGCGTCCATGGAATCGTCTTATTCGTTTTTAAAATTTGTTATTGCCCTGGTCCCGATTCTGGGTTTCCTCGGCACGGTTCTGGGGATCAGCGCCGCGGTCGCGGGATTCAGCGCGGTAATCAGCGCGGCGGAGACCAGCGCGGAAGCTTCAGGTGGAGGCGTCGCGGCAATCCAGGATGCGCTGAAAAATGTGACCGTCGGTTTGGCAACGGCTTTTGACACTACCTTACTGGCATTGGTAATGAGCGCGTTTTTGATGTTGGGGTTGACGATCTTCCAGCGCAAGGAGGAAGTCCTGCTGAATAAGATTGATGAGTATTGCATAGAAAATCTCCTTGACCGATTATGGGTTCCGCCGGTAAGCGAACAATTTGAGCAAGCCATGGTCCGTGCCCTGTCTAATCTTCCCAGAAACATTGCCCGTGAGATAAATCAGAATAAAACCACATAATTTGGTTTCATTATGAAAAAACGTGGTGAAGTAAAACTATTTAACTTTTCGTTTGTTGATATTCTTGCGACGACGATTGGAGTTCTGCTGTTCATCATGATCATGGCGGTTTTGAATATGTCCGGTATGGTGGCCCGTGCCGATGCGGTTAAAACCAAGCACGAAACAAAAAACAAGAAAGTGGAGCTTGAAAAACAAATAGCCGATTTGCTGAAAAAATTCAAGGATCTGGAAAAGAAGAAAGCCCGGCTGTCTTCCGTCAAAGCCACGAAAAACGTAACGGGACGGGAATTACAGGCACAAATTTTACGTGAGGCAAATATCAGGATCAAAGGCGAGATTGCTCAGCTAAAAGATAAAATTGATGAATTAAATCTGTCTATTAAGGACCAGGACCGTAAAATTACCGATAAAGCTGACCAGATCAGGAGATACAAGACTTTCTCGCACAGAATGTTTCCGCAGTCGGTAGGAGGATCAAGCGCGACTCCGGTTCATGTGGAGTGCCGCAAGGACGGCGTTGTGATTTTGGGAACTAACACTGAACAGTTGGGCAACAGAACGTTATGCCGCGTTGGTAAACTGTCATCGGCAAGCAGTGAATATGGGAAATTGATAAGAGAAGTAGCCTCGAAGCGCAATTACAAAGGGGTGCAAAAAAAGGTTATTGTGTTATGGGTCAGGCCGGATGCCTTTGTAACTTCAAGGAAGGCAATTGCCGCCGCGAAAAAAGTCAAGGCTCCGATCGGCTGGGAACCAGCGGCGGCAGACTGGAAATTCTAAATAAATGGTAATGAGATGAGAAGAAAACGTCAAAGTCAGGATATGTTCAATTTCTCATTTGTCGACATACTGGCGACGACAATCGGCGTATTGATTTTCATTATGGTTCTGGTGATAATCAATTCCGTGAACCGGGTAACCACCGATGATGTAACTCAGCAAACTCAGCAGGACGAGGATAAAATTGGCGAATTACGCAGTAAATTGATGAAACTGCTTGCGGCAATCAAACAAATTGAAGCACAATTGGGCAATGATCAAAATGTCAAGACATCTCCAAAGCTCGACTTCAATGCTGAAAAAAAGAAATATGACGAGTTGAAGAAGCAAAAAGATGAACTGAAAAAGAAAGTCGCGGATCTTTCAGCCGCTTTGCAGAAATATCTCAACCGTTTTGCACAAAAGGAACAGGAATTTCAGAACGTCCAGAATCTTCCCGGGATAAAAAAAACCAAGGTAATTTTCCGGGTTCCGGAAGAACGCAGGACCACCAAAAAACCCATACTCTTTGAATGCGCGGACAACCGGATACATTTTCTTGCCGGGGGAGGAAATTTCAACAAAAAAACATATACCGTGACCAGCAGTCCTCAATTGTTGATTATTTCCAGAAAAAAACGCGCAAAGGGATTTTCATATCGCCAGATAATGAGTCCCCGTTCCAATTTTACGGCCTCCATTAATAAATTCAGCCCGAAAAACTACTATGCCATATTCCTGGTTCGGCCGGACAGTTATAAATTCTATCGAAAAATCAGATCACTGTTTTGGAATCGTCATTGGGACTGCATATGGGAAGGTCAACTTCCTGGAAAAACATTTTTAATTCCGAGGAATGCGAAAGGAGGTTCCGATACCATTTTATAGGAATTTTGTTGAATATATAATTTTAAAAATTTTTATGGGATTTTTGATAAATGAAAAAAATATTGTTTTTGATAGCAATTATAATTATTGGCATAGCCGCTTATCTGTTTTTTTTCAGGGCCGGTGATTATATTATCTCCGGAGAAAGCACAGGAACAAAATTATGGGTTAATGCTATAGATGCTTCCCCGTTATGGCAGGCGTATTTTGACTGCCGGAAAAAAGACAAAAATTCCCGGAAACCGTATCTGAGAATATCAATCAGCAAGTCAAGAGTTGGCGGAAGGGTCCCGTTTACAAGATTCGACGTTAAAGTGGCTGAAATACAGGGCAAAAAAGGAGAAATAAGCAATCAGGTTTTCTCGGGGAATATGAAGATTCGCGGCGGCAAACAATTTGCTTCGGCACAGGCCAGGATACTCGGAAACGTCGCAAAAAAATTATGGGAAAACAGGTTGAGCGCCGATCCGGACAACACAACTAAGACGTTGGCCGGAATACAATCAAAGCTTTCAGGCGATAATGCAATTATTGTTTTACAACTCCTTGGCGGGGCCGATCCGAAAAACGCGGCAAGGGCAATGACAGCCGTCCAAAATACATTCAGTTCCTCATCTGATATAAAAATTAAGCTTGAAGCTCTACGGGCAATGTTAAAATTGGCGCCGAATTGTTCGTATTCCGGAAAGATGAACAAACTTGTGCTTTCGGCCCTGAGCAATTCCAATAATGAACTTCGGGATTTCACAATTGCTCACATTGCCGCTTGTGGAGATGGAATTATCTCTGACTTAATGCGGGAATTGAAAAATTCCCAAAAATCGGCAGCTGAAAAGGCCGCCATTCTGGAAGCGCTGAGGAAATTTGGCCCCAAAGGAAAAGCTGTTCTTCCGCTACTCCGGCAATTTACGGAATCGATCAGTTTGATCTTACAATGTCAGGCTTTCCTTGCATATGGCGATATCGGAGACAAGGACAGGAGCATACTTAAATATCTGCACCAGACGGCCCTTGACATAAACAAAGATAAATCGGTTAGATCCGCGGCGGCAACATCATTTCTCATCCTGTATTCTCCGTGGGACGTTCACATGCGCAGCGGTTTAAACTCAGTGTCATCAGCCGGCATCGGCTCCTACCATTCCGGAGGCGGCGGCGGTTCCGTCCCCGTTATGTTTGCCGTCAATGGAAAACTGCTGAAAAACGGCAAAGAATTCCAGAGGTGGAAAGTCGTGGACATGAGACTTATCATTAGTCATTTGAAAGGGTCCATAGACAGTTTTAAAAGAATCGTCGTTTCGCATACGGAAAGCAACAGGAGTTACACTGGCAGAGGCAGAAGAAGAATCCGGATTTCCAGTATTTCAAAAACCACCAGGTGGACAATCACTCCGGGAAAATTCTCAAGATGACAAACACCCAAAACAATAAAGTGACTGACTTTTCAAAATGAAAGAAAATCTGTACCATAAAATTCTCGGCATAGAGGGGGATGTTGAAAAAATCCATTTCTACATCCTTTTGGGAGTTAAAACTTTCGAATCCGATCCACAATTGATACACAAGGCGGGGTTGGCGCGAATAAAAAAACTCCGGGAATGGCAGTTGCATCCAGATCCTGAAATAGCGAAATTCATACAGGAGATGCTTAATCAGGTCAGCCGTGCATGTACAACGCTGGAAGTGTCTGAAAAAAAACATCATTATGATTCCAGGCTTGCGGAGGACTTGGGAGTGGCGGCCCCGCGGCAAAAGCTTCATATCCCGACCATCAAAACCAAAAGTTACCTTAAAACATGTCCGAACTGCGGTTCAAAGGCGTCGGAACTCGCGATGATCTGTATAGAATGCGGTTATAATTTTGAAACCGGAGAAAAACTGGAAATGGTAATCGAAAAAGCCTCTTTTCAGGAGCTTTACCTTAATAAGGAGTCGTTAAGGGAGGTAACGGAAGGCGTGACGCAATGGATCGGCACCCTGATTGCGTTCGCGATAAAGGGCTTTTATGTGCTGGTAGTAATCGGCTTGCTGGTTGCGGGATATATGTTATACCCGAAGATCAAACAGGCTTTCAACCGGAAAACCAGTCCGGAAAGCATTTTTTTATGTTCAGGAGAACCATATTCCTATCGAAATGATTGCTTACAGGCAATGTTGCAGAACAAAGAATGGAAGCTGATTCTTGAAAAATTCAGCACCAGCGAAAAAATAAAACCGCCCTATTTTAACATTAAGCTAAAACGTCCGAAGGGGGAAACCTCGGACGAATATCTCTTGACCATCTCAAACGTTAATCCCGCTTATCCGGTTTGTTCAGAAACAATATTCATCGAGGCGCAAAATCCGGCGGAAGCTGAAAAAGAATGGAAGCTGAAGATAAAACCGATAATTATTACTGCCGCCTATGAAGTTATTAAAAGAAATTACCGTCTTTTCAATGAAGAAATTGACGGAATGGTCAAAAAGGCAGCTGACACATCGCAAAATGAATCAGCGAGAATTTTCTATATCCGGTTTCTCGGCGATCTACCGGAAGTAAAGCGGGGGACAATAAATACTCTGCAACGGTTGGCGGAAAACCGGAACGAGTCAAAACAAATACGTGACGAAGCTGTAGAAGCCTACAGGAAAATTGAAAAAAGAAAGATGAACCGGTAATATACGATTCAATAACTTTGAATACATTATTCACAATGCAAACTAATTCACAAACTAATTCAAACGATAATTCCCCGGTTTCCAAGGGAATGGAATTCGATGGTTTCCGGATAATGAGAAAACTCGGACAGGGAGGCATGGGGGAAGTATGGCTTGCGCGACAAATCGCAATGGACAGAGACGTGGCACTGAAAATCCTCTCCCCGGAACTCTCCAGGGACAATGAGTTTGTTACCCGTTTCATCCGGGAGGTTAAGACCGTCGGCAGTTTAACTCATCCTAATATCATTACCGCCTACCATGCCGGTTCGGTAAAAAACACACGCTATTTAGCTATTGCCTACATTGATGGCGTGGTGCTGGAAAATCGATTAAAAATCGACGGGATAATTCCCGAGATTGAAGCTCTCCGGATATTCCGTTCGATCGCATGTGCCTTGCGGTATGCATGGGACGGTTTTCAACTGATCCATCGCGACATTAAGCCCTCAAACATCATGTTCACAAAAGATATGCAGCCGATGCTCATGGACCTGGGAATATCAAAGTCCGTCAAGGATAATTCCGGTTTGACTATGACGGGAGCAATCATCGGCACCCCCTATTACATGAGCCCGGAACAGGCCAGATCGGATAAAAATATCGACTGCCGCACGGATATTTATTCACTCGGCGCTACGCTCTACCATATGGTTACCGGCAGTGTCCCTTATGATGCGTCTTCAACAGTGGGAGTAATAACTAAACTCATTTCCGAACCGTTGCCGCCTCCTCAGGGAAAAAACCCAAGATTGTCAGAAACTTGCGCGGCATTTATAGAACTGGTCATGGCGAAAAATCCAGATCAGCGGCCAACGGACTGGGAAGCCGCTATCGCTGACTGCGACCGGGTGATAAATGGCAGCTTCCCGGCAAAACCACTGCCGAAACCCGGAGATTCAATGGTCAAAACAATGCCGACGGCCGTTCCCTTGAATATGGAACAGAATAAAACCATGAAAATAAAAGATATTCATAAACATTCTCAAAACAAGGAGATTCATATGCCTGCTTCCTTGCCAGCCTCTAAAAAATCAGGACAAGTCGTTGGAATTGACTTGGGCACGACATTTTCCGCTGTCGCCTGGATGAATGAAAACGGGAACGTCGAAGTAGTTCCCAACTCCGACGGCCACACAACCACACCTTCCGTGGTTTTCCTCGACAACGAAGTCGTTCTGGTAGGCCGCGAAGCCGCCAGAGCAACTCTGCTCGAACCGGAAAAAGGCGCGGAATGTTTTAAAAGGGATATCGGCCAGGCATTGTTCGGCAAAAAAGTGGCGGGTAAACAGTTGAGACCCGAAAACCTCTCCGCTTACGTCCTGAAAAAATTGAAACAGGATGCCGAAGAAAAAATCGGCAAGATTACCGACGCGGTCATAACCGTACCGGCATATTTTGACGATTCACGCCGCCAGGCCACTATTGACGCCGGAAAAATCGCCGGACTGAATGTTCTCGAGATCATTAATGAACCTTCCGCCGCCGCTCTGTGGTACGCATACCGGAATCAGGAGGTTGCCAAAGACGAAATATTCCTGATTTATGACTTGGGCGGAGGCACTTTCGACGCTACCCTGATGCGCTGTAAAGACCTTAACAGCTTTGAAACTGTCGCAACCGATGGCGACGTCATGCTCGGAGGAAAGGACTGGGACAAGCGGCTGATAGACCATATCGCCGGCGAATTCATGAAAAAGGCCGGAGCAGATCCACGCGAAGATGACACCGCATACCTGGAACTTGCACAGCGCGTGGAAGAAGCCAAAAGAGCACTTTCAAAACGGACCTCCGTTGCCGTCCCGGTAACCTACGCAGGCAAACAACTCCGCATCCAGATCGACCGGGACGTGTTCAGGGACCTGACTTCAGATTTACTCGGCAGAACCCAGACAACCGTGGAATTGCTTATTGACGAGGCCGGTCTGCAATGGAACAACATCAACAGAATCATTACCGTTGGCGGGGCCAGCCGGATGGTCATGGTCAGGGAAATGCTCGAGTCCGTCAGCGGAAAATCTTTTGACATGGTTCTTGACCCGGACTTGGCTGTCGTGCAGGGAGCGGCCGTATATGCCGCGGCGCTGACCACTCAGGCAAATCCTGAAAACAATTCATATCATCCCGAAGCGCGTAATAAACTGTTGAATCTCAAACATCGTAACGTTAATTCTCACAGCCTTGGCGTTGAAGTCGAAAATGAGAAAAACGGTGAACCGGAAAACTTTATCATTATTTCTAAAAACACTCCTATCCCGTGCGAAAAATCAACGGTTTTCGGCCTTTCATCTCCATCCTCCGACAGTTCATCAGCCATTAAAATATCAATCCTTGAAGGAGAATCATTAAATCCCGAAGCCTGCGTTCAAATCGGTAACTGCGTCATATCCGATCTGCCTCCAGGCTTGCCTGCCGGATCCCCCGTGGAAATTTCTTTTTCATATACACAGGATGGCAGAATTCATGTCAAAGCGGTTGCAACTGAAGTTAATCGTGAAGCTTCAACCTTTATTTCCCGTAAAAACGGCCTCAACCAGGAAAACTTCCAGGAAATCACCCAGGTAATCGGCAGCCAACAGATAGTGTAAAGAAGCGTTTTATGCTGTTTTATACCGAATTGCAATCTAAGGCCGGCAACGGAGACCGTTGAATTCTTTAATTCTTGAAAAACTTCTCGATCCTGTCGAAAGCTTTGTTTACCATATCTTCGGGAACGCAAAAAGAAAGTCTTATGTGATTTTCTCCTGTAGGGCCGAATGCGATTCCGGGAGTGGTTGAAACTTTAACTTTATCGAGCAGTTTTTTGCAGAAATCAATGGAGTCATTAGCCGCATTCCCTGAAACTTTGGGGAACATCAAGTAAGATCCTCCAGGCTTATTGTATTCAAAATATGAACTTAGCGCGTCCAATCTGGCGCACATCAAATTTCTTGCGCTTAAATAATGCGACCTGAATTCCTCAATGCAATCCTGAGAACCTTTCAACGCGGCTATGGCCGCATACTGGGAAGGAACCGGCGCACAAATGGAAAAAGGGATATGCGCTTTCCTGATTTGTGCGATCATTTCTTTATCAGCGTGAAGGTAGCCGATCCGCCAGCCTGTCATCGCGTAGGTTTTCGTGAAGGTGTAATTGGTTATCACCTGTTTTCTGACTTCCGGGATCGAAGCGATGCTGAAATGTTTTTCGTCGTCAAAAGTAAAATATTCGTAGGCTTCGTCAGTTATGACAATGAGATTATGTTTTAGAACTACTTCTGCCAACTTGCGAAGCGACTCCTCCGGAAAAACCGTTCCCGTAGGATTATTGGGAGTGCAAAACATGATCGCTTTGGTTTTAGGGGTAATTGCCTTTTCTATCGCCTCAATATCCAGAGCAAAATTATCATCTTCGATCAAAGGAACCAAAACCGGGACGCCCGAAGCAAGTCTGACGTGAGTGATATGTGTCGAATAAGTGGGAGTGGGAAGTATCACTTCATCGCCCGGGTCTATGCTTGCCATTACCGACGCGGCCAATCCTTCAACGGCTCCGACTGTTGTCAAAAGTTCCGAAATATCGGCTTCAATATTGTTGTCCCGTTTCAGTTTTTTCGTGATTTCCTCCCTCAATTCCGGCAGTCCCTCATTCTGGGAATAGCCGCTGGTCAAGCCTTTTTTGATAGCATCGATTACTGCTTCATTGATATGCGCTGGAGTTCCAGTTGTAGGCTTCGCCCATGATAAAAAGGCAACGTCATCATACTGCTTTGACAATCTTGTCATTTCATGGATAGCTGATTTTCCGATCCGGGTTACACGATTGGACATGTTCATATTTTTTACCTTGTTTTTTAGATTTTCTTTGGCGTCAACGCTATATAATTCGTCCCATTGTGACATTGATACAGACAAAATTATATGTACAATAAAGTCCTACTTTTCCCTGATTCAAGAAAATTCAAAGAAAATACAGGAAAGGCGCGTTTCAGTTTCGCGGTACAGTTTTTCAGCGCACCTGCACCTTTGCCCCCGCTGACATGCAACACGGCGCCGGACTCCTGATCGCGGACAACCGTCAGGTACTTTTCAACGCCTTTCTTTCTAGTGTCCTGTCAAGGCTGTTATTGCGGTATGACAAGTTATATTGTAGATTGGATTTTGTTTTTTTGACCGAGAGGAAATATGAATATTTCCCGAAGGAGAAAAGGGGAAATACAACTGCAAAAAACTCGCCGCGAAGCGGTTGCGTTCTTTCATAAGCATTCCGGCTATATTAAATTCAAATTCAATCGTTGAAAATTCCCACAAAGGGGTTCTATTTATGATATTGTTCACGGGGGGATTTTAGTTATGAAAAAGTTTTTACTAATAATCATTGCAATCGGCGCGATAATAGCGGGCTACTACTTTGGGATCAAAAACCCCGATTTCCTGACATTCGCGAAACCTTATATTGTTTCAGGGGATGACTCCGATCCGGGATGGGGGAAAGCAATCGGCGCCTCGCCTTTATGTCAAGGTTATTTCAGCAGCCGCGCTAAAGGCAAAGACAAGCGCAAACCATATTTAAAATTTGATATCAGCAGGACCACGACAGGCAGCAGCAACAAGGTCATGGTCAGTAACTATGATGTCGTGGTATATGAATTTTCCGGCAAATCGGTCAAGATTGGCAATGAAATATTCAAGCGTCATCTGAGAATGCGTGCCGACGAGAAACCGGTTAGGGCAATGCAGAAAAAACTTATCGCTGAAATCGGTGAGACCTTATGGATATCCCTAATAAAAGCTGACCCGAAAAACATCAAACTACTGATTCCGTTGCTCAAGACAAGCTCCGGTGAGAATGCGGTTGCGATTTTGCGGGTGCTTGAAAAAACCAATCCTGAAATCGCCCAACAGACGCTTGCCGCCGTTCAGAAAAAATTATCCGCTACAACTGAATCACAGGTCAAACTGCAAGCCTTACGGACCATGGCGGCAATCACCCCAAAAGACGGAAGCAAACGTGAGCAGTTTGATAAAGAGGTGATCAAGGCTTCAGGCAGTAAAGACAAAACCCTGCGTAATTTCGCGGTATCTCAGGCTGACTCCAGCCGGCACGAGTCCATTCCCGATTTGCTGAATACCTTAAAAAGCGCGAACAGCTCCATTGAGCAGAAAATCGGGGCGCTGGAAGTGTTGCGTAAATTCGGTCCGAAAGCCAAAGCGGTGTTGCCTCTGTTGTCCAAATTCGTCAAATCCGACAATTCCGATATGCGAAAAACCGCTTTGCTGGCCTGCGGCGACATAGGGGTAAAAGCGCCTGGCATTATCCGGTTCCTGCGGAAACAGGCGATAAAACACACCAGAAACAAATCCGTTAAAGATGCAGCGGCAACATCATATCTGATTTTAGGCTCCCCGTGGTTGACAAAAACCAGCCGGGACAAAACAATTTATGACTCCAATGGCTCCCATAAAAAGAAGCTTGCCGGGGATATACTAAGCGTCTACTTTTGTCGAAAAGGCGTTGTAAAGATAAATGCCCGGCAGGTAGGAAACTGGAATATTCGCGACATGACTTTGAATGTGTCTCCCGGCAAATTAAGCGGAGCGCTTGGGACTCTTGACAAAATCTATATTTCGCATACGGAAAAGAACGTCAAAACCATGCGCGTACAATCAAACATTAAGCATATGGGAAAGAATATAAGCTATACTTATGAAAGTGGTTGGGGCATAACAACCTCATGGACCATTATGCCGAAAAGATAGCTGCAAAGACGTTCAAAAATGTAAAAATGATTTTTCGCATGATCAGTCTTTTGAAATTACAGTGCATTCGAGATTCAGGCATTCCGCAAGCTTGCGGATGGTTTCAGCGTGATGTCCGATACCCAGCGCGAAATGGTGAGTCGGGCCTTCGGCGCACCAGCGTTTCAGGAACGTCCGCACGTCCGGGCTGAATCTGCCGTGGGTGTTGGTGTTGCCGGTTGGCGGGATCGGCCCGGGCATCGATTCGCCCTCGGCGATAACGAATTTGAACTTGCCGTTGCCGTTGACGGTAATTCCGAGCATGGTTATCGGGCCGGTCTTGATGTTGAATTCCACGCTGGCTCCGGAACCGGGTTTGCCGTGATATTTTTTGAGACTGCGGATAACCGGTTTGCGGTCGGCGATATTTAAATGGTGTGGGCCGTCATGCCCCACCAGCACGGTATCGCGGGCAAAGTCTATCGGGTGGAATTCGGCGAAACTGCCGCCAATATCCAGACGGTCCATGATCAGCATCGCGATGCAGGTTTTAAGGTCGTATTCGCCGCACATCGGGAAGCCGGCGGAAGTCAGCAGGGAGTTGCCGACAATGAAATTGGTTACCAGTTTGCGCATCTCCGAACCGGCTTCGGCTTCGTAATAGTAAGCCAGGCCGTCAAGCTTCTTTTCGGCGATGAACTGCTCCAGGGCCACGGCGGTCTCCGCGGCCATATTCAGATCGGATTCCGTGAGTTTTTCCGTCAAAGGATCGCTTTTCGGGGCGGGGGTGTCGAAGAATCCGAGAATGCGTCTTTTCATCACTTCGACCTCCTCATTTTCCGGGGAAAGGATTTTGTAATGCTTCATTACTTCGCCGGGTTCGCACTGAACCACATGACAGCCAAACGCGGCGGTAACCGCGGTCGGGTCGGTATGCATGTCCAGCATGGCTTCGAGAACGTGTCCCATGTGTCCGATCCGTGCGGATTTCAGGTCGTGCAGCACGTTTGCGATTGCACACCATCTGGCGATTTCCGCATCCGCTTCCGGGTCGTCCTCCAGCATTCCAAGAATAACCGGCGGCGCGGGTTTGCCCATCCTGATCGCCACGCCGGTGAATTCCGGCACGGAACACAAGTCGTCGTTGCACAACTGCATGAACGTGGTGGCGTTGGCGTAATCCAGCGCCCGGAGCGGCTGCAAAGCAACCAGGATGACCGGAAGGTTCATTTCGCGCACAATGGCCCCGAATGTGGAACTTGTCGCGTAAGTAACCATGTCGACGAAAAGCAGATCGAGATTAGCCTTTTTTAATTCCGGCAATACGGCATAAGCTTTTTCCGCATTGTCGACCATCCCGAAATCGTGGACGGTCACCGGATATTTCGCGAGTTT
This sequence comes from Victivallales bacterium, assembly GCA_963678815.1. Taxonomy (GTDB): domain Bacteria; phylum Verrucomicrobiota; class Lentisphaeria; order Victivallales. The sequence goes on from OY787460.1 coordinate 5,094,278, forward strand.
TTGATTGAATGCCGCCATTTTCTTCAGCATCTCATCAAAAAGTCCGTCGAACTGGTCCCAATAGGTGTCGAGGCCGACTCCCAATACTCCGATATTCGCGCTCAAAGGTCTTATTCTGGCAATTTTCATTATTCTTTTTCCTTTTACCATGAAATTAACAGTTTGCCGGTAACGTTTTTGTATTCCAGGACCGTCCCGCCGAATTGTTTTATCCTGACAGGTTCGAGGAAATCCCCGGTAGCATAGGGAGGATCGCTGGGATCAAGGAGGGCCGTGGTTTTAGACTCAAACCCGCTTTCAGGCCGTAATCTGACTGTGGCGTTGTCAAGACCACTGAGCAACAACCGGCGTTTAAAACCCGGCATGGACAAAGTATGTTCCTTTAGCTTGACCGCACCTTCATTCATCTCCAGGAAAACCCGGCATTCCAGATGTGATGCCTTCGGCAATGCATATTTTGAAATCCGGTTTGCAACCACGGTTTCGGTATTGGTAAAGACCGGCGCGCCCTCCGGGAAGCCGAAATGCTCCACCGTATTCATGTCCGGAACGTATGCCGCCAAGTATCTGGCGTTGGCGTATTTTTTAATGACCGTAACCGGATCAGGCTGAGCGCTTGAATATTTTTCAAAATTCAATTTCCAGCCGAATTCGCAAAGGATTTTCCGCATCAGTTCCTCGGGATAATACCAACGTGAGCGGTCAAGCATTTGCGGATAACGTCCGTTCGGGGCAATGGTGAAAGAATTCGTGCCCCTGATCCATGCAGCGCGGCCGCCGCCGGGAAATTCGCGCACCGCCGCGTAAGTGCGTGATTCATTTTCTGTCCTTGCCGTGGCAATTACCCGCACATCATTTCCGGAAACCTGTTCCGCAATGCCGCCAGCGCTGTAAATTCCGTTATGGATGATATTTTCGCGCTGACCGTTTATGGTCAATTCCATTTCTCCCGACAGCGGTTCGCAGGTGGAGAAATGGAATAATCCGCGCAGATTTTCAGCTTCGGCCGGACCGTAAAACAGCACTTTCCCGCCGTTTCGGAGAAATTTTTCAAGTAACGCAAAAACTTCCGGATTTTCCGCAGCTAGTGACGGTGCGGCAATTGCGTCGGCAGGACTTAAACGCTCAAATACAAATGCGAAATTGGCGGTGCTGACCACAGTGTTAACCGGAAATCCGGTATTGATGGCGCTGCGCATGAACCAGTCGCCGAAGAAGACTTCGTTAATGCCGTTTCCTGAGAAAGTTTTGTCGTGATACTCGCCGAAAGGATAAAGCCAGACAACTGGGCCGGGCTCGTCAGGCAGGGTCGCAAGGCAGTCGAGAAGGTGCGGTATCACCTCATTCGGAACCTGATCGGGCATGTTGCCCAGCGAATCGTCAACCGACAACAGGTTAACCGAGTCGGGAACGGCAATATTTCCTTCGCCGTCAATTCTGGCAACCGACATCGGCAGGCAGATGTCGTGCGGACTTCTGCCGTAGCGGTCCAGCCACGGACTGTTGATGAACCAGGGATCATGGGTATAAAACCGGAAAGGAAACCCTTTGCCATCCGGCAATTCGGCGATATGCGACATCCATCCGGCCAGCTCCGCCCCGAAGTCGCCGTTAAGCGCAGCCCACGGGGAATTCGGCGGCGGCGTGATGCCGGGAATATCGCGGTAGATTTCCCGGAGCGGAACCGCGTCCGACGCAAGGTCCATGCCGGTTGACAAGTTGGTTCCCCGGGTTTCCACCAGCAGCTCCGGGCATTCCTTCCGAAAATCACTCCAGAACTGAAAAATTTTTCGCTTGATCTCCTCGCATTCGGTATTGGCAAAGTTTTCGCCGTCGAACACGGCGCCGGTCACGCCCCAGGTATTCATTCCAAACCCGAAACCATTGGAAAACCATATGTAATCGAAGCCCAGATCACGGCAGAAATGCCGGGCCTGACGCCCCAGGAAAGTTCCCAGTGAAGTTCCCTGAGGAATGCCGTGCGGAAATCCGGCATATTCCCGGTCATCCCCGTTCAGTTCGGCGTAACAGCAGACGAAACTTGCGCCAGCCAAATCGTCACCCATCAGGATTTCCCGGTGCCGCTCGTATTTAAATGACGAAAAAGCAAATTCCGGTCCGGGATCAAAAGTTGCGCCGACTTTGACGATTCTGTTTTCCCTGCTGAAAACTTTCCTGACGATCCCGGCAATCCGCCGCAGGCCGCCGTAAGTGAAATCTTCTGGCTGGTCCATATAAAGGCGGGGTTTGCGGTGGATACTGATCTGGTCTTCAGGCAAGTCAGGAGTTTTCCCGTAGATGCCGGGATTGGCAACGCCGATATATTTTGCCCATTCGAACCTGTCCTGCATCCGGCCGCGGTAATCGAGAATCTCCGAGCCGTCCGCCGCCCAGAACATAATGGATATTTCCCTTGCATGTCTGGTCAGCGGAATCCATTGCCGGGCAATAGTTTCACAAACTTCAGCAATTCCGGTGTCCGACCGGTCTTTGAACGGCTTAAGGCTTACTTCCAGAGTTACATTTCTCAGCATTTTGATTTCCCTGCGTAATTTTCTATACAGGGAATATAACTTTGGTGACGCACACAAACTTGGACTGGGTTGCAGGGAAGAACACAAAGAACAAAAAGATCAATACAGTCCAAATTTTTTCCGGTAATCGCCAGGATTATATCCGGTTTCCGCCTTGAATGCGCGGTAAAAATAACTCAAATCGTTGAACCCGCAGGCGTAGCATATTTCTGAAATGGTTGTAGAACTTTTTTTGAGCATTTCGGCGGCGGCGGCAAGGCGGCGCTGACGCAGTTTCAGGGAGATGGTGGTTCCGCATTCGGTTCTGAATATCCGGCAGAGAGTGCTTTTGTCGACGCCGATTTTTTCCGCGAGAAATCCGAGGTCAAAATCCTCGGCATAATGTTTGCCGATGATGTGATTAACGTAGGACACCACATTGGCGTGGCGGTTTTTCCGGAGTTTGCTGGCGCTGAGGCGGCTGATCCGGATTAAAAGATCGAGCAGTTTGAGCCGGATTGCGTTGCGGTAATTAGGTTCCTGATCGCTGAATTCTTTTTCCAGGCTCTGGACTTGGTGAAGGATTTCCCGGTTGGATTCAAGCACGTGCAGAAGCTCCCGGCGGTCATCGCCGATTTCCTGCCGGAAATTATCGTGAAAGATGGAAAAGAAGTCGAAATCATCACTGAGGCAGTGAAGCATCGATTCAAACAGTTCCGGCATGAAAAGTATATTCAGAACCTGAATGAATTCTGTTTCGATGATTATGGTGGTGTCGTCTTCGGGATGGATTACGAACAGACTGCCGGATTTCAGCGGATATCTGCGGGAATTGATTACCTTCCAGCCGGAGCCGGATTCAACGTAGATTATTTTCCAGAATTCCCGGCGGCACCGGATATTGTCGTTGAACTCCTTAGGAGTGTGCTTGAAGCGGGTGATCCGGAACGGAAAATCCGGCCGGAAAAACTGTGACGCTTTAAAAAATGCCTTCCTGCGCTTCATAAGGTCCAATCAAATTGTTTCTCCACGAAAATATTCCATGAAGCAGACAATGTCAATAGACTTATATTCCGTCAGTATCGCCCGGAGGATTAATTAAAAGTTATTATCAGGGGGTCGTTCTGGTAATGTCCCAGGAAATTGGTTTCGCCGTAATTCGGTTGGAAAATGTGAGTTTCCACATGCCCGTCACAGTGAGTCATGTTCGTCTTTTTCTGGTGGTTATCCCAACCCGTTGCTCCAATCCTGAAATAATATTTGTTAAAATTATCCCGATCTCCTCTTCCGCAGGTCATCGCACATACTCCGCTTGGATTCTTGACACTGGATACTCTCTGGTGGGGATAAGTTACCGATTGCGACGCCTGCCCATAATTAGCGGTGGCGCCAGCTACATGCTCGTTCAGCAAATAACCGGCAAAATTATCCAACCTATCCGCATCTGAAATTTTCGTGCAAAACAAAAGAGGATATGCGGTTGACCTTATGATGGTGGGATCCGTCATGGTTTCGGTCATATTCAAATATGCGCTGTATCGTCCTACATCATACCAGTTTTCACAGCTCAACCGAGGTGTAGTTCCGTTTATCCAGGCGCCATAATAGCCATCGTTGTCATTAGCATACTGCAACATTGCCTGTCCAAGTTGTTTAAGGTTGCTGGCACAGGAGGATTGCAACGCTACCTCCCTGGCGTTTTTCAGCGCCGGCAGCAACATTGAAGCTAATATCGAAATTATGGCTATTACAACAAGCAGTTCGATAAGAGTAAACTGTGTCCGTCCGGTTGCTTTTTGTTTTTTCATATTTGCTCCTTGATTAATTCATTGTTAATTTTCCGCCGGGAATGACCGGATTTATAAAATTCGCTTTTTTCCAGCTATTCTCCCTGGTTAATGATTTTCTTCGGGATGAAAGCCCATGTTCTCCGGGATTCGGCTTCCTGGTGAAGCGCAAGATTGACGAATCTCCAGGGTTACTGGGAATCCGGTGTGAGAATTTATCCTGCTTCCTGTGGAATTAACGGCCGCTATCAGGTTTTCCGCGGCATAGGCTCCTATCTCGGCATTATTATATTTCAATGAAGTTATCCCGGGGAAGGTATAGTCGAATACGTCAAAGTCATACATACTGACTACGCTAAGATCCCGTGGACAGTTCAATCCATATTTTTTCATTTCCTTCAATATGCTCATACAAGTTTGCGGGTTTGTAATCAAAGCTGTTGGCCGTTCGTTTTCGGGGATGCCGAAATACAGGGAAAAGAATATGGAGGCGCTGGTTGAATCACAACTGGCATGTGAAGTATATTCAGAAAATATCCTGATCTTTTTACTCAGAGAGCTATTGCAAAGATGCTCTTCCAACTGCCTGCTGATATTTTTCGAATACTGACTTCCGCCGTAAAGACACATTACCCTCCGATGGTTGAGCCGGGACAGGTATTCGAGAATGAGGAGACGCCCCTTAAGCGTGTCAGGGCCGATGACCGGCAACGGACTGGAGGCGGCTTCTCCCGAAAATCCCAGCCTTACGCACGGAAGGTTCATCTGCTCAAAATATTTCAGCATATTCGTGCCGAGTTCGCTGCTTAAGATCAGGCCGTCAATATTTTTTTCATTGACGCTGCGCGGAAAAGCCATTTCCATGGTTTTCTTCGGGCTGCAGCAATGCACGATCAGGTTGTAGTTATACTTAATGCACACCTCGTCGATGCCGTTAAGGTACGATGCATAAAATGGGTTAAGCCAGCGATTTTCCACATATTCCGGGATAATAAATCCGATGTTATATGTACGGTTGGTCACCAGCGCCCGTGCTGAAGCATTTGGCTGGTATCCCAATCTCTTGGCAGCATCAAGGACCCGTTGAGTCGCGGCGGGAGAAAAACGCTTCGACTGTGGGCGTTTATTAAGGATAAGTGATACCGTCGATGGCTGAACACCGGCCTCGGCTGCAACGTCTTTTAATCTTACTCTCATCCCCTAACCCTTACAACATCTTTAAGAAAATCGTTTCACTAATACAAGTATAGCTGACAATGATAAAATTGTCAATAGGCATAATTTTATTTTGTGTAGTTTTGTTATATTTCCGCATGTTTTATATATAAAATGATGATTTTTTCGCATATCCGCCGTGGGTGCGGTTGACATTTGCGGCATATCAGCTTATTAATAGTAAAAACGATTCACTAATTCTTTCATGGCAAGAAAAATGGAAAAATGCTTCAAGCACAAGACATTGCTGGCAATACCGCAAGATTATAAACGTTTCAATGACCTGTGGACGCCGGAAGCCGCGCAGTTGGCCGATGATCTTGGCATTCAAGTGGATATCATTCAAAATACGCCTGAATCTGACGAGGAATGGCAAGCAGTTCTCGCTGGTTACCGGAGTATTATAACTTCATGGTGCACACCGGAACTGGACCAAAAACTTCTCCGGAAAGCAGACCAACTTGAATTGATCACCCATGCAGCCGGTTCGGTTGCGGATCTGGCCGGGAAGCTCCCCCATAATATAAATGTATGCTCCGCGAATGCGATAATGGCTGAATCAGTAGCGGAATGGTGCGTTGCCATGACCTGGCTGGGATTAAATAATTTTCTCAAGTATGCCAATGTTGGAGGAAAACGGCCGATGAACTGGCAGAAAGAAAGCATTGACTTCAGAAATATCCGGGATTCAGTCATTGGAGTATGGGGGTACGGGGATATCTGCAGGTCCTATTTGCAGTTGCTGCGTCCGTTCATGCCGGAAAAGATAATGATTGCCAGCGATCACCTCTCAGGCGAAACGAATGAATGGACTCTGGCGTCACTGGAAAAAATCTTTTCCTCATGCGATGTAATAATCTGCCTGGCAGCTCTGACCCCGAAAAACCGGCGAAGGATCGACCGTAAACTGCTTTCCCTGATAAAACCGGGCGCGGCTTTGCTCAATCCCGGAAGAGGGTTGCTCATCAACGAGGAAGACCTGCTTGCTGAATTTTCCCGGAATGGCTTCTGCTATATCGCGGATGCATTTCACCTGGAGCCCCTTCCTGACGGGCATCCTCTCCAGCAATTGCCGAACGTCATATTAACACCGCATTGCGCCGGACAAAATACCCACAGGTATGTCCCGGCCATGCTTGAGGAGATAGACAGGTATTTCCGCGGCCAGCCGTTGTTGCACCAACTCAGCCGACAAAGGCTGGAAAACATGACCAGCAACAAGTTAAATTATGGATAATCTGAATTCATTCTGTGATTTTTCCCGCGATGTCCTGCATTGGAGCTTTTCAACGTTGGGATGCGCGGAAATGGACTTGGACGGGATAGTTGAACTTGCCGCCCGGTTCGGGATCGAATCGGTGGAACTGAGGGCTTTGCGGGGAACTGCCGATATAACGGATTGTCTACGGCAGTACGGCCGGAATTATCCGGAACGGTTCAAGCACCTGGCTGAAACTTCTTTCGTAAATATGCTGGACTCTTCTTTCTGTCTGGTGTCGGAAAACGATAGCGATTATGACAAACTGCTTGACCTGGCAGCTATGGCGGACAAGTTACAGGTTCCGTATTGCCGGGTTTTCGGGGGGTTCGATTATTCGGAGAATCCGGCCCCTGGTCTGATCCGGTGTGCCAGGAACGGAATGTCCCGCTGGTATTCGCTTAAACAGGATTGCGGAATCCAATGTCAACTGGCCCTGGAAACCCATGACGGTTTTTCTTCCGCGACTAATTGCCAGTTGCTCTTTGACGCCCTGGGACATCCGGTTCCGATTGTATGGGATGTTCATCACACCTGGCGCTTCGGAGGTGAACCAATGCAGGAAAGCCTGGAAAGTTTGAATGACAAGATTGTGCAAATCCATGTTAAAGACAGTATCAAGGCCGGTTCAGGAAAACCCAAAGGGGCGCTTCCGAGTGAGGGAGACGTTCCGGTCAAGGAGATACTCGACATTTTGCGGGTAATGCGTTTTGAAAAACCCGTATCGCTGGAATGGGAACGATTATGGGAACCGGAACTTCCTCCGTTGGAAAATGCATTGAAAACAATGTACAGCTCCTGGTTTGCCGCTACTGATTGTTTCTGAATTCTCTTGGAGAGCAACTGAAATATTCGCGGAATTTCCTGGAAAAATACAATTGGTCGGCGAACCCGGTTTCCAGAGCAACTTGTTTTATCCTAAGGTTTTTGTACTGCAGTAGTTTAGCTGCCCGCTCAATACGGGTCCGGATAAGATATTGCACTGGCGGCTCTCCGTAATATTGTTTGAATATCACCGTAAAACGCGGAATTGACAAACCGGAAATCCGGGCAATGTCGCCAAGCGCCAAATTCCGATGAAAATTTTTCTGGATATATTCCTCAGCGGCAAGAATGTTGTCCGGGATCAGTTTCCTGCCATGTCTCCAAGCCCGCGCCAGTTCGTGGAACAGCAGCATAACGATCCCTTCCAGCATATAAGAATCCTGGCGCGGTTGCTTTTTCACTTCGGCATAAATAAGTTTCAGATAATTAACAAATATGTTTTCCATGTTGAAAAATAAGAGTTGGTTTGCCGGGAAATGGTTTCTGGCCAGCATCGGCGCAATGGATTCACCCCGGACATACAGCCAGGAATGATCCCAGGACTCGTTTTCATTGCCATAAACATGATACGTTTCCATTGGCCAGAGAAAAAAACCTTTTTCAGCATTTTCCGGCGCAGTGTCCACATTTATCCATGCCCTATCATGAAAAACAGTGAACAAATATGGATATCCGGGACCGCCGTGACGAATTATCCCGGGACTCATTTTTTCATGGATCCCCATTCCTTTGACATAAAAAGTTCCGGCCCCGGCATCATTGTGTTTGTAAAAAAACCTTGAAAAAGCCATAATAATATAATCCATATTATCAATAATTATTTAAATATACAACATATTGCAAATAATTATTATATCAATATAATTTATAAATATAAGCCAACAAGAAAGGGCTGTATGGATATGAAAAGAAAGTATTCTGTTTTTCTCGGCAACGTAGGATCGTGCTTCGACCGCTATTGCTCCGCTTATGCGCCACCGTTTACTTATCAGGAACTGCTGAACCGCTGTGCGTCAATCCCCCTTTTGGGAGGAGTCGACCTGGTGCTGACTCCTGATTTAACGGAAGATATTGAAGCACTGAAACAGGATCTATGCGCGACCGGATTAAAGGTCGTTTCCGTCGCTGTCGATCATTTTGCCCAAGCGAAGTGGAAGCACGGCTCGTTTTCCTCGGCTGATCCCCGGATCAGAAAAGATGCGCTCGAAGCTACTTGCCGAGCCATGAATACGGCGGCGGAGCTTGATTGCGATCTGGTTACAATTTGGCCGGGACAGGATGGTTACGACTATCTGTTTCAGGCTGACTATATCCAGTCACGAACCTGGTTCGCCGATGGAGTCAGGGAGGCATGCAGATACCGCGACGATATAAAGATTTCACTGGAATATAAAATCAAGGAGCCGCGCACACATTGCTATGTGAGTACCATCGGTACAACGCTGATGATGCTCAATGAGATCGGCGAAAAGAACTGCGGCGTTGCATTGGATTACGGACACGCCATGCTTGGCTACGAAAATCCGGCGGAGGCCGTGGCCATGCTCAAGAAATACGGAAACAAGCTGTTCCACGTTCATATCAACGACAATTATCGTTACTGGGATGACGATATGATCGTCGGTTCGGTACACACACTTGAGTATCTGGAGTTCTTTTACTGGCTGCGGCGTACCGGTTATGACGGATGGATGACTATTGACCAGTTCCCATACCGCGAAGACGGGCGTGACGCAGTCGAGGAAAGCGCGAAATGGCTCGATTGCCTTGAAGCACTTATGGACAAAGCGGATATGGATGAAATCAGCATGATTATTGAACGCCAGGATGCAGTGGCATCCAGCCGGCTTATGCGTAAGCTTGTTTTAGGCGCTTAAGGGGAATAACCTCATGACTTATCCGAAAATATATCTGGCGATTGACAACTGTTTTGCTTCCAAGCGCTGGACTGATCCTGCCGATTGGATGCGGGTGGTTAAAAGTTTGGGGATTTCATATGTGGAGGCCAGCGCCGATACCGAGTGTGATCCGTTATACATGGGGCCTGCATATCTCAATAACTGGATTAAGAAGGTAAATGCCAGCTCGAAAACAACCAGCGTAAAAGTGGTGAACCTTTATTCCGGTCATGGCACTTACGCAACCCTCGGACTTGCCCACACGGAGGAATCGATCAGAAACCGTTTCCTTAATGAATGGTTGAAGCCGATGAGTGTGACGGCTGGAAAAGTTAATGCCGGACTCGGTTTCTTTTGTCATGCTTTTCCCGATGCGGTATTGCAAAATTCTGAGCAATATTATAAAGCTGAGGTCAACCTCTATACGCATTTGGCTGAATTGTCAGAGTATGCCGCTCAAAACGGCTGCGAAAGCATCGGAGTCGAACAGATGTACACCCCGCACCAGATCCCGTGGACACTGAAAGGCGCTGAAAAAATGCTGCGGGAAGTCAACCGGCAAAGCTCCAGCCAGTTTTATATCACCATAGATGTTGGTCACCAATGTGGACAGCGCAGGTTTATGCGTCCCGGATTCGGAAATTTGAAAGAAGCGTTCCGTGACAGCCGCGACGATACAATGGGTTTATGGCTGGGGCCGCAAACCGCTTATTCCGCATTTTCCAAGGCTGAAGGTTGTCTCGGGATTGAGGAAAATGCGGCGATCGAAAAAATAGAACGGGAAATGGATAAATATCCATATTTATTCGCGGAATATGAAGATGGCGACCCATATTTATGGCTTGAAAAACTTGGAGCCTACTCTCCGATAATCCACCTGCAGCAAACCTCGGGGAAAAGCTCGGCGCACTTACCTTTTACAAAGGAAAATAATAAAACCGGCATCATCAGCGGAGAGAAAGTCTTACGGGCGCTATTGACTTCTTATCAGGCAACTGAAAATAACGGTTTCATGCCGGAAAAATCCGCTAAGATTTTCCTGACACTGGAAATGTTCAGCGGTACTGCGGATATGAATCACGATATCCTGAACCGGTTGCGGGAAACCGTTGCTTACTGGAGACAATTTGTTCCGGAAGACGGTATTCCGCTGGATCAATTGGCAATCAACAAAGGAGAAGCCGTTTATGGATAATTTACAAAAGAAACATGAAAATAATATCAATGAACTGGTGGAAGCATCAGTCCGCCTTGGTGAAATCGGCTACGTCACGTCTCACGGGGGGAACCTGTCCTGCCGGGTGGATGAGGATACGGTTCTGATCACCCCGACAAAAGTCCCGAAACGCAGCCTTACTTTTAATGACATCGTGATTATCGACATGGACGGAGAGGTAAAATTTGCCGGAAACGGACGCCGCCCTACTGGAGAAACCCCGATTCATTTGAATCTCCTGCGTCAGCGTCCGGACATCAAAGGGCTGGTTCATGCGCATCCTCCAATCCTGACAGGATTTTCCCTGCTGGACGAGGAGTATCTTTCCGCGCCGTTCCTGCCGGAACCGGTTATCGAGCTGGGCCCGGTGCTGTATGTGCCATACGCCGAACCTTTATCCCGGGAACTTGCCGCCGCTTTTGACGGCGCAATCAAAAAATCCAATGCCTTCCTGATGCGTAATCACGGAGTAATGATCTGCAGTCCGGAAGGGCCGCCGCGAGCCCTTGAATTGCTGGAAATGCTGGAAAACATGGCTCTCTCGGTGTTTGTGGCGGCTTCGCTCGGCAAGGTGAACCGGATTCCATCGCCGGAAGTTGACAAGCTGGAAAGAACCATCCGTACCCGTGAATTACCATTCCCAGGAGCCCCCGGGATTATCAAAAAACTAAGCAAAGCATATAATTAAGGTGATCAAAATGAGTACAAATTTCCAAAAACTATCTTCCGGTGAGATTAAGGTAAACGGTGAAATCGGACACAGGATGCAGATTACCGCTGAGAAAATCCTGGACCATCTTGATATTGAAGGTAATTTTGCCCGACATTTCAAAAAGCGCCTGAAAGAACCCCTGGTTCCCGGAGGTTTTGCCGGGATCGGCATGTTGCTGGATGCAATCGTGAAAGCAACGGCCGCCGGAGTCAGCGGAGAGCGGATGCAGCTTTTAAAAGAAAAAATCATCGGGGAATTGTCCGCCAGCCAGTCGAATGATGGCAATATCAGTGTTTTTGCGGATAAGGTTGGCGCATGGGACAACCATGAGCAGGCTTATATTATTATTGCCTTGACCGGAAACTATGCCCTTTGCGGCGATGAAAATTCTCTGGAAACGGCCCTGCGCCTCGGCGATTTCCTGCTCCAACGCAAAACTTTACTGAATCTTGGCTTGGAACAGGCTTTACTAATGCTGCATAAATATTCCGGCGAAAAACGCTTTCTTGATTATTGTCTTAATGAATTCAACCTTACTTGCAGCATGGAGGAATATGACCGTTTATTACCGGTCAACGGCATTCGCCATGTTTACACCTTCATGGCCAGGATTCACGCTCAATTGATACTTGGGGACATAATCGGGGAATATAAAAACCTGACCGGTGGGGCCCATGAGCTTTTCCGGCGCATTCTGAACGGCGGATATTCATCTGTCAGCGGAACGTGTACCGGCGGCGGAGTCTGGGGCGAGTTATGGGATAATTCCCAGATCGGTTTGGGTCGATGGGGGGAAACTTGCGCTACGGCCTATTTGCTGCGCATCTGCCGCAAGATGCTGGAAATCGAGGGAAACAGCATCTATGGCGACCTTTACGAACGGGCGCTGTATAATGCTTTATTCGCGGCGCAGTCGCCGGACGGATTGAACCAACGCTATTTTACCCCGTTCAATGAACCGGGAGTGTGGTATGAACGTGAAACTTATTGTTGTCCGAATAATTTGCGCCGGATTATGTTTGAACTGCCCCAGGCGGTCTATCTGAAGAGCGGCGACGGACTGGTTATCAATCTCTATGAAGAATCTTCGGTCAAAACTGAGATAAATGGTACAGATGTTGAACTTACGCAGAATACCGGTTACCCGAACGGGGACAGTTCCCATATAAAAGTTGGAATTGCAAAACCTGCCGGGTTTTCGCTGTTATTCCGCGTGCCGCGCTGGAGCCGGGGCTTTTCTGCATCAACCGGCACTGAAACATATTATGGCAGTCCGGGTAATTTCCTGGAAATAAAACGTTTGTGGCATAACGGAGATAAAATCGACATCAATCTTCCAGCCAGTGTTCAATTAATAAAGGGAACTGTTGCTCAACAAGGCAAACTGGCGGTAAAAAAAGGACCGGTAGTGTATGCATTGGATCAGGAGTTGAACAATCTGTCAAAGCATGAACTGGCGACACTGTTTCTCGATCATTCGGGCCCGGCGGAATTTAACGCTGACGGTTTGACATTGCGCGGGGAAATACATATGATGGGTATCCGGGAGAAGAAAATACGCTTTACCCGCTTTTCGTCGCCGGGACGTACCATAACTTATTTGCCGGCATCCCGGGCAAATCTTGATAAGGCCGTTGAAGATGAGCTGTACAATCAGGATTCATACAATCCCGGAGCGTCAGAGCTGAACATTTGAGCATGACTGACGAATGTTCAAGGTGACGGGAAAATCCGTCAGAGCAGTATTTTTGCCGTTATCCTTGCCGTCAATCATATCCAGGAGTTTTTCGGCGGAATATCCGGCAATTGCGGCATTATCGTACTGGAGGGAGGTCAATCCCGGAATAATGTAATCGAACAAACCGAAATTGTAATTGCTGACAAGGCTCAGGTGTTTCGGGCAGCTCAGATTATATTTTTTTATCTCATTGAAAATACCGAGACATGTCTGGGGATTTGTAATAACAGCAGTTGGCCGCTCCGCTTCATCCCTGCTGAAATAATCGGTGATAAATTCAAGTGAAGAAGATTCATCGCATTTGCCATTTGAGGTGAAAAATGCCATCAAATCCAGTTTTTCGTGTAGGACTGTGCCGGAGATGCCTGACCTGAGCTTGTCCGCGAAAAACCGGGAGTGCTGGTTTCCGCTGTTGAACAGCATGATCCGGCGGTGTCCCAGCCGGGACAAATATTCCAGCGCCAGGATATGGCCTCTGATCAAATCCGGGGACAATTCAGGAATTATGCTTCCGGTAATGTTGCTTGGGGAGCCTATTCTGACACAGGGAACTTTAAGTTCTTCAAACCGTTTGAGTATGTCGGGAGAGACGGCATTGCTGATAATCAGACCATCGATGTTCCGTTCGGAGATGCCGCGCGGGAAAACAAAATCCATGGCATTGCTCAAATTACAGCAGTGTACGATCAAATTATAATTATGCTTGTAGCATACGTCATCGATGCCGTTCAGCATATCCGAATAAAACTGGTTCGACCAGCGTTGTGAAGCATATTCAGGGATGATAAAGCCGATATTGTAAGTGCGCTTGGTAATCAAAGCTCTGGCAGCCGCGTTGGGAATGTAGCCGAGACGGGCGGCCGTCGCCTTGATTTTCTGGCGCGTAGCCGGGGAAAATGTCTGGGCCTTGGGATGGTCATTCAGCACCATGGACACCGTTGACGTCCTTACCCCAACCTTATCCGCGATGTCCTTAAGTCTTACTCTCAATCCGCTTTCTCCATAAAAATTCTCTTTCTCAAAAAAAGAACCTGATTTGCTGAAGATTCAAGCATCAAAACAATAATTGCTTTTTCAGCCGTTCAAAAATGAAGCGGTGTCCGTGATGATTCGGGTGTATTCCGTCATGCATCATTTTGAAATGTTCATTGTTGTCCTTTTCCAGTATTTCCCGTTGCCAGGCAGCGTTTACGTCGACCAGTTCCACTTTCTTTTCCGCTGCACACTTTCTGACTGCGTCCATATAGTCAGGGAAACATCGACGGCGTAAAATACTTTCGATAGAACAGCCGTAATCCAATGGATTCTGAGTCATCAGCACCGGTTCGGAACCGATGGCGGTAATACTTTCAACTATTCTGTTCATGGCTTTTTCAAACGCCGCGAGGTTGCTTTCGCCCTTGCCGGAGTCATTCATGCCGTACATTACGGTTGTCAGCCGCGGTTTGAATTGATTCAGCTGTCTGCTGATAAACTCCACGGAGCTTACGGCATGAGCGCCACCAATGCCGGAATTAATCACGACATACTTATTTTTCCGGAAACGTAAGCGCAGCGCTTCGTCCAGCAAAGCGACATATCCGGGGTATCCTTCGGTACAGTGATTGGCCTCCGTAATGCTGTCTCCCAGACAGAGAACAACGGAATACTCGTTGTCATTAATTAAATTTGCAACATTCATCATTTAAATACCAGTTAGGGTTATGCACAATAAACACCGCCATTGATATCCAGGGTGGCGCCGGTAATAAAACCGTCGTATTCCGATGCCAGGAAAGCTACCGGCCGGGCCACGTCTTCTGAATTTCCTGCGCGTCCGAGCGGAATACCCGCAATGGTTTTATTAGCGGATTCTTCTGTTGTGTGGGTATTGTGAAAGCGGGTTCCCAGCATCAGTCCGGGAGCTACACAGTTTACCCTGATACCGCGACCAGCCAGCTCTCCCGACAATGCCCGTGTCCAGGTTATTACCGCGCCTTTGCTGGTGGAATAAACCAGCGAACCGGAGTGTCCGCCTTTGCGCCCGGCCAGTGAAGCCAGATTAATGATGCTCGCTCCTCCGGCTTCAGCAAGATACTTGACTGCGTATTTTGTCACATACATCATGCTCCGCATATTTACGTCCATGACTTTATCCCAGAATCCATCATCGATATTTTCCAGGTAAACCCGTTTCACCAGGTCTCCGGTATTGTTGACTAATACATCGATCCCGCCCAGTGCGGCAACGGCATTTTCCACCAGCTTTCCGGCTTGCTTTTCATCGGTCAGGTCTGCCTGAAATGAAACGGCCTTGACCCCGTCAGCCTGAACGTCCTTGCGGATTTCGTCAGCCCCCTGCCGACTGGAAAAATAATGTATGGCAATGTCACACCCCTGCCTTGCAAGCTCTCGGGAAATTGCGGCTCCCAATCCTTGTCCCCCGCCGGTTATCAAAGCCCTTTTACCTTTTAAGCTACCCATTTATCCCTCCTGTTCCAGTGTAATTACTTCAAATTCATTGAATGATAAGATAAGGTTCCGGCCATCTCCGGTTAATGATCCGCCGAAATTGGTTTTCGCCTTTTTCCCGGAACCTGTAGTCAGCTTGATCCGCCCGGCACCGGATGCAACCACATAGACAAACTGCCGTGCACCGTTTTCCAGAAGCGACACTGATACCGGAATATTTGCGTCCCGCAACAATACCGGAATTTCAGTGTTTTCAAGACAAACCAAGCGAAAAAAACGGTCAATATCATTATTGGCGGCGGAAATAAATTTTTCAAGCGGTGAGTCGAAAACGATGCAGTTTCCTTTCCCTGCCTTATGTTTAAACACGGATGGATATGTGATTTCGCCGTCCAAGTCAAAGATAACACTTTCCGCCACAACTTCCGCGCCTGCGCTTTTGAACATGGAGCTTTCCGCTTGAGGCAACAGGTCGAATCCCGGGGCCCGCAAATAACAGTCATAGCGTTTACCACACCAGTATTGGGTAGTCAACGCCGTCCTTAGCCGTGAATCCGGTGTTGCTTCCGCCACCCCGGAAAATCCGGGAGGCGCGATCCCGGTAAACACTACGGTTCCGCCGTCATGCGAGAATTTCCGCAGCATCTCTATGCGTTCCGGATTCAGGATGGCTTGTCCGGTTATGAACAGCGCCTTGAATGAGTTGACAAGTTTTGCATCATCCATAAACAGATCAGGTAAAACCGCAACCGGGATACCAACTGAATTGAGACTTTCGGCGATATTGATTGCGTCATCGTTTATTTCAACTCCGTCGACTCCGGGAGTCACAAATTCCCTCTCGCTGGAATTGCGGAATACACAGGCAAAACGGCTCATGGAAACATTGCCGCCGGTTATCTTCAGACATTTTTTGCTGTCCTCGAAAAGTCTGGCAATGTTTTCTATGTGTTTATCCGAATTGAAAAAGCGTCCTGCGTAAGAAACTATCGGAATGCCTCCGAGACTCAATGTCAGCCGTCCTTGATGAAGACTGTGCCGTTCCGAGTCCGGATTGGAAAGCCGCGGATGCCAGGTATGCCGGTTGGTGTAGTTCCAGATATCTCTGCCAAGGGCCTGGGCAACGCTTGCGCCTTCGATGCCGCCGCGTTCGGATTCGATCAGGAAACAATCCGTCAACTTGAGCATTTCAACTTCACAGCGGCTGCCGCACAATAATGCGGGAGTCCGGTTCATCATCAGCAGTAAATTTTTCTTTTCAGCTATTTCCCGGATTTCCCTAAGCAGGTCAAACAAATTTTTTCTGCCCCATTCCAAATAATCTTTTAATCGCTCCCGGTCATCGCCGATATCCGGCAATTCACCGCCGGTTTCAGATTTATAGCGGGTTTGACAAGCTTCACACTGGCATATTTTATCTTCCGCGCCCCATCCCTGACAAGGACCGTCAAGGTAAGCCGCATAAACATCGTGTCCGGTAATTTCGTTGACAACTTCAATTATGTCCCGGCGATATGCGCCAAACGAACATACCGACAACAGCGGTTCTCCGCCGAAGTGACGATTCTGTTCCCCCGGTGAAACAACGTTGCCGCGCTTGTCCCGAAAAATCCATTCAGGTTTCAGCTTCCGCAGCCAACTGCCGGGCAAGGCGTGTCCAACCGGAATATAGCCAATTACCTTGATTCCTTCCTTTTCGCCGATTTCGATGGTCTCCTGTAACAGGTTGCGCCCATCCAGTTTCGGATGATGCGGAATTATTCTGCTGGGATACATCGCGTATTTGCCTATGGAACCGAAACGGATGGCGTTCGCACCGGCTTTTTTACACAGTTCGATGCCGTATGCCGGATCATAGGCCAGTTCAGGCGCAAACGGGGGCCAATAAGCGTCATAAAGAAAAGTTCTCAGTTCTTTTAAATTTTTATGAAACATGAATTTCTCCTGTTCAGAATGTCAATTAGCCGGATCAGGCGTCCAAAAGCGGCAGAATGGGCCGGTCGCTCAGCCAGATCGGACTGCTCCAGGCTATTTCGTTGTCCTGTTGCAAAACCCGGACATAATAAAAAATAAATTTATGAGGCGGCATTGGCGGAAAGTCCGCATTGAGCCATAAATCATGCAAATCAGAATTGTCGGTCAGCGTAACATCATTCACCATTTCGTTTTTGCGGAAAACATCAGTTTTGCTTTCCGGTTCATAGACAGCAACCGGGTTTCGAAGATCGCCGTTCCGGACCAGCTCGATCCGTTTCAACGGGCCGGTCAATCCATAATTGACCGTGAACTTGCGGACAGCAACGTCATCTAGTCCGGCAACTTTCTCTCCGGCCATCCGGGTAACGGAATCACCGAATTTCATTGTCACATCCAGAAGAATTCTCACCCCTGTGGTTGCGTAAGTCCGGCGTCTGTAAAGGGCATCCCAGATTGATTCGCGATCAAGCTTGGGAGCACGGATAGCCGCCAGTCCCCCCATATTAAGCTGACAATTCGCGAATCCGGGTTTTTCCTTCTGGGGGAAATGTCTGCCCGGGGTATTGTGGTGGTAATCTCCTGAACCGACCATACCTACCCGGAAGCCGCGCTTCAAGAACTCCAGTACGCCACCGTGGTCTTTCGTTGCCGAAATGTCCGGCCTGTGGAAATTTTCGCCAGATCCTTTGTCACTCTTTATTTCAATTACACGTTCGGTCCTGGGATTGTGGTAACAGCAGTCCAAACGCGCGCAATGGGTATGCGGAATTATCATGTATTTAAATGGCCGCAGAAAACGATACCAGTCAATACTGCCGGGAAATTCCCGCCAACTGAAACATACCGAATCATTTTCATCGAAAAAATAAGCATTCCGATGATTGCGTTCCCGCAGACCGCTCGGATATTTTTTTACGTCGCTGGAAAGTTCCATGGCAGGAAAAACGACAAATTTTCCAGGCTCATAAACCTTCTCGGTTACTCTATTCAGGTTATCCCATTTGTCCTTGCGCCATTCATTTGAACCGAGCATGATGGGAAAGCAAATACCGTCACTATGGTCAGTCAGACAGGAAACGTCTAGGCATGCATCGTATCTGGCCCTGCGGAAATACTCTTCCGGTTCTCCATAACCATCGGATTGCGCTCCCTGGGCGTGCAGATCTCCCCAGTAGATAAATTCATCCACCTGTTTTTTCACTTCTACCGGGTTGCTCATCCAGGTTTGACCGTTCCATTCCGCAAAGAGGTAACAGCCCCCCTCCCCTTCCGGGACCGCAATGGACAGCTCCCGGCGGAATGGAGCTTTTTCATTGAAATTGATCTCGCCGAGTTCCATACCGTTGTCCCAATACAATTTCGCTTCCGATACATTCGTCCTTGACGCCGGATTGTGGCAGCGGTCCATCAGTTGCGCTTTCAGTCCAATCTTACTCCCTGTAACTGCATTCGACGGCAGCGTTAAGTGGAGACGCTCCGCCAAGTTTCCGGTGACTGAAATTTGGGGTTCCTTTTCCAGACGGTTGGCGTAGATACAGTACCCCGGATGCTGGGGCGACCAAAGGGATTCCGCGTATTTCGGAAAAGGATTCAAGGTAAATGCCACCATGAATGTAAACACACCTGGATAATTGACAGCTTCCGCTCCGGGAGCTCCGCTGCTTTTTCCTCCATAATAAATATTGATCTTATCTCCCGGTTTGACATTTCCCCTTACTACCTTAATGCAAATCCAGTGCCTGGTGTTGGGTCCCTCGGGGAGATAAGTTTCAAGTTCCGCGCCGGCGTCAGTGTCAACTTCAACGTATCCGCATTCGCCGGGAGTTAAAACCGGGGCGCTCCACCCCTGGTCCGGTATGTGGAGACTGATCCCCGTTCCGGCTTTCAATGGGGTTTGGCCGGCAGTATAGGTAATTTCAAATGAACTAATGGTATCGGCCTCTACTGTTTCCGGGGATATTGCCGCCGTACCGTAAAGACTTGCGCCAAGTTTAGCTTGATTCCTGAGCGCTTCTTCCGGCGCTTCATTTATCCTGTATACTTTTCGCATTAACTCTTCCTTAAAAATAATAATTCAGTTGTTAGTTAATCGTTTTTCTTCAATATAGATAATACTGCTCTATTTGCAATAAGCAACCTGAAATTGAGAGAAAATATACTTTGCATTACTTTGTTTATGATTGTTGTTTTTCCTGGCGGAGTTGCGAATCTAACGCCGTTTGCCACTGATAATTTCAATAATTTTAATCATAACACCTTTACAGCATACATATTACAAAAATTATGCCTTGAGTGAAGAACGTGCAAAGATTGACCGCAATCCGTAAACATGCGGGGTTTCGGAAAATAAAAATTAATAAAATAATGAAACAAAGCATTGGAAAATATAAAAAATCCTGTTATGTTTGTTTTTAGTGAAACGTTTTTCCTAATAAAACAATGAAGCCGTCGCGCCATGAGATGAAGGGGGCTGAAAAATAATTTGCGTGTTGCTTTGTGGTTGAGTACTGATAAAGAAATATCAAAAATGGAAATGATGTGAATATGGAACAGTATGAAGTATTCGGCAGACAGGTTTTTTCATTGTCTAAAACCATTTTAGGCAATGCAGTAAAACATACTCATTCAGATGTCATGGATCGTCTGAAAAAATTCAAGATCCTCCAGAATTACCAGCCGGAAAGCCTGGCGGTAGATAAATTTAAAATTCCCCCCAGCGGCGATGTTCATGACTACTACAGCCAGGGAGCATTCTGGTTTCCTGACGAGTCCAAGCCTGACGGACTCCCTTACATCAACAAAGATGGCCTGATTAATCCTGACGCCGATGATCCGCAATGCGATAGAAACAGAAGGAAGCGGATGTTCACCAACATCTATTCCCTGGCGGTTATTTATTTTTTTACAGGGAATGAATCATTCGCGGATAAAGCAATCGAATTGTTGCGCCGCTGGTTTCTCCTGCCGGAAACAAAAATGAACCCGAATGTCAATTTCGGACAGGCAATTCCGGGCATCCGCGACGGTCGCGGCGCCGGAATAATTGAATTTCATTTTCTCATACAGGTAGTCGATGCCATTCTGATGATTTCTTCGTCGAAACATTGGGACGAAGCTGACGAGAAGGGGATAAAGCAATGGATGGCTGATTTTCTTGAATGGCTGCGAACCAGTGAGATCGGTATCGAGGAAAGCCAGGCCCCCAGCAATCATGGAACCTGGTATACGGCCATGAGTATGAAATTGGCATCATATTGCGGCTTTGAAGAATTGATACATGAATACTCCGGCAAAATCAGGGAAAGAGTAAAAAAGCAGATAATGCCGGACGGTTCTCAACCCGTCGAACTGAAGCGAACCCAGCCGTGGCATTATTCGATTTTCGGAATCAATGGTTTTTTGGCCGCCGCAACGATAGCGCTTGAACACAATGAAGACCTGTTTAATTATCAGACGGAATCCGGGGCGGGAATTAAGAAAGCCGTGGATTTTCTGGCGGCGTATGCCTCAGGTGAGAAAGTCTGGTCTTATCCGGAATTATACGCCGGAGAGTACGGCAAGGCCGACTTCGCCTATAATATCCCTGAAAAAAGAAACGAGGATGCCTATGAAAAATTCCGGTGCTGTCCAAAAACGTGGCCGTGTCCGGAATTATATGGGTTTCTCCCGGAAAAATTAAGTCCGGCCCTGCACATTGCGGCGTTTTATTACCGGGACGAACGTTACCGGGAAATTCTTGAACAAATACCACCTTATGATGACGCCGCCGGAAGGTTTTTTTTCTCCGGCACAAAATAAACCATCAATGATAATCAACTGCTTGAAAAACAATATGAACTCAAACGAAATATTTGGCAAGCAAACATTTACATTATCCGAAGCCGTTATGGACCGGGCCCTTGCCGGTTACCGGAAGCATGACCCGGTTAAGCGTGAAATCGTCAGACAGTTGTCAGAGTTTAAATGTTTCAAACAGCATTACAAGCCCGAGAGTGTCGCCATTGACAAACTGCTCATGCCGCCCAGCAATGATCCGCACGATTATTACAGTCAGGGCGCTTACTGGTTTCCCGACCCGGACAAACCGGACGGTTTACCGTACATAAACCGGGACGGCGAACTCAATCCTGAAGCGGTGGACCCAAACAATGACAACAACCGCAAGAAGCGGATGTTTACTTCCATTTACTCCCGGTCCGTACTCTACTTTTTCACTCGCAATGAGACACATGCGGCCAAGGCCGTGGAATTGATTCGCTACTGGTTCCTGCTGCCGGAATCCAAAATGAATCCAAACTTGAATTTCGGGCAGGCGATCCCCGGTATTTGCACCGGCCGCGACGCCGGCATTATTGAATTTCACTTCCTGATCAAGATCATTGACGCAATCAGCATGCTTGAAACCTCCCGTCACTGGTCAAAGGCAGACGGTGAAGGAATGAAGCAGTGGATGTCTGAATTTCTCGACTGGCTGAGAGACAGCAGGATTGGACAGGATGAAAACATGGCCCCGAACAATCACGGAGCTTGGTACACCGTGTTGTGCCTGAAACTGGCTTCATGGCGCGGTAAAAACAAACTGATTAAAGAATATATTGACACAGCCAGACAAAAAATGGCCGTCCAGATAATGCCTGACGGCTCCATGCCGAATGAGTTGAAAAGGACTCAGCCGTGGGGATATTCAATTTTTGGAGCCAGCGCATTTCTGGCGGCGGCGGTCATTGCTCTGGATCATGGGGAGGATCTGTTCAATTACCGGCCCCGATCCGGCGCCGGCGTCAAATCGAGTATCGACTTCCTGGCCGGATTCGCTTCCGGGGAAAAGGAATGGACATACCCGGAAATGTATGGTTTTGTCCCGGAAAAACTTACCCCGATCCTGCATATGTCCGCATTTTATTACCAGGATGACCGCTACCTGAACATCCTTGAAAAAATGCCGGAATATGAGGATGCGGCCAGTAAACTGTTTTTTTCTTGAATAAGACAATAATAACTTAAAAAAGGAGAACGGAATGATTTCTCAGGCAAGTAAATTTATGGCAGGAATCCTAATTTTAATGATGACTATGCAGTCTTATGCCGCACCGTTTTTCAAGGCCGGTTTTACCGGTAAAGAAGGAGAGGCGCCGAACGGATGGAAATGGTATGGAAGCCCACCGGATGCCGGAAGCGGATTGACTGGAAAGTTTAAATCGCAGGATAACCAGCAAGTTGTGAGAATTGTCAGTTCCGCAAAAAAGATTGCGGCGCTTCAGACTCTCCCGATGCCTTTTCCCGCACGTTCAGGTGTAATTTGCTTTAAGATCAAAGCACGCTCGGTACATAAAAACGGAAAGATACGCCTGTTTCTTTTGGGCGACAGTTACAAATGGAAAGGCGAATTGAATGCAACTGTTACAACCGCCTGGAAGGAATATGCGGTCATGGCCAAAATTCCCCAGAAAATAGTTGTCAAACCGGAATTCTGGGCCAGGATAGACGTTATGGAAGGAAGTGATATACTGGTGGACGCGCCCAATATTCAATTGCTGCCGCTTGGAGCAATAAAACCCGTAAAACCTGAACCGGCGTCAAAAAAAACTGCCTTCAAAGATGGGCTTTTCCGCGACAGTCTGAACAACGTTCCTGAAGGTTGGCGCTTCAATTATGCCAAGCCTGGAGAAGAAAGCGGCTTGACCGGAAAATTCAACTTCAAGGACTATCCGCTGGTTATGCGGATTGTGGGCCCGAAAAAAGCCAAAGCCGTTGCTTTGCAGTCTGTCGAAATTCCCTTTCCCGGAAAAAAAGCGGTCATACGGTATTCGGTCTGGGCCCGTTCCGCCGGCAATAACGGAAAAATGCGTCTGTTCCTGCTGGGAGACTCTTACAAATGGAACACCGGCAAAGAATTTATGGTAACGTCAGCGTGGAAAAAGTATTCAATTCAGGCTCCGACACCGGAAAAGATTGTCTCAAGCCCGAAATTCTGGTTGAGGATAGATGTCCCCTCCGGCAGCGACCTGCTGATTGGAAAAACAAAACTGGATATACTGAAGCCGGAAAAGCACAAGAGCGGCAGTGAAAAAAATCTGGTTGAAAACGGTGATTTCAGCTTCAAGGGATGGGGATGGAACCGTTACTATGGCGCAAAATACAAAGCGTCATTAATGCCCAAAGCTCTGCAACAGCCTGAATTCAAAAATGATCGATTGTTCATCAACAGTTTCGGCATACATTCCTGGCTGTTCAATTACCGGCCAAATCATGAGTATACCATCAGGATACGCATGAAAAACGCCGAAGCGGGAAAGCAGACGATTATTACGGTATTTTTTATTAATTCTGACTGGAAGTTGTTCAAAAAAGACTTCAAGCTGACGGATAAGTTCAAAGATTATACCTTGACCGGACGGTTGCCGGTTTCAAAATACAATCGTGCTTATGTCCGCATGGACGTCCAGAAAGGTAAAGCGGAAGTGGACCGGGTCGAAGTGCGTGAAGGCCGACATAGCTCCTTTGCACCCTTGCCGTCTTTGCAACTCGGTGTAACAGGAAGAACTCTTTTCGATCTCGGTGAAAAAAATCCGAAACTGAAAATCCGCCTAAAACAAAACGGCAAGCCGAAACAGCAAACTATCAAGATGACGGTCACGGATTATACAGGCCGCGTTATTGACAACACGGAACTGAAATTCCCATCCTCCCCGGACTCCACACTCGACGTTCCGATTCCCTGTCCGGAACAGCGCGGTATTTTTAAAGTGGTGTTGAAGGCTTCAGACGGTTCGACCACTAAATTACGTTATGCCATTTTAAAAAATCTGGGGCATGCCAAGCTGCCGAGTAATCCTTTCGGAGGGCACTATGAGCCTTATACTGAACAGAATTTGCAGAAGTATGATAGATATTTCCCGGTTTACAATACTATCAACCGTTTTATGTCACCCCGGGATATGAAGGCCGTAAGAAGCCCCGTCTTTCAAAAGGAACTGGCTGAATCCCCATATAAAAATGTCATGCGGATGCCGTATATCGATGAGATTCATCCTCACAAGCCATGTACGCTTACCCCCGAAGTTGAAGCAAAATTGCTGAAGCAAGTAGCTGAATGCGTCACGGCCTGTAAAGGTAAACTTTACGGGGTTGAGCTGATTAATGAGCCTCATCTGTGGCGCATCAGATCCGGGCCGGACGCCGGCAAGCAGAGTATGCCTCCGAAAAAAATGGCTTATCTCTTGAAAAAAATCTATCCGGTTGTCAAAAAAATCGACCCGAACATGAAAGTATTCGGCCCGGTCAGCAGTGTGTTTGAGACCAAGTGGGCGAAAGAGTTTGTCGAAGCCGGAGGCGCGAAATATATCGACGCGATTGACTTTCACGGTTACAACAATGACCCTGACTATGAGAACGCCGCGGCCAAGATAAAAGCTTTCGGGGAAATTTTCAACGTTAACGGCAGACAGTTGCCGCTGTACAACAGTGAAGCGTATTACGGGGTCAGGGAGACCAAGATATTGAGTGCGGATGCGGAGTACAAACGGGTATATTACCGCGATACCGAGCTGGATCACGCCTCCGTCATTTCCAGTTTTTTGATTCATCACGCGGTTAACGGCGCGGTTTTCTGTAATTTTATGCCGCGCTGGCTGCTTTACGGCGTTATGGCGTCGGACGAGATATATCCGCTTCTCGCCGCTGGAGCGATTAATGCCGGAATCGAATTTCTCGGAACCGCAGGCAAAGGACAGGAGATAAAGCTTGATCAGACGCTGCGCTGTTTTATTTTCCCGGATGCCGCGGATGGGCCGTTGGGCACTATCAAAACCATTGGTGAAGTGTCCGGAACAATGGTCATCCCTCCGGAGGCCAAGGCTTTTGATATTTTGGGAAACCTGATTGACGGTCCCAAGATCAAACTTGGCGTTCCCGTTGTATATCTCCGTTTTCCAAAAGGCTCGGACGGGGAAAAGGAGATGAAAAAATTGAAATTTACCGGGCTTGGCAGCCCCTTCAAAATTAAAATTACGCTGCTTGACGCCAAAACTTTGTGTGCAAACGTAAGGAATCAACGTTTTCAAAGCCAGGACCTGACTCTGAAAATTACGAGACTGCCGTCCAGCTGGGTTCCTGCGGTAAAGGAGATAAAAGCGCATTTCGGCCCTAATGAAGAAAAAAGATTGTTGTTCCCGATGAAATCCGCAAAGATCGATTACACCGCGCCGTTAAAACTGGAATTTATCGCGAAAAGTCAGGATAAGACAATCGTTATAAATGAGAAGATTTCACTGCTTACGGCTGAATATTCCGCGAATCTGTCCTTTGACGGGGTTAAATACCTGAATATGGACAAACGCTTTGAAAGTTGTCCGTTTGCACCGGGACTGAAACACAATGGGAATGAAGACCTTTCGGCCCGATTTGCCGCGGTATGGAACAAAACCGGCCTGAAATTGCGGTTTCTGATTACGGACAACAAGCATGTGGCGCCTAAGGATTTTCTCAACGCATGGAAGTTCGATTCGATCCAGTTGTACTTCGACATGAGCGGGAACGCCACCAGGGAAAGCGAGATTGCCAAGCGGCTGCGCGCTGATGACGTCTATTACAATATTGCGGCGATAAACGGTAAACCGGGAGCTTATCTATCTTTTGCCAACGGAACCCGGTACATTGGCGCCGCCAATGCCACAACCGGATTCGATGACGCCGTCAAAGTATCCTGTGAAAGGAAAAAACCGAATATTATAGAATATACGATCTTCCTGCCGCATGAGGCTTTGTACATGGTTAAATTCGAGCCGGGTTCTTCGTTCGGTTTCTCGGCATTGATAAATGATAATGACGGCAAGGGGCGCAAGCCGGGCCTGACGCTTTGCCCAAAAGGAACCGAACCGTTTTTACATGCTCATCTTTTCCGCAGAATGATTCTGATAAAGAAATCAGGAACTGAAAAACACGACTGATTGAATATTGCGTCGGGAAAAGTATTCCTGAAAACCATGCAAAACGGAAGCGCCGTTATCATCAATAGCGGCGTTTCGGAATATTACTTATGAGAAAGCAAACAAATAAACTCCTGCTGTTTGGCTGCATATTTCAAATCGCATTCGGCGCTTATGCCGGAAATATATCAAAGAATGAGATACTTAAAGCTTATGGCGCAATGCAGTATCCGTTGGCGAGAAAGTTGGCCAGGGAAAATGCAACGTTGCCGGAAGCACGTCTAGTGATGGCGCTGACCGCTGTCTTCGATCGTAAAAAACAGGACTTGAATTACGGTTTGCCTGAACTGAAAAGAATCTATGAGGACGGCTCATTAAGTGCAGGACTTCGTTTACAGGCAGGATTGGCCTATGCGCGAGCCGCCCAAACGCTGCAAATGCGTAAAGGCATCTATCCGGAGGCGGATGGCATTAACTATAAGACAGTTTATGAGTCAATAATGAAAAACCATCTGAATCGTCCGGAAGCCTGCTTCGCGGCCGTTTACCTTGTCCAGGAACTGTTTGATAAACTCGATGGACCGGACCGCAAAAAGGGATTTAAAATTCTGAACAATTTCATCGCGTCTTACAAGGGACCGAAAATATTTTTGGGTGCAGTAAATATCATGCTGGCGGATCAATATGTCATCGATGATTCGGATTATCATAAAGCAGTTAAACATCTGTTATTTGCATTCAATGACGGCATCAGCAATCCGCGAATTCGGGAAAGAACTTTATTCCGTATCGCCAGGACATATCAATTGAAACTTAACGACAATGAAAATTCCCGGAAATATTACCTGTTGTTCCTGAAAGAATATCCAAATTCCTCCAGCGCCCCGATTGTCAAACGTTTCCTGGGTGATCTGAAATATAAAACATACAAAGGCAAACCATGACCAAAAAGGATTTACCGGAAAGCAACAGAGCAGCCAATCGCTTCGGCCTGGTAATGGCTCTGGGGTTCTATATGGTTTCGGTGGTTATGGTAATTATCAATACGTCCGGGGGAGACAATTTGATTGAACGCGGCGTGGAAACTATCACCATCGCGCACTGGCAGTTGGAAGACGGTTTCCGCGAGGGCTTTGCTGAAGCCATCAGGCAATATGAAGCGCTTAAAGCCGAAAAGGGAATTAAGGTAAAAATTATTCAGACAACAGTTCCGGTGCGCGGTTATCCGCAATGGTTCATTACTCAATTGATCAGCGGCGACCCGGCCGACGTTATCGAATTGTCCGGTTCTTCACAACTGCACAATCAGTATTTTGCCTCACTTGCAAATTACATTTCCCGTCCCAACCCATATAACCAAGGTACTCCGCTGCAGGGAATCCCGTGGAAAGATACATTTGTTGATGGTATGAATTCCGCTCTGGACCCGATTTACGCCGACTACTTCGGAGTGGGAACTTTTTTCCATGTTTATCGTCTTTATGTCAACACTCAACTGCTGCGCAAGGCCACCGGCAGCGACAAGCTTCCAAATACTTTCGACGAGTGGATGAACGCATGCAAAAAACTGCGGGAATACGGTAAAAAAACCGGGCGGACAATTATTCCCATCGGGGTACGCGGTTTCGATAAGTCAACTCTGAGTAATATGTATAAACGTTATTTTTCAGAGTTGAACGGCAATCTGAACGATACCGGTTCCAACTTCTGCACGCCATACGTTACCACCCATGAACTGCTTAAATTGATGTCTGATAAAAAACTCGACCGGAACCGGTTGCTTGCCGCAGTTGACCTGGTCCGGGAACTGGGGAGAAATTTCGGCAAGGGATTTTCCGCTACGGATCTCGAACAGACCAAATTTCTTTTCTTTACCGGTAATGTCGGTTTCTTCCCGGAGGGGACATGGAACGCCTGGAGCATGGTTAAAAATTCTCCTTTTAAAGTTGAGGTTATAAATATTCCCGTTATTGGACCGAACAACCGGTATTATAAAGATTTTACCGGCCGGATATCCGAAATGGGGGTTGGTGTGGGAGGTAAATTCGGCATTGCCAAGGCCAGTAAACATTTTAATTTGGCGCTGGATTTCCTGCAATTCCTTACTTCATATAAAATGAACCAGATAACCATGATGGACTATTGTAAATGGCCCCCGGCGGTAATCAAGGCAAAATACGAAGGCTTGCTGAAGAAGTTTAAACCAACCGAAGGCGACTCCAGGAAGGCAGTGTCAAATCCGTTTTTCCTGGGTAAAAAATCCAGGTCTAAAACCTTGAAAACTCTCGAACGGATCATTATGGATGACGTCGATAATCCAAAAGAATATTTCTGGAATGAATTTGCCGGAAACATTCCATATATGATTGAAGAGGTAAGTGAATCACTCAATGCCGGGGAACGCCAGTTCTTTGATATAGAAGGACAGCGTTCTTCGGTAGGAACCGCTTTGCTCCGGACGGACATGTCTAAAGGCGAGCTAAACAGTCTCGACGCCCGTTACAGCATGAACCTGGAAAACCTGGTTACCCGCATCAGAACCAGATATTATGCGAAAATAAGTTATGAGGCGTTGGTTAAGCTCAGGCAGGACACTTCCGGGCAATCAGCATACCGCAAGCAACAGGGGGAAAAATAAAATGGCGGTACAGGTAAGTGTGAAAAAACTTAAAAACTATTGGCCTGTTTATTTCCTGGTGGCGCTTCCCATGCTTCTTGTGCTGGTTTTCAATTACTATCCAATCTTCAACGGTTTTGTCCACATCTTCTATCGGTGGGACGGTGACATGATCGAGGAATTTACCGGGCTCGAAAACCTTATAAAAGTGATTCATGACACCGACTTGTGGAAATCATTCATTATTGTCAGTTTCTTCATTCTGGCCAATCTTTTAAAAATGATAATTCCGATTGCCGCCGCGGTTATTCTTCATCATATTATCAATGACCGTGCCAGTTACATCTACCGCGTGATGTTCGTAATCCCCATGGTAGTTCCGGTTATGGTCTTTTTCCTGATGTGGAAATACTTTTACGAGCCAAACGCAGGAGTCCTTAACGAGATGCTTCGTGCCGTAGGAATCCTTAAACCTACGGAGATTGTCCAATGGCTCTCAAATGCAAAACTGGTAGTCCCCTCGTTGATTTTCGCCGGATTTCCCTGGGTCGGCGCATTCGGAGTCCTGATCTACCTTGCCGGACTGCAGAACATTCCGGAAGACATCTATGAATCCGCTGAGATTGACGGCGCCGGACCGATGCGTATTTTCTGGCAAATGGAACTGCCTCTGATAATGACCCAGGTACGTATCAACCTGATACTGATGATGATCAGAACGATCCAGCAGTGGCAGAATGTCTATCTGTTCGTGGGTGAATCAGGCGGTCCCGACGGAGTGGCCACAGTACCCGGTCTGCTGGTGTTTCGCGAAGCGTTCAGCCGCGGCTACTTCGGTTACGGCTGCGCGGTCGGATTCCTGCTCTTCCTGGTAACATTGATCCTGACTTTCTTTAACAATAAATTCGTTCGGACAAAAAAATAAGGTATCAAATGGCACGGAGAAAAAAAAGTAAATTCGCGGAAACATGCAAGCACCTTTTTTTGTGGTTCATTTATTGTTGCACTTTTCTTCCCTTATACCTTATGCTGACTATTTCCCTGAAGGACAATCAACAGTTCGCAAGCAACCCGTGGATACCTGCGCCGCCGTTCCACTGGGAAAACTTTGTTGTCGGCTGGTCGCATATCGGCGACAAGATTTTCAATACAACTTTCATCGCGTTCACCACCACATTCCTGGCGATTGCCATTGCGGTTCTCGGCGCGTTTTTCTTTGCCCGTTACAAAGCTCCCGGATCGAAAATCCTGTTCTTCATCTTCATGCTGTTGATGATGTATCCGGGAGTAGTCAACATGGTTCCGACCTTTAAACTCATATGTTCATTGGGATTATACAACACCCATTGGGCGCTGATAATTACCGGCGTCGCCAGCGCCCAGGCGTTCACAATTTACGTGCTGAGAAACTTCATAGAGGACATCCCCCAAGACCTTTTCGACGCGGTCGAAATCGACGGCGGATCGATTTTTCATCAAATCTGGCATGTGGTCGTTCCCATGTCTTTGCCGATTATCGGAACACTGGCGATTCTGCGGATCATCGGCGTCTGGAACAACTTTGTCGGGCCGCTGCTTTACCTGCGCGACAGCAAACTCCAGGTGATCGCGGTGGCCTTGCTCCACCTTGAAGGCGAATACACCAAAAACTGGGGCGAACTGATGGCCGGATACACCATTGCGTCTATCCCACTTATCATCATGTTCCTGTTCTGTATGCGTCTTTTCGTCCGTGGCCTCTCCGCCGGCGCTATCAAGGGCTGAAGTGACCGATAAATAATTATGATGCTTAATTTATATCGAAATGCATTCAGCTTTTACGGTAAGAAGCTGGAGTAGTGTTGAAATAATCCTTGAAGCGATGAGCCAAATGGCTTTTGTCGGTAAAACCCCATTTTTCCGCCAGCTCATCCAAGGATTTACTGCTCCTCTTTAATTCCAAAGCTACCTGGCTGAGGCGGTATTTTAGTGAAAACTTCCGGAAAGACTGCCCGATTGCCTGATTGAAAAGTTGTGAAAAGCGTGATGCCGAAAGTTTACAGAGTTTGGCGGCGTCGACAGTATTGACAGGCTGTGAAGATCTGAAGACCAGATTCAAGGCAGGTCTCAAACGCCTAAAACCTGAAACGGTGTTAAGCGATCCTTTTTTGAATTCAGCCAGCCGATTCACATGCAGCAATATTTCCAGCAGAACTAACTGAATCTGAGCTGACCGCAGTGCGAAAGATGGAGTATTGCCGAGTTGCTCAAGCAACCGTTCGCCAAATCCAGCGAATTCCTCTTTTATCAGTATGGGACGGAGCTTCGCGGGAGTGTTGAACGGGATCTGCCAGATACGGTTATCCACATAAGGAATCACGGGACTGGAAAAGAAATCCGGGCTGATCAGGAAAACCGCTACTTCCGTTCCAGCCTCCAGAGCCTGTCTCCCATGCGGTTCCAGCATTCCGGTAAACCAGACGCCTCCGCGCTGCAGTTCAAAATATACGCTGCCGGAATAGCGAGCCATCCGTCCTTTAAGAACTATGCCCATCTCGAACGGCAGGTGCATGTCAAAAATCGGTCCGGGGGTAAGCTTGAGCCGATATTTGTTGAAAATCACTGGCGATTCATTGGAAAAATCATAGTGATTCAGGACAGGATCATTTTTATCAGTTACAGATTCCATGATGGTAATATACAACAAGTTTACGCAAAGATACAACCACATTCAATTGTTTCACTTGTATTTGAATGTTATAATCAGGAATATGAACAATCAACGCATGAAAAATACAACCTTTCGTGCCAAACAATATCTGATTTTAATTTAAGAACAGCGGAAATCCGAAATGTATAATAAATATTTATCGATCCCCAGAATAATGAATATGGGATGTCATTACACCGAACAGTACAGCCGCAGGAACAGGATAGTCGTAATGGAACTTATCGACCACTCCTCCAGGGAGTGGTCGGAGTGGTATCATCGCATCCACGAACCGGAAACAATGCGTAAACTGGTCGAAGCCGGATATGATATGATCGAAATTCATTTCCTTTACGGTTACGGAATAAAAGCGGAAACCGAAGAAATTGAACTGACCGCAAAAATGGTCAGGAACGCTCATGAAAACAATATAAAGGTGCTGGGATATTTTCAGTTCCTCTCGGTTCAGGAAGAACTGTTCTTTCTGGAGAACAACTGGGCAAAGGATTGTGAGCAGCGTAAGGCTGACGGTACGCGGCATGAATATTGTTATGACCGCCCGGTGTTATGCTTTTCCCATGAAAAAGTCAGGCAGTATTACCTTGATGGAATTGAAATCGGATTGAAATATTGTGACCTTGACGGAATCAGGCTGGATAATGATTATTTTAAAGGCTGTTACTGTGAAAAATGCAAACAGCTTTTCCATGAATACCTTACCGAAAAGTTTCCTGAAGAAAAAGCTAAAGAAGTTTTCGGTTTT
Organism: Victivallales bacterium; assembly: GCA_963678815.1. Taxonomy (GTDB): domain Bacteria; phylum Verrucomicrobiota; class Lentisphaeria; order Victivallales. The sequence continues at coordinate 5,126,864 of OY787460.1, forward strand.
TCCGATTTGAGGAATATCACCATGCCGCTTAATCAGCGGGGTTTCAATCCGGCGTGGCTGGAAATGATAACATTCCGTCAGCGCCAGCGCCAGAAGATGATGGAGTTGATTCGCGACAAAATTGTCTCAATCAAACCTGAAGCCATATTAGGGGGGAATCCGGCGATTACCCGCAAACCAGATTCCGACTGCAACAACGGTTTTTATCCTCCCGACCTCGGCTTGACTCACCATCTGGTATGCGCCGAAAATTCATTGTTCCCCGAGTTCAGGGGAAAGGCTGTCCGCACCCAGGCGGTAACTTACAAATTCGGGGAAAGTTCCGGATTCAAAGTGTTTCCGTCAAGTCATCTTTACATTGAAAATGAGAAAATCCGCTGGCCTGACTCGTCCGGGGAATGCGCCAGATCTTTATGTGAAGCTCTATGCTTCGGAGGACATATTCCCTGCACTACCTGGGGGATAAGAATGGACATGGATAAGAGCAAAACTCTTTACGAGCGCCCGGAATTTTTGAAAGCCACTGAATCGGTAAGCCGCTTTATCAGGAAAAATTCCGCTATTTACAAGGACGCGGAATGTTCCGCCGAAGTAGGAATTTACGTTAACCGCGAAAATCGAATCGGCAACTCCCGGAACGCATTCGCTTCCCTTCACGGCACAGTCCAGATCCTTATCAAAGAAAGGATTCCTTTCCGGTTCATTGCCAGGGACGAGACCGATATGCCGGACGGCCTTAAGTTACTGATAATTCCAAACGTATTACCGGTAAGTGACCGCCAGCTTGACAACTTTATAAAATTTGCCGGAAAAGGAAAAATTCTGATTACCGGAGAATCATGTAAATATGATGAATATTTCCTCGCCCGTTCCGGAAAAATTGAGGACTTTTTCGGCGACAATCCCAACGTGATTTTCCTGAAGGATACTCCCGAGGCAACCGATCTGGATAAAGCTGAAATGCATGGCAGTTTCGTGAAAAACATAATGATGCCTGAAAATTGTCAGGTTTTCACCGAAGCGCTTGCCGAATTGTATGAATCTCCAGTCAAAATTCTCGGCGGGAAAGCTATCGGCGCTGACGCATATAAAAACGGCAATAATGAGCATTTCATTCATTTGCTGAACTATGACAACCTTCATCCTGCCGATATTACAGTTGAACTGCCTTCGGGCATAAGCTCCTCGGAGATTTTTTATCCGGAAGTATTTGGGGCCGAAAATGCCGATATACGCGGCAATACTTTGGTAATCACCGGATTTCACACCTATGCGGTTATCAAATACCTCCCGGAACGGATGTAAAACAATTTCAACATTACAGATTTATACAACAACTTCATTTAAAGATACAACGCGAATCTATTGACACTCAGGGGTAAAAACACTATACTCAAATATAGGGACGAAGTTCTGTGCAGAGATTGTAAATAACGAAAAAAACAACGGAGCATGACAAAAATGAAATTTCTCAGAAATAGCTTATTATCGGCGAAACGGATGTTTACGCTTATTGAATTGCTGGTTGTAATAGCGATCATATCGATCCTTGCAAGCATGCTGCTGCCTGCGTTAAATAAAGCAAGGGAAAGAGCCCTGGCAACTAATTGCATGAGCAACCTCAAACAGATTGGCATTGCGAATCAGCAGTATTTGGGCGATTTTAATCATCATGCGGCTTACTGGACTACCCGTATCAACCCCTGGGGATGGCCGGGACATTGCCTGAACGAGTACCTGGACGATACGATAGATTACAACTCGTCAATTATGGCGGACGGTTCAACCAGCAAATACGCCTGCCCGTCGGTGCCGCATGATCCTTCAATATCCAGGAACACTACCATCGGCGTCAATACCTTGGCATTTGGCCCCGCGAATACGTCGACTGACCCCAAAAGGGCCGAACACTTTGAACGCTGGAAAAACAGTTGTAAGATCACACGTCCGTCGCAAGTAGCACATTTTGGCGATTCGAACCAATCCGGCGGTTTAAACATTATTTACCGGCACAGTGGCGCGGCAAATATTGTGTTTCTTGACGGACACACTGACACCGCGAGGTATTTCCCTACCGATGTAACATACAAAAATACTCCTGAATACGAGCTCTTTTGGGGCATTGATCCCGCCCTTTATTAACAATCATAATTCGTAAATAAAATGGAAGTTGGATATCTACAATGAAGGCATGGTTTATAATTATAAGTGTCGCAGTTATCAGTCAGAGCGCATTTTGCGGCAATTTCCCGAAAGAATTTCAAAATGCCGCCAGATCATATAAACGGGGCAAATATGCCGCCGCTGAAAAGAAGTTTGTAAAACTTTACGGATACAAAGTCAGGCAATACGGCAAAGACGAATGCATGGCTTACGCGGCCCTTTGCGCGGGGGCCCGGGATGATTACGCCAAGGCCGGGGAATATGTGGATAAGGTTAAAAACAAGTACCGGAAAACCTTATGCAGAATGGAACTGCTTCAGCGGCAGCGCAAATGGTCTGAAATAATCCAGCTGTGCAAAAAGGATAACTTTGAATCCTGGCCGGAACGACTCATTTTCGCCGCCGCTTTTATCCGGGGGCGGGCTTATGCCGGATCAGAAAACGCTCAGGCCGCGGAGAAGGATTTCATCCTGGCAAAGAAAAACACTTTATCGAAGCGCAATTTGGTTTATGCCGATCTCTGTCTCGGCAATCTTTACCGCAGACAGTTAAAAGACCAGGCTAAGGCTTTAGCGGCCTTCAAAGCCGCCGCCGGGACCGGTCCGCTGAATAACGCCGTAGAATATAATGCGGCACTCACCTGCGCGTTGCTGTTAAGCAAGCAGGGCAATGAAAACGAAGCGTTGAAAATGCTTGGCCGGTTCAAGACAAATAAAATAAAATCCGCTTACTGGAAATGCAGGATTTTCATTGCTTATGGCGATGTCTATGCCGGTAGCGGAAATAAAGCCGAAGCTCTGCGTAATTACAAACTGGCAATGGAAACGCCGAAAGCTCCAACGGCAATGGTTGGAACCGCGAAAAAGAAAATTGCCACTCTGGAAAAATAAGTGAATATTAATCAGGAAAGTTTTAAAATGAACAAGCCCCTTTTCGTTCTGTGTGCGCTGTTGGGATGGCTGAATTTTGTATCGGCAGATGTTAATCTGGTAAAAAACGGCAAAGCGGTTGCCGATATTGTTGTTCCTGAAAATGCGGCCCCGGCGGTCAGGACCGCGGCAAAGGAGCTCAAACGGCATATCGAGAAAATAAGCGGAGCAAAGCTTAAAATTGTTGCAAAACCCTCAGCTAATGTAAAAAATCATATTTACACAGGCGAAAGCGATATAACCCGGAAACTGGGAATCGATACTTCCGGTATCGCAAAAAGCGGTTACAGGATTGTCGCCAGGGACAACTATGTGGCTCTGGCGGGAAAGGATTCTTATCACTATTCCAAGCTTGGAAAGAGATACAAAGGCAAAAACCGGCGGGAATACCAGGAAGTATGGGAAAAATTCAGCGGCAAACCATGCCGGAGGCCGTCCTTCCACGATTTCCGCGATTTCAACCAGGAATGCGGGTTTGATGTTCTTGACGCCACCGGTACGCTCCATGCCGCTTACGCTCTTCTTGAACAGCTTGGCATGCGCTGGTATTTGCCCTACGAAGAAATCGGGATCGTTTATCCAAAACTGAAAGATATTTCAATTAAAACCCAGGACGTCAAACGGGAGCCGGACCTTGCGCAAAGAATTTACGCCGACGGCGGCAAGGGCGCTTTCACCAATGAGTTCCTCTGGTTCAAATTCATGGGCGCGGGAACCGACAAGGTTATTCCCATATATCACAGCACCGGCCGTCTGATGGACTACCCGAAAAAACAGCCCAAGGAATATTTCGGCGTGATCAACGGCAAAATCGATTACACCAGTCCCAGACTGTCGAATAAGCGGTACCGGAAAGATTTTATTGGTTATCTCGAGGATGCCGACCGGTTCTTCCCGAATGTCGAATATGCCTGTATCGGTCAACCTGACGGCTGGTCGGTTATCGACAGTTCAGACGCCGCGGCGGGATGGGACAAAGTTAAAAGCAGGGGCAAAGCAGGCAGTTTCAGCGACTATGCCTGGGACTTTATTCTGGATGTCCGGAAACAATACATGAAAAAGCATCCTGGCCGGAAATTCACGGTCTTCGCCTACAGTTCCACCAACCGTGTCCCGGAAAAACTCGACAAAGTTCCGGACAACGTCCTGGTGGCATTCACCCAGACCAGCCAGAACTGGATGCTTCCTGAATTCCGGAACCAACTTTCCCGCCGCGATGAGTGGGCAAAGAAAATCAAAAACAAAGATCAGCTTTTGATATGGGAATATTACACCCGTCATTCCCATGTCTATAACTTCCCGCCGGTGCCGATCATTTTCACTAAATTCATGAAACAGAACCTTGACTGGGTTCATAACCACGCGAACGGGTGTATGGTCGAAAGCGGCTGGACGGCAGGCAAGGAGCGCGAAAAAACAAAACTTATCACACCCAGGATCGGCCTTTCCCACCTGATGCTTTATCTCCACGGCAAACTCGCCTGGGACAAAAATCTCGACGTCAATAAACTGCTCAACGAATATTACCGGTTGTTTTTTGGTCCGGCGGAAAAGGAAATGAAGGAGTTTTACGAATTCTCGGAACAGGTTTGGGTTCGCCCCGAACCGCGCATGATTACCTCGTCATCCGGATTCCTGACCCGTAAAGACGTTAAAAAATTCTTTGATATCCTGTCACGGGCAAAACAGAAAGCCGGAGATACGGTTTACGGAAAAAGAATCGATTTGATCGCCAGTGAAATGGAGCCGTTAAAAAAACTGCATGACAAACTGAAACGCTCCGGCCCGAAACTCAGAGCTTATTATGCTCCGTCGAAACCCGAGATTGACGGCGATCTGGACAAACCTTTTTGGAAGCGGAAACACTCCTTTTACCCGCTTCGGGACATGGTTACCGGGGAACTTCCGGAGCATGTTAAAACCGAAGCTTCATTCCGCTGGCTTCGCGATAATTCCGCCCTGGTTGTCGGGATAAGGTGTTACGAACCCAAGATGAACAAGCTCAACGAATCATGCAAAAACCGGGATTCCATGGCGATATTCAGCGACGACAACATTGAACTACAGTTTGAAACGGACGGAGGCATCCGGCCCAAAATCGTGATCAATCCCGCGGGGATAATTTATGATTATTGCGTTACCGGAAAAGCGGAAGACCTGCCGTTGTTTTATACCGTTAAAAAGGTGGCGGTGAAGAAATATCCCGACTGCTGGACCGCGGAAATCCTGATCGACGCCAAGGAAATCGCCGGTAAAAAACCCATCCCTTTCTATCCCTGGGGTGTAAATGTATGCCGTCAGCGCATGGCGGGGAATACCCCGGAATTCTATATGCTGTCACCGAGTGGAACAAACTTTAAAGACACAAAATGTATGGGCAACCTTTATCTCCGAAAATAGAAAACTTATATTATAGAGGAAAGACCATGAGAAAAATGAAACCTGTAAAAATAATCACAGCGATAGCGCTTTTTACGTTAAGTTGCGCCGTTTACGCTGAGGGAAAAATCATTTCGACTTACTACGAGTCATGGAAGGAAAATACTCCGGGATGGAAGCACTACACAAATTCCAGGGGCAGTATCGGCAATAAAGACAACTATGAGGAACTTACCTACCAAAAAAAGGACAAACACTGGTACTGGGGCCGGAACAGCTATGTCGACAAGTCCGGCCAGATCAAGGGCGGAACCAGGGACAATATCGTGCCGGAAAATGGGCGCTATGCTATTTCCGCCTACACTTTTCAGAAAGCGTACTCAGGCAATGTCTGGCTGACTAACGGAAACATCCAGAGGCGCGGCGGCAATAGCGTTATTCTGAAAATCTATCTTAATGATGTCCTGAAGAAAGAATATAAAGTTATAAAAAAACATTTTAAGCCGCTTCTCTTTCAATATAATTTCGGCCCGGTAAAAAAGGATGACACTATCTATGTAGCAGTCTGTTCGGCAGGTAACAAAAAGGCGTCTTACCGCCTGTATTACACCATAGAAGAGTTCGCGCAAGGCGAAAGGCCGGGAAAGCCGGTCAATATTGTCCATCCCGCCGCAACCGAAGCTATGCCTCAGGTGGAACCCAACGGCAGAATGGGGAAAAGATACCGTAGAATTCATCAGCGGCAATGCGCTGACGCATTGAAAAATAAACCTGAGCTGATACTGCTGGGCGACTCCATAACCATGCGCTGGCCTCCCGAAATGATGAACCGGGACTTGGGAAAATTTAAACCGGCGAATTTCGGATACGGCGGCGACTGGACACAGAATGTCCTGTGGCGGGTGCAAAACGGGATCATCGACAAAGTTAAACCGAAGATCGCGGTCCTGCTGATTGGAACGAATAATATTTCCAATAAGTATACCAACAAGGAAATTGTTGAGGGAACCAAGGCAATCATAGCAGAAATCAATAAAAAATCACCAAAAGCAAAAATCGTTTTAATGGGAATTTTTCCCCGGGGAAAATCAATCCGCAACAACCGTTACTATGAAAGGATAAAAATAATCAATAAAAGTCTGGAAAAACTTTGTGACAATAAAAAATTATTTTATCTTGATATAGGTAGCAAGTTGGTGGAACCGGACGGTTCGATAACCCGAGAAATGATGAGAGACGGTTTGCATATCGGCCCGAAAGGTTTCGAGATATGGGGAGCGGCGCTGAAGCCGTTGCTGGAAAAAATCAATGAACAGGATAAAAAATAATGCGGATTGATGCACATGGACACGGCCTTCATGCGGAACTTGATGAAAACGGGAAGCGGATTCCCCCGGTAATGCCGGCCTGGACCGATACCGGGATCAGCCCGGAAGAGCATATCCGGCAGCACAATGAAAACGGCATCGAAGCGGTGGTATCGCTTGATCCTCCTGAAGTAGCTTTCGAACTGAAAAATATTTTCGGGGATTTCGTGTTTCCTTGTCCGATGATCATGATGGATGAAAGTTCACCGGAAGAAATCGCGTCGCTCCTGGAACGCGGCGCAGTTGGCATTAAATTCATTGCCCCGATGCGTCCGTATGGCGACAACTTTTATCTGCCGCTTTACGAAGTTGTACGCAATTATAATGCCCTTGCCGTATTCCATACCGGATTCGTCAATCACGGTTTCTTTGATCCCGGCGGCGTCCTGCCGCGTCCGGACTGGATAAACATTCTCCACATGCGTCCGGCCGAACTTGACCGCATCAACCGGGCATTTCCCGACCTGAAAATACTGATGGCGCATTTCGGCAACCCCTGGTGGGAGGAAGCGCTCACAGTCCTGGGCAACAAAAATATTTATGCTGATCTATCCGGTGGAACCGCATACCGGAAGTCGATGAATATGTGGCGGGAACTTTTTGCCCCGAACGGCAAACTGGATACCGCAAAAGTTATCAAATTGTGTTATGCCGCCGACGATTCGATGTTTACCCCCGGTTATTTCGGCTACCGGAACTTTATGAAGTTCTATGACGATATCTACGAAATGCTCGACCTTCCTGATGAAATCCGCCGCAAGATCGACCGCGAAAACATCCTTATGCTCACGGAAAGGGCAGAAAGTGCCAAATAAGGAAAAAGCCATCTGGTGGTTTACTCCGTCCCTGCTCGAACCTTGTGACGGCCCCTGGGGGAAATTGTCTGATTTCGGACACGACCCGACTGCGGTCTGGAAGGCCATAATCGCCTGGGCTGAAAAGCTGAAGATAAACAAGCTTATTACGGGAGTAGAACCTTATTCAAGTGACCGGGTTTACAATCAGTGGGGCTTTCATTACGTCTGCCATTTCCCCGATGACCCGGAAGCGCGCTGTTTCGACGATGAAACAATTGACCGGAACATCAGAACCGCCAGGTCAATATGCGATTATGGCGAAGAGCGCGGAGTACAAATAATGTTCCATCATTATAACCTGATGGCCCCGGAACGGTGGCTTAAGGCACGTCCCGGACTTTGGAAGAAATACGATGCCGTGCATGACCCGGTGTGGGGACATCGTTTTCACAATGACAGGCTCGGGAATCTGGTGTCTAACGTCTGCTGGAACGAACCGGAGTACAAGGATTTCCTTGTCCGGTGCTGGCGGGAACTTTTTCATAATATCCCGTCGATGGCAGGGGCAATGGTTACCGCCGGGGAGTTCAACTACTGTGGCTGCGAAGCCTGTACTGGCGGCGTTCCCGCGCATATTTTCCAGGATACCGGTGACAAAGCCGCCGCTGAAGCTCAAAGAACCAGAAGCGACAGACGCGCGGAAATGTGCATAGACTTTATCCGGATGTTTTCCGGGATCATGGACGAACTGGGAAAAAAAACCATCATACGAGCATGGGTGATGAATTCCTGGAAAGACCGGCTCCCGAAAAATGTGGAGTACGCTATCAAGTATTCGGTGTTCGACGCCTGTCATGGCGGCCCGGACCCGATCTATAAAGAATGGCTTGACGCCGGTCACGACATTTGGGAAACCGTAGCGATCGAAGCTGAAAATTGCGGTCCGGTTCTGTGGCATGATCCGGAATGGTGTGAAACCGTCGCCGCCAAAAACAACGCCCTGAACACGAAAGGCTGTATTGCCCATATCAACATGCAGTGGGGGCATGTCGGCCATATTGCCTCTTTCACCTCATCACGTAATATTACCCGCCTGATGGAAGGTTTGGAAAAGCAGGTTGCGGGTAATGCTTCAGAACGTGAGTTTTCAGACTTCTTCGGCGCGGAGGCCGGACCGGAAGTTCTTCGTGCGGCAAAACTTATCGCGTCGTTTCCTCTGCATATGACCGCCTGCGTACATCTTCGCCGTGAGGGATTTTCTTACGGCATGCCGCCCTGGTTCGACGGCTCGCAGCGGTGGCCGGGAGTGCTGGAAAGCCCGAGTTATCAGCCGGAACCCTGGGCAAACCCTGATGGTTTGACCACCATTTACGAACTGATCCGGACTGTTGCCGGAGATCCGTTTCAGTATTCCAGGCTGATAGAAAATTCGGGTGAAAGCTGTATCAGCCGCTGTGACGAAATCGCCAAATGGTGCAGTCAGGCCGCAGATATCCTGGAAAAATGCCCGGAACCGGCAATTCCGGCAGCAAGAAGCGAAATAAAAGCCCTCAATGCAAGTGCCTGTCTCGCCGTCCATGCCGCAAGGGAACACAGTGCGGTTTTTCGCGCAAGACTCGCTTGGGAAGCCGTAAAAAATCTCTCCGGAACCGATGCTGACACAGCAAGAAAAACAGCGGCGGAATGGTATGAAAAGAGCATCGGCGAATTGAATCGCCAGATTCCATGCGGTCTGGAACTGTCGATGATTTATCCCGGACTGATAAACCATATTGTTGAATCGGGTGAAACCTTCAACCGGCTCACGATGGCAACGCGTCTGCGCATCCGCCAAGAGGAACTGCACAGAATCAAGACCGCGGCCGGGCCTGACTGGGAAACGGCCATGACCGTCCATTTCAAAGACCATCTGCCCAATTCCATCGGCAGCGGCGCGGACATTTAATGAGGTTGGGATGGAATAAGAATGAGTACGGGAAATCTGAACATAAACGCAACCTGGGGACCTTTTTCACCCGCCTACTTCGGCATCTCGAAAATCCTTGACCGGAATAGCGGATCGATGCTTGATACCGCGCTGTTCGCCGGACGCCGTTCCCCGGAATGCGTTGTCCTTCCCGACAATGCCTTCGATTACGCCCAAAACGTGAAAAGCGGCGACCGGACGGCCGTGCCGCGAGTTGTTCCGGAAAATGTTTCGCCGGATTATTCCTCGTTTTCTCTCAGGTATTTCCTCGATTACCCGGAAGGGGATACCGCGCTGGCACAATTCACGGCGGAAGATGACCGGATCGCACAATGCGAGCTCACCTTTGCAAATTCCTCAAACGAAACGAGAGAATATTTTTTCGGTCTGGGGCTGTTTGCGGCGGATGCAAGCCGCAAGGTCAGGCTCCGGAAACACTTGCGCTCCGGCTGGATAGCCGGAAGGAATTATCAGGACATACAGGCATATCAGAAGGTTTTCGGAATCGGCGCCCGACAGTGCCTGACCAGAGTATTTAACTGGGGCGTGGAGGACCAGGTGTTGGCGCAGGCTTTCGGCGGTTGGGCCGGAGACCGGGTAACCTACCGGAAAAAATTACATTCGGAAATAAAAAACGCCTATATGTATTTCAGATACGTGAAGTACGGCAGCAAAGACCATTCCTGGAAGCTGACAATCAACGGCAAGGAGTTTATTTTCCGCTTTCCCCGCACCTGGGAGATCCTCGGGGGTGGATGGGGCAAAAATCGCGATACTTATGAAGAATGGAAACTGCTCAGGCTTCATGTTGGTGAACTCCCCCCGGGTAATACGGAGCTGGAACTGGCCCCAATCGATCCGCCGGGTAACGACCAGGCAAGGATCTGGCTCGACGGCATGCTCATTCACGAAGGGCTTCTGCCGGAAGACGCCGGCAAGGAAGAACTCCTTCCCGCCAGTTTCGTGGATATGCCATTGAGTAACGACGCCGGAATTGAGCTTCAGCAGAAGAAAATGCACCAGGCGGATTTTTGGATAAAAATTCCAGGAGAACCGGAAAGAAAATTCTCCCTGACAACCGGAAATTCGGAATTTAATGCCGAAACCGGGAACAACTCCTTACTTGATGTTCTGCGGAAAAGTTATTCGCTTCCCGAAGCTAAAGTTGTCCGGGCCGGAAATTGCGGTTCATGGGGTATGTTGCGTAGCGATTTTATTGAGGTGCCGCCTGAATCCGAAAAGACAATTTCGTTTTATTTGCGGATTTCCGGCGAAGTTGCCGGTTCAGAAAAACAGGAACACGGAATTGAAAGAACAGTCCCCGGCCCCAGCACCCGGAAACCTTTCGCGGAAATGACCTCCGCAATGCAAAACCTGCTGCTTTTCAACGTGAATTACCCGTTCAGTATTACGGGAGTCAACTCACATTACCTGGTCCCTGCCAAGTATTTTCCGATCCCTTATTCGTGGGATGGCGGATTTATCTCACTAGGGCTTGCCTTTTACGAGCCGGATTTGGCATTGCGTCAGGTCAAATACTTCCTGGCGGATGAGGATTGCGATTTTCCGTTCGTCTATTGCGGGTCACCGGTTCCTACCCAGATATACGCGCTGTGGGAAATCTATCAGAATACTTCTGACATTTCAGCTTTAGCGGAAACCTTTCCCGGTATGAAAAAAATGTATGAATTCTTTCTGGGACGCACCCCCGGAAGTGCGGTTAACGCTTTTGGCGACGGTTTTTTAACCACTTACCGGTATTGCTACAATCTCGGGATCGATGACCATCCGGTACAGCGTTGGGCCGAAGAAAACGGCATAACTGAAAACGGTTTGTATTCCATTATCCTCATGACCCAAATCCTGCGTTATGCGAAGATCATGAGGAATATTGCATTCCTGCTAGGTCAAACTGATGATGTTGAGCAGTACACGAAAGACATTTTGTTACTCACGAATAATATCGAAACAAAAATGTGGGACGAAGAAAGCGGGTTGTACGGGTGGCTTTACAGGAATCATGGCGGCGGCCTTGAACCGGCAATCGTTGGAAAATGCGCCGGTGACCGCTCCGCCTGTACGTTTCTTCCGCTTTTCGCCGGACTGGAATCACATAAGGAATCTCTTCTGCGGCTTCTGGGCGATCAGGAACGATTCCTTACCCCACATGGCATTTCCTCGGTCGACATGCAGGCTCCGTATTTCAACCCGGACGGCTACTGGAACGGTGGAATCTGGCCGGTAATGAACTGGTATATCTGGCGGGGACTGCTGGAATCAGGAGAAATTAATCTTGCCCGGGATATCGCTGACAAAATATTGAAAACCTGGGAACAATTTTATCACACACAATATTATTTCGGAGAACACTTCAAGATAGCCGATAAAAAAATGAACGGTGCCGCCAACTTCGGAGGCCTGAGCGCTGTGCTTATCCCGATGCGTGAAGCGTATTATAAAACTTATCAGGTAACCACTCCGTATGACGTGATTGTTCATGATAAAACAGTTGACAGGGAATGTGATTCGCTTGCATTGGCGGCTTCAGCGCCATTTCATAAAAACGCCGAACAGACAATTCTCGTCAATATGGGCAAAGGCGGTCAGCTATACGGTATTTCGGTAAACGATAATCCTGTTGCAAGCGTTGTCTCTGACGCTTACGGGCATATTTCGTTTTCAATTCCTCGAAACGAAAAACGGCAGATACTGAAAATCTCACAACTGAAAAAATAACGGGACAATCATAATCCGGTGAAGCATGTTTAATAAAAAAACATTTGAAATTGCAATGGTCCTTTCAATCGCGGGACTTTACTTTTTTTCCTTTTTTCAACGGGTGGCGGTTCCCGGTTCCATCTTCAACGACATTCAGTCGGAAATGGGTATTTCCGCCCCGGACGTTACCCGGCTTGGCGCCATTTATCTCTTCATCTACGCTTCCATGCAGCCGTTCGCCGGATACCTTACCGACCGTTTTGGAGGCATAAAAATATCTTTGGCCGGAGGATTGTTTCTCTGCGCCGGATCAGTTCTCTTTCCCCTGTCATACAGCGTTTGGGGACTATACATGAGCCGGGGGCTGGTCGGACTGGGCGCCAGCGTCATGTACCTTTGCATGGTCAAGGAGACGGACCACTATTTCGGAGGCAAAAACTTTGCCACGATTTTCGGCTTTCTCTGCCTGCTCGGATATTCCGGGGGACTCGTAGCCACTATCCCTTTCCGGACACTGGTCGAGCAGATAGGATGGAGAAATTCTTCATTAACCGCGGCCGTGCCGGTCTGTATCATACTGGTTTTTGCTTTACTCATGAAATGCAAGGTCAGTCCGGACCCGTCGGTAAAGACAAAACGGAATATCCTGAAAGGCATACTTGAGGTATTCAAAAACCGGTACAATTATCCGTTGCTGATAACAATTCCGGTTAGTTTTACTTTGTATTTCAGCCTTCAAGCCGTGATTGGCGCTAAATTCCTGCAGGACTTCCGCGGAATCAGCTCTCTGCAAGCATCGAAATATACCTTTATGATGATGCTTTCCACTGTTGTGACCATGTCCTGTTCCGGATATCTGAGCAAATTGATGGGAAACAAAAGAAAAGTTTTCCTGATTTACAGCGCTACCGCGAATTTACTGGCAATGGTAACTTGTCTTTGCGGAATTATTCTCGCCTTGCCGTCCGGATTTTTTCTGCTTGCCTTTATTATGTCCGCTACCACAGCCGGGCTAGTGCCGGTCAACGCATCTTTTACCCGGGAATTGAATCCTCCGTACAATGTGGCGATATCAATCGGGGTGGTCAATGCCGTCGTATACTGCCTGGTGGCGGTTGCTTCACAGTTTATCGGACAAGTGTTGGGTTTTTTCAAGGACCAGGCCACGGTTACCGCAAAAGCCACGATATATCCGGTTTCGGCTTATGTAACTTTGTTCAGCATACTTCTGGGAGTGGCCGTAATTTCGTTCATGGTGGCGCTCTTCAGCCGCGAAACCAACGGGATAAATATTTTCGGCCATGCGGAAGAATAAAGCCGTAATGACTGCGAGTTTCAGCTTTTCAGGAATTAAATCAGAGTCACCCTTTGCGGTATGAAGCAGGGGTAAGCTGGTAATGCTCCTTGAAACGATGAAGCAGGTGGCTTTTGTTGGAGAATCCCCATTTGTCCGCCAGTTCGTCCAGGGAAAGGCTCGTACTTTTCAGGTCGTGCGCAACCTGACTCAAACGATGCCTTAGCGAGAAATTCCGGAAAGACAATCCTGTGGCTTCAATAAAAAGCCTGGAAAAAAGTGATGTGGATATCTTGCAGAGCCGGGCCGCTTCATCAGTATTTATTGCATGGCGGGAATTGAAAATAAGCTGTAAAGCCGGTTGAAGCCTTCTGAAATCCCGGTTTGTCCTGTTTTTGCCGGAATCGAACTCTCCAAGCATATTTATCTTAAGCAATATCTCGTATAAAGTCAGATTGATTTGTGCGGATTTATATGTTTCGGGAATATCGTTCTCGATGAAATCGAGCAGGTTTTCCGCGATCAGAGCAAGCTCCTCATTGATAATCAGCGGACGGTTTGCCGGAGCGGTGTTGAACGGCAGTTGCCAGATGTGATTATCTACCCCGGGAAGCGCGGTATTTCCAAAAAAGTCCGGACTTATGATAAAAACCGCGACCTGACTGCCAGGTTCCAGAGCCTGACGTCCATGCGGTTCCAGCATTCCGGAAATCCATACTCCCCCGCGGGTCAGTTCAAAGTAGCTGTCACCTGAATAACGCGCCATTTTACCGCTCAAAACCACACCAAGTTCCGGCGGCAAATGCATGTCGAATATTGCTTTCGGAATCAAATTGTGGGTATGTAAATCAAAAATCACCGGGAATTTGTTGGAGAACTTATAATGGTACAAAACCGCTTCCGCTTTTTTCATGGCTGCTCCATCTTTACCGAAATATACAATTCTTATGAATGAACATACAACACAAAACCATTGATTACAATGATTTTTCAAGTTATGATCATACAACACAGAAAATGACAACAGGAAAACTCGATATGTCAAAAACCGCAAAAATAGTGATGGTTGGCGGAGGAAGTTACAACTGGGCTCCGAGAATCATATGCGACATGATGTGTGAACCGGTCCTTCACGGAAGCGAAGTATATCTGCTTGATCCCAACCTTGACGCGGCTGATGAAGTTAAAGCGGCATGCGAACAGATGAATAAAACCCTTGAAGCAAAATTCAGTTTTCTGGCAACAGCTGATGAAAATGCGGCTTTTGCCAAAGCCGATTTTATTGTCATAGCCATTTCCACCGGAGGGTTGAACATGATGAAGCATGACATAGAAATTCCGGAAAAATACGGCATATACCAGACGGTGGGGGATACTGTCGGTCCGGGCGGCTGGAACCGGGCTCTGCGCAATGTGCCGGTTTTTGTCAATATGGCGAAAAAAATCGAAAAACTCGCACCTGGAGCCATCGTCCTTAATTATACCAATCCAATGGCGGCATTGACGGGTGTTTTTTATCAAGCCAGCAACTTGAGAACGGTCGGCCTATGCCATGGTGTTTTCTCAATATTTACTTTGCTGGAAAAAATATTTGGGGCAAAAGAGCAGGATATTTCCCTGCTTTTCGGTGGCGTAAACCATTTTTTCTGGATTACCGATTTCACAATATACGGAAAACCGGGTTATCCGCTCCTGGCGGAGAAACTTGACGGCAAAGTTGTCAACGACTACCTGCATAAAAACCAGAAAGATGAAGCAGGCATGGTAAATCACCGCAGTACACTTTGCGACTTGTTTTATCGAAAATATGGGCTGTTGACTTATACCGGTGACCGACATACCTCGGAATTCGTTTCCGGCTACCTGAATAACGAAGAAGACGAACAGGGAAAATACGATTTGGTCAGAACTTCCGTTGCCGAACGCGTTAAAAAATGTAAAAATGTCAGAAGAATAACTTCAGAGCTGGCTTCCGGAGAACGTAAACCGTTTACTAAAAGCCGGGAAACCGCTGTCGATATCATGAAGGCATTTATTGAAAATAAACCTTTTACCGACGTTGTGAATCTTCCAAACATCGGACAAATAGACAACCTGCCGCGCAACGCGGTTGTCGAAACCCTCGGACAAGTGGATTCAAGGGGATTTACCCCACTCGCAATCGGAAGAGTTCCTGACGCAATTCAGAAATTGCTTGAAGTACATTGTAAAAACCAAATTATTACTTTGGATGCCGCTATAACCGGCGATAAGGAGTTGGCGCTTCAGGCTTTGTATCAAGATCCTTTATGCTCACATCTGTCAATTGACGACACCAGAGAAATGGGTATGGAATTAATGGCGGCAACATCAGAGTGGCTTCCCCAGTTTAT
The DNA here is from genome assembly GCA_963678815.1 of Victivallales bacterium. Lineage (GTDB taxonomy): Bacteria > Verrucomicrobiota > Lentisphaeria > Victivallales. The sequence continues at coordinate 5,142,849 of OY787460.1, forward strand.
GTAAACTATACAAAATACGGGAAATGGGCAACATTTTTCCTTTTTGGATATTGTGACAAGTCCGTTTTCGTGCAATCAGATTTGAGCTGTCTGGCGCAAAACTGAGTAAATAATCGATTCTTTTCTTGTCATTGGTCTTTGTGAATTATTATCCGAATACTTTGTCTTGCTGTCGATATCTTCCGGAATTGATGATTACGGGTTAGAATCTCGGAAATGGAAATGCCGGAAGGAGTGTGAGTATCCATCGAGTTACAGATAGGTTTTTAAATTATTTGCGGTTAAGGTATTGACTTTGCATCAGGCATCTGGTATGTTTATTTTTATACCAGATAAAAGAATAAGAAATATGAAAAAGGTAACTAAAAAAACGCCTCTGCATATAAATATAAGGCAGAAACTGCTGGATTATATTTACGGCGAAGGTGTCAGAAAAGACAAGCTGCCGTCCGAGCGTGATTTGGCCTTGGATTTGAAGGTGAGCCGTTCAACTTTACGCAAAGCGATATCTCAGCTTACCAGAGAAGAGATTATCATAAACCATCCCCGAAGCGGAAATTATATATCAGGCATCCGGCCTCCGCGCAGAATTGGAATAATCAACACTGAGGGAGAATTCGCAGCGCTCATCCCTAATTCCATAACACTTAGCGGTGAGTTAAAAACTCTTGGCGAGGCTGGTTGTTTACCCTCATTCCTTTATCTAGGAGAAATCACGGAACAAGAACTTATGAAGCATAATATGGATGCTATTATCTGGAATGATCCTCCAGCATCAGCTATTCCTCTGATTTTGAATATTATAGAGAAAAGGAAATTGCCACTTGTAGTTTTATCTTTGATGTTTTCAACAGAGGCCGAAGAGCTATGGAGGCATATAAAAAAGAATATTGTTTCATTGGATTATAATGCGGTTGGTGATATGCGGGCGGAATATTTCATCTCAAGGGGATGTAAGAAAGTTATCTATCTGGGCAATCATAAAGACGCTCCAACGTTAAAAAAGTTTAAATCCGCCTTCAACTCCGCAGGAAATAAGTTTAAAGAGGAATGGCATATTATGGATGTTTTTGATATCCCGGAAAAACTTCCACCGCTTCTCGATTCTGGCGAACGTACTGGAATTATCTCGAATGGCGGAGCCGCCAGACAGGAAAACCTGTTCAGGATACTGCAGGAACATCCGGAGCCGGAGAAATTCATATTGTACCTTGACTATATAAACGGAATTGAAGACCTTCTTCTTCTTTACCCGCGAGTTAAAGTCTCGGTTTTTAATACATTTCCATATTTTGAAATGGGCAAAGCGGCAGCTGAAACACTTATAAAGCAATTTGACAACGCATTGCCGGAGCCTCAAATATGTTTCAACTCCTGTATGAAGACGCCAGATGGCGCTTCAGTTAATAATGAATAAATTTAAGGGAAGAAGCAAACATGAATAATCTGGAAGTTCCGAACTCGATAAATTCAGGACAATGGATTAACGCCGCAGACTGCGGAGCTTCAGGTTCCGAATTTGCCACAACCGGAAAAATCACCGCAGGTTCAAATGAAATAACCTTAAAGAATATTGGCGATTTTCAAGTGGGCCAGGAAGTGGCCGCTTCCGGCTGTTGCCTTCACTATTATGGCACACTGTATAACGAAGCCGAACCGTATTTGGCAAAAAATCAAAAGGTCCTCAGCGATGAACTAGAATTCAGAGGGCTGGACAAGGACAAAACCTGGCAAACTTTTGTTATTCACTTTCAGAAAACGAAGCCTGCTTCTTTCAATTGGATGGTGATTGACCCGGATTTTCAGAAAAAACGTTGCAATCATCCGTTATACACCCAAGCGTACAAATGGGATTGGCAGGAAAAAGAACTTCCGCTTAACAAGGATTGGTTCACATTGAGCAACGGAGTGCAAGCGCGCTTCACAAAATTGGACTGGTCCCCGGGGGAAAGCGTATCTTTCCATGCGCGCAACAGGCTTCTTGCCAAAATCGTCGCAATCAAAGACAAAACGCTTGTTTTGAGTAAAAGCGCAAACCTCGACGCCACGGATGCCGTTGTGCGTCATCATGATCAGCTTGCCTTGCAATCGGCGCTGGAAAAAGCGGCAACCGAAAAGAAAAGTCTTTTTATCCCTTCAGGACGCTATTTCCTGGACAGTGGTTTGTGGATTAAAAACACCTCCTTACGAATAGAGGGGGCAGATCGTGAGCATACAACACTGGATGTTACAGAAGATAATACAGCGGTCTTCTGGATTGCGGGTGGAAAGGATGTGGCCGTCAGAAACCTTGGAATGGCCGGACACACAGGTTTCATGAAGCTCCCCGGCAACACAAACTTCAAAACCGCTTCAGGCTTTACATTCTGGCCCACCGCAAACCAGCAAATGGAAGTAAAAGGTTGCGCTGCCGCGAACATAGTAAGCACGGAACACCTGCTTTTTGAAAACCTCAATATCACGGGCATGGCGTCAGAGGCTTTTTATCTGCACGGCTCTTGCCGTTATGCTAAAAAGCCTTTTATACAGGCCCCGCACGAAAACATGCCGGAACTGCAAAAGCAATATACAAAATCCTGCATTTTTCATAGATGCAATGTCTTTGACTGCGCCTTTAATGCATTTAATAATAACGACCAGGGTGAAAATACCAGCATCCTGCACTGCCATGTGGAACGCGTCGGGAATTTTTGTGAAACCGGGGGACGTTTCCTTAAAATCATTGGCAATTATGCAAAGGATTGTCATTTTTTAAGCGTCAACGGGCATGGGCGCAGTGAAAATCCAGAAGAAATAGATATAGGACAGGCAATTATTTCTGACAATATCGTTGAAGGCGGAGCCTGGGGATATGGACTCAATATAAACAACCCGATCTCTAAAGTAATTATCAGCAACAACCTCTTCATTGCATGCAGCAAAGCTCCCGCCATTGGAATAAACAACCGGGGACAACGCGGTTTCCCCGGAAAAGCCACGATCTCTATAACCGGAAATAATATCGACCTGTCACTGCGTGAACAATTTCCCGACTACAAGCGGGTTGGAATTGTAGTTCAGGGTTCGAATGTGATTATAGCCAACAATCATATCTATGACCACGGAAATGAAGTGAAAAAAACAACTGGCATCAGCATATCAAACGACTCGACAAACATCCATGTTCATGACAACATTATCAACAACTGTTACAATGGAATCCGCAACGGAACCAGAACGTATATTGACGGAATCAACGGAAACGGGGATTTTAAATTTTTGCATTCAGAATCGGAAGTAGAGGAAGCATTGGGGACTGATTCCTTTGAAGACAAGCTCCTCTTGTATCTCTCCTGTTATCAGGGCTGGAAACTTCGCTGGCTGACAGGCCATAACGCAGGAAAGGTTTCAATAATAAAATCTTTTGACCATCAGACTCGCACCCTTAAACTTGGTGAAAAGCTTGAAATGCAGGCCGGAGACCGTTTTGAGGTTTGCCCTGAATTTTCAAACTGGCAGATCCATAACAACACCATTGAAAATTGTATTAAACCTTTGAAGGTGGATATGTTTAGTCCTGAAGGGATATTTCTGAAAGATAATGTTATCATACCAACAAAAGAATAACCTTATTGAATAATAGAAAATCATTTTTCTCCGCGGAATAATCAATCACCCCACCGCACTCAGACTTTCGCACCGGTGGTTCAGGTCAATATCAAGAGATATGGACTGTCTACGAGAATCTGTCTCATTTCCGGCACTCACGACATTTACCCATTGTGACATCTTTTTTCCTCGTTTGGACATTGACATTATACTACCCAAACGTTATAATGAAATCATAGGAATTGAATTTTTACAAAAAGTTAAGTTAAGAAGTAATTGTTAAAAACAAGCCAATGTTTTTGCTGTTGATGATCAAAATAATCAAGGAAATCCATCCCCTGTTCAAAATGGTTTTGACAGCGAAACAAAGTTTTGAAAATAGAAGCCGTAATTAAAAATTCGAGAGGATTCAATTCCGTGAATAAAAAAAGCGTAAACTTAAAAAAATACTAAATGCTAATCGCATCCAAAATGTTTTGGCCGGTATAGATTTCTAAAGGCGAAGGGAACAAAATGAAATATCGAGGTAAAAATAAGTCTGCAATATTTACGCTGATTGAATTGCTGGTAGTAATAGCTATAATTGCTATATTGGCGGCAATGTTGCTCCCGGCTTTGAAACAGGCAAGGGGCAAAGCTCAAACAATTGTCTGCTCAAACAATTTAAAACAAATCGGGATCACCCTGCAAAATTATACCGTAGATTTTGATGGCTGGTGGCTTAGCGCCAACCACAAAGTCACAGGGCTTGCGTGGACAACCTGTCTGATCAATAATGATTATTTGCAGGCCGGACACGATAAGTATTGTTTCAAAGAAGAGCTTGCCTGTCCGTCAAACAGTTTGACTGATTATGATTTTGGAAGCCGTTATTATCTGCCAGTGTTGCAACAAAATATGGATGACCCAGAATTAAAGACGATGTGGGGGCAGGCTTCTTCAACAGATAATTTTTATGTCAGGATCACCCAATGCAAAACTCCCTCAAAAACTGGCTCGCTTTTTGAGTCGGGATGTGCTGATGAGGGACTTTTTTATATTAACAGTGAAGTATATTTTCGTCCATATTATTCGTCTAATCTCCTCCATTCACAAGGATATACTGGCCCTAAGGTGATTATTTATGATGATGTTCATCAAAAAGGTTCCAACCTCCTTTACGTCGACAATAGTGTCAGGTGGCAACCATATAATACTTTCCCGACGGATGCATTCAGGATTTCGCAATAACAAACTTGTTCGAACAGCTTTAGTACCCGGATCCATAATTAATGATTTCCCCGCAAAAAAGATAATTTACAGAATATCAGAAATTCCATTTCGAGACTACCTAAAAGCCATCATTAAAATGAAAAAGCGGCAAATAAACTGCTACCAGATGCGTCAACAATAAAGCTGGTAAAAGCTCAGGTCAGAAACTTCATCTGTTTTTTACGCTATTTCTCTATTCAGATGCTGCGAGCCAGTCGAAAAGAAGGTTTTTCATGTTTTGCATTATATCGTTTTTTTCGCCGCTTGATGCAAGGTTGAATTGTTCACAAGGATCGTTTTGCAAGTCATAAAATTCTTCTTTTCCACTGTTTATCCATCTAAAATATTTATATGAGTCCGTCCTGATGCACTTTCCGCTTTCACTCCTGTTGCTGTTTACATACTCCGAAAAAACTGCATCGGTACTTCTTTCTGATTTGCCGTCTACAAGCGGTTTGAGTGACTCCGCCCACATGTTTTGAGGTTTTTCAATGCCTGCATAATCAAGTATTGTCGGGGCAATATTCATAACCTCTGTTATGCCTGGTATTCTTCTGCTTCCGGCATTTTGGTTCCTTGGTGGTTTTATCCACAAAGGAACTTTCATTACACTGTCGTAAAAAAGACATTTTCCCATCATTCCTCTTTCCCCGAGCATTTCCCCGTGATCACTGGTATAGACAATAAGTGTATTGTCGTAAAGATTGTTTTTTCTGAGAACGTCAATCAGTTTGCCGATTAGATTATCTATACAAGTAACCATTCCCCAATAGTAAGCTATGCAACGCCGCATTAAATCCTCTTCGCAAAGCCTTTTCCATGAAGGCCAGTTGTCTAATTCCACCGGAAGTGGAACTTCCCCGGGAGGATACATGCTTTTGAACGGTTCGGGGGGATCCATTGGGCCATGCGGTCCGCAAAATCCGCACCAGAGGAAAAACGGGTTTTCGGATTTGCTGGAATCTTCAATGAACTTCACGGAATTTTCATAAATCCAGTATTCAACATATTCTTCGAATTCCACGGGAATATCCATAACGCCCAATTTACCGTAGGCTTCCTGCTTCCTGCGTTCCGCATAAATCTTTTCATAGGCGCCATTTCTTCTGGTATTGAGCCAATCACCATATTCTTTGCCCAGTGGACCGGGCCCAAGCGGAGAACCTTCCGCCTGTAACCATCTTTGTCCTTTGCCGCCAGTAAGGGCTTGCCAGTCGAATCCCTTTTCCGGATACATATGTATTTTCCCCGTTGCCCCAGTCCGGTATCCGTGTTTTTGAAGGTGCTCCATGAAAGTCGTTTCCCATTCGGGAAGTCCGGGCGTGTCATCCACGACATTTTCCATGTAAGTAACACCGTGTTGGTGGGTATATCTTCCAGTCTGAATGCAGGCTCTGCTCGGAACACATACAGTATTCTGAACGAAGGCATTTTCAAAGATCACCCCTTCTCCCGCGACCTGGTCAATATTCGGGGTGAAAATTTGTTTATTTCCATATATGCCGAGAGTATCAACTCTTTGTTGATCGGTTGTAATGAGTATAATATTAGGTTTTTCAGGCATTGTAACATATCCATTTTCCTGTTGGTTTCATGGATGTTAATATATGAAGCTTTTGAAGAAATTAATATCACTGGCGGTCTGCTTCAAGATTTGTTCCGTATCAAGATCGGCAAAACAGTGGTTTCCCTTATATTCGCTGTGAAAGGAAACCGGGCCATGAAAGTTTATCTGTCTGAGCAATTTTATTACTTCCGCCCATGGAACATTCCCCTGTGACAGCGGACAGTATTCAACGCTATGGCGTCTGGCTCCCGCATACCGGTAATTGCCTTCTATCCAGCGGAAATCCTTGATTGCAAGCATCGCAAGCCGGTCCGCCAGCAATTCCAATCCCATTATCCATCCACAGCTTCCGCCTTCGATAACCGCATGACACGGATCAAAGTAAAAGCCTATGGCTGCCTTTGGGAGCTCCCGGATCACTTCATAAATATCCCAGACCGCCGCGCCGAAAAAATCGGCGGAATGATTATGATATGCGCCCATAATTCCATATTTTATATTCACCTCGGCAAGTCCGAAAAAAAGCCGTCTGGCATTTTCACGCTGTTTGGTCAAAGTTCCAAATCCCTGATATTTAAGGTATCCGAGTTTGTAATATTTAATTCCAAGGCTTGCGGCGGTCTTAAGAATTCTTATACTCAGGGGATTCGAAGCATCGGTAATATCTGTGGTTATCATATTTATACCAATTCCCTCTTTCATGAGTTTTTCATGAATTACAGGCAATTCTTCTTCAACTTTTTCCGGTTCGACGTGTCCGCCCGGACGGACGGTCAAATCGATAAATTTTATTTCCATTTCTTTAAGTTTTTCAGATAGTTTTTCCAGGGGATGCCCTTGAAAACTTTTACTGAATAGAGTTATCTGCAAGTTATCGATGAACATGGTACTTTTCCTTATATTATAAAGTTATTTATCAAAACCGCAAACGGCGTTTGGCTTGATCAGTGCTGCATCTCAAGAATAATTCCAAGCGCTTTATCAGGCTGGCTGATAAGCAGTTCAACCGCTTCCGGAGCATTTTCCAGGGCCATGGCATGAGTCGTGACCGGGTCGATAAGCAGACGTTTTTCGGAAATCAGTCCGATGATTTCCCGGAGGTTTCTCCGGGTCGTAAAGTCCACGAAAACATTCGGGTAGTCGGCTCCGTACTCATAGGCAGGATCGTGATAGCCCGGCCCGGTCCTGGAGGCCGCGCGGATGTCCACATTGCCAGAGGCGGCTCCGCCCCCGAACGAAATCCGGGTTGCCCCGACCAAAACAATCCGGCCCATCTGATGGGTATCGGGAGAGACTTTCATGCATTGCATTACCATATTGAACGCATCCGTCGCTTCCCCGCCAAACGCGAAAACCGCAAAGTCGACACCGTAAGGGGCCGAGAATGCTTTCGCGGCTTCAACGCCATCACATTCTTTCGGGTTTATGATGTTCTTTATTCCGCATTTCCCGGCGATATCCTTCCGTGAAGAGATTGTTTCCCAGACAAGGAGCCGCGCTCCGCTTAATTGGCATAACTGCGCGGTCAGATTACCGACGATGCCAAGTCCCAGGACCAAACCATATTCGCCGATTTGCGGGAGCACTCTCCTTACCCCATGCAACGCCGTTGCGCCAAGACACGCATACGCCGCCTGTGCATAAGAAACGTTGTCCGGAATCGGCACGGCCATGTTGACCGGCACACAGGCGTAATTTGCATGAAGTGCATATCCTGCTCCCATCGCGGCCACCCGCATGCCCTTTTTCAGCCCTTTTGCCTCTCCGTTGATCTCGATAATTTTACCGGCGTTGGCATAACCGAAAGCTACCGGTTTTATGCTCATGTCAGGATTCTCACGACGCTTTTTCACCATTCCCGTCTCCGTGCCGGGACTAATCAAGGAGGCATGGACTTTAATCAACACCTCATTCGTTTTCAAAGCCGGAAGGTTTTCTTCTTCAACGGATACTTGTCCGGCCCCATTTATCATTGCACATTTTCTTTTCATCGTCAAAATAATATTTCCCCATACTGGTTTTAAAATTCAGCTTTTTTATTCTCTCATCCATGATGTTGAATATTGTACAAAATCAGTAAACAGTAAATAGCAAAACAGATTAAATAAATAGCATAACAGTGAATATCCTTAAATATATATTTATCCAGTATATCCCGATTTCATACTTAATATGCCTTCGCATCGGATTGACTTGACTTTTTATCCATAAAATGATATTATGTCATAATGAGCAATTTTACCTCTATCCCGGAGCGCATCTCATGGAGCGGATAATTTTCAAGAAAACGGATTTTAAAACCTGTTTTTGCGAGACGGAATTTTTATACGGACAGTATTCCCCTCAGGAACGGGCACGAAAAACTCCGGTTCACAGCCATGCGTGCTGGCAATTGGAAGGAATGGTCAAAGGTTGTGCCATTGTTAAAACAAATGTTTTTTCCGGAACTCTTACCCCTGACCGCTTGTTTATTATTCCGCCAGGTTGCACACATCATTTTATTTATAACGGCGGTAGTACTGTTTTTATCAGTCTGAAATTCAGTTTAAATATTCCGGAGAAATATCGTACCGATAACTGGGAACCGCAAATTGCCGCCAGTCCGGAAATCATCTCATGCTATGAAATGTTAATTAAATCACTTGATCGATGTTCAAGCGAAAGAGAAACCGCCGCTTTGATTTCTTCCATAGAACACCTTACCGCATCGGTGATTGAAAAGGTTTACTTTCTCCAGGAAAAAGATATTCGCGACCCGATTACCTCCCGCCTGAAATGGCTGATTAACAAGTCTCCAAATCACTCGGTAAAAGTCAAAGAGGTCAGCAAACTCCTCAAGTGCAATAAAAAATATATTGCCGCGCATATCCGTAACGAAACCGGAATGACAATCAAAGAGTTTATCGATTCGGAACGGGCGGAAATCGCCGCCCAGACTCTCTCCTATTCCCGCAATACCATCGGGGAAATAGCCTATATGCTGGGCTATCCCGATCAATATACCTTTTCCCGCTTCTTCAAAAAATTAAAAGGCGTTTCTCCAAGAGAATTCCGGAAAAACTTGAGTTTACCTAAATAAGTTACTGTTTATTTTTCACATAGTCAGCGATACAGTGTATCCCTGGTATCAAGTCTACTAAAAATGTTGTTTATTAAATGCAGTTTTCACGATTACCTTCAGCACCTTTAATATGAAAAGGATTATGTTTTTCGGGAGACAGTTCAAAGTCATTGCGAGTCAATTCTGTTTGCAGCTCACATACATTTAATTCTCGAATATTATCAAGTTGTCGTTTTACCGCGATGGCAGCGGCAATGCCTACAGTTTGTCCCATACCACAGCATGTTGGAGTCATCCGACAGCTACTGTGCGCTATTTGTTCGGTGCTTATGCATTTTCCGGCCATAAACAGGTTATCAAAATCCTTACTGTAAAGACACCGGAATGGAATACTGTATGGTTTTACTTCTTTTCTCCATCCCAATTTTCCGGGTCGTGTTAAACTGTGGAAATCGATCTGTGAAGTAGCAACAACCGTACCGTCCGTAAATTTTTTATTTCCCAGAATATCTTCTGTTTTGAGGATATAATCACCTGCGATTCTACGTCCTTCGCGGATGCCGATTTTCGCTCCGCTGGCAACCGGAATATAATTTTTGAGAATTGTTGTCTGTAGCAGGTAAACAATTTTTATCAATTGGATTCTTGCTTCTATTTCGGCGGCGCTTAACATGTATGGATCGGTTGAATCATATCCCATTACTTTGGTCATGTTACAATATATTCTTCCATCTTCCATGGGGTGATGAACACGCAAGCCCGGGGTTTCCTCAATTGATTTATATGGAGTCAGTTCTTCCGGTAAATACGGATGGATGCTGGTTGCAGATTTCACCATCTGGAACATCAAGCTCATATGGAGCTGATTGTTATTCTCATTATCCCCTTTCATATAATCAGCGCCCGCAAGAGCCGCCAGATCACCTTCTCCGGTAGCGTCAATAAAATATTTTGCCTTTACAAATATTTCTTGACTGCATGAAACAATTTTAATTCCCTTGATTTTCTTTTGTCTCTTTATTACTCCGGCAACACTGGCGTGAAATAAAATATTGACATCGGCTTTAATGCAATGCACAAGCCAGATTGCTTTCAGTAATTCTCCATTAAACATCCGGTTTTTACAAAAAAGTCCGCTTTTTTCCAGTTCACTAAAGATTCTGGAAAAAATACTTCCCAAACCCTCGGTATTTGCAAACCATTCGTTTACGAGTCCGGTGGTAGAGCATCCGCCCAGCGCATTGCTTTCTTCCACCAGCAAGACTTTGCATCCGTCCGACGAGGCAGCGATGGCAGCGGCACAACCCGCCGTTCCACCACCAGCCACAACAACATCGTACTCAGAACTTAATCCCATGGTTCATCACACTTTATACTAATTGTTGATGGCTGAATTAATCAAGCATGCTATGCCTGAAACAGGATCAGCACGAGTTACCGACATATTGCATTTAATTTTCTTCTGAAGCAGATTCAGCCATGTTTTATTTTGACTGCCACCTCCGGCACAACGCAGATACAACTTTTTATCTCCAATAAGACCGGAAACCATTTCATATGCTTTGTTTGCAAGATGATTAAGAACGTAAAAGGCACATTTTTCAGTGGAATATTTTTTCAACTCATTTATGTCTATGTCGAAATTACTGTTGCTGGCGTTATGAGAATAAAGATATTGGTCTGCCGTTTTGAAAAAAGTATCATAGTCTTTGAAAACAGGCATTTCCTGTATTATTTTCGATATTAATGCGCCTCCTTGGTCAAGTACCTTCATGCTGTAAAATAGGCCATCCGGATAAACTCCTCTATAAAGGTCCGGTTCAGCTTCAGGTAAAGATTTTCTGCAAACATATGCAACAAGGGCCGTTCCGAAGGTGAGAAGAACTGAACCGTTTGAGTGAATTCCGGCTCCATAGGCTCCCGCGGTCTGATCATTGCCGCAGCAATAGACCGGAATTCCATCAGGAATGCCATATTTTGCGGCGTTGGATGTGACATAGGGGGCGCTTCCAAGTTTACATAGTTCTGGCAACTGTCCTGTATTAAGTCCGGTAATCTCCAATGTTTCGTTTCTCCAGTAATTTGTTTTTAGGGAATACATTCCCGTCATTGCCGCAAGATTTTCGTCCAGAACGTTTTTACCGGTAAGCTCCCTGAATAGCATTGAAGGCAGGGAAATTATCCTTGCATTTGGGGGAATTGTATCCTGCATTGCTCTTAGCTGGCATAATTGTAAGTTCGGATAAATATCATAGGTAGACGCATGTTCAGCAAAATCGCTTAGAACCCTTTCTTTCATTAACACAGCTGCAGTGTCCACAGCTCTCGTATCCATCCATGAGATGAAAGGAGTCAGGAATTTATTGTCTTTTTCAATACAAAAAGTCTGAGCCTGACTACATATTCCGACAGCGGTGATATCCATACCTGTTATTTTTGCATTTTTTACTGCTTTAGTAATTATATTACTGAAAGCTTTAATCCCTCTTGATACTTCTAACTCAACAAAACACCTTTTTCTGGAATAATGGATAAGTTCAGAAGCTCCGCCTATGCGTTTCAAAGACGGAGTAAAAATATCAGCCTTGAAGCTTGTGGAGCCGAGATCAACAGCCAAGTACAATCTTTACGCCTCCCGGTTTCGATTATTGCTTCCGAATATGTTTATTCTTGTAACAACAATTTCCGTGACTGCTTTTTTTACTTCAGCCAAGACATCTAAATAATCGTTATAACGGAAACCGCATTTTTTGAGTTGCTTTCTGCTTGTTTCCACGGCAGTCAGGAGCATTCCGGAAAAGAAATTGATTTTGGAAATTCCCGCTGATATCGCTTTCCGGAAATCATTATCACTTATTCCGGTTCCACCGTGCAGAGCCAAAGGAACCGGGACAACATTTTTCAATTCCGTCAACCGGCCGAAATCCAGATTCGGTTCTTTCTTATATTTGCCATGAGCATTGCCGATTGCTACCGCCAGAACATCAACCCCGGTTCTTTCGACAAATTCAAGAGCCTGAGTTGGATCCGTGAACAATTCCGGATTTGCCTGGCTTTCCAGGGCTCCGCCTTCGTCACCACCGACGGCTCCCAATTCAGCTTCGACGGTTACTCCGATTGGTTTACATATTTTCACAATTTCAGAAGTGAGAGTAATATTCTCTTCAAAACTTAATTGTGAACCATCAAACATAACGGAGGTAAAACCGTATCTCAACGCTTTTACGATTGTATCGAAGGTAATACCGTGGTCAAGATGTAATACCACTTGAAGATTCATTTTTTCGGCTTTGTTTCTGATTATGAGAGCCAGGGTTTCCATATCCACATAATCCATTTGAACCTCTGAAAAGCTTATTATCAGGGGCGAAGTAGTTAACTGTGCCGCACTGAGTATTGCATTTGTAAAGTCTTCATTAAAAGTATTGAATGCTCCAACAGCATATTTTCCCGCAATTGCAGGAAGCAATACATCATTCATATTAACAAGAGGCATAGTCGAACTCCATGTTTATGTTTAAATAACTATACGCAATATCCACCATCAATTACGACTACCGAGCCGGTCATGAAATTGGCAACGTTGCCGCAAAGACACACAAGTAATGCCGCCAGCTCTTCGGTATTCCCAAAGCGACGCAACGGTATATCGGCAATGACTTTTTCATAAAGCGCATCCTGTCCCGAAAAGAAGCTGCGATTAGGTTGAGTATCGTAGTATCCGGGAGCAATGGCATTTACATTGATATTATGACCGGCCCACTCAACCGCCAGGGCTTTAGTCAGTTGTATAACCGCCGCTTTTGAAACCTCGTATGAACCTGCATGAAAATGTTTCAATACTTTGATACCTGCAGTAGATGCAATATTTACAATTTTTCCACTGGCTTGCGGAATCATGAAATGGAAGGCGATTTCACGACACAATGAAAAAGTGCCGTCTATATTTGTATGGTTGACAAACTGCCACTCTTCCAGGCTGGTATTTTCCGGAGATTTGTTGCAACGCATAGCTGCTGCATTATTTACCAAGATATCGCAACGCCCGAACTCACTTTTAACGTTCTCGCATAAGCCGGATATTTCGTCCGGATCATTTATATCGCAACATACAGGCAATACCCTTCTATTTAACTTTTTTATTTTTTCCGCCAATTCCCGCAATTCTTCCGCGTTACGGCAAGTTATTACCATATCCGCCCCGGCCTCCGCGAGGGCAAGGGAAAATGCATGTCCCAGTCCTCGGCTTGCACCCGTTACAATTGCCGTTTTTTTATCCAACTTTAATAAATCAAAAACGCTCATATCACCCTTTCAGAGCACCCATGCGGCGACTTTGTAAAATGCACGCACGATATCTTCTATGTCGGAGTTATTCAGGTTTGACGGAATAGACAAGAGTGCGCCCCTTTCCGAAAGATCATCAGCAACAGGAAGAGTTCCTTTTGAATAAGAATACTCTTTCGCAAAAGAGTTGGCTTCCAAACTCCAGGGAGCGCCATATGGAGTCAAACTGCGTTTGTTTGTCAAACTTAAATTGTTATAATACCAGTGAAGCCCCCACTGCTGCATGGAAAGACAAGGAGCGGATTGTTTTTCTTCACCGTTAAGTCCTTCTGCTCTCAGTGCTTCTGTAAATTTAGCCGCAATATCCATGGAAGGATATAACGTAATCAAAAATGATCCGCTGTCACCTTCCGGATCAATGACATCGCGAAATTCAATCCTGGGGATTTTTTCTTCGATTGCCTTGCGGATTTTCCATTTTGAATCCCGCATTGAATTCAGTATTTTATCGAGTTTGCGTAATTGGACAAGGGCTAGCGCTCCGCTTAACTCACTCATTCTTCCTCCGCTTCCCCACAATTGATATTTTTCATCACAACTGGTATCCATCAGACGGCCTTTATCATCACGGGCGTATCCAAGGTCATGGATAGCAAACGCGCGATTATAAAGATGTTTACTGTCGGTGACAATTATTCCGCCTTCACCTGATGTCATGTTTTTATTTATCTGAAAGCTAAAAATCCCCATATCCCCGAAAGTTCCAACTCTTTTACCGTCTATTTGGGCACCAGTCGCTTGCGCACAGTCTTCGAGTATTTTCAGTTTATGCCTATGAGCAACATCGATAATCTTCCTTATATTACCGGATGAACCTGACATATGCACATACAAAATCACTTTGCTGTGAGATGTGATTTTCTTCTCAAGATCTTCTGGAGACATACAGAAAGACTTATCAATATCGATCAAGCGGGGTATTGCTCCCAGTTTTATTATTGCATTAAAACAACTCGTCCATAAATATCCCGGCACCAACACTTCATCCCCGGGCCCGACTTCTAAGGAGGCAAGGCAAGTATAAAGAGCTATGCTTCCGCTATTAACAGCCAAAGCATATTGGGATCGTGTAAAAATGGCAAACTCATTTTCCAGTGTATCGCAGGTGCCAAGCACGTCCGGTCCGTAAAATCTAAATGGACTGCGCTTTTTCAGTACACCCATAAGTGAATTTTCTTCTTCTTTGCCAAACCAATTCAAACCTGGCCATTCAGGTGGCAGGCCTTTTGTCCGGACAGGATTTCCTCCGTCGATTGCGAGTGTCCCTTCTATTTTCCTGATTCTTTGGGGATTGAAATTATTCATCTTTTTCCCGTTTCTGTTTTTTTAGAGTTTGAAAATTCTTTCAGCGTTTCCCCTGAGAAGCATATAAACTTCTTTGTTGCTTAGTTTTGATCCGATCACTCTTCCGATGTGACAACGCGGATCAATCCAATTCATATCAGAGGCATACATTATCTTCTCAGCTCCGGCTTTTTTCACAAGCCATTCTACAACCCCCAAGCGCGTGGCTTCTCCGCAAATATCCAAAAATACATTTTTATGTTTGCATGCCGCTTCTACTGCCTGGAGATTTCCGTTATAATGTCCACCGGCATGACCAAGTATGAACTTAATGTCCGGATGGCGTCCTGCCACTTCCGCCACAAGGTTAGGCGTTGCGTTCCGTTGAACATCGACCAGTTCGAAAGGATATACATTCTGAGGAGTATCATCCCATGTATGAACTAATATCGGTTTGCTGCTGCTTTCCATGAACCTCCAGAGAGGTTCATAATCTTCGCCGTTGACAGGATATTCATGAAGCGCCGGATGAATCTTGATTCCCGGAAAGCCAGGATGCGAAAGATATTCCGTTAAAATCTGAATGGACAAATCCGGTAGAACCGGGTCATAAATGCAGTAAGCATATACTCTTCCTGAAAACTTTTCAACAATTCCGCAGGATTCCTCATGGGCAATTTCCAGTTCGTGAGTAAGAATACCGGTATTATGTGCCATGATAATTTTCTCAATTCCGCATTCATTCGCTAAATCCAACATTTTCTCGGGGCTGGTATCCGGCATATAAAATCCCCCGGAATTTCCAAGGTGAGTATGCATATCTATAACAAATGGTTTCATATTTTTATTCCAGACAGGAGTCTTCTGTAATTATCACCGGCGATCAGACGTTTATTTTTTTTGCTGAAATTGCCATGCGTTACAAGCATGAGGGATGCCTCCGGATCATCTGTCGGATAATAACTTGAATAGACAAAACGTCCTGCTCCGAATTTTTTCACCATAGCATCTAAAATCAAGTAAAGATGGGAATGGTGCACTTCTAAAAACAAATTGCTGTTTTCTTCCATTACCGGAAACTGTTTGCGGATATTGCGGAAAGTTTCTTCTTCGCATTGTTCAACAATCACAGGAAGATTTGGATATTTTGCGGCAATCCCCCCCAGCGATTCCCAGGGAATTTCGCGGGACCATATATGCAATGGGATGGAACGCTCCTGAAGAATCCTGAACATTTTATCCGCGGCCTTGGTTAGAACGGAAAAACCATGTTGTCGCGGAAATATCCTTGCCGCGCGCATGCCGGATGCAAGCATCCTCAAAACATACTTTTCCGTATTGCCCATTTCGCCCGTGATATCCGGCAATAAAATGAAGGCGCCAATTAATCTGGAACTTTTTGATATGGCGTCGATGGTCAATTGATTTCCTGTTTCAGGCTTTGAAAAACGTCCCAGGACATGAGATACTAAGGATTCTGCAATAAGGTGTTGTTCCATCTCCAGCAGAAGTTCTTCTCCGGTTTGCATGCAATACGGGATTTTGGTCATCGAACGCCCCAGCCAGACATTGGTGTCCAGAAAATTTAATTCCCGTTTCAAATCATTATAACTGCTGCGGATTTTTGATATAGCTTCTAACATAAAAATTCTTTGCCAGGCTTGTCATATGTCTTTATGATTTCTTCCGCGCCGGATTCCCGCAACGCCTTGCGGTATCTCTTCTCAAGAATGTTTTTGTCAAGCACAACTCCTTGCCTGATCAGAGCTTTCTGTAATTGTGAATACTTCAAGTTTTTTAATAATACCTTTGCTTTAGTTGCCAATGCCGCGGCGGTTCCGGCTGCCTGTCCCAGTTGCATTATAGTGCGGCTTAGACGACATGAAGATGCCGCCAAATGTGAAAAACCAGCGCCCCGGCATGCTATCAGCAGGTTTTTCCAACCTTTGGGAATAAGTGTGCGGAACGGAATTCCATATGGTTTTTCCAATAACTGAATTTTTTCAAGACGTATTCCATGCATATCAAGCATATGATCGGAAACTGCGATGATATCATCATACTTATGTCTGCCAAGACCATCTGAAATATCGTTTTGTGTCAATACGTATTCAGCTATAATTCTTTTGCCCTCCCGTACTCCCAGCTCAGGCGCGATCCAGCATATTTCAAAATCAGAAAACCGTGGATTGGCATTTTTGATCTGTTCCCAGATATCCCAGGTTCTGCATATACCCTCTTTATATATTTCCGCTGCGGAAAAATCGTTTATTTCCTTTCCTGAAAAGGTTGGAAGCGGGTTTATATAAATGTCTCCGTTTGGAAAACTTTGATACCATGGAGACATATGCGGTCGCTTTTTTCCTTTGCCCAAAGTCCAGTCTGGTCGATTAAGAAACCTTGCTTTGTCCTGTGTAACCCTGAATATCAGGCTTATTCCATTGCGTCTTTCCGGAATTGCGGACTCCGGAGCGAATGATTCATTGTAAGCATTCCTCGCTTCCGCACCCCCGGTAAGTTCGCAACCCGCCATTTTCGCTATTGCCAGATGACCTGTTGAATCAATGAAAATGTTCCCATATATTTTCTCGGTTTCTCCATTTCTTGATACGATTATTGAATTTATATTTTCAGCTTCGGTAGTAAGTTTTGTAACTGAAGTATTGAACCATAGTTCGCATTCTCCTGAATGCTTTAACAATTCAGTAACAGCTTTGATATATATATCCGGTTCGATGATCACACCATATCGTCCTTTTATTTCACGTCCGATCTTGTTATATAAATCCAAGCCGTTGACCTTTATGGTTAAGTCATAATTCATTCTTTTCCATATGTTTGGATAAATATCAACAGCTTCAGGATATTCACATGACTTTTGAAAAATAAGCTCTGACAATCCGGTACCGCTTATGGAAGCTTCCCAGCAACAGACACCCGATGAAGTAAAAGTACCCCCGGGAATAGAACATTTTTCTATGAGTAATACGCTGGCGCCGCATTGCGCAGCGGCCCATGCCGCTCCTATACCCCCGCTGCCGGCGCCAACAACAATAACATCGAACTGTTTCATAATGGATTGATTTCCTGGACAAGGGGAAGCAGCGTAACATCAAGTATGCAAAGATGAGAAGGCAGCATACAGATATTCAGAACCTGTTCGCCTATTTCTTTCGGTTGAATGCATTTCTCGGCCGTTTCCTTATCGAATGAGGGAATATTTGCATTGCTGTTAAACGAGGTTGCCCCCCAGGACGGAATGAGACTTGTTACTCTTACTCCGAACGGACGCAGCTCCAAATAAAGAGATTTGCTGAACTGAATTAATCCAGCTTTTGCCGCGGAATAAACTCCCCAGCCAGCCCATGCTTCCCGTGCGCAAACACTGGAGATATTTATTATTGTACCGCTCTTTTGATTCTTCATTATTTCAGCAGTCAGACTGCATCCAAGAATATTGCCGGTTAGGTTGATTGCGATAGTTTCCCTGATACTCTCAGGGGATTGCTCAGAGCATTCCGCTATTTTCCCTCCTCCACCGGCATTGTTTACCAGAATATCAATATGACCATGCTCCGCCATAACTATGTCAATGAGTCTTTTCCAGTCTGTTTCCGAACATATATCCGCGGTCATGAAATGGCAGTCTGTTTCAGCGGCTGCCATTTTCAACGCTTGTTCGTTACGTCCTGTAATCCATACTTCTGCTCCGTTTTCGCGCAACTTTGCAGCGATGCCATTGCCATAACCTTTACTTCCTCCAGTGACAACAGCTACTTTTCCGGCAAGTTTTTTCGGCACTGTCATTTTTGTTCTCCTTCCTTTATAAAAAATTATCTTGCATAGCAGGATTCAACAATGGCATAGCTGGTATTTAAATATGCATTTATGGTATTATTAGAGGGTATTTCTTTACAATTATACTTGAATGCTCATAAACAGGGGATATATATAATTTAAGGAGTTATATATAATGGCTCGAAGACTGAACAACTTTTTTAAGCAATTACCTCTTTTATATCATTCATGCTATATAGCGGAAAAAAGTGAAGAGAAACTTTCAGGGGGATTTTTCAGAGGAACACAGCTTTTAACGTCGCCGTCGAGAAAATATGTACACGACTATTTTGCTTTTGTATATCTCCTTGAGGGACGTGGTTTGTTTACGGATAGTTTTAAAGTTTCGCACGATTTGTTGCCGGGTTCTCTCTTTTTCAGGTTTCCCAATAAACCTTATTCCATTAAGATCAACGACTATAAAAAATGGCTTGAATTTGCCGTCGCTGTTCCGAACAGTCTTTTCAAGGGACTTTTAACGGCAAAGATTTTCGATGAAAATATTACGTTTTTACAGACAGAGTTATCCGTGGAAATATTAGAAAAGGGAATAAATTTTATCAACAGTTTAGCTGTTAGCGGACAATCAATAGACACGGCTTTTTCGTATTCCGCATTGCTTGACCTTCTTACTTCGCTTCTTAGTGCTCATCAACGCCGGGGAAGAAACAAAGACTCCCTGGAACAGGCAAAATTGTTGCTGGGCAACAACCTTCACAAAAGAATGAACATTCCCGCTGAGATTGCAAAACTTGGTATGGGGTATGAATCTTTCAGGAAAAGGTTCAGTGCTGAATATGGAATATCCCCAAAAGCTTATCGAATTGCCAGGCGACTTGACAAAGCAAATGTTTTACTTGTGCATACCGGTTTGTCTATAAAGGAGATAGCTGATTCTTTAGGTTATCCTGGCGCATCTGATTTTATCAGACAATACCGAAAAATCAGAAACGTCTCCCCTGGTGAATTTAGAAAATCAAATTTTTTATAAATGATGCCTTGTTTATATTATGTTTAATATCCTCGGATACATGAGAACGAATAACTTTATTCTCATACTTGATAAATACCATAAATGCATGTTTATATACCAATTATAACATTGCGTTTAAAACAACAATCACTTAACATTATAGAAAACGCCAAACCGGATATGTTCCTGATGTAAACCATAAGTAATCAGGAGCGTTGATGTAAATTGACAAAGCGAAATTCCATAAATCATAAACTATTTCAAAAACAATACTAAGGTGAAAGAATTGAATCATCAACAATATAAGAATGCTAAAATGTATAGAAGGGGGGTTATGGCAAAAGCGAAGAGTCAACTGTGCGTTACAATGATTGCTTTAATCGGATTTGCAGTTTTGTTATCAGCCGCCATGGCTGATGCGGATAATGATTTAAAGCTAAGGATATCTGGAAAGGGTGATTTTATCGCTGACAACGGAAGAATTATTCTTTACCGCTGGCTGAAACATTCGAAAGCTTCATATACTCAGCGCTACCGGCTGGAATTTGATCTGAAATGGGTAGCGGGATTTTGCGGCCCGGTTTTTCGTCCGCTTCTGGGAAAACTTGGGAATAAAATGAAAATTGAGGAGAGCCTGAACCTTTCGACGGGTTCGGCTACCGATCAGGGTGAGATCCCCAATTCAGCAATAGGTTACACCAGGACGGTAAAAGAATCCGCCGGAGGAATTCTCGTTGATGTTAAGCTTAACCAAGACTGTTTTAATCGGGAAGCAAAATATGCTTATCTCATGTGGCTTTTCAATGGTGATATGCTTAAGGGAAGAAAACTGCTCTGGGGGAAAAAGACTTTTACTATTCCCCGAAACGTCGGTAACAAACGTCTCCTGAGTGATCCACAAAATTCCGTGAAAAATCTCCGAATTTCACTGACGGACAATATTGACCTTGGAATCGTATTGCTGGACGGATTCAAGGATAAGATCCTGTACCAGCTTAAAAGCCGGAAAAACAGACCGGAAATAAAAAAGGTCGATTCGGTGTTTGAATTAAGGGCGGTAATGAAGGGTCATGATGCCCGTTATTTTGCAATTTTACTGCATCCCAAGGATAAAATCCCTAGTATCAAGGACATTCTTACAGCCAGTAAACCAAAAACAAAACCAATCAAAAAGGGAAATCTGATAAAGCAGGGAGCTAGTTTTGAAACCGGACCTTACGATGGATTCTGTTCATATAACCTGATCAGCCATCGCAATCCAATATCACGATTCAAACCATATCCACAACCGGAAATTGTCAGTAACACCTCGAAGGATGGTCAACATAGCCTCTGTATCAGGGAACCCGCTGTATGTGGCGTTGTGTTTAATCCGGTTAAGCTTGAACTTGGAAAACCATACACGCTTTCCATGTGGATGAAAGCAGAAAAACCCAAAGCTGCCGTGTCCGCAATCATCGGCTTAAAGGGAGAACAGATCAAGAGGAATTTTTCCCTGACTAGAAAGTGGAAGCGTTATTCTTTCACGTTCACACCAAAAAAATTCACCTTCCTGGGACATTTTCCTATTCGTATTGCCAACATGAAAGGTCGTGATTCAACATTCTGGCTTGACGGAATACAGTTGGAAGAAGGTAAACTTACCGGCTATGCTCCTGCGGCAAAGCTGGAAATGGGCGCGGCGGTATTGAAAAAATACCGGCTGATTGAAGCAGGTGAGCATTCAATTGTAAATCTGTATTTCCGGAACAACAGTGAAAAATCCGCGACTGGAAAAGTTTCATACGCAGTGAAAGATTATTGGGAAAATACTGTCCGCGCAGATGAGATTTCTCTAAAGACCATCCCTGCTCAAGGCAATAGTTTGCAAACTCTTGATCTGGGAAAACTCCCTCGAGGATATTACCGCGCCTATTTCACGGCATCCTGGGGAGAAAAGGAAGAAGTGATTTGGGGGGTATACAAACCGCAGCCGCTTCTGAAAGTTTCGTCTCACTGGCCGTTTGGCGCCCATGGAATCTGTGGCGAAGAGGCGCTGTACCGTCAGATCGGCTTCGGGTGGATGCGTTGCTTTTTCGGCTGGCATTTCCGGAATCTTATGCCTAAACCGGATATGAAGGAAATGGATTTTAGCAGAGCCGACAAATACCTGGAGTTGGCGGACAAAGCAAAAATTAACCTGTTGCCTGTTCTGGAAATGGGATATGCTGAAAAAACTTTCACCTCGAAATACGGCTGGATAAAAAACTGGTGGAAATCAGATAAGCTTTCAAAGAAAAAACATGCCAAATTCGGCAGAAATTATCTGCCCCAAGAAGAATTGTGGAAAAACTATATTTACGATACCGTATACCGCTACAAAGGAAAAATAACTTATTGGGAAGTGACCAACGAATCAAATACAAATTTATTTCCAGAAGAATACGTCAAACTTTTGAAAACCGCTTACGAAGCAGCTAAAAAGGCCAACCCGGCCTGTAAGATCGTGGGAATTTGTTCTACTTCTGATATGGGAGGAGAGCCCTTGCCTTATACAAGAAGAGTCCTCAATCTTGGCGGCTGGAAGTTTCTGGATGCCGTATCTATTCATGTCTATGGCAACCAACCTCCGGAAATTCATCATGACGGGGAAGATAAACTCTTCAATATGATCAAAGATATTTGTGCAAGGCATGGTAAAAAAATCGAAGTGTGGAACACTGAAAAAAATTCCGCATCTATCAACAGCGGTTATTCCGCGCACAAATTCAACGTGCCGCCTGTACAGCATTATCATCAGGCAAGACGAATTCTTACTTTCAAAGACAAGGGGGAATATTTCATCCGTGAAGGAATTATTACCTCAAGCATTGGAAACGGACCTTTTTTCTGGCACTGTTTGCTCCCCAACAAAATTCAAACCAATTTCATAACCCATTTCGGACCTTACGTAAACGGGCCGAATTATTTTGAATTTGACTTTGCGCCACGTCCGGAACTGATCGCCGTCAACGGATTCGCCTCTCTGCTTGCCCCGGACATGTCCGGGGCCGGAGTTGTCGATTGGGGAGAACTTAACCGTTGCTCGCTCTTTGCTTCAAAGGGTGATACGGTTGCGGCAATCTGGAATTGGAAGGAAAATGCAATTGCGGAAATACCGGTAAAAAACAGCAAGTTTGAATTGTATAATTATTTTGGGGAATCGATAAAAATTCAGACGTTTAAAACCGGGATATTGCAGGTTAATCTGGAAAGCGCACCGAAATACCTTGTCTTCCGGGCAATGCCTCCGGAAGACGCGAGAAAAATACTAGAAAAAACTAATTTCCCAGGAGCAAAACAATTTGATGCTTCAGCAAAACTTGCATGGCACCAAAATACTGCAATACTTGCAGTCACCGTGAAAAACCTTTCGAAATATCCGCTGAATGCCAATATCAACATTTCATCTTTGCCAAAAAACTGGTACTGCCCGGATAAATACCGGAAGATAGAAAAACTTCTATCAGGTAAAAACATAACGGTTAATTTCGGACCGCTGAAGGTTTATCCGCTTTCTACTGGCGGAATAATAACTGCATCGGTAAAAACGAAGGAACAAACGGAAAATATCATGACACATGTTCTGCCCGTTAAATCCGTAAGACAGGTAAAGACCATGCTTGACCGACGCAGCATTATCTTGGTGGAGAACCGTTTAGATAAACCAGTAAAAATCGATGGCGATTTAACTGAATGGCAAAACTCTCCGGCAGTATGGATTACAGATTCACGAGGAGACCGGCATTGGAATAATGTTAAAGACAGTTCGTGCATGCTGGCGCTAGGTTGGAATAATGATTTCCTCTATTTCGCGATTCGGGTGTTTGACGACAAAATCGACAATAACTCCAAAGACAATAAAATGCTTTGGAATGGTGACGCAATTGAATTATTCCTTAACCTCGATTTTTCCGATGATAAACCGGGACAAAATGTAGTAGACTACCGGATGAGCAAGGACGATTTTCACGCAGCCATTGCCCCCAAAACACTAAAAAGCAACAATGCCGCAATCTGGTGGAAATATCTTGCTTCTAATGGAAATACAAAATTGATGTCGAAACACCTGCCGGACGGATATGCCATTGAAGGGGCAATACCGTGGAAAAACTTGAAGGAACGCTACCCCTTTGTACCTGAAAAAGGAAAGCAGATCGGATTCACGTTCATCCTAAGTGACCGCGACGGAAATGTAAGTGTTAGAAAACGTTTAGTTTGGCATGGCAATCAGGGAGTAAATAAATCTCCGGACACTTGGGGGAAGGCCCTTTTCAAATAGAAAGTTGTTTTGTCGACAAATACTATTAACAAATTTGACGGGTGTGTTTTGAGCGTTAAATGCTTACTTCACTGTGTCACTTAACCGTTTTTTCTTAAAATTTTTGAAATAGTGAAACATTTGAAATGATGGATATTTATAAAAGGTCATGAGAAAGTTTATCGTGAAGAAATATTCTGGAAGGCTGGCAGGACGTGTCATTAAAAAATATCCATTTGCCCGGAGGCTTCAGCATAAGCGCCGGAAAAAAATCATCAACGAAGCAAAACAGTCGCTGTGCCACCTGCTCAGTTTAAAAGCACAGAACCACCGCAGAAGAGCTTACGGTTTCAGTAACTTTGAAAATTACCGATTGCGGGTAATTGTATTGTACAGTTGAAAATTTCACCCTTGCGTACCTGCTGATCGATAAGATCATCATCACCAGGGAAACCATGCTAATGAACATCAGAACCAACGGAATGGCATCGCTGGTCAGGGAACTTCAAGCCGGAAACCCGAACGTATGTTTTATCCCGGACTCCGGCAACCATACCATCGCATTGAAAATCCCTACAACATGCAATCTGTAATTTTCAAGAATTCCCGCTGGCAAATCCATTGAGATTCTATCAGTTGAAGGTCCGGGGATTATAAGTCATATCTGGTTTGCGATTAACAGTATCGAACCGAATTACCTGCGCGGTTTGGTGATCCAGGCCTGGTGGGATGGTGAATCAGAACCCAGCGTAACTGTCCTTTTGAGGTTAAAAGAGTGGCTACCCCGCGAGGATTCGAACCTCGACTAAGTGGACCAAAACCACTTGTGCTACCATTACACCACGGGGTAATACCGAAACCCGGTGAAGAGCATATAAGATAACGTAAATGTGGAATTTTTCCAAGGCAAATACTCAACTTGTGGTGAAAAATTTAGCAATCGGGGTTATATTCCGCTTTTTGATTTCAACTTGAAAATAAGAACGGAAAGCTATTTTATGGAAAATAACAAGCCGAAAAAGCGGAGCCTAACGGATTATCTGGGCATTTCCGGCATCGGATTTGCGATGGGAGTGGCGAATGTGATTCCGGGGGTGTCCGGGGGAACCATGGCGTTCATTCTGGGAATCTACGAGGAGTTGATTAATTCGATCCGAAGATTCGCATCGGCCGACACTATAAAGAAAGGCCTTTCCTTCAAGATCAAAGAACTGTATGAAACCTTGCCCTGGCCATTCCTGTTGTCGCTCGGGATTGGGGTTGGGGTTGCGTTAATAAGCGCGGCAAAGCTGTTTATCTGGCTGCTGGCCAATTATCAGGCGCAAACGTTCGCCCTTTTCTTCGGCCTGGTGGCGGCATCAATTATCACTGTACTGAAAAAAGTCAAAAAATGGAACACCGGGCCGATTATAATGGTAATAATTGGAGCAATAGCGGCGTTCCTCATCGTCAATATCGTGCCACAGGAAACTCCCAACGTCTGGTGGCTGTCATTTCTCTGTGGAATAATCGTTATATGCGCGATGATCCTGCCGGGAATATCCGGCTCGTTTTTGCTGTTGGTACTCGGACAATATAAATATGTATGGGGCGCGGTGGCAGGAATAGCATCAGGCGAGATAACCGGAAAATCACTTTTAACTTTGATCTCAATCGCGGCCGGGTGCGTTGTAGGGCTGGCGGCGTTCGTACACCTTCTGGACTGGCTGCTGAAAAAGTTCCACGACCTGACGGTTGCCACTTTGATCGGTTTCATGATCGGCTCGATGTGGAAGATCTGGCCGTGGAAAAGAGTTATAGATACCGTTACAATCCGCGGCAAGGAAAAAGTAATTGAGGAAGCCAACATCCTTCCGCAAGATTTCGGCGGTGCTTTCTGGCTGACCATTTTCCTTGCGATTTTCGGTTTCGTGCTGGTGTTCGTACTGGAATACGTGGCAACCTCCAAGGAAAAGAATCAGGTTTAACAATATGCATGACATTGCTTTTACAATCGGACCGATAACCATCCACTGGTACGGGATCATGGCCGCGATCGGCTTTCTGGCGGCGGTGGGAGTTGTCCAGTTGAAGCGTAAATACGCCGATCTGAAGGTGGAGCAAATTTCCGACCTGTGCCTGATCACCATCATCAGCGGAATTGTCGGCGCGAGATTGTTTTACGTAGTCCAGTTCTGGGGACAGTTCAGGAACAACCTGTTAAAAATTTTCCGGATCGACCAGGGCGGATTGGTATACTACGGCGGATTCATTTTCGCTGTCGTTGCGATGATGATTTATGCCAGGTTGAAAAAGCGTTCCCTGTGGAAGATCCTGGACATAGCAGGGCCGGGCCTGGCGCTGGGACACGCGATCGGCAGGATTGGCTGTCTGATGCGCGGATGCTGTTTCGGCAAACCAACAAGCATGCCCTGGGGAGTGGTATTTCCTCCCGGTTCTCCCCCGGCAGAACAATATTCCGCCGCAAAAACACTCGCCGAAAAATTGAATCACACTGCCTGTTCGGTTCCGCTGCATCCGGTGCAGCTTTACGAATGCCTCGGCAACCTGATCATTTTCGGCATCCTGTTCTATCTGGTCGGCAAGCTGAAAAAAGGACAGGTGGCGGCGCTGTATTTCCTGCTTTACGGGATACTGCGGTTTTCCGACGAATTTTTCCGGGGAGACAGCCGGGGAGCCTTTTTCGGGGTGTTCTCTCCCGCGCAAACGATCTGTCTGTTTATGATCCCAATCGGCATTATCCTTATAATCTATACCCAGTACGCTGACAATGGCGGAAAAGAACAAAAATCTAAAGCTGACAGCAAGTGAAAGCGATGCCGGGAAGCGTCTTGACCGCTGTCTTGCCGGAATGTTGCCCGACTATTCCCGCGCCTATTTGCAAAAACTGATCAAAGACGGGAAAATAACCGTCAACGGGCAAGTTGTTTCCGTTCCCCGCACTCCTGTCCCCTGCCCTGCCGAGATCATCGTTGAAATCCCGCCGGAGCAAAAATGCGAGCTTGCCGCCGAAAATATCGGGCTTGAAATTCTTTTCGACGACGATTCATTCATGGCAATCAACAAACCTCCGGGAATGGTGGTGCATCCGGCGGCGGGGAACTGGTCGGGAACACTGGTCAACGCCCTGCTCGGACACGATACGAACTTCTCGGACAAATTCCCGGAGAACGAACTGAGACCGGGCATCGTCCACCGGCTCGACAAGGACACGTCAGGCTGCCTGATCGTAGCAAAAAATCCCAGCAGCCATTTCAAACTTTCAAGGATGTTTGCCGACCGGAAGGTCAGAAAAACCTATGCGGCAATCGTCAAAGGACACCCAAAGAAGGCCACGGAGGAAATCCGTACCCTGATCGGACGTCATCCCGTAAACCGGAAAAAAATGGCGGTGGTGGACAGGAACGGACGCGAAGCGATTTCCATTTACCGGCTGGTAAAAAGTTTCAAGCTCGAGAATATTCCCGTGAGTCTGCTGGAAGTGGACATCCTGACCGGCAGGACCCATCAGATCCGGGTGCATCTTGCTCACAAACAGCTCCCGGTACTGGGCGACGCCGTTTACGGCGGAAACCAGTCTTTAAAGGTTCCCAGGCAAATGCTCCACGCGTGGAAACTCGAACTGCCGCACCCGGAAAGCGGAAAACAAATGAGTTTCATCGCGCCTTTCCCGGATGATTTCCAGAGTCTGCTTGATTCATAAAAATGAAAAGCGCGGAAGTTAAACTCCCGCGCAGTCTATCAACAAATCAAAAACTCAAGATAAAGGTTTATTCAAGGTCTTCAGTTTCTTCTTTGTCTTTGTCCTTCTTGCCTTTGCCCTTGCGATGCTTACGGCCTTTGCCTTTTCTGTCGCGCTTGCCTTTGCCGGACATTCTTTCCAAACGTTTAATTTTTCCTTCGATGTACTTGTCCTTATTTTCCTTAATTCTCTTGAGTTGTTCCTCCTTTTTTTCGATTTCCTTCTCGACCATGGAGGTAACTTTCTCTTTGAGCTGCTTTTTGGCATCTTCGTCGCCTTCACTGGCGGCCTTCGCCAGCTTTTTCAGCTCTTCCATTTCGGCCTTGCGCTTTTCTCTCATTTCTTTTTTCTTGGCCATCATTTCTTCGTGCTTTTTCTTCCATTCAGCCTTGGAGTCACAATCTTTTTCCGCCATTACCGGGGCAACCCCGATAAGTCCCGCCAGCACGAAACTGGCAACAAGCAGCAGTTTTTTCATTTTTACTCTCCTGAACAGACTGGTTAGTTAATTTTGTCTGTCCGCATTATAAAACGTCAATATACAATAAAATATTGTTTTGGGAATAAATTTTTCAAAAAAATTTATTTGGATTTTCGCATGGCGAATATCAGTAAAACCTGGATCGCGGCCCCAAGCAAAAGACAGACGGCAAAAAAGCGATAAACTCCGGACATGGAGTACTGTTCATAAATTATTCCGCTCAGGAAAGCTCCGCCGACAGATCCCAGTGAAAGCAATACTTCATGGACTGCGGCCCTGAACGTCCGGTTTTTGCTGCCGGAAGTGCCATGGAACAGACTGTTGGCATAAGTCATTGCCGCCATTACTCCGGCTCCGGCAAGGAAAAATCCAGTGGGAACTACTTCCGGAAAGTATTCCATTGCCATAGTCAGCGTTGCCATAATAATGACCGCTGCAACCATCTGCCAGGCCCGGAAGTGCCAGAATGTAAGGTATCCGAGCAGTATAAAGGCCGCCGCATTGAACAGCGCACGAACCGACATCAATGTTCCAATGTCCGGCTCGGATATCATCAGCGCTTCCCTTGCGTAATACGGATATATTGAAGTGATCATTCCGGTGAACAGGAACGAAACAAAAATCCCGACCCAGGCAGGATAGCGCAATGGTGTTTCAATTCCTTTTGCATCAACCTCGTCAATGGCCTTGACGTCATTAACTTTCCCCGCTTTGCCTACTGCCGGAAAAGTCATCGCGGCACCGGCAATAAGACAGGTTGCGCCAAAGAACAGGCAGACCACCGCATATATTGTCAGGACTGATGATTCGTTACTCAGCAATCCCGCCAAGAACGGTCCGGCAATCCCCCCGGTACACCAGCAGAGATTGTACTTGCCCTGAATCCTGCTCAATTCCCGCCCCTCGAAACCGTGAGACAGCCATCCCATCAGCGGAGGCCAGCACAATGATATCGCGGCCCCGAACAAAACCTGATAAATGAAAACCATCCAAAGCTGCGCGGCCGTAAGTAAACCGAGAATAACTATACAGGAAAGAGCCGTGGACATTAAAACCAGCACCCGGGGAAGAATCCGGTTGTAAACCGGTTGGAGAACGATACAGAAAATAAGATACGAAAGCCACCATACCGCCTGGAAAGCTCCAACAACTTTCGCACTCACGCCAAACTGGTCCCGCAGATAAAAAACCATCCCCAGCATATACAGGGAAATCGATACCGCCACCAGAAAGGCGGTAGGATATATCACCGTGGTTTTACCTGCCTCGTTACGCAGATTGTTAAGCCATTTAAATATGGTTTCGGGAAATGCCATCTTGAGATCCTGAATAGAATTTGAAGCCCATGAATATAATGACCATGCGACCCTAAAAAAAGCCGAAAAGGGGATTTTTGAAAAAAAATCAAAAAAAATTCCGGTCAGTCCGTAAAATCAACGATTTTCCCTCGAATTCCCTATCAACAACAGCAAATAAGGAGAATGAAAAATGGATAAGCAGAGCAAAATCAAAGAAATCGTCAAAGTAACTTTCCTGGCGGCAATCGCAATCGGAATGCTGAACTTCGCAATGACTTCGGTCATGGCGGCGAGTGACCTTCCGGCCGGAGGCCAGATTAATAATGTCAACAAAAATTGCGGCAATCCCGGTTCAATACTTCCCCCGACTGCTCCCGGATCCGAAAACTTACGGGAAGTTTCAGAAGGCGGATGCGATCTCGGGTTCGTAAATACCCGGATGTCAGTTAAAAAGAGCGCCGGTGAAAGAGGAACCGAAACTCTGATCATTACCCTGGTAATCTACAATTACGGACAGGAAACTTCCCCGGCCGGCGCGGTCAACGTTGACTGGAAGGGTGGAGAAAAGGTTGCCGATATCCCTGAAATCGAACCCGGCAAATTCTTTGTCACCACATACAGACTCACTCACAACAGCGGTTCACACCTCGCGATACCCTGCACATTCAATATCGATGTAGACGACGACAACACCAGCAACAACTCTTACACCATCACCATTTTCTGAGAGTACCCTCTCTCACTCCCGGTCCCGGCGGTTAACCCCTCCGCCGGGACTTTTCTTTATGGGGTATTCTATTTGCCGGAAAAATCCCCGGTTGCGTCATCGTAGAACGCTTCTTTGTCCCGAAGAGGCACTTTGACAATTTTTCCGGACTGGAACGGAGCGTTTTTAAAACTGTACATCCGCAGTTTGGGGGAGTTGTACGTAGCCACAAAGTAACGCATTTTCTTCAGGTCGGAAACCGTCTGCCACTGGGTATAGTCGTCATGCTCCCCGGAACGGCTCCTGATATTTCCCTTGACAATATAAAAGGTGTTAAGAAGCTGCCACGCCTGTCTTACTCCGTCCTCCGCGGAATCGACTTTTAAAGCGGTGTGCCCCAGCCATACTCCTTTAATGAAACGTGACGGAGGATAAAAATCGCCGGGAAGCCCTTGCAGACCGGCCCCCTGTCCGATTGGTTCGATCTTGTATCCGGAAATAACTTCGGCCTTGGGATTTTCCGGGGTTAGTTGAACATAATTACGCAGGTTGGTAAGATGCCAGTCAAATGTCGGCGAGTTGGTAATCATCCTGACCGGATTGTCGTAGACGTGCAATTTGCCTTTTACATATTCAATTACAATGCAGTCCCCTGAAGCATCAAGTATTATATAATGGGCAGGAAAGACTTCTTTTTGAGGCTTGAAAATCGCCTCGCCAACCTTGACTCCGGATATCGCCTTCCTTACTTCTTCAACGCTGCCGAATTTGGTCAATATCCAAGTGGTGAGTTCCCAGCTTCCGAGGGTTTTTGAATATTCAGCCGGACTGACTTTCTGAAATCCGGCGAACCCCGGAAACATGAAAATTCCGCTGTAAAGACCTTTCTCATTGATGCCGTCAGTCACCCGGTCCATCCCGAACATATTGAGGCCCATTACATTATATTTAGTCTGCCATTTCAGGCCCGGTTTGTTCCCCGGGGCGGCCCCGGTGAGTTTCATGCCTTTGGGAATCAGGGTAATATGTGAATTCAACTGCAGAGCATATTCCAATGAGCGGCCAAAAACCGAAGTACCGTCTTTTGTCTTCAGCCCGAACCCGGTACAGGCGGACAGTTCCCAATTCAGCCCGATACTGCCCGTAAGGACCATTCCGCAGATACCAACCGCCAACAACTTTTTCAATTTCATGGCAATTTCCCTTTCTTTTGACAATTACAATCTACAGCGTATTTTCCAATATAAACCACTAATCAGTAAATTTCATGATTTTTTAATACCATTCAAAAAATCCGCGGCTTATCCCCGAATTCACTATCACGTGGATAAAATTTGAAAAAGTTTATAAAAATAATTACATTATACTGCTGTTGCTAAAGTTAATATTAGATGCTTTGGGGAAGTAAGTTATGAAAACCTGTCTTACATTTATAATTCTGGTCTTTGCCGGACTGATGACAATTGTACAGGCGCAAAGTCCGCGTGGTTCTGATTCCAATAAAAAAATTATTGAAATCAGAATTAAAATGTATGAATCCCGGATGAACACTTACTCCAAAATAGTTCAAAGCTACCAAAACGCCAAAGCAAGATATGTAAAGCTCGGAAACATCAAACGGGCACAAGCCTACGATGATAAAATTGCCAGCTATCAAAAACGTCTCGACGAAGCAAAAACCTCAAGAGAAATATGGCAGAAAAAGCTTCAGGCGCTAAAATCAGCCGCTCCGGAATCTTCTCCCTCCAAAACCGCTCCGGCAACTTCAGCCCCATCCGCCACGCCGCCACAACCAGAAAAAACCGATCCCGCCGCTTCCGAATCAGCCCCAAAACGGCAGGAAGCGCGGAAACAGTATGAAGCCGCCATCACTAAGCAATATGACCGCAAACTCGACAACCTGAAAAAGCATGTGGGCCGTTTGCAAAAAATTAAAGACGGCTACCGGAAACACTCCGGTAGTCATGCCGGCGACAAACGTCTGGCCATGTTTGACGCCCAAATCGCCAGCGCAAAAAAACGTTATAATTCGGCAAAAGACAAACGCGAACGCTATATCAGCAGATATATGGCCATCTACGATAAAAAAAACAGATTCCGCCGCTAATCTTAATTTCCCCGTATAATCCGCAAGTTAGATGTTGGTTTAAATCAATCCCTAGCGGTTTGGCTTTTGACTCCAAGCGGGTTACATTAATACTTTGTCGTAAACGGAATCAATAATTTTTTAAGGCTGTTATGCTGTCAGACCGCAATTACATGGGAAACCCGTTCAAAAACTCGCAGGACAAAGCACGCTCCGGGCTTAAGTGCGTATTCATCCTCCTTGGCATTAACGTCCTCATGTATTTCCTGCTTGAACCACCGACCAAGGAACAAATGTATCAATATCTTCTTGGCAATCCTTCAGAACATGTAAAAATTTACAATCTGTTCCTGCTGACTCCAGATGGAATTAAACATTTTTATTTGTGGCAATTAATAACCACTATGTTCATGCACGGCAGCATCGGACACTTGTTCATGAACATGTTCGCGCTGTTTATGTTCGGAACAATGGTGGCCCCGATCATGGGAATGCGCCGGTTCCTCTGGATGTACATGCTCAGCGGAATTGCGGGTAATTTACTGTGGCTTGCATTCAATTTTTCGTCCGGGGGAGGAATTCTCGGCGCCAGCGGCGCGGTGTTCGGAATATTGATGACCGCCGCCATGCTCCAGCCCGACCGGGAAGTAATCCTGCTGCTCCTGCCGTTCCCGATGAAAGTCAAAACCCTGGTTATCATCTATGCAATACTGGAAACGGTTTCGCAATTCAGCAACGCTCAAGGAAATATCGCCCATCTCGGCCATCTTGGAGGGCTTATCGGCGCTTACCTTTACCTGAAATTTGCCTACAACTATCAGGTACAATGGGACCCGTTCCAGGCGCTCTGGAAGAAAGCCGGCCTGTTCAAGGGAATGAAACCGAGAAAAGGCAAAGGCTGGAAAGTCAAATCATACGACGTAAAGGACTATCAGAAATCGGATGGAGGCTATAAAGACGGCATGGTTACCCAAAAGGAACTTGACCGCATTCTCGATAAAATCTCCGAACACACCATCAACAGTCTCACCGAGGAGGAACGCAACACACTCAAGCGCGCCCGGGAGCAGATGAAAAGTCAGAAAAGGTAAATTTTTTATGAATATTGTATGGATTACCAGCGAATCGCATCCTTACGCCAAAACCGGCGGATTGGCGGACGTCTCGCTGTCTTTACCCGCCGCCCTCGCAACCCGCGGACACAAAGTGTCGGTAATCATGCCCTATTATCCGCGGCAGATGGCCAAGCTGAAACTCAAATTCCATTCCCGCACCGAAATGCTCGGGGTTCCGTTTGGAGGCCAAACCGAGTGGGCGCAAATCCTCGAACACCGTCTCGATAAGAATCTCAGCTACTACTTCATCGAGTTCAACCGCTTTTTCGACCGCGACGGGCTTTACGACTGGGACGGCGTAGCGTATCCCGACAACGGCGAGCGTTACATCTTCCTTTCACGCGCCGCCATGCAGACAATTCTCAAGCTCAAACTCAAGCCTGACATTATCCACACCAACGACTGGCACACCGCTCTGAACAACGTATATCTGAAAAGCGGACTCTACCGGAACGCCCCCAATTTCGCAAACTGCCGCTCGGTGCTGACCATCCACAACCTCGGCTATCAAGGCGTTATAGACAAATCAAATCTGTTCTGGACAGGTCTCGGCTGGGAATACTACAACTTCCTCTGCCTTGAGTTTTTCGACCAGATCAACCTGCTCAAAGGGGGAATCATGACTGCCGACATGATCAACGCGGTTAGCCCCACCAATGCCGAGGAAATTTTATCGTCAGGCTACGGATTCAACCTGGAATCGTCCCTTCAGCACCGCGCAGCGCAAGGCAAACTCCGAGGCATCCTCAACGGCATCAACATAAAAGAATGGGACCCGGCCCATGACAACCGCCTCCCCGCCACTTTCAGCGCTGAAGACCTCAGCGGAAAAGCCGTCTGCAAAGCCGAACTCCAGAAACAGTTCTCGCTTCCGGTCAGACCGGACGTCCCGCTGTTCGGCGCAGTTACCAGACTCGCACATCAGAAAGGCATCGACGTTATCTGCGAAAGCCTCGAAGACCTGCTCATTCACGACGATATCCAGGTGGCGATCCTCGGTTCCGGCGAAAACGGCATGCGCGACTGGCTGAATTCGCTGGCGGCAAGATTCCCCAACAAACTCGGGGTGTACATCGGATATGACGATTCCCTGGCCCATCAGGTCGAAGCCGGAAGCGATATCTTCCTGATGCCGTCGCGCTACGAACCCTGCGGACTCAACCAGATGTACAGTATGCGTTACGGAACCCTGCCCCTGGTGCGCGCCACCGGCGGACTCGCCGACACCGTGATTAATTATGACCCGGCCTCTCTCGACATCTCCACCGGATTCGTTTTCTACGATCTCTATGCCGGGGCCTTGAGCGGAACCATGCGTTGGGCCGCCGCAACCTGCCGCAAACACCCAGACCATATCCGCGCCATGCAGCTTAACGGCATGAGCAAGGATTTTTCTTGGGACCACACCGCTGCCGAATATGAACGGCTGTACGAAGATGCGCACCGCTGATTTCGATTACCACCTGCCGGAGCGCCTGATTGCCCAGCATCCTCCGGAAACCCGCGGCACTTGCCGCATGCTCGTGCTTGACCGCGTTTCCGGAAAATGCGAAATCCGCAAGTTTTCCAATCTGCCCGACTATCTGTCTCCCGGCGACTGCGCGGTTTTCAACAACACCAAGGTTATCCCCGCGAGGCTTTTCGGACAGAAATCCACCGGCGCAAAAATAGAAATAATGCTCCTTCGGCCGGAGCCGGAAAATCCCTCCGAATGGCGCTGCCTGCTCCGTCCCCGAAAGCGTCTGAAACCCGGCACGGAAATTATTCTGTCCGCTCCGGACCCGAAACTCCCCCAGGAAGTTGTCATTGTTGCCGCGCTCAATGACGATGGATCTGGACAGGTACGCTTCACCGCTGAAAACGTGCAAAAACTCCTGGATGATTACGGCCACATGCCCCTGCCGCCATACATCCGCAGGCATGATGAAAACGCCGACCGCGAACGCTATCAAACCGTGTTCGCCAGGGAACCGGGCGCGGTAGCCGCGCCCACCGCCGGACTCCATTTCACCCCTGAAATCATCTCGCGACTCGACTCAAAAGGCGTAAAACGAACAGAAGTCACTTTGCACGTAGGCGCGGGAACCTTCAAACCAGTTGACGCGGAAAACATCGACGATCACAAGATGCACACCGAAACCTACACTTTGCCGGAAAGCGTGGCGGACATTATCAACAATACCCACACATCGGCCGGAAAAGTCATGGCCGTCGGAACCACCAGCGTAAGAGTCCTCGAAACCTGCGCGGACAATTCTGGAAAAGTCATACCCGGCACCGGCGCAACCGACATCTTTATCCATCCGCCGTATCAGCCGAAAATTCCCGACATGCTTTTAACCAACTTCCACCTGCCGCGCAGCACCCTCCTGATGCTCGTGTCAGCCTTCGCCGGACGCAAAAACGTCCTTGCCGCCTACGAACGCGCCAAACAGGAAAATTTCCGCTTCTACAGCTACGGCGATTGCATGCTGCTGAAGTAGCCAAGGCAGGCCTTGGATTGAAATGGCATTTTCAATGCTTCGCGGAAAATGCGGTTACATGCAAAATTTGTTTTACAAAATAGTAATTGCATTGTAATTTCCTTTACCGCAAAGCAGTTATATTATTACAGCCTGGGGTTGCCAGCGGCTACCCCAGGAAAGACGATGTATTATTGATTTTTCCCTGAAGGGGATATACAAAATTTCAGGAACATCATTATGCCGCAATCTTTATCAAAAATTATTGTCCATATCATTTTTTCAACCAAAGATCGATATCCATTTCTGGAAGACACTGATATCCGTAAAACCATGTTTGCATACTTGGCAAATGCTTTTAAAAATCGCAATGCTCAAACTTTCATTGTTGGTGGAGCGGTTGATCACGTTCATATATTATGCCTGTATCCTAAAGATGAACTGATAAGTAAAACCATAGGCGAAATAAAGAGAGTTTCATCTAAATGGATAAAAAATGAAAATTTGAATATACCAATGTTAAGCAAATTCAGTTGGCAACGCGGATATGGTGTTTTTTCGGTAAGTCAGTCAAATGTGCCGGAAGTGCGGAAATACATAGAGAGTCAAGAGGAACACCATCGGCAAATAAGTTTTCAGGATGAATATCGGAAATTCTTACAGAAATACCAAATCCAATTCGACGAAAAATACGTTTGGGATTGATTGTATATCGCTTTCAGCGAATTTTTCTTCAATGCACAACGATCCTATGGTAGGCGTTACCGCCAACCATAGGCTGTAATAGTATATCCCCGTTGGGGAACCAAGGCAGGCCTTGGATTGAAATGGCATTTTCAATGCTTCGCGGAAAATGCGGTTACAGGCAAAATTTGTTTGCAGGGATTATCCCTGTTTAAAGACTCCGGCGGAAACTGGCCCGGCTGTGATTTTTAATGTGCCGAATTCGCGGGATACTTTCACGTCGCGGCGCACGAAAACCGGTGTGGCTTCGTTTCCGGGAACTGCGTATGGGATTTCCACTGTTGTCTCGCGCTCCGCTGGATTGATCACCACCACGAAACGGTCATTGCCGCAACTCCGTTCATACACAAACGGATACTGGTCTCGCCGGGCATAAAGTATTTCCAGTCCGGAATTGGCGTGAAAGGCCGGATTTTCCTTACGCAGCTTCAAAAGCTCTTTAACTTTCGCCATCAGCGAATCGGGATTGTCAATCTGGTCACTCACTGCCGGACGGGTCGGGTCGGGATCGATCGGCAGATACAGTTTTTCCGGGGAAGCGGTCGAAAATCCGGCGTTTCCCGAATTGTCCCACTGCATTGGGGTGCGGGTTCCGGTACGGGCAAATCCGCCCTCTTTCGATGGCATATTGGGAAAATAGCGCATACCGATTTCATCGCCGTAGTAGATGATCGGCACTCCCGCCCAGGTAAGCAGGAAAGTAAAAATGACTTCGAGTTCATCCTCGCCGCGGTCCCAGTTCGGACGTTGAAAATCATGATTCGCGCTCGGTACGGAAATATATCCGAGCCCCTTGGTCCGGGTAAGTTGTTTCAGGTATTCACCGGCGAATTCGGTAACGTCGCCTTTGCCTTCGCGGTCAAAGAACACCGGCGGCCGTTCTGCGTAGTTTCCGAAAATATTCTTTTTGAAGAACAGCGAAGGATATCCCGGCACACCACAATGAAGCATGAAGTCAATATGATATCCGGCATTGATCGCCTGCGAAGGATTGCCCCACTCCGCAACCAACACCGCTTCTGGATAGTCTTTATCGAGCCATTCCCGGAATTCCCGCCACAAAGCGGTAACCCCGACCCGGTCCGGATCGTTTTTGATCAGCGAAGACGCCATGTCAACCCGGAAACCGTCGGCTCCGAGATCCAGCCAGAACTTCATAATGTTCTTCAGTTCCCGCCTGACCGCCTGCGGTCCGGGAGCATCCATCGGTTGCTGCCAGGGGAATTTGGGATCAGGCTTCAGGAATCCGTAATTCAGCGCGGGTTGCGAGTAAAAGAAATTGATGGCGTAACAACCGTCGCGGTCAGCGTAACCGTTGATAAACCGGAGGCCGCTGCCGATCCCGGAATCCCAGCCCTCTGTCCAGATATAGTAATCGGAATACTTATTGCGCTCAGGTTTGCACGATTCCTTGAACCACGGATGCTCCACCGAGGTATGCCCGGCAACCAGGTCGAGACACACTTTCAAATCACGGTTGTGCGCTTCAGTAAACAGTTTTTCGAGGTCGTCATTGGAGCCGTAACGCGGTGCGACTTTGCAAAAATCAGCAACATCGTAACCGGCGTCCTGGAACGGAGACTCGAAACAGGGGTTCAGCCATAAAGCTTTCACTCCAAGGTCTTTGATATAATCAAGCTTACTGATGATCCCTTGAATATCGCCTATACCGTCGCCGTTGGTATCGCAGTAGCTCTGGGGATAAATCTGGTAGAATACCGCGCTTTCCAGCCAGTCGGGTGCGGTGGTTTTGGTCTTACTCATTCTTTCTCCATGTCAATGATTGTAAAATGCAAAATGGGACTGTGGGGTTCCGTGGACAAGATTACCGTCGCACTCTTTCAACAGTCTTCCTTTCAGTTTCCGGAGCATGTCCGGATGGTCGCCAGCCAGGTTGTTCATTTCCTGATAGTCGTCCGGCAGGTAATATAGCTGGAATACCGCCAGTTCGTCAAGTCTTTCCGGCGGGGCCCCGTAAGAACGATAGTCCAAAATACCGGTCGTGCTCAGGCAAGTTCTCAATTTCCAGCCATCAGCGGAGATCAGCGACGGTCCGAAATTACTCGCGAAAACGATATGTTCATGGTTTTGGCATTCCCGGTTTCCGGTCAGTTCGCCGAGATAGGAAATGCCGTCGGTTTTCCCGGAGATATCCACGTTGAGCAGATCGGCCAGGGTCGCCATAGTGTCATAGTTCGCGAAAAAGTGATCCGAAACCCGGTTTGGGGCGATTTTCCCTGGCCACCGCGCGATAAACGGAATCCGTCCGCCGCCTTCCCAGTTAGTCCATTTCAGACCCGACATGCCGTCATTGCCGTTAAAAACGTCGCCGCAGGATTCAGTGGTAAACCGGGAAGTGACCTGATCCAGTATATTGCCCTGCAAATCCACGTAACCGCTGCTGCGCCCGGTCTGGATGTAATTATTTTCGTGTCCGTTATCAGAGGAAAAAAGCACAAGAGTGTCTTCGGCAAGACCGAGCCGGTCGAGTTCGTCGAGGATAAGTCCCACGGTTTGGTCCAGACGCAAAACCATCGAGGCGTATTCTTTTTCCACCGGGGTAAGGTTCGGATTCGACGCCACCTCGGGAAAAACATCCGGATAATAAGTATGACCATGCGGAAGCTGGCTCGGATGATACAGGAAAAACGGTTCGTTGCAGTGATTCCTGATAAATTCCAGAATCTTCTCGTCGAACAAGTCCTGGGAATAAACCGCTCTGCCGTTCGCATCGTGCGCCACTTCACCGGTGTCCTTGTTGTATTCGTGTCCGGAACCGCAGTCGTTGCGGGTATTCCCGGCGATGTCCACCACCTTGCCGTTCTCGAACAGGTACGGGGGATAATAGCCATGACAGCGATTATGATCGTAATAACCGTAATGATAATCCCAACCATGACGGCGCAGTTCGGCGTCACAGGTGGAAAATCCCCATTCGAGTTTACCGATCTGCGCGGTGGTGTATCCGGCGGCCCTGGCGATGCCCGGCAGGAACATGTCGTCCTTACACGGCTGGATTCCGGTATTGTGGATAAGTTCGGCAATTTCGTCAAGAGTCATTGCACCGTCCCCGAATTCGCGCATGTACAGAGTTCCGGCATTGAAAGTCCAGCGTCCGGCGTGGGCGTCATGCATACCGGTGAGCAGGCTGGCCCTGGCCGGAGCACAGAAAGCCGTTCCATACGATCTGGTAAACCTTACACCCTCGCCGGCAAGACGGTCAATGTTGGGAGTCCGGAAAACTTTTTGTCCGTAACAACTCAACATGCCCCGTCCGAGGTCATCGGCATAAATATAAATGATATTCGGTTTTTTCATTTCAGACTCACAATCTGGTTCGGTTTCACGTTTACTTTACGCTTAATTGAGTCAAAACAAAAGCTTACTTCGTGTTCGGCAGTATCG
Source organism: Victivallales bacterium (assembly GCA_963678815.1). Taxonomy (GTDB): domain Bacteria; phylum Verrucomicrobiota; class Lentisphaeria; order Victivallales. The sequence goes on from OY787460.1 coordinate 5,183,075, forward strand.
ATTCCCACGATTTTTCCGGGTACGCCGTTGACGTCGGAACACACTCTTACCCCACTCGAACAGGTGAATTTTTCTTCATCGTTTATCAATGCGGTAAAAGTTTCGCCGTCATTTTTCAGTTCATAAGTCTGTTTGCCGAACCGCTGCAGGTAACGGTTCGCGCAACCATCGGAAAGTCCTGACCAGTAGACGGTTTCCTTCTCCACGTGTATTCCGTGAAAGCGGGAAACCAGTTCAAGGAAAGTCAGAACTGTGGGCCCGTAGCCGTTGCGTTTCTTCTCCTGTTCCGGCACGGGGTTTTCCGGGTTGAAAGCATCGTACTGCTGCACGAAAACCCCGGCATTTCCGACAACCTCCATGAATATACGTCCCAACCGGGTTAGTTCGGAAAACTTTCCGTAGTTTTCCAGTGCGCGGACCAGCCGCTGCCAGGTAAGTCCCTGGGGAGTTCCCGACCAGTCGTTGTGTAAAGCGTTACGGAACAGCGGATTGTTGGCGGCAATCGATGGCAGCGGAACCGGGGTAAAAAATTCCTCCGGATTGAACAGATGCCGGGAAACGAACTCGTCCGCCATTTCCTGATCGAACATACCGTGCCACATGCAGCGCAAATTGTTATGGATAAGCACGTCCATGAATTCGTTATTGCGGTCGCGGTCAAACGCGGCCCCGCGACCCGGCCGCCAGAGATGTTCTTTAAAAGACGCCCGGACTTTTTCCGCCTGCTCTTTCCAGTAATCAGCCTTTCCATCGCCGAGTTCCTCCGAGATCATCGCTAACACGGCCCGGTTGTCATACGAATACGCCATCATGTCCATCGAGCGGAACGGAACAATTACCGACTCCTTGCCGGCATCCTCCGGAACGTGACTCCGAGGGTAATACTGTGCGCGGTCCTCGAGATTTCCGGGATCGGGGGTATGCTCTCCGTCCGGGGGATAGTCGTGCGGCCAGCAGTTCGGGGAACCGCCGAATCTGGAGCAATTATCCTCGCCGGTGTCCCACAAACACCACGTCTGCAAAACCCCTTCGTTATACGGATCACGGGTTTTCCACAAATAGGCGTCGAACGCCTCAAGACTCTCCGCGAGAATCCGCAGATATTCCTCCGGCTTGCCTATCAAGTAATAAAGTTTGAACGCCGGATACGGCAGCGCGTTGCCCTGGAAATGTCCGAAATCGGCAAGCAGGCCGAACTCTTCCAGCCATTCCGGAGAAGCCCATCGGCAATACTGGTCCTTGCGCCAGTCAAGATTCTCAGGGGGCGGGAAGATACCGCCGGAAAGCCGTCCATCCGCGCGTTGACAGAGCATGAACAGCAACTGATTATTGAGCGCCACGCGCAGATTGCGTTTTGCGTACATTTCTCCGCCCATCGGCTGGGTTTCGGTGTAGAGTCTGGAATATCCGGCGCTCTCGATCAGCACCTGGAAGTCCGGCGGAAAAATTCTGACATTCCCGGCGGCAAGATTCTCTGCCTTATCGAACAGGTTCCGGAGTGGAACATTATCAGTCTTAAACTCTACCGAGGCATCCGGAAGCGTCAAAGCCCCGGCAAATTCCATTATCCTGGAAGTGTTCATTTTCCAAAACTTACCTTTTCGGTAAAATCTATTTTGCGGCTGGAAGTTCCGATCATGATCTTATATTCGCCGCCGGGCAGGAACCAGCATGATCTACCGGAATCGTAGAATCTCAGGTCTTCGAGCGGAATATCAATGCCGACTTCACCTTTATCACCGGGTTTCAGGAAAATTTTCGCGAATCCCTTGAGTTCTTTTTCCGGGCGTTTGTCACCCATCGGGGACGCAACGTAAACCTGCACGACTTCACCGCCGGAACAATCCCCGGTGTTGACGACCTGGCATTTTACCATGAGCGTATCAGCCGACACTTCAACTTTCGGACTGCTCAACTCAAACGTGGTGTAGCTCAAGCCGAAACCAAACGGATACAACGGTTCGATATTATGCTTGTCGAACCAGCGGTAACCGATATAAAATCCTTCATCGTAATTTGCGTCATAAGCATGAGTAGGGAAGCGGTCTTCCGCGCTCGTTCCGGTGGAAGCCGGCGCTTCATCCAGGATCAGCTTTGCCGGCCACAGGCCAAGCTTTTCGCAGGGATAGTCATCAATGCTTTTCCCGAAGGTGCAAGGCAGTTTTCCCGAAGGGCTGGTTTTCCCGGTAAGGATATCGCCCAGCGCCGGACCGAGCATCTGTCCGCCCAGCCATGCAACCAGCACCGCTCTGGCGGACCCGATCCAGGAGCCCATGCCAACGGCGCTGCCGCACTGGACAACTACAATCAGGTTAGGCGCGGCTTTTCCCAAACGGATAATATCATCTTCCTGCGAGTCCGCAAGATCGATATCGCCCAGGTCTTTCCCCTCGCCGGGGATTTTGGTGCAGGCGCAGAAAATAACGGCGTCGGCTTCATTTACGGCTGATTCAGCTTTCGCGATATCCGGCTCGTAAATAACCTCAGCATCCGGATATGCTTCTTTGATCCCCGCCAGCGGAGTGATTGACCATACTGCCTCGTGGCCGTTGTAAACGTTCGAGGAACCGGTGCCGTTAAGGGCGATTTCCACACCAGCCCCGGTTACGAGAATCTTGCTGGCCTTTTCCGGTTTCAGGGGCAGGACAGCATCATCGTTTTTTAGCAGAACCATGCTTTCGGCGGCAATTTCCCGTGAGATTTCCAAGTGCTTCGCGGTGGCGATTTCACCCTTGAATTTTTCATAGGGTTCGATAAGGCCGATCCTGACATACAGCATCAGCACCCGCAAAGCCTTTTCGTCAATATAACTTTCCGGGATTTTGCCGGATTCAACCAGCTTTTTCAACCGTCCGTCACCATAAACATAACCGCAGAAACCGGTGGTCATATCGAGCCCGGCTTTCATGGCGGCCTCCGGCTCGTAAGCGGCGCGCCAGTCGGTCATGATAATGCCGTCCCAGTTTACTTCGTCGCGGGGAATCGCCAGTGCCTCGGGATTCTCACTCACGTGGATTCCATTGACCAGATGGTTGCCGGTCATCATCGTCCACAAGCCGGCCCGTTCGCAGGCGATAAGGAACGGGCGCAGATAAATTTCCATGCCAACGTCATCATCAAGATTCGAGCTGGCGAAATGGCGCACCGGCTCTTCATCGTTGGCGTAATAATGCTTGGCGCAGGCTGCGACACCATACGACTGCAAACCCTCGATGTAGGCGCACCCCATTAACGCCGTCTGGATCGGATCTTCGCCCAGATATTCGTAATTCCTGCCGTTGCGGGGATCGCGCATCACGTTGATACCCGGCCCGAACAATACATTGATGTCGAAAAACAACGCTTCGCGCCCAAGCACTTCGCCGTACTTCCGCGCCAAGCCGATATTGAACGTGGCTGCCAGACTGATGGTTGACGGAAGCGCGGTAGGAGTGCCGTCTACATTCAGCGCGGGGTTGTCCAGAACCTCCTCGTTGCATGGCAGATTTTCGGTTTCGGCCGATTTGCGAATCCCCATCGGGCCGTCCGCGCCCAGCATTTGCGGAATTTCCAGCCGGGGGATGCCGCCGGTAAGGAAACTGCCGTGCAGAAGATTGATTTTCTCGTCCAGCGACAGTTCCTTGAGAACCTTCAGGGCCTTTTCCCGTACAGAATGATTTTTCATTTTTCTCATGCCACCCATTCATTAAATGCTGACATTATTTTTTGTCCATTTTCACGGTTAATTCGCCGGAATCAGTACCCGGTTTGAATGTGTCGACGGTTTTTTCCGGATAACCTCCGCCGCTAACTTTAACCGTGTATTCGTAAACCTGGACCGATGGAGTTTTCGCGTCTTTGGCTATACTTTTTCCGGAAATAGCCAGCAACGCCACGGCACTGCCGTTCTTATCAGTGGTAACGGTTATTCCCGAGGTGGAATAAATGCTTTTGTCCGCGTTTTTCGCGGTAATCCGTACTTTCATACCGGCAAGCGGTTTACCGTCAGGACCGGAAACCATGACCTTCTGGTTTTTACTTTGCAGCAGCATCGCCGGGGGCAGTTTCTTTTTGCCTCGCACCCGGTTTTGAAAATTATCCGGATACTTCGCCTCACCGACCTTACAGTCAACCAAATCAACCACGCTACCGCGATATGCGAGCAGGAAATTCCTGTTGTTATTTTTGAAAACACAGTTTTTCAGGGTAATCCTGACCGCGCCGCCAAATCCGGAAATTGCGGTCCCAATGTTCTCGAACGTGCAGTCCTGCATATTGAATCCTGGGTTGTGAACAGCCATATCGCCGTTTCTGAACACGGTTGCTTTTACTTCACAGGTTTTCGGGAAACAACCGGTGGTAAAACAGCCTTTGTAATTCTCGATTACGGCATTCTCCAGGTACACCTTCCTGGCATACAACAAGGGTTGTCCCATGCATTCCTTCGGGGATGAACCTATGCCGCCAATTGTGCCGTTGCATACCTTCAGAGTGCCGCCGAAAGCAGTAAACGGTTTATGCAGATATCCTTTGCCGTCCGGCTTCGGGATACGGGTAATGTAGATGGTGTGTTTCGACTTCTCGCCATTCACGATACGCAAGCATGCCTTGCTGTCTTTGTTTCCGGGAACGCCAACGGCCAGACTGTTTATCCAATCGCGTCCTTTCGACTCATTTTCCCCCTTTACGTATTCCGGATAAAGAATAATGTTGCCCTTAACTTTCAGCGTTTCGGACAGATGATCGGGGCTGCCGATCTGAAAATAAGTATGGGTGCTGTTGTTGTTCCCTATCCGTAAATTGGCGTTCAGCGTGTAAGTGTCCGAAGTCTTATCATAACTCATTACGTCCCATCCGTTCATACGGTCGGCACGAAGCAGATTCAACGGACGGCACGGCACGGTTTCCGGAAAGTCAACAATACACATTGTCCGTGACTCGCGATCAAAAGTTACTCCGGCCTTCACCAGGCATGCGGCAATCATTAGAAATAAAATGACATAAGTTTTGGAGATGCGCGTACTCATGGGGATTTTTCCTTTATTTTGTTGTTCTTTACTTGTATTTGGCGCCCCTAGAAAATTGCGCTTTCTTGAGGCACTCTATATAAATAACATGGGTATGGGAAAACCGCAAGCACTTTTGCGCCAATTCACTTCATTTTATATCATTTAAACAAAAACAATCAGTTATTCAGGCAATAATCTTATCAATTTATATTATCAATCCAATCAAACTGCCGGTTCCGGCATGGAATAACCACCTTTGGCAATTTCCTCTTCCGGCAGATCCGTCCGGGAGAACCTCAATCTGACCCCGGTAGCCAGGTTGGTTGGAGTCACCCGCAACGCAACGGTTATTTCATTACAGCCGGTTTCAGTCTCCCACGGCAAAGTCACTTTATCTACTCCAATCGGCATAACCCCATTAAGGTCCAGGAAAAATTCCCGGCGGTTAATCCATACCTTTACCGGAGCGTCATATCCGAAACGGAATTCCAGTTTCATAGGCTCCGGGACATTGACTTTTGCGCGAAAAATTCCGATTCCTGATTTTTCGTACCATTCTGTTCCGTAAGTGGCGGCTCCGCCGGGAAACTCCCTGACCTCGGCGCTTTCGGGAAGCTCGGGACATTCCATTTCCGCAAAATCACCGGTAAACGGAATCAAACCGCTGACCTGCCATTTCATGATGTAGTCTGAAAGCGCGATGCTATTCTGAATTTCAACCGGGCCGAATGCCGGAATCGCCATATCACGCGCATCGCGGATATTCGCGTAAGTTGCCATTTTCCATCCGTAAACCAGCCTGAAATCGGGAGTGTAGTGATTCATCGAGGTTTCAAGCCTTACGGTGTTACCGGAAAGGAAAGTGCGGTAAACCAGCGGAAACTCGCGCCCCTCCCGGTCAATCATGCTGAACCCCTGGGGTTCGCCGTCAGCTTGTAAATCTCCGGATACGTTGTCGAATTCAACGTCGATCCCGTAAACTTCGGTGAGATATTTCGGGTCATCAATTACCCGCCGCGCGGATTTGAACACAATTACGGGGAGTTCATCTTTTTTTCCGTAAACCATCCGGGCGGCAACGCATGCGAGACGGCGCCCGAGCCTTCTCTGCCCGGCGCTGCTGACGTGGATCCGGTCGTCCAACGGCAAATCCAGAGCGGGAACGGTTTCCAGATTTTCAAATTCGTCGCGTAATTTCAACTGCACCTGCCTGACCAGCCGCCAGCCGGGATCGGACTTTGCAACATTCTGGTTGTTCATCGGAAAATTCCGGGCAAGCTGAACCAGTAAAAACGGCAGGCCGGGAATTCCAGTGTCACGCCGCACCGCCGTGATAAATTCGCGCATTTTTTCCGCGTAAACCTTTGATGCGTCCGGTCCGGAATCCGACTCCCCCTGATACCAGAGAACGCCGGACAGCTGCTGTCCGGTGGCACGCAGACTTTTCAGCATCGAACCGTAATAAGTGTCGCCTGCCATATCTTCGGGAGTTGGCCGCCAACCATACATCGACGTGCCGCCGTGGGCGGTACAGATCAATCCCTGCGGAACTCCGCCGCTCTTTTCAACCATGGCCCTGCCGAATTCGATTCCAAGTCCGGCGCCCCTGAGCTGAACCTTTCTGGCATACTCAATTGAAGCGGCAGGAAGCGGATACGGGACATGCGCCTTGTCAGGAGACGACATGAGAAAATGCAGCGGATCTTCCGCCAAACCCCAGTGACGATCCATGTAAAATGCCCTGACTTTCGGGTGAGGTTTGGTTGCATCGCTCATATAGCCGATGCCCTGCATATTGCTCTGCCCGGCAAGAATCCAGACATCTCCAGCAAATATTTCCGGAATCCGGATTGATTCGCCGCCAATAGCTATTTCAATCTGATACGGGCCCCCAACCGGCAAACCGGAAATTTTTCCGCTGAACTTTCCGCCATCGGCCTGTCCGATTGCCTGTGCAGGAACAATGTTTTCGCCGGTTTCATCCGTAACGGTAAGCAATACCTCGCCGGTGGTGCGGCACAGGCCGGTAATTTCGGCGGAAGCAGTGTTGTCTGATTTGCGTTGAAGAACCTGGCCGGGAGCAATCCCCCCGGTTATTTCGATTCCGGAATCCGGTGACATGGTAACTTTCTCCTGATTTAAAAACGGGGTTTCCCTAACTTACCACTGACAATCTTAACTTTCAGCCCGTTTTTGGAGAATTTTGCTTTCAAAAGGCGCAAATGAAATTTTCCCCGGACCAACCCGGCAGCCCTGATAGCAGTCGACAAACTCCCCGGCAAGGTTCGCTCCAACCGTTTCATCCGTCATATTTTGCAGAAAGACCAAACTTGTTCCATCAGCCTTTGCGCGCGTATTAACTTCGATTTCCTCAGGCAATCCGGGAATTACCGGAACAATTTTCAATTCATCCAGGATTTGTCCGTAGAAATCCTGATAAAAATTTTCCAGCGGGAACGTGGACAGGTAATAAGCAGTTCCCTTGCCGTAATTGATTTTTATTACCGCCGGTTTAGCCGGATAAGGCCCGGAAATAAAACTACCCTCCATTTTACCGTTCCCGAGAATTACCGGCAGGTCGTAGAAAAGCTCTCCTGAATAACTGTTTCCGCTCCATTTAAAGCTGATTTCCTCATCTTTCCCGGCAGCGCCGAACTCCCGCAGATCCAACCCGAAAAGCTTATGCAATACCGGATGAATGCGTTCAGGATATATCTGCGTTTCGACATCTTTATTGCCGCAAAGGGGATGCCAGACAAGCTTGCCGCCGTTTTCCACGTAAGCCACGAGTTTTTTCGCCAAAGCGTCACCGATACCGGTAAGAAGCGGAATAACGATCAATTTATATCGGGAAAAGTCGGATTCACGGCCGATTGCATCAACGTTGACGCTGAAACTCTTCAAACTCTCATAGTTGCGGATGAACACTCTCTCCGCAAGCCGGTCCGGACCATTCCAGGGAACCCCGCCGCCGGTAATCCAGTGGGTAGGAAAGTCCGCGAACACTCCGCAGGAACTCACGACTTCGGTGTCTTCGAGCAACGGCGCAAGATTTTTCAACCGGTTGAAAAGAGTTTTCACTTCCCCGTAAAGACGGGTGGGCTGGTCGTCATAGCCGATTATGGACCCGTGCGACTGCTCGCAACCATACGGACAGGCGTTCCAGCGGAAGAAAAATACGCCGTCGGCCCCCTCCCCGACACAATGAAGCGCCAGATTCTCAACCTGTCCGGGCGCAGGCGTATTCCCCTCGGCCCCAGGCAGCATGTGCGGGCCGTTCCGCAACTCGTGTACCTGAAAATTCCCCGGCCTGTAAGCCCGGATCCTAGCCAGCGGCCACGATGCGAACGGATGATTGTAGCGCGGATAAAAATTGACGCCGCAGACATCCAGTTCCCCGGCGAGTTTGAAGTAGTCGGTGCGGGTATTTCCGGCAAAATTCGTGGTAATGAACTGATCGGGTTTCGCGAACTTCCTGACCGCAAGGGCCTGCATTTTCACGGCGTTGATAGTGCTATCGCTCCTGAATTCCCGCCAGGCAAGGAGGTGTGCCGGAGCGTGAAAGGTTCCGGTTTGCCGGGGAGTGGGAATCTGATCAAAGCCGCTGAATTCCAGCCCCCAGAAAATAAGCCCCCAAGCCTGATTGAGCGCGGCAATATTACCGTATTTTTCGCGGCACCATTTCCGGAAAGCATCGCGGCAAACCGGACAATGACAGTCTTTCTCATCGCCGTGTTCGTTGCCCAAATGCCAACCGGTCACGTTGGGGATTCCGGAAAATGCTTCCGACATTTTTTCCGCCAGGATTCCGCCCTTTTCAAGCAGGACCGGATGATTGATGCAGTACAAATAACGGCTGCCGAATTCGAGCTTGATACCGTCATCAGTTTCGATTGCCATGTCGGGATTCCGTGCGAACAACCAGGCGGGAACGGAACGGAGCGGCGTACACATCAGCAGATCTATTCCATATTCGCCGGCCTGTGACGCGAAATCCAGCATCCAGGAAAAGTTGAACTTCCCTTCTTCAGGTTCAAAACATTTCCAGGCGAATTCACCCACCCTGACGCAATTGAGTCCGGCTTCAGCCATCATCTCCATGTCGCCGCGCCAAAGCCCGGGGTTTCGTTGTTCAGGATAATAGCAGGTTCCAAGCAGCATAATATACTCTCAAAGTGTTCAGATTTTATGGATACTTAAGTCGCGGAGTTTTACCGGGCCGTCAGCTTCAGTTACCCGGAAAATAAAATTTTCCGCGCCTACTTCAGGGAAACGGCAAATTGCCTTATGCCCCACGTTCGAACCCTCGTAAATCGGCCAGAAAGTGCCCTTGGTGCGGTAATTCACTTCAAGCCGGAACTTTTTAATGCTCTCACCTTCAGTCAGCTCCTCCATGATCAGGATGTGATTGGCGCATGTCCGCTTATCGAATTTGAAAGTCCATTCGTTTTCACCGGTTTTCACGACTTTGGAAAAATCGGCGACCGGCGAAGCAAAACGGGTTCTGATTTCATGTCCGAACTCCGCAAGTATTTCCGTGTCAGGTTCGGGAAATCCGCCGCGGCGGTCCGGGGCCACATTCAGGAGCAGATTGCAGCCGCGCCCGATGCTGTAATAGTAAATTCCAAGCAGTTCATCGACAGTTTTCAGCGTATCCAGATCGTTATCACTGTAGAACCAGTTTTTTTCGCGAATCCGGCACGGACACTCCACCGGAAGCCAATCTTTTATTTTCCAGGAAATCTCCTTCAGACGCTCCCTGTCACTCTCATCAACAGTATTCCAGACAGGCACCGGGCCAATGCCCTCCTCGTTGCCGCACCAGCGGTAGTCTGGCTCGCCAAGATTGTGAATCAGGATACCGGGCTGCATCCGCCGGATAGTGGCGGTAATGGCCTTCCAGTTATAATTGTGTCCCTGTGAGCCGCACCCGTCCAGCCACAGGAGATCGATGTCGCCATAGCGTCCATCGAGGAGTTCGCTAAGCTGACTAATGAAATACCGGTCGTATTTCTCCGGTTCCTCATAAAACGGACACCCCACATCTGCGGGGGAATAGTAAATTCCCACTTTCAGGTTGTGCTTCCGGCAGGCGTCAACATATTCTTTTACCACATCTCCTTTGCCGTCCCGCCAGGACGATTTTGCTACGGAATAACCCGTAAATTTCGATGGCCAGTTGGCAAAACCGTCGTGATGCTTGGCGGTAAAAACCATGAATTTTGCTCCGGCCCTTACCGCTGTCCGCGCCCATTGTTCGCAGTCAAGTTCCGCAGGATTAAATTTCTCCGCGGGCATAGTGATTCCATCGAAATCCTTATGTCCTTCAAAAAATGTTCTAATCCCGAAATGGATGAATATTCCAAACTCCCAATCCTGATACTCAAGCTGCCTTGGAGCAGGTTTCGGTTTGCCGGTTTGCCGGTTTCCAGACAAAGCGGGGGCTATGGCAGTGCTGATCATAATTACCTCGTCAGATTCAGATTGCTGATTTATTCTTCAAGCCAGCGCAGAAAGTTGTTCATGGCGGACTGCATCTCTTTCTGAGCTTCCGTAACCGCCACTTTCAATGAACATTTCCGCTGGAAAATGTCTTTGAACATTTGTTCGATGTATCCCATCAGGTATGGCCAGTAGTGACCGTGGAAAGAATATTCCCGCAAATGGTTTTTCATCACCAGGATATTGTAAGCGCTCCCCGGCTTATCGGGGGTAAAATAACTTTGCAATGTTTCCTCGATAACAAACGGGGACAGGTTGTTTCGAGCGAAAGTTGGCGCGCAATCGACACCGAGATAATTAAGCAGCCTCCCGCAAGCGTCCGGTTCCCGGGTGGAACTGCCGACAGCCCAACCGGAGTAAATCAGAGGGCTGAACCGGCCGTGCGGTCCCGACGGAATCGGCGCAATGCCGAAATCAAGGTCATCATGCATGTAATTGACCAGGTCAGTGCCGGTTTTCAGATACATCGCCAGATTTCCGCGGCTGAACGGGAGGTCAATATGGCGCGGGTTTCTGGTTCTCCGCCAGATCTGCCACTCTTCGGGCTGATCGGTAACCTGATGCTTCATGGTCAGGTCCACCGCGAATCTGACCGCTTCGATAGTTTCCGGAGTGTCCAGCTTTACCATGCCATTCGCATCGACAAATTCTCCCCCGAAAGCCCAAACCAGCGGGGTGAGATAAAGATAATCGCGATGCGGCACGGCTCCGAAAACAGACTTTTGCGGATCGTCCTTGTCGATCCTGGTCAAAGCTTTGGCGGCATCCAGGTAATCGGTCCAAGTCCAGTTGGGGGAAGGATACTCCAAGCCGGCTTCATCGAACAACCGTTTGTTGTAAAGCAGGTAGAAAACGTGGAGATTTTTCGGCATTATCCAGGTTTTCCCCTGATAGGTGATCGCGCGGCGGACGAACGGATCAAGATTGTCGAAACTGCTGCCTGCGTATTCATCCATCGGCAGAATATACCGGTTCCTGATCAGCCAGAATAGATGGCTCTGGTTCATGTAGAGCAGATCCGGACCGTTGCCTGCCTCTATCTCATGGAAGTATTCGGGAAAATTACGGGCCGGATGTGAATCAAGCTTGAAATGGTATCCCGGGTTCGCTACTTCAAACTCATCAATCAGGTCATGATACAAGGCTATTTCTTTTGCGGATTCGTAAGTGGCGAAGCGCAGGTCTTTTTGCAACTGGACTTCCGGGGTGCCGGTCTTCGTCCGGAAAAAGCTGGCCAGGGATAACGCGGCTTTGCCGGTCCTTCCCCGCAACTTAGCTATCTCGTTCACATAAGTGCCGCTGCCATGCTTGCGCATCAGCAACCCCTCGTCGACCAAGTCGTCAAGAGCGCGGCGGACGGTCGAGTGGCTGACGTTCAGCTTTTTCGCCAGCTTCAGTTCCGGCAGGATCTGGTCGCCGGGACTTGACCGGTCAACCACTTCCCTAACGTGATTTTTTACTAATTCCGCTTTGCCGTACATTCCTTAATCCTTAATTTATGTCATTACAGATACACTGTCATCACGTAAACTCAAGCGCAGTATATTATTCCTGTCTTATATAAGATTATAAGCGACTTCTTTATTTATGTCAAGTTATTTCTTTTATTTTTATTTACTTTCTATATTCATATCTTTTAAATGATACAAATTAACATATATACATACAATACAACTTTTTTTATATCATACATATGAAAAATTATATATATGCAACTGTGTTTTCCGGTATTGGATTTTGCTGCCGGGGTGCTATTATTACCGGTATGAAGGCGCATAAAACAATTATCGCCGCGATTTTTGCCGGAATTTTAGCGAGCGGAATTACTTTGCCTGCCGCAACTGACGCCAAGCTTGATGCCGCGCGGTTGAAGCAGGTAAAAGATCTTCCGCTTCCGGTGGCAACCATTCTCAACCTGAAGAGCCAGGTCGCGCTCAAAGGCGCGACTTATGTGTTTGAAGGGGCAGTGAGTATGCTCAACCGGCGTCAGGCGAGCAAGTATTCCGTCAAAAAGGCAGGTAACGGTGCTTTCTGGTACTGGGTTTATGCTCTGCGGACGCAGGGGACCCGCCGTTCTTTCTTCAAAAAGGGCAAAGGTCATCTAGTTCTGATTAACGACAAGAATCAGATGGTGGCCAATGTGCAAGTCAGTCTTGCCAAGCTTTGCCCTACGTGAGGGGGCGGAGGCGGGCACTTCGGTGAAGTGCCAAAAGGAAAATACCTGGCTGTAAGCTGGGTGAAAATCGATTCCAAAACCTGTATCGGTAAAGTTTGGTCTGTTACTGTCAAGTAGCCGGAATTCCCTTTCCGGACAACGCGGTTTAATTTTACACGCGTTTCGCACTGAAGCGCGTGTTTTGTGTTGCCCAAATTCCTGAGGATACATCTCTGTCCGCCTATCCCGGCGCCCAATCTTTGGCGACTCACAAAAAACTGTCAGGAAAATTCGCATTGCATATTGACACTGCGGTAATTTTGCGATATAATGTTAATGTTAACGCAAGATAATCCATACTGATTTAGCCAACATACAAGGGTATATCAGTAAATTTTAAAGTTAATGTTAACGCATAAAGTTTGACAAATGGCGGACAGAAGTAAAAAGACCACTATTCTAAAAGTCGCGGAAGCGGCGGGAACCAGCGCCATGACCGTAACCCGCGCTTTCAATAATTCCGGCAGGATCGCTCCGCGGACCAAGGCAAGAATCCTCAAGATCGCCAAGCAGCTCGATTACAAACCGGATTTCTTCGCCAAAGGCATGCGCGGACAACGCACCAAAAGCATCGGAATGCTGATGTCGATGGGCGCCCACGAACCGCTCAACACCAAAATAAGAATGATTTCGTCAAAGCTGTATGAAGAGGGTTACTCCGCCTATATCGCGGACAGTTTTTCAGACGTGAAAATCATCGTTAAAACCCTGGAGGAATTCATTGCCAGAAAGATTGACGCGTTGTTTTTCCAGTCAGCATTCAGGTTTCTCGTGGAAGACGCCAAAATTCAGCGCCTGCTCAAAGAAATACCGGTTGTGCTGATCGAATCATACTGGAAATGGGATTTACCGCACGATCAGATAATAACTGACAGAGCATCCGCAATGCGTAAGGTAATGCGGCGTTTTCGTAAATCCGGCAGGACAAAACCGATAATTGCCGCCCCGGAAACATCGGGGGTTTCCGAAGCATTGAAAATTCTCAAAACGGAATTTTCCGGACAAATATCAACTCCGGGAAATAAACTCCTGGCAAAAATAGACAGAGAAAGAAAACTTGAATCTTTCGGACAGATTTACGTGGAAGCACTGCAGCGGACATTCCCGGATTTGAAAGGATTTGACTGCATCTGGTGCAACACCGACGAAGGAGCTGTTGCGATTATTAAACATCTCACGGATAACGGGGTACGTGTCCCGGAAGACGTGGCCGTTGTTGGATACGGCAACACCGAAATATGTTTTTATTCCAATCCGCTCCTCGCCAGCATCGACCTTCAGGACATCCATACCTCCAGAATGGAAGCGTGGATGCTGATGGACCGTCTGAACGCTCCTGACCGGCCGCCAATGACGGAACTCATAACCATGAACTTAGTAAACAGGGAATCGGCGGGATAAGGCAAAACATTAATAAAGCGTTATAATAAACAAGGAGGAAAAATGAAAAGCGTTTCATATCGAAAATGGTGTTTTACCCTTATTGAGTTACTGGTAGTGATAGCTATCATTGCCATACTGGCGGCAATGCTCCTGCCGGCGCTGAAAAACGCCCGGGAAAAAGCTTTGGAAACCCAGTGCAAAAACAATCTCAAACAGTGGCACAACTGCTGCGGCAATTACATTGACGATTATAACGGACTTTTTCCTTCATGGACGCTGGTCAGGGGTGCGGGAACTTATGCTTATCTTTTCATCGAGGGGACCGGGGGATACCCGCCCATAATGGAGGATTACAACATGACAAAACCCAAATGGATACCACACGAAGACTGGCTCGACAAGGAAAATTACTATATCAAAAATAAAGTTAAAGCAAATCTTTTGAGCTGTCCGTCCGCACTTACCCCGAAAACATGGGGCATGGATTACGGTCAAAACTCATTCATGGGATCAGCCGCAAAAGGCGTGGCGGCAGGAAAATTCAACAGCGTCAATCCAAACCGGTCAATCATCAAAATCAACTTCATCAGGACTCCAAGCCAGGTGCTGTTCTGGGCCGATGCAAAAGCTTACTGGGTTTATACCCCTGAAGGTGATGACGCCAACGGACATATCCTCTACCGGCATTCAAACAATTCCGCCAACCTTATGTTCGTGGACGGACATGTTGAAACCGGTCATTATCCGGTATCAATCCCCCCAAACAACACGGCGTATACCACGCTGTATCCCTGGCTGTAAAAGCTAAAAGCAACAAGAAGGATATTATTTTATGAAGAAGCTTTTTTTCTGCATCTTTCTAACGGTTTGCGTGATCAATTCAAATATTGCCTCGGGAATCAAGGTTCCGGCAGTCTGGAGCGCCCCAAACTCTAAAGGGATAGAACAACTCGGTTTCTACCAGGATGGCGACAAATATATTTTCGCGTTAAAAAACAACCGGCTGGCAACGAAGGCCTCCAGCGGCAGGATCGCCGCGGGATTTTACATCAATGCCGACAATAATATCGATACCGGACGTTTCGCGGGTGATGGCGGATATGACCTGCAACTGAATGTAAATATTTATCCGGTCATGAAATTGAAAGCACTGATCTGGAAAACCGGTGAAAAAAGCCCGATCGTACTGCCTATCTACGTGGACGACTACCAGATTTCGGTTCAGGACAATGTTCTTTATCTCGCCGTGAAAAAATCAATTTTCAGAAATCATCAAATCGGCAAAAAATTTACTTTAAGGGTAACATTTCACAGGAAATACCAGGATGTAGCGTCCATCAGGGTCAATCAAAGTAAAATCCCCGCTGAAACAATTGCTCCCCCCATGAACTTTATCCGTTTCGGCGCCATTGCCACGGCAAGGAAAAAATTCCCATATGCTGAAATAGTCAGCAGCAAAAACGGCGTCACCATCTGGAACAGTTTCATGGACCGCTACAGTCCCCGCGAAAAAATGCCCGTAAAAACCAAGCGGGTAAAGAGATTGACCATTAGCGCGGCGCGGGGAGAATCGGAGTCAATGCAGCTCGGGATTACAACAACACATACTCCCGAAAAACTTGAATTGTCAGCTTCAGGACTGACCGGGCCGGGCGGAAAAAAGATACCCGCATCGCAATTTCAAATTAAGTACGTGGGCTATGTAAGTGACGCTTTCGGGAAGAAATATGGAGATATCCTTTTCCCGGAATATCATCCCGCAAACGCGTTGAACAACTTCGTGCTGATCACCGTCAAAGTTCCGGACGATACCCCCGCCGGTATTTACCGGGGCAGTCTGCAACTGAAAATAAACGGAAAGCCGGCTGACAATCCGCCTCTCGCTTTGCGGGTCTATGATTTTTCGCTTCCGTCCGCTCCGAATTTCCCCACGGCATTCTGCATTAAAAATTCCCAGGTATCAAGATTTTACCGGGTATCGGGAAAACCGTTTACCCCCCAAAAGGTAAAAACCCAGGTAGCCGCGATGCGTCTGCTTTGCAGTAAATACCGCATCGGCCCCCGTTTTCTTGGCGCAAAACCGAAGATAAAAATTAAAAACGGGAAAATGGAAATAGATTGGTGCGACTTCGACAAAGCCCTTGATAAATTTTTCAATATCAGGAAATTCGCCGCTTTCCAGATGATCCACTTTGTCCAGATGGGAAGTCATGACCGGATTTATCCGAAAGCTCCGTTTTTCAATAAAAGCAAGCCTCCAAGCTTCGATGAACCAACTTTCCGGAAATTCTGGCCGCGGTACATCAGGAAACTTTATCAGCACCTGAAGGAAAAGAAATGCCTCGATCGCGCCCTGTTTGTCATCTGGGATGAACCCTATTCCACACAATATCCGTGGATTAATGATCTGCTGGGAATGGCGAAAAAAACCGCGCCAAACATTCAATGGGGAGTATTCATCGACCGATATGCCCCGGAAATCGCAGGCCGCATCAATACCTGGATCGTACAAGCCTCGCTTATGGGCGGAATTTATAAAAAGGGACGCAATATCTGGCTGTACAACGACGAGCGCATGGGAAGCTTTACCAATCCGGCGGCCGATGTGCGCGGCTGCTTCTGGCAGGCATGGAATTACAAACTCGGCGGATACCTGAATTCCGAAATCGACGCCTGGAGCTGGGGACTGCGAAAACCGTATGACAGTTATACTAACCTGGCGGCAACCCATATGTGGTTTTATCCGGACCTTAACGGTGGCACTCCACTGCCCTCCCTGCGCCTGGCGCTGATCCGCGACGGCGTAGACGACTACGACTATCTCAAGATTTTTTCCGAAAAGCTGACCGAAGCAAAAGCAAACAATCATCCCGGTCTGGCGGAAGCCCAAAAGCTCAGGAATAAGTTGCGGCGAGTCATGCCCAAGCTTAACAAATACAAAAAAATCGATTTTAAACTGAACTCAATTTCCGAATTGAATGAATGGCGGGACAGAATCGCTGACCAGATCGTTAAACTCTCGAAATAAGTTATCAGGTTCGGGAGGCTTCTTCAATTTTGGTTTTTCCGGCACAGGAAGAAAAAATCGTTTTGCGCGTGATGCATTTTTTCGGACATACCTTGGCACAGTCTCCGCAGGCAATACATTCCGGACCGCCAACCTGCTTCCTGACATCAAGATCCACCGGACACACTTTGTCGCACTTGCCGCAGTTGATGCAGGCGTCATGATCGATAGTCATTCTTGTGGCGGCCGCGGGGCTGGTAAGCGCGTAAATCGCCCCCAAAGGGCACATCATCCGGCAAAACGGACGGCACACCAGAATCATCAGCGCCAGGAACACATACAGGACAATGTAGCGAAAACTCCACCATCCCCCCGCATAAGTTTCAGTAATATCATCACTGGCGGCCGCGGAAAGCCGTCCCGGAATCGATGCCGTCAGGGTCCCCGCCGGACACACCGAGCAGAAATATAAATCGTAGCGCGGCGACTGCTTAACCATGCTTTCCGGCGAACTCACCAGCAAATTAGCGGTTGCCAAATGGTTCGGAACCAGAATTTCCGGAACTGTTACTTCTTCTCCCGGTTTTACGGTCAGTTCAGGAAACGAAAATTGCTTCCGGAAAACTTCCTTTTGCGTCTCATTATCAATGAATACCGCATCGAGTTTTACCCCCTTTACCGACTCGCCCCCCAGATTTTTAACCTTGGCGCCGACCTTGAGCATGCCATCCTCACCTTTGTCAATTACCGGTTTCGGAACATCCACGTATCCCGACTGGTAAAAACCAAGGAAATAAGGCAATATCACCACCAGCAAAGCAAGAAAAACATACTTGAACCAGCGGGTAAAACTCGGCAGCTTTATTTTCGGTGACGGTATCCGGTACAACAGTTCCTGAATTAAACCAAACGGACACAAAAACCCGCAGACGATCCGCCCCAGTATCAGGCCAACCGCCAATATCGTGGCTATCGCCAGCAACGGCCACACATGAATCGCGGAACTGAACGAAAATACCCCAATCGGACACGCCATCGTAGCCCACGGACAGCCGTGGCAGTTGAATCCCGGTGAACAAACGCTCCTGAGCGACCATCCCATAAACCGCAGATTCAGCAACCACGCGGCGATCACCAGCGTATAAAATCGCAGCTGCAAAAACAGATTAAGTTTTCCCGCCTTTTTTGCCATAAATTAAACCTCAGGATGCAATTCTGTCTTTGATGGGGGGCAACGCTCCGCGCCGCCGTAAGATTTCACATTCACGTGCTGCAGTCTTTGATCTGCAACACATCGGGGGTAAGACTGTAAATGTCGTAAACCTTGCCGTTTTTCAGCATAAAACCGTCAAAAGTAGCGGTTTCGGTGTATTCGAATCCGGAAACCTTCTTCTCCTCGGGTTTGCTCAGATTGAAAACATCATGCTTTTCGCCCAAAATCGCATAGGCAAGCAATGCGGACACCAGCGCCAGCAGAATTATACAAAAATATTTACTACCTTTTTTCATATTCTTTAAGATAAGTTTTTTCCTCCTTAAAGCAAGCTTCTCAATTCTTTTTAACGAGGATTCTGCCATCCGGGGTGCGGCGGGTGATTCCGAGCGAATCGAATTTTTCCAGCACCGCCACCGCCAGATTGCGTCCGATTCCGGCGGCATTGCGGAAGTCGCCCACCTGCAAAGTGGCGGATTTGCTGAAAATTTCCCGCAAAACCTTTTCGCAACCTGTAAAAGTTTCCGTGGTCATAACGTGATTATTGTCGAGAAAGACGATCCTGTTTTCCTCGCGCAACAGCTTGAACAATGGGCGCAATTCGCTGTCCGCCATCCCCAGTTCCTGCTTGATAATTTTCAGGGTCGGACAATTCATTCCCCCGGATGCAAGGATTTTCAGCAGTTTTTCCTTTGCCTCTTCCTGTGTATTGGCCAATTCCGGGATAAAGTCCTCCAGCGCCACCTTGTCATGTTTGATCATAACTGAATTACCGGCAAGCTTGATAAATCCTTTCAACGCTTTGGGAAAAATTCCGAGTTCCCTGCAAAACCCGGCAGGCTCAATGCCGTGTGACGCCGGATGGTTTTCATGGTAACGGCCAAGGAGTTTCACGGCAAATTCGAGCAGTTCCCCGCTCCGTGACCTCACGATCCGGCTTCCTCCACCCAAATCGGCCAGGAATCCTTCCGTCAGACCTTTAACGGCTTTATCGATTTGTGAAGCGGCATAACCGGTAAAAGCAGCAAGGGTTTTGCGGTCAAATAACGGACTTGGCCCGGACAGCAAAGCCGCGGCAAACATATCGCCTGACTCAGCGGATTTCACCGCTTCTGACATTCGTCTCCGCAGTTCGGCGGAACTCCGCTTGTAACGGTAATTACCCGGATACAGAACCACCCCGCCGCCAACCGTAATCGACGGCGACATCTTTCTCACCACGTATTTGTCGCCGGGAGCCAATGTCAGCGGCCCCGGGAGCCGGAGCCGTGCCGGGGCGGTTTCTCCCGGCACGAGCTTGTCGCGGTCAATCAGCGAAATCTTCGCGGTCATTTCCGAAGTGCCGCAGTGAAAATGCAGTTCTTCGTTGTACTTGATTGAATAACTGCCGGTAATGTTCCTGATTGACACGAACACGCTGTCGACGGCGCGGTAACAGCCGGGTACGGCAAGGGTCATGCCGCGATCAAGGTCTTCCGTCCGTAAGTCCCGCAAGTTCAACGCGCTGCAAACGTGCGCCCCGGTTGATTCGCTGTCGTGTTTGTAATTCTGCATGGCCCGAAGCACCGTTGTTTTCCCGCCGGGTAGAAGTTCCAGTTCATCGCCCACGGAAATGCGGCCGGAAACCGGAATCCCGGTAGCGACCGCGCCGAATCCTTTCAGTGAAAAAATCCGCTCTATATTCATCCGGAACTGACGATTATCGGCTTCCTGACAAAACCCGCTGACAAGTTCGTCAAGGGTTTTACGCACCGCTGAAATACCGTCCAAAGTCACATTCGACACGGGCAGGATCGGGGCGTCGGGATACCCCATCCGGGCGATAAAATCGGCAATATCGGCTTTGGCAAGCTCCAATGTCTCTTCGTCCACCAAGTCGATCTTGGTCAACACCACCATCAATCGGGGCGTCCGGAGAAGCTTGACAATCTGCATATGCTCCCCGGTTTGGGGCATGACACCGTCGTCAGCCGCCACAACCAGGATAAAAATGTCCATCGAAGCGGCCCCGGCCACCATGTTACGGATAAAATCGATGTGACCGGGCACGTCAATAATGCCGATGAGCCGGTTACCGGGCAGACGGCACGGCGCGAACCCGAGATCAATACTCAATCCGCGCTCTTTCTCCTCCTTAAGCCGGTCGGTATCGCAACCGGTCAAGAGTTTCACCAGCGCGGTTTTGCCGTGATCCACATGCCCGGCAGTCCCGGCCATCACCGGGGTAAGTTCGGGATTTATTTCTCTGGGACTCATCCGGCGGAAAACTCCTTCAGAATCTCCGGCAAATGGGTTTTAAGCAACGCGAAATCTTCCGGCATCAAAGTGCGCATGTCGAACAACAACGAATTATCCTTTACGCGGCAGAAAATTGCGGGAACATTGGTCCGCAACCGCTTGGCAAGCTGTTCGGGCTTGCCGTCTTTCGGGGTAACCTTGACTGCCTTTGCCGGAACGCCTTCATCGGGGATCGATCCGCTTCCAACGTATGAAAATTCATCTTCACAACTCACATCGAAACCGTTAAGTTTTTCCAGCGATTTTGCCAGCTCCGCCGCCAGCTTCGCCAGTTCTTTTACCGGCTTCGACAACATAACGTAAAACGGCAGACTGTCACGATAGGAACCGTTGATGAAATGAATCAAAGCAAGCTCAAGCCCGGCGATGACGGCTTTGTCTACCCGGAACATTCTCGCATAGGGATTTTTACGGATCTTCGCGATAAATTCCTTTTTCCCGCAAATGATCCCGGCCTGAGGTCCGCAGATCAATTTGTCGCCGCTGAAGCATATAATGTCGGCGCCGGCGGCAATCGAATCCTTTACCAACGGTTCATTGGGAAGCCCGAACTCCGCAAGCGATACCAGCGCACCGCTGCCAAGATCATCGACCACGGTTATTTCCGGATATTTTTTCCGCAGTTCGCACAGTTCACGGATGTCCGGGGTCCCGGAGAAGCCGCGCACCCGGTAATTCGAGGTATGAACATGGATAATCGCACCCGTATTCTCGTTAATGACCGCTTCGTAATCCCTGACATGGGTGCGATTGGTTGCGCCTACTTCGCGCAAAATCGCGTTGCTGCGCTCCATTACGTCGGGCAGACGGTACGAGCCGCCGATCTCGATAAGCTGTCCCCTGCTGACAATCGCCTCGCGTCCTTCAGCCACGGTATTCAAAATCAGCATGGTCGCGGCGGCGTTGTTGTTGACAACGGTCGCGGCCTCACAGCCGGTGAGTTCGATCAGCATTTTTTCTATCCGCTTTTCGCGCAGACACCGCGCGCCGGTTTCCGGGTTGGTCTGAAGGATAGAGTAGCCGCCGAACACCGGAAAAGTGTCGAGAAATTCAGTGCAATACGGGGCGCGTCCGAGTCCGGTATGGAGCAGAATTCCCGCCGCGTTGACTGCCTTGCGTCCCTCCAGCCGGGTGTATCGCATTAAATCAGTTTTTATAATTCCGGCAATTTCCTGAACAGGCGGAACCTTTTTAATCTTGCCGTCCGCAATAAACTTTCGCAAACCGTCCAGATAGTCCCGGAGCGACAGCTTGGTCATCCCCGCTCCGAATTCACTAACCAGCTTTTTCCCTTCTTCCGATTCAAGGAATACGGAAACCGAAGGAATTTCAGTATACAATTTTTTATGTATTTCCGTTGCCATCAGAACTCCTTTTTGAGGCATTAGGGATTAGGGGGTTAAATACATTATAGCCCGCTTAATCATTTTAAATCCTGTTTCCTTATTTTCGTAATGAACATAATAATCCGTTCAAGCATTTCGATGTTTGCTTTGACAAATCAGATAAATGCACATAATCGGGTTCAGTGACAAACTCAAGCCGGAATGCCAATGAAAGCTGATATTGCAGCTCCAAAGCCGATCCAAAAGCAATTTCAATAAACCTAGTGTCAAGTCAAGCGTAAAATGCCGGTAAAGATTGCGGAAATTTCATGGAGCAGGCTGGTTTGGAAAGGATGAAGGGCTGCCGGGGCAACTCGAATTCTTTCCGGTCCGGAATGCTTATGAAAGAACGCAACCGCTTCGCGGCGAGTTCCTTTTGAACGCTTTTTATTTAAAATTTCTTGTCCGATATTATATCGGACAGCGATATTTTTCATCAAAATCATTTTAAAATCCTTCTCGTCTTTACGACATTTTATCGTTGACTTGACACTAGTGTAGTCGTTTTTGTTTATTCTGCTGCATCCTTCAACAATATTCGACGGGATCGATACAGCCGCCCGTTTAACCTGCGAACGCAACCCAAAAATCTCGTCTTTAGGGAAGGAGTTGGTTTTCTGATAAACAGTCATAACCAATTCATCAGCCAGTTGATACGCTTTCAATCTCCTGGGATCCCGCATCGTCAACTCCCTTTTCTTACCTAAGCCCTAATTCCTTAAGCCTATGATTCAGGCATCTATTCCACTCATTAAACCCCGTAACTCGCTAATTTCAAGTAAAAAACATCAAATTCAGTTATATCCGCGCTGATATATCGATTTACAATCAGGCATTAAAGATTCCGGTCAGCCGTTACGGTGTCTGCTGCTGAATCTCATACCGGCGGGTGCGCGCTGCTGTTGATAAGTTTTCGGCGTCTCCCCGAAATACTGCTTGAAGAATCGGCTGAACTGCGCCGGATCATTTATCCCGATTGAACTGCCGGCCTCACGAACCCGATATCCCTGGAGAAGATGTCTCGCGGCAACAATCGCCCGTTTATTATTGATAAAATCCACCGGGGTACAACTCAGGTGTTTCCGGAAAAGCAACTGCAAATTACGTTCACAGGTATAACAGTGCTGCGCAAGTTCACGGAGAGCGATTTTCCGGTGCAGGTTACGAAGAATATAGTTAATGGCGCTGTCGATAATGCCGGACTTTATCCCGTCGCTGGACTTGCCATCGGCAATCGGATTAACGGTCAGGCTTTCAAGACTGTCGAATATAAACGCCATGCACACCTGATTTTTCCAGTAATACCGGCCTGAATCTGGCGAAGGATAGCGGCTGAGAAAATCGATATAGCTGTTCAGGTAAAAACATTTATCCGCGCTGGTCCGGTGTCTTTCCACAAAATTACGCAACAATACATCCTCGCGCTTTCCGGACACCGGAATGCTTTTCTCCGCCACTTCAATAATAAAAAAATAAAGATGCAGGTCGCCGGTAACAAACGAACTGATCTCGTGGACTGTTTCAGGATCGGCCACAAACACGGTTCCGGGAGTCAGGCGGTAATCATGCCCGCCGTGAGCAAATTTGCCTGACCCAGAAATGACATAACACACCTCAAAATAATTATGGTAATGCGGATAATTTGTTGGCATGGAGTGAGTAAAATCACAGAAGCCCCCCGTCCTCATCACCACCTGGTAACGGCCATAATCATCCTTGATCCTGATCGGATGAATAAATTTCCCCGTCATTATCAATCCTGAAGTTTCGTATTATTACAGTTCATCATGCTCATTAATATGCATTAATTTTCGTTTATTGTCAATTTATTTTCGTTTTCCCTCATTTACAATTCAACGAAATAAAGTTAATTTTATCATTAATAAGAAAATAATTCAGGAATACATATCATGACTCATCGGGAACGTTTTATCGCGGCGTTGGAACGGCGCCCAATCACGGGACTGGTTCCGCATTTCGAACTGGTTTTTTTTCTGACAATGGAAGCTTTCGGCAGAATTCACCCAACCCAGCGGCTTTATAGACAATGGGACCAGATGCGGGAGTCGGAACGCCAACTCCACCGGGAAGATATCGCGGACTTGTATATTACCATCGCTGAACGTTTCGGGCACAGCGCAATTTTCATTCATCCGAATCCGCGTACGGAACCGGAAATAATCAGACTTGTCGACATTATCCGGGAGAAAACCGGAGATAAATATTTCCTGATGATGCACGGCGACGCCACCTTCGCGATCCCCGGGGGCGATAAAATGCTGGACTTCTCGTACCGCATGGTCGACGAACCGGAAAAACTATGTCAGGAAGCTTCTGACATGGTCGATCACGCCCTGGAAAAAAGCGAACGCCTGCTGCGGCCCGGCGGCCTCGACGGTTTCGCGCTATGCGCCGATTACTGCCTGAACGACGGCCCGTTCATGAGTCCGGCGCAATTCAGCGAATTTGTAACCCCATACCTCGCCAAACTAATCAAAGGCTACCGCGATCAAGGCTATTACACCATTAAACATACCGACGGCAATATCATGCCTATCATTGATCAATTGATCGAAACTTCGCCTCACGCCCTGCATTCCCTTGACCCCCAGGCAGGAGTGGATATTGCCGAAATCAAAAAGAATTATGGTGATAAAGTCTGTCTGATCGGCAACGTCAACTGCGGTCTGATCGACACCGGAACAATGGAGGAAGTCGCGGCCTCAACCCGTTACGCGCTGAAACACGGCATGCCGGGCGGAGGGTATATTTTCTCCACAAGCAACTGCGTTTATACCGGCATGGATCTCGCCAGATACGAAGCCATCCTCGACATCTGGCGCAGCGAAGGAGTTTACCCGCAGTAAGAATTTTTGAGGAAAAAGTGGTAGTTGCAATTCGGTATAAAATACAGTTCGAGCCAGATAATTTTTTGAGGCTTGCCATTGCAAAGATTTATTCTTATCTGGTTGTAACCGTGCTTGAGAGCTGTGTTCGGCACGGAAAACCGCAGCATGCGCGGAGCCATTGAACTTATTAAACGGTAATGTCCTGCCGGATGAATTCTTTCAGGAATTTCCGGATGTGGAATGTCATCCTCCTGATAACAATCAATCTTATTAATTTCAGCTTTGAATTTTGCCGATTCAAATCCAGGAACATCATCTATTCCTACTCTCAGAATACATTGCGCCACCTCTGGAACCGGACCGATATGCAGTTTGAAATCCGCGGAATTATCATTTATCAATTCAAAGGGAAGCGGCGGACAATAATCAATATCGGCAGGGACTGGATTATCATAGGTCAGGATGTGTCGGCGGGGGCCTGCCGCGGCCAAATCTGGATCTCCTGCCATCGTCAGAAGGTCTTTCAATTCACAATTTGAATCAGGTTTATCTTCAAAAGAAAATTCTTCAATCTTTTCTTTTACGGGAGCAAAATGATTAAAAAGATAAATACCGTCGGCGCCGCGATCAATCATGGAGACGGTAAAGCCGCGAATCGGCGTCATGCCGGTTCCCGTCACCACTCCGTCTCTTGTTGTCTTTATCCACAGGTCAGTGGCGGGTATAATCTTACAATTGGATTCCCTGCCGATTTTTTCCCGCCATGCTTCAACCGGGACATCGGGAAAACTGGGGCGCCAGTATGAACTCGGGATTAAATAATCTATCAATCCTTCATGCGCCCAGGCAACCGCATCCAGACCTTGCCCAAAAGCATATTCGGGTCTTGCGGGAACACGCACCGCCAGCAGTGTATCGGCAGCAAGGGTTTTTTCGTGAACAGTTCGCATGAATTCCGAAAGGTCTTCGCGGCATTCATCCAAAGCATCCGGTTTGCACAGATTCGGCTTCCGCATCCAATCCAGTTCAATACCAGCTATATTCCATCTGGACAATGCTTCATCGATCAGTTTCATATAATGGTCCCTGACCGGCTTTTTCGTAAAATCAAATCCATTATTGAAACCGGGTTGACCCGAAATGTGGAACTCGGGGTGTTCGTTCCAGAACGGATTCATGCGGTTGGGGTCATCATTGTAATGCATGTCGTTCATCCGCAATGAAACCCAGGGGGATATTCCCTTTTCGCGGCAGCGGGGGATAAGGATTGAAAAAACGTCATCGATACCAAGCAAATGCAGTTCATAATAAAGCCGGGGCCAGTCTACAATATCTTTATCCGGATTTTTTACATCCCAGTAACTTGCCCATGCTTTGCTCCGGTATGCCGCCCTCTGGTAACAAATGTTCCAGAGAATATGCGAAACCCTCGTTCCCTCGTATTGATCAACCAAACGTTCAAGCGCCGCTTCGACCATGCTCCTGGTTGCTCCCTGACCAAGAGGTTTTTCGAGGTCAAGATATAGCACAATTGCATCGGCGGCCTGATTCAGCAGTAAAGACGGTCCGTTATTATTTTTCATGTTTGTCATTTATATTTTTTGTTTCTGACCATAATTAATTTACAAGCATCCCATAACTTTGACATTTTCAGATTCGAGATGCAAAATTATATGATAACTTCCCGGACAAAGATTATCAATAGTAATATACCCGTCAGATGTGAAAAAACTTTTTTTCCTTGAATTAATTGTTAATTCCGTGCAACGTTTGTTCCGGTGTTTTTCCGGCAATATGACGGTTGCTGAACAATTACCGGGAATTTTAATTTTCAATTCATAATTGCTACTGTTCTGCTTGAATCCGGCGTAAATTTCTCCACTTACCGTTGGCAGTTTCAGCGAAGCGTTTTTCACAAAACCAGATTGCGGTTGAATCAGTATCTTTCTGAAACCCGGAGCCAATGGCCTGATGCCCATCAGAAAACGTGCAATAATATTTAACGGTGAAGTTGACCAGGCATGATTCCAATCCTGTTCCGGCTGTAGTTCATTACTCCAGCATTCCATGGTCATTGTCGCGCCCTGCTTCAACATGTTCAGCCAACTGCGCGGTCCTTCTGAAGTCATAAGTTTTATGGCAAAATCTTCAGCTCCGGACTGGAATAGCGCCTCCAGCAAAAACTGTGCACCCCATAAGCCGCACTGCATGCCTTTACTTTTCAGTAATTTCACAATATTATTCAGTTTACAATCTTTTGCCAAGCCTGCGGCTACCGCATGATAGTTCGCCTGAATAGAACTATTGATACTGCCTTCGCTGTCGATAAAAAGCCCGGATTCAGGATTGAACAGTGTCTTTCTCACCGCATTTTTCAGGATATTTGCGCGCTGCTTATATTCTCTATAATCATTATGACAACCTAAATCAAAAGCAATTTCCGCAAAGGCGTTCAACGCGCGGTAATAGAAACAATTCGCAATCGTATTAACTTGGCCTGCATCATAATTATCTCTAAATATTTTCGGCCAATCGATCAAATCGCGGAAGTAAGAAAGGCGTGATTTTATTTTATTTAAAACAGGATGATCCCCGGATATTTCACCAGTAACAAGCAGACCGTCATTCCGCGCTAATTCATTGAAGAGCATCTCTTTGAGCTTTTCATAATATTTTTCGCAAAATGAAATGTCACCGGTATAATAATAATCTGAACGCGCGATCAGAATGATTGACATGACCGCTTCAAAAGGCCAGTCAGCACCCACTTCAAAAAAATAATCGAGTGTATTTCTGGTTATTGAATATTCCTTGTCACAACAATAATGAGAAAGCTGATTGATGTACGTATCCCCCGCATAAGGAAGACGTTCCCGGTCACCGTCGATATAAACGGCAAATGGCGTAGTTGCTTTAATTGTGTATTTACAGAAATCCCAGACATCATTTAAACCCGGTTCCGAACAATGAAAATAAGCTGCGCTGTCATCAAAGGGATAATTCGCCGCAAGTTGCGCAACATCAGTATTTTTTAACTCATTCTCATATCCTCTAATCTCGAGATAACGGAACGGCATCAATTCACCGGTATGGTCTGGACAAAATATGCATTTATCTTCCCGGTTATTATAATATCCAGTCTGATAACCATCACCCATATACGGTTTTGGAATATCTATTTTATATATTTTATTTCCGGGTTCAAGTTCCAGAATGATTTTTCGAAAACGCCTGCCGCAAGCTTGCGATTTTGACTCAGGTTCATAAATGGTTCCATCCGGCGCAAGCTCCTCTCCCAAACGAAGTTCTACTTCATCATGCAATTCCGCTGACAACATCAGCTCAAGTCCGGAAAAGGCATCTTTCCCGAAATCAATAAAATAGATATCATCACTTGTCTTTTGCATTATTTTCGGATATATCCGATTTTGCAAAACCATTGATTGAGATATTTTTAAATTATCCCCCGGCTTGAAGGAACCGGTGCGAAACATTCGCCAGGGAGAATATTTGCTCCCCGCTCCGGAATTATCCCATAATTTTACTTTCCAGAAATAAACGGATTCCGGACTAAAATCCTGTCCGTTGTACTTCAAATGATTGATAGTCCGGGAAATTCTGCCGCTGTCCCACACTTCTGAATTGTCGTTCGGTTCCTGCGCGACAATTATTCTGCATGCAACCTGAAACGCATCCCGACCGGAACCGTCAACACCCCAGGAAAAAAGCGGCCGGGAATTATTAATTACCGGAATATCAGAACTTCCGGTAAAATCACAGAGACAACCTACAGGCTTAATTGCCGTACAATTTCTTTTATCAGTAACCGGAAATTCCATATTTATTTAACATCTTTCAATTTTCCGTTTTTTTGTCTTTATCAATATAATTGTTTATCAACTCGATGCTCTTTTCAGCATCCTTCCGGTTTTTTGCACCAAACATCCAGACTTTTAAACTTACCCACTCTCCCTGTGCTTTTGAGTGTCTGTCAGAATGGAAACCGATCACCTTTTGCCGGGTTACGGCAAGCTTGTATTTATCAAGTTTCCCGACAAATCCAATAATACTTCCATCTTCATTTTGGAATAAAACCCAATTTACCGCATTGAGTTTGTTATCCCCTTTGTCTGAAATAATATTGTTGTATTTTATGCCGCTGAAACAAAGTTGCCAAAAGAATCTATCGCTGTCGACTCCCATATTCTGAAATGCATTTTCAATCATACAACCGGGAATGCCGCGACGAATCAGCACCTGCTGCCGCAACCTTGCTTTACGCCCGTGTTTTGTGGTAAACACTCTTGTTGTATGCTCAAAAGCCTTTTCGTTATCAGTGTCAGCTGGAATAGCAAAAGCTTCATCATCAAATAGTTTTGCGGACTCTGAAGGAGGCAGGATTATATATGAATAAATTTTAATTTTATCGCTACCCGGTAAAGTTGCCATTAATAAATGGGTCTGCAAATTACTGATTGAAAACCCGTCATTTACAAGTGTGATCTTGAGTATCTGCCTGGTTTTACGGTTTTCTTTAAGCTTCATTTCGAAATTGTTCGCGATATCCGCGGCAAGAGTTGCAGTCGAAATCGCAATCATGAACAAAAAGTTGACAATAATTTTTTTCATACGTCCTCTCCGGTAACGGCCAGCAGGATGAGGGCCGCTTTTCCGTTTGATTTAAAGTTAAAGAAAAGCAAGGGACGCTGCGGATCAGGATTCTCCCATTCAATAATATAGGTGCGGGCCGCTTTTTTGAATGCCGGAGTTCTGCCGGTTTCCCCTACCCAGCCGGGGACGGAAAATCTTGGCGGCGGTGTGGAAAATTCCATTTTCCAGTTATCAACATTTTTCCCGGCAATCAGGGGGATGTCCAGATTGAAAAACATCCCCATCCCCACGTTTGAGTAAGCAACGGAAATATCCCCAAGTTTACCCTTGAGCGGAGCCCAATCAACCGCAACGAGAAAATAGAGTTTTTTCACTTTCCTGTCAAGGCGAATATTTTTCACTTCACTCGGCAGGAAGTCAGTTCTACTGACTCGCGATCCCCGCAGTACCACACATGACTTGCCGTGATTTTTCGCGGGATTGATTATGTCAAACGGAATCCCCTTGAAGGTCTGCCTGCCCACTGGCAGATTCCTCATATCCTTGTCCGGGCCGTTGTCCGTCCAACCGCCTTTGCGGTCCCGTGCAACGTCATCTTTGAATCCCATATTCGCATACGGTTTGAGATTAATAAAAAACAGTTTCTTTAAATTTGGAACAAAGTGAGGGCGGTGTTGTGTTTTTTCCGGAAGCTTTGCCGCGAAAGCATATTTCCCGTTCCAATTGCCCAGGGTGTATTGCAATAAATTCAGCAAATATTTTGTAGCAACTGAATCATCGCCAAAGCGTCGTATTGTACTAAATTGTGAAAACAGTGCAAGCCCTTTTCCGAATTTGTATTCCATTACCGCCGAACCGAATCTTGTCGGACTTATAAGGT
This sequence comes from Victivallales bacterium, assembly GCA_963678815.1. Taxonomy (GTDB): domain Bacteria; phylum Verrucomicrobiota; class Lentisphaeria; order Victivallales. The sequence continues at coordinate 5,213,406 of OY787460.1, forward strand.
CAATCGCAATGGCGCTCATGTCAGGAGGAACAACCGCATAATGAAAAAGGTTCCTGCTGTCGAAATTTTTCTTGTCCCAGCTGTTCCACAAGATGAAATCATTTCTGACGAGTCCGTCGAATAATGGATGCTCCGGTTCCAGCAGTTCCGAGGAAAATCCATGTTCGCCAGCCGGAATAATCTGTCCCGACAGTACCGGAAACAGGTTCTGCTGCTCAAAACAGATCAACTTTCCGCCGCCAGTCAGCCACTTTTTAAAGTCAGCCGGCAGAATGGCGTCTTTCTTTACAGCCATCGGCGGAACTATCAGTATTCCAAGTCCGGATACCTTCTCCAGTTTCATGATTTTCTTAAACGGAACTTTTAACTTTACCAGTATATCCACTAATGTTTTAACTTGCGTGTTTTCAGAAGGCGCATAAATCCCAATTGCCGGAAAATTCGCGGGAAGTTTCAGTTTGATGTCCCCGGAATTCAACACATATGCATCCCTGGCGAAAAAGTTCTTTCCTTTATAACCATCTTTACTGCTAAAATCAACCCGGAACTGATAGTGCCCGGTTGGGATTGCATCAGGGACTTTGTAGGCTAAAATTTTCTTTTCCATCCCTGCCGGAGGTAACGCCTTTGTGGTAACAGCTCCAAGATTATAAATATTTTTCCCGTCCAGACTTTTCAAGAAAAGCTTAACAGTTACCGGTCCAACCTTGCGCCGATAATCATTGACGACAAAAATTTCCGCGGAGTATTTTTTCCCGGTTACGACATTGCGGTTCAACTTGCTGTCAATAATCGTATTGAGAGGTTGATTGGCGATTTTTACAAAATCATATTTATTATGCTTTAATGCCTTACGGCTTCTGACCGCACGGGCAATTTCGTTGATTTCATACCCGGCCATCCAGTTACGCATGGTTCTTTGCCACTCTACATAACTTTTGAAATAGAGCATGTTAGCCTTTTCACGGCTGTCGAACGTTATCAACTCGGCGAAGAAACAGTGAAAAGGACGTCCACCGAGGAAACCGCCGCTGTTCGCCGCACAGAAACGCTTGGGCAAAGTATGAATAAACCACTTCTTATCAAATTTTCCATTTTTAAAATGTGGAACAAGAAGTCTCATTTGCATCCTTGCAAAACCATGATCCGGAGGCCATAGCGCAGTACCGCAAGCTTCACCATTTAGCAGTGCCACTTTTTTACCGGAATCCAAAACATAAGCCTTATAGATTTTTTCCGGGGCCTGCCAATAATTCCTGTAGTTATGCCTTTCCATCGGCGGCTGAAAGGATGCTCCATAGATATGTGCGTCGTTGAAATCACATGGAACGTATTCGATTGTCATGAAGCCGTTGGCCTCGAGCTTCCTGAGACTCGTATCGGTGGGGAAACGCCCCGACGATGAAGTTATCGGTCTGGTAGTATCGTGCTTTTTGTATTCTTTCACCATCGCATTTGCGTACGGGGCATAAGAGGGAAAATCCTTCATATGGATTACCCGGCTATCGAAGAATTCATTACCTCCGCTTCTTATTACAACAGATGGGGAATTGTAACGTCCATAAATGGCATTCCTGATTTTTTCCTTGAATGCGTCAGTAAAAGATGCGGTCTTAATGTCGTAACAGGATTTAAGAAACCATGCGTAAGGTTCCTCCTCATAAAGGAGCATTCCCGACTCGTCACATTGCTCAATAAGTTTTTTCAGCGGAAAGTTGCTGTTGTTGCGAAGCATGTTGTAATTTTCCGCTTTCATGGTATCGATATAATGCTTCAAGTCACCTTTACGCAGGAAGGCCAACCTCTGAAGACCAAGAGTGCCGTTTCCGAAGCCGAGACAGAGGAATCTGCCCTCGGTTTCAGACATCAGGAAAATATTTTTGCCATTCAGTGCAAAAAGTTTTTCCCCAACCGTAAATTCGCGAAAACCAAAACGCTCCTGCCCTAAAACCACGCCCTTGTCATTGCTGACGGTAAGATGGTAAAGGTAAGGATTATCGATGTCCCAAAGTTGTGGTTTTTTCAATTTTACCGTAAATTCGATTGTGTTCATGCCTGGTTTAAATGTGAATTTTCCAGCATGATATATTTCAGTGTTTCCCTTTGCCATATGGTAACGATTCGACTTCCATGGAGCAAGGGTTATGCATAAAGATTCTGTAATATAATTCTTTGTAGTATTTTCAATGAAAGCTTTAATTTTAATACTGTCCGTCTTTAATTCTGGCGTAACAAGAGCCTTGGAGCAATACACGGAAGGTCGAATTTCCAGAAAAACCTCCTGCCAGATGCCACCCCATCCCGGTCTAAGAAAACGACGCTCCGGTTGTTCTACCGAATTATATTTGCCATCTTCATAAACCTTAATTGCAATTGTGTTTAGCTTGCCGAATTTAACATATGGAGTAATGTTGATTTCAAATCCTTCAGGCCGGTAATAAACAGTGGATACACCGCGGACGATCCCAAAATTCCGGTGTCCCCCGGCCTTCCTTCCGTTTATATAAACAGTGCTTTCCCTGTCGATCCTGGGAAAACATATTATAACTTGAGAACCTTTCAGTTTTGCCGGAATATTTATTTTTCTGCGATACCAGCCGATACCCGCGAAATATTCTTTTTTGCCGTTTACTATTTCGGGTTTGAGATACCTTCCGGAAGGAAACTTTATATTCCACATCCACGGAACCGGCTGATTAAACCAGCTGGAATCACTAAAGTTTTCAGAATTGAAACCGTGTTTCTCTCCATATTCATTGCCGGGAGAATCCGCCGTGTCGGATAATTTAATAAATTTCCATGATCCGTTGAGATTAATTCGTTGTTTTTTCCCGTACCATATATCATAATTCTCCGGCTTGAAGCTCCTATCGATTAATTTGTTAATCTCCGCCGCTGACATTTTCCCGGCGCTATACTGGGTGGGATCAGTGATTTTTTCAACCTTCATCTTTGATAATTCATCACCATTCACTGCAAGTGCGAATGTGAGTATCCCAAGTGTAAAAACAACAATTCTCTTAAAGATCATCATAATATCTTCCTTTTGTATTCTATTTTTATTTTATTGTTTTGGTGTCCAAACTTGTGACGGCTCCGCGAGATCCTTTTCAGAATGGAATAAGCGTGAGCCAGTATAACGAAATGTTTCGACGTGACCATCCTTGAACAGAAAGTTCGCCGTTTTCAAATGATTCCACCCGAGAGACAGATAATTAGAAAAAGGATAAGCAACTCCGGTGGTGTAAGGAGCGCCGGTTGAATTAATAACACCGCTTATCGAGGTATAATAATTCATTTCCGTCATAATTACCGACCCGTTTGAAACATAATCAAACGGACGGGTGTCAGTAACAAAATCTTTCCGTTGCCATCCCCCGCTTCTTGCATCAGTATATCTGTCAATAGTGGCGACATAGTTGGAATAATAATACTTCCCGACGTCCGCTCCGTTCCAGCACGGGGATTGATCAGCAGCAGGTGCGGACGGGCAAAAATACATTCCTACGGGACGCGTGAAAAGCGGAGTCCAGCCAAAATCATACGATCCTTTTACATCATATTTCTGCTTCAGGTATTCATCCACAGCACCAATATGGGCAACATTCGCGGCACAGGGAAGATAACCGTCATAATCATCTATATAAAGCATCAAACCATTGTGGATCTGCTTCATATTGTTTGTGCATGCTATCCGGCGCGCGGTTGCCCGTGCATTTTTCAGCGCCGGAAGCAGCATTGATGCAAGTATAGAAATAATTGCTATTACAACCAGTAACTCAATTAGTGTAAAAAAACTCCCGGCAAGTTTACATTCCAGTTTCAACCGATCTTTCTTCCGCATCTCACACCTCCTTTAAAATATCATCCAGATTAATAACCCTCCCGTTATGGTTTATTATAATATCTTATTATTTCTTTTTTGTCAATATATTTTGAAAAATAACTTGTATATTCATATTTTCGGAATTATAATAATACCAATTTACAAAAAACAGGAGTTAACTTCCATGAACCCTAAAAGCAAGACGGAACAGGTTGTGGATATACTTTCCGGAAAGATCAAAAACGGCACACTTGTACCAGGTAAAAAGCTCCCGGCGGAAAGAGTTCTTCATGAGCAGTTGTCAGTAAGCCGGGTAATTATCCGGAGAGCGCTTGACATTCTAACGGAAAGGAAACTTGTATATAAAAAAGGCGGTTCCGGTTCCTATATCACGGAAAATGCGATCAATGAGATTATTCGTCAGGAAGCCGGAAAAAAAACGGTAAAGGCGGGGTTTGTATTTCACCACAGGTGGAGCCGGGACAGCTTTTTCCAGGATATCATCCGGGAATTGAAGTCCAGACTTCCGGAAAACGTGGAACTGAAAGTCTTTTTCCAGGACCATCTGAAAAGGGAGGAATTCATTGATAAAAATATTAAAATCCTGTTCATTGATCACAGCTATTCCGATCAGGAAATCGAAACTCTGGACGGCAGCGGAATTTTCAGCATTGCATTATTAAGGAAACCGGAATTAAAAAATTACCTGTTCTTTGACAATTTTGATTCCGGATTTAAAATAGGGAAAATGTTTTCTGAGTACGGACACAAAACTGTTGCATTCATAAACGATTATCCCTGGATAGGGGAAAACGAACTGCGGATCAAGGGACTGGAAGCGGCCACACGGAAGTTCGGACTTGAGATCATTCATGCAAGCATCACAATCAGAGCAACTGTCGGGGACATCAGGAATACAATTGATTATTTATTTTCCTCAAGGAAAAAATTTACCGCAATCCTTGTCGGCGATGACAACCGGGCATATATGGCCTACGACGTCCTGAATAATATGAATATCTCCGTACCTGACGATATCAGTCTGGCGGGATTTAATAATAATATGTGTTCATCAATGTTCAGCATCCCGCTTACTTCAGTTGGTTTCCCGGTCAGCAATGTTTGTGACCTCATGGTAGATGCGATTAAACAATTTATCGAAACAGGAAATACGGAGTTCCGGAAAACAGTGCCTCCAGTTCTCATTAATCGCAACAGCGTAAAAAGGCTTTCCATTTAATACCGAATTGCAATTCAGAACGATTTATAATTTTTCGTGGCGGACCGCCCAGGTCGAAGGGGATAGTTTAAAGTGTTTTTTGAACGCAACGGAAAAGGCGAATTCATTCGTATATCCGACCGAATTGCAATCCAGAACGATTTATAATTTTTCGTGGCGGACCGCCCAGGTCGAAGGGGATAGTTTAAAGTGTTTTTTGAACGCAACGGAAAAGGCGAATTCATTCGTATATCCGGCGGAGTCGGCAACTTCCCGCAGCTTCATCTCCGGATGGAGCTCAAGCAATATGGCGGCATGCTGCATGCGCAAGCGGGTCAAATGGGCCATGGGGCTTCTTCCCAATTGTTTGTTACATAAATTGCGCAATTGTTCCGGGCTGAGACAAGCCAGCCTGCTCAGTTCCTTTAAGGTCCATTTGCGGCTGAGGTTATGATTTACGTTACGCCAAAGCCGGATCAGGCGTTCATCAATTTGAGTACCCGTGCCGCGCGCCTGACAAGCATAGCTATTTATTAAGCGGCTCCACTCCGACAATCTGGAAAGGTCCGCACAAGTATGCCACTCCAGGTACAGACCAAGAATCGCCAAACGCAGAGGCTCCGCGTCAAAGGGAACCAGCGCCGGACCGTTAATCGTAGACCACTCCGCGGTTCCGTTCTCGATGAAAGTGCACCAGCAGAAATTCCAGCCACCCGCGCCATCGCAATGATAGGCGTGGGGGACATGTGGGGGCGCTATATAGGCCTGCCCCGGAACTATTTTCTTCCAGCCTTGGCGAGTTTGAACTGCACCTTGTCCGCCGAAACACGCCAGGAGTACTCCAAACGGCGGAGCCTTGCGCGCAATTTCATATTCCGCTGCCGTTTCACTTACTCCTACGGCAAAAAAACCTGCTTGCTCCAGCATGGCCGCCTGTCTGTAAATGATGACCCGCTCCTTAGTGTCATTGCCGATAATCTGGATATCACAAATGCTCATAGGTATTATGAATATTGTTAAAATTTGATTTCAACAATATAATAGCCATGCATAAAAACAACAAGTAATAAAATTAGAGTCATATTATGAATGCGAAAGAAAATCTGTTACGGGCCATTAATCACGATCATCCGTTGTGGGTTCCGAATAGCATGGAAAACTCGATCCAGTTCTTCCCGCCGGTGGTGGAAAGGCCGAAAACAACGGGCAAAGATGCTTTCGGGGTGAAATGGGGCATCGACTCAAAAGCAAAGGGCGGGACTTATCCCGTCCATAACGGTCACACGATCAGCGATATATGCAACTGGCGCGAACAAATTACAATTCCCGATATCGAGCAACTTGACTGGTCTGAGATAATTGAACAAGTGGAATCAATCGACCGGAACGAACATCTGCTGTCGGGATTCTTCGAGATGGGATTGTTCGAAAGATCATACCTTCTGCTCAGCATGGAAGAAGCATTGATAGCATATCTTGCGGAACCCGATCATATGAACCAGATGCTTGCCGCCATCGCGGATTATAAGATAGCCTTGATACGGAAATTCAATGAAGTGGCTGATCTGGATCTGGTATGGTACGGCGACGACTGGGGCACTCAGGAGAACCTGTTTGTTTCGCCGGAAATTTGGCGAAAAATCATCAAACCCCATACTCAACGCATTTATAACTGCATTAAGGAATGCGGCGCTATCGTCGGTCAGCACTCGTGCGGCATGATCGAGCCAATTTTCGGCGATATGGTGGAAATGGGCGCGAAAATCTGGAATCCATGCCAGCCGTGCAACGATCTTGCCGGATTAAAAAAACGTTTTTCAGGACAAATCGCTTTTTGCGGGGGAATCGACAGTCAATTTGTTCTGGACCGGGCGGGGGTAACTCCGGAAGAAGTCCGCGCGGAAGTGCGCAAGCGGATTGACGAACTGGCGGACGGCGGAGGATACGTCGCCTCTCCGAGTCATTCGGTCCCTTATGACCCCATCATCCTTGAGGCCATGAATGACGAGATCAGCCGCTATGGAAAATATTCCTGAAATTAATCTTTGCCTTGTCCAAACCGGCATTTCGCCGAACTCCCGGCGTAAGGACATTCTGAGTAAAAAGGGAAAACATAAAAAATACGACAATGTTCATAAAGACATTAGCATTATTATATTTATGGTGTATTTTAATAGAATGAGTGGCAAAATGCGCAACCGGTTTGATCATCGGATCTCCTCGGCTAAACCGCGCATTATTGTATAGGATAATATCACTCGGTTGATAATTGTGAAAGCAATTAAGTTTGAATCATTTTCGTGACAGTTATAACGAAGTTTTTTCTTTCGTTTCCTTTCCGGTAGATCTCAGACCGCACCGAATACATTTGTCCCGCTTAAAAACGCGGCAAAACCGCAAAGGAAATCCACAATGAAATTGTACGTGGGAAATCTGTCGTTCTCGACTACTGAAGACGAACTCAAGGATGCGTTCACCGCATTCGGAACCGTTGACACCGTCAACATTATCAATGACCGGGACACCGGCCGTTCCAAGGGCTTTGGATTCATCGAAATGAATAATGACGAAGAAGCCAAGGCTGCAATCGCCGAACTCGACGGCAAAGAACTTGGCGGCCGCAACCTGAGAGTCAACGAAGCGCGCCCGAGAGAAGATCGTCCTCGCGGCGGCGGACGTGGCGGATATGGCGGCAATCGCGGCGGTTTCAACCGCAGGTAAACTTTTTTACCGATTTTATAAAACACGGAGACAGCAAAGCCTCCGTGTTTTTTTATATCCGGGTGTTTTTGAGAATAAATCCAGACAAATTTTTAAAGGTGATTGGGAATTTAAGGAAAAATCTTCCTCTTTCCTCTATAGCAGAAAACGAATTGGTATTACTGATCAAGATCATTTGGTGAGTTTCACCTCAACCTTGGATGGATAAATCGATTTTATGTTTATTTTGGGTTTATCGATCCAGGATTTCAGGTCGATAGTGTAAGCTCCGGGCTTGTCGAACGAGGAAATATCGGCGTAGATCTTGATCTCTTCCGGTTTTAGCGCCTCGACCAGGGGCTGAGGGCCTTCCACGGTAACTTCAACATGCGGAGTGGTAACCAGTTCAACCTTGAACGGCTTGTCCTTGATGCCTGACAGCACCTGAATGGGGATTGACTGGAATATTTTCGTATCGTAATCCTTCTTGATCTCCACGGTTGCAAGAACTTTCGAACGGGCAAGTTCAATCTCGTCGCTTACCTTGGCAATCGATACCGGATACTGGAACGTGGCTATCGTGGTTTTGTCGACCGGGATCGGATCGGTATATACCGTATCAATTTTCTTGACGAATTCGCTTGGGCCGCTGATCGTTATCTCCGGCGGGGTAATGGTAATCTTCTCGATAACATATCCCAGGGGAGGCTTAGCGCCTTGGACCAGACGGCTTTCAACTTTCACTTTCTTCGTTACTTTGCGGTCAACCCCCACGCTAAGCTGTTCCGGGGTAACCTGGGTAACCGTCACTCCCATAGGGGCTTTAATGTATTTCAGCGCAACCGGCAAATTCATAATATGATCATCGGAGGTAACCGGATAATCGCGATTGGACACCGGAATAAAGATAGAAAAGTCGGAGGCGTTGAGCTGACTCAGCCGCTTCTGGCTTGCCCTGACGGTTAAGGTAACCGTCAGGGTGCGGTTAGAAGTAGAAATTAGATCTTTTGAAAATTCAAGCTCCACCGGCACATGTTCAATCTTGGCGATCTTGCCGATCTGAACATAAACCACCGAATAAACCAGAATCGCAAAAAACAGCGCAATGATTTTGCGAAAAAAATCACGCCGGATAATCCCCGGAACCCAGGATTTCCTGTTTTGACTGTTTTCCTGATTACTCATCAGAAGTCTTTGACTCCTTCCCGTTTGAAAATACCGCCAGTTCCTCATTTTCCGCCATCGATCCGAAGATATTCCGCAATGAACGGTCCTCGCTGCTGAACAGCAGACTGCTCAAGTAACGCGAGAGTTTGTCCGGCTCGATATTGCGCTTAAGCCGTCCGCGGCAGGCAATGCTGATAATGCCGGTTTCCTCGGAAACCACTACAACCACGGCATCGGTCTCCTCGGTGATCCCGATTGCCGCCCGATGCCGGGTCCCGAGAGTCAGCACCAGCGATTCGTCCTGACAAAGCGGAAGAATGGCGTGGGCCGCTACAATCCGGTCCTCCTTGATAATCACCGCGCCATCATGCAGCGGTGAATTCGGGTAGAATATCGATTCCAGAAGGTAGTTGTTCAGCTTGCTTTCCAGCCTTACGGCGTCGTTCACGATAGAGGCCATGCCGATCTGACGCTCGAACACAATGATCGCTCCAATCCGGCGCTTTGAAAGATTGATCACAGAATTGACCACTTCGCCAATGGCTTCTTTGCGTTTGGTGCGGTGATAAGCAAAAGGCGCGCTGCCGATCTGAGCGAAAGCCCGGCGCAATTCAGGCTGAAATATCACGATCAGGGCTATCGCGAACACTGTCCAGAAATTGCTTAACAGCCAGTTGATAACTTCCAGATTCAGGTACTCGGAAGCAAACGTCATCATGATCAGCAGGATCACTATCCCCGCGAGGATGCTGGCCCCGCGAGTGCCGCGAAGGTAATAAAGCACATTATAGATCAATATGGTGAGAATGCCGATTTCAATTACCGGCCGGTAGGACGTTTTAATAAAAAGCCATATTGATTCCCAAGGCATTTCCTTACACCTTAACAGTAAAGGTTAAACTTTCCGTTCATGCTTGCGGCACTGTTCCATCATGGTCAACACCTGCCGCATCGCCTTTATCTCATGCACCCGGACAAAATCAATTTTCATCATCGCCAGACATGCGGTCACCGCGGCGTCGCCCCAGGTTCTGGCGTCGGGCGACGGTTCATCCAGCACTTTGCCGATAAACGATTTGCGCGAAGCCCCCACCAGCACCGGAAATCCCAATCTTCTGAACTCGCCGGCATTGCCCACAATCTGTAAATTCTGCTCCACGGTTTTCGCGAACCCGATTCCGGGATCAATAATAATACTGTCGCGTTTTACTCCGGCGGCAACTGCCTTTCCGGTAGCTTCAGCCAGAAACTGTGAAATATCCGCGATCACATCCGCGTATTGCAGATTTTCCGGCTCCTGCATGGTCTCCGGCGTACCGCGCATGTGCATGATGATCAACCCGGCGTTGTATTCAGCCACAGCTTCCGCCATTCTCGGAGAATATTGCAAACCGCTAACGTCGTTGATGATATCTGCCCCGGCATCAAGCACCGCCCGTGCAACTTCCCGCTTACGCGTATCAATACTGACAATAGCCTCGGGGCGGAGTGATTTCAAGCCGGTTAATACCGGGAGGACCCGGCCGGTTTCGGTTTCGATATCAAGCGGTTTTGCGTCAGGACGGGTGGATTCGCCGCCGATATCCACAATATCAGCCCCGGCGTCAAGCATTTCCAGAGCGTAATCAATCGCGGTCTTTGCATCGACATACCTGCCGCCGTCACTGAACGAATCGGGCGTAACATTCAGAATCCCGATCAGCCGGGTCCGGCCGTCGCACACAAGTTCCCGGTTCCGGAAACGGAATATGGGATTATGAGCCATCTCAGGATTCGGGTTCTTTTTCGTCACCCTCATTGTCGTCGACATCGTCTGCATCCTCGGCTGCCGGTTTTTCCGCTTCCGCTGCTTCCCCGGTCGCCTGGGGAACGGCTTCAGCTTCAGTGGCCCCGCCTTCCTGGGGTTCTTCTCCGGCTTTCTCCTTGTCATCGTCTTCCGTGTCGATTTCTAAAATCTTGGCTACGCCGGTAATGGAGTCGCCTTTGGCGAGATTCATGATCCTGACCCCCTTGGAAGCGCGGCCAATCGTGCGGATCTCGTTAGCTGGAATCCTCACCACCTGGCCTTTTTCCGTAGTCAGGATGAGTTCATCCTGGTCGCATATCTGGATTGCGGAAACCACCTGTTCGCCTTCGCGGAGTCTGATATTTACCACCCCCTTGGCGCCGCGCCTGGTTTTCCGGTAATTACTCACATAGCTGCGCTTGCCCATACCGCCGTCACTCACGACCAGCAATTCGGGACCGCCGCCCTGTTCGGCTTCTTCGTCAGTTTCCGCGTCTTCGCCATGTTCCACGATTTCCATGCTTACGATGCAGTCGCCTTCGATCTTGAACCGCAACCCGGTAACCCCGCGGGAAACGCGGCCCATCGCCCTGACGTCACTTTCATCAAATCGGCAGGCCATGCCTTTGGCGGTTGAGAGGATTATTTCATTGCTGCCGTTGGAGATTCCGGCGCCTATCAAATCGTCGTCCTCCTCGATCTTGAGGGCGCGAATACCAACTTTACGCAGATTTTTAAAGGCCGACAATGCAGTCTTTTTGATATATCCTCGGCGAGTTGCAACCATCATAAACAGGTCGTCGCGTTCCACGTCTTCCTTACCAACGGTAATCATTGCGCGAATCTGTTCACCAGGCTCGATCCGGATCATATTGACCACGGCCTTGCCTTTTCCAACCCTTACTCCTTCCGGGATTTCATACACGTTAAGCCAGTGCATGATTCCCCGGTCGGTAATGAAGAAAATCAGGTCGTGACTGTCCGCGTTGAAGAGGTGTTCAACATAGTCCTCTTCCTTCGTTCCCATGCCTATCACACCTTTACCGCCCCGGTGCTGGGTGCGGTAAGTATCCGCCGGGACCCGCTTGATGTAGCCGGTATTCGACACGGTAATCACGCAGGAATGACGCGGAATGAGGTCGGCATAGTTGATGTCGCTTTCATCGGCGGTGATTTCACTGCGCCGCTCGTCGCCGTATTTGTCCCGTACTTCGATCAGTTCATCCTTGATCACGCCCAGCAGCAGTTCGCGGCTGGCAAGCAGCGACTTGAGATAAGCAATCCTTTCGCACAATTCGCCGTATTCCTTTTCAAGGTCTTCGATGGCCAGTCCGGTAAGCTGGTGCAGGCGCATTTCCAAAATGGCGCTGACCTGCGGCTGTGACAGCTCGAAACGGGCCATCAAACGCTGTCCGGCTTCCTCACGGGTGCGGGATTCACGAATGATCTTGACAACTTCGTCGATATTTTTTACCGCAACCAGCAAACCTTCCACGATATGGGCACGGGCCTCGGCTTTTTCCAGTTCGAATTGAGTCCGGCGGGTCACCACCTCGATCCGATGGTCGATGTATGCCTGGAGCAGTTGCTGCAGGTTCAGGGTGCGCGGACGGTTCCGGTCAACCACCAGCATGGTGCATCCGATTGAGCTCTCAAGCTGGGTGTGAGCAAAAAGCTGATTGAGGACCACGTTGCCCATCGCGCCCCGCTTGATGTCGACAACGATCCTGATACCGGCGCGGCGGCTGGTTTCGTCGCGGAGGGCGCTGATTCCGGTGATTTTCTTTTCGTTGACCAGATCGGCAATTTTCTTTACCAGGTTTTCCTTGTTCACCGCATACGGGATTTCCGTAACAACGATTCTTTCCTTGCCGTCTTTGTCCTCGATTTCCGCCTTGGCGCGGACTCGGATCACGCCGTGTCCGGTTTCATAAAGCTTGCGGATTTCAGTCATTCCGCGAATAATTGCGCCGGTCGGGAAATCCGGACCGGGCAGATGGGTCATCAGTTCGGGGATACTGGCGCTGGGATTCTCCAGCAGACAGATAGTGGCGTCGATCACTTCCGTAAGATTGTGCGGGGGAATATTGGTTGCCATCCCCACGCCGATACCAGTCGTGCCGTTGACCAGCAGGTTCGGAAAACGCGAAGGCAGAACTTCCGGTTCACGGTTAGATTCGTCAAAGGTCAACAGCATGTTGACGGTATTTTTCTCGATATCGGAAAGCAGTTCCTCGGCGAGGCGTTCCATGCGGCATTCAGTATAACGATAAGCGGCGGCGGGGTCGCCGTCAATGCTCCCGAAGTTCCCTTGTCCATCAACCAGCGGCATCCGCATCGCGAAATCCTGGGCCATACGCACCATAGTGTCGTATACGGCGGCGTCACCGTGCGGATGGTAGTTACCGATAACTTCACCCACAACCTTCGCGCTCTTGGTGTAGGAATGCGACTTGGTAAGCCCGAGTTGACGCATCGCGTACAGGATCCGCCTGTTGCCCGGTTTCAGACCGTCGCGCACGTCCGGAATCGCCCGGCCCACGTTTACGCTGAGCGAATACTGCAGGTAAGCGGTGTGCATGATGTCTTCGATGTTTACCGGAAAGTCCTGGCGAGTGATTTCTGTCATATTTTCTATATTCTCCTTAAAAGAATGAACTTAAAGTTAACGGGGAAAAAGCATCAGTCCCTACCGGGCGATACAATATCTTATTAATATATAAGGAAAATAGCGTTTCTCAAGCAAAATCCGGGGTAAAATCAGCCCTTTTTGCCGCTTTTTTCACAAATCTTGACAAACGGGCGCAGCTAACGTGTCCAAGAGTCAGGAATCGGGCTTCAGGAAATCCCATAACAGCGTGTCCAGGAATCAGGAAATCCCATAACAGGAAGCTTTTTAATTCTTATTTTCCGGCACGGCCGGGTTTACATTCCCAGTTCGGTGCGCTCGATAAGGGCGTCCTGCCAGCGTTCGGAAAGATAAATGAAATAGGCGCTGTATCCGCTGACCCTGACAATCAGGTCACGGCTTTTCTCCGGGTTTTTCCGCGCTTTACGCAAAGCTCCGGCATCGACGATGTTGATATGCAGATGGAACCCGCCTTTGCTGAAGTAGGTTTCCACAACCTGCCTGAGCAGTTTCTCTCCGTCCTTGCCGGCAACGTCTTTGCCGGTAAAGGAGATGGTCAGGGGATTGCCGCAGCCGCATGATGCGTGATCGACACACGACGCCGAATTCAACACCGAGGAAATGCTCGTATGCTCCACAAGCGATCCGGGACCGCAACCGTAAGACAGGAAATCCTCCTCCATACGTCCGTCCGGAGTCGCCATGAAGCGGTTTCCGATGTCCGCTCCGAACCGGAAAAAGCCGGGATACGGCCTGACCCCGTTGCTCAGAGGGTGGCTGATAACTTCATTCGCGATGAATCCGGAAAGATCGGCGGCAAGACGGTTGCTTTCTTCGGAGTCGCTTCCGAATTTACCCGGCAGATTGCGGCATTTCAGCAGCAGTTTTTTGTCCGGAAAGTTTTCTTCGAGTTGTTTTTTCATCTGTTCGAGGGAGAATTCCTTCTCCTCGAAAATAAGCTTCCGGATCGACAGGAGGCTGTCTATCAGGGTTCCCAGTCCAAGAATATTCACCCCGTACATGTTGAATCTGGCCCCGCCTTCTTCAACGGCAAGTCCCGATTCGATACACCCGGTGACACAAATGCTTTCAAACGGTGACGCCGTATGAATTTTCATGGTATTCCAGCGTTCCTCGAAATTGGCGAGGATAACTTTTTTATAATGTTCGGCAAAGAAAGTTTTGAAACCATCCAGGAAGGCATCGAAATCGGCGACGTCACCGCAATCCTGAAGATAATCCCAGAATATCCGGGGCAAAGTAACGCCCCCGGCAACGGTCAGGGGATACGCGTCGCCCTGGGTTGTGGCTTCGTAACAGCCCACAACACTCCAATTGCAAGCGCGCTCATGCGGAATATCCAACTTTTCAAGCGCTTTGATAACCACCGGATCGTTGAAAAACGACGGCATCCCGGTTCCCTGCCGGCAGAGATTCACCGCTTCTTTCCAGAACTCCCCGGAAGTGTATTCGCCGATCCTGACCGAAATCGACGGCTGCCAGATCTTCATTTCCGCCATTGCCCTTAAAATCATCAGCGACAAAGGATTTTCCTGCGACTTGCCGAAAGCGTCAGCCCCGCCCACGATCAGGTTCTGGGATTCGTCACCCTCGCAGGTTTTGATAAGGAAGCAGCAAAGCTGTTCGTAAGCTTCCTGAAACGTAATCCGTCCCGCTTCCAGATCGGCCTCAAGATACGGCCATACATACTGGTCCAGCCTGCCAAAGGAAACCGCCGCGGTTCCGCCTTCAAGATGCAGGAATATATGGATGAACCAGGAAAGCTGCAAAGCCTCGTGAAAAGTTCCCGGCGGATTGTTGGCGATATTTATGCAAGCCTTCGCCTGGGCGGTCAGATTCGATTTCAGGCAAACCTGCCCCTGGCGGTGAATGAACCCGGAAAAGGCGTCGACAGTCTGGAGAAACGCCGTCTTATTATTGCTTTCCGGCATATTTTCAATTGACTTCCTAACCTTCGGAAGTCCCTGCAGGAGAACCCGGCCATAATCGACCACGATGTGACCGTGATTGCCGTGTCCGCCGCAAGCTTCCAGCTGATCTTCGGTAAGATAAGCTTTCAAGTCCGGCCGGATCATTTTCTGCGATCCCACGATAAGTTCTTCGGCATCGGCATTGACCGGGAAACGTTCCGCGAAGGTGGTCAGGAAATCGGCGCGGCGGAGAATTTCCGGAAGCCCCTGAGTCCGGGAATATGCCTGGAAGTATATCTCGGCAAACTGTTTCTGTTCCGGCTCGGAAAAAACAATCCGGTTATCAATCTTTTTCAGTCTTTCCAAGAGACGCCTGACCCGCCCGGTCAAACCCAACTGGACATCTTTCAGATCCATTTTAAAGCCTTTAGATTAGTCGGCAATTTTGTCGCTTGTATAATTTAACCTTAACTGGGGTAAAACCCAAATAGTTTACAGTTTTTTATCAGTAGGAAACAACTTGCGCAGGATTCTAAATAGTATTAAATACCATTTAGTATTTTCTACTATTTAGTATTTAATATCATTTGCGATTGCAAAAAATAAGGAGAAATGGACTGCCTGCATTAGTTTTTTTCGCTAATCCAGGTATTAATCCGGAGATTTTCAGTCTATATTACCGGTTCCTGAGAGGAAAAATCATGAGCAAACTTGATCTGTACAATTACGATGTGGCGGTAGTCGGCGGCGGACACGCAGGCTGTGAAGCGGCGCTGGCGGCGGCGCGTCTTGGCGCCAAGACACTGCTGCTGACCATCAATCTGGACCACATCGCCCAGATGAGCTGCAACCCGGCGGTTGGCGGAATCGCCAAAGGCCACGTTGTCCGTGAAATCGATGCCCTCGGCGGAGTCCAAGGCAAGGTTACCGATGCCGCCGCGATCCAGTTCCGGATGCTCAACCGCACCAAAGGACCGGCTGTCTGGTCGCCCCGCGCCCAGTGCGACAAGATTTGCTTCCAACGTGCAATGAAACTTGTTCTGGAAGAACAGGAAAACCTGGAAATCAAGCAGGCCATGACCACCGGATTCATCGTTAAAAACGGCGAACTCAAGGGTGTGGAAACGATTTTCGGCGACAAATTTTACGCTTCGGCGGTGGTGATCTGCACCGGCACGTTTCTTTCCGGCAGGCTGCATTACGGATTGAACCATTTCCCCGGCGGCCGCGCCGGTGATCCTCCATCGACAGACCTAGCTGAAGCTTTGAATTCCCAACTCAATCTCAGGATCGGCAGACTCAAAACCGGAACTCCGCCGCGCATCCTGGCAAAAAGCATCGACTTCAGCAAAATGGACTCTCAGGAAGCGGAAACCGGCGACGAACTGTTCAGCTTTTTCCCCGAAGACCGCGCCGAACCCCGCGCCGACCGCCGCGACATGCCATGCTACCTTGTTTACACCACCGGCAAAACCGCTGAAATTGTTCAGGCTAACCTTGAAAAGGCTCCGCTGTATCAGGGAAAAATTGAAGGGATAGGAACCCGGTACTGTCCATCGTTCGAGGACAAAGTGGTGCGCTTCCCGCACCATCCGCGCCACCTGCTTTATCTGGAACCCGAAGGCGAATACACTCGGGAATACTACATCAACGGGATTTCCACCAGCCTTCCGCCAGACATCCAGGTACAGATGATCCACTCGATTCCCGGTCTTGAAAATGCGGAAATTTCCCGTTACGCATACGCCATCGAATACGACTTTGTATTTCCCGACCAGATCGAGCGCAGTTTAAGGGTCAAGTCGTGGCGGAACCTCTTTCTCGCCGGACAAATCAACGGAACCAGCGGTTACGAGGAAGCCGCCGGACAGGGGCTTGTGGCCGGGCTCAACGCCGCCAGGGAAGCCGCCGGGCATGAAGCCGTGGAATTCGCGCGCGATACCTGTTACATCGGGGTGATGATCGACGACCTTGTAACCAAGGACATCATCGAACCCTACCGGCTGTTCACCAGCCGCGCCGAATACCGCTTGCGGCTCCGTCAGGACAACGCTGACCTCCGGCTCTGTCCGCTGGCTTATGATCTCGGGCTGCTTTCCGAAGAAAAATTCCGAAAATTCAAGTCATATCAAACCAAACTGGAAACCGCGGAAAAACTGGCGAAAACAACCAAGCACGGCGGCAAGCCGATTTGGGACTTGTTCAGGGAAATGCACGGCAAAATTGAAAAATCCCCGGTGTTTCCCGCGGAACTTATCGAGCTTGATGGCGAAAGGGATTCTCAGCGCGCGCTCAGACAGCTTATTATCCAATCCCACTATGAGGGATATTTGAAACGCGAGGAAATTTCGATTGCCCGGCTCCAGAAGCTTGAGGACTGGAAAATTCCTGAAGATTTTGATTTCGCGGAAATTCCGGGACTCCGCAACGAATCCCGGATGAAATTGATAAAAGTGGCCCCCACCACTCTGGCGCAGGCAGGCAGAATCGACGGCGTAACCCCCGCCGAAATCGCGTTGCTGCAGGTGCATCTGGTCAGGCATCGCGAAAACAGTGCCACCACTTCAGATCAATAACAAAAAATCACGTTCCCTCCGGTTGGCATCCCCGTCGATATGCGGTACATTTATCCAATTAGACAATACAATCCCGGAAATCGAGAAAAATGCGTAAGTTTTCAATTCGTAAAATTATTGTATCGGCGTATCTCCCGGCAATGTTGTTCGCGTTGTGTTTCAGCGGACCGGAAATTCTGGCCCAGCGCGTGGTAAAACTCGGTGATCTCCGGGTCAACTTTCGGAAGACCCCGAAAAAAGAGCGCAAACCGCTCCTGAAGATGTTGAAAAGGCTCAACCGGGTAATCGCGGAAGTAAGGGAATTCCGGGACGACGATACCGGCGAATCCGAAATCAAGTGCATGTTGTTGTTCGTGGACCGTAAAATTCCCGGCGATATGGAAGTGATCGCGCTCCGCGGCAACAATGTCATGATCTATTTGAATTCCAACTCAAAAAAGTGGGAAGAAGATTATAATCTCCAGAAGAAACTGCTCGCCACGCTGATGATGGTACAATGCGGGATCGTTCCCCGCAAAGAAACCGGTACTCCCCCGGACTGGCTGTTGACGGCGTTGCTCAAGAAGGCGGCACCAAAAACCAGCACGGTGGAGATAAAGATTCCCGGACTCGGTTTTTATCCGGAACTCTACACCATGCTGGCATCGGATTGTCCGCCGGATCTGTGGAAGTTGCTGGAAAACCCGATAAAGCCCGAGGACGGCGCAGGTTTCAGAGTATACGCCGAAACCTGTGAATTTCTGCTGAGTTCGTGCAATTCACTGCTCAGCAGACAAAAAAGCAAAGACTCTCCTTTTACGGAAATGATCTATCTGGCGGCAAGAAAGAATTATTCCCAGTCGCAAATTTTCAAACTATGTTTCGGGAAATTCCTGATTGATAAGGCCCCAAAATTGAACTACACTTTTTCCGAGAAAGACTTTTCGGTAATGTCCGACCGGGAAAAAATTCAGGCATGGTTCGAAAGCAACCTGCGCCGCAAAATCATGAATTTTTTCATGCCCGCCCCGGCCAACTTTGCCCTGGAACGCTTTGAAGACAGTATGCAGGTGGAGGCGAAAATCGTTTCACTTGAGGACAAATCATCCGGTTACGAACGTTTCCCGCTTGAGGACACGCCGAAATACTGGCCGGAGGTCGCGAACAAAAACCTGGTAATAGCGGAGATCAAAAAAAAGATGGTGGGAATGCGTTTTGAACTGCCGGAAGATTTTCACCCGGCATTAGTCAATATCGAAACCGCCCTCACCGGATTAGGCATGAATCAGGCGAAAAACTTCACCGAAAATATCAAAAACGCTAAAAAACAGTTTCTCAAGGCGTATCACAAGCGAATAGCGCTGGAAAAATATCTCAGGGAAACGGACGCGACCAAAGTACCGCCGGGAATCCGTTACGGCATGGTGATGGAATGCCTACGGCAACTCGACCTTGAACGGCGCAAATTCTGGCCGTCGCTTAACGATTATCTGGACAAGGTGGAGAAAAAATATCATCACCAGTGATTAATTTATAAAAATAAAGAAACCAATGCCCTTTAAACAAGCTAATTTTTTCAAAGCTAATTTTTTCCTGATCGTCATATTCGTGATTCTGGTGTCAATAATTTCATTTCAGGCGTTTCGGCGCGCGGCCAGGCGAATCGCGAGTGACTTTTTCTATCCTTTCCTTTCCACCGCCGCCGATGTGGAGCAAACCGTTAAAAACAAATCCCTGTTGCTGAAAAGCCGCCGCGAACTGGCCGGAAACGTGGAAAAGCTCCAAGGAGAAAACGACCGCCTGAACACGGAATTGGCAATTCTCCGCAACCTCAGCAAGGAAAATCGTCAGCTCCGCTATCTGCTTGACCTCCCAAACCGGCGGAACTTCAAATATATTCCCGCCGAACTGATTCTCCGCGACCCGGCGCACTGGTTCAACACCTTTACGGTAAACAAGGGCAGTTCGTCAGGGGTCATGCCCGGCGCGGCGGTACTCAGTACCTCATACGATCCCGCTACCGGGCGCACCCTTCCCGTGGTAGTGGGCAGGATAAAATCGGTTACGAAGCACAGCGCGATAGTCAGCACCATTCTCAACCGTGAAACCAGGATGAGCGTTGTGCTGCCGAAAAGCCGCACCGCAGGTATCCTTGCCGGGGGAGAACGTTACGGTGACAAATTCCTCGTGAAGATCAAGTATCTCCCGCGCGATACCGTTTATTACAATTCGGAAGAAGTAATAACCTCGGGATTCAGTCCATACACCCCCCCTTCCCTGATAGTTGGAAAGCTTGCGGGTACGGACGGCCCGGACATGAAAATCGCGGACAACCTCTACAACGAGGCAATGATGGTTCCGGCGGCAAACTTCGACGACATCAATTTTGTTATGATCGTTATCAGGAAACAGGAGAAGTCCGGGATGCGATGATCAGGTTCTGTTACATATTCCTATGTCTGTTCGGGGCGGTTTATTTTGAACTGCTGGCCGGCTCCTACGGACTGATGCTTCCCATAACCGCCATGCTTATTTTTTATTTTTCGGTAAGTAACGGCTGGCGGGTCGGGCTGTTTTCGGCGGTACTGGCCGGAACCATCATCGATCTTACATTCGGGCGCAGCTGGTTCCTTACCCCGGTACTGCTGGCCATGACCGTGGGTTTCGCGATGATCTGGTTCCGGCGAGTCGAGGCGAAATCGATCTTTCTCAATTCGATTCCCGGCGCGATTATCGCGTTCATCTGTATATGTCCGCTGCTCCTTCCCGATCCCTGGTTTCTGGGACTGAATTTCACGTCATTGTTCCAGGCGTCGTCAATGCTGCTCTTCTCGATGCTGTTCGCCGCGATCCTGCTGCCGTTTCTGGTAATCCTGCTGGACATCGCCAGCGAAAAGCTCGGGTTCGAACTCTACGTTGACGCCCGGGACAAACTGATCGGGCAGAGGTGAACCTATGCCGTCGTGGAAAATGCCGCCGCAAATCACCAGGATACTGATCCTGACGCTAGTATTCCTGGCGGCTTACGTGCTTATCGGCGTCCGGCTCTGGCACGAACAGATCCACATGGGAGAGGAGTACAAGGAGCAGATTTCCAAACAGTCGATCAGGAGAATCCGCTATCCCGGAATCCGCGGCAGGATCTACAGCTCCGACAAACATATCCTGGCCGACAACCACCCCGCTTTCGACGTGGTTTTCCACCTCGAGGAAATGCGCCGCCCCGGACGCCAGTCGAACACCGTGAAGCACATCATGGAGTGTATCGGCAGAACCGCCAAGCTCCTGAAACGCAAAAACCAGATCAGCAAAAAAGACATCCTTGAACAAATGAGAACCAAGCCCGGACTGCCGTTGCAGGTATTCAGCGACCTGAGCAAGACCCAGGCGGCCGCAATCGCCGAACTCTCTCCGCCGGTCCAGGGATTGGAACTGACGGTTTCGCCGATCCGTTACTATCCTGGAGACGAACTCGCCGCCCACATTCTGGGATACGTCGGAAAAGAGGACCGGAAGAAAGCCAAGGACAAAGAGGAATTCTCCTCTTCCTATTACCAGCCCGACTTTGTAGGAAGACAGGGCTTGGAAAAGCTCCTCGACGACGAACTGCGCGGCAAACCCGGTAAATCCATTGTGCGGGTCGACAACCGGGGATTCATCCATGAAGTCATCGGCAGGAAAATTCCCGCCGAGTGCGGGGACGATGTGGTACTGACCATCGACTACAAAGCCCAGCGTACCGCCGAAAAAGTTCTCCGCGGCAAATACGGTGCGCTGGTTCTCCTTGACGCCGATACCGGCGCGGTTCTCGCAATGGCCTCGACCCCGGCATTCGATCCGGGAATGTTCGTGCCGAGTATCTCCAGTAAAGACTGGCGGAAACTCAATTCAGATCCACAGCATCCACTGCTCAACAAAGCGGTGGGCGCTTACACTCCGGGATCAATTCTCAAACCCCTGATCGCAATGTCGATTCTGGAAAACGGAGTGAACCCCTATGATACCGTGTTCTGCGACGGCGCAACCTATATCGGTAACGCCCGGGTGCGATGCTGGAGCTGGCGCAGCGGCGGACACGGCCGGGTGGACCTGGTCAACGCCATTAAGCACTCCTGTAACGATTATTTTATCGAAAACGGGAGAAAGCTGGGACTTGATAAAATCCAGAAAACCCTTAAAGCGGCCGGAATCGGACAACACACCGGGTTTCCACTGCGCGAATCAAACGGAGTACTTCCCACCCGTAAATATAAGAAAAAAGTTGACAAAGTTCCATGGAACGAACACGACACCGCAATCCTGTCGATCGGACAGGGCAAGATCCTCCTTACCCCGCTTCAGGCGGCTATCTATACCGCCGCAATCGCTAACGGCGGAACGCTGTGGAAACCTTTCCTGGTCAGGGAAATTCGCAGCCCTGACGGACACATCGTCGCCGTCCCGAAGCCCCAGGCAACCGGAAAGTTACCGGTCTCCGCGAAGAACCTGAAGCTCATCCAGGAGGGAATGTACAAAGTAATCAACGCTTCCGACGGAACCGCGAAACGCGCCCGGAATCCATATATAACTTTGTCGGGCAAGACCGGGACCGCTGAAATGGGACCGTGCAACAACCGTTATACCAACACCTGGTTTATCGCGTTCGGCAAGCACAACAACCGCAACCTGGCGATTGCGGTATTTATTATCAAAGGTCAGAGCGGCGGACGCACCAGTGCTCCCATCGTCTCACAATTCTTCACCGAATGGCTAAAACCACCCACCAATAGGTAAGAATCCTTGAGTTTTCGGATTACGGAGGTTTACTTTTCCGCAACCCGAATTATCGTTGTATAAACTGAGTATTTAAAAATTGGAGGATGTTTTTAATGGATACCATGGAAATCAAAAAGATTGTGGCGAAAAAACTTTCCGAGGGAATGCCGCTGGGCGATATTCTCAAGTTGCTTGCCGACGAACACAAAGTAACAATGACTTTCCTTGAACTGCGCCTGCTGGCTTCTGAGCTTGAAGACGTCAATTGGGAAGCAATGGAACCGGAAGAGGAAGAACCCGAAGAAGCAGAACCGGAAAAACCCGAAGCCGAAGAAGAAGTCACCGGGCACACTACGGTTGAAGTAAGCAAGCTGACGCGTCCAGGCGCGGTGGCCCACGGCTCCGTTAATTTCGGCTCCGGCGCAAAAGCCGACTGGACTCTCGACCAGATGGGACGCCTCGGCCTCAGCAACGCCGAAGGCGAACCCACTCAGGAAGATATCCAGGAATTCCAGGAAGAACTCCAAAAGGCCCTCACCGGACAGGGGTAAAAAAAAAGACTTTAGGCTTTGGGGAAAAAGCGGTTAGCTATTAGCATTCAGGTTTTAGGTAAAATGCTTTTACTTGAGAAAAAAAGTATTAGATGATTATTCCGCTTCCCTGAAATTAACAGCATAATCTGTTGTTCACAGCTTCAGCTGTGGCTTTATTTATTCAATAAAAAATAGTATGGAAAGAAAATGAAACGCTCCGGCAATCCGGAATTTTTTCTCACTCCCGAGGAAAATAATTTAGTGGAATCAGCCATTGAGCAAGCGGAAACCCGTACTTCCGCTGAAATCAAGCTGGTTATCGTTCGCCACTGCTGGACTCCTTTGCTCGATAAAGCCCGGCAGGTTTTCTATAAGAATAATCTCCATAAAACGGATCAGCGCAATTGCGTGATGATCATGCTGGTGCTTGCCAATCGCGAATTCCTGATCTACGGCGACAAAGGAATCAACGATAAAGTCGGTGAAAATTTCTGGATCGACATCAAGGATTCGATGACCGAATACTTTAAAATGGATGAATTCGGCAAGGGCATAGCCTCTGCTGTTGACAAAGCAGGGAAAAAACTGGCGGAATTCTTCCCGTACCGTCACGATGATGAAGATGAAATCAGCAACAAGGTGGCGTATGAAGAGTAGGAATATATTTAACGTATTGCTTCTGTTCTGCGTTTTTACGGCATTTCCGTTGCTTCATTCCCAGAAAAAACCGGAAAAACCAGCTAAAAAGATTAATTACGCACCTTATCCAGAACCGGATCACGGTTATGTGACGGACATCGCGGGATTGCTTACCCCTGAAGCTAAAGAACGAATCGAAAGATGGCTCTGGCAATTGGAAAGCCGTTCCGGGGTAGAAATAGCCGTGGTAACTATCTACTCCATCAAGGATTATCCCGGAACTAACAATGACTGCATTGAATATTTTGCAACCGGTCTGCTCAACAAATACAAGATCGGAAATAAAACAGACAACAACGGAATTCTGCTTCTTGTGGCAAAGAAAGACCGGAAAGTAACAATTTCACTGGGAAATTTTTATGGTCCAGCTGATGACGCCAAAGCGGAAAAAATCCTGAATTCGGTAATTACCCCGAGATTCAAAGAAAATAAATACGAACAGGGAATATCCGATGGAGTGGAAGCAATTGTCAGTGGTTTCACCAGTTACAATGTGGGTTTCCCATGGATGATTGTTTATATCATTGCCGCAATAATAGTAGTGGGACTCATTGCATACAGCCTCTTCAAAAACGGAAAAAGGGGCTGGGGTTGGGTATGTGTTGGTTTGCTTATCGTTCTTGTGTTCATACTGATTAAAATTACTTTAACTATAATAATGCATTTGCCGGAATCATCCAGCAGTTCATGGAGTCCGGGCGGATTCGGCGGCGGATTCGGCGGCGGCAGTTCCGGCGGGGGCGGAGCCACCGGAAGCTGGTAAACGGAAAGGTCATATTTATGCTGAAATGTCCGAAATGCAAAAAAGCATCGATGGTTCCCTGCACCCCCGACAATAAAAAGATTGAAGTAGATCAATGCACGAATTGCGGCGGCATCTGGTTCGACGGCGGGGAACTTGAAACTCTCCTCGGCGCTCTCGCGAAAAAGAAGCTGAAACCGGCCGGCAAAACCGAGCTAACCTCACGAGCGTGTCCGCGCTGCCGCTGCGCAATGCTTTCTTTCAATTATCCGCAAACCTACGCAAAGATAGAATTCTGCGAGAAATGTCACGGCATCTGGCTGGATGAACGTGAATATGATGGAATTTATCATGTCAGAAGAAAATTTATGCTGTCCGGCGACCTGAATAAGCCTGAAAAACCCACCGGAGTCAAAGGCGCGATTATCGATTTCATCAACGAAAGCATTGACTCTTTTCTGGAAAACTTCCGGTAGCTCTTCAGAAAAATATTTTTCATTTTTTTGAGATAAAGGGGTTGTTTTGTTATTAGGGCGTCCTAATTTAATAATATAACAGCTGAAATAATCATTCGGCGACAGGAAATTTATGTTTGGGAAAAAAGTTGGGGACAGTTCCGGGTTAGTCCCTTTAAGCGAAGTAAAATCCGGACAGGAAGTGGTATTGACGGAGTTTGCCGGAGGCCGGGGTTTTTACCATCAGGTTGCATCGATGGGTTTGAATCTGCACCGTAAAGTAAAGGTTCTGAGCGGGTCCGGCGGCGACAGGGGTGCGGTATTGATTTCCTGCGGTGAAAGCCGGATAGCGGTAGGTCGCGGCATGGCGCACAAGATACGGGTAAAACTTTGCGGATGAATATCCCGCAGAGCTAAATTTAATTATTAAATGATCGAGTATAAATCATGACATTAGCGGACATTGCAGAGGGCAGTCTGGTAAGGATAATCAAGGTACACGGTTCAGGCGCAATCAAACAGCGGCTTCTTGACATGGGAGTCTCCCGCGGCGTAGAAATTAAGATCGAGCGATATGCGCCGCTTAAAGACCCGATCCAGATAACCGTGAAAGGATATTCCCTGGCGCTGCGGGTCACCGAAGGGAAAATGATCGAAGTTGAACTTCTCACCGGCAAATTGATTGCCGCGAAAAAATCAAAATAACACACCGGAGAATTTATCATGTTTCGCATCGCTGTGGCCGGAAACCCGAATTCCGGCAAAACATGCATATTCAACAATCTTACCGGCAGCACCCAGCACGTGGGAAACTATCCCGGTGTCACAGTTGAGCTTTCAGAAGGAATGTCCACGTTCGGCAAGGAGAGAGTCCAGATCATCGACCTGCCGGGAACTTATTCACTGACGGCCTACTCCCAGGAGGAGATCGTTGCGCGCGATTTTGTTATCCGGAACAAGCCGGAAGTAATCATAAACGTGGTCGACGCCAGCAATCTCGAACGCAACCTTTACCTTACGATCCAGCTCCTGGAACTTAATGTGCCGATAGTGGTTGCGCTCAACATGATAGATGTGGCCGAAAAACGCGGTCATACGATCGACGCCGCAAAACTGGGAAAACTGTTCGGCATCAAGGTAGTGCCGACCATCGGCAACAAAGGCCGCGGCATGGACGCCCTAAAGCAGGCCTGCCTGGATACAATCAGGGAAAAAATTCTGCCGAAACCTCTTGCGTATTCCCATGAACTTCAGGGTGCGCTTCAGCCTCTCAGCGATGTACTGATAAAAAATCCCGGGTTCCTTGGCGACTGTCAACCCGGCTGGCTCGCGCTGAAACTGCTCGAAGACGACGAAGAAGTAGTCAACAGGCTGAACGCATATCCGGAAAATGACAAAATTAAAAAAGTTCTTGCCGAATCCCACAAACATATCGAATTTCATTCCGGCGAGGAAGCCGTAACCGCCGTCGTCGAGGCGCGTTATGCTATTGCCGCCGGAGCCGTCCTTGCCTCCGTGAGTAAAACCGAACAGGCAAAACGGCTGCTGACCGACAAAATCGACGCGATCGTCTGCAACCGGTTCCTCGGTCCGCTGGTTTTGCTGGGCGTGGTTTACTTGCTGTTCCTGTTCGTGTTCAAACTGGCGGACGAGGTGGAATGGATTCCATTGTTCAACGGCCAATGGGTGAGTCCTGTGGGGCTTTTCGAAAAATTTTTCGAGTCCCTGAGTTTCCTGGCGCAGACCCATATCCACAACAAAATGCTGCTGTCGCTTGTCGACGACGGTCTGATTGGCGGGGTTGGCGGAGTGCTCGGGTTCGTGCCGCTGATCTTTTTCATGTTCTTTTTCATTTCGATCCTGGAAGATACCGGATACATCGCCCGGGTTGCGTTCATTCTCGACCGTCTGCTCCGGGCCTTCGGCCTCCAGGGAAAATCAATCCTGGCAATGATCGTTTCCGGCGGACTCGGCGGCGGCGGCTGTGCCGTGCCGGGAGTTATGGCAACCAGGACCCTCCGCGAGGAAAAAGACCGGCTGGTGACAATCCTGGTGGCTCCCCTGATGAACTGCGGAGCAAAAATGCCGGTATACGCTATGCTTATCGCCGCATTTTTCGCTCATACGCGCGGTGCCATGATGTTTCTGCTGTGGCTTCTCTCGTGGGTTTTTGCGCTCTGCGCGGCATTCTGTCTGCGGAAATGGGTAGTGAAAGGTGAACAAACCCCGTTCGTTATGGAACTGCCGGTTTATCACGTTCCCACCTGGCAGGGAGTGCTGCTCCACACCTGGACCCGCACCTGGCTGTACATTAAAAAAGCGGGAACAATAATCTTGGCGATCAGCGTGGTGTTGTGGGCGCTGATGTATTTTCCGAAAATTGACGCCAAACCGTTTGAAACTAAACGCGCGAACAACGCCGCCGAATTCCGGGCCGATATCGCCGTGACTGCGTTCAGTCCGATTTTTGCCGATGATAAACAACGGGAAGATACGGCGAAGTTCCTTTCCGACTACCGGGAAGCCTCGGAAATGGAAGAACCGGAAGCTAGTGAAGCCGTAATGAAAAGACTTCGTCAGGCTGATCCTCTGCGGTACGAGTTCGCGACACAGCTTATGCAGGCCGGGAACAAATCAAAGCAGGTGTCACCCGCGGCAAAAACCTACCAGGGCTTCCTTGAGAAAAAAGCTTTTATCGACGCCGAAGAAAAACGCCAGAGGCTTCTCAATTCTTTCGCGGGTAAAGCCGGGGAAGCGCTGACCCCGATTTCAAAATTGGCCGGATTCGGCTGGAAAGAAAATATCGCCCTGATCGGAGGATTCGCCGCCAAGGAAGTGGTGGTGGGAACCATGGGGACCGCTTACGCAATGGGCGAAGTGGACCCGGAGGAATCCGAATCGCTGTCGGAGCGCCTCTCCGAAGATCCGGACTGGAATCCGCTCCGCGCTTTCGTGCTGATGGTGTTCGTGATGATCTACGCGCCGTGTTTCGTAACCGTAATCGCCATTAAGCGTGAAACCGGATCATGGAAATGGGCGTTTTTCTCCACCGCTTATTCCACTTTCTTCGGGTTCATTATCGCAGTGGTTATATATCAGGTCGGTGGACTCTTTTTCTCATAAATCCGCTTTTTATACCAAATTGCAATCAAAAATCCATTAATGACAAGGAAGATTTTGAGAGTCAGGTAAAATTACAACGGAATCCTGCCGCAAATCGGTATAGCTCTTCATTCTTCACTTATATAAAAAAAGCCCTGCCGGATTGGCAGGGCGAAATCTCTTCATCAGAGCCAAGGCTTAGCCTTTTGCGCAGCTCAGCTTTTCATAGGTGGCTTTGTTGATGAATTTGGTGAGGTTGGTGCCATCGTCATCTTTGGCGCGAACAGCATAGCGTTCCTGAACGCCTTTCGAGGTCTTGCGCTTGTAAACAACCTTTTTGCAATCTGCATCGGCGATTTCGACGGACGTCCTTTTCTTCACATTGTAGAACTTCATTCCTGTTCTCCCTGTTTTTTGTTTTGGTTTAAGGCTTAAGCTTAGCTCCTTCAATTCATATATACCATAGCCACAAACAATGTCAAATCGAAAATTCCTTTTTTTTTACCTAAAACAGGCAGAAACTTGACAAAATATCGGAAAAGACCGCTTTTGGGCTGAAATAGCCGGTCCGTATCAGGACATCAGCAACATATTTTCGTCAAGGTCTTGAATGTTAAAATTCCTTTAAATTTCCATTAGGACATTGAAAATGCCAGATTAGAAGTCCATATTTCAAGTTTACTCTATTTAACCGCTAAACTTTGGGGAGAAGTAAAATGGATCATGGTCCCGCGGTCAAGTTGGGGGTCGATCACGCGTCGCCGGCAAAGGCGAAACTGGGGATTGCCCTGTTTTTTGTCTACCTGATAATCTATTCCGGATTCGTGGCAATCACTGTAATCAGTCTGAACACAATGGGCGTTCAGGTTACTTTCGGCCTGAATCTTGCCTGTTTCTACGGTTTTGGCCTGATTGTGCTGGCTATCATCATGGGTTTGATTTACAACCACATCTGCACGGGACTCGAAAATAAAATGAACAAGCCCGAAGAAAAAACGGAAACCGGAAAGGAGACTGAATAATGATTTATAATGCATCTCCTATCGCGGTAGCTTTATTTACACTGTTCGTCCTGTTTGTACTGGGACTTTCATTTTATCTTGCCCGCCGCACCAAATCCTCTGAAGGCTATTTCGCGGCCGGAGGAACCATTCACTGGTCGGTTAACGGAATCGCTTTCGCGGGCGATTACCTTTCCGCGGCGTCATTCCTCGGTATCTGCGGAATGATCGCATTCTATGGTTACGACGGCTTCCTGTACTCCATCGGTTATCTTGCCGGGTGGGTAGTGGCGCTGTTCGTGGTAGCCGAACCGATGAAGCGATTGGGCAAATACACCTTTACCGACGCTTTAGACTCTAAGTTCAACTCCAAAGGCATCCAGTTTTTCGCCGCGGTCAGTACTTTGGTCGTATCGATGTGCTACCTGATCCCGCAGATGGTGGGAGCCGGGGTGCTGGTAACTCCACTGCTCAACCTGCCACACTGGGTCGGCGTGGTCATGGTTGGCGCGATAGTTATTTTTATTGTCGCGACCGCCGGAATGGCATCAACCACTTATGTGCAGTTCATGAAAGGCGGCCTGCTGATCATCTTCTCGACTGTTCTGGTTATCT
The DNA here is from genome assembly GCA_963678815.1 of Victivallales bacterium. Classification (GTDB taxonomy): domain Bacteria; phylum Verrucomicrobiota; class Lentisphaeria; order Victivallales. The sequence goes on from OY787460.1 coordinate 5,243,121, forward strand.
TCGTCCTGAAAAACGGACTTCACACCAAACCCTCCGAGAATTTCCATGAACCCATTACTATTGCCGCAACCGTCCAAGGCGACAAAGTCGTTAAGCTTGCCGATAAAAAGTATACTATACTCGGGCAGGTAACGGAAGAAGGTATGACATTTGTCAAGTTGAGTTCTGAAGAAGAAATCGCCATCGACGAGAAACCCCAGAAAGCAACTCTGGCTACCTGGTGGCTGCTTGATAAATCCGGAAAAAAAGCCATTTTGAAAGAATGTCTTGCAAAAACCAAGACAAGTGACGGACGGCTTCAATACAACGGGGCTAAGAAAGAAGCCGAACAATTCTATCCGGTCGGAAACCCGGTGGAAATCAAGATTAAAGAGAAAGTCGTTGAAAAAACCGGCGGCCTTAATCCTTTCAGTTTTCTTAGTGTAATCAACAACAGCAAATTCCGGCTCTACAGAAAAATGGAATTCAAGGATAATACAGATTCAGTTATTGCTTATTATCCCACGATCATTTCCGGCGATAAATTGTTGCGTCCGGGGCTAAAATTCAAAGTCAGCGGCGGCTGGATGGATAAAATCAACTTCATCTCGCTGATGCTGGCGCTGTTCTTCGGAACGTCCGCGCTGCCGCACATCCTGATCCGTTACTACACGGTTCCGAGTCAGGCGGCCGCCCGGAAATCCACAATCGTAGCAATTGCAGCTATCGGTTTCTTCTACATCCTTACCCTGTATCTGGGGCTTGGCGCGATGGTTAACGGCGTGCTTGATGTGGAAAGCAGCAACATGTCGGCTCCGCTACTGGCAAAATATTTCGGCATCTGGCTGTTTTCGATAATTTCCGCAATCGCTTTCGCCACTGTACTCGGCACGGTCAGCGGCCTTATCGTAGCCGCGTCAGGAGCAGTTGCCCATGACCTTATGGACAACTTCTTCAGTATCAAACTTACCGACAAAGGTAAAGTTAGATCCGGTAAGATCGCCGCTATCTGTTGCGGTCTGATCGCGATAATTCTTGGAATCGTGTTCAAGGGAATGAACGTATCGTTCCTGGTAGGTTGGGCATTTGCGGTAGCGGCTTCGGCGAACCTTCCGGCGATCCTGATGCTGTTGTTCTGGAAAAAGACCACGTCAAAAGGCATTGCTGCGTCGATCCTGGTTGGCGCAACTTCCGCGCTGGTGATTATCCTGATGTCACCCAGCATGTGCAGCCGCTATTTTGAGTGGTGGGGAGTAAAAGTGTCTTCTCCTCTCGGACTCGACAACCCCGGCATCATTTCGATTCCGCTCAGCTTCATTACCCTTGTAGTGGTGTCGCTGCTGACCCAGAAAGACAAGCCTGAACCGGAAGCCGTAGTTGCGGACGAACAGGAAGCAACCACATAACACCGGTTATATATATAATGAATATGGGCGGTTTCAGCAATGATGCCGCCCTTTATTTTTGTTTAATACGGGTTAAATTTACTGGCATCAACAAGTTGGTAATCGCTTATGAGTACGTCCCGAACCAGAATAATAAAAGGCTTTGCCGTTAAGATTGTCCTGCCGGCCCTGCTGACAGTGGTACTCTATCTTATTTCTTTTTTCTATATTTTCCTGCCTGCATTTGAAAGGAAGATCATCGACGACAAGCGAGAGATGATCCGGGAACTGACCGACACCGCCTGGTGTGTGCTTGAGGAATCCGAGCAGAAAGTCAAAGACGGCGAATGGAGCAAGGCCGAAGCTCAACGCCGGGCAATCGAGCGGGTGAAAGACCTCCGCTACGGGCCTTCAAACAAGGATTATTTCTGGATCACCGACCTCACCCCGAAAATGATCATGCACCCATACCGTCCGGAACTCGACGGAAAAAGTCTCGCCGATTATACCGGATACAACAATAAACGGCTGTTCGTGGAGTTTGCCGATATCGCAAAAAAACAGGGCAGCGGCTATTCGGAATACCTCTGGCAGTGGATGGACGATCCGAACCGGGTTGTGCTCAAGCTTTCATACGTAAAAATTTTCAAACCTTGGAACTGGATTATCGGCACGGGAATCTATCTGGACGACGTCCGCCGGGAAATCGCCGGAATGGAACGCCGCCTGACCGTCATTTCGCTGGTAATCATTACCGTGGTGGCGGGTCTGCTGTTCCTCATCATCCTGCAGGGATACCGGACGGAAAGACAACGGTTGCAGGCTGAGAAGCAACTCAGCGAATCTAATGAAAAGTACCGGATGCTGGTCGGGGCCGCCACCGAAGGGCTGATCATGATCCTTGACGGCAATTACAGTTACGCAAATGCCGCCATGCTGAAGATGCTCCAATGCGAAGAAAACGAGTTTGCCGGACTCGACGTTTTTGACTTGAATAGCGCCAATCCCGAAGACGACAGCCGTAAAAAATATATCGTCTCTCTGCTCAATAACGAAAGCGTCCCGATGGAATACGAAACCCGGTTAAGGCGCAAAGACGGCGAATGGGTCGACGCGGTCCTCGTCAGTTCAAAAATCTCTATCGGTGAACGCGAAGGTTTCGTGATCATTGTTAAAGACGTCAGCGGCAGAAACCGGATGGAACGCCGGAGCCGCGAGGCGGAACAGGAAAAACTGATCGTTGAACTCCAGACTTCTCTGCTGGCAATGAATCAGCCGGTAAGCCGTATCGTCGCCGCCCCGGTATCGTGTCCGATGCAAAAGTCAATCGCGGACGCGGCAAAAATAATGGCGCGTAAAAAAAGCGGCTACGTGCTGCTGACCACCGATGATAATGAATATGTGGGAATCGTTACCCAAAGTGATATCAGCCGCCGCGCGGTAGCAGGTAACACCGCGCTTGATCATCCCGTATTTGAGATCATGACCTCACCGGTGGTCAGTATCGCCAGCGGCGCCCCGGTCTTCGAGGCCGCGCTGATAATGACGGAAAACAAAGTACGCCACCTTGCGGTGCGCGACGGCAACGATAAGATTGTCAGCGTAATCACCGCCCGTGACATGCTTCAGCTTCAGCGCGGCGCCTCCACCACCCTCTTCAAGGAAATCGAGAACGCCGAATCAGTTGACGACATAAAAGAGAATCACACCCATATTGCATTCATGGTAAAAGCGCTGGTGGATACCGGGGCAAATCCGTCGACCGTCACCGGGATAATCAGTTCCGTGGCCGACCTGATTACCCATAAATTCCTGGTATTAGCGATGGAAGAGCTTGGCGAACCACCGGTCAAATTCGCGTTTATGACCCTTGGCAGCGAAGGACGCGGGGAAGAAACGCTGTTCACCGACCAGGACAATGCCATTATCTACGAAGATCCGGAGCCAGACAAGGAGAAGGAGGTTAGCGAGTATTTCATAAAGCTCGGAACCCGTATCTGTGACTGGTTGAACGAGGTGGGATTCTCCTTTTGCAAAGGAGACGTTATGGCGAAAAACCCCAAGTGGTGCACATCGTACTCGACCTGGGAAAAACACTTCACCTCCTGGATAACCGAAGCCGAACCGGATGAACTGCTGAAATTCAACATCTTTTTTGATTTCCGCCGGGTCTACGGAGAACAGGAACTTACCGCCAATTTGCGCCAGATGATCGATGAGCTCCTGACAAACAATAAAGCGTTCTTCATCCACCTCTCACGAAACTGTCTGCTTTACAAACCCCCGCTGACCATGTTCGGAAACATCACGGTTAAATCAGGTGAAGATATTTTTAACGTCAAGGAGGCATTGAAGCCGGTAACCAATTTTGCCAGGATTTACGCATTGGAAAACGGCATCCGGGAGGTTGGAACCATTACCCGTCTCGACAGGCTGCTTGACCGCGAAGCCATCGGGGAAAACACCCACGACGATCTCCGGGGCGTCTATAATTACCTGATGCTGCTCCGGCTGAAACACCAGGTCCGCGCCATCGGCGAAGGCCGTCAACCGGATAACGACATCAGCCTTGCGGAGCTTACCAACATCGAGCGCGAAACCCTTAGAAACGTACTATCGCGCATCAAGACCATGCAATCCACGCTGAGTTTCCATTTTAAAGGAAGCGCTTAATGAAACTGTCAACCCATATTAAAGTTACCAGGGAAAAGCTGGGCGTGGAGGCTGAAGACATCCATAGATGGATTGACGGCTGTTTCGACCATAAGCGTTTCGAGGAATTTAAACGCACCGGCTTTCTCGGCGGATACAACCCGTATTCCCACCGCATCCACCGCCATTGCCAGGAAGCGCTGGAAGAATGCCTCGCCGAGTTCATGGACAGCTATCCGGAAGAGCTTATCCGGCAGGTATTTGAACTGCATATCAGAACCGATTACAGCGGTGAATACCCCGAGCGGAAAGATTTTCACGACCCCGGTTTCCATGAAAAACATCACACCAGATGATTTGCGCCGGCCGGCTTTAGTACCATTTCAGCGTTAATATTCTGGCATGTAATTTGCTTTTAAATAAATCAGGACATGCTGATGAGAGGAAATCAAAGCAGAAACACTGATGAGGATTTCGCAAGAATGCAAGACCTGATTCGCAAAATCAAGAAAAGCCTGCCAATCGGCATCCACGAAGGGGAAACCCAGCGGGTAGAGCTTAAGCCGATTTTGCGGAAACTCCTCACCAACCGGATCATTTGCCGGCACTGCGGCAAGGAAATCTCGATAAAAGGACTGCCCAGACTTAAACTTTGCCCGTGTTTCCATTGCGGTGAGATGATCTTCATTCCCGCCAGGATCAAGGACTACTGGCTTTATGAACCAATAGGACACGGCGGCAACGGCCGGGTGTTTCACGCTTTCTGGAATAAAGATCCCGACGTCGAACTTGCCGTCAAAATCATGGCCCGTGACGAAAAAAACGACCCGGACTGCATCAAGGAGTTTCTCCGGGAAGCGGAGAACGGTAAAAAGTTCGGCACTCACCGCCACCTTTCCCAGATTTACGACTACGGTTTCGACGGCAAGGAATACTACATGGCGATGGAGTATATTGAAGGTGAACGGCTTGACCAGATTATCGAAGCCGACGTTGAAATCCCCCTGAAAAATATACTGCTGTGGTCAATGCAGATCCTTGCCGCCGAACAACACATCTACGAATGCGGATACCTTTTCCGCGACCTGAAACCGCAAAATATCATCATCGACCAGAACTGCAACGCCAGACTCGTTGACTACGGGCTGGCCATCCCGGTAAAAGAAGCAAAATTCGCACGCAACGATTACATAGACGGTTCCCCGCATTACCTCCCCCCGGAAAGAATTATCGGCGAGCCGGAATCCTGCGCCAGCGAAATCTACAGTCTGGGTATGGTGATGTTCCATTTACTGGCGCGGCGTCCTTACTTCAAAGCGTCCGAAGTAAAGGAACTGATCGGAAAACACGTGATGGCCCTGCGGGTAATGAACGTGGGACCAAAACTCCCCGCCGGAACCGACCCGGAATTGATCTCGATCATCAACAAAATGATCAGACGCGATCCCGGCAGCCGCTTCCAGAATTTCAAGGAAACGGCCACGTGCCTGTTCAAGTTGTTCCAGAAAATTGCCGCGTAAAGTTTTCGATATTCAGGAAAGAAAAACAGGTTGGTTTTTCATGAAAACGGTGCTATGTTTATACTTTGCACATCAGATCAGAGGACGGGGCTGATGGAAAAGATCAAAACACGCTCTGGGGCGGTCTTTTTCTACATTCTGATTATTATTGTCGTTCAGCTGGCTTTTATGCCGAAGCAAAGGACAATATTCATCTCTCTGGACAGTTTGCGTAATTTCGCAGACGGCAGTCCGGATGTTTCCGGTGTGCCCGATTCCAGGTAATTACCTGTTTATCTCCATTTTATATTCCGGTCTGTACCGATTTTTTTATAAAATTCTGGAAATATTGTTTCCCTGTGCTTTATTTATGTTGACGAGTCGTATGTGTCCAGTACATTTTGATGGTCATTTTAGTTAACAGAAAGGGAGGAAGCAAATGCGAACTGTACTTATAACGGTCTGCACATTTGTCGTCGCGGCAATTATCAGCGGATGCACCAGCACTCCGCCGGCGCCGGTAAATGTATCCGGCACATGGAAATACCGCTACTCCAGCCCCCAGAAAGAAGGTATTTTCAAACTGACCCAGAAAGCCGGAAAGATATCCGGAACCGCCACCGACAAAGAAGCTGCCTATAAAGTGGACGGCTACGTAAGTGACCGTTTTATCCATCTGCACGGCCAATGCCCGAAAACCGGACAGGTATTCCATATTATTGCCAAAGTAAATGGATACAATGACTGGATGCGGGGGCATTTCACAACGAAAAACAATACTTCCGGTCCATTTTTCGCAAGAAAACAATTACCGTAAGCAAAATAAAACAGGAAAAAACTGTATTAAGGTTTAAACAGGGCGGTTTGACAAAAACCGCTCCGTTTTTTTATGTGGATTCAGGTTGATTGCAGGCGCTTCAAACACTATATTACTTTTATATATTTGTGACGAAAAACCTACCAATTGGAACAGCGTGGAAACAGAACTCTCTAAAATACATAAATATTTTACCGAAGGAAATGAACTCTGGAAACTGGAACCCGAAAAAGTCGGTTCCCGGGAGTTCTATGAAATCTGGGAAAACGTAAACCGTCCCAGGGCATTCCCGGTATCAGGCGACAACCTCGAAGTATTGGATTACAATATCTCACTTGCCGAAACCAGCGGCTCCAGAATCGGATATTTCGGCTGGGACAACTCCGCGGAATGCGCCGCGATGCTGCTCGAAAGCCGGGAGCTCCGGGAAAAATTCCTGCTGAAGTTCCGCAAAGGCAAACCGGAAATCAAGCTCGGAAAAGTTGAGGACCTGGCCGATGAAGAACTGACCCACGGCGAACGCCTCGAAGTCCTTTACGACCTGATCGACCATGTCCGCCACAACTATTTCGGGCTTGATCCATTGAAAATGTCGCGCAAGCAGGCTATGGAGCTGCTTGGCGAAATTGCCGAACGGCATGCCCCGGGCGTCATGAAGAGTCTGGAAAAGATGAAGGCAAAAGACCTGCGTGACCTTCTCCGCGAGGCCGCGGCCGACCTTCCCGCTGATGAACTCAGCGGCCAGCTTGTACTCCCACTCGACGGTAATTATTCCATCAGCGGCCCGGAAGAACAGCAGGAATCCGGCAAGGCGTCAACGAAAAAATCCCCGGCAACTATTCCTGAAAGGACCATCTGGGCTTGTCTTTCCGACCTGGAAATCATCAAATGCACGGGAAATTACGCCGCCGAAGCGGAACGCTCTTTCGTGCTTGTTTTCAAACACACGGAAATGCTCGGGCGTCCCAAAGGGCGCGACGTCACTTTAAAAATTCCGTCGCGGGAAGACATGCCGCTGACGGAAGGAATAATCCTGAACGTTTTCAACCGGGGCGAAGAAAATCCCGTCGGCACATTCATGGTCGACCTTTTTGACGGCAACGCCGTTTACGGCCGCCTCCGGTTCCATGAAACACCGCGCGGGCAGGTCAACTACGGCAGACTTTACGCGCGTCCGCGCCGCAGCCCCAGGCAGTACCTCTCCGAAGCCGTGGAGGACATGGAAAAACGGGTCATCAAAAGCCCGAAAACCGCTTACGGAGTACTTGGCCCGGTCCTGGGCCTGAACCCCGCACAGGTAAGCTGGGAGTCCCAGAAACAGCCTCCTGAAAAACTCGACGACTCGCAACAACGCGCCTGGAGCTGTGCAGTTAACATGAATAATCCGGTGGTACTGGTCCAGGGGCCTCCCGGAACCGGCAAAACCACCGTGCTAGAACAAGTGCTCAGATCGCTTTGCCGCCGCGGACAGCGCATCCTCGTTACCGCCCCGTCAAACACCGCCGTCGACAACATCTGCCGGAAAATCTTCGACCTGCCGGTTGTCCGGATCGGGCTGATGCGGGAAAATATCGCTCCAGACGTCGCCGAACGCTGCTGGATGGGAGAAAGAAAAAACTTAATCAATTTTGCCAGAACCAGACTCGATTACGGCGAAGGAGGAATCTTTGCCGGAACTCACGTGGGACTGCTCCGGAACGACCTAATCTCTGAAGAATACAACGCAAAAGGCGTGTTCGACGCCGTGATCTTCGACGAGGCGGGTATGAGCAGTATTGACGAATTCCTTCTGCTCTGCCGCCTGGCAAAACGGGTGATACTGTTCGGCGACCACCGGCAGCTGCGCCCCTTCCCCCTTCCCCGGGAAGTCCTTACAAAACTGCGGGAGACGTTCAACCCCATGCCCCGCCACCAGTGGAAGCTTGTAACCACCGGCGCTCTCGAATGGCTAATTAAAACCCGGCATTTCCCGGTGCTGATGCTGCAGCAATCGTACCGCTGCCAATATCCCAGACTCCTCCGGTTCGCTTCAACCCTGTTCTACAATGCCGGAATCCTTCCGAGTCAGTCGGCGGAGTATTACCAGCTCCCGTATCAGGAACGGGAAAAGAAGTTCCCGATTTCCACCCTCCGGATGTTCAGCACCAGCAAATTGCCGGAAGTGGCAAAGCAGGAACGCCTGATCCTCCTCGGCGGCAAACCCGGACTCGAAAACCCCGCCGAAGCCGTGATCTGCCTGAACATATTTTACGACCTTCTGCAAAAATATCCGCTGGATGAAATAACCATTATCGCCCCGTACCGCCGGCAAATCGCACTGATCCGCCGCAACCTCAACTTCTACCGCGCCGCGGGAATAATCGGCAAGGAGAAACTTAAGGAAAGCGATTGGAGACAATTCCTCCATAAACGGATTTCCACTGTCGACAGCTTCCAGGGCGGCGAAAGCGACGCCGTGATTATCTGTTACGTGCGGAGCAATAAAGGTTCCGGTATCGGATTCGTGGACGACCCCAACCGGATCAACGTGGCGCATACCCGCTGCCGCCGCGAAATGGTGGTGGTGGGCGACCTCGAATGCCTCAAGTCCCAAGCGAAAAACGACATCTTCAACCGCCTCGAACACGCCCTGAAACGCGACGGCGAAATCATGGACATCACCCTCCGGAAAATCCGCGAGATGATCAAGGACGTCAATTTCATTCACCGTGACTTCAATCTGGAAAATCTCCCGCTCGATACCTCCCGCGCCGCCGCCGTCCTCGCCAAAATCCGCCAGCAGTAAAACAAGGCATTCCTTTTGAATTCGTAACGATTTTTTGACGTGGAAAAGGGCAATCCTTTAAGAAAAGTCTTTCCCTTCCCCACACCCCATCCCTTTTCCAATTTCCAAACAAATTTTGGATGGTACAGTCGAAGTTTCACTACATCGGCAAACTCGCAAAGCTGTTTGCCCATTCAATCAGGAGACCCGCTTTTGCCGAAAGCGGGTGTAAAGGCACAACTAAAGCTGTGAACAACAGTTCTCACGATAAATCACGCGTATTACCGTAGGATAATCGACCCGAGATTACCAATGCAACAGTGCTTAATTTTCCTTAGATAACAGTATTTCAACTAAATATTTATATTTCTCGGGATGACCTGGAGGCGGCCGATGGCGCTGCCGACGTCCTCGGCTACTTTCGGACACTTCACCCGGAGCAGGAACACGATCGGACGGTCGGTTTCGGAGAGGGTTTCGTAATTACCCTGTCCTTTGGCGACAATCAGGTCGGCGTTGTTGAAAGCTTCCACGAATTCCGGCTTGCTGTGCTGAACAAGGGTCCCGGGGGTGGCGTCGCCGGTGTCGATCACTTTCTTCACCAGATTATCGAGATTCGACATCGGCACTTCGCGAGGGGTAATGTCGTTCAGGATCGGGGCGCCGCGCACCGCTAAAGTGATCTTCTCAGGACATAACTCAAGAAACAGACGGTCAATTACGGCTTCCCCGCAGTTGTCGGCCAGGAAAAGAATATTTTCCGCGCGTTCCATGGCTTTTTCCAATGTTTCAAGTCCCGGCTGGTTTAACGGTTCGTGCATAACGTCCAGAATCTTCTTGTGGGCGGTATCCAGCTTGAAATGCCGGTCGGCGCCAAAGTCGATTATGTTCCCGGAAATAACGAACCTGACAATATTCTCGAAGGTATTGCCGAATTTTTCCAGGTCGGCACGGATTTGCGGCAACAATTCCAGCGCAAATTCCGTGGACAGGTCTTTAATTTCCTGATAGGCGTCCTCCACTCCGGTGGTTTCACGGATCACCGCATGTACCCAACGGGCAAGTTCTGGCGGGGTCTGGTCAAGGTCCATTTTCGAGGCCTCCTCCAACGCCCGGCGCATAATATATTTCTGTTTATCCAGATCGTTTGTCACCATTTTCGCCACGTGCAGCGCATGGTCGACAAAACACGGAACACATTCAATCGCACATTTCATCTTTAGTCACTTTCACTCTATAAATCAATTCACGGAAGTAATAAGTATAGTCCGATATAGAGGAATTTCCCAATCCAAAAACGCATTTTCAGCACAACGTGAAAATTCAGTTATCAGCCAAAGTTTATTTAGGACTCCTCCAACTATAGTTTTATATCAAATTCATCAATTCCAGCAATAATATTCTTGATTCTTTTTTTAAATTTCCTTATTTCTTCCTTTCGCCGTAAAGAATCTTTTTTATCAATTTCCCTTGCCCTTTCCCAAGCTCTTCCATACAACCAACCAAATATAAAGAAAAATCCTAAATAATATGCCAAGCTTGCCGGTCGCGCGAAAGACGTTTCAATAATATTTATTTTTGCTTGTTCCAAACGAGAAATTAAACCTTCCGGTATATTTTGCTCCGCCAGTCTCGTTTGGAATTTTTCAACTTCTTTGTTGAGAAGACTCAAGTCCTCTTGCTCTGTAATCCGATATTGAATCAATTCATCAGAAAACTCACAGAGGAATTCAAGATACTCATGGATTTTTTCTTTGTTTAAAACCAATTCATTCATTTTCTATAATATTCTGGACTTGTTAGCCTGGATACGGTTATGCTTGTGCATACCGATACAGGATAGACCATGCCCCCTTTCTTAGCATTACATCTGATAGAATAAGGCAATATCAACTATTTACCAAAGTGTAAATCTAAAATATAAATTACACTGAAATATGCCGGGTTTGACAAGAATGCCCACAGATGCGATACTATTTAAAGCTATTTTCAGGGGAAATAATGTCCGCCAGCGAACAACCTTTAATTGTTGGAGCGGGTCCGGCCGGACTCGGAGCGGGATTGTTTCTTACCGGTCACGGAATCATCCCCCGGATTGTCGAGCAGCTTGACGAACCGTCTAAACTGTCGAAAGCCCTGGCGGTCAATCCGCGCACTCTCGAAATCCTGGAACCTGTCGGCGTCACCGGGAAAATGCTCGAACAGGGAAAGCTGATTCACGGAGTCCGGTTCTACCGGAACGAACATAATTTTGCCACGTTCCCGCTGGATAATATTCATCCGAAGTATCCATTCATGCTGGCACTCTCCCAAGCGGCAACTGAACGCCTGTTGTCCGAAGCGCTGGAAACGTCGGGGGGCAAAATTGAACGCGGCGTGAAAATGACGGAATGCCGCAATTTAAACGATCAGGTGGAAGCAACGCTGACCACCCCATCGGGCCACCATGAAACAATACAATGCCCGTGGATGCTGGCATGCGACGGCGCACACAGTACCGCCCGGAGTCAGTCGGGACTCGGTTTTGCCGGAACCTCTTTCAAAAAGGAATGGCATCTGGCGGATGTGCCACTGAAAACATCCCTTGCTGAAGACCATGTTCATATTTTCTTTCTTGACAACGGAACTTTTCTGTTCATGCTCCGGGTAATTGATCCTGCACTGGAAAGCCCCGTTGCGGAACCGGTCTGGCGGATTATGGCAAACGACCCGAATCCATTGGCAAAGCTGGCAAAAGCCGAACCAGCCGCAACTCCGCTCTGGCAATCAAGCTTCCATATCGCTCATCGGTTGATAAGCTCTTTCTCAGAGGGAAATATTTATTTTGCGGGAGACGCCGCCCATATTCATTCGCCAGTCGGGGCAAGGGGCATGAATCTAGGACTGGAAGATGCGCGGGTTTTCGCTGAACTCGCCAAAGCCGGACGGTTGCCGGAATATCACCAGCTTCGCTATTCCATCGACCGCCAGGTTGTCAATCGGGTACGATTCATTTCCCGGATCGCGGCGCCGGAATCACTTTTCCGCCGTTTCCTCCGGACTTTCCTGTTTCCTCTCGCAATCAGGATACCTTTCGTTCGCGATAAAATAAGGATCACCGCCACCGGGCTGGATCATCCGCTTCCAGAACTCACAATGAAATAAAATTATATTCGTTCCATGATTTCCTTGCTCTCCCCGTCCAGCACCTACCAGAGATAATACCAAGCATAAAAAGAAGTAATTCAACAATATATTTTGTGCTTGTTCGTGAAATTATCATCAAAAATATAGTAAGAACGGTTGCATTTTCGAAAAAAATGCGCTATAATTCTGGTATGGTCTGGTATGCATCAATAGCCAATTAAAATTTTCGGAGAAATTCATGACCGTTACCGCACCGGAATATATGAGAATAAGGCATTATATCCTTAACCGGATTTATCAGGCCCATGAACCGGAAAAACTGCCTTCCGAAAGGGTCATGCGGGAAATGTTCAAAGTTTCCCGTGACACGGTTCGGCGAGCAATCTCCGACCTGACCAAGGAAGGGATAATAATCTCTAAACCCCGCCAAGGCAATTTCATAAAACCCGGAACATCCCCTATCGGCAAAACCATCGGGATTATTTATGGTCAGGGAATGGGGGTACATTACAGTTATAACTACCTGAGAATCCAAAGCGGTATCTGCATGGCGCTTGCCGACCGGGTCGCCCAGGCGGAATTCATCAATCTTTCTTCCATGGAAAATATTTGTGAGGAAATCCGATACCTGTCACTCGACGGATTGATCTGGGTCAATATGCAAAAAAGGCATTTTGACTATTACTACAAATTAATCAACACTCTTCACGATATGCCGGTTATGGCGGTAACTTTATATGAAACCCCCGAGGTGGGCAATCATATCTACAACAAAATGTACAAGTCATTATATCTAACCACCAACTATCTTATCAAGCAGGGACACCGTAAAGTCATGCTCGCGGGATATGACCCGAACCGGTATGGCAGCAACCTTTGTTTGTCCGGTTATAAACAAGCGCTTCAGGAATACGGAATTCCATTCGATCCGGAACTGGTTCTTGACGACAACAGTGAAGCTCCGGAAAAATTTCGCGCATTGATGCGGCGGCGGCCACTTATCCTTACCGCCATCCACAGTTCCGGACGTTTCAGTAAAATGATCCATGACATTGTCCACGAAGAAAATCTGAAAGTTCCGGATGATATATCTCTGACCACTGAAGAAGACTTATACTCTCTTCAGGAAAATATCGATTTCACCAGAATTATCCGGCCTTATTATCAGATGGGCTCGGAAGCGGCAAATAAATTACTCGATATTACCGAGGGAAAAATCACCCCTCCAATCCAGCTTGAAATGGATTGGATTCTCAAAAAAGGCTCAACCTGCAAAAAGAAAGAAAATATAAAAGAAATAATAATACAGAATTAATTATTTATCCTTTTCAAAAAATGGAGGAAAAACAATGCGCAACAAAATGAAAAACGTTTTTACCCTTATTGAGCTTTTGGTAGTTATTGCTATCATTGCCATACTTGCGTCAATGCTTCTCCCGGCGTTGAAACAAGCCAGGGAAACGGCCTATAAAGCAAATTGCCTGAGCAACTTAAAACAGATCGGTCTTTACCTCAATGAATATTGCGGGGATAACAACGGTTCGTGGATTTATGACGGCAAAATAAACAATTCGATAAACAAACTCTGGCAGGAACATATGATCAATCTCGGTTACGGAACGGCCGGAAAAAGAGTTTATACCGATGCGGGAGTTTTTCATTCGGTATGGTCGTCCAGGGAATTTAACCTGTTTTGCCCCAAGAAACCGGGCAGAACCGTCTACAGCGACTTTGGAACCTGGCCGGATGGCGCTAACAACGGCATCGGCGATTACATCCTCAACATCTACTATGAATTTGCCAATAAAGACGGCGACGGGGTCCCGCCGGGATGGAAAATCGGGTCAAGGTTCCGGAGCGGAATTGCCCCTTCCGACGTTGCAATGATTGCCGAACGTGATGAAAAAGGAGGGCGTTATCTATACGAAAGCATATACGACTGGAGTCAGCAAATGAAGAAATTCGGAACAGAACCCACGGTAAAAACCACGGTGAATCCATTTTTGCACGGCGGCAATGGGAGCAATTATATGTTTGCCGACGGCCATTGCGAATGGCGCGAGTGGCGGAACGTAACATACAAAATGCTTCACCCGGAACATACCGGACAAAACTATACATTATACTAAAACCAGTCCTTTATTTTATTTAAAAACCAAAATCCATATCATTTTTTCAAGGAGATCCTTATGTCAAAAAAATTCGTGGCGCTTTTTTCCGCGGTGCTGTTATCAAGTATCGTTGCAAAATCCGGAGAAACAAATTTACCGAAACTCGATATTTCACCCTGTAAAACACCTCCGATAATCGATGGAAAGCTGAATGACAGCTGTTGGAACAATGCCGCGAAAGTTGATAAATTTGAAATAATTGGAAAAAATCAAAGAATCAATAAAAACAAAGTTTTTGTTACTTGCGATGACAAATGGTTGTACGTTGGTTTCGACGTAGACCAATCCGCACTGGAAAGAGTGGCGCCAAAATATGTCAAGGGACATGACGATTTCGTTCAGCGTGACGATTGCGTGAAAATTTCTATCGATCCCGGCACAAACGGTAAAATCTGGTATCATTTAAAGGCAAACCGCGCCAACATAAAACGCGATATAAGGATACTTAATAATCGTCAGGAAATTTATTCGTGGAATATCCCGTGGCGCTCCGCAATAGAGAATAATGAAAAAAACTGGTCCGCTGAATTCGCAATTCCCTTATGCCTGCTTTATCCTTTCGACAACCTGAAAAACGCCCGGATGAACTTGTTGATTTCAAGCTACATCCCGGAACGCGATCCCCAGGGAGTTATTGTTCATGCTCCTAAAGCAACCAGATACTCATGGGCCCCGGTTGTTAAAAATTTTGCGGAACCGGAAAATTTCGGAAAAGTATCCGGCCTTGACAAGTTAAAGATGAAAGCCGCGTTTCTGCCTTATATCGACAGCGCCAAAATAGCTAAATATTTCCAGAAAGACGGTAAATTCTTTTACGGCATTGATATTAAATTAAAATCTTACACTTCCATTCCCGGAAAAATCAATCTGGAAATCACCGATATTACATCAGACGGCAAGCGAAACATAATAAATAAATCACTTAATGTCCCGCGTAACGCTAAAGAAAAGTACTTCAGAATCGCAATTCCGGTAAACTCCATGATAAAGCGGCAGACTTTGCTGGCGGTAAAAAATCCAGATACCGGCGAAGTATTGCAAAGTTTAAAGTTTTCAGGCAGAAGCATGGAAGCCCTTGACCTCTTTTCCGCATATATTGGAAGAAATTATTACACAACGGAAAAGAATGCCATTGCCGCTTGCAAGGTCAGACTGCCTGAAAAGGCCATGAAAGGCATGTTCCTGACAGCCTCTGATTCAACCGGCAGGAAAATTGCCCACGGAAGCAAGGTCAAACCAAATACCCGTTTCGAGATTCCTCTTGCCAATATTAAACAGTTCGGCAACAATATAATTACCGTAAAATTATGCGATTCACAAAAACGCACAGTTTCTTCTTTAAAATTGAATTTGGTAAAATTAAAACCGAAATCCGGTCGTGAATGGAAAATCGACCACATTGATCAGGTGTTGCTGGATAACGGTAAACCGGTTTTCGGTTTCGGATTTATCGGACGATTCTCACCCAAGGACAAAGATACTTTCAAGTTGTTGAAAGACAGCGGGTATAATATGGTTATCGCCTGGGGTAAATGGACGGGTTTGGATTCTCCCGATAAGATTCCGCAAGTTATTCAAAGCGCAAAAGAAGTTGGCTTATTTGTTGTTCCCGCCATCGATGGGATGAGTTGCAAACCATATCCTAAACTCGATATATTAAAAAAATATTTTCCCAAAAAACAACCTCGAACAGGTAGAAACTTCACAAAAATGAAAGGTCTGCTGGGCAGAAAACCTTTCAAGAAATTGCCGCGTTCCGTGAAAAATGATATTTTCGATGAATATGTAAGGAAGAACCTTCCATATCTGATTCAGGGCGTAAACGCGTGTAAAAACCTTGACAACCTGATGGGATATTTCATTTTCGACGAACCATGCCTATCGATTTTCGACCAGTGGAAAACCGGAAAGATAATTTTTGACGAAATCAATAAAAATGACGGTTATCATCCGGTTTTCACCAATTACAGTTCCAATATCCCGGAAACTCCGCATGCCAACGACTGGTGCAATATCCTGATGACCGACCCTTACTGGATTCCAGGCGGAGAGCGCAGGAACACCCCGAATTTTGTTTCAATGATAACCCGCAATACGGTCAGGCGCGCCACGGAGTACCGCCAACCCGCATGGATAATTCCCATGTCGACTTACTGGTCAAGTTCGCGAAAACGCCCGATCCTTCCGCGGGAACAGATGTGCCAAACCTACCTTGCGGCCATTCATGGCGCTAAAGGAATTGTCTACTTTGCCTATACGCTGCTGAACGACAGATCCAACTGGGATGCGTTGAGCACACTGGCAAAACAATTCAAGGAAGTGCTCGGACCGGCCTGCACTGCTCCCGCCGTGCCGAATAAAATCATTTATCGTCAAAAAGTAAAAGGTAAGCTGAAAAATATTGAAATTAAAGATGGTTCGGACAAATTCCCGGACATTCAGATGGCTTTGAAGCGCCATCCTGGAGGCGGATATGTCCTGATGGCCGCCAACAGCAGATACTACCCGGTAAAGGCAATTATTCAAATTACCGGATTAAAAACTGATGTAAAAAGAATCTTCGCAAAGAAATCCTATACTGTAAAAAATGAGACATGGACTGATAATTTTGTAGAGTTCGGAGTCCGTGCCTATCACCTTGACCTGCCTGAATCAAAACAGCCATACTCAATTAAGGTTACCGCGATCCCACCGAAAAATATTCCGCCTCCGGAACGCGGATTTCCCGGCGGATGGCGCAAAGGCCATAAAAATGAATTCGCGAATCCAAGCTTTGAAGAAGAATGTTTCCGCGGTTGGCCGGAATATTATTTTATGGCCGTGTTCGGAAAGCGCATAGGTCCATTCATCGGAGAACCCGGCTCCGTTTGGGGCATCGACTATAATGAAGCTAAATTCGGCAAAAAATCAATGCGGATAAAAACCCCGTACACCACCACCGGAGGCAAAGGACGGGTTTTCTGGCTCTGCAATCCGAAAAACCGGAAAGCCGAGAACTATGTCTTCTCCGCATGGATGAAATCAGACAAAGATAATGCAAAAGCTGAAATGCGTATTTCCAGTTTTAAAAGAAAAACTGTTACTGTAGGTAAAAAATGGCAAAGATATTCCGTGAAGGCCAAACTGCCGGGAGCTACCAATGCAATGAAGCATACGCTTTTTCAGATTCAGTTGAAAACCGATGGTGATCTGTGGGTAGATGGCGTTCAGCTCGAAAAAGGAACTGAAGCCACTCCGTTCGAGGACAAATAAATGAGAAAATTCCGTTTGATCCTTTTTATTCTGTCGGCAACGCTGCAGCTAACGGCACAGATCACCTATGATGCCGGAAGCAATACCATCACCATTGAAGGTTTCCCTCCGGAAATGCCGTGCAGCCTTAACACTTTGTTCATGACCGACCAGATGAACGGCTGGAACAAAATAGAACGTAAGGACAACATCTTCAGAATCAACGCAAATATTATGCTGGGGCATCCGGCAGGAACGGACAGTTGTCTGCAAATAGCTGGAAATCAGAACGAAATAGTTCATTTAAACGGCAATTTAATCGCATCGCCTTTCTTTGTAAAAGGTATAAACAAAAAACTGTTCTGGGAAACATATAAAGCTAAAAATTTCCTGATCCTCGGCAATGAAAAACGTCCCGGCGTTTCCGGCAGGCTAATTGTGGGTAAAGGCAAAAACCTGTATATTGGGATTCTGCCGGAACAGCGTGGAAAATACCAAACCGGTGGCGGTCTGATATGTCACAACAGTAAAATCACCGCTTCCGGCAAATCAAAATTCGGCGAAAAATTCGTCTGGTTTTATTTCAACTCAAAAGTTGTGCTGAAGAATTCCGGGATTTCCAGATTCAAGGGAAGCATCTATGGTTTCACCGGCAAACGCATGACTATTGACGGTTCGGTATTTTCCGGCGGTGGTGGGATAATTTCGGGAATATCTAAGTTTTCAAACTGCACTTTTAAAAATCTTAATATCGCAATTATTGATTATGGTAAACTTGACGCAGTATTTAATAATTGTGTATTTGAAAATAATAAACGCAACTGGAGAATGCGATATTTCTATGGAATCACCTGTATCGACTGCAAAATAAGCAAACCAAAACTTCCGGATATATATCAGGCCACCACCCGAAAAGGTAAAACCGCGTATCCCCGTTTTATTTCACAACGTCATATCATTGTAAAAGTCGTAGACAAGAGTGGGAATCCTGTAGAGAATGCGGTTGTCACGGCAACACCGGTTATCGCGGGAAAGAAGCTGATCAGCAACAACGGGATAAAAACCGGCAAGGACGGAATGACTCCCGGAAAGGGATCATCTTCAGCACTGCTGCTCACGGAAAAAATGATTATGGCAACAAAACAGCGTACTCCCGAAACCACGATTTATTCATATAAAATCACGGCGGAGAAGAACGGCGAAAAAGTGGATATGAACAACTTTAAACCCGTCGAAAGCTGGCAGGTAATCACTCTCAAGCTTTAATGTCGAGAACCGCGGCAAGATCAGCCGGTTCGAGCCGGAACGATGAACCTTTTCCCTGATAAAAACCATGCTTCTCTATGAAATGGATATTCATGTCGGTGAAAGTGATTTCGCGTCCGAGTTCGAGGTTTCTTACAGTAGTGTTGCACTTCGGGATCAGTCCAGGATCTTCAAACGGACAGCGCAGTTTGCCGCGAACGGTGTCGGTGCGGATTTCATAGTGGGGTGACACATCGATAAAGTCACCGAGGCCGCGAAGCCCTGCCTGCCGCATTTCCCGCATACGGGCGGCAATCCGGGCGTGAGTCAATCCGAGCGCTTTTACGGCGGCGTCATCCTCGTCGATAATCTGCACAAGGTCACGGGTATCCGGCGCAAGGAAACCATCGATGGTAATCAGTCCCGGCCGCATATTGATCTGAGCTTTATTCAATTCCGGACTTTGTTTCATTTCCAGTTAACCTCAACTAAACTTGTCGTAATAAATTAACTCCTCGGGGACGCCCTTTTCAAGCAAAACATCTACACAAGCGTCAATCATGCCGGGACTGCCGCACAAATACGCTTCGATATTTTCCCCGGACTTCAAATGCTTATCCAGCACTTCAGTGACAAGGCCGGATTCGCCATCCCATTCATCCTCCGGTTTCGGACGGGACAACGACGGGATAAATGTAAAATCCGGCAAATCTTTTTCTAGCTGTCGCATGGTGTTGACATGGAACAGGTCACGTTTGGACGAAGCGCCGAAAAAGTAAGTGGCCTTACGGGAATTGCCGTTGGTACGCATATCAAACAGCATTGACTTTATCGGGGCCATCCCGGAACCTCCGGCAATAAATATTATCTCGCGCTCTGTATCACGCAGGAAAAATTCACCATACGGACCGTTGACAATCATTTCATCGCCTTCATTCAGGAAATTATGGACGTAAGTGGTGCAAATTCCGTTCGGCACTAACCTGACCTCGAACTCCAAGGCATTTTTATCTTTCGGTTCCGATGAAATCGAATAGGCCCGGTAAACTTCCTCGGAAGTCAACTCATAAACCGGAACCCGGAACTGCATGAACTGTCCGGCCCTGAAATCAATTTCAGGAGGATCAAGCAATTTCAGGCGCAATTCCTTGATGTCGTGGGTAAGATCTGTAATCGACTCGACTTTGGCGGAAAACTCCTTGACCAGGAAATATTCTTCCGGAATCTCGATTTCCAGATCGTTTTTGACCTTGATCTGGCATGACAGCCTGATATTCTCCTTGCGCTGCTCTTCGTCGATCCACGGTAACTCGGTGGGCAGATAATCCCCCGCTCCTTTGTTAACTTTCAGGGTACAGAGTCCGCAAGAACCCTTGCCGCCGCATGCCGACGGAATAAAAATCCCCTCGGAATTCAGTGTCGACAACAGCGAACTGCCGCCCTGGACTTTCAGTTCCTTATCTCCGCCGTTGATGGTAATCTTGCACTCGCCGTAGTCGCCGATGGTGAAATCGACAATCAGGATCAGCAGCGCCAGAAACAGCGTAATCCCGCAACTCACCAGCAATGCAATTATTATTCCGAGCAACATTGATGCAAATTCCTTTTTTTAGACGGGATTAACAGGATGGACAGGATAATTTTCTATCAGGTTAATCCACATTCGGTAAAGTTCTGAGTTTTCTCTTTACCTCCACCTTTTCTTCCGCAAAATTCAAAATCAGACCAACATCTTTTCCGGTTGCCTTCAGATAATTAACCAACTGAACTTCATGAGCGCGAATTATCTTATTTACAGACTTCAATTCGATGATCACGGTGTTTTCAACCAAAATATCCGCAAAGAAATCCCCCACCGGCTTTTCATCATAAAATACTTTAAACGGAATAATAATCTCCTAGCAAAATTCCCGCAGTACGCTACGAAATTCGCTGAAAAAATATCCTGACCATCCTGTTCATCCTGTCTAAAATTAAATTCTTAAAAATTAATTGACCTTTATAACGCCGGAGAAGCCCATAAAAGCCAGGGCCATGATACCGGCGATAATCAGGGTAATCCCAGCGCCGGCCAGAGGCTCCGGGATACGGGAATTCGCCATTTTCTGCCGGATTCCCGCCATGGCGATAATCGCCAGCAACCAGCCGAGTCCGCTTCCAAGCCCGTAAAATAAAGAGGTGAACAGCGTGTATTTCCGAATAACCATGAACAAACACGCACCAAGAATCGCACAGTTTACGGTAATCAGCGGCAGGAAAATCCCGAGCGCGGCGTAGAGACGTTCCGAAACGCGTTCGATAATAATTTCCGCGATCTGCACAAACGCCGCGATCATGATAATAAAAATGATGAAGCGCAGGTAAACCAGGTCCAGCGGCAGCAGAATCCAGTAGTACACCATCCAGTTGAGTACGCTGGTGCAAGCCATTACCAGCGTCACTGCCGCGCCAAGTCCGATCGAGGTTTTCACTTCCCGCGACGCTCCCAGGAATGGACACATCCCAAGATAGTTGGTCAACAGGATGTTGTTGGTAAAAATCGCGGCGAAAAACACCGCGAAAAAGGAAAATTCAGTCTCGAAAATCATTTTTTCACCTCCGTTTTCATGGCGATGCCTTTAGCTATCCAGATGAATACCGCAAGGACAAAAAATGCCCCCGGCGCCATTACCATGATCGACCAATCGGTCCACCAGTCGCCCAGAATCCTGAATCCCCAGAGCTTGCCGGACCCCATCAGTTCGCGAATGACCGATATTATCAGAAGTACCGCGGCATAACCCGCGCCGGAAGCGATACCGTCCATAACAGCCTTATGCGGCGGATTCGACAACGCAAACGCCTCGCACCGCCCCATTACGATACAGTTGGTGATGATCAGCCCGACGTATGGCCCGAGGTTGCGGGAAATCCCCGGCAGATAAGCTTTAAGCACAATATCAACCAGGATAACGGCGGTGGCGATTATCAAAATTTCCACCATCATCCGAATGCGCGACGGAATCAATTTGCGCAGCAATGAAACCATGAAACCGGAAAAACCGCAGACGAAAATCAGCGCAAGCGACATCACCACGGTATTCTTCACGGTGTTCGTAACCGCCAGCGTGGAACAAATACCAAGCATCTGCGCCACGATCGGATTGTTTTTGATCAATCCGTCGAACACAATCCGTTTCATTTCACCTTTCGCCATTCAGTTTCTCCTTTCCGCCGACAATCCCCGGGGCCGTTTGCAAAGTGCGGTTCACCATGTCCTTTACGGCGGTAGAGGTAATTGTGGCCCCGGTAATGGCATTGAACTGTGAATCATCAATCGGTTCTTTTTCGGCTTTCATGCTCATCGGGCCTCGTTTGTCCCGAAACTGTTTCCGGAACCACGGTTCCTCGATCCTAGCGCCGAGTCCGGGGGTTTCGTTCTGCCGGATGAAGCTGACTCCGGTAATGGTTTTCAGGTCCGGCTTGAGTCCGACCACGGCATCAATTCTCCCCCACAATCCCGGTCCGGACGCAGGAAAGACATAACCGCCGCCTTTTATCCTGTAATATTTCAATTTTCCGTTTTCGGGTATCCTGTCAACATTCGCCTTGTAGCGTTTTTCGATTTCGGCCGGGATTCCGTGCCAGTCCATCCCGGCGGCTTCGAGCACGGCCCGTTGCATTACGGTAATCTCGTTGAGTATAATGCGGTTGCGGGTGGCATGATAGGCGACGGACACCCCGGCAACGCAAACGGCTGTGGCGGCGGCCATGAACCCGAGTGTGTAAAACGCGGCTCGCATTCTTGATGGTTTTGCCTGCGCCATCATCCGCCCTTTCTTTTCCGTTTGATTGCATTTACAGCGTAGTCGGTGATCGGTGCGAACATGTTTCCGAGCAGTATCGCAAACATCATTCCCTCCGCCCACACGGAAAACATCCTGATAACCACGGTCAGCGCACCGATCATGGTTCCATAGATCCAGCGTCCGGGATTGGTTTTGCAGGCGCTGACCGGGTCGGTAACCATGTAAATTGCTCCCAGCATGAATCCGCCGCTAATCGCCCCACGGAGCGGATCACAAGCTCCGTTTACTCCCGACAGCCACAAAATTCCCTGCAAAACAACAAAGCCGATAAGAGTTCCGGCAATCAGCCGGTAATTCGCGGTTTTAGTCCATAAAAGATAAACGCCGCCCAGGATCAGCGCCAACGCGCAGGTTTCCCCCATGCACCCGGAGGTATTCCCAATAAACAAATCGAACAACCCCATGCTTTTTCCGGCCTTCATAACCTGCATGGGCGTAGCCCCGGACACCGCGTCGGTGGAGTATTTGATGATTCCGGCCCATTTACCGTAATTCGGCATGAACCAGCCGGCGGTCATCGGGGTACTGAAATTCACGTAGATGAACGCTCGTCCCACCAGCGCCGGATTAAATACGTTTTTCCCGAATCCGCCGAATACCATTTTGCCGAACACCACCCCGAATACAATTCCCGCCACGGCCATCCAGTACGGCAAATTCGGGGGAAGGATCAGCGTAAATAAAGTTCCCGTAACAAATACCGCCGAGGTAACCGGTTCTTTGTAGTATTTACAGAATGCATATTCGCTGAGAAACGCAAAAACGTTCACCACGATCAACATTATCAGGCATCGCCAGCCGAAAAAATAGATCGCCGCCAGTAATGCCGGAACCAAGGCAATCAGTACCCGTCTCATCGGCGTCTGCCAGCGAACCAGGGGAGTCTTTTTTTTATCTTCCGGCATATATTTTATCTATTCAAATTATTTGCGGTTTAGCGGAACTGCCGTCATATTCCACGGTTTTGATCTCCCGCAAATTACCATCTACATCGTAAAACAACCGGTCATCGTCCGCTATCTTAAATTTTCCGGCGGCGTAATCGGATACCGCGGGAGGAAATACAACCCAGTCACCGTTCTCCTTGAGCAAATCCTGATTGTCGGCGGCAAGATTTTCAAGTTCGTCCTTCCAGCCCCCCACCGGACGCTTCTCCGGGCGTACCGCCGCAATGTCCTTGAGTTGATCCAGGGAATAATCCTTGAAATCAATTTTCACCGGCGGGGAAATCCCGAGGATCGGCCCGGAATCCATTTCTCCGCCCTTGCCGGTGTAAGTCTGGGCAATAATCACGCTGGAACGCAACGAGGTAAGTCCGGCAAGGATTGCGGTTTCAATCGGGAGAGTATGGAGTCCTACCAGAATCCTGCGCCCCTGTTCGTCCTCGACGGTAAGGTCTCCGGGATGGACGTTCAGACATGGAAAATCGGCGGTAATGTTGGTGAGAGGCACGAATCCGGCGAGGATGCCGAAGTCCGGAGCATAAGGTTTTATCATTTCCCGGAGCCGATTGGTCCACTCCTCGCGGATCTGTCTGCCGAGTTCGGTTTTCAGCGTCATTCTGGTTTCACCGCGCTCCCGGTAAAATTTGCGGATGTCCAACTCCACCACGGGCAGGTTCCAGGTTGCGCCGATCTCCCGGGCGCGGCTGGTTTCCGGCGCATCGGTAACCAGCGCCGCCGGATACCACGAAGCGTCTTGCCTGTTTTGCACTGATTCGATAAGCTTTTCAGCATTGCTGCCGCCGCCGCTGAGAAAAATTATTGCCGCTTTTTGCCGCTCGGAAGGCATATTTTGTACCTCAGTTTATTGTTTTTCGGTTTTTAACTCTTTTTACCATAATCGTTTTGCGATTTGAATTTGTGCGCATACAGTATAAAATATGGATGAAATATAATCCGGCAAGCCGGAATATGGAATAAACCCAAGAAAACCTGAACCGGGAGCAGCCCTAATGAAAGTTTTACAGCGCAACATTCTCACCGTAATTTTCGCGGCGGTAATGATTTCCACCCTGACCGCATCAGCCGAACTCTGGAACTGGACTAAAGTTTATCTCGGTCCGAAACATGACATCGTAACCCTGGTAATCACCAGCAATTATTCCAAGTCGCGTCTGCTTGCGGACCTTATCCAGAGTGAAACCAAACAACCGTTTATCCTGCTTCCAGCCGCTGGCGGTTCAAAAATCTTCTTCTGTCCGCCGCCGAAACGGATGCCGGCAATGGAAATTCCGGAAAGCGATCTTGCCCGGTTCATCCAGATCTGCAATCCCCAGCAGGTGCTGATCCTCGGCGACGACCGTTACGTAGAACCGAGAATCATAAAAATGATCGATCCCAGAATCACGATTCTCCGGGTAAAAAACAAGGACTGGGTTGAAGCATCAAAGGCGGTAAGCAAACTTCTCGACACCCCCAACCTGAAATACGATTACGCCAAGCTTTACAAGAAACTCACGAGCGGACGCCTCTTCAAGCCAACCCAAACCAAACCGGTAGTGGAAATGGTGAAAGAAGAAAGCATTGAAGTAATTTCCGCCGGTAAAGACGGCAAAAAAGAGATCGAGGGAGAAGAAATTATCGCTGTCGGCGAAAAACCCGCCGAGGAACCGGCGAAAGCCCCGGCAATTGAGGAGGAAAAAACTGAAGCTCCCGCAAAAGAAATAAAACAGCCGAAGATCGTAATTCCGGCCAAGGACCCGGAACTGGTTCCGCAAGGCTGATTTAATCTTGTATCGCAAAACCAGCGGATGAAATAATATGTTGAACTTTTTTAACATCGCCCGTAACACTTTCCGGGAATCATTGCGGGAACCTATTTTCTTTATCCTGCTGGCCTCCGCAATGATCATGATCGGACTTTTCCCGTCGCTTTCGATGTTCGTTTTCCGCGAACAGGTGAAACTTGTGGTTGACAGTTCAATGGCAACCACGCTGGTATTCGGGCTGCTCACCGCGGTTTTGTGTGCAAGTCACACCATCTCGCGGGAAATGCGCAACGGCACAGTGCTGCTGCTGATGTCGAAACCGGTTCACCGCTGGACTTTCGTGGTGGCTAAGATTGTCGGGATCATTTCCGCGCTCACCGTTTTCGTGTTTATCTGCAATGTGGCGTCGCTGATTTCCATTCGCATCGCCAAAGATCAGTTCCAGCTCGATTTCACCGCCATGTACATCTACTTTGCGGTGATCCTGGCAACCGCCGTTTTCGGGATGGTGCGGAACTACATGAATCAGGCGCCGTTCTCCTCGAACGCCATTATAATGATGCTGATCCTGATGCCGCTTTACGCAATAGTCCTTAATTTTATCCCTGTCCGGGGGGAATTCATGATGCTCCGGTTCGACATTATCCCCGCCCTGATTCTTCTGTTCTTCGCGGTCTGGGGCATGGGAACAATTACCGTGCTGTTCTCAACCCGCCTCGATATGGTGGCGAACCTGACGGTATGCACAATTATTTTCCTGCTCGGACTGGTCTCCAACTATTTGTTCGCCGACGGCAATTCCAGCGGTCTGATAAGCTTTATCTATAAAGTCATTTACGCCATCCTGCCGAACTGGCAGTTCTTCTGGATGGCCGATGCCATCGCCGACCACCAGCCGGTTCCGATATATTATATTGCCTGGGCGTTCGTCTATATCGTTCTCTACATGCTCTTCTGCAGTATCTGGGCAATGGCGCTCTTCCAGAATCGCGAAATCGCCAAGGACAGCCGCTAACCCCAGGCATCCGCTTAGACTGAAAATGCGGAATACGGCTCCAGAAATTCTTCAATCTTCCCTTGGAACTTGGAAATTCTTGTTGGATATTGAATTTTGCCCAAAACCTGTTTTGTCAGAGTCAGGAATATGAGGTGGGATCGGGAACCCCGGCGGCATTGAAGCCTTCTTTGCGGATCGCACAACTGTCGCATTTTCCACAGGCGCGGCCCTGACTGTCAGGATTGTAGCAGCTCCTGGTAAGAGCGTAGTCTACTCCGAGTTCAACTCCCCTCTTGATTATTTCAGCCTTGGAAAGGTACTGAAGCGGAGCGTGGATGGAAAACTCCCAGCCCTCGTCAGCGGCTTTCGTTCCGAGGGTCGCGCATTTGGCAAACGCGTCAATGAACTGCGGACGGCAATCAGGATAACCTGAATAATCGCGGGAATTCACCCCGATAAAAATATCCTTTATACCGAGAACTTCCGCCCAGCCAACCGCGAATGAAAGAAAAATCGTATTCCTGGCGGGAACATAGGTGGGGGGAATCGGTTTATCATAATTACCGGCATCCGGCACGGAAATGGAATCGGAAGTTAACGCGGAACCGCCCCATTTTCTCAGGTCGATGGAAATCACCATATGCTCCGCCGCATTCATGCTCGCGGCGATTTTCCCGGCGGCTTCAAGTTCGGTCTTGTGACGCTGACCGTAATCGAAACTAAGCGCGTATGGAGTATAATTTTCCGATTTTGCAATCGCCAGACAAGTCGCGGAATCGAGTCCGCCGCTTAACAGAACTATTGCATTTTTCTTTTCGGTCATTCAAACACCTCTGAGGTTTTCGTTCCAGATAATTTTGTGCAGCTGAAGCTGAAGCCGTGCGGGAACAGCGTCCCTGACCATCCATGCCGCCAGCTTTTCCGGGAGCAGTTTTCCACTCACCGGACTGAACAGCAGATTGCGGAATCCCGCCGCAAGATCATACTTATTGATAATTTCCAGGGAATAACGGTAATCGGCTTCATCCGCAATCACGAATTTTATTTCATCATGCGAGGCAAGCAACCGGAAATTCTCCCAGCACATTTTCTCGCTCTCGCCACTCGACGGCGTTTTGCAGTCGATAATTTTCACGACTTCCGCCGGAACATTCTCAATCGGCAGCGAACCGTTGGTTTCGAGCAGCACTGTGTATGATTTCTCAAGAAGCAGACGGCAAAAATCGTTTATTCCGGGCTGCATTAAAGGTTCACCGCCAGTTATTTCCACCAGGGGAATCCGGGCGGACTCAACAAACTCCAGCAGTTCAGTAAATGTGGCAACTTCCCCGGAGTATGGAGATTTCGCGTAAACGGTGTCACAGTATCCGCAATCGAGATTGCATCCGGCCAGCCTGAGAAACGTGCAGGGACATCCCGCAAAGCTTGATTCTCCCTGGATGCTGCTGAACTTTTCGCAAATTTGCAGACTTTCCACGGCAGACACCAGTTGTTGTTACTCGTAATAGGTTGCACCGGAACCGGGAGATTCGCAGATCCTTACCCGCTGAACTTTCACCCGGCCGTCATTGACCCGTTCCGCGAGCCGGCGATACACGAGTTCGGCAAGACGTTCACTGGTGGGGTTGCTGGCGGAAAATTCCGGAAGCTCGGAAAGATTGCGGTGGTCATATTTCTCAAGAATATCGTCGAGGTCCCGCTTCAGTTTCCGGAAGTCGATGCCGATACCGAGTTCGTCAAGCTCGGAAACCTGAATCACCGCCTGAACGGTCCAGTTATGTCCGTGCAGCGCGGAACAGTTCCCCTGGTAGCCCTTCAACTGATGGGCCGCCGAAAAATCGCGCTCAATATCTATTTCAAACATTTCTCAATTCCATTCGTTGCTTCCGGAGCCGTAACAATAACCTAGATAGAGGAAACTTGCAACTCCGGTTTATATTTGTTTGCAAAATGGCGCAGGGGTGATAGTATTTAGCCTGTCGGAAAGGCATAAATCAACATGGCTCAAATTCCCACTGACTGGCGCTCGGTTATTTATCGCGGAATTGAATCGGAGGAAATCGATTACAAAGCCGCGGTCAACTGGAGTGACCTTGACCGTTGCGGCAAGGCAAAATTCGTGCGTCACTGCATGGCCATGGCCAACACCAAAGGCGGTTACATCGTCGTCGGGGTCGGGGAAGACAAGTCCGGGCGTCCCTGCATCTACAAGGGTCTTACCGACAAACAATCGAAATCGTTCGATCCAACCGACGTCGGAAACTTCGTCAACCGCTTCGCCGATCCGGAAATAGATTTCGATGTGGAGCGTCCGGTAGTCGATGGCAAACGTTTCGCGGTGTTCGTTATCCGGCGTTTTTCCAACCTTCCGCACGTTTGCGGTTATGGTTGCGAAAGTGAACTTCAGCAGGGAACTATTTACATCCGGACAGCCGAAGCCGCGAGTCGTCCGGCGTATCGCGCCTCGGAAATCCACGGGATCATCCAACGGGCGTTGCGTAATCAGCGGGAACTTCTCGGCAGAATGCTGCGCGGAGTCCTCTACGAAAACCGGCAGTCAATCGAACCGGACGCCAGGAGTTATTTTTCCGAACAGGTTTCAAACTCGAAAAAATTTTATTTGGGCAAAACTCCCGTGGAGTTTCCCGCTAAAGCCGCACTGTTGGAAATCGCGGTGGCCCCGGGCAAGTTCGAACAGGAAAAATTCGGACTTTCCGAATTAAAACAGGCTATCGACAACTCCACTTACACGCTTCCCGACGCAAAATTCATTCCCGCCCAGGAACTCGACGAAAGTTTCTTCACCAATGTGGCATTACGGTCGTTCCCCCCAAACCACAAGCGTTTCTGGCAGGCTTTCCAATCCGGATTGTTTCACTATTTTACGTTAATCCCGAAACAGCGAAACACCCTGATGTATCTCGACTTGGTAAAACTGGTGGCGGAGGCAGTCCACTTTTTCGGCCAGTATTACTCCGAACTCGGCTACGACGACGAATTGTTGAATATAAAATTTGAACTTGAGGGGGTCGAAAACGTGGCGCTGAACGGCCTGCCCGACAAGGTAAAACGCAAAGGAAAAAAATCCACCGGCTACAAATGCCGGATTCCGGAAATAAAAGTAAAACTTGAACGTTCGGTGGCCGACCTTGTCAGCGGCCCGGTGGGGCACTCCATCAGGATCATCAAGGAAATCTGCGAACGCTTCAATCTGCCTGAAGGCCGTCATCACGAACTCGAACGCGTAATAAAAGAGTACCTGGGGCAACGTGGCGATTGATTTTAAAGGAGTTCACAATGGATGAAGAAGTAAGAATACAGTATCTGCGCCCGGAACAAATCGCGGCACGGCGCAGGAAATGCCCGGTTGCCTACATCCCCCTCGGCAATCTGGAATGGCACGGACCGCATAATCCACTCGGAGCCGACACCCTCCAAGCGGAAGGACTGGCAAACCTATGCGCGGAAAAAGGTGGAGGTATCGCATTTCCACCACTTTATTACGGTGAAAACCGCCACGAAGCACTGATGGAAGCTAATTCCGCCGACCGGATTAAAATAGCTGAAGAAATGGATCTGCCGCCGGATAACTTCGATATCAAACATCATCCTTTTTCAGCTTCCGGACAAAACCTGAATTACCATAAATTGCTGCTGCATATCCTGGCGGAAGTGGAAAGCCTGGGTTTCGATCTTGGCGTACTGGTGGCCGGACATTACCCGCTGATTGATCACGCCCAGGCAGCAATCTTGATATTCAACAAACGCGAACGGCGTAAAACCGGCGGCATGCTTGCATGGGCATGTGTCGACTACCATATGGTTACCGAAAATTACGAAAACTCACCCGGTGACCACGCTGGCGGATGGGAAACCTCCCACCTGATGCACCTGCACCCTAAGACTGTCGACCTTGACGTCTACAATGAAAACTCTCCTGGCGTATCAGCGACCAAATGGCCGGTAGAAAAATCTTCCGCGGAATTCGGGAAGAAAACCTTCGAAGATGCCGCCGAATCTGTTATTAAAGAAGTCCGACACCGGCTTGATAACCCAGAACTATATTTCCAGCACGGGATGGCTTTAAAACAGGGACTTTGGAAAAGCTGACCGTCCAATAACTTCCCTAATTGTCAATTATCTTTATCATTAATCGATATTAATTACTAATTGGTATTAAATACTAATTAGTATTGATTATCATTTAGGAGTAAATATCATTTAGAAGTTGTTACTAATTAGATGATACACAGATAATGTAATTCAATGGTTTGTCTATTCGGCAAGTTTGCGGAACATGCCCCCGGTCCACTCCTTTTCGGAGCGCGAATTCACCTCGGTACATCCAGTGGCCGTAAAATAATCGCGGATTTCCGGATATTCGGTGGTAAGGATTCCTGCCAGGATCAAATATCCTCCCGGCTGAAGATACTCCAGCAATATATCACGGTTAGCTTTCAAAACCGGCGCGAGGATATTGGCTGCAATCAGATCGAACCGGCGGTCACCAAGTAATAATTCGCCAAGATCGGCTTGAAACAATTCTATTTCTTTTTCGGTAAGATCATTTTTCTCTAGATTTTCACCGGCGGCGGTAACGGCGTCAGGGTCATAATCAAAGGCGGCGATGGGATGAAATCCAAGTTTTGAAGCGGCAATGCTGAGAATTCCCGAACCGCATCCGGCATCAAGCAGGGAATTTACCTCCTGGTTATCTGCCAAAGTATCAATCATTTCCAGGCAAAACGCGGTAGTGGCATGATGCCCGGTCCCGAAGCTCATGCCGGGATCAAGCTCGATAATGACTTGTCCGGGAGAGGAATCATATTCAAGCCAACTCGGACGCACCACCAGGCGAGGAGAAATTTCCAGGATTGTGAAATGCCGTTTCCACATCTCATTCCAGTCAACATCCGGAATCACCGCCGGGGAAATTTCGGCTATCCGGACGCCCAAATTCCGCCAGGAATCGGCAAGCAGGCGTAGTTGCACACTCAAATCGCGAGCATTTTCCTTGCTGTCAGTAAAAACAGTATGCACGGTAATGTTCTGTTCGCGATCTTCCCAGGTGCTGAATTCATATTCCCGGCTGGCAAGTAGTTCGGCGGTAATTTCGTGATTATCCGAACAGTCGACCATCCGGCATCCATATAGCATCTTTTCCATTTATAATACTGCTCTAGAAAAGGGTTTCCTGATCATCATTTTCATCAAGGTCGTCTTCAGATTCTTCATCCTCATCAATAGGATCTTCTTCCGAGTCCTCGAAGTCCCGCCATTCACCACCCTTTGTGTCTTCCTTAACCAGCACCTGGATCTTCTTTTCCAATTCCTTGAGCTTTGAACCGCAGAGAGTCGCCAAGGTGTTGCCCTCCTCGAAATATCTGATCATCTGTTCGAGCGGAACATTGCCTTCCTCCATTTTACCGACTATCTCTTCAAGCCTGCCCAACGCTTTTTCGAAAGGTATCTTCTCAATATCTTTTTTCATATATTATCCTGTGGTTTTGTCATGCACATATTAAATTACGTGCTATTTTATAAGCTTCAAGCATGGATTGTTCCTGTTTTAAAAGCTTCGCTGGCGGTGCGACAATTCGAAAAGGTTTGATTTAGATTAGATCTAATGAAACGCTTTATACTAACATTATCGATTATTCTGGTTGGATTTGACCTGTCTGCCGGTTCCGGACATGCCGATTCGATATATTTTAAAACCCCGGTTGTTCCTCCGGTATTCAAGCCACCGGAAATGCTGAAAAACCAATATCGGCTTTTCCAACAGACGCTTAGGGTTTTGCCTGAGACGGATATCATTAAAAGCGCTATCCTGTTTGGACAACTCCCTTTCAGATTGTCGAATTCGCAGGTAAAAAAGCTGTTCCAGGATTTTACTGAAGTCGGAGAAAAAATCGATTCCGACCCGGTTCTAAAGAACCTTCCCTCGGCACTGCCGTACTGTTTTTCAAAAAAACTGCCAAAAAACGGACACTATTTCCTGTATTATCCGGAAAAAGCGAATCCAGACACCCAAACCATAATCTTTCTCCATGGCGCGGGAGGCAACTTCAAATTTTATCTATACCTGATGAGTAAATATTTTCCAGATTCAATAATCCTGGCACCATCTTGGTCGATGAGCTGGCAAACCGGAAAAATCGCCTATCTTCGGGCAATGTGGAAAAACGCGCAAACGCATTTACACGTAAAACTCAGAAAACCGTGGCTGTTCGCGATTTCGGCGGGAGGCCCGAGAGCATATGAACTCTACAGCGATCACCCGAATGATTTTGCCGGACTGGTAGCACTTGCAACCGCACCATACCAAGGAACCATCAACGATCTGTGCAAAAACATGAACATCCTGATGGTCAACGGCGTAATAGATAAACGCTTTCCCGTCAGTAACTGCCTGACGCTGGCAAAGAAGGTCGAATCGCGGGTGAAAAATTTCAAATTTTACCCGATCAAAGCCGACCACTTTTTCATGCTAACCCATCAGGAAAAATGCTTCTCCGCCATCAAAATTTTCATAACGAAAACGGAATCTTCCATCAAACATTGACAGCTTCAGTGGTAAAGCCGCCGAGTTCGCTTTCGAGTTTTTTCAACGTCGGTTCAACATGATTTTGCAGAAATTCCTCAGTCTGCTCGGGAGCGCGTCCCACGAATGCGGACGGATCGAGAATATCGTCCATTTTGTCCTTGATGGCTGCAAACATGGGATCTTTCTTGAGCCGGTCAAGCAGGTCGTTGTCCTTGCCCCTGGCCTTGACCTGTTCGGCAGCGGCCATCGAGTGGGTGCGGATCGCTTCATGGAGTTCCTGGCGGTCGCCTCCTGCCTGCACAGCTGCCATCAGGATATTCTCCGTGGCCATGAACGGCAGTTCGGCGGCAAGATTCCTGGCGATAACCTGAGGCCAGACCTGAATGCCGTCGATAATATTCGCCACAAGCGAAAGCACGATATCCGCGGTCAGGAAAGCCTCCGGCAGCACGATCCGGCGATTGGCGGAATCATCGAGTGTACGTTCGAACCACTGGTTTGAATGGGTATCGGCGGGGTTCGCCACCAATGACATCAGGAACCTTGCCAGCGAACAGGTGCGTTCACTGCGCATCGGATTGCGTTTGTAGGCCATGGCGCTGGAACCAACCTGTTTCTTGCCGAACGGCTCCTCGATCTCCTTGCGGTTGGCAAGCAAACGGATGTCGCCGCAAAGCTTGTAAGCGGACTGTCCGATTCCGGCAAGCGCGGTCAAAACATAGAAATCGATTTTCCGGGTATATGTCTGACCGCTGACGGCAATAATATTGCCGAATCCCATTTTTTCAGCAACCATCTTTTCCAGCTTTTTAACTTTATCGTGGTCGCCTCCAAAGAGTTCGAAGAAACTGGCCTGGGTGCCGGTAGTGCCCTTAACGCTCCGGAACCTGAGGTTATCAAGCTGGAATTCAAGCTGTTCGAGGTCCAGCATGAAATCCTGGAGGTAAAGACTGAAGCGTTTACCAACGGTAGTAAGCTGGGCCGGCTGATAGTGGGTAAATCCCAAAGTAGGCAGGTCCTTGTACTGCCGGGCGGCAACGGCCAGCGCCTTGATCACCGCTCCAAGCTTGGCGCGGATGATCTTGAGCCCGTCGCGGATCTGGATAAGCTCGGTATTGTCGGTAACAAAGCAACTGGTGGCGCCGAGATGGATTATCGGACGGGCCTTCGGGCAAAGATCGCCGAACACGTGGATGTGACTCATTACATCGTGGCGCACTTCGCGTTCCTTGGCTTCGGCAGCGGCAAAATCGATGTCGTCCAGGTGGGCGCGCATTTCCGCGAGTTGCCCGTCATTAATGGGAAGCCCGAGTTCTTTTTCGGATTCCGCGAGGGCCAGCCAAAGCCGCCGCCAGGTGGAATGCTTCTTCTGCGGTGACCAGTTGGCACTCATCGCTTTACCGGCGTAACGCCCGGTAAGGGGATTCTGATATGTTGAATAATCCACTAAAACACTCCTTTATTAGTTGGAAATATTGCAAATCCGGCTTTACTTTTACTTGTAAAGCCTTATTCTAATGTACAATAAGACGGGAAAAAGTCAGGCGCGGAAGTTGTCTTTATGGAAGAAAATGTTTTCGGAATAATCATCAAGGTTGAAAATATCGATATTTGCCGGTCGTTTTACCGGGATGTTCTCGGTTTCGGACCGCCGGTGATGGACAGTAATTTCTGGATTGAATTCCAGACTCCGGAAGGATTTTCGCTGTTCCTGGAAAAAAAGAAAGATACCGAAAAACTGCCGGATACCGACTGGCACGGGAAAATCTCATGGCTGTATAAAGTTAATGACATCGACAAAATGATCGAACGGCTTAAAAGCTACGGACATGAACCCGTGGAAGATGAAGAAGACCAGAAGCTTGGATTCAGAGTTTATGTGTTCTGCGACCCGGAAGGTAATCCTTTCTATCTTACAAAAGCTGTTTCGCGGGAAGAACTCGAACAGCTCCTTAACAATATTTATTGAAATAGACACCAATATAAAACCAACAAACAAAGAAAAGGGAAAAAATGAACAGGAAATTCTGGCAAGGAGGATTGTGTATCGCACTGGGACTGATGATCGCGGCGCCAGCCATAGCCTCGGACGCGCTTCTTCAGTATGTTCCGGAAAAGGTGACCGCCGTGGTTTCAATCAACTTCAACCGGATCATGAATCTGCCGGTTATGAAGAAAGTCCGTAAGGAAAACGCGGATGTCAAAAAGGAATTCGCGAAAATAGATTCCAAGCTTAAACGCTGGAACCTTACCGTTGACAGCGCGGTTACCGACGTGATGATTTTCGCGGTTGATGAAAACAGTTTCGGCGCGGTGGGAACCACTAACGTCAAGGAAAAAGATCTTCCGGAAGTCCTGAAAATTTTCAGCGAAGACCACGAAATCAAGGTTGTTAAAAAGACCATCGCCGGCAAAAAATGTTATGTGACCCAGCAGGAATCTTCAGCCGGCAACAAACCCGTGGCTATCACTTATCTTAAGCCAAATGTCTTCCTGATGTCCGAAGAATCCAGGTTCGCCAAGGTCGTGAATGACATGAAAGGCAAAAAAGTCAGCGCCAACAAAGTGATCATGGGCCAAATTGTCGAACTCAACCAAAAAGCTCCCTTGTGGGCCGCATTTGAAGTACCGAAGGATAATAAGCAAAAAGGTCCGATGGCAAATGTGAACAGCGGCGGACTTTCTGTTGACGTGCTCAAAAACGGGGCAGTGGTAATTGACGGCGATCTGGAATGCAAAGACGAACAGTCAGTCGGCATGTTGCAAATGCAGATGCAGATGATGCTGATGGCACTTGCCAGCACTGTTGCCCAGCAGGATCCCCAGATGGCTCCGGAAATTTCAAAGGCCATCAAGATCGAAGGCAAGAAAAACCACATCAAACTCAACATCAATATTCCTAAAGACCTTCAGGACAAAATCCAGAATTCGGTCAAAAAGATCCAGGAAAAGAGAAATTCAATGCCTGCTGGCGGAATGATGATGCCCCCGGCTCCGCCTAAAAAATAATTATTCCACTTGGAATATATTTAAATTAAAGCAGGGAAATTTTCCCTGCTTTTTTTTCGGCACAACTGAAAATATCAGGTAACGCGATCCGTATTCCGCTGCCTTGTAAATATAATGTTTGTCCTTGGTGGAGAGATTGTTTAATAGCAAATCCCGGATTTGATTGGAAAAATATGAAACAAAAAACAATAATCAGGATTATCTTCATATATCTTATTTTTATGGGATGTATTCACAGCGAAAATAAAACAGTTGTTTCTTCATCTAAAAAATCAAAACGTAAAGACAGTTTTCGCTTTACAGGAAATTTAGTTTTAAAAGGTAAAATTATTGACCAAAATGGCAATGCTTTAAATAATGTTAAAATTGATATTAACAAGAAACATCTAAACTTTAAAACAGGAGTTAGTTATTATATAAGAGAAACAATATCTGTTGATAGCGGTTTTTGTATTGAAGGTAAAGATTGTTTAGGAATTGGACTCACATTTATGAAGAAAGGATACCATTACAAGAGATTATCTTTTAGCTTTATAGAAATGAGTAAAACGAAAAAAGGTAAAGGTAATACCTATAAAAATAATAGTATTGTCGTTAAGTTGGAAAAAGCCGGAAAAATAGTAAAATTGAATGAATATGTATATAATTGCATATACAATGAGAAAACAAGAAAGACAAAAATATTTAATCTAAATACACTTAAGACGGAATGGATTAAAATTGATCCCAACAAGCAGAACGAATTCCCGAAGAATTGTATAATAATGTTGCCTCTATTAGACAAAAGTGGAAAAGTATTAACAAGAAAGGAAGGTTCAAACATAGAATATCCTCTAGAGCTAAAATTAATAAATACAGCAAAAGAGGGTGGTTTTTATGTCTTTTCTCCAACAAGTAAGAATGAACGAGAAAATATCATTCATATGAAGAATGCTCCAGAAAATGATTACGTGGATACATTATATATTTTGGGTGGTAAAGATAAAAAAGAAAATAAAAATACAAATCCCAATAAATACTTTTATATTAAGTCTGATAAATACTTCGGAAAGGGATGTTGTTCAATGTTGGCATATATAAAGAGAAAAGGTATTTTAAAACTTTGTATCTTATTATTTATAAATAAGGATAAGACTAGAAATTTAGAGACGTGGTAATTTTACCCCCTCTTTGTGGGATTCTTTAAATTTTACCCCGTTTCACGAACCCGG
Source organism: Victivallales bacterium (assembly GCA_963678815.1). Classification (GTDB taxonomy): domain Bacteria; phylum Verrucomicrobiota; class Lentisphaeria; order Victivallales. The sequence goes on from OY787460.1 coordinate 5,280,312, forward strand.
CAAACTCGCGAAGCTGTTTGCCCATTCAATCCAAGGATTCTCCTTGGTCCCAGGCGATGGAATAATCGCGCGCTTCAGGCTTGGGATGTCCGCCCGGACCGTAAGCGTCTTTCCGTTCCGAGACTTTTTCGAGCGGAACGAAAGTTTTAGTCATTCCGGCATCGGAAACGTCATACCTGAAAAAACCCAGGGTAATATCACCGTCGGGCCACTTGTCCTCCCACTGTCCGAAACAGGTTCCGGGGGCCAGGTCGAAATGGATGCCGTCGACGAAAAAATCCTTACGGCAGTGAATATGTCCGGTAATGACTCTCTCGGTATTGGCAGCTTTAAAAATATCAAGGAGACGGCCGCGGCATTTCTGTTCGATAGCGAAATACCACTCGAAATATCCTTCAGGATCGGTAATGTCGAATTCCGGTTCATTCAGGTCGTTGATAAACATCGCGTAATGCATCAGCCATATCTGATGTTCGGCGGGGGGGCGTTCAGCCTGGGCCTCGAGCCATTCCCACAGCTCAGCTTCTTCAGGAAGCCCGGAACCGAGAAGCATATCGCAGAAACCCGACACGCGAACATTTTCGTGATCGAAGCTCCATTGGCTTGGCCCGAAATATTGCTCGAAGGTTTTCACCTGGAAGGACGTGATATTCAAGCTGACGTCATCGCGTTCCGAATATGGTCCCTGCCGGTGCGAATGCTTGTTTCCGGTATCCATATTGCCGGGAATAACGTGATAAGGAACTCCCATAGCGTCGAAATCCTGTTTCATCTCGTCGAGTTCATACCGGTGGATGGAACCGTCGCGGGTAACATCACCACCGACAAGCATGAATTCCGGCTTCATTTCCATGATCTGTTTCCGGGCGGTCTGCCAGTTTTCAACCAATGCGGGATTAAAACGGAATGATTTCGGCGATCCCGGCTGCATATCGGCAACATACACGAACGACCAGTCTTTCATTTGATTTCCTCAATAATTATTAAAAACAATAAATATTAAACCAACTATCATTTCGGAGAAAATCAAGAATAGAATATGCAATTTCTCCATGAAAAATGTACTAAAATCATTTTGTTCATTGTTTTTGAACTTTTATTTTCAATCTATGCTCATATATTATCATAACAACAGGAAATTTTTACGGGAAACAATGATCATGAAAGTTCCAAAACGCGCGATGCACATGGATTTTCACACTTTACCGGCCATTCCGGATGTCGGCGCCGATTTCAATCCGGAGGAATTCGCGAAAATCCTGCGCCAGGCAAGAGTCCAACACATCAATTTCTTTGCGAGATGCAACCTGGGATTCAGCTATTATCCCACGAAAGTCGGCTTCCGTCATCCGGGATTGCGCCGTGAAATGACCGGTGATATGATCGCGGCGTGTCATGCCGGGGGTATCGGGGTTTCCGCCTATATCAATGTGGGATTTCATCACGAACTGGCGCAGCGCCGCCGCGACTGGGCAATAGTAAACCGCAAAGGACAAGTCTGCATCGATGAGGGCCGCACCAGCAGTTTCTTCCGCAGAATGTGCTTCAATACTCCTTATCTCGACCATGTGCTGGCGGAAATTTCCGAAATCCTGGATCTTTATCCCGAAGTCGACGGTTTCTTTTTCGACAGCTTCGGCAATGCGCCATGCTATGGATACGAGTGTCTTAACGCCATGCGGGAGCAGGGAATGGACGTGCTTGATGATGTTCAGGTGCAAAAATTCGCTGATGATTTGCGCTTGAAAGTGGCAAGACGGCTCCGCGCCGCCGTTCCGGAAGACAAAATGCTCTTCATGAACGGCATCCCCTACAAACCCCAGGCGGAAATCAGTTCGCACCTCGAACTGGAATGTCTGCCCACCTCGCCGGAATGGGGCTACGATACGTTTCCGCTCACCGTGCGCTATCTCCGCAATCTTGGCAAGCCGGTTCTGGCAATGACGGCCCGGTTCCATCAGTCGTGGGGGGATTTCGGGGGACTTCGCCCCCTGGAGGCGCTGAATTACGACTGTTTTCATGCCCTGGCACAAGGAGTGGACATCAGTATTGGCGACCACCTCCACCCGCGCGGCAAGCCTGATTCGGATGTTTACCGGATGATCGGGAATGCTTATAGCAAGGTTTCCGAGCGCGAACCGTGGACAGCCAACGCAAAGCCGGTAACGGAAATCGCGATCCTTTCGGAAGTTCCGAAAAGTTTTGGGCCACATCACGTCAGCAAATATCCGGAACTCACCGGGGCCGCCAGGATGCTCTGTGAACTGAACTGCCAATTCGACGTGATCGACGATGCAATGGACTTCTCAAAATACCGGTTGCTGATCCTGCCGGACACCGTAACGCTGAGTCCGGAACTCGCGGAAAAGATCAGCAATTATCTTGCCGGAGGCGGAAAGATTTTCAGCTCTAATATTTCCGGACTCGACCAGGACAAAACCGGATTCGTTTTGAAAGAATGGGGAACGGAATACAACGGCCCTGCCCCAACCTCCATCGAATATTTCCAGCCGGAATCGTCAATCGCAGCCGATCTGCCGGAAATGCCGGTAACCATCTACGAAACCGGCATCTCAATGACTCCCGGCAAGGGATCGGAAGTGCTGTCGCACGTAATTCCGCCGTACTTCGACATCCATTGGGACGGCTTTCACGGTCACCGCTACGCTCCGCCGGGAACTGAAAACAACTTCGCGGTGGCAGTCCAATCGGCTTCCGGAAATGTGATTCACTGCAATTTTCCGATCTTCGCGGCATACTCGCGCAAGGCTCCGGTGCAGTACCGCACACTCCTGAAAAACTGCCTGGAACGGCTGCTCCCTGATCCGTTGATAAAAGCGGAAAATTTCCCGGCTTTCGGACGAGTCACCTTGAACCGTCAGGACAACCGGCTAATCATGCATCTGCTGGTATACGTGCCGGAAAAACGCGGCGAAACACAGATCATCGAGGAACCGGTGACAATCAAGAACCCGGTAATCCAGGTTAAAACCGATGCGGAAACGGCAACTATTGTGCCGGAAATCCACAAATTGGAAACAATCCGTTCCGGCAACTACCTGGAAATCCGCTTTCCGGAACTTACCGGCGCGCAAATGGTGGTAATCGAGTAATCTTTGCGGTTTTGCCGTTGCTTTCCCGGAGTAATGATTTAGATTAACTGGTTTTCAGCTACCATCAAAAAAAATACGGGACTGTAATGGCTATCAAACCTGATAAACTGCAACTTGCATGGCAACGGGCGGAAACCGGAATTTTCTGTCACTTCGGAATCAACACATATTACGCCAAAGAATGGAGCGACGGCACACTTGATCCGTGCGAATTCAATCCCGCGAAGCTGAACGCCCGGCAGTGGGTGCAAACCGCAAAAGACAACGGTTTCAAGTACATGATCCTGACCGCCAAGCATCATGACGGATTCTGTTTGTGGCCCACCGAAACAACCGATTATTCCGTGGCATCCAGCCCCTGGAAAGACGGCAAAGGCGACGTGGTTGCGGAATTCGCCGAAGCCTGCCGCGAACTTAACATGCAAATGGGACTCTACCTTTCTCCGTGGGACCGTCACGAACCTTGTTACGCCGATAAAGAAGCCTATGACAAGTTTTACGAACGCCAGCTTACCGAACTTTGCACAAAATACGGCGAACTATTCGAGTTGTGGTTTGACGGCGCCGGCTCCGAAGGCCGTAAATACGATTGGGATTCGATCATGGCGGTAAAGGACAAATATCAGCCGCAGGCGATGATATTTAATATGGGCCATCCAACGATCCGCTGGGTCGGCAATGAAGACGGTCTGGCCGCCGACCCCTGCAACTACGAAGTAAATGAGTTGAGCATTTCCGCATTCACCACTGCCCGTGAAGAGGCAAGCCGCACCAATGCCCGGATCTATCTGCCGCCGGAATGTGATGTGGCAATCCGCCGCAACTGGTTCTGGCAGCCTGACGACCTAGATTCCCTGAAAACGGTCGAACACCTGCTCGGGATTTATTACCGCTCAGTCGGCTTTGGCGCGAACCTGCTGCTCAACGTTCCCCCGAACCGCGACGGCCTCCTGGACGAAAATGATGTGGCAAGGCTCGTTGAAACCACCGCCGAACTCAACAAACGGTTCGCCAAACCGGTTCCCGGCAAGATTGTCAAACAGGGAAGCGGTTATGCGGTTGAATTCCCCGGAAACATCGAATTCGACCACCTTGTTCTCCGCGAAAACCTGGAAAACGGACAGCAGATATTCGATTACAAAATCTATATTGACGGTGAATCTGAACCTTTCACCGCCGGTAATACCATCGGCAACAAAAAGTTCAACGTGTTCAAAACCGCGAACACCGGCAAAATCAGGATCGAAACCGATTCGGAATGCGCGAACATCACCAGCGTCGAAGCCTTCAAGACCGGTCACGAGGAATTTCCCGGAGTCGGTTACTTCCTGGATTACGACCAGTGGAAGAAAAAGGCCGGTAAAAAAATGTAAATCTCCTTGGATTTACACTTTGCCCCGGGCCAATTTGATATTATTATTTAATTAAGGGGTTGAGGAGAAAAAGCAGGCTGGTAAAACAACACGCGTCGTATAGGGAGGTGGGTGATGAACAGTTTGCCTGAACAATTTTGCCGCCGTTTTCGGAAGAACTTCTTTACTTCCTTCGAAATGTTCGCCCTGATAATTGTACTGCTGATCCTTGCCGTCTTTGTGCTGCCGGTTTTCAACAAGGCCAGGATGCGGAATTACAGTATGGACTGTCAAGCCAACATGAAAAAGATAATCGAAGCGTCACTGTTATATGCGAAAGACTCGAAAGGTTGGATGCCAATGGCCAAGTTCGGCCCGGATAATCCCAAATGGTGGTGCGAAGAACTGATGATGCTCAACTACCTGCCGGCCGATAAGGAATTACTGCACTGTCCGGCCGATATGAACTACAGCGTTTCCGGAGACGGAGCCGTTACCCATCTCTATCGCGGCAAACACCGCGCTGAGATCATTGATGTAAGTTATGGCTGGAATCAGCACCTTGGAAATTACCCGTTCAGCAATCCCGCCAACGGCAATTTCCCGCCGGTTAAGCTTGCGAGTCTCCCTCCCGATACAGTTGCCGGCGTTTGCGACGGCGGCGAAACCTTGATGATAAGTAACTGGCGGCAGATGATCACCAGCCATTCTTCAGGATTTCTCCATCCCGAGGTCTCCACCAATCTCGGATTCGTTGACAACCATGTGGAAAACGTCACCCGGAAAAACCTGAAGCAATCCATGCTCACCCCGGCAAAAGATTGACGCAGTTGACGAATTTTTGGAAATCCATAAAAATTCCCTATCAGAACTATTGACAATCAGAGAAATTATTGTTATAATAAGGATAAATGTAAACGATTACATTAAATGATTACATTAAGGTTTCAGATGATCGAAGCATCAAATAAAAAAGTGACATTGACGGAAATCGCGAGGCAGGCGGGGGTCTCCAGCGCTACGGTATCGCGCGCCATCAATCCACGCACGGCAAGACTGGTGAAACCAAAAACGTTGGAAAAAATCCGCAAAATCCAGGACAAGCTCGATTACCGTCATAACATCCTGGCGCGAAACATGCGCAAGCAGAAAACCGAAACCATAACTCTGGCAACAGCGCTCGATACGTTTAATTCACCGCATCATTCCGACTTTGCGGCATTCAACTCCAGATCGACCATGTTTCTCTTCAGGGATATTCTCGATGAGGCCTTGCGCTGGGGATATGACGTTAAAATTATGCCTATCCTGAACACGGAAAATTTTAATCTGGCTATTGACCGTATCGGTTTTCCATATTCCGACGGTGTGATCTGCATCGGATTACATCAACTGGAAGAATTTCATGCTGTACTGAAACAGCGCGGGATACCGGAAGTTATTATCAGCAACCACATAATTAACCTACCGGATGCGGCGGTGGTGTCGGAAAACTGTGACGCCGCCTACGCCGAAGCTGTTGATTATGTCATGAAAAGAAACTGCCGGAAAATCGCATTCGCCACCCTGGCGCCATTTAAAGAGAATGAAAAATACCTGGTTCTTAATAATCGTTTTCAAGCCTGGCGGAACATCCTTCTTAACAAGGGAATTTACGATGAAAAATTGATTATCGCTTTTGAAGATGAACTTGATCTGCGGAGTTGGTTGACAAAGCATCATCGCAACCTTCCCTTCGATGCTCTGTTCTGCAGCGGCGATTCGATTGCAGCCCGTTTTGTCCGGGAGGCAAAACTGCTGGGGATCGATATTCCCCGCGATTTGAAGGTGATCGGCCACGGAGCCAACCCGGTTTTTCTTGAACGCGACGGACTTGCTTCTATCGGCGGAACCCGTCACAATCTGGCATGTGAAGCAGTCCGGCGGCTGATCGGCATCATCGAAGAAACCGCGCCGTTCACAGGAATGCAGGTGATTCAGGAAAAGTTTATCAAGGGAGAAACGTGTCCATAAACCTATTTCAGAAATAATTTACATTATAACTAACCGGGAGATAGAAGTCATGAAGGCCGTGAAAAAACCATTTACCCTGATCGAGTTACTGGTAGTAATAGCGATCATTGCCATATTAGCGGCAATGCTGCTGCCGGCACTAAAGAATGCCCGGGAACAGGCCCAGAGCATGAACTGCATCAACAATCTGAAGCAGGTTGGCCAGGGATTGGCTATGTACGAGGGCGATTTCGATGGCTGGATACCGCGGTATCCCACTTGGAGCGGCGTACTCGTTAATGAAAGTTTTGTTCCGGACGATATTTTCGTGTGCCCTTCCCTCACTCCTACTACCTATGCCCAGAACGAATGGAACTCAAATCATACCGCCATGAATTACACCGGTTACGGAATCAACTACAAAGGTTACGGCAGTTCTTATTACATTAACGGAGCATATACGGGCAACCGCAAGATCAGCTCCGTGCAGTATCCCAGTCATCTGTACGCGGCAATGGATGTATTGCGCAATCCCTATCCTGACACCAATTACGGCTGGTACCGGGTATTGAATTATTCGAGTACCAGCACGAATGTCGGTACTGCTGATCCCAGGCACAACCGGAACGTCAATATCCTTTACGCCGACAAACACGCCGAGAGCATGAAAATCCAGAAGCCTTTTACCGGAGATGGAATTTATGAAACACTAACCGCAAATACCCATTGTTGGACCGGCCTTTAATCATTAATTCAATTTCAAAGGAAATTATCTGTTTATGAAAAAATCATTTGCTCTTTACCTTTTATTCTTCTGCTTTGCATTGCTTAATGCCGCTGACCGCGAACCTATATTCCGTTCACCATTCCTTAAAGGCGCAGTTCCGGTATACTCACGGCTGGAAATCCTGACCTCCCAGCCAGGTAAGCCGGAAAAATTTAAAACGGTGTCCCCGGCGGAAATAAAAGTTAAGCTGGAGAAAAGTGTCCGAAAACTGCCGATGGAAGCAATGGAATACTATTTCAAAGCAACGAACAATGACAGCAAACGGCTGTTTCTGCGTCCGGTATTCGAGGCAGGCGTCCCTTCCGGCAAAACCAAGTTCTTCAATGGCTATCAGGACACGAGAAAACTGGTATTCGATCCAAACGACGCAGTGCTTTCCAATTGGTTTCCAACAAACGCCGCTTATGACAAATCTTCCGCGTTGATTATCGGAATGAACCCGAAAATGCTCTACAGCCGGATTGATTCCGGACGGACCAAAGACAAATCCGGCAAAGTAAAACTTTTCCTGTCCACCCCTTTCACACTGGCTCCCGGAGAAAGTTTTGACTATTCATTCGTTGTTTCCGCTTCATCCTCCAGATACGGACATAAAGACGTCGTTCAGCACTGGTACGACCTGTTTCCGAAACTCTTCGGTCCCGCGGACAAAATTGATAAAGCGGTGCTGTCGGGGGAAAGCTCATATCTGTTCTGGAAACCACAGGCGTTGAAACAGGAAAACACCAGCGACCTGATCCGGCGGCTGTTCGGCGGACGCGGTTCATGGGAATGGTGTTACAAGCCTTTCATCAGGATGGGGGACTGGTCGATCACTGAAAAATGGAGTATCGGCTTCAAAAACTACAGGACAAAAAAACAGATCGATGCAATCCGGGAACGCACCCGGAAACGGCTCGCACCGGCGGAATTTCAGGGCGTGGCCCCGATGTGGTATCTGAACGTGTGCTGGACCGAGTGGGACCTGTGGAAAAAGCATTTCCCGAAAATTTCCAACGAGAAAAACCCACGTAAGCGAAAATGCCAGGGACAATATGCCATTTATCCCGTTTACTCATGGGGTAACGACTACGCAAAACTGTTTATCGAAAGCATCAACCGGATTCCAGGACAATTCCCCGCTTCAAAAGGTATCGGCTGGGACTCCTGTTTCGCCCATCGGCTTATTCCGGCGGATGTCGGCGGCGTAATGAACACCAAACGGAAAAGCTTCAAGGACGGTAAGATATTTGCGCTGGAAGCCGCCGGAATCGCCAACCTGCTTGATATCAATCACCGCAACTTCTGTGGCAAATACCGGATGGCGAATGCCGTCAATTTCAAACTGGTTACCCCCTATATGATCGGTGTCAGGGCGGATGCCGGGCTGTACGAAGGAAACCCGATGCGCACTTCCGACCGTCTCTTCCGATTTGAAACCATGGTTGCGCGGCTCGGAACCGGCAAGGCAATTGTCTGGCACAAAGGCGCTGACCCTAAATATATCCGCTGGGTCGACTGGGAAGACATGGATGCCGAAGAAGCCCAGGATGTCTACCGTCAGCTCATGGAAAACAACCTGTTCCTGTCGTATTACTGGAGCGGAGTCCCCGGTCCGATGCTGCCGATTCTCGGCAATAAAATCCTCTTTGAACGGGTTCCCGAACTAATCGGCCTGGTTAGGCTGGGCAGACAGCCCTCCCCCGGAATCGACGCCTCCGGAAACTTGCTCGTAACCCGCTACGGCAAAGGCGCGGGAAGCCGGATCGTGGTCATCAACCCGGAATTCAAGCCCGTTACGGCTAAACTGGTGTTCCGCCCCGGATACTGGAACAATTCCGCCGTACTGGCAGCACGTGAAGACGGCGAACCGCTTGAATCCATAATCACCCTGGCAGGCGCCGGAACAAAGTTTAAAATTCCCGCCCGGAAAATCGTTATCCTGCGAGTTTGCGGAACCGGAACTCTTGCAGATTCCGGCATCAAAAAGCTGCTGGTTAAATCTGAAATGGTTAAAAATACCGGCAAACCGCCTTATTGGCGTTTTAAGATAATGACTCATGACCTTATTAACCTGCCGGTGATTTTTCAACGCTCCGAACCGGAGACCAGGGTCAGGATCAGGATCAATGACAATTCGCAAACTTTTACCAACGGAAAACCGTCACAGGTTGTTTTAAATTCAAAATCATGGCCGGATGATGTCCAGGCAGGAAACCGCCGGGCCGGAAATATCGAGTTTCGCGAGTATCCGCTGTATGACGTTAGCGCCCTGACCAGCAACGACATCAAAGAACTTGATTTAATCAAGGCCGTAAAAGCACAAAAACTGGTGGTTGAACTTCCCGATAACGCGCCGAAAGCTGTCAAGGATGACGCCAAACGCATTCAGGACTGGTTCAATTACTACACCGGCAAGGCTACCGGCGGCAAGGCCGCACAGCCAAGCGTCGTTGCAAAAGCCCAGGCCGATCAGACCGTTATTAAGCTGACAACCGGCAACGGCGCAAAAATAAAAAAATGGCAAAAAGCCCGCGCACACAGGAAAGATAAAACTATCCGGATCGACGCCGCCAACCCGGAAGCGCTCCACAAAACCGTACTCGCGTTTCTCAACAAAATGGACAAGCTGTATCCATATTATGGAGTGCTGCCCGACACCAAGGGCTTCAAGAGCATCGGCCTTGCCGGGAAGGTTCTCGAACCTGCAAAAGCAAAAAAAGTTTTCCATCCGACCTTGTTGGAAATGATGAAAAAAGTTGGTCTAAAGTAAATTGCTACAGGTTTTTCCACATTTCCCTGAAGGTCATAGGCTCGTTGAAATTGTGGATGTAGTAGTCCTTTTCAAGGTCTCCGGACGGACACAGCGCGGCAGTTGCCTTTTCCGCTTTCAACGCCCATTTTTTGATTTCCCTGAACTGTTCAGCTTGGAAATAGAAGGCATTGCCGTGTCCGTTGACAATCATTTCCGGTTTCCAGTCGATGACCAGTTGGGCGCTGTCGTGCCAGCCTTCTATAAACCGGCAACCGTTGTATGAGCAGAATCCGCCAGTGCCGTTCCACCTTGCGGCAGGCTGGAAATTGTCGCCCCCGAACTGAACTTCCACACCATCCACATTCGTCTGATAGACGGCATGCCACCAGGTCTGGGCCGGAAAATGCGCCACCTTGATTTTGTATTCGTTCCATTGCCATTCACCGTTTTCCGGAAGCAGTTTGTCGGGTTTCATGACTTCGGGCATTCGCCACGGGACCCAGTATTTATCCGGCCCCGACAGCGGTTTCGCCACGGCTGGATGCAAATATGCTTTGGTATTGTGTTTTTTCCGGAGATACGGGATCGCATCGCAGTGATCCAGGTGGTAATGGCTGACAATTGCGGCGGTCAGCTTCGGACTGCCAAGCTTTTTCACCAGTTCTTCCAGCTTTTCCATTTCATTCATGGTGGGATCGATTACCAACGCCTCGCCGCTGTCCGACACCAAAAGCAATCCGTTTTTAATATAACGGTAAAGGTGCGGAAAGATTTTCTCGAAGCCGCCGGAAAGAATTTCTGGAAAAACCAGTTTGTCCTTTATCCCTGGACATATCGAAAGTTTGGACTCGTAAAACTTCTGAATTTTACCGGCAAGCTCCGTAAGCATTTTCCGGGGATTGTCAGTAACCGCCGGCCCGTGCGACGGACATAAAATATCTATTCCCGGCCCCGCCAGCCGTTTGACGCCATGCCAGGCGGCAAGCGCGCCGGTTCCTGTCCAGTGGTCCCATTCCAGGTGGAACGGCTGATGGATGGTTGCTCCGGCGTGGGCGGCGTCGCCACAAAATGCCGCGATTTTATCGCCGGCGTTAGTAAATATCGAAACCGCGGCGTCAGTGTGTCCGGGGGTTGGAATCGTCCGGAACAAATAACTTCGCCAGCGGATATCGCCTTCTCCCAAAACGTACTCAATCCCTGGAATACCCTTTTCCGGCACAGCGTAATTTTTCGGACAGCCTTCGACCCGGTACTTGGCATGATAATCTTTAACCTGCTTCGGCCCAAGGAAATCACGGGCGCCTCCCGGAGCCAGCACCCGGCAGCGCGGCGGACGCTTTTCCAGGAGTCCCGATACCTGATCGCGATGAGCGTGAGTGATGAATACCATATCGAGTGTATCAATGCCAATCGTCCCCAACTCCTTAACCCATTTCCCGGAACCGAAGTCGATGGCAACGGCCCTATTTCCATCGGTTACAAGGTAGACGTTGCAGGTGTCCTCAACCCGGTACAAACAGTCGGTAAGTTTCTCAAATTTCATAATTTCTCTGTTTTATTGTATGTTGTTCATTTGTTCTACGGGAACATACCGGCCTTTGGTATCCATCTCTACCCTTGATGCGGCAATCAGGGGGTCGTGGGAATAAACCATCAGCCAGTTTTCCTTTACCGCTTGTTCCAGGATAAACTTCTTTTCATCAATGAGCTTTTCGGGATAGCGGTCGTACCCCATCGCCACCGGCAGATGCAGCCACGGGGTCCCGGGAATTAAATCGCTGGTAAAGAATACGGTTCGCGATTCACCGGTTATTTTCACGGACAACATTCCGGGGGTATGGCCGTCGGAATGAAAAAACTCTATTTCCTCGGGTAAAACACCAATCTGTGTTTCCTTGCCCTCCACTAAAACAAGCCGTCCGGATGCTTCAAGTTTGTCGGCAAGTCCGCGAATGTAGGAAGCGCGGTCACGGGGATGACGTTGTCCCGACCACTCAAACTGGCGGCGGCTGACCACATATTTCGCCCTGGGAAAATGCAGCTTATAATCCGGGTTTTCAGACTCAGGATAAGGTGGTAAAAGTCCCCCGGCATGATCAAAGTGCAAGTGGGAGAGAATCACATAATCAATATCGGATTCATCGATACCGGATTCATCAAGGCTCTCCATGAGCCGGCAGGAATTCAGGCCGATACCGTAACGCTCCGCGAAATTCGGAGTCATGTAGTTACCCGCCCCGGTATCGATCAGGATATTTCCGGACGAACTTTGAATCAGCAGAATCCGGGACGACAATGGAATCCGGTTTGAATCATCGCACTCTGTCCATTTGCTCCACAGAGCTTTGGGAATAGTTCCGAACATCGAGCCACCGTCCAGCCTCAAGGCATTTCCGGAAATTGTCTTAAACGTCATTTTCATATCTTCATAAAATAAACCTGGAAACGGCTTTTTTCCCGGTTTTTTTAATTTTTTTTCTTTTTTGGCGTAACTTCATGGGACTTGCCGCGAACAATATACATAGAGGATGGGATAAAGCTCAAGAAAGCATAACCTTAAAAGTGGAGGGCAGAAAAATGAAAAAAGCTCTGAAAGCCGTAATCGCTGGAACCGTATTGTTCGCTATTGCCGGAACCGTTTCCGCCGGTGACGTCTCAATCAGCATTAACCTCGGAAGCCTCTTCAGGCCGAAACCGGTAACCAAAGTTGTATATTACGGCAGTTGCCCGGTATACGAAGAAGAACGCGTCCGTTACCAACCCCCGGTAGTCATCATCAAGAAGAAGCCCCCGGTAAAAGACTACAGAAATTGCAACGATCACAAAAAGAAGCCGGTTGTGGTTATTCCCGCCTACCGGAAATCCGGTCACGATTCCAGGAGATGGGATTACAATGACCAGCGTGGACATAACCGCTCAGACCGGCGCGACTTCCGGGAAGACGATTCCAGAAATCGTCGTTACAGAAGATAGTAGAACCTCAAAAAAAGGAATGCGGCTCCTCTTACCGGGAGCCGCTGTTTCTTTTTACATGCTTCAGCCTGCTTCATGAAATTTCCGCAATCTTTACCGACATTTTACGCTTGACTTGACACTAGAAGCTTACTGACGATATACATTTCGAGTTCTTCGTAGTCGCGCTCCGAACGGAACCGGTTGATTTCCTCATCATCGATACCGCGGCTGATTTCCAGCAGTTTCAGGAAAATCGTCCGGCTGTTGGCAAGGTGCTTCATTGAAACATCGATTTTCTGGGTACGCATGGCCTTGACATCGAGTCCGATCCATTCGCCGTCATTACCGAAATCGTGCTTGTCGAGAATTCTCACCTGATTGAAGGCCCGGCGGAGATCGACGGCGCCGAAAGTCTTGTCCTGGTCGAATTTCAGTCCGTTCTGATCGTTCAGATGGACGCTCCACAGCTTTTTGTGCGCCAAGGCATAACCCATTTCGTCGGACGGGTCAAGACCGGCCAGAATAGCATGGGCGGATTCGATCAGGCATCCCATCCTTTCCGGCGCGTTAGTGAGCAGTCCCAGCCCGATAGCGTGCCCGATGGTGGGAATGTAGGTATGATCCATCGGTTCATTGGGCTTGGACTCGATCATTATCCGGATTTCCGGATCGTAATCGAGCATTATCCGGGCAGCTTCGGCAATACGTTCCACCGCTTCCACGGAATCCTTGGCTTCGCGGACGTAAGTGCCTTCGCGCGCCAGCCACAGCACGATGTTCCTTGTGCCTAAAGCCCGGGCAATATCAATACAGCGTTTACTGCGTTCAATAGCATACTTGCGGCATTCCGGACAGTTTGAAGTATAACCGCCGTCGATGGTACGCGGATCTTCCCAAAGCCTGGGAGCAACGAATTCGGCGATGAGTCCATGCTCATCCAGCTTGCCTTTTACGGCTTCCGCTTCTTTGAAAATTTCCCCGGCCGATAATTCATTCATATTCGGGACCGCGTCGTCATCATGAAACTGAACACCGTCGAACCCGAGTTTTTTGTAGACCTTGAGCTTCTCATTAAACGGAATGGATTCCCTTACTTCAGGCCCGAAAGGATCGGCCCCTTCATGAATGTTCCACGGTCCGAACGAAAAACGAAATGTTCCCGCCATTTTTACTTCCCTCCAAATTGATTAGCATTATAAGACAATTATTGCTTTTTGTCTGTTTATATAGTATTTTAAGCGCAACAACAGCTATCAACCTTGACAATATTACATTTTTCAAGCATAATATTCCAAAATGTCTGATTCTGAAAAAAGCGTGATCGCCCACAGCCGGGATTTCTTCCCGGAAAACTCCCACCCGATTACCGTGATAGCCATCCGGGGCGATGCCTCTCCGCAGCATGAGGGTGACCTTACCGGTATCCGGCATTACCACGACTTCGCGGAACTGGTGATCATTACCGAGGGTTACGGAGTCCACTGGATCGACGGAGCAGAATATCCGGTCGCGGCAGGCGATGTGTTTGTTTTACAGGGCAAAACGGAACATTACTTCAGGGAACGGCACGGTCTGGCGCTCTACAATATCATGTATGACAACCGGCGGTTGAAGCGGTATCTGAAAAACCTCCAGGGCGAGGCCGGATACAACGCCATGTTCATTCTGGAACCGAGTTACCGCCACCGCCACCGGTTCAAAAGCCGCCTGCACCTTCCCCGGCGCTCCCTGGCACACGTCGATTCCGTGATTCACCGCATGGCACTCGAACAACAGGAACGCCAGGCTGGATACGACACGCTGCTTTTAAGTATGCTTCTCGACCTGGTTATCTTCTTTTCCCGGGAGTATTCGAAAGTTGAAATCCCCCAGGCAAAAGCCCTGTACCGGACCGGCAAGATCATCGGCAAGCTGGAAACCGCGTACAAAAAGAACTGGACAGTGAAGGAGCTGGCAAAACTCGCGGGAATGTCGAAAAGCAGCCTGATGACCGCATTCAAGGACGCCACCGGGCACAGTCCGGTCGATTACCTGATCAGGCTCAGGCTCCAAAAAGCCGCCGAACTGCTCACGGAAACCGGTCTGCCAGTCTCCCAAATCGCGCTGGAATGCGGCTTCAACGACTCAAACTACCTCGCCCGGAAATTCCGCGAAATCTATCGCATGTCGCCAAGCAAATTCAGAAGAAAACAGACTTTGCATGGAACTGGCGAAGTGTTGCGCGACTTCGCAAAATAATCCCCTCCGTGCTCTCAGTGTCTCCGTGAGAAAAATAATTATTTGCCGCCGATGGGAAGCATTGCTTCACGGAGGTGTTCCGAGCTTTCGTGGAGTCCACCGATGCGATTTCTTGCCAGCCAGAGGCGTTCATGTCCGGAAATTATCAGCCGGAGCAGATTTCTTACTTCGGTCATGTTCAGCTTTTCGCCGTGGTAGAGCAAGCCGCGCTGACAGGCGTGTCTGCACATATTTACGGCATTGAGGAATTCGGCCATGACAATTCCGGCGTCAGCGCATCCCGGTGCGGCATGTGAACTTATTACTTCGAGTTCATCAAGTTTCATGAGACAGGCTCGGAGTTCGTCCGGGGTAACTTTCACGAGGTACTTGCCGCACCACGACTCCGGTTTCATGTCCCAGAACAACATACGCCCAAAAATCGAGTTGTTGTGCATGCTCACTTTGCTGAGTTCCTGGACTTTACCAAGATCGTAGAAAAGTTTGCCGGTAATTCCTGCGGCGTCGCGGAAGAAAAATTTGTTCAGGATTTCCGGGAAATCATTATTCCGGTTGGCACGATGCGCCCACGAAGCGGCGGCCCCGGCCGCAAACCCGAGATAACTGACCGGCAGGTACTGGTGATGGCCGACATCGCCCCAGTCAGTGATCAGATAACCTTCAGAGTTGTTTTTTGCTCCGTGCAAGGCGGCCTTGAACAGATTCTCGATACAATTTTTAGTGCGCCCGGTAATCGAGTTCCAGGAAGAAGTACCGGGACAAACCCAGAACGGCACGCCGGACTCGGCGAACTGCCTGGTTTCCCTGGCGAACGGATGCCGGGACTCGTATCCCCAGTTAAGCGCGATAATATCTTCAGGAAGTTCTTTTATCAGTTCCGGCTGGTGCAGGATAATGTCGCCCCAGAACATCATTTTCCGGTCATATTTCTGAACGAGTTTATGAATTTTCAGCAGGAAATCGAGGTAAACGCGGGTAGTGCCGAGTTTATCACACTTGGGCTTGCTCCAGCCCCGGCCGAGTTCCCAGGTTTCATCACATCCGGCATTGAAATAAGGACTGGTGAAATTTGCCAGGTACTCCCGGAACAAAGGTTCCAGAAACCGCAGACTTTTCCGGCTCGGACTAAGAGTTGAACCACAGGGGGTCTGTTTCTTGCGAAAATTTATATATCCGTCCGGGCATTCCGCAAGGTGTTTGTATTCGGGATACTTCAGCCAACGTTCGAAATGTCCGAAAGAGTTAAAATTGGGCGCAAGTTCGATGCAATGTTCCGCGCAAAACTTGTCGAGTTCGATAATATCGGCGGCGGTCAACGGGGATGCGTCCCGCCACACGGTTTCATGTCCGGAAAAAGCAAAAGTGTGTTCGATGTAAAGTTGCAGATGATTGAGCTTCAATCCGGCTAACCGCTTTATGAGCATTTTCAGCGTGGACATGGCGGGAACTTTGCAGCGGGAAATATCAAGCATGACACCCCGATGGGGGAAATCCGGATAATCCTTGATATTCATGCAGGGAAGTTCCGCGCCGTAATTATCGAACAACTGCCTGAGAGTCTGGATACCGTAAAAGGCCCCGGGCTCATCAGCGGAAACAATCTTAACGCCCCTGGCGGAAACGGTAAGCTGGTATCCCTGACGGGGAATCTTTTTGTTTCCGGTGAGAACCTCCAGGAAACAATCAATTCCGGGAGCGGGACTGACCCGGGGAGTTTCCGGCATATATTCGTTTATTCCTTCGGCAAATTCGGCCAGTTGGGATTTAAGCCTTGCGGAAGCTCCCGCCGGATAGCAAATACCGCCATGACAAACATATTTTCCGGCGGCGAATTTCAAATTCCGGGGAAAAGGACACAATACGGTTTTTTTCATGATCAACCAACTATCTTTCAGGGATTGGCTTGCTTATGGCGGTTTTTTCCAGATCAAGATGCGGCTTTTTCCTACTGGACAACGGAAGTTTGATGATAAACATGGAACCTTTATCAATTTCGCTTTCGATAGTAATTGAGCCGCCGTGGTTCTGGATAATTCCGTAACTCACGGAAAGCCCCAAGCCGGAACCGCCGACCCCGCCATTTTCTTTTTTTGTAGTAAAAAACGGGTCAAAAATACGTTCTTTCACTTCCTCGGACATTCCGGGGCCGCTGTCCTTGATCTTCACGATCAGCCACGACTGCTCATCTCCGGAATCCACTTCAACCGACAGCTCGATCCGCCCCTTCTCGTCGATAGCCTGGGCAGCATTGATGATGATATTAATAAAAGTCTGCTTGAGCTGATTGGCGTCCGCCATTACCGGGGGGAGATTTTCCGGAATATTATGCGCGACCTTGATCGCACGGGTTGCGAGTTCATGTTTCAGGAAAGCAAGGGTTTCGCTTATGGTGTCGAACATGTCCACCGGACTCATTTCCGGTTCCGACTGTCTGGAGAATTGCAGCAACTGGTCAAGGATTTTCTTCCCGTGGGCAATACCTTTTTTGATTTCCTGAAGCTCCTCGAGCAAACTTATTCCATCGACTTCCCTTACCTCCATTTTTTCAACCAGCATCTGGATCAGCGAAGCATGTCCGGAAATAACCTGGAGCGGATTTTTTATGTCGTGCACGATCCCCGCGGCAAGCTGTCCCACCGCGGCAAGTTTTGCCGACTGCACAAGCTGTTCCTGAGTCTTTTTAAGCTTGTTATGGGTTGCTTCAAGGCCGCGCTTCTCAGCTTCGAGCTTTTCATAAAGCATTGCATTCTCGACATACGCGCCAACCGACATGCCAATGGCGGTAAGCAGTCTAAGGTCCTCCCGGGTAAACTGATTTGCGGGAGTAAGGGCCAACGCCTGGATAACCCCGAGAATATTCTCACCGCTCTGGAGCGGTACGCACATGGCGGACCTCACGCTCAGTTCCATAATGCTTTCCGCCTTACCCAAACGGTCATCGTTCCTGGCGTCGAAAAACAACACGGCTTTGCGTTCTTCCAGTACACATTTGATCACGCTCTCGCTGAACAGCTGGGAGCTTTCGCGCCTGCATCCCGGCCGGGAATCCGAATTTACGCAGTGCAGGTTACCTTGCTCATTGAGAAGATGGATAGAGCAGCAGTCGATCCTGGCAAACTCGGAAAGGATGATCCCAAGGACCCGGCCAAAAAGTTCTCGCGGCGCCAGGATCGACTTCAAGGCGTCCTGGACCCGGTAAACGGTTTCAAGGTCGTCATGGGCCCGGCGGATAGCGTCGATGTTCGTATCGGGCCCCTCATATTTGAAGATATCGTTGGTGGTGGTGTCAAGGGTGTAATTGTCTTTTTCGCTGAGCAGCACGGTATCGTTTTTGCGTTCCTTCTTTTTATTCTGTCCCGGATAGTTGAAGAAGATCAGGGTACGCCCCATCAGGATGCGGTCGCCATCGGTTAATTTCGCGCAATGCACCCGCTGATCGTTAATGAAAATACCGTTGCTGCTCTGAAGGTCTTCTATCTCGTAGTCGAAGCCGGTTTTCAGGATACGGGCATGGCGGCGTGACGCCTCGCTGTCGTTAATAATAATATTGCAGTCGCCGCGTCCAATGAAAGCCTGTTCCATCCTCAGCGGGAACACTTTTTTACCGTCATCGTCAATGATGGTCAGTTCGGGAAAATTCTGGATCATGGCAAATTCAATTCAGTCGGGTGATGATTAAAGTTTCACGTTTTCAGCAGCTTTGATCGCATCGGTGGCGCCGATATCCAGCATTACGTTATCGAGTCCGAGCGCGAGCATCCGGTATCCCTGCCTTACTGCCTGTTCGACGGCTTCGGCATGCGGCCTTACCACATGCATGCCCGGAGTTATTTTGTATTCAGCACAAACATTGCGGAAGCGTTCGAGCGCGGCCTTCACCTCAGGATGTTCCATCCGGCCGGTCAACCCCATCGAACCGCTCAAATCCAGAGGGCCTATGAACGCTCCGTCGATGCCTTCAGCGCTTAAAATACCTTCGAGATTGGCAATGGCGTCCTTATGTTCGATCTGGGCGATCACGGCAATTTCCTCATTGGCGTTTGCGATATATTCGGCAAAATCCATGCCATGCAGATTCGCCCGGGAATAGCCGTAGCCCCTGGTTCCGCGCGGCGGATATTTAGCTTCGCTGACGGCCTGTTCCGCTTCTTCGGCGGTTTTGATCATGGGAACGATCAAACCTTTTGCTCCGGCGTCCAGGCTGCGATGGATCCACACCGGGTCGTTGATTGGGATCCGGGCCACGGGAACACAGTCGAAAGCGTCCAGGGTCCGGAAAATATTGGTCATGGTTTCGATGTCGATTGCCCCGTGTTCGAGGTCAACGCAAACCCACTCAAATCCTGCCCGGGCGAAGATTTCGGCACATGCGGGATGCCCGATCTGCATCCACCCGCCCAGACACAACTCGCCAGCAAGAAGTTTCCTGCGCAGCACGTTCTTCATAATAGCGTTATCCTCCAGATATCTAATACAATTAACCTCAGTAAGTCAATTTTGCCAATTTTCAACGGCAATTTCTCACTTTAAGTTGATGATAAGAAGCTGAAAAGCCAAAAAAAGCGCCGGATTTCGGTATTCCGGTTTGCGAACCAACGCAGTTGAGGTTAAACTTAACGCTTACGTGAATCCGGGAAAATTTTTACGGATTTTTCTTTTCACCCAGCGGGCGAACAAGAAAAGCCACGGTAAGTTATTAATTTCAAGCATTTTATAATTTCATAAAATAAATTTATCACGGATTCAGGATTTAATTATTATTCGGGAATATGTCGGTATTCTGAAATGAAGACACTAAATATTTATGTTACCAAGAGTTTTATCATCATCTTTCTGATGTCGATAGGAATTCTTGCGTTCGGCATGCTCGGGGCCAGGATGATCAAGGTCTTTGAATACATGTCCCAGGGAGTGCCGGTCGGGACGGCATTCATGTTTATCGTGTATGTAATGCCGGTGGTGTTTTCCCTGGCGATACCCTGGGCGATACTGGTGGCGGTAATGCTGGTATTCGGAAGGTTGTCGGCCGACAGTGAAATAACCGCGATGCGCGCCTGCGGGGTATCGATTCTCCAGATCATCTCCCCGCTCCTGATGATCACTTTTGCGCTTACCTGCTTCTGTCTTTATCTGCAGATCAATATTGGTCCGCACTTCCTGGGCGAAGCAAAGGAAATATTAAAACGCGTGTTGATAAACCAGCCTACCGCTATTTTTGAGCCCGGACGTCCCATCAAGTACGAAAATTCCCGAATCCATATCGGCAACAAGATCGGCAACGAGCTGCGCGATATCCAGATTTACCGGATGTCAAGCACAGGCATGCTTGAACAGGATATTCATGCCTCCGCCGGACTTATCAAAGTGGACCGGGGCTCACAAACCATGGAGGTGGTACTGCGAGACGCCGTAGTGATCTCCTTTGATAAAAAAGGCACTCCGTCGAGAATCTACAACAACAAACTCACGCTCCCGATTAATTACGGCAAGGAGTTCAACCGGATAAGACTGGTCAAGCGGGTCAGGTTCCTGACGCTCAAGGAAATAATCGCCAGAACCATCCTGGCGAAACGTGAAGGCAAGGATACCACCGAACTTGAAGTGGAATTGAGCAAACGTATTGCCCTGGCGCTGTCGCCGATTGCCTTTCTGCTTCTGGGCATGCCGCTGGCAATCCGCACCTCCCGCCGTGAAACGTCCATCGGACTGTTTCTCAGCGTGATTCTGGCCGGCGCGTACTTTTTCTCCGTGATGATCTGCAAGTCCCTTACCAGCCATCCCGAATATCACCCGCAATTGATCCTCTGGATCCCCAATATCCTGTATCAGATTGTCGGCACCATTATGATTTTCAGGATCGCCTGCCGGTAGCTGTTGTTGGGCTTCAGGCTTTGGACTTTGGATAAAATAGATAAATTGTAATAAATCATTGTACGATCATGGTTGTTCTGAAAAAATACTCCAGACAAATCATCCCCGGAATCATCCCGCTTTTCCTGCTGCTTCTTGCAACTGCCTGCGATAACAATCTATCCGGCACAAAAGACATTAAATTACAACTCAAAGCCAGAAGCGGAGACGTCAAAGCACAAATGCAACTGGCGGAAAAATACAGACGTAAATATCCCGAAAAATCATTTTACTGGTTCGAACGCGCAGCAAAGCAAGGTGACGCCGAAGCAATGGAGGAATTGGCCGGTTGCTATTGTTTTGGATTTGGAACCAGTAAAAATCTTAAATTAGGAATCAAATGGTATATGGAAAGCGCAAAAAAGGGCAATGCCGAGTCCATTTTCGTTTTAGGTTGGCGTTATATCGCCGGAGAGGGTGTAAAAAGGGATATCAATGCCGGAGTTAAATATTTGAAAGAAGCGGCAAACAAAAACCACCCAGAAGCTGAGTATTACCTTGGAATAATTGTACTAGATGGAGATTTTGTTCCTAAAAATAATAAAATGGCTATATACTGGCTCAACAAAGCCGCTTATCATGATGTATGCCGAGCAAAATTTCGTTTGGGTGAAATTTATTATGAAGGGAAAATTGTTGAAAAAGATTACAAAGCGGCAGTGAAGTATCTGAGGGAAGCGGCACATTCCGGATCGACTTCGGGACAAGTTCTTCTGGGACTCTGCCATGAAAAAGGTCAAGGAGTAAAAAGGAATTTTTCAGAAGCGCATTTCTGGTACAAGACAGCGGTAAAATCAAGCAACGAGCCCCTGGCTTTATTCTATTTGGCAAATACTTATATGAAAGGAATCGGGGTAAAAAAAGACTTTAAAAAAGCTGTTTCTCTTTTGACTCAGGCCGCTGAAAAAGGACATCCAGCATCGCAATGCAATCTCGGATATTGCTATATAAAGGGTGATGGCGTCGAAAAGAATCCAGATGAAGCCTTTAAGTGGTTTAAAAAGGCGGCAAAACAAAATGATGCCTGCGCTCAGAAAAATCTGGCTATGTGCTATGAACGGGGTACAGGAGTTGCAAAGGATGATAAAAAGGCTTTCCTCTGGACTGAAAAAGCCGCAAAAAACGGATACGCAAGCGCTCAGGATATGCTGGGTATATGCTACGAGGAGGGCAAAGGCGTTGAGAAAAATCAGAATGAAGCTTTCATATGGTATGAAAAAGCCGCTCTGCAAGGATACGTTCCGTCCCAGGAATATCTGGCCTGGTGTTATTACGAAGGCCGTGGTATAAAAAAAGATTTCAAAAAAGCTTTTCATTATGGAAAAATCTCAGCGGAAAAGGGAAATGCTGTTTCACAAAGATTTCTTGGGATCTTTTACGAAGAAGGCATAGGAACAGAGAAAAATCTAAAAAAAGCGGTGGAATGGTACAAAAAAGCGGCAAAGCAGGGTAATAAAGAAGCAATTAAAAGGCTCAAAGAACTTAAAATAACAATCTCCGCACCGGAAAAATGAAAACTTTTTCAACACAATTAACGATCCTTAATGTTCTGCTACTGCTATTTATCTTTGGGTGCGACAACAAACTATCCTACGAAAACGATATCAAGCTGAATTTCAAAGCCCGAAGCGGAGACGTCAAAGCACAAAAAGAACTTGCATTCAAATATGCTTCGAAGGGTCGTTCCCCTGAAAAAAGTTTTTATTGGATAAAACGTGCCGCCGAACAAGGTGATGCTGAAGCAATGTACTACGTGGGAGCTTGCTATAAGAACGGTGAAGGTACTAAGAAAAACATAAAAGAAGCGTTTAAGTGGTTTGAAAAAAGTGCTGATAAGGGAAATGAATCCGCTATTGAGAGTTTATATTGGTGTTACCTGAATGGGATTGGGGTAAAAAAAGACTGCAAAAGAGCAGTAAATATTATCAAATTAAACGCAGCTAAAGGCATTCCTTATGCCGAAAGTATGCTTGGCTGGATGTACACTACAGGTAAATTTCTTCCAAAAAACATCAAGCTAGGTATCACCTGGTTCAAAAAGGCAGCTGCGCACAATAACGAGTATGCTCAGTATAATTTAGGAATTTTGTATTTTGAAGGCAAAGTTATCCCTAAAGACTGTAAAGAGGCTTTTAAGTATTTTGATCAGGCTGCTAAGCACAAATGTAATGAGGCACATTATTATTTGGGGCTTTATTATGAACATGGCATTGGAATTAAAAAAGACCCGAAAAAAGCATTTGATTATTATAGAAACGCTGCAGAACATGCATATTTTCCACCAGCAAAGAACAATCTCGGAGCATGCTATTTTAAAGGGGTGGGGGTAAAAAAAGATTTCAAAAAGGCAGTAAAATGGTATGAAAAAGCCGCAGCAAAAAACAATATTTATGCCCAGAGTAATTTAGCCTGGTGTTATTTTCAAGGCCTAGGTATAAATAAAGACTATGATAAAGCCTTTCAATTAGCAAAGCAGTCCGCTGAAGGTGGAAATACTACTGCTCAAAACCTGCTTGGCTGTTTTTATGACAATGGAACTGGTGTTGAAAAAAATCTTAAAGAAGCTGTCAAATGGTATAAAAAAGCCGCAAACGCTGGAGATTCAATGGCACAATGCAATCTGGCCTGCTGTTATGAAAATGGCAGTGGGGTAAAAAAAGACTTTAAACAAGCCTTCCGATGGGCAAAGAAAGCCGCGAAAAAGGAAAATCCTGAAAGCCTGAATCTGCTTGGTTATTATTATAATAAAGGAATTGGTGTTAAAAAAAACGAAGCAGAAGCTACCAAATGGTATAAAAGAGCAGCAAAGGCTGGAGATTCAATGGCACAATGCAATCTGGCCTTGTGTTACTATAATGGCAAAGGGGTAGGAAAAGACTTAAAAAAGGCGTTTTACTGGGCGAAAAAGGCTGCAAAAGATGAAAATCCAAATGGTATGAATATGCTTGGTTATTTTTATGATAAAGGAATTGAAGTTGAAAAAAATCCTGAAGAAGCGTTCAAGTGGTACCATAAGGCGGCAAGTAAAGGTAGCCTAATAGCACAAAGCAATTTAGCTTGGTGCTACTATAAAGGAAAAGGGATAAAAAAAGATGTCAAAAAAGCATTTCAACTCGCCAAGGATGGTGCAGACAAGGAAAATAAATATGCTCAGGCGACACTGAGCTTTTTTTATTACAAGGGAATCGGAACAGCAAAAAAACCCGAACTTGCTTTCAAATGGGCAGAAAAATCAGCCGACCAGAATTGGAGTCACGGATTTAACAGACTAGCCAAATATTATGCGGAAGGAGTTGGAGTAAAAAAGAATTTTGCAAAAACCATCTACTGGCTGAAAAAATCCGCTGAAGATGAGAATGAAGACGCTCAGGTTGACTTGGGGCTTGCTTATTGCCGGGGAAAAGGCGTTAAGCAGGACTTTAGCAAAGGAATAGAACTGATCAAACTGTCAGCGGAACAGGATTGCCCCAAGGCCCAGTACCATTTGGCTAAATTTTATCTCGAAGGCAAAGGCGTTAAGAAGAATCCCCAAAAAGCGTTCGCGCTCTTTGAAAAGGCTTCAAAGGAAGATTATCCCCACGCTGATTTCTGTCTGGCTGAGTGTTGCTTCAATGGCGTCGGCATCAAGAAAGACCCGAAAAAAGCCATCGAGTTCCTGAAAAAAGCCGCAACACTGAAGGGCGAAAAAGCCATTGCCAAGCTGAAGGAAATGAACATTGAGGTTCCCAAACCGGATATGGAAAAAATTGACGATGACTGCGACTGCATAATCTTCTGCGATCATATAAAAAACGCTATTAAGAAATGAAGAAATTGTATAAACATCTAATTATTAAAATTATTCCATTGCTCTTCGTAATCGCAACAGGCTGCGATAATAATCTGTCCTACGAGGACGATATTAAGCTGAACTTCAAGGCAAGAAGTGGAGACGTCGAATCCCAGAGAAGACTGGCAATGCATTATCAATTTAAGAGTCCCGGCAAATCATTTTTCTGGTATAAACGGTCTGCGCTTCAAGGAAACGTGCCATCAATGTATGCACTTGGTGAGTGTTACTTTTGGGGTAGAGGAACTAAATACAATCCAGACGCGGCGTTCCATTGGTTTGAGAGGGCAGCCGACAAAGGAAATATCCCCAGTCTTTACAGGTTAGGATGCTGTTACCAATATGGAATCGGAGTTGAAAAAAAACTGAAAAAAGCTTTTAAATTAATAAAATTTGCAGCCGAGAAAAATATACCATCCTCCTATTACGCTTTGGGATATTTATACTATTACGGCCTGGGAACAGGCAAAAATATAAAAGAAGCCATTTACTGGTTTAAAAAGGCAGCGGACAACGATAATTCATTTGCACAACTATGCTTAGGTAAACTTTATTATTATGGTAAGGATGTAAAACAGGATTATAAGAAAGCTATTGGATACTTGAAAAAAGTAGAAAATTTTAACTCCGGCGATGCAAACATTTACCTTGGATTATGTTATGAATCAGGAAAAGGAGTAAAAAAAGACCCCGAAAAAGCATTCGAATATTTCAGGAAAGCATCATGGGGCAGTAAACTGGGGGAATATTACTTTGCCAGATGTTACCAACTTGGCATTGGCGTAAATAGAGATTATGACAAAGCTATAAAAATGTACAGGGAATTGGCGGCATCAGGCTATTCACCGGCAATGAACCAAATTGGTGTATGCTTCATGAAGAACAGTAAAAGCCGGAAAGATATCAAAAAAGGAGTAGAATGGTACAAGAAAGCGGCAAAAGCGGGAAATGTTTACGGCCAAAACAATCTGGCGTTCTGTTATGCAAACGGAGCCGGGGTTACCAAAGATTTCAAGAAAGCGGTGGAATGGTTCAGGAAATCCGCCGAACAGGGAAACAAAATCGGACAAACCTTTCTGGCGCTTGCGTATTGTCACGGCAAAGGCGTCAAGCTTGACACCAAAGCAGCTTTTAAATGGATGAAACTGGCTGCCGGGCAGGGACTCCCCAAAGCAAAGTATCATCTTGCTTATTTTTATGAAAAAGGCCGGGGAGTTAAAGAAAATCCGCAAAAGGCAGTTGAGCTTTATCAGGAACTGGCGGATAATGGGAGCAACAGCGCAAGGTTCAGGTTGGGCAAGTTGTACCTTGAAGGTAAAGGCACAAAAAAGAATATAGAAAAAGGACTTGCGATATTAACCTGCGCGGTTGACGATGGTCATAATCCGTATCATGAAGTTGAATTGGGCAATATTTACCTTGAAGGCGAATACGGCGTAAAAAACGACAAGGAAAAAGCTATTGCCTTGTACAAGATGGCCGCAAAACAAAGCAATAAAGATGCAATTGCAAAACTCAAGAAACTTAAGATACCGGTTCCCAAACCTGTAAAGCCAAAGAAAGAAGGTCCAGGCTGTAATTGCGGGATATTTTGCGATCACAAGCAAAAAGATTCCAGGCAGTAAAAAAACCGGGACTGCTTAAAAAAACAGTCCCGGTTTAGAGGTCTGATTCAGCCGGGATCAGTATTCCTGGCTGTGGTATCGCGATGGCCGGCGCGAGGATGAATAACCGTTTCCACGGTAACCATTGCCTTCGCTGCTGTCGTCATCGCTGTAGTTATTGTATTCGTTGTCCGCGCGGTCGGGATTTTTAACCACCGACTGCAAACCGTCGATATGTTCGAAAAGCGACTCGTGGATATCATACCACATCGGATCAAGGATGAAGTCGATACCTTCACGGCGAGCCAGTTTTGCGGCGGGAACGAAATCACTGTCGCCAGCGATCAGGATAATCTGGTTCACCTGTTTTTTGTAGGCGAGAGAAGCGATATCGATACCGATCTTGATATCAACCCACTTCTGTTTCAGATCGAAATAGATGTCGTTTTCCTGGATATCGTCCACGGTGATTTCCTTGCGCAGCAGCGCCTTGAGTTTATCAGGCTTGAGCTGCCAGCGGCCACCTTCCACAAGGTAGCCAAGCCGCAAAGCGGTTTTTCGTTTCTTCTTCAATTCATTGTGCAACTCCCGCCGGAACTGTGCCTGCGGCGTGTTGCTGAAATCGATTCCGGCCCCTGAAATCGGATTTTCCTGTTTCTTCTCATAGGGAGAGCAGTCGTAATAGAATATCCGGTACAACTGGTTCTCTTTACCGATATGACGCAACGCAATGGTAAACGCTGTGTTCGCAACAAATTCCGCGTCGCGTGTCCGTTGGGCGCCGTAAATCGAGTGGAGTCGCTTCAAAAAGAACCCTCCATCAATAAGCACGGCAGTTGACATGTTTTCTCTTCCTTTTTGGTTGTTTTATAACTCTCTTAAGAAAAACCCAAGGGTCAGCATGTCCGCTATTGTTCGGATTGCGTCGCCCTGGGCCGGATGATATTTAAATTTTTAATAATAATTATACCCTCAGGCAGTTCTGGATATATAATGAGGCTGATTCCCTATATATGCAAGGGGAGAAGCTCAAAATATCGAAATAAATGGGTAATTTTTCCATTTTTTGAAAGTTCCTGACTTAAAAAGTAGGGTTTTTTAGAAAAATCATGATTTTTTTATTTCATTTCAGCAAATCATTGAACGCTTCAGCCACGCGCTTAAGGCAATTTTCAAGCTTGTCCTTGAACAAGTCCGGATTTGCGTCTTTGCTTACCCTTTTTATCAGGGTATTGAGTTCTTTCGGGTTTTCCGGCAGCGAATGGAGCTGCTGGTCTTCGAGTATCTGCAAGTAGTGTTCGATGGTACGGAGAAAGATATAATCTTCCGCGAGTTCCTTTGCCGTATTTTTAGACAAAATTCTCTTTTCCCGGAGCAATTCAATGGCAGTAAGGGTATTGCCGGTAAGGATACCCGGAAACTTATGGCCATTGATAAGCTGTAATCCCTGCACCAGGAACTCGATATCGCGAATTCCCCCGCGCCCGGTTTTCAGGTTGGCGTCGGAATCCTCCCCGCTGTCCTCGATCTGACTTATCGCGGCACGGCGCATTTCCCTGATCGAAGCGACAATTTCACCGGGCGGACGCTTCCTCTTGAGTAATCCCCGGATTGCATCCATCGCTTTGTTTCCCAGCTCAAAATTACCCGCCACCGGACTCAGCTTCAGTCCCGCCTGGATCTCCCAGTGGGCCGCGGCTTCCTGAAAATATTTCACCAGTGAGGCCAGCGACGGAGAAATCGGACCGCTGCGTCCGTATGGCCGAAGCCGCAGATCCACCCGGTAGCCGTATCCTTCATCGGTGTGCTCGGAAAGATCGGCACGGACTCTCTCCATAACGGCCTGAAAAACCCTCGCATCATCCGAAAGCTGATTGTCGTAAAGCCCCAGCAGATCAATATCGGAA
This sequence comes from Victivallales bacterium, assembly GCA_963678815.1. Classification (GTDB taxonomy): domain Bacteria; phylum Verrucomicrobiota; class Lentisphaeria; order Victivallales. The sequence continues at coordinate 5,308,733 of OY787460.1, forward strand.
CTGTAGTTGAGCTCGTCGCCGCCAAGTTTTCCAAACGCCATGATACAGAACGCTTTGTCATACCGGGCAATATCCTCTTTCAGCGCCCCCTCCCCGGCCATCCGCCGCCAGACTTCCTCAAGGGTCACCTGAATAATCGCCTTGGCAAGATTGGCGAGTCCGCTGGTAATGTCCCGGAAAGGAAAATGCAGACACATATCGCAGGCGCCGATCCTGAGCGTCTCGCGTTTCCTGAACCTGACCATGGCGGACAGCCAGTCAGAGCGTTCCGGACTTTCCACGGCCAGGTCCCTGAGTTCCTTCCGCAGTACATCAAATCCGCGTTTACCGTAAAGGGTTTCGCGGGAAGTGACCCACTCGAAGAACTCCGGATTCTCGATCAGGGTATCGGCCAGGAACTGACTCCGGGAAAAAATTCCCAACAGGATTTGCAGACGTTTCGGCTGCGACAGCAACAGCGAGTAATGCACCTGGGGTTCAGCCAGCGACTTGATGAAACGCTCCCAGTTGTTCAGCGCCATGTCCGGAGCAGGTTCACCGCTAAGGATGTCAACCGCCAGCACCGCAAGCTGAATGAAAAGTTCGCGCTGACGACCGTTCCCGGCCATGCTTTTGAGATTGGTTACAGCACGTTTAGTATCGGAAAAACCTTCTCCTTCCAGTATCTTCTTCGCCACCTTTTCAGGAAGCTTGTCGTTAATCAGGATATCGACCACGTTGCCTACGGTCGGGGCCGGCAGGGAATCGCGCCCCAAATGACGCTCCACGAAAGAACGAACTATGGCGGTGCGGGTTTCGAATTCCACGAACAACTGCTGGGCGGCGCTCAGTTCGCCTTTGCGGTCATAGCCCATCCGCCGGGCAAGATGCTGAAATTCGTCGGAAGCCACAGGAGGCAGAAACAAGTCCTGCGCCGATCCCCGGAGCATCCGCAGACTGTTGATCAGCATCCGGAGAAAATCGTAGGCCCGGTTCAACTGCTGGAGTTCTTCGAAGCTCAACGTACCGGTATCTTTCAAAGCTTCCAACGCCAAGTGAATGCGCGGAGTCCGCAAAGTAAGGTCTTCCCCCCGGCTCATCACCTGGAGCAGCTGCACCGAATACTCCAGGTCAACCAGCGCTCCCGGACTGAATTTGGCGTTGTATTCCCCCGGCCGGTTCTTTTCTTGAAACTGCTCTTTGCGAAGTTTCCTGATGTCTTCAAGCTTGATCGCCGGAAGCTTGTAAATATATTCGTCGCGCAGCCTTTCCACCTGCTGCCCAAGTTCCGGATCACCGCCAATCGCCCGGAGCCGCACCAGCGCCAGCCGTTCATACGAAAGCGCTTCGCCATCCAACCCGTAATAGCGGCAAAAACTCTCCAGACTCACCCCGAGCGGCCCGCTTTTCCCGTGCGGACGCAAACGCAGGTCAAGTTCAAAAATTCCTTCTTTCTTGGTCTCGATGAACCGGGTAATTTCCTGCACCAGATTTGAGAAAAATTCGGTATTGCTCACCGGACATTCCCCGTCGGTATCCCCGTTGTCGCTGTAAATCAGCATCAGTTCGATATCGGAGGCGTAACCAAGAGCCGCACCGCCGAGTTTACCGAGTCCGAAAATGGCGTAAGTGGTTTCGATTCCCGCCACGGTGCAGGGCTTGCCGTGCTTCCGCACCATCTCGTCATAAATGATCTCGGCGGACTTGTTGACAATCACTTCCGCCAGCCGGGTTAGTCCTTCGGCCAAGCTCCGGAAGTCCATGCCCGACCCCAAAATATGCCCCAAATCAAGCTGAAACGACTCCCGGTTTTTAAACGCATTCAGGATTTCCTGCTTTTCCTCATAGGTTTCCGCAACGGTCAATTCAACATCAAGACGCTCCTCCAGGCTATCCGTTCGAGGCGCGATTCTGTCTTTGTCAACATGCGGTTCAAGGATCGGCAGAAGCACTTCGTACTGCATCCTGATAAAGTCTTCCCACAAGAAATCACTGGCGCCGAGGAGCTTGGCCAGATTGTCCATTGCGTGCGGATCTGACAGCATTTCCACCCAGCGCGCACTCTCCGGACTTTCCACAATGTCGGTTACCATCTGCTCGAACCTGCTTAACGCGCGGTAAGGATCCGACGCCTTATCAAGAAAGTAGGTAAACTGTTTGGTCAATAAAACAGTCAGCTTGATCTTGTTGATCGCGTCAGGATCGGTAATGTGTTCCCCGGAAGAATCCTTGACGTCAATTACGTCCTCGATACGTCCGAGGATCGTGCGGATCCGCACATACTCTATCGACAGCCCCTGCAAAGCCAGCGAACTGCTCATGGCGTACAAAAACGCCGGGGTGTCCTGCGAAACCACGGTAAGCCGCGTACCGGTTTCGTGGTCGTTGTCGATGGAAATCTGCACCGGATACAGCGCGGAATATTCCGACTCTTTTAAGTTATCCAGGTAGCGGGTGACCATCTCGTTCACCTTCTGCCGGGCAAGCTGAATAGCGTTTTCCTCATCACTTTCCAGAATTCCGGTAATTTCCGTCAGGTGTTTTTTAAGTTCTTCAAACCAGACTTCTATCTGGAGATTTTCCGAAAGCTTTCCGGAAAAATGGTCAATAATTATTCGTTTTTCCGGTTCAGTGGCCAGACGGCGTCTCCGGGTTCTGGCCCGCCTTGCAGGTGCGGCCTCCTTCACCTCCCGGTAAGTAAAGATTTCCCCGGAAACAATGTGGAATCCCAGCGAAGCGAGAAGTCCGGTTATCAAGGAAAAAATCCCCGGATGGTCATGGGCGATAATCGTGCATTCCACCGCGTTTTCCCCGCGCTCCCCCGGCACCAGTTCCACCGTCTCAGACTCGGAAAGTTGACTGATCTTTTCCAGATGCCTGCTGATCTGCGGCAAACTGAACCGGTTGAAATATAAATCGTCAAGTTGCGATAAATGCCGCTCCGCCGCTTCCCGGTCCAGTTCCGGGTTCAGCATCAATAAATCCTGAATCGCAGGTCTCATAAAACTCCACTTACATCCGTTGTTCAGTCCTGAAAAGTACCACCTGATCCATCAAATCCAAACTGCCGTTTAAATCCGTCAATCAACTTGAAAAGAACGGTAAAAGGTTCCGCGCTCGCGATTGTCCGCGAACAATTTGCCTTTCAAAACCAGGGATTTCACGTGCTTTTTGACGATGTCATCCGGAAGGTTCAGCAAGTGGCAAAGATCATCAACCGTCATGGGCCTCCTGCTGACGAGGTCAATCAGTTGCCGGTCAAGGTTTTCCGGAACAGCGTTTTCAGCTCCGGCTTTATCGTACTTGAATTTTCCGACTGCTTCGACTTGCGCCAGCGGTTCCAACGCGGCAATGAAACGCTTACAGGAGTCCTCACCCGCCGGGATTATCCAGTCGACGCATCCCGGGCGGTCAAGGGTGTTGAGCTGAACCTTATCGGGAGCGATGCGCTTGACCGCATCCGCGAATTTTTCCAGGTCCGCATCCGAGTCATTGATGCCGGAAACCACGAAAATTTCCAGCCATAATTCACAATCACAAGCTTTCCGGAACTTCACCAGCCCGTCGATCAGCGCATCCACGGTAAGTCCGGGCGCGGGACGATTGACCCTCTCGAACTGTTCAGCGGTTACGGCGTCAAGCGACGGAATAACCAGATCAACTTTCTCCAATTCCTTTATAAGTTCTTCGCCGCCTAAAAGCGTACCGTTGGTAAGCAGGCAGATTTTGTATTCCGGGTAATGCTCTTTGATGTGTCCGGCAATTCTCCCGATCCCCGAATGCAATGTAGGCTCCCCCGCCCCGGAAAACGTGAGGAAATCCAGTTTCGGATGATCTCCAAGATAGGCGTCGATTTCCGCCAGTATTTCGTCAGTGGGATAGAACTCCCGCCTATCGGTCTGGAGGCATGTGGTTTCACCGCACTCACAGTAAACACAATTCATCGTACAAGTCTTGGGGGGAACCAGGTCAATACCAAGCGAAATCCCAAGCCGCCGCGAAGGGACCGGACCAAACAGGTACTTATTCGACATAAATATTCCTTAAATAATTTGTTTGTAAGCTATTTCTGCTATAATATACCTGTTTTTCCGCGATAATGTAGCCGATTATGAAAAGTCGGCTGGTGAAGAGAGGTTTTTTATGATCTGGTGGCAAATTTACGTGGGGATTGTTATTATCTCCGGAGCGATGGCACTCATCCTTACCCCGATATTTCAGCAGATAGCTGAAAAAACCGATTTCCTGGACTGTCCGCGGGAACAAGCCCACAAGCTGCATAGAAAATCGACTCCGCTGCTGGGCGGTCCCGCAATTTTCCTTGCCTGGATGCTAACTATCATCGGCGGGTTTTTCGTTCCTCACTTTATTAACATGCAGAACTTCGGTATGGTGGTTGCCGAGAGCCTGCCCGGTATGCACAAAGTCACCTCCAACATAATCTTCCTGTGCATCGGCGCCGGACTCGCCATGCTCCTCGGACTCTATGACGACCGCTACAACATGAGCGCGAAGGCCAAATTCGCCGGACAATTCGCGATTGCCGCAATCGCCGCAACCTGGGGCGGGGCAAAGATAACCGTATTTATCGACAGCGAAATAATCTCCTGGATCATGACCGTATGCTGGATCATGCTGATAATCAACGCGATCAATTTTTTCGACAACATGGACGGTCTGGCAATCGGCACCGGCGCTATTGCCCTGAGTTTATTCACCGTGGTTGCCGCCATAAATCAGCAGTATTTCGTGGCGGCGCTGTCGGCGGCGGCGGCAGGCTCGGCAATCGGTTTCTGGTTTTTCAACCACTCCCCCGCGACAATCTTCATGGGAGATTCGGGAAGTCATTTCCTCGGATACATCCTTGCGGTGGTCAGCGCATATATAACTTTTTACAATCCCCACATGTCGCACAGTCCGTTCCCAGCGTTTATTCCGCTGTTCATCCTGGCCATTCCGCTGTTCGATACCGCCGCAGTGGTAGTAATTCGTCTGTATAAACGCAAACCTATATATATCGGCGACCACAACCACTTGTCGCACCGTTTTTACGACATGGGCATGAGCCGTAAAAGCGCGGTGTTTGTAATCCACCTGCTCGAAATCATTATCGGGCTTAGCGTACTGCCCCTGGTCTGGGGCGACACAAAAACTACGGTTATTATTCTATTACAGGCCGGCTTTATCCTGCTGTTGGTTAGTGTGCTTCAGTATACCGTTATCACTCACCATAAAAACGGCAAGGATAAATCGGATTAATACCAAAGTATGGTAATGAATTTCTCGCCCGTTCGTTACACCCGCTAAAGTGACGGATTACCTTATACCAATTCGTTTTCTGCTCTAGACATTCTTGAGGAAAAATCTTCCTCTTTCCCATAATATCTATCTTTGATTGCATAATGGTATTCCTTCGTAATTTCTTCATGTTTTTTCATAAATCGGGTATTGACATTGAGGTGGTTCCGCGTTAATATTTGGTTAACCGATTAACCTTTTTACCGGAAAATAATGAAGAAAATCAGCATTAGCGACATAGCCTCGGAAGCCGGAGTTTCAACCTGCACGGTATCGAGAATAATCAACGGCAAAGCTTCCAGCAAAGTCAGCGAAAAAGTCCGGAAGCGGGTCATGGACGTCGTAAAAAAATACAATTACCGTCCGGACATCGCGGCACGGAGCCTTGCTTCCGGGAAAAGCAGTCTGCTCGGGGTGCAAATCCTCAGCATCAACAGCCCGGGTTATTACGCTGACATTCTGAATATTATTGAACTTGAAGCATTTAAACGCGGTTACAACGTCCTTCTCGGGGTGTCGCAATGGTCTCGCGGCCGGGAGCGGAAATCCATAGAGGTAATGGTTGAAAAGGGTGTGGAAGGAATCATCTGGGTCCCGTCGGGAATGAAGCCGCAGCCGGGTTTGGTGAAGCGTCTTCGCGAAATTGAAAAACCGATAACATATCTTTTAAAATCCGGTCCTCCCGGAGCTTCCGCCGTTATCAACGATCAGGAGCTGGCGGGATTCAGGGCCGCGGAATATCTGAAAAACCAGGGAATCGGGAACGTGGTATTTTTCGCGGTAGGGGAAAATAGCGACTCCCACTGTAAACTGCGCGCCGACGGTTTCAGGCGGGCCATGAATGAATTCGGATTAACGGGCGGAGTTTTCAACTGTGAAGCCCGTGATTTCGAAGGTATTGCCGAGTCTGCAAAAAAACTTTTGTCGGGAAAGAAAATTCCAAAGGGAATTGCGCTGTCATCCGACAACCACGTGTTTGCCCTGCAAAGGGCCCTTGCCGGAACCGGTTTGCGCATCGGCAAAAATCTGGCCGTGATAGGAATCGACAACTCCGATTTCTCATCGAAACTGGAAATCCCGCTAACATCAGTGGGATTCGATAACGTCACACTCGGAAAGTTGGCGGTTAGAAACATAATCAATCAAATCGAAGGGAAAAATCCGGCAATCCAGGTTCTGGAACCGGTAATAATACCAGGAAAATCGTGTAGAGAAAAATAAGGAACAAGGATAATGAAACTCTCGGCTATGATCTGGTCGGTCAGTTCGATGCTGAAGTCGGGCGAACTCGACCAAAACGGATTTATCGAATTGTGCGCCGGACTCAGAATGGACGGCGTGGAACTGTTCGCATCTCTTATTGCGGAAGAAGGAGAGGACCGCCAGCAAGCCCTGGCAAAAACTAAAAGTGCGCTAGAAACCACAGGAATGAAACTTGCCGCATACGTGGTACATAACGATTTCACAAATCCGGAATCCCACGAAACGGAACTGGAAAATATTCCAATGTACATTTCCGAAGCGAAATATTTGGACTGCAACATTATACGAATCCTTGGCGGTTCGACCGGAAAACTCAACGGCGCGTCCCGAGAAGAAGGACTTAAAAACGTAACAGCCGGACTCAAACAGGCAGTGAAATCCGCCGAAGCGGAAAATGTGGTCATGGCGCTGGAGAACCACGGCGACCTTCCCGGCACTGCCGAAGAACTTGTCCGGGTCATAAAGAAAGTCGATTCGCCGAACCTTAAAGCTTGTTTCGACATGGGAAACTTCCTCGCCGGAAACATGGCGGTAAAACAAAATCCGCTCGAAGCCCTGAAAATCGTGCTGGATAATACGAACATTGTCCATGTGCATATCAAGGACCGCCGTTTCAAACCGGGCGCCAGGGGTGATGTGGAAAGCTGTATCTGCGGAACCGGCGCAGTACCGCTTCAAGCATGCGTGCAACTATTAAAGGATTCAGGATACACAGGATTCCTTTCCTGCGAATGCGAAGGGGAGGAAGGAATCGGCAACTTCACCGCATTTTCCAACTCGGTTGCAAACATCAGAACCGCTATTGAAAAAGGAAAATAAGATATAGAGAAATTATTGATATATGGGGGAAAGAAATCCTTTGGAGGAAAGTCTTTTTCTTCTCCCCAAAAATAAAAGCACCTGCACACATATAAATAGGTTCTACCATGAAAAGAAAATGGAAGATAGGAATTATCGGACTTGGGGGAATTGCGCACATGGCGCATTTCCGCGCGTTCGGACAGCTTGAAAACTGTGAAATCACCGCGCTGTGTGATGTTGACCCGGAAAAATTCGTTCCGGCAAAGGCCGAAACCGGCGAAGCGAACTGTTACCTTGATCACCGGGAAATGCTCGAAAAGGAACAACTCGACGCCGTGGTCATCGGCACCCCGATTTTCACTCACAAGGAAATTGCCGTTGACGCCATGCGTAAAGGCGTTAACGTGTTATGCGAAAAACCGGTGACCATCAACGCGGCCGAAGCAATGAAAATCAAGCGGGTGATCGATGAAACCGGCGTAAAATTCATGATCGGCATGAGCTTCAGGTTCCGTCCGCAAACGCGGAAAGTCCTGGAAGTGATCAACGCCGGAAAACTTGGTGAAACTTACTACTGTAAAGCGTGCTACCTGCGCAAACGCGGCATTCCCGGTTACGGCACTTGGTTTACCGACAAATCACAAAGCGGCGGCGGCGTGACTTTCGACCTTGGCGTACACATGCTCGACTATATCTGGTATCTGCTCGGGAAACCCGGATTCAAGAATGTGTCGGCCTGCATTTACGGAGGTATAGGCGCGCGGATCGCCAGTGGTGATAAAGCCGGATTCCCCGGCAGTAACTATCCGAAAACCTACAAAGGGCCTGAACGAAATGTGTTCGATGTGGATGAAATGAGTTCGATTTTCATCCGATTCGACAATGGCGTGACTTATCACCTCGAACTTTCCTGGGCGATGAACATCGAAAAAGACGTTGGCGGCGGAACAATTTTCGGTGATCGAGGCAGCGTGACTTTGAGCCCGGTGGTATACACGCACGATACTCTGGATGAGGTGGTTTCCGAGGAAATCCCGTTCGACAACGTGCCGTCTCACGATATCCAGGCAAAAGAATTTCTCCGCTTCCTCGCCGGGGAAATCGACAATCCCGCCCCCATCGGCGACGGCATCCAAATCATGCAGGTGCTGGACGCGGTTTACCGTTCGGCGGAACTGGGCAAAGAAGTTTCATTGTCAGGGGAAAAATAAATGAAGATAGATAAAAACCGCATCGGCATTTTCACTCCAAGCCTGGGATTCGAATACGAATTGGAATGCCTGGAATTCGTAAAGCAGCGCGGAGGACTCATCCAGGCATGGACTCTGTCCCCGGAGTTGGCCCATGAAGTCAAACCCGGAATTTCCCGTGAAAAACTTATCGGGGAAGCCGCAGCCGGGAACATCAGGATCGCATCGCTTTCCGGGTATATGGACTGGACGGAACCGGAAAAAAATCTTGCACGGCAAAAAGAATTCAAACAGATGATTCATGACTGCGCCATGTTTGATACTTCAATCATATGCACGGAAACCGGACGCTGTTTCGAAGGCAGAGACGATGAACGCGCTTGGAAACTCCTGACGGAATCAATGCGTAAATTATGCGCCGAAGCGGAAGCCGCCGGAGTAAAAATCGCCATAGAAATGGGACGTTCCGACCTGGTTTTCGGTGTTGATCTATTCCGGAAACTTCAGGACCGGGTCAACAGCGATGCGTTGAAAATTAATTTCGATCCGGCAAACCTGCGCCGTGGAGAACTCGATCCCCGCACAGTGCTGGAAGAGCTGAAAAACGAAGTTGTCCAGGTACATCTTAAGGACGCCGGTCCGGACGGCATGGCCCCTCTAACTCACGGCGATGTGGATTTCATAAAACTGTTTGATATCCTTGAGTCGAATGGCTATTCAGGCAACTACATCATCGAACAGGAATACGCCGCAGCCGGAACAAAAGCCGATGCCGTCGCTGCCGATTATCAGGCCCTTCTGAAATTGGCATCGGATTAATCCGGGAATTTCCGTGCCAGACACTCCAGTTTAATTCAAAACTAACCCGTTCTGAACCGGTTACGAATAGTACTGTCGTATTTTAACTATAGAAATCCTTTATTAGGAAATTATTAAGACAGTATGAAAAAACGTTATCGGACAATTTTTATAAGCGATGTGCACCTTGGCACTAAAATCAGCCAGGCGGAAAAACTGCTGAAGTTTCTCAAGACGGTGCGGGTGGAGAAAATCTATCTGGTCGGGGACATCATCGACGTCAGCAATCTCCGCCGCCGGTTCTACTGGGACAGCAAAATCAACGCCGTAATCAGGCGGCTGTTCAAGATGGTCAAGAAGGGCGTACAGGTAATTTACATTCCCGGCAATCACGACCGGGAAATCCGGGATTTCTCCGGCATGGATTTCTCCGGAATCGAAATCAAGAAATCGGACATCCATATCACCCGCGACAACCGCAGGTTCCTGGTGGAGCATGGCGACGAGTTCGACGGCGTCCTTAACGAGCGCTGGATGTGGATGTACGATATCGGCGACCGCTGTTACGACTTTGCTATCTTTCTGAGCATATTCATCAACCGCCTGGTAAGCCTGTTCGGGAAACAGTGGTCGCTGTCGCAATATCTTAAGACCAAGGTTAAAAACGTGGTCAAATTCATCAACAATTTTGAAAAATTACTCGTTCACAAGGCCAGAAACCAAAACGTGGACGGAATAATTTGCGGACACATCCACACCGCCGAACTTTGCGTACTCGACGGCATCGTCTACGCGAATTCGGGATGCTGGACCGAAGCCTGTACCGCCGTCGCGGAAAACGAAGACGGTACTCTGGAATTAATCGACTGGGATAAGGAAGCCGGTAATGGTAAAGACACTGACCCGGAAATTGAAGACGAAAACGCATGACCTGTTGTTCAGCAGGATTCATGGGGGGAACCTGATTTACAACGCCTGCTGGGAAGATCCCCGGATCGACCGTCAGCTGATGCGGCTCGGCCCGGAAGACAAAATCGTGATGATTACCAGCGCCGGCTGCAACCTGCTGGACTATCTGCTGGACTCACCCGCCGAAATCCATTCGGTGGACATGAATCCGCGGCAGAACGCCCTGCTCGAACTGAAAATGCTGATGATCCGCCACGGCAACTTCGACGATCTGTTTAAAATGTTCGGCGAAGGCTGCCACCCGAAGATCAAGCCGCTGTATAAATCACTGTGCAGCGAACTGAGTCCAGGCGCCAGGAAATTCTGGGACCAGAGAATTTATTTTTTCACGAATCCGAAAATCCGCAGTTCGTTTTATTATCACGGCGCGGCCGGGAACGTGGCATGGCTCGTGCGCCAGTTTCTCAAAACCCGGAAAAAACTGCGCGATGGAATCTTCGCGGCAATCAATGCTAAAAACCTTGAGGAACAACGGGAACTGTATGAAAAAATTGACCGGAATTTGTTCAACTCCTTTATCCGCTGGATGTTGAAAAGCCCGGTGATAATGGCCATGCTCGGAGTGCCGCGCGCCCAGATCCAACTGATCAAAAACAGCTATCCGGGCGGCCTGGTGGGATACGTTCGCGACAAGCTGAAACATGTCTTTACCGAACTGCCCACCAGCGATAACTACTTCTGGCGGGTTTATCTTACCGGCTCATACACCCGCAAATGCTGCCCTAACTACCTGAAAGAAGAAAACCAGGCAGTCCTCAAGGAAAACCTTGACCGTGTACGGTTCTACAACATGACCATGACCGAATTCATTCAAAAAAATCCCGGCCCCTACACAAATTACATCCTGCTCGATCATCAGGACTGGTTAGCGGCGCACGACACCGAATCCCTCGAAGAAGAATGGCGCGAAATCCTCGCGAGTTCCGCCGCCAACGCAAAAATCATCATGCGCTCCGCCGGAACGGTCATCGATTTTCTTCCTGATTTCGCGGCGTCCTCCATTGCGCCAAAGCCCGGAATCAGCGATCCTCTCCATCGCCTCGACCGGGTAGGGACTTACGGCTGCCTGCTATTCGCGGAGGTGAAAATATGAGTAAATCCGGCGTCCAGACATTGAACCAGGAAGCGAAAATGACCGCTTATTACAACCTTCATGCGGGGATTTACAATGCCACCCGCTGGTCGTTCCTGTTCGGCCGCAACCGGATCATCGACCTGGCTTCCGAATATGTCAGTCCTGAAAAAATCCTGGAAATTGGCTGCGGCACCGGCCGTAACCTGGCAGTTCTCGCAAAAAAATATCCCGAGGCGGAAATCACCGGTATCGACGTTGCCCCGCCGATGCTGAAAGTAGCCGCCCGGAAATTGGAAAAATACGGCAAGCGTATCAAATTGCTCCAACAACCTTACCGCGAACCACTCGGCGAAGAACGGGGATTTGATCTGATCCTGATCTCTTATTGCCTGTCAATGGTAAATCCTGGCTGGGAAGAAATAATCAGTCACGCATCCGCGGATTTGAGCAGCAGGGGGATTGTCGCAGTGGTGGATTTTCACAGTTGCTCCGTGCCGCTTTTTAAAAGCTGGATGAAAGCAAACCATGTCAGGATGGACAGCCATCTCCTGCCCGTCTTCCACAGTTGGACTTTGATGCTCAGCGAAGAAGTTAAACCTGCCTACGGCTTTTTATGGAATTATTTTCTTTATGTGGCAAAATCCCGGAACTGATGCTATTATACCGTTAATGGTTTAATGAAGGGTACTTACTGGATGTTCTGGGGATTATTTGGCAGAGAAACTGCAAAAAAACTTTTTCTATTTATTATCCTGAGTGTCGGTATTAGCATATTTTGCGTTGCCGCCAGCGAAAAAACCGACTCCGTTTCAAACTCACAGCTTAAAGCCCGCATGGAACTGCGCTCACTTGGAATAACTTTCTGCACAACCGCTTTCTTCAACGCAGTTTACGAAGGCGACATCGTGGTGGTTAAACTGTTCCTGGCTTCCGGGATATCTCCGTGCATCAGCGGAAAATTCCAGGGTTCCCAAACCAATGCGGTATCACTCGCCATCAGCAGCGGCCATTGCAACATAGCTAAAGTTCTGATTGACAACGGCGCCGCCGTCAATGTGCCGCTGGGCGGAACTTCTCCGCTTGACATGGCGGTACTTAACGGCGATGTGGATTTTATCAAATACCTGCTGAAAAAAGGCGGAACATTGTCACGGACCCAGCGGGGAAAACACTATTATAAAATGTTCCCGAGCTACTTCACCTGGAAAGCGTCACAGGAGTTGTGCAAATTGATTGGCGGTTATCTCTGCAGTATCGAAAGCGCGGAGGAAAACGACTTTATCCAGCAGCTTGCGGACCGCGATTTCGTCTGGATCGGAGGAGTAAAAGATAACCCGCAAAAGCCGTGGCGCTGGGTATCCGGATGCCCCTTCAAATACACAAACTGGGAACCCGGCCAACCCGATAATTCTTACGGCCCGGAAAATTTCATGGTAATGGCCCCCACCGGGAAATGGCGGGACTATCCAAACGATCCCGGCAAATACAAACTCAAAGATCTTTCCCTGAAAGGCTTTGTCTGCGAGTGGAACAAATAAAATTCCGCAATACGGCATTCCAGTAATTATACTTTTTTATAAAGGAAACCGGTCATGAATGCGGTAATTTTCTATTTCAGCGGCACGGGCAATACGTGGTGGGTATCAACACAGTTGAAACAGGAACTGGAGAACCGGGATTATACGGTGGAAATGTATTCCCTGGAAAACCCGGAAATGCGAACCGGAGAATTCAGCGCCGCGAAAATTGCCGGAGCTGACCACGTTATCATAAGCTATCCGGTCTACGGCTCCGACCTGCCGGAAAACATGAAAAACTTCGTGGCGAAACTTCCCGAAGCAACTGACGGCAAAAAGTTCAGCGCGTTCTGCACCCAGGCCGCGTTTTCAGGTGACGGCAATATTTTCTTCAAGCCGGAGGTTGAAGCTAAAGGTTATAATTTCCGTCAGAGTTTCCAGGTGAACATGACCACCAATTTCAACGTTGCCATGCTGCCTTTTTCGCTGTCGAAACCGGCCAGGGGGAAAAAACTGGAAAAGATTAAAACCAAGGCATTGGCAAAAATCCAGAAAATTGCCGGAATGATCGCTTCTGACAAAGAATATTTTGAGGGCCGAAGGTTCTATCAGGTAATTCTGGGCAAAATCCAGCGCGCCATGTTCCGGAAACAGGAAAAAAAGCTCCCGAACAAGTTTCAATTCCTGCCGGACAGATGCATAAAGTGCGGAATCTGCGCCAAAGAGTGCCCGGCGGAAAACCTTACGTTTGAATACGGGGACACCCCAAAACTGACCTGGAGCGACAAGTGCATTCTATGTTTCCGGTGCTACAACTTCTGTCCTGGACTCGCCATCAATTTCGGAGGCAAAGTAAAAAACCCCGAAAAATACCGCAGATTCAAAGGCCCCGTTAAGCACATGAAAATCTCCGATATCCGGAAATAATCATTACTTCATACCGGATAATTATTTCTCTCACGGAGGCACGGGGAACACGGTTTGTTTATCTCTTTCAGAGAAAAACTGGGAAATAATATGTCCCTGGGGCAGCCGATGGCAACCCCAAACAAATTTTGGATGTTAACTGCCGATTTTTTCTCCTTCACAGAGGTAAGATCCGAGAAGTTGAGTTCAGCTTTTTCTTCTATTCTCTGTGTCCTCTGTGCCCTCCGTGGTTTTCAGAATATTAATCGGACAGCTATGATTGTTTATGATAGAAAACAAATTGTTAATCAACAATACAGTTGAAATTTCCCATCGTATTGGAGGAAGTTCCGTATAGTTCCGGCGTGTCTCGGAACAATATTTTCCGGGAGGTTGTCGAGAGGCCAGAACTTCAGTTTAAGACCTTCATCGCCATCCGCTTCTGGCGTACCCGACCACTTTCTGACAATGAAAGCTATCGCGAATCCCTGTACCTCATCGCCGTTAGGATATTTGAAGTACTGAGTAGGGCCGGAATACAGCCCCATCGGTTCCGCGTCAATCACCTTAAGGGAGGTTTCCTCATAAACCTCGCGTTCCAGGGCTTCCAAAGCGGTTTCGCCAACTTCCACGCCTCCGGCCGGAAGTCCCCACTGCTTCCAATCCCGGGTGAACTGCAAAAGTACTTCATTACCGGAGTTCAGGATTATGGCCCTGACTCCGGGAACGAAAATCGCGCATTCCGGACCTACTTTTTCGCGGATTTCAAGCGCGTAAGATTTCATCAGCAGATTTGTGAAGCACCGGAGTATACGGCTTCCGGAACGAGCGCGGCGGCGGCATGTCCGGGATGCTTTTGGGGATTCCAGGTTTTCATGAAATTAAAAATTTCACCGTCCGTATGATATTCCATGGAACCTTTGACCTGATAAGCTTTGTTATCTTTAGTGATGAACAGCACCGAGCCCGGTGAACCTGACTGAATGTTTTCGCGGGTCTTGCAAAAATAGTTGTCGGCCACCACGATCCTGCCGTCCTCGAACAACCCCACGCAAGTTGCATAGATCGAGTTCGGGGTTCCTGACTTATCAACAGTGGTAAGAATTACCGCGCCGTTGCGGTTTTCCCATGCTTCACGAATTTCCTCTGGTAAGGATGCCATTTGTATCTCCTAAGTTTGGTTAGTTGCTTATATTTTCATTTCAATAACGCTTGCCACGTGAATATTCCTGAATGCCCCGGAAAACTCCCATGCCAAGCGCGCGGACGCCGCGAATCCCGTGCAATGGGACGGCATCAGGCCGCGCAAACACAGCTTTTTCAATTCTGAAACAGTTTTATCGATCCTTGCTTCCAACGCATTGACAAGGTGCATACCGCCGACAACAGTATGAATTGATGTATTCCCGGTCAGTTTCCTGATATAATCAAGGATATTTATCACTCCCGAATGGGCGCAACCCAGAATCACGACAAGTCCATCAGGAGTTTCGATGAAAGCCGCCTGGTCATCTGTCACCGGGTCGGATTTCTTACACTCGCGGTCAAGGTAGAAGTCACCGCCGGTGTCCTCGTAATCCGTAAGCCTGGGGACCGCTCCGGTAAGGTGGAAGCCTGGAAAGATTTCCACCGGTCCTTCATTGAAAACAAAATTCGCTTTATGCTTCGCCTCGGACGGCATGCCGATCTCATGAACGCTTCCGTCAAAATGCCGGGAATACTTTTCGTTTAGCGCGGCCGAATGAGCGTAAACCGGCACATCGCCGTTCCGCTGCAATACTTCGCAAAGCCCCCCGGTGTGATCATAGTGGCCGTGGCTTAAAACCACCGCGGCGGCTTTTCCCGGATCTATCCCGAGCGCACAGGCGTTATTATGCAGAACCTTGCCTTGACCGGTGTCGAAAAGGATTTTTTTGTCACCGGCTTCAATCCACAAGGCCCATCCGTGTTCGGCTAAAAGTCCCTTTCCCCTGACGGTATTTTCCGCCAGCACTGATATTCGGAGATTAGCCATCACGTCCTTTTTCAGATTGAATTTAACGCCTGTTCGAGGTCCGCCACGACATCATCTGCCGGTTCGATGCCCACCGACAGCCGCACCGTGTTTTCACTCACCCCGAAAGTAGTACGGCGTTCCGGAGGCAGATACAGCATGGTAGTCAGGTAGGGAATACAGATCAGTGATTCCGTCGATCCCAGACTCACCGCATGGTAAACAACTTTCAGGCTGCCGATAAATTTTTTGGCGTCGTCCTGGGTTTTGCCAACATCAAACGACAACATGTTACTGAATCCGCGATGCATCTGTTTTGCCGCAACAGCATGGTCCGGATGAGATTTCAGCCCCGGATAAAAGAGATTGTTTACCTTTTCGTGACCGTCAAGAAAAGCCGCGACTTTTTCCGCTCCGGCAGTCATGGCGGCAGTGCGCAGTTCAAAAGTCTTCAATCCCCGTTCGAGCAGGAACGCTGAGTACGGATCAAGCGTACAGCCAATGGCCTGACGGGTAAACCACAAATCGTTGTAGTCCTCCTTCGAGCAGGCAATGGCCCCGGCCATGAGGTCGTTGTGTCCGCCCAGTGCTTTGGTGGCGCTGTGGATGACCATCCTGGCGCCGAGTTCGAGCGGCAACTGGTGATATGGCGTGGCGAAAGTGTTGTCCACCACCAGCATGACGCCGTGCTTTTCCGCGATCTTCGCGGTTTCCGCGATATCGACAACCTTGCACAGCGGATTGCTCGGGGTTTCCAGGAAAATCATTTTGGTATTCGGTTTTACGAAAGATTCTATCTCCGCAGCCTGATCCGCATTCAGCCAGGTCACTTCCACGCCCATCCGTTCGAGGATCAGCGACACTTTGTAATTCGCGCCGTAGGTATCGTGAAAAATGATCAGGTTGTCGCCGGCATTCAGGTAAGTAAAATACACCATGGTGCAGGCGGCCATGCCAGTAGTGCAGACAACGCAGTCCTCGGCCTTTTCCAGCTTCGCGATCTTGCGTTCGACTTCCCGCACGGTCGGATTGTCGTCACGGTGATAAGTGTAACCGTCGATTTCGCCATCAGTGATCTGGCGAAGCACCTCGAACGAGGCATATTCGTAATTGACGGCGTTAACAATCGGCGTAACCATCGGACGGTTACCGTAAGGAGTTAATGGATCGAGCGCCATATTCGTATCTTTCCTGTTATTTTTTTACATAATACCGATTTGCAATTCGGCATCTCTCCAATAACTCTTATTTTACCTAATTCCAAATAAATGATTGATTTTTTCCCGGAAAAAAAACATTTATTGCGTCATTTTGCCGACAGCGGCTTCAGCAGCCTTGATCAGCACTGACTTGGTGGGAGCGGTATTCAGCAGCGGGTGGGTCCCCATCTGGAATGAAATCAACTCATAAACGGTAACGTGTTTCTGGATGGCCAGGGCAATGACGTTCACGATTTCGGCTGAAGTTTTCCCGCCGGCCACTTCTCCGCCGATGATCTGCCCGTCTTCCGGCATCACCACCAGTTTCACCGCCACTTTCGCTACTCCCGGCAACGTTCCGGGATGACGGTCAATATCCTCGAATTGTCCGGTGATGAAATCGATGTTGGCCTTTTGCGCGTCCTGCTCCATGACCCCGGCGGAAGCGAACACGGTTCCGTTCAGTTCCGTAGCGAACACCGAAAGCGTGCCTGGGAAATCCCGTTTGATCCTGATCTTATAGAGGTTGTGTCCGAGTACCCTCGCTTCGGCGGCGGCGGTAGAGGCAAGCATGATATTGTCATGCCGTCCGGTAATGAATCCGGTAGTGGAAGCACAGTCTCCACACGCGTAAACGTCCTTGATATTTGTCCGCAGATAATTATCAACTTCGATCTGGCTGGTTTCGTTCAGCCTGATCCCCGCCTGGAGCGCAATTTCGGTGTTCGGCGCGAATCCCATAGCCACAGCCACTAGATCCGCGGGGATCCGTTCGCCGCTGTCCAGCATGACGCCATCGGCGGTGTAGCCTTCACCGGTGATTTCACTTACCTGCGAGGAACTCCGGAGAACAACCCCGGCCCCGGCAACCGCCTGATCAACTCTTTCCGCGAAATCAGGCGAAAACGAACGGTGCAGACAGTGATCCGCCCGAAATACCAGATGCACTTCTTTTCCCTCGTTTTTCGCGAGCTGTTCCGCCACTTCCACGGCGGTGAACCCGGAACCCAGGACAACGATCTTTTTAGCCGCGTCAGCAAGTTTTTTCAACGCTTCCAGTTCAGAATAACTCTTGGAAACACAGGCGATTCCCTGCTTGAAACGGCTGATTCTCAGGAATCCCGGCGCGGAAGGGCGCGAACCCGTTGCCAGCACCAGCTTTTCATACCCAAGGTGTTCCCCTGATTCAAGCTCCACATACTTCATCTCGGAATTGACCGCCGTAACCGTTGCCGGAAAAAAATCCTCCCCTTCGGTATTGAAAGCAGGCCGCTTCATTGCGTCCTTTTCCACACTTTCGAGTTCGTGAAAAACATACGGAATCCCGCACGGCACTACCTGTTTACGGTTCTTCTGGATAATCGCGATAGTCTTATCCGGATACTGTTTTTTCGCGGTCATCGCGGTCACTACTCCGGCGGGGCCTCCACCGATAACGAGAATGTCGAATTTTTTCATTATTCCGGTTTCCTGTTGGATTGAGATAAAGTTTCGGATATGGTTTTCCAGACCGCCCGGACATCCTCCGCGCAGCCGTCCTGCTGATGTTCCACCACCGCCAATTTACGGATCTGGGCCTCGGTAACGGCCCGGTCATAACGGATTTTCCCGGCACGGACAAACCCGATATCATCGGCAAGTTTTTCGATCTGCGCGGTAATTTGCGGATTCAAATCCCACTTATTCACGCAAACCGCGCCGGGAATTTTAAAATGTTTCACCAGTTGCGCCACCCGCATCAGGTCGTGCATACCGCTCAAAGTCGGCTCGGAAACGATCAACGTCATGGTCGCGCCGGTCAGCGAAGCGATCACCGGACACCCGATCCCCGGCGAGCCGTCGATCAACACCAGATCAAGTCCCTGCTCCTTGGCAAGTTCCCGCGACTTTTCCCGTACCGCACTTACCAGTTTCCCGGAATTTTCCTCTGCAACGCCTAGTTTCGCATGCACCATTGAACCGTACCGTGTCTTCGAGACAAACCACTCGCCGTTGAGCGCCGGAGAAAATTCTATCGCATCCTCCGGACAAAACCACTCGCAAACGCCGCAACCCTCGCAGCCGACCGGATCAACCTTGAACTGCTGCTTGTCAGGATAAACGGCGTCGAAACGGCAGATGTGGAAACACTTTTCGCATCCGGTACATTTTTCCGGGATTATCTTTGCCCTTTTTCCCCCTGAAAAATCATGACGTTCCAGGATTTCCGGTTCTAAAACCAAATGCAGGTCGGCGGCATCCACATCGCAGTCGGCAAGCACACTGTTTCCGGCCAGGGCCGCGAATGAGGCCACAATTGAAGTTTTTCCAGTGCCGCCCTTGCCGCTGATTACTACCAGTTCATTCATTTTGCCGCCCTCCCCTTCCCGGCAACCGTTTCAAGCAGACCGGTAAAGATGTCACGAAAATCCGGGACCGCCTTAAATGCCATTTCTCCGCGCGAATATGCTTCGGCCACCTGACGGCTGTCCGGGATCTCTGCCACAATATTAACTCCTTCTTCTTTGCAAAAGCGCCAGGTTTCCCTGTCGCCGCCGTCCGCCCGGTTCACCACCACTCCGAACGGAAGTTTCAGTGCTTTCGCCATTTCCACCGCCAGCTTCAGGTCGTTCAATCCAAACGGGGTAGGCTCGGTAACCAGCAGCAGGAAATCAGCGTCCCGGACAGTCTCGATCACCGGACATGAAGTTCCCGGAGGAGCATCGATAATCACCAGCTCTGACACCGGCACGGATTTTTTCACCTCCCGGATAACCGGAGGACTCATCGCTTCACCAATGTTCAGCAGTCCCTGAATAAATTTAATGTTCCCGGCGTGTCCGCTCTGAAGTTTGCCGGTGACCCGTTTCGACTCCGTGATCGCATTCGACGGACACACCAGCCAGCAACCGGCACAGCCATGACAAAGTTCCGGAAAGATCAACACGTTCTTTCCCAATGCGGCAATAGCATTGAACTGACATATTTCTCCGCACTTGCCGCAGCCGATACACTTTTTCACATCAATTTTCGGAACGCTTACTTCCACGTCCTGCTCGTTGTCGATTTCCGGTTTCAGGAACAGCGCGCCGTTCGGCTCTTCGACGTCGCAGTCCACGTAAACCACGGCCTGGTTCTTCGCGACCGCCGCCAACGCCAGATTCGTCGCCACTGTCGTTTTTCCTGTTCCGCCCTTGCCGCTGGCAATCGCGATTTTCATATTCCACCGTTACTTTTAAAATAATTTTTTAAGAAACCAGGATTGTTAAAGAATCCCGGCAATTAGCATCCAAAGTTTGTTTGGAGGCTGGAAAAGGGTTGAGGGGTGGGGAAGGGAAAGACTTTCCTTAAAGGATTGCCCTTCCCCACATAAACAATCTTACAATTAAGATTTGTTCTCCTTGTCCAGTTCCTGAAGCTGTTTGTTGATGCTGTCCAGGGATTCCTTGAGATATTCGGCCTGATTTTTCAGGGCTTCTACTTCCTGTTCCCTGGTCATGGCGGGCATGGCCTGGGCACGCTGCCAGCCGGTCATGCCGGTGGCGTAGTAGCGGTTGCGGAAACCGCGTCCGCCGCCCATTCCCATTCCGAATCCGCGACCGCGTCCGAATCCCATTCCCATGCCGCGTCCAGGCATCGGGTTCTGAAATCCCGGGGTGTTGAATCCCGCGCAGAATCCAGCCGCGCGGCCTGTCATTGGTCCCATTCCCATGGGGCCGGTTCCGTCTCCTCTAGGCATTTTATTTACTCCTTCTTTTATGTTTTATTATTGCCTTGTCATTCTGCTTCCGCATTTCGGGCACTGCCTCTGATTGCAGGGCTGTCCCTGAACATGCGGGATTTTGTGTCCGCACTGGAGGCATACACAGTAGCCTCCGGGCCCGGCGGAAAACGGGCCTCCCATTTTTCCGCGTCCACGGCCTGCGCCATCCATTGGCGGACCGCTTCCGTCTCCTCTGGGCATTATTCACCTCCTCGCATGGTTATGAATTTTTTCCGCCGCAAAAGCCGAATCCGCGGCCTCGGCGCCGTCGTCTGCCGCAGCATCCTGGCATTTGCAGCCTGTCATCAGTCAGGGTTCCATTGATAAAAGCGGCGATTACGGTTTCCACGTCGCCGCAGATAAATCCGGCCACCTGTATTCCCGCGTTCGTGAGTGCGATTTCCTGACTTCCCGAAACCGCGCCGCAGATCAGCAATTCCGCGCCGGCGGAAGCCAGTTCCCCGGCCTTGGCGAAAAATCCGTTTCCGGTAAGGACAAGATTTTCCCGGGAAACCTCCTGTCCGTCCCGTACCTCGATAAGGTAGAGATTTTCGGCCACGTCGAACACCGGCGATATCCGGCCTCGGCAATATGGAATTGCGATTTTCATGGTTTTCTGTTTAGCATCCGTGATGCCAAAAAAATCTCATACTTTTATTATTCCTTAATTATAAGGCATTTATAATTATTTTACCGTAGATTCCGCCCTAACTGCAACTTGGCATTATGCAATACTGACGATATATTACGATTGCATCATGCAACAGTATAAAGGTTTTTATAATGCCCGGCGAACGCGATGTTATTCTCGATTCCATCAACGAGGGAGTGTTTACCGTCGATCAGGACTGGCGGATCACGTCATTCAACCGTGCGGCGGAAAAAATCACCGGCGTCCCGCGCGTGGAAGCCATCGGGCGCAGCTGCGCCGACGTTTTCCATGCAAATATCTGCGAGAAGGAATGCGCCCTGAAAAGAACTTTCGACAGCGGCAAACCAATCGTCAACGCTACCGCCCATATCATTACTAATAAAGGACATATCATCCCGATCCGGATTTCCACGGCGGTATTGAAAGACCAAAACGGGAAACTGATCGGCGGCGTTGAAACCTTTCAGGACCTGAGCCAGGTGGAAGAACTGCGAAAGGAACTCCATCAGCACCACACCTTCGAGGATATCGTGGGACGAAGCCCGGCCATGACCCGGCTTTTCGACATCCTCCCGCAGATCGCGGAAAGCGCCAGCACCGTCCTGATCGAGGGCGCCAGCGGAACCGGCAAGGAACTCTTCGCGCGCGCAATTCACAACCTGTCACCGCGAAAAAAGAAAAAATTCGTGGCCGTAAACTGTGCCGCGTTACCCGACAACCTGCTTGAAAGCGAGCTTTTCGGACACAAGGCCGGAGCATTCACCGACGCGAAACGCGACAAACCGGGCCGGTTCCTGCTGGCCGACAAAGGCACAATTTTTCTCGATGAGATCGGCGATATTTCCCCGGCCCTCCAGGTGCGGTTGCTCCGGGTGCTGCAGGAACGGATTATCGAACCTCTCGGGGACGTTGAGCCAAAGCCGGTGGACGTCCGCGTGGTCGCCGCAACCAACAAAGACCTCAAAAAGCTGGTAAAATCCGGAAAATTCCGCGAAGACCTTTACTACCGTATCCGGGTAGTGCATTTGCCATTGCCCGAACTCAAAGACCGGCGCGAGGACATCCCGCTGCTTGCCGAACACATGATCGCAAAGTTCAACCGCATCCAAGGCAAAAACATAGAAATAATATCCCCGGAAGCAATGAGTCCGCTGCTGGAACATGATTATCCCGGCAACATCCGCGAACTGGAGAACATTATCGAGCAGGCATTCGTATTGTGCCGCGGCAGTGTAATCGAACCCGGACACCTTCCCCCCGAACTCCGCCCGGAAACCGGCCTTGGAAATAACAACCTGCAGGGAATGTCACTCCAATCCATGGAAAAACACCTTATCGAGGAAACTTTACGCAAGTACAACGGCAACCGCAGGCGCGCCGCCAAAGAACTCGGAATAAACCCAAGCACCCTCTACCGGAAGATGAAGAGCTTTGGCATCGAACCACCCGAAACCGATGGACGTTACAGACGGCAATAGTGTTGCATTTTGCAATTATATTCACATGGACAATTTCGCCTCTATTTTTTCGAGGCAATTGTAATTATCTAAATTACAATCTCTTACGACTTAGATAATCCGCTGAATATTTTGTATGGCATACAATTTGCTTAACTGAAATCACAAATTTTTCAACAAGGAAAGGTGCATCATGAAAATCGCAGTTACATCACAAGGGATCAGTGTAAGTGATCAGGTTGATCCGCGTTTCGGCAGGGCAAAATTTTTTATCGTCATGGATACCGAAACCGGCAAGTCCGAAGTTGTCAACAACACCCAGAACCTGAATGCCGCCCAGGGCGCGGGAATCCAGGCCGGGCAGAACGTGGCCTCACTCGGAGTCGAAGCCGTCATCACCGGCCACGTGGGTCCGAAAGCTTTTACCGTACTGAATTCCGCCGGAATCAAGATCTACACCGGCGCAACGGGAACTGTAGAGGAAGCCGTGGAAAAACTTAAAGCAGGTGAACTTGACTGCGCGGACGATGCCGACGTGGAAGGCCATTGGGTTTAATCAGCAGCCGGCGGGATTGAAGAATGAATTTAAATGACTTTCCGGAAGATTTCCGCGAATGCGCTGAGTTCCACGGGCATATTTGTCCGGGGCTGTCAATCGGCTACCGGGCGGCAAAGTACGGACTGAAAGAACTTGCCGTGAACCGTGCGGACGACGAGGAAGTAGTCGCAGTCGTTGAGAACGACTCCTGCGCGGTGGACGCCGTTCAGGTACTGACCGGCTGTACTTTCGGTAAAGGCAATTTGATTTTCCGTGATTACGGCAAAATGGTTTTCATCTTCGCGGTGCGCAAGTCGGGAAAATTCGTCAGACTGTACTTCAAGGGAGTTGAAGTAGATAACGCCGGGAACATGACTGAAACGGAACGCCGCGCGGCAACGGTGAAACTGCTCATGGAAAGCAAGGACGAAGAACTTTTTGAACTGACCCGCCCCAACTCCTTCAGTATGCCTGACACCGCTGAAATCCATGAAAATATTATCTGTGACAACTGCGGCGAACGGGTAATGAGTACCCGGATAACCGAATGCGGCAACCGGAAATTGTGCGAATCATGCAAATAAAATAACGAGGAATTAAATGGTTACTGAATCTAATGAAACAGGGAATCTTGAAAAGATCAAACAGAAAATCCTGGTGCTGTCCGGCAAGGGCGGCGTCGGGAAAAGCACGGTATCGGCGCATCTGGCGTTGTCGCTTGCGCGCCGGGGCCTGAAGACCGGGCTGATGGACGTTGACCTGCACGGCCCGAGCATCACCCGCATGTTTGAACTGAAAAACTTCCAGGTCGGGGTCAGCGAAGACGGCACTCCGCGGCCGGTGGAAGTTGCGCCGAACCTGAAAGTGGTTTCAATCGGCATGATCCTCGAAAGCGAAAATGACGCCGTAATCTGGCGCGGACCGATGAAATACGGAGTAATCAAACAGTTTCTCCAGGAAGTGGACTGGGGCGAACTGGACTGTCTGGTGATCGACTCCCCTCCGGGAACCGGCGACGAACCACTGTCGGTTGCACAGCTTGCGGGAAAAAATTCTTCCGCGCTGGTAATCACCACACCTCAACAAATTGCCCTTTCCGATGTTCGACGCAGTATAACTTTCTGCAAAAAACTCAATCTTCCCATAATCGGTATCATCGAGAATATGAGCGGGTTTACTTGTCCGCATTGCGGCGGCCGGACCGATCTTTTCAGTTCCGGCGGCGGCGAAAAGCTGGCAGCGGAAACCGGGGTGCCGTTCCTTGGCGGCGTTCCGTTTGACCCCGGGATTGTTGTTTGCGGCGACAGCGGAAAGGGTTTCTCAGAAGACCTGCCGGGCGAAATTATGCCCCGGATAATGAATTTCCTCAATTTTAAAAACAATAAACCAGAAGAGGTAAAAAAGATGAAAATTGCCATTCCAACCGCAGGAAAACAGCTTTGCATGCACTTCGGCCATTGCGACGAATTCGCGCTGGTGGAAATCGATGAAACCACGAAAAAAGCCTCTAACGTTGAATATCTCGTTCCTCCCCCACACGAACCCGGCGTACTGCCGAAATGGCTCAATGAACAGGGCGCGAACGTGATCATCGCCGGAGGCATGGGCCAGCGCGCCCAGGGATTGTTCGCCCAGAATGGAATCTCGGTTGTAGTCGGCGCCCAGGGGGGAAGTCCGGAAGAGCTGGCGGAGGCGTACATTGCCCAAACCCTTCAGACAGGAAGCAATGTCTGCGACCATTGAACAACTCAATGAACTGCGAAACACCCACCACGCGAATTGTTTTGTTTGCGGCAACCCCGGAATGGGGTTAGAGTTTACCGTTTGCAATGACGGCAAGGCAACGGCCGAGGTTGACTGCCGGAATATCCACCAGGGATACGATGGCATTCTGCACGGAGGCATCATTGCGTCGCTGCTCGACGGCGCAATGGTAAACTGTCTTTTCGCGCACGGAATCGCGGCAATGACGGCTGAACTTAAAGTGAGATACCGGCGTCCGGTCGCGGTTAACCGGCGGGTCAGGCTCATCGCTTGGATCTGCCGGGATACCTTTCGTCTGTACCGTTTGAAATCACAACTCATCCAGGATGACGCGGTAATGGCCGAAGCCAGCGGTAAATTCATGAAGAAACCACATTATGAATAGTTGGCGGTTGCCGGAAATTTGTATAAATAATGAATGACAATTTGCCAACCAGCCAATCGGCGATGAATTATTTTCTGGCGGGTTTCTCCTGCTTCCTGTGGGGCACGGCATTTGTTTGCATCAAACTCGGATTGTCGTTCTGCGGACCTCTATCTTATGCCGGAATGCGTTTCATACTCGCGGGGCTGATCCTGCTGCCGTTCTGGATCGGCAGGAAAAGTTCGTTCACCCAGATCCGCGAAAACTATAAAACAATTCTGCTCTTGAGTTTATTCCAGTGCGTATGCCTTTATTCCCTGCTGTATATCGGCATGGATCTGGTTCCGGGCGCGCTGGGAGCGATTATCGTTGGTTCCGCGCCCCTGTTCTGCGCGGTGTTGGCCCATATTTTCACCGGCAACGACAAAATGACGGTCCGGCGCACGGTCAGCATCTTTATCGGACTGGCGGGAGTGATCGTCATCAGCCTGAGCCGCCGTCCCTGGGAATACGAGGGCCTGATCGAAGTCGGCGGAATTCTGCTACTGCTGCTGTCGATTTTTTCATCCGGGCTCGGAAATATCATAGTCTACACACGCGGCAGTCATATGAATCCGGTAATGCTCAATTCGATGCAGATCCTGATCGGAGGCACTGTTCTGATGCTGATGGGAATCACCTTCGAAGGAAAACCGTCATTCGACCAGCCATTGCGCTTTTACCTGATGTTGTTCTGGCTGGCCGGGGTTTCCGCCACGGCTTTCTCCATCTGGTTTTTCCTGCTCAAGCACGGGATGAAGGTATCCAGACTGAATCTGTGGAAATTCCTGGTCCCGGTGTTCGGCGCGCTGCTGGGATGGATTTTCATTCCCGGGGAATCCCCGGGAATTTTCCAGCTTCTGGGCATGGCCCTGATCGTGCTGTCGATAATCAGCTACAACCTGCCGGGTGAGGGAAACAACCTTAACTGACGGTCTGGAGCTTTTTCCGGATAACGACGCTTTCCGCGAAATCGGCGCAGAGCACCGGCAATCCCGACCGGCAGTAATGATAGACAATCTTACCCGCGCCGCTTATTCTGAGATTTTTCTTCAGGAAGCCCCTGAGAATTCCGCCCAGGTTACAGTATTTTCCGGAAAACGCAACCACGTCAACTCCGCCGAGAACGGCAATACATGATCCGCAGGTTTGCAATATCCGGTATTCGAAAAGTTTTCTCGCCAAAACAGCTTCCGGATGCTCCGACTGGAATATTTCAGGGAGGGTCAACGGGCATCCGGACAATCCGGCAACTCCGCTTTCCCGGCTTAAAATGTTGTTTATGTGTTCCGGGCCGTACCCGAGTTTTTTATTCATGGTGGTGATAATGAAAGGATCTATCTCTCCACATGATTTTTCCCCGGGCAAGCCTTCAAGGGGAGTTCCGCCGCTGGTTGAAAGCAACGGCCTTCCGTTCGATACCGCCGCGATTTCCGGACGGGGCTCCAGGCAGATGGAGATAAGTTTGGACGCACCGAGTCCGGTGGCGTCTTCAACCGCGCCCCGGTGGTAAATTCCATGACATCCGAACCGGCGCAGTTTCAGTGCTTCCGCGAGTTTTCCGGGAACGGCATAACTTGCTTCGCGTTCCGGAAGCGGAACAAAGAACGAAGTTTCAAAGATCAGCAGCAACGGGATATTTTCCTTCCGGCGCATGAATTCCCGCGCCAGAGCAACCGCCGGGGGAATATGGAGC
Organism: Victivallales bacterium; assembly: GCA_963678815.1. GTDB lineage: Bacteria > Verrucomicrobiota > Lentisphaeria > Victivallales. The sequence goes on from OY787460.1 coordinate 5,335,973, forward strand.
GGCGCTTCCCCGGCCAGCATTTCCAGTTTTTTCAGCACCGTTCCGTCCGCCAGCACGGGACCGGGAAAAGAGGTTCCGCCGTACTGGATACGCATCACCGCGAAACCGGGTTGTTCACCCGTATTTTTCACTGAATTAAGGATTTCATCAACGGTAGCTCCGATCATCCGGTCCCTGAAATCCCCGACCATCCCGGAATATATTTCATCCCGGAATTTTCCCGTGAGCAAGCAGTAGCTCAGACTGCTTTTCCGGGGCATTAAAACTAAAGCATTCATAATATTAAGTTCCTTTACTTAACTTTCGGCAAAGTTTTCACGGTCCGGCGGGCAATCGCCAATTCTTCATTGGTTTCGATGACCAGAAGCCGGACCCGGCTGCTGTCCGAAGCAATGTCTGCCGGCAGAGAAGTTACGTTGTCATTCTTCTCCGAATCCATCTCGATTCCGAACGGCGCCAGGTTTGCCGAAACCGCCCAGCGCACATACGGTACGGTTTCGCCGATGGTGTCGGTAAAGATGACCGCGTGAGGATTGCCGACTACCGCCAGATACGACCCCAGATACTTACGCAAACGCCACAAATAAACCTTTTCCGTATGATCGAGACTGCCCTGCTCCTGATCTGAGCGCTCCCCGGAAGCAAGGATGTCGCGAATATCGGCCGAGACGCCGGACAGCCCCAGCACTCCGCTCTGCCGGTTGAGAATTGCCTCAACCTTGTCGGCGTCGCCACCGGAGCGGGACAGCATCCGCATAGTCACACCGGGATCAAGATCACCGCAACGGGTACTCATTACGAGTCCCTGGAGCGGGGAAAAGCCCATAGTGTTGTCGACGGATTTTCCGTTTCGCACCGCACACATACTCGCGCCGCCACTGCCGAGATGACAACTCACCGCATTAAACTTGTCCAACGGGATGTCGAGGAAAGCCGCGGCCTCCTCAACCACAAACTGGTGACTGGTTCCGTGGAAACCGTACTTCCTGATCCCGAGTTTCTTAGCAAGCTCCGCCGGTATCGGATAGGTGTTCGCGTAATCGGGAATCGAGGCATGATACGCAGTATCGAACACCGCAACCTGCGGGAGTTTCGGATAGGTTTCCAGACATGCCTCGATCAGTGCCACGGCGGGGGGATTGTGCAGCGGAGCCATGTCATTCAACCCGGAAATAATTTTCAGGCTTTCCGGGGTAATCAGCGCGGTATCGCTGAATTTATCGGCTCCGTGTACCACCCGGTGTCCCACCGCATCTGGATTAAGTTCCGTATCGGCGGAAAGGATGTCCATTACCTTGCCAAAGGCCACGGCATGAGTTTCCATTTCCGTTTCGATAACATCCTCCCGGCCGTTTTTCCGATGGAAGATTTTAGCGGGTTCGACCGTTTTAGGGCCGACCCGCTGAGCTTCGCCGCCTGCAAGGACTTCACCTTCAGGCATGTCGATCACTTTGTATTTTAGAGATGAACTTCCGCAATTGAATACCAGGATTTTCATTTTCAGTTTCTCCGGGATTTCAGTTCAAATTTCGTCGGAAGTCCAACCGAATACCGGGATTCCGGCCAAGCCGTGGGCAATTGAGGCGGTTCCGTAAACACAGTCGAGAAGCTTATCGAAGTCAACTGACTCGTCGGGACGGTGCGCCTGGTTTTCCTCACCGGGGCCGAAACCGATAACCGGAAGGTCAAACTCGTTGCGGATGACCCCGCCGGCAGTCCCCATACCGGGACGGTCAAGCCGCCATTTACCGGTATTGACAATGCATCCGGCCGCATTGAGCGACTGTCTGGCGCGAGCCATCAGCGGATGATAGGGATCGGTTTCCCAAGCGTTGACAATCCGTTTGACCATAACGCGTTCGCCGCCGTACAATTTCCGCTCGTTTTCCACCACCCGTACTTCAACGGCCAAAGCCTTTTCGGTTTTCAGCATCAGGTCGGCTTCGTGTTTGAACCAGTCGGTAACGGCGGCAGGCTGTTCGCCGTAATGGAGTTTCTTTTCGAGATGAATGCTGGCATGGCGGCGGCCTTCGGAAACACTGAATTCCGGTTCGGCGCAACTCAGATCAACAGGGGTCTGCCGGTCGTGGGAGGCGATCTTGCCGGAAAGGTCCCGGTATAGTTCCCTGGCGCCGTCGTCAACCCGGAACGGGTCGTTGCCTTCGATGCTGATATCGATTTCCATGCGGCCGTCGTGTCCGTAGTAAAGGCCGTTCCCGGTGGGTTCGCCGAGAATCACGTAGTCGGGTTCCAGCCCGAGTTTCGGCATGGTTTTCCCAAGCAGGTTTCTGCCGCCGACGCTGAAGCCGTTCTCCTCGGTGACCGTGGCCGCTACAACAATGTTGCCTTTAAGCGGAAGCATGCTGCGCTTGAGCAGTTCGGCCGCATAAATATGGGCGGCGACACCGCTTTTACAGTCGGCGGCCCCGGCCCCGTGTATCCGGTTGTCTATGTGGACGGCCTTGTATGGATGGCGGGTCCATTTCGAATCATCCGGAGATACGGTGTCAAGGTGAGAATTCAGGATAACCGTGGGGCTGTCATTAAGCCCGTAAATTATCCCTATCACGTTTCCCGCATCATCGCGGTAAACTTTGTCGAATCCGAGGCCTTGCATTTTTCCCCGGACCATTTCCGCGACCTGGTCTTCACCTTTGCTTGGGCTCGGGATTTCCAGCATGTTAACCAGGAATTCCCTGATTTCTTTTTTCATGCCGCCGTTTTTTGCTTTAAGGATAGAATACATTTTCGTTCTCCTCATATTTCTTGTTTTGGGTTGTTTGAACGCCATGACTAATAGCAATCGCGAGGCCAACTTTCTGTCCATACATCCTAATACATTCATAATAAGCATGATATAAATTATATTGCTTTTTCCACCCACCGGAGTTATTATTACAATATGAATTACTACTATTACATTTTGAAAGATATTGCATCATGAAGGCATCAAATCTCAAACTTTCCGAACTGGTCGACTTCAAAGAAGGCTTCCTTAACCTGCACGGCCGTCGCCTGGTGATCCATGATATCCATGCGGTGGCCCAGTTCAGGAAAGAGATCATCGAGAAATCCGGAAAAGACATCGCCCGGAAAATCCTTACCCGCTTCGGCTACTTCGAAGGCCAGGCAGACGCGGCGGCCATGCGGCGGCTTTTCAAATGGGACAGCGTACAGGAATGGATCAAAGCCGGTTCCAGGCTCCAGACTCTACAAGGCGTGGCCAGGGCAAACTTTAAAAAACTTCAGTACGACCCGGAGGAAAAAAAGTTTTACGCTGAACTTAAATGGCTGGACTCAGCGGAAGCTGAAGAACACATAATTGAACTCGGATACGCCCAGGAACCGGTGTGTTGGATACTGACCGGTTACATCAGCGGATATGTTTCCTTCTGCCTGGACAAGGAGGTGTATTTCATCGAGGAAAAATGCCGGGGAAAGGAGGATAATTTCTGTCTTGCCGTGGGTAAGGACATCGATTCGTGGGGAGAAGAGCTGGAATCGTGCATCGAATTTTTCAGGGGAGAAGATATTCTGGGCAAAGTAAAGGAACTGTCCCACGAACTAAAGGAAAAAGATAAGAAACTGTTGGCGCATCAGCAGAAACTTGATGGTCTGATGCCACGTCTGGCGGCGGAGCATGTGGAAATACACAGCGAAAGCTTCCGGCGGGTACTCGAAGCAGCGTCGCGGGTAGCGCAATTCGACACCTACGTGCTGATCAGCGGCGAAAGCGGCGCAGGAAAAGAAGTGCTGGCACGGTACATCCACCGTTCTTCGCCCCGCGCCAAGATGCCGTTCGTGGCGATAAACTGCGGAGCGTTGCCGGAAACACTGCTCGAAGGCGAACTTTTCGGATACAAAGCCGGAGCATTCACCGGAGCTTACAAGGAAAAGCGCGGCTTGTTCGAGGAAGCCGACGGCGGAATTATTTTCCTGGATGAAATCGGCGACGTCTCCCCGGCAATGCAGGTAAAATTGCTCCGGGTGCTTCAGGAAAGGGAAGTGCTGCGGCTCGGGGAAAATATTCCCCGCAAAATCAATGTGAGGGTAATCGCGGCCACCAACCGGAACCTGCATAATGAAGTCGCGCATGGGAACTTCCGGGAGGACCTTTATTACAGGCTCGCGGTGGTTGAAATCGATATTCCGCCGCTTCGGAACCGGAGCGACGACATCGTGCCGCTGACAAGGTATTTCGTGCGGAAAATCTCAAAAAAACTCGGAATCCCCAACTTGCATATCGATGCCGCCTGCATCGACTACCTGACCGGCTACTCCTGGCCGGGCAATATCCGGGAACTGGAAAATACCATCGAACGCGCGGCGGTTTTCTCTCGCGACGGCCTGATAACCGTGTCCAGCCTGCCGCGAAAGATCATCGATTCCGCGCCTCCGCCAGTTAACGGAAATAACCTGGGCGACATTCCGTTAGATGAACTTGAACGCCGTCACATCCTGGCCGCGCTCGAAAAACATAACGGCAACAAGACCAGGACAGCCGAAGCTCTCGGGATCAGCACCGTAACTTTGTGGCGCAAGCTCTCAAAACTCTGAAAGAACTTTTACTCACCCAAGACAGTCAAGTCCAGATCGACGGTCTGATGCTTCTCCCAGGATGAAATTGCACTCCAGGCGATCAGGTTTGCCGCCGCGCCCTGGACGGCCCCGGTTTCCGCGGGAAGATCCTGTTCAATGCACTTGCGGAAGAATTCGAGTTCCCCATAGTGACCTTTATTGACTTTCACCTGGGTATCGTAGTAGTAGCCTTTCTCAATCTGTCCGGGAGTAAGACTTTTCCGCCATTCCCGTTGTTTTTCGGCGGCTTCCTCCGCGCTGGTATTGAAAACTTTTCCGCCAATCGTGTAATCATAGGTTTTTCTGATGTCCACCATATTGTCAAATCCGAAAGCAGACAGCTCCACGAACTGCTCCCCGGTTATTGTGCCGTGATTGGTATTGATCTCAATCCGCTCTTTCGGCACTCCCCCGCTGGAATTGTCGCCGGAAACAACAACCGCCGTGACATCTTCAGGATATTCCAGCGTGATAATGTTGTCCAGATTGCCTCCCCCGGCGGTATAAACCCGGAACGGATAAGCATCGTTGAGCCAGTTCAGCAGGTCGAAAATATGGGTGGCCTCGTGAATAATGGTGGACTCCTTTTTATTGACCACCGCATCGAAATGATGGAACGGCCAAAGCCGGGCCTCTCCGATAATCCTATAGATAATGGTGGTGTTTCCTTTGCGGTTTTCACGGTATAGCGGCTTGATGTCCTGCATGATCGGACTGTACGGACGGTTGAAGCCCACCATGAATTTGATCTTTGAATCATTAATCAGGCCGATCATCGGTCTGATTTCGTCCTCACGGTAACAAAGGGGTTTTTCCACGAACAACGGTTTTCCCGTTTTCGCGGCGCATTGCATCACCGGCAGCCTGAAATCCGGTTTGGTTCCGCAGATCACCATGCCTATTTCACTGTCGGCGAAAATCTCATCCATGTTGGTGGTGACATAATCCGGGTTATATTTTTCTTTAAGCTGTTCAAGGTATTCCGTGTTCAAATCGCAAAGCGCACGTATTGACATTTCAGGATTCTTCGCCACATTCGGAATGTGATTTCCCTGGGTGAATCCTCCACAACCAATAATACCGACTTTCATCATTAAATTCCTTTCAAACAAAATTTAAGTATTTTCGGCCACCTTAACCGGCATGTTTCCAATAAAATTAGTAAAAGGTATTGACAAAGTATGAAAACACGCCTATAATTAATCATTGAACATGTTTACTATACCTGTTAAATAAAATGATTACAAGTAAAGAAAAACATTTAAAACTTGCTGATGTTCTCGGCGAAGCAATCAGAAACAACGATCTGCTGCCGGGACAAAAAATCCTTTCTCAAAGCGAATTGTGCAAAAAGTACAATATTTCGCGTACCAGCGTTCACTATGCTTTCAACGAACTGGAAAAGCGCGGAGTGATTGTAAGGAAACCCGGCAAAGGGGTATACGTCAAGGAAAAGGAAGATAGAAAAAAGTTTGAGGACATCGCGGTCCTGTTGCCTGATACCCAAAGGTTCAACATGCGGAATTACGATAATTTCGGTCTTGAAATATTCTGGGGAATCGAAAAACGGCTCCGCGAAAAGGGACTTGTCTGCAAACTCAGGGTTGTGTCCGACAATGAACTCAGCAACCTCCCCAGGATTGTCAGCAGCATGAAACCGGACGGCGTTATTCTTACCCGCTCGTTTTCCGACGCGGAGATACTCGGGATTACCAAGCTTAATATTCCGGCCGTGCTTGCCGGACGAATTTCGGTCCTGCCGGGAATAAGCGGAACGGCCCCGAATATTTTTGACTATTACCTCCAGTTCTGCCGCAAACTGATCGAGGAAGGCAACAACAAAATCGTGATCATGTCCCGGAAAGACATGTTCAATATCAGCGAGTTCGAGCTATTGGCGCAAACCCTGAACCAGCTTGAACCGGAAGCGTCGGTTAAAATAGTCAACTACTTCCCGGAAGATTATTACTCAAAGAAAGAACGTAACGAGTTCATATACGGCCGAGTCCAGAAAATGTACGACAACAACGAGCTTCCCGACGTTTTCATCGGAAGTACCGACTGGGTGATTTTCAGGATAATCGAAAAACTTCACGAGTTAAAAATCAAAGTCCCGGATACGGTAAAGCTGATCGGCTGTCTGGGGATTCTAATGCCACCGAGCAACCTGCCCCAAATCACGACTTTCAAGGTAAATACCATGGAGCTTGGCATGAGGACTGTCGATGCACTTTGCAAGGCCCGGAAAATCAACGAACCGGTGCTGGAGAAACTGTCGTTGGAATACATCGAAGGCGATACATACCAGAAAATAAAAAAGGGAAAATGAAGATTCCATACCAACATAAAATCATATAATCTATAACGAAAGGCAGAGCAATGAAAAAGATGCGACAACAAGGCAAACAATTGGTTTTCACACTTATTGAGCTTTTAGTAGTGATTTCAATAATTGCGGTATTGGCGGCAATGTTGCTTCCGGCGCTGAAAAACGCGCGGGACACCAGCCTGGCAACCGGCTGCAAAAACAACATGCGCCAGCTAGGACTCGGCTTTGCCCAATATACAAACGACTATCAAAGCTGGTTTCCGCAGGTTATCTCTCCCGGGAGCAACGGTGACTGCTGGGACGCCCAACTTTTTGACTACGTCGGTTATGAATATCCCCGAGGCCCCGCGGTTTTCCATTGTCCGGCCGGGACTCTTGCCCCGAGCGCTTACGGCGGTTACACGTCAAGTCCTGAAACATCAAGAGGATACGCAATGAACTATTATGTCGGCGGCAGTGACTTTACCTGGGGCAAAGAAAACCTTCGCGCGGAAGGATACAAAGTCAGCCCACAACAGATGGTTCTGATAGACTCCTGGCAGAAAAACAACCACATGGAAAACTCCGTCTGCGGAAAAACCAGCAACGGCGAATACCTATATACTACCAGCACTGACAAAATGGCCTGGCGGCATAACAAAAGGATGAATTTTCTCAAAAAAGACGGCAGTGTCGGTTCCAGCCGTCCCGGAAAAGCATTGATGGGAGAGGAGATTATCTGGTACATGTACACTACTCACAACTCTCCCTTCTATTACAAAGACGGCGAAAAATTTTCACTGTAACTACCCCCCAAAGGAACTTATGAAAAAATCACTGTTGCTTTCAGTTATTTTATCGCTTACCGCTTATCAACTCCAGGCGGGAAACAACAAATTGACAATTCCCGATAACGGCTGGAGGATAAATAATTTCAAAAACAAGACAAACGGGGCGGAATTAAGTTTTCCGAAAACCCCGGAAGATAACCCCGCGGTCAAAGCGGACTTTTTCGGGAAAGGCCCCGTAAATATTTCACTGACTCCGGCGCAGGTAAAGAAACAGGCGGAAAAATGGCCGGAAAAATTCAATGGTTTCAAAGGAGATTTCTGGAATAACGGAAAACAGAACTGGCTGACTCTGTCTTTCAAGCAAAAAGGTGTTCGCGGCAAATTCACGGCTCTTGTTAAGATGAACCACAAAGGCTGGAAAACCCTTACCATAAACAAGTTGGTAAATTTTCAGGACAAGGCCCACAAAATTGAATTCGTTCCGGCGAAATGTTCAGGATTCGTATTCAGCATTCATCCCCTGGGCCACGAAAAAACCGTTGTGGGCTTCGGACCGCTGACCTGGCGGCAATCCGGGGTTGTCCAGCAGAAACTGCCGCTGGGAAACAGCGGCAGGATCGTCAGAATCGCAACGCCACCGAAACTGGACGGGATTCTCGATGACGCGGCATGGAAAAAAGCAACCGAATTCCCCTTGAAAAACAAACTGAGAGGAAGTAGTTCATCCGCTTCGCCACGCAATCCCGCATGGGTAAAAGCCGCATTCGACAATAAAAATCTTTACCTTGCCGGGAAATTTTATTTTCCGAAAGGAACTAACCTTAACGACGATATCAAGGATTTTGATACCGGACTGTGGGCAGGTGAAGACGTTGAATTTTTCGTTTTTCCCGACATTGACAACCGGCAGTATTATCAGTTGATGGTAAATCCGGCGGGAACCCGCGCGGACATCGCCAGCATCTACGATCAAGTTGACGACCGCATCCGGATGTTCTTCAAAGACTGGAACGGAAAGTGGAACGCGAAAGCAAAAAAATACGACAATTCCTGGACTGTCGAAGCGGTTGTGCCGTGGAAGACCATGAATGCCTCGAAACCGCCGGAAATTATCCAATTCCAGGCCCAACGAATCGACCGCACCGGCAATGGCGCCGAAGTTGCCGCCTGGGGCAAAGCGAAAAGAAAAGCTGTTGATACATTCGGAGCTTTGTCACTCGGCAATAAAAATGCTCCGCCGGTTAAAATCAGCGATCTTTCCGTGCTGCGTTCGGATAAAGGCACTTTAGCGGTGTCGGGCAAACTAACGTCTCCCCTCCCCTTGGGAAAGATCAACTTGAAAGCAATGCTTTCACCCCCTTCCGCGGCGCCGAAAACATTTGATAAAACTATTACGGCAAACGGAAAAAGCGCTGATTTTACCTGGAATCTGAATGTTGGACAGTGCATCAACGGTTTTCACTCGCTGGTTATTCTCGCAAGTCCCGAGTCCTCCGGAATTTCGGAAAGTTGCGCCGATTTCCATTTCAACCAGACCATCCCGCCGGACATCGGTTTCGCGGACGTGTTCCTTAACCCGGTCCCGAAAAAAATGACCTGGGGAAAAGGTAAATTCGTACCGGACAATAAAACCCGGATTTCGTTGGCCGCCAACGCAACGCCAAGAACGGAGAAAACCGCGAAATTCCTGGTGGATAAATTATACGGACACTTCGGCGTAAAACCGAAAATCACCAGAAACGGAAACAGCAGGATCAGGCTTTCCGTTGATAAGAAAAAGGTAAAAAAGGAAACCGGCACGAACTGGCACGAAGCTTACTTGCTCGACATTACTCCCGAAGGCATCGAAATCACCGGCGCCGGAGAAGCCGGACTCTACTACGGAGTTGTGACCCTCGGACAGATCATGGACTCCTCCAAACTGCCGAATACTCCACTGAAAACAGTGGGTATAAAAGACTGGCCGACCTACAAAAAGCGCGTCGACCACGTTCTTCAGCAGTTCCATCAGAAAAAGTCGGTAAACGGCAGTGACGGATATCAGATACCGCGACTCAAAAACTGGATAAAAAACTGGGTTGCCGGAAATAAATTCAACACGCTTCCATTCTCATGGTGCGACCAGGTAAATTATCCTTCCAGACCGGAACTTCATCATCCCAACAATTTCACCCCTGAAGAGATCAGCGACCTCTTCGCCTTTGCGCGGGAACACTTTATCGAAGTCATTCCCAGCATTAAAATGGGCGGACATTGCGCGGGACTGCTCCGCCACTATCCGGAGCTGGCGGAAAAGAAATTCGGCAAAGCCCAGATGGACGTAACCAATCCGAAATCGATCAAATTGATGGAGGACCTTTACTCCGATATGTTGAAAATGTCCGGCCCGGAAACCAAGTATTTCCACACCGACAACAACGAATGGTGGCACAAATCCAAATACCGGACAGCTGAACATTTCGTCCATAACGGCAAAAACCGTCAGGAGATTTACCGTGACTTCCTGCTGGCTCAATATGATTTCCTGAAAAAACACAACGTCCGCATGATCATGATGAGCGACATGATGCATCCGCAGCATAACGGGCGTCCCCCGTGGAACTTGAGCGAAGTTGCGAAACAAATTCCAAAGGACATTATCATAACCTCGTGGGGTCCTTCCAACGACTTCTTTGTAAAACTCGGGTTCAAGGAAGTTTGGTATGTCGGAAACGGTTTTACCGCCGACTACCGTAAACCGTGCAAAGGCTCTGAAGGATTCGGAACATTGAAATATTTGTCGATTGATTCGCTGTTCAACCATTCAAATCTGGAACGCTGGCTGAATTATGGCTATCACACCGAACTCCAGTCCGCGAACTACGCCTGGAACGGAGAAGAAAAAGCATCTCTGCCCATGACCGAATGGACCATGAGGTACATGCCGAACCTGATGGGAACGTATTCAAACCAGCCTGACCCGATGGCAGGAGAAAAACTGGCACAGGTTAAATTCAAGAGCGACAGCAAGCTGGCAAAGAAAATCGGCCTGAAAAATCAGGATATTGTCGGCGGAATCAAAATGGCCCTCGGCAGTGTTGAAGTTGTTCCAGGCAAACCTTTCAAATACAATTTTTCAAAGCCGGTTAAACTATCGAGTCTGTATATCCTGGATGCAGTAATGACCAGAAGCGCCAAGGACGTAAAGGCACTGCAGAAACGATACAGGAAACCCCGCGCGGGACAACCTTACGGATTGAGAATAGGCCAATATATCCTCCGCTACAAAGACGGGACCGAGTCCAAACATGATATTCTTCTGGGCCGCAATATCTGTTTATTCAAAAACACGGTTCCGGCGTCAAGATACGTCAAGGAGGGGCGTTGCCTCTATCCGCTTAAATCGGACCAGAGCACGGCCCTGCTTCAAACAGAGTGGGTCAATCCCCACCCGGAAAAACCGGTGAAGTCGTTTGAGATTGTCACTGATAATTCCAATGCCCCGGTAATCCTGTGCGGTCTGACCGTGCGTAATACAAAAAAGTAACCTTAAACCGAGTAGTCTCTTATGGAAAACAAACCTTTAAACATTCTTTTTATCATGTCCGACCAGCACAGCGCCGCCGCATTGGGAGCGCTGGGCAACTCCGTGGTGCAAACCCCGAACCTGGACCGGATCGCCCGGGACGGAGTTACTTTCCGGAACTGTTATTGCAATTCCCCGATCTGCGGTCCGTCGCGCTGGTCGCTGATGACCGGACAATTCGTCCACAACCACAAGGGCTGGGACAACGGTTCGACGCTGTCCTCCGAGGAACCGACTTTCGCCCATCCCCTGACCCAGTCAGGCTACGAAACGGCAATCTGCGCCAGGATGCATTTTCAAGGCCCGGATCAGCATCACGGATACGAACTCCGGCTTGCAACCGAACACAACAACCCAATCATTTACGGTTCACTCGGACTCGGGGACGGCTTAACCGAAAATCCCGCCTGCGAAGGTATTCGCGACTGTGAAATCCCGAAGGATTACCCCGCGCGCAAATCCCCCCGCCTGCTCCACGACGACTATGTTCTTGAAAAATGCCGCGAATATCTGCGCGGCAAGTCCTGGGCCGCCCGTCCTTTCATGCTCACAGCTTCGTTTCTGGCCCCGCATCCTTCCGTAAAACGCCGGGAAGCATACCGGGACCTTTATAATATGTATTTGGAAATGGACCTTGGAGAAAAGGAAATAACCGAAGAACAATTTAATCAGCTGCACCCCCACAGCAAACGGTTGACCGCCAGGGGAAAACCCGCCTGCAAACTGGAAAGCAAAACGGAAAAACACCGGATGCTGGCGGAATATTACAGCCGGGTAACCTATTTCGACCGTCAGATAGGCCAGTTGCTAGATACCCTTGAAAAAGAAAACCTTGCGGATAACACCGTAATAGTTTACACCAGCGATCACGGCGACGACATGGGAAAATTGGGCTACTGGGGCAAAACCTCGTTTTACGAACACGTGGTTAAAGTGCCGTTGATCATTTCGATTCCCGGTAAAACCCGGAATGTTATCCGCGATGAGAATGTTTCATTGGTCGATCTGTTCCCCACCCTTACCGAAATCGCAGGATGTCCACCGGTTACCTACCCGCTGGACGGAAACAGTCTCATGCCGTTAGTTCGCGGAAAAAGCTCCGGGTGGAACAATATCGCCTTTTCGGAATATTACGGACATTACGCTAAGAATGCCATGTTCATGTTGAAAAAAGACAACCTGAAGCTGAATTTTTATGTAAACGAAAAACCTGAACTGTTCGATCTGTCCACCGATCCGCTTGAGAAAACTAACCTTGCGGAAACTCCCGGCTGGCAATCCACACTTTCGGAACTTGAATCGGAGCTCCGGAAAATCTGTGTTCCGGAAGCCTGCCAGGAAGAGTTTTTGTTAAGCCATGCCAAGCGCAGTCTGATCACCGGCGCAACCATGACAAGCGAGATAACCAAGCAGCGGATCCGGGATTATATCCATGAATACCGTTCAAAGTGGAACGAACCGACCTGGGACAACAACGAAGAACAGCAAATACACGAATACCACCTGAAGTAGCCGATTACGAAATCAGCGGGGCCCAGGAAGTCTGCGCCGGAGGGGTTTTATCAATTACGAAATCGCGGCGGTCTCTGAATTTCCGGATAATTTGTGCATTTTCAGGCAAATTACTGATGTCGGTTGTTTCGTCCGGATCGTTTACGATGTCATATAGAATTTCCCGGTAATCTCCGGGAGCGTCATATTCCAGCAAGCGGACATATTTATAGTTGTCGTCCTGCAGCATTACCCAGCTTCCCCCGCATTCTGTAAAGGAGAAATCTCTAATCCGGTCCGTTTCTCCTTTGACGATACTCATCAGGCTTTTACATGGAATGCGGTCATTGAATCTCGGCCATTCTTTGCCTAACGCCGCTTCCGGATCAAGCCCGGCAATATCCAGAATGGTCGCGGTAAGGTCGGTTATTTCAATCGGGGTATTAATAACTCTATTGGAAAGAAATTCCGGATGCCGGATCATCGTCGGCACGGTACTTGATTCCTTGTAATAAGTCCTCTTCTGTTTCAGCAGATGGTCTCCGAGCATTTCACCGTGGTCAGTAGTGAATATTACCACCGTATCATCGAGAATTCCTTCATCCTCAAGGGTGGAAAATATCCTGCCGATGCTGTCGTCCAGTAGCTTGATCATGGCTTTATATGAGCGTCGCATCTGGTACAATTTTTTCTTTTTTTCTTCAGGGATGGCTTTTTCCCCGGGGATAAAATCGTCAATTTCCTCGTATGGCATCCGCTCCAGATAAGCGGCCGGAGGATCAAAAGGCTTATGCGGACTGCAGAAAGAGCAAAAAATGAAAAACGGCTGGTTTTCGGGACGTTTTTTAATACGGTCAACGGTTACGTCAGTGGTTACGGTATCGATGTAATCTTCGTCCGGAAGAGGACTTGGCAGACCGTTCGTATTGTCGATATCCCAATTTTCAATTGAGCTGGCATTGTTACCCGCCGAGTCACACCAGTCACGGTATTTTTCCAGAAGTCCGCGCTCTTCGAGATATTTGCAGTAGTGGCAGTAATTGTTAACGGCCAGTTGTTTACCGGAAGTTTCCCATATATAGTCGAAGCCGTATTCTTTCATTTCGTTTTCGAGTTCATAAAGATTGACGCCTTTTCCGCGCGGAGTACGCCATTGCCAGGTTTGCAGAAAATGAAATTTACCGATGCCGCTGGTATGGTAACCTGCCTCCTGCAGCGCGGCAGGATAGGTTTTGTAAAAACGGCTTAAGTCCCCGGACATGTCCAGAGTCCCGATTTGGTGTGTATAACGCCCGGTCAGCAACGCGGTTCGCGCCGGGGTGCATATCGGATTAACTGTCTGACATGAGTTGAAAGCACAGCTTGCGCCAATGCGGTCCATGTTCGGGGTATCCAGCTTTCCGCTTCCTGAATAACCGGTATAATCCAACCTCTGCTGGTCGGTCATTATAAAGATAATGTTTTTTTTCATTGCTTCACTCACCTTATACCAATCCGTTTTCTGTTATAGATATTTCTTGAGGGAAAGAGGAAAATTTTTTGAGGAAAAATCTTCCTCTTTCCCTCAAACTCCCAATCACCTTTAAAAACCTGTTTGTATTTATTACCGCTTGCGACGCAAGCGATAATAAGGTCAAAAGTTTTTGGAAAAGAAAGATGGGGTATGGGGAAGAAAGTAATAACCTTTTTCCAAAAAGGTTTTGCTGTCTTCCCCATAATGTCTATCTTTGATTGCATAATGGTATTATTATAACTTTCCATACATCTTCGCGGCTTCCACAATAGCAAAAAGGTTTTCGCGGGGGGTATCGCGGCCGCACTGGTCACCGGTGGACAAAATAAAGTTCTCCGGTCCCGCCGCCATAATTGCCTCCCGTCCCGCCGCCATCACTTCTTCCGCCGTGCCATTCAACATAACATCCGTAGTGTGAAGATTGCCTTTCAGGACAATCGGCCTGTTACACATTGCCCGGACTTCGGCAAGATTGCAATCGCCTTTCGGCGGAACTTCCAAAGGATCTATAACGGTCAGCATGGTTTCTTCCACCGCCATTTTTACTAATTCTTTTTCCGGTCCGCAACAATGAACCATTGTAGGAATACCCATGTCATGAGCGATTTCGGTGCAGCGTTTCAGGATCGGAAGGACAAGTTCCCGGAGCATATCCGGGGTCTGGAGCACCAGCGACCCCGATCCTCCGCAAAACAGCACGTCCGGTTTAAGATGTTTTGGAAGAGCATCGATCCAGCGCATCCGGCCTTCCATTTTCCGCATCATTTCGCGGCTGCGCTCCCGCCACAATCCCGGATCGTCATAATACGAATAAACATCATCAACATCATTGATCATACATGTCGACATATCCGTATCCATGCCGACGATTCCGGAATCTCCCATCTCCCGGCGTACCAGTTCCCATAGCTCCATTCCTTTCGGCCACTGCCTGACACCGGTAAGTGGTTCACTGTCGTGACTACCATCCGCGGGAAGATCGAATTTATCCGGGGAAACGTGCCTGGCGGGGGGATTGTCGGCGGTGTAATAAACCACTGTGGAAGCCCACGACTCCGTTTCCGGATCAAATTTTCTGGTAACAAAAGAACCGTCATCGAATTTTTTGACAATGCGTTCCTGTTTTTCCCGGTCAACTTCAAATACGTCGTTCATGTAACTGTATACCTCGAAACCGCCATCAATACCGAAAAATTTCACTGCGTCAATATGGGCTTTCCAAAGTGGCGGGTCCTGAAACGCGTATATTTCCCAAAACGGCTTTCCCGTAAGTTTCGCCGGAACCATATTGGAAATATCCGGACAACATGGAACCCGGTCAATTTCCCCTCCGCGCATAACTGCCAGCAATCTTTCTCTGCCTGTCATTATCAGTACCTTTTCGTGTTCACTCCCAGGAGGTTTTCCAGTGGAGGACTTTTAAATTGTCTGTAATCTTTTTATCTGATTTAACAATAATTATTTTTTTCTCATTTGCCGGTAAATCAAAGTAATTATCTGAAAACTCCATTTTAACAGCAGGATCACTTGAAGTTAAATGGAGAAGTCTTGCGAATTTATCTGTTGACACAGACAATTCCGTTTCATGGCAATTCCCGTTTTTCCGCTGTGATATTATTGTGATTTCAAGATTAGCATCAGGCCAGGGTATATCTTTCCAGCAGTCAGGGAAATAAGAGATTTTATCGAGTAATTTTCCGTTCGCAAATGCTTTAACAAACAAAAAGTCGCCCTTCGGACAATTCAAGTCTTTCTTTGCCAGTATTGCAAATTTTCCGCATGAATTACCGGCGGATTTGAATGCGGAATTTTTCTTCCAGACATTTTTTCCGGCAAGAGTTTCCTGTCCGTATTCCAATTCAATATTGACATCGTCCGGAGTATCATTACTGAAGAAAAACTCGATATTTTCGTATCTGGGAGCAATAATCTGAAGCAATGGAGCGCAGGCGCGTTTCGCCGCATAATATGCCGGTTTCGGTTCACCGTAATAGTTAATGATCGACCAGTTGCCGGTGGGCCAGCAGTCGTTGAGCATCCACACCATGGTTCCGCCGCAGTCAGGCCGGTCCCGGCGGCAGCTCTCGAATTCAGAACGCATCAACTCAAGATGCGCTGCCTGGCTGAATTTAACATAATCTGAAAGTGTATCAATTTTACCGAAAAACCCTTCAGCTATCAAAATGTGCTGTTCATGATGAGGAATGTCCTTGTGTCCGCGCTGAATATGATAGATCCAGGCATCATTTGGCGGCCAGAGATTTTCCGGAGCGAGAAAACGTTTCATTGACCATTCATAGTCTGCCCCCTGAATGCAGAACTCGGAATTGAACGAGCAAACCTGATTGAAATGCTCCCGATAGGTCTCTGAGTTACGGGTTTGCAGCAAAATGTACTTCCACGACGAAATATGACTGTTACCGGAACTCGGAATGTTGCCGCAGTCATCGCGTGAAGCCGGACTCGACTCAACATACGGCGCCCCCTGTCCCAATAAACCGACTAATCCCCGCAGGATCATCGAGTAGATTTCGGGATCATCGTGCAACCGGTCAACCTGCCATTTTTCGTGAACGCTTAACTCCATGAATCCCCCGGAGTCGGCCTGTGCGGAAGCATTGCCGCTGTCCGGATACTGCCAGGCATAGACATCCTCGTTACAGCCGCACCAGAGCACAATTGAACAATGGTTGCGAAGCCGCTTCAACTGGAAATCCGCTTCCTGCTTAATCTCCTCGCGCAACACATCGACAGGATAACCGGCGCTGGCAAACATAAAATCCTGCCACACCATAATCCCATATTCATCACAGAGTTGATAGAAAATCTCCTTTTCATAAATACCGCCGCCCCATACCCGGAGCATATTAAAATGGGCTTCTTTCGCCTTCCGCAGATAGTAGCGGTACTGCTCCTCAGTTGCGCCGGCCGGCCACAATTCGGGTGGAATCCAGTTCGCGCCTTTACAGAAAACCGGCGTTCCGTTGATCACAATCTCATAAGAATATCCCGGCCCGGATTCCTTTCGAAAAGGATTTTCCGCAACCGCGCACTCCCGCAATCCAAACCGTCCTTTCCTGACCTCCGCAACCTTGCCGCCAACCTTGAGTTTTACCTTATAATCATAGAGCGGCTGGGCGCCGAATCCCGACGGCCACCACAGTCGCGGATCGGGAATTTCAATCGAACAATACGACTTATGCCTTGCTCCCGTTGCTTCGGGGCCGTCCGCGCCATGTCCGGAGTAGGCAGAACAAGATTCACCGAAAATCGTGCGGCAGATACCTGTTCCGTGACCTGTAACTTCGATATCAATTTCATATCCTTTGACCCTGGTGTTTCGTGACACTTCAAAAGCAAAATCAACCCGTCCGCTTATATAAGTCCGCAGTGAAACATCAACAAATTTTTCCTGGTTGCCTAGCTCCAGCCAGACTTTCCCGGATAACCCGATTGACGGCAGCGGCAGCGCCCAATCCCACCCGAAACTAAATTGCGGCTTCCGGATAAAAGTCCGTTTAGACTCCCACCCCCAGAGTTCGTGTTC
The DNA here is from genome assembly GCA_963678815.1 of Victivallales bacterium. Classification (GTDB taxonomy): domain Bacteria; phylum Verrucomicrobiota; class Lentisphaeria; order Victivallales. Next base: position 5,353,766 of record OY787460.1, read on the forward strand.
GCGCGGCCCATCAAAGAACTGATCAAGACTTTTGAACCTTAACAGCAATTCATTCTTTCCGGTATTGATGATCTTCCCAATCTCGAACCGGTGTTCCCGGAAAGCATTTTCGATTCGTCCCAACAGCTTGCCATTCAACCAAATATCAGCAATGCCGTCAACACCGTCCAAACACAATTCGGCATTATGAAAATTTTCTTCACAAATGTTAAAAGATTTCCTGTACCACCATTCTTTTGCGGTAATCCAGTACGCATCCCGCGCCCGGGTCTCATAGTGCGGATCAGGAATATCTCCATACTTAATTAATGCGGCATTAACATCCCCCGGAACATCAATCCCGCGCCATTCCTCTTTTTCCCCCCGCGGGTCACATCCGGCAAACTGCCAATTGTCCTCTAAAATAATTTTTTTCACGTTTCAGTTTTTTATGTTTTTTATTGACTGTCTTCTTATTAATTTACTTTCCAGCATATATTGTTTTGGAGTATCAGCTTTATCACCGGCCAATTTCTCAACCAGCGCCATTAACTTATCCACAAGCAGCGAAATATTTTGATCGATCGTGGTATGGGGCGGAGTCAGCCATCTGGAAGTATCGTATTTCTCCGAAGAAATAACGGAAATATCCTCCGGAATTTTTTTCCCAAGCAACTCCAGGGCATACGCAACCCTTAATCCCAACGCTTCGCCGCAGGCGATCAGCGCGTCAGCGTTCCGGCGCAACAGCATTGCAACTGCTTCCACCAATGAAAATTTTCCGAGATCAACTATCAATTCGGATTTCACCTTTATATTATGCTTCCGTAAAGCTTTTCCGTAACCGCATATACGTTCCGTCCCAGCCCATCCGCCATTGCAATCAAGCAGCAAGCCGATATCCGTGTGTCCGGCGCCGACAAGCTCCTCTACCGCCAATTCGACTCCACCGGCATGATCCGTACATATCGAGTTTAGTCCATCGGATTTTTCATTTACCGTTATTACCGGTATTTTAAGATCTTTCAATGGCGCGAGACTTCCCGGCCCGTCATCGGAAATAACGATTACGGCATGTGTTTCCGCCTGATGGATCATCACAATATTTTTCAGTTCAATAAATAATGCCTGATATCCCGCCTGATTAAGGCGGTGCGCCAGGATAGCGGCAAGAAATGCGCCAAAGCCCTGGGTCTCATAAGTACTTCCACCGCTGTCAGTAACAATTGCCACGCTTTTCCGTGCAATTGTCTGCCGGGGAAAATAGTTAAGCTCCCTTGCCGCCTTGTGAACCTTTCCGGCAACATCGTCGCTGACGTAACCGCTTTTGTTCAACACCCTGGATACAGTGCTTTTTGAAACCCCGCTCCGGGCCGCTACCGCATTGATTCCTGATTTCATTTGTAAAATCTTTTTATGTTTTATAAAACTATTTTATATTTTATCCATTATTCATGAATACTGCAAGTGATAAAATCAAAATAACTCCGAAAATTTTGAATATCTTTTCAAGGAAATTGATATAAACGGGGATTGACCTTTTCCGGAACTGGCGTTAAACTACAAATAAATCATGCTATTAGCATGCTACTTAAACAATAAAAAGGATTCAGACCATGGAAAGGTTGAAGATCGCCATCGTCGGCATGGGACAAAGAGCGTGTTTTCACGGAGGACTGCTGTTCCTGGAAAACAAGGACGAAGTAGAAATGGTTGCCGTATGCGACAACCGTCAGGACCGGCTTGATCATGGTGTAAAAGCCTATTCAGAGGCTTTTGAAAACCAGGTAAGAGGATATCTCGACTACAACGAAATGTATGAAAAAGAAGAGCTAGACGGGGTCTTCATCGCCAGTCCGAACAACCTGCACTTTGAGATGACAATTCCGGCTTTTGAGAAGGGCATCAATGTTCTTTGTGAAAAACCTATGGAACTGACCCTTGAAAAGTGTGATAAAATAATCGCCAAGGCAAAGGAAACCGGAAAAGTTCTCTCCATGGCGATGCAAATGCACTATCGCGCGCGTTACCACAAAATAAAGGAACTTATCGAACAAGGCGCCATCGGAACGGTTGCGCAACTCTGGTGCACCGAGTATCGCGGTCCTTATGGAGAAATGAAAGATTGGGTCTGGGACAAAGAAAAGTCCGGCGGCGCGATCTTCGAGAAAAACTGCCATCATTACGATTTACTCAACTGGTGGGCAGACAGCGTCCCCACTACCGTTTATGCTTCCGGAAACATCATTAAGCATCACAAGCCCTGGGGCTTCAACAGTAATATTGTCGACAATGCCTGGGTCATCAATGACTACGAAAGTGGCGCTCGCGCAATGTTGGGGATAAATTTCATGAGGAGCTTGAAGCTGGACCATAAACGCGAGTTCGGTATAATCGGCACGGAAGGAAATATTTTCTTCAACCTGGAAGATGGCGAAATTGTCCGCGTGGAACGCAATAACAAACACAAGGAGTTATACGACATGCGCGATAACCAGTGGATTCGCGGCGGGCTTACCGGCGATTTCCTGAATTGCATCCGCACTGGTAAAACTCCGCTGATGACCGGTGAAATGGCAAAGGACAGCTTGCTCGTGCCGATGGCCGCGGAAAAGTCCATTGACGAAAAAAGGATTGTCCACGTTAACGAATTTCTATCATAATGGAGGAAAATGACTACCCCTACCAAACAACAGCAGGCGGAAAACGCGATCCGGCAATGGATCGATAACGGCAAATACACAACCGGCGACAAACTGCCGACAATTGTGGATATGGCTGAAAAGCTGAAGCTGAAAACCCAACCGGTCCGGCAGGCCATAAAAAAACTGGCCGCCGCCGGACTGCTGAAAACCGTCAATGGCGTGGGGGTATTTATTGCATCGCCGGAGGATTCGGCAGGCAAAATCATGGTGCTGTCGAACAATCCGGCGATATTCGAGGAATCCGACCTTACCCCGGAAAAGTTCATCAACTGGGAAATCTATCAGGGAGTGGTAGACGCCGCCAGAAAGAATTCATTGGAAACAGTGATTTGCCTTGCCGACGATTACCGGGAAAATCCCGGGATATTAAAGGAGAAATACGAACGGGAAAAATGTTGCGGAGTCATAAGCCTGGCAATGTTGAGCAACAAAATCTGGCGGGCGCTGCTTGCCGTTGCCGGTCCGGGCGAAATTGTCAACGCAAGCTATGGAGTGTTTGAACCCGGCCCAAACAACGTCCGCGTCAGTATCAAACCCGGCTTCCGCACTATCCTTGACAAAGCTTATGAACTCGGCCACCGCCGTTTCGGGTTTGTTTACGGGTATAATGCCGATGTTCAGTGGAGCCACATGGAAAGATACCGTATTTTCATGGAGTTCTGCCGGGAAAAGTCGATATTCATGGAGCCGGGAAAAATGATCTCAAGCGGAGGCACAACCATGGATGGTTACCGCGCCGCGCTGGAACTTCTCAAAAATGACTCTCCCCCTTCCGTGATAATTGCCGTTACCGACCTGCGCGCTCAAGGCGTGATCCAGGCTGTTAAAGATCAAGGACTTACAGTTGGCAAGGATATTTCCGTCGCCGGATATGACGATCTGCCGCTGGCGGCGGAGCTTGGTCTTACAACGGTCAGGACCCCGCGCAGGGAAATCGGCGAAACGGCTGTAAAGATGCTTCTCAGGAAACCCGGGGAACAGGAAACCGTGTGGGTAGATACGGTTCCCGTGTTCAGGGAATCATTGGCAAATGCATAACCAGGAAATTAAATGAAAATAGAAGTTATAACTCAGTTTGACGGGGCATGTCCGCACTTCCCCGAAAATATTCGTCAGGAGTCCCCGAACCACTTTGTGTTTTATCCGGGACGCCGGAAAATCAAGGGCGTCTCTGAAGAATCGGGACTCGGCAGCGGCGCCAGGTTTTCCGCCCGGATAGTCAATCATGCGGAAAATGAATCAGAAATGAAAGTGACAGTTGACTGGGAGGCGTGTAAAATCGTTTATCAGCGCGATTTCGGATACGTCCGCCACGAGTCGGAAACCGAGTGGACAATGATTCCGGGAACCGTAAAAGACGCGAAGGTTGACTACCAGGTTAAATTACGGCCCGGACTTACCCATCTCGGACTCTATCCGGAATACAGTTATGAGCAGTGTTGCGGGTTTGCCAAGAAACTTCAGAACCTCGGCGTAAATGTATCTTCCGCCGGAAAGAGCCGGGAAGGACGCAACGTCTGGCTGGCAACATTCAATCCCAACGATACGGACAACGAACGTCCGGCAATGCTGGTGCAGACTCGCGACCACGCATACGAAACCGCCGGATCATATTGTTCAGAGGGAGTCGCGGAGTTCCTGCTTTCCGGGGAGCCGCTGGCATATTACCTGCTTAACAAATATGAAATATCAATGCTGCCGATGAGCAATCCCGACGGCGTTTTCAACGGCATGAGCCGCCTCACCTGGGAAAACGGAGCGGACATGAACAGGATTCTTACCGTTGAAGATTCCGCCCACACCGCGGTAAAAAGCGTGGTCGACCGCTTGCGCCCGGTATGCTATATGAACGTGCATAATTACCAGATGAGGTTTTCCGACGGAATTTACGTTAATGAAGATCACGTAATGGAAAAATTTCCAGACTATTTCGCGCGGGACGTTGATCACTTCAAAGCATGGGACTGGTCAACCACGTCCATGTTCGTGAAGGCGAAAAACCTGACGGAATGCCCGGAGGATTGTAAAAGCTGGAAAAATTACGTGCGGGAACAGTTCGGGGGAATCGGCATCAATTTCGAATTCCCCTGGTTCGCGCTGAACACCGCCGACATGAAAGACAAAGGCAAACGCGCTTTTACCGCACTGGCGTTACTCACAATCGAAGAAAAGAAATTGTAAACGGAAGCTGGAAAAATGATTAAAACTAAAAAATCAGCAGTGGAAAAATCCAAAGCACTTCTGGTTGCGAAGGACAAAACCGAGCGCAAAAAACTTCTCAAACAACTTAATTCATATACCGGAGATTTCGCTGAAGTGGTTGCGGCGTTAAAGCCGAAACTTCCCGCAAAACCGCAAACCGGATTAATCAAGGACGCACCGTTCAAAACCCCGGAATTCGCGGAAAAATATTCTGGAGAGGTATTGCATTATTTCGTACCGGAAGATTACTCGAAAAACAAACCGAAAGGACTGCTGATTTTTCTCCACGGCGGCGGAAAGGGAACTCCAAGGCATGCCGGATCCATGAACCTTCAGGACGAACTTAGCCTTGCCAACATCTTCCATGCCAGCGGAAGAATCGTGTGCTATCCATGCGCGCCATTCAACCGCGCGGCTTTTGCCAGTTGGAACCTGCCGGAGGTGGACGAATACCTGATGGACGTGATCGATGAGTTACAGAACCTGTATAATATCGATCCGAACGACATTATCCTGGGCGGTTTTTCGATGGGCGCTCAGGGCGCCTACCATATTTCCCAGCGCATGCCCGACCGTTTCGGCTCCATCATGGCCGCCGCCGGCGCATGGGACCTTGCCTGCTGGCCTTGTGTAACGGGAACTCCGCTGTGGCTTTGGCAAGGGGTTAATGATGCGGTGTTGTTCAAGCGGCGGCACGGCACCGATATCGAGTTCGCTAGACTTGCCCGGAAGCGTCTTGAGGAATGTGGCGTTGAGTATTACTACCGGGAACATGCGGGACTGCATCATCCTGCCTGCGACTTGCCGTTCTTCCGCAAATGGATGGAATGGGCGAAGACCCGCAGACGCGATCCTTATTTTCCGAAAGTCTGCGCGGCAACCCCCCGGGGAATGAGCCCGTATATGGACTGGCGGCGACACAAGGAAAGTCCGGCCGCTTCCCAGAACCATATTGATTTCCACGAACTTGCCCCTTCCCCGCATATGCGCTGGGTTTCCATCCATGACACCGGGGAAGACACCGTGATTTTCGATGCGCTGAAGATGTCCGATTGCAACGATGAGAGCGAATCGGACTGGAATAAATTCACTCTCACTCTTGGACGCAAACACATTCCCGCCGGGATAGTGGAAGCGGAAATCTGGAACCGCAACCTTATTTATGTCAACCCGGTGAACGTGACCGGACTCACCCTCTGGCTGCATCCGGACATGGTAGACTTCAACAATCTGGAAATTTTCGTAAAAGGCGAAAAACGCTTCAGCGGCTCCCTGAAACCACAACTCGGCACTTTGCTCGAGTCATACGAACGCCGCCGCGACTGGGGTATGCTTTATTCCGCGAAAATCGAATTTGAAGCAACAGAAACCTGGCCTGCAAAAGATCAGCTCAAGCTGATACAGGTATAATAAATTGTTAAATAGAAAATTGTAAAACAATGAATAAAACAACAATCCTGAATAAATCGTTTTACGAAAATGGAAAAATTTTGGGAAAAAGCTGTGCGAAATACCTGCGGGAACGTTTGCGGCTGATCGATTCAAAAATAAAAAAAACCACATACAAACAGTCTGAGTTGCAGGCTGGAATCAATGATTTTACCGCTGTCCTTAAAAAGGTAGTTCCGCACTGGCTGGAGGAAGCAAAAGGCATTGCCGACGGCGCGCGGATCCCGGTTGACAAGTTGTTGCTGCTGAATTGTCTTCCCCATGATTTTTTCAAACAGGCGGGAATGAACTGCACTTCCATCGTCCAGGCGGGAAAGATTCACAACCTTCTTTTCAAAATCAGGGACGAACGGAACTGGGTGCAGCAGCAGGTGATAAAACAGTCGCCGGGAATCCAGTGCGTCCAATACGGCGTGGACATCGGCAACCTGGGGGTGGCGCATTTTGTCAACAGCTCCGGAATCGCCGGCGGCAACAATACCGGATCAAATTCCAGCGGGATCAACAACGATCCGGTGCTGAACGATTGCCATATTACCCGCTTTCTGGCGGAACAATGCAAAAAAGTTGATGACGCCCCGAAAGCGCTGGAAAAACTCATGGAACTCAAGGTGATGGGCGGCGCCGCGAAAGACCGCGGTTCAATCTATCTGCTTGCCGGCCGGGAAAAGTGTCTTGTATTGGAATGCAACTCGGAAGATTACGCAAAAAAAGAGATCAGTAAGGGCTGTTATACCATCAGCAATCATTATCAGCTCCCGAAAGCTGAAAAGTGGCAGACTGAGCCGGCAAATTTGAACACTCGACGGCGAAAACAGAGAATTGAAGAATTAGTCTCCGGAGTATCCGGTGAACTTTCGGTTAATGATCTGATCAGGTTCAGCCGCGACCGCAAATACCATCCCAACTGCATGTGCAATGATAACAAAATACACTTCTGGATGACAATTTCAGTATGGATAACGGTTATTCCGAAAGATGATCCGGCTGACACGGTAAGTTATTGCTGTTGCGGAAACAGCAGAAATTCTTTTTATATTCCGCTTTCCATCAGTCAAAGGGAAAACCCGGAAATTCTGCTTAACGGCGACTTCTATGCGGCTTCAAACCGGCTATATGAAGCGAACGGCTGCGGGAAACACCTGGAAAAACTTCAGCGGAAATTTGAGTCCGGCATTACGGATCAGGAAAACCCCGATTCTTACGTCCATGACACTTTTCGCGCTTACCAACTGCTGAGATCAGGAATTAAATAAGCGGTACGAGTACATTCAGACTAATGATTTGCCCTGGGACTTGTCAGCGATGACCGGAATACCAGCTCCGTTACAATCTTTTCGCTCTGCTGCACGGCCTTGCTCCGGATACCGCTGAACAGAACTTTTACCGTCTTTTCCCCAAGTTGTCTATAGGGAATTTGGACGGAAGCCAAATTGAGTTTTTCAGAATCGGGAATATTGTCGAAACCAGCAACTGAAATATCGGCGCCTGGAGTTAATTTCCGGTCAATCAGTGCCTGGAGCACTCCTTTTGCGCGTTCATCGGTTCCGCAGAAAATCACCGTTACTTCCGGATGCATGTCGAGAATCTGATTTGCCGCGCGGAAACCGTCCAGCTGGTCTCCGCCAGTTTCAAGCATTACCGTGCTGCTCAGGGGAATATTCTTTTTCTGGCAGAATTTCACGAATATCCTGAATCGTTCCAAATGACTCCACATGGATGAAACGTTTCTGCCGTAAAGAAACCCGATATTGCGGTGTCCGAGTTCGTAAATCCGATCAAGCACCGCCATTATCCCCGGTTCATAATCAATACCGATGCTGTTGACGGGCAACCCCGCACCTTCATTGGAAACCGCGACAAAGCGGAAAAGATCAATATGTTTCATGAGAACATTCACGATATCCGGAGGAACATTTCCTATAAGGATAATCCCGACATAATTTTCTTCATGGAACGCTTTTAATATCAAGTTGGCGTCTTCAAAACGGTCCAGCAGGTGTAGACGCAATTCGACTTCCATCTCCCTGGCTGTGTCTAGAATCCCCTGATACAGTTCCCGAAAATACCAGTTCGTGAAAAAATTGTCGTTCATATCCGGGTTGATGGAACTGAGAATAAGTATTTTCCGGGAATATTCCCTGACACCGGTAATGAAAAGACCCCTGCCCTTGTGGGCCTCGATCACACCTCTTTTGGACAGCTCCCGGATCGCTTTTCTTACAGGCTGGTCGGAGATATTCAGCTTTTCCGCGATTTTCAGGATGGGCGGTAATCTGTCGCCTTGGGAATAATCGCCAGCGGCAATCCAGTCGAGTATTTTTTTTTGAACAATCTCATATTTTTTCATGACCAGCCTTCATGTATTTTTATATATACATACTATATCATATAATGTAATACAATCAACCAAACAACCCTACTGGCATTGACATTTAATGCTTTTGCAATATACTATTTATGTACTATGCATGTATTTATATAAAATAAACCGATGAATTAAAAGGCCCCGGAAAGTTTATGCCGAAAACAGCAATTTGTTCTTTACAAGCCCGGACGGAAACCGGCAATGTCCTTTTGAATTGGTTTAAAAGTACACCGTTCTACGATGCAAAAGACAATTCGGAGTTTGAAGCTTTTTCCGTTTACCGGATGGAATGTCCGGATTTCAGATACAACTGTGACACCCGTGAATATTTCTCCGGTATCCCTGCTGATGACACCGAATTGATTTATCATGGCCCTGTGGAATGCACGGACCAGCGCAAATATCACTTTATCGATGAGCATGCCGAAACCGGTATGACATACGCCTATTTCGTGGCGTCGAAAACACTGCCGCCCGTTGGCCCGGTTCCGGTTAAAAAGCGTAATCCGCAAGTTTGGTGGACTTACGAGGAACTGGAACGGCAAATTAATGCCCTCCTTGAAAAACATCCGGATAAAATTGAAAAAAACGTCTGCGGAAAAACGGTGGAAGGACGCGACATTTTTGCGCTGAAGGTCGGCCGGGGCAAACCGTCAGCAGGCTTTATCGGGGCAGTCCATCCGGGTGAAGCCGGGCCTGAGCTGATCATTTCGATCCTTGATAAGTATCTTGAAGAAAATCCGGAAATCACGAAGAACCACGGCGTCGCGGCCATTCCCTCACTGAACATAGACATGCGGGAACGCCTTGCCCGGGGCAATCCCTGGTATCTGCGGGTAAATGCGGCGGGGGTTGACTTGAACCGTAACTTCCCGGCAGGATGGGATAAAGTGCTTAAAACCTATGGTTTGTCAACCGGCGACCGCGACAGCGTTACTTACCGCGGCCCTTTTCCAGCAAGTGAATCGGAAACGCAGGCCGCAATGAATTTTTTCAGCACCAACACCCCCAACTGCATTTTCAGTTTTCATGCACTGGCAGGGATCTGCCTGCTGCCTCTCCTGGCTTCCGGAGGAATCGATAAAGCCGATGCGGAGTTTTATAAAAAAACTAAGCATTATGCGAAAGCTTACGCAACCGGGCTTATTCCCGACATTGTGGAACAGGGCGGCTACTGGTTCTCATGCGGATGCACTGAAGGCAGCTTTCCCATGTGGTGCTGGCGGAAATTGGGAATTCCGGCCTTCGACCTGGAACTTTCCAGGAGAGTTGTCCCGGAAATGCATGAAACCGCAAAAAGCGATCTGGTTACCCCGGAAATAATCAGCCGATTCGCGGAAATGCATTTTAAAGCGCTGAAGAATATTATCAAACTCGTCAAATCATCCTGATTTTTTAACGGAAAGACAATATTTTGATTAATAATCAGGCACAAACCATTGACAATTGTTATGACTTGTTCTATAATATATATCAAGACGTAACAATCATGGGATTATCCGGTCTGATGAGTGATGTTTTCACAAAGGATTTCACGCCGAAATACGTAAAGCTGGCGAGTCTGTTCAAGGACAAGATAATTAACGGCGAACTGCCGCACAACACCAAGCTTCCTACGAACCGCACCCTCGCAAAAAATTATTCGGTTTCACTGCAGACGGCCAACAAAGCGTTAAAACTGCTTGCCCGGCAGAGGCTGATCGTTCCCGCGGTCGGTGACGGAACCTACGTTTCCTACCACCGGGAAACGGAAAAGACGATCAGGAAGGTTGCGCTTGTCGGTACTGCGTTCGGCCAGGGGTTCCGTTCCCCGTATCCGTATTACACCCAACTTCTGGGCGGCCTTCACGATTTTTTCCTGAACAACAACCTGATTGCGGTTAAGACAACCGCCTCCGAAAAGAATTTTTTTAAGGAATTTAATGACGGCGAATTCGACGGAGTCGTGTTTACCAGTCCGGGAAAAAAATGGTTCCCGGTGATTAATGATGTTGCAAAATCGCAAATTCCATATGTAGTGATTTCCGGCGGAAGAGAAGGCATGATCCGGATAACCACCGACAATGTGGGGGGAAGCCGGAAAGCGGTTGATTACCTTGTCCGTCTTGGGCATTCCCGGATAGCGTTCCTGGGGCTGGATGCGAAATTTTTCAGTAATGAACGGCAAGAAGGTTACAAAATTGCATTGAAAGCGAACCGGATCAAATTCGATGAAGATTTATCATGCATGGTTCCGCCCGGCAGCGGCAACGCGAAAAAAACTCTTGATGCGTTGTTTTCACTGAAAGAACCGCCAACAGCAATATTTGCCGCCGGTTTTCACTTGGCGGTCAAGGCATTCAGGTACATGCAACTCAGCGGCATCAAAATTCCCGATGACGTCTCTTTGCTGAGTTTTGACGATTTCGAGATGATTTATAATTATTTCGTTCCGGCGGTTACCGCGGTTAAGCAGAATATTTTTGAACTCGGCAGCAGAGGCGCGGAAATCCTGTTAAACCAGATGCTGGGAAACCGGAACGTTGCCAGGGAAACCGTCCTTCCGACTGAAATAAATGTAAGGGAATCATGTTCAAGCCCCAATAAATGATATAATTACAGAGGAATAAATGATGAAAACTCCGATAAAAATTAACGCTCAGAGGGCACACAATGCCGTCAACAGTTTTTTCTTTACCCTGATTGAACTGCTGGTAGTGATAGCGATTATTTCGATCTTGGCGGCAATGCTGCTGCCGGCCTTGAAGAATGCCCGTGAATCCGGGTGCAGGATATCATGCCTTTCGAACTTGAAACAGCTAGGTCTGGCGGGAAATATGTATAGAAACGATTTCAACAACTACGAACCGATCCAGTTAGACAGCACTACGTATTTTCCTTATTCTTACTGGTATACGACACTGCATGAACTCGAGTACCTGAACAAAGAAAGAAAACTTGCCAGCAAGGACAACCTGCTGAATGCCGATATCGGATTTTCCGGGGTTTTAAAATGCCCATCCGAAAGTTCAAAGACCAAGGCGCATTACGGTATGAATCTTTATCTCATGAACCTGCCAAGTTTAAGCAGCAACGCCAATTACTGGCAGGGAAAACCAGGATTAATGATTCCCGCAAAGTATTATTCCCAAATGTGCTATATCATGGATTGCAATGAAACCGATTATCGTGGAAAAGCCAGCGGAACCAACGTAGATGTCACGGAGGGCCTCAGGCATTTAAACGGCAGCAATGTGGTTTATTACGACGGGCACGGCGACTGGCTTCCATACAAAGATATTGCCGATAAAGACTACGATATTGTCGGAGAAAATATTTGGAACAAACCGTTCTGGGCCAGAAAATCCATATATTACCCGTGGACGAATTATTAAAGAAATCTGACAAAATTAACTATAGCTATCAATAAATCACCCGTATATTTAATCAGGGAAAGGGTTCTCACTATGCTCAAAAACCGCATTTTCAGACAAAAAAAGGCAATCACAACCATACTGCTTATAACTATGGGACTGCTGACGCAGGCCGGGAACAAGGAAAAGCGCAATGTCGATCCGCGTGCCTGGAAGGAGTTGGATATCGTGCCGATGCCCAAGCAGATCCAACTTACCGGGAAAGACCTGGTCCTCTTGCCGGGAAAAGTCAGCATGGTGGTGGGAAACAATAAATGCCGGCAGTCGGAAATCGGCGCGGAATGGATCAACAAACGCATTAAAACTTTCGGGGGAAAGCCGCTTCCCGTCAGAACCGTGGGAAACGCGAAATCCGCCGGGACCAGACTAATAATCGGCACGGCAAACGACAACCCGCTTATCAAGCAGGCAGTAGCGGATAAAATTCTGAATGTGGGAAAAAACAATCCCGGGGAACGGGGCTATGAAATTAAAAGCTCAAAAAGCGGCCGGGATATTTATCTTGCCGGGGCCGATCCCATCGGAACCCTGTACGCCTGCGTGACTTTCGGGGAAATGCTGGCAAAACATAACGGCGAAGTGGTATGGAAATCCGCCGAAATCCGGGACTGGCCGGATGCGATCTACATGACCATGGGGGACGCGGCGGTAGGGCAATCAGCCATCCCGGAACTGGCCAGGAGAATCGACCCGAAAGAATATATGAAGTGGTTCAAGGAGATTTACGACGAATTCCTCCGCCGCAAGGTTACCTGCATCAGATACAGTCATTTTACATTAGGAAACACTGATGAACGTCTGGCGCTGGTCAAAAAGGGCATCGACTACGGCAAGGAACGGGGAGTCGGCGCCTTGATCTACATGGAAGGCCCGTATGTGGGGCTGAAAAAGGACCATCCGGAGCTTTGGAAGAAAATGCCCAAAGCCATGAAGTCTCTTTACGGAAAGCCATATATCCGTTCCTGGAGCATGGACGACACCAGGAGGGAAACCGCGAAGAAAGTTGCCGCACAAGCCGCGAAAATGGGAATTACCGACGTTGCATACCACGACACCGACACCGGACGCTATTTCAATCCATCACAGTGGAACGACCGTTCCGAAGAAGACCGGAAACGCTGGGGTGACGACTATGGGCGCGCCACCGCGAACAAAGTAAATATTTGCTATCAGGAATTCAAAAAGAAGATTCCCGGCATCCGCTTCCATTTTACCCAGTATCCATATAACATCACGATTCTCGATCCTGATTACAGGTTGCGGGGATTAAAACCGAAAAAATCAGCCGGCAGCAAAAAACAGGAAAGCGTGAAGGAACTCCGCGCAAAATGCGTCAGGTTCTGGCAGGGACTGCATAAACACCTGCCCATTGACGTCAACCTTACTCAGCGTGAAGCCGTACCCCGTCCTACAGGGATCTTCCGGGAAAAGATGATTCCCGGACGTGGCGTGCTTGTCTGGGATGCGGTCACTTGCAGTGTCAGGCGACGCCCGTTTTTTCATGAAGGGGTAAGCTGGGTCAGTTCCCTTTGCCACAATCCGCATGACTTCATTTTTATAGCTTTCGCGGACACGTTCGTACCGCTGAACAGTCTGGGAATCAGGGAATATTCCTGGAATACCGATACTCCCGGAGCCGTAAATTTCAGAAACCGGGTAAATCCGGAGAGCAAATTATTCACCTTGATCATGCCGCGGATTGTCCGTAACCTTTTCGGCAAAGAAGCAGCCCCGGAAATAACCGCCGCCATCGCACCGCGCCGGATGAAAGGGCAGCCCTGGTGGAATACCAGTCTCCAGCCGCCCCAACTGTTCACACCTGAAGATACCATCTCGCGTATTGACATGAGGACCAAGTCTTATATCAGGAATTCCGGACAAATGAACGCTCAGAGGGAAATTGCCGAATCCGGAGCGGAAAAACTGGATACCGTCTGGCAAAAATGCAAAAAAAGCAAGAACCGTCTGGGAATGAGCGATTACGCTTTCCGGCGCTTTGTCAATATGCGCGAAGTATTCCATGTGTGCAGGTGGTTCGCGGCGATCAGGACCCAGGAACTGCTGGCCGCCGAACTGGCGGTGAAGGACCCGGACGCGGCAATGGCCGCCGTCGACAAAGGACTTGCGCTGATTCCCCAAGCCAAAAAAGATTTGGATAAACTCGTAAAAGAACGGCCTGACGATCCGATTATTAAGCGCAACGACAAAAAGTGGTATTCAGGCCGGGTGTGGCGGGCATTCATGGCCGATTCCATACGGCTTTCCGGAGCCAAACAACGGCTGAAAAAACTGAAAGCAAAAATCCTCGGTATATCATTCGTTTCCGGTGACGACCTCAAGAAACTCATTGAAGAAAGCAAAACGGTCAAAACGCTTTTCACGGACAAGGCCCCGAAAATAAACGGAAAAGTCAATGAGTCCGTCTGGCAAAAAGCGTTTCCCGCGGAAGCGTTTTTCGTGGAAGGAAAAAAAGATCAGTTGCCCAGAGCTTCTACACGGGTCCGGTCTATCTTTAATAAGGAGGCTCTATTCTTTGCCGCAACCTGTTATGTGCCGGAAAACCAGGACGTCAAAGACCGGGATACCGTGGAAATAATAATCAATGCTACGGGGATTCCGGATGATATGCTGAACTTCAGCGTCGATGCGGCCGGAAAAATTAAATGTCTTAAGCTTCCCGGCAACCGGCAGAACAACGCCGGGAAGATCAAAGCGGCGGTTTGCCGGACAAAGAAACGCTGGGACGTAGAAATTATGCTCCCGTGGAGTATCTTCAGGAGCAGCGCGGCGGAACACGTTCCTTCGAAAAAAACCTGGAATATAGAAGTTGTCAGGCATGCGGCGCTGAGAAAAACAACTGAAGTCAGCTCGATTCCGCCCGAACGGAAAAAAGGAAAAATAAAAATGGCTTCACTGGTTTTCGAGAAAGGAAAATACTTTTCGCCGGATGTGGATGTCAGAGTCAAAAAACTGGGAAAAGGATTCCTGGTGCTGCCAGACGGCATCGTGACAAGAGGCTTTATCAGCGGGTTGAGCATTGCCAGCAACATCAACCTGCATAATGTCAAACTTACCGTAATCGGCAAAAATTATAAAAATGAAGAAAAATCGGAGCCGCTGGTACTGCTCAAAACTAATCTCATTTGCAGAAAATACCATGAAAACCGTGGACGCAAAGCCGTGCCGTTCGAGAGTCTGGTACAGCAAGCCAAACTGGATTTCACCATTGATTCGGATGAAGGAAAATTCCGCAAGGAAATAAAATTTAAAAATCAATAATTCCCATAACCTGGATAAAAAAATGATTTGTAATGTAAAAGATTCCGGTGCTGCCGGTGACGGAAAAACCAATGATTCAGCCGCACTCCAGAAAGCCATCGACACATGCAGCCATGCAGGCGGCGGCAAGGTGGTGGTCCCTCCCGGGGAATACCTTGTTGCCACGCTTTACATGAAAAGTAATGTGGAACTGCATCTGACGGCCGGAGCAAAACTCCGGGGGGAACAATCCCCAGACTGTTACGATGATTTCAAAGCGGACGGTTTCAAAAGCGAATTCTGCGCCGAAAACACGGCCAGAGTTCTGCTCGCCGCCAGTTATTGTGAAAATATCTCGATTACCGGACAAGGCGAAATCAATGGTTCCGGTCCGGCATTTTACGACACGGCCAATTCCGGACCGGAAGGGGTTTACGCAAAACCGCCAATCAAACGTCCCCGCATGGTGATGTTCTTCAGATGCAAGAATGTTAAACTTGAAGATTCTTCTTATATGGATTCCCCCTGCTGGACCATCTGGCTGATCGCCTGTGAACAGGTGAACATCCGCGGGATAAAAGTTATCGGCGACCAGAAAATGATAAACAATGACGGGATTGATATTGATTCCTGCCGGAACGTTGCCATCAGCGACTGCTTCATAAAAACCGGTGACGACTGTTTGATCCTCCGGGCAATTCAACAGGTTCAGGACCAGCCGGCAATCTGTGAAAACGTGGCGGTAAGCAATTGCGTTCTCGACAGCTGGTGTCAGGGAATCAGAGTGGGCTGCCCCGGCGACAACATTATCAGGAACTGCGCTTTCAGCAATATTGTTTTTGACGGCAGGGGGTCCGTTATAAATGTTGACAATCCAAAGCGTTATCTGCCGGAAAATTCCGGAACCAGACTGGATTTGACGAACATTATGTTTTCAAATTTCATCGTTGACAGTGGCCGGTATCCGGTCAGGATAAACGTCGAGGAAGGGGTAAAACTGCGGAAAATATCCGGACTTGTTTTCTCAAATTTCAGAGGTAAAAGCGCAAAACCGTGCCTGATCTCCGGCAGCAGTGAAACCATTGTTGAAAATATTAAATTCAGCAATTTCGATATTACCTCCGAAGAAAGTTCCCCAATTGTCTGCCGGAACGCCCGCAATGTAAGACTGAACGATGAAGAATTAACCGGCGAATAAAGGATTTCCGGCATGGAACTTGAATTCAGGAAGAATTTTGACAAAGTCAGGAAAAATTGGCAACTGATGTGGGCTGGCAAGCTGAACCGTCCAATCCTTTTAATGACTGTCCCGAAACCCAATATGACCATTCCGCGAAAACCCAAATGGGGGGCCGCTGTTTCAACCCCGGCCGAAGAGCTTTGCGACCAGGTTCTCCGCTGGGCCGAAGCCCATGAATTCATGGGTGATGCCGTGCCGTCTTACACTCCTTCACTGATTATCGGTATCTATGAAGCTTTGATGGGCGCTGAAGTGAAACTGGTTCAGGAGTCATGGGGAATGGATTCCAAAGTGGTCCCCTGCATCGACGACCTGAACAGTTTCGAGGGGCGTCTGCACAAAGAATCGGAGTGGTGGGAAAAGTGGGTTTCCCTGGTTGAAACCATGAAAAGAAAGCTTGCCGGAAAAATAGTTTTCGGCGAAGGGTTCCCTGGGAGCAACCTAGATCAGTTAAGCTCTCTTCGCGGTCCGGAAAACTTTATGATGGACTTCTATGACAACCCGGAAGGAGTCCATAACGCCATGCGGGAAATGCAGAAAGTTTTTGACGAATTCCATCGGGAAAACACCAAACTCATGGAATATGATAAATACGGTTCCGCCACCCGGCACGGATTTTATAGCGACGGCATTGCCGGGGTTCCGCAAAGCGACGCGGCTTTTTCAATCGGCAAGGAACATTTCGACGAATTCGCCCTGCCTCACCTGAAAAGAGAAATCAGCCGGCTCGATGCGGTGGAATATCATCTCGACGGCACAGGCAATCTGACCCATCTTGATTCTATTTGTGATGTCAATAAGATCGCGGTTGTCCAATGGGTGCCCGGAACCGGAAACGAAGGACGCGACTGGTCGGAGCTGTATCAGGAAATCAGCAGCAGGGGCAAGGGACTCTTCCTCGGAACCGCCACACCGGAAAGTGCGGCCGAACTGTGGGAGAGATATGGAGAATCCGGCCGGATGGTACTGTCCTGTTATGTTAAAACGAAAGCGGAAGCGGAAAATTTTCTTAAAAAATTCAGCTGGTGACAATCAACCACATAATTTTTCAGAAAAGATTTATTCGTTTCGGATTTTTTCTATGTGTTCCAGGGTGAATTTCGTAAAATCGTCATAATGAATGCGGTTCGGGATTCCGGAGTGGTCGGCTTCCGGGCCGGCGAAAATCCGTTTCGGACCCGCGTAGGCGTTGTAGGCGGCATACACGGTTGACGGGGGGCAGGAGGTATCGAGCCAGGCCACCGTGAAGTATGCCTCGGCGTTAATATCTTTGGCGAAATTAGCCATGGAAACGTATCGTATCGCTTCCCGGATCCGTGCGATATCTTCTTCTGAATCGCCGGGATCCAGAAACCATTTCCGGAGCGGAAATTCGTGGTTGGTGTCGCAGTTCGCCGGGATTCCCGCGCAGATCGCCGTCACCCGTTCGTCCAGTCCGGCGCATGCGAGCGCCAGACACCCGCCCTGACTGGCGCCCCTGACAATCAAGGTTCTGCCATCCCACTCCGGCATGGAACATAGCACATCGAGCGCCCGGCGGTGGCGGAGATACATTTCCGCCAGGTAAACCGTGTTTTTGTCGAATCTGCCTTTTCTGTAAATGCGTCCGTATTTATTGGTAATTTCCTCGACAAACTCCTCTTTACAATCCGGGGAATCGAATTTGCCCAGGCCATGAGCGTTGATATCCATGGTCAGGAACCCGTGCTTGGCTCCGGCGCAAGCCTTGGCAAAATCGGAGCCGCGGAATCCCGCGCCGTGGGTAAAAAGCAATGCCGGAAGGCTTTTCGGTTTTGCTCCGGCCGGCAATGCACAGTACCCCTTGGCCGGATTACCGCTTATATTATCCGCTTCAAACTCATAAGTCTTGATGTCTTCGTGCTTGACCGGGCGGTTTCCGAAAACCGGCCAATTCGCGTTCCATTCCCGGTATGCTTCCGGGCGTATCGGCGGAATATTTTTTATTTTCAGGTTTACAGGCACGGCGGCAAGTGCGGCCTTCTTCTGTTTCCAGAAGTCGGAAAAATCGTCAGGGCACGGTACTGAAGGACGGATATTTTCCGGCTCCACTTCGGCCGCGGCTTCCGCTGTCGTATCGTTGAAACTGACCTTCAGGTTGTAGAAACCGGGTTCACGGGCCTCGGTCCGGACCTCGACCGGGTTTGCTCCGGCTTCCATAACCCCGGAGGCAAGAGTCCGAACCCGGTCAAACTGAAGTTCATACTGCAACCCGATACTTGCTTCCGGAGAAACATCCGGCATACTTACCTGAAACACAATCAGTTCGTTCCGTTTGTAAGTGGCGCTCTCGCGTTCCGTGCGGATTTTGATCTCGTGATTCGACATTTACGACTCCTTGTTTCGCGTAAATCTGATTTGGAATTCGGTCTTGCCATTGCCGTTGTAACTGATGATCAATATATACGGATCGCGCGCATCGGCCAAATAGTTTTCGGCTGTTGTTTCAATAAATTGCATCGAAAAACTTTCCGGGACCCGAATGAACAACTGTTCGTCCTGCCGGCAAAAATGATCTATACTGATATGCAGAACATTATTGTCAAAAGACCATTTTTTGAATTCCGCCGCCCCCTGAAAAATATGGAGCGAGCTGCCAACCACCTGGGGATGATCGAGATTTTTTCTCAGGGCCAGAACCTTACACCCGTGGGGGGGAACATTTTTTATCGTCATGGAGTTGGCGAAACACCCCAGGTATTCCCGGTTCCAGAAATCGAACGCATGATATTCCCCGGTATCAGCGAACCGGTTGATTTCCAGGGGAAAGTCACGGGTATCGTCTTCCCAGTTGAATGCGGCGGCGACATGCCATTTTTCGTATTCAGTATCGATTGGTTTATAATAAAGCGACGGTTGACTTCCGCCGTTAAAGGTATCCAGCGGAATGCACCGGGAATCGTAATGCGGCAGGAATTTGCTGATCAGGCTATACCGGCCCGGACTGCGTTTCAGCCGGTCCATCGGGTCCGTCAGCAGCATGGCCCCCCCGGACATGGCAAAAGCCGAAATCTGGGCGGTAAGTTCATTTTCGGAAAATAACGGTTCAATACTTACCGGGTTCTGTTCCTTAATCGGGTGGAACGGCGAATAAAAATCCCGGAGCACCACATTTTCCCGGTGATTATGCCAGAACCGGTTATGAATAAACGAGCCAAGCAGGTCGTTAATCAGGTTTTCCCTGAGGCCGTTGCCGCAAGCGGTTTTAAGCTTGTCCGGGGGCGGCGCCATATACCACCAGGTAAAATTGTCCTGGGTTATTCTCTGGGTATCGACCAGGCCGATGGCCGGACCGTAAAGCCCTTCCCCCTCAACCAGACACTCCTCGCCGCATTCCTCACGAATGATCTTCAGCGTCAGGGCAACCAATTGCACGGAAGTGAAGTTAGGCTTCGCGAAAACCGCGTTGTCGAAAATGCTTATCCTGGGACCGTCAAGTTTAAGATATTCAACCTTCCACTCCTTAACAAAAAAACGGACAATGTTCCTGAGCCATTCCCGCGGCCCCGGCAACGAGTAGTCGAGAATGTGGGTGCGAAACCCGACCTCGAGTTCCCCGGTTTCCCGGTTTTTGACCATCCACTCCGGATGCTCTTTTGAAAGATCGCTGTTGACGGATTCGGTGCAGTAGGGGTTGAACCACAAACCAAATTTAAAACCTGCCTCCCGGACTTTGCCGGAGAGATATTTGATCCCGGACGGAAATTTATCGTTGGGTTCCAGCCAACCTTTTTCGCCGAAAAATCCATCGTCAATAATGATATATTCGAGCGGATACCCGGATTCCTTCATTTCCTTCAGGACGGAAAGATTTGTTAAAATATCGCCTTCGGTTTTGTTCATCCGGTAATACTGCCAGTCACCCCATCCGGTGACGACTTTTCCGGGAATCCTGGCGTTGTTCGCCTTGCCGGTATGAACGGCATATTCATCGAGAGCATCGGCAAAATCAGGAAAATCCCCCATGAACAAACGCTCCATCTTCAGCGATTCCCCGGGGGCAAGCTGCCAGCCTTCCAGCTCACAGTACGCCTGCAGATGGATGGTCGGTTTTGTCAAATCATAAATAAAATATCCTTCAAAGTCCCGAAACGTGGTGAATCCTAAGAGCTTTTTGCACAACGACTTTTCCGGGGAATAAACAGTCATGCCGTGACTGAGAAACTGCCGCTTGCCAAGATGATTGTACTTCCAGTAGGTATCGGACGGCGGACCAGGCTCCCCGCTTTTCAGTACGGCAAAACGGCTGAAATCCGACGGCATGAAAAATCCTTGACGAAAAACCTCCAGGACATTCACCCCCAGATCAATGTCAAAAAGCCTGACCCGGTCAATTTTTAATACGCCCTGAGACAAATTGGCCACTTCCAACCCCAAAACGATAAATTTCTCAAAATCCCACCTCTGGATTTCATGGTCCAGGACCGTTTCTCTCTGTTCCGCAGAAATCGCGACAGGATTAAAATGGCATTCCGGCATGAGTAATTACCTTTATTTATTTAGTACATATTTAATACATTATTATTATACGCCTGCACTCCTTTATGTCAATTCATTATTGCTATTTACAATGGAATTATTATAAACTCAACATTATCATGTATTTTTTAACATACATTATTAAGCCTTGTTGAAAATTTATCGCAAATATTATCAATAAAGTGCTATTATTGTCAAATATGATCCATTTTCCAATTCACACACCAAAGCTATACTATCAAAATAATGCCATCGGAGGAGAATGACATGAAAAAGCGGCCAAATATATTGTTGATAACCAGCGACCAGCACCACTTTAATGCCCTTGGCCACATGAACCCGGAAGTGAGTACCCCAAACCTCGACCGGCTGGCAAGTTCAGGCACGGTCTTTACCAGGGCGTACTGCCCGAATCCGACTTGCACCCCTTCACGGGCGTCGATCATCACCGGAATGAGCCCGAGCCAGCACGGTGCATACAGCCTCGGGACTAAACTTCCTGAAACCATTCCAACCGTGGGAGATGTTTTTCATCAGGACGGTTACCGGACGGCGCTGATCGGGAAGGCGCACTTTCAACAGGCGCGCGACAACCCGCAGTACCGTTCGATTGAATCGAATCCGCTACAACAGAATCTTAACTTCTGGCGCGAATTTACCGGGCCGTTTTATGGCTTCGATCACGTCGAACTCTGCCGGAACCACACCGATGAGTTCCATGTGGGCCAGCACTACGGACTATGGCTGGAAGAAAAGAATATCGATTGGCGAAAATGCTTCTTCAAGCCGGGTGGAACCGCCGAACACCGCCAGCTTTACAACTGGAACCTGCCGGAAGAATTACACTACGATGTCTGGATTGCCGAGCGCACCAATGCCATGATGGAGGAATATGCGGAAAACGGTGATCACTTTTTCCTGTGGGCAAGCTTTCCCGACCCGCACCCTTCGTATCTTGTCCCGGAGCCGTGGGACACCATGTATGATCCGGAAAAAATAACCGTGCCGGAAATGAGCCCTGAAGAAGATTTTTCCAATATGCCTCCGCATTACGCCATGACCCGGCAGAAAAAAGTGGATGCCAGTATCTACGCGGAACCGGACGGGCACAACCTGCACGGACTCCATTCACATCTACGGAATAAAAAGGACTTGGCCAAGGATACCGCGGTTTATTACGGCATGACCAGCATGATGGACAAATATATCGGGAAAATTCTCGATAAGCTCGAAAGCCTTGGACTGGCAGATAACACTATCGTGGTTTTCACCACTGATCATGGCCATTTTCATGGTCAGCACGGCCTTAACGCCAAATGTCTTTTCAATTATGAAGACATGCTCAGAATCCCGTTTATCGTCTCCGGGGAAAAATTTCCCGGAGCGCAACGAAACAGCGCCCTGCTCTCGCTGACCGACCTTGCTCCGACCTTCCTCGATATTTGCGGCCTGAATATTCCGCGCTGTATGACCGGAATCAGCCAGAAAGAAGTATGGCTTGGCCGGAAAAGGTCGGTCCGGGACCATGTAATCGTTGAAAACCGGCATCAGCCAACCACGATGAATATCCGGGTTTACATAAACGAGCGCTATAAAATATCAGTTTACTGCAATCGGCAATATGGGGAATTGTTCGACTTAAAGGAAGACCCCGGCGAACTTAAGAATTTGTGGGACTCCCCGGAACATCTGGAACTCAAAAAAAATCTTCTGCTTGAATTTCTTCACGCGGAGATAGCAAACGAACCGGTTCTCATGCCGCGTGTTAGTCCCGCCTGAGGGATTTTTGCACCGAATTGCAATCTAAAAACTATTAATGACAAGGGGAATTTTTGAGAATCAGGTAAAATTACGACGGCAGCGCGATATAAATATCGGGCAATGGAGTAATTTCCGAATGAACTCAAAAGAACCTTGCCGCAAGGTGGTATTAAGTCCCGCCGGTGTGCGGATGCTTACCGCATCCAGCTCTGGGGGTCAATCAGTGGTCGGGGCAAGGCGGCGTTCAGGGCCGCTGAAAAGGTAAGGATATACCGCACCGGATACATAACACCAGACCGTCTGGCAATATATGCCTTTGGCAAGTTTATCGGGCCTTTTAAAAGTAACCTTCTGGACGGCATTACCTTTCGGAATATCAACGGTCAGGGGATGGTGCGGTTTTGCCATGCCGAACGACTTGCCGTCGATCAGCAGTTCAACCATCTGGTTGCGACCGGTAGTTACGGTTATTTTTGCCGGATCTTTCAGATTTTTTCTGCATATCCACATGGTTGCGGGAGGACGAAAAAACCTGGCGTGGTCCTGTTTCGATGCGGGAATGGCCATGTATGGATTTTCCACTAATACCGAGAACCAGGGTCCGGACTCCTTGCCTCCGGAAACATACAGAGTATGAATCCCTTTTTCTGTAGCGGGAATGGAAATGCTTTCCTTTTGTGAAGGCGAAACCGGTTCTTTGCGAAGAACTTTTCCGCTCGGAGAAAGAAGCACGTATTGCAGGGAAGTCGGCCGCCGCTTGCCCGCCACGTGCCGGATATGGAACTTCAATTCCTCTCCCGGATTTGCATGGATATAAAAACAGCGGGTGGCGCGGGTGCGGATCCATTGCGGTTTGCCTGAGCCTTTACCGGCCGGAGCTAATGGGGGAACCGGCTTTTTCGCCAGTTTTTTCATGTCGAGTTCAGCAACCATCGACGTAACAGCTTTAAACGGAATAGAATCACCTTTTTTATCCCCGGCAATATCTTTCAAAGCCAACCTATTTGCCGTATTGAACGCATTGAAATAGTCCGTGGTTTTATACTTCGGACGTATTTTCTCCCTGGAAGTGGCGGGATCGCAGAGCATGCGCAAATGCCACATGTTGTAGCCGTCAGTTTTTCTGATGGCATGGTAAGCCTGGACTTTAATATCATCCGGGGAATAATTGTCTGGGCGGAACCAGCAGATAAAGCGATTGTTCGGGTTGAGTCCTTTGACAAATTTCTGACGTTTCAGAATATCCCCGGTCAAGCCGCCGCCGTTGTACATCAGCCAGTTATCGATAATTGCCGGAGCCTGGGGAGTTCCGAGAACCTTTTCAAAGGCAAGAATGAACCGCGCATTTTTATCGGGCATCACGCCGAGAGAAAGTTTGGGGTTGATTTCGTGCATTTCACGTTCGTAACGCCGGGCCATTTTTTCGATTTGACCGTAAAAGAAATCCTCGTAATTTTTTACCAGCCCTTTACTTTTCAGCAGTTTGTAACGATCTTTCGCGGCGGTTGCAACAGGCAGGCCGCTGGTCTTGCAGTATTCTTTCCATGCCACGTCGTCATATGACACCGTGCCGGTTCCGAGGTGTTCAAGGTCAACCTGAACGGCCGCGATCGGCAATTCCCGGCTGGCTTTCGCCAACTGATAAGCTTTCTCCAGAAACATTCTCCAGGTGGGCCAGTAGACCAGGCTGAACTGGTTTTCCAGCGCCTTGCCGTCAGGCAGCACCAGCGGGGGATGGTCCTTGTGTTTTTTCGGATTCCTGCGGCACCTGTGATCCGGGTACAGATACACATACGTCAGCAGGGCCAGATTGCGTTTTTTGCATGCGTCGGCAAGGATTTTTAGCTGGTTGAACTGCTTCGGGTCTTCAAGGTTGATCTTCCAGCTAAGGTTCTGGATTTTCGCCGTAAAACAGGTAAAACCGGCTTTCTGCAATTGGTCAAGATACTTTTTGATAAATGTATCAGTATCGAATTTGTAATCATTGACCGGATACCAGCCACAATAACCGCTTATGATTTTGTCCGGCAGCGGACCGGATGTTTTTTGCGAGTCTGCCGCCGCAGTGGATTGAAGATTCATAATACTCAAGGTGATAAATACGGTTATAAGTTGAAGGCGAAGCCAGGTCATTACAATATCCTTATTTTTCTTTTACTCGGTTAATTTGGGTCTGTCGCCTGCCGCGGCGGCGCCCCCGCCATTGGCGGTACAGGGAATTCCCCGCTTTTTGTATTCGGCATGTCCATCGGTCAGGAGCATATTGTATCCGGTGTCATGGAGGTCGCCCAAATAGTCTCCGTTCAGGTTGAACTGTGATCCACTCGCCGATCTATATCCGCAATCGTAGAGGAAACAAAGTTCCGATGGCTGTTTGATATCAGTGACCTTATGCTTGACATATTCCGCTGACATCGAGTCAAACAGGTTATTTGAGGAGTCGTACATACCGCCGATATACGAATTGGCAAGATAACTCCAGGCCCAGTCGGTCATCTTCTGGTTTGACGGGCAGTACAGCACGGTTTTCAGGTGGAGGCGGTCCCTGACGGAAACATTGTCCTGGGGAATATTCAGGTAATCGTCGAACCGCTCGTTCCACGCCTGGTATTTAAGATACCACTGTTGACTGGTGCCGGTTCCGCCATAGCCCTGGTGCTTCGCCGGGGGAAGAAAGTCTTGAAAATCATCAACATAGGTATAAAGCGTCTGTCCGAGCTGTTTCAGGTTTCCCGAACAGTTTGACCTGAGCGCCGTATTTCTTGCTTTCGACAGCGCCGGCATCAGAATTGAAGCTAGTATGGCAATTATCGCTATTACAACCAGCAGCTCGATAAGGGTGAAGATGCCCGTCCCCGATTTTAATAGTTTTGTCCGCATTTTCCTATACCTTTCCTTTTATTTGATTCTAACGCGATTTTCCTCTTATGAAAACAACTCTAATTATCAATATCCTTTATGTTAATCCGGCTGTTCCGGCTTGATTTCCTGATGATCAGATGCGGCGGGATCATGCAGCTTACCATTTCTTCGGCGGTATTTCCTGAAAGCCTTTCGATCAGACGTTTAATTGCCATTTTAACCATTTCGTTTACCTTAGTATCGACGGTGGAAATGGGAGGGCGGTGCTGGATTCCTTCCCGGAGGTTGCCCATGCCGATAACTTTAACGTTGTCCGGAACTTTAATGCCGCTGTATCCCAGGGCCTTTATCGCTCCTATGGCGCACAGGTCATTTACCGCGAATACCGCGTCCGGAATTCGATTTGAGTCAATCTGGCTTTTCATGGCGTCGAATCCTCCCTGCTCGAGGAAATTCTCGGCAGTCACAATCCGTGGCTCCAGGTTCCAGTTGCGCATGGCCCGTTCATAACCGTGCAGCCGGGATTCAGAAGGGCTGCCGCTGGGACCGGTGATGTGCAAAACGGTTTTCGCTCCCTGTTTGCAAAGATGTTCCGTGGCGAAAAACGCCCCGGTTTCGTAGTCGGAGTAAAACGAATCGATCCCGTAATCGCTCAAGTCATTTTCAATAACCGCCACTTTTACTTCAGGATAATGTTTTTTCAGCATATTGATTTCTTCCCGGGTTGGGGAACTGGCAAACAGAATAGCGTCGAGAGGGGCGATATTCAGGTATTTCCTGATAATCTGAAGTTTTGCGGTCCGGCTTTTTTCTTTATCGCGGCGCAGCAATACGAATTGGATACCGCTTTCAAATAGAATGTCCTCGACGATTTCAACCATGTCGGAATATTCGGAAATGGTCAAAGTCGGAACGCACAGGCCGATCTTTCTGGTTTCCGCCTTCGGCCCGGCCTTAACGAACACCCCGGCTCCCTGACGTTTTTCGAGCAGACCTTCCTCCGCAAGCAGTTGGGTCGCTTTCCTGGCCGTCGAGTGATTGACGTTGTAAATCTCCGCCAGCTTGCGTTCTGTCACGATCGGCATATTGGCCTTGAGGTTGCCGGACATAATTTCCTGGCGCAGATCTTCGGCGATCCGGTAATAGCCTTTCCTGACGGTAAGTCCGTCGGCTTTCCGGCTTCTTTCGGCGACTGGCATTGTTTCGATCCCTCAATTAATACACAATATTGCTCAATCATTACAACTATTATCGCACAATGATTACAGAATGTCAATAGGCAAAACGATAATTATACATAAAATAGCTTATTTTATACAATGGGTATTGACAATTATTGTTTTAAATTGTATTATTATTGTGTAATTACATAATTAATAACGGCGAGACAAACTACGACAGGACAGATATGAAAAATTCCAAAGATAAAAAAGATCCTAACCTTGTCCATGTGGGAATTGATTTTCACTGGCACAGCTGGGAAGACGCGGGAAAAAATTTTAACGAGGACGAATTCAGAGCGGAAATGACTTCCCTGACTACCCGTTTTGTTTATATTACCGCTAAGTGCGCGAACGGCTGGTCATACTACCCCACCAAATACGGCATTTCACACCCTAACCTGGCAGGGGATTATTTTGGCAGACGGCTGAAAATCCTCAGGGAAATCGGATACACGGTAATCGCCTATTACTGCATCGGACTCGAAGGACCGGTGCTTCAGAAGCATCCGGAGTGGCAGCTCTATCGCAGGAGTGAAGATTTCAAGGAAAATATTCCTGATGACTCAATATTGATGGCTAACCTGGAATCACCGTATTTCGAAGAGCTTGCGTTGCCGCAAATCGGGGAAATAATCCGCCGGTACGGGGTTGCCGGTATCTGGCTGGATATCTTTCACCCAGACAACGGCAATATCAATTACACCGCCTGGAGCAAAAGGAACTTTGAAGCTGCCATGCACCGGCCTTTGCTGCCGCCGGACGAAGATCCCAATTATCTTGAAACCTGGCGGTATTTCCGGGAACGAGGTTCCGAATTCCGGAAAAAAATCCGCGATGAGATAAAAAGCGTTTCCCCGGAGTGCCGGCTGGCGATAAATTACGCCTATTCCTGCCGGGAACCTTATCTGGATTTTAGCGATGTCGATTACCTCAGCGCCGACCCCTGCAAGCCTTCGGTAGGAAATTCCTTCGAGACCGGTTTTTTCGCCCGATACGCAGCGCAGACCGGTTTGGATGCGGACATCCACACCACCAGTTGCGCCACCTGGGGCGAGTGGGACCTCAAAGGACTGCCGTTCATGCAGCGGGAAGCCGCGATCAGCATTGCCAACGGCGCGAAATACATGTTGTGGGAATACCATAATCCCGACGGTTCCCTGAATCCTGCCAGGATGGGAAAAGTAAGGAAGGTGGAAAAATTCATCGCCGACAGGGAAGAATCGTTCCGCACCGGGGAAATCACCGGCGATATTGTCGTTCTCTCGACTGTTGCCGCGTATGAAGACCAGAAACCAGGCGTTTTCCGTGACCGCGAAGTTTATGAATCCGAGAACCGTCATGTGCCTTCCTGTTGTGTCGAGTCAGCTTACGGAGCATCGTTTCTGCTTCAGTATTCCGGGCGGAGCTTTGTTTTTGCCAATGAGGACAACCTGAGCGGAAAGCTTGAAAATGCCTCGGTAGTGATCCTGCCGAAACAGACAGTAATACCGCCTGACATCGCCGCACAACTCAAGGAATTTGTCGAGAACGGCGGCAAGTTGATTGCTGTCGGAGCAATGCCGGAAACCGTTGCCAGTTGGTCTGGGCTTACCTGCGAATCTCCACTCCCGCTGAACCTGAGTTATTACAAACTACCCGTGATGGATAATGATTATAACGGCGAAATGATTTGCTGTTTTTCAGATTTTGCGCCGGTCAGCGGGGATGGCGCCAAAGCAGTTGCTGAATATTTCCACCCGGCATATTTCGATGCCGTCGTTACCAGAAAAAAAGAATATATGCGGGGGTTCAGCCCGGCCGGAAAAGAATCCTGTCCCGCCGCGCTGCAAAAGAACATCGGCAAAGGTTGCGTAATCCTGTGCGGGGGTAATCTTTTTGAAGGATACTTCCGCCGCGGTTCCGCATTGCTGATCAGAATGCTGGACCACCTGCTCGAATCCTGCAACTACCTGCCGCGGGTAAAAACGGTTCCGAACCGGGGCATCGAGATTGTTGAGAGGACCGCGCCGGGGAAACACATTATTCACTTTATTAACCAGCTCGAAGCCAATAATTTTCCCGCAATGGCGGCATACCTTCCGCCGGTTGCGAATCTGGAAATTTCCGTTGCGGCCCGGAAAGAACCCAGGAAAATACTATTGATCCCCGATATGACCAATCTGGAGTTTTCGCGGCAGAACGGCGCGATAAATTTTACTATTCCCAGGCTGGATATTCACAAGGCCGTGGAGATAAATTACTGATGAATAACACTTTCAGGCATAACTACCATAAAGTCCGGTACGCTCCCGATGGCGAATATATCAAAGACCATTGTTTTTTTCATCATGACAACCTGTGGCATCTGTTTTCCATCAGCGGCTCGATTGGCCAGGAAATGAGCACCACGAAAGGCAATGAGGAAAAATTCTCCCATTCGGTATCGCCTGATCTCTGTGAATGGAAATTTATCGATCACTGTTTATCAATTGCCGAAGTAAACGGCGCGGACATGATCTGGGCTCCGTATGTGGTGGCGCATGACAACCGGTTTTATATGCTGTTCACGGAATGTCTGCAACCCAACCGCGATCCGGTAAACTGGAAAATCGGCGCTAAAAGAAAACTCGGCCTGGCCGTTTCATCGGATTTATATAACTGGAAATACCAGCCCATGCCTCAGGAAATTACCGGCAAAGACCCCCACTTGATGCTTCATGCCGCCAGCGGCAGGTGGCTGCTGTATATGATGGACGGAAAATATCCGGGAATGACCTGCTGGACCTCTGAAAATTTACATGAATGGCATGATCCCGTCCAAACATTCTGCGCGGCCCCGGAGGAAACAAAATCCAGGAATATTTACGAATCGCCTTATATATTGTATTATCCAGGCTGGAAGAAATATGTGCTGCTGCTCAATCTCGGTTTTTCCGTTTCAGATACGCCGTTTGAATTCAAGGGATTCCAGGAATACGAATGCTCCGCCGTCCCGGTGGTTTCGGATGCGTGGCTGCAAAACCAGAAATACTTTCATCCGCAACTCGGGTTCGCCGGAGAAGTAATTCAGATGGACGGCAAATATTACCGCAGTTCGTGTTACGGCCCGCGCAATGCCTGGAAGATCAAGTTTTTCTCACTCGAATTCAAGAACAATTCAGCGTCCCCTCCGGACACCCATCCGGTCATAACCGTGCAAATATAATACCATTTTGCTTTCTATCATAGACGAATTATATATCGCTTTCAGCGAACTAATCTTTTAAAAACCAATACCTATGGAAGGCTTTGCCATCCATAGGCTGTAAAGTATATCCCCTTTGGGGAATAGAACTTACTGCAACGCAGTTAAATAATTTCAGCCTGGGGTTGCCAACGGCTACGCCAGGGATATATCATTTTTCCGAGTTTTTCTCTGAAGGAGATAAACAAGCAAAAGTCTACGATAGAATGCGAAATGGTATAAGGAACTTGAAGCAAATTTCTTTTTTACAATATCTATCTTCGATTGCATAGTGGTATTACTTCGTTTTTACGTAGTCTATAAGTTCAAAATATGAATAGCGTTTTTACGGGCGATTTTATTGAAAACAGTTTCCGGGATATCCCCGGTATTTTTCAGGTCAAACAGGAAATTGACCAGCGGAGTAGGCGTGTCGGGAGCACAAATATCAGTACCAAACATCAGTCTATCCTGGAATTCGTTCAGGAATTTGATTGCGTATTCCCGGTCGCGCTTCAGAGCATTGCAGCCACTCCCCGCCGACAGGTCACCATAAAGATTCGGATACTCGCGCATTAACCCGGGAACTACACCTTCCTGTCTAACCGGATAATCGGGATAGCCGTAACGGTCAAAATCCTTGTCCAGCGTACCGATTTCCGCCCAGAATGCTTGGGAGTGTCCGAAAAATTTAAGTCCGGGAAAGCGCTTCAGGCATTTCTCCAGTTGCGGCAGCCCGGGATTGTCAAAAAGACCATAATTTTCACCGATTTGCGGAGCGATATGGAAAATCAACGGCATATCATTCGCCTCCGCCGCACGGAACAGGTTTTGCACAAGCGGATCGAGAAACGGTAAGTTTGCGCATACTTCACCGATTCCTTTACATCCTTTATTCTTGTAATATTTTACCATTTCATTCATATGGCTTGTATAGGAATTGTTAAGAAAACGGGGATCAATATTGCAGAACGGGATAAATCGTGGATTGTCTTGCGCGATTTCCAGTATGTCTTCATTTGCCTGGATTCCATAAGCGCATTCCGGATTAACACATGGCAGCAAAATCGCACGTTCAACACCGATACGGTCATATATTTCCAATAGTTGCTCTGGACTTGCATAGGTTCCATCATTTCTTGGATAACAAGGGATTCTCCTTGTATGAACGTGAATGTCTATAAACATATGGATTTCTCTCCTATTTCATAGTAGGTATGATGATGCCGCGCATGATGATTTTCTGGCAAAACAAAAATACCAGCAGGGTCGGGACTGAGGCCAATGCAAAGGCGGCCATGCACATTCCCGGTTCTGTGGCATAACGTCCCTGGAAGTCGTAAAGCCAGACCATGATCGTCCACATTTTCGGGTCCTGGCACACGAGGAAAGCCCACATGAAACCGCCGTAGGCCATGGTAAAAGCGCTCAGGGCAATCACCGCCAGGATCGGTTTAGACATCGGAAAAGTAATGCGCCAGAATTTGGTAAATTCTCCGGCGCCATCAATTTCAGCAGCTTCATAAAGTTCACGCGGAACGCTGTCGAAAAAACCTTTCAGGAGGAAGATACTGTAACCGTTGGCGAGGCCCGGCAGTACCAGTGCGGCCAAGGTGTTCAGCAGTCCCAGGTCACGGAGGAGCAGGAAGCCGGGAATCATCGCCACTTCCGAGGGGAATGCCATCGTCGCCAGAAAAAAGATCAGGAATTTCGCGGAGGTGGACTGCCGTCCGCGCGACAATGCGTAAGCCGCCAACGGATTTACGGTTAATGCCCCGAGAATGGTGAGTCCAACCAGCAACACGGTCACTAATATCGCGCGTCCTTTTGTAAACAAAAAATTTACAACCTTTGCATAATTGTCCGTGAAATAACTCCACCGGATTTTCGATTTGTTCTCATTAAATTCAATATAATCGGCCAGTTTTAACGGTAGCGGAATTTGTAAAAAACCTTTGTAATCCGTGCCATAAACTTTATTCAGGTTAGTGACATTTTTATATTTCTTCTCAAGAAACACCCGATAAAGATCGACAGGCCGGTTCAGCACCCAATTTGTCAGCGGAACTTCTTCCAGTACGAAATCCTGCCAATATCCCCGAATGATAGGATTTTGTGGTAATGCCGCCGGAAATTTCAAAGATGAAAACCGATCAATGCGCATTCCGGTTTGTTTGTTGAACGCGGCAACGGTTTTGAATTCATTTTTCAATTTCTCCCGCCACCGCCGGGAGAAGTCGCCATGGATTTTCACCAAACGTAAAGGATATTTTTTTTGAAGGAATTCCTGCCACACCGTCCAGAGTTTTTCACCGGGATTTCCGGGTATTTTAATATCGGATAACTGATTAATTTTAATGCCGGTCTGCTTTGTGAATTTCTCCGGGCTGATGAATTTTTGTTCAAGATAGATAGTCCACAAAACGCGGGTGGGGACAATTTCGATTTGTTCCGGTGAAAGCTGCCGGTGGTAATCGAGAAGATCGGCAAAATCCCGGCGTTGCGGTGGTGACCATTTTTGTTCAGCAGGAAAACATTTCAACGGCAAAATTTCCGCAAAATTATTGAATGCGCGCTGCCAGCGATGATTGAGTTCCATAAGGGCCGCAGAGGTTTTTTCCCCATTGCTCAGTTTTTTAAATTTATCGGGAGTTTGTTTTTCACAGATTTTCAGATATTTATTTTTCAGAAAATTCCGATAAGTATCATAATCGTCCGGGAAGAACGCAATGACATCCTGAGCGGGTAAGGTTTGTTTGAACTCATTCCAGTCGCAGATGAGTTTCCGGCAGGTTTCCGGATGAGCGGCATAACTCTCTGCCGCGGCAGCAAAATTTCGCTCGAGAAAATCCTTTTCCTCCCTGACCACACTCCATGTCGGCCAGTCACGGTCCCGGCGATAAACAATTCTTAGATTACGGAAATTTTCCCGCCCGTATTTTGAGAAAAGGTATTTCTTCATCAAGGCATCGTTACTGACAAGATATTTTGGAACCAGCCTCAAGTCGTCAAAGTCGAACGAGCTGGCAACCGAACTGCTCAACATCAGCATAAACGGATAAACCATCGTTATCGTCCCGCCGATGAGAATTGCATAAATCAATAAATAAATCAGCCGGATTTTCCAGCTCTTCCGGCCGCCTTTGGAGATTATTGGCATATCATAAAACTTTCAGGTTTTGAAAATTAAAATTATTAAAATTAGAAATAAAAAACATGATTATTAATTTTCCTGGGCTTTGCGGAATTCGACTTTGCTGAGGATTTTCAACTGCATAACCGTAAACCCAATCAGCATGACCCCGAGTACCCATGCCATCGCTGTAGCAAACCCGAATTTCAGATACATAAACGCATTGAACCAGATATCGATACCGATCACCCGCGTGGCATTGTAGGGGCCGCCGCCGGTCATCACGAAAATGTTCTGCATCGCATGGAATGCCCCGATGAACACCCCGACAAAGTTAATGACAATCAGCGGCTTCAACGTAGGAATAGTGATGTGGCGGATTTTATTTATAAGCCCGGCGCCGTCAACATCAGCCGCTTCGTAAAGATCGCTCGGGACGCTGGTCAAGGCCGCCTGATAAACCAGACTTCCGGCCCCGGCACTGGCCCAAACGCCAGGGACAATGATACAGATCATCGCCAGATTCGGGTCCTGCAGCCAC
Source organism: Victivallales bacterium (assembly GCA_963678815.1). Taxonomy (GTDB): domain Bacteria; phylum Verrucomicrobiota; class Lentisphaeria; order Victivallales. Next base: position 5,387,599 of record OY787460.1, read on the forward strand.
TTGAATCCCTGGGTCTGAATCCCTAACCAAGAAGCAACCTCAATTACCAATGAGTTAAGAAATCCCGCTGTGGACGGATCGTAAAACTGTTTCCACATAAACATAATTACCAGACCACTGGTGACTGCGGGCAAATAGAACATTGTCCGGAAAAAGTATTTGCCTTTAGGCACTTCCGTAAGCAGAACAGCCAGAAAAATAGGAACGACGAACCCGATGACGATTGTTAGTCCGACATAATAAAAAGTCCGGATCAGCGTAAAATAAAAATCCTTGTTACCGAAAATCATTATGAAATTGTCGATGCCGACCCAAGAGCTGCCGCCAGCGATTTTGTAATCTTGAAAAGCCATCAGCGATCCGCGAACCAGCGGATAATATTTCCACATCAGAATAGTCAGTGCCGCGGGTAAAACCCAGATGTAAATGAAGCTTATCTGAAAGCGTTTTTTGCCGCCGTCCGGATTCCCTTTCGTTGATTGCGCGACCTTCGCGCTCAGCGACTTCATTACCTGACTGATCGCCAGCAGAAACAGTACCATTACCACTGCCCAGACCAGCCACGCCCACGGCCGCCATTTTGCCATTTTCGCTTCCGGCCATTTTTCGAATTTCGCTGTGGCGTTCATCGCCGCTTCCTTCAATAACGCTTCCAAATCAGCGTCCCTTGCCTGCCATACCCATTCGACCAGAGCCGGGGTAATTTCCGCCTGCACTTCCGTCCAGCCTTTATTAAACGGTTCGGTACGGTTACGCTGAATCAGTTTGTCAATGTTGCGCCAGGATGACGGCAGGCTTTCGTACAATTCCTCATAACCGGCTTCTTTCAGGAAGCGGGGAAATACCAGTCGTCCCTTGCCGCCCTCAACCATAATCCTTGTACGTTCGTTCAGATTTTTTTTACAGGTGAAGTCGACTAATAAGTTCCATATCGCCTGTAATTCTTTCTGACTCCGTTTTTTGATCGAAATCCCGAACAATACCGGCTGAAATGAACCGACGATTTTACAGCCCTTCTTTACCGGCATCGGCCCGACACCGAATTGCTCTGGCGACATCCCAAACCAGTTAACGATTCTATTAATATGTGAGTTGTATCCGAGAAACATTCCAACTCGGCCGTCTGCAATTACTTTATAAATATTTTTATCGTCTTCCGAACCGGAAGCCTGAAATAAAACTCCGGTGTAAATATTGCCGGCAACCCCTTCCGTTAATTTTATCTTTTTCCCGGTGTACGGTGAAACTGCTATTTTTGCAGCAAGCATCTCTTTTGTTAAATCAAACGGTTCCTTCGTATCCGGATCTTTCGTCCATTTTTGCCAACGCAGTTTGTGGATAAATTGCAGCGCGGCTAATCCTTCCGGCGAATCAAATCCAGCTTTCCAGTGGACTTTTTCCTTGCGCAGGTCATCGCCGGTTTCCGGGTCATTCAGGATGGAGATTTCCTTGCAGGACTCAGTGATTTTGCCAGTTTTGGAATTAATTTTATATTGTTTTACCAAGTCACCGCCAGCCGCCCATATCACTGGATTGAAACACAAATGACCAGTGTACATGAAATACAAACCTCTTTGCCCCATTGGTTTTCCTGGAACTTCCCCCGGCTTGAACGTGAGTTTCCGTGCATATCGCCATAATTCATCCCAGGTCAATGGAGCGTGGTTCGTATCCAAACCAACTTCCCGGAATAGATCTGTACGGTAATTCAGTGTTTGCATACTATCAACCAGATACGGAAGAGCATAAATTTTTCCGTCCTTAACGCATCCGACTTTGAACTCTTCCGGAATGTCGTTCCACGGCTTGAACTTAACCTCATCTCCAGCGATTTTTCCATCACCATTGAGGTCATCGCCAATGAACTGATTAAGGGGCATGACAAAGCCCTGATTAGCATATTTTAATGCTTCATGAAAATACATTCGCCAGATATCGGGAGGCGTTCCCCCGGCAACACTCATCAGCTTTCCCGACTTCGCCGCCGCCCCTGTAACATTCAATTGGGAAAACGGTTCGATCTTCACATTCGGGTGTTTCTTCATATATTTCTCGAATGAGTAATTCTGCGCCTGCTCCTCCAGAGTATAGGGCATTGGCGAATACCAATCTGCTACAATTCGAATTTGCTCTTCCCCGGAAACAGCAAAACAGACTGAAAAAGTCAATAAAATTAAAATCTTTCTGAAGTCCAAAATCAACTCCTTAATTATCTTCATAAACCAAGATTATTCTAAAATCTTTGATAAGGCCTTAACTTGAAATATTCTCTTTTTTCTGTAATATCCATTTTCCTGTTTCATAGTGATTGAATATTTGCCTCTGTAATCCTCATCATGTTTCCGCCAATTACTTTGCGGATATCATCATCGGAGTATCCACGTTGAACCATTCCAACGGTAAAAATCGGCCAATTGCTCCAAGACATAGTATCAGTATATTCATCACGCCGGACAGGATCAGTACTGTCCGGCGGCCAGAGGCAGGAAAATGACTGGCGTGACTTGATCGACATCCGCGGAGTGCCATCAGAAGTGTAAAAAGCCTTGTCGGTTCCGATCATCACATGATCAATGCCGAAATTTTCCGCAACATGATCAATATGATCAAGCATGGCGGTTATGCTCTCATCACGGCCAAGAAACTTAGCTATAGCGCAGATTCCTACTGCTCCCCCGCCTTGGGATATCGCCGCAATAGCTTCGTCGGTCTTGTTCCGGCAGTGCGGATTAAGAGCGTAACATCCTGAATGGCTTGCCACAATAGGTTTTTTCGATGCCTTTGCAGCTTCCAGGCTAGTGCGTGATCCCGAATGTGCCACATCCACGATCATTCCCACGCGATTCATTTCCCTTATTGCACATTTACCGAAATCACTAAGCCCAATATCGGTTTTCTCGCCACAACCGTCTCCAAATAAATTGCGGCGGTTGTAAGTAAGATGGGCCATCCTGCAACCGAGCTGAAAAAATGTCCGGATATAAAGTAACATTTCCTCCACATTGGTTTCGCGGTCGTCAACCGGAATACCATTAATACTCAAGTAAAGGCCCCGCAACTGATCTTTCCAGGCTGATTTGATATCCTCCGGAATAGTCACCCGCCGATAAAAATCCGGAAGTTGGTCAACAAGATAGGTGAAACGGGCAAAGCGCCTGATCAGTTCTGTCATCCGATTGCTTGCTTCCCCGGCAGTCAGGAAAATACAGTTGACCCCAGATGCTTCCCAGACTGTCCGATAAGCTTCCATTGCTTCCGGGTCATCTAGAATGCCAAGCGACAACATCTCCTCGTGCGCTTCCAGAACTTCAACAAGAGATGCGCCTTCACCGATCAGGTTTTCAATATACTCCTGACGGTAGAACCCGTGAGGAGCAATACCATAGGCATCCCACACCAGCGAGTTCCGATGAAGCTCCAATCCGTGTTCAAGTTCGCGCTTTGATGGTTTTAACACTGACAGAGCTGCTTTTTGGCAGGATGCTATTTTCGCTTTAGTTTCTTCAATGCTCACACTGTTCCTCTTAATTTATATTTCTTTTGGAAAATAAAATAATGATGCATTTTTACTTATTATTTTTTGTAAAAAAACCTTCCTTTTTTATATCTGCGTCTATACCTTTGCAGATATTCCTCATCGAAATCAGGTTTTTCATGCCACAATATCCAATTCTTCCAGTTGGTCAGAACAAACCAGGCAAATGCATATTGCTTTTTATCAAGCGCTTTCCGAGTCTGGTTTATCGCTTTTTTCAATCTGTCCGATTTTGTTTTGTCCGTCTTGTCATCTTGAAAGCATTTTTCCATCTCCCTGATCATCCCGGTCATATGTGACAGTTCCCTGTCAGATATATCTCCGGTCCTATAAGAGATGAAATCAAGTTTTTTGCTGCTGACCCAAAAGGCCCGAAGGTCATACGGCTCCAATTCCATCACAAGGTTTTTAACCCCGTTTTCATCTTTGTTTATTTCAAATTTTTCCCAAGGGACAAGCGAACTTATCCTGGAATTGCTCTTTAACTTAATCCTTGCGCTGATGTGCCAATATCCCGGATTAATTATGTAAAAATAAGTTTTGCCCGCTTTCTCAAGTTTCCTTATTACCAAATTTGTTTTAAAACTGGTATTTAAAACATCAGAAAATCTTTCTTTTGGAAGGCGAGTATAGACAAGGGAAAACTTTCTCAATTCCTGTCCAAATCCCAGGGGGTATGCCCGATCGGAAAATCCGAAAACTATTCTCGAAGGATCTGAACCGATCATTGCCTGAATAAAAGTCTCCCGCACATTGAATGCGGACGGTTGTAAATGCCGTCTTACCTTGTGGGTATTAGTTATCCAGTCGGACTTTACGACTTTGCCGACCTGCTTCCACTTGTATCCCGCGGTGGATGCCCGGCCCTCGTGCGGTTCCTGACTGATAAAGACATAATTATTTCCCGCGTTATTAAAAACGTCAAGCACTTCCTGCTCTGTCGCGGGAATCCATGCATAAGGATTCCTGTGAGATAGGGCTCCGTGATAATTGGACCAATTCCTGAGAGAGCGTCCGAAGGTAATTCCCGTATTATTCTTATATAAATCGAAATCAATTGCAAAATCCTTAAGTCTTTTTTTGAAAGGAACCTTGCTCTCTACCCAATCCTTGCACACCCTAGGGGGTAAAAAAACCGGACAGATTATTTCTACGTTGCGTTTATGTCTTTTCATTGTATCGAGAGCTTTTTCGAGGAGCTCTTTCGCCTTTTTGCAGCGCCATTCAATGAATTTACTACGGTATGCCGGCAATTGGATTTTCGCGCATCTTTTTGAAAAACGGTCTGGAGCCTTATTGTCAATTCCAAGGTTGGTCTTTGTTTCTTTTTCAAATCTTGAAAAAGTTGCATCTTCATAACTTATATATTTCTGCAAATCATAAAAATAGCCAGAGTAAATAAAATTTACAGGACCAGCAAACAAATTTATTCCCCGAAAACCGCTCAAGTTCCCAAATTTCACACCAAAGTCATCCACAAGATCAAGGATGCTTTTCTCAACTCTCGGGTGCATCCAGTTGTGCGAACGCAACTGATTAAACGGACGTTGCGAGCCGTTTTCGTCAACAGACCAAACCGTGTCTTTTCCATGCGCGACCTGAGCGTTATTGACTGGACACGCGATGTTTTTCACAAGGGAAAATTGAACATTCGCATAGAAATCTATATCAAGGGAATTGAGTATGTTGGCAAGAACAACCTTGATATCATTTGGCAGGCGGGAAGTATTACACTGATAAGGTACAGCGTGAATGGTCGTGTATTCGTTGTATTGATAACATCCCAGGCAATGCAAATTTTGTCCCGCGAACTTCAGGTACTGGGCCAGCCTGTCGGAAGCGTCAAACATTCCCTTGAGACGGAGCGCGAACAATTGTCCAGGCGGCGATTTCCGCGGAAAATGATAAGGATATCCCGAAGCGCCGCCAAATCCTTCATAAAACCCTCCACTTTCCGTGGTTCTCTCCAGTTGTATGCCAAACAACCTCTTATCAGAAGGATTATCCACCGACGGCAATTTGCCTTTTATATGGTATGCTTTCAGCGAACAGACAGCAGGTCTTAAGCCTTTTTTCTTGCCTTCACTTAATATATAGAGCACATTCACGTCCTCGTCCGCGACATGTATCCACTGGTTTGTCTGTTTAGTACCGGAGGTATAGTATTTACCGCCAGTTGCCGCACCTGCACTGGAACTGTAGCAAGCGGTTCCATCACGCAATGATTCGATGGCAACCTCGATTTCTCTTTCGGCATTATCAGGATATTCAAGCTCCATAAAATAGAAATCCCCGGGATGTTTGAACTTCGGAAGGCGATATGCAATTGTATTGCGATACAGTCCTCCCTCCCGATAAGTCATTCCGTCTTTTCTGACAATCCTCGGCTGCTTTATCTCAACGCCTACCGGACTGACTTTGGGACGCCGTCTCGGGTCCTTTATCCCCTCCTGGGTTTCAATCCATGGAAATTGTGGATCATCCTTTGTGAAGTCTATTGAATACTCGCATTCCAAGTCCAGTCCTTCTTTATACGTTTTTCCTGATATCTTTTTCATCTGGTCCCGCATTACGATAAACGGCTCTCGCAGATGTTCGGCCACGGTTTCCCCCTTTTTGAGTATTCGCATTGAAATTAAGTACACTCCAGGAGAAAGTTTTTCATCCAATCCAACCTTGCAGAACATGTTATCACCAGTCTTGGCAAACGTTCCTTTCCGCCCCTGTTTTATCAGCATATATTGACCATTCTGCCGGACCTCTTCCACAACATACTCCAGAACAGGATTCCCATCCGTCATTCCTGCCGGCGATAAAGTATCAAACTCAATCTTTTGTGATTCTTTAAAAAAGAGGCTCTTTCCATGCGGATTGGTAATTAGCAAACGCCCTTTATAGGCTGGCAGCATTTTGAAAGAGCTCGCTCCACAAGAAGAAAAATACATGGATTTGTTTTTTCTCCATATTTCAGCATTATGCCATCCGTTAAAGTCGAAATCTTTTTTAAACCAGTTTTTTTGAAATCTGTCCGAACACTTCCACGACTCATCCGTACTTATTGCTATTTCCTTTCCCGATTTAAGAATTATCGTCCCGTGTAAATACAGCATATCGTTGGGGGAAGGATCTTTTCTATTTGCCGGCTTGGAAAAGTAAACGGCAAGGCTATTTTTTCCCGGTTTCAAAAGTGACGCCATGTCTACTGATGTTATGAACCACGGACAAATCGGATCTTTCCACTCGAAAAGTTTCCCGTTAACATACAAACGGGTTATGGCGCCATAAGCTGGCGTGGCCGACTGTCCGCTTATGTCAAAGATCACCCGCCAGACCGGGTCATTTTCAGGAAGAACAAAATCCTTCCGGAAAAAACCGGATTTGACCGGCTCAATCAGTTTTACGTTCGCAATACTGATTTGCGTACCTTTCTTGCCCCTGATTTTGAATTCCATTCCATCCGGGGAATTATCTGAACCAGAGTAAGTGAGAAGAGGTGTGCGGAATGAAGGAAAAACCAAGTTCTGCCATTTTTCACCCTTGTCTACAGTTTTTTTCGGTGGATTCTTCATTCTCATAGGACATCCGTCCGACCAGTATTTCACGGTCCATACAGTCTGTTCCGTACCGGACTGTTTTACTCTCAAAACCGGTTGATTGATAAAAGTCCACATGTCCTTTATATTGTTTACATCCTGTTTATCCTGATAATTTCCCCACCCGATTACGGCGTTATCACTTTTCAGCTTAAAGGTCAGGACATTGTTTTCAATCCGTACATCCTCTACATTTTCAAAACCTGTAAAATTAGCTTTGCCTTTTGACGCGTTGAATATTATCTCTTTTTTCTCGCTGAAAAGTTTTAGCGGAAATCCAGGAAACAACTCTCTCAGGGAAGGATATTTCACCCAGTTCGGCACTTGTTTGTCCCCTCCGAAAAGACTGCTGCCCAAAACAATCAAGACAAGCGCTAATCCATATTTATAATACTGCAATACTTTTCTGCTCATGAGATAATGGTATAGAATACTTAAAAGGTTCATTCCTGGAAAACATTTTCCAAAGTTTTCTGGTCCTATAGTTTTTTCTCCGGTTTCCAACATTCTCATTTCTCCTCTTTTCTTATTTTCAAAATTGAATTGCCAGAATTGATATTCTAATCATGCTCTTAGCCGGTATTATTTCCCCTTCATTTTTATACTTAAAACATCTGGCTCAATATTCGGCTTGAAAGCCTTAATGATTTTTTCAGGATATTTTTTACCGCTTGCTTCAATGCGATATTCATAGGATCGGGTTTGCGGGGTTTTCCGTCCTTCCGGAAGACTTGTGCTGGAAATTACCAGCAGTGTTGCAGCCTGACCATCTTTGTCTGTTGTAATGGTTGTGCCGACATTTGAATAAATACCAGAGTTCGCATCCGTATCATTCGGCAGGATCAGGATGTTTATTCCTGCAAGCGGCTTACCATCCGGACTAGAGACCAAAATTTTCTGGTTTTTTCTACGTAACAGTAACGCCGGGGGCAACTCTTTTTTGCCCCTGCCCACATTCCGGAAAACATCCGGATATTTTGCTTTGCCGACTTTACAGTCAACCAGCTCAATCATGCTGCCACGGAAATGAATCAGGAAATTCCTGATATTATCCTTAAAGATACAGTTTTTCAATGTTATCCTGATCGAGTCGCTGTATCCGGCAACCGCGGCCTTAAGCTTTTCGAATTCGCAGTTTTGCATGTTGAAACCCGGGTTACGGACGGCACAGCCTCCATTCCTGAATACGGTCCCCCGGATCTCGGTAATGCGGGGAAAGCATCCCGAGGTAAAACAACCGCGGAAATTTTCGATCACGGCATTCTCAAAGACAATTTTTCTTCCATACAGAAGCGGAGCTCCCATGAACTCTCTCGGTTCAGGCCCGATTCCGCCCACGGCAGCATTGTACACTTTCAGACTTCCTCCAAAAGCGGTATAGGGCTTATGGAGGTAACCGCCGCCCGGTTTCGGTATCCGGCTGATGTAAATGCTGTGCCTGGTTTTCTCGCCATTGACAATCCGCAAACATGCTTTACTGTCTTTATTTCCCTGCACACCGACGGTCAGGCAGTTGATCCAGTTGCGTACTTTCGATTTATTTTCACCTTTCACATATTCCGGATAAATGATCAAGTTCCCTTTGATTTTGAGAATTTCGTTCAGGTTCTTTTCTCTCCCGATCTGAAAATAGGTGCAGGTATTATTGTTGCTGCCTATGCACAAGTTGGCGTTGAGTTCGTAACAATCCGATGCTTTGTCATATCTCATAATTCCCCAGTCTTTTATGCGGTCGGCACGAAGGATATTTTCCGGGCGGCATGGATTTTTTTCTGGAAAGTTTACCACGGTAACGGTGCGGGATTCACGATTGTATGTTATCCCGGCCTGAAGCAGGTTGCCAATGATTAGCAGACTTAAAATGATATAAATATTAAAGGTGCGATTACCCACGATTTCTCCTTATATTTGTTGAATTTTGCATTCTCTGTGTCCTCCGTGGTTTTCAAAATATTAACCAGACAGCTATGTTCTTAAATTAATAACAGGCGGTATTAATCATAATTTCCTCATGTTGCTTATTTTTACTCTTCAAACCAACGCAAGAAGTTGTTCATGGCGGACTGCATTTCTTTCTGGGCAGCCGCAACCGCCATCCGCAACGAACATTTGTGGTGGAAAATATCTTTGAACATCTGGTCGATATATCCCATCAGATACGGCCAATAGTGACCATGAAAAGAATATTCCCTCAAATGGCTTTTCATCACCAGGATGTTGAAAGCACTTCCCGGTTTATCGGGGGTAAAGTAGCTTTGCAGAGTTTCGTCGGTGATAAACGGGGAAAGATTATTACTGGCAAAGGTAGAGGTGCACTCAATACCGAGATAATTCAGGAACCTGCCACAAGTATTTGGTTCTACCGTGGAGGCGGATATGGCCCAGCCCGAATAAAGCAAAGGACTGTAGCGGCCGGCCGGCCCTGTCGGGATCGGTGCGACGCCAAAATCCAGATCGTCATGCAGATAACTACTCAAGTCGCTGCCTGTTCTCAGGTACATTGCCTGATTTCCGCGGTTGAACGGGAAGTCGATATGGTGTGGATTTCTGTTGGTTCGCCAATACTGCCAATGTTCTAACGGCTCGGTAACCTGATGCTTCATGGTCAGATCCACCGCAAACCGGATTGCCTCGATAGTTTCCGGGGAGTCCAGCTTCACTACGCCATTTTCGTCAACCAGTTCCCCGCCAAAACCCCATACCAGGGGAGTAAGATAAAGATAATCGCGATGAGGCATAGCTCCGAAAATGGATTTCCGCTCGTCGTTCTTGTTAATTCTGGTCAAAGCTTTTGCGGCCTCTAAGTAATCCGTCCAAGTCCAATTATTAGTGGGGTATTCCACGCCACATTCATCAAACAAACGTTTGTTGTATAACAGGTAGAATACATGGAGATTTTTCGGCATTATCCAAGTTTTCCTGTTATAGGTGATTGCCCGCTTGATATAAGGATCAAGATTGTCAAAACTATTGCCGACATAATCGTCCATCGGCAAAATATAACGGTTTTTGATCAACCAGAAAAGGTGGTTCTGGTTCAGGTAAAAAAGGTCTGGAGAGTTACCCGCTTCGATCTCATGGAAATACTCTGGAAAATTTTGGGGCGGGTACGAATCGAGCTTGAATCTATATTCCGATTGTGCAAGCTCAAACTTGTTCATCAGGTCGTGATACAAGGAGATTTCCTTCGCCGATTCATAAGTGGCGAAACATAGATTCTTTTGCGCCATGGGATTCCGGATATTGACCTTCGACTGAAAAAAACTGGCAAGAGATATCGCTGTTTTAGCGGGTCTTTTCCGTAGCTTCGGTATCTCATTGACGTATGTGCCGCTGCCGCGCTGGCGCAACAGCAGTCCCTCGTCGACCAAGTCCTCCAAGGCCCTCCGGACAGTCGAATGGCTAACGTTCAGTTTTTTCGCCAGTTTAAGTTCCGGAAGAATCTGGTCACCGGGGTTCGACTGACCAACCATTCTCCTAACATGATTTTTTACTAATTCAACTTTACCGTACATATCATATCCTTACTCATATCCTTACTCATATCCTTACTCATATCCTTACAGACACGCTGCCATTGCGTAAACTCAAAAACACCATATCAATCCGGAACCCAATCCGTGGTAAATCTCTGACCAATTTTAAAACTCTCCACATGCCCATCTACAAACAGGAAATTGGCGGTTTTCCGATGGCGGAAATTGGTGCCGGTTCCATCCGTTCTCATGCCGGTAGTTTTCCAGGCATCATTGTCATTTGAACATGTCACAACCGTTGACCAATTTATGGTATTCAATCCTTTCTCATTCATGATAACGGAGTTGGGAGTGATGTTATTGAGTTTTTTGGGGGCTTTTGTGTCCAACTGATGTAATTGCCATCCGCCCTGGGGCCTGGTAACATCACTGGCTTCGTTGGCTACCTGAGTCAAACCATAAGAAGAGCGGAAGGTTTCTATCCCGGTGCAGGTTTTCGCGGCGTTCCAGCCAAGGTCAGAATTTCCCGGAGGAGCGGTCGACGGACAGAGAAAAATACCTTCCGTACACGTGGGAACTGTATAGTGGACACCGGTATAATTCATCCCCACCGAGTCGGCGATGTCCCCGCACCACCTGTTCCAGGCAGGAAGAAAACCGTCATAATCAGCGGCATAAGACATCGCCCCCTTGGATACCTGGTTCTGGTTGTTCGTACATGAGATTTTCATTGCTGACTCCCTGGCCTGTTTCAGGGCCGGAAGTAGCATAGCCGCTAATATGGAAATAATCGCTATCACCACCAGCAACTCGATCAGGGTAAATTTTCTGATACCCAACTTCTTGTTGCCCATCATACTTCCTCCATTGTTATACAAGATATTACCAAAGTATTACTTTCGGTAATTCATGTTGGCAGTTCCTTCTGATAAATTAACTGTCCATACAGTGCAATGACACATAATTTAGCGCTCACTACAATGAGTATACATCAACTCCATATATATGTCAAGTTATTTCATTTAAATTAGTTCATTTAAAGATTTATTTATTTCAAATTTGGGTGTTTTTTGCATATTTTCATGATAATTACGCATTTATTATTTCATTTTATTTAAAATATGTTCAAAAAAAGAGGGTTACTGGCATTCATAGCTGATCGGTATAAATCAGGTATACAGAAGCTGCAATAGAATTGTCTCTGACCGCTCTTGCTTTGCCTTTGTAAATGGCCCCGAAAGACACGTCGTGAAGCGTATTACTCAAAAACACATCCCGTCATTTTTTTTGCCTGGATGACGGATATTTTTGAATATTCCGGTCAGTCATTGTGCATTTCCGGAAATCAGATGAGTTTCCTGTTTTGTCTTGTCAAAGTTCGACAATCACCATTTCGTAAGTATCGAAACCACGGATTTGCATCCATATGGATTTTTCGTCATTTTCATATTTGACGGGTTTCTTGTCAATTCCATAAAATACTTTCACCGGCTTGCCGGATTCCCGGGGTATTCCGAGTTTTACTCCGGTTACCGGAAGATTATCCAGAGAATGATTTATGAGGTGAAAAATAATTTTCCCGTTCGACTTTTGCTGTCTCAAGGTAATCTCTACGGTTTCCGGACAATTTTTAACCGTAAAAGGGAGCCGGCCTTTGGTTCGGGACAGTGAAGTAAGAATACATTTACGGAAAAAACTGAGAAATCCGGGAAAATATTTGATGTTTCTTGCAAACGGGGATCTTACATTCATCCCAGAAGCAGTCAGGGACAGTCCGGGTTGGTATGCACCCAGAAACCAGCATGCACCCTTGCCGTACTGATTGAAAATAAAAGCCGGGTTGCTGGTTTTATCCCATTTCAAAAGAACTTTTCCTTTGGTTGGAATGATCTCGTCATATTTACCGGAGCTGAAACTGGCAAGGTTGGCGGAAGTTTCACCCGCGGCCAGAATTTTCGCGGAATTTCCGCAACTTTTAAAAGAGCAGCCGAAAACGTCGGCAAGCTGATAATTCTTCTGTTCTCTTCCCCATCGGTCAAGCAGGGAAACCCCACCGGAGGCAATCAGGCTTCCACCGTTTTTCACCCAGTCCTTGATTAATTTTACTTCCCGTGGGGTCATAGCTCCGGCTCCGGATAAAACCACGACTTTATATTTAGCCAGTCTTTCCGGCTTAAGCCCATCCAGAAACAGCAGATCAGCCGGAATGTGGACATGAGCAAATGCGAGATAGAGTCCGGTCTGATTTTTGATATATGGCCCATAGGTTGTGTAGGGAACGGTATAATCCTGTAAAGTTACATTGCGTTCCGAATAAAGCAGGGCAATTGGAGCCGGAGAAAAAGTTTTCACCAGGTAAGGCATGGTTTTATTGACAATTTTAGCATGTTCCACAGTCGCGTTCCAGATTTTTCGGGGAGTATCGATCAACTGTTCCCCGGCAGTCCTGATGCTGCCCCGGAAGGCGAATTTGAAAACTAACGGCCATGAGAAAAAATGGTTTCCCTGGCTATGGGCGCGCGAGATAGCCAGAGCCCGGCGGTAAGTATCAATAGTTCCATCATGTGCCGTACAGGAGGTGAATACGGAAATGCCCCTGGAATTCGTACGCAGAAGGTCAAGAAAAAAAGCGAGAGAAGGAGAACCGCCCATCCACAGGGAGCTTGCCACAACATCCGGAATACTCGCCAGACGGGACCAGCGGGAAGTAAAAGGATGACAAACGAAACATCCACGATTAAGAAGCAGCCATACCACGATGTCCTTATCGAGCCTGTGAGCATAATCATTTACCTGTTTCCAGTACCGGTAATGGGTGTCGGAAATAAATTCCTGATATTCCATCCACAAAACCTTGTTGCCTTTCCGGTCACCGGGAAACGGAACATGAATTTTCCCATTGGCGGCCAAATCAAGTTTCCGCAATTCCGGACGGCTGTATTTTTGTTGAAGATATTCCTGGAATTTCTTTCCGACATAATTTCTGTCATCAGGTGAAATATTTTCAGGCATCAATTGCCTTGCGAGAGTAACATTTTCAATGAGAACCTCATCGAACTGGAGTCCCAGAAAGGTATGTGGGGCAACCTTCTTTGTGGTTTCGTAAGTATATTTCACCATGCGTTTGCGCCAGGTCAGCATTTCCGGATTGAATACATAAGGCTTTTCAGGCGTTTTCCCTACAGCTGCGATAATTCTATATTTTCTGCCTGCCGGCCAGAATATCTGCTTAATTCCGTATGGAGCCAAAAGGCCGTCAAGTTTTCGCAGGTAAGTATCTCCAATTTCCGGATGCTGTTCCACAATGTTGAACCCACAATGCGCAAGATAACGGACAACGTCTTCCATCCTCATATCGACGGTGAATCCTTTGTCGTCCATATCCAGCAGATAAGTGTTTTGCAGCCAGGAAGCGGAGCTTGCGAATTTTCGCGGCGCCGCCGCTGAGTCAGGATTTGCGGTGCGGAGTCCGGCAATTTCATCACATAACGGTTTAATGCCGGCGGCCAACTTGTCTTTCAGTTTTTTTACAGGCGGGAAGTAACGTTTCTGACGTTCCCGCAGATTGACTTTTACGCTGAACACTAGCTTGCGGCTGACGCCAAAATATTGTCTGACATGCTGTTTCAGGAACAGATCGCTGAATTTAGGATTCGGCAGTTTACTTGCGGTCCTGCGGAGCTTGCCGATAGTATTTCGGGAAAGTGGGAAATTCGCGTCAAGCTGTTGCAATATGGGTGAGAATTCATCTGAATATTGTTGTTTTGCAGCGTCAATTTCCCGGGTGATCTTTTTGCGTTTTATTTTCAATTCGGCAAGATACTGGCGAAACTTTCCAGAGGGAATGCGGCTCCGTGCCTGTTCAAGATTGAACTCCGCTGTATCCAAAAGCGTCTCAAGTTCGTTGCCCGCAACTTCCAACTGGCGAAACAGAGTATCCCGCTTATGTTTGATTTCAGTTGCAAGTTTCTCGGCATTCAGAATTTTATCAAATTCATCCGCCGGAACCACCAGCCCGTTTCCAGCCCAGGTTATACTGTTTACGAGCAGGCGTTTTTCACTGTCAAGAGGCGGCATTTCCTTGGCGCCGGGTCCGATCCCAAGTGGAATTCCGGTCATGACGACCCGGCCTTTGCCGATTCTGCCGGCAACGACCACGCCATATCCTGAAGAATCTTCAAAAATCACTTTTCCGTCAGGACCATTGCGCATGCCGATGTAATCTCCATAGGCGCAACGCAGCTTATTCAGTTCCCGTGCAACCTGATGGGTCTTATCCTTTGCCGTGAAAGGTTCATAGGTATCAAATCTCCCGCCGCCTTTGCTGCCTGCGATTTCCGGGAAAAGATTGTCGCTCAGTCCCCCCTGATAACCCACTGAATTATGTGTAAGAATTATTCCGCCGCCGCTTTTGACAAAGGCGCGAAGTCTTTGCCGCCAGTCGTTTGGTTTTCCTTTACCCTTTGCCCAACAGGGAATTATGATTACCTGCCTGTTCCGCAGGCTGGAATTGCTGAAATCCTTGATGAATGATACCTTAATACCCGAAGTATTCTTTAAGTCCTGATAAAGTCCTTTGGCCCCATGGCAACGTCTTCCTGAATAAATCCCGACGTTTATTTCATGGTTCGGATTGGCTTTTTCCAATCCGGTTCCGGCTGGTTTTAACCCAACCGTAAGTAAAATCAGGCAGTTAATCAAAAGTACATATTTAACATTTTTTCCGAACATTGCTATTCTCCATTAAATTCAAATATCTGTAATTCCGTCAGACATTTAAGTCCCACGCCGGAATTGATTTCAATGTTAACCGCTTCAACCGCTTCCGGTTGCGGCAGTCTGACTATTTCTACGGAGTTGGTTACGGCAGAGTCAATTTTTTTTACAATTTTCCATTTTCCTTTGCTTCTCACCGACAATGTGGCATTGGTCAGGGAATACGGTTTCAAACAAATTCCGATCCGGCTGACTTTCTCCGGTTTATTGAAAACAACCTTGAAAAACGCGGGGGTTAATTTGCTACTGCCGTATACATTACTGTCGAATGCCAGCGAGTTGTCAAAAACTGGCGCAAACGGTTTTCCCGGTAGAATTTGTTTATACGGTTTCATGTTAGTATCAACCTTCAGCCTCCCGTCGTTATATAGCTCTGCCAGGTTGATTTGCCTGTCACGGGGAGGATATTCCCGGCGACACTTTCTGCCGTCAACACATTCGGCCTGGACAGTATAGTTCTTTCGGGTGGAAACTTTAACAGTCTTCCTGAATTGCCGCGTTCCAGACGGCAGAAGTCCGGAATCGAAAATCCGATTTCCGGAATTATCCGTCAGAACCACGTTTTTGAGATTCGGCAGATTGACTTTAACGGTCATTTCAGTTTCGCCCGGTCCCAGAAAAACATCGTCAAAGTATGCATCCGGCTGGCCTGCGTAATAAATCGCAATTTCTGATAACGGGGAATTCCCAGGCAGGATAAATTGTTGTTCGGCATATTGCCAGTCATGCGTATTTTTATCGAATTTCAGAACCGCGACGTTTCTTTTTCCTGATCTGGCAACCAGTAAGTAACAGCCTCTCGATTTGTTGTTGCCGGGTTTCGACCAGCCGGACAATATCATGTCCCTGTTTTCATTTGCGGCTGGAATGGGGTTCTTTTGCCGGACCTGTTTCGTCTTTGTCCGAAATTTGCAGCCAGTCAGCTTCAGGCAAAAACGGCCGGAATGAGGAGCTTCTTCCGTGATTCCATCTCCTGACGCCAGAAAATAAGTTTTCCAGCCGGACACCGGTAGTCCGCGACCTTCACCTGCCGGGAATTCCGGATTCAATTCAAATCCCGGATTCCTGACGAAATTTTTTACCGGCAGAACAGGATTTGCGGAAATACTGATGCCCTTAACGTTGGCCTTAGACGCCCCGCTTTTCCAATTTTCCGCGGATAAGGACTTCCACTTTTTTAACTTATATTTTTTTCTGATAATATCAGGAAATTTATGAAAAGCCGCGGGTAAATCAATTATTCCGCGGATTCCGGTATTATCAATGAAAATCTGGGCTTGTCGTTCAAGCTCGAAAAGTTCATTTAACAATTCGGTGGGTTTTTCGGATTTTGCTTTTTTATGCTTTTTGACAATTATCCGGTATTTTTCCTTTATGGCATCATTAAGGCATTTCCACCTGAAAAACAACTGCTGATATTTAATAAGTTTGGCGATGGATTCATTGGAAGCAAGCTGTTCGGCACGTTCCAAATCAAGTTTGGCTGCCCGTAAATCATCGCCATCCATATGCCGAAAATAAGCCAGCATTGTTCCTCCTGATCTCCCGTAGCGTTTATTGCAAAAATTTTCAAGCAGGCGTTCCGGATTTGCATTTACATTCCAGAGGAGTTTTCCGAACAGGTAATTATTTGTCAGATAAGGCCGCCACCAGTTATAAAGCGACTGGGAAATTACCCCCTGGACACCTCTTCCCGCCAGATATCGGAGGGACTTAACCATGTTGGAAGTCCTGACGAACGGCTGGGCGCTTTCGGAAGCGCGGCCGCAGTAGTATTCATAAACAATTACCTCGGAGGTAAGTTTCTGCCATTCCGCGATGTTTTTCCGGTAATATCCGTAAATATCGGGACAGTTCCGGTAAGGGACGGCTTTTGAGGTAAGGTCTCCCCCGGAGCGTTCAAAAAATGCCAGCATACTGATGATGTTGGCAGATGAGGGTTTGATTTTTTCCGGCGGCGCTCCCCCCGCTACGTAACCGAAATAAATTATCCGTTTGTCCGGAAATTCCCGGAGAGCTCTGGATGCGACAGCATTAACCACGCGCATCAACCGGTCTGAGGCAAATTGCTTTCGCTGGTACACCGGCCATTTCACATCCCCGCCGCATTCCGGACACATACACCAGTCGTAACCGTCGTTTGGGCCGGGACAGAACAAATCGATTTCCGGATGCCGCCGCATGAACCCGAGAAATCTGTCCGTGTAAATTTTCAAAGCTTCCGGGTTGCTGGTGCAGAACTGTTTCGGAATTCTTGCCATCACCTTTTTACCTTGCCGCTTCACCGGACGCAACGCGTAATATTCCGGGTGGCTCTGGAAAAACTCCTTCGGCGGCAGGAAATAATTAAAACCGTGCTGTGAACTGTAAATTTTGATTCCGCGCTTTCGCAGTTCCGGGAGTACCTTGTTCCAACGCTGCCGGTTATCGCAAAGTTCGTAGGAGACGCCAGTCAGGTTCATTTTCATTTTTGCCATCTGGTCAATTTTTCTCAAATTTCCCGCACTTGTATGGCCGCGATATTTGAATGACGCGGCTTCCTTGCGGTTTATTGTTCCGATGGCAATGGTGGATTTTACGGGAACTTTTTCTTCCTGTCCAAACACACTCGGCCAGAAAACCCCAAGATCGTTTTCAAGAAAATCATAAACTGCGTAAAGACAGCTTCCCGGGTTAGCTCCGGCCAGAACCAGATTGTTGCTTATGGTGGTAATGACAAATGAGTCGAACTCGCGTTCCCTGGGGGAAAATTGCACACGATCATGCAATGATCTTATCAGCGGGTTTGACTCGGGAGTTCCAATCAGGATCATGGGGCCTTCAGGTAGTTTGCCGGTATCCGTAACGGGAAAACCCGCGCCGCATATTTTTTTCAGGTACTTCCTGAGTTCTCCGGCGGCGAAACGTTCCGGGGCGGAAGCGTTCCGGGAAAGAACGATGGTATAACCGGTTTTACCGTTCCGGCATAAGGTCAATTGGGCGTGAAACGGTTGCGCCAACAGCATGATGCAAAGCGCCATAAACGGGCAAACCGCGAATATCCTCCGGATCATTTTCATTCAGCACCTGTATTGCAACAGTTAACACAAATCAAGGTTCAATTACCACCATGTCATAAACATCTAAGTCCCTTACGGAAAGGACTAGACTACCATCAGCGCTTCTGACCCTGACCGGCGTGCCGTCTTCCCCGTAAAATACCTTTGGCGCTTTGCCGTTTTTATCCATCGGCAAAGATAGTTCGACGCCTTTGACAGGACTTACATCCAGAGAATGATTTATAAGCTGAATAATTTTTCTTGACGGTTTCTCCTGGATTTTCAGATTCAGTTCTACATATGACGGACATTTAACGGCTGTCAAGGGAAACGGGGCATTATTCCGTTTCAATCCTTCCAGTACGCTTTCCGCCAGCAATTGTTTAAACCCTTTCAGGTATTTATGGGTTCTCGGTCCCCTGATCATCGCTCCTTCCGGCGGTTCAATCGACCGGCCGGGAAATCTCGAGCTGAGAAAAATACAGGCGCCTTTCTCATACTTATTGAAAGTAACCGCCGGTTCACCGGTTTCCCATTTCCATCTCACTTCGGCGGTAACCGGCCTGACAATATCATATTGATGCATATTGCATAATACCGGATACGGGCCTTTCATCGGCATTCGGAAGAAGGGTTTCCGGTGTCCCAACAGCTTTATAAAATCCACCCCGAAGACTTTGTGTAACTGATAATTCTTCAAGGCGCGCCCCCACCGGTCACACAGGGTGGAATATCCTGACGTAATCAGGAATCCGCCACCGGCTACCCAACCGCGGATAGTATCGATATGTTCTTTTCTCAATGTCGAGGCATCGGAAAGGATAACGACTTTATATTTTTTTAATTGTCCGGGAGTAATGCTGTCGGCGAAAACCGCATCGAAACCAATCTGTTTTTCCGCTAATGCCCGGTAAAGGCCAAGGTAGTTGTCGAAGTGTGCCAGGGACGGTCCCGTCACCGCCGACCGTTCGGAAAATACCAGTGCCACCGGCCAGGCGGAGCGGGTATGGATCAGGTATTTCTGGATTTTGCCGATCCGTTTACAATGTTCCACCAGCGTTCTCCATACCAGGATAGCGCTGTCACATGGTGTACGGCGCGTGGATTTGAGAAAGGTTTTACTCGAGTTCATGAAGAAACTGCTCAACGTAAAAAAGTGGTTGGCCCGGGCATGGACCGTACTGATGGCAAATTCACGGCGGAGGGTTTCAGCGCTTCCGCCCCTGGTCGGGTTGGGCGTGTACGAAGCTGGCCCTTGGGCGTTTGCCCCGAGCAGATCGAGAAAACATGACAGGGAAGGAGAACCTTTGATCCAGTATGCCAGATCGACAACCTCGGCATTGGGAGTTCGGCGCGACCAGCGGTGAAGGAATGGATTCTGGGCATACCAGAAGGCATTCATCAGCATCCAGACCACGCAATCGGGTTTCAACTGATGGGCATAATCATAAACCTGTTTCCAATATTGGGTATCAGTATCGGAAATAAATTCCTGATATTCCATCCACAGCACTTTATTCTTTTTCTTGTCCCTGTATACCGGAATCCGGATTTTGTCTCCCGTCAGGCCGAGTTCTTTCAGCTTGGCTCCATCATACTTTTTCTCAAGATATTTCGTAAAAAGCGATATCTGCCGGGTTTGTATTTTCGGATGCTTTTTGGACGGGAAAGCCTGTTCGTAAAGGAACTTGTTTTCCGAACATACCTCGTCAAGTTGAAAACCGGCAAACGATGGATATTTTTTAAAAAGTTTGAATGCGTAGTCAATCTGCCGTTTGCGGTACGTAAAGGTTTCAGGCGCGAAAATGCTCCATTCCCTGAACGGCAGACACGGGCCGATTTCCGGCGGATACGGGCCGTGACGCGCCACCGGCCAGAAAATCTGCCTGATGCAAAAACGTTCCAAGTCCGGTTCAAGTTTATTATAATAGGCTTCCGTTCGCTTTTTGGTGGCTGCATCATGAATTTTCATATATGCGTTATTTTCCAGGAGGTCAATCCCCAGATATCCCAAATAACGGATTGTATCCCTGACCCCAATATCATTGAATACCCATTGAGAGGCATTGTGTACACTTAAAAGGTAATTGTTGCGCAGCCATTCGGCATTGGAAGTATAAGTTTTTACCGGTAAATCTTTATCGGCCTTCAAATTGAATTTTTCCCGGGCTTTTTTCAGCAACAGGTTGATCTTATTTTTCAAAGGGATAAACTCAGCGTCGAATTTTTTTCGCCGCTCCTTCAGGACTTTATCGAGTCCGGCAAGAATGATGTCACTTTCTCCCTGAAGCTTTTTCGCCAATTCCGGTTTAAGGGTGTTTTTCTTTTTGGGGAGTTTTTTCATCAGCTCCTGTCTTTTCGCCGAATATTCCCGCCAGAGTTTGAGATATGAATCGAACCACTCTTTTTTGAGTTCTTTCAGTTCTTTTACGTTGGTCTCGAAAGCCTGTTTATTGGCGGATAAATCCCGGATGGTATAAATATCAAAGAGCAGCAGGTCAACAGACTTTTCAATATAATACTGGCTCATGTCCAATTGGCATTTCTGGTTCCGTCCCGCCTGCTCCAGATTATATAAATCCCGGTTTAATTTTTTCGCGAAAACATTGCCGCTGATCATAAATAAAACCGGAATCAGCGAAATAAAGATTGTGCGGCGGAGCTTTGGATTGATAATCATTACGTATCCTTTCTACTTTATTTTCAGGCGTTTTTTCAAATCCCTCGAACACCAGGGATAGCATTTATGGATCAGGTTCTGATCAATGTCCAGTTTTTTGGTTTTTTCGCGCAAGCCGGAACTCATTGATTTGATTTTGCGGTACAAGGATTTTGCTTCATCAAGTTTGTTTTTTTCAATCAGCAATCTGGCTTTCGCGTATTCGTTCTGGATCACAAAAGTCTGCTTTGTCCAGGTAAACAAATCCCATTCCCGGTTCATAATTTTATTTTCTAGCTTGGAAAATTTATTTTTCATGGCTTTACGCAATTGTGCTTCCGCCTTATTAAATATCGTGAAAAATTCATTCATCTTTGCCATGCGTGTTTGCGGGGTTCCCATCCAGTTGTCTCCCAGCGCCTCCGGGTGGTGCAGACTGCCCATAGCCTGCTCCATAAGCGTAAAATACTGTTCCATATCATCAGCAGCCGTGCCGTAACGCTGGCAATATTCTTTGAGGATCGCGGAAGCGCTTAAATCCGGATTCCACAGGATTTTCGCAAGAGTATACGCATTGAGATTCATTGCCCACGGCCAACCATGTTGACTGACCACGCCTTTAACCCCGATCTTTTTCAGGTGCTTGACGTCGCCCACGATCATCCGGGGAAACGGCATCATGCGTCCGTCCATTGCGGACTTGGCGCAGGCGTAATAATAGATAATTACATCCCCATTGCAGGCGCGGACCCAGTTACGCAGATTTTCATCGAAATATGCATTTACCTCGTGACAATTCTTGTCTCCGCGAAAATCCAGAGCATGCTTATAACAACGATGCCAAGTGGCAAACTGAATGTTAAGATTAGGATCCGGCATGACCGTCTTAGGCGGAGGACTGGTATTAACATAGGCAATGGTGAAAACTTTTTTGGCGGGAAATTCCCGCGCCATCGCTTCCGCCAGAGGGTTGACCAGTTGCAGTAATTGTTTGGTCGCGACCACCCACGCCGGTTTCACCCAGTGCTGGCAGGCAGGATGTAAATCAAGCCAGCGCCACCGGCCCTTTTCCAGACAGGACGGGCATTGGCAGAAGGTCATACCGTCCCCGAACCAGGGAGAATAGATTTCCGCTTCGGGGTATTGCCGGACAAGTTTCAGGAAGTTTTTAACCAATTCCTTCCGGGCGCCCGGAGATGAGGAACAGATTTGTTTCGGCTTGCGGTTTCCGGCGGACATATTGTAGTTTTTTTCGAAATAATTGTCTCCCTGTGCAGTTACAACATCGTCTTTCAAAATCAGTGAATACCATTCGGGATGTTTCTTGAAATATTTTTCCGGGGGCAGCAGATAATGAAGAATGTAATGTCCGCCCAGATCAAAAATCATGTCATATTTTTTCTTCTCGGCTACGAACGCGGGATAGCGTTTGGGGCGTTTCTTAAATCCTTTAAGACCAGCCTGGACATAGTTCATTCCCATTTTCGACATCCAGTGCCATTGCACGGAAACCGGATTCCAGCCTTTCAAACCGCGATACGGAAAAGCGGGCTTTTCAACCCTGTTTATTTCATTTAAAATCAGCGTACTTAACTTGGGGATTCGTTCATCGTCATAACAATAGTATCTGACTCCGAGATAATCCTGGAGAAATCTGTATACCGCATAGAGCACACCGCGGTTGCGGGCTCCGGCAAGGTACAGATTGCTACCGAAGGTTTTAATTGCAAATCCTTCCTCTCCCAAAGCATAATCGTTCAGAGCAATGGATTGCGGCGCATGTTGCCTGAGCATGACGTAGATTCCGTGTCCTGAAATCCCTTTGCCGGTATCCCTTATTATCGGCATCTCGATACCGCTGGCCGAACGGATATACCGTTGCAGCTCCCGTGCCGCGAACGTTTCAGTGGAATTCGCTTTGTCTGAGACAACAATCTTGTAAGAGGTTTGACCATCGGCAAAGATCTTTAACTTCTTCCCGTGACGGCCCTCCGCCCATGAACATATACTCAAAGAAGACACCAGGAGGATTGTGGTTAAATTAATAATCTTTTTCAATCTTTACCTCTATTTTTCAGTTATTTAAATTGCAGCAATTATTATACAATCAGAGACTGGACATCTACCTCTTTTCCCGTCTCAAGCGATATATTTGCGGCAGCGCCGACAAGGACAGCCTGGATTCCATCCATCAGGGTTGCCAGATTTTTGTTTTTTCTCCGGTCACCGCCAAAAAGATCGTTTAAAATAAGCGGATCGGCGCCGCCGTGACCACCATCGATTTTTGGAACATTGATGGTTTCACATTCTCCGTCCATGCGCCAGACTTTAAGGGAATTCTGAAAATTTTCAGGATTGGCTTTTCCCGAAGAATCGTGCCGGGTAAAATATTCCAGCGTTCCCGATTTCCCCTCAATATATATATTATATCCGGCAATGGATGAATGCGCGTTCAGTGAATAGGAAACACCAGCCCCGTTTTCATAAACAATCCCAACCGTGGCCTGATCTTCAATGTTGATTTCCGGTGAATATATGCATAAATCCGGAGTGTAACTGTCGGGAAGCATATGTTTATAAAAGAGTGAATCACGGGTTTCATCTTTCCGGCAATCGATGTAATCCGGGCATTTTTCGGAAAATTCGCAGTCCCGGCAGTTTTCCCCGTGGTACGGAGATGATTCGGAGCCATAGGCGATAAGCCGTCCCTGGGCAATCACCTTTGCCGGTTTCGCTCCAATCAGCCAGTTGATCAAGTCAAAATGGTGTGACGATTTATGGATTAAAAGTCCCCCGGAAATTTCCTTCCGGGAATTCCATCTGCGGAAATAGCTTTTTCCGTGACGGCGGTCAAGCATCTCGCTAAACGTTATCGACCTGATTGTTCCAATCGTTCCACTTTCCAGCAATTCCCTGATCTTCAAAATTGCGGGAACATACCGCAAGTTATGTGCCGTAAATACCGAAACGGAAGGATTTTCCTTGAGTGCGGCAATGATTCCGCCGCACTGTTCCGCATTTATACAAAGCGGCTTTTCGCATATGCAGTCCACATTTCTATTGATTGCCCGTACCAGGTATTCCGCGTGGGTAACATCAGTCGTAGATATAAACATTTCATCGGGATTTATATCGTCGAGCATTTTATCAAAATCGGTGAATTGCGGGACTTCTTTGCCCAACAGTTCACAGAAGCCTTTCATCTTGCCCGGATCAATATCAAAAAGACCGGCAATTTCATACTTGCCGGTGTAGTTTGCCAAAAGTCTCTTGGCAAATCCCCTCAGTCCCCGTAAGCTCGCTCCGCAAAATACAATTTTCTTCATGTTCCGTTTTTTTTCTGTTATGTTTTTTCGGTATTAGCCTGAACTATTTATAAAATATGAATAATTCAGGTTAGCGCGTTCGTGACCGCATTTTTGAAAATATTAATTTCTGTATGGACCACCATCTTTACGCAAATAATAAGGAGTATTATTGAAAATATCAGACGATCCCCCTGCTGAGGGAAGCAACTTCTTGGTAATGATAAATTCGCATGAGCCGTCTTCATAACTCACGGTCATTCCCCAGGGTTTGGTATGGACATACACACCTGCATTGCAGTAACTTGGATCCTCAAAAAGCAAAATCCGGTTATTGTTATCCGGACGATATGCGAAATTGTAAGTGCTGCTGCCGGCGTTAATCAGCCATTCTTCATACCGGATATATTTTATACAATAAGACGAGTAGACAATAATATTGGCGCCGTCAACTTTCTGTTTGTAGTTAGAAGTGTCTAAACAGTGACTCGCCCCTTTCCTGTTCAATCGCGAAGGACACTCGAACACCTTGGGATTTTCAGCGTATTTCGCCTCGATTAAAAAGGCAAGCGGATAATAAAGGGTTGAAGTGCCGTAAGAAAGCCATTTGGATACCCCGGCACAGTCAACAGGTCTGAACGTGGGATACCATGATTTAACATATGGGACATATCCGTCGTAATCATTAGTGTATGAAATGATGCCGCTGGTAATCTGACGAGTATTGTTCAGGCATACCACCATATCCCCGCGATTTCTGGCTTTTTTCAGTGCGGGCAGCAGTAGTGAGGCCAGGATGCTTATTATCGCTATCACCACCAGAAGTTCAATAAGGGTAAAATGATAACGTAAGTGAAACCGGATATGGGGCAATTGTCCTTTTGAGTTATTCATGCCGGAACCTCCTTTAAGGTTGTCATGTGATCAAAAACAGTTTTTGACGCCTCGCCCATTGCGATGACAGGTGAATAATCAGCAAGGCATTTACTTTCTGGAGATATTATTTTACCAGGTTTAAAAAACATTCCGAGGCTGTAAACATTCTTTCCGAATTTCACGATTGCTGCTTCACAGCGGCAACTCCCGTAACCGTTTTTATTTGCAATCCAGTTTTCAGATCCTTTTTTACCGCTTATCGGCAGATAACGGGGAACCATATCATTCAACTGGTTGTTGCGCATTATCCTGATAATTTCTTCGCAATATTCCGGACTGAGAATTTCATGACGGTAGATTTTCAGCATCAGCGTGACAAGTTCACGGGCAGTACTGACCGGACGCCTGGTCATGTCCCGCTCCCTGCCGCCGTACATTCCTTTGTAAACATCAGTTTTTTTCAAGCCAGTTCCGTTGATGAACTTCTGAATATTCGGCACACCCAAAATATCTTCCAGCAACATTGTCGCGATATTGTCGCTCTGAATCATCATTAAAACCGCAAAATTGAACAATGACAGTTTCTGCTTTCCTCTCATCATCTTCAATACCCCGTTTCCATCCTGTTCATGCTCTTTTCGCCAAGTTAACTGCTCGGACAAAGAAATTTTCCCTTGCCCAACCTGATGAAAAAGCTCGCACAGGATAAAAATTTTCATGACGCTTGCCACAGGAAGCTGAATATCCGCATTATGTGAAAACTTCATCTGCCCCGAAACGGATTCCGCTTGAACCGCAAACTGGCCATTATATTTCTTTTCCAAATTAAAAATTTCATTTTGCAGTTCGGCAGCATCCATGAAGCAGTCACGCCCCCTTTTTTTAACATGTTCATTTACATGTTTATTATAATGCAAAATTAAAACTTTGTCAATAGAAAATTTAAAAATTCCTTTAGGACCGGTTGATTGAAGCTTGATAGTTCTCGTTTCGTTATTGTTGACTGAACTGTATTAGACACGATCAGGCGACAGCCGTAAATTGCCCGGTTCGCTACTGCAAAAGAGCCGCAATTACCACTGAAAAGAACCCCGTTCGATATACTCAAGTGGAAGTTTTTCAAAAATGGAATCATGCCGGTTTTCATTCATTTGCCGCAAAATTTCCACGCTCTTTGTCCCGATTGTATATGGAGAAACTCTGAAAGTAGTTATTCCGGGGGGAGGTGCGGACAGCTCAAGGTCAAAGCATCCGACTACTTTAACCTCTTCAGGGACACGGATCTGGTTATTTTTCAATTCTTCCATGACACGGATTGCCGTCCAGTCTGAACAACAGATAAATACTTCCGGCAGATTATTCGAATCTATTAAATATTTAATTTTCGCAGGGATATCATCGTCGTTTCCCGGCTCATCTGCCGCAGGCGGCATATAGCTTGCAATGCTGAATAAATTTCCCGGATAATTATTTTTCAATGAATAAAAAACCGAATAGAAATCCTCCGCAGTAAAAAAATTCTTCCTGACAAGAAGCTGTATTTTCTTATATCCTTCCTCCACGAGCCTCATGCAAAACTGACGGTAATAATCTGTAATGTTCGGCGCCACGGAGCAGACATTTTGCAGATGTGACATCCGGCCGGCGACAACAATCGGCAAATGAAGTATCCGGAAAAGCTTTAATTGATCGTCCGTAAACATCCGGTCTACGATCAGTGCATCCACGTTTAAATTGGGGAGCGCCGCCAAAAGACTGCCAATATCATTTTCATTACTTCGAAAAAATTGACATCCAATGTTATTCCGGTTTAACTCCGATTCAATCCCCCAAAATATTTCCAGCCCGAAATTGTCCTGATTATTGGCGGTCAGACGCGGAAAACCGTAAAGCAGCACCCCAACATTCTTCAACTGAGGTTGATCCTGGTTGATAGGCTTGCTCCTTACATATATGCCTTTTCCCGGCCGCCGGACAATTAAATTCTGCTCTTCAAGAACATTGAAAGCATAGTGTACAGTAGTTCTGGAAATATCATATTTTTTGCATAATTCAGCTTGTGAAGGCAATTTAGTCCCGGAAGCGTACCTCCCATCCTTAATGGAATCGATAAGCCTGTCAGCTAAATATAAATGTTTTTCTTTTTTCATTGTATAAACATGTTAAATATCCTGTTAAAAAATACTTTTTTTCAGGAAATAGTCAAGAGGCAATCGAAAAAAAACAAATCAGGAATCAGGAAATCCTTAATGAAATTCTATTACAGGGAATTTTCCAGGCGTTCAAATACTGTTTTGCTCATATTCATTTATACAGTCCCTGAGAAGATAAAGGTTATCCAGGGTAAACTCCGCCTCGTCAGAAGTCACCAGGAGCATAAACGCGTGTTCCCGGTATATGTGATGAGGGAGTATTCGGGCGAGATTTTTCAAGATTTCAGTCCGGGACCTGCCGATCCATTCCAGTGAACCGAACCTGCCCAGGGCAAAAAAATCATTTTCCATGATTTCATAAGCGTAATCAAATGGGGTATTGCCGACCGGTTCCGGGGAAAGCGCATGGATGCCGTTCATGCGGGTCTGTTTCAGAAACGGCATAAGGTCATAAAGCAAACCGCACATATGAACCAGAGTCCGGCAACCGGCTTTCCCGGCGGCGGCAGTGAAGTTCCGCATGTGTTCCAGGCTGTATTTCTCATAATATTCCGGTGATATCATTGTGGTAGAGGTGTTTTCCGCCTGATACCAGCCGTTGGCGGGAAAATCCTGCATTATTTGATACTTCCTCGTGAGATTCCGCTGCCAAACTTCCATTGCTTTTTCAAGCAGGCCCGCCTCATCCATCAAGAGAAACCAGAAATCGGCAACTCCGGTTTCACGCTGCAGCATATGCTGGACGACGGACGACTGCCCGGCGGAGAGCACTAAAGGCACTCTGTCCTCGAACTTAACCCGGGAATTCTCATATTTCTGTTTATCCGGCTCAACATCTATATTCTCCCACATCCTGATCAATATGCGGAGGTCGTCACCATTTTTGACTTTATGTTCGATTATCTGATTATCCCGGCGGGTTTCCGTAAGCGTCCCGGCAGGGCTGCGGTATTCGATAATGGTTTCGTCTCCACGAGTTTTCGTTACGGTTTCCGTGAAATCATCAACCATTTTGAACGGCATAATCACATTGCCCCACAGGAGGCAGCCAAGCTCCTTTTGTTTAAAGTCCGGGAGTTCGGAGTATCCGGCCTGCCCGGATGCTTTCAGCAAATGCTGCCTGTTAGCATCCAGGCCCCACATAATTCCGCCTGACGGTTTCCCGTTCCACAATTTACGGGCCAATGTCAAATTTTCTTCAGGTTTTACAAACATAGTTATTTCCGGTATCAGGGTGATTTTAATGGCAAATATTCATTAATAATACATAATTATTTTCTGGATGTTTTGAATATTTACCATTATTGTATACTCATAAAAGAGCTTTTGGTATAGTTAAAACCGGCAAATTTATGGATAAAACCGACATCAACAGTCTGGAGCTGGTATATTCTGAGCGTTTCCGCACACCAGGCAAGGAGGAAAAACTTCTGGGCTTGTGGATTGACCGGATCGGGAGTGGTTTATACCGCCAAAGACCTGAAAAATTGCGAATGCTGGGACTTTACGGCGCATTATTAATCGAGTCCGGCGAGGGCGCTTTGCTGACTCCCGCTACTGGAGAACTTACCCTCAAAGCCGGAGATACCGCATTGTTGTTTCCCGGCGAACCGAGTATGTATTATCCCAAACCCAAAGAAATGTGGAAAGTTCGCTGGATGCTTTGGCAGGGAAATGATGCGGAAATGATGGAAAACTTAGGGTATTTGCAATCGGACCGTCCGGTTGTCAAAGGCTGTATGGACACATTTACATCCATATTCGGGCAAATGGAAAAATTAATCCTGACCGAAACCCCTGAAGCCATCCTTAAACGCAAGAAACTAATAATGGAACTGGTCTTGGAGTTGTACCAGGCTTCAAAGCTTACCGCGAGGAGTTCCGGGAGCCATAAACTTATCAACCAGGCGCTGAAACTAATCGACCAGAAGTTGACCGGTGAAATATCAATTCACGGTTTGGCAAAAAAATTCAATCTCAGCGAAGCCCATTTCCGGCGGCTTTTCATGCAAAAAACAGGACGGAATCCCAAGGAGTACATTCTATCCCGCAGAATTTCCCGGGCAAAAGAGCTGCTCAATCAGGGAAAGCCTATCAAGGAAGTTGCTTCCCTTCTCGGATTCCAGGACCAGTTTTACTTTATGCGATTATTCCGAAAAGTCGCAGGATGCTCTCCCGGTAAATTTCAGAAAATCAACCGCTGAGCAGGTTGAATAGTTTTCAGCGCGGAATAGTTTTAATAAAGATTCATGAACACTTAAAGGCATTCTCTTTTTCAGGTAAATCCTTGATAACAAGTATAATAATGCAAGGATTTACCTGAAAAAGAATTATGAACAACAATGCAAACATATAAGTGCTTAATCATGTGTGATATACCGTGTCTAAACATTCGCTTAAGTTGTCTAGAACCTTAATAAATAAAGAAACAAATTATGACAGAAAAACCTAATATACTTATATTATTCTCCGACCAGCATAACCGGAAACTGTCAGGATGTTACGGCAACGGCTTGATCAGGACTCCCAATATCGACCGGCTTGCTTCCGGGGGAATGATTTTTACCGATGCCTATTGTCCGGCCCCGCTTTGTGTTCCGAGCCGGATGAGCTTCATGACCGGTTGCCAGCCTTCCACCCTGAAAATCCGGACCAATTACGGAATATTACCTTCCGAAGTGCCATGCTGGACCCATTATCTGGGACTGGCCGGTTATGAACCCCGTCTTATCGGGAGGATGCATTTTGTCGGTCCGGACCAGCATCATGGTTTTTTTCGGGAAATTGGCGAATTGGCCCAGCCGGTAAATTCCTGGACAATCCGGAATGAAGGCAATCGCCAGAATCGAAACAGCGTTAAAGTGGGCGGCAAGGGATTAAGCCCGTACCTTTGGTATGACCGACAAATTGCGGAATACACCTGTGAGTTCCTCCGGAATCGGGCGGAAAATGCTTCACGGCCGTTTGCGGCAGTAGCGGGGTTTCTTGCTCCGCATAATCCCTATATCGCACCGCCGGAACTTTTCGATTATTATTACGAGCGGATTGACATTCCCGATGATGAAATGACGGCGCCGCAAAGTATCGATATTTATAAACAGAACCATGGATTCAAACCGGCATTTAAAAAGGAACAGATACACCGCACCCGCGCCGCCTACTTCGGGCTTTGTGAAGCTTTCGACCAGGTTGTCGGGACGATTCTGGAATGTCTGGACGAAACCGGACTTAACAAAAACACCATTGTTGTTTACATGTCCGACCACGGAGACATGGCGGGTGAAAAGGGTTGCTGGACCAAAAGCTGTTATTATGAGGGCAGCGCCGGTGTGCCGTTGATTATCAGGGCCCCGGGAATCACAAAACCTGGCGCAAGGTGCTCAAACATTGTGAATCTTTACGACCTTGCCCCCACTTTCTGCAACCTTGCCGGGGCAGAGTCAATGCGTCATATTGACGGGCATTCCCTGCTTAATCTCATGAAGGGCGACAGTTCAGGCTGGAAAGACGAAACTTTCAGCGAACTCTTCAATATCGATGGAAACATTGTTTCCCGGATGGTGCGTTCAAAGGAATGGAAATTATGGCAGGATGAAACCAGCGGCGTCCCGCCCGCGCTTTTTAATCTCAATGATGATGATGAACTTAACGATCTCGGGGAAAATCCACAATATGCCGCTATCAGGGAACGGCTGCTCACTCGCCTGCACAAAGACTGGTCCGCAAAAACTGCCGCCGCCGAAGCCCGGAAAGAAAAAATCGGACCGCCTGACTACCGCGATAAATCCGCTGAAATCCTGAATGATTGGCGGGAAATTGTCTCTGCCTGGAATTCCCGCTATCCGGACGCCGGGGATAAGCCATTGTTCAGACCGGAATTTCCTCCTGAACTGGATTCACAGTATCAGCCACCCGTATGATTAAGGCCATGCAAATTGAAAACCGGTTACGTGCCGGACTCCTCCGCCCCATCCCGGCAAAGCTGAAACCCACAATCATTACTTGCTTTAATCGGTATTGCTCACTGGAATAACCGCGGCATATTTTTTCCCCGAGACCAGCTTGCCGCTTTCAACAAATCCTTCGGGACGGTCTTGCAAAAGTTGGATAAGTTTTGTCCGCCATTCGGAGATTTCGGCATCGAAATTTTTAACACCGCTCAGGTTATGCAATTCCCTGGGATCGTCATCCAGATTGAAGAAGTATTCTTTTCCGGAAACCGGCGCCCAAATATATTTCCGCCTGCCATCGGTCACGCACTGGTGATTGGGTGCATGTTCGATATGAATGCAGTCTCTCCAGGAATCAACTTTCTCTCCTTTGAGTAACGGATAGAGGCTCCGTCCATCTACTGTATCCGGAACATCAATATTGAGCATGTCCAGAATAGTCGGCATGATGTCCGCATGAGTGGCGGGGGCATTGACCGCGGTATTTCTTCTGACGCCAAAAGAACCCGGCGCCCGGATAATGAACGGAACCCTGGCCGCAGACTCGAATGCCAGACTTTTCCTCCAGAGGTAATGATCGCCGAGCATTTCACCGTGGTCGCTGGTAAATACAATAATTGTTCCGCGCTTTGAAACACGGTCAACGCCATTGACGGGATTCAAAATCAGCCTCAGTAAGTCGTCGATGTGATTGATAAGACCGTAATATCCCGCCCTGGCGCACAGAAGCTGTTCCCCGTTCAGGTCGACTTCGGAATTCGAGAGATGATCATTGCCGCTCCCGAATTCAGGCTTTACTGCCCAATCACCGCAATCAGGGGCGGGAACTCCGCTTCGGAGATACCGATCAAAGTAAAAAGCCGGAGGCTGAAGCGGCGGGTGCGGAGCAATAAACCCTACAGAGAGAAAAAATGGACAGGAAGGATCGCGGCGCTCAAAAAAGCGCAGAGCGCGGTTTACTGTCCAATTGCTGAAATGGAGGTGGTCTTCCAGGTGCCACGGCGCGGCAGTCCAGTCATTGTGCATAATCCCAACGCCCCACATCCCCTTGCTGCCCTTGGGGGCATGTTCCCGGAACCACTCTTCGTATTCTCCGAAAAGATGGCCGCGAGTCCCCACGGAAAGTTCCATGTCATCGAATCCGTAACGTTTTCTCCTGGGAGACTGGTGCATGCTGCGGCCGACGTGATATGTCTGATATCCGTTCTCCCGTAAAACTCCGGGAAGAGTAGGAAGGTCAAACTCCAAACCTTCATAATAGCCCACCAGCCCGAAGGTTTGAGGATTTTGTCCGGTCAGCATGCAGCGGCGGGCGGCGATGCAGCTTGGACAAGCGGAATAAAACCGCGTAAAGCGGGTCCCCTGCGCTGCCAGCCCGTCAAGATTTGGAGTTTGCAGGACCGGATGCCCTTCAATCCCCAGACAATCGCCCCGCTGCTGATCTGTATGAATAAAAACAATATTTGGCAGTTCATTCATATTCTTTTCCTGAAAAATTGCCGGTCATTATTAAACATTATAATCTCCATGAAATATAGCAAATGTAATTTACATGATCGTTTTACTGCAACTCCACCTGGATCCCGTCACGGTTCGCGATCGCGGCCTGATAGACATAATTGGCGATACAGACATCGTGAGCTCCAATGCCTACCGGTAATCCGAGAATCCTTTCGATATTATTTTCTCTGCCTGCAACCATACCAGCGGCGATTTCCCCAATCTCGGCATAGCAGTTTTCCCCGGTAATTTTTCCGGAATTGTAAACCGGTTTCAAGTCCCCGCGGCCAATGGCCTGTGCCCAACAGTCGGGAATAATTTTATCCGCGGAAAGCGTAAATTCCTCAAATACCTGCTGGTAAGTTCCCATCCCGAGCACGGTTGTTCCGGCCGAAACCCATTCATTCTTAAGAAAAGGATGCCGCGACGTGGTCAGCAGTACGATCAGGCTTGCTCCCCTTGCCGCTTTTTCCAGGTTATCCACGGGAACGACCCGTTCTTTCATATCGAGGGGAACGCTTTCTTTTATCAACTTAACCTTTTCGATATTGAGATCATAAACCATTACCGGTTCATCCGGATATTCCAGAAGCAGGCAGTCGATTGCGGCTTTTCCCTGCACCCCGGCGCCGACAACGAGGATTCCCCGGGATGGTTCAACCGCAAGATAACGGGCGAAAACCGCCGCCGAAGCCCCGGTTCGCAGGTCTGATATCCGCCTGCCGTCCATTATTGCTACGGCGTGTCCGTTCGTCGGGTCAGTCAGGACGATCACCCCCATGATATAGGGAAGATTCATGCCCTGGTTTTTGCCGAAGCCGCCGATCCATTTGATCCCCCCGATTTGTTTGCCGGATATATATGCCGGCATTGCGTTGCACCATGATTCATGGCCTATTTTCGACATGTCGACATGGATTTTGGGAGGCATATCAATATTACCTTGCCCGAACTGCGTAAAAACATAGTCTACCGACTGTACCGCCAATTCCGCATCCACATATTTTTCAACATCTTTCGCGGATAGTATTAAAGTTTCCAAATTTTCATCCTTTTTTTATAAAAGTTGTTACCGCCGATTACGGTTCAATTAATAATTCCTGTTCCACCAATCCGGCATGGCATCAATCTCCGCGGATTTGTGCCAATCCACGCGACCGTCGCACCATAGAACATTGGCTCCCGCATTGTGCCTGGTTCCGATCGGGAAATTAGCCGACACTGCCGTGTTCAAGATAAACATGCCGCGATCCCCGTCCTCATTGCATCCATCTCCAATTATAATGGTGTTCGACGGTCTCTTAACCTGAGAAAGTTTTATGGGAGCATAGGCATATATTGCAGGATCATCACCTGCACATCGCCCGAATCCCGTCCCGGTCGGACTTCCGTGCGAGTTGAAGCCGTACGACACATTGTCATAACTAAATACAAAATCCCTGTCGGCCGGACAGCGGAACACATCCTGGTTTTTGATATAGTCTTGATTATACACATCGAACCAGCAATCCTCATATGGCTCCAGGGCTGTGCCCCGGCTCGGATATATCCACTCTTTGTTGTCGTCTATATATGAGGCGATTGCCAAACCGATCTGTTTGAGATTTCCGCCGCAATTGCTGCGCTGGGCAGTTTCCCTTGCTTTGCTGAGCGCTGGCAGAAGCATTGCTGCAAGTATAGCAATGATAGCAATTACAACCAGCAATTCGATCAGCGTAAAACTGATTACTTCCCTGTTTTTTTTCGTTCGCCTTTTCATACTTCCTCCTTTTTATTTTTCACAAAACTTCGCAAGTCATACACTTCATACTCGGTTCCCGGAAAACAAGACTCTTGCCTTCTTTGGCGATGATAATTTTCCCGGAAAATATTTCCGCCGCTTCGTTTATACATTCCATATCGCTCTTCTCTCCTTTCTGTCCGCTTCTTTTTCCCAAATGAGAAAGGACCAGGATTTTCGCGGAGGCTTCCCTGCCCATCAGGGCGGCGCTTCCAACCGTGGCCAGACTTTGATCGAATTCCGACTCTGAAACATCCGCATTTGCGTTCCAGGCGTTCACAATCAGGATATCGCATCCCGCCGCAAGTTCCGCAATTACGTCTACCGAGCCCGTATCTCCTGTTATAACAATGGAAAGTCCTCCGACGTCAAAACGGTATGCCAATGATTTGAGCCAGGGTTCGGCATGCCGGGTTTTCCTCACAGTTGCACGGATATCAGCCAGTTTAAAAGTTTCACCTCCCAACAGCTCCGTGACATTGAACTCAGGCTGTAAACGCGGCAGGACGCCGCCCCGGTTGAGATAGGTTTTTTGACTGATCGGGGCATTTATCCGTGCATTTATATCGTCGGTGAACGCCCCGGCCGGACCAACGAGCCTGCTGATGAAGCGCTGCATGAATTCCGGCCCGTAGATACTCAAACCGAGTCGTGATGAAACACTCTGATCCCAATACGACAATAAAAAATCGGGTATGCCGGAACAATGATCAAAATGCAAGTGAGTTATGAAAAGGAAATTCACATCCAGCGGATAAAAATTAAAGTTGGCCAGGTTCCGGGTAGTTGAAGGGCCGCAGTCAACCAATATTCTGTGACCGTCGATATCCAGGAGAAACGCGGTGCCGAATCCGTTCCTGTACGGTGTGGGAGTTCCGGCCCCGAGAAATATAATCCGCCGCATTTCAGACATTCCCCTTTTTCAATTCATACAGTAAACGGCATGACTCCTCGACAATCCTGTAACCGGTATCGGCTGTAAAACGGGCCCAGTAAATCGGTTCGCCTGAATAACCGCCGGAAATCGCGGCCGCATAGGTAGGACAATACCCGGAATAGCCGTCACAAACACTGAAAACATTGGTAATATCGAACGGACTGCGGTGCTTAATATCCAAACCAAACTGACAGAATAATTCCGTGGGTTGCGTTATTATGGCGGCCTCGCCAATGCGGACCACATGAATGGGAAGTTTGTCCACTGGATTCTCGCCGAAATGTTTCTGAAGCAAAGCCGATCCGTGCGCGGAAACAATCTCCATGCCGTTAATATGTTTTCCAGCATCAACTTCAGCCAGGATTTTCCCTGCCCACTCCAGTTTTTCAGGCGTGGGCAACTGAACTGTCACATTGAAATCGTGGCAAAGGTGCTTAAAACTGCTGATATCCACGGGAGGATTTTCATAAATGAGTCTCAGGGTTTCCCCTGCCAGCGGAAGGGCGCACCGGTTGAGTTTCATTTCCCTGCCTTTATCAAAAGGCTTGCGGTCATACAAATCCTGTCCGATATCGCCAAACGCGCCGTTGAAAAACAGTACAGGAATATTGCCGACTGTATCCCTGATATATTTCCTGGCCAATCCGGGGTAGTCCGCGGAATAAAAATCGGCGCCGTAAAATGTACACGGGTGCGAAGTGTTCTGATGCATAATTCCGGTAATGTTGTCATTTTCATCAACCGCATACAAGACAAACTGCTCATGGTCCGTTGGGCCTTCCAGCCCGGTGAAATCGTCCTGATTTGCCAGCCGGCCCATCTTGTGGTTGCCGTCCCTGCTGCAAAGCCTGCGATTATAACCGATTTTTGCATATCCTTTTGCCATACCCAACCGGGACGGCTTTACATTTTCAGCAGCCTTTACCGCCAAATCGATTAATTTCAGCTTCAAAGACTCGAGATATTCAATATCCACGGCTTTCAGATAATTGGTAGGTATAACTGAAGGGCCTCCGGTATGTGTTCCGCCAATAATGATCGAACGTGGATCCAGGTTCGCAGCCGCAGCCATTGCTTCCCGAGCTTCCTTCGTGAAATCGGGCAGCAGACCGCCCAGGTCACAACTTACAAACACCACTGAACATTCATCATTGGTAAGACACAGGGCATTCGCTTCCAGTTCGTCTCGCACATACTCAGCCTTGCCGCCAACGGTTGCCCCCTGAATATCAGTGCCGAGTTTATTGGTGATTACCGCCGATGAGCTTCCAGCTTTAATCATGTTATTTATTCCTGACTGATAAATTGATAATTTTATCTATATTATACTGTTTCCCGCAGACTATTGGAATGTTCCATATTATCTATTTCATGTCCAGGATTCTTCCCATTGTTGAATAAAGCTGTAAAAACCGGATTTACGGACTATGGTATGGAAAATTTCGGAGCGGCATAATGATCAAAGATAAATTCTGGGATGATATCGCGCAATCGGTGTCTTTTGAATTGGTTGCATCCGGGAGGGGAACTATCGAGGACGCCGCCTGGCGCGTTTCAGGTTTTTCAAGGCCGTATCATGTTATTATATACATTGAACACGGTGGATTTTCGTTAAATGTCAATTACAGCGCGGAAACCTTGGTTATGCACGAAGGGGATTGGGCCTATATCCCGGCCGGAGTCTGCCGTCAGAACGCCCCTGTGCCAAAAAATTCAAAAACGGTTCTGCACTTCTGCAACTTTAATTCCCATATTTTCGACCACTTCGATTTTCTGTCTTTTTTTGAACTTCCGGTAATTTTGAAATCTCAGGTTGTTAATAGGCTGAAAAATACGGTGAAAGACCTTGACTCGATCCATAATGATAAAAAAGCAGGCAGCATTTCAAAATCCTTCGAGAAACAATCCCTGGGTATGCATCTTCTTTCCGGCCTGCTGACTGAAACGAAAGTTAAACCTCATTTCCTCAAATTGGCAAGTGGAGCCGACCGTTTTTCCAGAGTATTTGATTTTATTTCCCAGAATTACCACCGCAAGGTTAGTTTAAACGAACTGGCATCAATTGCCTGTCTTTCGGTATCGGCTTTTCATAAAACGTTCAAGGAGTCCGTTGGCGTCCCGCCGTTGCACTTTATACGCAGACAGCGGATCAATGAAGCAAGGCGGCTGTTATTCACTACGGATTTATCATTAGGCAACATCGCCGACAAGCTGGGTTTTTCTGATCAATTTTCCTTCAGTAAATGCTTCAAAAAGGTGTGCGGCCAGAGTCCGCGGGAATATCGCCGTACCGCAAGGAAAGAATTTGGCGAAATCTAAAATTGAAAAATAACCTATTGCATTGTAAATAGCCGGTTATGAAAAGCCCATTTCATTACCGGCTAAATAAGGAAATTATCAGCTGCTTGCAAAGCTTAGGTTTTGATTTGAGCCCCGCCTCATTTATGAAGCTTTCAAGTACAGATTAAAAAATCCTTTGAAAGATTCATTTGTTCAGGTTATCTTAAAACAAACGCAATATATCCATTCAACAAAACGCCACATAAGGAGATAAGTCATCATGATTGATACCAGGAAAGGTTTTGAAAAGTATTTAGCAGACTTTAATACCGGCGATTTCTATAAATTTGTAAATAAATATTATGCTGACAATGCTATTTTTGAAAAAACAGGTTTTTCAATACGAGGCGCTGACAACCTGGCTGAACATTTCAGTAAAGTGTTAAGTTCCGTTGTGAAGGAAAAAATTACCCTGATCAACTATATAGAAAAGGATGGTTTGGTAGCCGCTGAACTTCAAATAGAACTTGTTGCCATAAAAGACGGGTTCTACATCAAGGACAGGAAAAAAGGCGAAAAAGAAATTTTTTATGACACCGGATTTTATAATGTTAAAGACGGGAAAATAGTCCATGCCAGAGTTTACAGGCGTTTCGCGGATGAAAATACTGTAAACCTGCTTGATATGTATGGCAAATAATTCCAGGGAAAAGCTGTAATATGACAAAAGAAGATCTACTCAAATATTTTGAAAATTATAATGCCGGCAGGTATGAAGAAGCCGTGGAACATTACGCTGATGATGCTGTATTCATTATGCCTGGCAATGAACCTGACCATATTGGGAAAGCAAATATTTTAAAATGGTTCAAGGAAAGAGGCGCAGGCTATACGGAGAAGCTTACACCAAAAAATATTTTGCTGACTCCAAATACGATAGCAGTCGAACTGACCGCTGAATATGAAGCTTACGAGGATGTTCCGGATTTTCCGATAAAACCATTAAAAAAGGGCGAAAAGCTATCCCGTGAAGACGGCGCCTTTTATGATTTAAAGGATGGTAAAATCACAAGGGTCTGTATCTACGTAAGATAGTTTTTATATAATACAGTTGGTCATGAAAGACTAACTTATCACGGAAACAAACCGATATTGATTCCTTTTGGAGTTCCGCTTTTTAACAATGGAGAGTCAACCAGATAACCAAAGGATTTCTCCTTGAGCCGGAAATTGTCTTGGTCCGGATTGACGAATAACGGATCGGTAAAAAGGTTGTTTTGGGGAATTTTCGCGGCATCTATTGTTTCGGAAAAATTCTTTTTATTTTGCCAGAAACAATTATGTTGCAACTTGGGAATAATTGCCTTGCCACGAACCGACACGGCAGCGCCGCACTTATCAAATACGCTGTTTTGAACATTCAAAGTTCCTTTTTTCGCTGCAGCATACAAACCGGTTGTGCATTTCCATATTACACAATTTGAAATTTGATTATTGTTTCCACCGTTAAGGAAATAAATTCCGGTTTTATTATTTGATATCATGTTTCCGTGGATGCTGATATTGCGTAAGTCCTGTCCGCCCAGGTATATCCCGATAGCGCAGCTGAAAAACGAATTATCCTTGATACGGTTCCCGTTAACCTTGCCGTGAATAAACAAGGCCATTCTTGGAGCATCGGAAAAACGATTGCCGATAATCTCGCAAAATTCACTGCTGGACCGCATATTAAGCAGCACCAGACTTTTTTTCCCGGCAATGAAATTATTGTCGTGAATCCTTGAATACTTGCTTCCCGCCATCATCAATCCTGAACCTTCGGAATTGATAAACACGTTCTTTCCGATGTCACTGTGCATATCGTGATTAAAATTGACCGTCGAGCAGTTTTCAAAGCGGCAGTTGAGCATCTCGATTTTCGGGAAGATCGTCCTGACCGCCGCCGGGGTTTTACGGCAGATCAAATTTATAAACCGGCAGTTTTTGAAACTCACGGAATCATTGAGACCGGAGCGAATGAAAATCCGCGGATATTTCTCAAGTGGCTTGTCCGCCCGGAAAATCGCGTTCCCGGCTTTAAAGCCATAGGATATATAATAAATCCTGCCGTTGCCGGTAAAATTCACTTCCGTTCCGGGATGGATTTCTATACTTCCCGGAGGTTTGACCGTAACCGGCTCATTCACGGTCACCTTCCCTTTCCACACAATTTTCGTGGTCACAACCTGACTCGCGGACAAAACCGCTGTCAGCATCAGCAAAATCAGAACCGGAAATATCCCGGTCATTTTTTGATAAGTTTTACTCCGGTAAACCACTCAACCGCTCCCCGCATGAGCACGGCATTTAATCCGTGCAGATCAACATCGCCTTTTTTTGTATCGAGATTGACAGTGCCGTCAAATACAACTTTTCCGCTGCCGACTTTTCCAACGGCAACCACAGGTTCGCCGTCTTTGTCCACAGCCAGCACTTCACCTTGTTTTCCGGCAACCAGAACAATGTGGTCGTAGTACATATACTTGACTTTTTTACCCGTCTCAAGTCCGGAAAGAACCGGGTGGGATTTCATAATCTTCACCCCGGCATCGTTCTTTTTTCCTTTGCCGCATTTCACAATTTCCGGGAACGGCGTATTTTTGCCGAACATGAAACGTTCATATCCGCACATGTCATGCTGGAACAACACCCCTCCCCCGCCTTCGGCGACATACCGGCGCAGATTGAAGAAATAATCGTCCTTGTTGTTTATCGACATGTTTTGAAGCATAATCACGCAGTCGAACTTATCAAGCAGCGACAGCGACAGTGATTTGATCAATTCCGGTTTCACGTTCCGAAACTGCTTGAAGAAGTTCAACGTGCCTTTTTCACCATAACCGCGATAAATCGCCACCTTGACATATTTACCCGGACGCCGGGGTTTCAGCGAAATCCTGGCGCTGGCAAGCTGGGCTTTCAAGAGACGTTTGATCTCTTCCGGCCTGGGATCGATATCGCGTTTTGAAAGCGGACCACGAGTATTAAGACCGGGTTCGTTCGCGGTTTTTGCCAGAACCGCCATCGCATGTTTATAATCAACATTGTAATTATCGAGAGCTTTTTCGAGAAGCGCGGTTGCGGCGGAATAGTCCCCTTCGCGAATCAGGCCGGCGGATTTAAACAACGCCACCCTTGCCCTGGCGGTAAGATACCAGAACGGCAGCCGTTTGTAATAATACATAAAATTGCGGCGGCGGTACGGATCGAGGGTATCGACATCCTTATACGCTGCTTCCGACGCGGTCATGGCTTTCGCAACGGCTTTCACCTGTGCTTCGCGCATCGCCAGGGAGTCCTCCACATCGGCGGCGGCGCGCTTGCCCAACCCCTTACGGTCCTTGTCCAGCGGATCGACGTCCGCCAGCGGCATCCGGCGATATTTGTTTGCCGACCTGAGTGCCAGTCCAGGGTTCATAATATACTGGTTAAGCACTCCTGCCTGATATACCGGGGCAAACTTTTCCCCGAGTTTTTTTCCATAAAACGCACGGCAGGCGCGCGGAACCCATTCGTCTATGATCTCCTTCGGGGAAATGTGGTCGCGAGTAATATCGTAGAACAATCCGGTAAATTCTTCACTTCCGGGAGCGTTAACGTTCCAGGCATATTCTCCATCGCAGATCATGTTCAGAAACTTGGCGTAGCGGTCGGTCCCCCCCTGGAGAAAAAACATATCCTTCGGGTTGTTGCGGAAATCGGTTTTGTTGAACCGGTGCCAAGTGCCGAAATAGCCTCCCACCCGGATGCTGTGCCCGAAAATCACCACCGGACGCCCCTTGAAATAATCACAGAATTTTTTCATTTTATCCGGAGTCGCCATCCAGGTCTGCGGAATGCACATCGGGTCGAGATGCTTGTTCAGCTTGTCCCAATATTCGATCACATTCAGCCGCCAGGTTGCTTTGTCAACTTTATCCGAGCAAGTCTCATAATCCGACAGGCTTGCGGCGTAAAGATAAGGAATAAAAGTAAAAATTAGTCCGGGATCGCGCTTTTTAATGGCATCGGCCCACATATTCAGCTGATGCACGCTGGCCTTCCAGCGCTCCGAATCCTTCCAACGTTTTCTGCATTCCGGACAGCGTTTGCTCCACAGTTCCGGGTCTTTCACCCCGCCGCCGTCGACCGAATGCAGCGCCAGAATTTTAAAGTTGAGTTCCTTACAAAAATCCACCGAGCGAGCTATTCTTTTCTTCGCCAGGTCGTCGCGGCTCCAACAGAAACAGTGGCGTCCGTTCAGGGCGCTGACGCAGTCCCAGTTTTTAAATTCTTTTCCTCTGTCAACATAGGTATTCGCAACGTTTGTAAAGAACCACATCACCGGATAAATGCCGCGCTCCACGGCGTAAGCATTCATCCTTCTTATGAATTCGCGGCGGGACTTTGGAATTTCCTGGATATCGTGGTGGATGTGGGTGTAATCGTTGATCAGGTTAAGCTTGAACCGAAGCATCCAGTCGATTGCGGCTTTGTAAGCTTTCTCCGGATTTTTCTCCCTGGTTGCCCAATAGGAGATTCCGCGCCTGAAACTGATATTCGACCTGAATTTATAGTCCGGCCAGTCCCGGACTTCGGCGGCGGCGATCTTCACTTCCCCTTTTTCGCCGGA
Organism: Victivallales bacterium; assembly: GCA_963678815.1. Classification (GTDB taxonomy): domain Bacteria; phylum Verrucomicrobiota; class Lentisphaeria; order Victivallales. Next base: position 5,430,108 of record OY787460.1, read on the forward strand.
TTCGAGCATCTGGCGTAAAGTCATGGCCCCGTAAAGTGTCCCGGCGTCATCACTGCCGATCACCAGCACCTGTTTGGGAGTTGATGCGATCAGGTATCCCTGAGCGCCAGGATTTTCCGGCGTAATCTTCAACTTTAGCCGCTTAACCAGTTCTTTCGCGGCCGGATGAGTACAGGTCAGCAGATAGATCCCCGGTTTGCGGGTATCGGAAACGGACATGACTTTTCCGGGTTTCCCGCCCAATTCGCGAATGCGCCTGGAAAGCTCTTCCGCTCCCACTTTCCCCCGGCGGTTTCTCCCGGCAATAAAAACCGGGACTTTTGACACGGTAAAATTTCCGCCGGTCTGGTTATACTGTTTCGGCATCGGGACCAAGTCAGGAATACCGGACTTTTTTTCCGCGCCGGAAATCCACAGGCCGGAAAACATCAGGCCCGCAATAATTCCTCCGGGTATTACGCTTTTCATATCTTCATTCTCCGATTTTGGCTCTTTCATGCTTTGACACCATCCGTTTCAGGGGAACAACTGTTGTCTTTTTTATTATAGAGCCAATGAGCCACAGTGTCAATATCAAAAAACCAGAAAAATTATCGGGAACTCTATTTCCCGTTCTTTGATCTATACGGATTTGCCATCATCACCGCGATTTTTGATATGCTTCACGGTTTCTTCGTAATCCTGAATCCCGTACCAGTAGAAATCCATTTCCTCCTGTAATTTCTGGACCGCCGGAATGTGGTAGGGAAGCGCCAGGCATTTTGAGTGGGAAAGCTCCTCGCGGAAGAGCTGATAATTAACCGGGACCTTGGACTTAACATTTTCCGCGCTGGCTTCTTTCAATGGGATAAGACTCCGTTGTTTCGCCAGATAATCCTGGATTTCCGGGGTCATGAGGAACCGGATAAACTCACGGCAGGATTTTAGGGAAGTAGTGTTTCTGGCTATCGCCACGCCATCAGCCAGCAAACTCGTGGCCCGTCTGCGGTTGCGCGGCAGCGGTAGAATATCCCAATCGAAATCCACAGTCTGCCGCAGAATCGGAAAACCGTAATAAGTCATCATGATCATTGCCACCTTGCCCCTGGAAAACAGTTCGATGGCGCCCCCCTCGGATTCACGCATCACCGGAGCAACCTTCCAACGGTGAAGCAGGTCGTGAAGGAAATTCACCGCTTCACGAACCGATGAACTGGATAAATTGAAATCGTCGAGATTCGGATCAAGAGTTCCATTGTTCTGCAATGCAAAAACCGGCCACTGGTTCCGGCTGAACGGACACATAAAAGCATAGCGGCACGAGCTGCTGTTTCTGCCACTCGTAAGTTTTCTCGCAATTTCGAGAAATTCACTCCAGTTCCAGTCTAGCGGCGGAGAAATACCCGTTTCCTTGAACAGTTCCTTATTATATATTATTACCATAGGCGAAAATGCCAACGGAACAGCGTAAAACGAATTTTTCCATCTGAACGCTTGCCAGGGTTTGCTGAAAGTGCCCTTTTGTTCCTCTTTCTTAACAGCGTCCAGAGGTTTGAACATATCAGGGGCGGCAAAGTTCTGAAAAAGCGATTCACTGAGTTTGACCACATCGACCTGATTGCTTTCCAGCAATTGCTCAAATATGATCGGCGACGCTTTCGGATCTACTTCCGTTTTCTCGATTGTAATGTCCGGGTGTTTTTTCTCAAACCGTTTGATAATTTCAGAAAAGGAATATGCCGGGAGTTCATAAAACGCGATCCTGAGAACCGAGGTTTTTCTGGATACAAAAGTTCCGTGCCGGGGCCGCCGGTAGAAGTAACCTTCTTTGCAAAGCCCCTGAATTGTCCGCTGCACCACCATCCGGTGAACACCGTACTCCCCGGCCAGATCACGCTCGGGCGGAAGCCGGTCGCCGGACTTCTTGTCGCCAACAAATCTTTCCAGCAGAATTTCCCGGAACTGCCGGGTCAGCGGAACGTCACTTTCAAAATCTATTTTCTGCATTTTTTTCCCTGGGTTATTGACACTGTGGCTCATTGGCTCTATAATAATGTCAAAGCAATTGCATTGCATAAAAGATAACAAGTCTAATCAGATTATCCAACTGCTGAATCCGGAAAGTGGCAAAATGACTGATTTTAAGTCAATTAAACCAGACGCAAAGATCCGGGAAACCCCGGATTACTGGTTTTTGAACAGCTCCGGGCTTCTGCTCATCCTGCTCAAGACCAACGGCGAAATGCTGCCGCCGAGAATAAAAACCGGATCGTCCGGAAATATCATTTCCAATGGCGATTTCGACCTGGCCCAGGACGATGACTCCGCCGGAAATGATCCCGCTGTCAGTCTCACCATTGTTGAAGAGCGGCAAAACCGCACCAATCACAGCCGTCTGAATTCCGAAACAAAACTCGAATGGCGCAAGCCTGAGCTGAACCAGCTAGAACTTATCAGGGAATTTTCCGGTTGTTCCCTGCAATTCAAAACCACCTGGACAGTTACCGAAACTGAAATATTGATCGAACACGAGCTACGCGGCCATGATCCTACACAGCAGAAACCGGGGGTGACTTTTGAGTTCGGCATCACTCCGGAACCCAGTTTGCGGGTAGCGGAACTTTTCAATTGCTGGACACCGGTGCATCATGCCCCGTTTGAAGGGCTCTACGGACAAAAATTTTTCAGGTATCCGGATTATATTTACAAACCGGAATCGCCCCTGCTCGGATTGGTGAGTCTCTATAACAAAATCCGCAAACAGGGCTTTACCCTGGCAATCCCGGTGGAAGACCTTACCGAAGCCGAAATAACCGTGAGTCAGCGGGAAAACCGCATGTCGGTAAAATTTACGGACGACCGGGGACAGCATACCCGGGAAGCGGTGAAATACCGCTTCTGCCTGACTGGACACGAAGGCTGCTGGCGGCCTGGATTGAAATGGTTCCGTGACCGCTATCCGGAATATTTCGTGCCGGAAAATGAAAATTTTTTCGCCAGCGAAGGAGGCTATCTTTACAGCTATCCGGCCATTTCCGATGATGCCGTTAAAAACTGGGTGGAAACCATGAACCTCAAGTGGGTGGAACTGCTGTTCCTGCCGAGGTTCGGTGAGTTCGCCCCGGAGTCATCTCAATGGCGGCTCGACATGTTTAACGGCTGGAAAAATTTCACCGGCCCGGAAGCCGTCATGGATGGAGTCACCTGGGATCTTATCCAGGAACAGATCGCCCGGTTTCACAAATATAATGTAAAGGTTTACGCTTATTTCAACCTGTTCGAGTGCGACACGGAAATGGCGGAACAGGAGTTCCCCGAAAATATCATGACCGATGAACATGGGGGGAAGCGTCCGGCGTGGGTCTACCCGGACGGGAAACGCCGCAACTGGTGCATGAACCCCGATCCCAAATCCGCCTGGGGAAAACACCTGATAAACCAGGCAAAAAGGCTTTTTGAGCAACTCCCGGAACTCGACGGACTTTTCGTTGATAACATCCTCTTCGGATTGCCTGACTTTTCAAAACACGACGGTTTCACTTATATTGGCGGCAAACCCGCATATGACTGCCACATCGCACATGAAAAAATGATCGGCGCCGTGGCGGAAGTCGCAAAGAAATACAACAAAACCTTATGGTGCAACGGACCAAACACCTTGCGGAGAACCCGGCACATGGGGGGAGTTATGGCGGAAGGATTCGTTGCGGCACTTGGAAAGTACGCCTATTTCTGTCTGGAAAAGCCGCTTCTGCTAGGTAAGAATGATGAACGTTCGCTGCAATATGCGCTGTTGTACGGCGGAAACGTCTCTGTACGTCCCTCCCCGCATTTCACCACGGCCCCACCTGAAATATCCGATGCCGACCGTAAACTTTATCAGGCATATCTGCCGCTGCTGAAAGCTCTGAAACGCCGGAAAATGCTCCTTTGCCCGAATGCGCTTGAACTGCCGTATATCGACGGGACGCTGACTTCAGTCCATCTCGGCGACAGATTTCTCGACGGCAACATCTTTGAGCTGCCAAACGGTAAATACGCAATCCCGCTGATCAACATGGTCCGTACTCACGCGGAAGATTCAGACGGCTTTTATCACAACTTGCCGTTGCGGATAAGGATTCCCAACGCGGCTAAGGTTAAAAATTGCGGGATCATAAGCGTTGATTATCCGGGAACCCGTGAAGTGGAATTCACTTTCTCCGCACCCGATCAACTCAATATTAAAATTCCGCTTCACAAGACGGCGTCACTACTGATCATAAAAACAAAAAATGATGTATAATCAAATATTGGAGGAAAACATGAAAAGACAGACATTGTTCACGCTGATCGAGCTGTTGGTTGTAATAGCGATCATTGCCATCCTTGCGTCAATGTTGCTTCCGGCGTTGAAAAATGCCCGGGAATCGGCCAACAAAATCGCGTGCCTGAACCAGATGAAACAGTTTGCTACCGCCAACCATGAATATGTGGACGACAACAGCGGTTATTTTCCGGTATACGAACCTGGAACGGCCGGAAAAATCTACGACTTCCAGCTTTCCCCCTACGTAAATTACAACTGGGCGGAAAGGTTCCAGAAACCCGGTTTCAGCATCTGGCACTGTCCGTCTTCACAATACAACTCTACACTGTGTTCAAATCAGTATCGCGCCCGGGGTTATGCGCTCAACCGCAAGATCAACCTTTTTGAAAGTCCGTCAACCGCCAGACCGGTCACGGTCAAACAGCCGTCGAAAACCATGCTGATGCACGAGGTATTCGTCGGAACCCAGTATTTAACCACTTACGGTCCGGCTGAGGCCGCGGTCGGGGGCGGTTACACCAACATCGGGGTTTTCGCGCTGCCTTCGGGAAGCAATGCCAGATATCTTGCGTTCAGGCACGGCAATTTCATGAATCTGCTGTTTGCCGACGGACACGCAAACGCGGCGGAAAAGAAACTTATCGGCGGTTACTGGATTCCCACCGGCGGGATTCTCTGGGAAAACGGCGGAACCGAATATTAATGCAAAAACCTGGTCCTGAATTCGGAGCAATTAATGGATAATAAGTATTTACTCTCCTGGTGCACGGACTTCCACGGAGAGCTGGTAAAAACCTGGTACAACCGGAACCGCCTGGAGAAGCTGTTCAGGCTTTTTCAAAGCTGGGGCATGCGGCGGATTTACTGGATCTACACCCTGAAGCACGAGGAAGGTTTGATGCTGAATTCCCTCGTGCCGGCAGTCGGCGGGAATGCCCGGAGAACATACGGGGAAATGGGCGATTTCCTCCCGGCCGCCGTGGAAACCGCCCACAAGCTCGGCCTCGAAATCTACGCCGTCTACAAACCTTTTGACCTGGGTTATTACCCGTCGTTCCCGTTTGGCTCGGAACAAGCGAAAGCATCAGGCAAACTCGACTCGCTGAGCGGTAAACTTTTCTGGGTTTCAAAATCGCTTCTTGAACTACAGGACAAACGCCTGCGGCGACATCCGCAAGACCTTGAAGCCTGTTCAAACAGTCAGGTAGGCGCTATCGAACTCCGCTTCGACACTACTGACCAGAGTATTTTCCTGCCGGAAGATTTCAGCTTAAAGGTAAGCGATGACAATTACAACTATCGCCCTTATCAAGGCAAATTCGAGATGTCCGTGGCAACGGAGGAAAACACGCTGGTTGTCAGATTCGACGGACTGAATATTTCATCCCCTTATTTTTCGGTCCGAAACAAACTTGTCCTGAAAGATTACTTCGGCAATACCCTCGACAAGCTGGTTATGCTATATTCGCCGTCGGGTGAGATTCTGCCTTTCACTTACGGTCTGTTACCGCGCTTCGGCAAGCACAATCCGGACTATCACCAGGAACTGGACCGGGGATTTATTTTCGATTACCTGAACAGCGCCGTTTGTGACAACGCTCTTTCCGAAAACCGGATCGCCATTGACTCAAAAGAATATAACACCATCGGTTTTGCGCTTACCAGGGAAAGATATATCCCCGGAGCCCTTTCCCCGGCATACCCGGAAGTCCGGCAGTGTTGGCTGAAGCACGTTTCGGAATGCCTCAAAGCCGGAGTCGACGGAGTAGACCTGCGGGTAATGAACCACAACCGCAGCCTGGAATGGGAACGCTACGGGTTCGAGCCGCCAGTGGCGGAAGAATACCGCAAACGACACGGCAACGATCCCCGCACAGGCCCGTTTTCAACCGTAAAACACCGCCGGTTGCTGGGAGAGTTCTACACCTTCTTTTACCGGGAAGCCGTTAACCTCATCCGCAATTCCGGGAAAAAAGCCCAAATCCATATCGGCCGCATTCATCAGAATCGCGCTGAAGGCAACCGCTACATGAATTTCCACTGGGAATGGGAAAAGTGGATCGAAGAAAACCTGATGGATGAAATCACCCTCAAGGACAGTCCTTTTACCGACGAACCGCGCTGGCGCAACGTGTCGAAACTGTCCCGTCCCCGGCAAATTCCCGCCTATACCTGCACCTACTGGAAATCGGTCACCGCACTGCCGGACTGGCGGAAACGCTGGCGGTACGCACTCGAAGAATCCCTGCGGCTCGGTCAAAGCGGCTACATTTTCTACGAATCGGCAATGGTTTCGGAAATGAACGACGCCGGTGAAATAACGGTTTACAATCCGGAAACGCCGGAAATTCTCGCAGACTTCCGGAAAACTCATAATATCAAATAGAATTGGAGTAAATTATGATACCTCATCCCCGGGATACCCGCTACAAGGGATTGGCGTGGGCCGACCTTGCCTGGCCCGACATTGAAAACGCCGCGAAGAACAATTACCTGGCAGTGCTGCCGCTGGGAAGCATCGAACAGCACGGCCCGATGCTCCCGGTGGGATGTGACGCATTCCTCGCCGCATCATGGTCACTGGAAGGCGTCTGCCGCGCCAGGGAACAATTCAACGTAAACGCCCTGGTGCTGCCTCCCCTGCCCTACGGCATTGCAATTTATCACACCGAATTTCCAGGAACCGTGAATCTTGATCTGGAAGTGTATGTCCGCCTGCTGAAAAATATCTTCCGGGAAGTTGCCCGAGCGGGATTCAGAAAGATTGTCTGCCTGAGCGGACACGGCGGCAACCAGGCCCCGGCTGATCTGGCAATGAAGGACTTCAACCGCGAACTCCGGGAAAAAAATATTGATCTCAAACTTTATCAGGCAACCGGCGCCAACTGCTTCACCAGGAACGCGGAAATTTGCGACCGGATCGATAAACAGGGACAGTACAATTTCCATGCCTCGGCCACGGAAACCAGTTACTACCTTTATATGAAACCGGACCTGGTCCGCGGGAAAGGACTTAAAAAACCCGAACTTAAATGCCAGTCTCTGCCGTTGCACTCCAATTGGATGACCAAGGAGATAACCGAAGCCGGGTCCTCCGGCGACCCATCCAACGCCGACTCGGAATGGGGCAAGGAAATTTACGAGTATTTCACCCGGACTTTTGCCGAATTCCTGAAAAAAGTCGCAGGAGATTGAAATTCCTCCCGCTGATATTTTTCGGCGTTGGCGTCAATCGAAAATAGCTTCCAGTTCGACATCCTGAAATGCAATTTATCTGCATATATGGGAATTTATTATTGCAATTCAGGAGAACTTCTCTATAAATATTACTATCAATAAATGTAATGGGGAAGATGGTTATGGATTTGAAACTTTTAATGAATGCCGAAGTAAACCAGGCTCTGGACAGCGAAATAAGGCGCGGACTCTGCGAAAGCTTCCCGCCGGACGTGGAATTTTTCTCAAAAACCCGATCATGGCACGGATCGTATCCCGCGTGGATCGTTTTTATTGACGACAACGGAAAGATTGCCGCACATGTGGGAGTGGTTGACCGTACCGTGGAAATCTCCGGCCGCAAGCTTCGTGTCGCGGGTATCCAGAATGTCTATGTGCTGGGCGAATATCGCGGCCAGCACCTTTGCGACAAAATAATGAACCGGGCCATGGAAGAAGCGGCAAAGCAGGAATTTGACTGCGGCCTGCTGTTCTGCGTACCCGGCCTGACTAAGGTTTACGCCCGTTGCGGCTGGACCGAGTTCTCCCCGGACCGGGTGATCCGCACCGATGAAAAAGGCGAAAAAATTCCGTTGCCCAGTAAAAACACCGCCATGTACTATCCTTTAAAAATAAAAAGTTTCCCGCAGGGAACCATCGACCTGTGCGGCAATGATTGGTAATTATTGTCCGGGGTAGCCCTCTTTCCGGAGCAGTTGACCAACCTGCCGCAACGGTTTTTCGTCTTCCGGATTGATGGAACCATCCGGAAGCGGCCCGATATTCAGCAGCAGGTTAGCATTGCCGCGTCCGGCTTTTTCAAGAGTTTCCCAAACCTGACCGGCGTTTTTATGTTGTCCTTCATATTCCTTTATATAACTCCATCCGGTGGGAGTCATGCTGGTGCAGATCTCGATAAGCTTTTCCTTTTCCGTCCCGATTTTACCCACAAAGGAGTCCGGATCTCCCTGTTCAGCGCCAGGTATGCGGTGTTCCGGAGCGAAAAAGTCCTCGGTCCCGAGCAACCCCTGCTTATAGGCGATAAGCGCCTGTGGCTGCAACTTGCGGATCAAGGCATACAGTTCGTCACACCGAAACTTGCGATGATCGCCGGAAAGCGGAACGCCGATGCCATCAAGCCAAATCCCGGCAACCTGTCCGTACCCGGTGAGTAGTTCGGTGACTTGTTCAGCCACGAAATCCACATATTGGTTAATATCATAATCATCCCCGAAAGCATACCAGGGATCGTCCTTTTTAAGCCGGTCGACAGTCCTGATTCTGGGGTTGGTCCAGTCCCAGTGCGCCGGACCGTGCGGATGCCGCCAGTCCATACCATGCTCGTAAAAGATAAACAGCCCCATGTCCCGCTTGCGGCATGCTTCGGCCATTTCCGCAACCAAATCGCGTTTTGCCGGGGAATTCACGCTGGTGAAATCAGTTGCCTTGCTGTCCCACAAGCTGAAACCATCGCAATGCTTGGCCACCATGTTGATATAATTCATACCGCAGTCAATGGCAAAATCCACATAATAATCGGCGTCGAATTTTTCCGGGTTGAAAGTTTTTTCCAGCTTTTCATATTCGCGCCGGGTAAAGTCCTGCAACCGCCAGGCGTGTTCATTGGCGGCAAGCTGAGAGTAAAGGCCGTAGTGAAAAAACAGTCCGTACCTGGCGTTTCTGAACCATTCCAGCGCGGCCGCTTTCGGACTCTCATTCTTCCAGATGTTTTCATAATTTTTCAGATAACCGGGAATTTTCATTTTTCGCATCCTGTATTTAATTTAATGTATTTTTTTCCATTCGTCTATCATTGCCAAGGTGTTTTCCCAGGGAAAATGATTACGAATACTGTTGGTGACCCCAAGGATAAATCCCTGTTTGCCGAAGACCTCAACGGCATGCCTGACTTCCTCCCGCACCTGTCCGGGAGTTCCCTTCCCGATCAGTGCCGGGGTGCTGATCCCTGTCCAGCTTGAAGCTTTTCCGGCGAAAGCGTCGCGCCATTGTTCGAGAGAACATTTGCTGAGATGCGGCTCCCCGCCCTCGATGCAGTCCAGGCCAATTCCGGCGATATCATCAAGTATCGGCTCCATCCCCGTAACCACGCGGTAAAAAATAAGCATATCGAGTTCGTGAGCTTTCTCCGCTTCCAGGCGCAGTTTCGGCGCAACCACTTCCCGGAAAGTATCCGGGGAATAAAAATTGGTGGTTTCATAACCGCCGAAACGCTTGAGGATATCCACTCCCAGTTTTTTTGCGGTTTCAATTCTCGTCATTTCGGTCTGGTGGATGTAGTCGGCAAATTTTCTGAACGCCTCCGGATAATCGATGGAAAAGTACAACAGGTTTTCCGCTCCCATCATGAACATGGCAACCGCAAGCCCCTGCCCGTAAGTAGTCATGACAGGCAAATTTTCAGCTTTCGCCTGCTCCATAACCTCCCGGTTCATGCGCTCGATTTCCGGAATTTTTTCGTCCGGTGCCGGACTGTAAATGTACGGAACCAGATCAACATCCCGGGACTTTTCCAGCAGCGGCTTGTAAATGTTGCTGGTGGCAAAGTCGTCCCAAACGATGCTTGTCCAGTGGGAAATTTCCGGAGTAAGTTTCACGGCCTGAGTCAATTCTCCCTCCGGGGTTTTCCAGCGTTGCCAAAGCACCGGATAATCACAGTCAGGCGGATTATCATCGCGCCAAGTCTCGACTTTGACTTCAGGATGAGTGTGATAACCAAGTTCGAGGATCGCCACGGGATCGGTCCCCAGGTCAAGCCCCAGACGGTTTCTTTCCGTCTGACGGGTCAGATCGTATCCCGGCAATTCGAGATTGTCGTTGAAGTAAACGGAACACGGCAGATAATCAACCGGCCGCATCCGCATGGCATTGAGTATTCTTTCTTTCGGATTCATATATTTCCCTCAACTGATTGTATTGATAAACCCAGCGGTCTCCTTTAATTTTTCCGCGATTCGTAAAGCTGTCTCTTCTGAAAATTCCATATCGAACCAACTCGCGCAAACGCCTCCGGCAATTTTATTTCCGGCATCGAAAACCGGAACCGCCACCCGGTTGATCCCCAGCTGGCACTCCTGATCTTCGAACGCAATACCTGCCTTCCTGATATTGTCCAGTTCCGCATCCAGTTTTGTTCCCGGCATAATTGTGTACTGGGTATTTTTAGAAGGAAGATTTTTTTCGATGATCCGCGTCTTTTCATCCGGTGTGGCAAGCGCCATGATAATTCTGCCAAGCGCGTGACGGTGGGAGCAGGGAACTAAATCGCTTCCGACTTTCACCAGAGCCGGAGCCGATTCCGACTGCGCCTTGCAGACAACAGTTATCGCCGGATTCACACGATCAAATACCGCATATTGGATCGAGCAGTTAAAATCGTCCGCGACACCATCAAGCCTTTTACTGATAAATCGAAGCCGGTCGACTTTATCATTTGCCGCATTCAGCAGGTATAAAAATTTAACTCCAGGAGTATATCCGCTCCCGAAAGACCTCCCTGATTCGACATAACCCGCTTCCGACAGGACCTTCAAGAGCCGCGTAACCGACGCCCGTGACATCCCGGATACCGCATCGAGCTGCTGAAACGGAACCGGACCGTCAGATCCGGCCAGAATCTCCAGGATTTTCAATCCCTCTGTTAACGCAGGAGCTTTTACGGACATTTCAACACCTTTTGCTTTATACTTATATTTAATCATAATTACTTATATTTAATTTTCAAGAGCAAAATCCAAATAAATTTTGGATGGAACTGCCGGGATACTTCACGAGCCCGGTCATCCTGTATAAGAAACTCTCTGCGTCTTTGCGCCTTCACTTGGAAATAAATGAAAAGGCACCAGGCTTTATTTGCGTTGCCCCGAATTCGTGATAGCTTGTCTTGTGGAACATGTTGTCGTACAGTCGTTACCAAATATATAAAGAATAAGGATGCCCAATTATGAAATACACTCTCCCGCTCATTGCCCTGGGAACAATTTTAAGCGGATGCGCCACTGTCCCTCCGGCGCCGGATTATACTAAGGATTCGGCATGGCTCGCTAAGGCCGGTTCCATTGATAAGCCGGTCGACGTATTTTATGTCTATCCAACTATCTACGTCGCCAAGGAACCGGTCAATATGAATATTAATGATCCGGCCCTGCGGAGCAATGCGGAGGGTCTGCTCATCGCCCAAGCCGGAGTCTACTCTCCCCACGCCAATCTGTTTGCGCCGTTCTACCGCCAGCAAACCGCCGCAACCCAAAGCATGGAACCCAACAACGGCGGACGCGACGCCTTTGCCGATCCGGTCTTTCAAGTGGGGTACGGCGATGTTGAACGCGCGTTTGACTATTACCTCAAACATTTCAACCAGGGCAGACCATTTATCCTGGCTGGTCACAGCCAGGGAAGCATGGTTGTCATTAATCTGCTGCGTAACCGTCTCAACGATCCGGCCCTGCAAAAGCGGATGGTGGCAGCCTACCCGATCGGATATTCCGTAACCAAGACCGACCTGAAAAAATATCCGTGGATAAAACTGGCAAAAGGAGAAACCGATACCGGGGCCGTTATCATATTCAATACTCAGGGTCCGAACGCCAAAGGCTCGCCCGTACTGCTTGACGGCGCCGTAGCAATCAATCCGCTGAACTGGAAAACCGACGCCACGCCAGCCAGCAGAATGAAAAACATCAAGGCAAAATTTTTCAATGACGCCACCGGAAAACTTCTCGAAGCCATTCCCCATTTCGCCGGCGCGCATATCGACACCAAAACCGGCGCGTTGATCGCAACCGACATTCAACCGATCAAGTCTAAAAAAATCGATATTGTCAACATGGGACGCTGGCCGAAAGAAGTCTACCACCGCTACGACTACGCCTTCTGGTATGACAACCTTTCTGAAAACGTCAAAAAGCGAATTAATAGCTATTTGAAAAAACATTCCACGGAAAAATAAGTGGTATAAATGTAAATTAACGCAACGCCGCGTCTTTTTTTATCATGATGCCGCATTTTGCTATTTTGTGGTCGGATATCCAATTGTAAACCATTTTGGCATTTACCGGTTTTATACGGCTTCCGCACCATATATGATCAATCGCCAATAACGAAACAGGCAAAGGCCAGCTTTCCATAAAACCATTGCCGCTTTCGGCAAATGCGTTTTTGAAATGTTCCTTATACGGATCAAACCAGGCCGACTCATACGGAGTGTTGAAATCTCCCATCATTACGAGCAATGACTCTTTATCTTCCGCCATCGCATTGCGAAACAAATCCGACAGCACGGATTCCCTCGGGTGATGCGGACTACTGCCAATATCAACAAAATAAACTGTAATATCTTTACCTTTTACACGAAGTTCTGCTCTTACATAGCGCCCGAAATTATCATCCCCGACATATATCAATCTCGAATCTTTAATAACCCCCTTCACACCTATCAATATGCAATCGTCTAACAAGGCCAATGAATAATCCGGAAGCATCCGCGAAAGTTTTCCAGCTAAATGATCTCCGCCCGGCCCGAATTCGATCAAGCCGAAAATATCAGGTTCGTTTTCCTTGATTATTCTCACCGCATCAACTCTTCTTCTTCCGGTCTTTTTCTCTATGTTCCAGGAAAGCAATTTAATATCCGGCTCCGCATTTGATTCAGGATTTGAATAATAATTCATAATAAGCCACCACGCGGCGCAAAATATTCCTATGAACAATAAACCAAAAGCAGATCGGTATTTTTTTAAAACTAATAGCGGAATCATGCCAAAGAATGCAAGCAGAAAAAGAACAAAAGGCGGCATGGCATAATAAACCGATGAAAGAATCGGAATATGGTCACGAATTGTCAGACGGATAAGAATAACAATTAAAATCCAGCCAAATATCCCCCAGAAACATAAAGCGCTTAATGTTTTTTCATGCTTTTTGAGTACAGGGATCAGATCAGATTTATTTTTTTCCATGTATGCTTACCACATATCTGAAAATGACGCAAAAAACGCCCGGCAGTTTTTCATTCTACATAAAACTGGATATTATCCATATCCGGCGTTTCAGGAGCGGCGGAAAAAACAATCCGTTCAGTTTTTCCCGCAGGGACGAAAATCCGCTGGAAACCGCAGAGAAATTTCCCGGATTGCCCCTTCACGCCGTAATAAAGCTGAACGACTTCTTCGCCATCAAATTCACCGCAATTAGTGATTTCCGCGGTTATTTCATAACCTCCGGAAGTTTCACGAACTACCGGTTCCGAGCAACGAAACTCAGTGTAACTGAGTCCGTAACCGAAGGGAAACAGCGGCTTTCCCCGGTAGTACATATAGGTGCGATTATTTTTCACTTCGTAGTCGTTGAAATCCGGCAGTTCGGAGGTTGACCGGAAGAAAGTAAGCGGCAGTTTTCCGGAAGGATTGACGTTTCCGAAAATCACATCCGCAATGGCATTACCGCCCTGCTCCCCCGGATACCATGCTTCAATGAGTGCCGGAGCAATATCAACAATTTCCGGAATAGCCAAGGAACTGCCATTTTCGACAACTACAATCAAATTATGATTTACCTGGGCGAGTTTTTTTATCAATTCCACCTGCGGATACGGCAATTCCAGTTCAAAACGGTCGCGGCCTTCACTTTCGATATCGGTATCGAGCCCTATCACGGCGATTACGGCATCGGCATCGGCCGCGGCTTCCGCTTCATATTCAAAATTGTTGGCTTTCACATTTTCCGGAAGGTTCCAGCGCAGCATTGCCATCCGGCGCTGATAGTCGTAAAAAGCAACTTCCAGAACAATCGTATAAGAACATCCTGCTTCCAACTCGCAGGCAATATCCTTTTTTACCACAGCTTTATCTCCGAAACTGTCGTGTTCAACAGTCCCCCCCACGGAAAACCTGCAACCGGAAGCGGCAGCAATCCGAAAGGTATGGGTTCCTGAAATTTCCGGGGTAAAAACAGTTGTCCATCTTGCGGAAAACTGTTCCTGATTTGCCACGGGATCCATCAGCCACTGCCAGAAGAAATCGATTTTTTCATCCGTCCGCGAATGTGAAGGGGGGCCACTTAAAGCAGGATTGTCAAAATACTCGGCCTGGAATCCGTCTTCTCCGGAATCCGGAGCTTTCAAGGTTTCCCCGGCGGCAATATCAAACTGTCCGGGTTCCTGATATTTCCATTTCACCAAATTGACTTCGCAGATTTCCGGCGCCCGGTTGAAAATCCCTTCAAGGGGCGACACCGGGGAATTGACCGCGACACCGCTGTAGTGTCCGTAAACGCACCGGTCGGCGTTGTTGCCGACTACCGCAAGTTTCTTGACATTTACCGGGTCGAGAGGAAGCGTTTTTGCCCCATTGACCGGGGAATTTTTCAGAAGCACCAGTGATTTCCGGGCAGTTTCCAAGGCAAGCTGCTGATGTTTTTTCGACCCGACAACGGCCTCTCCGATTGTTGAATACGGAACCATCTCAGCAGGATCAAACCAGCCAAGCTTAAACAATACTTTCAACACCCGTTTTGCCGCCTGGTCAACAAGCGATTCGTCTATCAAACCTGCGTTAATTGCTTCTTCAAGGTGGTTCGGAAACTCCTTGGCGCGTCCAAGTTCGAGATCCAATCCCGCCTTAATTGCGGCGGCGGCGGCTTCAAGAGGAGTTTTAACGTATTCATGTTTTGAATGCAGAAAAGTCACCCCTCCGGCATCGGAAATAACAAAGCCGTCAAACCCCCAGGCATCGCGAAGGATTTCAGTAAGGAGCTTCCGGCTGGCATGGCACGGAATGGAATTGATGGCGTTGTAGGCTGCCATTGCCACCGCTGCCCGGGCCTCTGCGAAACAGTGTTTGAAAGCTTTCAGATAATAATCGTGAAGCGTATCCTCACTGATTTCGGCATTGCATTCAAACCGGTTATGCTCTTCATTGTTGGCGGCAAAGTGCTTCGGACAACACGCCACTTTCAAGTATTTCTCATCATTCCCCTGCATGCCGGTAATAAACGCTTCGCCGATTTTCGAGGTAAGATACGGGTCTTCCCCGTAAGTTTCCTGGGTGCGCCCCCAACGGGGATCGCGCGCCATATTAACCACGGGCGAAAACATGACCAATCCGGAACCGAACCGGTACAGATCATCTTCGGAAACCGTGTTCTGTTTTGCCCGGCACTCGTCGGAAATGGCCATTCCGACTTCATGAATAAGTTCAGTATCCCAAGTCGCGGCAAGGGCGATTGCCTGGGGAAAAACCGTAGCCTTACCGGGCCGGATAACCCCGTGCAAAGCTTCGTTATTGATGTGAATTCCGGGAATTCCCAACCGTTCAACCGGCTCAATTTTTGCATGGAGAAAATTTATTTTCTCATTAAGGGAAAGACGTTCCAGCAAATCATCAGCCCGTTCTTCAACCGGCAGACCAGCATCTTTAAATTTCATGAAATTCCTTAATTTTTCGTTTAGTCTTTAATATGGAAAGATAAAACATGAAACGAGTGCAAAACAGGCAGACCGTTATCAATGAGTATTGCAATGGAATCGGGATTGCGGACAAGATTCTTTTCTGGAACCGGTAACAGTTTACCGGCTTCGGAAATCAGGGATATCTCCGGATTTACTCTATTAGAGGGAATTTGTACGGCAAATCCATGATGGGGGGCCGTTGATGCATTGATCAGGCTGATTATCCTGACTTTTTGTTTCACGGATTCAAGAACCACGGGACAAACATCCGGAGCATTTTTCACAATTACCGGCAAGGGAGAACCATTTATCCATGAAATCAGGTTCTGCGTAAACTCCTGTTTCCAGCAATTCAAAAAATATCCATGATTGAGAGAACCGGTTAAAATTGCCTGACGCCGCCCTTTTGATTCCCTTATGCAAGCAGATACGCCGGTGTATTTGCCGTCGTTATTCAGTATTTCCGTCAGTGGCTGCCAGCTTTTTCCCGGCAGGACCGGCGCCATCCGCGGCCAGCTGACGGGAATGACGGTTTTGCCGGCAAGGTCACCGTTTACGGGGTGTTCCAGGCACTTCTCATAAACACAGTCACCGGGCTGGTAAATCCCGCCGATTTCGATATCCGGCATCCCGCAATTATCCGACGCCGCAATCTCATTCAGCGCCGAACCATCAATTATCACATTATAATTATCCAGGTAGCCGCTCAACTCCCGGCCTGACAACGGAAAAGCGTCTTTAGACAGGAAAACCGTATCTCCCGATTTAAATGAAAATGGCATTCCCAACCGCCAGAGCGTGACCGGACAATCATGACCGTACATTCGGAGAGCAGACTTTATTTGTTTTCTCAGGTATCCGGCTTTGGGATTAAACGGGGTATAAATTCCGGTAATTTCAGCATCATCCGGAATCAAGTTCGCGAACGCGCTGAAATGAGCGTGCTTTTCCTGTAATATTTTCAGGAAGGGGTGGTGGGGAAGGTCATCATCCATGGAACCGAAAGGCCAGATATTAATTTTTTTGAAATTAAAGATCAAGTTTGCTTTTATCTGGAAATCGAGTCCGGTATTTACGGCCTTATTGAATCCGCCGGTGTGAATATACAAATCCACTTCCGGCTGGAAGTCCGTATTATGCGGAAGTTGGGTGGTCTGTAAATACGCATCGGCGGCTCCCTGCAGGAATTCAATCCTTTTGAAATCGTTGTACCAGCCGAACCCCGGACGAACCAGCGGTTGTTTATCCCCGGCAAAAGCTTCCACCAGTTGCCTTACATTCCGGGAATCAGGCAGCGCAATTTCGGTACAGGTAAGCATCAGTCCGACCCGGCAGTCCGGATTGACCGCTTCTACCGTTTCACGCAGTTTGACCGCGAACTCCACGAGAAGCTGTTGCTTGAATTCCATCCAGGCAATTTTCAGTTCCGAAGCGGTTTCCGATTCACATGCCTTCTTCAATTCCTCAAAAGTCGCGCCGAATGAATTGCGGCGATTAAACTCCTCAACATGCAATGGGCAAAAGCAGGTTGGCCCAAGCCCACTGATGAATTCATACCGGTAATCGTCGTCAACAATGATCGCTTTGGTTTTTGTTTTAGCATACTCCGCGTAAAGAAACGTTATGTAATCAAGGTATTTTTCATCAAGCGGACACGGAGTATTGGGATGAGTCTTTCCGTCAATATCCATTCTAGGCTGGCCGAATCCAATGTTTTCGGTTTTGCCGGGAGTCGGATAAAACGTCCTTAACACCGCAATGCAGGCATTGATATTATGTTTATCCATTTCCGCCACGATACCGGTAAGTTGTTTGCATCTGGCGACAATCTGTTCCCTGGACATGAAGGCAGGTTCCACCGGATAATAAATCGGAACCAGTTGGACTTCGGTAATACTGGATTTCAGGCAAAATTCAATTAATTCAGCAACTTTTTCCGGGGTATTGAAATGCGATTGAGCAATCCGTAAAACTAATTCAAAATGTTTCATGATTATTCACACAGTTACGTAAAGTTTAATAGGGTCGTTATTGGATATTATTTCCCGGTTTCCGGGGGAAAGTGTTAATTTTCAACGTAGCTTCACCAAACGCGGGAACGATTTGTTCCTGACCTTCCGGTTTGTCCGTTTTATTCCAGGCTGAAGAAGCGCCTTTGACTCCACTCAGGAATTTTTCCCGGTCAAGGTTATAGAACGGAATGCCTTTAACGGTTTTGCGTCCGGCGAGGAGCTTATTAAGCTCTTCCTTGTGGTCGCAGGCGATGACCTGGACGATATCGCTCCCGAACGGCGGACTGATTTCCAGGAAGTAGGCAAGTTGCCGGTCATTCCCGGGAACGGAAAAAACCTTTTTTGCCTGCACAAAATTGTCTTTGCTGAACCGGTTGGGAAAAAGCAGGACACTGCCGCCGTCGGAAAAGTGGTCGATAATCGCCACATAACAATTGCGTTCAGCCATGATGTTGAAATGGATTTTGTCGCCATCGGCGAAATCGGTGCGTCCGCTTTTGGTCCAGATTTTGAGTTTGATGTCGTGGTTATGGATAGCGCTGCCGATAGCGGCAACCGAAACGAAATTCTTCCAGCTGTTCTCCACGTTTGGCGGAAGAAGGTAACGGGTATCGATGTCACCTCCGGATTGAGGCGGGAAAAGACCGTTCACTTTAAGCCTGTCAACGGGAAAAGTCTTCGTAACGGGAAAAGTTCTGCCGCCGTTGAGCATTACCAGTTCGGCGCGAATGGTCAAATTGGGATAATCGAGAAGGTAATGACCGCGAATAATGGCGTCAATTCCGGAAATCGAAACCGGTTCAAGTCTTGCATCCGGGTTTATAATATCCATCGACTGGAGTTTGCGTTCCTTGATCAGGTCGCCGAGGCGGTCGCGGGAAATAAGTTTGAATCCTGAATACGCGGCGGTGGCTTCGCTGAATTTATCGTGCAACACGCGCGACAAAGTACTGATGCCCGGACTTCCGGGAGTCGCACAGGGAAAATCTCCAACCGCCACTTTCAACGACTTGTCTTTAACCTTGGCTTTGTCCGCTAACTGCTTTACCAGCATGCCAAAAGCCCCGGATTCCTTTGGGGGGGAATCCGCGCAAAAAACTTGCAATCCGGCAAAGCAAAACAGGAAAACAATTAAAACCTTTGGCAGTAATCTTTTCATACCCTATACCATAGCTCTTACCAGGCCTTTTGCAAAAATGCTTTTGCCACGCTTCAAGTAAATTTATATAAAAGGCGCGGTTCCGGCAGGGAGGCTAGCCGGAACCGCTTATCTCAGGGAAACAAAGAAGGACTATGCAATCTATCTCCTGTACTATTCCATCACCGTGTAATGTTTAACCTTGTAGGTAGTCCTGGTAAAGGCTCCGTCGTTTCCGGCCTTTGCCACGGCCACGTTCCCGGTGAAAGGGCTTAAAGCGGGGGACGCCGGACCGGTGGCCTTGTCGCCGTAGTAATTGTTGATTTCGTTTCCATAGGTGCGGCTGCCGTTGCATCCGGTTGCCAGAACCATCAAACCCAGGACACACACACCGCCTGCCAGCATAATCATCTTTTTCATTTTTCTTTCTCCTTCTTCGTGATTAGAAAGCTTTTTATGTTTGCTCTATCCCAACATTCGCGGCAAAAATCAATATCTCACGTGAAACGAAATTTTTTTTTGTTTTAGATTATGGGTGTATATTTATATCAGTAGTATGAAACTTAACATGGAAGAAAAGTAAAATGAGTAAGATTTCAGTATTGTTCGCGGTCTTATTGATGGGAACACCTTTCTTTTCTACTTTCGCAGTGGAAACGAAACAGCCTGATTTTGCATTACAGGGAGTTGTCCGGGTGGAAAAAGCAGGCGATAAAAACTGGTTGCTGGTCAAAATCGCGGTTGCCGAAATATCCCGGGTAGGTAAGGAGAAAAAAATTATCAGCGCTCCGGCCGTAGTTATTGAGTCATCTGCGACACTGAAAGTTTATCCCGGATCGACAGATAATGTCAGCAAGGTATATGGTGGCAACGGCAAGAATCTGCTTCCTGGCGGTTGTATCGTCAAAGTATCGCGAAGTACTGGCAACAAACTTGAAATATTAATGACGATGATTGTCCATGAGAAACCGTTTATCGTTTACTTCGATGCTCCGGTTGAACTGAATAAGTGCGTTGAATTCTTCAACTTCCTGCCAACCGGATGGAATAAAAATATTTTCATGTCTCCGGATGACGTATTCAAACTGTTGAAATCCAACAAAAAACAGTAAAGTATACCTACTTTAGAAAATTTAATATTTGAATTTGTTTCGGATTTTATTCAATTCCTTGCGGCAGGACAATTGTAAAGGTAGTGCCTTTGCCGGGTGCGCTGTCAACCATGATTTTGCCATTATGCATCTGGACAATGTGCTTGACGATGGCGAGACCGAGTCCGGTGCCGCCGAGTTTTCTGCTTCTGGCTTTATCGACGCGGTAGAAGCGTTCGAAGAGACGCTTGATGTGTTCCTTGGCAATGCCACAACCGTGATCCTTCACGCTGATAAAGACTTTGTTGTCTTTCTCTTCAGCATTGATCTCGACCACGTCATTCTCATTACTGTATTTTATGGCATTGTCAATCAGGTTCACAAGCACCTGCTCAAAGCGATGCCGGTCAAGCTTGACGTTAACATCACCGGGACAATCGATTTTCAGATCAATATTTTTCGTGCTGGACTTATGCCGGCAAAGTTCAGCGGCGGAGTTAATGACATCCGACATGGCGGCTTCGGAAAGGGCAAATTCCTCCTGGGCATTCTCCTTCTCAATTGCGGAAAGACAGAGAAGATCTTCCACGAGGGCATTGAGCCTTGCCCCGTGCTTCTTGATAATTCCCATGAATCTCTGAGTCATGCGCGGATCTTCGAGCGCGCCTTCTTCGAGCGATTCAACCGAACCGAGAATCGCGGTAAGGGGTGTTCTAATCTCATGCGACACGTTTGCAACGAAATCGCGCCTGAGGTTTTCCAGTTTCCTGATCTCGGTAATATCGGTAAGTACAATCAACGCGCCGAGCAGGGAGCCGTCGAAATTCCGCAGGGGTGAACCGCTGATCCGCAAATACAATTCCGCGTCCTTGTAAAGAATGAATTCTTCGCACAGGGACTTCTGGTTTTTCAAAACGTTGTCGGCAAAATCCTGAATTCCGGAGTTCCTCACAACTTCATGAAAAGTCCTGCCAACGGGATTAACCGGCGCGTGCAGCAGCGAAACCGCCGCTTCATTAATATTCAGAATAGTGGCCTCTGGATCTATTGCAATAATCCCATCGCTCATCGTCGCCAGGATAGCATCGCTTTCGTTTTTCCGGTGGATGGTATCGAGGAGCAGGGATTTCAGCGATTCGGTCATAATGCTCAACGATCTGGTCAGTTCGCCTGCCGGCCCTTCACTGAGCGGCAGTTTCCTGGAAAAATCGCCCTCGGCGATCTTGTTGGCCTCACCCTGAAGTTCATTCACCACCCGGTTCATCCTGACCGCAACAAACAGTGTCACAATGCCTGCCAGCACGATCGCCAGGAGTGAGAAGAAAAATACCGGCCGGGTTGCCAGCCAGATGATAAGGTTCGACTCCCGGGTCGGAATCGACAAACGGAAAACGTACGGGATTCTCCCGTTTATCCTTACCGGGGCCGCTGCATAAATCATCTGCCGGTTGACTGAACTGCTGAATCTTATTCTGCTGCCGACATTGCCGTTATATGCTTCCTTTATTTCCGGACGTCCCGCGTGATTCACCAAATATTCGGTATTCACGGCGGTATCGCATAAAACTTTCCCGCCACGGTCAATCACGCTAATCCGGCAGGAAGTGAGTTCGTTCATCTTTTTGCAGAATTCATCAAGTTTCCGGCGATTGAGAGGTTTTAGGAATTTAGCGTTTTCAAGTTTCATCTGCACCAGTTTGGCCCTGACTTTTAAGTCCATCTCCAGGTGGTTGAGATAAAACTCTTCCATCGCCCCGGAATAGAATTGAAGAAAAACGATCAGGGAAAAGGCGTAAATCAGTACAAATGGCGCAAAAATCTGCCAGAATAAGCGTTTGCCAAACATAAATTTCCTAACCTCGCTGTCCGGTAATAGCCGGAAATTTACAGATTGTCTTTAAACCGGTAGCCGACGCCGCGGATGGTTTCGATATAGTTACCGAAATTGCCCATTTTTTTGCGGAGTCCCACGATCTGTACGTCGATGGCGCGCTCGGTAACCGGATAATCGTCGCCCTTGACCTCGTTGACGATCTGGTTACGGGTAAACACCCAGCCCGGACGTTTCGCCAGAAGATAGAGTATTTCGAATTCGGAGAAAGTCAGGTTAAGGGCATTGCCTTTAAGAAGCACCTCCCGACGTCCCGGGTTGATAACCAGTTCGCGGCGTTTCACGACACCGGTGGAATTCTGTTCTTCCTGATGCTGGCTGCGGCGCAAAACCGACCGGACCCTGGCAATCAGCACTTTGGTGCTGAACGGTTTCGGAACGTAGTCGTCGGCCCCCATTTCCAGCCCGGTGATAATATCGGCTTCTTCGCCCTTGGCGGTAACCATGATAATCGGGATATGCTCGGTTTTCGTATCGTTTTTAAGCATACGGCAAACGCGGAGGCCGTCAATGCCCGGAAGCATCAGGTCGAGAATGATCAGGTCAGGAATCAACTCCCTTACTTTTTCCAGACCGCTCTCTCCGGTATCGACACAATCAACACTGTAACCTTCACGTTCCAGATTGTACTGGATAAGCTCCTGGATATCCTCTTCATCCTCAATAACAAGAATAGTTTCTTTTGCCATATTCATACCTTTATTGTTATTTATGCAAAAAATTCTTTGTCTTTTATATGAATATAACTCTTTGCTTTAAAACGTGATTAACAATATGTTAGTTTTCCATTAAATCAACCGGCCGAAGTAAATGCCCCCCTTTACACAGCCGTTTACTCTTTCCGGATTCCGTCGATATCTTGTTTTATTTCCGACCGCATGCATATTACCTTATCCTGAAATTATAATATAAAGGCTGATTATGAAAAATTATCTAATTATGGTCATGTGTGTGGGCTTGTTGGGATTCGCGGCAAGCGGCTGTATCCTGTTTCCCAACGATCCGTATCCGACCAAGTATTTCAACCTGGAAAACCCCAAACCAAATTGCCCGGACGGAATTGACCTCAACGTCCAGCTGTTCAGGATGGAAAGCGCCACCAAGTACAAAATGCTCTACCGCAAGGGCAACTGCCATATAGCGGTTGATAATTACAATAAGTGGATTCTCACCCCCGGTTTCATGCTGACCCGCTACGTACAGCTCGCATTCAGCGATTCCGGGGCCCCGCCCGCCGCGAATTCCATCCTGATGGTGCTGGAAGGTTCGATCACCACATTTGAAATCAACCTGAACGAAAAACAAGTCCTGCTTGGAGTGTATTATTCGCTCCGCCGGTACAACAGCAAGGAAATCCTCCTGACGAAATCACGGGTCTTTACCGAGAAATTCACCAAACTCACCGCTGGTGATTTTGCGCTTGCCATGTCGAAAGCGGCAGGAAAGTACTGTGAGCAGTTGAGAAAAGAAATAATGGTACTGCGCGATCAGGAACTCGCCGCTGACCGCGAACGCGCAAAATCAAAACAGCAGCGGAAGCTGAGGGAAGCAAAAAACCGAAAACAGGAACTTGCGGAACGCAAGACCAGGAAATCCCGTTCACTCGTCAGGGAAAAAAGCGAATACGAAGCGGAATTGTCCCGTGCAAAAGTTAAGAAAGCGCGATATGAACGAGAGCTTAAAGAAGAGGAAGCAAGGAAGCGCAAAAGCGAAATAAAACTCGAAGCCATCAAGCTGCTGCTCAATACTTCCGCGAAAGATATACAGTCAAATCCTAAAGCCAGGAAAGCGGTCAAAGACGCCATCAACGAACTGGAGTCAGGAAAAAAGTCAGATTGACGGAATCCGCCACCATACCTAAACTGCCGCCCGTCCGGGAGTTGATTTCCGCTGAAAAAATTCAGCGCCGGGTCTCGGAACTCGGAAAAATGATTTCCGCCGATTACCAAGGCCGTGCCATTACCGCTATCGGCATCATGAACGGCGCAATGCTGTTCCAGGCTGACTTGATCCGGAAAATCTCCGTGCCGGTCTGTATCGACACAATCCCCGCCGATTCGTATCGTGATACCGCAAGCTCCGGCAGCATCAACCTGCGCGGCTCGCTCAAACTTGATCTGGAAGGCCGCGACGTTCTGATAATCGACGAAATCCTTGATACCGGTCTTACTATTAACAGAATCCTCGCGGAAATCGAAACCATGAATCCCGAAACGATAAAAACCTGCATCCTGCTGAACAAAAAATGCAAAAAAAAGTTCGACATTACCCCGGACTACGCAGGATTTGAAATTCCCGATCACTTCGTTGCCGGTTACGGCCTTGATTACCACGAATTTCACCGCAACCTGCCATACATTGGAGTCGTTTCAGATCAAAAATAAGGGAAAACTTTCATGATTGCAAAGCTATTCGAGGTGAGAGAAACCCAAAACCGGGGAAAAGGACTTTTCGCCAAACAACTTGTCCCGAAAGGCACGATTGTCTGCTTCGAATGCAAAAACTGCAAAGTCATGACGCCGGAGGAAATAGGCTTCGATAAAATGTCCCAAAATGAAAAAATGGAGCTGCTCGATTACGCCTACCGCCAAAAGGACGGAAATTTCCTGGCCCCCTGCGATGAAACCAGGTACTTGAACCACTCCTGCAACGCAAATATCCTCGGCACTGAACTCGGTTTCGACATCGTTGTCAGGGACATCCAGAAGGGAGAAGAGGCAACTTACGACTACCGGGATTTTTACGATGACGTAAAATTTCAGTGCCGGTGCGGAGAGGAAAATTGCTGTAAGCTGGTCGACTTCACCCACCCAATCCCCGGCGAACTGAAAAAATACTGGGATGAAAAAATCAGTGCCGCGCTGAAACTGGTTGATAAAGTATCCCAGCCGCTGAAAGAGGAACTAAAACAAATCGGCTTCCCTGCTGACGCAAAAAGAGTTTGATTCTTTCCAGAAAAATGGTGTTGATACCGAATTGCAATCTAATACCAATTGGCAATCAAAGATAGATATTACTTTCTTCCCCATCCCCCATCTTACTTTTCCAAAACCCAAGGCAAGCCTTGGATTAAAAAACCGGGATCGCGGAGCATCCCGGCAGTTCCATCCAAAATTTGTTTGGAGGTTTTTTAAAGGTGATTGGGAGTTTGAGGGAAAGCAAAATGGTATAAAAGATATTAATGACAAAGGAAGAATTTAGAGAAAAGAATTAAGTTTTTGAGGAGTGTCCGTGTTCCCAGCCAAACTCACGGAACAGTTTGGTCATTCAACCGGGGGCAATTCCGGCAAAGTCGCAACGCAATTTGCCATTTTTAATCCAATGCCTGCATTGGTTATCCTTTGGTCATGATCCAGATCCAGATAAGGAGGAAGGCGTAAGACGAAACGGCTACCGGAACGCCGTACTTGGCGAAGCTGCCGAAGGAAATCTTCACTTTGTATTCGGCGGCCTTCTGGACAACGATAATATTCGCCACGCTGCCGATCAGGAACAGGTTTCCGGCCAGGGTGTTCGCAAGCGCCAGAATATAGCCGTTAACATGACTGCTCAAGTCGACGATTTTCACCATCAGCATAACCGTGGCGGAATTGTTGATCAGATTGCTCAACGCGCCGGTGACAAGAGTCAGCACGTAGTGATTGTGGAGATCCACGCCGTGACCGTTCAGCCATTTGATACAGAATTGCGGAATCCCTGAATCGTGGAACGCGCCAACCACTACAAACAGACCGATGAACAGGATCAGCAGTTGCCAGTCTACCAGCGCCAGGACTTTTTTGCTTTCCAGTTTGTGACTGCACAGGAGCAATCCGGCCGCCACCAGCGTAACCAAATAACGTGGCAGAGGCGTAAAAAACAGAATAACGATGGTTACAATGGTGATCAGACCTTTCAACGTTCTCCAGGTGTGGAATTCGGTATCATCCGCATCAATGTCCGGAACTTCCTGGTCATCCGGAAGCCGGAAACTCTTCCTGCCGATCAGGTAGATAATTCCGTAAGCGGCAGCCATCGACAGCGTTACCGGAATAATCGCCCACGCCATGTATTCACCGAATCCGATATGGGCGATTTCCCCAACCAGGATGTCCTGGGCATTGCCGATCAGGGTCATCGCGCAACCGATGTTGCTCGACACCGCCAGCGCGATCAGGAACGGCACGGGATTATATCTTTTTTTCAGCAGCGCCACCGTCACGACCGGGGCGAACGCAAAACAGACCACATCGTTGTTCAGGAACGCCGAAAGTATCCCCGAGGCCAGCATCAGGATGATCAGGAACAGCGCCGGACGCTCGATGAATTTTGAGATTTTCTCCGCCACTACATGATAAAATCCGCCGTAATGAAGCTGACTTGATACGGTCATAAGGCCGAACAGCATCAGGATCGACGGAAAATTTATTGCGCTGTCAACCGAACCTTTGAGGGTGATACAGCCGAACGCAAGCATCATTATCCCGCCCAGCAGACTTATCCCGGCACGATCCAGGCGCAACCCCCAGATACGCCCCAGCGCGATTCCTAAATAGGTGAGAATGAATATTACCAGACATGCAATAGTAGAAGTGTCCCAAACTATTTCCATCGGAGCTGCCCTCCCTATATTCCGCCGACGCTATTTTTAACCAAAATCTAACCTAACCGCGTTTGGCTTTTTATGCATTTACGCGATAGCTTCTTTATTTACACAACGACTATGGTAAATTAATCTGAAAAACCGGAGAATCCAATGAAAAAAGCAATTATCAGTTTTCTTTTGACTGCCGCGGCAGCTTTTACCTTGGCCCAAAACCAGCCCAAAATTGATCTCGACGGACTCACGAAGAAAGCCTCAGAAGGCGACGTTATGGCCCAGGCCAGGTTGTCTGAAATCTACCGCCGGGGAGAAGCAGGCGTACCAAAAGACTATTTCGCGTCCCTGAGATGGGCGAATCTTGCGGCCTCGAAAGCCAACCCGATGGGCATTTACAATTTGGCGGTGCTGTATGAAAACGGACAAGGCGTGAAAAAGGACACTAAACGCGCCAAAGAACTTTTCAAAAAAGTCTTCCCAATGCTTAAGAAACTAGCTGAAGCCGGAAATCCGCGCGCCCAATATGATCTTGGCTACATGTACTTCCACGGCAGCGGGGGCATCAACACAGATCACAAAAAAGCCATTGACTGGTTCGAAAAATCCGCCAACCAAAATAACGAAAACGCATGTTTCGTGCTTGGATACCTTTACAGCAACGGCCTTGCCGGGCTCCATAAGAATCCCGCGACCGCGCAAAAATGGTTCCGCAAAGCCGCCCTGCTGGGCAATTCCGCCAGCCAGTACTATCTGGGAATCAGCCTTATCATGTCAGCGACAAAAGGCCAGCCGCCGTCAAAAGAGGCCGTTAAATGGCTCGTCAAAGCCGCTGAAAACGGTGAACCAAACGCACAGTATATTGTCGGCGGCATGTGTGAAACCGGACACGGCATGAAGCGTAATATCGCCAAGGCCGCCGAATGGTATCACCGCGCCGCGCTCCAGGGACACGAAAGTGCCGCGGCTAGACTCAAAAAACTTTCGATAAACATGGCGTCTAAAGCCTCAAACAACCTTCCCGCGAAACCGGCAAAAAAAGAATAGTTCGCCAATTAATTCATTTTATAACTACTCTCCCTTTTGAGGAGTAAACTATCCCGAAACCGGAATTTCGCCTGGAAACCACCTTTCCGGCCGGGTCGTATTCAGTCAGGCAAAGATTGCGGAGAACGTATTTGTCTTTTGACGTTAAACACTCTTCCGCCTGCACAAAGTACTTGAGGTTGTAATTTCTATGATAACAGCAATACATAAATGTGTATTGGCTGCCGCCGTCATCAACGGATATGGACGAAGCCAGATAATCGGCTTCCCAAAAGACAAACGCCAGCAAAGCCAGCAATATCAAACAACAACATAATTTTATTAACTTCTTTGCCATTTTCTTCATCTCAGCAATCCTGAAAAACATGTAAAGGCGACAATATCAATTATTTTAATTTTCTCAGAGGTTTTTCAGATAAATATGTTTTATAATGCCTGTATTCCGGTAATTTGCCGCATCCTGCTTCGGGCACGGTAACCGTCACGACTTTATCATCCTTTTTGACCGGGATGAAAAATTCGCGGTAGCATGAATACTGTTTGCCGTCAATAATCAGGACGCACTTTATTAGAACGCCACCATCATCATCTTTTCTGTCAATTCCGGCAAAATATTTATACTTGACACCATCAATTACGGCCCTGCCCCATGCTTTGCTTATGTCCAATTTCTCAGTAGCAACCAAAGGGCCTAATTGAATTTTCCTGACGCCCTTTTTCTCTATCCTTTGAAGCGTTGGATTTACAACGTACTGCTTGGTTTCATTTGTTGTGCCAGGTTCGCCAAGGGCTTTCACCTCGACATCAATTACATGATTGCTTTTTTCGTAACTGCGGCATGCGTTTAGAACCAGGGCTATCAGGATAACTGCCGCTGTATTCAGGAATACTTTCATGTTCAACTCCGTAATATGTCTGCGCCGAACGACTTCTATTATCGCCGTTATTGAAAATATGCAGGCAAAATACCAATTGTCAATTATACGGAATACACTGCTCTTTGAATTATTTCGTCCTGGACTTTTTTATCCAGTTTTACAAACCTTGCCGACATTCCTGCCACTCTGACAATCAGGTCTTCATGTTCTTCCGGCTTTTCTTTCCCATACCCTTTCTTTCTTTTCCAAAAACTTTTGACCTTATTATCGCTTGCGTCGCAAGCGGTAATAAATACAAACAGGTTTTTAAAGGTGATTGGGAGTTTGAGGGAAAATGCATTGGCATAAAAATCAAATGTTCAGGGGAGGATGATCCGGTAGCGGTAGGTGTTGAAGTCGTAGCCTTCGCGAACCTGGCAGAACTGGCACATGTGCAATTTCATGAACAGCAGTTGATCACCGGTTGCCGGGTCTTCGATCCGTTTCCAGTTCGACAGTCTGACTTTTACGGCATGATCCGGCATGGCCTTATCGACAATTCCCACCGTATTGCGCTTCAGACAAAGTGTAACCGGATCGATTTCACCGATATTGACTACGTTTCTCGGATCACAACCGTGGGTGGGATATCCCACAATATTCATCAGCCCGTAAACGGCCCCGGATCTCGCCCGGAAAATGTCCTGATAACTGCGCGGCGAATAAACCATTTTGCCGTCGTCATAGAGTAGTGGACGCGGTTCCGTCCAGGTTTTCCCAAGGTCGTCTGACACTGAAATAAGCTTAACCGAAGGTATCCCCGGTTTATCCTGTTCCGGCAGTTTCGCTCCCTGCCTGAGCAGCATGACCAGTCTTCCTTCGAAGGTCTGGCAGGTTCTCGGTTCGGAAAGTCCGGCGGCGCTTTTATCCGGCTCGATTTCAAGCTTTCCCCGGTAATCCCAATCGATTGCGGTAAGGTCGGCGTTCCATTTACCGATCCAGGTTTTAACCGCCAGATGCATACCTTCTTCCCACTGGTTTTCCTGCGACTGCCACAAAATCGAGCCGTCATTAAGCTTTACCATGTCCATGTGGTAACCGAAATTCCTGCACCTGCCGAAAAATATTTCATCGCTCCAGGTTTGACCATCGTCCGCTGATATCTGATAAACCAGATCAAACAGGCCGTCAGGTTCCAGGCACACCGCTTCGATAGTTACTCTACCCCTCCAGAAATACCGTATCATGCGCTGATTTTCATAATCGGTAAAATAATAGTAGCGGTTTTTTTCAGATTCGCCCGTACATTCCCAATTCAGCCCCTTGTCCCTGCTGACCGCCCGAAATGAGTTGATCTCGTAACCCGGTTCAGTGTCGTCTACAACCGTCCCGAGCATGATTTCGCCGTCAGGAAAAAAATTTACGCTTTCCAGAGTAACGCAATGTTTCTCGCTGGCCCCCGGAATGCTGAATTCCTTGACAACCTCGATTCCGGCGTCGGCATTTTTCCGCTTCGACCGGGGGGGCGCGATACAGAACGGTCCAGGTTCAGCGGCATGCTCCACCCGGATACCACTCACATTCATATATAAAGGTTTATCAAAGTTAGACTCAAAGCATTTTTCCCGTACATTTATTTCGATTTCACAATCATTCAAACCGGTCCCGGCGGGAGGATGCAGCATAATTTTCTTTCCGCAGGTGGAAACGAGAAAGGAATTTTCCTTTGACTCCAATTCCGCTATAGCCCTCACCTGCTTTACCGGCACGGAGTCGATGTAAACCTGTCCAAGCGTTTCCGGCAGAGGCTCCTCACCGGCAGGACGCGCATTTTCCCGGCAATCAACGTATATTCCCAAGCTGAACGGATTATATGTGCCATTCCGAAACAGAAATTCCGGTAATTCAGCTTCGAAGACGCAAGATGAAACCTGTTTCCATTCCGGAGAAAAAATTTCCGATCCCCTGATATAGACTTTTTCTCCCGGCGCGGCCTGAAACCGGGGAAAACTCCTCGGATTATATTCATGCCCGTTCACCGGTATATGGATTTTCTCGCGGTAAATCCCCTCCCCGATGATAATTTTGTCGCCTCGTCCCAGCACGGAAGCGGCTTTGTTTATGGTACGAAAGGGCTTTTCCTTTGTTCCCGGATTGGCGTCGGAAGCTCCGCCCGCTTGTGAAACAAAATAAGTTTTACCCATTTCAGCGAATGAGTTCGGGAGAAAATCCCGGTAGAAATCTTTCATGGTCAATTATCCTCAAGAATCATCACCGGCCACATGTGCGGCTTGGCGTAGGGTTCAAAATTCGACGGCATCAAAACCAGGCCGCGTTCACGGAATCCCTGATCGTTGTCGTTCACGATCATGGAAAACCCGAAGGAATAGTTTTTCTTTAAGGTCAGCGGACTCAGTGATTTCGCCGGGAACGCCGCCTCGTAAACCATACCGCCGGGAACTTTTTTATATGCGCGTTTCACTTCCGGGGCATTGCCCTTTTTCAGGAAACACAACTGCCACTCCGGAACAGGATTCCGGGTAACCTGCAATTTCCCGTTTTGGACGAACAGGTTGTAGCAGTAATCATTGTTATCAAAACCGGTGAATTCGCGATTCCGGGCATCCCCGAGAGTGTCAAAATAGACCTGGACGCCATCATAGTTATGCTGCCCTGATTTACCTCCGGGAATATTTTTCAGTACATCGTCATTCACCTTCAGCGCAAAGTAAAAGTTTTCGTTGTCCCATGCGGTGTAAAGCCGCGCCGAAAGATCGTCTTTTCCGCCGCACTTCGCACCGTTGGGAAATTCACCCGCTTTTTCAGGAGGAACCCGGAATTTTTTATAAGCAAGCGGAACATCGATTGCATACTTTTTGTCCCAGTCCGTAAGAACGCCGTCGATAACCGGCGGTTTGGAAATTTTCCGGGAAGTTATCAGGCTGTAGACGGCCTCCACTGACTGCTCTTTCGATTCCCCTTTGGCCTTGAAACCTGCCGTCACCGGGACCCGTCTGATCATTTGATTCGATTTTGGAATGTTCAAACTTATGGCTTCGGAGGATTTCGGGGCAAGGTCAAGTTGTCTGACTATTTTTTCCCCGCCTCCCGCTGAAATTTTCACCGTTCCCGCAAGTTTACTGCTCAACCGGTTCATCAACGTGATTTTAATAGCGTCTTTTGCGGTAAACGCGGTGTTGATGCTGATGGATTTGAAAGTTCCGCCGCGCTGTCTGATATTTTTCATCCGCTTAACGAATTCATCAAACGGCAGCTTGCCGCCACGAATAAAAACCGGAGCGTAAGTGATTTTGACCGGCTGATCCTTCGCGAATTTCACCGGATTAAGCGCCATGTCAAAGATTTCCGCTTCGGATTCGGCAAACGGCACAAAAATTTCCGCCGGAGATTTTTTCCCTCGGTCAATATCCTCGTTAAAGTTCCAGATCGCGGCCACCGGACGCCCCTTGCCGTCGCGGAAAATATAACAGCGGATTTCGGCACAGATGTCCACGTCGCGCACGAACTTTGCGTCTCCGAGGAGATGTCCAAGTGTGTTCGGCATCCAGTATTGCAGCCGGGGAACGGCCCCAAGGTCGAGCAGGTAATTCCCGCCCATCCATTCACAGTGCAACTTCACCCGGCCGGAATATTTCAGGGAAATCAGCCAGCTTCGCATATTGTAGGCGGAGGCAAGTCTCTCACCGAATCCCAGGTCGTATGACAACACCTTCCCCCGCCAGTTATTGGAATGCACGGTGGTTTCGAGCCCAAGTTCAGGAATTATGTAAGTTTCGAAATGCTGCTGCTCGGTAAACCACACGTCCTTTTTACAACCGTACTTTGCAAGCATGTCCAGGAAAAGCTTGATGTGGGCGTCGAGGTCCGGACTTTCCGGGCGGGGCCGGTAGGGATGAATACCAACAATATCAACGAAATCGAGCAAGCCGTTTTCCGCCATGGACTCAACCAGCCTGATCCCCTTTGCCGGATACATGTTGGTGGGTTCCGGGGATATAATTTTGAGTTTCGGATTTACTTTTTTAATGTTTTCCGCCACCACTTTCAGCACCTTAACGAATTTATCCATGTTCCCGGGGCCTTCCTGAATGCCACCGGGCTCGTTGAGCAGCTTCCAATACTTGACATCCGGAAGATTCCTGACCACGCTCCGAGTGTTCGCCGCGATGGTTTTCAGATCGCCGTCAGTGATTTCCTTGAAACGGTATTTCATGTCAAAACTACCGTTGCCGTGCTTTCTGGATTTTTTCTTAAAGCTTGATGAAATATGCCCATGCTGACCAATGCTTTCCAAGGTAACAAAACCTTTATCGCTCAACTTCCGGAAATAATGGTTGGGATACCAGTGCCCAAAAGGAACAATCGCTCCGAATCCGGCATTCCAGGTCCGAGTCAGGGCTGTTTCACTGTCGGGAATATATGAAATGTTGCCAACGGCGAAAAGCTGACGGTGCGGAAAGTCGAAAACCAGGAAATCCATCACCCCTACCCGGAAATAATCATAGGACTTAAAACCGTTGTCCAGCGTAAAATCAACCCGGATTACATTGCTGCCTTTTTTAAGTTTCCCGTTAAAATCCAAAGCCAGCTTTGTTCTGCCGTCATCACCGGTCTTGAATTCGTGTTCTTCCGACAACAACTTGTTTTTCAGGAAGTCGAATCCGGTGATTTTCACTTTCCCTTTGCATTTTTTTCCGGCGGCAATTTCCAAAACCGGATACATGGCCTCACCGGGCTGATAGATATTGTTCCGGCGGCCGGTATTCAGCTTTGCAATGACTTCCGGTTCAGTGAATTTTACCGGAGCGGAACCTTTCACGATCTGTACGCCGTCAAGCCAGATCCGGTAATCCACCGGCGGTTTTCTTTCGCCGCGGAGCATAATCAGCGCAATATTGTTCGGGGCTTTGAAAGTCATCGAATAACGACGCCATTTTTCCGAAAGGGTAAACCTGCGCGACACAGGAAAAACCGGCCATACGCCGGTAATTATCCGTGCCTGGATTTTCATACCGGGAACATCGGTTTTGGCATAAAAACTGGCGGTATAAGTTTCACCGGTTTTCACGGGAATCGCAAAGCATTCTATCCAGGTTTCCGACTCACCTTTAAAGTTGTTCAACCTGAGCGAACGTTGACCGCTGAACGCTTCCGTTTTGTCAATATCGTAAAGCCTTACCGGACGGTCTATGATATATCCGCTGCCCCGCCAGTAACGGGTTCCCGCTTCAAAAGAAGGATTGACTGCCAAGTTGTCCTTTCCCGGTCTCGACGGAATGCACAATTCATCATTTTCATAATAATTCGGCCGCTTACTTTTTCTGGTTGCTGTTTTACCTGATGGTTTATACAGTTCTTTTTCTTTCTGATATATATTGTTTATGTCATTTGCGGCAAGAATGTTATCATAGAATTTAAATCCGGACATTTTCCCAATAAACAGTTTAAAGTGGGCGAAGCCGAGAAATAAATCGCGGGTTCTCTTTATGTAATTGATGGTTTTGCCTTTTTTATCGAGAGTTCCCGCCAGCTTGCCGTTGACATACATGCAAACCCGGTTGTCGTCACAGGTTACCGTAATCATGGAAAATCTTTCGCAGGGAATGCCCGGACCGGTAATACTTCTCGGAGAACGCCCCCCGAAATTCATGTTCAACACCGGTTTCATTACCCCCGCAACGGAATTGAAAAACAACCTGTAACTGTTGTGAAAGCCGTTGCCTCCCGGACCTCTCAGTACGCTTTCCGGCGTTACTTTCGTCATCTGCACCGGGGAAATCCAGAGCAGGAAACTGAAATTCTGAAAATAAAATTTCCTGCCGTCAATCCGCACTTTTCCTTTGTCGAAAGTAATGACCGCCGGTTTACCTGCATCCTTTTTTACTTCACAATTCTGCGAAGTGATTTTCAGCTTCGGATTTATGGTATCAACGAGTTTACCTCTTTTATCAACTGTCAAGTTAATAACCATTTCCGCCTTTGCGGAAATAGATATTACTACCGCCACGAAAATATAAAAAACACTGCTTTTCAAAAGATATCGTCCTTTTTATTTAGAAAAATAAAGATAATATTATTGCCTGAAAATGTAACAACCCATACATAAATTTATTTTTGATAGACAAATTTTTAATCTTCAACAGTCCAGTCCGGATTGAACATAGTACCATACTTAACACTGCGGACATTTCCTTCGTAAAACAGCAGGTTCGCACGGTTATTATGCCTGAAATCAGTTGAGTATTTCTTATTAAAATATACCGGTCTGGAATATTCTGGTTTATAGTATCCTTGGGCTGCTCCGCGGCCGACATAATCACGGTAACTCTCCGTGATTATCGCGGTTTGAGGGAGCATCTGGGTCAATTTTTTATGTAGATAGTATCCCTCCTTGATCGTATCGTTATTTGTATAGCTGTAAGTATAACCTCCCCAGCGGCTCATGCCGGGAGGGTCACGGTAACACAGGGTTGGCGCATATGAACTGAAATATTCTATAGTGTCATGGGGTGTTTCGCAATAATGCGTACTGTCGTTGGCGCTACTGCAGAAAAGAACATTATCGCTGATGACCGGATGGGCATAAAGTCCGGATGACGTCAGGCAAAATTCCTTTCCGATATACGGCCAGAGGTATTGATACCAGACATCTTTGTAACCGCCGCATGCGTACGCCGGCATATAATCCCAGTCGGAGCCATACATGGCTATTGCGTTCCCGATCTGTTTTAAATTATTGGTGCAGTGGATGCTTCTTGCCTGTTCCCTGGCTTTTTTCAACGCCGGCAACAGCATGGATGCCAGTATTGATATTATCGCTATTACCACAAGCAATTCAATAAGAGTAAATATCTTTCCGGCATGAAAACAGCTATTATGATTTTTTCCTGTTTCTTTCATTTCCGCTCCCCTTCATGGTATTTTTCCTATATTTATATCCTTTTTCAGTTTTTCACCGGTCCGGCTGAATTTCTTATTGTCAGTTTTACAGGAAGAATTATTTTCTGGCGTTCAGCAAAATATTCTTTCCTGCCGGAACCGATAAGCTTCAGTATCTCCTGACAGGCCCTCCTGCCCATTTCTTCAAACGGCTGAGTTATGGTCGTGAGTGACGGACTCGCGAGTTCGCACATATTCATCCCCCCGAATCCGATCACTGACACCATATCAGGAACTTTTATCTCCATATCGTATAGCAATTGCAGAACCTTCATTGCCAATGGGTCGGTAGTGCAGAATATCGCGGTGGGCCGTTTGCCCGGTGGCATTGCCATTAACTTTTGCATTGCACCGGAGAAGGTTTCTTTATTACATTCGGTTATCAGGTCTTCGCAGTTCAAACGGAATTTTTTTATTCCGGACTTGAATCCATCGGAACGCGGGGAGTCCATTTCCTTAAGATTTCTTCCAACCATTGCAATTCGGCGGTGGCCAAGACCATGAAGGTACTCAATCGCCCGAATTACGCCATTTTTATCATCGCTGACAACAAAAATCCCGTCCGGTTCCTGATTATTGACCATAGACACCAGTGGAATCATGTATCTTTTTAATATTTCAGCCAGGACTTTGAAATCATCTCCACCAATGACGACACGACATATAACCCCGGAAACCCTCTGGCGCACAATCTCATTGGTAATCCTTTCTATGGGATCTTCATTATAGGAAAAGAGTTTGGTGTTGTGTCCGTTGGCGGACGCAGTCTGCATGATTCCTGAAAGTATCCGCCCGGAATAATCATGCCGGCCAAGGTCGTTATCGATGTAAGCGACGGTCCTGGTGCGGCCGCTGACCATGGAACGGGCGATTTCGTTCGGAACATACCCCATGCGCCGGGCAACTATCTTGATATGCTTCCTGGTCTTCTCGGTAAGGAAAACGCTTTTATAGCGTTCATTCAGAGCATGTGAAACGGCGGCCCGGCTCACTCCCGCCTCCCTGGCGATATCTTTCATGGTAACTTGGCTTTTAACGGTCATGACGTTAATTCTTTCAGCTATGT
The DNA here is from genome assembly GCA_963678815.1 of Victivallales bacterium. Taxonomy (GTDB): domain Bacteria; phylum Verrucomicrobiota; class Lentisphaeria; order Victivallales. The sequence goes on from OY787460.1 coordinate 5,466,714, forward strand.
ATCACGCGTTACATATATTGTAACACGAGTTACACAAAAAAGCAAGTATCTTCCGGAATTTCATCAAACTATATTGAAATCCAGTGTAATCTGACGGCCCGTCATAAGTAGAAAGCGGAAAAAATACGATACCCGGACAATATCGTTAACAGTGTCGGCTCGACAGAGTCTCTCCCTCCAATCCGTTGTATTGCAAATGGTTATTATGGAGGGGGAAGCTCCCGCTGAACCGTTCCCCGTTAAGGGGTTAGATGCATTTTTTGGCAGCAACAGATATTTCCGGAGTTTTGGCGGTTCCGGCCAATTGTTAAAATTTTTCAAAACAGGTATTGACTTTTTTGCTAATGCGCTTTATCATTTTATTAATAAACAGTATATTTTATATTTAAATTAACATAATTTTATTAATAATGCGCTTTATCAAATGATTACTCAAAAAGACATTGCCCGGAAGGTTGGAGTCAGCGAAACGACCGTGTCGCTGGTGCTTGGGGGCAAGCAAAGCACCGCCAGGATCGCCGGTAAAACGATTAGCCGGATTATGAAAGCGGCGGAAACAATGGGATATTGCCGCAATGAACTTGCCAGTTCCACCGCTACCGGAAAATCAAATATTATCGCGGTCATCGGCAATCTTTCCTTTCAGGAATATGACGCAAAGATGTTTAACGGGGTCATGAATGAAGCGCTCAGCCGCGGATATTACGCAATGCCCCTGGATATAAATTACGGCAATAATGTTGCGGAAGTTATCAGCAGAAGCATCGGGCAGCGGGTCAGGGGAATCATCTGCCGTTCTCTCCCGGAAGATTGTCTCCAGAAGATTTATCAGCGTTTTGCGCCGTTAAGGGTTCCGATCGCAATCATGTCCAGCAGTTTTCCCCATCAATGGGGGATCCGGGTTTACACCGATGATATCGACGGTATGAAACAGACCGTGGAGCATCTGGCGGATTTAGGGCATACCCGGATCGCTCATCTCGCAGCCGGGCTTGAATTCGGATACGCCTCAATCCGCCGGAAGGGATTTCTGGAAGCAATGATTGACAACGGTATGATGATCGACAAGCATCTACTGGTTGAAAGCGACTGGCGCGAATTCGAAAGCCATGCATACAAATTGCTGAAGCGGAAAGACCGCCCCACCGCGATTGTCTGCGTTAACGATCAGAGCGCCCTGGAAGTTGTCCGCGCCGCATCACGCCTGGGATTGAAAATCCCGCAAGACCTGTCGGTAACCGGTTACGGCAACATTTCATATACAAGGTGGACATTCCCGACATTAACTTCAGTTGAACATAACTGCGAAAGCATCGGCAACAGGGCAATGCATTTGTTGAGCGAAGCAATAGATAACAAGGATATTGATATTTTTTCAAATCAAATTGAGGAGAAAATCCCGGTAAAACTGGTGGTAAGGGAATCTACCGGACCAGCGCCAGAATCAATAAAATAAAAAAGCATAAAAACATAACAAAATCAGAAGGTAACCATGAAACTAATGGTCAAACGATTAGCCGCCGCAATACTTGCTATTGCTTCAATCCTCAGCATCAGCGACTCATACGCCGGGAACAGTGAAATCAACTGGAAACGCAGAGTAATTCCACTGCCGCAGAAGATGAAGGTGTCGGGAAAAACATCAGTTCCGGTGAGTAAAATCTTCTGCCCGGAACTTAAACTCAATGCTCCCGATACAAAATTAATCAACAAATTACTCGAACCGTTCCGGCTTAATAAATCCGCCGATAATTGCGTCGTTGAGCTGAAGCTCAAGCTGGTTTCCGGCAGATCTCAGCTTTCAACGCTTCCGAACAGTGACCAGGCATACGCCATAACCAGTTCCAAAAAGAACGGAAAAACCACTATTCAACTCACTGCCAATACCGCAACCGGACTGCTGTATGCGGCAAGAACCTTTACCCAGCTGGTGAAACCGCCTGCAAAAACCGATGCAAAAACCGTGATCGACATTCCGCTTGTGAATGTGGTCGACTGGCCGGACATCGCTGAACGCGGCCAGTGGGGAAATTACGCGCACATTTCCATTCCGTGGTTTTCAAAATGGAAGCTGAACATGATCGAGATCGGCGCCGGGGCCGTAATTGACCAAAAAGGCAATCCTATTCTGAAAGTTGACCGGAACCTGCTCAAGCAGGGAGCGGATTATGGCATAAAAATGATTTTATACATTCCGCATATCAGTGTTATTGCCTCCCGGACTCTGCTTCCGGCGCGATACCGGAAAGACCTTAAACACCTGCTTCCGGCCTTTGCCAGAAACAAATCCGGAAAGATTGTAAGTTATCCCGACTTTACCAGTCAGGTTACTATCAGACTGTTGAAAGCCTGGGTCATGCAAATGGCGGAAGTCCAGCATAAATACCACAATGAAATCAGCATCTGGCTGTCGGAAGGCGAACCGCCGAAATGCTATACCGCCTCGGGAAAGCAGGTGAACTACGAAATGGAAGTTGAAGCGCTCAGACAGGCTTACGAAGCCGCGAAAAAGCGTTTCCCGAAAATAAGAATGCGCATCTGGCTGTCGCAGGGAACCCGCCGCGCCGGTAAAAACAAGGTGATCATTGACCTTGCCAAAAAGCTTGGCATGGGAATCGTTTATTATGACGGCGGCCTTACTTATATTTCCGACAAGAACCCGATGATTTTCCCGGAACTTGCCGACTTCGCCAAAAACGGCGGCTTCACGGGCGTAGTGCCGCAGCTTACCAACTCCTGGCGGACAATCGCCCCAATGACCTCCCCGCAGTTTGTCCACTTCCGGACGTCAGAATTTGCCGCGAAAAAGATTTCCGCGATCTACGGCTACACCGTGCCTGACCGCTATTTTTACGATTTCAACCTTACCGCAATGGCGGAATGGAGCTGGAACGCCAAAGGCCGCTCACCGGAAGAGTTCGCGGAGGCATACGCCGTATCCAGAGGCGTCAAGAATCCCAAACTCTTCGCAAAATGGGCAATGAAGGCCGGAGAAGCGAGCTGGGATTTGGCGGAGACCCGGTTCTTTCTGAGAATGCTCTACGATCCGGCCATGGGATTTTACGGCAGCCAGCCTTTCGACCACCGTTTCGACAAATCAGAAATAGTCAAACCTGAAAGCCTGAACAAAAGCATCACCACCGCGAAGGAAGCGGTGAAACTAGCAAAACAGGCCGGAAATCCGGACATGATCGACGAGTCGGAGTTCACCCTCGCCGGAATTCAGGCTTTCGGGCTGATGATGAATATCTCCAAAATCCTCAACGGCGGCAACCTGGACAAGGCAACCAAACAAAAGCTGGCTTCGTATCTTGACGAACTTGACCGGGTCGCTGGCATCATCACCACTCGTCTGCTGTCCTGGAGTGACCGCCAGAACAGCAGAAAAACCGACCGCAGGTACGCTTTCACCCAGGTAAGGTTGCTGGAAACCGCGAACTCGATGCTCCTCACCACCGAAATCCTGCGGAAACTTACCGTGCGTCTGGGCCTGAAAGATCCGCGCCCGGAAACCCGGTTGACCGATGTGGGGGAATGGACCGCAAAGGATTTCTCCCGGAATTACGCCAATCTAACATTCGACATCACCGGAAAAGTGTCGGTGAAAGGAGGCAACTATTATGTAGTGTTCGACTATCTGGACGGCCCTTTCCTGGTATTTGTAAGCAGGATTCAGATAGAAAAAATCGCGCCGGGAGCGAAAAAGGGGAAAATCATCGCCACATGTCCCGACCTGCCGGGACGGTTGAAGATTGACAGAAATACGAAAAATCTCGAATGCCGGGTAAAAATTCCCCCGGTGGCAAAAAATGACAAACTCCTGCTGAAAATCAAACTTAGAATGTTCGCCCAGGGAAGAAAATTTCCGGAAGATTTCCCGCCGAAAAAACAGATCACCTGGGGATTGGTCAGCCTACGGCGGATATATACTCAGGAGGAATTTCCCGACACCCCGACAATAATCGTGAATCCGAAAGAGAAAAACACATCGTCCTCTTCCGCGAACAGTACCGGAATCAAGGCAAATTTGCGGATCGGCATTCTGGAAGGCATGGGCGCAGAATCACTAAAAAAGGTACTGGAAAAGAATAAATATAAAGTCCTGCTGATCCCGCGTTTAAATAAATCGCTGCTGGAAAAATGCGGAGTTCTGATTATCACCCAGAAGTCCCAGCCCTTGCTCCTGAACCGGAAATCCGCCATGATAACCGACTGGTTGATGAGCGGCGGCGGCGTTCTGTGTTTGCACGATGCGGTTGGATTCCGGAAACACATGGCGATGTTCCGTGACGTCGGCTCCGGAAACGGCAAAGTCAGGCTGCCGCGCCTCAAATCCGTTGCCAGTACTCCGATTACCGCCGGACTTGACGCAAAAGATAAATTCACCCCCGATTTCCAGTACGACTGCATTTCCCTGAAAACCGGGCCGAACGGAAAAATCGCGGTAACCGATACAAAAAATATACCGGTGGTTGTTTACGGGAAACTCGGCCGGGGGCGCGTAGTCCTCAACGGTATGCTTACGGGCATCCGGGGAGGAGCAAGCAACCTGTCGGGAGATTCGGAACTGCCGGAGGGGGCCGAACTTAAAGTCCTGCTGAACAGCATAAAATGGCTGAATGAAAAATGAAATATCTTCTGACAATTATCTCGGCAGTTCTGTTTTGCATCGTAAGCATTAATGCCGCCGATAATAAGAACCTGATGGAGAATCCCGGAGCCGAAACCTGGGTTTCACCGAAAAAGTATCCGGTGAAAAGGTTCCACCTGAAAAATAACGGCAAACTTCCCATCGGCTGGGGCGCTTACGGAGGCGGCGGCAAAGCCGTATGGGGAATATCCACCACCGAAGCCCATTCCGGAAAATCCTGCGTGTATTTAAAATTCCTCGACTGGCTGAACCGGAAAGGCAAAAAAAGCATTCTTGCCGCCCTGCTGCTGGGAACCGGCAACGGATATACCCCCGGTTTAGGCATCCCCGCGAACCCCAATACCCATTACCGGTTTTCGTTCTGGATGAAAGGACAATTCCCGATGTTGTCGGTAAGGGTAATGTACTGGGACAACAAGGGCAAACGCCGGTTCATCGGAGTAACCGGCTTGCGTAAAAACGGTCAAGGCGTCAGAAGGTTCGGAAAATCCGTCATGTTGACTCCGAACCCGAATGTGTGGGAACAATATGGAGGATGTTTCACTACCCCCGAAAACATTAAAAGCATGGTGATAATGATCACGCTGTCATGGGGCAAACCGGCGCTGCTGGAAACCGGACAAGCCATATACATTGACGATGCTAAGGTTGAAGAAATTAAAAATGGAGGAATGTAAAATGAAATCGCGAACCAGAAAATGCAACCCGTTTACGTTAATTGAATTATTGGTTGTGATCGCGATAATTTCCGTACTTGCGGCAATGCTGCTCCCGGCGCTGAAACAGGCAAGGGAACAGGCGAGGAGCATTAACTGCACCAATAATTTAAAACAAATCGGCAACGCTATCGCGATGTATGGCGCTGACTGGGACTATATGCCGGCGAATGCATGCGGAACCAGCTATAAGGACGCCTGGTATCAATTCCTTTGGCCTTATATCGGCAAGGAATTTTGCCTGACGTCATCCGGACTTTATGCCCATCCGGTCACCAGCGACAATATTCTTTTCTGCAATACCTCGGATGACAGAGGGCATTATTACGAGGATCCTCACGCCACCGTACAGTATTTCAGTTCTTACGCGCCAACGTTGTGCTATGATGATCCACCCGCGTTAAGTCGTTGGGGAGGCTACACATATAGTTATTATGACAACAGTGAAACAGCAAAGGGAGGATATTATTTTCACAAGAAATTGACCCAGATGCTCCCTCAAACCGCGATAATCACGGAGAGTTACCGTGATTATGTCGGCCGCGGCGCCACCCTTGGATATCGCAAATCCGTATATTCAAGACCCGGCTACTTCAATGCAAAATATTCCACGGATTTCAGGCATAATAACCGTGCGAACCTGCTGTTTTACGAGGGAAACGTGCGCAGTGTAAAATATGGGACTATGTTTAATACTGACTGGACCGTTGAAGATTGACAATTTAATAAGGAAGGGGATAATTATGAGTGCGCTTAAAGCAAATTGTAAAAAATCGCAATTTACGTTAATCGAATTGCTGGTAGTAATAGCAATAATTGCTATATTGGCGACAATGCTGCTTCCTGCGTTGAAAAATGCCCGTGAATCGGCAAAAAGAATCAATTGCACGGCAAATCTGAAACAGATCGGCACAGGCATGGCCCAGTATGTAAACGATTATGACGGATTCCTGCCGCCGACAGCACATTACACCGACCCCGGCAAGAACCGCTCATGGACGGTATATTACCGCGATTATCTAAATTACAGCGACAAATTTTACACATGGGGCGGAGCAGTCAGAACCAGCCCCTCGACACCAAGCACCGTTTTTTTCTGTGACTCCGTCCGTAAATGCGAACCCACCGCGGATATGCGCTATTACGTAAGATATGCCCCGACGCTCTGCACCGACAATCCCCCCGAAACTACAGGCTTCTGGGGCGGTTACCAGTATGCGTACTATGACAGTGTCGGCGGCGCGGTAAGATCCGGCAGCGCAATCCCGAAACGGCTGGGAAAAGTTCCTGACCAGTCGATCCTGTTGATTGAAAACCGCTACGACGATGTCGGGCTTGTCGCCCCCGGATATGAAAAATCCGTCTACTCGGAACCCGCGCATTACAGTGAAACCTACGGCGCCGACTTCCCGCACAACAACTTCGGCAACGTGTTGGTAAAAGACGGCCATGTGGAGTCCGTAAAATACGGAACTCAGTTCGACACAAACTGGAGAATCGAATAGGATTTTGTGATTAGATGAAATTATCGATTAAAAGAGACCTGTTGTTTGCCGCGGAACCGCATCACGACGTGTGGGCGCTCAATCCCTCCTACACCTCGAATTCAGGACAGTCGCTTATCCTGTCGATGCACGTTACCAACACCAAGTCGCTGGGCGTGGAAAACTGGCCGGAATGGGACGGATCGGTACAAAAATATATCTCCCGTGACAACGGAGAAAGTTGGATGCCGCAGGAAGAAAAAATCCTGAACGGCAGTTTCACCACCGGAAAAACCATGCACGGCGACTGGCAGTTCTTCCTCGATGCGGACCACGATGCCTTGATCGCGGTTTACAACCGGTCGATAATCCGGCGTTCCTCCGAAAAAGATTCCGTGTGGCGGCACCGCGAAAACCGTTTCTTCTATGAAATTTCACGCGACGGCGGAGAAACCTGGACCGAACCCCGTCAGATCATCCATCCCGGCGCGGAATTCGATGAAAATCACTGGATGCCCAAAGTAACCGCCGGAACCGACAATCCCTGTTCCGACCAGGCCCCGTTCGTAAAACTTGCCGACGGAACAATCGTGATGGGAGTCCATATTCTCAGAGACGCAATCCGGCCAAACACATATCCCGTGTTTTTCCGCGCAAACTGGAATCCCGACGGCAGCGATCTTATCTGGATCTGCGGGGATGAAATCGAAGTTCCCGAATCCGATCCGTACCGGCCCTGGGAACTCAGCGAACCCGACCTGCTATTGCTTGAAGACGGCAGACTCGTCACCACTTTGCGCTGCCGGGGCAACAGGAAAAGCGGACTTCCCGCCCGACGCTGGATCTGTGTCTCTCATGATGGCGGTCAAACCTGGACAACTCCCCGGCAGTTGACCTATACCGATGGTTCTCCTGTACATGTTCCCGGTTGCCTCGCCCGTTTTATCAGCGTGCCGGAAACCGGCAAACATCACTGGATCACCAATATCCTCCCAGAACCGGTTTACGGATGCGACCCGCGTTATCCGTTGACCATCGCCGAATTCGCCCCGGAAAAACTTGCAATAATCAAGGATTCGGTAACGATAATCCAGGATCTACCTCCCGGCGCTCCGCGTTACGAGGACTTTCCACACGGAACCGGCCGCCGCTACAGCAATTTCGGAAAATATCGCGACCGTATTACCGGCGAATTCGTGTTGATGCTCGCGGAAGAACCCAAAACCAGATGGGACGACGGCACCGCGGACTGCTTGCGCTACCGGTTGAAATTCCCCGCCAACTGAATACCGGAAAATTCAATAACGGGCTTTGCAAGAACATAAAGCAAACGTTATGTTGTGTCAGCATCAATTAATTTAAGCTGACCACCGGAGGGGAATCATGTCGGAAAACTATGTTTATCAGCGGGTACTGTTAAAGATCAGCGGCGAGGCGCTAAAAGGCGACAAAGATCACGGCTATGATGAAGACGCCGTAAAAAATATCGTTGAAAGGATTACCTCGGTAATCGACAACGGGGTGGAAGTGGCGCTGGTTGTAGGCGCCGGCAACATCTGGCGCGGAGCCGTCGGTTCCGGCTGGGGCATGGACCGCGTTACCGCCGACTACATGGGCATGCTCGCTACCGTGATGAACGCTCTCAGCCTCAAAGACGCTTTCGACACCGCCGGGGTTTCCGCCGTCGTTCAGACTTCCGTGGCAATGGAACCAATGGCCGACCGGTTTAACCGCGGACAAGCCATCAAGCATCTCCAGAGCGGCAAAGTGGTGATCTTCGCCGGCGGAACCGGAAGCCCTTTCTTCACGACCGACACCACCGCAACCCTTCGCGCCCTCGAAACCGACTGTGAAGCCGTTCTGAAAGCTACCAAAGTTGACGGCATTTATTCCGACGATCCAATGAAAAATCCCGATGCCGAACGTTTCGAAAAAATTTCCTACACCGAAGCATTGTCGCGACGGCTGAAAATCATGGATTCCACCGCCTTTTCCATGTGTTCGGATAACAATCTGCCAATTATCGTGTTCAATTTCTCCGATCCCGACAGCCTTGAGCGAGTGCTCTCCGGCGATACTTCAATCGCCACGGTGGTAAACTAGGCTTCAGGCATCAGGCTTCAGGCCAATACCATTCACTTACGATTTTTCCGCCAAACAGTGTGTTTGGATCGAGTGGCCGGGATGCTTCGCGACCCCGGCAAAGTCATGAAACACTTTGCCCATTCAATCCGGGGACAATCCCCGGCCAAACAGTGTGTTTGGATCGAGTGGCCGGGATGCTTCGCGACCCCGGCAAAGTCATGAAACACTTTGCCCATTCAATCCGGGGACAATCCCCGCCCAGACAGTGTGTTTGGATCGAGTGGCCGGAATACTCCGCGATCCCGGCAAAGTCATGAAACACTTTGCCCATTCACTCCGGGGACAATCCCCGGCCAAACAGTGTGTTTGGATCGAGTGGCCGGAATGCTTCGCGACCCCGGCAAAGTCATGAAACACTTTGCCCATTCACTCCGGGGACAATCCCCGGCCAAACAGTGTGTTTGGATCGAGTGGCCGGAATGCTTCGCGACCCCGGCAAAGTCATGAAACACTTTGCCCATTCAATCCGGGGACAATCCCCGGCCAAACAGTGTGTTTGGATCGAGTGGCCGGAATGCTTCGCGACCCCGGCAAAGTAATGAAACACTTTGCCCATTCAATCCGGGGACAATCCCCGGCCAAACAGTGTGTTTGGATCGAGTGGCCGGAATGCTTCGCGACCCCGGCAAAGTCATGAAACACTTTGCCCATTCAATCCGGGGACAATCCCCGCCCAGACAGTGTGTTTGGATCGAGTGGCCGGAATACTCCGCGATCCCGGCAAAGTCATGAAACACTTTGCCCATTCAATCCGGGGACAATCCCCGCCCAGACAGTGTGTTTGGATCGAGTGGCCGGAATACTCCGCGATCCCGGCAGTTTCAATCCAAGGATACTCCTTGGCTGTGAACCGATTTTACGATAAACCATACGTATTTGCGAAGAATAATCGATCCGATATTACTCTTCTTGTCACGCTTCACATTTCCGCATTGCCAACGTTAAGTGAACAGTATTGGGCTTTAGGATATTGTCATTGTAATCGAAAATATCTTAATATCTTCGTGGTTAACTTTACTTCAATGTCGAACGGGCGCGGAAACGTCCGGGGGGAGTGCGAAAGTGTTTTTTGAACAGCTTCGCGAAATGAAAAATATCCTCGTATCCCACCAGATTGGCGATTTCCTTGATTTCGAGTCGGTTTTCCCGTAACAACCGTGCCGCTTTCGACATTCTCTGCCGGTTCATGTACTGGTGCGGCGGAAGCCCGGTAAGATTGCGGAAAATCAGCCGGAAATGAGAGTATGACATCCCAAACTGGCGCGCCTTGCTTTTAAAATCCCAATCCAGTTCCGGCTCTTTGTCTATTAGGGCAATGAACTCGGAAACCTTGTTTTCAGCGGGTGACACGGCAGGTTGGACGGAACGCTGTTCGTGAAGCTGAAGCAGCAATCCTTCGAACATCTGCACTGCCCGTTCCGGGCCGTAGGCCGGAGCGCTAAGATACTCCATAATCGCATCCATCCGTTTGGCGAAACGTTCGGGATCGTTCACCTGAATAACCGGGGTACGGGTTTTAAAATCCACCAGCCCGGATTTCATCCAGGCTTCCACCCTTGGCCCCCGGAAACTGATATGGCGATGGTCCCAAATCTTACCCTCATCAGGCATGAAGTAAAAAAACGGACCTGGAAACGTAAACCATGCCACCGGGGACTTCAACCGAATCACCGGACCATCATCCAGTTTCAAGTTTAATTCACCATCGTGATTGTAGTCAATAACAAAATAATCGTGAAAATATTTGTTGACCGCGCCCCGGCATTCCGGAACATGATTGTACCCCACCCATTCTATGCCGTCAAAATAATTCATAATCATAATGTACAAATTATTGAGCATTTTGTCAATAGGTTTATGCTTGGATAAAGCATATATTATAGAAACTTTTTATACAAAAAGGAGTGTAAAAATGTATTTAACTGGATTTGCGGACGAAGCCGCCGCCGGAATCGACGGCCAGATTAAAGCGACCAAAGCTCTCGGATGGGAAAACATCGAATCCCGTAACATCGACGGCAAGAACATTCACGACCTGAGTGACGCCGAATTCGACGTTGTCGCCGGAAAACTCGAAGAATCCGGCGTGAAGATCAACTGTTTCGGATCAGCAATCGCAAACTGGGCAAAACCCATCGATAAACCGTTCGACAGTTCCCTCGAAGAAATAAAACGCGCCATCCCCCGGATGAAACGCCTCGGAACCAAGCTTATCCGGGTCATGAGTTTCGCGGTACTGAAAGACCGCCCCGCGGACGACCAGATGGAAGCCGAGCGCTTCAAGCGGGTAAACGAACTCCAGAAAATGTTCACCGATGAAGGTCTGCTGCCGGTCCACGAGAACTGCATGAACTACGGCGGCATGGGCTGGGAATACACCCTGAAGCTGATCGACGCGGTTCCGGGCCTGAAGCTGGTTTACGACACCGCCAATCCCGGCCTCGACACCCCGAATTCCCCGCGCCAATCCAGCTGGGATTTCTACGCCCATGTAAAAGAACATATCGCCTACATTCATATCAAGGACATGAAGTGGGACAACGAAAAGAACGAAGCCATTTACACTTTCCCCGGAGAAGGCGACCGCGAAGTAAAACGCATCCTTACCGATCTGCTCGGTTCCGGTTATGACGGCGGCATTTCCATTGAGCCTCACATGAAAGTTGTATTCCACGACGAGAGTGTCCAGGCCCAGAACCAGGTTCGTATCGATAACTACATCGAATACGGCCGCCGCATAGAAAAAATGCTCACGGAAATAAAACAGGAACTCAGCTGAGGAAAACAACCATGAACTCGCGCGAACGGCTCATCGCCGCATTGGAACATCGTTCTCCCGACCAGGTCCCTTACGATCTGGCGGGAACTCACGTTTCCGGTATTCACCAGATTGCCTATCGCAATCTATGCAAGTATCTCGAACTCGGCGACTCACCTGCGCCTTTCGCGGATGTGATTCAGCAGGTTGTTGTTCCGTCGGACGAACTGCTGGAACGGCTTGAGGTCGACACCCGGGGACTGTTCCCGCTGTGCAGCCACAACTGGAACGTGAAAGGCGAGGACAAAGGTGATTATCTCGAATTCATCGACGAATGGGGATTCGTGCAGCAGTTGCCGAAAGACGGCTACTGGTGGAGTCTGGTAAAATCACCGCTGGACAGTCCGATGGCCGATCCGGAAGCAATTCGCAATTATCCCTGGCCGAAAGCCGCGCTGCCCGAACGCATCACCGGACTGCGCGAACAGGCCGAAAAATTCCGCGCCGAAGGCAAAATCGTTATGCTTAAAGGACTCTGCGCCGGACTGTTCGAGATGGGACAGCGTCTGCGCGGCATGGAAAATTTCCTTTGCGACGTGCTGGCTGATCCCGACAACGCAAAAATCGTTCTCGACAAATTCACCGAACTCAAAATGGAATTCTGGGAAATGGCGCTGGATGAACTCGGCGGCGTGGTGGACATCGTGGTGGAAACCGACGATTACGGAACCCAGGAAAGCCAGTTGATCTCGCCTGATACCTTCCGGGAACTTATGAAACCCCGTTTCAAAGAAGTTTTCTCGCTAATCAAACGCAAACTCGCGGAAAAGAAACCCGAAGGTGAACGCGGCTGGCTTTTCTTTCACTCCTGCGGAAACGTCAGGCCGATCCTGCCGGACTTCATCGAAATCGGCGTGGACATTCTCAATCCGGTACATGTGAACGCCGCCGGAATGGAACCCGTTCAGCTCAAAAAGGATTTCGGCTCGGAAGTGACCTTCTGGGGAGGCGGCGTGGAAACTCAGAAAGTGCTTCCGCGCGGAACCCCGGAGGAAGTCAGGGAAGACGTTAAGCGCAATCTCGAAGTTCTGATGCCGAACGGCGGATTCGTTTTCAACACTGTACACAATATCCAGGCCGAAGCCCCACCGGAAAACATCATGGCAATGTGGGAAACGCTTCAGGAATACGGTAAATATTAAAAAACACCAAGAGGAAAAAATGACGGTCAAGACAGCTATTTTGGGTTACGGACGGAGCGGCAGCACCCTGCATGCCGACCCGCTGGAAGAATTGAAAAACGATTTCACCGTTACCGCGGTTTGCGACATCGACCCCGAAGCGCAGGCAAAAGCCAAAGAGCGCTTCGGATGCGTAATCTACTACGACTACAAGGAAATGCTCGAAAAAGAAGAACTCGACCTGGTGGTAATCGTGACCAGAAGCGATCAACACTGCGAAATGACTTGCGAGTGTCTGCGCGGCGGCGTGAATGTACTGGTAACCAAACCGTGGGCGGTAAATACCGCCGAAGCCGAAAAAATGGTAGCGGCCGAAAAAGAAACCGGCAAAATCCTGCTGCCGTGGCTGCCCGCACGCTGGGGATGCGATCTTGTCCGGCTCCGCGAGATCATCAATGCCGGGACCATCGGCAAGGTGTTCTTGGTGCGCCGGCGCGAATTCAGCTTCGGTGTCCGTCACGACTGGCAAACCGAGAAAAAGTACGGCGGCGGTTACCTCCTCAACTGGGGACCGCACATCATCGACCAGGCTGTTCAGCTCATCGGCGAAGACATCAAATCCGTCTATGGCCAGCTCCGGCAGGTCATTAACCCCGGCGATGTGGAAGACGTTTTCCATGCCTCGCTTACTACCGAATCAAACGTTATTCTCTCCTGTGAATTCACCATCGCCATCGACAAGTTGCCGAACTGGGTGATTCAAGGCGACCGCGGCACGATCTTCGTCAAGGAAAAATCCGTGGAAATTCACCAGGTGAAACTGCCGGACGACATCGATCCGTCCGCTTACCGCCAGCAACCGGAAATCGTGGTTTCCCATGAGGAATTCGGCGGCGATCACCGTATCACCATGGACAATCGTTACGGCGATCCGTTCGTGATTTACCCGCAGATTGCCAAAGCGATCAGGGGAAATGAAACATTTCCGGTAAGCACAGCCAGCGCTTTGAACCTGTCGAAAATCCTCGACGCGGTAAGAAAATCCTCGGAAACCAACCAGGTTGTCACCTGTATTTGACAGCAGTACTGTTCTCTTAAGATTTTTCCGGCCTTGCCGGAAGTAGCCCACTTTTGCCAAAGGCGGGTTATTTTCCGCTTATACCATTTCGCTTTCTATCATAGACGATTTGTATATCGCTTTCAGCGAACTACTCGTTAAATAAACAAATACCTATGGTAGGAGGCCTTGCCAACCATAGACTGTATAAAGTATATCCCCTTTGGGAAAACCAGAGCAAGCCCTGGCAGGATCACAGGATATTAGCTTTGCTGCTCCCCGGAATTCTGTCCCCATCTATTAATGATTTTTCTCCACACCACGATTTCATTTAATATAAAAAGATAATAAGAAAAAGATAATTCCCTGTATTAATACTATTAAACCACAGAATTTAATGCCTCTTATAGCCCTATGCCTATTTTCATAGAATTTTGCGTATTCAGGAAATGGACCATTCTTAAAGATATACATACCAATGATTGAAAAATATTTTCCAACAGAAGAAGAAAACAAAAGCATTAAAACCCCTATCAGAACAAATATTACTCCCGCGATTCCCATATTGCTCCATTCTTTTAAAGTGGTATATCGTTCATATCGGATCTGCCGCTCTACAGAGGTTGGCTTAAAATCTCTAAAGGTCCATCAATATCAAATATTTTTCCTGATTTGGAATCTTTTGTGATATAAAAACAAAAATCTTTAGTTTTGCCTTTTTTGTCTTTAAATCCAGCGTTAATTCTATAGATATCAGAACAACCTATTCTCTTTTTGATATTTTCAATTTTTTCCTTTGAAAGCTTATTATCCCGAGCAAGTTTTACAAACAAACTCTTTTTTATCTGTGTTAACGAAACATCCTTATCGCAGCGTTGACAGCGAACCATAAACATGGTCCTTATAAAAGGCAACACATTGAATTTAAAACAGGTAAAGCAGCCGGGATACACAAGTTTGGTGTAATCCGAAAAATTTCTTTTTATGTGAGTCCTAAAATACGACAAAGCAAATTTTTTAAGTTCCTCCTCAGAAACATCTATTTTTTTGTTCTTTGAAATTTGTGAACTTTTCTTATCTGCGCTTTTTGATAAATTTTGTTGCTTGGCTATTGCTTCTCTCTTCATTTTTCTGATTGCGGTTGGAGCCATAAAGGATACCGGATCAGCAATCAAATATAATTTCCCTGATTTGTCTTTTTTAACTAAGCAGAAATTAAATGATGCTTCTTCAAAGCCAACTTCAACCCAATAAACATCCGAGCAACCTATGTTAATTTTGAGCTGTTTAATTTCCTGTTCTGATGGAATATATTCATCTTCAGAAACCATATCAATAATAGTTTTCATGTACATAGTTTTTTCTATTTGAGAAAATGCAACTCCTGAAAAAAACTTGCAACGAGCAGAAAACACCTCTCTTAGCAACGGCAATACATTGATCTTATTTCGTTTAAAATAGGTGAAACAACCGGGATATATCAGTTGGACATAATTCGAGAAATTCTTCGTTTTGCAAGCTCTAAAATATGATAACGCAAAATTGCTGAATTCTTTTTTATCAATGGTATCCCCTAAATAACTTTTGCCATCTCCACCATTCAAAGAACAGTTAATGCAACACCATATTATATTAACCACCACAAAAATTTTTATGCTCACCATCTTCATTTTATGACTTCCTATATGTCTATTTCATAAATATTATCATGGAATTTACTATTCCGGAGGGCGAGTGCCCTCGCGAGCCGCATTCTTTTTCCGGATAAGATAGTCAGCAATAACTCGCATGGCATCTTGATTGCGGCCGTTGTCCTGGAGCTTTTTAGCGAGAAGAATCCAGAGATTTTCAGTGGGGAGTTTCTCTTTCTCCAGCCGTTCGAGATAGGCTTCGGCGCGATAATATTCCCCGAGTTGGATCAAGACCTTTGCGACTCCGAGTCTTTCCCCGGCAGGACGCAGGCTATCCGGGGAAATCCAGGTTATCCAGAAAATTGCCCCGGCAACCGCCAGCGGAATGATTATCTTCACGGCATTTTTGCACTGAAAAAGGTAAACCGTCAACGCCGAAGCAGGAATCAGGAGCAGCGGGAACGCCGGAAAACGATAGCGGGTATAAGGGCCAAATGGCAGAATCGTGCCTAGATATGTTCCCGATAAAATCAATAGAAGCCACACTCCCTGACTACGGTATTTTACAAGCAGTGAGGCTATCCCCAGCGCCGCGATCAGGTTGAAAGGCAACCAGAAAATCCACATGAAACCTACTATTTCACGGTGGGCGTAAAATGAAAGACTGTGGGGCAGTTCATAATTCGACAACACTTTAACGCTTCGTCCGGGAAGCTCGTGGAGCAGTTTTTCGAAAATCACTTTCCCCACCGGTTTCTTGTCGCGCACTAGCAATGAGTCCTTTAATGTACGAGTGAACAAATTCGGACGCACGGTAAAACTGCGGTACTTCACCAGATTAAAGGCAATCAAGGGAGCAATTATGAGCATCAGGGGCAGAAGGTAGGCCAGTATTCGCCGGGCCGTCAGGTATCTGCGGACGCTCTTAAAAACGATCATGACAACGGGAACAAAAACAATCGGCAGAAAATTATCGCGTCCGAGAATTGAGAACGCCGCGAAAATCCCAGCCAGCAGGTAGTAAGTAAGGTTGCGTCCGTAAAATCCGCGAACCAGGAACAACATGGTCAGCAGGAAGCACATGGTCAGCGGGACCGCGCGAAGGAATTCGAGCGAAAGCAACGCCGCCGGGCCGTAAAACAGATACAAAAGCGCCGCCAACTCGGAAGTGTCGAAACTGAACCGCATACTCCTGGCAAGCTTGAATACCAGCACCGGGGCGCCGGCGCAGACAATTGCCTGCAAAAGTCGTATTATCACAAGATTTCCACCACTCAGCGCAATCAATATCGACAGGAAATAGGTGTAGAGAGGGGAATAAACGTAGCCATGCGGCAGTGGCTTGCCTTGGTAGAGTTGCACCGCACCCCGCAATATTGATAACTGGTCGGTACCTTCAGTGGGAAACGGCAGAAGCCCGTAATGGCGGATGCGGTACAGCAGGAACAGATACATCACCAGCGCAAGTGCATAGATAATCCACGGGAACCAGCGATTGAAATCGCTTCGAGTCAGTTGTTTTTCCAGTAAGTTCATTAAGCCCGTTTTTTCTTATTAATCTTCATAACCGGCACACTCCAAACTTAAAATCAAGTTAAAATCGCCATCATTTTGCGGAATTTATTTGTTTTTCCCGCATATATCTATATAATAATAGTTTTCCCGTGAATTTAAATAGCCATTAATGATAAGGATACATTAAAAATGCCGGTGGAGAATTATTCTCAGATTTTTGCGTTGCAGAAAAAATTTGTGATGCCCACTTACGCGCCCGATCCCCTGCTGGTAAAAGGCAGCGGTTGTTACGTATGGGACAGCGAAGGCAAACGCTACCTGGATTTCGGTTCGGGGATCAGCGTATGCAACCTTGGGCATTGTCATCCGGCGGTAACCAAGGCCATTTCCGACCAGGCCCGGAAGCTGGTGCATGTATCCAATCTCTATATGAATGAAAATCAGCCGAAGCTTGCGGAGCAGTTGGTAAAGCACGCATTCGACGGCGTGGCGTTTTTCGCGAACAGCGGCGCCGAAGCCAATGAAGGCTTGATCAAATTCGCCCGGAAATGGGGGAACTCCAAAGGGCGCAACGAAATTATCGTTATGCAGGACTCGTTCCACGGCCGGACCCTCGCAACTCTCGCCGCCACCGGCCGGGCAAAATACCGCAAAGGATTCGAGCCGGACATGCCCGGATTCGTAACCGTGCCGTTCAACGACCTGGAAGCAATAAAAAACGCGGTAAGCGACAAAACCGCGGCGGTGCTCCTTGAACCCGTCCAGGGCGAAGGCGGAGTTATTCCAGCGGATCCGGAATTCCTGAAGCAAGTCCGGGAATTCTGTGACGAAGCCGGGATTCTGCTGATGTTCGACGAAGTCCAGTGCGGCATGGGCCGGACCGGGTACTTTTACGCATTTTTAGGCTACGGGGTCAAACCCGACGCATTTTCTCTGGCAAAAGCGCTGGGCAACGGATTCCCGATTGGTGCATTCCTGGTGAAACGGGAGTATGCCGAAACTCTCACGGTGGGAACTCATGCCAGCACTTTCGGGGGCACGCCGCTTGCCTGCGCCGCCGCCCTTGCCGTGGTTGAATCCATCCACAATGAAAAAATTCTCGCAAACTGCGTAAAGCAGTCTCATTATATTCGCGGAAAACTTGCGGAACTGCAAAATTACCGCAAATCCATCAAGGAAGTAAGGGGACGGGGCCTGATGCTCGGGATCGATCTCGACGTCAAGGCAGCCGACTTGATCCCGAAACTCCGGGAACGGGGGTTGATCGCCCTCACCGCCGGGGAAAACATTCTGCGGCTGCTGCCGCCGCTCATCGTGGATAGCCAGCAGATAGACCGCGCCGTGGAAATCCTTGACTTCGTCCTTGAGCAAGCAGAAAACAGTTGAACCGCCGAACGGAATTTATTATGCATCAAAATCTACTGACAACCGGCCAGATGACCCGTCAAGACCTTGACGACATCATCGCATTGTCCGCACGTTTGAAAAAAGAGCGGGGCAAGCACACGGAAAAACCCCTTGCGGAAAAAAGCATCGGCATGATCTTTTCGAAGTCCTCCACCCGCACCCGGGTTTCATTTGAAGTGGGAATCCGCGAACTTGGCGGTTCTTCGATTTATCTTGACCAGAGTCAGCTCCAGGTTGGCCGCGGCGAAAGCCTTGCCGACACCGCGCGGGTACTGAGCCGTTACCTGCACGCGGTGATAATCCGTACCTACGAACACGAAGACCTGGTGGAATTCGCCAAGCATTCGCATATTCCGGTAATCAACGCCCTGACCAACGATTATCATCCGTGTCAGGTGCTCACCGACCTGTTCACCATTTACGAATACAGCGAAACTTTTAAAGACGTCAAGCTGACCTATATCGGCGACGGCGCCAGCAACATGGCGAACTCCCTGATCCTGGCGGCAAAGCTTGCCGGGCTGAAACTTACAATCTCCTCCCCGGAGCAATACCAGCCGGACCAGGAACTCCTGGAAGAAAACTTCGGCAAAGACAACCATGTCTGGCAGGTAGCCCCTCAGAAGGCGGTCGAAGGCGCCGAGTTCATTTATACCGACGTATGGGTCAGCATGGGATTCGAGGATGAAAAGTCCGACCGCAAAAAACTGCTCCAGCCTTATCAGCTCAACATGAAGCTGCTTGATCTTGCCGCCGCAAACGCCAGGATCATGCATTGCCTGCCCGCGCATCGCGGTGAAGAAATAACTGATGAAGTCATGGACTGTCCGAAGTCGATCGTATTCGATCAGGCTGAAAACCGGTTGCACGTCCAGAAAGCAATTCTCACGCTGATGCTTGGCAACAAAAACTGATTTATTTTTGCGGAATTTCGTCGGCTCGGAAAGCATATTCCCGGGAACAGAATTCGCATTTGATTTTCAGGAACTTCCGCTTGAGAAAAATGTCTTCAATGTCTTCGGGTTCCAGCACGGAAATTGCTTGAAGCATCTTTTCCCGCGAACACGAACATTGGTATTGCGGTGACGGACCGAAGGTGTAGGTGAGGTCTTCAGCTTTGTCAAACTCCCAGTCTTTCATCAGCAGTTGAACAAGCTTCCAGAGCTTCTTTTCCTCCTGAATTTCCGAGCAGAGAATACTCTTGAATTCATCGGATTTCATCCGGTCTCTGCCCTTGGTAAATTTATCCAGATCACATCCAGGCATTTCCTGAAGCATGAACCCGGCAGCCATCCGGACCGGATTTTCCGGGTCCTGGGAAAAATGAATCAGCGACACTATCTCAGTTTCAATCTGGTCACTCACGGAAAAAAACATGCCGATATCGTCCACCACTTCCATCAGGCCGGCATTGATCGATCCGGAATTGAGAATCTTGCCTTCCTGAGATTTCACCAGCGTAATCTTTCCTTCGTCGCCGTAAGCCTGATCTTCAGTTTCGACCTGTCCGTAGAGATGCGGCTCCTTGAGGAGTCCCCGGATCTCATTCGCGGCGTTCGCTTCGACCAGGATCTTGCCGATCTTTCCTTCGTAATCCCAGCGCAGGGAATATTTCTCCTGGTTTTCCAGCAACGGGGAAATCAGCGCGCCGACAGTCAGCGCCCGGCCGTAAAAGAAACCGGAAACGGGATCAGCGTCATGCAGCCGGATTCCTTCGCACACTGTATTTGTAGTTTCCGCCAGCGCGAACCTGGCTTTAAGCGGCTTGATTACACCACGCAACAGATAGTCGGATGTTTCCATTGAATAAAGTTAAGAGTTGAGAATTAAAAGTTAAGAAAGTGCCCCATGTACATCATGTTTTCGAATTTTAAAAATGAAAAATGCGGGAGTTCTTTCCCCCCGCATTTCCCTTAAAACCCGTACAACCGGATTAATCGACACGATTAACATCGATTTCCGGATCGATTTCTTCGCGGAGAATCCGCTGCAGACCGTCTTTAATGGTCATCGTGGCATGCGGACAGCATCCACAAGCGCCTTTGAGCCTTACATTGGCGGTTTTACCTTCAATGCTGACGATTTCAAGATCGCCGCCGTCACGCTGAAGATGCACACGAAGTTCATCGAGTTTGTTTCTGATTTGCTCTTCCATCATATACTCCCCAGGGATTATCCCTGATTTTACTGCGCCGTCACGCTTCGCTGGCGGCGCGACAATTCAAATCTTCCGTTAATATCAGTTAGAAAACAAATTTAACATCGCTGAGACGTTGTTCAAATTCCTTCAGCACTTTCTCTTCTTCTTCGCGGCCGCCACGGGCGACGAAAGTAGCTGAGAAACGCACGTAATGCCCGGCATCGTCCCACGGAACACTGCTAATCAGCTTTTCCTTTATCAGCCACTGGCTGAAATCTTCGCCGGAAGCAAATTCAACACCGTTCTCAGTGCCTTTCGGAGCTTTCACATAAAGATAGAAAGAACCGGCGGGGACCTTGGCAGGGAATCCGATCCGCTGCAGACTGGCGGTCATTGATTCGAGACGGCGCTGATACTTGGCGCAGATTTCCGGGGTGATCCTGGCGTAATTTTCGAGCGCCTTGATCGACGCTTTCTGGATCGCCGCGAACTGGCCGCTGTCGGCATTGTCCTTGACGTTCGCGAAAGCTTTTACTGCCAGTTCGTTGCCGCATACCCAACTCAACCGCCAGCCGGTCATATTAAATCCCTTAGACATGCTGTGGAGTTCGATCGCGCAGTCCTTGCCTCCCGGAATCGACAAAATACTTAGCGGTTTGCCATTGAAATTGAGCGGCGCATACGCGGCGTCGGAAACGATCAGAATGTCATTTGCCTTAGCGAACTCGATGGCTTTCGCGAACTGTTCAACGGCGGCGGAAGCTCCGGTAGGATTATTCGGATAATTCAAATAGAGCAACTTGGCTTTCTTACGCTGTTCCGGGGTAAGGGATTCAAGGTCCGGGAAGAAACCGTTTTCTTCGAGCAGCGGCAGATTCACCACTTCACCGCCAAGATACTTGGTCCAGGTTCCCATCACCGGGTAACCTGGAATAGTCATAATGGTAATGTCGCCGGGATTGATGAAGCACGCGGGAAGCATACTCAAAACCGACTTGCTGCCAATGGCATGATTGACTTCGGTTTCAGGATCGATGTCCACCCCGTAAAGATTCTTCATATATTCCACTACAGCATGCTTAAACTCATCTACGCCATTATCGGTGTAAGTGCGGTTTTCCCAGATCGCGGCTTCCTCGCACAGAGCCTTTACAACTTCTGGAAACGCCATGTCGTCGGGTTCGCCAACGCCCATATCGATGATTTCCACGCCGGGGTTTGCGGTCATCGCCGCCTTTTTCGCCCGTTTGATCTTCTCAAACTTGTAAATTGTGGTGTCTTTTCCGAACATATTGCCGCCAATGCGTTCGGCAAAGTTCTCTTGCAGATAGCTCTCCGCCATTTTCCTCTCCTGTCATGATATGATTAGTAATTGAAAAAAATCCATAAAGGAACGCATAGCATAACCGGAAAACACAACGATTTCAAACTCAAACCGGAGTGAATGTCCAATTTCCAGTAAGGAATGTCCAGTTTCCAAGGGATATGCTTAAATACAAATGCGGCATTTGATAGCCACCCGCTTCCGCTTGAAGTGGGAAAAAAAAGACAAAACTGAAGTTGTGAACGCCCGGTTTTGCCGGAAATTCTAAACAAGAAAAACCAAACAGATTTTGAATAGTATGGGCAAAGTGCTTTGCGGTTCCACCGGAATCACGCAGCATTCCGGCTGTTATCATACCGTCGAAAGTATTTCCGGGACGAAAAGGTTATTTTTCATTGCGAATAATACCTTATGAACCAACTAATTATTGTGATAACTAGTAAAACCAGCACGACATATAGAATTGGGGATATTCCTTTAAAGATTTTTTTCAGTATTACTTTTATAATAATTCCAAGCTTCAGTTGAGGTTTTGGTTTAAACCTTGAAAATAAAATTTCGGTTTTAGCACTATGACTATTGCATGAGCCGCAGTTTATTCCGGAATCATTCTGACCGGATGCATTGTTTCCGGCAAAATTGATTTGGGAAGCATTTTTCTCAATATAGAATTTTATATCGCCACTAGGACCGCAGGGGAGTCTTTTAGCTTTATCATTTTCAAATTCACGGATGAAGAAATTTTTCGATTCTTCTTCTGGAGACAGATGTTGCATTAATATCTTGCCTGGTTTTCTATTTTTCAGCATAATTACGGCCCAAAACCCATTATAACAATGCCAGAAAACTGTACCGGTATTATCCTGACTCAGACTGTAATGCAATTAAACCAGTTTTGCCCGGAGAATTCAGATTCCGCCTGCGTCCCAATTTCCATTTCAAATATTGTTTTACCGATTACTACTGGTGTTTTAAGCGGCAAAATATTTCGGACAGATATTTGCCGGCCTGAAATCCAGATACCGTTGTTACTGTGAAGATCCTCGATATGCCATGAACCATTCAGATATGCCAGTTGACAGTGTATCGGAGCCAGGAAGGTATCATGAATGCGGATATCAGCATCAACAAAACGCCCTATGGTAAATAACTTGTTATGAACTGGAAATTTTATTCCCCGCATTGAACCGCCAACGATTCTTATAGCGAAATTTGTGAAATCCACGCAGTTTCTGTTTTTCATCAATGTCTTATTCATATCAATGACCGATGTGATTCGTTATCATTGTCCAATCAGTGATAAAGTTTGATTATCAATTAATTTTTTAATCATCTGGGGCATAATTCCCCGTCCCTACAGGCCCCTTGAAGACCGGGCCGGGATCCAGAACGAAATTGCCGCTCGTCCACCCAGCGGACAAATTGCCCGATACCTCGCTGATTCCGCCCATGAGGTAGCTTATCAGCTATGAATAAACCCGATTTGTGATATAAAAGTTGCATCTTTTATTATATTAGTTTTTTTCTGCCGGGGGGCATCTTCAATTTGCGTATTTCTACTTCATACTGTGTAAGTGCTGTGCCTCCGTGTTATTTTTCCTGATAGGAACAACCAGCCGCATAACCTTTGATGGATCGAGATTCCATTGAGGATAGTGTTCCCTGATATCTTCCAGTCCATCAATCAAATGCTGCAATTCCGTTCCTTCCACGATTATTTCTTCTTCGCTTATTGGTTGCAATTCCGGGGAAGAAGGCTCCCCTCCACCTGATACAGCATTTTCAGCGCTTTTGCAATTTGCAATACCTGTCATATCCCCTTTTACTCCAGTGATATTCCAGCAAACATACCGCCCGGCGCTCCCCCTAGCCTGGCACATTTCAAAATCAGTCTATTCATTAATATTTACGTCATTCCGGATGGAAAAAATTAATACCGCATTTGCATTGTTCAACTGCATTTGCCAAAAAAATTCGTTTTTTTTTGCTTTTTCCCTGTTTCTAAGCTATTATTAGCGTTATAACTAAATAAACTTAACTTAACATGTTTCAGGATTTTATGAGGAATTTATGAAAATTAATAATGAAATTCTTCAAGCGTTAGAAGCGGCGGTAAAAGATGCTGGATCTATAGCTCAGTTTTCCCGCAATATCGGCGTTGTTCCATCGACAGTTGAGCGTTGGGTTAAAAAAAAGTCAAAAAATATCAACAGCGTCACCTGGGAAGAAAGAGTGAAATCCGCCCTGCACAGATACCTTACAAATCCCAATAATAATGATATTGCATGCAGTCTTTCAGATACCCGGAAAAAAGTCCTTCTCCAAATGAACGCAAAAAATATCGAAGATTTGCCTTTGGATCAGCAGATACTCCTGGAGAAATATTGCCTGCTGACTGTCAATCAGCAAAAGCAGATACATAGTTTAATTGATGAAATGAACGTAAGCAACCAGGTAAAACAATACCAAACCACCAAAACCCCATCCATGACAACCGAACGGCCCCAAAAAACCGCGGAAGAATAAAGCTTTCCGCTTAAATGTAGGAAATACACTCCTTTTCCCGCTCTCCCGACTTGATCAGCAAAAACAAGCACGATTGCCTTCACGAGGGCGAAGAGTTGCACGATCCGGGCACAACCATGGGAAACGGGCAATCCCGGAGCGCTTGCCCTGACTAGGTGACGATGACGATGCCGGCGAGGACGCCTTTGTCCATCTGGCATGGTTGGGCGTCGCTTCCGATCGGGAATATATCCCAGCCGGAGTTTGTCGCCATTTTATAAACGTCCATGCCAACGGCCTCCATTGAGGGGCGCGCCCGGAGCGCGAAGCGGCATTTCTTGCCTTGCAATGCCTGGCAGTCCTCCTGAAGACTGCAGTAAGTGTGCCGGCAGGAACCGGCGGCGAATCCGACCGAAAGATAATAACCATCGTAAAACGCCAGCGATTCTATCTTGTTGACAATTGAAAAGACATTCTGGTATGCGGCAACCCGCTCCTTGATGGTTTCCTTGTCGCGCACCACCACTTCCGGGGGAATGTCCTTAGTGAAGAACACGGCCCAGGAGTAGTTTTTAAGCTGTTCGCGCAGTTCAGCGGGCTTTATGGTATGCGGAGGACAATGCGCACAAACACCGTATCCGAAGCAGCGCGGAATCTGGCACTTCAAAACCACACGCTCATCAATTATGACCTCGCCGGCAGGCATTACCCGGGCGCGGGTAGCCCCGAACTCAACGGCTTTCTCGCAATATTTTTCAAGGTTCCTCCGAACGTCCTCGTCCGGATGCTTCAACTTCACTTTATCAAGCTGTTTTACCATAGCCTTCCCCTGTCATTCGTTTTGCTGATAAGATAGTCCGGAAAACCGGAATCTCAATCTTAATCGGTTTTATCGGCGAATTCATCGATCAATTTTTCATACACCTCAAAAACTTCTTTGCTGGTAAGGATTCCGCCGTGATTCGCATCGAACCCAAAAACGTGTTCAGCCTGACACTGAGCGGCAATAGGCAATTGACTGGCGATGGTTACCGCTCCATCGGAATTGGCCCCGAAACCGATTCCCGGACCGCTCCGGTAGCTGAACATCAGATGAAACGTGGTATTGCCGGGCAAAGGTTCAGCAAACAGTGAATTCAGGAATTTACTCCCGGCAGCAAGATCGCGCCAGGAATCGATCAGCACCGGCGACTGCTTGACCCCGAGCCGCGCCCCTTTGCTTCCCCCATAAGGACTTGCCAGGGAAATAAAAAGAATGTAATCGAGATATTTTGAATGGACGCGGTTCAGCGCGGACCTTACAACCAGTCCTCCCATGCTGTGAGCGGTAATGATCAAGTTTTTGGTTCCGATATCACCGCTGAAAAACAATTTCGCGAAAATTCCGGCGGTATAATCCAAATCGGCGCCGGTGGCATAATAGAAAAAACAAGGCTGATACCGGGTTCTGTCCAGGTCTTTTATGAACTCCTTCCATTTGCGCGGGGAACAACCGTAGCCATGAACGAAGACAACGGGGATTTTATCCTTGTCAAACGGCTCCAGCCAGTAAACATAGCTTGGAATCCGCCGATAGAACGACAAAGGCTTAGCCAATCCGAGACTGACAGTCATTGAACTGAAAACCGGATCGTCCAAACTTACGACCTGCCTGCTTGCTTCCGGCGGTATGAATTTTTCCGGAAATTCGTACTTATGCGGATGCTCCGTATCTATCTTTAAATTTATTCCCCGGACTGACTTGTCCGGGCACTCCTTCAGGTCAATATTCAATTCATGCCCTTTTTCCGGAACGACAACCATTTCAGTGCTGCTGAACTTTCCGTCATGGTCAATATCGGCAAAGACATAAATGTGATAACTCCCCTCCGGCAGGAAAACCGCATACTTTGACGAGGTGGGATACACAAGCTGACAATCCGCTATTTCACCTTTTTTGTAGCGGTCTGAAACAGCAATCACCAGCCGGTAGAGCTTCTCATTGCCGCCATCGACCTTGCCGCTGACAACCCGGCATTTATCAGGAGCGATCTTACTCAGATCCTGCACTGACGGATTAATCCAGCCAGTAGTTTTGACCGCAATCGTGTCCTTTGTTTTCCAAACCACCGAACAACCGGACAACATGGAAATAATAGTTATGGAAACAAAAATCCTGACAAACATAACCACCTCCCATTTTTATATTAACAGGCATAATTCAAAAGAATAACTTCCCAAGAAAAAAATACAATTTAATTTTTCCCGAATATTTCCCGGTTTAAGCATTTGCATATTTTCACGGATGGGCTAGATTAGTGGCCGCTTGTGCGAAATACGCTCGGGTGGCGGAATTGGCAGACGCGCATGGTTGAGGGCCATGTGGAGTAATCCGTGGGGGTTCAAGTCCCCCCCCGAGCACCAAATACTTTCCTTTTTTGAGGCTGATTTCACGGCCTGAAAATACCCGGAAAAAAATTGCATTTTTTTTGCTTTATCTGTTTGATAAAGCTTTAACTACCTGTATATTTTTTGTTCTTTGCGAACTGATGCAAGAAGGTTCGGATGCAAAGATCCGGTGCCCACATAGCTCAGTCGGTAGAGCACGTCCTTGGTAAGGACGAGGTCACCGGTTCAAGTCCGGTTGTGGGCTCCATTTTGAGCCCGGACAGTAAGCGATAAAGAAACTATAAAAAATAAGAAAAAACCAACTGTGGAATAATTCCAGGAGGAAACCAGGATGGCGAAAGAAAAATTCGAAAGAACGAAGCCGCACGTGAACATCGGTACGATTGGACACGTTGACCACGGTAAGACCACCTTAACCGCGGCGATCACAATGGCTCTGAGCAAAAAATACGGCAAGGGCGTTGTCGCTAAATATGATGAAATCGACAAAGCTCCTGAAGAACGCGAACGCGGTATCACCATCAACACCGCTCACGTTGAATACGAAACTGAAGGCCGCCACTACGCTCACGTAGACTGCCCGGGCCACGCTGACTATGTTAAAAACATGATCACGGGCGCTGCTCAGATGGACGGCGCTATCCTGGTTATCGCAGCTACCGACGGTCCGATGGCCCAGACCCGCGAACACGTGCTTCTGGCTCGTCAGGTCGGCGTACCGGCTCTTTGCGTATTCCTTAACAAAACCGACCAGCTCGACGATCCTGAACTGCTGGAACTGGTTGAAATGGAAGTTCGCGAACTTCTCAGCGAATACGACTTCCCCGGCGACGACATTCCGATCGTCAAGGGTTCCGCCCTGAAAGCAATGGAAGCCGAAGGCGATCCCGACAGCCCGGACTGCGCTTGCATCTTCGAACTGATGGATGCGGTTGACGAATATATTCCGGAACCCACCCGTGACGTCGATCAGCCTTTCCTGATGCCGATCGAAGACGTGTTCTCGATTGAAGGCCGCGGAACCGTGGTAACCGGTCGTGTCGAACGCGGAGTTATCAAAGTTAACGAGGAAATCGAAATCGTCGGTATCCGCCCGACCATCAAAACCACCGTTACCGGTGTTGAAATGTTCCGCAAACTACTCGACGAAGGTCGCGCCGGTGACAACGTCGGCTGCTTGCTTCGCGGCACCAAGAAAGACGATGTGGAACGTGGTCAGGTCCTGGCAAAGCCGGGCAGCATTACCCCGCATACCAAGTTCAAAGGCGAAATTTACGTTCTGTCAAAGGAAGAAGGCGGCCGTCATACTCCGTTCTTCACCAACTATCGTCCGCAGTTCTATTTCCGTACCACGGACGTGACTGGCGTAATCACTCTGCCCGAAGGCACCGAAATGGTAATGCCTGGTGACAACACCCAGATCGACGTGGAATTGATTTGCCCGATCGCGATGGAGAAAACTCTCCGGTTCGCTATTCGGGAAGGTGGACGCACCGTCGCATCCGGTCGGGTAACTGATATTATTGAATAATCAGACCGGTTGAAATAATTAACTGAATCATCCCGGTCAGTCAGTCAAATCTGACTGATCGGGTTGTTGCCATCAAGCATAAGGTGATCAATATGCCCCGGGAAAGCATCACTCTGGCGTGCACGGAATGCAAACAGCGCAATTACATGACGAAAAAAGATAAGCGCAAAACGCCCGGCCGTCTGGAAAAAATGAAATTTTGCAAGTTCGAGCGGAAGCACACCCTCCACAGGGAAACCAGGTAATTTTCAAGCCGTAGGGGTGTAGCTCAGTTGGCTAGAGCAGCGGTCTCCAAAACCGCAGGTCGTGAGTTCGAGTCTCTCCGCCCCTGCCATATATAATATAAGGACTAACAGAGCGCATGGATAAGTATCTCGCCGGAATTCGGCGTTTTATCAGGGAAACAATAGCCGAGCTGCATAAATGCACCTGGCCGACTCGTGCGGAGCTTTTCGAGTCGACAATTCTGGTAATCGTGTCGATTATTATCCTTACCGGATTCGTCGCGATTATCGACCAGGTCAGCAGGTACGTTATCAATTTCCTGACCATGCCAACTGTATAAACCGGGTTAGTTGAGGCATATTCTGATGGAAGAAAAAAAGAAAAAAAAGAAGAAAAAAGCGGATCCCGAAGTTCAGGAAACTGAAGAAATGGTGATCGACCGCAGCAAAGGCAAATGGTATGTGATCCATACCCTGTCCGGACAGGAAAACCGCGTAAGGGAAAGCATCCAGAAGCACATCGAGCTTGAGGACGACAATTTTCCCGTTTACGAAATTTTCATTCCGATGGAAAAGGTTTCCGAAGTCCGCCAGGGCAAGAAAACCACTACCAACC
This sequence comes from Victivallales bacterium, assembly GCA_963678815.1. Taxonomy (GTDB): domain Bacteria; phylum Verrucomicrobiota; class Lentisphaeria; order Victivallales. The sequence goes on from OY787460.1 coordinate 5,495,987, forward strand.
GGAAATTCTTCCCGGGATATATCCTTATCAGGATGGATCTGTATGATGAAGACAATAAGATCAAGGAAAAAGTCTGGTACTTCATCCGGCAGACCCAGGGCGTGATCGGGTTCCTCGGCGGAGGCGATACCCCGCTGCCGCTGACCGACAGTGAAGTTGACGACCTGATGTTCCAGGTCGAAGGCCGTGAAGACAAGGCCACACCCAAGATCCAGTTTGAGATCGGCGAAACCGTCCGCATCAAGGACGGCGCTTTTGAGAATTTTGAAGGCTCCATCGAGGAAATCGATTCAGAACGCGGAAAACTGAAACTGATGGTGTCGATATTCGGACGTTCAACTCCGGTGGAACTGGAGTTTTGGCAGGTTGACCGGGAATAAGTGTTTCCGGTTGAAATTTTACAGATAAAATGGCGATTGCCGTAGTGGTGGAAGGGATTCCTGCCGTTTCGCACCACCTCAATGGCAAAGGAGACCGAACCAATGGCTAAGAAAGTCACTGGGCAAATACGTTTGCAGATTCCTGCCGGCGCCGCTAACCCGGCGCCTCCCGTTGGTCCTGCCTTAGGTCAGGCCGGCGTGAACATCATGGAATTCTGTAAGCAGTTTAATGCTGCCACCCAGCAGCAGGCCGGAATGATCATTCCGGTGGTCATCACGGTCTACCAGGATCGCTCTTTCACGTTTATCACCAAGTCCCCGCCGGCCGCGGTTCTGCTGAAGAAGGCCGCCGGACTCGCTTCCGGAGCAAACACTCCGGGCCGCGAAACCGTGGGCAAGGTGACGAAAGAGCAGCTCAAGGAGATTGTGGAGATCAAAAAAGATGATCTGAACGCCAGGGATGTTGAAGAAGCAACCCGGATTATTGCGGGAACCGCCCGCAGCATGGGAATCGAGGTGGTCGATGCCTAGAAGCAAAAAATATCGCTCCCAACTGGAGAAATTCGACCGCGCTAACCAGTACCTTCCGGCTGAAGCATTCGCGATGCTGAAGGACATGCCGCACACCAAATTCGACGAAACCGTGGAAGTGGCATTCAAACTGGGTATCGATCCCCGCCAGTCCGACCAGAACGTTCGCGGCGCGCTGCCGCTGCCCAAGGGGACCGGCAAACAGGTAACCGTTGCGGTTATCGCCGCCGCCGATGCCGCCGAGCAGGCAAAAGAAGCCGGCGCGGAACATGTGGGTTTGGACGAACTGATCGACAAGATCAAGGATGGCTGGCTGGATTTCGACGTGCTTATCGCCACTCCGGACGCAATGAAACAGGTTCGCCCTCTCGGTAGAGTACTCGGCCCTCGCGGGTTGATGCCTAACCCGAAAACCGGAACCGTGACCGACGACGTCGCGGCGGCCGTGAAAGAAGCCAAGGGCGGCCGGGTGGAATTCCGTAATGATCGCGGCGCTTGTATTCATGTGCCGATAGGGAAAGTTTCTTTCCCGGCGGAAGACCTCGCGGAAAACCTCAAAGCGATCATCCAGGCTCTGCTCCGGGCAAGACCGGCCAGTGCCAAGGGCGCTTATTTCAAGAGTTGCACCGTCTCATCGACCATGAGTCCCGGAATCAAACTTGATATCAGAGAACATGTGAGGGTATAACGATGAGAACTGAAAAAATCCAATTGGTCGATGATATCGGCAATATGATTGAGGAATCCTCGTACCTGTTCTTTGTTAATTACAAAGGTCTGAAGGTAGATGAGTTTTCCGAACTCAGAAACAAGCTTGCTGAACAGGAAGCCGGTTGCCACGTTCTCAAGAATCGCCTGATCAGAAAGGCGGCTGAACTCAGAGGCATCGACGCCCTCGCTGAAATCAAGCTCAAAGACGACACCGCCATGATTCATGGCGCCGGTGATCCCGGAGCGGTAGCCAAAGTCATCTCCGAGTTCCTGAAAGCCCACGATGAACTGGCCCCCAAGGGCGGTTTCCTCGAAGGCGCGGTTCTCGCGAAAGAAGACATTGACTACATTGCATCCCTGCCCAGCAAGGAAGTTCTCTTTGCTCAGTTGATCGGAGTTATCCAGGCTCCCGCCAGGAACCTTGTCTCCGCTCTCAACAACAAGGCATCGGAAATTGTCAACGTCTTGAACAATTATAAGAACAAACTCGAAGAAAATTAATAAAATAACAAATAAAACAATGGAGGTTTCCGATGTCTGAAGAAGCCAAAGTCGAAGAAAAAGTAGAAGCCGCTGAAGAAAAAGCGGAAGTCAAAGAAGAAACCAAAGTGGAAGTGTCTGGTGACATGGACAAATTCATTTCTTACGTAGAAAACCTGACCGTTCTGGAACTTTCCAAGCTGGTCAAGGCTCTGGAAGACCGCCTCGGCGTAACCGCAGCCGCTCCGATGGCCATGGCCGCAATGCCGATGGCCGGTGGCGCTGGCGAAGCCGCGGCTGAAGAAGAAAAAACTGAATTCGACGTTATCCTTACCAGCTTCGGCGAAAAGAAAGTCGGAGTTATCAAGGAAGTGCGCGCGATCACCGGTCTCGGCCTGAAAGACGCCAAAGACCTGGTCGAAGCCGCTCCGAAAGCCATTAAGGAAGGCGTTGATAAGGAAGAAGCTGAAAAAATCAAGAAACAAATTGAAGACGCCGGTGGCTCGGTCGATCTCAAGTAACTTGATTTCAACAGTTTGCAACGGTGCGGAAATTCAGTTGAGATTTCCGCACCGTTCTCTGTGTTTTCCACACCGGATATTCACAGATGAGGTTTATAGGGTTTTTCGGGTAGTTTAAGGGTCACAAATATAAAAGGGTCAACTATGCCTGAACGGGTAAATTTTGGAAAATTGCGCGACGTCCTGGAGATTCCGGACCTGGTCGGGGTCCAGATCGATTCCTATCGGGATTTCCTCCAGAAAAACGTTGCACCTGACAAGCGGGAAAACAAGGGGCTTCAAGAAGTCTTCAATGAGATTTTCCCGATCGAAAGTTTTGATAATCAACTGGTGCTTGAATTCAAGTCCTATACCGTCGGCGATCCCAAGATCGCGGTGGTGGACTGCATCAAGGACGGCAACTCCTTCAGTGCGCCGCTCCACGTTGATTTTCTGCTGAAAAATAAAAGCGTAACCATCCCTGAGAAGGTCTACCTGGGGGAAATCCCCACGATGACCGACCGCGGCACGTTTGTTATCAATGGCGCGGAACGGGTGATTATCAGCCAGCTTCACCGCTCACCGGGCATCTGTTTTGAAAAGACCCGGCATTCAAGCGGACGCACACTTTATTCCTTCCGGATAATCCCGGACCGGGGTTCCTGGATGGAAGTGCAGTTTGATGTAAATGACTTAATCTACATTTACCTGGACCGCCGCCGTCGCCGCAGAAAATTTCTCATCACTACATTCCTGCGCGCAGTCGGTTATGAAACCAACCGGGAGATCCTTAATTCCGCATATGACGTCAAGGAATATACTGTTACATCTCTTGTCAAGGAAAAAAACCTTTCCGATTTCTATTTCGTCGACGACGTCGTCGACAAGAGCGACATTGTATTGGTTGAGGAGTTGACCCAACTCAACGAATCACATCTGAAGGTCCTCCAGGACGCGGATGTCAAGAAAGTCACTCTGGCCCATATCCCCGAAGGCAACAACTACCTGATCACCTGTCTCGAGCGCGACCCCGCCCGGACCCAGGAAGAAGCCCTCAAGGAAATCTACCGCAGAATGCGCCCCGGCGATCCCCCGAGCGTAAACAATGCAAAACAGCTGCTGAAACGGCTGTTCTTCGACATCAAACGTTACGATCTCGGCGCGGTAGGCCGTTACAAGATCAATGAAAAACTCGGCATGGATTTCCCGCTGACCGAACGCATCCTCCTCAAGGAAGACTTGATGGAGGCGACCAAGTATCTGATGAACCTGCGCAATACCGGCGGGCAGACCGACGATATCGACCACCTCGGCAGTCGCCGGGTCCGGACCGTTGGCGAACTGCTTCAGAACCACTGCCGCGTGGGTCTGCTCAGAACTGAGCGGCTGATCCGTGAGCGCATGACGCTGCTCAATGCCGATGAAACCAATATCACGCCCAATAAGCTGGTGAATCCCAAGGCTTTCGCCGGGGTGGTGCGGGACTTCTTCGCCCGGAACCAGCTTTCCCAGTTCATGGACCAGACCAATCCGCTGTCCGAGCTTACCAACAAGCGCCGGCTCAGCGCCCTGGGCCCGGGCGGACTCAGCCGCGAACGCGCCGGGTTTGAAGTCCGCGACGTGCATTCCAGCCACTACGGCCGGATTTGCCCGATTGAAACCCCGGAAGGTCCGAACATCGGGCTTATCTCTTCCATGTCGCTTTACGCCAGAATCAACCTGTACGGTTTCCTGGAAACTCCGTACCGCAGAGTTGAAAAAGGCGTGGTGACCGACAAGATCGATTACCTTACCGCGGACCGGGAAGAACAATATGTTATCGCCCAGGCGAACGCGCCTCTGGACGAGAAAAAACGTTTCAAACTTCCTACAGTGATGTCACGGTTCCACGGTGAATCCGAAGAACATCCCAAGGAAGAAGTTCAATATATGGACGTTTCGCCGAAACAGCTCGTAAGCGCGGCGGCCGGCCTGATCCCGTTCCTGGAACACGATGATGCGAACCGGGCACTGATGGGATCGAACATGCAACGCCAGGCAGTTCCGCTGCTGACCACGGACTCCCCGCTGGTCGGTACCGGGCTGGAAGGAAAAGTTGCCAGGGACTCCCGCGCGGTTGTCCAGGCCAGGAAAGCTGGTATCGTCGCGGAAGTTTCCGCCGCGGAAATCGTCATTACCCCTGACGGCAAGCTTGCCAGGGAAGGCAAGAAACTCAAGAGCGGCGAAGCTTATCAGCTGAACAAGTTCCTGCGCAGCAATGCCGGAACCTGCATCAACCAGCGCCCGATAGTCCGTCGCGGCGACAATATCAAGGCGGGTGATGTAATCGCGGACGGCGCCGCCACTTCAGGCGGTGAACTCGCCCTCGGTAAAAACGTGCTTGTGTCATTCATGCCCTGGTGCGGATATAACTTTGAGGATGCGATTGTCATCAGCGAACGCATGGTTAAGGAAGATACCTATACCAGTATCCATGTTGACGAATTCGAAATTACTTCCCGCGACACCAAACTCGGCCCGGAGGAAATCACCCGGGACATCCCGAACGTCAGCGAGGAAGCGCTCCGCAATCTCGGCCCGGACGGTGTTGTCTGTCTCGGCGCGGAAGTGAAGCCCGGCGACATTCTCGTGGGTAAGATCACTCCGAAATCGGAAACTGAACTGGCTCCGGAAGAACGTCTTTTGAGAGCGATCTTCGGTGAAAAAGCGGCGGACGTAAAGGACTCGAGCCTGATCGTCAGCAGCGGCAAAGGCGGCATCGTCATGGACGTAAGGATTGAATACGCCCAGGACCCGAACCGCCAGAGCATGACCAAGAGCGAACTCCGCAGACAGGTCAAGATTGCCAAGGACACTTACAAGGCCAAGCATTCCGAACTGGTTGACGAACTCAGCGAAAGACTGTCCGACATCATGCTCGGCCAGAAGCTTCCGCATCCGATCTTCGACGAATCAAGCTCGAAGCCGGACGCCATCCTGATCTCGTCTAACCGCAAAGTTACAAAGAGCTCAATAAGCAAGCTCTCTAATAAATACAACGCATGGCGGATGGAAGATTGTCCGCTTAAGAAGACCATTGAAGAGATCATCGGCACATTCACCCCGCGTTTCGAGGAAATCGAAAGCAACCGTGATGATTCGATTGAATCCCTGGAATCCGGCGACGGTTCGGATCCCGGCGTAATCAAGAAGGTCAAAGTCTACGTTGCCTGCAAGCGCAAGCTTCAGGTTGGCGACAAAATGGCGGGGCGTCACGGTAACAAAGGTATCGTGGCCAAGATCGTGCCGGTGGAAGACATGCCTTTCCTGCCGGACGGAACCCCGGTTGACATTGTTCTCAATCCACTCGGCGTACCGAGTCGAATGAACGTTGGACAGGTGCTTGAAACCCATCTCGGCTGGGCGGCGAAAATCCTCGGGTTCAAAGCCGCCACCCCGGTGTTCGACGGTATCACCGAAGCGAGGATCGTGGACATGATGAACGAAGCAAACGACGCCGTTGAAAAACAGTCCGGTGAAAATCACCACTGGGGCTTCGTCGAGAAGAATGGTAAAATTGAATTCGACGGCAAGAGCGAACTCTTTGACGGCAGAACCGGAAACCGGTTCGACCAACGGGTTATGGTCGGTCAAATCTATATGATGAAACTCGACCACCTCGTGGCCAACAAAATCCACGCCCGTGCGGTCGGTCCTTATTCCCTGGTTACCCAGCAGCCTCTCGGCGGTAAAGCCCAGCACGGCGGTCAGCGGTTCGGGGAAATGGAAGTATGGGCGCTCGAAGCATACGGCGCGGCATACACCCTGCAGGAAATGCTTACCGTCAAGAGCGACGACGTGTCCGGACGCGCCCGGATTTACGAGTCGATCGTCAAGGGCCAGAACATCCTTGACGCCGGCAGACCTGAATCCTTCAACGTTCTGATGAAGGAAATGCAGAGTCTGGGACTCGATATCCGCACCGTCAAAAAGAGCGAAATGATCGATAAATAAGCCGCGGAGGGTTTAAAATATGATTGATAATACCTATGCATACCGGGAACTGTTGGGCCAAGCCTCCAGTTCCGCGTTTGAAGCGGTTTCCATTAACGTTGCCTCTCCGGAAGTTATCCGCTCCTGGAGCTTCGGCGAGGTGAAAAACCCGGAAACCATTAACTACCGCAGCTTTAAACCAGAAAAAGGCGGACTTTTCTGCGAACGCATCTTCGGCCCCACGCGGGACTGGGAATGTAACTGCGGAAAATACAAGCGGGTGAAGCACAAGGGCATCATCTGCGACCGTTGCGGCGTTGAAGTGACCCAATCGAAAGTTCGCCGCGAGCGCATGGGCCACATCGACCTGGCCGTGCCGGTTTCCCATATCTGGTTCTTCAAGTGCATGCCCAGCCGGATCGGACTCATGCTCGACATGACCGCCCGGTCCCTGGAACGCGTAATCTATTATGAAGACTGGGTAGTTACCGACCCCGGCGACACCCCGTTGAAGCTCGGCCAGAGCCTTTCTGAAATCGAATACCGTCAGGCCAAGGACGACTACGCCGACGCTTTCACCGCCGACATGGGCGCTCCCGCTGTACGCACGCTTCTGGAAGTTGTAAAGCTTGAAGAAATGTGCGGCGACCTCCAGAACCAGCTTGCGGGAACCAAAAACAAAGCCATCCGGAAGAAACTCGCCAAACGCCTGCGTCTGGTGGAAGGTTTCATCGGCAGCAACTCCCGTCCGGAATGGATGATAATGGAAGTTCTGCCCGTAATTCCGCCGGACCTGCGTCCGCTGGTTCCGCTGGAAGGCGGCCGTTTCGCCACATCTGATTTGAACGACCTGTACCGTCGCGTCATCAACCGCAACAACCGGTTGAAAAACCTGCTCCAGCTCCGCACTCCGGAAGTAATTATCCGGAATGAAAAACGGATGCTCCAGGAAGCAGTCGACGCCCTGATGGACAATGGGCGTCACGGACGCGCCGTGACCGGCGCCGGCAACCGTCCGCTCAAATCCCTCAGCGACATGCTCAAGGGCAAACAGGGCCGTTTCCGCCAGAACCTGCTCGGTAAACGCGTAGATTACTCCGGCCGTTCGGTTATCGTGGTTGGCCCTGAATTGAAACTCTGGCAGTGCGGTCTTCCCAAGAAAATGGCCCTGACCTTGTTCGAACCGTTCATCATCCGCCACCTGAAAGGCCGCGGCTTCGCTCATACCGTGCGCGGCGCCAAGAAGATGATCGAACGCGGCGAGCCGGAGGTATGGGACATTCTCGAAGAAGTGACCAAGGGACATCCCGTAATGCTCAACCGTGCGCCGACCCTGCACCGGCTCAGTATCCAGGCTTTCGACCCGGTGCTGATCGAAGGTTCGGCCATCCGGATCCATCCGCTGGTTTGTACCGCTTACAACGCGGACTTCGACGGCGACCAGATGGCGGTACACGTGCCGCTGTCAAACGAAGCCCAGATGGAAACCAAGCTGATGATGCTGGCCCCGAACAATATTTTCTCACCCGCGAACGGCAAACCGATCACGTCGCCGACCCAGGACATCACTCTTGGCTCGTACTACCTGACCTGTGCGCCGCGCAATCCGGAAAAGGCAAAGACCTACAAAGATTACTTTGAGGTTCTCTACGCCCTGGACATGGGATTCATCCATATCCACGATGCCGTGAAGATTCCCAATCCAGATTTCGGGAAGGAAACTCTTTGGGGCAATTCCGATAAGAAATTCATCGTTACTACCGCCGGTCGCTGCATTTTCAACGAAATCTGGGAAATGAATCTCGGATTCTTCAATAATGTGGCCCGGAAAAAAGAACTCGGATCACTGATCGCCGACTCTTACACCCATGCCGGACACGAAAAGACCGTAAGGCTTCTCGACCGTCTCAAAGACATGGGTTACGAATACGCTACCGTGGCAGGTTTCTCAATCTCGATCACCGACTTGATCGTCCCTGACGGCAAGCCTGATCAGATCGGCTCCGCACGAAGCGAAATTAACAAGATCAACTCCCAGTACAACAAGGGGGTACTGACCGAGGGTGAACGCCACAACAAAATCATCGATATCTGGACCCAGACCAGTAACAAGGTTGCCAACGAACTGTTCAGCTGTCTTGAAAAGAACCTGGCTAACGTCCGCGAGATCAACCCGGTGTTCGCGATGCTCGATTCCGGCGCGCGAGGCAGTAAAGACCAGATCCGTCAGCTGGCGGGCATGCGCGGCCTGATGGCCAAGCCGTCCGGCGACATTATCGAACGTCCGATCATCTCCAACTTCCGGGAAGGTCTCTCGGTACTGGAATACTTCATCAGTACTCACGGCGCCCGGAAAGGTCTGGCCGATACCGCGTTGAAAACCGCTGACTCCGGTTACATGACCCGTAAGCTGGTTGACGTTTCCCAGGACATTATCTGCCGCGAAGACGACTGCGGCACGGTAAAAGGCATCTGGGTATCCGCGATCGTGGAAGGTGACGAAGAAATCCTGCCGCTGAAACATCGTCTTATCGGACGCTTCAGCGCCATGGACATCCGCGATCCCGTATACGACGACGGCACGCTGATCATCAAGGCCGGTGAAGAATTCGTTGAAGAAAACGCCTCTCTTCTTGATCAACGCGGAATTCAGAGCGTCATGATCCGTTCGGTACTCACTTGTGAAACCGAGCACGGCGTCTGTATCAAGTGTTACGGCCGCAATCTGGCGAACGACAACCTTGCCGAAATTGGCGACGCGCTCGGAATTATCGCCGCGCAGTCCATCGGTGAGCCTGGCACGCAGTTGACCATGCGTACCTTCCATATCGGGGGTACTGCTTCGTCCGCGTACAAGCAGCCGGTTATCGCCGCCCGTAACAGCGGTATGCTTGTTTATGAAAACGTCCGTACCGTTCAAAACGAACGCGGCGAGATCGTTGTCGTGAACAAGAACGGTTTCATTATCGTTTACGATGAAGCCAAGGCAAAGGAATTTGAGAAAAGGGCCCGTGACAAGGCTGAAGCGGAAGCAAGGGCAATGGGCGCGGCGTTCAATCAGGATTATGATTACTGGCAGGACGCCATTCGCGAAGCCGAACTTGACCGTTACGAAGTTGAAGCCGGGGCAGTCCTGGCCAAAACTGAAGGCAAGAAGGTTAAAGCGAATGAAAAGTTCATCCGTTGGGACCCGTACCATGTTCCGATCATCGCTGAAGAAACCGGTTACGTGGAACTTCACGACCTGGTCGAAGGCGTGACCCTGAGCCGGGTTGAACGTGGCGGCACTGAAGAAGTTACGGTTATGGAACACCGCGAAGACCTGCACCCGCAGATTGTGTTGAAAAACTCCTCCGGTGACTTCATCGCCAACTATCCGTTGCCGGCAGGCGCGTTCCTGATGATTGAGGAAAAAGAAAAGATCAAGCCAGGTAAAGTGCTCGCCCGTGTACCGCGCCAGATCGCCAAGAACAAGGACATCACCGGGGGTCTGCCCCGCGTGGCGGAACTGTTCGAAGCCCGTACCCCGAAAGAAGTGGCGGAAATCGCCAGGATCGAAGGTACTGTGGAACTCGGCAAAATGGCCCGCGGTAAACGCCAGTTGATCATTCGCGACCCCGAAACCGGGATCACGGAAGAACACAACAATATTGCGGCAACCAAGCACCTTACCGTTGGTAAAGGCGACTACGTCCGCAAAGGCCAGAAGCTCACTGAAGGTTCGATCGTTCCCCAGGCACTGCTGGAAATATGCGGTCCGCAGGAACTGCAGCGTTACCTGGTAAATGAAATCCAGCTTGTCTATCGCGCCCAGGGCGTTGAAATCAATGACAAGCACATCGAGATCATTATCCGCCAGATGATGCAGAAAGTCCGGATCAGCGATCAGGGCGATACAATCTTCCTGACCGGTGAGCAGATTGACAAACTCGACTTCTCGAAAGAGAACGAGCGGGTAGTGGCCAAGGGCGGCAAACCCGCCGAAGCGGAACCGGTACTGCTTGGAATCACCAAGGCGTCGCTTGAAACCGAAAGTTTCATCTCCGCCGCATCGTTCCAGGACACCACCCGGATTCTCACCGACGCCGCGACCCTCGGCAAGGTTGACGCCTTGCGCGGGTTCAAGGAAAACGTGATTACCGGACACCTGATCCCGGCCGGGACCGGCTCTGATTACCTCGGCAGTCTCCGTCTGATCAAACTAGGCGAAGAAATCGAGGAAGAACTGCCGCATATTCCGGAACTCGAAGGTGAAATGGAGCCGGAAGTCGTTCCGGAATTTGTCACCAGCGAAGACATATATGAAACCGACGAAGATTAATTTCGCGGTTTAACATAAAAATTTGATAAATTTTCCCGGTTGGGATTTGCATATTCTCAACCGGGAATTACATTAAATGCCCGTTTGTGTGATATTTGATACCGAATTGCAATCTAAAAGCAATTAATGAGAAAAGGGATTTTGAGAGTCAGGTAAAATTACGACGGCAGGGCGATATGAATATCGGCCAATGGAGTAATTTTCGCATGAACTTAAAAGAGCTTTGCCGCAAGGCGGTTGCGTTTTCAGCATGCCAGCTCCGTACCGGATGAGCTGAAATACACAATTATTAGTTACTTTTAGAATGCAACTCGGTATAAGGTCATCAATTAATTTTAACAAAAGTTCGAGCAAGCAAGGTAACAGTACCATGCCGACAATCAATCAATTAGTCCGCAAAGGTCGGACACAGAAGTTTAAGAAGGTGAAGGCGCGTGCCCTGGGCGGGTGTCCGCAACGCCGTGGAGTTTGTCTCCAGGTTACTACCCGGACTCCCAAGAAGCCGAACTCGGCGCTCCGGAAGATCGCTCGTGTGCGTCTGACCAATGGTCAGGAAGTAACTGCCTACATCGGCGGTGAAGGCCACAATTTGCAGGAACACTCTGTAGTATTGGTCAAAGGCGGCCGTGTCCGGGATTTACCCGGTGTCCGTTATCATATCGTCCGCGGGGCTTTGGACAGCCTCGGCGTGGATAGCAGGCAGCAAGGCCGTTCCAAGTACGGGACCAAACGTCAGAAGAAATCGTAAGTAACTTGATGTTGTTTGTGATTTTGTAAGTACTGCATGGATCAGAACTGTCGCCATCAACCTACTGATGACGGCAGTTTTTCTTGTTGAATAAAACGAGGTTAAGGATAAGGCAAAATGAGAAGACGTAAAGCACCGACCCGGCAATTAACGCCGGACGTAAAGTACAACAGTGAGTTGGTAGCGCGTTTGATTAACACGATCATGAAGCGTGGAAAAAAATCCACTGCCCAGGGAATCGTGTACGGCGCGTTCGACTTGATCAAGAAACGTAAAAAAGACATGGAACCGCTGGAAATCTTTCTCCAGGCGCTGGAAAATGTCAAGCCCAAACTGGAGGTGAAAAGCCGCCGGGTTGGGGGCGCCACTTACCAGGTTCCGGTAGAAGTAAGCAATGACCGTCAGGTTGCCCTGGCCATGCGCTGGATCACTTCCTATGCGCAGACCCGTAAAGGCAAACCGATGATGGATTCACTGGCTGCCGAACTGCTTGACGCGTTTGAGAACACCGGTTCTTCGATCAAGAAAAAAGAAGATACCCACAAAATGGCGCAGGCGAACAAAGCTTTCGCGCATTATCGCTGGTAAACCTGACAGTGTGGGAAAAGGATCTCAAGAGGCAAGGCGGAAATGATTATGAGTAATCATAGCGATTATCAGGAAGCGGAAGGCAGAATAGTGCCTTTGTCCGCTGTGCGGAATATTGGGATCATGGCCCACATCGACGCAGGTAAGACCACACTCACCGAACGCATTTTATATTATACTGGCGTCAATTACAAGATTGGCGAGGTTCATGACGGCAACGCCACCATGGACTGGATGATCCAGGAACAGGAACGCGGCATTACCATTACCTCCGCTGCCACCACCTGCTTCTGGAATGACCACCGGATCAACATTATCGACACTCCCGGCCACGTGGATTTCACCGCCGAAGTTGAACGCTCCTTACGAGTGCTCGACGGCGCGGTGGCAGTGTTCTGTGCTGTAGGAAAAGTACAGCCGCAGAGCGAAACCGTATGGCGTCAGGCGAAAAAATACCACACCCCGATCATCGCATTCGTAAACAAGATGGACCGCACCGGAGCCGACTTCAACCTCGTAGTCGAAGACATGCGGAACAAGCTCGGGGTGACCGCGGTCCCGATTCAATTGCCGATCGGCGCGGAAAACGACTTCCAGGGAATTATCGACATCATTGATAATAAAGCCGTCTTTTTCGATGGCGACGAACATGGCGCGAAAATCCGCACCGAAGCTATCCCCGAAGAGTTCACGGACGCCGTGGAAGAGGCCAGGAATTACCTCGTTGAATGCCTTGCCGAATTCGACGAGAGTATCATGGAAATGTTTCTGGAAGATCAAAAGCCTGATACCGCGCTGATCAAAAGCGCTCTGCGCAAAGCCGCCACCGCCGGGGATATTGTCCCGGTAACCTGCGGAACCGCATTCAAGAACAAGGGTGTGCAGCCGCTTCTCGACGCGGTTGTCGATTACCTCCCCTCCCCGCTCGACAGTTGGGACATCAAGGGGATCGACCCGAAAACCGATGAAGAAGTCAGCCGTCACGTCGGCGACAAACAGCCGTTCGCGGCGCTGGTTTTCAAGGTTGCCACTGACCCGTATGTGGGAAAACTTTACTATTTCCGGGTATACTCCGGGACCGCCAAACGCGGCATGAGCGTGTATTGTCCGCGAACCGGCAAATCCAGCCGCCTGGGAAGGATACTGCAGATGCACGCCAATTCCCGGGAAGAACGCGAGGAAGTGTTCAGTGGTGACATTGCCGCCGCAATCGGGCTTAAGGACATTACCACCGGCGACACCATCTGCGCCGTAAACGCCCCGATCCTGCTGGAATCAATGAGCTTCCCCGAACCCGTCATCTCCATCGCCGTAGAACCCAAAACCACCGCCGACCGCGACAAACTTTACAACGCCCTCGGTTCCCTCTCCGAAGAAGACCCCACTTTCTCCGTCAAGAGCAACGTTGAAACCGGACAAACCATTATTTCCGGAATGGGCGAACTTCACCTCGAAATTATTCATGACCGCCTCACCCGCGAGTTTAATGTTGAAGCCAATACCGGCCGGCCGGAAGTGGCATACCGTGAAGCACTGCTGAAACCAAGCGACGCCGACACCAAATTCGTCCGTCAGAGCGGCGGCCGCGGACAGTACGGACATGTGATAATTAATGTTGAACCCCGCGACCGCGGTTACGGCATAACTATTGAAAATAAAGTCACCGGCGGAAACATTCCGAAAGAATACATCAAACCTGTCGAAGACGGCATCAAGGAATGCGCCCGCACCGGCATCCTTGCCGGATATCCGGTGGTTGATTTCCATGTTGACATCATCGACGGCTCTTATCACGCGGTGGACTCTTCTGAAATCGCGTTCAAGGTGGCAGGCTCCATGGCTTTCCGCGAAGCCGCCAAGAAAGCCGGAATGTCCATCCTCGAACCGGTAATGAAAATTGAACTCAGCACCCCGGATGAACATATGGGCGACCTGATCGGCGACATCACCAGCCGCCGTGGAAATGTGGTGGAAATCGATACCAACGCCGACGACGGCGCAAGCCGCATCACCGCCCAGGGCCCGCTGGCCGAATTGTTCGGCTACGCAACCGCTATCCGTTCGCTGTCACGGGGACGCGCCTCCTACTCGATGGAGCCGTCTCATTTTGATAAAGTACCGAATAATATACAAGATAAAATAATGGAGAAACAGGCAAAATGAGCAAATCGAATAATCAGCATATCCGGATTAAGCTTCAGGCTTACGAACACCGGATACTGGACCAGTCGGTAGCGGAAATTCTGAACACCGCACGCCGCACCGGTTCGATGGTAGCGGGCCCGATCCCGATGCCGACCAGAATTGAACGGCTCTCAGTGAACCGTTCACCGCACGTCGATAAAAAATCGATGGAACAGTTTGAAATCAGGACCCACAAACGTCTGATGGACATTATCAACCCCACCGCGAAGACGGTTGACGAGCTGAAAAAGCTCAACCTGCCGGCCGGTGTGGATATTTCCATTAAGATCGGGGCATAACTGATAATTGACGGCGGCGGAAGTTACGCGGCAGCGCAGCATCCGCCGGAGGCACCAATGCCATGGGCGATGACGCAGGTAAGTGTCTGAAAGGAGACAAATGAAAGGACTTATCGGTAAGAAACTCGGCATGACTCAGGTCTACAACGACCAGGGTCAGGTGATCCCGGTAACCGTACTCGAAGCAGGTCCGTGTGTAGTCCTCGACGTGAAAACCGTCGAGAAGAACGGCTACAGCGCGGTACAGCTTGGTTACGGCGCCCGGAAAGCGAAAAACGTGAGCAAAGCCTTGCTCGGTCACCTTAGTAAAGCAAACCGCAATGAAAATCCGCCATCCCGGATTCGCGAATTCAGAAGCGATACCGACCCGGAACTGGAAATCGGCTCAGAATTGAAGGCCGATGTTTTCGCGGCGGACGAATATCTCGACATCACCGGCAAAACCAAAGGCCGGGGGTTTCAGGGTGTAGTGAAGCGCTACAATTTCGGTGGCGGCCGCTACAGTCACGGCGGCGGCTGGAAACGTAAACCCGGTTCAATCGGGCAGTGCGAATTTCCCGGCCGGGTCGACAAAGGCAGAAAAATGCCCGGACAAATGGGCAACGTGCGCAAAACAATACAGAATTTGAAGATCGTTCAGGTACGCCCTGAAGAAAACCTGATCCTGGTCAAAGGCGCGGTCCCCGGTCCAAACGGCGGCTTTCTGCTGTTGCGTGAAGCAAGAAAAAAACCCTCCGGCGCGAAAGCTTAACCCGGTAACTGCAAGAGGTGAACAAAATGACAAAACTTAATGTTTTCAATATGCAGGCCGCGGAAGCCGGCGAGTATACGCTTAAAGACAACTTGCTGGAGCTGGAAAAAGGCACTCAGGCCGTGCATGACGTGGTAATAGCGCACATGGCCGGCGAACGTGCCGGTACGGCGTCCACCAAGACCCGCAGCGATGTTCGCGGCGGCGGCGCGAAACCGTATCGCCAAAAAGGAACCGGGCGCGCCCGTGCCGGGACCAAAAGCAGTCCGGTCTGGACTGGCGGCGGCGTTACTTTCGGCCCTAAACCGCGTGACTACGACAAGAAAGTCAACAAAAAGGTGAAGAAACTGGCCCTGAAACGGGCATTTTCGGAGCAGGTCAAAGCTGAATCGGTAACCGTTCTCGACGAACTGACCCTGGCTGACCACAAGACCAAGAACGTCCAGAAGCTGCTCGACAGCCTGAAGATGTCGGACGCACGGGTTCTGCTGGTCGTAAAGGAATACGACGAAACAATGTTGCGGGCCACCCGGAATATTGCCAGCCTTTGCGTAATCAGCGCGAAGTCAGTCAATGTGTATCAGTTGCTGTATTCCCAGAAAGTAATCTTCACCAAGGAAGCGCTGGATGCATTCACCCAGCGTCTTGCATAAGGAGGAATCAGGCGATGAAAAGCGCATATGACATAGTGAATACGGTGCTGGTCACCGAAAAGAACAGTGAACTGCAGGAGCAGAACAAGTATTGTTTCAAAGTCCGTCCGGACGCGAACAAGATCGAGATCAAGCATGCGGTTGAACAACTGTTCGATGTAAAAGTCATCTCCGTAAATGTTATCAATTGCAAAGGCAAGCCGAAACGGTCCGGAAGGTCCAACAAAATCGGCCACCGCGCCGATTGGAAAAAGGCCATCGTCACTTTGCATGAAGATTCAAGCATCGACGTGTTTTAGAAAGTGAGGTATCAGAATGGCGATTAAAGCATATAAACCGACGTCACCGGGCCGGCGTGACATGACGGTTTCGGATTTTGCCGAGATAACCGGCAGCGCCCCGGAACGGAAACTTACCAAGGGTAAACGTTCGACAGGCGGCCGGAATAATTACGGACGGGTAACCACCCGTTTCCGCGGCGGCGGCAATAAACGCCGTTACCGGGCCATCGACTTCCGGCGCGAAAAAGAAAACATCCCGGCAAAAGTCGCGAGCATTGAATACGATCCGAACCGGACCGCTAATATAGCTCTGCTGGTTTACGCGGACGGCGAAAAACGCTACATCCTGGCTCCGAACGGCATGAAAGTCGGCGTCAACGTAATGAGCGGCGAAAAAGCCGAACTCAAACCCGGCAACGCAATGAAAATCAAACGCATTCCGGTAGGTGTGGCGATTCACAGCATCGAAATGCTTCCGGGAGCCGGCGCCAAGCTGGTGCGTTCCGCCGGACAGTCCGCCACCTTGCGTTCCAAGGAAGGCAAATACGCCCAGATCAAGCTGCCCAGCGGTGAAATTCGAATGATCAATATTGACTGCCGCGCCACTATCGGTCAGGTAGGCAATCTTGAACACATGAACGTCAAACTGGGTAAAGCCGGTAAGAAGCGCTACCTCGGCAAGCGTCCACACGTTCGCGGTGTCGCCCAGAACCCGGTTGACCATCCGATGGGTGGTGGTGAAGGACGTTCCAGCGGCGGCGGTCATCCGATGTCGCCTTGGGGCAAACCCGCCAAGGGCGGAAAGACCCGCAAGAGAAACAAAGCTTCCAACAAGTTTATTGTTGAAAGGAGGAAGAAGTAATGTCAAGGTCAATTAAAAAAGGCCCGTTTGTTGACGCGCACCTCCTGAAGAAGGTGGAGAATATGAACAAGAGCGGCATGAAAAAAGCGATCAATACCTGGTCGCGGCGCTCAATGATCATTCCCGACTTTGTCGGACATACTTTCAATGTCCACAACGGCAAAACCTTCATCACCGTGTTCGTGACTGAAAACATGGTCGGTCACCGTCTTGGTGAATTTGCTCCGACCCGGGCATTCAGAGTCCACGGGGCGATCAGCGGTAAATAATTCCGCTACATCATACGTATCAAACATCCGCGGTTGCAAAATCGCGGATGTTTTTTTATGCCCGGGAAATTTTTTAGACAGGATTAACAGGATGGACAGGATATTCAGGCTGACGCCTTGTAAAATATAAGCAGATTGCATCATCCGAGCGCAACAAATTTTTCTTTCGGCATAAGCGGCCTACTTTCTATCATCCCGTAAATTATGTTCATTCTGTCTACAATTTTTTAAGTGGTATTATGCCTGAATTTCTCGTTATTTCCAAGCTTTTTAGGCATATCCTCCCGTTGACATATGATATTATGTTTATATAATTTTAATTTTTTAATCATATTGACATATTAATCTTGAAGTGTTATAATAACGGTCATAATCGATATTAATACCGAATTGTATGAATGGATTCTTTTCATGACCGTTGAGAGTCAGGAAATACTGAGATATCTGCTTGAAGCAATCGTCTCCGGCGAATTTGCAGTAGGAGAGCTGCTTCCCACTGAAATGGTGCTGGCGAAAAAGTTTAAAACCAACCGGATGAATGCCAGCGCCGTCCTGAAGCTGCTGGAAGAAAATGATTTTGTTTCCCGTAAAAAACGCCAGGGGACCTTATTGCACCGGATACCCTCCAAGGTTGAAGTCCAAAAACTGTTCAATCCTTTCTGTACCCAGATCGATATTATGGCAACTTTGGACCACAATAATTTCGGACTCCACTGGAACAGCATGACCCTTTCCAACCTTGAACGGAAAATAAATACTTACGGATATAATCTTATATATCACGACTTCAGCAAATTGGGAAAACGTGAGGAACTGGAAGAATACCTGGAAGAAAAAATCGGTATCGATTCTTTTGCCCTGGTGCTTCTGCCGATCCACGGCATCGAATGTAAGTTCATCATCGATAATTATGATCTGTTTCTGAAGTACCATGATAACGTTTATCTGCTTGACAATGGTACTACGCCGGTATCTGAATGGCCTTTTCACCGTATTTCACAAAGTCCTTTTCTTGAAGGTCTTTGCGTTGCGGAACATCTGCTCAGGGCTCCCGAGGAAAATGTGGTTTTTCTCCATCCAAGTGGGAAAGACGCAAATACTCATTACCTGAAAGAACGAAGGCGCGGTTTAGTTCAGGGGCTGCGGCGCACCTCCAACAGTTCCATTAAGTTCAAAGACTGGCATGATCTTGACATTGACGATTTGAAAAACAACAGTCCGGTATTGGTCAGTCCGTATACGGGGCTGGCCGCGGAAATAATTGATGAATTGAGTTCATTTAACATGACCGCGGGAAAAGATTACCGCCTGATCGCCATTGATGATAATATTCAATTCCATAAATACAATATTACCGCCATTTCCCCTCCACTCGACAAATATGGTGATTACCTGGGAGAACTGATCTGTCAGGAAAGCTATGAGAAAAAACGGGGCAACAAGATATCAATTGATATTTATCCTTATATAATTGAAAGACAATCATACATCACAAAACACACTTGAGCATATATGAAAACTTTAATCCACTTATTGATTTTATTTCTGATCAGTTCCGGGACAATTGCCTCGGCTGACAGCACACCCGTTGATGCCGCGCTTAAGGCGTATGCTGACGGAGATTACAGTAAGGCGTTCAAAATCGCGCAAAGACTCGACAGCCCCAAAGCCAAACTGGTCGTAGCATTGGTTAAACTTTTCAGCGAACGGTATCAGGACATCGGCATGGGATTGTCCGGACTGAAAAAGCTGATTGATGATTCGAAAACTCCGCCTGGAGTCTGGCGGCAGGCGGCATTGACTTACGCAAGGACCGTTCAGCTGATGCAACGCCGCAAAGGACTCTATAGCGCCGCCGACAACATGGATTTTTCGAAAATTTACCTCGAACTGCTGAAAAAATTCCCGGAAAGCCCGGAAAGCTGCCGGGCTATGGTTTATCTCACTGAAGACAGACTTGCGTCAAAAACCCCGGCAACGGTGAATGAAACATTTGATATGATTGAAAATTACTGTAAGAATTTCAAAGGCAACCGTAAGCTCCTGGTTCCCGTATACCTATTTGCCGCCAACGAATACATTTACCGGAAACAAGACTATAAAGCCGCCGCGGAATGCATGAATAAAGCTTATAAAATTGGTATCATGAGTCCGAGACTCAAGGAAGGAATGCTTTTCAGGCTGGCGCGAACTTTTGATCTTAAGCTGCACAACCGCAAACAGGCGGAAAAGTATTACCGCGAATTTCTTAAGGAATATCCGCAATCAAGCCGCATTCCCGCGGTTAAACGATATCTCAGGGCCTTGCAGGACGACAAGGGAGGCAGGAAATGAAAAAAGATACGGAACGGAAAAACTGGTTAAGCAACAGAATTGGACTGGTCTTGTTCGGAATTTTTTACCTGGTCTCCTGCGTAATGGTATTTCTCCATACCTCCGCCGAAAAAGTTGTCGATCCCGAATTGAAAACCCTCACTTTCGCACACTGGAACCTTGAAGACGGTTTTCGTGAAGGTTTCAATGAAGCGATCCGGCTGTTTGAAGAACTCAAAGCCAAAGAGGGGCAGAAAGTGAAGATCATCCAAACCACGGTTCCGGTGCGGGGTTACCGGCAATGGATGATGACCCAGCTGATTGGGGGGAGTCCCGCGGATTTGATGAAATACCAGGGAGGCTCAGACCTGCTCAATCAATATTTCCACCCGCTTTCGGAGTACATTTCACAGCCTAATCCCTTCAACAAAGGTACGCCTCTGCAGGGAGTCCCCTGGAAAGACACATTTATCGACGGTATGCGCAACGCCATGGATCCGGTTTACTCGGAATATTACGGCGTCGGCACTTATTTCCATACGTTCCGCATGTTCGTAAATATGGATCTGCTGGAGAAAGCCACCGGCAGCCGCAAACTCCCCGCCAATCTGCGCGAATGGCTCGATATCTGTGAAAAAATCAAGGAATACGGCATAAAGGTAGGCAAACCGGTCATTCCGATAGGGGTGCGCGGGTTCGACAAAGCCACCTTGAATTTCCTGTTTAGCTATTATCTGTCGCAAATGGGTGGAAACCTGAATGATACAGCCACACTCTATTGCACGGCAATTGCATCAGCCACTGACGTAACTTCGGCAATAACCAATCCAGAACTGAAAAAGCGGTTGTTGGCGTCAGTGGACATCATCAAGGAAATCGGACAGTATTTCGGCGAAGGTTTTACCGCGACAGACCTGGAGCAGACGAAATTCCTGTTTTTCGCGGGAATGGTAGGGTTTTTCCCGGAAGGAACCTGGAACGGTTATTCGATGGTGAAAAACTCCCCGTTTGAAGTTGAAGTAATTCCAATTCCGTCTCTTGGCAAAGGACATAAATACTCAAAGTATTTCACCGGAAAGCTGACTGAGATGGGGGTAGGAGTCGGGGGTAACTTCGCGATTCCAAAAGCCACAAAACATTTTGATTTAGCACTGGAATTTCTTCAGTTCATCACGTCATATAAAATTAACCAGTTGGTTATGAACGAATGTAAATGGCCGCCTGCCGTCAAACAGGCAAAATATGAAGGGTTGATGAGAAAATTCCAGCCAATTCTTGATGGTTACCGGCTCAGGGTCCCCACCCCGTTCTCTTCAGGCAACAACACCAAACGTAAGATGCTTGAGTGCCTGGAAGATATCATCATTGAAGATTCGCCGGACGCGCAACAAAAATTCTGGAAAAACTACATTTCCCGCATTCCCATGCTCAATACTGAACTGAAAAATTCACTCACCGGCGACCAGCGCAGTTTTCTGGAGCTTGCCGATTACCGCACCCGCACCGATTTGGACTTGCTGAGAAGCAATATCTCTAAAAAAGAACGCAGGAAGCTGGCTTTAAAAGAATCCATCTCCTTTGAAAATTATGTTGAAAGATTACGGCTGATGTTCGAGAAGGAACGTCAGATTAAAGAACTTGATAAACTGAAGGAGCAGAACTGATGGCGGTAACTGTTTCCACCCGAAAACTGAAATATTACTGGCCGGTATATATGCTTGTGGCGGTTCCCCTGGCGCTGGTCATACTGTTCAACTACTATCCGATCATCAACGGCTTTATCCACATTTTCTACCGTTGGGACGGCAACAAAATCGAGGAATTCATCGGATTCGGAAACGTGGTCAAAATGTTTCACGACACCGACTTATGGCGTTCATTCCTGGTAGTGTTTCTGTTCGTTGCCTCAAGCCTGGTCAAGATGATAATCCCGATCCTGACTGCGATTATCCTTCACCATATTATCAGCGAACGGGCCGGTTACATCTACCGGATCGGGTTCGTGATTCCGATGGTGGTTCCCGCGGTAGTATACATCCTGATGTGGAAATATTTTTATGAGCCGAACGCCGGGTTCCTTAACCAGATACTGCGTAGCCTGGGATTCCTTAAAAACAATGAAATAATTCAGTGGCTGAGCAACAAATACCTGGTATTACCGTCGCTGATATTCTCAGGTTTCCCCTGGGTGGGAGCATTCGGAGTGCTGATCTATCTTGCCGGACTCCAGAACATCCCGAAAGACGTTTATGAAGCCGCCGACATCGACGGCGCCGGACCGTTCCGGATCTTCCGCAGCATCGAACTGCCCCTTATCACCACCCAGGTAAGAATCAATCTGGTCCTGATGATTATCGGCACAATTCAGGGATGGCAGAACGTATATCTGTACCTTGGCGAATCAGGAGGACCTGGCGGAATCGCCACCGTACCCGGACTGCTCGTGTTCCGTGAAGCATTCGCGCAGGGATTCTTCGGATACGGGTGCGCCGTGGGCTTCCTGCTCTTCCTGATTATCCTTATCCTGACCATAATCAATAATAAATTCGTCAGAGTTAAGAAATGATAAATAAAATTAAAAATTTAGAATTAGAAAAAATAAGATACTTTCGGGCAAACAACATTTTGGAAAAATCAGAATCTTGGCCTGACTGCTATAAGCTAATTGCCAAATGCTTTTTGCTGAAGCCCGAAGCCTGATACCTGAAGCCTAAAAGGAATTGGAAAAAATGAGAAAACGCGGAAAACTTTCAGAACTTGTTAAACACCTCTACATCTGGGGAATATTTTTCTTCACTTTTATTCCTCTTTACTTAATGATCAATATTTCGCTGAAAGACAACCAGCAGTTTGCCAGGAATCCCTGGTTCCC
This sequence comes from Victivallales bacterium, assembly GCA_963678815.1. Classification (GTDB taxonomy): domain Bacteria; phylum Verrucomicrobiota; class Lentisphaeria; order Victivallales. Next base: position 5,518,702 of record OY787460.1, read on the forward strand.
GGAAGCTCCGTTCCACTGGGAGAATTATGTCAAAGGCTGGGAACAGATCGGTGATAAGATATTCAATACCGCTTTCGTGGCGATAACCACGACCATCCTGGTGCTGGCCGTGGCGCTGCTCGGCGCGTTCTTTTTTGCCAGATACAAAATCCGGGGATCGAAATTCCTGTTCTTCGTTTTTCTGGTGCTGATGATGTATCCCGGCATCGCGAACATGGTTCCGACGTTTAAACTTATCTGCGCCCTTGGTCTTTACAATACTCATTGGGCGCTGATCATTCTCGGGGTGGCAAGCGGACAGGCATTCACCATCTACGTGCTCCGGAATTTTATAGAGGAAATACCTCAGGATCTTTTCGACGCCGTGGAAATTGACGGCGGCAGTATTATCGACCAGATCTGGCATATTGTCATGCCAATGTGCATGCCGGTACTCGGGACCCTTGCCATCCTCCGGATTATCGGAGTATGGAACAACTTCGTTGCCCCACTGATCATGCTCCGCGACAACAAACTACAGGTCATTTCCGTTGCCCTGCTTCACCTCGAAGGCGAATACACCAAACAATGGGGAGAACTGATGGCCGGGTACACTATTGCTTCCATCCCGCTTATCATTATGTTTTTCTTCTGCATGAGGCTTTTCATCCGCGGACTTTCCGCCGGCGCAATAAAAGGTTAAATCACAATTCTTACTAAGGTATGACAATGGATAAAACTGAATTAAAAAATATTATTATGAAAGTTCCGGTATGGGACACCCATACTCATCTCGATATTTCAAAAAGCGTTTCATCGAAAAATATCTGGGACATTGCACATTATTTCTGGTTTGAACGCGAACTTCAGGCCGCGGGATATCCGGTAAACGCGCCGGAACTGCCGGAAGACATCAGAATCAGGGAATTCCTCAAGGCTTTCGAGAAAACATCCAACACCTACTGGGCGTGGACCGTTCGCCGAATTTTCCGTGACCTGTTCGATATGGAAATCACCGATGAAGATTCCGTCCGGGAGTTAAACCGGAAACTCGCGGAAACATCAAGCGATCCGGAATGGCCCGTAAAGGTTTGCGAAAAAATCAACATCACCAGAATCAGCATGGATGCCCATAAAAAATGCAAAGATATTCCATGCCTGGGTTTCCGCCCTCATGTCATCCCGGCCTGTAATATTGGCATTATCGATGCGGTCGACCGGATATCCCAAGCAGATGATCAGCTGGCAACCGCGGAACAGGTTAAAAAGGAATTTGATGAAAAAATAAGCTGTTTTCATAACCAGGGACATAAGGTTATCCGCCTTGAACCCGCACCAAAAGTTGATTTCCCTCCAAAGATGGCCAAACAAGATGTAGAACTTGCCGGCAACGGCAACTCACGTGCCGATATTACCCGGTTTCTCTGGCAGTGTTGCTTTGATAAAATCAATGAATTTGGCATGAACGTCCAGATGTTTATCGGCATGTTCAGGGAATTTACCGGTGCGGTAATCTGCACCTCGCTTAACGACACCGGCAGGATCGTGAACCTGCATCCGCTCTTTGCAAAATACCCTAACTGCCAGTTCCAGCTTGTCAATGCCGCCGAACTCAGCAATCTGGATATTGTCCAGGCGGCCAGGCTCTTTCCCAACGTGACCCCTACGGGCATGTGGTGGTTCAACTACCGGGCAAGCACTTTCCGGCAGGCAATGCAGTACCGGCTGGAAGCCCTTCCCTCGGAACGCTCGATCCTCATAACTTCCGATGCCCGTCAAATCGAATGGTGCTACGGTAAGATCATGTTCGTAAAAACCCTCCTCGCCGACTTCCTTTACGAACAGATCAGCGACGGCTGGCTCACGGAAAAAACGGCGTTAAAAGTTGCGGAAGACTGGCTTTACAACGCCGCCGCCAGACTCTACGGGGATTGTCCCTGATTTTGTACAGCCGGGATAACGAAGCATCCCGCCCATTCCATCCAAAGATTGTTTGGTTAATGGACAAAGTAGAACGGATTGGGAAGCTTGAAGGTTTTCCCGGAGTGGTTACCGCCGAGGTCGCTTTGCTGACTTCCGATATTAAGGATGATCCGGTATCCCCGATTTTCCAGTTCATGGCGTTTTTTTATTTTATACGTTTGTGCAAGTTTTGAGAAGTCATCTTCCGGCTTCATGAGCAAACCGTCCCAGGAAAAACCGGCTTTCCTCAGATTGGACTCGGTAATTTTGCGAAGAGATTCGCGGCGGTTGGTGACAAAATACACTTTACAGCCCTGTTTCCGCGCTTGATTCACCAATTCCAGCGTCGGTTTGATGGCTACCGCTTTTTCTTTTTCATTCCACGACGTCCAGTCTCGTTGCGACATTGTGAAGTCTTTGCGGTTGAGGATAATCCAGTTCGACAGCGCGGTCTCGTCAATCGCCAGCACGACCACGGGCTTCCGGGAATTTGATGATGCATGTTCTTTAAGGTACTTCTTCGCCTGATCGACAACTTGAGCAATCTCCGCATCGTAACAACCGGAATGATAATACTGCCGAATGTCCTCCCGGAGCATATCGATGTTCTCCGGCGTCTTGCACTCCGGCCCGGACTTGCATCCGGCCAGCCCCGCCAGAATTAAAAAGAAAATTATAAAAACTTTGGATTTCATGACTTTTATTCCGTAGTAATATACTTTGGATTTCCCCCATAAATCAAATTGCCTGATTTAATGCTTATCCTCCGCATTTTCGGCGACAGCGAAGCAATGCCATTTCAATCCAAGGATACTCCTTGGAACAAACTCATGGTGGTGGCACGGCCTATCTTAATTTTGATCAAGTCTCCGGGGCTGGTTTCGGGTTTCGGAGTAAAAATAACCACCTTGTTAGTTGTGGTGCGTCCGGCCCAGCGTTCGGAGTTGCGTTTGCTGGGGCCTTCGACAAGGATTTCCACGGTTTCACCCACCAGCGCACGGTTGTGGGCCCCGGCGCGTTTCGAGAGGTCGGCAAGGAGTAGTTGATTGCGTTCCTCCTTGACTTCCTTCGGCACGGAGTCCTCCATTTCAGCGGCCTTGGTTCCCTCGCGAGGTGAATACTTGAAAATGAAAGCGTTGTCGAAGCCAACTTCGTTCATCAGGCCGCGCGTGGCATTGAAATCATCTTCGGTTTCGCCGGGAAATCCCACAATGATATCAGTGGAAAAAGTAATCCCCTGAACCAGCTTTTTCAGGTTGTTGACAATATCAAGATACTGCGCCGAGGTGTAACGCCGATTCATAATCTCAAGAATCGAATCCGATCCTGACTGCAACGGCAAATGTACGCTGTTGCAAACTTTTTTACATTCGCCAATGGCCTTGACCAGTCCCATATTGAAATACGCCGGATGCGGGGAAGTAAACCGGATACGGAGCAGTCCGGGCAGTTTGTCGAGTTCCCGCAACAGGTCGCCGAACGGGGACTCTTCCGGATCAGGCGGAGTTGCTTTGCCATCGAGTCCAAACGCCGCCACGTTTTGTCCGAGCAGCATGATTTCCTTTATCCCGGCGTTAACCAGCGATTCGGCTTCGGCAACGATGTCGGGGATTGTCCGGCTTTTTTCGCGTCCGCGCACATATGGCACGATGCAGTAACTGCAAAACCGGTTACAGCCGCGCATAATGGCGATAAACGCGCTGATCGAATCGCTTTTTTCCGCAAGGTGACTGCTCAGTCCGGTAAGCACTGCGTGGTCGGATCCGGTGCGGACTTCCGGATGGCGCGCGGCAATTTCCGCTTCGATTACCTCCGGGAGCCGGTGAAGCTGTTCCGTGCCGATAACAAAGTCAACGTGGGGAAGTTTTTTCAGTAGTCTGTTACCCAGCCGCTGGGCCATGCAGCCCATCACGCCGATGTAAATATCGGGGCGGCGGCGTTTCAGGCGCTGGAGGATTCCGAGTTTACCAATGGCTTTGCGTTCCGCCTGCTCCCGCACACTGCACGTATTAAAAATCAGGATGTCGGCGTCTTCCTCGTCATTCGTCAGGGCAAAACCACGGGCGGACAGCATTGCCGCTGCCGCTTCCGAGTCGCGCTCATTCATCTGACAGCCATAGGTGCGTATATAAACTTTCATAAGGATAATTTTGTAGAATTAATTTTTCTTCCAGACTTCAACGCCGTTGACCCAACAGGCCAGCACGTCTCCGGTTTCAGGATCAATTGCAACTGCATCGGCCAAGTAACCGGTTTCCAGTTTTCCAAGCCGGTCATGACAATTTATCGCTTTAGCCGGATTAGCGGCCAATGCCTTTGCCGCTTCAACGGGAGTGAACCCGAACCGGCTGACCAGATTATAAAAAGCCATATTCATGGTAAGGCACGAGCCGACAATATCGCCATTTTCAACCAGCCGCCCCACATCCCCTTTCTTCAGCCGGTAGCCGCGGCCGTCGCACAAAGCATATTCGCCATCGGGAAGCCCGGTCCCTTCCACTGAGTCGGTGATACCGACAAAACGGTCAATGCCCCCGGCGCGTTTCGCCAACTTGACAAGTGTGGGAGGCACATGAATGCCGTCCGGAATAAGTTCAAAAAGCAGACGGTCGTCAATTAAGACTTCGTCAGTCAGGTCCGGTTGCGTTACACCGGCATCATTAATGCGGGGAGCGAACGTGTCGTAAAGATGACAAACCAGAGAAATGCCGAGTTCAGTCATAGCTTTAAAGCGATCAATCGGACACGCGGTGTGTCCGGCGGAAACGGTCACGCCGTTTTTCACCAGCAGCGGAACCATCCAGTCCATACCGTCAAGCTCGGGAGCCAGGGTCACCAGACGCAAAGATCCCGCCGCCGCTTCCAGGATTTGGTCGATGTTCCCCCGGTCGGGAATCCTGAGAAATTTTTCCGCCATGCCACCTTTGTGGGGAGGATGCACAAACGGGCCTTCAAGGTGCGATCCCAGCACCCGGGAAGAACCCGGCCCGGGATTTGCGCTGAGTTTGGCACAGACCTTTAAATAATTGATCTCTTCAGAAAACTGGACCGGGGCAAGGGTAGGACAAAATGCGGTCATGCCGGTTTGCGGCCCGAACTCCGCCATGGCGCGGATACCTGACTCGGTTTTGGATTCGCCGCGGCCAAGTCCGTGAATGTGAATACCAACCATGCCGGGAACAATCCAGGCGTCCGGGTAGTCGCAACCGGACGAAGGATTTCCGCCGGAAGTGATACCGCTGATCTTTTCACCGGAAAATTCCAGTATTCCAGCATTCATTATCCGGTCGAAAAGGACTAAATTACCGCGAATTTTTAGCTTATCCATGATATTACTCAACACCTTTCAATACCGCCATGTTATTGCGGTGGACAATTTCATCATCGGCGTCATGGCGAAGGATTTCAGGTATTTCCGAACTCTGTTTCCCCATGATCTTGCGGCATTCTCCGGCATCGAAATTCACGAGCCCCCGGGCAATAACGTTCCCGGCAAGTCCGCATATTTCCACGGTATCGCCGCGTTTAAAATCCCCCTCGACGCCGGTAACCCCGGAAGGCAGCAAACTGCGCCCGCCCTGGGCCAGCGCTTTGGCGGCCCCGGCATCAACAATAATCTTCCCGGAACGCCTGGAGAAGAATTTGATCCAGCGTTTCTTGCCCTGCATCCTGCCAGACTTGGGCAGAAAGACACTCCCGACGTCTTCCGCATTCAGGATTTTTTCAACAATGCCGGAAACGCGCCCGTCAGCGATCCATAAAGGCTCGCCGGCGGCGGTAACAATTTCCGCGGCGCGGATTTTCGACTCCATGCCGCCAATGGAAAATGCCTTGTCGTCAGTCCCGGCGGCATTGCCTTTGAGCTTGTCGTCAATATTTTTCACTACGGAAATCCGCTCAGAAAGCTTCCCGGATTCGTCGCGCTCCCACAAACCGTCGACAGTGGTAAGCAGCATCGTCAGGTCTGAGCGGGTCATGGCCGCAAGAAGCCCGGCAAGAACGTCATTATCACCGAATTTCAGTTCGTCAACCGACACCGCATCGTTCTCGTTCACAATCGGCAGGATGTCCTGACTCCACAGCGCGTTGATGCAGTTCAGCACGTTTAAATGACGTTCCCGGTCACGCAAGTCATCGGCGGTAAGCAAAAGTTGCGCCGCGTGAAAACCGTGTTCGCGGCAGGCGATTTCGTACAGAGCCATAAGCCTGCCCTGCCCCACCGACGCCAACGCCTGCACAGCCGAAAGCCTCGCCGGACGCTTACCCGTTTCCAGCAGTTTCATGCCGATTCCAACCGCGCCGGACGACACCAGCAGAACTTTCCAGCCTTTTTCGCGGAGTTTCACCAGTTGCGCGATCAGACCGGGGATCATTTTTTCATCGGTAAGCAGCCTGGTCCCGACTTTTACCACCACCCGGCGGCAATTACTCAACAATTTTTTCCGTATCTGGATATTGTTATTCATTTTATGATGTCCGTTTTGTGTCCCGATACAATAGCCCGGAATTCTGAAACTTGAAATTTGAAACTATACGAATCAGAGTAAAATATAGACAAAGGCATGTTAACAATGAACAAATCACGCAAAATATATATTCTTGAACTGGTGATAATCTTTGCCGTTGCACCGCTGTTTCTGGCGCTGACGAAAGGATGGTTCCGGCCGCCACTGCTGCTGGCGCTGATCGCGGCGGCGCTGTGGGCTCTGTTCCGGCTCCTGACTGACAAAAAGTTCGACCGTGGGGAATTGTGGCGATTCAGCATCAGGGACCAGGAAAACGAGTTTTTCCGGATCATCCTGCTGGTATTGATCGCATCGCCGCTGTTCATGCTGTTCGCCTGGCTGCTGGTTCCTGACCGTCTTTTCGGGATAGTGAAACACCGTCCGAGCCTGTGGATTGCCATCCTGATCGCCTATCCGGTTATTTCAGTGTACCCGCAGGAACTGCTCTGCCGTGCGTTCCTGTTCCGCCGGTGCAAACAGTTGAACTTCAACATGACCGAAACCATTGTCATCAGCACTCTGGCCTTTTCGTTCATGCACATCATGTTCCTTAACTGGGTGGCGCTGGCCCTCACCCTCCCCGGCGGACTCCTTTTCTCGCTGACTTACCGCCGAACCCGGTCGCTGTTCTGGGTCACGCTCGAACACAGCATCTACGGCTATATGATCTTTACTATCGGACTCGGCCGGTTCTTCTACGGCGGAACCGCCAGCATCGGATCAATTATCCCGCATTGAATTTCAGTTCACGGTTCACAGTTTCCAGTTCACGGTTAAGAAAGGAAAAGTTTTTCATGAACCCCAGCCGCCGGTGAGACGCATTTTTGACTTACACCATTTGCCTCTTTTATGCTCGAAAATATAAATATCTCCGCGAGCGGCAAGCATGTTCCAGCGATGTCCCATATAAATTGCGGCTATGGTTCCATCCCGGCTGAATGCAGGCAGGGAAAGATAGATAAATCCCGGTGATTTCGGGAAAGTTTTGTAAAATTCCTCCCAAAATCCCCTTTTAAAAATTTCGTTTTTCCGTTCTTCCGTTATTGTAATATGATTGATGTCGAATTTTCCGATGGCATCCAATGGCGTCGAAGCAACATTTTTTCGTATAAGCTCATGTATAGCCTCGCCGAGTTTTCTATTCTTTTTTTCCGCCTGGACAATGAGTTCTTCCGGTGATGGGGAAACTTCTTTGCAAATGAAAAAATCATCGATGGTAAAATGGTCTATAATTATCAGCGGAATATCTTTTTTAATGCTGCGTTTGAATTTCCATCGCAGGAAGAAGTCGATAAATTCCGCATCGGTGGTATGGACAGGTTCCGCTTCTATATCATCGGAAAGACTACGTCCAAATAATTTTGCTATGAGATGGTGCATTCCAGAATATAATTCCAGCGGATAAATTTACAATAATCCTGAAGACCGCGGCATGCCGTAACATTACAACTTACTTATTTTTAAGAATTTCCGGGCTTGAATTTTCAGAATGCGGCCAATACTTTCTTTTATAGTAATAACTTTACAGGAGACGTAATAATGAAAACCCGCATTCTCGCCGCAATTTTCCTGTCAGCAGTTCCATTGATCCAAGTTACAGCGCAGCAACGTTCGCAGCCGGTCATCATCGACCACACCTGCACCGATCTTTCCAAGGTTCCTGAAAAATACGTCAATGCAGCCAAGAAGAAATTCAAACTTGCTTACGGTCATACCTCGCACGGGAGCCAGATAGTTTCCGGCATGAAGGCGCTTGCAAACGCTAACGACCTCTACCGTTACAACCGCGACGGCTCAGGCAATGCCCTCTCACTGTGGGACTACAACCCCAGAGGCGACCTCGGCAACCCCAACCGCACGGAATGGGCAAGACGCACCAGGGAACTGCTCGAAGGGAACGGCAGAGACAGAAATCTGATGATGTGGTCGTGGTGCGGACAAGCCGGTTCTGCCTCGGAACGGGACATCGACACTTACCTGAGCCTGATGAGCAAACTGGAAAAAGAATTCCCGAACGTCACCTTCGTGTATATGACCGGCCATCTAAACGGCTCCGGAGCTCGCGGAAACCTGAACCGGAGCAATGAACAGATCCGCGAATACTGCAGAAAAAACGGGAAAGCGCTTTTTGATTTTGCCGATATCGAAAGCTATGACCCGGACGGTAAAGTGAACTTTATGGAGTTATACGGCAGGGACAACTGCGATTACCGTAAAGACGGGGGACGCGGCAACTGGGCAAGGGAATGGATAACCAACAACCCGAATCATGGCCTGGCGCTCCCCTCCAGGGCCGCCCATACCCATCCGCTGAACGGAGCTTTGAAAGGCAGGGCGTTCTGGTGGATGATTGCCCAACTCGCCGGATGGAACCCGCCAGCGAAACAACCGGCAAAAAAAATAACTCCCGTGAAAAGGTCCGGTACGGCACGGAAGGAAGCAACGGAAAAAACCGTAACCCCCAGTCCGGAAAAAACCACAGTGTCAGGCAAAGCCGTTACCAAAATCTACAGGTTTAAAAAGGCCGGGGAATACCGCGACTGGAAAGAATTCGGCACGAAAAAATCAGTTATTCCCGAGACCGAAACAGGACTCGACATCCCAAGCGGCGGCAAACCGGCGCTGGCCGTCTACAGAAATCCTGTAAATTTGTCCAAACTTGAATTTAAAGCGCGCGTACTTCACGGCAACCACGTAAACTGGTACGTCAACAGCAAACTCACCGGCTCCTGGAGGCCAAGTATCGGCCTCGGCGGAATCATCCGGAACGACGGATGCCTGTTGACCGTTGACGGCAAAGTCATAAAAATCCCCAACTCTCCCAGAATTGACAAGGAAGCGCACCATTACCGGGTATACATCAAGAACGGCGAACTTATCTGGAAAATGGACAACAAGCTGATAACCAAACGCAGACTTCCCGACGACCTGGCCAACAGAAAAGGTTCAGTTGGCATAGGCGCTTACAACTCAAACGTCAAAGTAAGTGGAATTTACCTGAAAGGCACGGAATAGCCGGCCTGATCATTCCCTACAGCCATCTGGTGGCTTTAGCAAGGAGTTCCACGTATTCGAGCATGGCGGGCCATGATACGTCGGACGGAATACCGTGGTCGCAGCTCGGGACGAATCCGCCGTCTTTGATCACGGGCATGATTCGTTCCATTTCGGCCTTGATGAATTCCCCCCCCTTGGCCATTTCGCGCTTGTCGACTCCGCCGCGATATGCCATGTTCTTACCGAATTCCTTGCGGAATGCATTGATGTCGTTTCCGGCGGCAACCTCGATAGGGTCACAGAAAATCATTCCGGCGTCGATCCAGATGGGAATGAGTTCGCCGATAAAACCATCGGAATCTACTCCGTAGAGAGGGACTTCGTACTTTTGGCAAAGCTCTCCCCAGTGCCGCCAGCATGGAAGCAGGTACTTCCGGGTCATCTCCGGCGATAACATCGAGTAGCCTTTGTAAGCCATGTCTTCACTGATGTGGACCATGTCAGGAGTAACATACTGGAAAGTTTTTTCCATAAGTTCGGAGATAAAATCCTGCCAGAACTCGATCATTTCCTCAACCAGCTTCGGATTGTCGTAGAACATCATGCTCAATCCTTCAAAACCGCACCATTCGCGAAGCTGCCAATACGGACCGGGAAAAGAAATTGTAAACAAATTATCCTGGTTTTTAACGACTTCCCCAAGTTCGGCGGGATTTTCAGGCATCCGTTTCGGGTCATCCGGGTTGTAACGGCGCTTCATGTCCTGCCAGTCTTCGTGGCTTTCCACCGGACACTTGATCCAGCGGCGCGTACAGAAGTCAATGGCGCTCTGCAAATGCTCGACGGTGAATTCCAGCCCGATTTCACAGATATTACCTTTCCAGTCCTGCACCACCTGGGAGTTTTCCTTGCGCTCGATAACTTTGCCCTCAAACTCCGGAATCATCCGGTGATTGAAAGGAAATACCGATCCTTTTGCCGGGAATTCCATTTTACCGCCGACCTGTCTATAAGCATATATGCCTATATCTTTAGGGCCGATGTCTTCCGGCAGTCCTTCAGAATGCCATCGTTTCCGGGTTGATTCCCGGCCGCCGCCGGGGGTGAAAGGAATACGGTCCGGATTCCCGAATTTAATAGTTTCCAGCCAGCGTTCACGATTTGTCATAATTCCATCTCCATTTATTTTTATCAGTCATAAAATCTTGGCAGCCATTCCTTGTTTGCTTTAAGCAACTCGTCAGCCATGCGCGGTAAAAGTGAAAAGTCGGCGATTCCGCAAGCCGGGTCCATGCACAAAGCCTGGATGAATTTATCGCGGCTGCCTTCCAGCGCGGCATCCAAGGTCATCAGGGCCACCTGTGCCTGAATGCCGTTCCATGCTCCGGGAACGCCCGGAATCCTGCCTATGTTCTCAGGTTCAATGTGATCAGGATAAATAATGCCGGGAGTTTCGACGGTCAATCCCCCGGGCAGGTTTTCGATTTGACCTTTATTAGGCACATTTACCACGCTGCGTACCGGTTTGCCGCTGAGAATTCCGGAAACAATCATCGAGAATTCTTCGCCCGACTGTTTCCATTCGATTTTTTCTTTTCCCGAGACTATATCACGAATGGACTGTAACTGGCTGATCTTCCAGAGCCTTCGTTCATCGACAAAAGTCTTCTTTACCCAACGCATTCCATAGCCGTTGGCGGGATTACATAATCCCGGCCAGAATTCCACGGTATGGCGGTCTCCGGCAATCGGGATATATCCGGTCTGATCGCAAATTATCTTTTTGATGCTTCCTGAATCGTGGAACGAAGTGGTGGCCAACCCGGAGTCTTTACCATCAGCGCTTGTCGAAGCTATTTCGCGACTTTCACAGGCCCATTCCCGAACTTTCGGCAACATGTCCTTGCCATGCATTTTGAGTCTGGTAAGAAAGATAAAGTGATTGAGTCCGCCGAACTGGTATTCCACGCCCTGTTCAGCGAGCCACTCGTAAAGGTAGGTGGTCACATTCATATCTTCCGGAGGTTCCAAACCTAATACGGGATTCAGAATTTTCCGTAAGGAATGCACCTCGTGGCACAGCCCCAACACATGGGTTTTCCGGGCAACCCGGTTCATCGCGGAGGTAACCACGGTCATCGGATTTGTTTCATTCAATACCCAGGCGCCGGGACACACCTTTTCCATTTCCTCCACGATTTCCGCCGCAACCGGCGCAGTGCGCAGGGCCGCGGAAATTCCGCAGGGACCGCAAGTCATCGAGACCGGCAGCCGGACTCCATACTTGACCGGAATTTCCAGGTCGTTGTAAAACGCCGGCATAGCGCCGGGACTGAAAGTCAGCAGCACGAAATCGGCATCGGACAAGGCTTCCACGCGGTCCTCCATAACGGATATTTTAAAATCCTTTCCGCGCTGCCGGTTGAATTCCTTAAGCATATCGGCCACCGCATTCACGTGTTCGGCATTCGGGTCAACCAAACGTATTTCCCCGCCTTCAACTTCCGGGACCATGTAGAAATCCCGCATCAGGTTCCGCATCCAGTTGACGCTGCCGCCGCCGATTACCGTCAGGATAGTTCCATTCATTGGATTGATCCTTTCTCAAATTCTTTTCTGAGTTCACGCGCCGCTTCGCAAATGGCGATGACTTGCGCTTCCGAAACCTGTTCGTCCATATTGACGCAACAGATACCGGTCAACTTTGGATTACCGGCGTCGCACACCTGCTCATGGATGATCTTTTTAATGTCCTCCGGGCTCTGGTCAACGATCTCCACTGGACTGAGCCGGATATTCAGGAAAGTATCAGGCAGTGGCGGACATTCCGTTGATATTAAACTGTCTGCTTGTTTGTTCATTTACTTATCCCGTATCATTACATTTTGGCTTCACGGTAATTATTAATAAAACATCCATAATATTTTTTTAGACTTTTTGTAATTATACATGTAATTTAAGCTGATTATTTATATTCCGGTATAGATAAAACAGGCAATTTTATGGATAATTCAACCATCAACAATCTTATATTGACTTATTCCGAGCGTTTCCGGACGCCGGGACGGGAAGAGAAACTGCTCGGATTATGGGTTGACCGGATGGGGCGCGCCGTTAACAAAACCAGGCCGAAAAAATTACGGATACTGGGGCTGTACGGAGCATTGCTGATCGAATCCGGCGAAGGGACGCTTTTGACTCCTGTTACTGGGGAGCTACCGGTAAAATCCGGCGACATTGCCCTGCTGTTCCCGGACGAACCGAGTTTGTATTATCCTAAAGGGGTATGGAAAACCCGCTGGATACTCTGGCAGGGGACCGATGCGGAAATGCTGGAAAATCTAGGATATTTGAATTCGGAATCACCAGTCATCAAGGGGTGCGCGGATACATTCATGTCCTCATTCGATCAGTTGGAAAAAATAATCCGCACGGAAACTCCGGATGCCGCTCTCGAACGGAAAAAGCTGGTGCTGGAAATGACGCTGGAACTGTACCGGGCCTCTGAGCTTTCCGGGCGGAACAGCGAAAACCAGGCATTGATCAATCGGGGATTGCGGCTGATCGATGAAAACCTTACCGGAAAAATTTCAATTAGTAAACTGGCGAAAAAAGTAAATCTGAGCGAAACCCATTTCCGGCGGTTGTTCAAACAAAAAACCGGGCGCAGCCCCAAGGACTATATAATCTCCCGTAAAATATCCCGTGCGAAAGAATATCTCAGCCGGGGAAAAACCATCAAGGAAACCGCCGATCTGCTCGGATTCGATGATCTGTTTTATTTTATGCGGCTGTTCCGGAAAGTAGCGGGGTGTCCGCCGGGAAAATTCCAGAAAATCAATCGTTAGGAGCCGTTAAAGAGATTCGAAGATAAAATCGGGCTGAAGTTCTTCCGGGGCCTGTTCCGCCTGGCGCTTGCCGGTAATGCCGCTGAGCATCAACACCGATTTGAATCCGAGATTCTTCGCGCCTAGGATGTCGGATTTCAGGTTATCGCCCAGCATCATTATCCGGGAATGCGGGATCGAGTCGGGAATTCCGAAACGTCTGGTAAGTTGCGAAATAGTGTATTTGAATATCGCGGGGTAAGGTTTCCCGAGATAAACCGGTTCAAGTTTTATCCCCATCTCACCGAGCAGGGAAGCAATGAATCTGGCCTTCCCCCCTGCCCCGACCCCGATTTCACCGTTGGGGCCGTTCGGCCAGTAACTGTCGGGATTAGGTACGATCAGGGGTCTGGATGGATCTTTTATATAGGTGTTGATGACGGCGTTGAAAGTTTTATGCCAGTCATAATATCCTTCCCCGCAAATAATGCCTTTGCAATCATCGATCTCATCGATATTCCTTGTAACTCTAAGCCCGGCTTCCTCGGCATAGTCCGGTTTTCCAAGATCGCCCATCACAAAGAAAAGTTCGCCGTTGCGGTTCTGGTCCTCAACCAGGATTTTTATTGCGGAACTGCATGAGACGATCTCATCCGGGGAAACTTCAAGTTCGGCGCGGTGCAGGAAACCGCTTTTTTCCTCGAGCGAATGATTGCCGTCATTAGTAAGCAGAAAAAACGGGAAGTGATGATTGCGGAGCCATTCGAGCATTTCATTTGCGCCGGGAAGTGCGTGATGACCCAGGATCAGGGTTCCGTCGATATCAAACAGCAGCGCTGAAAACCCGCTCAGGTTTTCAAGCCACCAGTCTAAAAATTTGCCTTTGATTTCGTAACTCATAATATCATTGTCTGTTTAAAATTCAGGGGGTGAGTGCGTACAATGTCATCAAACTTGAGTAAATCAAATATTCATCTTTTGATAAATATGTTTTTTTTATTTGTTCTTGTAATATTGCCAACTGGTTCTAGATTTGATTACAAGTTCGCTTGAGGGGAGTTCTTGATGACTAGTTCCAGGGAGAATCCTGCCGGCAACAATTCTGCGCATCAGGCAGATACCGGAATTGATTACAATAATGTTTTCAAAATAATGAACGATGCGGTTGTGGTATTTTCTTCAGATTCAAAACGCATCATTGACGTCAATTCCGCCGCATGTTCAATGTTTGGAATGGATCGTGACGAACTGTTGGAACTAAAATTTTCCGATCTTTTCGATAATTCCGCGGAAATCACCGCCGAAGCAGGCTGCTTTTCAACTCAGCTCAAAAGTCCCGCCAAAGGAACCATTTTCAGCGTTGCCGCAAACCTGATCAGGTTTAACAACCACGGTACGGAAATGACTTCGGCAATTATTAAAAGTTCCGCTAATCTGGAAAAAGAGATCCACGATCAATCCCTGAACTACATATACCGCTTTGAAAAACTGATTGTCGATATTGCGGCGGATTTTCTAAAAACCAACATCAGGAAAGTTGACCTTGAAATCAACCGTGCTCTGGGTAAAGTCGGCGAATTCACCAATGTAGACCGTACCTATTTGTTTGTTTTTTCTGATGACGGAAAAATTATGAGCAATATCAGTGAATGGTGTGCGTCCGGCATAAAACCGCAAAAAGACCAATTGCAAAATCTCTCCACCGGCTCATTCCCCTGGATTACAGGTAAACACCGCGGTTTTGAAACCATAAATATTGAAGACGTCGATAAGCTCCCCCCGGAAGCGGAACCGGAACAAAAAGTATTCAGGGAAGGGAATATCAAATCTTTACTGAACATCCCCATTGAACTTAATGGAAACTTGTTCGGTTTCCTCGGATTCGATTCCGTCAAACGCAAAATGAGCTGGAACCAAACTGATATTAATCTGTTGAAGTTAATCGGCGAAATGATCCGCAACCTTTATGTGCGCCGCGACATTCAAATGCGGCTTGAAGCAAGCGAAGAAAAGTTTCGCGCAATTGCCAATTACACCTATGACTGGGAAAACTGGGTCGATCCTGACGGAAAGCTTATCTGGATAAGTCCGGCGGTAGAACGAATAACCGGATTTACAGTTGAAGAATGCTTGAATATGCCGGATTTCCCCCGGCCAATTATCAATCCCGATAACATGGACCTTTTCGAAAAAAGCTTCAAAATAGCCCTTGAAGGGGGAATCCTTGAGAACTATGAAATACGGATTCGCCATAAAAACGGCAAACTGATCTGGTGTTCAGTCGCGGTAGTTCCAATCTACGACGATGCCGGCACTCCCCTCGGTCACCGCAGCAACCTCAGGGAAATAACCCGCCAGAAAGAGGCTGAACAGGAAATGCGGAAAGCCAAGGAGGAAGCGGAAAACGCCGCCAGGCTGAAAAGCGAATTCCTCGCGAACATGAGCCACGAAATCCGCACTCCGATGAACGCGATCCTAGGATTCACAAACCTGACGCTTGACCGGACAAACGTCTCAGCAGATCAGAAAAAATTCCTCGAAATCGTCCAGGAACGCGGCAACGATCTGTTGGTGCTGCTTAACGACATTATCGACTTTTCCAAAATTGAATCGGAGACCTTGGATTTCCACCCGGTTCCGGTCAGTCTGGAACTCCTCACCGAAGACATCGTCATGACCATGGAACCGAAAGCACATGAGAAGAACCTTAAAATAAACTGGAAAACCGCTGAAAACATCCCCGAATACGTTTATGTGGATGCCGTCCGTTTCCGCCAGATTCTTATCAATCTGCTGAACAACGCGGTAAAATACACCCAGCAAGGCGAGATCAACGTTTCCGTTGAGCTTGACCGCGTTATTCATGTCCGGGACGATGGCGAGCATGTTGTGATCCATTGCACCGTTCAGGATACCGGGATCGGCATTCCCGAAGCAAAATTCAGCGTGATTTTTGAAAAATTCGCCAGAATCGACACCGTAGTGTCCAGGCTCCACGGCGGCGCCGGGCTCGGGCTTGCCATCTGCCGCAGACTGGTCAACGCCATGGGGGGAAACATCTGGGTTGAAAGCGAAGAAGGCAAAGGAAGCACTTTCCATTTTACCGTTACTCTCAAACTTGTCCGCGAAATCGGCGGCAGGCAGGTCTCCAGGGATTTTCCGAAAATTAATCATTCCGGAGGACTCCGGGTGCTGGTGGTCGAAGACAATAAAGACAACCAACTCCTGATCGAAAATTATCTCGAAGATGATAATTTTGAACTCGTATGCGTCAATAACGGAAAAGACGCCCTGAATGCCCTTTCGGAGGACACCTTCGATATCGCCCTTGTCGATATTCAAATCCCGGAAATAGACGGGCGCGAGGTGGCAAAAAGATTCCGCAGACTGGAAAAGGAAGAAAACCGCAAAAGACTGCCGCTTATCGCGGTTACCGCATACTGTCTGGAAGGCGATGAAGAAAAATGCATCGACGCGGGAATGGATGATTACCTGCCCAAACCGGTCGATCAGGACGAACTGCTTAAAATGATCGGAAAATACTGCCCGAGTTCCGGATAAATCCATAAAAATAAATTCGAAATCCGAAGCTCGAAATCCGAAACAAATTCAAATATCAAAATTGAATAAATGAATAAAAAACTCAAACAGGTTCTGAATATCGACTGCATTTTCAATGCTATGCATGAAAATGCCAGTTAAGTCCAAGGCTTGCCTTGGGTTTTTGTAAAAAGATGTGGGGCTTGGGGAGAAGAAAATAAACTTTTTCTAAAAAGTTTTTGTCTTTTCCCCAAATCAAAAACAATTCCGTATGGCATTTACATTTCGATGCCCTTACGGGCTTTGACTTTCTGTTTCCAGTAGTGCTTAACTTCGCACATTTCGGTAACCAGGTCAGCGGCTTCAACCAGCTTCGGATGGGCATCGCGCCCGGTAACGATCACTTCAGTTTGGGAATGACGGCCCTTCAAAATATCGAGTAATTCGTCAATACCGAAAAGCCCGGCTTTCACGGCTCCGTTGGCCTCATCGAGAATCACCAGCGAATAGTCTCCGTCCCGGAGGAATTCTCCACACTCTTCGAGTCCCTTCCTGGCAAGAGCCACTTCATCGGAAGCCGGGGTCCGGCCACCGATAAACCTGCCGAGACCGTATGCCCGGTGAGTCAGCAAGTCCCCGAATTTAGCCAACCCGATAAACTCTCCGCTGTCGCCTTTCTTGATGAACTGCGCTATGCAAACCTTCATCCCCCGGCTCAACGCCCGGAGCGCTACCCCCAGCGCGGCAGTGGTCTTGCCCTTGCCATTCCCGGTGTAAACCTGTATGTATCCCTGATCGAATTTCATTTTGAATTAAGCGGTTATCTTTTTGAACATTTTCTTAATATACACGCATTTACAAATGAAAAAACTGTGTTCCCCGTATCTCCGTGAGAGAAATCATCGAATTATCAATCACGTAAATCCTGTGAATTGAAGCTCGGATTGTTATTTATATTTCGGCAGGGGGGAATCCCAGATTTTGAGTTCATCGATCAGGGAATGAGTAGCTTCGGCGCCGTTCCAGGGCAAGGCTCCCACGTGGAAATATTCCGCCAGTTGGGGAAGCGGACCTTTGCCGGGACGTTGAACCAGGAGTTTACCGTTGAGGAACAGTTTCCGGCTATTTGCGTCCCAAGTATAGGCGAGGTGATACCATTTGCCGATTTCTATATCAGGCTTTTTCTTCACTAGGTGACTGCTGTATTTTATCATGGTGTCCTGCTCGAATACCCGTAGCATCGGCATCTTTTTTTTCTGACAGAAATCGATACGCAACCAGCGGTAATTCCGTGTGCCTTCTTTCCTGAACTTTTCAACGGCGCACAGGAAAATCCGTCGCCAGACCTTTTTTTTCAGGTAGAATCCCGGCAGGGGTTTGAAGTAAAACTCGATAGTTCCCGAGCCGCGGTTGATGTTGCCGTTGCGGATGTATTTCACGCCATCGTAAAGCTCCACGCCCACGAATCCGGCTTTGGCAATCAGCGCTTCGCCCTTATATCCGCCATTGTTCCGGGTAATCTCCGCCACGCCCTTGCCAACAGGACTTCCCTTGGCAAAATCGGCGTCGATATTTTTGTCATACGAGGCATAAAACAGCAGTCCAGGTTCCGCGCCGGACACCGCCAGTGCAACAAAACAGCAAAAGGTAAATAGAAGAAATCTCATTTGCCCACCTTTATGATCTGTTCCATGATTTGCGCGGTTTCAGCCACTTTACCGGATTGCAGGAGCTGAATCGCTAACTGATAAGTTCCCGGCTTTGTTTTTAGATCAAGCGGAAGTTCAAGTTTTACCGCGCCGATCGGCTTCAGGTCAGTTTTCACGGAAATTCCAACCGACACGACTTCCCCCCCCGCAAGCAAAGCTGTCCGCAGTTCTACGTTGGACAGCAGTTTTGGTGACGCCGCCTGCACTGTCACTTTTCCGTTTTCGGTTTTTATCACGTTCAAGGCAAGGTTGGCGCTGAGATAATCGAGATCGTCCAGACCGTCAACCGCCACGAATGCCAACCGGTAAACGCGGCTTTGTCCGCAGGTGAATTTCCGTGCCCCGAAAATAGTTTCCTGGGTCATCAACGTTCCTCGCCGGAACGAGTAGAAAAAACCGTCCGGCAGCATTGACTTCCGGTTATCGACCACCTCTCCCATCAGCAGTTTTGATCCGGGAGAAATCCATGCCCACCACGGCTGCGCCGGCAGATAATTGTTTGACCGCACCGGAGCTTCCTCCTTGAAAATATAGTCAACCTTCCGGTTTTTGTACTCGCGGTAGCGAGGCATTTTGTCAGGTTTCGGACGCAAGGGGACAATCTGTTTACCGGGCTTGTAAACGTCCTTGACATTAGCCGTGGTCTGCCGCCAGTACGACAGCATCCGCGGCTTTTTCTTGAGCGAAGTGAGTTTGATCTCAACCCCCAGTGCAGTGCTGCCCCTCCGCAGGGAAACAGTTCGTTCGATCCGGTAGATCTGTCCCTGCCACGACATCCTGACGGCTACCGCTTCCGGGGTATTTTTCGTAATTTCCCCTTTGTAAATCCGGTATGCGGTATTCAACTTGTATTCCCAGATCATGTCCTTGTATCCGGCGTGGTTGCTGCTGATGATAATCGGCGGATCGACAAACTCGATAACCTCCTCTTCAAGCGGCTGGAACAACAGCTCTCCGGTGGGGATGAAGGTATAGTCCAGGACTTTCCCACTAAGTCCCGGAAAAACCGAAACTTTAACCAATCCGTTATCAAGGATGTAACCTTTGGTTCCGCTCAATTCGGTGGGAATAAGACGGCATCCGGTGCTTTCGATCTTAACCGAAGAACACGCCGTAAACAACACCAGAACGGACATAACAAATAAATACCTGATCATTTCCGGCCTCCGTCCTCAGCAGTCAAAACGTTGCCGATAAGTCCTGCCTTGCGGTAGAGTTTTTCCTCATGCGGATGCTCGTATCTGGAGTTCCCCATTTTACCGAAGTATTTATACTTCTTGTCGAGAGCGCGGAACAGCCGGTAAGTACCTTTGCGCATTTCAGAATCGAAACACTCGAGCGCGGTTACATACAGTACATTGTCTTTTATCCCTATCCTGACCCGCACCGGCGATTTCCACGGGGCAAATTCGGCATACTTCCCGGCCACCTTGCCGATAACGATCAAATTGCCGGAATCCGGAATAGTATCCGCTCTCACAATCGGCAATTTCACCGTCGCTTTGGCGGTCTTTTCGTAATAATACCGGAAATACTCCTGGAACCGGAAGGCCAGATATTCCTCTTCCTTTGCCGGATTTTCCGGAATCACGATCTTTGCCGCCGGTTTGTTGTTTTTCACAAACTCGAAGTCCAGGAAACTCTTTTCCGGCGAGTCGAAATACAAGCTTTTGTATTCCAGTTTCAAGTCAGCGGCCTTATCGAAACTGATGACAAACCCGTTGTTCCGGGTACACGGAACCTGACTGCCGTTCAGCGACACTTCATTTAAATAAAATCCCTCGGGTTGTTCGGCGGTGAACGCCAAACCTTTTCCATGCTGAGACTTCAATTTAAAATCAAGTGTCAAAGTATTTAATCCATCCATGGAACTGCTCTGGTAGTCCAGTGCGTCCACGGGATTCCGCAACAGCAGGGAGGTTTTCAGGATTTTCTCCCGTGCCGACGGAATTTTAATTTTGACGCCATCTTTCCGCGCGGCTTTTCCCCGCAATTTATCACCGCTCAAATCGCGGAACAGCCATGATGAGGAAAATGTCTCAGGAATCTTATCAAAATAATCCCCATCGATATTCACCACGGTGTCGATGTCCCTGCCTTTCGGATTACACAACACCAGGAAGGTATCGAGTCCATTCCCGTAACGAGCGGTCCAGAGATTTTTATCAGCGGTAAAGGCCGGGACAGCCTGCCATCCGGCCCGGGAGAGTTTTACCAGCATGGGAATTGCATCGAAAAGAATTTCATTGCCGGTAACAATGCGGTACATCGGCATCCCCGCCAGCACCAGGCTTTTCAACCGGACATACCGGGAAAATGCCGCGATAGAATCCCGTATTTCCTTTTTCGACAAATTTTCCCAGTCGATCAGGGAGTGGATCCGGAATTCATCCCACCAGCTCATTACTTTCTGACCTGCGATCAGGCGTTGAATCCAAACTCTATCTTTGTGCAAGTTAGGGGTATGTTCGATAAGCAGCGAGTCGGTGTGAAAACCTTCCATCCAGTCGCAGCCGTTGGTGACAACCCCGAGATTGTAGCGCCCTTTTTGCATCTCGTGGACAAATTTGATAAACTGAGCAGTTGCCAGGTCAAGACGGCTGTACACTCCGTGTTTGCTGTCTTTCACCGCAACCCTTGTTCCATCCTCAAGGATGGCAAAACGTTTTTTCGCGCCTTTTTTAGGGGCAGGGAGATAAGCGCGGCCGGGGGCGTCGTCAATTCCTTTACCGAAAAATTTCAAAGGACTCCGGGCGGTATCGAGAGCAAATCCGGAAATTGGAAGCTTTCCGGCGATTTCACAAAGGTCGCGCATTACGTTACGGGCGTAATTATTATCACCCCAGGAGTAACACCAGTAGTATCCGGCATGTCCGGCATAGGCTTCCGGCCATAATTTATCAGCAAGCGGAGTTTTGAAATTGCCTTTTGAGCTTGGAGCGTCAGTCAGCGACTGGGCCAGATAGAACATCATTGCAATATCCGCCGGGCCGCCGCGCTGATGTTTGGCGTGCTGCTTTACGAGCCATTCATTTACTTTTTTCCGGGTAGTTTTTTTATTGTTATACCACTTTTTTTGTCCGTTTGTTCGACCGATCTCCCAGTTTCGACCGAGGTAGTCGCCGGCATGGATAAAGCTTCTCAGACACCATTCCCAGCCGCCGCCGAATCTCCTGGCTTCCTCCGGCTGATTGCCGATCCACACGCGGTAATCGCAGCCGCCTTTCGTAACCCGCGGATCAATATTCAACCCCGGACGCTTCACCGAGAAAATTCCCGGAAACGCATCGTGGTAAATCTGGACGGCATCGAGATAACCGTATTTCGCTTTGAATCCGAACATAACCAGATCAAGGGTTTCGGACTTTCCTGCATTAACAACCAGTTTAGTTCCGAACCAGAATTTTGGTTTGCCGGAAAAATCAGCTCCCTGTTCCACGTAGGAAAGAAGCATGGTTTGTGGATTCAATCCCCAGGCGAATCCCGAGTTTTTTCTGCCGATGATCGCCAGCGGCAACGCCAGATTTTCGTCCCTGCAGATAGCGTTTACGTGACAGGGCTTGTTCAACTTCACGCCGTCGAAGAACCAAGTTTCGCCGGAGTCGGCGGGAACCGCATTGATTTTCAGGTGCAGCCAGCGCTGGGATTTCCCCTGGTTGAACAGATCCAGCCTCAGATACACCAAACCGTCTTTTTCGATAAACCGGCGGTTCACATACAAACCGTTGCCGTAGTCGAAAGTACCGGAACTTAAAGCCTTTTCGACCAGGGCCTTGCCGGTTTTGCCGTCAGTAATGTAAACGGACAGCCTGATCTTCCCGAATTCCTGATTGATGTTTTTTGAGCTATAAACGGCTCCGGGGCTCGAAGCATCGCGGGAAATCTCCCCGGCGAAGAGGCTGAATGACAAAATTAATCCGGCAAAGACGGTCAGCGAACGAAATATCCACATAAGTATATTCCTTATTTTGTTTGTTTATACTTTATCAATAATGGTCATTTTTTAATATTGACCTGAATCCGTGAAAGAATTTCCGGATTCTATTTTTTTATATTTGTTTCATTTACAACATTTTTGCCGCATTTTTTGAACAAGTTGCCTGTGATCAGATTGCCGGTTGCGGGAACTGCCGGTTTATCGGAACTAATACAAATAGCGGTTTTTGCTTCGTGAATCAGATTGCTCCGGACGGAACAACTGGCGGAACGGAAAATATCAATTCCAACCTTTGTTCCGGAAATTATGTTGTTGTTTACGCTGGAAAATTCGGCGGCAAACAGATAAATCCCGGCGATATCCGTATCCTCGATGGTGTTGCCGGTGATATTGATGAATTTTCCGGGACGCTCAACTTCTTTTTCTCTCCGCAAAAACGATATTCCGCAACCGGAACTGTGCGAAATTAAATTGTTGCTGATGATATTGCGAGTACTGCCGGGGGCTTTGTCTTTCGGGTTCGGGCCTCTGCCCGTGAAAGCCGCGCCCCCGCCAAGCCCGCCTATACCGGCAATGTGCCGGGCAATAAAACTCTCATTTTTTGCGGTCCATTTCTTACTCCTGTCAAACAGTTTTCCGCCAGTCCGGTAGAAGCCTATGTCCTTGATTATGTTCCCGGAAACGATAGTATTCTGGATACCATGACAAAAATAAACGCCGAAAAGTCCGGCTTTCTCGATATAGTTTCCGGCAACGTGTATCCGGCTGGCCCAGTTGCCCAGATGAATAGCTCTCTCTTTCGTATTAACGATCCGGCAGTCACGGATTGTATAAACGCCCTCACCGCCAATCATTATGGCGTCAGCCGGAGCATCATGGATGTCAAGACGTTCCAGACGGACACAGCTGCCTTCCCTGGCTCCGTTGACAGCCAGGACGGAATTCCGTCCCCAGTGGGAATATCCCCGGTAGTTTTTTTGCAGCGATCCGGTCATTTGCATATCGCTGATATTGCATTTCTCAACCTTGGCAAGTAACAACGGCCAGGAACGGGAAATATAAGTTTTTTCCGAAACCTTGAATCCGCGCTTCAAAGGCTGTTTCAGGATTACGGTATCTTTTCCGCCGAAACCGGCAATTTGAACTAACACCGCCAGTCTCTGGCTGGTCTTATTATCGCAAACGGACAGCGCATCGCCAACCCGCAACGGACCTTTCGCTTTGATCTTGATTCTATTGGAATTCGCGGCAACGTCTTCAGCAAGGAAAGTCAGATAATCTTCCGGAGCTTCAAGGATTGTACCCGGCCCCGCGCCTTTAATAGTGATATTCTTGTATCCAAGCAGTTGAATTGGAGTCTGCAAATCATAACGGCCGGCGGGAATATAAACGCTTCCGCCGGTTTTCGGAATCGAATCGACAGCCTCCTGAATTCCGCGCGTGGGACTTTCAGGATTATAACGCACAATCACCTCGGCTCGATTATCCGCCGCAACGGCCAAAAACCGCAAAGGCAAAACAATCAAACCGAGAATTGTGATGTAATCAATGAATCGTCTATTCATCAATATGCTTTATCTCTTTTGATGTAGAAAAAGGTTTTATCGTTCGGCCCCTGAAGCGTGAGTATTGCGTTGGGCTGAGAACTTACATGGAAGTCGGCCCACAGCACGTTGGCGCTGCCATGATGGCGGTCCTCGATATACCAGGTTGGATCGGAACGCGGCGAATGCAAACGATAAATGCCCTCCGGCACTCCGTAATTTTCAACCGCGGTGCGGCTATCGGCAACCACCAGAGTAGTGGCTGGATGTTCAAGCTGGTTTAACGGCATAAAAATTTCATGCGTCCCTTCTTCATATTTGCCAGGCCCGTAATCGCCAATATACGGGTTTAACCCATAAGGCATATATTTGAAATAACCGGGTTTTCCGATTGTGGACATTTTAATCGCATTATAATAATCCTTGGCTTTCGGACAAATAAAATTATCCGCATCCGGAACATAACCGCCATCGAACAATGCCCATCCCCAATTCCAGTAGTTGTTATGAGTAGTATCCAGATAACATGCGGGAAGTTTATCTCCAAGATCATCCGCGTACATGGCGAATCCTGTACCCATCTGCTTGAGCTGGTTCTGGCAGGAGGCACGATTTGCCATTTCCCGGGCATTTTTCAGCGCCGGGAGCAGCATTGCCGCCAGTATGGAAATGATCGCGATTACTACCAACAGCTCGATCAGAGTAAATAATTTTTGCTTCTTCATGATTCCTCCTCGAATTATTTCATTTAGCTTTGTTTCAAGTTGTTTCCCGTTCGATTATTTCCGCTTTTCCAGTTCAATAATATCCGGTATCCGCTTTCCGGCAATCACATCCAGTAAAGTCAACACCGCCCGGGTGCCGATCTCACTTCGCGGAACCCTTACCGTGCTCAAGGGTTGCTCCTGATACGCGGCATCCGGTTCGTCATTGTAACCGAGTACCGCAATATCATGCGGGATTCTGAGTCCGGCGTCCCTGATTGCCTTGACAGCGCCATAAGCCCTGGTGTCAGTGACGCAGAAAACCGCATCAAGCGGATTTTTTTTGTTGGTTTTCAATAATTGCTTCATGGCATGATAGCCATCTTCGGAACTGGCCTCGCACTTGGTAATCCTGCATAATGGCATGTCAATATCGTGCTTGCGCAAACCTTCCCGGAAACCGTCCAGTTTATAATGACTGGGCGGATTAATCAATGGAGTATTGATTGTCCCGATTCTGCGATATCCCTTCTCCGCAAGATATTTCGCGGCCTTCATTGAAGCTTTGTATGAATAGTAACACACCTTCGGATGAATCGAAGGCTCCTGGAACATTACCGACACTGCCGGAATGCCCTGACGTTTCAAAAATCCGGCAAATTTAGATGACGACGATGCCGCGGTATACAAAACCCCGGCATAACTGTTCAGCCGCTGCATGAACCTGTTGTCCTCACTCAACTCCTTCTCGTAGGGAGGAACTTTCAACAGGCATAAATCACGATTACCTTCCATAGCGCCGTCCATCATACCGTCGAGCAGGTCGTTGATCTGGAAGTAATATTGCCGGTAATGCTCAGGAGTGAATCCCATCAGGTCGGGAAGCAGCACCGCAATGTTACCAGTCTTGGTGTTGAACGGTTCAGGTTCGGTATCCGCGGTAAATGTGCCTTTGCCGTGCCGCCGCACCACCAGACCGTCCTTGGTAAGTTCGGTTATGGCGCGCCTAGCGGTCATCCGGCTGATCCCGTACCTCGCCGCAAGTTCGACTTCCGACGGTATTTTGCTCCCCGGTTTCAGCTTGCGTGATTCGATCATCTCACGAAAGGCTTCCTTGAGCTGGTGATAGATCGGCACAAATGATTTTTTATCGAGCGTTATCATAGTCGTACACCGTGGATTATCATATTATACCTTATTATACAACTTAATTGCTGAAATGTCAATATCTACTCGAAATTTTATCCCTGATTGTAAAAAATCACGCCCGGAATTTACGATAATATTTTGGAGTTATACCGGTATACTTCCTGAAGACCGCGGCAAAATACTGACTGCTGGAAAATCCCAGCTCGAAGGCTATTGCGGTAATACTCTTTGAAGTTGTCCGGAGAAGCTGTCCGCCGCGTTCCACCCGGAACCGCTGAATACAGTCAGCGGGAGTTACGCCGGTTTCCTGTTTAAACCTGCGGCTGAACTGCGACTGACTGAGTCCGCAGTGTTCCGCGATTTCACTCACCCCTATGTTTCGCCTCAGGTTTTTACGCATGAATTCCCTGGCGGTTTCCGCGATACTGATCCCTGATCCGCTTCCGCTTTCCCGCAAACATTCCCCTGAAGCTGCGATTATCCGGCAAACCACCAGACGCATTTTAACTTTATATAAAGGACTTTTATCCGGTTTTCTTAAAAGTTTGTACAATTCCCGGAAATCAGAATCCAGGACTTTGCCGGCA
The DNA here is from genome assembly GCA_963678815.1 of Victivallales bacterium. Lineage (GTDB taxonomy): Bacteria > Verrucomicrobiota > Lentisphaeria > Victivallales. The sequence goes on from OY787460.1 coordinate 5,545,142, forward strand.
AAACAAACCCGGTTACCTGCTTCGCGGAAAGTATTTTGCAGATACTTTATTTCCTCCGTATCAAACGGAGTGTTATGACGGTTTTCCTCTGGGGAATTCCGGAGATCCAGAACCAGCCAGAACAGCCAGCACGGACTGATGATATGACCTTCCCCACGATGAATCAGATCAGGCTGGATTATCGCCAGAGAACCGCCGGACAGCCGGAGTGAAGGCTGTCCCGGTATCAGCCAACTGGTGGTTCCTTTCATTACGTAGGTAATTTCCGGGCCTTGCGGATGACAGTGGTCCTCAAGCCGGACTGAAAGGTTGAAATTATGGAAACCGCCTGAAAAAAGCAGGGGCATATCCAGGTCGTCACCAGTAAATTTGTATCTACCGCCACGCATTTGGTTAAATTTATGCTGTCCGTTATTTTGAAAGAATTATTACCTGTTTGCGGTAATTTATGATAAAATACAATTATACAAATAACCTGGAGCAGGCAAAATGACAATGTCACCAAGGGAAATTGTTCAAAAAACGGTAAGGTTTGAAAATCCGGAACGGGTGGCGCACAGTCATCCCCAATCGGAATATCACGATTTGCTGATCAGCGGGATGACTCCGTCGGTCGATAAACGTCCCGGGGAAAAAGGCACGGTTGTCGACGAGTGGGGCGCCGCATGGGAAAACATCGGCATATGCAAATTAGGCGAGGTAAAAGAGTATCCGCTCAAAGACTGGAAAGATTTCGACAAACTCACCATCCCCGATCCCGATGCCGATTTTCGCTGGAAGCAAGCCAGTGAATTTGTCGAAAATAACCACGACTCAGATAAATTCATGTTAACTATCGGCGTTTCCCTGTATGAACGCATTCATTTCATCCGGGGACTGGAAAACACCTGGACTGATATCTACTTGGAACCTGACAACCTGAGAAAATTAATCGATCTTTTGGTTGAAATGAACTTAAAAACGATTGAAAGAATAAAAAATTATGATTTCTACCACGGATACATGTTCTGCGACGACTGGGGACTCCAGAACAAGCTGATGATCTCACCCGACGCCTGGCACGAGTTCTGGCAGCCTGCATACCGCCGGGTCTACCAGGCCGCCCGCGACGCCGGACTTATCACCTTTCTACACAGTTGCGGATACATTGTGGACATTCTCGACGGCCTGATTGACGCCGGACTCGACGTTATCCAGATGGACCAGCAGCTCAACATGGGACTCGACCTGCTCAGCGAAAGATTCCGGGGAAGGATAACCTTCTGGTGCCCGGTGGATATCCAGAATACCATGTGCCGCGGCTCGCTCGACGATATCCGCAACTACTGCCGCGATATGTTCCGGAAACTCGCCACCCCGAGCGGCGGTTTCATCGCCGGTTATTACGCCGATCCCGTCGGTGCCGGACATTCCCCCGAAGCCGTCAAAGCCATGCTCGATGAATTCATGAAGCTCGATTACACCGAAATTTGATTATTTTCCTGAGTTAGCTGGTTTTTTCCCGGCAACTATTTATAATAATAGAACCGCAAAACAACGTGAAAACACAGGAAGGTAAGAATTATGCTGAAAGCGGCTTTTATCGGGTATCGGCACGGTCATATTGGCGCGGCTTACAAGCACATGTCGGAAATCCCGGAAATTGAAATCGTGGGATTCTGCGAAGAGGACGCCGCCACCCGCAAGGAACTTGAAGCGCGTGACGACTTGGCCATAACTCACGATAATTACGAAAAAATGCTGGCGGAAGTCGACTGCGACATCATCGCGATCGGCGATTACTATTCGATCCGCGGACAGCGCGCTATCAGGGCGCTGGAAACCGGACACAATGTTTTAAGCGATAAACCGATCTGCACTTCCCTCGAAGAACTTGACAAGATCGCTTCACTTGCCGAAAGCAAAGGTCTTAAAGCCGGCTGCATGCTCGATCTGCGCGACAATCCCGTTTACATCACCATGCGGAAACTTGTCCAGGATGGAAAAATCGGCGAAGTAACCGCGATTTCATTTGGCGGACAGCATCCCCTGATGTACAAAAGCGGCCGGGCCGAATGGTATTTCGCCGAAGGCATGCACTGCGGAACCATCAACGATATCGCCATACACGGCATTGATCTGATTCCCTGGATGACCGGTCTCAAGATCAGCGAGATCAACTCCGCCAGAAACTGGAATTCCCCTTTCATCAAGGAAGTCCCCCACTTCAAGGACGCCGCCCAAATAATGATGACTCTTGAAAACGGCGCCGGAGTGCTTGCCGACGTTTCCTACGCCTCCCCTGACTCCATCGGTTACGGTCTGCCCATGTACTGGCGGTTTACCGTGTGGGGAACCGGCGGAGTGCTGGAATCCGCAATCTCGAGAGAAACCGTTTCGCTTTACAAAAACGGCGAAAAGGAAGTCATCGAAGTTCCGCTGGAACCGGCAAATCCCCAGGGATATCTGAAGTCTTTCCTCGCGGAACTCAAAGGCGAAGAATCTAATCTAACCACCGCCGAGATAATTGCGTCCAGCCGGGCCTGCCTGCTGACTCAAAACGCCGCCGACACCGGTAAAACCAGCGTCAAAATCTGATCATCCCGGATCATTTTCAGCTCATCAAGTGAGCTTTACCATTCAGCCCATAGCTCCGGCTATGGGCTTTTTTTCTGCCGAAATTCACGTTTCAACATCTTGCATTTGCTTTTTTTCCGGTTATACTGTAAAAATATTTTGAACAATAATTGAACAAATTTACCATGCCATGAAATTGGGTTTCAAAGCTGAAAAAATCTACCTTGAACTGAAGAATTCCCTGGCTTCCGGGAAATTTCTGCCCGGTTCCCGGCTTCCCACGGAAAAAGAATTGTGCGAGAAGCTGAACGCCAGCAGGAACACAGTGCGGGGAGCATTGAAAAAGATGATTGGCGAGGGGCTTCTGGAAAGTATCCAGGGTTCAGGATGCTACGTGAAACCCGCTGATACTGCCGGGCGGACAGTATCTTTTATGTATCACGGCAGTATGGACATGGTGATTGCCGTGCAGAACCATCTGCTGGAAAAAGGCTGTCTGATGAGTCTTTTTTCCCAGGCAACCGAGGGTTGGTCACCGGAACTGGAAGCAAAGTTTCTGGAAAACATTATCTCCCAGCAGCACTTCGGCCTGATCGCCAGTTGCACCCCACTGGAACCTCTGAATGAGAACCTGCTGGAAAAAGCGGCGAATTCAGGTGTGCGGATCGTCCATACGGAACCTTATTCCGCCACTGAACTGCCGCCGCAGAATTACTGCATGCCTGATTACTGCGCTGCCGGAAAACTCGCTGTGGAACATCTTGCGAAACGCGGCGAAACAAAAATCATTTATCTTGATCCCGATGCGGCTTCTCCATACAACGTGCAAATGAAAAAAGGGGTCGTCAAAACGGCAAAAAAGCTGGGAATAAAAATTGAAACCATTAGCCAGAGGCTGAACGGATTTGAAAACCATATCGCTCAGGAAAAAACCGCAGGAATAGTAACGCCGATCTACGCTCTTGCTGACTACGTGAATAAACAACATGGAATTGATAAATCGCGAATAATCGCAATGGAGCTTCCGGGCGATGTCCTGAGCGGAAATATCCCGGTAATCCGGTTCGACCGTTTTGGAATATTCACGGAATCAATAGATACAATTCTGTCCCCTGGGATGGAAGTAAAGAAATTAATACAACCATCAATCATAAACAAGGATCTATTAAAATGATTGTCAACGGTAAAGAAATTATCAGTGAACAACTTAACGCAACCGAAAAACACACGGTGGAGTTCGATGATAAAAACAGCACGGAAATCACTCCCGTACAGGTGACCCCGGTCCCGGTGGAAGAAAAACTATCCCTGAATGGCATGTGGAGAGTTAAATATTATCCTTTCGAGGAAGAAGAAGCCGCAAAACCCGAAGACGCCGATTCCTGGCAGGAAATTTCCCAACCGGGAAAGGTATTCTATGCCGACCCGCTGGCCGAGGGTAAGGAAACCCCGAACTGGGACCGGGTAAAACTCACCCATATCGATGAACGCGACGGCGCAATCCTGACCCGGAAAGTCACCGTGCCGGAAACATGGAATGGCAAAAAGGTTTTTCTCCGTTTCGACGCTATCTTCCCGGCCGGGATCATATTCTGCAACGGCGTCAAGCTCCGCGAACACTACTCCGGATTGACGGTCTGCGAAGCCGACGTCTCCGATCTGGTCACCCCCGGTAAAGAAGCAACCATTACCGTCAGACTCCTTCGCAAACACAAGTTCGTGCAAATGGACATGCCCCGGCACGCGGTCGAATTCGCCGGAATTTCCCAGCATGTTTACCTGTTCGCGGTGGAACCTTCCTATGTCGAAGATTACCGGCTGATCACGTCACTGGATGAATCTTTAACCAAAGGATCCATTGCCGGAACGGTAAAAGTTGCTAATCCCGAATCGGATGCGCTTAAAGTCTCATTGCTCGATGGAGAGAAAACGGTTGCCGAATCGATTGTTAAAACCTCCCCCGGCACTTCCGGTTATGAAGTAGTCCTGGCGGTCGACTCCCCGAAACTGTGGAACGACGAATATCCCAATCTTTATACCGTCAAAATCGCTCTCGGCGGCAACGTTTACGAATACCGCACCGGTTTCCGCCGCCTCGACCTCTCTCCCGAAGGCCCGAAACTGAACGGGAGTTTCATCAAATTCCGGGGCGTAAACCACCTTACGTTCCACCGGGAACACGGCATGTACACCCCGAAAGACTGGCTGCGGAAGTGTCTTGACCTGATGAAGAAGGCCAACGTTAACGCCATCCGCACTCACTTCACGGGACCGTCGGACTTCGTGGACCTCTGCGATGAGATGGGAATCTACCTTCTGCAGGAGCTCCCGATTGACTGGGGAACCAATTACATTCACGATCCGGAATGGGTCGGCCCTGCCCTGATGCGGCTGGAAGCGGCAATCCGGCGCGACCGCCATCACCCGGCGGTAATGGTCTGGAGCGTAGGCAACGAAAATATGCCGGAATCCGCTACCGCGGCCGCCGACGGCTGGAACCATCTTGCCATCTACGACGAGTTCTGTCACCTGCTCGATCCGAGCCGGCCAACCATGTTCCCCCCTCCGGGCCCGGCCAACAAGATCAAGGGCATTTTTGAACTGCGCGTGGGCGATATCGCGGACATCCATTACAGCTTTAATCTCCAGAAACAGTTCCGCGATGAGGGCAGGATTCTCAATCCCAACAGTTGGGAGGCCGACATGGTTGAAATTACCCGCGAGCAGGCGCTGGAACGCGGCTGGAGCGGTTGCTGGTTCAGCTCTGAATACGGAATCTTCAACTGTACTTCCGACGTGCTTCACGGCCCGTACCTCTCGATTATCTGCGACAAGGAAAGCAACCCGCTGTCGGGACGCTCCACCATGGAGGAATTCATTGACCGGCTACATTTCGAGTGGGGCAATATGCGTCATGACCCGACTTGTCTGGGCGGCGCATATTTTCCGTGGCTCTGTTCGGGCTCCGGTGAAGGGCCGGAAGGCAATCCGTGGGGCTGGACCCGCTGGGGCGAGGACGCAAACTGGGGCGTAGTAACCGCCGACCTGCTGCCGAAACCGTTCTTCTGGGCGTTGCGCGTACTGTTTGCGCCGGTCTGGTTCCCGGAACGGATCACGATCAAACCCGGCCAGGATTATTTCACCGTCAAAGTAACCAATCACTATAATTCCATCGACCTTAAGGAATGCACGTTCCGTACCCAGCAGAACGGCGGAAGCCGCTGGATCAGCATGCTGCGCCAGTTCCGCGACGTCAAGGTGGAATGCGCTCCCGGCGAAACCGCCGAATTAAGGGTTCCAATCTGGCGGGATGCGCTCAAAAAGGCACTTGGCGACGGCAACTGGGGACTGTGCCGGATAACCATGCTCGCGCCCAACGGGTTCTGTCCGGTCACCGCCGATATTATTTTAATGCCGGAGGAACTTGAAGTTAAAGACGAAGCCGCGATGCCCGTCGGCCCGGACGCGGTATTATAGGAGTCTCCCATGCAGAACAATCGTCAGCAGCTTATAGACGCGGCAAACCGCCGTATCCCGGAACGGATTCCGTTCACAATCGACTGCACCAAAGAAACCAATATCATGTTGTGCAATCACCTTGGACTGCCCGAAGGTTCGGATCTCGCGGAACATTTCAAATGCAACAGGTTTACTTCGGTCTGGCAGGCCCTGGACGGCCCTCCCAAGCTTACCGGGCGAATGAAACGCCTTGATCCCGGAAAGCCGGACATCAGAGTCGATATCTGGGGTGTCAAACGGGAAGAAGTCGAGGCCGGCGACGCCCTTTACTGGGAGATTTCCGAATCACCCCTGGCGGGATGCGAAACCGTGTCGGATATCGAAAATTACGACTGGCCCACTCCGGACGACGTGGAATTCCCGGAAATCCCGGACGGACTGGATATCAGCGAATGGAAAAAGGACAAGTTTGTTCTGGATATGAGCTTTCTGTGTCCGTTCGGCGTTCCCTGGGGAATGCGCGGCATGGAACAGTTCATGATGGATTTGTACATAAACCCGGAAATCGCCGAAAGAATTGTCAGGAAGGTCGAGGAATACACGCTTCCCTGCCTGGAAAAGATGCTTACCAAGTATCCGGGGATCGTCGATTACATCGGCTGCGGCGACGATTATGGAACTCAGAACGCACTGCTGCTCAGTCCGGACGTCATCAGGAAGTTCTTCATGCCCAGCCTTGCGCGGCATTACGAACTTGGCCGCAAGTACGGCGCGGGAGGATATCATCACTGCTGCGGAGCAATCTTCGATGTCATCCCGGCAATGATCGACGCGGGAGTACAGATATTGAACCCGATCCAGACTTCAGCCGTGGGCATGGAGCCGGCAAAACTCAAACGCGAATTCGGCAGGGATTTGTGCTTCCACGGCGGGATCGATACCCAGGAAACCCTGGTTACCGGAACTCCGGACGAAGTCAGGGCTGAAGTCAGGGCGCGGATCGAAACACTTGGACCGGAAGGCTACATCCTTTCGCCGTCGCACGTACTCCAGGCGGACGTGGCCCCGGAAAACATTACGGCCCTATACGATGAAGTGAAAAATTACCGGATAGATTAAAAAATCACGCGCCTTTGCCGCGGAGGGTCTTGAACAGAAGCCAGAATCCCATCACCCCGGAGATGATGAACCCGATAACCCCGATTACCGGAATGTCATTTATCTTCGGGGGGATTTTGGAAAGAGTTATCAGCGACGACCCGACAATCAGCGCGGCCAGTACCATGCAGTAGCCGATATGGTGCGCCACCACCAGCAGTGTTTGAAGCAGAGGCTCCAAACCTTTATGTTCGTATTCAAACCGGAGGTGTCCTGACTTGGTTTTCCTTACCAGCACCGCCAAATCATGGGGCAGTTCACTGATGATTTGGATAAAATCAGCGGCCGGGTCGGTCAAGTTCCGGAAAATAGTCTTCGGATTGAACCGCTGAAGTTGAATGCGCTGAACATACGGCTTGGCATGCCCGACAATCTCAAGTTCAGGATCAAGCATTTTTCCAAGTTTTTCCACCGACATGAACGCCTTGATCAGCATGAACAAATTCGGTTTGAGCCTCATGCCGTTGGCGGTGAGGGCGTCCATCATCTGCTCGAGAAATTTACTGAAATCAAGTTCCCTGATCGGCCGGTAAAGATGTTCGTCAACCATCTCCGAAACAGCACGTTCGAGAGCGTCCCGGTTGGGTTCCATCTCATATCTGGTCAACGGCATCACCGCATCAACGATTTTCTCTTCGTCCTTTCTCATTACCTGGATCAAAAGGCGGGAGAACTGCTGGCGTTCTTTCAGGCTTACCCGGCCCATCATTCCGAAGTCAATGAAACAGATCACGTTTCCCGGCAGTACATAGATGTTGCCGGGATGGGGGTCGCCGTGGAAATAGCCGTGAACAAAAACCTGCTCCATCAGCAATTCGCAACCGCGCCGGGCGATTTCCTTCAGATCATATTTTTCCTTGCGCATCTCCTCCACGTGGGAAGATTTGATGCCGTCGATAAATTCCATGGTCAGGATTTTTTCGCCGCTGGCCTCCCGGTAAATCTCCGGCGCATGAACAGTTTTGTCGCCTTTGAACATGTTGGTAAAACGCTCAGTCTGGTAAGCTTCCACCCGGTAATCAATCTCCTTGGAAAGTTCGATGGCAAATTCCTCAACAATCGCAGTGGGTTTCTGGATATGGAATTCGAGCAGGTTCCGCTCCATTAAAGCGGCAAGGTGCATCATGATTTCCAGGTCAACCTCTATGATCGCCCTGATCCCCGGACGCTGAACTTTCACCACCACATCGGAGCCGTCCTGCATCACCGCACGATGGACCTGACCGATCGATGCCGCCGCAAAAGGTTCTTTATCGAATCTCTTGTACATTTCCTCGGGCAGCTTGCCGAATTCCTCCCGGAAAGTAGTTTCAACCATCTCATAAGGAAAACTCGGCACGTGGTCCTGGAGCTTGGCGAGTTCGTTGGCGAAACTCAACGGGATAAGGTCGGGGCGGGTGGACAAAATCTGCCCCAGTTTCACGAAAGTCGGGCCGAGTTCCTCCAGTGCTTTCCTGACCCGTTCCGCAGTGGTAATGCTGGCAATTTCGCGCTGTTCGCGCCGGGTGACGGTGCTGATGCCCTTTTCGATGATGTGCATCAGCCGCAGCTTGTCGATTATATCACCGAACCCGTATTTGAACAGAACATGCAGAATCGTTTTATACCGCTTGAAATCGCGATATGCGTGAGTGATCTCTTCGATTTTTTTAATTGTCAGCATGGCTGCCTGACGGGAATTGGTTTATATTCCCATGTCCATATCATTGTGCTGGCTTGGCAAACCAAGTTCGTCCTGAACCTGGTAACCGGGAATGCCCTTAACTGCATTTTTCCGGTTTTCCAGCGAGTCTTTATTGGCAATTGCGTCCTCGACTAAAGCGATAGCTTCATCCGGATATTCAACTTCAACGATCAATTCCGCGTAAGTTTCATCGGAAAGTTCAAACACCAGCGCATTTTCAGGATTGGAAATATCGCGGAAGATCCGTTTACCGTCCTGATAGAAAGTACCCGCGCTGATCATTCCGGGAATTTCCACGCCCGATTCCTTGATGCCGGAAGGCAAAGATTTGGCCAGCTCAATGTCTTTCCTGACGGACTTGATATGTTCAACCGGAATTTCCAGTTCACTTGTCAAAGCCCAGATTTTATGCAGTCCTTTGACCCTGAATACCAGATTCGCGCCGCTTAAATCAATTTCTACCATTTCCCACCTCGATATTTAATAATTTGGTAAATTAATATAGCCTGGATTATTCATAAAACGAGGACGCAATGTGAAAACATGTTCAGCAAACAAGGTTTCGGCGGACCGGAAGCATACCTGGGAGGTATGTCGAGGATCCCGCCGGGAACTTGATGGCGAACAGGTTGCAACAGAGAGCCTCATTTTTTATGAATAGTTCAGGTTAACCATGAATTCCGCTTATAACAGGAAAATCCGGAAAAACTATTTAGCCCTGATTTTTATCGGCAGGTCTTTCCGGGTTGCCAGCCTGAAATAAAAGTTCCAGTTGTCTTCAAGGTCAAGACATTTCACCACCACCAGGTTGTATCCTTTTTTAAGCTTAATGCCTTTGATGTTGTCCTGGTCCCATTTGCCTTCCCTGGACTCGCGATTATAGGCATGAACAAGTTTGCCGTTAATCCAAACCTTGATAAAATCATCGCTGCCGGTGTAAAGAATCAGGTTTTCGCTGTCGACCGGCGAGTAGATATAGGTAACGGCATACGCGGCGGCGTAGTCAAGGTCCCGTGTATACAGCCGGTCGAGATCAACTTTTCCCATATTTTTCCCGGTGGAAGTCTTTGCGGAAAAAGTCTGCCACCTGGCCCCTTTCGGGGGCTTCTCGCTGCCGTCAAGGTTTTTCTCGGTCGCGACGAATTCCCGGTGGATTGCCTCATTCACTTTCCCCTGCTGAAACTCATGCGGATTGAATTTGAATGGCCCGAGAACGCTCCACTTCATTACAAAGTCGTCTTTTTCCAGGAAACGCCCGGTATCGTTGTCCGGGTAGATCATAAAGTTAACGCTTATCTCGGGAAGCCTTATAATTTTTTCCTGTGGTTCCTTCGGCTTCCTGGGCTTTACCGGACTGAGCATTGTCACATCCAGCTTCGGCTCTTTCGGTCCGGGTTTAACCTTTTTCCGGCCGCCAACCTTGATTATCTTAGGTTCCGGGGCAGCTTTCACGCCGGGGGTTGCCATCACTTGTTTCGGAGGTGGTTCAGGCTTTTTAATTACCTTTTTCACGGGTGGTTCCGGCGGCGGTTCGGGAGGCCCGGGGGTGCGCGTCGTGAAACAGCCATTGAGAAACAGCAGAAAAAGTCCCGATAAACAAACCACCAACCCGAAACGGCGAAAAATCAAAATCATAACCCCCTGAATTCCGTTTAACTTCAATTAATTTGTATATCTTTTGTATTTAGCACACTTTAGGGGTAAATTCCATACGGAAAACCGGATTTCCGAATTATTTTTTAAGTTTCACGCGGAAAAACCAGATGGACTCAGAAGACAAAATCAATTATGCCGAAATTCTCACTCCCGGAGGTCTGCCCATCCTCAAAGAGGCGGAACGGCATTCCACGATTCCCCGGAAAAAGGGGCAGCTTCTCAGTGTCGCCTGCGGTTACGGTGAATTGGAATTTTATCTCGCCGAAAGGTACAAGTGCAAAGTCTTCGGCATCGACGCCGATCCAAACTCCATAGATGTTTGCCTCCGGAAGGCCGCTAAACGGAAACTGGCCGGAAAAACAAAGTTCTTTGTTGCCGACGCAAAAAGCATTCCTTTCCGGCAGGACACCTTCGACATGGTACTGTGCTGCGGGGGGCTTTCAATTTTTTATGACGCCGGAATCAAAGAGTTCTACCGCGTACTGGCACCCGGCGGACAACTCATAATCATTGACACGGTCTGGCGTTCCGACCAGATACCGCCGGAAGTGGTCAGCCTGTGGAGTGAAAAGGGAAATTTCTTCCGGACCCTTAAAGGAAACTGCAAGATCTTCCAGAATTGCGGATTTGAAATGCGCTACTGCCGCGACCACTACCGCCCTGACTGGTGGGAAGAATATTTCCAGTTCCGGAAACTCATGGATGACCTGCCGGATTTGCGGCGCGAAAGAAATCATTATCTGGCATTCCAGGATTTTATCGGCCTGGGACTGTTCGTCTTGAAAAAATCCGACCGCACATGACTGATTCCAGATATATAGTTGGCGTCGATCTGGGCACTACCAATATCGCCGTGGCTTATATCGACACCGAAAAGACACCAGACACCATCACCGTGTTCCCGGTCCCGCAACTGATCGCTCCCGGAGAAATCGGCGAAAATCCGCTGCTCCCGGCATGCTGTTTCATCCCCGCCGTCAAACAAGTTCAGCCCGGTTCACTGAACCTGCCGTGGAACAAAAAACTCGATTACGCCATCGGGGTCTACGCCCGTGAAGAAGGACCGTCGACTCCGAAACGGTTTATTTCCTCGGCAAAAAGCTGGCTCTGCCACGCAGGGGTCAACCGCCGCGAAAAAATCCTGCCGTGGGGACAGGATAAAGCCGCCTACTCCATCTCTCCGCTCGAAGTGACGACCCGCTACCTCGATCACCTTAAGCAGTCATGGAACCACAAGTTTAAACGCCGGCGCGACCGCGACGGCAACCGGTGTACCCTGGAAACCCAACAGGTAGTAGTGACCGTTCCCGCCAGCTTCGACGAAACCGCCAGGGAACTTACCCTCGAAGCCGCGCGCAACGCCGGATTCAAAAACCTTACGCTTCAGGAAGAACCCCTTGCCGCGTTTTACGCCTGGCTCGATCAAAACCGCAACAACTGGAAGCAGGAAATCCCTGAAAGCGGCGCGGCCCTGGTGATCGATGTGGGCGGCGGAACCAGCGACTTTTCCTTGATCGAACTTGACTCCGAAGGTGTCTTGAACCGGACCGCCACCGGCGAACATCTCCTCCTCGGAGGTGATAATATCGACATAGCCCTGGCAAAAAAGATCGAGTCGGAATGGAATACCCATCTCCCGCCCGGAGAGTGGGCAAGTCTGTGCCAGCAAACCCGGAAAGCCAAGGAACTGATCCTCGGAGGCAATGCGGATTCAGCCGACGTGACGCTTCTCGGTTCCGGCAGTTCGGTTATCGGCGGCGCCAGAAAATCACAGGTGCGGAAAAAAGAACTTGCGAAACTGCTGGACGAAGGTTTTTTCCCGGAAATCCCGGCGGACAGCACTTCGCCTGAACGACGCGGCGGCATCCGCGCAATGGGGCTTCCCTATGCCGCCGATCCCGCATTGCCCAGACACCTTCTGGCTTTTCTCCGTTACGCCGCAAAACTCAAGGATGAAACCGGTTCCGGCATACTTTGTCCTGACCGGGTACTATTCAACGGCGGGGCAATGATCCCGGACAGTATCCGTAATAGAATTCTGAAAATTATTGAGTCCTGGTTCCCGGGAAAGGACATTTCCGAACTGGAATCGGCCGGACTCAACCTGGCCGTGGCGCGCGGCGCGGCGGTTTACGGGCGCACCCGGCGGGGTGACGGTATCAAGGTAAAAAGCGGCGCGGCAAGATCGTATTACCTCCAGATTGAAGGCAATAAGCCGGATAATCATCTGTGTGTGATGCCTCGCGGCGTGGAGGAAAACCGCAAACAAGCAATCAATCGCGGCTTCGTGCTTGAAGCCAACCGGAAAGTGAGTTTTCCGCTGTTCAGCAGCGCCACCAGGATCAAAGATAAAACCGGCGACTTCGTGCCGGATTCCGACGAACTTACCCCGGTAAAAAACCTGATCAGCGTTATTAAATTCGGCAAAAGCGGAGCAAGAAGCATCCACGCCGGGATTACCGCCGAACTCACCGAAAGCGGCCTTCTCCAGGTTTGCCTGGAATCGAAGGACACCAATCATGTCTGGCCGCTGCACTTCGATACCCGGGAACTGGCGGAAAGTCAACCGAAGGAGGAAGAAAAAGCCGTCCAGGTGGTGGATGCCGCGAAGATCGGCGAAGCCGCGAAACTGATCGAAAAACTTTTCCTCAAAGAACCGGCGAACCTTCCATCGATTGCAAAATCACTCGAAAAAACGCTTGGACTTCCCCGTCAGGAATGGCCGCTGCCGCTCCTGCGCGAACTCGCCGACGCTCTCCTGAAACTCCCTGGAAAAATGCTGAAAACACCTCAACAGGAAAACCGCTGGCTTAACCTGACCGGATTCTGTCTGCGCCCAGGTTTCGGCGATCCCGCAGACCGGCTCCGGCTTCAGAAAATCTGGAAACACTGGTTCTCCGGGCTGAAAAATCCGAACAACGCCCAGACCGCCGCCGAATGGTGGGTATTCTGGCGGAGAGTTGCCCCCGGTCTCGCAACCGGACACCAGCGGACAATCTTTCAGGTTCTCGCAAAACAGTTGTTCCCAAAGGACAAGCTCCTGAAACAACACAAACTGGGTGCACAGGTTCACATGGAAATGTGGCGCTGTATCGGGTCGCTCGAACTGCTTCAGCCTGACCGGAAAACCGCCATCGGGGAACTGTTGACGGCAAGCCTGAATAAGTTGCGTGAATTTGAATTCTGGGTGATCGGACGTCTTGCCGCACGACATCTTTTCCACGCCTCGGCGGAAAATCTGGTTCCGTCCGGAACCGCGACACGCTGGGCTGAAAAACTCCTAACCATGAAAAAACCAGACCGGCAGTGTCTTTTTGCGCTGTCGAGAATCGCCGCCGTCACCAGTGACCGCCATCTCGATATCACCCCGGCAATGAAGAGCAAAATCCGCAAAACCCTGACTCTGCACAACGCCCCGGAAGCATGGCTGAAACACCTCGACGGCATCACCGCCGATACCGGCGACGAGCAAAAACAAATCCTCGGCGACAGCCTCCCGTTAGGACTTAAACTGGCGGAATAATCAGGGATCAGGGGTTAGGTAATTAGGGATTAGGCTTTCCGGAAATAACCTGCTTTTGCCGCCAAACAGTGTGTTTGGATCGAGTGGCCGGAATGCTCCGCGATTCCGGCAAAGTCGTGAAACACTTTGCCCATTCAAGCCGGGGACAATCCCCGCCCAAACAGTGTGTTTGGATCGAGTGGCCGGAATGCTCCGCGATTCCGGCAAAGTCGTGAAACACTTTGCCCATTCAAGCCGGGGGACAATCCCCGGCCAAACAGTGTGTTTGGATCGAGTGGCCGGAATGCTCCGCGATTCCGGCAATTTCAGTCCGGGGACACTCCCCGAGTAGCCCGCTTTTGCCGAAAGCGGGTATAAAAAACACAACTAGAGCTGTGAACCCCAACAAATTGTTGCGTATTTCCGGCAAACTCGCGAAGATATTTGCCCATTCAAGCCAATGGCACTCATTGGTCCAGGGCCGAACTTTGGATTTCACCGGCTTTGGAGAGGGCGTATTTGGTACAGATCGGGCCGATAACCTCGAAGAAGATACAGGTGGCGGTAACGGTGGTTATAACGATAGCGCCCAGTTCGTCCCCGGCGGTGACCTCTTCGGCTCCGGCGCCGCTGATGACCTTGCCGATCCCGTGAAAATCATGCTTGATGATCAGGGCAAGACCAATCGCGACTCCCGCCTGCGACAGGATTCCAAGTCCGACGTATTTACGCAGCTTCGGCTCGGAGCGTCCGATGGTGGCCCCAAGCGCGGCGCCCCCCATGAGTCCGGTCGTCCGGCAGGCGATATAAACGATTCCGAGAATTCCGAGTTTCGGCAGTTCGGAAATGTGCAAATTCGCTCCGGCAAGGGCGAAGAAAAGCACAAAAAATAGCGGCATCACATTCGAGAGCTGTTCGCCTATTTTCTCGACCAATTCAGTGCGCTGAGTATTGACAATGACAAGTCCGATCAGCATGTTGGTCATAATCAGCGACAAATGGAAAAGGAAGCAGAGGCCGTTGATGATAAACACCACCGCCGCAACCATAATCAGCAGGTCCGGCCCTTTTCTGATCTTCCGGAGAAGCAGGCACAGCACCAGTGCCAGGACAACCCCGAAAACTACGCTCATACCGATTTCCCTGAGCGGGGAAATCATGGCAGTCCAGAACCCGATGCCGCCGCTGCCGGGCATTTCCTTCTGGAGCAGTATCCTTACCATCGCGGCGGCAAAACCGAAAATGATGATCGCCAGGCCGTCGTCGAATCCCACCACGGCGTACAGGGCTTTGGTAAGGCTGCCCCTGGCGCGGTATTCCTGAATGACCGCCACGGTTCCGGCGGGAGCGCTGGCGGGAGCCAAAGCGCCGAAAGTGAGTCCGAGTACCGCGCTACCGGTGAGAAAATAGACTCCCAGCGCCACCACGATAAAAGCGCAGAAAGATTCCGCCAGAATGATCAGGATGATCCCCCACCCCTGGCTTTTCAGCGAGACAAGGCTCAGTTCTAGTCCGATACTGAACGCCACGAACCCGAGCGCGACTTCCGTGATGAAGGAAAAACTTTCCTGAATATTTTCATTCAGAAGGTTACAGCCGGAGGGACCGAGAAGCAGTCCAATGATCATGAAACCTATAATCGACGGCAATTGGATTTTTTTTGCGGCTTGTCCGGCGTAAAATCCGGTAAAGAGGATAATCCCGGCGATCAGGAGCATAGAAGAGGAAATAGTTTCCAGAAAATTGAACAACATAACAACTGGTCCTTATGCCGAGAGTGACCCGGAACAATACGCCAGGTCCTGGATGCCGATCATAATGCCGGATTTGCCGTCCATGCCGCCGGTAATGACGTTCAGGTTTCTCACCAGTTCGTTTGTAAGGCTCCTGCTCAACATACCCACGATTATCCGGTTAAAACCTTTGTCCTCGCTGTTCCAGAAGGTGGCAAACAACGGCATGGCGTTCAGGTAGCGATGAGCATCCTGGGCGTCCATGACCGAAATATTGGAAGTCAGTGATGACACCGCCTGGAGCAATTCTTCAAATTTGTCCTCGCGCTGAATAATGATATGGAACAATGAAAAATCATCCTGTGGCTTTTCCACCGGCTTAAAGCTGTAGTGGCGCAGGAACGCCTCCGCCAGAACCTCCGGGTCGGTCTGCTGGACCATTTCCTCTATCACGCCTTTTTTATCAAGGGTAAGGGAAATTCCGGAAAGGATTTTTATGTAATCGTCCTTGCGCTCCTCCGGTCCGATGATAAAGAAAAATATCCGGCTTTTTTTGCCGTCCATCGATTCAAAGTTAACGCCGTCCGGGACAACCAGCACACCGACAACAAAGTCGGCAAGTCCGGGAAAGCGGCAGTGTGGAATCGCCACACCGTTTTCGAAACCGGTGGAGCTTATCTCTTCGCGCTTCTTCAACGCATCGAAAACCTGGTCTTCGCTCAAGGTTGCCAAGATGGGGTTCGCCTTTGCCAGAACCGCTATTTCGCGCAGAACAGCATCCTTGCCGGCAACGGCATTCGTATCGATCTTAACGTTTTCTTTTTTAAATACTTTCAACAGTTCCATGATATCCTCCGTAGTTCAGGACAAAAAAATTTTTATCCAATGTAACACTATTTCCGGATATTGACAGTCCGCGGGTTTGGTTGTATTCTGCAAAGTCCATAAAAATTACAGGAGAACGCAATGAAATTATTCAGAATGATGACCGCCATGCTGCTGTTGACCGGATTCGCAGCCGTAACCATCGCCAAAGACAAAAAATACACTATTGCGGTAATTCCGAAAGGGACTACGCATATTTTCTGGAAAGCCGTCCATGCCGGTGCTGAAAAAGCCGGCAGGGAATTCGGCGGGAAAGTCATCTGGCAAGGCCCGTTGCGCGAGGACGACCGCAACAACCAAATCCAGGTGGTACAGAATTTTATCAGCCGCAGGGCCGACGCCATTGTGCTTGCCCCGCTCGATTCCCGTGCGCTGGTCCGGCCGGTAAGGAATGCCGTCAGACGCAAAATCAAGGTGGTAATCATCGACTCCGCGCTCAAATGGGAAGGCTACGTGAGTTTCGTTGCCACCGACAACTTCAAAGGCGGCGAACTCTGCGCCAAACGTCTCGCCAAGGTAATGGGCGGCAAGGGCAGCGCCCTGATGATGCGGTACATGGAAGGCTCCGCCAGCACCATGCAACGGGAAAAAGGCTTCCTCGCGGGAATGAAAAAATACGGCCCCGGTATCAAACTCGTTTCAACCGATCAGTATGGCGGCGCAACCGCCGGATTAGCATTCAAACGCGCCCAGAGCCTGCTCAATAAATACGGCGGCATCGACGGGGTGTATTGTCCGAACGAATCCACGACTTTCGGGATGCTCCGGGCGCTCCAGACCGCCGGGAAAGCCGGAAAAGTTAAGTTCGTGGGCTTCGACTCCAGCGACGCGCTGATTAAAGCGTTGAAAAAGGGCGAGATCAACGGACTTGCTCTTCAGGACCCGTTCAAAATGGGTTACATGGGTGTAAAAACCGCGATTGAAGCGCTGCAAGGCAAGAAGGTAAAAAAACGCATCGACACCGGCGTGGTTTTAGTGACCCCGGAAAATATCGATAAGCCGAAGATCAAGCTGCTTCTTTCTCCGCCCAGGGCAAAATGAAAAATATATCCATACGCCCTTACGAGACCGGGGACGTTCCGGCAGTGTTCGAGGCGGCCCGGGAATCTATTGCCGATGTGTATCCCTGGCTTCCCTGGTGTCATCCCGATTACAAACTTGAGGATTCAGAAAATTGGATCGCCGCCCAGTTGGATAACTGGCAAAATAAAACCGAATTCGAATTTGCGATATTCGCCGGCAATGGCACTTACCTTGGCGGATGTGGGCTCAATCAGGTCGACAATGATAAAAAAGTTGCCAATCTCGGATACTGGATCAGGTCATCGGCAATGGGACAGGGCATCGCAGTAAAAGCCGTGAAGCTTCTTGCCGAATGGGGTTTCAAAAATACTGATCTTACCCGGTTTGAAATCAAGTGCGCCATCGGAAATGTGCGAAGTCAGCGGGTCGCGGAAAAATCAGGGGCGGTCAGGGAAGGAATCCGCAAAGACTTTCTCGAATTCCACGGCAAAAAACATGACACGGTTATATTTTCATTGGAAAAAGAAATTTAGTTTTCATTTGAATTTAAGATAACTGAATCTGTCAGTATCATGCCAGCTTGCCGGACAATATGACCATGCGCTCGCGGAAATTTTATCTTTGCGGAAACGGCGGAAAACATTCATCCTCCAAGGACGATTCGTCTGTTTTGCGCTAATTGCTTTAAATGGGATCGCAACTTCCGCAATCCAGAGACCGTTACCTGAGTGGATAACTTTGCAGACGCTATCGATACCGGCAACAAATCAATCCTGTTGCCCTTGATCAAGGACTCGCTGAAAGGACACCTTCTGGTGTTTGCCGCGGAAGAATCCAAGGTCACGGCAACAATTGCAGACATTGGAGACTACGAGGGAAAATTCCCAAAAGCCTCTAATGCGTAGCTATAGCAGAAAACGAATTGGTACAAAGAAGTAAAGTGTCCGACTTATACAATTATGGCTGAAGGCGCTGCTTGAAAGAAACCCCGGATAAAGCAAATAAACAATCGTTGTTCATTGTATCTTAAGCTTCAGCAACTTAGTTCCAAGATACGCTGCTTGGTGATAATCAACAATCGCACCGCGAAGACTCTCCGGCTGCACCCTGATGCCCTCAATTCTTGACGAACAGAAATTTGTCCCGTTCAACTTCGCAAACGAAAACTGTGCTTCGCGCAGATCACAGTTATTGAATGTAACCCCGGAAAGATTCGCGCCCTGGAAATCGGCCTCGCGCAAATTGCAGTCGTCAAAAACCGTCCTCTTGAATTTGGTTTCCCGGAAATCGGCAAACTGGCAGTTTGATCCGGTGAAGGAAATATCCGTCCCGGAGCATGAGAAAAAAGACATACCCAGAAGTTTTGACATTCTGAACTCCACGCGATCAAGTCTGGAATTTTTAAAATCCGCATTCACCATGGAACAATTATTAAAGCGATTATTCTTGAACCAGGCATTTAAGATGCGCGCACCGTCAAATGCACACTTTTCAAAAAGATTCCGTATGAACTCAATATCTTCCCTTACTTCCCCAGGAGAAAAAGAACATTTCAGAAATTTTCTCCCTTCTATCAGGCAGTCATCAACAATAAGGTCTTCCGGAATATCGGTGGTTTCCACCAAATATTTTGCCGGCAAAGAGGGTTTCCTTACACTATTCCCGCGTTCGCTTTTCATTGGTTTTCAGTATATTTGAGCAAATTAAAATTATTCACGGACACCATTCCACAATGCCGCTGACCGGATGCAAACGTCTCCATTCGCTGAACTCGTTCCATGAACGGACACCGTCGCGGATCACCGCCTGATAATATTCGACGCCCATAATATTCTCCGACCCCGGCGTATCATTTTTAAGGTTCAAAATTGCGCGTTTTGTTTCCGGCGTCAGAACTGCCATTATGCGTTCCGCGACATTTTCAAAGAAGCCATCGTAAAAAGACCCCTTCAGTATATGGATCATATCAATTTTCCAGTCCATCCCTTCCGGACCGCGACACCATGCATGCCATTCAATGCAACTTTCGCCGGTATCGATCAAATTGCGAAATTCGATCCGCCGGACAGACGGGTTATCCGCGAACCTTGCCACGGCCTTGAAACTTTCAGGAACATTCAGTTCAGAAGTGTAAATATGAAAATCAATGTCCCTCTTCTTCATAAGAAGCCCCGTCTTCAATGAACCTACAAGATTGATTTCAGCTCCAATAGACTTCCATGCGCCGATAACTCCGCTTTCCTTGACCACTTTCCTTGCTTGTATCTGGATATTTTCCGCCTGTTTTTCGATATCAACCATCTTTAGTACTCTTTAAAACGATTATATTAAACCGGCTATAGCACGGATATCAGGCAAATAAGTAAATTGCCATGAATAGGATACCGGGAACACTTTTCTGTAATTCCACAAATACCGCATTATAAAACTTTTTTACTTTAACTGCCTTACAGGAATCCTTCCAGCTTGCCAAACGAAATCATGTATAAATTTCAAAATACTACGGCTCCTGCCTGCATGTATCATTTATGTTTCCTTCTTTCGTTCCCGGGGATGCAACCGAAGCTTTCCGCAAAACCTATGGTATTCCTATAATACCATATGCAAGAAATTTATTTATAGTTTTCAATATGAATACTTGACATAACCCATCACTGCTGGTATTATTTTATTTAACAACTACCGAAATATGGTTAAAAAAATGAGATCGCCTTTTTCTTTTTTGCTTTTACTGATCATCATGTCCACCAGCATGGCCGGAAACCATGACCTCAGCATTAGCACTGAGGGAAAAACCGCGGTGCTGGAAAACCATTACCTGCAAGTAAAAGTTTCCGGACTTTCTATCGGGATTGTTACTGAAGATGGAACTAAATACTGGATTTCCACCAACATCAAGAGCAGCACCACGGTAGACTCGATGACTGTCCTGAAAAACACTCGGAGCACGAAATGGATTGAACTGAAATCTAAAATATTTTCCCGTGGAAAAGTGCCCGGGAGCAAATATGAATTCCTGGTAAGATTAAAGATCCACGCGGGATCTCCAGCGCTTCAAGTTGAAAGTGAACTGAGAAACCTTGGCGATAAAGTTTATAACGGTTATTTCTTCTGGAAAATAAGCCCTGCACGTTCAAATGTTTATTTCAGTAAAGGACAATTCATGGTGGATGCTCCCGGCAATATACATGTGGAAGACTGGGCATACTTTCCCGCTGGAAAAAATAAGACAGGATTCGGCCTTGTGCTGAACAGCGCGGCACCGGGATTTTTCATGAAGACTATCTATCCGCATGCAATCTGGCAAAGACTGGGTTGGTATATGTGCAGAAGAAATGACAAGCTTCCGAAAAACAAATCCAATGATATTAACTTTATTTTTATTCCCGCTGAATCCCTTGATAAATTTCAGGATATTTATCAAAATATTAAAAAAAGAGAAAATATTAAAAAAAGGAGCAATAATGAAAATTAATAAAACTCGGATATTGGTTTTTGCTGCGATGTCAATTCTAATTGGGGCAAACCTGAATGCCGGAGAGAAGGATGATATCACAATTCCGGAATGCAAACAGCCGCCCGAATTGGATGGTACATTAAACGACGCATGCTGGAAAGCGGCATCGAAGATCAACAATTTTACAATTTACCGGCGCGGTCCGATAGGCAGAAAAACAAAAGATACGCAAGTGCTTCTTACCCGTGACAACAAATTTCTCTATATAGGGTTGATATGTCACAATTCCAACATGCAGCATGTGGACCAGATGGGAATGGGACATGACGATGACGCCAATTATGCTGACGATTCCGTGGAAATATTGCTTGGCCGTAAAAACCTGGGGCATTTCTACTCTTTCATTCTTACCTGCGGCAACATGCAGGGGGAACGGAGAATCGCCAGGAACGCCGCGATAGGCTGGAATACACCGTGGGCGTCTGCCGCCCGGAGAACAGACCGGGGGTGGACAGGGGAAGCCGCGATTCCGCTGTTTATAACCAATTCCCGTAAACCCGGCGACATCAAGTTAAACTTTCTGCGCAACAAGATAGAGATAACCCTTGACCGGATGAAAGCAAAACAATCAGAAAAGAAAGTAATGTCGTGCTGGCGGCAGGCCACACCTGAAAACGGCAGGTCATGCTGGCCGCCATTTGACCCTGTTCCGGTAAATGACACACAAAATATCAAAGGTGAACCGGTATTTCTGCCGCGCATAGAAAGGGTTGAATTCAAAGGTTATGAAAAAGGTGCGGAAGGAAAACTGATTCAGACCTACAATGTGAAACTTCGCAATTACTCGGATTGCAACGGAACGGCGGTATTGGAAGTGGCTGGAGATAAACTTGCCAAGCCTCTTTTACGGGTAAAACGTAAAATCAGCGCTTACTCAACAGGAAAAGTTCTGATGAACGTTCCAACTACCGCGAACAGCGGTAAGCTGTCAGTCATTGTCTATGCCGGCAAGCTTCCGTTTCAGAAATTCCTGACACAGAATGAAACATCGCTTATTTCCGATGCTTTTGCCGAATTGAATTATTACACAAATGAAAAGACGGTAAAGATAAAAATAAAATTCAATCTTTCCGATAATGTTTTAAAAGATTTTGAACTTCTGCTTACCAACGCGCAAAACGCGGTCATCAGTAAAGCTTCTTCCCTGAAAAAAGCAATGATTCTTTCGGCCCCCGCGAACAAACTTAACAGCGGGAAAAATATCTGGACCGTTTCCATGAGAGGCAAGAACGGCAAGGAATACGAAAAAAGCAATCTTATCATTATCAAACTTGCGTCAAATCCCGGTAAGGAAATTAAAATTGATCGTTTCCGGAGGATTGTATTAGTGAACGGAAAACCTTTTTTCATGTTCGGAATGTTGTACAAACCGTGGCTGTACGGAATGCTTGAAACCACTGAACCGGAAACTACTTTCGGACTTTACAAGAAAACCGGATTCAACACGGTCATCAATTCATACCGCTACAATTCAGCAAAAGGCACAGAGTGGATTGACCGGATGATGAAGTTAGCGCAAAAACACAATCTGATGGTAATAGACCGGTATAACAGTCATCGCGAAGCTCTTGGAAAGTCCAAGGAATATTACAATAAAAACGTCAAACCTTTTTTCATGAAAACCGCGAAAATCGCGAGTAAATACGATAATCTGCTCGGATATTGGAACCTTGACGAACCAAACCTCGGGACCTGGCGGAAAAACCTGGAAATATGTGAATGGTATTACCGGGATATGAAACAGTTCGACCCTTACCGGGAAGTGTTCGCGCTCTATGCAAGAAACATGCCGCCGGTTCCCGCCGCAACCAAATGGTTCGATGTTTTCGGTTTCGATGTTTATTCTCATCCGGGATGGACGCGCTTCGGTTCCGATGTTGTGAACTTCATGGCGGCCGAAACCCTTGAGCTTGACGCCAAACTGAAAAAACTGCATAAACCTATTTATATGATGCCAATGCCGACCGCGCTTGATCTCAGACGGTCACCGCTGGGGCTTACCTATCAGGAACAACTCGCCCAAAACTACACCGCGCTGATCTATGGGGCAAAAGGACTGCTTTATTTTGCTCAATTGTACAGTTGGGGCGGGGAAACCTGGAGGGCGTTCCGCCGGCTGGCTTCGGATTTGAAAGCGCTGCAGCCTGCTTTAATGGCACTTCCGGTCGATTATGAATTAGAATATCCGGGAAAGGACATTAATCCGTCCAGGAAAAAATTCCCGCTTGTTCATGCCGGACTGTTCAAATATCCAAATGGAGATTATGTGCTGCTTGCGGTTAACTCAAAGACATGCCCGGTGAATGCGCGTTTTTCAATCAGCGGATTGATAAATGCTTCCCGGATGTTCGAAACAAAAACTCAATTCAAGCTCAACAACGGCGCTTTCTCCGAACGCCTTGAACCGTTAGCGATAAGGGCATACAAGTTGAATCTGAAGAATAATGCCGTTATACTTAAGATAAAAGTAGCGGAGCGAAAACTGAAAGCTAGCGGCAAAACCAGCAAGTCGGAACCGGTTCTTGCCGCCCTCTACCGGGTATCAAAACGGAAAAATCTGATGATGAATCCTTCATTTGAATGGCAGCAGAGATTGCCGGGCGTTCCGGATTATTATCATCCCCTGCTGGCTTCTTTCCCGGAAAAGGCGGGAGCGCAAAATCATCCGTTCTGGAAACTCGACAGGGAAAATCCTTATCATGGAAAATACTGCTTCATGATGAAAAGATCACCCAAAGGCGGTAAATGGGGAACCAATGGCCTGCTGGGAAGATATGCCTGCGAAAAACTCCCGGCGTCAGAAACAACTTATACTCTGTCATTGTATATGAGAGGACACAAAAACGGTGATACGGTTACCGTAAAGTTTGTATTCAGGAGTTTGGGAAAAGTGATTGTTATCCCACGCACTTTTAATCTCACCACAAAATGGAATCGGTATTCATTTCCCGTAAAGTTGAAAAATCTCGGTGCTGAATCGTCCGTAATGCCTCTTACTCATGGAATAATCCAAGTGATTCCCGCCGAGGATGAAACTATCTGGGTGGATGCCATCCAGATTGAAAAAGGGACGAAAGCAACCGGGTTTTCGGACAATTAAATCATCAATTTTTTTACAGTTATTTTTTCCAGAATAAATGAGCTTAAGCATGAAATGTAACTCCGTAAACAGTAAAATCGCGGACTTTGACGTCAGTCCTGAAATTGCGTTCATCTGCATTATTGAAGAGCATTTTCACAATGATAACTCCTGGAAAGAACTGATCGACGTGCTGACAAAGCATGGAATGTATAATTTGATCACGGTAACGATGCGGGTCGAAGGTCATCCCGTCACCGGTCCGGAAACAAAAGAATTATTTAAACGGCTCGTTGCTTACGCGAACTGCAAAGGTGTGGAGGTGGCCCTTGATCTTGATCCACGCCTGGCGCGTCGGGTCTTTCAGGAACGTCATCCGGATGAACTTCAAAATATAATATATTTGCATGAAATCCCCGTCAATGGAACCGGGAAAACATTCAAGGTTGAAGCGGAAAAATTTGCTGATCACATGACCGGAGAAGGAACTCCTTATTATTGTGTTGAAAACAGATTTGTAAAGGGACTTGCCTGTAAGAAGAACCCGGAAGGAGAAATTATTCCGGAATCGCTGGAAGATATCAGCGGACAAATCACAATTACGACAAATGAGAATAATAAAATTGAAGGTTGCCTGACGGAGCCAAACAATGATTTCGATACCGTTATACTGTTTTGTGAATTCACGCTTTTCTGCCCCGACGTTTTTTCTCCCCATTTAATTGATTACCAGAAGGAACTGCTGGAACTGTATGCGGATTTACCCTTGAAGGGAGTTGTCAAGGACGAATGGGGATTCCCGCCTACGAAAAAAATGATGTCTGAAGCCAAAGCTTTCTGGCATTCCCGGTTTTATGAAAAGGCTTATGCCGAAGCTTCCGGCGGAAACTCGTTATTGGATGATTTCCTGTTGATGTCCTTTCCTGTCGCCGGACAGAAAATAGAAAGGTTGCGCGCAATCAATTATTACATGGATTTGAATTTCAAGCGCAATACCGAAATAGAGCAGCAATATTATTATCACGTGAAAGAAGTTTTCGGGGATGAGGCATTTGTTGCGAAACATGCTACCTGGTATCCCAGAATAAACGAAAAGGAGTTTTTCAAAAACGGACTCTCATGGTGGACGGCAAAACGTGATATTGCCCAAACAGATGAAATAACTCCACTTTCGGCATGTACGGCATTAAGCAAAAAATTCGACTCTCCGTACTGGCTGAACGAAGGCTATTCCGGCAAAGCTTCACATTACTCGTTGAATGTCTGGCGCTATGC
Source organism: Victivallales bacterium (assembly GCA_963678815.1). GTDB lineage: Bacteria > Verrucomicrobiota > Lentisphaeria > Victivallales. The sequence goes on from OY787460.1 coordinate 5,570,669, forward strand.
CCTGGCCGGCGGACGCATGGTTTATCATGGACTGTTCCCGATAAGGACAGGAGAGCATATTTCACTTGAGAGAAAAGCTGTCCTATCCCACGGTCTCCTTCTGAACAATGACCAGATAAGGGCTGAATGTCGTGTGCGGCTCCTGAATTTTATTTCACGTGCCCAAATAGATTGCCCCGTAGCTTTTGTCTTCGGGCACAGCAACATCATGAACTGGGCAGAAAATGGCTATCTCGATTATGGAGAAGAATTGTCCCTTGACCTGTGGCGCAATAGTTATGCTGTCGATTTGTATCCATCAAGTGAACTCTCAAGGGGAACTTTTGAAATAGACAACGGTGTCCTGAAGGTCGGCAATCAAAATTATAAAGCCTTCATCCTCTACAATCCTGATTTCTGTACGCGTAAAACAGCTGATTTTCTCAATTCAGCGCCAATAACGAATACTATGCTGTATGTTATCGGCAACTGGAATTATGATTTTGACGCGAATAATATTGATGGAATAAGGCTGCTTCCAGAAAATTTTAAAACTCTTTCCCATGAAAATGCTTTAGAAATGATTCTCGCTGATTTGAAATCATCCGGGGTTCGAACACAGCCCCCATTGACGGAAGCATATCAATTATTCAACTCCGGCCAGATAGGAATGCCTGCCCCTGACGGCATATGCACACTTATTGACAACACTGTAATCAGAATATCCGCAAAAAAATCTCCCGCCGGAGATCCGATCAGGGAAACCATCAATGTAAACGGCGTACCCGTATCAGTAGCCGCCGAAGGCGTATTTGCGGCAAGGATTGATGACAATAAAAAGCTTGAAGCATTCGCCGCCGCCGCTTTATCAAAACTGAAAACTCCTACTTTTGAATTAAATCTTGATACCCCGGCGGATATCGCATTATGGCGGGATTCCAATAAATTTTGGCATGGTGTTTTACAGGGAGTCGACAAGGAAAATATTCCGGAAAAACTGAAAAAGCTTACGGAAGATTGGCAGTTCCTTTCAATTCCCGAACCTTTTATTCCGTCGAAAAAAGATTTTCCGTTACCAATTTAATACCCATATTTTTAAGGATCCTTTATGACTGTAAAATCAATGAGCAGTAAAAACATGGAGATTTACAAACCTGATTGGCTTGAAGCCAAGGAGCGCATGACCACTTGGTGGAGCGGTGAAAAAACCGACAGAATACCCGCGCATATTTCCTGCATCCGGAGCGACTGTACTTTTGAAAAATCAATCGGGACAATACCGGACAGATGGATCGAACCAAAAGCAATTTTTCATAATCTTGATATAAACCTCAAACGGACTTTCTGGGGAGCGGAAGCCTTTCCTTTACATGAAGTATATATGGGGCCTATGTTTTTATGTTCTTATTTCGGATGCGAACCCGTGTTTGACAAAAAAACAACCTGGTATAAAAGCTCTTTTAACGGTTGGCAAGATGCCGGTAAAATAAATTTTAAATTGGAAAACAATAAATGGTGGAAATTGAAAAGGGACATTACCCGCATATCTGCTGAACGTTCCGAAGGGCGCTATCTTACAGCCGTATCAGGTGTTTCCGCCGCCTATGACCTTTTTGCCGAGCTTTTTGGCAACGAAGAAACAATGATAGCGATGATGGAAGATCCTGAAAAAATTATCGAATTAAGGGACAAAGTCATTGAGACGGGTAAAAACACTTATGATGAATTATATGATATTCTTGCGCCTTATCAGGATGGTTCCATAGATGGCATGCTTACCTGGGGTCCCGGGCGGGTACGGACTGTCCAGTGCGATATGTGTGTTATGATATCACCTCAAATGTTCGATGATTTTGTGCTTGATGAAATAAAAGCTTTCATGGAACATGTGGATTATGGCATCTATCATCTTGATGGTGAAGAGCAAATAAAACACCTTGATTCTCTTGTGACGATTGATGCCTTGAAAATGATTCAATATGTTCCTGTATCAAAAAGTACTGATGAAATACCTCGTGATCCGTTGAAATGGACTGAGCTTTTTACCAAAATCCAGGAAGCCGGAAAAAAAGTCTGGATAATATGTCCATATCAACAGGTGGAAAAATTGATTGCGAAAATATCAACTGCCGGAGTGTTTCTTTTCATCACGGGCTGCCCTGACGTGAAAACCGCGGAAGGAATAATTTCATGTCTTGATAAAGCAGGAGTTGTTTAATTCCACGAAACCTGTTACTGGAAATACGCTTATAATTTCAGATCTTTAACGCTTTCCCGGACAATCACTGCCGCCGGGATTGTCTCCTGAAACCGCATGTTCCCTGATTCATGATATTGCTTGATGGCTTTCAGTATGCCTTTGCAAATATTACTTACGGGGAAACATGCTGAAGTCAGCGGAACACTGAGCATGGAAGAAAACATGTTGTTATTGAATCCGGCCAAACTGATATCTTCAGGGACGGAAACATCCATATTCTGCAACAGGTCATATACTCTGAACGCGCGGTTGTCATCGATAGCAAGTATAGCGGTAAATTTTTCATGTGATGAAAACAAATGCTCAATTGCGGCTCTAATATCCGTCCCCCCCCCAAAACTGGAATTTATTGAAATGTTTGTATGTATGGCCTTTACACCGTATCGCCTGGCGGCAACATCAAATCCCTTCACCCTCTGCTCATTTTCGCCTGCTTCGGGATAATCCAGTAAAATTGCAACTGTTTTGTGACCATACTCAGAAAACATTTTTCCCATTTGAATTCCAGCACCATAATTATCAAAATGCAGGTAATTTCCTTTATCGTTTTTCCTCAGCATCACTATTGTAAAAATATCACTGTCATCCAATAAACTGATGTCGTGATCAGAATATCCGTGATCCAAAAACAAAACATCAATTTTTTCTCTTTCATAAGTAGCTTTTTTAAGATAATTGTGAAAATATACTTTTAATTCCACATAGTCCGGAAGCATGGTTTTCAATTCATGGATTATCTCGTAAAAATAACTGTTGCGGGCCCAGAGATAATGAAAAACAAATCCTACTTTTACCGCTTTATTTTTTGTCTCAATGCAACTGATCTTTTCCAGGGCATTTTCCGCCACAAGAGAACCGTAACGCACTTTTTTTATAATTATTTCCTGTTCCTTCAGAATTGACAACGCTCGCCGGACTACCACCCGGCTTACGGATAACTGCTCATGCAGTTCTCTCTCTGAAGGAATCTTTTCCCCGGGAAGCAATGCTCCTTTCCTGATTTTATCAATAACGCTATCCACTACTTGTTCAGTTTTTGTCTTCAAATACATGACCAGCTCCTTTTTTTACATCTCTGGAATTAATATAATACCATTTATTTAAAATTTCAAGAAATATACGCCGTAACAGTGGTAATATTTTATTTATTGTGGTATTCTTAAGATATAATTGATTATTTCTTAAACCTGCAAGATCATGGAGAAATATTAACTTCCAATGCACAAATGCAATCAAAATTGCCGAAAATTAAGTCCACTGAAAGCAACCGGGTTATTGTGTGATTTTACCGGGAACACAAACATTCCCGTAATCAATAATCCCGCACCGGTTTTTTCATGGAAAGTGGATGGTTCCGGGAAAAATGCGTTTCAGACCGCCTGCAGAATTATTGTGGCATCGAAACCGGATGATAATTCCGTTGCTTGGGACAGCGAAAAGGTTTCTTGCAATAATAATTTTTTTAAATACAGCGGTAATGCACTAAAGGCCGAAACCACATATTTCTGGAAATTACAATTGTGGGATACTGACGGGGGCCGCGGAAATTTCACCTCGTGGCGGATGTTCCGGACAGGATCTTTAAATAGCGCCGATAACTTGACAGTTTCTCAATCGATGGTTCTGCAAAACAGGGTTCATCCGGAAATATTGCGTAAGCGCAGTCGGGATTCTTACTTCATTGATTTCGGGAAAGACGCGTTTGCCGGACTGGAATTGTATCTGCACACCGGCAAGGAGCAAGTAATCGAACTCCGGTTAGGGGAAGAAATTTCTTCTGACGGCACAATCCACAAACCGGAACCATTTTCCCATGAATGCAGCAGGCGTTTTCGCAAAATCAGCCTGCGAATTTTTCCCAAAAACAAAATATACCGGGTTGAAATCCCGAAACCGTTTATGGGAGACGGTTATCAGACAAAAAACTACAACAACCGGGATAGATACAGCATATTGTGCCCAAAACATACCGGAGAGTTGATGCCGTTCCGTTATCTTGAAATCAGAGGATACGAACATGAACTGAAACTTACTGATATTGTGCAACTCCCGGCTAATTTTCCTTTTGATGACGAAGCGTCGCATTTTCGCTGCTCCGACCAAAATCTTAATTCCGTCTGGGATTTTTGTAAATACACGGTAAAAGCCACTACCCCTTTTGCAATTTATATCGATGGTGACCGCGAACGCCTTCCTTATGCGGGTGACACTTATATCAATCAGCTTTCGCACTATTGCTGCGACAGGGAATACTCCATTGCCAGAAACACCCTTGATTATTTTTTTGCAACCGGGGCCGATTGGCCGTTTGAAGCTGTTTTATCCATTATCCTGATTGCGCATTCAGATTACTTTTACACTGGAGATATTTCCGTTTGCGCAAAATATTATGATAAACTTAAAGCCATGCTGTTTAATGAATTGGTCCGTGATGACGGCTTGCTGGTCACAGGCGAAATCAGCGGAGAACACATTTTATTCGATAAGATTAAGACACGCCTGAAATTGTTCAGGGACTTGATCGATTGGCCGAAAATATTCCGGGGGAATTATGAAATCGGTGAAGTAAATACCGTGACAAATTGTTTCCTCTACCGCGCTTTGATTGCATTTTGCGATATCGCTTCAGGCCTGGAACGCAAAAACGATTATAAAAACTTAAAAGCAAAAGCGGAAAAACTGAAAATAGCAGTACGGGCAAAATTGTTTAATTCCGAGACCGGGCTTTTCCTTGACTCTGAAGGAAGCAGTCACAGTTCTCCGCACGCTAATTTTCATGCCGCGGCCGCAGGCTTAGTGTCGCGATTCGAGCAGAAAAATATTGTAAATTTACTTAAGAACAGCGGCATGCCTTGCGGTCTCTGGGGAGCACAGTTTTTGCTTGAAGGATTGTTCCAGGCGGATGCGGAAAACCTTGCGATAAAACTAATGAGTTCAGATGGCCCCAGAAGCTGGCTTAATATGCTCAAACAGGGCGCGACCATGACCATGGAATGCTGGAGTAATGAGCTGCAATCCGGACAGGACTGGAACCACCCCTGGGCAACGGCCCCACTGAATGTGATCCCCCGTTTCCTGATGGGAATTAAACCGCTTGAACCAGGATTCCGGAAAATTCTGATCCAGCCGCGCCCGGGACATTTAAAGCATGCATCATTGGTAATGCCGACAATAAACGGGGCTGTTTCAGCAAGCTTTAAAAAGGAAGAAGATTATTTTAATTTAAAAATTACAATTCCGGGAAATTGTCAGGCAACCGTTGTTTTATCCAATAAATTGCTCAATAAAAAAGCCGTCAAGCTATTGATAAATTCCAGGCAGAATACTTTTGTTGAAGATAAAGTTAGTGGATGTATCATCGTCCCCGATCTTCCCCCCGGAAAACACAATTTGGCATTACAAACTGAATCCGGCAACGTCAAAATCTTGGAGTATGTTTAGATGACCGCCAATTCACATCGCAGGATCTGCATCAATGAAGACAACGGACACTTTTACTCCAGCCGCGCTCCAAAAGAAATTTCCAGAGGCGAAATCGAGTCACTTGTAGACTTTTACGCGAAATCCCAGGTGGGGCAAATGTTGTTCTGCGTCAACGTCCGCCGGGCACTGTTTGACAGCCGGAAATGGGAACCCGTTTTTACCGGGTATGATCCGGACGGCCCGGATGACCAGCCATGCCTTGACTGGCTGCCGGAAGATCAGCGCCGCCTGGATACTGTCAACGAGGGGCGTCGCCAGCTTCATAACCTCAGACTGATGAAGGACTGCCAGCTTGATCATTTTGCGATTTGGCTGGAGCGTTGCCGAAAGCATAATATTCAAGGGTTCCTGAGCATCAGGATGAATGACTGTCATTACTCCAATGATCTAAATTCACACTGGCACAGCAGTTTCTGGAAAAATAATCCGCAACTTAGAATTGTTACACATCGTGATCCGAGAAAACTTGGGGAACACGCTCTGGATTACACAAAAAAAGAAGTCAGGGATTATTCTCTCGGCCTTATCCGGGAACTTTTCGAGCGCTATGATATGGACGGGATCGAATTGGACTGGATGCGCTTCGGATTGAATCTTCCTTACGGCAAGTGTCGTTCCGGGGCTCATTTTCTGACGGAATTCATTAAGGAAGTGTGCGAGTTGTCGCGGATTTGCTCTAAACGTACCGGGAAACCGATGTCGCTTGCGGTACGAGTTCCTCCCACTGTTGAAACCTGTCTGTCGCTAGGCTATGATGTCTTGACTTGGATTAAGCAGGAACTGGTGCAGCAAATAACTATCTCCAATTTTCTCTGTGACCATTGGCTGGATTATCCGGTTGAAACCTGGAAAGCTGTCATTGGAGATCATCCGGTTGCTCTCGGAGTGTGTTTTCACGCGGGAATCACTGACCCGGCAATTGAAAACGGGTCTCCCCGGACAAAGAAATGGCTGCAGGAACTCCCCGATATCGTTCGGGGAGCGGCAGGCGCGGCGCTGGTTAAGGGCGCGGATCTTATTTATCTGTTCAACCACTGCTATTATGAACACGATACGGTTAATCCGCAACGTGTGAAATATCTGCAGGACATTATCCACACCTGCGGATCAATTGCATCAATGTCCGGACTCCCCCGGCGTCATATCCTGACATATCAGCAGTTTGCCGCTCCCGGTGAACCTGATCGGCGTAAAATTCCGGTTTCGTTGCGTCCCGGTTCAATGGTTCTCAGTTCCCGGATTGACAACATAATCCCGTTGCGGTTCAATATTGGCCCGGCAGCCGGAAAAAATGAAAGAGCACGTCTGCTTCTTGGCTTTGATAATCAAGCGGCGGAAACCGCGGGAGAAAAATTAAAAATCGCGAAAGTATGGCTTAACGATATTCCATGCGCGACTGGAGAAGCAGTTATCAGCAAACCAAATCCCGTGAGTAGCAATGCTGCGTTGATAATATCCTGGCAATTGCCGGAAGAAGCTCTCCATCCGGGAGAAAATTATATCGAATTTGAGGCCCCGGACAGTACTGGCTCGCTTACATGGGCGGAAATAATAATAACACAGCCGCATATGGCATGATAATAATACCAGATATAAAAATATATTGAATTATTCCTGCGAACTTATTGACAATTTAACAATTCTCTGGTATTATATAATTACAAATGATTAAGCTTTATAAGGAGGAAATAAAAATGGCAAGCGCCTCTCGTAAAACTCCCACTGACAAAGGTAAATCAAGTCAATGCAAATGTTCGTCCTCACGGTTTACCCTGATAGAGCTTCTGGTTGTAATAGCCATAATTGCTATACTTGCGTCTTTATTGCTTCCGAGCTTAAATAAAGCCCGTGAAAGAGGAATCGCGATTTCATGCATGACCAACCTTAAACAAATGGGACTGGCGTCCAGCAGTTATATCGGTGACTACGATGGTTACTTTCCTCCATGCAATAAAAATGGGTTCTGGTGCAAATTGATGGCGCCTTACGCACCGCCCTTATTTACCTGGAAAGGAAAATTATGTACGGAATACACTTGGAACGTTTATCCAACTTGTCCTGGAGCCAGACCTCCCGCTAGTGAGTCATGGGATCCGGTAAAGGGCGGCTTGCTGCCTTCCGATTACGGGATGAATTACTTTTTCGGTTACAGCAAAGGCACATGCCCCGAAATGATCAAGGCAAGCAACGTAAAACAGCCGACTAAAACAGCCTATATCTGTGATTCCAACAATCTTTACTATATCTACAAAGATACTATCGCGCGACGGCACAACAACGGCACGAATACATCATTTGCTGACGGTCACTGTAATTGGTATCCATTGCTTATTTTTAATAACTATCCCGATGATATTATCTGGAATCCTCACACTGACTAATTAACACCGGTTTAAAAACTTGCTTGAATAGCAGCTAACTTACCAAGTAATACCGATTTGCGATCTAAAAGCAAGTAATGATTGTGGATTTCAGCATGCCGAACCGCGTGGCATGGCTGGCTCTTCGAGAACTTCATCAAAGTCATCCGGCAGCATTGTACTGCCATTCTCTATTTTTGCTCTTTTTGCGCGTTCAGCTATTGACAATCGCTTTATATTACTATTATAGTAATTATATGGAAAAACTGCCCGCGCAAAAAGTAAACGGCCTGATCGACGGCATTGCGGTTCTTCAGGAACTGGCAGTGAGTCCTGCCCCCTGCTCCGGAAAAGCCATCGCGGAAAGATTGGGCCTCAATACAGTGCGGGTGAACCGTCTGCTCAAGACGCTGGCTTTCCTGGGGTTGACTTACCGGACGGCCTCACGCAAATATTCGATCGGCCCCGGAATGCACGTGCTGGCGGCGCAGAGTATGGCGGCGTCAGGACTGCTCAACCGCGCCCTCCCCTATCTCGTTAAGTTATATCAGTTGAACAAAACAGTGGCATTGGGAGTACTGTGGAAGAACCAGGTTTGCTATCTGTATCACAATTCCAGCCTGCAAAACGAAGCGGACACCGCGAATTTTGCCGCCGGGCTTGGACGCATGACGCTGTATCCGGCAACTAAGTCAAGTATCGGACAGGTTCTGCTGTCCAGACTGAATCCTGAACAGCTCTCTTTCACTCTTGGCGAAACTCCGGATGACGATATTCTGAAAACGCTTCGCAAGGTACGCAAACAAGGTTACGCTTCGGTGAAACACGGTGATCATACAAGTCTGGCATTTGCCGTCGGCCAGCCCCCCTACGCAGCTATGGCCGTATCAGGGATCAAGGGAAAAGGTGAAGAAAACAAATTCATTAAATTGCTCAAGGAATACACAAATAAATTAACCAACAGTTAAATTCAATTAATACAAATAGGAAGAATATTATGAAAACAGTGAACCATCAAGTGGATTTCTGCGTAGTCGGCGGAGGGCTTGCGGGAATGTGCGCCGCCATTGCCGCCGCCAGGAACGGCGTCAAGGTTCTTTTAATGCATGACCGCCCGGTACTGGGCGGCAACGCATCCAGCGAAATCCGAATGTGGATATGCGGAAGCCATTTCCACGAAAATGCGTTGGAAACCGGCATTATCGAAGAAATTCAACTGGAGAACCTTTACCGTAATACCTGGCCGAGTTATGCGGTCTGGGACAGCGTTCTTTACGGGATTGTCAAGTTTCAGGAAAATCTTACGCTGCTATTGAACTGTTCCTGCAATTCCCTGGAAATGGACAGCGGAAAAATCAAGTCGGTGACCGGCTGGCAGGGAACCAGCGAGACTTTTCACACCGTTACCGCTGAACTGTTCGCCGATTGCTCCGGCGACAGCATTCTCGCACCACTGTCAGGCGCGGAATTCCGGGTCGGACACGAAGGCCGTGGCACATTCGGGGAATCGACCGCTCCGGAAACCGCGAACCTGAAAACCATGGGCATGAGCTGTCTCATCCAGGCACGGGAATACCCCGAACCAAAGCCTTTCATCGCGCCGCCGTGGGCGCGGAAGATCGACGATGATCCCGAACATCCCATCCCCAACCATGACCTTGCCGGCAAACAGAATTTCTGGTGGCTCGAACTGGGCGGGGAAATGGACACGATTCATGACACCGAAGCTATCAGGGACGAACTGATCAAAATTGCCTACGGTATGTGGGACCACATCAAAAACCGGGGCGATCACGGCGCCGAAAATTGGGCGTTGGAGTGGGTGGGATTTCTGCCGGGAAAACGCGAAAGCCGCAGGTATACCGGCGATTACACCCTTACCCAGAACGACGTTACATCACGGACGGAATTTCCGGACGTCATAGCCTATGGCGGGTGGCCGCTGGATCTGCACGATACCCGGGGATTCGACTCCGCAAAAAAATTAACGATAATCCAGCATGGAGTTAAAGTAAATGGCATTTATGGAATTCCCTACCGTTGCCTTTACTCAAAAAATATTCCCAATTTAATGTTTGCCGGACGCAATATCAGTTGCAGCCGGGCGGCATTCGGATCAACCCGGGTCATGGCTACCTGCGCCGCTGTCGGCCAGGCAACCGGAACTGCTGCCGCAATCGCTGTAAGGAATTCGCTGTCGCCGCGTGGAGTATATGAAGCAAAGCTCCGGGAATTACAGCAGGCATTGATGGATGACGATTGTTATCTTCCCGGGCTGAAACGCGTAATATCTCCACTTAGCAAAGAAGCTGAACTCCGCGCGTCAACGGGAGAAGCGGAAGCATTGCGCAACGGCCTGGACCGTCCAATAGGAGATGAAGAAAATTGCTGGGTCTGCCGGAACGGTGATCATGTCGAATACCTTCTGAATAATGAGAAAATGATTTCCGGCGTCAGGATCGTTTTCGACAGCAACATAAACCGGTATGATCACAATATGCCCGCATTATATCCCCTTGACCTGCCGGAATTTTCCCCACCCCCTGAACTGGTAAAGGAGTTTGTCCTGGAGCTACTCGGTCCAAACGGCAAATGGCAGGAGTTCCACACGGAAACCAGCAATTATCAGCGGCTAAAGAAAATCGCGGTAAACCGGAAAAAACAGGGCGTAAGATTGAAAATCAAACAAAGCCACGGCAATGAAACCGTAAAAATTTTTGCCTTCGAAGTATTTTAATCGTCGAAATATTTGATGGTTTCATCCGGAAGATCCGGGATGGTTTCCATTGCATGGCTGTTCCTGAGGGATTCCGTTGCTTTAACACCGGTTGCCACCGCATACCATGCCGCCACCGGGGAAGTATTCGGCTTTTTGCCGTTTATCGCGTAATCCGCGAAACCGTCGATTATCATGGGGTCGGAACCGCCGTGCCCCCCGTTTTCCTTTTTCATCTGATAGACAATATCCGGTTCGTCACAACTTGCACTTCTCCTGGTAAAAACGTTGATCCGGCAGTTGCCGGTGATACCGGCATTTTCCAGCATCCCCCGTGAACCGATAAACGTATAATTTCTCCAGGTGGTGGGCGTGTAATGGCACTGTACATACGAAGCCTGAACTTTATTGTCAAGTTCCATCATGACCATGCTGTGGTCCTCGACATCAATAAAGGGTGACATTCCGGCCTGGGAAAGCGGCGGCCAATTGTCGACATTCGATTTGGGATTTCCCGGTTCACCGGCGGCCCGTTTCCGGCACTGGTCGTATATGGACAACTTGCCCATGCCCATTGTCTTTTTGGTGTATCCTCCGGCCAGCCAGTGAATAACATCGATATCGTGACTGGCTTTCTGCAGCAGCAGTCCCGTACTCAAACGCGATTCGGAATGCCAGTCTTTGAAATACCAGTCGCCGCCGCTGCCGACAAAATGACGACACCATACCGCCTGAATATCCCCGATAACTCCGCTGTCGATTATTTCCTTCATTTTAATAACCGCCGGAAAATAGCGCATATTGTGTCCGACAAAAAGTCTGGCGCTGTTTTTTCCGGCGGTTTCCAGAATCCTGGTGCATCCGCCGATAGTAACAGCCAATGGTTTTTCGATATATACGGTTTTACCGGCTTCGAGCGCGGCAACCGCATGTTCTTCGTGTAGAAAGTCAGGAGTGCAGATAATTACGCCATCGAGATCCGGCATCAAAAGGGTTTCACGGTAATTTTCAGAGACCGGCACGTTTCCGTTAAAATGCTCTTTAAATTCCTGGAGGTTCTCCGGGGAGATATCAGCCCCGGCAACAATTTCCATGCCTTTATCGGGCCGATGAAATTTTCTTCCGAAGACACCCCTTCCGGAAACGCCCCACAAGGCGAGTCTGATTTTCTTCATGAGATTACTTTCAATGTATTTGCGGATGTTCCCGGGACAACCTTACTGGAACCACCAGTTGTTGCTCAGGCAGTCATTTACGGAATGGTTGTCTACATGCCCGTCGGCATAGAGAATATTTGTTCGGTTTTTATGTGGATACAAGGTGTTCCCACCGTCAGTTCTTGCAACATTGTATTCACGATTCCCTGATTTTGCGAAAAGCAGACCGGAATTCCTTTCATAAATAAGGGCCTGCATGGTCGGCTTTTCCACGGGCAGATGATTTTCCCGGAAAAAACAGTAAGAGTAGCCTACGTCATTCCCCATTCCTGCGTGCGCGGCATAACTTCTATTATGAACGGCCTGTTCTTTCGGAATGGAATCACACCAGAAAAGAGTATTTTGTTTTAATCGGTCGTCAGTAGTATCCAGTTGCACATAAGGAGCTATTTTCGCATCCCAGCATGTAGCATTTACCGTAGAACTGCCGTACGATGGATAGTAAGCGTCGAAGTCGGATAAATACATGGCGAGTGAGGTCCCGATCTGCTTCAAATTGTTGCGGCAGTTTACTTTTTCAGCTTCTTCCCTGGCGTTTTTCAGGGCCGGGAGCAGCATTGCCGCAAGTATGGCGATTATCGCTATCACCACCAATAATTCGATCAGGGTAAACACGCCCGGCCGTTTCACAATCAACTTTCCATTTTTATCGAATGCGTTTTTCATTTTTTGCCTCTTCTCTTACGTTTATTATCATCCTGATATTTGAATCCGGCAATACCTTTTACCGGTAATGGTTTTCCGTTAAGGCCATTATTGAAGTCAAACAACACAGTGGTATTATTGTCACTTCTCACAGTTGACTGAAGATCCGGGATGAAGTCTTTATAATATCTCGCTGCAGGTGATATTCTCAGGAGCGCCACCGGCATGTCCGCCATTCCGTAACCGCTGGTGAAACAACCTACTTGAATATTGTATCTTTTATTGTTGTCAACGTATGGCCTCACGCCTGCTTTGAGCCGCTTTTTATTGACCATGCGGACCTTCCTTTTAGACTCTTTCCCGTCCAGGAACATGCGCATGCCGTTTTCGCCCCAGACGCAGGCCAGGTGATGCCAGCCGGCGCTTTTCACCACCGTGTTCCGCGACCATCCGGCATATTTGCGGTTTTTCATACTGAAAGTAATCATTCCGGTGTCCGGACAGTAAACAATCGCCAGCGGGGAATTGTTGGTATGCTCAGGATGTTTGGGACGGACCGGACCGTACTGCAGGAAACACTTTTCGAGCTTTGCCGCAACAATGTTCCCGGACATTCCCGGGAGGTAAAACCAGAATTCCACCGTACCGGATTTTTCCCCGAACACCGGTCCCGCACCTTTACCTGTCACGAACGAGGGGAAATAAAACCCGCCGCGCAGAACATCGACAGTTTTTCCGAAGAATTCCTTTTTCCCGATGATATTGCCGGTTTTACCAGCGCCTTCCCAGCCGCCGAACCTGAGCCAGCGCCGGAACGTCCCCTGACCGGAATCAAGCTTCAGGAGCATTCCGCCTTTTTCGCAGATATTTGAATACGATAAAGCGTGGGGTTTGCTGCCGCGGATTTCGGGAAAAACAACCGGATATTCAGCTATGACATTGCTGGCATGCAGTTTCCCGGAATCGTCATAAAGTGAAGCGGAAAGTGTGCAATTGGTCAACGGTCTGGCGGTTTTGATCCCCGTGGTAATCTCCACCATAGTAGCGACCCGGTCGGCGAAAACATGGTTGGCGAGAGATACCTTCACGGGATCTATGCTTACCGGCGCAAAAATGTTTGGAATGCAAGAGTAATGGAATTTGACGAAATTACCGGCCTGATGAAAGGATTTCGCGCCCGGCTGCATAATACAACTTAATTCTGAACGTTTCCCAGACAACCGGTAAGCCCGGGCCGCATTGATCTTCCAGTTTCCGGCCGGTTTCGAGTTGTCCAAGCTGGCAAAAGGAATTTTGCATTCCAAAGTCCACCCGGATGAGTTACGCGAAACCCGGTATTGCAGCCCCGGACACTTCCAAATTTTTCTACTGTAAGCAACAAATCCCTTGCCGCCATCACTTCTCATCACGCCTCTCTGCTGTTTAACGGCGCCGTTGCGATGAAAAGTAATATGAACATACCCGCCCTTCATCTGCGGGCTTTGCAGGAAAATTTCAGCAGCGTCTTTTTCCGGGACCTTATCAGGTGGATTGATACAGGTCATACCAAAGTACAGATTTTTATCATTGTATAAACTGTGGATTCCGGTATAGGCTTTAGCCGTAGTCTTGAATCCGGGATAAACCAGCATCGGGAGGTTAGACGGAGTATGTTTCCAGGCCGTTTCGTTCAAAGTACCGTCGATATTGATCTTTTCTCTGGTTTTGACCGATTCGATCTGCCGGGATGCCGACAGTTTCGCCACCAAACTTTTCTCCCGGCTGGACTGTAGTTTCTTGGCCGCGGAAAGCTTGTTTCCGGCAACTTCCAGCATACCGCCCAGACTGGATATATTGGCAGTCCCTACAGTAAAATTTTTATAATTTTATTCATTATTGTTTGAAATTTCCAAGCTTCCGGTCTTTAAAGTCAGTTTTATGGAGCAGGTAAATTCTGTGTCAATGGTAAAATTGTCAATCGGGTAACGCGGCTCCCACCTGATTACCGCAACGCAGGATGAATTTTTATGGGGAGTGAGTTCCACCTTGTTTTTATCGTCAAATTTTAACAGGGCAACAATATCATTGATTTGAATTTTCAGAGATACAATGTTGGGCAAATTCTTTTCCCATTTGCAGAGGTCTCCTTTAAATTTTTCTCCTCTTTTGTTTTCAGCCAGAAACGGCATTATTTTTAATTTACCCCGGTTCAAGCTTCCTGAAAACCTGAATGCTTTACCCGGAACAAACAAAGAGATTGAGCTTAGAGTGGTTTTACTGTAAACACTGTCTTCTTCAACTTGCATTAGAACATCTTTTTGCAAACCGCATGAAAGAGTCGCTTTGACGTTGAAGATGTCCGAATTCTCCACTTTTTCCATGTTCCCGCTTATGGTTTTCCAGCAGTAGGATGGCGCAAGAATTCTGCCTTTTGTTTTGTTGTCGCCTTTGGAATTGTAGTAGAACCTTGGGGCTATGTTAAAGAGCACTCCATTGGCAAATTTAACAATCCCGAAACCTCCCCCGGTCACATATACCTTCATATTCTTTCTTTTAACAGACTGCCATGGTTTGAAATAACCGTCCGTCAATAATTTTCCTGGCTGGTCTTTGGCAAACAGGAGGACATTAATCCCCAGGAGCAATACAATATTTATAAAAATCCTCATTCCCTAATAACTTCTATTCCGTTAATTCTACCGCGATTTGTATTCCATTTTATTATAATCAATCCGTCTTTTGCTTGAACACCCTTGACTGTTTTGATTAAAGGCTTTCCAAAACCGCTGGCTTCCGTAATAAGATCAAAGGGTTTAACCGCCAGCTTGCCGTTTATGTTTACAGAAGACTCTTTCATGCCGGGACGCGCCTTGGAACCTTCAATATAATGGAGCTTTACGGTATAGGTTCCGGGTGGAGTTTTAAATAAATATCCCCCTAAGCGGGAACGCTCCGTCAGATATAAACGAGCGTCCGGGAAATCATATTTGATGCCGCGTTTTGAGCGGTCAACCTGATTGCCTGCAGGTTCCAGATAACCGTAATTCAGCACGCCTTCTGAGTTTTGATCCGGGAACCATTGTTTGCCCGTAGAGTCAACATAGCCCGAATTTGAACCGCAGATCACCCTGTAATTGTCTCTGGGGGGAGTTCTTTTTCGGGTTTGCCTAGCCAGTAAAAATTGCCTTAAATCGACGAGTTCCGGAAGATCAAGTATTTTGGACGCCCCCGCCCAATCTCCCGAGTCTGCGTTTTTCCTTACTTCGGCAAGAAGACCGTCAATATGGGAGCGTTTCTTGCCGGGAAATAAGATATTTATGTCGCCGTTTGTAAGTTTTGCGGCATCTGATAAAATTTCCATTTGTTGTTTCATATATGATATTCCTTCGTCTGAAACAATCCCTTCCGCACGCAGAGGCGCCAAGTCGCTAATGAAAACATTCACGGCATAGCCCTTTTGATTGAATTCCAGTTCTTCAGTGGAAAATATTTCATTATTCACAAGATCTTTTATTTTGGCTTTTCGGGGGAATTTAATTTTCACTTTTACGTCCCACCAGCAGGGATTTGCCACATAGAATACTTTTCCGTTTGAATCTTTTTGGGTTCTTGTGAGAATGTTTCTGTTGAACCCGTTTCCTTTTATTGTTTTATAAGTGCCGCCAGGGATTGAGCGGAATGCCGCCGCAAAACTCCACTGATGTTCAAAATGCCCTAAATTAGCTCGAACGACATCCTGAAAGCCTCCGGAAATGATAACTCCCGGGGTTGTTTTGAGCAGACAATCCGTCATATACCTCGCATAATATTCATGCGCTTCATTTACACAACGATTGGCTTTTGTCGAGCGCCAAGGGGTACCCCAATACCATTTCCTGCCAGTTGGAACGCATGAAAACATTTCCACAAAACCGTTTCTCAGAAAAAATACGCTTGCGTCGCCGTTGTCCCAAGCATTGTTAAAATCATCTGAAGTGTGCCATGCATTGCTTTTCGTTTCCGAATATTTTGCACCCATGTCATAAAATTGATGCGTAGGAGTCTTTCTCTGACCGCCAAGAAAAAGGTTCTTTTGCGCTTTATATAAATCAGGATCAACTCCCAGATGGCAAAACAGCTTGCGGGTTGAAAGTCCCATTTTGCGGCCCTGTTCCAAAAGGACCGGGTATCTGGGACTGAATAGTGCGCAGTAAATTTTGTCCGGGTGATTTTCAACCGTTGCATCCCTGAGGGCTTTATGAAAATCCGCCAGTCCCTGAGCGCGAAACTTAATGAATTTGTCTTTCGCATTTTTTTGAATCCATTCATAGCGTTTTTCAAAACGTTTAGGATCTTTCGGATCTGCCGGAATTTTTCTGCCCAGATATTTTTCAAATTTTTCCATGGTGATGTCATCGTAACTACCGTTGAAAACATCCTCAATATCTTCACTATTATAATCAACATATGTCACGACAGGCTGCCAGAATTTTCCAGATAAAACGTTTATGCCTTTTAACGCGGAATAGTCGCCGTATCTATCCATAAAATCTCTGATAATTTTCCTGAAGAGGTCAATAACGTATGGATCCATCGGATTATAAAAGCTGTTACCTTTACCTTTAAAGGTTTGGAGCTTCCCATCTTTCCCGATAAGATGGTGAGTTTTTGCGCCTGCCGCTATTTCTGAATTCGAAGCTGGCTTATCTTCAACATAAGGATTGATCTCCAGAAATTCAAAACAGGGCATCATATAAAGATCATTTGCTCCAAACATTGCCAGGCACAGCCCCACTGCGTCGTCCGTGGGAGTCCTTGCTGCCGGCGGTATTACAGATGTTTTGTATTGTGGGGAATACATCCATAATCCTGGACACCATAGGTTTTCGCCACAAAAACGCATCCATTTGATATGATTGGCTATAATGTTGTAATGATTCTTATAAAAACCGTAATGCCTATGCCGCCACATACCGTCGGTGGCAGTGAATATTTCATGTTCCGGTGTTCCATTGAAAGCGCGCATCTGTATGATATTTCCTTCCTGCATCATTCCGAATAAACGGTTTGACTGGTTGGGCACTTTCAATCCTGGCATCTGATTTACCTGATATACGCGAATCCGATAGATAGGAACTCCCGCTTTCCCCAAATGGTTTCCATTGAGAATATCAATTGTCGCATTGTTTTGGCATGGCATGTAATACATTCTCATTTTTTGGAGTTTATTGGTCAAGGGTTTATATGGGCCCCCTGTGGCAATACTTGCACTTGATCGCGGAGTGATGGTGTCTCCCACTTTACTAAACCCGTCAGATCTGGCTTTTTCGGTTGTTCTTGCCACAAGAACGCCGGCGCGATTATCCAGATATTCGATCTCAATGATATGAGGAATATATTTTTGATTCACTTTGAATCTGTATGAAAACCAATCAGCCCAGGTTGGACCCGCGGAACGGTATTTCTTCCCGTTGATCGCAGAAATGACGCTGGTTTTTGTGACAGACGATGAAAGATATTTATTATTGGCGACATGGGCTCCATCCAGAAATTCGTGAGGGTCGGATGTATTTCCGCAAAAAATTTCATCGACCATTTCCATTTTCATAGATTTTGCCATGTCTTTTAACAAAACTTCCTTCTGTTGAATTTTGCCAATAATTACGAATTCATAAAAACGGGTGTCTAAAATCTTTTCTTCTTTTTGGGCGAAAATTTTCAGGTTATATACTCCGGATGTCAGGCCCTTGATCTTCAAATTGAAAGTTTTCCCGGGTTTTTCGTTGTTCAATACTCCGTGCCGCTCGTTTTTCCGGGTCATTGCGTTTTTTACTTCATAGCTGATTTTTGCAGGTGTTTTCAGCTTGATCAGAAATTCGGCTCCCTTTGACATCTCGAATAGATGCCGGTCTTTGCAGGCGCTTAATGACTTCAAATCAACAGGTCCCATGTATGGAGGATCGGCAAAATAGCCTTCCCCATTTTTATTTCCATGATGACATGACATAAGAGACATTGCCACATTCGCCCGAGCCACAACATTCGGCCACGATTTGTCATTATATGACGGTTTATACCAGTCTTTATGAAAAGTGTAAGTACCTTTCCAGCTTTCATTTGTGTAAAAACGCCGAAAAGTCCCATCTTTGAAGAAAATGATTCCTTCAATAGCCATTTTATTGGCATAGCGCTTGTAACATGCTTCGTTCATCCGATAGGCAATAATATTCTCACCTTTGTGAAAATATTTACCGCAATCCACTTCGTGAATGACAAACCTGGTTGGCTCCCATTGTTTTCCCGATGATGCTTTTTGGCCGTTTATATATAAAGCATATTTGGTGTGGCAGGCAGTGACAAGGCAAATCTTCGCTTTTTCAACTTCCTTGTTTAATTTCAGAGTGCGGCGCAGATATAGGTTGCAGGTTTCATTCACTATTTTTATCGAATCAATCTCTATCCGATTGCCAGGTGTATCAAACATTATCCCAATAGCAGTGATCCGTCCCGGTTTACACTTAGTTAGAATGTTTACAGTTTGCCATTCCGTTCCTTTTAATGTTGTTTGCCCTGTTGTCGTCCAACCGTTATATCCTTTAAGAACGGTTTGTATCTTCGATTTTTCCAGGCTTTGTTTTATGCGTATTTTCACATTGTATTTTAAGAACGGGCGGCGGCTGTATTTTACCATTCTGTTAAAACCGATGTCTTCTTCGGGAAAGGAATCGTCTTTTTTAAAATTACCCCAATAAAAGAACGCGTTATTTTTTGTGGCAAAAAGCAATTTTCCGTTTGCTATTCGCGGGTCTGCGATTCCAGCGGAAAAATGCTTGATTCCTTCAAAATCGTTATTTTCAAAATCCCATGCGGAACCATATTTTGCCGTTGCGTAATCATTGTCAATCATATCCTTTTTCGCTGGTTTTCCTTTTACGGAAACGACTCTGGCATTCCAGCGGTAAACCGGATTGTCCAATCCTCTCGGGTCCGTCAATGCTGTATTTTTTGCATTATTGCTTCCAAACAAGGCACTTTCAGTTAACGTCAAGACACACAAAACCGACCATAAACAACAATTCATTTTTGTCATATTACTTAATTTTCATTCTTTTATTTTTATATGTTTTAAAACGTAGTAAAAAAAGATTAATAATCCGCACGTCCTATATAGGGCATGGAATCACCCTGTAGTGACGCCCAAGTTTTTGTTTCAACGTGGCCATCTATGCAAAATATATTACCGGCGCCATTATGTGGATATGCAATATTGGCGTTACCAAGTGAACGATAGTCATATGCAGCAAATGCGTTGGCATTCGAGGTTGCATCTGTTTCAACAAAAAGCGCCCGTAACGATGGATGTGAAATACGTGACGGAATAATACCCGCTTCTTTCCAGTTTATATGATTAGCTCCATAGTCAGTGATTCCCATCTGCCATGCTTGTGAAATTACCAAACCGTAGCATGTTTTGAAAAAATCCGCAAAACTCGCCTGTTCAGTTTCTTTCCATTTGGCCTCCCTGGGGCAACGGAAAATATCAATGTAACTCGCGGAAACTTCGCGGAGAACACCATAGTCATCAACATCAACATCTGAAAAAGTTGTCCTATTCGCTTTAACCATATCCGTGAGATACAATCGCTTGATCCAAGACTCTTTATCCAGCCATGCAACAGGAAGATACTCATTAAAACTGTCGCAATAGCTGAATGAAGAAAGACCGATTTGCCTGAGATTGTTTGAGCAATCCATGCGTTTTGCCATTTCTCTTGCTTTGTTAAGAGAGGGTAGCAGAATAGACATAAGAATGACAATAATTCCAATAACTACTAATAATTCAACAATCGTAAAAAATGTGTAATGGTTTAGTGGCTTTGAGTGCTTTCCTGATACTTCAGTTTTGTTATTATTCATGGTGATTCCTTTCAATTGAAAGTTATAAATTGTTTACCACCAGCCATCCTTGTGGAACGGAGATGCTGCGGAAGAACCTTTTATTTCAATGTTACTCCTTCATGAAATTCAGGTTTTACCATTATCTCACCAATATTTGCATCCTTCGACTTCAGAATACGCTTTATATGTTTTATAATCGTTTTTGCTACAGGCTGAGTTCCGTGTGATACCGCTGAAACCGGTGGATTGTTTCCTGTTGCATTGTCATAACTATTTACTGTTACAATCCCCATGTCATATGGAATTTTTATTTTATCCGCAAGCGTTTCGTATACAACATCAATAAGCGGGTCACTTTGCAGAAACAACGAATCAAAACAGCCATTCGTAACTTTTTCGGCGGTTTTAATCAATTGGATAATCCGTTCACTTCTCTTCCCTGAAAGCCAGAATTTAGACTTTTCATCGAAAGTAATTCCATATTTCCTGCATCCATCAGCAAATCCCATGATGCGTTTTTCATATGGGATATAAAATTTGCCTCGGCTTATCAGTTTGTCACAAATCAAAGACGGTTTCCTGTAGTCGTGTTCTGCCAGTTTTTGCGCAGCCATGAATCCAGCTGCATAATTATCCATGGCCACAATATTTTTAAATATGCCACGGTAATGCTCTTCGGTACATATTAAAACTTTATTCCTGATATCCTGCAGAATTTCCAACGCGGAAGTTTGAGAGGAAAGCGTTGTAAAAACAAGTATATCCGGGATATTTTTAAAAAGGCCTTTTATTTCTTCCACGGAGGCAGAATTCGGAATCAGAATAAGCTTTGTGGAAATATTTTCCTTGTCAGCCATTCGGATCAACGCCGTCCAAAGTTTGTTCCAGGCGGGATTGGTGATCATCCCCTGGCCTGAAGAGACAAATGCAAAACTTCCAAGGCTATTGGAGTCCACGGAATCTATGGAAATAGAACGCACTTTACCTTGCTTAACAATCACCCCTTCTGCTTCTTGGATATCGAGCAGACGTCGTAAAGTCGTACGACAACAATACAACTCATCACACAGAAGCCTTTCCGGAGGAAGGATTAATTGCCCTTTGGATTTCATATTCTCAATTAATTTAGAAAATTTATTGCGAGTATTATTTATTGATTGATACTTTTTAAATTGTACTGCTGCCATGAAAACCCACCGTTTGTTTCTGAAATAAAGTATACCACATGGTATACAATTTGTCAATGCTCAAATATAAAAAACTGCATAAAAACAAGGATATTGTGGCTGTGAGCAGTGAAAGGTGTTCTTATGAAAGCAAAAGATATTCCGATACCTTCTCATGGAATAGCGTTCTCTTGGGAAGGTATTACGTTTTTTAACAATGTATCTTCACTGTACCATCTCACCACTTCAATATTTCACAAAATCAAGCAATTTCGATGAAGGTTCTTGACAATTACAAAAAGGATTATATTATGTTATTTTGAAATAAAATCTATATCATTCAGAACGAATTAATGTTTAAAAAATATTTTGATGAGCTGGAAAAACTTATTGATCCGAAGATAGAGGATGATCTATATACCGAATGGGTTGAATTCCATGAGGGGAAATTTAAAGGCAATGTTTTTAACCCATCAAGAAAAATACAACAATTATCTGAACTGAAACTCCCTTTTATTAGTCGTAACAGCATTGTTGAAAATATGCAGATGATGGTAATATTTGAAATATCCAATTGTATAAATCATCTGCAAAAAGGAGACGGATTTTTATTGGGAGTTGAATGCAGGTATGGAACCGGAATATTGCCAACGGTCTTCGGTGCCGAAATATTTTTAATGGATGACGCAATCAATACCATGCAAATGGCGCTACCTTTTAAAAATCCCATAGAAACGGCTATGCGATTACTGGATAAAGGCGTGCCGGATATTAGAACTGGTCTTGGCGCTAAGGTTTTTGATACTGCGGAATATTTCTTGACCTTAATGAAAGATTATCCCAAGATCAGTAAATATGTTTATTTAATACATCCTGATTTACAAGGTCCCATAGATGTTTGTGAAATTTTATGGGGTAGTTCATTATTTATTGATCTATACGATCACTCCGAGCTGATAAAAGATTTTCTCAGTTTGATAACTGAAACATATAAAGCTTTTATGACAAAATGGTATGAACTGTATCCTGCTTCCGATAACGGTTATTCTGTTAATTGGGACATGCTTCATAAAGGAAACTTAGCTATTAGGCTTGATTCCGCAACAAATATTTCTCCGGAAATGTATGCGGAATTTTCAGAGCCCTATGATTCTATGCTGATGGAATACTTTGGCGGTGGTGTTCTCCATTTTTGCGGCAGGGGTGACCATTACATTGACCGCGCAACAGCAATTGCAGGTGTGGGAACTGTCGATATGTCACAACCTAGATGCAATAACATGGAAAAGATTTATAACTGCACTATTGACAGAGGAATAAACTTGATTGGAATGCCAGAACATTGGGTAAATGAACAACTCGCAAAAGGTTTTGATTTTAAAGGACGTGTTCATTGTAAATGGCGTCCCGGTACAGATAACGTCAATGAATAATTTACAAAAGTAAGAAAATATTTAAAAAGCACACGTTCCTGAAAACATGAACGGAAATAATTTTTATAGTATCTCCTGACTCCGGCAACCATACCGTATCATTGAAAGTCCCGCTCATCATCAAGCACAAGCGTGGCAGGAAAGTAATTCTCGCCCCTGACAGCGAGTTGCCCAACTCCGAATCCCCCGTCCAGGAAACGATGTTCCTGGCATTGGCACGAGCACATGCCTGGACCGGACTTTCGAATCCGGCAAAGTTGCCACCGTCACTCAACTCTCCGACAAGCTCCAACTCGACATCGCCTATCTGACCAAAATTTTGCATCTGGTGAATCTTGCCCCGAAACTCCAGGAAGCGATCATCGCGGGTAATGAACCCGATGGCCTCTCATTAAACCAGCTCCGTCGGAGGATTCCGATGGAGTGGGAGAAGCAGATGGATGTATTTGGGATGGCAGCAGATTGAATACCGATGTTTTCTAATACGGGGATAACCTTGTAATACTGTTAGAATCTTTTTCAATATTTTTTCGTTGACATATTTGCATGTTTCGCAAGCGTATTACGATATTTTTCTTATTTCCGGTTCATGGTACATCCCGGCCAGCCGTCGGTCCGGAACGGAAAAGCCGGAAAACCTTCTTTGTTGTAAAGGTTCGCGCTGGAGGGATTGTCGGCCCAGGCATAACGGACGGCAACCGGTTCTTTAACTTTGTCGCTCCAGACCAGGACGGTATTGCCGTCGATTTCAGCATTGGCCCAGAAAAATTTTCTGTCTTTCCCGGCAATCGCGAAATGTTTGAGCTGTCCGCCTTTTGCGACAAGCCCGCCGTGAATATGGGTGAAGTAGATCCTGATTTTATTGCCTTCCACCTTCATCTTATCGTATACCGGCCCCGAGTAAACCAGCGTTTTGCCATAAGTGGTTCCCATGGCGGTCAGGGCCAGACGCCTGCCGACTTCCTGCTTGTTTTTTGGATGGATAGTTTTTTCTTCCCCGATGTCAATAGCGGTAACAATGCCGGTATTCGGCACTTTTGTAGCCATAAACTGGGCTTCACGCAGTTCCGGCCAGCATTGGCTGGTATTCGGATTTGTTACAGGCTTCCGGAAATTCGCCAGTTGAACAATAAGGAACGGGAAATCACCTTCACCCCATGCCTGACGCCAGGATTTGATCATGGCCGGCTGCAACTTGCGGTACTGATACGCGCGCCAGTTGTTTGATTCGCCCTGATACCAGATCACACCCTTGATCCCATACGGAACAACGGGAAGAAGCATCCGGTTGTAAAGCATGGAACATGTCATGGGATTGTCGGGGCCGTAGGGCATTTTCGGGCGTTTGGGTTCCGGCAAAGTTTTCGGATTCCATTTTTTCTTTGCCCTTATCAACGCGCCGCGTTTTCTCCAGTATTCCTTGTAATCCTTCTCCCATTTTGAATAGCGTTCGTGATATATCTGGATTTTTTCCTTATAACTAATTTTATCACAGTCATTACGTTCTAGAATTGGTTTGAAGTCTGGATCGCTTTCGAGCGCGCTTCTTGGCATCCAGCACTGAATAAAGCTTCCACCCCAGTAGCTGCCGATCAGGCCGACTGGAATTTTAAGCTCCTTATGGAGCATCCTCCCAAAATAATATCCCACCGCGGAAAAATTTTTCACACTGCCCGGAGAACAAATTTTCCATTCCCCTTTGCAGTCTTCGGCAGGTTCAACGCGTTCAGCATTTCTGCCAACCTTGAACAACCTGATCTCAGGATAATTGGCCATCCTGGTTTCCTCCCTGCCATTCCCGCATTTGAAAACAGACCACTCCATATTGGATTGTCCGGAACAAAACCAAACATCCCCGACCAGCACATTTGTGAAAATAAGCTTCTCATTTCCCGATTCAACCGTCATGGTTACCGGACCGCCAGTTTTCAATGGATCAAGTTTGAGCATCCATTTCCCGTTCTCAGCGGCAATCGCGATTTTTGTCTGTCCGGCAATGTTCACTTTTACAGTCGCACCGGGAGTTGCTTTTCCCCAGACTGGTGCGGCCATATCGCGTTGCAGAAGCATATTGTTACCGAAAATCGCGGCCATTTTCAGTTGGGAAGCATTAACGAATACCGGCAGAACCAGCATTCCCAATAACAGAGAGATGAATTGTTTCATTATCAACCTTTCGTTTTTTATGACAATTTTATTAATAGCATAATCACAGTATATTTTCGAGTTATTATTATTTCTCATTTATTGTGATTCGCTGTAATTATTATTTTAAAATATTCTATTTTAATTATTTTTATGTATTTTTGATATTTTTAATTTTGCGAAAATCAAACTTTAAAAGTCTGAAATATTCTCCTTCGAGTAGAAGCGATCATATGATATTCCAGGTTTTCGTGGCAAATTTAACTCTATTCAGAGAAAAAATATCCAAAGGTATTGACATTTTGCTAAACCGGTTCTATAATATACCAGAGCTTGCTAAACCGGTTCGATTTCATGATGGGTATTGACAAATAACACTTTAATGATGAATAAAATACAAAATTTAAACAGATGCCTTACAGTGTTATTCTGCTTGGTTTTGTGCGTGTCAAGCTGCGATTTATCCGCAAAAGACAACAAGGAAATCTATCCGGTCACGATTCATGACCTTCCTCCGGCGTCCAGCATCGATTATCCCGAGTTTGACGAATGGCTTTCGCATCACCCCCGGGTTCGAGCTCAGCGCATGACCGCACTGAAAGTGCAGTCAATCGAGCGTGGCGGGTTGATGATGACCATCGCCGGAGGCACCGCCCCGGATATTTTGCGGGTTTACCACCACGAGGCTAAATCATGGGTGCGCAACGGCTTTTTCGAGAAACTTGACAAGTATATTTACAAAGATACTGACGGCGACGGGAAATATACTCACAACGTGGATGAAGTTATTTGGAAGCCGTTCCTGAACATTCCCGATCAGATACGCGAAAATTTTATCCTGGAAGATGGACACATCTACTACCTCCCACGCTTCCAGTGGACTCAATTCCTAGTGTACAGGCGCGACATATTTGAAGAGGCGGGACTCGATCCGGACAAGCGTTTTGAGACTTTCGACGAAATGATGCGCGCCTGCCGCATTCTCACTGATCCAAAAGCAAAGATACCCGGATCAAAAAATCCCTGCGGCCGGAAAGGAATGGGATTGAGCATGAACGGTTGGATGTTCCAGGCATACCTGTACGCCATGGGAGGGCGCAGCCTTTATAACCTGGTGACATGTCCTTCATGTAAAGAAACCATCAAATTCCCGCAGGGGAAAAAACTTCACAAATGCCCGAAGTGCGGCGCTTCTCTCGATGGTGTGAAGGTGAGTCAAAAAGCGGGTTTCGACGGAAAAGAAGGCGAGAGAGCCATGAAATTCTGGCAGGACCTTATGTGGGCGCCGTTCGTTAAATCCCCATACTCAGGGGAACCGGTACAGGTTGGAAAATCCGGTGAAGAATTGACTTATCCGCTGGAAGTTACCTGCCCCAAAACTGGAAAAACTTTCACAGTAAAGGACCGCTGGGACGTAGTCGAAGGATGTGCCCGCCGCTTGATCGACAATGACAAAAACTGGGCTCAGATGTGGGCGAACGGTGAAATCTGCATCACTAATCATTACAATCTATACTGGCTGCGCGATATCGATATCGATCCTTCAGTGGTCGGGATAATGCCGATCCCCGAAGGAGGGGGCGCAAGCGCGTTTCATTATTACGGAATTTATTCCGGCGCGAAAAACCGCAAGGGGGGCGAAGACCGGGTAAAAGTATGCGCGGATATGATCCTTGATTATGTTTCGCAATTCTATGTTCCAAAAGACAGCCCAGACTACTTAAAGTATCACAAAAAACAAACTGAATATCTGGTCAACAACGGCTTTTTCAGACTGTGTTCCACCGAGGAACTGAAAGCCGCCGGACTTGAAGAATACGCAAACGAAATAAGCGTTCCGGCAAAGGAAATGCGAAAACTTATCAACGATCCAAAACATTATACTTTCCTTCCCATAAGCGAAGGTTATTCCCGCGTACAGAATGAGGTGTTCGGGAAAATATTGCTGAGTCATCTTGCTTATGATCCAAAATATGACATAAAAGCCAATCTTGAGAAGGCAAAGGAAATTGCGAACACACAAGTTTTCATGAAGGATGAACTTGTCCAGAAGCTGATGGTTAAATACAGCAAACACTTCTGGCTGATTATTGTTGTTGTGCTGGGGGTGATTGCGTTTGTGCTTTCAAAGGTTTTATTAAAAAAGACGAAATCGGATGAGAAAATAATTCCCCGCAATAAGATATCATTCAACAAACGTGTTGCTTCACTGCTCCTTTTACTTCCCGCTACAGCGTTGATTCTGTTATGGGCATATTATCCGCTGGTGCGCGGTTCGACAATGGCGTTCCAGGACGTCAAAGTGCTGGGAAATTCGATTTTCGTTGGATTTGAAAACTTCATCCGCGCGGTTACGAATCCCATGTTTCCGGCCATGCTGAAAGCAACGTTCATCTATGTTGTGGCGATGCTCTCGCTGGGATTCATGGCACCGGTTTTCCTTGCCATCATGCTCTCGGAAGTCAAGCGCGGAAGCATTCTTTTAAGGGCTATTTACTACTCTCCGTATCTGCTTGGCGGCGTGGTGGTTCTGTTTATCTGGAAGATTTTTTACCTGCCGACTGACGAGGGATTGTTCAACAGTATTCTCTCAATCTTCGGGATTGGCCCGGTCCGGTGGCTGCAGAATCCGCTTATCAACAAGTGGGCAATCGCGATCCCCGGAATCTGGGCGACAATGGGAAGCGCATGTTTGGTCTATCTCGCGGCCCTCAAGGGAATCGATGAAAGCACTTACGAAGCCGCGGACATCGACGGGGCGGGAGCGTTCAGGAAAATGATTTATATCACGCTGCCCAGCTTGAAACCTCTGCTTATTATTAATTTCGTCGGCGCGTTTATCGCGGCGTTTCACAATATGGGAAATATTCTGGTCCTTACCGGTGGCGCATATGAAACCAATGTTATCGGTTTGCAGATATTCCTGGAAGCATTCAACTATTTGCGTTTCGGCACGGCAACCGCGCTGGCGTGGCTGCTCGGAAGCCTGCTGATCGGATTTACCATTTACCAGCTTAATTTCCTCAAAAAAGTGGAATTCAGGAAGCCCCAGTAAAATGTCACTGATAAGTACAGTCGGAAACAAAACGCTTTCGCAGAAGGCTCTGAAAATATTTATTTACAGCGTGCTTCTATTCGGCGCGTTCGGAATTATATATCCGTTGCTGGTAGTGCTTGGGCAAACCCTCAGCGACCGTTATGACTTGCGCGATAATGCCATTGTCCCATCCTACCTTACCGATAAAAATGAAGTCCTGCTCAAGCACATATTCAACAAACGCCCGAACTCCATGAATCTGCTGGCAAGCCGCCATAACAGGAATCAATGGGGCAGTCAGTCCCAGATGCGGGCAGACCGTAAATATTTTGAAAAGTGCGAAGCAATCATAAAAGAACAGGGGTTTTCTCTTGACAACTGGAATCAGGTGGCTGAAGATTTTAGCAACTTCAAACTCTCTCTCAATGTAGATGAACTGCTGGCAAGTATCTTCGGGCTTGAAGATTATTATCGGCCATTCCTTAAAAATTATTTTGGCGGCAAAGCCACTGCGCTTATGGAACAGATCACTGAAAGCAAGGCCGTTCCCGGATGGCTCAAAGACACGTTCCAAAGCCAGGCGGAACTCGATAAAGTCTGTTCCAGTCACAAACAGCTTTCACTGACAATCATGAATCATGAACTGAGAGGCAATTACCTGAATTTTCATAATCTGGAACTGCTTCCATCAAAAAATTTCCTTGTGCCTTTCTGGCGGCCGGGTGATAGTCCCAAGGAAAACCTGTGGAGGAAATTTAAGCAGTCACTGCCTCCACAACAATTGCTGCTTATTCCCGCTGACGCCTACTGGCACGCCTTCCTGAAGTCACGTTACCGGGTTATCAAAAACCTGAACAGCGTCTGGAAAAAGGACTATGACGGCTTTTACGAGATAACCATGCCGACAAAATATATTGATTCTGAAGTAATAAATAAAGATTATAAATATTTTGTCAGGAAACGCTGGCCGAGACGCCTGCTGGTTATAAAAGGTAATTACAATAATTCATGGCGGAATTATGTGTATTCAAAGCTTAAATCAAAACATATAAAAAACGGAAACACTGAAAATATTGCTAATATTATTCTTGGTGATGCGGCTAAATTGACAGGCAAGCGGCTGTCGTCATGGGATAATTTGACTTTTCCGGAGAAACTGCCTGCAAATAAAACTCTGGCATTGTACTGGAGCGAATTCACCTCTCTGGACATTGTCGATTTGAATGACATGAAGCTGCAGACTCCGCTGGCACAATTTCATGAATATCTGTTGAAAACATACGGTCCGTCCCCGGAACGCGCTCTGGCCGCAATAAATAAAAGATGGGGTTCAAATTTCAGAAGCTTCGAGGAACTTCCCCTTCCGCTTATCTTTAGTGATTTTATCGATGTCAAATTTCATATCGCCAAATTGCGTTTTCAGTTTGCCACTGAATCGTTCAAGCGGGTCTGGAGCTATCTTTTCGGACGTGGCAGAGCGGTATGGAACACTCTTTTACTGGTTGTGCTCTCGCTTCTTTCCGCATTGACCATCAATCCAATTGCGGCATATTCGCTCTCACGATTCCCAATGAAACAAACCAACAAGATATTAATTTTCTTTCTCGCCACCATGGCCTTTCCCGCCGAAGTTGCGATGATTCCCAACTTCCTGCTTTTACGGGATCTTGGCATGCTTAACACTTACGCGGCGCTGATTTTACCCGGCATGGCCAACGGATTTTCCATCTTCCTGCTCAAAGGCTTCTTCGATTCGCTGCCGCAGGAATTGTACCAGGCAGCGGAAATCGACGGAGCAAGCGAGTTGCAGATATTCAGGCTGGTGGCCGTCCCAATGATAAAACCGATACTCGCATATATCGGACTCGGCACTTTTGTGGCGGTTTACGGTGGATTCATGTGGGCGCTGGTAATTTGTCCCGATCCAAAAATGTGGACTCTCATGGTTTGGGTTTACGATTTCCAGACAAACAATCCCGGCAACAACTACATCATGGCGGCAACTATCCTGGTAAGTATTCCGCCATTGATCGTATTCTTATTTGCCAATAAAATTATCATGCGCGGAATTATCATTCCAGCAATGAAATAAATTATTAATAAATGAAAAGGAAATAGATTACATGGACAGGACTCTAAAGCAAGGCAGTTTTTTACGGATGAAAACAACAATTTTATTCTGTGTCTGCTTAATATTTTTAACCAGTATTTGCAATGCAAAAGATAAAACGATTATCATAAGCAGTAAAACCCCGGACGGCAAAACGAAAAAACTGGCTGAATGCTCCACTTTGGCGGAAGCTAAAAATACCGTCAGGAAACTTTTCTCAGGGAAAAAAGTTATTGGCCCGGTCGAGGTGCTACTTACCGGTGAAAAATATCATGTAACGAAACCTTTGCTTTTCACGCCTGAAGATTCCGGCTCCCGGAAATATCCGGTCACTTATTGCGCGCCGGAAGGCAAAAAAGCTTCGATAACCGGCGCGATGGAAATCAAAAACTGGGAAATTAAAGATAACGGCGTCTGGCAAGCCAAAGCGCCGAAAGTGAACAATAAAAACCTGTATTTCAGACAATTATATGTGAATGGACGCCGGGCGGTCAGGGCAAGATCCCCGAACACCGGCTACTATTATATAAACGGTTTAATCTGCAAGCCGAAATATAAAGATGCTTGGCGCAAACGGGCAAAGGCTTTTTACTACAGGGGCAATGAGATAACAGAACAAATCGCGGCTAACCCGGATTTGCTGATAGTCGTGTTTCAATCGTGGCTGTCAAGACAGCATCGCGTAAAGCGGCATGACAGCAAAGCAAAGGCTGTTTATGTAGATTCGTTCCTAGATGTAATGAGGGAGCGGAGCAGGTACTACATCGAAAACGCGCCGGAATTGCTTGACGTGCCGGGGGAATGGTTCCTCGATAGGAAAACCGGTGTTGTTTCATATATTCCCCGCAAAGGAGAGGATATAAAAAAGGCGGTTTTCACCGTGCCAGTTGTTTACTCTCTGCTCGTATTTCACGGTGATCCTGAAAAACAGAAATATGTGGAAAACCTGCACTTCAGAAGGATTAAGTTTTCATATACTGACTGGATGCCGTATGTCATATCCGGAAGACAAGCCCGTTTCCCGGTTTGCAACAATGTAAACTATGCCCTGAAAGCAGGAGCAATCTCCGGCATTGGTTTGCGTAATTCGTCATTCGTTGACTGCGAAGTCAATAAAACCGGAGCCCACGCTGTTTCGCTGTTGTTGGGAAGCACTGATAATATTATTAAAAAATGTCACCTGCATGATCTCGGCGGAGGCGGGGTATGTCTTTACTGGCAGCAATCGGATAACCTTCAGTCGCCGCAAAAATGGCATCCAAAAACCGACAACGGAATTATTCAGAGGAATACAATCGAGAACTGTTACATCCATGATTTCACGCATATATTTCATGGTTCCGTGGGGATTCTTGCGGGCGCGTCGGCCGCGCATAACAACATTAGAAATAACGACATATCATATGGCGACTATTCAGGCATTTCCATCGGCTGGGGATGGAGCGCCAGCAAGGAAAACAACTATCCCGGAACAGTTGTGGAAAACAATCACATTCATCATTTATTCAATTACCGACTGGAAGACGGAGGCGGAATCTACCTGCTGGGACGTCAGACTGGAACGGTTGTCCGCAATAATCTGATGCACGATTACCATGTTGATATATTAGGCTATGGCGCTTCCGGATTATATCTGGACCAGGGAACCGCGGATGTGCTCTTTGAAAATAACATCGTCTACAACACCGCTGCCGGTATGGGCGGCTCCGGGGGACTAAACAGCGTTATGAAAAACAACATTCTGGCATGTTATAAAATATACGGCCTTGGTCTTGGAGGAAAGTGGGACGGCAAAGCTTTCGCGAAATACATCCAGAAACCTGCGGTTTTTGAAAATAATATTGTTTACACAAAAGAGAAAAACGCGGTTTTTGTCAGTCTGAAATTTTCCAGCAGGAACTTAAAATTAAGAAATAACATTTACTGGCATGGCACACTTGATAAAGATAAACCTTTATTCAGTTACAAGCGGAAAATGAAAACTTTTTCCCAATGGAAAAAGCTCGGTTTTGACGAAACTTCCATTATCGCAAATCCACTTTTTACTAACGTAGAAAAACATAATTTCAGTTTGCAGCCTGGCTCCCCGGCATTGAAAAAAGGATTTGTTCCTATTGATATGTCAAAAGTCGGATTGTACGGCGACAAAGAATGGACCTCCCTTCCCAATAAAACAAAACACGCGCCAATTGTAAAATATCCCGGTCCAGGAGCTTTTAAGTGGGATTATGAAGATGAAAAAACCGGAACTACTCCAACGCACTCCGGAACAATAAAAGGCGCAAACAAGAAATATGGTCATAAAGTAAATGTCACGGAAGAAGAAAGCGCATCAGGCCGCAAATGTTTAAAAATTGTTGAAGGCAGTTCTTCGCGTCCTTCATACTTTCCGTATTTAAGAAATGATATAGGATTGTTTGAAGGTTCTGTAAAACTGTCGCTTTCTATAAAGATGAACTCGAAAAATCCGTCTTCGGTGGACATAACTTTCCGTGACAGAAAGAATATCGGCAACGCCGAATACCTGCCCGGACCTAACGTTTCGATATCTCCGGACGGAACAATGACCAGTCCAGCCAACCAGGATTTGAATATAAAAATCCCATTGGATACCTGGGTTAAGCTGGTGTTTGAGTTTACGCTTGGCAAGAACAGTAAAAAGACGTTTAAACTAACGGTTTATCCTGCGGGGGGGAAGCTTCTTTCCTGTCCTGAACTGAATTTCAATGATAAGGATTTTTCACAACTTGGCAGATTTCTTATCGTCAGCATGGGCAAGGAAGGAGCAACCTTTCTGCTGGATGACGTTGAATTGACAGACGAAAATATTAAAAGAGCGGATAAATGAATTTACACAGTAAAATCAAACTAATGAAGGAGGACGTATGATGGGAAGAAATCAACTATCTTGCTCGCGCGTATCGTGGCTATTTTGCGCGGCAATATTTCCCCGTATTCGTAGGGGAAGAAGTCGGCGCTCCACACTCACCCCAAGGTCATTTACTCTGATCGAACTGCTTGTTGTGGTGGCGATAATATCAATTCTATTCTCAATTTTGATGCCGAGTCTGAAAAAAGCTCTGATCGTATCAAGGAGGATTTCCTGCGGGAACCGGATGAAACAAATTGGGTTCGCGGTGAGTTCATACGCGAACGATTATGACGGCTGGTTTCCTCCATGCAGGATAGTAAACGGTCTTTATACGATCAAAGAAGGAGCTTCTACCACTTGGATGCTTGCGTTAGCGCCATATTTAAACATCAACTATCAATGGTCCACACATAAGGATCCCCGTTACGACCATGTATACAGATGTCCGGGTCGCGCTCAACATGGAGATTGGACATATGGTTATTATGTGGATTACGCAGCGAACCGCACCACCTTCGTGCCCGCCGGAGTGTCATATGACATGGAACGGGTACTTGCCTGTTTCAGGAGAGTGA
Source organism: Victivallales bacterium (assembly GCA_963678815.1). Lineage (GTDB taxonomy): Bacteria > Verrucomicrobiota > Lentisphaeria > Victivallales. The sequence continues at coordinate 5,604,524 of OY787460.1, forward strand.
ACATCGTCAATAAGCCATCTATTTATCGCATGTTCATGGACCTCGAAACGCCTGACAACCTTTTCTATTTCGGACCTTACGCCACCAGCCCGTGGAACAGCGGATACATAGACGATGACACTGCATATAAAAGGCATGGAACAACAGTAAATATATTACACATGGACGGCCACGTAATGAATAAAAGATGGCCATTTCTGCCATACCAGTCAGAAGCGGAATGTTGGGAACCTTAAAATATTTATGAAAGGATTATCATGAAAAAAATAATTATCTGGTTATTAATCGTCACAAGTTTTACAAGTTTCGCCCGGGAGCCGATAGAATGGCTCTCCGTCTACTGGTATGACGCCAACAAGAATAAGTTGCCTAGAATACTGCTGATTGGCGACTCCATCTGCAAAGGCTACCAAAGAGAAGTTAAAAAGGAACTGAAGGGCATCGCTTATACATCATATTACGCAACGTCAAAATGTGTAACCGATTCAACATATCTGCGGGAACTTGCATTTATTCTCGATGAATATGATTATGCCGTTATCCAATTTAACAATGGCCTTCACAGTTTAAATAAAGATCCTGAAAAATGGGAAGCAGGCCTGAGAAAAGCCATCAAGTTGATCCGGGAGAAAGAGAAAAATGCTAAAATAATTTGGGCTTCTTCAACTCCTGTAAAAATTCCCAAATACATGGAAAAGGTAAAAATATTAAATAAAACCGCGTTGCGTGTAATCAAAGAAAATAATATCCCGGTCAATGATCTTTTCACTTTGATGTCAGGCCATATGAATGAGGATATCTGGTCAGACCAGGTTCATTACAATGTCAAAGGTAAGGTTATTCAAGGCAAACAGATTGCGGAATTGATAAAAAAAGCATTGCGGAAATAACGGGAAATTGATTTTAAATTAAAATGTTGTACATTTTATTTTTGATTTTCAGTTTAAAATGCCTGAAAAATTAAATCAGACAGGTGAACCATGGTAACGATAGCCGATGTTGCGAAGCACGCCAGAGTCAGCAAGTCAACTGTATCTCTGGTTCTGAACGCTAAAGATAAACAATGGCGGGTCAGCGAAAGCACGCGTCAGAAAGTCTTGACTTCAATTCAGGAAATGGGGTATCGTCCTAACGCGCTTGCCCGTCATATTGCCACCGGCAAATCAAATGTCATAGCCGTAATCTCTAAAGGATTCAAGCATAAGTACGAATCGGAAATTTTGTCCGGGGCAATAGATGAAGCGACAAAAAGCAAATTTCTCATAAAAACTATCCTGATAGAGGAAAACCAGACTGCCGAAGAGATTGTCGGGATCTGTCAAGCAAATCTGATTGCCGGAGTCATTTGCCGGACAATTCCCCCAAACATCTCCCAGTCTTTGTTTTCTGCCCTGAAGAATGAAAATATACCTTACGTCTCCTTTGAGCATCATACCTCCGACAATCAGTGGGGAATTGAGATTTGCGCTGACGAAGCGTCAGGATGCCGCCAGTTAACCCGGCATCTTTATTCGCTTGGACACCGTCATATCGGCATAGCGGCGGTGCATCCGACTACAAGATATTCCGTAATGCGCACGAATGAATTTATAAAATGTCTGAACAAACTTAAGATTCATGTTCCGGAAAACGAAATTATTATTGGGAAACATTTTGTGGATTTTGAAGAACACCTTAATAATTATTTTTCAAACACAAAATCATTCCCTACCGCGTTTTTATGTATCTCTGACGCCGTCGCGATGATTCTAGCTCGCTGTATCTGGCGGGCCGGATTAAAAATCCCCGACGATATTTCCGTAACCGGATTTGGAAATCTGCCAATGGGTTTGTTCGCTTATTCCCCTCTGACAACGGTCAACGAACCATATATTGATATGGGCGTAATGGCGGTAAAGCATATCACGGAAGCCATTAAACTTCCCGATAAAGGTTTGCCAGGAAAACATGCGCTTCCTGTTGAACTAATCATCAGAGACTCTACAAGGGCTATATAAATTCATTCTTGTTTGTATTCTGTTAATTGGCAATGGAGTTGTACCCCGCAAACCATGAGTCTTCGTAATCGTGTCCCTCTGTGGTGTATTCTCGCCGGATGCTTACATTCATTTGAGTTATACCGTCGCATTGAAAATCCTGCTTATCATCAAGCACAAGCACTGACGCAAGGTAATCCTCGTCCTCAACAGCGAACAACCCAACGCCGAATCCCCCGTCCAGGAAACGATATTTTTAGCACTGGCAAGGGCACATGCCTGGCCTAGACTGATCGAGTCCGGCAAAATTCCCACCGTCACCCAACTATCGGACAAACTCCAACTCGACATCGCCTACATAACTGAAATCCTCTACTTGATCAATCTTGCCCCGAAGCTTCGAGAACCGGTTATCGCCGGAGTTGAGCCTGATGGTTTGTCTCTAACGAAATTTGAACGGGCCATTCCCGTTGAGTGGGAGAGCTATTTGGGGGCGCACAATAGCTTTCTATTGGGAAGGTGGTATCACGGGGTACCGGCGGATGACTATCTTCAACTGATGTCGGACTTTCACTTTCCGTTTGTCACTGGCTTTAACCAGTGCTTTTAATGAATATCCGAATATCGCGTTCGGAAAAACTTTTATAAATCCCCATCCGTCAAACTCAAAAGTGACGGAAAATTGTCCATCGTTTCTCCGTATGGACTTCCGAGTCTTAAGTTAATTTTTTTACAGACAGTATTGACAATAGTTTGATTTAATGCTATATTCATAGATATCATAGATATGATTCAAGAAAAATGTATAGAAAAGAGACATAAATTGCCTCAAGATTTAAACATATTACTGATAATGGCAGACCAACACCGCGCAGATGTAATGGGATGCAGCGGAAATCCATGCGTTAAAACTCCAAATCTGGATAGTTTGGCACAGAGCGGGATGCGCTTCGACTCCGCATTCTCTCCAATGCCTTTATGTGTACCGGCAAGATCAATGCTGCTAACGGGGCGCTATGGTCATAAAACGGGAGTAAACCGTAATCCCGATTATTTGCCGGAACATTTCATTCGTTTTCCGCAATTCTTGAATGAAAAAGGGTTCTACACCGAAGCCATAGGGAAAATGCATTTCCGTCCGGCCAGGAACCATAACGGTTTCCAGAGAATGCAGTTGATGGAAGAAATTGCGGAATACCGTCAGGATGATGAATACATGAAATTTCTTAACGAAAATGGTTTTGGAGATATTTACGCTCCGCATGGTCTTCGCAGCGAAAATTACCTCAAACCGCAAAAATCACAAGTCCCGGAAGAATTCCATGGAACTACATGGGTGGCGGATCGGACAATTGAATTCCTGAAAAAAAACAAGAACCGGAAGTTTTTCTGCTGGAGTTCTTTTATCGAACCTCATCCTCCCTTTCAACTTCCGGAAGAGTATCTTAATATGTACTCTCCAGATGATGTTCCTTCTCCTGCTAAAGGAAAGGATGAACCTGATTCTATTTACATGGGCGGAATAAATGCAACTCACAGGCAATTCGCGGAGAATCTTCCGGAAGAGGAAGTCCAACTCATGCGAGCCCAATATTACGCGTGTGTAAGCCATCTGGACTATCATATTGGCAGAATTCTGGATAGTCTTGATGAACTTGGTCTCGGAGAGAATACAATTGTCATTTATCTTTCTGACCATGGTGAATACCTGGGCGACCATGGTCTCTGGGGAAAAGGTGCATGTTTTTACGATTCTGCCCTTAAGATACCTTTTATCATACGTTGGCCGGGAAAAACTGTGCCTGGAACTGTTTCTGGCCAATACGTCAGTTTGCTTGACTTTTTCCCGACGCTGATGGGAATGATCGGATATGAGGGTGATAAATCAGAATATCCCGGCATGAATTTAGCCGAACACATTAAAAATTCCGATTCAAGCATAGAAAGGGATTTCATTTTCGGTGAATTATACGAAAATCAATATATGGCGCTTTGTCCTGACTGGAAATATAATTATTATGTTTCTGGGGCCTTTGAAGAACTTTACGATCGAAAAAACGATCCTGGAGAAATAAATAATCTGGCTGGCATCGCCAAGTATGCAAATATAAAACAGCATCTCCGCGAAACTTTGCTGGATTGGCTTGGAAAAGAAAAAATTTCAGCGGCGCTCGAAGGCAATTCTTTTAAGCAAAAGGTTATGCCGCAACGGTCAACAACCAGGATGGTTCAGCCTCCAATATGGCAAAATAATGAGATCAAACGAGACAATAATCGGGCATGTTGATAATTAAACGGAGTATAAGACAATGATAAATATGTTAAAAAAAGGCAGTCCTTATTTTAAACAAATTGAAGAGGATATAAGGGAAAAGATTGATGCCGGCATTTATAAACCGCATGACAAAATTCCGCCGGAACCGGAACTGAAGGACCACTATCAGGCAAGTGTAACAACTATCAGAAAAGCAATTGAGCAGCTTTGCATTGATGGGATGCTGGTTAAGCATCAGGGAAAAGGCACATTTGTCCAGCTTGTTCCTAAAAGAGTTGGTTTGGTTTCTCCCAATATCAGCAGTTCGTGGATGCCGATGTGGAATGCTCTGAAAAAATATTCTGAAAATAATAATATTCATTTACGGATTTACCCATATAAATGGACTGACGGAAAAGAGTTTCAAAGAGAATTGGCAATCTGCACGGAAGAAAATGATGGTGTAATTATATTTCCTCCATACCCGCCAAACAGTGAAAATTTAAAATATTTTGATAAACTAAACCGGGAAGATTTCCCCATGGTTTTCATTGAAACAGGACCGGAAGATTATAATTGCCCGGCCTATACGGTGAAAATTGATTATTATCGCGGATTCAGAAAACTCCTAGATGAATTACACGGAGATATTAAATCTTATGCATTCCTTGTCGACCCCGCACATTCGACCGGAACGAGTCTCATCAAACTTACCGGGGATTTGCATATAAACGGCAGTATGATAAAAACTGGTAATTTTCAACACGATAACCAAACTCTTTTCAGGGCCATTGACGAGTTACTTGAACTTAAGAAAAAACCATCGATGATAATTTGCTTCTCAAGCCTGACGTTATTGAGATCTTTTTTATATTTAAACTCAAAAGGTATAAAAGTTCCTGAAGACATCGCACTTGCCGGCGCTGGAAATCTTTCTACAATGTCGAACCTGTTGATCCCGATTCCCGCACTTTCATTTCCCAGGGATCAACTCGGCGAGAAAGCCGGAATGATGATTTATAAGCGGTTGTCAAAACAGCCGGTTGAACAAAGTTATGAATTAATTCCTGAAGTTATAATTTTGAATAAGAAGTAAATGAAGACATTAATAATAAGTGATATTCACTCGAATTTCGAAGCCTTGAAAGCAATGGTTCAAGGGGTTGAACACGACAGATTGGTCTGCCTGGGAGACATTGTTTCTTTTGGACCTCAACCTGTTGAATGTCTGGATTTTATAATTGAACACGCCGATGTGGTTATTTCCGGCAATCATGAGAAAAGCATTATTTCCAAAAGAGGAATGGAAATTGATAACGAGCTGCCACAGCACAAGATGTGGGAAATATGGACCGCGCAACAACTTAATGACTTTCATATTGATTACCTCTTGAAGCTTCCCGATATGAAAAAGATAAGGCTTGACGGGGACTTGATCCTGTTAACGCATAATATTGCAGGAGACTCTTATTTATATCCGGAAAGTAATGATAAGGCTTTTGAGGACTTTGCCGAGGAATGTAGTGAATCTATGATTTTTTTCAGTCATTCGCATGTTCCGTTTGCCAGAAATATAAATAATTGCCATTTTTATAATACTGGCAGTATAGGACAGGCAAGAATTGGATACCCCGCGGCAACTGCAATTATGATTGATGCAGGAGAGATCCGCTTTATTGAAACATCTTATAATTATGAAAAAAATATTCGAGCACTTCAATGCCTGCCGCTTCATCCGGAATACATAAAACTGTGGGGTAAATTTTACCGGAAGGGAATGGTTGAAAGAAATGAACTGGATATTCTGGAAAAACATCTAAGAAAAAAAGTTGCCTTGTATGAAGAATTGGAGAAATGAAATGTTAATCGGCAAAATGATATGGAAAATCGGAGATTTAGACTTTGACGAGCAAATCAGGTGGATTCGGGATAAAGGCTTTCCGGCAATATCTTTCCATACGACAAAATATTTATCCGGCAATGGCTGTGGCCTGGACCTTGACAATATATCTACCCGGGAAATCATTGGTTTGCAGCGTAAACTGGAAAGCTTTAAAGAGATTGATATTCACGCACCATTTGATAATTATGATGTATGCTTGGTATCTCCAAATATCGACATAAGAAAAGCATCAGTGAGAACTATTTGTAAAAGCATAAGGTTAGCCTCGGAAATCAGCGCATCCACCGTGACAATTCATCCCGGACAATGCCACGCTAGTCTTGTTCCGGAAAAATGGCGGGAATTACTGACGGAAAGTCTTAAAGAGCTGCAGGAATCTGCATTACAATTCGATGTGCTCATTGGGGTTGAAGTTGATACTCCTTATGGATATGAAACAGTTTGCCCAAGTCCACTTTCCCATATCGGGCTTACATTAGACAGCGGTCATATTTATTCAAAAATGAAAAAGGGATTAACGGACACCACCAGTATCGGAAAAGTGATCGAACAATACCATAATAAAGTATTCCACCTGCATCTGCATGATTATAAGGAGCGTGATCACTTACCCATCGGCAAGGGGGTCATTGATTTTGCCGATATCATAAGTTCATTGAAAAAAATTAACTACAAGGGAAGCCTATGTCTGGAATTAAATCCCGAGATTTCCACGGAACAGGATATTATCAAAAGCAAAGAAATAATTGAACAATTAATTAAGGAATGACGTCAAAATGAAAATCACGGATAAACGGTGCGGAACTTATGCTGTGAAAAGATATCTTTTCACTTTGATTGAGCTACTGGTAGTAATTGCGATCATTGCCATACTGATGAGTATTTTGCTGCCTTCATTGAAAAAAGCTCTGGAGACTGCCAGACGCTCGTCCTGCCAAAACCAGTTGAAACAAATTGGCCTGGGAATAAGCTACTACTGTTCAGACTTCAATTCATATTACCCCAATACAGAAAATGTTACTTCAGGCGCGTCATGGAGTAAAACGCTTGTTTATGAAGAGTATGTTGGCACCAGGGATAATAAAGAAATATTCTGGTGCCCATCTGCTGGCAACAAAACCAGCCCAACTTATGACCGAACATACGGTATTAACTATTTCTGCACTCATCATGATCATGGTGTCTGGGCTAATGAAGAGTTTATGCCTAGAGAAATAAGCAGATCTAAAGCCCTTGGCTCCGCCCCTTCCAGAATATTACTCCTTGCCGATGCACCACAAAGCGGCATCGCGTATACAGGAAATAATGTAGGAACCTGGATTTCAGATCCGGCGCACTGTGGAACGGAAACGGATTTTACCTGGCGACATGATTATGGCGCAAATTTTCTGTTCAGGGATTACCACTGCGAATATCGCAAAGCGCGAGCTGATCTTTTTGCGGCATTGGGATATAATAATGATTATTGGATGTGGTAACGTTAAATTTATTGACTGATAAGGATTAAAATAATGATAGTGAAATGGTTTCATCCAGTTAATATGTTTTGGGGATTTGCTTTGACAATTCTTGCAACAAGTTGTTTAGCTTCAGATTCTTTGGAAAACAATAACAGTATTGGGCATAACAGAAAAATTGAGATTGCAAAATATGGCAAAGCCTGTACGAAAATTATCCTTCCGGTTTCCGCATCTGAATGTGAAAAATTCTCAGCTCAGGAATTGCAAAAATATATAAAAATCATGTGTGGCGTTTCAATCCCGATATTCTCCGAGAAAGAAGCTGAAAATGGTATTCTTATAGGAAAAACCGCTCAGGGCGTGACGAGAGCGGAAAAATGTGGATTGGGTTCTGAAGATGAGGAAGCCTTTTTGATCGAAGCTGGATCAAAAGACAATATTTTCCTTTTGGGTAATAGCGACAGATCAACCCTTTATTCTGCTTATACATTTCTGGAAAAGTTGGGTTGTTTGTGGCTGGCACCGGGAATGGACCATGTTCCCCAAAAATCGATAGTTGAAATATCAAAGCTTAAGGATATTGAAAAACCGGGATTTAAATACAGATGTTTAAGATTTATTAAGATTCCCTGCTCAAATAATTGGGAGAAATTATGTTTGGATTGGGCTGTGAAACAAAAGATAAATGTTTATATGCCAAGTCGAAATTCAAGAACTCCATATTCTATGGATAGTGAGAGTTTCCTGGCTCCTTTCCCGGAGTATGTTAACAAGAGAGGCGGCTTTCGCAGTCTTAATATTCCACATAATTCTGGTTTTGTTTTAAATAAAAAAATTACAAAAATCCACCCTTCATGGCTGGCGCAAGTACGCGGCAGCAGAATCTATACGGGAAGGCATTGGTGGCCCCAGCCATGCACATCAAATCAGGAAGTCATTGACTACTTTTCACTGCAGGCGGAAAAATATTTTAAAGCGCATCCGTCTATAGACATGTATCCTGTGACACAAAGTGACGGAACCGCATTTTGTGAGTGCAAAAAATGCAAGGCAATGGATACCGGAAGGGAATGGGACCGCGGACTTCCTTCGATAACCGAGCGCTGGATAACCTTTGTGAATAAAATATGGGAAAATACCCGAAAAAAATATCCGGACAAGAAACTGTATTTTGTCGCATATCATCAGACCGTGCAGCCGCCTGACCAGAAAACAATGAAACCAAGTTCAGGCGTAATGGTTGAACTCGTTCATTCCAATCCCAACTTTATATGTGTTTTTCATAAACTTACTGATAAGGAATGTCCTAAAAACGTAAAGTTCATGAAGATTCTTGATGAATGGACAAAAATCAGTAAAGGCGGTGTATATGTCTATGATTACTGCCCACATTCTTTATTCCGTCAACTACCGTATATAGCCTATAAAAAGTTTTTCCATGATATACGGAAATTGAAGAAACGCGGAGTTATCGGCTATGAAGCACAATCGGATACAAAGATAATGGGAGCCTATATAATTGATTATTATGCCGTTGCCAAAGCTATGTGGAATCCGCATCTGAATCCGGATGAAGTAATGACGCCTTTCTTCAAAGGCATGTTCGGAGGAGCCGCTGAGTATGTAAAAAGTTATTGCGATTTCCTTGAGAAAAAACTTGATTCTTCCCAGCATCATGGGGTTGACATAAAAATGTATCTGTCTGCTGAAACAATAAATGAAGCGGGGAAATATCTCGATATGGCTTCAAAAGCGGCGAAGAATCCAAGAGCAAAACTAATGGTGGAAATATTAAAAGAACATCAATTTTATGCGGCAAAGTTACGGGAAGCTTTGAATGCATATTCTGAATATAAGCAGTCCGGTAAACAAAAAGATTTGAAAAAAGCGGTAGCTTCTTTGAGAAACATTCATGCGCTTTACCTGAAACTTAAAAAAAATCAAAATAAATTAAAATATAGCATATGTTGGGGACGGGTCGACCATGGTTCAGATGGAAAGGGTATTATGACCTATCTTAAACCCTGGGAATATGCTCTTAAAAATGCAAAGTTGACAATCCCAGCAAAAAGCGGAATAAAAATTGGCGTATATTTTGCGGGAATAGCTAGTGAACAATTAATTTCGGTTCTGATGAAAGTTAAAGGTTTTAATCCATTCAGTATCCCTGATTTAAAGAAAGATACTCTTGAAAAATGTCAGGTCGTAATTGTTCCATCCTCCGCAAATAAATCACAATACTTCAATATTGAATCCAAATTTTTGAGAAAATGGGTAGAGAATGGAGGGGCCGTGATCCTGCTGCATGATGCTGTAGGATATAGAAAACACCATTGTGTATTTCCCGAAATAGGCAAGGGAAAAACTCACTTGAAACATAAAAATGTCAAAGCATCTATATCTCATCCAATATCAAATAAGATAAAATTGAATAGTCCGTTTCCGCATGACTACTACGATCATATTATTATCAGTCCGGGAAATGCGGGAAAGGTGATTTTAACGGATGCTGTTGATGGTTCCCCGGCGCTTGTTGCTGGAAACCTTGGTAAAGGTAAAGTGGTCCTTAACGGTATGATAACTGGAATGGGATGCAACCAGGTCGGGATCAGAAATATCGAAATGGAACCTTCCGGAAAGGAATTGGATATCCTTATAAATTCGGTAAAATGGCTCGGTAAAAAAAATGAAGTTTCAAAAAGGACAAAGCCTTTGGCCATCCTTACTGGAGAAAAGTTTCAGAGGAAAACAGGAAAATACCTTCGCAGAAATAAATGTATTTTTGAATTCGCTTCCAAAGAATTGAAAACTAAGCCAGATTGGGTGTCAATGGATATCTTCTCCCAAAAAAATAAACAACAGAGGGACACTTACAAAAGAATATTCATACCTCGTGGAATCGCATTTTCTCCGGCACTGATTGAAGGTATAACTGATTATGTTAAGAATGGCGGTTTATTGATAACGAATTTTGCTCTATGCCTGATAGACACAAATGGAGACTACAGGTGGGACAGGAAAACGGATAAACTTTTTTTGAGAAAAGACGGAGGCTTTGAATTGGTGGGCGCATATGGACATAGCAATACAAAAGTAAACAAAATAAAGATTGTTAAACTATGTCCTTTGACTGAAGGTCTTGGGGTCAATAAATGGATAAACCTGGAAACTAATCTGAGCGGCTCCAAAACAGCTAATTACAGTGCAGTTCCGGTTGTCGTTTCCAAACAATGTAACATAAAAGGCAAAGCTGGAAAGGCCAGTCAACCTTGCGTGATATATAAGCGAACCGGAAAGGGAGCTTGTATTTATATTAATCCTGTTATGGGGGTAAATACCTTAAAAAATACTACTATTGAGAATATTACCCATAACATTTTAAGTGATAAAACATTAAATTGGTTAACCATAAGTGAGTAATTAAATTGCTTATAAAAATGAGAAAATTTTATGAAAAACAAGCCTAATGTGCTTTTTATCATGTCAGATCAGCATCATGCTGACTGTATTGGTATTGAAGGAAAGAGAGATGTTAAGACACCGAATCTTGACCAGTTAGCTAAATGCGGCGTCCGCTTTTCCCGCGCATACTGCAACAACCCGATCTGTTCTCCATCGAGAATAAGTTTTTATACCGGACAATATCCGCATACTCACGGAATCCTCGGAAACGACAATTTTGATTTTCAGGGGGATACTCCGGATACTATTCCTATGCATTTCCGTAAAAATGGTTATAAGACTGCCCTTATTGGTAAGTCTCATATGGTTAAAAAGTGGGATAAAGCCGGATTCGAGTATATAAAATATTGTGATTTGTGTGACGCAGATAAAAACGATGTTCTTTCAAATCATTATTTTAAATATCTTGTTGATAACAACGTTGCGGACTTATATGAAGATGGCGCATTGCCCAGAGATTCACAATATCAGAGAGACCAGTGTGGAATCGCAAAGTTGCCTTATGAACATTCCCTGGAATGCTGGACTGGACGCGAGGCCCTTTCATTTCTGGAAGAACACGATGAAAGTTACCCCTTCTTTATGTCGCTTTCTTTTGAAAGGCCACATCCTAATTGGCTGATTCCCGCCGAATTCAAAGACATGTATGATCCCGCGCAAATTAAGCTGCCGGAATCAGCTGTAGATGCCTTTGAGAGGGGATTTTTATCAAAACCGCCGACTCTGAAAAATAGTTTTATCAATCGCCGTAAATCACCTGAACAACTGAAGAAAATTCTTGCGGCCTATTATACGCTGATAACAATTATCGATGCGGAAATCGGAAAAGTAATTAAGTTACTGGAAAACCGCGGCCTTTTGGAAAATACCATTATTGTTTATACCGCCGACCATGGCGATTTTGCCGGGGACCACGGATTATACAGCAAAAATCTTGGTATTTACGAGTCAGTGCATCGGATACCGTTCTTAATAAAATATCCCCAATGCCCTGAAAATGCGGTTGTTGATGAAGCAATTATTGAGTCTGTGGATTTATATCCGTCTTTGTGCCAACTCTGTGGCCTTGAACTGCCGGAACATCTTGAAGGAACATCTTTCATGTCGGTTATTGAAGGAAACAAATCCGGCAAGGAGTATTCCATCGCAGAATGGGACTGGACTTCTCCATATAAAAGAATCAATGCAATAAGGACCGCAGATTTCCGGTTGGTCTTTTTTGGGGGAAAAGAGGGAGGAGAGCTGTATCACAACGGAAAAGACCCCGGAGAATTAAATAATTTGTGGAATGATCCTGGTTATGTTGAAATAAAACTTCAAGTGCTTGAAAAACTTTTCGCAGAAGTCATGAAGTTTAAACCCAGAACTACAATGGATGATGACAAGCAGAATTTTGAGGCAAATAAAAATACCTCTACGTTGCTCATTCATAAACAATATAAAAAGTGGTCGGATATTAAAGATCGATTTTATAACAATTGAAAATATTTTCAAAGTATTATTTTATTGTAGATAATCATTAATTATGGGAATAGAATTGGGAGTCAGCACGGTTGATCCGGAGATCAATTCACCGCAAGAGTACACGGTTGAAATATACAAGTGCTGTCTGGACAGAATTGTGAAACACGGATTTAAAAATATTGAATACTCGCATGTTGATCAATTGCACATGTCCGATGCCGAGGAAATTGGTGACTACGCCGCTCAATTAGGACTTGTATCTTATTCTGTTCATGCGGAGGGACATATTTTAAAATATGGTCGTGAGAGATATTTTGAGGTTCAGGATATTTGCATGAGAAATGCAAAAAGAATGGGGTGCAAAATAGTTGTATTTCACTTGCCGTATCCGGAAGGTAATCCAACAAAAGAAGAAAATATTGACGAAGTTAAACGTTTTGTGGAAATGGCCCTGGATAAAGGTTTGCAACCATTACTGGAAAACGGGCCGATAGATTTAACCCTGGAAATTATCAGTTATCTGAATATTCCCGAACTTAAATTCGTACTTGATAAAGGTCATGCCTTTCGTGATGGTCATCAACCTTACGAGATCGTTAAAAAGCTGGTAAGCTTTTGGGACATACTCACCTTGCCGACAACTTCGGAGTCACTGACGACCATCTACCCCCGGGTGTAGGATTGATCGATTGGCAACAATTCAAGCAGGCCTTGGATGAAATTGGCTATGACGGAACCTTAATGGTGGAACTTACCGGAAAAACATTAAACTAAAACGTTCGATTCCGGCTTTGCGAAACCTTAATTTAGAGTTAGAAATGGAAGTCGCAAAATCAACTTTGGAAACCATCTGGAATTGAACTATGGATTTAAACAGCTTACTTTCATCACTGTCGCTCAAACAGAAAATTGGGCAGATGTTTATGGCGCGCGACCTAAAATTCTTCCCCGATGAGACCATGAAAATGATCGAACAAGGCCTAATCGGTGGTATGCATGGGCGCGACAACGATACTGCTGAAGATATTAGGGCGGCTCAGGCGTTAAGTCCCGTCCCGATGTTCATGGCAACCGACATGGAATCAGGATTCTGCGGTAACAATTTTGGTGGTACCCATTTTGCTTTCCAAATGGACTTGGGCGCATTCAACTGTAAAAATACCGCTTATAAATTCGCAGAGGCAGGGGCCAGAGAAGCCAGAGCATTCGGAGTAAATTTTGTGTTTGGCCCGGTAGTGGATATTGCCAATGAACCGGCTAGCCCGTTTATAAATATTCGATCACTTGGCTCTGATTCCTAAAAAGTTGCGAAGCTGGCGGCGGCAATAGTCAGGGGGTATCAGTATAATGGCATGATCGTGTCAGCCAAGCATTATCCGGGAGCAGGACGTGCTGCTGGCGATAACCATATCGAACCGATTATTCTGGAATGTTCGCCGGAGGAATTCAATGATAACGAACTTTATATTTACTGCGAACTAATCGAATTATTCTGGAATGTTCGCCGGAGGAATTCAATGATAACGAACTTTATATTTAGGGCTTCCTGAAAAAGTCGGTTTGGTTAATTTGTTGATAAAATTTCATGGATTGCAGGTTTTATATTTCAGCATTATCGTGAATTTCATGATAAAAGGCAGCTTGAAAATCAGGCGTGAAAGAATTCTGGATAGTTTATCCAGGTTCATCACGATAATGATCAGTACGATCCAGGTTTCGCCGGTTCCTTTTAGTTTCGCGTAAATCCTGTCGAGGGAATATTTGCGTTTGCCGTTGCCGAATTTACCTTCAACCGGGATTCTATCAATTTCGTCCCGGCAACGTTGTTGTTTCACGCTTTCCGAGGTGTCTTTCCGGGGGGCGTCCCAGCGGCGGAGCGGAAAGTCTGATGTCTCTTTCCGAGAGGTAACGGCGGTTTTCACGGTTCGCGTAAATTTTGTCGGCATGGACGCTTTCGGGATAATGTCCGAATTTTTCCTGGTATTTTTCGACTTGCGAAATCAGGTCCTGGCCTTCGTTATAGGCGTCCCAGGAAAGCTTGTCGAGGTACACAATGCCGTCGACCACGCTGACCGAGATTTTCGCCCAGAATTCGGTTTTCGCTCCGGCCTTGCCCCGGACGATCGGGCGGACATGCGGCTGGGAGATCGACACGATCCGGTTTTCAACGCTGCGTTTGTCGTTTTTGAGCATTTCGCTTTGCTGGGCATGGACTTTCCTGAGGACCTCCAGAAGCGATAAGTCTTTTTCGCCCAACCCTTTTCCAGATTTGAGCAGTTGTTTGACATGATTGAGATTGCGTTTCAGATATCCGGCATGCTTTTTCATTGTCTTCCTAATCATTTTTGCCGGTTTGTTCTTGCGCCTGGTGATTGCAATATATTCTTTTCTTGCTATCTTGCGATAAGTTCGGGGTTTCTTTTCGCCAGAAGCGGGATCGTACAGTTTGTCGATCAGCTTCTCGCTTTTTTCGCGCGCTTCATTCAGTAAATCCAGGTCGGTGGGATACTTGATGTCCGCCGGGGCCACAGTCGCGTCGATCAGCAGTTTGCCGGAGTTGCCGCCGGATGATTTATCATTGTCATCATTGCTATTATTGCTATTAGATTTTACTGGCCGTTCAGATTTTCTTGCAGTCATGAGCTTGGTCAACAACTCATTAATTTCATTTGCGTCGGCGAAGTTTAGCCGTTTCCGGAAATGCACCAGCATGGTCGGATCGAACAGTTTTTCCTGCTTGAATTCCTCGTAGCCAAGGAAAAACTGCAAGTACGGATTCTCGCTGAGCTGCTCGATGGTTTCTTCGTCGGTCAGCCTCAACTTGTGCTTGATCAGCAGCGTGCCGATTGCCACCCGCGCATTAATCCCCGGACGCCCGAAATCCTCCGACATATTTTTACCGTAAATGTTTTCCAACTTGTCCCACGGAATCATTTCCGCCAATTTCACCCAGCGGTTGTCTCCATTCAACTTTCCGTCGAACGGCAAAAGAAAATTCTCGAATTTCGGATGATTTTCCATTTTTCTCAACATCCCAACTCCTCCAAAGTGCAAGGTTTTTCCCTTAATTTATACAATTCCCTTGCACCTGAAAGCAGAAAATCTAACTTTTTTACACTCATTTCAGACTTTTTCAGGAAGCCCTATTTACTGCGAACTAATCGAAAAAGCGGACCTTTCCGGGGTAATGTCCGGCCATATTACAGTACGTCATCTCGATGCTGAAAACCTTGCAACTTTGTCCACAAAAATAACCGCTCCGCTGTTCAACATGGGCTTCAAGGGATTACTCATAACCGATTCGCTGGCGATGAAGGGAATCAAAGGCAGCACCGGTTCCG
Source organism: Victivallales bacterium (assembly GCA_963678815.1). GTDB lineage: Bacteria > Verrucomicrobiota > Lentisphaeria > Victivallales. Next base: position 5,620,384 of record OY787460.1, read on the forward strand.
GGGAGATATTCGTTAAAGCGTTGCAGGCCAAACACGATATTATCCTGGGTGACTATAATCTGTCGCCGCGTGAACAATTGGATTACATGATTTCTGCAGTCAGAAACGGAGGTATTTCCGAGGCGCAGGTTAACGGATCGGTGGCTAAAATCCTAGCGGCTAAGTGTAATATCAATTAACATTATAATACACGGAATGATGTTTGTAATCTCTTTTAAAGATTGCAAGCGGCGGCTGGTTGCCGATTCCCATATGGGGGCGGGAATAGTTGTATTCCATAACGTCCGCCACGGTCGAAGACCTGGCGTTGTCATGAATTTCCGAATATTTCATCCGGGTGCGCATATGAATCATGCTGATTTTATATTCAAACTTCTTCCCGTTTTTCACGGACGGAAGCTGCTGGATGTCAAGCTGAACCCGATGTTTGCCGACCGGTATTGGTTTCGCTTCGCGTTTCGGCCTCCGGGGGCGAAGCAGATCTGCTTCGCGCAAGATCCGGTCTTTTCCATTTACCCAGTAACGGAGATAGTAAATATCCTTCTTACCTCTTTGAAAAAGCTTGGGGAGCTGTACTTTTTTCTTTTTTGACGGACTGCTTGGCATAAATCCTCATAATCATCTGCGAACACTATTAAACTATTATTAGCAGACAATGCCTGTTTTGCAAACGTTTTTTTGTAGCAAATCCTGTAGCAAGTAATCTTACAGGGGTAGATATCAGAATGATTAAGGCGTGATTTTTGAGGCTGATTTACTGGTGGGCGATACAGGACTTGAACCTGTGACAACTTGGGTATAAACCAAGTGCTCCAAGTACGACAATGTTAAAATAGTATAAAAATAATACAATACATGTCTTGATTTGTTGTTTTAGTGGCTTATGATAGCATATAAAAGCAAGCAGTAATAGGAGCCCAAAATGTCAGTTAAAAGACAGAGCACAAGCAAGGGCAAAACAGAATTTTTTCATTATCGGTTCATGGCGCACGGAAAATTATATCAAGGCGTCTGCCATGGATGCACTATCAAAAAAGATGCGCTAGGATATGAAAAGAAAGTCAGGGAAAAGGTTAATGATTTATCTAAACAGAAAACTGTTAAAGCCCTCGTAAGCAATTTCAGAGAAGATATGACCGGAGGCAGTCCAGTTAATATTAGTGAAGCATTTGAATTATCATTGAAGAAACCGCGAAAGAAACAACCGTCAAAAGAGCTTATAAATATCAAGCGTTCATACTGGCGGGATTTTATTAATTACATGGAAGCCAATTATCCGGGAATTGTCAAGCTTGCGGATATCCGTAAGAAACACGCGGAAGAATATATTCAGTATATCCGGGAAAAGGGACGCTTTAATAAAAATGTTGAGTTTAAAGCAGGACGTAAAGTCACAGCTTATAAAAGAACAGGAAAATTGTCAAACAAAAGTTGCAATACTTTCCAGCAAACATTATCAGAAGTATTTGAAAAGCTTTATGAAGATGCCGGATTAATTGAGAATCCATTTACAGGAATTCCAAAACTTAATAATGAATCAGAAAGCCGGGAGGCATTCACAGAAAGAGAACTGGAAAAAATTAGGGATAATGTAGATGATTTTTTGAAACCTATTTTTTGTATCGGAATAGCGACGGCTTTACGTGAAGGGGATATTTGCACTCTCCGCTGGAACGAAATCGATTTAAAAAACAATGTTATACGCAGGGAAATGTCAAAAACACGGCGTATTGTTGAAATTCCAATATTGCCACCGTTATATGCTTTTTTAATGGGAAGAAAAGAACTGTCAAAGGATAGCGAATATGTCCTTCCTGATCATGCAAGTATGTATCTGAACAACCGAACGGGCATAAGCCTTAGAGTGAAAAACTTTCTTGAGGGCATAGGAATAAAGACAACTAAAAAAGTTAAAGGTCGTGACCGCGCAGTGTCGATAAAAGATGTTCATAGCTTAAGGCACTCTTTTTGTTATTATGCCGGTGTGTATGGAATTCCTTTTCTTGTTGTTAAAGATATTGTAGGGCATGTATCACCGCAAATGACGGAATTATACCAGAGGCACGCGGATAACCGGTTAAAACGTGAGAAGCTAATGCAAATGCCTGATTTTATGGGGCTGACGAGTAATAATTATAAATCATTGCCGGGGGCAGAGCCGGAACGTGCGAAATTAATAGAACTAATTCACAACGCGGACATAGAAAAAGTAAAACAAGCTATCAATTTACTGGAGGGGGAAATCGAAAACCGATAACGATTTTTTAAATAACCCAATTCCGAAGAGCAAAACAGACTGAAGAATTCAATGCCTTGTCACTGGAAAGTCAACTCAGAATTACCGCTACTGGAGCGAGTTTTGCTCCTTATTTCCTCCTTAAAGTTGTTTCAGGATTGGCCTGAATAATGTGTGTATTCTTGAAATGACATGAAAATTCAACGGTATGATAGCCAAGGGCGCAGGGTTGAAATTCAAAAAGGAAACGGGACTCCCGGCTTCCTCAGAATCTTTACCACACCACCCGGCCTAATTCCTGAAGGGAAGTTAACCTACCTCGCGCCCGGCGAACGGGGAATTTCGACTTTCAGGATTTTCCAACCAATGGCTCCAACTCGACATCGCCTATGTAACAAAAATATTGCATCTGGTGAATCTCGCTCCCGAGCTTCAGGAGGCGATCATCGCGGGAAATGAACCCGATGGGTTGTCATTAAACCGACTCCGCCGGGGAATTCCGGTGGAGTGGGAAAGGCAGATGGAGGTGTTTGGAGTATTTTGTTAATCCTCACTGGTGGACTAAGATAAGATACTCCATCTCCTGTCTGTCGCCGGCTTGTTTCCTAAAATACGCGGCAATTCCGACTTGGGCTGGGTGGTTCTTATCGAAAAGTAACCTGATAGGTAAGGTGCTTGCAGATAGCGAAGTCATGTTCAAATCCGCTTTTGCCGAAGCGATCACCTATATGCATAATCGCGGCGATGCTTTAAAGACCTTTTTAAATAATCCCTGGCTGCATCCAGACAACGGTGAAAGTGATCGCGTTTTGCGTCCCATTTCAGTCGGTCGAAAGAACTGGCTGTTTTTCGGCAATGAAAAAGGTGGACAGACTGCCGGAATCATGATGAGCATCGTTCATACCTGTCGAGACATGAACATCAATGTTCTGGAATACCTTGAGGACGTAGTATTACAATTGATCCTGCCTGTTGGTAAAATATCCCTTCAAGCCGTCAAATAAAAGATGTACCAGCTATGATGCTTACACTCCACGCCGTATTATCATTACTGACGGCGGCAGTTCATAGACTGACAGTCTGGATATGCACAAAGCCGAAGAACACGACTTGCTGCTACTGCCGCTTTTTTCCACACATATTAATCAACAAGGCGTCTGAATTCACTTGGGGTCATTCCCTTCTCTTTTTTGAACACCCTACAGAAGTGACTAAAATCATTGAATCCGAATGTCTCTGCAATATCTTTTAACGGGCGATCAGTCTCCTGTAGCATTTTTTGAATTTGATCCATTCTGAAATTAAGTACATATTTTGAGACTGTTGAACTTTTATGTTTCTTGAATATCCGATTAAGGCAGGTTTGACTAAGACCAATATGATTACTAATCTCTTTTACCTCAACCCAACGGAAGAAGTTGTCCTGAATAAAAAAACGCACCTGTTCAATGACCATTTGTTCGGTATTACCGCGCTGTGGCGGTTGATTATGATGAATATGTGCCGACTCCATCTCAGGCAGCAGCTTCCTGAATACATTTATGTACAGCATTCGAGTCATGTATTGGATACTATATTCCCAACCCAAAGCAGGACGCAATGCCTCTTCGATAATCAATGAAAGAAACAACTCATATTCTTTGAACGATTTGATATAGTATGCGTGTTGTTCTATCGATTTATGCAAATCAGTTATTTTAGTGCGGGTTCCTTCGCCTGGATATGATATAAATAACATTAGACTGGCAACCAGCGAATTACGGGCAAAAGTCAAGGCATGCCGGCAATCACATGGAATAATCGCCAGGTCACCTGGAACGATAGAGACATCTTTATTTTTAAAGTGGTACACTGATTCGCCGCCTAGGAGCATTGATAACTCATAGGTACGGTGTGTATGAAATCGCAATGGTTTAGTATTAGTCTTTGCTTGAAATTCCCGAGTAAAATGCAACACTTGAGGATGGATAATGAAGCCACCAAGCTTGAATGATTCTTTAAAATGTTCCAGTGAGGAAAAAACATCATTCAGTTTTTTTTTATTAATATCTTTCATTATGATAAAGCTCCGATTTTCGTTATTGATAATATAAACGCCTTGTTTGATTATGTCCAGCATTGTTTGATTATGTTATATTGACAATGTTTTAAATTATTTTTATACTATAAATAATAAAATCGGATATGGTTTAAAAAATTTAAAGGTAATAAAATGATGTTATGCGCAGGTTCCCAGTATGAAAGCAAAATTAACGCGGAAATACTGGAGGCAACAGATGTGATAGTTGCAGGCGGTGGTACTGCCGGAATAATGGCGGCATTGGCCGCGGCACGCAATGGCGCTAAAGTAACACTGGTAGAACGTAGCGCGTGTTTAGGCGGCATGTTGACTACCGGTAATGCCGGAATTACCATGTACACCAAATTTTCCGGGCGTCCCGAAGACCGTATCAAAGACCAGAAAACATTGAAACACAACCCGGAAGATATCCAGATCATCGGCGGTATCGTTCGAGAACTGACCGAACGGCTGCTGGAAACCGGGATCGGGATCGGTAACGAAGGCACCTATGGCCGTTATGTATTTACTTCACCCGAGGATTTCAAACGGCTGCTGTTCCAGATGATGACCGAGGCAGGCGTGAAATTGAAGCTGCATACTTGGATTGTTGATGTCGTCCGTGAAGGATGCATGATAGAAGGCGTGGTGATTGAATCCAAATCAGGCCGTCAGGTACTTCCCGCAAAGATGTTCATCGATGCCACCGGGGACGGCGATGTGGCGGCCCGAGCCGGGGTTCCCTACACCGTCGGGGTGACTGAACAGGATATCTGCGCTACCCAGGCAAATCTCGGGAAGATGCAGCATGCCGGAGTAATGTTTCGGGTCGGAAATGTGGACATGAAACGCGTTTTCGCCTATCTGGAGGAAAATCCGCAATATTATATTGCCCAGCCTTATGCCCAGTTTACGCTGGCGGAGGCAAAGGAATGTTTTCTAAAAAATGAGATGGCAACGATTAATATTCTGACTGATGGCATTCCGGCGCGATTCCAGGTTTATAACCTGCCGACGCCAGGAGTGGTTACGCTGTGCTGCCCGATGGTCAAAGATATTGACGGCTGTAACGCCGATTCGATTACCCGCGCGGAAATAATCATGGCCAACATGCTTGAACGCTGGATGGAAGGAGTTAAACAGATTCCTGGTTTCGAACAATCGTTTCTCCTTCAGGTTCCGGAAATGGGTATTCGCGAGACCCGCCATATCACGGGCGACCACATCCTCAACATGATGGACATTTACGAGCAGAGAGACTTTGAGGATTGCATCGGCTATGGCTCCCACCCGGTCGACACTCGCCCACGACCGGAATGGCTGGAGGATCCAGCGACTTCCTATCCGGCGCGCTGGTATTTCCAAATCCCATTCCGGTCGCTGACCGCGAAAGGAGTGGACAACCTGCTGACTGCCGGACGCTGTATTTCGGCCACCCATGAGGCATACGGCTGTATTCGCCCGACAGTGCAGTGCATGATCACCGGGGAAGCCGCCGGAACCGCCGTGGCGATGTGCATCGAACAAGGAAAATCCATTCGTATGTTTGATACAAAGCATTTGAGAAAGAAATTGATAGAACAAGGAATAATATGTACAAACCAGGAGGATGCATTATGCAAACAGCAACCAACAATCGCATGAAGACTTTCACACTCATCGAACTCTTGGTAGTAATCGCTATCATATCTATCCTTGCCGCAATGCTTTTACCCGCGCTCAATAATGCCAGAGAAGCAGCCAAAGCATCACAATGTATATCAAACCTCAAACAAATTGGTTTAAGTGTTCATTCTTATGTTGATGATTATAACGGATATGTACCTTCAAGAATTCTTTCCGCGGCAACTGATGGTGGCTGGCATGCGTTTCTCTGCGATCAATATGTTACAAATCCCGCAGTATTCAGCTGTCCTGTATGTCAATCAGCTACTACCGTGGTTAAAACAGGCAGTGAGTATAATGTGGGTTATGGCTGGAACTATAGTGGAACAGCTACTAGCTCAGGAGAATATACCGCTGCCCCTTGGAAGGCTGGCCTGGGACAAAGAGCCAGTATTTCTGATACAGATGCTCGTGGAGGTTGTGCAAAGATGGTTTTATCTTCGCCTGACACGGTAGTTGCAACTGATCTGAGAAAAGGAGGAGGAGTAACTGTTATCTACAGGGATGTCAATGGTAGTAATTGTCCGGATCCTATACATAACAATACTGCAAATTTCCTGTTTCTGGATGGGAGTGTAAACAAATTTACCAGAGCTATTGTGATCAACCCCTTTCCGCCGGCCGATTACACAAAATTATGGACTCGCCGTCGTGACAGCAATGGTCTGGAACAATAAACGAGGTTACAAGCAAAAGATCAGCTTCAAGACGGTATTTGCAATTTTTGCTAAAATGATAAGGTGTTAATGGTGAAGATAAAATTACTGATGTCAATATTATTGCTGCTGTCTGGATTTATACTCTATGCTACGGAAACTTTGGAGCCCGAGTTCAGGATTCGTGGAAACAAGGCGGGGAACTTGTGGTCATTTGGAGACACCGTTAATTTCCGGGCATTACCGCTTGATGTTTTATCCGACAATATGGTAGTCAGCACAAGGAAACTTACCGCCTACAGAAAAGAGCTGGCCGCAGGCAAAGCGGTTGCCACGGCAACAATGCCGGCCGATTGGGTCGGCATTACCGGAACGGTTTTTGACTATCATGGTATAAAAATTGCGGAACATGCTGTTGATACAGATACATTTTCCCGTTCCGGCTGGAGCTGGAAGCCTGCGGAACCTGGCTTTTATTCCATTATCTTCACGGCAAAAAGCAAATTCGGTGAGGTTAAGACTCTCAGCGAAAGTATGCGTTCCGGTTCCGGCTGGACAGTCAAAATTCCCCCTGCCGTTATTCAGCGCAAGGTACATGATTTTGCAGTATTGACCCCGGCCCCTGTCGGCAGGGGCGTTGGCTTCGGGCTTTCTCTACGCCCTGTCTATCGTAATGAAGAAGCCCTTAAAATGATTCCAATGATTGGCTTCGAGTACGTTCGTTTTCATTATATACCCTGGTATCAAATGGAAAAAACTAAAGGCAAGATAGACTGGGGACCTTTGGATGCAACTGTTAAAATGTTGCGGCAGTTGGGAATCAAGCATTTTGCCGGTAATATTTGGGGAACGCCCAAATGGGCATCTTCCAACCCTGATGCGCCAGGTAAGAGTATTCGGCAAGATTATTATGCAGCTTATGCTCCGGCTAAGCTTTCCAATTATTCTGACTTTCAGGAAGCTTTGATTAGACGTTATCCTGACATTAAATACTGGGAGGTTTGGAATGAGCCGCACTTCCCCGGTCAATCTATTTTTTGGCGAAGTTCCCCGGAAGAGTTTGTTAAGCTCCAGAAGACTGCTTATGCGACTATAAAAAAGCTTCAACCTGACGCCACTGTATGGATAGGGGGTATGGGGATGCGCTATTTGCAGTTTTACCATAAAATAATGGAGCTTGGGGTTGGCAACAGCTTTGATGTATTACCATTACATGGGCGTGACATTGACCCTGAACCATTCAATGAGGTTAACCGTCAGTTTGGTATCAAACCGAAACCTTGGGTTAACGGCGAATGGCATGCCGTATTGTATAAAACCGGTTCAAATGCTATGCCTTCAGAAGCACGTTTAGCATATAACATGATGCTTGATTTGCTGGAGTCTTTGCGCAATAAGGTAAGCAAGGTTACGGTTTGGGCTTGGACTCAGGGTACAGAGCGTGAGTTTATAGAACACTTCCGTAAGCATGGAGAAAAGGCGGTTAGCATTGGAGGTATGTTACGGGTTCACCCATGTTATGAGCCACGCATGGCATTGGCAGTGTTAAGCGCCTTTATCAATAACTTTTCCGGGCAAATTTCTTTCCTCGCTCATTATGCGTTCGCGGACAGACTGCAACAGGCGGCATTACTGGAAAGCAACGGCGGTAAAATATTATATTTCTGGCAAAACAGCGATAAGCCGCTTAAGCCTGCTCCACAACTTGCTGTAATGTTGCAAAAAGGCGAAGTACGCTCATGGGACGGACGCAAGGTTAAGGCTAATGCTTCTTTCATGATGCGTCCCTCGCAAATGTATATGCTTAAATCACCCGACGCTAGGATTATTGCGAAATGGACCAAAATAAATGGTAAAATTGTCGCAGAGAAAAAGATTGTCCTCAACCGCGATGTTTATGGGAATTACGAATCAGGGCGGCTATTCGATTCGCAAATGAATATTATCGCAAATCAACAACATTGGCATTCCATTAACCGTTTCATTACAATGCCCGGCAAAACTCTGTCTGGATCAGTACCTGAAGGCAAGTTTGCGCTCGCATTTTCTGATGAAGGTATGGATTTGCTGGTAGAAATAAAAGACCATAAACATGTCCAAAACTATCCTCAGAAGAAAATATGGGATGGCGACAGTGTGCAGTTCGCTATTGATGCCGCGGGCAAGGGGCGTTCAGAGGATCGAATATTATTTAATGCCGCTTTAGCTAAGACTGGTCCGTTGCTAATGAAGCATTGTGCTCCGGCAATGATTGGAGACCTGCCCGCCCGCTATACTTATCCTCCCGGCGAGGTGAAATACGGAAAAATTGCCATTGAACAACAACCCGGAATGCTGATTTACAAAATTCACATCAGCCGCGACGACCTCTATTCGTTTGTTTACCAAAAAGGCAAGCCTATACGTTTTTCACTATTGGTTAATGACAATAACGGGGATGGACGCAAGGGGTACCTTGAATGGAGTTCCGGAATCGGCAGGAACAATGCGCCGGAACAGTATGGCACTATGACTCCATATATTAAGAGTAAAAAAATCGCGGGACAAAAAGATTTAACTTTCAAGGGAGGTGGCACTGCCGATCTTGGAAGCGTGATTGCAAAAGTGAATGCGCCAAATGGATCGATATCAGAATCGCTCCGTACTCCTTTGCTTAAACTCACGGAAGGAACAGCATACCATATTTCTTTCTCCGCCAAAGGAAACATGAAAATCCGGGCTTTCGCCGGAATAGTAGGCAATGACGGCAAAACAACACGCATGAATCTTATTAAGCCTCAAACTCTTGTTCCTTCATCATGGAGAACCCTGGAACATACATTCATTGTTCCGAAAAATACCCGAAGGGTCTATATATGCATCTTTAGTTGGAATGAGCATGGTTTTTTCGAGGTTAAAGATTTTTCTCTGAAAAGCGGATTATCGAAATAAAGAAACTAGATAAGGTAAACATGAACATCAAAATAACAGTGTTCGCATTATTAGTGTTGTCGGCTTTAAGGTTCCGGCACGGCTGAATTAAGAGACACAATTGCACAAGTGAATGCGCCAGAAGACTCGAAAGCAGAATTACGCCTTACCATTCTGCTTGCAAAATAAGGCTTTCCATATGGGATTGGTTGATTGGTTGATTGTGATTATTCCGGTAACTGTTATCTTCGGAATCGGACTGTATACGAGAAAATATATTCGCGGTGTAGCTGACTTTCTGGCCGCAGGCAGAGCATGCCGGCGGTATGTAATCAGTGTTGGAGATATGGCTAATTCGCTTTCAATCATCACCTTGGTTGCTTATGTTGAAGTTCATTACAAAGTAGGTTTCGCTCTTGGTTTCTGGACTAAAGTAATTGGTCCATTGACTATTTTTTTAGCCTTGACCGGCTTTTGCATCTATCGTTTCCGGGAAACAAAAGCAATGTCGCTCGGGCAATTCCTCGAGATGCGTTATAATCGTCCGTTCCGCATTTTTGCCGCTGCATTACGCAGTATTTCAGAAATGCTGGCAAATATGATTATGCCGGCAATAGCCGCGCGTTTTTTTATTTACTTCCTTGATTTACCACACAGTTTTTCTGTGTGGGGCGTGAATATTTCCACTTTCATGTTGATTATGATTATCTGCCTCTCCTTGGCGGTTGGACTGATTTGCACAGGGGGAACCCTAGCAATCATAGTAACCGATTCTATCCAAGGTATGTTTTGTTTTCTGCTCATTGTTATTTTTGTAGTTTTTATGTTGTGTAAATTCAGTTGGTCTAATGAAATCATTCCTGTGATGATTGATCGTGTTAAAGGAGAAAGTTTTCTAAATCCTTATGATATTTCGAATTTGAGGGACTTTAATCTATTTTATTTAGTGGTGGCAATTTTCACCACTATTTTCCATCGTGCCAGTTGGTATGGCGGTGGAGGCAATACTACTGCGGCCAAAACCCCTCACGAACAAAAAATGGCGGGGTTGCTTGGTTCCTGGCGTCAGTCAGTAAACACAATATTTTTCGCTTTGATTTCGGTTGCCATTATTACATTGCTGAACCACCGCAACTGGGCTCCGGAAGCCAAAATGGTGAGGGATAACATTTCTTCTCATATTTCTGAAGAACTGATCAGCAATGAAGTCAACCGTAAAGAATTTAACAGGCGAATCACTGGAGTTCCCGCTCAATATCAACAGGTTGGAGTGGATGAACCCTTATCTCAAAAACGCAACCTTGATACTCCGGCGCTGAAGGTTGCGCATGACGCTTTCAAAGAATTTAATGGAGAAGCGCAAGGGAATGCCATATTCCAGCAATACCGGACATTATTACATCAGATGATGCTGGGCAGATCAATGCGGCAAATGCTGCCACCGGTTCTTTTGGGACTCTTCTGCCTGTTAATGGTTTTAGCGATGATCTCTACCGATGATTCGCGCATCTATAGTGCGACCATCACGCTGACGCAAGATGTGATTATGCCACTCAGGAGGAAACCGTTCAGCGCCAAACAGCATGTTATGGCATTGCGTATTGTTGCAATTGGAATTGGAATCTTCTTTTTCTGCGGTTCTTATTTTATGGCGCAACTTGATTACATCAGCCTTTTCCTCGCCTTAATGTGGTCTATATGGCTGGGGGGGTGTGCGCCGGTGATGATTTTCGGACTTTACAGCCGATTTGGAACAACTGCTGGCGCGTTTACCTCGCTTATAGCCGGTATGCTAATGTCAATACTCGGAGTGCTATTCCAACGCAACTGGGCAGATATAGTGTATCCCTGGCTGGAGCGCATGGAGCTTGTGGAGCCACTCGGGAATTTTCTTTCCGCGGCCTCCGGTCCATTAAATCCTTATGTTGTCTGGGAAATGAATCCGGTCAAATTTCCGGTCAACAGCTATGAGCTTTATTTCATTACCATGTTAACTTCGCTGTTTCTATACTGCGCAGTATCATATTTTACCCAAAAAGAGCCTTTCAATCTTGCCCGGATGTTACATCGGGGGAAATATAATTTGGAGCATGATAAAAAAGAGAGCTTCAAATGGTCGTTAAATACTGTTTTTATTAAACTCCTCGGGATTACTAAAGAATATACTTTAGGAGACAAGGTAATCGCATGGACACTTTTTTTGCAAAGCCTTGTCTGGGAATTTATAATCGCTTTTGTCGTTGTTATAGTTTGGAATGCCTTTACCCCTTGGCCAATCCAATGGTGGAGCAAATACTTCTTCATCGTTTACCTAGTGGTTCCGGGTATAATGGCCGCAATTTCAACCGTTTGGTTCAGCATTGGGGGGATTGTGGATTTGCGCCATCTGTTTCGCGACCTGAAAAATCGGGTGGATAATCCGCTGGATGATGGTTGGGTGGAAGGACATGTTTCGTTGGCGGATAAAGCTGAATTTGAAAAAATTGAACACAAAGAAAATGATTCATAATGGTGTGCAGTAAAATTTTGTCATTTACATAAAATGGACAATTACTAATAAGGATAAGAGGCGTCTCTAATGGGACGCTTGGAACAATTTTAACCCGAAAACAAAATTTTATGAAAAAGTACATGATTCGCTGTGACATCGAAGGGGTGTCAGGGGTAGTAAGTTATGAGCAGGCCGAACCGGGTAAATCAGAATTTGCCTTCGGCCGGCGCATGTTCATGTCCGATCTGCTTGCGTTGATTGAAGGCTTGAATCAAGGCGGGGCGGATGAAATCATAATTTATGATGAACACTATTATGGTCGCAATATTGATATTGATTTATTGCCGGAAAATGTTAGCGCCATCTGCGGTAAACCGCCATATCGTGCTGATTGGGCCGGGGGGGTGGATGAAACTTTTGCCGGACTTATTCTGCTTGGTTTTCACTCCAAGCGGAATACCGGAGAACTGTTGCATCATAGCTACGAACCGGATATTAAAGATCTAATCCTTAACGGAGTTTCGGTTGGAGAAATCGGTATTGAAACCGCTATTGCCGGGGACTACGGCGTCCCGTTAGTAATGATTACCGCAGATTCTGCCGGAGTAACGGAAGCGCAAGAACTTGTAACAGGCGTAGTTGGTGTGAGCGTTAAGGAATCGTTGTGGCATAGTGGCGGAGTCTGTTATTCCGCTCAAAGAACTGCCAGAATAATTCGTGAAGCGGCAAGCATCTTGGTTAATAATCCGCCGCAGGTGAAAGCATGGAAAGTGATTGAACCGGAGTTGGAAGTGATTTTTAATCCGGGAGATTATCACGATAAATTTCAGGAATTGTATGGTTGCGAAGGTTCGATAAAACTAAAAGGCTCTACAGTTACTGAATGCTGGGCTCAATACTGGCAGATGAAACTGACAACCCAAAAGGCAATGCAATGAACGGAGATATCAGGGAATACGCGAAACTTGGCTTGGTGCATCACTTGCTTTATCCTGAATGCGGTAATGATCCGGAAATACATACGGAAACTTTACTCAAATTCATTAAGCGTCAGGATATAGAAACCTTTGATTGTTGCCTGCCTTACGGGGACAAATATCGGCAACGACTGATTCCGGCGATCCGCGAATGCGGAAAAACTGTATGTTTTGCCGTTCATTTTTATCCTTTGCGCAGCCTGCCGTTGGCAGGCAAAACTCCGGCTAATATAGCTCAGGCATGGATGATTATGGATGACATGATTGAACAGGCGGCGGCAATTGGCGCGCAAGGATTGATTTTTGGTGCGGGAAAACCGTCTTTTTATGATGCCAAGCCGGAGGACTTCATGGCATTTGAACGTTTCTGTCTGGAATTATGTGGTAAACTAAAAACTCATGGGATTACCGCTATGCTCGAACCGTTTGATATGGATATAGACAAAAAATTTCTCTATGGTCCAATAGATGACTGCGTCAGGCTGGCTGAACAAATTAACAGAAAATATGACAATTTCGGACTTGAGTTGGATGTCGCGCATTTACCGCTGATGCGGGAATACTTTGCGTCAGCGATCAAACGTAGCGGCTCATATATCAAACGGATACATTTGGGTAACTGTGTTTTAAAAGATAAAAAAAATCCCCGTTGGGGGGATACGCATCCGCCAATCGGATTCGATGGAGGTGAAATTGACGTGCCGGAATTAGTTACGATATTGCGTTCCTTGTTGGATTGTGGATTCCTTGATAAAAATAAACGTGGTAATTTATTGATTGAAATGACGCCATTTCCAGATAAAAGCGTAGACTTTACGGTGGAAGATAATTTCGCGAAATTGGAGAAAGCATGGAAAAAACTATAGTAATAGGTATTGGTTGGGTTGAGGATAATGTTTTGCCGATGGATAAAGCAACTTCAGGCACAGATGCTGAAATAAAAAAGATTTAAATTCAAATAAAACATCCTTAATGCAAGGAAAAGATTCAGTATGTTGCATAACCTTACTCTTGAAGTCAGCCTGAAACCTTTTAAAGACTTATCAGATAATGGGATTCGGGAAATCTGCGAAACCATTTACAAGCAGTGGTATGCGCTAATCAGCAAAACCGAGCAAATTTCAATTTTGCTTTGGTCTGCGGATGGCTCAGAAATTCTTGATTACAAAGGATGTATGAGTGATACATTTGAATGGGCAAAATATATAGGAAATGCCAACCCGAAGTTACATAACGGAGTAATCAAGTCTGATTGTATTGCCAACTGCCCTAGATTGTATATGGAACAGCCAGCTGAGTTCAGATATGGTGATTTGAAGCGGATTATTAACATTGTAAAAAAAACGTTTGGACAAGAGAATAAGCAAGTCAGGGCCGGGGCAACTTTTGATCCCGGTCCTGAATTCGCGGTATCCTCATTTAAGTATAAACGCCATCCGGAAATTTTGTTGGCAACGACTTTGGGTATGGGATTCACTTGTTGTTACGCAGAATTGAACGAAGATTCTGAAGCATATGCCGGATTCCCGGACGGGATTCGGCAGGAAACTTCATTGGGTACTTTTTTAGGACGTCAAACTAAATTATTCTGCCGGGATCTGGGATTTGATTATATTTGGTTCTCAAACGGCTTTGGTTTTGGCAGTGAACCCTGGTGGGTCTACGGTCCGGTATTTGACGGTGAAAATTTTAGTAGTGAGCAGTGCGAGGATATTAAGCGTAAAATTTTTGCGTTCTGGACTGATTTCCGGCATGAATGCCCGGATTTGCCAGTGGAAACCAGAGGCACCAATCTTTCTACCGCAATGGATCTGGCTTCCGATGGCGTGCCATTGCGCGAAATATATAACGATATACCAGATATATCGCCTCCACCCAATCCTCCTTGCGCCTCTCTAAGAAATAATGACTATGGTATTGAACTAATTGGATGGATGTCGCATATTGCCGAACTGCCGCCAGGCAAAGGTTATCCTTTTCGTTATTACATTCATGATCCCTGGTGGCAAAATTCCCCCTGGCTGGATCGTTACGGGTGTAATCCACATGATATATATTTGCCGATGTCGCTTACCAGAATCAATGCCGCGGGCATCCCCACCTCTCCTGAATCGATTAATCTGCTGACAGTTGATGATTCTTCAGGCAATATGCCGAACAAGGTCCCCAATGAGGTAATTCCCCATTTGTTCGCCGCTATCGACACCAGCCCGGATGAACCGGGTCCTTTTATTTGGCTTTATCCGTTTGACGAGTATCATGACAAAACTTTTGCCGGTAGTGGTATTGATGAGGTCTTTTTTGGTGATTGGTTCATGCGCAACGCTGTTAATACCGGATTTCCTTTGAATACCGTAATCAGTACCGCAAATTTCGTTGCCGCGCCGGAAAACTGCGCCGCGCCCAGTAATATTATTGTCGCACCTGCCGTCGTTGCGGAGAATGTGGCTGTTTTGGGTATTCTTGAAAAATTTCTCCTGAATGGAGGTAAAGTGCTATTCTACGGTCCAACTGGAGCAAGGCTGCGCCAATTACTGCAATTGGAAGCGTGCGTACCTGTATCTGGAGAACTGCAACTAAACATCGGCGGAAATATGGAAAATATTTTCCACAATGAAATTTACTCGGCCGGAGGAATTACAGAAAAAGCAATTAATGGCAAAACACGAGTCATTGCTTCCGTGAATAATGGCAAAGAATCCCGGGACTATGCTGTTATACGGGAGTTCAGTGGCGGTGGAGGAGCCGCTTGGATACGAGGTTCTAATTCGTTTACTATTCCGGCACGTTACCCGCAAATGCTTGATCGGCAAAGCTATTATTATCCGGAAGAACTGATGCGTGTTCTGGCAGAAGAATTTGGTTGGAATATTCATTTTGAAAAATATGATACAAGTCAAACTGATCCTGTACTGGTTATCAAGAAACATGCAAACGCCAGATATTTGGCGGCTTATGTTCCAAATATGAATACTACAGAATATTTGGGGTTTCCTGAGGGCGCTCCTGTCTTTACGGAAACTGAAACTATTGTTTCCGGCAGTCAGTCCAAGTACACTCTATCCAAAGCCACTCATCTCGAATGCCGGGTTTTTCTGGAAATGGACGAGGGTGCGGTACAGCTGAAAGAAACCATTTCTTTAATGCCCGGAGTAAAACGCCGGCTCATGATTAGCGGACTGAAAAATGCAATCGTCCGATTCCGTCCTGAAAGCGGATATGAGAATACGACCAAAGCTCTGCTAGATCCAGACAATTTATTTATCACCGGAACCACTTTGGAACCATGCTGTACAGATTTGTTTGGAGGGTTGGTATTGGAATACAAGGATGTAACTGGCAAACTGTTGATCTCATGGTAGAAAAAAGGAGATATGAAAAAGTGAAAATAGCAAGAAGAAAACCATTGAATGCTAACATCTGGGTGTTCGGTGTGGGACTAGACACTTACTGGGATCAGTTCGATGGACTTTACGACGAAATGCTCAAAAAGATGGCGGCATTCAATGAAAAACTCACGAAATATCCGGTGACCGTTCATGATTTTGGCATAATCGACAACGCTGAAAAGGCCTATGCCGTATTGCCGGAACTGAAAAAGGCTGATCTTGATTTGTTGTTTGTCGATATGGTTACTTATGCCACAAGTTCCACGTTTGGCGCCATTATCCGCGAAATGAATATTCCGGTGGTATTGGTAGCATTGTAACCGCTGGATGCGCTTGATTATGAAAACGCCACAACCTATATGCAGTTGTGCAATGACGATCTTTGTTCAGTGCCGGAGTTTACTGGAGTGGCGGTGCGCATGGGGAAACCCTCTCCGCCGGTTATTATAGGAACTTTGGAAAATGATCCGCAATCTGATGCCGAAATTGCCGAATGGTGCCAAATCGCCAATGTGCTGCACGACTAAAAACGAGCACGGATTGGGCACATGGGACATGTTTTGGAAGCGATGTTGGATATGCACACCGATCCTACCGCGGTTACCGCCGCCTTCGGCTGTCACGTCGTTCAATGTGAACCCGATCATATATTTACGCATTATCGTAAACAGGACGTAGCTTCAGTTGAAGTAAAGGAAATGGAACGCAGAATACTTGATTTTTTCGATACGCCTGATCCGAAGTCCGATCCGTTAACCCAAAAACTTACCGACAAAGATTTACATACTGCCGCCAGCGTTGCCTTAGCTCTCGACAAATTCATCAGCGAAAAAAATCTTTATGGTCTTGCTTATTATTATGAGGCGGAACCAGAATCGGAAATGCGTACTTTAATGACGAACCTGATTGTCGGCAATTCCCTGCTGACTTCCGCCGGCTTCCCGATGTGCGGCGAATACGACCTTAAAACCTGCATCGCGATGCTGATCATGGATCGTCTGGATATTGGCGGCAGTTTCGCCGAATTTCACCCGATAGACTTTGCCCGTGATACCGTACTGGTGGGGCATGACGGCCCACACCATTTAAATATAGCAGACCGTAAACCGGTCATTCGCAGCCTGAAAAAATATCACGGCAAACCCGGTTCGGGCGCAAGCGTCGAATTTAACATCAAGACCGGACCTATTACGATGTTGGGAATCACGGTGAATGCGATGGGTAAGTTTAAATTCGTTATTGCTGAGGGAGAATCAATGGCAGGCCCGATTCCGCCAACCGGAAACACTAATACGCATGGCAGATTTGAACCGGATGTTCGAACTTTTTTGAAACGCTGGTGTGCGGAAGGTCCGACTCACCACTTTGCTTTGGGTATCGGTCATTGTGCCGGGACCATTGAAAAAATAGCTGATTGTCTGGGACTTGAAAGTGTAATCATAGGCAATTGAAGTAAAATCGCAGTCAAATAATTTTCAGGAGGTGCAAATGGAATACTTGAAAGATAAGATTGGCGAAAAATATGATATTGGAGATTTTACTTATGGTAATCCGATAATATATGACTATCGGAGCAATACCGGATTAACAATTGGCAAGTTTTGTTCCATAGCGTCTGGGGTAAAACTGTTTCTAGGATTGAATCACCATACTGAATAGATATCCACTTATCCCTTTGGAGCTGATACAGAAACTTGGTCAGAAGAAGACGTTGTGAGATACAAGGAAAACGGGGCAACCAATAAAGGCGACATCAAAATCGGGAACGATGTTTGGATTGGAATGGATGTGGTCGTTTTGTCTGGAGTAACAATCAACGATGGCGCCGTCATTGCAGCAAGGACTGTGGTTACCAAAGACGTACCTCCATACGCAGTAGTCGCCGGGAATCCGGGACGCGTCAAAAAAAAACGTTTTGACGAGGAAACTATTATCAAGTTGCTGGAAATAAGATGGTGGGACTGGCCGTTGGAAAAGATCAAGGCCAATACGCATTTGCTTTGCAGCGGAGAGATTAACAAACTCATACGGGATCAAAATTCATCCGAAAAAATCAATTTGCGCATCAAAAAATAATTGGTCAAGAAATCCTATTCGCAGTCTATGATGTGATTTCTCATGAAGGTTCCTGGGATTGCCAGAGATAATTTGCAAAATATTCATGGGGATATATTGGAATGCAGTGATGGAACTTGATTGGACCAAACATTCTTTTAAGTCGCAACAGATTGAAAAGATCAAAAATGATTTGTTGAAAGGTAAGCTTTTACGATGGCGCAGCTTGAACTGACCGATTTTAACTTTCCTGTTGAAGTCACTTTGGAAGCGTTTAATCCGCTAATTCCGGCTGATGTCGAGGTAAATTCTTTGCCGGATGCGATGTTGCGTTATTAGGTCAAGAATACTTCCAGCTCAAAACAGACCGTAACAGTTTGCGGTATACTTTCTGATTTTGTTGGTCTGGACAGTAGTGACAGGTATGTGACTGACGCAAACGAATTGTTTTCCCGGAGCGCAAATATTCCCAATAATCTGCCAACAAAACCTACCGGTTTTCCGTGTTTTCCGGTTTATTATCGGGAACAAATAAACTGGAAGTTTTTCGACGCCGTACTCCCTGGACGTTTGTCGAATTGATTCATCGATGGTAAGTGTGGCCCGATTCTCTCCATGCTTGGTACCGATGGCAGCGGTTTTGCCGTCGCATTCACTGCCCAAAAACTGGTAATTCTTTTCCCACGCTGAGCGGATGCAACACGTTTTCAACGACATATCAGGAGAAAATCGCAATTCGTCAACGTATCGCCGGAATTCCGGTTCCTGGTTCCGGGCGTAGGTCAGGGCTTTGCCCAGCGGGGTTTTCGGCAGCAGCGTCGCGGTTCTGACTTTCGCGAAAAAACGGTCCCTGGCCCGGTTCGCCCGTTTTTTTTTGCGCAGGTCGCAGAGGCAATCTTCCGGCATTCCTCTGGCCTTCAAGTCGGCAATGCGGGGTTCGATTCGGTAGAGGAGATTGATCAGCGAGAGAAATTCTTCCGCCTTGCGGACATCAACTTGCGCTTTTGTGAAAGCGTCTTCGCGTATGCGCCCAGTGCCCGAGTCCGATGATATTTTCCATTCGGGCGACTTTTTTGAACACCTGGTAAGCATTGACCTGGAAGCGATCCCTGAAATTTTCAGCATTTCTACCGTGTGTTTTTCCGTCCAGTCCTCGGTAAAGTCGAAGAAATAAACATCAGTTTATATTCCGGGATGGTCCCGGACGCATCGGGAGGGCCTCTGATACGACTCTCCCTGAAAAACGGAAGGTTTTAAGAATTTCACTTCCGGTAAAATCAACACAAAAACAGGTGGAAGTGAGGCTAAGCTTCTTGTCTCGGGTTCGAAAAAACACAACATGCGTACCCTAGCATATCCGGTGAAAAAAGGAACACTTTTTGATAATCATTCTCATGTAGCGCGATAAGTTGTTGGCCAAAAACAACGGCATGACCTCGCTGGTCAAGGAACTTCAGGCCGGAAACCCGAATGTGTCCCTTACTCCAGATATCGGCAATTACACCGTGGCGTTGAAGGTTCCGGTGATCGTCAAGCACAAACGCGGACGAAAAGTGATCCTCGCCCCGGACAGTGATCATCCCGAAGCCAAATCCCCCGTCCAGGAAACAATTTTTTTAGCGCTGGCAAGAGCACATGCGTGGTTCAGGCTTATCGAAAATGGCGAAATTGCCACGGTTTCCCAACTCGCGAAAAAATTACAGCTCGACATCGCCTACGTAACCCGAACCCTTCATCTGATAAATCTCGCTCCCGAGCTCCAGGAGGCGATCATCACGGGAAATGAACCGGATGGCCTCTCATTAAACCAACTCCGCCGGGGAATTCCGGTGGAGTGGGAAGAGCAAAGGCGGATTTACGGAATTTCATTGTAGTGGGTAAAATTGGAGCTATTTTTGCAAGGGGATGCCTTTCAGGACACGCTATTACCCCAACGCACTCAGATTGCTGCGCCAGTGACTCGGTCCAGGCTGGGGATCGTGTTAAAATTGTAAAATCCGCCCCCTGGCAGCTTCATACTCACACAAAATATCCTTGCTCCTTCCTGATTTGTCTTTTTTGCTTAGAGCAATACCGGTACAGTACCATTAAAAATTAATTACATGCTTGCATTGTTTAATAAATTGCTTTATAATATAGCAAACAGCAATAACTGGTACTATACCAATGCTTGATGCAGAACACACAACTTTATACCGGTCCGTATACGAAAAGATCAATCAATGGGTTGCTTCAGGAAAGTATGCGGTAGATGCGTCCATTCCCTCGGAACGCAAATTATGTGATCACTTTCAGGTCAGCCGTTTAACGGTGAGACGGGCCATTGACGAACTTATCAACGACGGAATTCTTTACCGGCGTCCAGGGGCGGGAACATTTGTCGGGCCCCATAATCCGGCAGAAAAAAAACAGAGTTTCCGCGGCAAAGTTTTCAAAGTGGCCCATGTGGTGCTCGGGTACACGAGCGACTCATTCGGTTCCGAGATTGTCTCGCGGGTACTGATGGGGGTAGAGCAGGAGGCCAAAAGCCGCGGCTTTGAATTAAGTTTTTCAACATTGGATGTCCGGGAGGGAACGGCTTCGGAGTTAAAGCGGAACATTGACAAGCTTGGGGTCGATGGCATCATCATGGAGGGATTTATAACTCGTGAGATTGCGGCTCGCATCCAGAAACTTATTCCCGCCGTTGTAGTCAGTAATATTTATCTGCCTGGGGTAAGGACTAAAAAAATTTCCGGAATCACTGCCGTGCTGGCAAATGATTTTGAAATCGGGCTGTCAGCGGCTGAATACCTCTCGGAAAACGGTCATGTCAGGGTGGGTATGATCTGTTCGGATTCGGAGCGGGGGCACTACGCTTATGACCGCCGGTATTGGGGATTCCGGACCGGAGTTGGATTGTCCGGAATGGATATGGATGATGAAAATTGGATTATCTATTCAAAAAAGGATGTCTCTCTGCGGGAATCTTTGGACCGGCTTTTTTCGGGTTCCCGGTTGCCTACCGCTCTGTTTGCGTGCGGGGACCAGATCGGCGTCAATGCTATGCGCACATTGCAGGAACTCGGGCTGAAAGTGCCGGAAGACGTGAGTATTATCGGGGTGAACGACCTTGACATTGCCGGAATGTCAATGCCGGGGCTGACAACCTTCAGAATCGACTGGCGGCAGATGGGGAAAGTTGCAATGGCGAAACTTTCGTCAATGATAAGCGGTAAAACCTCGGGAGATGTTGACCTTCTGGATTTTAATTTGATCGAACGGGAGTCGGTTAAGAAACTTTAAATAAAATATAATAATAATCGAGAGGAAAACATGAACACGAAAAGACAGGACGGACGGCAATTTACGCTTATTGAGCTGTTGGTGGTAATAGCTATTATTTCGATACTTGCGTCAATGCTGCTTCCGGCATTGAAGCAGGCCCGTGAAAACGCCAGGAAAATTCAATGCTGCGGCAACATGAAACAGATTGGCGTGGGAATGCAGTCTTATTCCTCTGACAACGACGGTTTTACCTGTCCGATCAGAAAAAATAATCACAATGACGGTTCCTGGACGGGAATGCTCAGTGTCGATTTTGAATACATTCAAGCCCCATTGCGTTCTCCTGACAGTATATTCTGGTGCCCTTCCGAAGAATGTCTGTTGACTGCCAGCAGCAATTACTATAACAAAAATATCTGGACAACATATCCTTACAGTTGGGGATCGAATGGAGCACAGTGGAGCGCTCCCGGCTGGGATTACGGCAGCAGTCCGGTTAAGATTGCCAGTTTTGTCAGCCCATCGGTAACCTGCAGCAATGTTGAAGGAGTCGCAACCGCGAACAGATTCCAGCTTTACATGCAAAAAGACTATTTCAGCAATGCCAACGCCGATTGGGATAACTGCACCTGGTTAGACACCCCCAAACGTTTTTTCAAGCATCTGGGGGCAATGAACGTTCTGTTTATTGACGGCCATGCAAGTTCATGCAACAAAAGCGACGTTCCTCATTCGGTCGGCGACAAAAACTATCCGAGCCAATGCAGTACCCGGTTCTGGGACGGTTTCTAAAAAAATACCAATAAAGAAAAAATTTTGTCAATGAATTTAATTATAAACGGAGGTTTCTGAAAAGGTTGTTGCAGAAAGATCAACGGTTCTGGAAGATGATTTGTTTTTTTCCAGAAGAATTACTTCAACAAAATAGGTTGTTAATAATCAAAAAGGATCACAATGAATAAATTGCTTCTTTTGCTGATGTTTGCCTGGATTTTTTCTGGCATTGCGGCTGATGATGGAAAAAGTGACAATATCAAGGGACTCTTGTTTTTTAACAGGTTCGACGGCGGGTCGAAGGCCAACGTTGCGGCAGGCAGCAGCCAGGCTCTGGAGAATCATGCGGGGTCGGCTCCGATCGGCATCAAAGATGAAGCTGTAAGTTTGAATAAGGGGAAGTGGCTGGTTTTCGATTCCGATAAAAATATCAATACAAAGGAAGGTACGATTTGCTTTTGGGTGAAACCGAACTGGTCATACGGTGACGCGGAAAGTCATTGTTTTGTGTATGTCCCTTTCCGGGGCGGGGAAATAGCAATAAGTGACGGATATTACGAAGGTACCGGCGGCAACGCCAATTTCTGGTTCGTGATGCCCGGTCGCGGCGCATGGAGAACCAGGGAATGCAAATTTGTCAAGGACAAGTGGGCATTTGTTGCTGTTACCTGGAAATTCGGTAAAAAGGGGATGATCTACTTCAATGGGAAAAAACCGCAGGTTGTTAAAGGGGTTAAAAAATATCCGCCGTTCAAGAAAAAACCAAAAGGGAAAATATACCTAGGCAGAGACGGAAAAAACGGCAAGCGCTGGGCGGACTGTGAGATGGACGAGTTTGCCATCTACGGAAAATGTCTTAGTCCGAAAGAAATCCTTGCCCTTTACCGCAAGCACGTTTCGGAAGCCGATGAAAAGGAAAACGCGCAAAAAAGGATCAAAAAACTTCGCAACCTGGCCACCACAAAACCGGTGAGGTACGATGCAAAAGGCCGTCCGCTGGAAATGAGAATGATGTTTCTCGAAACTCCGCGATGGAGCACCAAAGATATTCCAATGATTTTGTCCAGGTGCAAAAAAGCGGGTTTCAACTGCATCATATTCAACGCCTGGGGAATGCGTGGCGCCACTTGGCCTTGTGATGATAAAAAAGTAAAATTGATGCGTCAACATAGTCCGGATTTTGTGCCGGAACTTGTCCGGCAGGCCCACGCCATGGACATGAAAGTTATCCCTTATTTCTGCATAACAATGGCTCCTGTCAGCACCCCTGAAAGCTATTTGATCAAGGACTTCAAAGGCAAACCTATTTGGGTTCCAGATAGAAAATGGGGAATTTACGGCGGTTGGGGATCAGTGTTCAACCGGAAATGGCGACAGTTGATGTGTCTTCAAGTCCAGGATTTTCTGCGAAAATATGACGTTGACGGAGTTGGCTGGGATTATGTCAGGGCACGTCCGGATTACTCCAAAGAAAATATGGAGGCGTATAAAAAATATTTCGGCGGCAGAAATTACCGTGATGATACGACGAAAAACATTGTTGGCGGCGCGTATCCGTGGCAGACCATCGAATGGCAGGAAACCCATTTGCTTGCTTTTCTCGGAGAACTGAAAAAAGCCGTGGACGAAGTCAGACCTTATTTGCCGATTTATATGTTCGGCCCAAGCTACTGGCCTACCAGTTCGCATCGTTTGATTGGCGGCGGTCAGGGACGCAATATGATCAAAGCGCTTAATTTTGGACTGGTGGACCGCGCTTTCCTTCAGTATCCTTCCCTTAGCGGAAAACTTGTCGGACATGATTACCTGACGCAAAACCTGAATTGTCCGGAAGGGATCATAGGGCACATTTCCAACTGGCAACGGAAAACCCCGGAAGAACTCAAGAAAGGCGGATATAGTGTTAAATCGGCTAATCTGGACGAATTATGCGCCAGGATTGGGGCATTCAGGAAAAACTGGAAGATCGACGGGATTTCTTTTTACTATTTCCGGGGACTTGATGACAATCAGTTGGAACGCCTGAAAACAACAGTCTTCAAAGAACCGGCGGAGTGGCCGCCGGAAATGCTTCCGCCTCCATTCAAGCCGTCACCTGCTAAAAAGGACAGTAAAACCAAATGATAAAGTTGACGATTATCGGCGGCGGCAGCTATGCCTGGACCCATACCCTCGTTGCCGATCTGTGCCTATGTTCCCATCTTTCCGGCAAGCTGGAATTGATGCTTTACGACATCAATGCGGAAAATCTGAAAGATGTTAAAGTGGTAGCCGATCTTATCAACCGGGAATTGGGCAACAAGCTTGTGATAAAATCCACCGTTGACCGGGAAGATGCCTTGAACGGCGCTGATTTTGTGGCAGTTACAATTTCCACTGGCGGACTCGAAGCAATGAAGGCCGATCTGGAAATCCCGGCACGATACGGAATAGCGCAGTCAGTGGGGGATACCACCGGACCGGGCGGTTTGTCTCGGGCGTGGCGCAATGTTCCGGTTTTCATTGATATTGCCCGGGCAATGGAAAAATACTGTCCCGACGCCTGGATGCTCAACCTGACCAATCCATTGACAGTTCTCACTCAGGCGGTTATCAAAAGCAGTTCGATCAAAACCGTGGGGCTGTGCCATGAAATCTACCATGTTCAGCAGCGGATGGGCAGATTGCTGGGCGTGGACAACTGGCGGGAGCAGATCCGGCTACGTTGCATCGGCATTAACCACTTTACCTGGATCACCGAAATGTCGGTCGGCAAGCGGGACGCTCTCGTTGAATTAAGAACACTGATCGATGATGAAGAGCGGTTGAAGGAGTTGGATAATTTCGGCAACGCAATCGCCGCAACCGATATCGGTACAAAAACTTCACTCGGTGACGGCAACCGCCTTAAATTTGAACTCTTCCGGCGTTACGGAGCTTTACCAGGCTGTGGTGACCGGCACATTGCCGAATTCCTGCCTTGGACTCTCAAGGAAAATCCGCTCTGGAAAGTCAACAGGACACCTATTGAAAACCGGCTCCGCATGTTGGAGGACGTAAAGCGGGACAACCGGGATATGCGGTCAGGAGAAATGGATATCCCACGTCAGGCCTCAATAGAATCTTTTGCCTATATCGTCGCGGCTCTTGCAGGACTCAGCCCCCCGTGGCTCGATGTCCTCAACCGGCCGAACTCCGGGCAGGTTCCCGACCTGCCGTATGGCGCTTTGCTGGAGGGACAGGTAGTTGTCAGTAAAGACTGCATTGAGCCATTGGCATACGGCAAACTTCCGGACTGGTTGAAGCTGTTGCTTGAACCAATCGCTATCCGCCAGGAAATGATTGTCAAAGCCTCCATGGAACGCGATGAAAACCTTGCATTACAAGCATTGCTTTCCGATCCGTTGATCGATGATTATAATAATGCCGTATCCATGTGGGACGAACTTCTTGCCGCCAACCGGCGCTTTATCCAAAGCTGCACCGGGGATTTTTATCCGGAAATCTTACGCGTTGCTGCCGGTTGAAGTCTTGATTGCAGAGGAGTTGAATAGTTTGAAAAATCCAATAATTGTATTCCCGGAAAAACAGGTGGCGGAGCTTCAAAACCGGGAAGTTACTCCTCCCGGTGAAGGCGAAGTCCTAGTTAAGAACAACAAGTCCCTGATAAGCATCGGCACGGAAATGGCCGCGTTCAGTGGGGACTATCCTGAAGGGTCGGTTTGGGAGGAATTTTTTCCGTATCCGTTCGATGCCGGATATGCGGCAGCCGGAGAAATTGTTGAGATCGGTAAAAATGTCGACAAGTCATTGCTTGGCAAACGCGTTGGAACCACCGCGCCGCATTGTCGTTACGCAAAGGTTCCACTTTCCGACTTACGGATTATTCAGCGTGATGAAGTCTCCGATGAAGAAGCGGTTTTCTATATAATCGCCCAGATTGTAATGCGCGGAATCAGAATGTCGAAAGTCGGCTGGGGTGAATCGGCTGTGATTTTCGGAACGGGACTTCTTGGGCATTTCGCGGCGTGCTTCTGCCGCCTTTCCGGAGCAAAACCGGTGATTGCTGTGGACACCTCTGACTTCCGCCTGGATATTTTACCGGATGAAAAATCTCTCATAAAAGTTAATCCAATAAAACAGAATCTCCAGGATATTGTGAAAGAGCATACCCGCGGACGCATGGCTGATATCGTCTTTGAAGTAACCGGCAACTCTAAGCTGATTCCCGATGAATTCAAGGTGTTGCACGATATCGGACGCTTTGTAGTGATAAGCAGTCCGCGCGATAAAACCGAGTTCGATTTTCATGATTTGTGCAACCGTCCGAGCCACACAATCATCGGAGCGCATAACTATTCGCATCCGGAAGTCGGCACTTATGAAAATCCCTGGACGGGAAAACGC
Source organism: Victivallales bacterium (assembly GCA_963678815.1). GTDB lineage: Bacteria > Verrucomicrobiota > Lentisphaeria > Victivallales. The sequence continues at coordinate 5,647,249 of OY787460.1, forward strand.
CACTGCGAACTTTTCTTTGACCTTGTTGCCGACAAGGAATTAGATGTTAAACGCATGATCAGCCACCGGACAAATTACAAAAACGCCCCGGAAATCTACTACAAGTTGTTGGAAGACCGCTCGAAATACATGGGCATAGTCATCGACTGGGAAAATACCAAATAGAGAAAACAGCTACCACTCATCATCAAACACAAACGCGGGAGGAAAGTGATCCTCGCTCCGGACAGCGAGCATCCCAACACCGAATCCCCCGTCCAGGAAACGATATTCCAGGCGTTGGCCAGAGCCCACGCCTGGACCGGACTTATCGAATCCGGGAAAATCGCCACCGTCACCCACCTGACGGACAAGCTCCAACTCGACATCGCCTACGTGACCAGAATTTTGCATCTGGTTAATCTCGCCCCCGAACTCCAGGAGGCGATCATTGCTGGAAATGAACCTGACGGGTTATCATTAAACCGGCTCTGCCGGGGGATTCCGGTGGAGTGGAAAAGGCAGAAAAGAATCTGGAGTATTGCATTGTCCAGGCCAGAATTACTGTTTGCCTTACCTAAGTATTTTTCTTAAAATTTTGTTAAACGCTCCAATAAACTTCCCATGCTATTTTGTTAGAAATAGCCGTTATACAGGTGTTAAATTATGTTTTGGGTTTTAATCTGGAGCGCAAATCATGATAGCTGTTAATATCGATTTTATGTTCAGACGGAGTTGTGCCAGTCCATTTACGGAAAACCCGGAAAAAATATTTTTGATTGGCAAAACCGCACATGTCGGCAATGGTTTTCATATTATGGTTGGTTTGAGTCAGCAGCATACACGCTTTGTTTATACGTAATCGTTGGAGATAGTTGATAGGACTGATGGTCAATACTTTTGTGAATAATTTTCTGAAATACACTTCACTCATATACAATTTCGATGCTAAAAGGTCTATTTTTATATCTTTTCGCCAATAGTTTTTATCCAACCATTGAATAATTGGTACAAGTTTAACTAAATTTTTGCTGATTTTTCCACTGATTTTTATCCGGTTTCCATAATGACGAAAAATCATGGCTATTATTTTAAAAATATCTGCTTCCATCGAACGGAACATTCCCGGCGGTTGCAATGCATATATATAACATAGATACTTCACGCATGAATAAAGAATTTTTTCCTCCGAGTCCAGGAAAACACCATTTAAACCAAGGAAATTAATAAAGTCAATAGATTCATATAACCGGCAATTACACCTTATAATATACAAATTCACATTTTCTCCAGGATAAGGATTAATTTCCCTTATAACACCTTCTGAACAAACCAGCAGTGAATGAGGGATAAACTCAAAACAGTTGCTTTTTTCATTGATCCAACACATTCCCCTGCCGGATTCAAAATAATAAAGGGTAGTAAAAGGATTCACATACTTTGGCCGCTTCCAGCCAGGAGGACAACGCCAGTAATCGGCGCTGATGGGTGAAATTACAATGGAATTCAACCAATCCGAAAGGATATGGTCCGGATCATGAGGCAAATGATCATACGGCGGATACGTTTTTACAGGACATTTTCCTGTCCAATCCAATTTAGTATTCACGGAATTCATATTAATTTATCCTTTGATTAAAACAGTATCATATAGTATACCATTAGTATCATCATTCAACTTGATAAATTATTATTATTAAAATATAATAGTAAATAGTGAACCAATAAGAAGGTTAAGAAAATTATGTGCGGACAAGACAAGACTGAGCATGAACAAGTAGAAATCGAAAGCGGCAAATGGTCGCAGACGCAAATCTATTCACGGAATTGTGAAAAGAATGACTGGGCCGGTGATTTCACCAGAAGCAGAACCGCGGGACTTACCCGAATGGCCGATGGAACCTTGTGGAGCTGCTGGGATACGTATTCAGGAAGGCACGAAATGATATGCGCCCGAAGCGTGAAAAACGGAGGCGCCGGGAAGCTGGAAGTCGTTCGCCGCGACAACTCCTGCTGGGCGCCGGATATAGCGGCCGGAGCTGATAACGAGCTTATTTGTGCATGGTCATCGAAGGACGATGCGCGTTGGAACGTATATACATCCAACCGGACAAATACCGGCTGGTCTTCTCCAATGAAAATTTCCACATCCGAGGGGAATCACCTCAATGCAAAAATATGCTTCGGTCCGGATAAACTCGCGGCGCTCGTATGGACCAGATATCTGGAAGGAAGGACAGATATAATACTGCGATTCCAGCGCGATGGAGAGTGGACCGGACAGTACATCGTTTCGGAAACCGGCGAAACGAATCTCAGGCCAGATGTCGTAATCAACCACCGTGGGGAAGCGTATGTGGTTTGGGATTGCTATCATGACAACCGGTATGATATCTGCGCCGCCCTGGTTCGTGAAGATGGCGTCGAAAAAAACTGGCGGGTGACTGAGTCCTCTGCCCAGGATTTCAAACCGGCGATTGCCCTCGACGCGACAGGGCTGCCCATCATTGCCTGGATACATCTGGATTATGTGACCAGCGCCAAACTTATTGAAAATCTGTCGAAAATATACGCGGCCAGATTCGATGGCGAAACCTGGCAAGCGCTTACAGACGGCGAAGACAAAGAGCACGTAGCTCATTTGGGGCATGGCGTTCTCTGGGAAAACCCCTCGCTTGGCAGAAAACATAATGGCTATGTCGGTTGTCGGCGCAAACCTATACTGGGAACCGACGAATCCGGCCGCGTCTGGTTGCTTTGGGAACGCAACCAGGACCCTTCCGTTTCATACGAGAACGCCTCGGGACTTTTGTGCGGACGCCGCTGGGAAGGCACGGAATGGTCGCGGGAAGTTGTTTTGCACAAGGGGCACCTGGTTTATACCATGGGAAGTTTTTTGCCAGATCGCCGGGAAAGCCTATGCTTACTGACAAGGGGAGAGGGGCAAACGGATTTCCTTAAAGATCTGCGGCTGATAAACGCGGATTGGCCCAATCCAGAGGATTGCGAACCGTTCGAGGTGGATGAAAATTTATGGTCCGAATGGCAACCTGTCTCGTTGCCGGTCAACAACAATGCATCGCGGAATAAAATCATAATTAATAATGAAGAATACAATATCTTCTGGATGGATTTGCATTGTCACTCATGCCTTACCGGTGGAGAATCGGGAGAACCCGACGAACTGTACCATTTCGCCCGGGACCGGGGACATCTGGATGTTTTCGCCATCGCCGATAGCGACACCTACTTTGGAGAGTCCATGCCATTCAATCCGTCGGCATGGCATATAACCCAGTTGAATGCCGCCACCTTTAACCGTCCGTCCGATTTCGTCACCTTCAGCGGCTACGAATGGGATAAAAGCATTGATTACGACACGGGCCAAACGGTAACCGATTTCGAGACCGCCAAAAAGTGCGGCAAAGTTTTCAATCATCATAACGTCTACTTTCTGACGGATGATCAGGACATATTCCGCTGCGACGAGGAGCTGTCCAGAAGTGAAAGCGGATTTGATAAATGCCTGAACGGCAGCGATGCGTTCTCCTCCTGTCACCATGAAAAATGGCTTTTGGCCGATTCGTCGAAAGAGACGTATGTGGAGATCTGCTCGGGGAAAGGACGGCATATCATCGATAATGCCGACTGGATCCACAAATGGCTGGCGGATGGCAGATTGTTTGGTTTCGCCGGCATGGGAGACACGCACCAGAGGTGTCCGGCCTTCAGCGGTTCGGGCACGGGAGTTTTTGCGAAGGAACTAACCCGCGAGTCAATTGCGGAAGCCATTTTGGAACGACGCATGTTCGCCACCACCGGAGCCAGAATGTTTATCGATTTCCGTATCAACGGCGCCTTCATGGGACAACGGGTAACAGCCGACAACGAAGTCCGGATTGATTTTTCAGTGCGGACAACGGAAAAACTGATACGCATTGATATCGTTCGAGACGGTGAAGTTATAAAATCATTCAAACCCGAAACGAACAATACGAAAACTCGATATATAGATGTCGGCTGCACTTCCGGGCAGCATTTCTATTATCTTGCGGTCAGGCAAGAAGGCGAGACCTCGGATTTGCCTTACAACCTTCAGGTTGCTGAAGGTCCCTGGGGCTGGTCCAGTCCGATATTCGTGGAAAAAAACAATTAAAAAACAAATAAGGGCAACTTATGAATATTTCGATCAAAGAAAGAAAAATTTTTACAGAAAACGATTTTATCACTATGGCGAATTTCCCGGAAATGTATGCAATGTTTGATAAAATTTTTTATGGCGAAGTGAAGGACGTGTTTGAATCTCATTTCGGCAGAATACGGAACCGGACTGAAATCATGATTCAGATTCGTGACGACAATCGATATATGATTGATAATTATCAAAGTGTAACTATTCCGTGGATTGGTGTGGGTGTATACTTTTTTGACGATATATTTTCGGCGCCGCCGGAGGCTGGCATCATCTGGGAAATGCCTCCCGGTTGTCAGCGCAAACCGGAAATAACCGCTATAATGGAAGAGGTTTCGGAAAATCGGCCGGAGTGGACATCATTCCGCCTTGACCAGCCGGAATCCTGGAACGGAATGTCACGTTCAAAGCCGTTGCGCTCCTTGATGGATGGAGAAGATCATGTAAAAAATGTCCGCGAATACATTATCGAGGTAATGGAGGACGCCGCCGCAATCCGAAATAAATACAGTAACTTGTTTAATAAAATCCGTTGATGGCGTCCGCAAAAAATACAAGGATAAATTATGTCTAAAATTTCACGACAAATCTGGCAAACGGTGAAGCCAGGTAGTTCGTTTACATTGAAGAATGAGGAAAACGCAGCGGAAATATGGATGGTTTCCGCTGCTATTCCGCGTATGTATACCGATGAGTATCTTCCGGCTGTCTTCAGCAGAACCTTGGAGGCACAAACATTTTTACTTCCGAATGGGAAACTGGAATGGGTGTTCACTGGACCGAGAGGTGGATTTACTGTAACGATCAAAAAGGAGACTGTTTCAGTTACTCAACGCCACTATGATTCAGAGGGGCTGTATGATCCAAACAGTTTTTTTGACAAAAATCCTGAAGTGGCGCTGTCAGATTGGTTCCGCTTTTCCATGGCTGAAGTCAAAACCGGGCAGGCTCCATTTGGCACTTTTCCTGAAAAAAAATGGTTTCAGGATACCATAAGCTATTCTGAAAAGATTGAAAAGATCAGGATAGTTCTTGATTATAAAAATGCCCTTACACTGAGTATAAACGATACGGTTTTGGTCTCCCAGGCATGTCACTTTGATATCCAGCGGCATCAACTTAAACTTATCGACAGTGATGGCGAAATCACAGGCCGCATTGTTTCGCCTGATGCAAAAGATGTTTGCGTCTCGATAGATCAAAATAGTAAGCATCAGACCATGCTCGGGTTCGGTGGAACAATTGCCCCGATGGCTTACGGGCAGTTAAGCGAAAAAGGCAAACGGGAATTCTGGAAAGTAATCGTTGATTACAATCTGCTGATCCATAGAGAAAATCCCATTGGACACCTCCTGAACGAAGAGATGTCAAATTTTGACGACTTGTCCGCGGCCAGTCCGCATTATTACGGGGACAATTTCCCAAATGGGAATATTTCCAATTTTGAAATCAACCGGGAAATTAAACGGCTTGGAGGGCAGGTATGGTTTGAATTCTGGGATTTTCCGGATTGGGCGATGGCTGATCCTGAAGAAGAATATCGTGATGATAATGGTATCCTGCGCAAAGGGGTTGTCGATCCAGATAAATATTCCCAGGCAATGGTTGGGTACTGTAAAGAATGCAAGGCAAAAACCGGTTCTTATCCTGATATTGTAGGTATACAAAATGAGAGTGCCCAGCCGCCTGAAACATATCATGCGATGACTCTTGCTTTGCGTAAGCGTTTGGATGCCGAAGGTATGCAGGACGTCAAAATACATATGCAGGATGCAAACATGCTTACCCCGCATAGCACGTGGGGGAAACTATACTCTAACGGGGTGAACCGCGCGAAAACATTCCTTTCCGACAATGCAGTCTGGTCGACCATCAATTATGCGGTTACCCATATGTATGATTATCAGGAGTATTTCAATGATCCGGATAAGTTTGACGAGTATATGCTGGAACTACGGTATGCGTATGGAAATAAGGAGTTCATCAGTAATGAACTGGCTGTAAATAACGGGCGATTCCAACTCGACAGTTATCGCATAGCCCTGCTTATGGGAATGCTTTATCATAAGAATTTGACAATACTTGATGCTGAAGCGTTATTGTATTGCTGGACGATTGTAAATGTAGAGCAACCGTCGTTTGCCGCTACGCGTTCGCTCTTAAGGATTGACAGAAGCCGGGGATTTGTCCCCGCGGCATCCAGCCACTTGCTTCGGGTCTTCGGAGCCTTCAGCAGACTTGTTCGGCGAGGTATGTGCAGAATCAAAGCGGATACAGATGATACGGATGTATTGGCGGCCGCTTTTTCCGGCGACGATGGACACCGGACCGTAGTGCTCATGAATCGGGCCGGATATCCCGTTAACGCGGAAGTGGAAGGACACTTTGAATATGCCGAATTAGTGGATCCCTATAATGAAAACAGCTCTTATGAGGTGCTGGAAAAAACAAAAGAGACATCCAATGTATTTCTGGCCCCCGGAGCAATTGTTTCCATGAGCAGTATGCCGCCAGACAGGAGTGGAGAAGGAAAAATCAAAGGGAATTTAAATGGCATATAAAAAAGATGTTTTCGGTTATGGTTACCTGGATTCCAAGCTTCGTATAGAATGCAGGAATGTTGTTAATCCCCGTGGTAGAGAGGAGATTATTTCACTACTGGACGATATGGCGGAATCCGGCGTGGATGCCTGGAAATACAGCGTCTCCGCTAAAGGATCATTCCCGCTGTTTCCCAGCAAAATACTGCCTTATCGTGATACGGCTGAAGATTGTGACTATTTCCGCTGGGTTGTTGACGAAGCCCATCAAAGAGGCATCACGATTCTGAGTTGGGAATATCTGAATACTGCTCCGTTGCTGGCGGAAAAACATCCCGAATACAGGGTGAAGTTTCTCGGCCATGATGATATTCGCGAAGAGCGTGATGATCATTTCGTATGCTTATTGTCTCCTTACGGTGAAATGCTGAAAGAATTTTGTGTCGAAGTAGTCAAAGACCTGAATTTTGATGGAATTTGGTTCGATGGAAGCTGTCAATTCGGGTGGGGCGGAGCGTTCTCGAACCGCTGGTTCTGCTGTTGCGACCGTTGCCGTCAGGCTTTCAAGGATGATACCGGCCTAGTAATTCCCACCGAGATAAACTGGCAGGACACTGACTTCAAAGAATTCCTTGTCTGGCGATCCGATATGTTCATGCGGTATATGGCTGAGTTGGCGGAGTACGTAAACGCCCGTGAGCCTCAGGCCGTCATCGTATACAACAATTTCTATGGATGGTATCGCGGACTGATGTCAGGATGGGCCTTGAAGCATTATCCGATGAAAGCAGTTATAGCCTGCGAAGACTGGCCTCTGATGTCGCAGTTCCGGCTGAAAGCAAACCGGGCCATCAGCAACGAATATCCCCCGGAATCTTATGGAAAAATCGTCAGCGGCGCCAGAAAATTGCCGCCGCCGGGTTTTGAGCCGGATCCGACAACGAATGTTTATTTTGCACGGGCTGCCGCTACCGTGGGTGGATGGTCAACCATTGGAGCAAATCCCTCATTTGGTAAACATATGCTTAGTGTTCTATCGGAATCGATGGAGAATGTGACAGACTATGTTGGCGGAGATCCCGTGATTACCTGCGGCCTGGTTTACTCGGGCTATACCTTTGATTTTGGTAATCTTGAAGAACTGGAAAAACGATGCAGGAACCAGGTTGACGGCGATGAAAAAAATAAGATTCTGTCTGGTGAAGGAATGGCGGGCAACCTTGTCTGTCAATGCGGACAGGCCATGAATAATGTGCACGGCATGAGTTTTCTTCTGGACCACCTGAACCAGCCCCATGAATTGATCCTGGATAACCAGTTGCTTAAGGAAAAAACTTTATCTCAATATCCGGTTATAATTTTCCCGGACGTTCGCTGCATGGAGGACGGAGCTGAGAAAGTTATCCGCAAATATGTAGAAAAGGGCGGGACGCTCCTGGTAACAGGTCAAAGCGGAATAAAGGATAGTTTTGGGAATTTGAGGGAAAAAGGGCTGCTGGACGATATATTGGGCATTACCCGGCGGGAGTCCACGCCGAGGTATTGTGACCTGGAACTTGTATCTCAGGAATTGAGCAGTGATTTTCCCGTATCGAAATTCATGATCTCCGGAATGTCTACACCTGTTGAGGTTGCGGAGGATGTAATTGTCCATGCCCTCGCAAGGGAATATAAACTCAAAAAACCCCGGTGGCAGGAAACATCATCGTCACAGGCCCATGTTGTTGACGGCGCAGCCGTCTGTCAACGTGATCTCGGCAAGGGAAAAGCAATCTTCATCGCCAATGATATTGGTGATGGATACGCACAAAATTCCAGCCGGAGAACGCGCCGGATCGTAGAGAGCCTGTTAAAGCATATTGAACGGCCTTTTGAAACGGATGCGCCCGTGAATGTGCAGGTGACCCTGTGGCGGCAAGGCCGGAATCTGGTTTTGCATCTGCTGAACAAACCATCCAGTATGTATCGTATGGTTGAGCTGGATCTGCTTTACTGCCCTGAGAATTTCACCACCACCGCTCCGATAACGGTAAGTCTCGAAGGTGATGCCAAAGGGGCTCGCTGCCCGACTTCACCTGAATCACTTCATTTCGAGAAAAATGGCAAATTTCTTTCTATCACCCTGAAATCATTGGATATCCATGATGTTATCGTGATAGAGGATTACAAGGGCAAACTTGAACAAAATAAAAAATAAGCGATGTTGAAATCGCCTGGAGATGAAAAATGCGAGAACAAAATAACCGTCCGAATATAATTCTTATTAACTGTGACGATATGGGCTATGGTGACTTGGGCTGCTATGGTTCAACGGTGCATCGAACGCCGGCGATAGACCGTTTGGCTGACGAGGGGATGCGATTTACTGATTTCTATATGGCAAGTCCTGTTTGTTCCCCATCCCGGGGGGCAATGCTCACCGGATGTTATCCTCCGAGGATCGGCTTTGGACGTTTTGAGGGGCGTTGGGTTCTGTTCCCCGGCCAAGGGGTCGGACTAAGCGAAAATGAGGTTACGATTGCCGATATCCTGAAATCGCAAGGATATTCCACTATGCACATAGGCAAATGGCACTGTGGTGATCAGCCTGAGTTTTTGCCGACGAATCACGGATTTGATGAATATTACGGCATCCCATATTCCAACGACATGGGGCGTCACGGACCTGACGACCGGATGCCGCCGCTGCCGCTCATGCGCGATAAATCCGTGGTACAGGCCCAGCCCGACCAGCGGAACCTCATCGAACGATATACCGAACAGAGTGTTCGATTTATCCGCGACAATCGTGACGAACCGTTCTTTTTATATTTGGCCCATATGCAGGTTCATCTGCCTTTATACGCGCCTCAGCGGTTTGTCGACGGCTCAAAAAACGGCCGGTACGGCGCATGTGTCGAGGCGGTTGACTGGTCAACAGACGTACTGATGCGGGAATTGGCGGCGTTGGGATTGGAGGAAAATACAATAGTTATTTTTACATCAGATAATGGCGGACGCGCTAAAGAGGGCGGTTCAAATGCTCCGCTTAATGGCATAAAGGGAACCTGTTGGGAAGGCGGGCTGCGAGTGCCCTGTATTATCCGGTGGAATGGACGGATTCAGGCTGGCGCCATTAGTGATCAGGTTGTAGCCTCGCTTGATTTTCTGCCGACTTTGGCAAACCTGGCCGGTGCGGCAGACCGTATTCCCACAGATCGCGTTATTGATGGGGTCGACCAGTCCGATCTGCTGACAGGTCGAAGCAAATCGGGAACACGTAAAGTATTTTTCTATTACAGCGGCAATACACTTTGTGCTGTTCGCCGGGGACGTTGGAAGCTCTGGGTTTATCGCGGCAGGGAAGTTGCCGCTGTCCGCGAATTGTATGATCTGGCTGATGACATCGGAGAAACAAAAAACGTTGTTGATTATCATCCACAGATAGTGGCTGAATTAACAGCCTTGATTGAAGATTGCCGCGCCGATATGGGCGACGAAGCTACTGGCGTCATTGGTGAAAATATTCGCCCATTGGGGGCTGTGGACAACCCGGTAACGTTAACTCAGTATGATCCGGACTATCCGTATATTATTGCCGAATATGACTTAAAAGAAAGAGGGTGAATAATTGATTATTCCGTTATGAATAGTTCAGGAAAAATTGAACACAATATGAGAGAACACGGCAAAGCAGAAAAACCAAGAAAGGATTGCGATTATGAAAAAGCGAATGATCAGATCGTTACTCAAATGTAGAAAATTCACGCTTATTGAGTTATTGGTAGTAATCGCGATAATTGCCATACTGGCGGCAATGCTGCTACCAGCGCTGAAAAAAGCCAGGGATACTTCGATGAATATTTCCTGCATTAACAATCTAAAGCAGATTGGCCTGGGAATCAGTTCCTATGTGTCCGACAATAATGGTTATTATCCGGTCTTTACTACCAGTGTCGAAACTAACCCGTCACACAAATTGAAAATGTATCTGGCGCCGAATGAATCAACTAGCGGCGAACGCATCAGATGCAAGCTTTTCTGGTGTCCACTTCATCTTATCAATATTCACAACGGCGACTGGGGCGGTTATTCCTGGGCCAACGATCAATCATATGGCGTTGTCAAGCGCTATTATCCCAGCGGGGTAAAAACAAACCAGGTAAGAAAACCAAGTCAAGCCATCTATTATACTGAAACTTTTAATACTGATACCCTCAGGCGGGGATATTGGCGGGCTGAACAACTCTGGAAAAACATCTATCCGGCTCACCACAGCAAATTTGCGAATACGTTGTTTCTGGATAATCATGCATCAAGTGAAAGTGCGGTTTATCTGAACAGGAAATCTTATAAGCATTTACCGTGGAACCCCTTAGAATAGTTATAAGCGAGCAGTTATAAACAAATCAAATAAACTCAGGAGAATTACTATGTCCAGAATCGCGCTTCTGCTGTGTTGTCTGATGTTCCTGGCGGCCATCGGAGTCAGTGCTTTCGACCTCGGCAAAGGCTCAAAAATTATCACCGGAAAAGATATGAATTCAACGGAGACTTTTGCAGCCGAGGAACTTCAGCAGATGATAAAGAAAATTTCCGGAACCGAACTAAAAATCGTGAAAGGTGGAAGGCTGGAAAGTCATGATATTATAATTGGCACGCCGGAAACCTGCGCGGCCGTGAAAACCGTTGCCGGAAAACTTAAGTTGGGCAGCAGGAACGCGGAGAAAATTGCCGTTTGCGTAATCGGAAATAAATTGTATCTTGCCGGGAATTCGCCGCGTGCGGCCTTGTATGCAGTGTACACTTTCCTTGATAAGGAACTTAAAGTAAAATGGCTGTGGCCGGGAAAAACCGGGGAGTTTTATCCGAAACAGAAAACTATCAAGATTCAGGACAATCTGGCGATCAGCGAAGAACCGGCTTTGAAATTCCGCGGTTACCATCTGTGCGGGGTACATCGTGACGCTGCCACCGAACTCTGGATGGCCAGGAACCGGCTGAATTATCTGTTTTCAGGCGGGTATTTTTCGGAAAAACCAAAAGTCATGGCGCGCCGCGAGAAACTGGGCCATCACATTGTTTTCGCCGGACACAATACCAGGTTAGGCAGGGATGTTTTTAAAATCCACCCGGAATATTTCGCGTTGATAAACGGTAAAAGAAACAGGAAACAACTTTGCTGGTCGAGTGACGGCGCCGCGAAAACGATTGCGGATAAATGTGTCAAGGCCTGGAAGAAATACCCCGGCCTGAAATATATTTTGTTCGCCGCCTCCGACAATACCGACCGTTGCACGTGCGATAAATGCAAAAACATGCGGCCAAGTAACTTGTGGCATCAGTTCCTGACCAAAATCATCACTGAAGCCGACAAACGGTATCCCAAAGGAAAATACGCAACCCTTGCCTACTCCCTGTACCAGAATCCCCCTGAAAAACCCGCCCCGCTGGATTCTGTCACGATTTGCCTTTACAACCGTTGTTATAGACACGATATGAATGATCCCAAATGCCGTTGTAACGCCCATGCCAGGGAATTGATCGAAAAATGGAAAAAGCATAAAATTCCACTGATAATTTACGGTTATGAATTTGATATGTTCAACAGCGGAAATTATGTCAATCTGTCGCCGGTTTTGCAGGACCAGGCCAAATGGATGCGGAATAACAAATTAGCAGGATACTTATCGGAAACCGTTCCGCCAGTTCATAACAAGAGAATTTCCGCCAAAAAATTGAGGAAATGGCTGTCTTACCGGTTCTCTTTATATGCCAATGCCAGGTTGCTATGGGATCCTGATGAATCGCTGGATGCCATTCTTGGGGATTGGTGCGCATACGCCTATGGTCCCGCCGCGAAATCCTTGGAAAAATATTATAAACTCATGGGTGAGGCCTGGAGAAAGGGGAAGGACATTTCCTATTACGGGACCCCGCCTGCCAGTGTCGCCGGGGAATATCTGAGTCCGGCATTGTTCAAACAGACCGACAGCTTATTTAAAAATGCGGAAGCCGAAGTCGCAAAAATTACTGATCCGGATAAGAAGCAGGCAGTTATGGCACAGATTGAACTGGAGAAAAACCTGCTCGAAGACTGGAAGAAAATCTACGCGAACAGCAAACTGCTGAGAACCCGCTCGCAAATTCAGGTTCCCGTGTTCGCGGCAACTGAAGTCGGGAAAAATTGGTTAGCGTCCGAATTGTGGAAAAAAGCTGCCGCGCTGCCGGAATTTTTCGACAGTAAAAAGAAACCGGTTAAAAAAGCGCCCACGAAAGTCTGTGTCTTCGCCACCCCGGAAAATATTTATATCAAAGCGGTTTGTCACGACCCGGATATCGAAAAATTGAATATCCGCGGCAAGGAAACTGACAGTAACGTGTGGTCTGGAGAATGCCTGGAATTGTTTATGACCGGCCTCGGAATCAATCCCGGCCATTACGCACACCTTTCCGTTAATCCCGAAGGCGTGAAATACGACGCCATTGGACTCGGTGGAATGCGGTTCGACAAAAACTGGAATTCCGGCTGGACAATTAAGACTGAACGTGGCAAGACCGCCTGGACAGCTTATATGAAGATTCCCGCCAAGGCGGTTGCCGGAAAGATTGAACCAGGCAGCGAGATTAATATCGGAATCGTTAGAACAAACGGTCACCGGAAAGATTATTCTTCTTCCGGGTTCCCGGTGATTGCATATCACAGTTTGTCGAGTCTCGGAATCCTGGTCTTTGTCTCGCCGGACAAGCTGAACGGCAAACGGATTGTCCTGTTTACCGGCGGTTACAAACCGAAAATCCTGGGGGTGGAACTGACAAAACTTGGGTGGTGCGTCAGCAGCGCCGACAACCCGGCAAATCTGGTTAAGGAACTCGAACGGAAACCGGATTTAATTGCCGTGAAAAGCGGGCGCAAAGGACTGAAAGAAAATTTCTTTCGGAAATACCTCAAACCTTATGTTAATGATGGCGGTATGCTGGTGCTGGCTTATTCCGGAACTCCCCATCTTGATAAATTTTTCAATGACCCGGAACTGGAAATCACTAAAGGAACCTGGAGGGGAAAAGGCGCCCCCAGGAGAAGCACCTTTATTGCCGAAGGTAACTGGAAAAACACCCCCAATAAAGGTTTGGAAAGAAAACTTCAGCGTTCTTTAGCTCCTGTATATGGTTATATAACCTACGGGAAAGGCTGGAAAAAACTTGCCGGTGCGGAGACTAACACCGGCAAAGCCGTGACTTACCTGATGACCGCAAAATATGGCAAAGGCGAAATTGTGATGACCAGCGGCGGGCTTGGATATTGCGGCGGCGGATCAATGTTTGGAAACTTGCACCCGCAAAATTCGGCATTCCTGATCGACAACCTGTACCACGCCTTTATGGATAATAATTGATCTAAATACATGATCATTTTGACTAATTGTTGAAATTCAGTTTACCGGTTTATTCATCAGAAGTTTGAAGAATAATGGGGAATTTAATTTCTGTTTTTTCGATAAAGATAAGTTAATAAAAATCATGAAAGGAAAATGACAAAAGACCGGGAGAATATTCACAGAAACAGCAACAAAAGTTTAAAAGATAAAAAAAATGCATCAAGTAAGCAATTTTCTGAATCCGTGAAAAATTCAGTGCGGTGCAGATACAAGGCAGCAAAACGCAGCTGTGGTATCCACTGCAAGTTGCGGCTAACGAAGTAGATGCGTCGCAATGGATTTTCCCGAGGGGGAAATTTTTACGGATTTTTCGCTTCACCCAACGGGTGAATAAGAAAAACCACGGTAAAGCGTTAATTTTATGCATATTACAACTTTAAAAATTAAATTTCTCACGGATTCAAGAATTTTTTATGAACTGAAACAAACATAAAGGGGGAGTCATGAAAAGATCGGGATTATTTCAATGGAGGCAGCTTAATGAGACAAAACTTCTGAAATATATCATATTGTTTGCAGCAGTTTTGCTTACTTTATCAGCGTATGTAAAAGCTGAAGTGAGAATAGTTACATCAGGTGTCGCTGAGGCCAGTATAATTCATGGTCCTTCAGCTACCACGGCGGAAATAAGAGCCTGCCAGGAACTGCAAACGGCAATCGAGAAAATTACCGGAGTTGAAATACCTATAAACGACACAAACAAAACATTCCAGATTGTCGTTGGGACCCCGGCCAGCAGCACTGATATTGCCAACAATGCAACCACACTTGGGCTACAGGGCGGTGATGAGGAAAAAACCGCTGAATATACGATTGGAAATAAACTTTATCTTGCCGGTAACAGACCGCGTGCAGCTTCTTACGCCGTATATAATTTCCTTGAAAACCAGTTGGGAGTTAGATGGCTTTGGCCTGGAGACGACGGGGAATTTATGCCTCAAATGAGTTCGATTGCAGCGGATAATTTAAGCCATAACCAGGTACCAGGGTTTAAATATCGCGGATTTCATATATGCGGAAATCGATGGGATTCTGATCTTCAGCAATGGATGTTGCGGAATCGAATGAATATTCAGCGTTGTCCAATTTCTCTTGTAAGCACACTTGAAAATATTGATTTTAACATTATGTATTCAGGTCACTATGCTAAATTGTCTCAAGACGTATTTGATTCAGAACCTGAAGTTTTTGCATTAGTTGACGGTCAAAGAATTCCTGATCAGTTGTGTTTCTCCAATCCTAGAACAGTAGAATTGATGGCAGCGAAAGTAAAGCAAATCTGGTCTGCCAACCCGGGAATTCAAATCATTAACATAATTCCCGCTGATAACCAGTCTTATTGCCAGTGCTCCTCCTGCACCAGTCAGGGCGTCAGTAATGCATGGTTCAGCTTTCTGAAAAATGTGATTGACACGATAGATCAGGATCCTTTATACGCTAACCGCAAGTACGCCGGCATAGCTTATCAGGGATATAAAAGTGTCCCCACCATTCAACAACTGCCGCGACTGGAATTTATTGAATATTGTATGTACGATGAATGTTACCGGCATGGTCCGCTTTGCAGCATGAATCAGGCAGCTTTTACCAACATTGCGGCTTGGCAGGCCACCGGACTCCCTGTATCTATTTACGGTTATGAGTATGATATTTTTCTTGATGACACTTCTGTTGCCCAGGAAAAAATGATATATGATATGACTCAGGAATTCAAAGATTTAAATATAGCAGGAGAGATTTCCGAAGTCGGTGCGGGATGGGAGTTGGAAAATGGTCCTTATTCCCGTCGCCTGGCACAGTATATTCAAGCTAAAATGCTTTGGGATCCCACCCTGAGTTTCACAAACTTAATGAATGATTGGATGACCACCGTATATGGCGCGGCAGCAAGTGATATGCTGACATTTAAATATCTGCAGGAAGAAGCCTGGAGCCGTTCCACAAACCATTTGACAAGATATGGTCACAATCTAACCGAAGTTGTTAAGGATTATTTGAACGAAGAAGATTTTTACAACCTTTACGGATATCTGGCATCCGCCAGGACCGCAGCGTCCGGAAATCAACGGATTTTGGACGAGATAGATCACGAGCAGGACATGCTGGACGTGTGGTCTAATGCGTATATAGTCTGGTTGGATGCAAATGGCAAATACAGTTATTCAATCCCGCAATCAACCTCCAGATTCCTTTATCTGCCGGAATTTTCAAGTGATACCGAGGGTACGGTTTATGATTCTGAAGTGAAAATGAATTACCTTTTTGACAGCACCCGAAAGTACATTTCAATTGAATGCACATGCTATGACCCGAGTATAAATTTGTTGTCGCCTCAATGCAGTACGAGAGACGGTAATGTTTTAGGGGACGAGTGTATCGAGTTGATAATCGCGACATCTCAGGAGAATCAAAACGGAGAGTATTCCCATTTCGCGGTCAATTCCCTCGGAACAAAATACGATGCCAAGTTTAATGCTACTGGCGAGAATGTAAGTTGGGACGCTTTTTGGACATGCGATGTGGAAGTTGATGTAAACTACTGGAAGCTTAATATTACAATTCCCTTTGAAGCTCTTGGAATCAGTGCTTTCCCGGAGGAAAATTTGTCCTTTGCGATTTTCCGTCGTCCCGGCTCGCGAGCTGATCATGTAAAATCAGGTTTACCCAGTGAATACTATCTGGGAGAACTTCGTCTTGAACCGGCAAATGAACGTCTTGGGGCTGTCGTTTTTAACAGTGACCCTACAAAGACATCAAACTTATCTCAGATAAGATACAAAAGCCTTCAGAATAACTTTTCATTAAATACTGCAACTGATATAGACGAATTAAACAGACTAATAGATAATGAAGAGCCTCTGGTCATTGTCGTAAAATGTGATGGTTCTGTTATTACCACCAATTATGTTGCAACAAAACTTCTCCCCTATGCCTCTGAACAGCGCGCATCGTTGGTTTTCTATGGCTCTGGAAACGTTAATTCTACAATTTGCGGCGATGCTACAGCTCCAACCGGGACTGGCTGGGATGGCGACAACAGGGTAATCGTCATGCCGTCCGGTGAGCCAGAACCGTGGTGTTCAACTCCTAACGACCTTACTCAGGAGCTCCCGGCTGCGCTTGCCCCTGGGGACGCATTCGATCTTCCAGGAGACGGAAGCTGGGAAGGACTTGCCGATCGGACTATGACCAGCAGGGGTGACGCAACATGGCTTTTCCGCCGTCCTTGCGGAAAAGGCCGGGTCTATTTCACTTCTGCCTGTATGGGATTTACCGGAGGGGCTAGCGTACTCGGCAGTAGCAGTATTGACCGTGTATGCAAATTTATCCAGAATATATCTGCCGTTCAAAATACGCGGCTGGACGTTGCGGTTTTCAATTATGATTCGGCAAAGGCTTCAATTCTTGCCGCAATGGTGCAGGAAAGTCTTGGGCTTGATATGACGCTGAAGACCGCAACTGATATCAGCGAATTAAATGAGCTGATAGATAATGAAGATCCCAGGGTCATAGTTGCAAAATATGATGGTTCTGTCATTACCAGCAATTATGTTACAACAAAACTTCTACCCAATGCTGAAAAAGGATCAGCGTTGATTTTTTACGGCTCCGGAAACGTTAACTCTGTAATATGCGGCGATGCTACAGCTCCAACCTGGACTGGTTGGGATGGCGACAACAGGGTAATCGTTATGCCGTCCGGTGATCCAATGCCATGGAGTTCAACACCCAACGACTTAAACCAGGAACTCGCAAATGCGCTTGCCCCCGGGGACGCATACGATCTTCCGTCAGATGCAAGCTGGGAGGGCTTGGCTGATCGGACGATGACCAGCCGGGATAATGCTACTTGGCTTTTCCGCCGTCCTTGTGAAGAAGGCAGTGTTTATTTCACTTCTGCCGGGATGGGATTCAGCGGAGGAACTAGCGTATTTGGCAGTAGCAGAATTAACCGTGTGTGCAGATTCCTCCAGAATATTTCTGCTGCGCGAAAATCACGACTGGACGTTGTAGTCTTTAATTATGATTCCGCAAAGGCTTCAAACCTTGCGGCAATGGTACAGGAAAGCTATGGACTTAGTATGACGTTGAAAACTGCCACTGACACTGACACGTTAAGTAATATCATAGATAACAGACAACCCCGAGTCATAGTTGCAAAATATGATGGTTCTGTCATTACCAGCAATTATGTTACAACAAAACTTCTACCATACGCGGAACAGGGAGCAACATTGGTTTTCTACGGTTCCGGAAATGTTAACTCTGTAATATGCGGCAGCGCTACGGCCCCGACCTGGACTGGTTGGGATGGTGACAACAGGATAATCGTCATGCCCTCCGGTAACCCGAAACTTTGGAGTTCAATCCCCAACGACTTAAATCAGCAACTCGCAAGTGCACTTGCTCCCGGGGACGCATACGATCTTCCGGGAGACGGAAGCTGGGAGGGTTTGGCTGATCGTATGATGACCGGACGGGGAGATGCGACATGGCTTTTCCGCCGTCCTCATGGACAAGGCTGGGTCTATTTTACTTCTGCCGGTATGGGATTCGCCGGAGGAACTAGCGTACTTGGCAGTAGCAGAATTAACCGTGTATGCAAATTTATCCAGAATCTTTCCGCCGTGCAGAAATAGGTAAACTATGTTCCCTGTACCTGAAGTTGCAAATCATGAACTGCACAAGAACGTTGATGTATGTGCAACTGTTAAATCTGAGCAAAAATGATTTCAAACATTACAAGCATAAAATGAATAAAAGCAATTCAGAAAAATATATGGCTTCATGCAATGGCTATGCCATACGACTTGATGATTCCTGCAAGAGTTTACGGAACGCTGGAATTGAAAGTAATTCCGAGTTATTCATGAACCGCGAGAATCAGCTCAAACGTGCCATCTGGAATGCGGTAATAGAACTCGAAAAAACTAAATATTCGTTTCGCTCAAAGCAAATAGAGAAGATCAAAAATGATTTATTGAAGGCATTGCTGGATGATGCAGATAACCTTGTGTAGCAGGCACCAGCCAGCATAAAAATCGCAAATGGCAAAAAACGGAGTTGAATGGAAATTCCTAAACCATCCGATTTGCCCAGGAAATCGGAAGGAATTTTATAATCCACTTCCGGGAAAATCAACGCAAAAACAGGTGCAATTGAGTCTAATCTTCTTGTCACGGGTTCGAGAAATCACAGATCGCGTACCCTACCATATCCGGTGAAAAAAGGTACACTTTTTGATAATCATTCTCATGTAGCGCGATAAGTTGTTGGTAATGAACGAGTGGAAGTAAATTTTAAAAATTTCCAAAAGTTCTGGTCGTGACAAGAACTTTCAGAGAAACGGAGACAGGCATGGCCTGTTCAACGGCAATTCTGCTTCGCGAGAATTGCATCTGCCTGAAACTCCGATTCTCGCAAAACTATTTGGTACAACGAGATATGCAACATTTCCTAAAAGTCAAAGAGAGAATTCCATATGGAAATCAATGGTGGAGCATAGCCGGAGTGAAACGAATCCTTCTATTTTTGGAAGTTGTTTGTAATCTGAGATTTAAGTGCTGTGAAATCTGTTATAAGGATTGCAATCTTGTGAAGCTGAGTAAAAAAAATTCACTACCTGCCGAACTCGACTGCTGGAGACGCTTGATAATTTTCCGGTCCTGACGGCTGATTTTTAGACGGCGTTTCTGATCGTCGTACATCATGATGAGTATATACTCGGCATTAAATAAACAAAGGTAAAATTTTTAGGAGAACCTTATTGACAACACCTGATAACACGTGTATACTACTCGTGTTATCAGGTGTGTGTTTCTCTAATGATTACTATGAATTACATTATCAGAAAGGCGGGAGGGACTCGCACAAAGGTTTCTTGTAAACTCAAAAACTTTAGAACTCTAAATAATTACAGGATTTTTATAATGAGATTTGCCTGCTTGAGTGTTTCTTATGTCTTGGTAATGATTTTTGCCGTGGCTGTTTACTCGGCAGAACCTGTAAGAATGATTGATTATCGTTTTGATTCCGGTAAAGGTATAACTATCAAAGACTGGTCTGCATTTCATAACAATGCCACGGTGTTTGGCCCGGAATGGGCTAATGTAATTCGCTGGGAGAAAGGCAGCGGTGTTGTTATAATTGGAGATGGAGCCTTGATTCCCGGTTCAAGCGCGATTACCCCAGAAAAATTCAGGCTGGACTTGACAATAAAACCCTTGGCAAAAGCAAATAACCGATCTTCAGTTTTTGCCCTTTATATAACACCTTTTTATCTCAAAGACCGCACTCTGACCTGGAAGGATGGATACAAGAAATATTACCCACTCTACTATATTTTTAGGGTCAGGCTGATTTCTGCTAAAAAGATTAGCGTTTTACTTTCTCTTAAAGATGGATCAGGTCGACTTATCCAGAAAACTTTTGTATTTCCTGTCGCTTTGCCCTCTGATAAACTTTCTGAGCTGAGTATATCTTTTGACCAGAAGGAACTGCAAATAACACTCAACGGCAAAAACAAAAAATTTCCCGCGAAAGGTAAACTTTATTATGACTTGCCTCAATTCTACAAAGGCCATGTCAATGGTTGCCTTGCCGAAAGCTCATCTTGTTTTTACAAGAAGCTGGAATTTTATGATCTTGACATCAAAGACCGTCCGAACCCCAAATATGGCTTGAAAATTACAACTCCTTACTATATGAATTTTTTTGCTCAGGACGAAAAGAAAGAGATCAATGTGGGAGTGGAGAATTTATACAGTACAGAACGCAGTGGAAAGCTTTATTTTGAAGTCTCTGATTTTTTGGGTAAGGAAATTTACCGTAAAACATCAGATATTAAGCTGAAACCTCTTCAGACAAATTATGAAAAAATAATTATTCCGAGTAAGCTTCGGGGCTGTTTTTGGATAAAATGTCTTTTCCGTGATAATAACGGTGAATCCGTTCAGCGCGGCTCTCAATATTCGGTCGGTGCGATAAGAAGTGTCAAGGATATTCCGGATACTTCTCCTTTTGGCAGATGTGATGTTGGTAATGCTGTTTGGTCGAAGCCTCAAAGAGTCGAAGATTTCGGTGAGAAATGGATAAGGCTAAATATTGACTGGCGCCAGTTTGAACCCAAAGAAGGGGAATTCGATTTTTCCATACTGGACAATTGCATTAATCATTTTCATGATGAAGGTAGAAAAATATATTTATGTTTCAATTCCATTTCACCCGCCTGGATGACGCCTCGAAAACATAAATTTATGACCCCAACTCTGAAAAACCTGAAATACTATGAACGTATGTTGAGAAAGATACTGACACGCTACAAAGATAAAATAAGCGGTATGGATATTTCCAATGAGGCAAATGCAAGGCATTGCTTTAAGAACGCGTCTCCTGATTTTTATGTTAAAATAGCTGAGATCGCCAAAAAGGCACGTGATGAATGCGTGCCTGAAGCCTTTCTCGGTGGCCCGTCCGCCTGCCGTGGCGGCTGGGACCTGCAAACGGAACAGTATTTAGCAAAGGGAGCAGGGAAGTGTTGGGACCGTTTGGATACTCATTACCTTGGAGGCTCTGCCGGATTTTCCTTAATGCCGGAAGAGGTGGTCTTGCAGACAATCCGCGGGAGTAGAGCCTTACTAAAAAAATACAGTCTTGCCTTGCCTATCATTGATGGAGAAACGGGATATGTTGTTTGCGGCAGACGAGCCATAGACGGCCTTCCGATGTCAAAAATTCAGCTTGCTTTGGCAAAAAAACGCAAAGAACTTTACATAAGTCCTTTTACAAGGTTCAATAAGCCGATTCACTATGGAATGAACAGCCGCGACGAATCAACCGCTTCCCAGATAACTGTACGGCGTATGATACTCTGCCTTTCAGAAGACGTTAAGCTGCATGTCAGGCATGGAGTCGGATCTATGACATATAATTCGGAGAACTATCCGAACTATCTTCACAAGTTGGATGCCGGTGTTCAGCTTCCCGGTATTGCCTGGACGGCTATGGTGGAAAAGCTTTCGAGCGTCGATTTTATACGCAAAATAGATTTAAGTAACAGAAATTTATGGGCTTATCTTTTTTATAACTGGAAGTTAAAGCAGTATCTTGCGGTTTTGTGGTCTTCGTCAGGAGAACAGGATGTTTTCATAAAACCGGATTCAAAGAACGCTGAGCTTTTCAATATGTTCGGAAATCCCGAAAAACTCACACGTTTGAAGGATAAACTGATTCTCAAGCTTGGAGAAAGTCCGTTTTATTTGGAAAAAGTCGGAAAAGATATTGTCAGTGCTGGTGAACTGTTTTCTTGTGATATCGATAAAACAATTCATGTAAAAAAAACAGGAATTCTAAAAATCAAATTCAGCAATCTTTTCGAAATGCCGTTGAAAGGTGTCGTCGAGTTTAAAATATCCGGAAAACTCGAAGCTGAAAAAACAAAAATAGATATCTCCCTTCCGCCTGGAGGCAAAAAAGAGTTTGCCATAAAGCTTTTACCTATTGAAAGCACTTCAGGACCTGTTGAGGTAAAAATTGACTTTGATGCCCCTGAAACTGGGAAATTAAGCAGATTGTGCTATACAGAAATTGAAGCGGCTCCTTTGAAAGTCAAAAAACTGTCTGGACACTTAAAAATAGATGCCTCTTCTAGAGACTGGCCGGATAACTCCAGTATTCTTTCTATAAAAGACGACAAGCAGGTTACGAGGGGCTATCCGATAACTTTCGATCCAGTACACAAGGATCCTGATAGATATTGGCAAGGCCCCGGAGATCTCAGTGCCGAGGTCAAGATGGCGTGGGATGAAAACAACCTTTACCTTTTTGTTGACGTTACTGATACTGACCGCAGAATCCTTAAAATGTTTGGAGGTTTTATAACAGCGACAGACGGTTTCGAGCTTTATCTTGATGGTCGTGATTCTGAATCAAGAGGTTCTCCTTATGTTATTCCAGATGGTGTAAGGCATATCTTTGTTTCCCCTGGAACTGAAAATGATCCCGGGGTAAAAATCAGGATCAAAGGCTCTGGAGGGAAGCAATTCGCGGGAATAATTCAGGCAGATTCAAAAGAAACTGCCAACGGATACTGCATCGAAATAAAAATCCCGATCACAAAGAGATTTTTCCCGCAGTTGAAAATGGAGAAAGAAAGAGTCATCGGTTTCAATCTCCAACTTAATGATGCTGACTGCTTGGAAAACCCCAAATCCGTGATGACGTGGAATGGAAAAACACAATGTAATCTTAAACCCGCAAATTTCGGAAAAATAATATTGACAGAATAATAAAGAAAGGATTATCATACAAAAAAAAATGGACAAGTTAATGAATCACCAGATAAATAATGTACAGACGCCTGATCTCCGAATCTGGCGTTCACCATGGAGCAATTTCAAGAATATTTATAATGATCCTCAATTGAATGAGTTTACGGATGAAAGTATTACCGCAGATGCAGTTTATACAGAACGAGAACTGGCGGAAATTGCTACTCATGGATTTAACGGTATCTGGGTACATGGCTTACTTAAACGTATTGTAAAAACTGTGGTTTTTCCAGAATTCGGGATTAATTCTGAACTGCATGTAGATAAACTCAATTCTCTGATTGTGCGAGCCAGAAAATATGGCATCAAGGTATATCTTTATTGTCAGCCACCCCGCGGATTGTTTGCAGACGATCCTTTCTGGCACCAACATCCGGATGTTGGTGGGGAAATGCAAGAGACGTTTATTGGAGGGGAAAAAGTTAAAATGCGTGCATTGTGCACATCTACGGAAAAGGTTAAGGCATTTTTGCAGGAAGGAAGCGCAAATTTGATACGTTTTTTACCTGATCTTGGCGGAATTTTCTTTCTGACTGCTTCGGATTACCTGGCGCATTGCTGGACAAATATTATGGTATACGATATTAATGCAGATTATAGGAAAACTGGCCGCAAGCCCAATTGTTCTCGTTGTCGGGAAAGAGGAGCGGTGGACGTAGTTGCGGAAGTTATCCAATTGCTCCGGGACGGGATTCGTTCAGTATCCAACAATGTCGCGATTATTCCTTTCAACTGGCGCTGGGACATGTTTGATCCACCTCCGCATCGCCAAATAATCAAGCGGTTGCCCAAGGACGTAATTTTGCTGGCCAATTTTGAATGCGGCGGGCGAAAAATTATTTGTGGACTGGAGCGGCCTATACAGGAATATTCCCTGTCTTATGTCGGTCCTTCGGAAATGTTTGTCGAGGCAGCGGCCTGCGCTAAGAAAACAGGCTTGAAAGTTATGGCTAAATTGCAGTTAGGTACGACTCATGAGTTAGCCACTGTACCTAATCTGCCTTTAATAACAAACATTTATGATAAGGTAGAAAAATATCAAAGATTAGAAATAGATGGTTATCTTGGTTGTTGGAATTTCGGTTGCATGCGCACCGTGAACTCCTTCGCTTTCAATTATTTCCTGGATCGTCTGACTGGAAAAGAAAATGATCCAGAAAAAACTAAAATTCGTCTTATACTTAGTTTAGCCAAAGATTATTTTGGCGTTTGTAATGCCGAATTGGTCACTCGGGCCTGGAAAAAATTTTCCGAAGCCATGGATCACTACCCATTTTCTGTTGCTTTTCTACATTTTGGCATAATTAACTATGCGTTGTGTTATCCTCTTAAAAAAGGATCATTGCCGGAAATCCCGACAACAGCTGACAGTTTGGCCAGAATTACTACCGGACGTGCCCATGTGATGGAAAAGAAACGAGGCGAAATCCTTGACTATCAACTTGGCCCTTACACTCTCAATGAATTCATCAAGAAATTTATGGATCTTTATTATATATGGAGAGAAGGCATTTTTTTTCTGGAAAAAGCGTTATACAACAACAATACGCGTGTTGCCACCGAAGAGATTGATAACGTTAGAATGTGTTATCATGTCTTCCGTAGTGTTCTGAATATCCATAAGGTGTACAAATTGAGAAAAGACTGGAATGAATCATTACTAACAAAATATAAACTCATTGTCGCGGATGAACTTGACAATCTGACCACAGCATTGCCATTACTTGAGAAAGACAAGCGTTTCGGTTTTCATTCGGAAGCATTTGCTTATATGTTTGATGATAAACACGCCAGGGAAAAAATCAAAGCTTTATCGGGCTGTCTGGCGGTTAGCAATTTTGCTGATTTTTTAAATACAGATAACTACTCGGTCCGTCACCTGCAACCTGAAAACAACTTGTAACCGGGAAAACCGTAACATAAATTCCATTGGACGAGTAATGGCGGCATTTGTTTTTGAAATTCCCGATCAGTTACCCATATGGGACAATACATTCAATCGCTGGCGGCAGGCCAAAAGGATTACTATGTGGCAAAAATTATTCCGGAGGGATATAAGCCATTTCACGGCAAACCTTGCAAAGACTTTTTACGGGCCACAGATATATCCAGTTTTTCATTCATTTGCTTTGCAGGATTGTTCAAGTTGCATTTGACTTTGGACGATGTTCTGTTGACGGTATCAATTTTCACTACTCGGATGACAGAAAAGAGTTATGATTACATGGCACCGGTAAAAAAATCCTGAATTCCAGCGTAACATTATTGGTCAAATCATTAAATGTGGATACCTGGCATCCGGGGGAATGGGGTTATTGACGCTGACATGAGTATCATCTACTTCGACCAAGAAATTATAAACTCGGGCATTGAATAAGCACAAGGAAAATTTTTCAGAAAAACCTCTTGACAAACTCTGATAACTCGTGTATACTACTCGTGTTATCAAGAGATTGGATGCTGATTATGATTACTATGAAAGATATTGCAAGAGAGGCGGGAGTAAGCCGTCCGACGGTTTCTCAAGTACTGAATAACCGTCATACAGGAATAAGAATTACTGATGCAACGCGGGAGAGAATTCTCGCTACAGCAGAACGTCTTGGATATTGCCGCAATGAAATTGCCTGTTCCATGGTTACGGGAAAAACCAATGTTATCGGGTTTATCGGTCTTGATCTCGCATATGACTACGTTTCACGGATTTTAAATGCTTCTTTAATGGCGGCCATAAATAATAACTTTTCCATCAAATTAATTCACATCAATAGAAATCCTGGTGAAAAGGAGTTACTCGATATAATCAAATTCTGTGTTGGTCAAAGGTTGAGTGGCGTAATAGTCAGGCTGCATGACAGAAAAACGTTTGAATTTCTATATCGCGAGTTATCCGAGCATAATATTAAAGTTGCGTTAGTAAATTCCTGTTTTTCCTTTGATAAAGTTATTCAAATTGACTCAGATGATATTATGGGCGGAAAACTGGCGGTAAAGCATCTTGCTCAGCTTGGTCATGAAAACATTGCTTTTTTAGCGGGAGTAAACAAGCTAACCTCTTCAATCCGGAAGAAGGGCTTTTTAAAAGGTATGAAAGCTATGGGATTAAGCACTGTCGGCAACCTGATCAACCTTGATGATAATATTGCCATACCCGCTAAAATCCGGATTGAACAAGCTGCTGCTACTATATTTTCGGAAAGGAAATCTCCACCGACAGCTATTGTTTGTGCAGGTGACATTGTTGCAATGCTGGTATTGAGGACTGCTTTCCATCATGGACTAAAGGTTCCGGAGAGCCTTTCCGTGATCGGTTTCGGGAATCTTGAGTTTACTGACTTGGCAATCCCGGCATTGACCACCATTGAACAACCTTTTGAGGAAATGGGCAGGATTGTAGTTGAAAAATTAATTCAAAAAATCAGGAACAACGATAAAGATAAAGATAACTTTGAGGATATTACAGAAAACCAATTGAAACTGCCAGTGAAACTTGTTATCAGAGATTCAACCGGAAAAATAATGAAGCGCAACTAAAGCGTTTTCGATTACGATCAGTCGGCAATTCATAAATTCGGAAAAATAACTCACAATAATTAACGGAGGAAATCATGAAGCAAAAAATGACGGTGATGGGTATTTTTACACTTATTGAACTGCTTGTAGTAATTGCAATAATAGCCATACTTGCTAGTATGTTATTGCCGGCGCTGAATAACGCAAGGAACCAGGCAAAACGAATCAGTTGTACCAATAACATGAAGCAGTTGGGAGTTGCCACAATGCTGTACGTCGGGGACAACAATGACTACCTGACACCCTTTAATAGAGTGCACAGTTGGTGGGCCAATTACCTGTTGCCGTATGTTCAGGTTAGCACCGATTATCCAGATCATCCCGAATATGCCGCCTGGAATTCCATGTCGGCGTCTGTTCCGTTTTTTTGTCCATCGGCGGCAATGCCCGGGACAACGCCTCAATGGCAATCCGGTCTGGCAGTAGACCCGACCAGGCTGTATGGTTCGACTTACGGCCCGACGGCATACAGTGAGTCTACTGTAACTGGGGCTGTTTGTGGTGGCTGGGTTAACGCGACAGCGGTACCCGAGCCCAAGAAAATCAATAAAGTTACATCTGGCTCCGTTCTTCTTATCGAGAAAGAATATTATGACTATCAGGGGTATGCTGTACCGCGCGACCATAATCTGGCGGTATATTCTTCGCGTTTCAGTTATTATCAACATCCTTTCAGCACAGCTTGGCGGCACGTAAAAAGAGGAAACTTCCTGTTTAAGGAAGGGCATGTGAAACCGTGCATAATAATGCCTTATCATTCCGCTGAAAATCCGCGATTTGATGCTGACTGGGTATTGAATGAATAGGTTTTAAAAATCCAAAAGCACAAATATAAATAAATATAAAGCACGCAATTTAAGGCAGTAAAAAAAAGAATCAGCACGTAAAACCTTGTTTTGGGTTTCCTGCTCGAAATTTTTCGGATACAGTTTTGAAGAATATAAATTAAAAAAGAAAGAGAAAACATGTCAAAGCGAATCACATTTTGGGGAGCCATAATCATGGTTTGTCTTACGGTTGGCAACTTGAAAGGGGAGACAATACCGGTAAATCAGGAAGAATTTAATCAATGGCTACTGCACTTACTGCCATTGCCGCATCACATCGCCATTACAGAAAAAACGACACTCGCCCCTTCGGAAGTCGGAATCCAGTTAACAACTGGCAGCGGGGAAATTGAACAACATGCAATCGAAGAATTTAAAAATTTTTTCAAGCAAAAAACCGGCATTGAACCTACCGGAGATAAGTTTAAAATTCTTTGCGGCGTACTGGATAAGGACAACCGGGTGTGCGGATTTAAAGTTAACAGAGCTGAAGAACTGAAAAAACTTCCGAACAAGGAACAGGCTTATCTGATGCAGCCTTTCGGCAACGATAAATTGATTATCGCTGCGTTGGATCCCAAGGGAATTTATTATGGAATTGTAACACTCAAGCAATTACTGGGGAAAAATATTACTAGGGAAATAGTGTCAATTCCCATGGCAAAAATACTCGACTGGCCCGACCTTAAATACAGAGGATCTTGGTGTATTTCTCTTGACAATCAAAGTATAATCTGGGAATCCAGCCTCAAACTTAACTTTAACGATTGGTTGCCTGTGACTTACATTCTTAGTGGGAGAAATGCAGGCAGTCCGTCATGGAAAGATTGGAAGATTAGGATAAACAGGGGAAATATTAATTGTGGAAAGCTCCATGCGTTTACCCGTTTTGTGAGGGAAGCACATTTTAATTTTCCTCAATGGCATCGACGCCTGGAAAAGTTTTATCCAGAATTGCTGGGAAAAGGCAAAAACGCCTGGCAGGCAGCTAAAGGTCTGCCTTATGGCCCGCCCCGGCAATTCCAATGTCCCTGTGCCTCGAATCCACTTTTTGAAGACCTGTTAGCCAGCCTTATGGAAGCCTCCGCCAGAGCAGGGATTGACCATGTCATGTTTTGGACAACAGAATATTTTGGACACTGTGAATGTGAAAATTGTAAAGATAAAAATCAATACGTTCTGGAAACCCGTGCGTTAATAAACGCCTGGAAACGTGTACGAAAAAAATATCCTGATTTTTCAATAGCATTGTTCTATAGTTTTAGAAAAAATGATGGTTCCAAACGTCCTTCTCCAGATACCGGTGATAAGGTTGTCACAGAACTTCTCAATTCCGATGTTAAAACTATAGTCAGAGCATGCTATTCCATTGATCAAGATGGAGAGAACCCGCCTTTTGACACCCTTGCCGAAAACGACAAGGTTTTAATCTCCCAACATCTTCCTTCTTTGTGTAATCGTGAACTATGTTCATCACTCAAAAATTATCAGAAAAGGATAGATCACCTTCTCAGGGCAAAATGGCAGGGAGGAGCTGCATTTACTATCTTGCGCGACAAGGAAATAAACGCCCAAAATTATAATGCGTTTCGCCTTGCCGCTATTGCGGAATGGGGCTGGAACAATAAAGGCCGAAACTTATCTCAATTTGCCGAAGCGTGGGCCACGATCAACGACTACAAACAGCCAGCAAAATTTGCCCGTTTTATCCTGTTGCTGGAACCGATTGCCGGTAAGACTATCGGGCGTAAATTAAATTTCAGTCAACAGAAAACCTATTTTAAAAATGCGCTGGACGGTAAAGAATGGCTTTTCCCCGTAAAAACAAAGGAAAAAAACCTTAACCGTTGCCAAGAGGCGTTGAAATTAGCAGAGGAAATCGGGGCACTGCAATGGATACTAGACGCGGAAACTGCATTGGCTTTTTTGGAAGTGAATTATGCAGCGGGAGAAATAATAACCGCAGCCAGAAACAAGGATAACGATAAACTGAAAATTGCTGCCGCCGAATTCAAAGCCGCAGCAACAAAAATGAACAATGTTATCAATAAACGAAAGGAGCTTTACGGCACCACATCCCCAAACTTTGCGCATCATGACAACATCATGAAGAAGAATTTCGATGCCTTCGAAAAAGAAGTGAATAAAAGTTTGAAACAGTAAATTTAATTCCGGAATAAGGCAGCAGAACATGACCGCAAACAAAATAAAGAACATTTTTTTTCTGGTACTCCTGACGTCAGGCATCTCTCTTTTTGGAAAAAAGCTAATTCCTCCCATAATCGAAGTAAAGCAAAATATTTCCCCGGTCCTTGACGGGCAATTTAATGATCAATGTTGGAAAAACGCTCTGGTAACGGATTGTTTTCATATTTTGAAGCAACCGGGCAAAATAACGAATATGACTAGGATTTACATAACCGCTGACAATGAATGGCTTTATATTGGTTTTACATGCAAACATCCTGCTCCGAATGATATGAAAGCCGACGAAAAACAGAACAGCACGGCCATCCACGAAGATGAATCCATCGAAATCTTTATCGATCCCGGTACCGATGGTAAGATGTACTTCCAGTTGAAACTTAATTCCGCAAACGTGGGTGCAGAAAAATTTGTCTTTAAGGGAGGAAATAAAAAAGTCACGGTCATTCCATGGCGCTCGGTTGTAAAAATAACAAAGGTTGGTTGGAATGCTGAAATCGCGATCCCTCTTTACTACCTTGCTTCGTATGGGAATCTGGAAAAAGCAAAAATCAATTTCTGTCGAAACTTTGTAAAAAAGGAATACGATGCCAATGCCGTATACGTAAACGATAAAAGGCAACTTAGCTCGTGGGCTCCGGCAGCCAGCACATTTCACGACACGGGAAGTTTCGCCCAACTGAAAGGCCTGGAAAAAATTAAAATAGCAGTTCCGCTTGTTGCCAGTTTGGAAAAAGCAACTGTCAGTCATTTTCGGGGTAGTGATAAAGGAATGCATTACGGAATTGACCTTGAAATCATGAATATAACTTGCAAGGCCGGAAAAATTAACTTAACGGTTTTTGACGAACCGATATCGGGAAAAACTCGACAAATAACCAGAAAAGTCAAGCTTTCAGGCAGGGACAAGGAAATTTTGAATATTCAAATTCCTGTTGACAGTCCGGTTCAGCGCAAAATCAGAATAGTGATGAAAGATGCTGACACAGGATCTTTTTTGCAGGAAAGTACCATCGCTGATACTTCTTCCTTGACGCTTCTTTCCGCTTTTCTTAATAAAACATATTATACCACGGAAACACACGCTTACGCGATTACCAGTCTGGGACTTCCAGAGGAAGAACTGGAAAGTATGAGCCTGATGGCGAAGAAACAAAACGGAGATACTCTCGGTAAACTTTCTCCCCCTTCAAGAAAAGCAAAATTACCCGTTGATCTGACAAAATTACCCACTGGAAAACACAAAATCACGGTTGCCCTTTATAATAACGGTAAAGTTATGTGTAGCCAAAGATTACTCCTTTTAAAAAAGCCCGAGAAGCTTGGTTTTGAGTGGAAAGTTGACCGGGAAAATGGTACTCTCTGGTATGATGGCAAGCCATTTTTTCCATATGGGATGTGGACAACAGTAGTTATATATCCAGATAAAAAAGCAAAGCTGGAAGAGTTCTGTAAGGCGTATTCTAAGGCCGGATTGAATTCTTTAATATATCTTACTAAATTTGAAACACCGAAAGACCTGCAACAGCAAATTCAGGCGGTTTCAAAATACAATCTCAAAATTATACCAAATATTACGGCATATGCTACTGGCCAGGAACTGAAATCTCTTAATAAATATTTTAGCGGTAAAATGCTGAAGTTACTAGGGAACCGTTATAGATCCGGTTTCCATGCGGATTTGTGTTATATGAAGAGCGATATGTGTCACTCTTTTTATGATAATGTTTCAAGGAAAGGAAAAAACGAGATATATGCGGAATTTTTCAATAAAAACCTTCCAGTACTAAGTAATGCTGTCCAATTATCAAAAGATGACAAAACATTATTGGGATATAACAGTTTTGACGAACCGCAACTCAGGATTTTCGACCAGTTTATTCAACTCAAACAGCTATATGAAAAAGTCAGAAGCATTGATGGTTATCATCCGGTATTCCTCCTCTACTCATCCTATATACCGGCAGGAAATAATGCAACTGACTGGTGCGATTTCCTCGGGACTGATCCGTATTGGATTCCCGGTGGCTCAGGCATTCGCGGCAATATCAATTTTGTAGCAAAAATCACCTATAAAACTCGGCAACGGGCACTCAAAACACACAGGGGAACTTATACGGTTCTCTGCAGTGAATCTTGGAGTGGAACCCGTAAAAGAATATTATTGCCACAAGAACAATATTGCCAGACATATCTTGCTTTGATCTACGGCGCAAAAGGCATTTTCTATTTTAATTTTCCGCTAAAACATGAATTAAGCTGGAAAGCTATTTCAGAATTATCCGGACATATTAAAAGACTTACTCCTGCATTGGTCACCAACGATCTCCCTCAGCAAATTAAATATGAGCCAGGAAAATTTGATCCGGACAAGAATATTTTTCCCAATGTCCACGTGTGCCTGAGAACAAATCCGGATGGTGGTTATGTTCTTCTTGCAGCAAACACCAATAACTGTCCGGTGAATACAACATATAAAATCTCATGTGTCAAGAATAAATCGAAAGCAGTCAGTATATTCGGAAATAAATTTTTTGAAATAAAAAATCATTCCTTTTCCGAAACTCTGGAACCTTTCGGGGTAAGGGCATACCGCCTCGAAAGTAATGGAAAAAACGTGGATATTACAATAAATGTGAAAACGGTGCCAGATACTACACGAGAAATACTTGATAAGGCAGAAATCCCCCGGCAGGGAAGACGTGGCAAAAGAAACATTCTTCCCAATCCAAGTTTTGAAGTGGCTACCGTCAAAGACTGGCCTGATTATTACCGGCCACTTGTTTCTCCATGGCCTTACCTTGTCGGCAATGCCGACAGTGGATGGTCGCAGGACGTGAACAATGTTCTTTATGGCAAAAAATCTTTACGTCTTTCAGGTTGCGGGCAGGGTTTCGGAGTTATTATTTCTCCACAAATTTTTAAAGCTGAACCTTATACATTCTCGATTTACCTGAAAGCAGCTGAAGAAGGTACCAAAGTCAGGATTGGACTCAGGGGATATCGGTATAGCAAGTTTGAATGGATATCGCTCTCCACAAAATGGAAAAGATATTCGATTACGCGCAATATGCCTCCCGGCCTTCACAAGTATAATTCAATAATAGTTCAAGTGAAAGAACCGGGCACCGTCTGGGCGGATGCCGCGCAGTTAGAAAAAGGAGTAGTTGCAACGGAATTTCAGGAATAAAGGCAACCAAAATGATGAAAAAGGTTTTATTGATATTCTTGCTTTTTTGCCACGTTATAATCAGCATCAATGCCGCAGTTATTTATGATAAATTGTCGGATACTATCTGGGTGTCCGATTTTCCTGAGGAAATCCCCTGTACTCCAGCCAGACTTTATCAACTTGACCGGATGTATGATTGGGAAAAAATTACTTACGATCCGGACACTGACACGTATCAGATAAATTGTAATTTGTGGATTGGCAGCGACAATCACACCGATACTTATTTCCAGATTGGCAACCGACAACATTTTAAGGAAACGGTAATTGTTCGGGGTAATATATTTATCAAACCTTACCGGCTTCTCCGGAAAGGAGAACATTATTGGAAGATTAAAGAAGAAAAATATATCAACCGTCTGACCTTGGGTGTAGCCGAAAATGACGCTGTCAAGCCGACGCTAAAAATCGATAACAGCACTGGCAAAGGCAATACTCTGATTATCGGGGGAGCCTCAAAAAAATACGCGTTAGGCGGACAGTTATGTGCATATAACGCTGTAATCGGGCCGCTTGAAAACACACCAGGCAAATGCATCGGTGAGGTTACTACCGGCGGCAAGGGTGAATTTATAACCATGGGCAGTTCCGATCTGATCAGGATTTCAGGCTGCCGGATTTATGGTGTTGCGTCACTGACCACATACGGCTTCAACAATACTTTCGGTCGGATTACGGATACGGTTTTTGAAGATTGCCGGACAGCAATTGTTTGTTCTGGCGTGAACTATCTGAAGGGCTGTACCTTTAAAAACTGCGGCTATGCCGTCCGGGGTTGGAGCTTTACGAAAAAACTTACGCTAGAACAATGCAGATTTATTGGGAACAGGATAAATTTCTATTTACCCTATCTGGAACAAGTACTTTGTATCGATTGCGTAATGCAAGGAACAGAACGGTCTGATGGCATTTTCGCTGCATGGCATAAGAAGGATAAAACTATTTATCCAAAACTGCTGATTAAAAATCACCTGACGGTAAAAGTGATAAACCACAACGGTCAACCTATAAAAGGGGCAGTTGTTAAATGTTCTCCGAAGGAAAAAAACGCAGCAGTACCTAGAGAAATTACAGGGAAAACCAATGCCAACGGATTTGTTAGATTATTATTGCTGAAAACCATAAAATCTGCCACGGTTATTTCTGACCAGCCAGACAGCAAAAATTTCAAATACACTATTACCGTTACTGTCGGCAGTAAATGTTCTTGTATCAACAACTTCTTTCCGAAAACCCCGCGAAAAATTGTCACAATAGTATTGTGAATCATGGGGTATACCAAAGAATATATGACAAAAAATATTTTAAAAAATTAGGTGGTATCCACCACCCCCACATAAAAAATAACCGGATACTAAATCAATTGACAAAGAGGTGCAAAAAGATTATAACCGTAAATATCTCGCAAATAACCACGTCTTGGAACAGGAGGAAAATCATGAGAAGAGCAGTAAAAACGGGTTTGGTTGTCATAATGTTAGTCGGCATGTTTTCAGTTGATGGACGTGTATATGCCGCAAATTATTACCTTGATGCTAACAACGGTAATGACAATAACAACGGACTTACGCCGGAAACTGCTTGGCAGACGCTGGATAAAATAAATGCATATAATATTCAGCCGGGTGACCAAATCCTGTTTAAACGTGGCTGTGAATGGGATGGAACCGTATATGTTACCGATTCCGGGACATCAAGTAATCCGATCATTTTTGATGCCTACGGCTCAGGAGATAAGCCGGTAATCAGCGGCGATCTTGAAGTAACGGGCTGGACGGTGTATAGCGGCAACATCTGGCAGACTGACGTCAGCGGGGTTGACGTGTCACAGCTTTTTTATGATGGGGAACGACAAACTTTGGCAAGGTATCCCAATACTGGGTATCTGACAATAGATGCGAGCAGTGTTGCCACGTATGTGATAGATTATGACTTGACTCAGGCCGATGACTACTGGAACGGTGCCACAATATTTATTCGAACCGCAGCGTGGTGGATTGAAGAAAAGCAAGTCGTTGATTATGAGAACAGTAGCAGTTTAATCACTCTGGATAGTGCAACCTCATACTCAAACAGAACGGGTTACGGTTATTATCTCGAAAATATTTTCGGAGAATTGGATACTCCCGGCGAATGGTATTATGATGCGGCTGCGGATAAGTTGTATTTTTATCCGCCGAACGATGAAAACCCTAACCAGCATGATATCACTGTTTCAGTAATAACTAATGGCTTTGAAATTAATGATTCCGTTGAATATGTCCAGATAAAAAACCTGAACATTCGTAATTTTTCTGAGTACGGCATATATACTGCTTCTGGAGTGTCTCCATCCTATTTGGAAATTACCGATAATTGTGTTTCCGGCATGAAAATTAAAGGAATATTTATTCGAAATTGTAGTGGATGTAACATTGAAAATAATATGATATCAGAAATAAAAGGTACCGGAACAACTAAAGGAACGGGGATTTCTGTTTTCAATTGTAATACTGCCGTGATTACAGCAAATGAAGTTTTTAATTGCAATTATCGTGGAATAGAATGTTTCTATATGTGCAACAGTACAGTTAGCCCGCAAATTGCGCGAAAAGGTTGAAAAAGAAAAGGCAAACCCTTTTTAACGGATTATATTGCAATAGCTTACAAAGTAATAAATCCAAAGGTTTGCCAATGACAAAATGTAATTTAAGAATGGATATGTTTCAACGTGTGACCGGAAGAAAGTTCGCAGTAAATTTCGATGGGGGAAATATCAGCAGTGACGGAGGCTTGCTTTTACTGGCCGAACTCGACAAAAAATTAAAAATCACTTCTTCAGTGTCCAAAAATCTTGAGTCTTTTGACCATCGCCAGGCAGGAAAAATTGAACACAGCATCCATTCAATGCTCCGCCAGAGAGTCTACGGCATTGCGGCGGGTTATGAAGATCTGAACGACCACAATGAATTCTGCAATGATGAACTGATCCAGTCCCTTGTCGGCAAAGATAAAAAGCTTGCCGGAGCGTCAACGCTGAGTCGCTTCGAAAACAGCGCGAACCGTGAGATTTGCCTGTCGCTTGCCAGTGTTTTCGTTGAGAGCTTCATAAGCTCATTCAAAAAGCCGCCGAAAGAACTCATTCTTGATTTCGACGCAACCGACGACCCCGTTCACGGCGAGCAGGAGGGACGCTTTTTTCATGGCTACTATGACGAATATTGCTTTCTTCCATTGTATGTTTTTTGCGGACAACAGCTTCTTGTTCCCTACCTGCGTCCGGCGAATATCGACGCGGCAAAACACTCCTGGGCAATCCTGTCGCTCCTCGTGAAACGCTTCCGCAAAGAATGGCCGGAAGTGAAAATTATCTTCCGCGCCGACAGCGGATTTTGCCGTTGGAAAATGTTGCGCTGGTGTGAAAAGAACGGCGTGGACTACATCGTTGGAATCGCCAGGAACAAACGTTTGGAAGCAATGAGTTGCCGCTTGGCCCGCAAGGCGGAGAAAGGGTTCAACCGGACAGGGAAAAAGGCGAAATTCTTTTGCGACATTTATTACGCCGCTTCGACGTGGGACAAAAAAAGGCGCATAATTTGCAAGGCGGAACACAATTCAAAAGGAAAAAATCAACGCTACGTCATTACAAACATTCGGGGCGGCGGCAAAGAACTTTATGAGCAAGTTTACTGCGCCAGAGGCGACATGGAAAACCGCATCAAGGAACAACAGCTTGACCTCTTTGCCGACCGCACAAGCTGCCGGAATTGGTGGCCGAACCAATTCCGTCTCCTGCTTTCAAGCCTGGCGTATCTCCTCCTGGAACGCTTCAGGAACATTGCGCTTCAAGGGACCGAACTTGCAAAAGCCCAATGCGGAACAATCAGGTTAAAATTATTAAAGATCGCCGCTGTTGTCAGACGCAACACGAGGAAGATTTACGTATCGCTTTCTGAAGCTTCTCCATTCAAAAATGTCTTCACATACGCCATCGTAAAAATCGCTCTTATCGAATGAATTTTACGAGAGCCGCCCCGGCTCGCCGACAAAGAACGGGGGTTGGGGGAGTCTGTCTTTTTTTCCGAATTCACTGCAAAAAACATCAAACTGCCATGCGAAAAATAAAATTTCCCCCGCACCGCTAACTTTCAGGGGCTTCATGCAACATCCAGGTTAGTAACAACGAAATAAACGGAACTGGCTATAACGGCATACACTTGTCATGCTCTGATAACGGAAACAACCTTATAGAAAAGAATATTATAAAAAATTGCTGTCAATTATTGGATGACGGAGGGGGAATTTATGTTACCTATTCCGAGGATTGTATTATAAGAGGAAATATTATTGAGGACAGTATAGGTAATTGCGACGGAAGGACAGGCACTACCACCCAGGCCCAAGGAATCTATCTGGATAATTGTGCAAATAATATGGAGGTTTTAGATAATACGGTCATTAACTGTGATAATGGATTTAACATCCATAATACGGAGGACAATGAAATTTCCGGCAACACCGTTTATTTGGCAAGGAAGTCCGCCATCCGTTTAAATGAAGATGACAGTCAATTGATGATGGAAAATAACGTGGTTGAAGGAAATATCTTTTTTACGGATATCTTTGCCGATGCCTGTTGTATAGTCGAAGGAGATTTTGGTGATACGGATTATGTCACTTTTGACAACAATTACTACGCCCAGCCGTTAACTAATTTTGCATTTAAGCGCATTGTGCCGGCAATTACGGCATGGTTCCGGCTACCAGAATGGCAGGCGGCATTTGGGAATGATGCGAATTCAGCGTCTCTGGAACAGTTCTATGATTTTAAGTATTCCTGTGATTCGTCTGAATGTGCATCACTCTTTGTCAATTACACTGCTACAGCCGACGACTTGTCCCTTGACCAAGAATATTTCGACCTTTACCAAAATTCGATTAGTGGGACAACCATTAATGTTGGGGCGTTAAGCGCAAAACTTATGATAAAGAAAGACGCGTTACGGCTAAAATCCCACTGGAAACTGGATGAAGCTTCAGGATATATGACTTACGATGCAGGTATTTGTGCCAACAATGGTACCATTACTGACCCAATTTGGACGACAGGAAAAACCGGAGGTGCCCTGAATTTTTCCGGTTCCTGGGATAATGTTGTTTCGGTAGTTCACGATACCAGTCTGGATTTTACAGAAAATGACAATTTTTCCATTTCCTACTGGATTAAGTTTCCCGAAGAAGGATGTTCATACCATTTAGCCAAAGGCTATCCTTACAACGGCACCGGATATGGCATAGCAAGTTCAAATGGCACCGATCCGATGCCACAGTTTTTTCTTAGAGACGGAAGCACTAGGATTTACTTGTATGGTGGAAGTACGTCCAGGGAGATCTGGACCCATTATGCCTGGACGATTGACCGGACGACAAATATCCTGAAAGCATATAAAAATGGAAGTTATACCGGACAGGTGGACATAAGTAGTCTGGGAAGTGTGGCGAATACATACAATCTGACCATTGGCGCTGGTCAGGGAATGGCGTTTACCGGTAGTCTGGATGATGTACGGATTTATAATTACGTTCTGGATGAAATGGCTATCCGAGAACTGGGAAATACATTAGTTTCGCACTGGGAATTTGATGAAGTAACAGGCTCTACCGCTTATGATACGGGAGGGGATGGAAATGACGGAACTGTCAATAATGCAACCTGGATCATCGGAAAAATTGGCGGAGCATTATCCTGCGATGGAAACAGTGATTATGTTGATGTCGGAGATAGTCCATTTGATATAAGCAGCAGCATGTCTATCTGTGGCTGGTTTTATATCTCAGACACAACCAGTAATCAGGAAGGCCTAGTATGGAAATCATCAGCTTATGGGATAGGATTCGGCCGAACCAATAATGGTGGGGTTGCTGATCAGTTCGGATTTCATGTTTACGATGGTTCGACCATGCATACGGCTAACAGTGGTTCCATAACTACAGGTTGGCATTATGTCTGTGGGGTATTTGATGATGACGCTGATGAGGTGCGAATTTACTTGGATGGTAACCTTAAAAACTCAGTTACAATGACTGGAAGTATTGCCTTGTCAAATTCTCAATTACGAATAGGCGGGATTGATTACGGTGACGGTACGGGTTGGTTTGATGGTTTGATTGATGACCTGAGAATTTATCGAACAGCGTTAAGTGGAGGCAATATCCAGTATTTCTATGATGTTGCCAGATTGGCAGGACACTGGAAGCTTGATGAAATCAGGGGCAACGCTGTCCATGACGCAAGTATTTATAAAAATCATGGTACGGTAAGAGAACCTGACTGGGGCACCGGTGAAATTGGAGGTGCCCTGAGTTTTTCCGGTTCCTGGGATAATGTTGTTTCGGTAGTTCACGATACCAGTCTGGATTTTACAGAAAATGACAATTTTTCCATTTCCTACTGGATTAAGTTTCCCGAAGAAGGATGTTCATACCATTTAGCCAAAGGCTATCCTTACAACGGCACCGGATATGGCATAGCAAGTTCAAATGGCACCGATCCGATGCCACAGTTTTTTCTTAGAGACGGAAGCACTAGGATTTACTTGTATGGTGGAAGTACGTCCAGGGAGATCTGGACCCATTATGCCTGGACGATTGACCGGACGACAAATATCCTGAAAGCATATAAAAATGGAAGTTATACCGGACAGGTGGATATAAGTAGTCTGGGAAGTGTGGCGAATACATACAATCTGACCATTGGCGCTGGTCAGGGAATGGCGTTTACCGGTAGTCTGGATGATGTACGGATATACAATTATAACCTTGGCAGTGCAGAAGTACTGGCATTATACAATCTTGGACAATAGGAGGAACACATATTTGATTCTTAGCGCCAAGACAGCGATGAAGTCTATTTGACAATATCGTTTTTCCAATGCAGCTCTATTTGGATAATTCCCTCTAAAACTTTGAAAAAGCTCAAATCGGATGAGTTTAATCTGATGCTTACTGACTGTCAAATGCCGTTGATGGATTGTCATCCCGCTGTTAATCGAATAAGAGAATTGGGAAGATACAGAAATTTGAAAATAATCTGTACTTCAAGTTTGCGCGCACAATATAAAGAAACGGTATGATTCGCATTGCTCTGGTTATTATATGATGGAGATACTTTATAATAAAAAAAAGAGATTTGAAAAATGACATTTTCCGCAAAACTGAAGAACAACACTTTCACGGTACGAGAAAACTGTGATATTGAAATAGAAATAACTCCAAACTTAAACTTGAATGCAGGCGATAAGATTGAGATTATACCCCCCAATTCCTGGTTGCTGGTTTATGGCCCCAGTTACACAAGAGAATTGCAAACACAGGATTCACTTGCTCCGCATTTCATTAAATTGAAAAGTGCTTCCGAAAATGCAACCTTCGACATTTCGATCATTCCCCGGAACCAATATTATGAACAAGGAGTTTCTCGGCACGGCAGACGTATTACTGCCATCTTGAAAACCGGTAAAGTCGACGCTGGTGAAATGTTGACGTTCTCGTATCGCAACACATTTGCTCCATATATTACAGACCAGTCGGAATTTTATATAAATATAAAAGTAAATAAAATTTTATCGGAAACAAAAACGATAATTGCCACTCTTCCGGGGCCCGTCGTCTTTAGCAGGATAATCGTTCCTTCCGGAGCAAGGCCGGGGGACGAATTTCCTGTTCGTATAGTTACTTTTGACAGATACGAAAACTGTTCTTCGTCAGAGTTCAGGAACCAGACGTTGTATGACAATAACGGAAAAGTCATTGCCGATAAACTTAACTTTACTGGAAGCATTGTCGTTCCGGCAAAAATCGATTGTGAGGGCGTTTTCAGGTTCAGTATGAATGACACGGTTTCCAATGCGGTAAAAATCTCACGCGACACTCCCATTCCTTATTGGGGCAATATCCATATCCATACTAAGTTCTCCCACGATGGACAGGGGGAAAACCTGTATCCTTATGCGCGCGATGTCGCCGGTCTGGACTTTGCCGCCGCCACCGACCATTGGGAATCGCTAGGCGATGCCGGTTACAATAGTCTTAAGTACTGGGCGGAAGATGCGTATGAGCCGGGTAAATTTGCAACGCTTCCAGCCGATGAGCGTAATCCATCACACTGGCCCGGCCATCACAATATTTATTTTCGCGATATGAAATGCTTTATGGAAAACAAGGTTCATCTCAGCGATGACTCCAAAGTCGTTCCGGAAGAGTCCTGGCCGAAATATGATCCGGAACGTGTAATGCTGATTCCGCACCATACCGGGATTGCTTTCGGCAATCTGCCGAAAAATGGCGTTGGCGCCGCCATCGGACTGGATAGTTATGATGATGAAGGTTTGATCCCAAGTGTGGAAATCTATTCTCATCATGGTCAGAGTGAACTGTATAACCCACAACATGCGCTGGCCTACGAATTCAATCGGATGCGCAACCCGGAACGGCGCGCGAACACTTCCGTTCCCGGACCTTATTACGCTCAGAATTACTGGATGCAGGGAAGAAAGTTTGGCGTTATTGCCTCCTCGGATGAACACTCCGGACAGGGCGGCAGGCGGCACGGAGGCATTGCTGCGGTCTTTGCCGACGCCCTCTCCCGCGAAGGAATTTTTGATGCGATCCGGAACCGGAAATCCTATGCAACCACTGGTGAACGCATCCTGATTGAATTCAATATCAACAATGCCTCTTTGGGTGAAATTCTGGAAGTCCCCAAAAACGAAACCGTGGAAATTTCGATTAAGGTTTGGGGCTCCGACATCCTGCTTCGCGTGGAAATTCTCCGATATCGTTTCGGATTGGACAATGCGTTTCTCCCGATCCTTTCAGCAACACCCCAACCGGAATCAATGGATGCCGAATACAGCATTGAAGAAACGATTACTCACAACAGTATTTACTATGCAAGGGTCACCCAGGAACCGATTAACTGGCCGGCAATGGCATGGACTACTCCCATCTGGGTAAATCTTGCCACACTTTCGAGGTGAAGTAAAAACAAGTAAAAAAAGATCAAATTGGAAAGGAAAAACATAAAATGCACAAAATAACATTTATGGGAGCCGGGAGTACGCTTTTCGCAAAAAATGTCATCGGGGATTGCATGCGTTGCAATTCCCTGAAGGATTCTCATTTCGCGCTATATGACATTGACGGCATCCGCTTAAGCATTAAATAAAGATTCGTTGTAAATATGTCAGAAAAATTGAACGCAGATAAGAAAGGTAACCCGGTAAAAATTCTGATTGCTGATTCTTACCAGAGCAATCTTGTTTTATTGGGGCGGATTTTGTGCAATTTCAATTGCGAGTATGATTTTGAAAAGTCCGGCAGCGAGGCACTGGTTAAACTCGGATTGGGGAAATTCAACCTGTTATTTATTGAGTGTCATCCGCCGGAAATAAATGGGCAAGCCATTGTCCGGAAGATAAGGGCGTCGGGAAAGCGTGAAGGTTTGAAAATTGTCTGCACCTCAAGTTCACGAAAAAAGAATCAATCTGATTTCCGTTGCGAAAATTGCGCCGTTGACGGCTTTCTCGATAGGCCGTTGGGGATGCGAAAAATCATGGATGTGCTGAAAAAGGAATTCCCGGAGGTAATTGGAAAATGAGTAAAAGTATTTCAGAAAAATATATTGCTTTATGCAATGACTCCGGCAATAAAGTGACGAATTCCCACAGAATCCTGCGGACTGCGAGTGTCGAAAGCAGTTCCGAGTCAGCCATAAACCACAAAAACCAACTCAAACGCGTCATCTGGAATGAGGTAATGGAACTTGACAGGACAAAGGCTTCGTTTAAATCGAAGCGGATTGAAAAGATCAAGAATGATTTACTGAAAGTATTGCTGAATGAATCAGTTCAGTGACAAGCGGGATAAATTTATTGAATAAGCTTGTAATAAGGGATAAATTCAGGATATGAAAGACAGAAACTAATAATGAGGAATCTTATGTAGA
Organism: Victivallales bacterium; assembly: GCA_963678815.1. GTDB lineage: Bacteria > Verrucomicrobiota > Lentisphaeria > Victivallales. The sequence goes on from OY787460.1 coordinate 5,690,529, forward strand.
AACAACGGAACAACTAAAATAACAGACCGTATGGCCTTTGAAATAAAAGGAAAGACGGTAGGTCGAATTGTCGAATCGTGACGGGACCTTGTTGCTCAGCAGCTTAACGCCGTCAAGTGAGACGTATGCGTAAAATGGTAATTTTTTACCTTTTTGCGCGTACGTCTCTTTTTTTTGGTTTTTTTTTTAAGAAAGGGGACTTTGATGTCAAGGTATTCGGAGGTAACAAAGCAAGTATTGCGGCATTCAACACTCGATAAAGAAAAATTATGTGAACTGGAAAATTTAGAGCAACTTTCAGATGAACAGGAAATTATTCTGAAGTTGGAATTCGGCATCTGGATTGTAGACGCCGCCCTATTAAAAACATTGATAAACTTTCCAGATGACAGATTGAGGGTTCTAAGGGTAAATCTAAAAGATTCAATAAACATTGGAAGCCGCAAACCGGAAGAGGATAATATTAAATTTCTTAAAACGGAAATAATGAAAGCGATAACTGTTTTTGAAGATGTTAAAGACACATATAAAGCGAAAACTCTGCATGAAATTCAAAAATCTTTAATTTCGCTTTCTAAAATTTAAAATAACGTTAATTGATAAACCAGAGGAGGATTTGAATACAAACAAAAAAAACGGGCTGTATGACTTCATTTACCTGAAGTGGTTACAGTCAGTGTTTACTTTGTCTGACGGTGCGATGCGGTTTTTGATGCCATGGTCGTAAAGTTGAGACGCAAATGCAAAACAGTGAGAATTCATTCTATGCATCTGCGTCTTTTTTTGTCGCAAATTATACGCGGAATGAATTATTAAACACAATTACAGATAGGAATAAGGAATTAAAAGGAATGGCGTCATGAGCAAAGTTGTGAACCGGGATGACAATTTATCAGGTGATTATTGTCGTGGAGAATTTACACGAAGAGTGAAGTTGTGCATATGCGAAGCGATAGTTTCGATTGAAAACACAAAGCATTCGTTTAAGTCAGAAAAAGTTGAATTTATACGAAAAGATTTGTCAAAACTGGTCGAAGATTCCGACAAATGGGCAACCGATGATATGCGGTTAAAAATGTTCACTCTCGGATTAGAAAAAGCCATATCGGATATTGAAGAAACCAAAGATGATTTCTGGTCAAAACAGTTGAAAGAAATCCGCGAGAATTTTATCGAATTGTTGCAGGAAATCAAAAATTATTATCAGGAATAATGAGCGCCGTTAATCATAAAATTTATTTCCAGATTGTGCATCTGGGAAATTTTCATAATCTTTACCGGCATTTTATGCTGAGCTTAAAGCTGAAACGAGAGAATAATTATCACTTCATAAACAACAATTAATGAAAGAGGGAAAACTCATGCAAGGAATCATAATCATAGGCAATAAATGCGATAATCCGGAAAAATTTAAACAACAATTTTCATTTCCGCAAGGAGCAATGGGTATAAATATTTTTGGAGATAAAAATCCGTTGCTTGCGGATATAGATGATGTCATTTCAGATTTAAATCAAGCCAAGGCTGAGATTGAGTTGAGAATCAAGATGACGGAACACTTGCGCGATGCTTTGGAAAAGGTTTTTAAAAACAATGATAAACCGAAAGCCGAACCGAAGGTTTCAGAAGAACAAACTCAGACGGAATTTTCTAAATCATTCACGGAAAAGATCGACGCGGGGCTATCAAACGGTCCTAAAAACCCGCAATTAGCACACCTCAAAAAGGGAGTAAACAAGGCAATTAAAACGGTCAGAGGAACTAAGTTGGCGCAGCATTTCAAGTACGTGCGGCGCATGAGCAGAATGTTGTCAGCGGCCGTAAAACCTGGGCTGGAACTGACTGAAATGGAGAGAATTGCCCGCATCGAGGCGGCAATCGGTGAAGCCTTAAGTTTCCTGCATTCCTCGAAACTTGCCGCGCGGACAAAAGTTCTCAAGGAGGTAAAGAAAATACTGGAGGACACCATTGACAGCAGAAATAATTAAACAGTTTACAAAGCCAGGAAGAGGAAGACAACATGGGATTTGAGCAATTGACAACCCGTGGATATTTTTATATGGAACCCGATATCCGGGAAGTTCGGAAGCCTCCAACGAGATGGCGGGAACCGGTCCCCCACAGAACACGGGTAGCGGTTATCCGCAAAACGCGGGAGCCTGTTTCTCCAACGCCTAAACCGGTAGTTATTCCCGAGATTAAACCACCAGATATTGAGTGGCAGGAGGAGGCTGAAGCCTGCCTAAATCGGACGGTTGCGTTTCTCGAGAACGCGCCGATGACAAAACGTTTCAAGCAGATCAACCAACTTCATAAAACGCTTCTGGAATTGTTGATAAACAAAAGAAGGAAAACTTCCCAGTTTCGTATTGCGGAACTTGAAGTCGGACTTGCCGATGCGGTGTCGTTTTTGAAAGACTGCAAGCAAACCTGGCGATATACGCAGCTCCGGCAAATACATGACGACTTTGTCATACTACTGGCAAAACGCGGAAAGGAGGGTGTTATGGAATAGAAGGGGCGCCAGGAAGAGAGAACGGCTCCGTTCTGTATTTATGCGGGACGGATCCCCTATAAACACAAACGACAATTCTAAACTTGGGGCAGAGCTGTTTGTGCGAATCTATAATTTACGGCGGTTTTCGCGTCCGGAATTTCTGGCGCGGATTTCGCCACCTTTACTGTTGGAATTTATCGGGAGATTTCCGGGGTGCGATATCACCGGGAACGATAAAGAGATCAATTATGAACAACTGGCGTTGTTCCTGGCAAACTCGGAACCCGGCATGGACCCGGAACTGTTCGATGGCATTGTGCGTCATGGACGAGATGGCGTCGGACAACCATTTCGATGATCTGCTGGAATTGACTGAAGGAAAGGACTATGCGTCCGGGCTTGGCGATGACGTTTCCGCGGACGACCTGGCTCTGGCCGTCTGGCTGAATGAGCCGTGGCTTTTTGAATCCCGTCACGCCAAAAACAATCGGCGCAGTCCGAAGTCGTTCACATATTTCCGGAGCGGCAAGCCACCCGATAAAATCATCGATCATCCCGATAATGGAAAATTAACAAAACTAACTAACCTGTTAAACCGGATATTCCAGAAAAAGCGTCGCGGCCGCAATGTCAAAATTGCGATGTTTCCAGAAGGACGCGACTACTGGTTTATTATCCGGAAAGGCGAACCCTTGTCGCGGGACGGCGCAATCACGCCCAGCGGCGAATCCGAACAGATTTATTATCGTCCGGAACGGTTCGATCTGGCGGTATTGCGTCCGAAAGTTGCCGAATTGAGACTGGCAATCCACCGGAAAAGCGTCTGGCTAATCGAAGCCTACCGGACGCTGTTCGGGTGGGTTTTTTACAAGGACAAGGAATATTTTTCGGATACGGAAATATTCACGCTGTCGCCGCTTCAGGAAAATTCTGGTGAACTGGTGAACTGCCGCGATGTCGCTGGCATTGCCGAAGTGCAACTCGCGCAGTGCCGCTTCAAAACCCGTGACGGCGGTATGATCACGGTTTACGGCGAAAACGCACTGGACGCGCTCAAAACCGGCAAAATGCCAAATCTGCCTTTCTATAAAATCCTGAGCGCGAAATTCAAAATCCGTTTCCTGAAATCCCAGCGGGAACGGATACTCACCATCAAATCAAGCAATATCGCGGAGTTCAAATACGATGATGACGGAAGAATCATCGAAAGCTGGCTTACCGCGAGAGGGTTAAAAATCGAAAGGAAAGAATCTAAATAAAAACATCCAAATTCTGGAACTACATGGCAGGGATGATCGTGCATCATCAGCCGCTTTACAACTGGTGTCACGAACTGCAGGACGAGCTTGATTTTGAGAAATTCAAGAAAAATTTTCTCATTCCGATAGACGAGTTCGCGGAACACATCGTCTGTCCGGAATCATGCCCGATGAACTGCGACCGGGAGGTTATCAAGCAGTACCGCGGGAATCAGTACGAAGCCGTCTGCCCGGAATGGCCGAACAAGTTTTTCGTGATCGAGGAAATCGACGCCCTTTATTATAAGGTAAGGAATCACATCCTGAATCAGGCCATTGCCGAAGTTCTGGACATACGTTTCAACCTGATGGCGATAAGAGGCATGGATGATTCATGGCGGATCGGGGAGTATCCGCTTGAAAACGGCTTGGGGTTCCCGGTTTTCCTCACACTGGGTTGCTGGCCCGAAAGGATAATGGAACTCATCATTGACTGCCGCCGCCTGACCCGGAACGGCTATCTGCTTCTGGGAACGAATCGGCACATCCTGAACCAGACATGCGAAGAAATGCTGCTTGAGGACGGGGCTAAATTTCTTCCCCTGAATGAATCGCTGGATTTCAACCGGGAAGCCAAGTTATATCTCATGCAGCCTGTCAATATTAAGGAAATGGCTGTCCGGAAAACAAAAAAAGAGCCTGACAACATTTTCCGCAAGCGCGGCGATGTGTGGGAAATCAGGTTTCAGGGCGGAAAAAAGTTTATGCTAACCGGAGTAAACACCGGCACGGAGTATATCCGATATATGCTGGAGCGGCCTAACACTAGAATTCCGGTTCTTGATATTGCCGGAAGCTTTCCGATGGATGAAAGAAGTGAAGATAATTGGCCTTTGGACTTTGAAGAGGGGTTGGACGGTTTTTCTATTGAGAGTCCTTCACCGAGTGCCAATCCAGTGGCGGATTCACAGGCAATCCGGGAATATCGCAATGAAATCCGCCGCCTTCTTGAAGAAATGGAAACCGCCGAAAAGACTGACAATATTTCCGAAATTGAAAAATTGGAAAAGGAGATTGCAACCGTGAAAAAGGCAATAAATAATGCCGTAGGGCCAAATGGGCAAAGAAAAATACTGAACGATCCTGTAAAAAATGCGGCCAATTCATTTCGCAATGCGATTAATCGCACAATAGAAAAAATACTCCGGCATGATGAAACGCTGGGAGAATATTTGAGAGAGAATATTATCTGTGGTCATAACCCGTCATATACGCCATTGGAAGAGATCAAGTGGCATTTTAAGGATGATAACCCATGAGAATAAATATCATCTGTCGCCGAATTCTTCTTTTATTTTACTGACAAGAAGGCCCGGAGCGGGCAATTTACCTTTAAGCTCCTCCGGGAGTTCTTTGTAAAGTTTATATTCGGCGACTCCAATAGGATTATTCTTTGACTGAAGAGAAAATTCCACTTCAGTGTTGTTTTTTTCAGCGCAAAGGATAATCCCTATTGACGGATTGTCGTCTTCGGCTTTTTCTTTTGCATTAAGAACATTAAGGTAAAAGTCCATTTTACCGGCATGTTCAGGAGTAAATGCAGAAACTTTTAACTCCAGCGCGACCAGACATTTTAAAAATCTGTGGTAAAATAAAATGTCGATAAAATACTCTTTTTCCTCCAACGTGATTTTATACTGATTTCCAATAAAACAAAATCCGTAACCAAGTTCCAGAATAAAATCTTTGAGCTTCAGGATCAAACGCTTTTCAAGTTCTGCTTCCAGAATGGGTTCGTTTATGCCTAGAAACTCAAGATTATAGGAACTTTTCATAGCTTCATCGGCCAGTTCCGCCATATGCGCAGGCATTGCCTGGGAAAAATTATTTGTCTTGTTTTCGGTTATGGAGCGCTCAAAGGCTTTTGCTTTTATCTGGTTGAGCAGCACATTTCTGCTCCAGCCCATGACGGCGGTGTTTCTGAGATAAAATTCTCTTTCCGCAAGATCTTTAAGTCTTTGAAATATAAGGATATTATGCCCCCAGGGAATTTCTCCAACAAGCTGTTGGAGATTTGGATGATCTTTGTATTCCTAATAGAACTGCCGCATGTTCCAGAGGTTTTGAGAAGAATATCCGGTCGCTCCGTCATATTCCCGTCGCAAATCCAAAGAGAGCTTTTCCACTACGGATTTTCCCCAGCCTGAACGCTCCTGCTTCTCGACAATCAATTTTCCTATTCCCCAGTAAAGTTGAATCAATTCCTTATTGACGGCTCTCGCCGCGGAAATCCTTGCCGAGGATATGCGCTGTTTTATTTCTGAAAACAGTTTTAAGTATTCCCGCAGACAATCGGGAATCCCGCCGCCAGCGTCCGCTTGATCAGGCGTAACGAATTGATGAAAATCCGGTTGTATTCCAGAGCCTGAAAATCAAGCGCGGCCTCGATTGCATCAAAGGCTTTTCGGTAAACCGGCTGATATCGTAGGGGTGCATGGTTTCCGGACACGCGCCCTTTTTCACGGTCACTTTGATGCCGTCGCGGATCGACGCCCCGGAATCTTCGTTGATGGTTCCCATCAGTTCGCGCTCGAAATAATAGATAAAGAGCCGCGAGGGGGTGAAAAAATCCTCCCCGGTGGACTGCACGTGAATCATATCCAGCAGCGCGCCGATTGCCTGCGCGGTACAGCTTCCAAGGTTTCCCTGGTCGTAAACCGGCGGACATTTTCCGCTCAGATCCACCGATGACGGCAGGACGATTCCGGTTAGCGGCGGCGCTTCCCAAACGCGGTCGCGTTCGTCGACTCTGTCCTTTTTCAGGTTGTAGATGTGCTTACTCATATACCCATTCCTTTCTGTTTTTTTCCGCGTGATTGCGGAGTTAATTGCCTATTCCCAAAGCGCTGAATTTCGTAATTTTGTAAACCCGTTCGATGTAGACGGCGACGGATTTTTTTACCAAGGTTTTTTTCTCATCGTCGACTTCGTCGGCGTATCTCACCCACATGTAATCCCATCCGTATTTTTCTGAAACGGTGATGTCGCCGACCTTGAAGTTTTTCCGGTTAGGCGATACTGAAAATTTGAAAGTCACCTCCCAGAGCGAGTCAGAATCGTCGCCTTTTTTTGTCCCACTCGCGCCCATGAATAAGACCTCGCCCGGATCGTAACCTCGAAATGAACTGTAGTTCATCGTCCCGGTGATTTTCGCGACACCTTTTTTGTAGGACGTGGTGATTCTTGAGTCCGATAAATAGTGAACTTCTGCAAAATTCGACACCGGCTGAACGATGTCCACACCGTTGACTTTTTCGCCGTCGTAACCGATGGCCCCACCGTAATCCGGTGCTTCGGACGGGTACTTCCCTACCGTTTCGATGGATTGCGTCAGGTGCTGGGTTCCGCCTCCGGTATCAAAAGAATAGGTTGATTCAGGATCATCATCGGAAGTATATGAAGTACTCGAACTTGTGTAGGTAGCGATAATTTTGAACGTGGTTTCATTGATGCGCTCATCAATCGCAATGCCGTCCAATTCCATATTATTAAAGGTCGCCGAAAGGTTGTCATGGGCGAACTCCAATGCCGCGTCCTCATCCTCCGCATCGAACACGAAATACGGCACTTCGGCGCTGGTATATTTACCGTCGCCGTCCAATGCCTGGGAGCGGTCAAAAAATGCCGGTTCGATTCGTGTCATGAGCGAGAAATTTCCTTATAAAAAAATCCTTCCCTCTCTTGACATGTGTAACCGATAGGGTTACAATATTTATAGCGAGAGGTAAACAGGTGATAAAAAGTTTCAAGGATAAGGAACTCGGAAAATTCTTTAATACGGGCAAAGGCAGGATTCCACAGCCGAAGCACCGCAGAAAAACGGCGATGATTCTTGACCTGCTTGACGCCGCAACTGATATTGGCGACATGAATTTTCCCGGTTCCAGACTTCACAAGTTGGAGCCAAAAAGTGCTGAACGTTACGCGGTAAGCGTTTCCGGGAACTGGCGGATTGTATTTGTTTTTATCAACGGCGACGCTTACGAAGTTGAGTATGTTGATTATCACTGAAATGAGAGGATTTAGAAAATGAGACGAACCAGAAAACCGACGCATCCGGGAGAAATTCTCAAGGAGCTTTACCTTGACGAGCTTGGCATGTCGATTACCGATTTTGCCGATCATATCAAGGTGTCCAGAAAGGCTGTTTCCAGCATTATCAACGGCCACAAAAGTGTGACTCCGGAAATGGCTGTCCGTTTTTCCAAGGCTTTTCCGAATTCCACCCCTGAAAGCTGGATAAACCTTCAGCGCAATTTCGATCTCTGGAATGCCGAGAAAGAGCTCAAAGCCAAGCACACCTCGATTACTCCGGTGGTTGCGCATGCGTGAATCTGAACAACCGGAAAAATGGGGAGAAATTTTTCTCAACGCCCGTAAACAAGTCGGAATGACTCGCGAACAGGTGGCAGAAAAAATGGAAACCAGTTTGTCCGTAATCGGCTGGATTGAATCTTTCACGGATGAATCAAAGCGCACTCCAACCGTAAGATTGCTCCACAAATACGCCACGGCGTTGGGTGGCAAGCTGATAATTCGTTTTGTTCCCATCAAATAATTCCTCACTCGTAAGTCAGATCGCCTGACTGCTTTTCGAGAATCTGGTTAGTCTTTTTCGTGTTCTTTTTGATATCTTCGGTGGCCTTCGCGGTGCGTTCCGCGGCCCCACCAGCAGACAAGGACAAGAGCGAAGTCGCGTAAAACGAACCCGCCACTTCAACCTTGCCTTTGACTGAATCCAGTTGCGGCGCTACGCCTTTCAGGATGTCCTTGATATTGGAAATCTTGGACTGGTCACCAGTCCCACTTGCTTCGCGCTTGGACTTGGCTTCTTCGATGGACTTTTTCCATTCTTCTTTTGCCTTCTTCAACGCCTCCTGGGACTCGCGCATGGCTTCGGCGTTGTCGGTCTCAATGCCCTTCATGTCTTCGCCCATCTGCTGTTCGATCATCGACTGTTTGTCTTTGCGCTCTTTCTCGATCTGGGCCTTGTCCTTGTTGCTCTGGACGGCGGAATTTTTCAGTGCATTGTCGAGTTCCTTCTGGGCCTCCTTATCGAGCATTTTCGATTCGGCATCAGTACATTTCCCGGCAGCATCCAGCATGCCGGTGTAGATTTCACGCAGGATACGGCTGACTCGTTCCTGATCGACAAGGTTTGCCCAATTTTGCCACTCCTCTGCGGCTTCATCCGCCGCATCGTTGAGTTCCGATATCAGGTAGTGGATGATCCGGTTCTCCTCCAGTAATTCGTCTCTTGTCTTCATACTTGCCTCCTGCTCCTGAGTTATTTTTCAGTCTGAAGCGAGTTTGGCGAAGTCGCGGCAGCACTTCGCCCATTCGATCCAAACGCAACGTTTGGGGGCCAGATGCCGGTGGGGAGGAATTGGGCTCCGGCTGGCAGTTTATGCATGATGTAAACCCATGCGGAAATCACCGTGCCGTATTCCTTTTGGGCGGGAACCAGTACCCGGTCGTAAAACCCTATCGCCACCCCTTCGAGGCGGTCAATCGGGGGTAAATCCCGCTCCGGGTTGGCGAAGGTAATCAGTTCCCCGAACACCCGATGCCAGCCCTCGCAAATACTGAATTCCACTTTTCCTTTGGAAATTTCCTGCTGTGCCTGGGCATCGGCAATGATGCTGTTGCTCCGGTGGGCCAGAATGTTTTCCTTTGGAACCTGCAACGCGGGAAATCCGGCTGGCAGATTGTAGAGTTTTCCGCACAGCATCACCGGTTCGATTTTGATGGCATTCCCGCAGAATCGCCGGTGGTTGCCGTACTGCGATTTTAACGTGCCGTAAACGGCTAGCGATATTACTTCGCGCATGATAATTCCCTCCATGATTGCTTGGTGAATTTGAATGGGTGAAGTTCCATTTCCGGGAGGCGGGTGGTGTCGAAAACCGCACAACTCATCGATGGCAAGTCAAATTCAAGCCAGTCCCGTTCGTCTTCCACGCTTTCCCGAAGGCACTTTAACGCTTCAAGCGCCGCAAGCATCAGCTCCTGCTCGATATCCGGAAGGTCGCTTTTTGTAAAACCGCTCTTGCCGATAGCCTTTCTTGCCGCCTTCTTGACAATTTTCACGAGTTCCGGGTCGATACCTTCGTAGGTGTTGCTGGAAGCATTGATGGGTTGTGCGGATTTCTTGTTTCTTTTCCCCATAGAGGTATCTCCTGTTTAGATTTTCCGGAATCCGCCGACCGTTTTTGAACAAGCCCAAAAAGCGGATGTCTCTATAAGGGGAAGTGCATACATTCGGCGTGTGTTTTGCACACATTCGGCGTGTGCATGGATTTTTTTTCAAAAAAATGCTATTTTTTGCCACAAAAGCTGGAAATCCGGTATTTCTTCCGGTGTTTTGGTTTCCATGGTTGATTTTTTTGAAAAAACCAATAAGGTGCTAGTAGTTCTCATATTAAGAACTACAAAAGGATATAACAATATGAAATGGGAATATGGCCGGATTGAAGAAGCGCTCCGCTATCTTGCCGGGATTCTGGAAATCGAAAAATCGCCGCGAATGGGGCTTGTTGTCTGCGGCGGAACAGCCCTGGCGGCAATGAAATTTGTCGTGCGAGCCACGAAAGATGTGGATATTGTCGCGCTGATGGATAAAAATAAACAGTTGTTTGACCCCGCGCCTTTGCCGGAAAACCTGATTGAAGCCGCAAAAGAAACAGCGCAGGCTTTGGAGCTTCCGGATAATTGGTTGAATAACGGTCCCAGTTGTGGAGATGGCGGTTTGTTTCGCCTGGGCCTGCCTGACGGGTTTGCCAAAAGGCTGACAAAGGTTTCTTTCGGAAAATGCCTCGACGTATACTTCATCAGCAGGCTTGATCAGATTCACTTCAAACTTTATGCTTCCATAGACAGAGGCGGGTATCATGCGGATGACTTACGCAGGCTTGAGCCATCGCCGGATGAACTGAGAACGGCGGTCGCCTGGAGTTTCACCCATGACCCGTCTGAAGGATACAGGGAGATGGCAAAACTTTTTTTAAGGAGTTTCGGCAATGAAAAACTCGCGGAAGAAATTTAATGAAGAATTCATCGACGGCGTATTGTCAATGCTCTGGAAACAGTGGATTGCGCTTGGCGTTTCCGGTAGCGGAGAGCCGGAAGACAGTTTGATGATAGACCCGGAAGCCCTGCTTCTTTTGTCAATGACGGCCGGCCGTTTTGATGCAAGGCTTTTTGACGAAATCATCGACTGGCTCGAAATCAACGGACGTTTCATCAATATTGCCAGATTGAAAAATATTGCCCGTAGGTTTGAGTTTCAAGGATTGCCGCAGTTTACGGCTGTAGCCAATATATTAAGCGGGAATTCCTCGCTGCGGATGAAATGGCGCACGCTTAAATCTGTAAAAACGGCGCATCGGAATGAACCGTTTTTCATTTTTCCCGATGGCAAAAGACTTCCACTCACGGGTAACCCCGATCCCGATTTCCAGAAGGCCGGTTTTCTCCGTCCTCCCGTAAAAACAAGAAGATATTCAAAATTGTTCTCCAACGTTACAAGAGCCTGCGGCATGCTGAGATGCCGCGCCATTTTCGGCGTCAACGTCCGCAGCGATATATTCTGTCTGCTTTCAACAATACCTGAAATTCATCCCGCCAAGGCGGCAAAACTATTGGCGTATCAATCAAAAACCGTGCAGGAAGAATTGAACATGATAAAGCTGTCGGGATTATTTTCAGTCCGTGAAAACGGCAGGAAAAAACTGTTCAGTCTTGATGAAAAGTTTGCTGCCGCCGCGTTGCCGGATAATGGAAATAAAGTCGCATGGCTGAATGCGCCTGCGATATTCCGGGCTCTTGAAAGCGCGCTGCTGTTTTTTCAGGATGAAACCGAAACAGAAGAAATGCGCGGTAGAATAAAGCTCAATCGCTTGCGGAATGAGCTGCTTTCCATTATAGAAAAGGGCGAACCGGATTTTATCCCCAGGTTCGCCGCAACCGATGAGTTCAATGAAGTTCTGGAAAAACTTCTGTCAGCATGTGAAGCTAATCAACACTCTTAATTTCCCACCGGATGTCTTTCGGCGGCTTATAAACAGGATTAATCCCGCATTTGATGGATTTTTTCAAGTGTTTATAAAGCGCTTTGTCGTAATTGCTTATTTTTCTGATTGTCCTTTTTACCGCGCCGCGAAATGAATTTTCAATTTTCCTCATCGGATCTTTCAAAATCCTCTTTTGCCCGTCCGGACTGATAGCTTCATTTACAATTTTTCTTATACCCAGTAATTCTTCCTGCAGTACGGTCATTTGCTCATAATCACCGATTTCCTTGGCATCCTCAATTCTAATTGACAAATTTTCCATTTCCTCCTGGTATTCCGAAACTGCTTTGGAATCAGCAACAAGCCCGGAAGAAGAGACAGGTAAATCCTCAACGGAATAACCATCATAATTTTCCAGAAAATCTTTTTCCGGAAGTGAGTTTTCACGCGGATTCCCCGCGGTAATATCAAGGAGAGAGATTCTGATATTAGGTCGTTCCAGCATATACCGGATATACTCCGTGCCGGTGTTTACTCCGGTTAGCATAAACTTTTTTCCGCCCTGAAACCTGATTTCCCACACATCGCCGCGCTTGCGGAAAATGTTGTCAGGCTCTTTTTTTATTCTCCGGACAGCCATTTCCTCAATATTGACAGGCTGCATGAGATACAACTCGGTTTCTCGGTTGAAATCCAGCGTTTCATTCAACGGAAGGAATGTGGCTCCGTCCTCATCCAGCATTTCTTCGCAGGTTTGTGTCAGGATGTGCCGGTTCGTTCCCAGAAGCAAATAGCCGTTCCGGGTCAGGCGCCAGCAGTCAATGATGAGTTCCATTATCCTTTCGGGCCAGCAACCCAGTGTGAGGAAAACCGGGAACCCCAAGCCGTTTTCAAGCGGATACTCCCCGATCCGCCATGAATCATCCATGCCTCTTATCGCCATCAGGTTGAAACGTATGTCCAGCGCTTCGGCGATAGCCTGATTCAGGATGTGATTCCTTACCTTATAATCCTTATGCTTTCTTCTGGAGTTGCCAGAGTTCCCTAGACCAGTTCGATCAAAACCGCGTCGATTAAGAAAATAAGATAAATTCCATACTGCACCTTTGATGATAAATATTTTCCAATCAACTGCTCTGATATCCCCGTATATAGCTTTGAGTTACTGTCTTTCTTACATTCCACTTAAACTTCATAATTGCTGTCTGCCTTATAAGTAATGTTAATATCAGCCCGATTATCAGCTTCACATTTTTCTTTATTTAACAGGAGGTGAAATGCAGTGGTAGAACTTGATAGGACCAAGGCTTCGTTCAAATCTCGACAGATTGAAGAAATCAAGAAAGATTTGCTGAAAGCATTGCTGGATAAAAATTTAAGTTGCCAACAGTCGGCAGTTTTTTTATGACGACTGCATGAGCAGTTTTACCATTTCAAAATTTGTCTCTGTATTTTTCACAGTAAACTCACTTTCCACAATTTTTTAAAAAAATTATTTAAAGTATTGATTTTTTTACAACTATGGTATATACTTGGTATGTACCAATAAAGAACCATACGAGATTCAGGAATATGACGGAAACAACTACCAACCATTTTATATACGAAAAAATCGCGGAGCAGTTACGTTCACGAATCATGGGAAAAGATTTCTCAAATAACAGGCTTCCACCGGAACGGGAATTAGCGAAATATTATAATGCCAATCGTATAACTTTACGGAAAGCAATAGGTTTACTTGAACAGGAAAAACTAGTTTTCCGCAATGGAACCCGGGGTACTTTTATAGGACGGCGGTATTATCGAAAGCCTAATAACCTTATTATCGGATTTGTTTTATGCGGACGTACTAAAATGGACCAAATGCACTCCGTAACACTAATGGAGATGGCGCAACAACTTAAACAATATAATTCTCAAATGATGGTATTTTCCATATTTGATAAAAATGAAGTTGAAAATGTGTTAGCTGCTCCGATTAAGAATGGTTTGTTGGATGCAGTGATCATCACAGGTCTGGTCTCGCCTGGTATTGTTCAGAAAATCGGCAAGATGGGACTGCCTACTATTTTATTCGGACATCTTATGTACCGGTCGCCAGTGGAAGATGATTTTGACCGGGTTTTTCCCGACAGTTTTGATTACAGTTATCAAGCGGTCAAGTATCTTGGAGACAAGGGACATAAAAAAATTGCTCTAATCAATGGCCCTGGTTATCAATGGTTTTTAAATATTTACCAGGGTTATATGAGAGCCATAGATGAATTAGGCTTGGTGTATAATGAAGCATTGGTTGAAAAGTGCGTTCAAGACACGCCAATAATGGGAATGAAGTCTACAGATAATTTGCTGAAACGGGAAAAACCTACTGCAATCTTTGTTGCCAATGAACGTTTATGGCGCGGGGTAATCGAAAGTCTTAAAAATAGAGGTATTAAGTTTCCTGAAGACATAGAGGTCATTACGGTCGGAACAGAACATTCAGAGTTGCCCAGCAGTGAAAAAGTAAAAACGGTAAGTATTTCTTGGAAAAGCATGGTTAAATCCACCCTTGAAATGGCTTTTTCACGTATCATGGACCCTAGTCTACCGCCACGTAGCGAAAAAAGAGTTCCTTTTAGTATTGCCGCTCCAGCCAGGAAGGAGGAACAAATAGTTAACGTTTAATAAAATACAGAAAATAACATTAATCGGGGGAAGCAGTATTTAGGATATAATTCAGGATGGCTGAAAAAACAATTTTTTCAGGAGAAGTAATTTTTTGAGAACTAAATTTTTACGGGGAGCAAGGAAATGGCTGTATTGACTAATAATTTTCGGATACTTTTCTTGATTGGCGCGCTGAGCATAACAGCATATTGTGACCCTGGCGCCGAATCTAATCCTACAGGAAATCCTATTGGAGGCGGATATGGATATGATGAAGTATTTACACTTTCCCAAGCAAATTATGTGGTCAGCACAGCCGCTCAATTAATCGACGCCTTGGATGATGCAGTTTCAGGAGACATTATCTATATAACCGATTCCGCTGAAATAGATTTAACTGATGAAGGATATGAAATTTCAGTTCCGGATGGAGTAACTATAGCCAGTGGGAGGGGGAGTTCCGATGGCAATGGAGGAATTATTTCAGGCGGTTTGATTTACACAAATCAACTTAATTATCCGCTAGGCATATATGCCTTATTTTCAACCGGAGAAAATGTCCGCTTTACTGGATTGAGACTGCGAGGGCCTGATCCAGAGATTGGCGACCATGAGTATAGTATTTGCAGGCTTATTATAGGAATTAGCGGAGACGGAGAAAATTTAGAAGTCGACAACTGCGAACTGTGGGGATGGAATCGGGAAGCAATTCGGGTAAATGCAGCAGGCGTTCAATCTCATATTCATCATAATTATATTCACCATTGTCGGCGAGTTGGTCAGGGATACGGTGTAAATGTTGAAGATAACATTGCCTCAATCAGTGCACTTATTGAAGCAAATCTATTTGATTTCTGCCGTCATGTTATAAAAGGGTCCATTTATTCAGGAAGCTACGAAGCACGCTATAACATATGTCTCGAACATGGTGTAAGCCATACTTTTGACCGTCATGGCGACGAATACACAGCCGGTGACGATACATATATCCATCATAATACAATCAGAAATACATTTATGTATGGCGCTAAAATCCGTGGCTTGCCTGTTGGAGACGTCGATATTACTGATAATTGGTTTTATCATTCTACGGAAACCGATGCAATTTACCTGTATACTACAGAAAATACATCGGTTTCCAATAATCATTATGACGCCACCGCACCTGCCGGAACTGTTTTGCCGGTTTCACAAATATCGGCGAGTCCCGTTTGTGGGCAAGCTCCGCTAACGGTATCTTTTTCCGCTTCTGATCCCAACAGTGAAATAGTAAGCTATAACTGGGACTTCGCTGACGGATCTGCTGACTCCGGGGATACCCTGAACCATACTTTTAACTCTTCTGGTCGTTATAATGTTACACTAACTATAACTAATGAGGACGGAGTGCCAAGCCGGTATAGAGTTCCAATCATAGTGGACCCTCAATCTGAAACGTACATGCTCAGTCTTTGGCTGAAAGACAGTTATCGAGGAACCTCAGAAGACTGTTACTATATTCAGGTTCTGGTTGACGACAATGTCGTTTGGGAGGAGGACGCAGCCGGAGATCAGGGATGGATTCATGTATTAGAGGATATTTCTACTTATGTCAGCGGAAAAGATTATATAGAATTAGCCCTTAAAGTATATAGTCCCTATGGTGTATCAACATCTCAAATAATTGATTTCTACGTTTACTGGGATGATATTGAGCTTTGGGGAGGAGATACTAAAAATGGCGATTTTGAGTCAGGAAACAGTTGGACTTCTGTTACGAACAATTCAAGCGAGTGGAGAATCGGTCCACAGACCGGAGAATGCCGGGGCGGTATCGCTGCTCTTCGCACCTACCAGGAATATGATGTTAATTGTTCCGCCGGGTCCTGGGCATTGGCAAAACGGAAAATTGAGATTTTACCGTCCGAACTGGCTTTATCCCTAAAAATGGACACGTATATAGGAGATATGCTCATAGACTCGTCTGTAAACCGGAATACCGCAATTTTGAAAAACGGAACAGCAGTAACTGAAGAACTAAAAGGGGGATCAGGGTGTTTTGATGGAAGCGATGATTACATTTCCATATCAAACGATGATAGCTTTGATTATAATAGCGGGGTGACTTTCAGCATGTGGCTGTATCCTGAATCATTTACAAACAAAGCTACTCCTTCACTGTATAGCAGATATTATCAAAATGATGCCAGCGGCTATAACTGGATACATTTAACTTCCAGCGGAAACATCAGATATCAGTTCGCTACAGGTACATCACACAAGATAAAAGAACTGGCTGCCGGTTTGTCACTAAATGCTTGGAGTCATATAACAATTACTCATGACTTGACGAATAAGGTTTTAAAACTATATAAAAACGGCATATTGACTGATACTGTCACTTATACGGAAGACGCCCTGCCTTGTGTAACCGGGAATGCCTGTCTGGGTTCATATAACAATAAAACAACATATTATCCATATTCAGGGAAAATAGATGATTTCAGAATATACACAACCGTATTGGATAATAGTGAAGTCAAAGGTATTTATGAGAAAAAGAATTTAGCGGCAAAACTAACCTTTAATGAAACAAGTGGAGAAACTGCTTATGACCACAGCCTTAACGTCAATGATGGAATATTAAACGCTGGTTGTCAATGGGCCACGGGAACTGATGATGGTGCGGTTGAGTTAGATGGAAGCAATGGCTTCCTCACTATTGCGGATAATGCAGCGTTGAATTACAGCAACGGGGTGACTTTCAGCATGTGGCTGTATCCTGGATCATTCACAAACAAAGCTACTCCTTCACTGTATAGCAGATATTATCAAAATGATGCCAGCGGCTATAACTGGATACATTTAACTTCCAGCGGAAACATCAGATATCAGTTCGCTACAGGTACATCACACAAGATAAAGGAATTGGCTGCAGGCTTGTCACTGAATGTCTGGACACATATTATAATTACTCACGATTTGGCAAATAAAGTTTTGAAGCTGTATAAAAATGGAATATTGACCGATACCGTTACCTATACTGAAGATGCATTGCCCTGTGTAAATGGACATGCTTATCTCGGAACCTATAACAATAAAACAACTTATTATCCATATTCAGGAAAAATAGATGATTTCAGGATATACACAGCCGCATTAGGCAGTGCTGAAATTCAGGAAATATATAATTCCTATTAATATTGAATAACAATAATAAATTATTGTTTGGGAGAAAGGGAACTGCAGGCAAAAAATGAGTTTAAACAAAAATTGGCGCTTAAACACCACAAAACTTTTAAAATTCAACTATTTTAAATATAAACTCAGAAAAAATAAAAGGAGATAGAAAGATGAAAGTACAAACAGAAAAAAAACCTGAAAACAGTTGTAAATTCATAAATTTGAAAATTTTTACACTTATTGAATTGCTTGTTGTTATAGCGATCATATCAATTTTATTCTCGATTTTGATGCCGGCCCTGAAAAAATCCCGCGACTGCGCAAGGTCGATTGCCTGCCTGAGCAATATGAAACAGCTAGGCGTTGCCATGAATTCTTACATGGTTGATTATAATGGCCGCTTTCCCGATTATGGCACTGATAGTTCAGGGTCATGTTGGGATGCAAAACTTTACTCGTATGTTAATTATTCTAAAACGGGGAAAACTAATCTGTTTCATTGTCCGGCCGGCACCCACATAAAAACCGGCACTCCTCCCAGGACGGAACAAGTAGCCAGGGGTTACGCAATGAATCAATATGTTGCGCAGGATACAGATGGACTTAACGGTCACGTTGGCAAAGTACGCAATGACACTTCGCAAATGATTCTTGTTGATTTCTGGCATTACAATCCCGGTGTTGAAAATTACGATATTGGCGGCGGGTTTTATGTCGAGGGGTTGCTTGGTGGAAGTCTAAGCAACAAAGAATATGTAAGTATCAGCTCCAATTATTATGTATATCTTGGGTTCAGGCATCCCGGTTGGAGCGCTAATTATCTGCGGAAAGACGGCAGCGCCGATAATACTAAAATGGGGATCACTGGTAGGGGAGAAGAAATTATCTGGCGTTATTATCCAAACAGCTATGGGGCGTCCGCATATCGCAATAAATGGTATCGTGATGGACATCTGGAATAACAGCTTATGTATTTTTAGATCATAATGAAATCTTCCGAAATAAGTTTTAATATTCGGCGTTAACAAAAATAAATGGGGCAATATTGTTAAAATTTAATATAAGACAATGAACCACAAAATGATATGGGGTATAAATCTCCCGATAATAAAAAAGGATAAATGAATGATTAAAAAAATGAAGAATTCCGTATTGGGACAAAATCTTATTATCTCAATATTTACCTGTTTTACTTTTGCCGCAAACAGTGGAGCGGCTGACTTTACAATGTCAAAAGATGAAAAAAGCGTTATTGTTGTTCCTGAAAAAGCCAGCATTACGGAAAATTTCGCCGCACAGGAATTGCAGCGTTATTTATTGAAAATAACTAACAGAAAAATCCCGATAAAAAATGAAAACCGCATTAAGAAAGACTCCGGAAAATATATTTATATTGGAAATACTGATTACGGGAAAGAGCTGAAAAAACAGATTTCAGGAAAAGACCTGGAAGCTTTTATTATCGCGGAAAATAATGGTAATATGATTCTCATGGGGAATTGCGACCGTGCCGGTCTTTATGCGGTATACACTTTCCTTGAACAGCTCGGATGCAGGTGGCTGGCTCCTGGAATTGAGATTGTTCCGCAACATGAAAAAATTTCCATAAATGGAGTTTGTCAGATTCATTCCCCAGGGATTAAATACCGGACATTGCGCTATTTGTCAATAATGAGAAGAGGGAAGAAATCCAGATACTGGGAGGCTAAATGTATTGACTGGGCCGTGAAGAATAAAATAAATATGCTTACCGATGAAAAGCTGAATTCCAAATTTCCTGAAATGATTATGAAAAGGGGAGGAATCAGAGGAATAAATAACACTCATGTTCCACACTATGTTTTCACTGAAAAACTATACAAAAAACATCCGGATATTTTCGCACGAAACCAAAACGGTGATGTAGTGTTCGGCTCCAGAAAAAGAAAGGGGTTCGGACAGCAATTCTGTTTGTCAAATGAAAACTCCGTTTTGATATATGCGAATATGATTAAAAATTATGTTAATTTACATCCCGACGTAGAACTGTTTCCAATTACTCAGGCTGATGGAATTAAATACTGCGAATGCGAAAAATGCCGTAAATTATATGCAAAATCAAACTACTGCATGGGTAAGCCTGACGTAACAAAAGCCTGGATGGATTTTGTCGGCAAAGTTGCCGCGATTATCAACCGCGATCATCCGAATAAAAAATTTTATACTCTCGCTTACGGCAGAACAAAAAATCCCCCTGATGAGGACATTAATATTAATAAAAACCTTATCGTGGTTATAACCCATAATGTGGACTTTTTCCATCAGTATACGAAATCCCCCAAAAGTGATTTCCTGCCGATGTACAAGAAGTGGCGTAAAATTGTTCCATCCGGAGTCGGCATATACGATTATTATCCTTTTTCCACATTTAAGCACTTACCATTGGTCGCAATAAAAAAACTGGTATTTGACATTAGAACAGCACACAGTTTCAACTGCCCTTATTTTGAAATCCAAAGCAGCTCGCTCTGGGCGGGAATGTACCTGCCGATCTATTATGCGGGAGCAATGGCCATGTGGAATCCCGCTATGGAATGGGAAAAGGAAATGGATTTATTTTATAAGGGGATGTACGGTGAATCCGCTGACAAAATAAAAGAATTTTTCCAGATACTGGAACATGCAAGAGAATCGTATCCCCGTCCTTATGCTGGAGATCTTTTAGCATATCTGACAAAAGAAGTTATAGCTAGTGCGGAGGAACCACTCAATCAGGCTTGGAACTGTGCGGAAAAACAGGAAACAAAAGAACGATTACAACCAATTATCGACCATTTTAATTTTGCGAAACATTTAAGGCTGGGTCGGGATGCTTATATATCGTTTAATGCTTCAAATAATGTGAAGTTTGCTGAAGAAGCGGTATCTCACGGCAACGAAATTAAGAAACTTGTGAAAGAAATTGAAAAAGCAAAAGGAACAAGATTTGACCTCGGATTACTTACTTCGATAGCTCTCAATACGGGGAGAAGCGGGGTGGGTACGGAACTCGGCTGCTGGTATTCCGCGAAAAATAACTTTACGCTGAAAATTCCATCTAAAAGTGGTATTCGGGTTGGAATTCTTACGGACACCTTTGGTTCAAGCGGTATGTTTACAGCCCTTAGTAAGGTTAAAGGAATAAACCCCATTAAACTATCAACTCTCAACCGGAATGTCCTGAATAGCTTTCAGGTTATAATTATAAACAATACCAAAGGAAGGGGAAAGTGGTTCAACTCCCAAAAAAATATCCTCCGGGATTGGGTTGAAAACGGCGGAGGATTGATTTTGCTGCATAACGCTGTCGGCTTTAAACGCCACGAAGCATTGTTTCCAGAAATTGGTAAAGGAATTAACAATCCCCGTCTTAAGTCGTTTAAAATAAAGGCGGATCATGAAATAAACAAAGGATTAAAAAGTAATTATATATACGAACACGGCTATTATGACCATATCAGTATTAACCCAGGCAAAAATGGTAAAAGCGTTATAGTCGACGAAAAAAACAATGCGGTTGTGGTTGCTGGAAGAATGGGCAAAGGGGGCGTTGTGCTTGACGGAATGCTTACCGGATATGGGACTGATGACGACCTGAGTTACTATGATAAAGAACCCGTTGGCGGAGAATTGCAGGTATTGGTTAATTCCATTATCTGGCTCAGTAAAATCCGGAAAGAGCCAGCCAAACTCAGGACAAAAGATATCGGAATAGTCTATCCGGTGGCAGGGAAATCAAACGACAATTACTATAAAAGACGGGCAAGGTTTATATGTAAATTTTATAATAACAACACTCATAAAGCAGAATTAATACCTGTAAGCATTACGGATGATTTATGCAAAAAGGGCTTGGAGAATTATAAAAATATCGTCATTATTAATTGTAACTTCCATTTTACAAATAAAATGAAAAATGTTTTATCTGACTATGTCAGTAATGGCGGCCTTCTTTTTTGCAACCGGACACTGCGCGATTTTGCGCCATTAGGAGTAAAACGCACAAAAGGTTTGGGAACAACAAAGAAAATACAGGTAAAAATCGAATGTCCATTAACCGAAAACCTGATACCGAAAAAATGGATGTCACACAAAGAAAAAATCAAAGTTCCCCGAGTATCAGGCATTGACGCCGTTGAGGTTGTCATATCCGATATTAGTCCGCCAAAACCATATAAACATCAACCCTATCTGAGTTACAAAGTTTATGGCAAAGGCGCATTAATTTATATAAATTCAGCGGTTCCGGCAAACAAGCTTGATCAGACTATTTTCAAAAACTGTGTTTCTCAGAAAACCCATGATTGGCTGATCTTACCGTAAATTTCCCACAAAATCAAATTGCAAGAAAGCAACAAAACTCGAGCTCCGGTAATATTGAATTTTATATGAGCTTAAAGCAAAAAACAAGGAATAAATATCGATATGACAACTAAGCCTGTCACTGCCATAATTGTGGGTGCAGGGCACCGGGCGATAAGATATGCCTCGTATGCTCATAAATATCCGCAACAACTGAAAATAGCTGGGGTGGCTGATCCCATCGTCTTCCGGCAGAAACAAGTCGCCGAAATGTTCGATCTTGCCCAAAGCCAATGTTTTAATTCGGCGGCGGAGTTGGCTCAAAAAGGTAAAATTGCCGATGCCGTTATCAATGGAACGATGGACAGTCAGCATGTGTCGACATCATTGCCGCTTCTGGAAAGAGGTTATGATATATTACTTGAAAAACCTATTTCGGTTAATGAAAAAGATATGTTGAATCTGGTCAGGACGAACCAAAAATATAAACGTAAAATTATGATCTGTCATGTCCTTCGGTATGCGCCTTTCTATACGGCAATAAAGGAAAGACTGCTTAATGGGGAAATCGGTGATATCATTAATATCCAGACGACCGAACATGTATGTTACCACCACATGGCGACAACCTTTGTCCGCGGCAAATGGAATAATCATGAAAAATGCGGTTCTTCAATGTTGATGCAGAAAAGTTGTCATGATCTGGATATTATTTTATGGCTGAAAAGTGGAATTCTCCCAAAATATGTTTCGAGCTTTGGCTCTTTGATGAATTTTAAACCTGAAAATGCTCCGAAAAATTCGGGAACTAGGTGTTTGGTTGACTGTAAAATAGAAAAGGAGTGTCAATATTCCGCCTGCAAACAATACATTGATCATCCTGAAAGATGGGGATTTTATGTATGGGATTCAATCGAAGATATTGAGAAACCTTCCATACAACAAAAGATCAATTCCTTAAAGAGCGGCAACCCTCACGGCAGGTGTGTATGGAAATGCGATAACAATGTAGTTGATCACCAATCCATTATCATTGAGTTTGAGGATGGAGCTACAGCCACCCATAATATGATCGGAGGAACCGCCAGACCAAAACGTTCTATTCATATAATAGGTACAAGGGGTGAAATTCAGGGAACATTTAATGAGAGTTTATTTAGTATCCATCATATAGACCCAAGGCCCGGTAAGGAATATACAACAGAAATTGTCGATCTTGGCATTGGCGGAGATACTCAGGGCGCTTTCGGAGGTCACGGAGGAGGAGATGAACGTTTAGTAGAGGATTTTGTCAAATACGTAAAAGGTAATTCCGATTCCATAACATGTACCCGGCTTGATGATTCCGTCTATGGCCATTTAGTGGGATTTGCGGCCGATAGAGCTATGGAAGAAAGAAAAGTTGTGGAAATAAAGAAAATTTAATTAAGGTTTGAAACATGCAGGAAAAAAGCAAACCCAATATCGTTTTAATTATGTCTGACCAGCATAATGCCAATTTAATGGGTTGTGCCGGGAATGATATAATCAAAACGCCTAATATAGATAATTTAGCTGAAAACGGAATTAGATTTACCGAAGCTTATTGTCCGTCGCCATTATGTGTTCCTTCAAGAATGTCTTTCATGTCCTCGAAATATCCCAGCGATATTGAGGTATGGACAAATGATTGCGTATTGGCTTCCGATGTTCCTACTTTCGCGCACTCCCTGGCAAATTCAGGCTATAATACCGCTCTTTGCGGCAGAATGCACTTCAGGGGTATCGATCAGTTCCATGGTTTCAAGCAGCGTATTTTCGGTGATTGTGTTCCTGCCGGTTCAATATTATCACCTGAAATTTTAGGAAGCGGATTCAACAGAACAACCGGCCAGACAAAATATGCTGTTGAAGTGGCCGGATATGGAAGGACAGGCTACCAACTTTTCGACCGGACAGTAACCGACAAAGCCTGTGAATATATCAGGGAACAGGATGAAGCTTCTCAGCCTTTCTGTTTGGTTGCAGGTATGATACTGCCGCATAATCCTTTGATCTGCAGAAAAGAACTGTTTGATTATTATTTTAATGCACTTGATCCTGTAGATTCAGCAGAGGAAAATATTGGAGAATTAAACCCAGCGGTAAAAGCGTGGAGACAGAGACGCAAGGTGGACGAATTAACCCCGCAACAGCGGCATAGGGCATTAAGCGCCTATTATGGATTGGTCACTGAAATGGATGAAAATATCGGAAAAATACTGGATACGATCAATTCAGGCAACCTGAAAGATAATACTGTTATCATATATTGTTCCGATCATGGTGATATGGCTGATGAGCATGGTATGTGGTGGAAAAGCTGCTTTTATAACGGTTCCGCCAAAGTGCCGTTGATTGTATCGTGGCCTGAAAAATTCAGGCAAAATAAGATAAACAACAATATCGTAAATCTAATAGACGTGGGCCCCACTCTTCTGGAACTGGCAGGGGCTGAACCGCTTCCTGATGTTTCAGGCAGAAGCTTCTGCTCATTGCTTTTACAGGAAAACGCAGATACGCAATGGCAGAACGAGACTTTTTCTGAGTTCTGCGGTCTTTTAGGGGGCAAACCATCTTGCATGATCCGCCACAATGAATGGAAATTCGTGTATTATCATGAATTCAAATCTTTTCAGCTTTTTAACCTTAAGGAGGATCCGGAGGAAAAAAATGACAAGGCAAAAGATCCCGAATGTAAAAGCATCATAAATGGTTTCCTGCATAAAATAAAAAAGAACTGGTCGGCGGAATTATTGCTTGATAAAATAAAAATAAAGGAAAGAGCTAACCAGGTACTGTTGCAGAATAAGCATGAATACAATCCCCATATAGAAAAACTGACAGTCCCTGATGGGTATAACCAATTCGATTTCAGTCAACTTGGCGAAGAATTTCAAAAGAATTACAGAAAATAAAGTTTTGCGGTCTTTAAAAGGACGGATTTTATAATCCAACAAAATTGTTAACACGTGAAAGGTGAAAAAGTGGACGGAGAAATAAAAGTAGGTTTTATTGGTGTAAGTTGTTCAGGAATGCCAAAACGATTCGCAACTTGCATGAAAGAAAACTTCAAAAATTTGAACTTAACGGCGGTCTGGGATGAAGATGAACAAAAAAGTTCAGAATTCAGGAAGGAGATTGGCGTTGCAAAACAAGCCGCTTCCGTCATGGAAGTCGCGGCCGATTCCCACTTGATAATAATGGATGTCAAATCCAGTGACACGGTTAACTATGCCTGCGAAGTTCTGAAACAGGGAGTGCCGCTTTACGTCTCCAAGCCGTTAGCTAACAACCTGGACAACGCATTAAAAATTATTGAGTGTGCGCGAACAACAGGAACTCCCCTTTTAAGTTCGTCTCCAATGCGGTATGACAGTAATATTCAGGAAACGCTGAAACTGATTCAAACCGGAGAACTGGGCAATGTTCACCTTGCATTTATTGCGCTGCACCACACCGTAGACTTCTATTTGACCACTGCGGGTGAGTGGCATGTTTCGCTTTACGGAGGCGGGGGGCCATTGTTTTATCTCGGCGTACATGGCGTGGATATTCTGGATGAACTTGTCGGTCTTGAAGATATTGAGCAGCTTTACAGTTCTGTTTCGACAATAGCTCATGGCAATCATCATATTTTCCGTGAAGAGGGCCTGGCGGATACCCATGCGGTCAATATCAGCTATAAGAACGGAATGATCGCCACACTGCAATTGGGCAATGGTGTGGATTACTGTTATTATGGGGGGCAAATTACCGGCAGGAAATCCCATCATATTTTTGAAACCCAAAACAATTATGTTCTCACCATTGAAAAATTAATTGAAATGGTCGAAAGCAAAAAATCTCCGCTTGCGCTTGAACGAATGGAACAAGTTGCAAGGATACTTGATATGATCGGACGTTCAGGCAAAGAAAAAAGCGTATTAAAAAACGAAAAGTAAATATTAAATAACACCAATCACCTAAATATCCGTTTATTAAAAGGAAAATTATGAACAAGGTTAGAGTTGCGATTGTTGGGGCCGGAGAATTGGCGAATATGGCACATTACCCGTCTTTAGCGTCTTTTGAGGACGTCACTATCGATGCTATTTGCGATATTGACAGTCAACGCCTGAATCAAACCGCTGACAAGTACAATATTTCCAAGCGTTTTGCCAATTACAAAAAGATGGTCACGGAAACGGCTCCGGATGCTTTATATGTTATCGGTCCGGCTCATTACATGTATGATATATGGATATGGAGTCTTGAGCAAAAGCTGAATTTATTCATTGAAAAACCCATGGGACTTACTTTGCATCAGGCAAAGTCACTGGCTTACCTTGCTGAAAAAAACGGTTGTATAACCCAGGTCGGTTATCAGCGCCGATCATGTCCGTTGCTGAAAAAAATGCGGGATGAATGTCTGAAACACGGCTCTATACACTATTCCAGTTGCGAATTTTACAAACATGCGCTTAAACCGCGGACAATGGCGTCGGATCATTTGACCAATGATGGTTCTCATGCGGTTGATACCGTCCGTTGGTTATGCGGGGGCGAAGTTGTGAAAGTGGAGAGTTTTTGTAAGCGCATCCAGACTCCGGACGTCAATTGCATAGGTGCACTTTTACATTTTGATAACGGTTCAACTGGATATGTATTCAATAATTTCGCTTCAGGACGCCGGGTATTCCGCCTGGAAATGCATGCGCCGAATATTTATGTTGATGCGGAACCGGAAAATATTGCCAGTTTATATAAAAATGGCGATTATGAAGGTGAAAAATATGATTCAAAAAAAGTTGCCGGAAGTGATGAATTGTATGTCTTCGGAGGATTCAGAGAAAAAAATTGTGAATTTATTGATTCTATAAAAAACAAGGAAGAAAAAACCAGCTCCCCCTTCAGTGACGCCGTAAAGACTATGGAAATAGTTGAAATCATCAAAGCTCAATCATTATTATCCTCCAGAAATACAAAAATGAAAAATATCACAAGCGAATGTAAATGATTATGACCAGTATATTTCAAAATAAAAATCAACAACTTGAATGATGTTTATCTGGGAAAACCTGCTAATGGATTAATTTGGATGTTATCAAATGGAATTGATTTCCGGAATCCGCCAACGGAAAAATGCTTTTGTAACCGGAACGGGCAAAAGTATCTAAAATCCAACGCTTATAAACACAAAATGAGTCATGAAAAAGATAGCCCAAAGTCCTGGCTTCTCACCGAATATGGAAGTGTCACAAATTATCGTGTAACGGAAATGGGAGATGAAGACATATTCACGTGGGAAACTCCTTTGGGATGTCATACCGGCCGCCGCCGCCACAATCATTTCCACGAATATCCGGTTAAGACCATTGAGGATGTAGACGGCTGGATTCATGTTTACAGTAATATGAGTTTCAGCATCAATCAGGACCGGCTTATCGATAAAAACTTAGAAGAAATAAAAAGAATCAGCTTGAATTGGTCGCCGGTGCAACAGCTGATTCAATTCGATATGGGATTGGAAAATTTCTTTTTTTTTCTTGTTGATGCGCCTGACAAAATGCAGGAATTGCTGGATGTCATGCAGGAAAGATGCGTTGAGAGATTAAATCTGGGCATGTCTCCTGGATCAGTTTTACCATCTTCCAGCCATGGAGAACATGACTGCAGAACAATACCTTGAGAACAAGCTCAAGCATTGACAACCTTCAGGGAGAGTGATTTTCCGAATACAGCTTGACACAAAAGTATCTGCGACTGATTAGAAAACCTTTACCATATGAAAATAATAAAGAGGTATAATATATGAATATAATTAAGGATTCAGCGTGAGTGCTTAGTTTGCCCTGAAAGCCAAAACCAGCGGCTCATTCGCCGGGGCCGTTTTAAAAAGGGTCGGCCTCTACCGGTCCGATTACTCCTTTTAGGGTCAGCCCATAACAAAAATTATTTAGTCTTGCATGCATAATTAAATTTTCAAACGAGAAAATGAAAATAATTTAAAAATATTCTCAAAACTGCATCCGTTAAGCTTGTTCTATGATGTGCTGTTCAAACACAATTCGTTTATAATCAACGGTTAAATCAGGCTGAGAGTAAATTGAGTCAGTTAGGGTTTATTGCCTCAGGTCTTCCGGCAGTGTAATTTTACCAGGTTTTAAGTTTCGCAAAAACTCATCGCAGGGCATGCACAAGATGCTATCCTCGATATATTTTTCGGTGCCCCGATACAGCATTATGGCACGACTTTCAGGATAGTCGGAAAGAAATGTTTTCAATCCTTTGAGATCTTTACGGGAAATTGAACGGCTGTTTTTTACCTCAAACGCCCAGAACTCCGATTCTCCATAAACGACAAAGTCAACCTCTGTTCCGGCAGGGGTTCTCCAGAAATACAACTTGTGAGCTCCGGTATAATCGCACCAAGCGTTGAGATGCTGGTAAACAAGCCCTTCGAGCGCCAATCCATCAATCTCATGCGGACTATCCAGCGGTCCTTTTGGTCGAACGGACCTGAACACTCCGGCATCAAAAAAATAAAATTTTGCTTGTTTTACCAGATGCCGTTTGGCTCGTTTGGAAAAAACCGGCAAGCGTACCCCAAGCAGCATATCTTCCAATATTGAGACATATCCTTCAACTGTCTTGCGGCTGACTTGACATTCTCTGGAAACCTCCGATATGTTCAGGATTGAGCCCTGCGAGAAGCTGATAACTTCCAGGAATCTACTGAAATTGCCAATATTCCTGACCAGGCCTTCCGCCATAATTTCTTCCCGCAAATAAAGCGTAGCATAGCCTTCAAGCGTGACATTTGGCTCTTTGGAGGCACAGATAAGTGGAACAAGTCCGAATTCCAATGCCTTTTCAAGAGAAAAATCACTACCCAGTTCCGAGGCCATAAACGGATGGGCAACTGATATTCCCGCGCGTCCGGCAAGCAAATCAATACCTGTGCGCTTCAGTTTACGCGCACTTGAACCGGTAAGGATAAAACGTATCCCCTGCTTTTCAATGCATTGATGGACAACGGACAGTAATTCAGGAATCCTTTGAACTTCATCAATAATTACATCCTGTCCGTTCCAATTTGCGGACAGCCATTCCAGGAGTCTTTCCGGTTTTGCCAGGAATTGCCGGTGAATTTCCGGATTGAGGAGATCCAGTGTCAGGGCTTTGTCGAGTTTTTCCGCTAACCATGTTGATTTACCCGTACCTCTCGGCCCGAGTAGAAAGAAACTCCCGATCATCTCGCGAATGTATCTGCTTTTAGTTTTCATGATTAAAAACATAGTGGCTCTTGAAAATAAATCAAGAGATATTTGCTACCAGTATCGCCAAAATCAAGCCTTAAATGGCGAAACTAGTTGCAAAATTTGACGATTATTGGAAAAAAGACCTGGAAAAGGTACAAGAAAAGGTAATTTTAGGTGGCCTGAAATGAGGTTAAAAGTAGCTCTGAAAAACTGCTACAGAAACTGCTACAGAAACATGTTGTTTTATAGTGTTTTATGCTGTGTTGCTTAGGTACAAAACGTTGATAATCAACGGCGTTTATGCGACTGGGGGGCAAAAGGTCGGAGATTCGAATCCTCTCATCCGACCATTTTTAGCTTCATCGTCGTTTTATGCCATAAATCACAATTGTTTCACGCACGAAATTTCGGGTAATTGAAAGATTTTCAATCTAAAGTATTCGCGGTCCCGGAAGCCGTATGCCTGCCGGATGAGCCATCTGATTTTATTATTGAATCCTTCCATGGAGGCATTGGAGATTTGTCTGAATGTCCAGAATGCGGTAATGCAGTCAAGTTTATCCCGGATGGTTTTCGCCATGATTTTGAGTTCCGTGATGCCGGTTTCTTCTTGCCTGAGAAACTATATTCTGCGGGTCACACCGCAAACAATGAAAACTGCGTCTTTTCAACCAAATCAACAGTTCTCTTCCGGAATATTTCACCTCTTCCTGTTGAAATCCGCGGACTCGTTGCGTATGGTGAAGATTGATCGATATTGACTTTCTCCTATATTTGTTTTGACCACTCAAAAACAGGAACAATGTCGATCTTTTGCTAACTTGTCACTGCATTTTCAGCAAACCAAGTTCATTTCCATTTCTGGCATAAACCGTCGAAGAACCGCAATTTTGTTGGTAATGAGACGAATTGGATTTATCCCTTGACACCACCAAGCATAATTCCTTTGACCAATTTTTTCTGCATGACAACAAACACAACAATCATTGGAATAACGCTCATTGCCACAGCCGCCATCAGAAGGTTGGTTTGCTGTCCCTGGGTACTGTCGAATGCGAGCATGCCGATGGGTAATGTATATTTATCGGGGCTTTTCATCATCACCAGCGGCCAGAACATGCTGTTGTAATTGCCCATGAAGGTGAAGATGGTCAACGTCACGATCGCCGGACGCGACAAAGGCAGGATTACATCCCAGTAGAGGTTCCATTTGCTTGCGCCATCAATTTCAGCGGCTTCGTCGAGAGAACGCGGAATATTCATCATGAATTGCCGCATCAGGAAAGTCCCAAATGCGCTAAATGCCGCGGGAAGAATGAGTCCCGGATAAGTGTTAATCAGTCCTAATCTAATCATGTTCTGGTAGTTGGGGATCATCATCACCAGTCCGGGCAACATCATGGTGGCAAGGTACAAAAGGAACACTTTATCGCGTCCTTGCCATTTCAGTCGGGAAAAACTGAACGCCGCTAAACTGCTGGTGAAGACCTGAAGAAATGTAACCCATGACGCAACGAAAATACTGTTCCAATACCAGCGCCCGAACATTATGCCTTTCACATTAAACACATCGGCATAGTTGCGCCATTGAAAGATACGTGGCAGCCATGAGTCAAGTCCGACTTCCTCAAGGGTTTTTAAACTAGTCAGAATCATCCAGGTAAATGGCAATACCAGTGTGGCGGCAATTAAGGCCAGGACCACGTTCAAGGCAAATAGTTTCATGCCTTTTTCGTATAATTTATTTTTCTTATGCATGTTCATTTCTCTATTCATTGGTGTAGCGGTTGCCGAATTTCCAGTTGAAAGCGGTAACCACAAAAATCAGCGCAAACAGAGTCCACGCGACAGCGGAAGCGTAACCAAGTCTGCCGGTGGCAAACCCTTCATTGTAAATGTAATAACTCAAAGTAGTGGTGGCTCCCGCCGGGCCGCCCCGGGTCATGGTCCGGGCCATCTCGAAACCGCCCTGAAGTCCGCCAATCACCGACATCACAAAAATAAAGAAAGTTACGTTTGCAAGTTGCGGCCAAGTGACATGCCAGAAGCGTTGAAACGAGCTGGCTCCATCAATATCGGCGGCTTCGTAAAGTTCCTGCGGCACTCCGGAAAGTCCGGCCAGGTACAGCAACATATTGTTTGATCCGATCGCTCCCCAGAATCCCATAATCATCAGCGAGGGTTTGGCCCAGTAGTAGTCGGCTATCCACAGGGGAGGCGCAAGCCCGTTCCCGGCCATTTCGGGCAGAACGGAAATGACTTTACTCAAGCCCAGCAGGATAAAACATAGAACCATTACCGCACCGCAAACGACAATCGCGTTCGCCATGCCCCGATCAGGCGGACAAGAATCTTCGCGACCGGAAATAATTATATAAAAAATAAAAATTGCAACAACGGCAAAAAGAACGGGAAACAAAAATATTATGCTTTTAAGCGGACACCAGAAGTAACTGAAGATTACAGGCAGACTTAAAACGGCAGTCCCGATAATTAAACTCAATGTTCCGCTTTCACCGTCGCGCCAGAGGAGGTATTTGCGCCAGACCGCATACAGGTAGATTATCCCGATAAGCAAGGCCAGGAGCGCGGCGATAAGATGTGCCGTCCATTCCGGCATTGCCCTGAAAACCGGAGCAATAAAATTAAGCATCGGACGCAGCGCATTGTTGATAGGACCGGTCTCCGGACTGTAAAGTTTTTTCCACAGAATGAAAGTAGCGACCCCGGCAGTAAAGTATGGAAAGTAAAATAAAGTGCGGTAAACGGTTCGTCCGCCAATGCTGCCGCCGATCAGGATCACTCCCGTCAAACTACAGATCAGTATAGTCATTGCGGTTGCGCCGCATCCGCCTAGAACCAGCATTCCGGCACTGACAATAAGAAGCGCGGTTATAATTGCCATGCTCCAAACTTTCCTGGAGCCTCCCCGTAAATCCTTGCTCAACAGCAATGCGGAACAGAGACTTCCAGCGATCCCGAACGGAATCCCCATCATAAAAAACAATGTATTGCCTAAATAGCGAAAAAAGTCAGGTTCTGAAAAGAGCTTGATAAAATTTCCAAAACCAACAAATTTTACCGGTTCTGTTTTAAATGCATTATGCAGTTCCAGATTCCAATTTGTGAAAGCCATTGCCAGGCTTATCACCAATGGTCCGGCAATGAATACCAGAAATCCGCAGATGTTCGGCAGCAAAAACGCCAGTCCCACCATGATGTCTTTAAGGTTTTTTTTACATATTGTCGAGGCCATTACTTTTTCGTTCCTTTAGTTTCCGCCATCATCCCTTTTGCTTTGTAATATGCCCGGTAATAAGGACTTCTTATCCACGATTCCGGCAGCTTTTTTCCTGCTTTTTTATACGCATCGATTTTTTTCTGAAGCTCGCAGTTTTTCAAATATCTTTTTTTCAAACGTTTATTGGCGTTGACTGTAGTTTGGATCGACGCATTAATCCGGTTTTGAGTTTCCGCGGCCGCTTCCTCTGCCGTGCACAGGCCGTTGAAGTATTTTTCCAGGACGTATTTCTGCCAGTTTATTCCGATGGATTTACAATAGGGTGAATATGGTTGAGGCAGTGCGATTGTCATTGCCCAATTCAGTTCACGGGCATGGGTGTCTCCTTCATTCGGATACTGTTCGGGATGCAGATATATGGGATTATTTATTGCAAATTTCGGATTCGGCGGCAGACCGTCGGAACCCTCGATGATATAATCATTGTATTCTTTGTCAGCGAGATACGCGAAGAACAGTTTCGCCAATTCCGGATGTTTGCCGCCGCGGTAAAGCGTGGCGGTGCGCGCCCGGATAATCATATTCTGAAAATCGTATTCAGGAAAACGGCTGGCACTTAAAGTAATCGGGGATTCCGCCTCCCGCAACCGGATCAGGCAATACCGGCTGGTAAGCATCATTCCGTAACCGCCATTCAGGAACTGGGAAAAATTGGCGCCGCCGTAACCCGATTCCGTGTTCATTGACAGCACTTCCGCGGCGGTGGGAAACAAGCCGTCCTGATAAGTCCATTTGTGAACAAGCTTAAGGATTTTCACATAACGGGGATCGTCAAGGATGCAGGCGGTCAGAGTCTCATTGAACATGTCCAGCCCTTCACTCCGGCCCATGGGATCAAGGAGACCGAGCTGGCATCCCGAACAGAAGAAAACATCCCGGCGCTTCTTTCCGGCATTAGCACGTTTGACAAACTCCCTGCCGATGCGCCCGAACTCTTCCGGAGTCCAGATTTCCGGGGGCGGTTTCATGTGGTATTTTGCAAAAGCATCCACATTGCACCAAAGCCCGGCAACCCCGACATTGCAGGGATACGCATACTGTCTGCCATCCGCAAATAAATCCTGTTTCAATCCCGGATAAGACGCTCCGGAATCAAATCCGAGTTCACGGGCATCTTCCGTAAGATCGCGTAGAACCCCGAGCGGCTGAAATTCATTTGTCCCGGCATCAATAATATCGCCACCGACGCCGGACACCGCCTGGATCAGCTTGCTCTGATTGTTCGCCGAATCCAGACGCAATTCAACAACCGGTCTGCCGTTTTTATCGACATGCCCATTCTCCTTCAGCCAGTGGTGGAACAGGTCGATCTGGTCATAGCGTTGAGGGTTTGCATCACTCTTCCAGTAGATCACCGTATGTTCAGTTTGCCGCCGCGACTCCGTCATCACCGTCGCCACCGAAGCAAGAATCAACAATGTCAATATCACAATAAACAACTTTCCCAATTTAAAAATTCCTTTTCATGATAATTTCAGTTACAGCATTGTGGCAAGCTCGAGAAATCCAGCTCCACCGGAGACTTCTTTTTCCATGAGTCGATAGCCCGCCAGGCGGTAAGACTGGCAATCGCACCCTGAATGGCATCGGTCTGCGATGGTTCATCCTGACGGATGCAACGCCTGAACATCTCAAGTTCGTTATAATGTCCTTTGTCCACTTTCACCTGCCTGCCGTAGTAGTACCCGTATTCAATTTCTTCCGGGGTCACCGACTGCCGCCACCGCCAGCCCAGATCGGCGGCTTCCGCGATCGACGTATTGAGGGTTTCGCCGCCCATTTTGTAGTCATAGGTTTTCCTTACCCGGTTGCCGTCATTGCCGTAGACGTTCAGTTCCAGGAACTCGTCACCGGTAATGGTCGTGAAATTCGTATTAATTTCAATCCTCTCCTTGGGATACCCGGTCAGCGAATTGTCACCCGCTACAATCACCGCGGTAATGTCTTCAGGATAATCCAAGGTAATGATATTATCCATATTGCCTCCCCCGGCGGTATAAACCCGGCAAGGGGCCAGATCCGTCAGCCAGTTCAGCAAGTTGAAAATATGGGTCACCTCGTGAATGATCGTGGATTCCTGTCCGTGAACCACGGCGTCATAATGATGTTTGGGCCACAATCTTGCCTCTCCGATAATCCGGTAAATGATCGTGGTATTGCCTTTGCGGTACCTGCGGAAAAACGGTTTCAGCTCCTGCATCAGGGGAGAATACGGACGGTTGAATCCCACCATGAATTTGATACTGGCATTGCTCATCAGTTGAACCATTTCTTCGATTTCGCGTTCTTCATAGCACATGGGTTTCTCGACAAACAAATGCTTGCCGGTTTCGACGGCGCGCCGCATGACCGGTAATCTGAAATCCGGTTTGGTAGAACAAATGACGGTTTCGATCGTTGAGTCCGCGAACAACTTTTCCATATCCGTGGTAACATATTCGGGGCAATACAATCCGGCCAGCTTTTCCAGCTTGCTCCGGTCGAGATCGCAAAGCGCGGCAATTTCGAAATTCGGGTTTGCCGCCGCGTTAGGAATATTGTTTCCGGCGGCGAAACCGCCGCAACCGATAAATCCCAATTTCATTTTTATCTCCATTTTCTTCACTTCAGTTTAAAATTTCATCAGGATTTTCCCGGCTTGCGATCATAAGCATTCCAAGCGGAACGGAATGCAGGATGTGACAGGTATCCTGAGTATATGCTTTCATGGCGGTATGTTCCGTAACCCCGCCGTAACCGGCGATCCGGGGATCGGAGTATTGCATATAGGTGAGATTGCTAAGATAGTTGAGCAATGCCTTCCGGACCCGGGACTGTTTCCCGGTTTCCCAAGTACGGAGGAGCGCGTAATCGTATTCGTAACGGAGGTGGAGGGCATATTCCCCCTGGCAGCTTCCACGGGTGAATCCGTGCAGAAAAGCATACTGATTCACGGGATAAACTCCGCACCCTTTCATATTATCGGTGTGGCGGGCCGGGTAATAATGGTGTTCCATGCGAAAACTCAACAGGTGATAGAAAACCAGATCCTGAAGTTCAAGGACAAGTTTACGCAGTCCGGCTCCGGGAATATCCAGGTATTCCGCAAGGGCAATCAGGATCGAGCAGGCGCCGCTGCTGTCGTTTCCGCGGTGGTCATACTCGAGGAATCCGAATTGAAATTTCCGCAAGAGCGGTTCGAGTTCTCCGGTAATGATGCGTTCGGCAATTTCGAGATTGCGCGGATCGCCGTCAAGCCGGTAGAGGATAATAAATGAGAGGGCCGCCTGAGCAATGCCGGGCGCGTTTGCCTCAGCATATGAATAACCTTCCCGGGAATATCCGGGGGAGCCGTCCAGGGAAAGGGCATTGGGGAAATGTCCAAAACGTTTTTTCAAGGGCAGCAGGAAGTCATGACAGTTGCGGGATATTTTTCTAATAAGTTCAGGATGCCGCCAGTGATTTTCAAGATAGCATTTGCCCAGGAAATAGTTTACTATGCCCTGGTCGGGGATGAATACCTGCCTGCCGCCGTAATGATCCTGAAAACGGTTGGAATCGGCATTGAAAGCGCCTTGCCATGCCCCCTGCAGCGGTCCTTTTTGAATCTGGAAACCGCCGTCCATGAAAAATAATATGGCGTTGATTATTTTTTCGGCCTTGGTTCTTGCCCAAGCTTTTCCGTAATGGAACAAGGCATAGGCAATCATGGCATTACCGCCGTTACCCCAGGCGATTTCATACTGACGGGTGTTATGCTGGAAACTCCCCAGCGCCCGTTCCGGTTTTTCAGTTTTGGATTCGAACATTTCATACAGTTCCCGGTAACGGACTTCCCGCTTGCCGTCGGTATAGCCGAAAGGACCTCCGAGGAGCGGCCGTTCCAGAAGGTTATAGTACCCGACATGGTACAAACCGCACTGGCGGTCAAAGTCATCCCAACGGTCTTTCCGGGTCATCAGCACTTCCCATTTTTTCAGATATTCGCTGACCGGATAACGTGGAAGATTCACGTTCTCTTCCGTTCCTTCCAACTCCCGGCGTTTGTTTTCCGGGTCCCAGATATGCCGGGTGATTTTTTCTGTCCGGATCTGTCCGCTCACCTTATCGCCGTCGCGCAGTTGGAATACTCCGTCTTCATAAGCCGGGGGAAAACTCAGGCAGTACCGGCTGTTTATGGTGCGGGCAGTCCCGAGGGGATGGCGGGTTGAGTCAATAGCGTTTGCCATTTGTCTGATTCCGGATTCCCGGCAATATATTGAGGTGAATTTCCAGGTTTCACCGCCACGGGTGAATCCGGAATAGACGCCGGGAAGGATGCGCCAGGCTTCGGCCTCATCTGGAAACTCTAGGCCCACGAAATAAAAACCGATCGTGGTCCCTTCCGCCGCCGTACAGATGAATTCGCAGTCAATTGCCGTCATTCCGCTGCCGGGATTTATTTTCATACTCAGCTCTCCGGCATTCGGAACTTTTCCGCGCCATTCCGTAGCGGACTCCCGTCTCACCGGCGCTTCGAATTGTTCGCCGCCGGGGGACAACCAGTATTTGAAAACATAAACAAGTCTGACCAACCCTTCACAAAGTTTCGTTTCATAAAGTGGGATTTGCTTCATAATCAAAATTCCTCATGGAGCAATTTTCCCGCAACCATTGTTTACCCCCGGCGGCGGAACTGATCAGTCCAGGCTGAACCAGTCCGACAGGGCCGTCATAACCAAGTTCCTCAAGGGCAGACAATACTGACTGATATCCAACTTCACCGGTTTCGTCCAGCTTCACCGGTCTAACCCGGCGAAGCCCGATATCAATCCCGGAACTTCCGGCGGTTTCCACATAATCCTGGACCACCACATATGAAATGCGCGGTATGATTTCAGCCAAAAGCCAGGGAGTCACGGCTTCACGCATCAGCCACAGGTGTGACGGGTCAAAGAGCAGGAAAAAATTCGGATGGGCAACCTTTCGCAAAAATTCAAGCATCCCCGAAACTGTCTCCAGCGGGGTGTGGACATGGTTGTTAATACCAAGTCTGACATTGCTCGCGGCGGCGCGCTCCGCGGCCTTGAGCAGCATTTCCGGAGAACCTGAAATCTTCATCTGCCGGCATTCCAGCCGTTCCGCCAGTTCCAGATAACGCAGGAAATATTCATAGTCAGCACGGGTTTCCAGGTTTCGCCCCCGAAACGTTATCATTTCAACCGGCAGGGAGTATTGTGCTGACAGCGTCCTTATTTCCGCAGCGACGGCATTTTCATTTTCCGGCGCCACCTGCCACCGACGCAACTCCACGGCGGAAAAACCGGCCTTCGAACTCAATCTGAAAAATTCTCGCGGACTCAGGGGAATACTCCCCGGCGACGGTTCAAATACTCTTCCCGAAAGACAATAATACATTAGCCTCTTCCTTTAAAATTTCCTGAATTTCCACCTCCCGTTTTTCAACGCCTGATTTCAAAGCCGCCATGATGACCGCCACATCACGCATCCCTTTTTCGCCGCCGTATGGAGACGGTTGTTTGTTCATCAACGCATTTCCCAAAGCTCGATATAAATTAAGATAATCATTTCCGGAATACCGCGGATCCGGGGGAATACTTTTCGAAGCTCCGCCGGAATTGACCAGGCAAAGCGGATTGTTGATCAGCACATAGCCGTTCGCGTTCACCGTATGCGGCAAAACCAGCGGAGCATTTCCGCAATTATGATAACCGCACATCATAAGCGTCGCCGAAACTCCGTTGGCGTAACGGATGAAAATATTGCCATGCCCTTCCACCCCGGCAATGACGGAATTGTGTCCTGAAGTGGCGGATACCGAGATTTCTTCCGCCCCGGCCAGAAGCCGGAGTTTAGCTATCCGGTGAACCCCCACGTTGAGCAACATGCCGCCGAAGCCCTGGTGGGGGTCTGTTTTCCAGGCATGGTTATTCGAGGTGAAATATTGACGGTAATTTATCTCCAACGCATGATACACAGGACCGAAATCCGCCCGGTGGCGCAGATAAGTCAGATTACAAGCATTGAATGCGGCTGACTCACTCACGGTAAGCGTCACTCCACCCTCCCTTGCCCAGGCGATCAGTTTCCGGCAATCGTCAACTGAAGTGGACATAGGTTTTTCCACGAGCAGATGAGCGCCGGATTCCGCCGCCGCTTTCATTCCGAGCAAGTGCCGGTCCGGGGACAGCGCGTTCACCACCAGGTCCGGCTTTTCAACCGCAAGCATTTCTTCCCAGTCGGGATAAAAACCGATTCCGTGGAAACCAGCGAAATCCCTGCCGCGGCCGGCAGTGCGATTCCAGCAGGCTGTCAGGTTGAACATGCCGCTTTCACACATGGCTCCGGCATGGGTTTTACTTATTGACCCGGTTCCCAGCAGCACAGCGCGAAATTTTGCTTCTCTTACCATATTATTTTATCCTTCTCAGTTCGAGCCCGGCAATTGACCAGCTCCGGTAATTACCCCGATATGCTTTGGGCAAGGTAATGATCAGATTGAATTGTCCGTCCTTGACCGGAACCCGGAATTTGAAAGGCGCGGCAACTTTTGCCTCCATCCGGTAATGATTAAGTATCCGGGTACTGGACAAACGTACTTTCGCGAATTTGCGGTTTTCCGCCTGCAAATCAACATAACTGTCGCCCCTCAGGTTCCGCATGTACAAGATGACCTCATACTCTCCCGGAGGTACATCATCGATCACGAATTCACCGCGGTAAACATTATGGTCGATGACCCGGAAGACTTCATCGTCTTCCATCAGGTTTCCTGAGGAAATGAACTTATCGAACTGGCGGTTCATGTTTTTAAGGTGGGCCTCCCGGATAATGCTGCGGTTTCCCTTGAGCTTCCAGCCGTAAGTCAATTGCGGCCCGGCCTCTCCGGTCTTACCTTTCACAGGCAGGAAGTTCCAGGCGGGCAGCTTGCACAGATTGACAGCGTAAAGTTTCGCCACCCCCTGATAGCATTTACTTTTCGTATGGATCTGCCCTGGAATTATCCGGAGACGCAGCTTTTTGTCAGTGATTGATACCGGGATCTGGCAGGTGGTCTTGGATGTCAGACAGGCATGCCTAACCACCGGGACACCATTGCATGACACATCCACCGGGCACCCCACCGGGTCAACTTCAAGCACAATCTCCAGCAGGTAATTGCCGTTGGGGATGCCCACACCGGAATATTCAAAAGTCCTTCCGGAACTGATGCAACCGTAGTCCTTCTTTACCTTGCCCTTCCATCTGCCTTTGCCGCGGGGCAACCGGTCGCGATACACAAACTCCCGGCGCAGAGGATCAGTATCCTCGACGGACAAAGCCAGCACCACCGGCTTCATCCGGTCTTTACCGTTTTTCAAGCTGATCGTCTTGATCTTTTTGCCCCCGGTGTCGATTCCAACCACGCTGAGATGGTAGGACGTCGGGGTTCCGGCATAGAATTTCTTCCCGAGCATCCGGGGCAGAATGCTCCACGCCTGATAGTGGGTAAAGTTCTCCAGACAACCGCGTTTAGCCGTGCCGTCCGCGTACTCGATGACGTATTCCATGCCGGGGCGATTGTTGAGGATGTCATTATTCGCCAGGGCAATGCCGGTCAGGAGATATATTTTCGCGGCTTTGCGGTTGACCGGAATCGTAACGGGTGTTTCCCCCTTCAGGGCAATCGCCCCGAGGTCGTGATTGACGTCCGGCTCAACCAGCGCGAAATCGACATTTTTCAGCCGGACCATCGTGCCGAACGGCATGGCGGCAAGAGTCCTGACGCCATCGCGCTGACTGGCGTTAGCGGGATAATAATAACGCGCGTCCGCCGGCAGCCAGCCAGGTTCGACACTACTCAGAGGTCCAAAGTCAAATTTAACCGTCCCGCGCTTGAAATCCTGGTTGGCCGGAGCAATAGCGTATTCTCCGCGTACCTTGTAATTACAGTACTTGCGGATGTCGACCGGCACAAACCGCCAGATTTTCCGGGACGAGATGTTATCGAGCCCCTTCGCTCCGTCCGGATAACGCATACGCTGGGAAGCATCCAATTCGCCAGGCATAAAATCAAGTTTTGCGTCGCACATTGCCTTGAGCAGGTAGTACTGCGACAGGAAATCATAACCGAATATCGCACTGCATGCGATGACTTTCCTGGTCATTTTTTTCGCTCTGTCGAGACCGGTAAAGCGGATGCTCATGGCGGCGCGTTTCGCGTAATTCGGATTCCCCGTGTAGTGATAAGCCAGGGCATTCATGACCGGATTGCCGGTGACGGCGGCATGGATGACGGCCTGGACCAGTTCCGGATCATTCTTCACCCCGAGCAGATACATTACATTGATACCTTTATAAGTTTTGAAGTGCCAGTCAATGGCGCTCCGGTTGTCACCGTAGATCCATTTTCCCTGGGCGTCCTTCGTAATGGATTTCATGCCCCTGGCCTGACGTCCGGCGAAAACATCCCGCAGTTTCCGATAGCGGGGATTGTCCGGATCGAGTTCGAAAGCTACCGCGGCAATGCCGGAAGACATGTCTTCCCGGCGGTCATGGGTTTTTTCCCCGAAAGGCATTTTAAAGTGGCGGGACTTGCCCTCCACGGCGCGGATATATTCTTTCGCCACGTCCCTGGCCCGTTCGTTGCCGGTCAGGTAATAATACAGGGCCGTGCCGATTATCCAGGAATGCTGGCTGTCGTATCCGGGGACGTGTGTGCCCCAGCCGTCGCTGTTGTAGCGGATGCCGCCGCCGACCCACGGCAATGACCAGTAATCATGCTGCCAGGGATTTTTGGAGTTGTTAACGCAGTTTTTCGCCTTCACGAGACGCTGTTCCGACCATGCGCGCGGATGTGAACTGCTGACGTCCATGTGTTTTTCGGCAACCTGCCGCGCCCAGTCCCAGTCTTCCTGTTTTCCTGAACGCAGATAACGCATCATTATGCCGAACGGGATGCAGAATCCTCCATTGCGCCAGCCGTATTTGGTATTGAAATTTCCCCAACGATCGTTTCCGAACGGGCTTTTGGGGAAATAATAGGTCTGGAAATCGCCCCAATGCCACATTCCATACCAGTTGAACCAATCCTGCTGATGCTTTTTCAACAGCCGGTGGTAGTTGTCCCATGACGCTTCCGTTTTCGGAAAATCCTGTTCGTCGCGGGGCATGAACGGCCCGAGCGCCCCGGTATAGCTGTTCCATTCCCCGGAAACAAAAGGCAACAAAGGCCGAGCCATCAGTTCCGCTAATTTCCGGCCATCAGCCCCCGGAAGCGTGAAATCCAGTTTCAGATCGTGGGATTTCCCCATTCCGAATGCGGTGTGTACCAGTTCGCTTTTTTGGGTCATCTGCCGGTGATAAACCAGCATATTGTATTTATAGCCCCGGATTTTTTTGCTTTCACCTTCCATAAAACGGGTATAATCCGGGCGCAGCCCCTGGTCAAAACGTCTCATGTTCATGGCTTCATCCTTAGCATACGGCCAGAATTCCACCCGCAGACAGCCTTTATCCGTATAGGTAAAAGCCTTCGGAAAGTTCTGCCACATTTCCTTCAATTCTACGGTCAGGGAATCGCGTTTCCTGACCAGTTGCAGCCAGCCGTCGGCCTTCTTGCCTTTGCCGAGAATGCCGGCGTCATCAGCGACGCCCTGTCCCCGGTAAGCCAGGCAGACCGGATCAAACTCGTTGAACTTCGGATACCACCCGGAAGCGGCGGAATCCTGAAAAGCCGTAAAAGGAACCTTTGAGCTTGCCAGCGTTTTGCCGTCTATTCCGGTCAGTAGCCTGGAAACCCCGGGATAAGGAACTTTTATACCGAAAGACGGAAAAAGAATTATCGAGCAGTTTTCACTGATCAGGAAAGTGTGGTAAATCCGCAGGAAACTCTGACTGCGGTAAAAAGTGATCCTGACATCCACCGGACAGCTTTTTCGTCCCTGTTTGTCCTTGTGCCATAAGCGTTTGAGAATGGTAACCGATTCCGGTCCGTGATTTTCGATGCGCGTTTCGGCTTCCCGGTCCAGACTGCCAAGATACATTCCGCTCCGGTTACCCTCGATGTCCCGCAGTTCGACATAGGAATCAACCGGACCGCCGGTCACTTTTTCCGCCGCGGAATATTTACCGTCCTGATTCAGGTCGAGGAAAAGCTCGTCGATAAGGGAACCGCCGGTTTTGCTGATTACGGCCCGGATCTTACCGGTATCGACGGTAATGGAAGCAGGGCCGGTCCGCACCGGAAACAGCTCCGGACCAGTAGGACGGTTCACGGCAGGCCCGAATTCCAGGTAATAAACGGGATTCTCCTCGCTCCGTTGGAGTTGAAACTCCACCAGCAGCCACTTGACGCTTTTGTCAGGCCAATACGCAAGCATCTTGAATTGGGCGGTAACCGGATGTCCATCTGAACCGGTTACCCGTACATGACTGAGAGTCTTGAGTTTACCCGGCGGCAACGGTACTCCCCCGGAAACCGGGAATTTCGCTGGATATTGCAGTTTTCCGGTATTGATATGGAGCGGAATCCGGATTTTCCCGGTGCTGAAACTGAATGCTTTACCGAGTTTCCGGGCATCTTTTGAATTGTCCGCTCCCACCACAACGGCGCAGAGAAGTATAACTGCAATTAAACATTTACGCATAATTCAAACAACCTTTCCAATTATGGGTTCGCCGCTTTTGCGGTTGGTGCAGCTTCCTCGACAACGATATTGTCGACTTTGGCCTGTCCGATACTTCTGAAGTTCCTGATCTGAATACGGCCGTAACGGATTTTCTTTTCCATACCTTTCCAAGTGGGAACCTTGACAATCTTTTCAACCCGCTTCCAGCCAAAGGTCTTATTCTTGTCCTCGCGCATTACCCGGAAAATGTTCCATCCCCCGAAACCACAGGTTTCCTCAGGAGCGGAATACCAGCGGATATTGATTGCCAATGGAGAGTAGCCGGGTTTAAACTTGTCAACTTTCACCAGACAGCTGACCCGGTACTTTTTACCCGGTTCCAGTTTAAAAAACGGCGAAAGATATTCCCGGTTGACCGGACGCGCGGTTGCGATTTCCAAACATTTGCCGTGGGAACCGGCAACGATTTTCGGCGCATCATACAATCCTGTCCAGGCGGCTTGCCCTTTGCTGTCAAAATCGAATTTCTCCACCGTGGCCGCAATGCCAGAAATCATGCCGCCAAACAAGCAGACAACAAATAACATTCTCATTAAACCTTTACCTCTTGTTTGTTCAATTCATGTTTGATATATTCAGCTATTTCCATTGTTCCCAAACTGTCTTTCAGGTTGGGATGCGGCATCTGCCCGGACTTAATACAGTCGATAAAATGCCGGTTTTCCCAATACCCTTTGAGTTTTTGCAGCGGCTCAGGATGCAGATAAATCTCCGGGATATCCCGTTCGGCTTTCACCCCTGCCTGTCTGACACCTTTATTGGCGATGTCTGCCGTAACCAGCGCCCCCGAACTGTCCCTGACCGTATAATATTCCTGGCTTTCCCGGCAATAATTTCCCGC
Organism: Victivallales bacterium; assembly: GCA_963678815.1. Taxonomy (GTDB): domain Bacteria; phylum Verrucomicrobiota; class Lentisphaeria; order Victivallales. The sequence goes on from OY787460.1 coordinate 5,734,520, forward strand.
CCGGAAATGTCCGATTACGCCCCCGGCAAAAGAGATTTGCAATTCAAAGGACCGGACGCCCTCATCGCCATAAAGGACGGTCATGTCCGTCCTGGCAACTTCGCCTCCCCAGAAGCGCATCATATCGAGACCGTGAATTATCGCATCCTTGGGATCGCAGGGAGCCATATAGGTACGCTCAAATATACCGGTCACTTCAAGAATGCGGTGGTTTCCCAGCAAGTGCTTCGCGGCCAGGACCGGGATAGCGTAACGCCGGTCGAAGCCAACCATATTCAGACAGTTGCGGCGTTTTGCCTCCTCTAACATATCGCGGGTCTGCGCGGCGGATGTCCCCGGAGCTTTTTCCACACTCACCGGCAATCCGCACTTGATACATTCAACAACAATCTCTCTGAGGCGCGACGGACGAACAATCACAAAGACTCCGTCCAGGCTGGTTTCATCGAGCATCCGGCGGAAGTCGGTGAAACCGGTTTTCACCCGGTATTCATTCATCGCCGTATCCAGTCTTTCCCGGTCAATGTCGCAAAAGGCGGCGAGCTCGACATCGGGAAAGCTCGCAAGGATCGGTAAATGCGAATTCAGCGCATGCGGAGCGCCGCAGCCAATTACTCCGATTTTAATCATTTCGTATTCTCCAAATACAGACGTTTAACGGTTTCCGGACTTAATGGTCCGTCATAAATCTCGACGCCCAGCACCATCCCCGGCAGCGAGGATTTTTTAACATCGGCGGTTCCCAGGGAAAAAACTTCCGGCAGTTTTGCAGGCACTCCGTCATTTAATTTAACCTTACCTTCCAATTTGCCGTTGACGTAAAAACTGCCGTAACCGCGATCCCAGCAGAAAACCAGGTCAAATATCCTGCCAGGTTTAAAACGATGTGAACCGCTGAAGATATATTGCCCGGAAGTTTCAAGATTCAGCTTGGCGGGAAGTTTACCGCGGTTGCTGAAATTCACTCCAAAATTTCTGTAGGAGAGCGGGTAGGATATTTCAATCAAGGTTTCCGCCTGTCTGGTCCCGGGGGTTGCCGCCCGAAACCAGGTTATTTTGCCTTTATCAACCGCATTGAATTCCGGTACAACCCGCAAGCGGATACTCCCCCGGTCCAGACTCAGCTTTCCCGCTGCCGGATAGTCCAGATGTTTACCGGAACTAAGTTTCAGCGCAGGACGCCCGTTAAACTTGACTATATTCCGGGAACCCGGACTTCCGGTCGGCGATTCACGGGAAAAATCCTCCCGGAAAAGTAACTTGGGACTGCCTGAAACTGTCTTCGGGACTGATGCGGCCCGACCGCCGTAACTTTCGTAAATCCGCCGGATTTCCTCTGCGTTCAGAGGACGGTTAAAAATGCAAAACTCATCTATGTGCGATAAAGCGTTAGCATTGATCCAGCTTGCTTTTGCGCCGATTTGGAAATGTTCCGGCAGTTTGGTCATGCCCCCGTCATTCAGGACGTTTTCACCCTCCAACACGCCATTCAAGTAGATTGCGGCCCGTTTTTTTCCCCAAGTCAGTGCAACATGCTGCCACTCTCCCAACTGAAAATGCTGCGGACCTGACCCAACATAAAAACGGGAACGCGGATTGGCTTTATCATCTCGGCGAATTTTGGAGCCAGGCAGATAGTAATTGCGGTCCACGGAAATAAAAAAGCGCCAGGCTCTGCCTTTTTTAATGTTATAAGTCAGCCCCATCCGTTGTGAAGGGTCTGGATGCGGCATTATATTGTCCTTTTCATAACGCATATCGAAAGGAATCCGTCCGACCTTCTGAGTCCAGTCGAACAGCGGCCTGATCCAGAAACAGATACTGCCTCGGTTCAAATCAATATTGTGTTCAGTGCGATATTTCAGCAGGTTGCCGCCTTCCACCACCAAGGCTTTGCTCCTGACTCCATCCTGGAGATAGAAGTCGTAAGGAAAGTGATCGCTGCTGAAATCTCCTTTTGGGGAACCCTTCGCGTAAGCGGCATCCGGTCCTGTGTCAAACGGCTGATAAAAACTCAACGCGGATTTGATTCGATTCGGCCATGCCGGAGGATTTACCTTGTGATCATCACTCATAGCGGCAATTCCGGTCAACAATCCGGCAAAGGCCATAATTTTTTTTATCATGCAAATTGCGATCTTTCTGTTTGCATTTCTCATTTCTGGAATTATCCGATTTTCCACAACGGAATTCGTTATTCTAATGGATCTACTTCTTCCTTACTGATCTCATTGAGCCTTTTATGTTCAACATGGCCATCCATATAAAGAAGATTTGGACCTCCGTTGTGAATCGATGAAACGCGGTCCTTCATATTGCCATAAGTGTATGCCCAGCCATATGCCCCGGTATCAGTCAGCCAGATTGTCGTTGCCGGACGCGGAAAATAAGAGGGAGTTGATTTAATTGGGATTGAATTCGCTTCGCTCAAGGTATATTTATTCTGCCGGTCTGAATTGTAAATACTTATATAATAACTCATTGTGTAGTGCACTCGCTTATTGTTGACCGTCCCGTCATTGTTTATTGCGTTGTTGGGGTCCGGATGGGCCGGACATACCAGGATTCCTTCATAAGAATCTCCAAGGTCGCCCTCTTCCATGTTCAGATAATCTACTTTATATGGGGTTAAATCCCCGCCATTCCATGAAAAATTGTTCCTGGCATCACCATTTGAAATGCGCGGAGATTTCCCTGGCAGCAAATAATCGTTTGAGTCATTGGTGTAGAAATTAAGGTTTTTCCCCTGCTGTTGCAGATTGTTCATGCACCCGGCGGAATAAGCACTCTGTCTCGCCTTCTTCAAGGCCGGCAACAGCATTGCGGCAAGAATAGATATGATCGCTATTACTACAAGCAACTCAATTAAAGTAAATTTTCCCCGGACATATTGGTAACTCCCTGATTTGTAAATCGAAACCGTTTCATGAGCTCCACACCTTTTGTTCAATCTCTTTTGGGATTGCGCTTTCATTTTCCGCGAACTCCTTTTTTGATAATATGGTATATTTTATATTAACATTATAGTATACCGGTATCCCGACATCCAAATTATAACACAAATTAAAAGATATGTCAAGAGATGCAGTTAATATTTTTTCAGCGAAAATTCGGAAAATTAGTAACCGGTTACTCTGGTTTGGTAATATTATTCGGAGCGCTTTTCAGCTCATGAAACGAGCATAACAGGTTAGCCCATAGCGTAAGCTATGGGAAGGAAAATATTCCCAAAATCCCAGTCCGCCGAACTTTTTTTCTTGCCTAAACGCCGTCCTTTTGCCCGGAAACTTTTTGCCTGCAAAACTGGAATTGCTGTTATCCGCAAATAATACCGGGCCGCCGCCAATTGCCCAATTGGTCTCAGTCGAGAAAAGGATTGATCAGTTCAGCCGGAAGTAAAATCTGTTTGGGAGTAAAATCAAATGTGTCCCCCTGGATCATTCTGGCATAAAGCAAATTGAAAGCGGTAGCGCCCAGGGCGCTGCGGTCGCGAATCGAACTGAAAATCCCCGCGGGGGGATGATAATTGACATGTTCCTGCCGGTCGTTACCAGTGACCATCACCTCGTCGGGAACTTTGATCCCAAGTTCCGTCAGGTATTCTCCGACAACTTCGGCAACTTTGTCATTATTGGTAACAAATGCGTTGATGCCATTGTCCAAAGCGCGTTGCAAAGGTTCGAGAACCAAGTGCCTGCTATTGTAATTAAATCCATCCTCATGCACGACTATAACCGGATACTCCGCCATGCCTGCAGAATGCAAAGCATCTTTGAATCCGGCAATCCGCTGCTTCTGACGGATACTGAAAGCCTGGTACGCCAGGAATGCCGGGTTTCGATAGTTATGCTGCAGTAATTGGCTGGTAATCATCGCCTGAGTCAAACGGTCGTCGAACCCCACGCTGTCAAACGGAATATCCTGGAATGGCGCGTTCAGCAATACCAGATAAATTCCGGCCTTCCGGAGTTCTGAATAAATCTCGCATTCCCGCTCAAAATTTGCATCCAGCAACGGCGGATTGATAAGCAGTCCCCGGATTTGCGACTGGTTAAGAAGCGAGAGCAGGAATTCTTTCTGGCTTTCCGGCCGGGTACAACGAACCTGGGTAAGCAGTTTCACATTCTGCCGTTCAGCCTTTTTTACCACCGCATTGACCAAATTGAGATTAAGTTCATAAAGGTCAGTGAGAGACAACACCACGGTCAGATCGCGCGGGAGAGGAGTCGCGGTATCTTCGGCCCGAAACATGCCTTTCCCCTGGATTACATTAATCAGCCTTTCCCGCTTCAGTATTTCCAGTACTCCACGCAAAGTTTTACGGCTGACCCCGAGTTTTTCCGCGAGCATGCGCTCAGAAGGCAACGCCCCGTTAGGTTTAATTTTCTCCAACTCCTGCCGGAGCATTTTCAAGGCACGTTCCGACTGGGGCGATTTCCGTTGGCGGCGCATATTTCTCATCCTTTATTAAATAAATAAAACGCTGTATATAGCAAAGGCTTATGACTGGGCTATTCCACTTTTTCCAGACTAATGCCGTCGAAATCAAGTTTCACTTTCTGCTTATACTGACCGTGATTGGCAAGAATTATAACTTTCACGAAAGCCGTGCCGGGCCGCCAGCAATTGACCGAATCACCACCCATCATTACCGGCTTGATATTGCCGCTGAATTCCCGCCATTGCCGCGGCGCCACTTTCCCGCGTGCGGTACAGTATAAATAGGGATTGCCCGAATAGCGCTGTTCACGTACCTTCGTCCCCTTAGGAAAACTCAGGGAACACGGTTTTTTCAAGCTGATCCGCCAGGAGCCGTCTACCTGTTTGAGTTCGGCAATGCCCAAGCCGGTTATCTTAAAATTGGGCAAGTCCGCCAGGTCGCCTGAATCATCGATTTCAAACGCGGCAACCCCATATTTATCGGCCTTCCATTTGGAAGCGTTTTTCACCCATAATTGCTTGTCGCCTTTTTTGCACTCCTTGACAAGCACGGTTTCAGTCCCTCTCCAGGGTACGTAAGTGTATTGCGGCAAAATCTCTTTTTTATCCTTGTCATACGGAATTACTCCAAAGAAAAATTTGCTGTCCGCTTCCCCTGAGGAGCGGAACCAGCCGCTCAGTTTGTAATCGCTCTCCATATCAACCGGGATATAGTCTTTGCTGAATATCTTGGTGGAACCGTCAATGGCAAGGCAATGATCCCCGGCACGCGGTTTTTCAGTGCATACCTGAACCGGCTTTTTTCCGTAGATCAGCCAATTCCGGGCGCTGTCAGTGTCTTTGATCAGATTGCCTGCCCCAGCCATCCGGGGGCTGGTAAACATAGCGATTGCAAGTACGAACATTACGAGTTTCCATGTCTTCCGCCACATAAACATTCTTCTTCTCCCGGGTTAAATTAAAAGATACCTGTATATATTATAAGGCGAGTAAATTCCCATTGCAACCTGTCCGGTAAATTTTTATAAAAAAATCCTTATTCATTATTACATCTGGAAAAGCCGATGTTTGATGCACAACCTTCTTCTCTGTTACCGGGCAATTGACCGGTAACCATTTTCGCGGTAGTGGTGGAATATCTTTTGCTTTCATGGAAAACCCTTTATCAATAATAAAGCTAAAAGCTACTCCAGATCATGTGAAATATCAAAAATGACGGTTATTTGAAGGCTTGAGAAAAGCCGTTTGTAATTCGATGGACACCTAAACCTTAAAGCAAGTCCTTGATTTCCGTTCGGAGGCGGGTGAAATTGTTTTGGATGATTTGCCGCTCTGGACCTCGAAAGCAATGAAACGGTTCAGCAAGAAAATCTTCGCATATACCCATTTCTTTTAACATGCACTTTATTCCTTTCAGATAACTGGATTTATATTTACCCACATTATAGAGCGAATTTGCAACATTAATGACTGCTTCATGAAGTTTTCTGGTTAAAAACAAATCATCAGCTACAGCGGCTTCATATAATTTAACGTATAAGGAAGGAAACAGGTTAGCGCCACCGCAAATACCGCCGTGCCCTCCCAATAATATTGTTTCCGCTAAAAGCTCCTCAGGGCCAATCAGCAAAGAAAAATCTCGTCTGGCTTTGAGTATATATTGTAACTGGTGAAAATAAATCATATTTCCTGAACTATCTTTTAGCCCAATGACATTTTCAAATTCCACAATCCTCTTGATACTATCAGGATCAAAAGTTAATTTAGTTAAGCTAGGCATATTATACAGAAAAAACGGGAGTGGCAGTTCAAAAATTAAATGTCGAATATATTCTATAAGCTCTTCCTGACCAGCATGGAAATAGTATGGTGGGGCAATGACAACAGCATCGCAGCCAACATCAGCGGCCACTTTGGCAATATTCACTGATTCGACGAAAGAAGTATCTGTTATACCCACAATAACGGGAATTCGTTCTTTAACGATTCGATATGTTTCCTGAATGAGTTCTCTTCTAAGGTTATAACTTAAACTGGGACCTTCTCCACTGCTTCCGAGAATAAAAAGACCATGAATTCCTCCAGCAATCATATGCTCTATCAGGCATTCAAGACCTTTTCGGTCAAGGATATTTTTTTCAAGTAACGGAGTTATCATTGGAGGAATAATACCTCGTAATGGCGAAGGAAGTTTTCTGTTCATGTCTTGTACTCCATGAATTTAAAATTGGGATTTATGTATGTTGAATTTTTTTTCACCGCAATTTCATCTACTAATTTAATAAACTCAATAATTCTTGAGATGGGCGTTGTATATTCAACGTCGGCAAGCACAATGTCACATGGCGCTAATTCATCATATATTTTCCGGACATCTTCCTTTATTTCACTAAATGTTTTACTTTCAATATCAACAGGATCATAAAGAACTGCTCTTCTCGTATCGGGGAAAATTTGTCTGAATTTCTTAAAATCTGCTTGCATCCCGGTATCAAGATATCCCATTTTGTCAATTCCCCTGAGCACTTCCAGATAAGGCGTAACATCCCAATTACAGGTATGGATTCCGAAACCTTTGTATTCTTTTGAAAGTTTTTTGTCAATAGGAAATACAAAATCCTTATATTGTTGCGGCGAAATCATATTAATGACACAGTTGCTCATTGAGAGGAGGTCAATATTAAATCCACTCTTTCTCTGTCTTGCCTGAACTGTCTTTGAAGTTCTCAAGATAGTATCCGCAATATGGTTAAAAAAGTGTATAACAAGGTCAGGCTTGTCTATTATATCCAGAAAAATATCACGTCCCCTGATCTTAATGGCGGCATTGAGGATTCCCTGATAATTAAGATAGCCATGTATTTTACCATATTTCTTTTCAATAATATCCATCTGTTGCATGAGTTCTTGAAAAACAGGTATTTCCGATAAAACAAAAGGTTTCAGGTTTCCAATTTGGTCTTGAGTCATATAGTTTTCGCTCCCTGTATTGGGCCAGTTATCATGGAAGTACAAGGGGGCGACGCCATACATTTGTGGAATAAGCGTGATCCCATAAGCCCCGGAAATGGTTGCGGATGTCTCTTCTATATTTCCACTATACTTAAGTTCAAAGTCGCGATGCATGGGGAAAAGCTTATGGAGTTCCTTTTTCATTATTAACAGAGTTTCATATCTGTAAACAGGATCTTTATGCCACTCTTCACCAAAGTTGATATTTAACCTGGCATTGTACCACCTTGGAGTAAATCCAAGAGATAATCTCAGATCAGGCTCATTCCCTTCACATGGTTCACGTGTTGCCGGACCACTTATCGGAATATGATTTCTCAAAAAATAATTCTTTATTATTTGTTGCATTTTGATGTCTCTATATCTCTAACGAAAATTGTCTAATTGATTCATTATAAAGTCTACTCTTTCAATCATCTCATCGGCGATTTTCTCATGAATTTTATCAAAGACCATAATCGGTTCCCTGACTTTATCAGTTTGGAATACCTTCTGCTTATAAAGCAGTCTTTTAAAAAACCGGATGGAAATATCGAGATGCTGATTTGAAAACGCGAGAACCGGGAGAAGCTGGTTAAACAACCCGACCGCTTTAGCTCTGTTTTTAAAATAAAGATCATATATGCACGTATAAATTTGATGCATTGCGGTGGGCATGAAAGCGTGGACTCCGCGATCCAATGCTTCAATCATTTGCATGACCGCCCACCCGCCGGAAACATGAAGCGTGTTGTTCGTTTCTTTGATAATGCGAGAGTATTTGACTCCAGCCGGAACAACTTCAATTTTAATCGCCTTGAACGATTCAATCTCTTCATATAATTCGAGGATAAATTGAACCGGCATTCCGCCGCCGGTGAAACAACAATCCTGAATCATTAGAAATGGAGGATTCAATTCGTCCAGGCGTTGAATCGACTGTCTGAGATTTTCCTCTTTTCCTTGCTGGTAGGGAATGTTAACCAAAATCCCGGCACAACCGGCATCTATCAAGTCTTGAGTGATTGTAAACCTTTCCTTATCCGTTGTCGCCGACGCACCGCCTATAACTGGAACCTTTCCTTCACTTGCTTCCAGCACTGCGTCAATCATAATTTTGCGCTCATTAAGCGTCAGCCGGTCAACTTCAGACGCCATAGCCGGGGCTAAAAATCCCGCGACGCCGGATTTGACCGCGTTTTTCACATTCAATTTCAAGGATTTGACATCAAGGTGATTATTGCATGTAAACGGCGTATTCAATACAGTGACGATACCATGCAAATTCAAGAGATTTTTCATAATTACTCATCCAAAGTCTGATTTTTAAAAACTGGTATTTACAGAAAACCATGTTAAAATTGTAAGATATTTTATGTACGCACCCTGCCACGCAACCGATAAAGTATCAGGAATAGAAATTGAACAAAATTATTGAAGACAAAATACATAACTCCGTTATCCATCCTTATGCCGCAAGAGCAAATCGGCGATATAAGCGGTAAATCCGTGATTGCAACTGCTGACTGTGGAATCATAATGTTCCCACAAGGTTCCAGTGCATATTGCCATCGAAAGAAAACTGGTTTTAATTTCCGTCAGCAGTTGCCCGGTTAAGCCGAACCGGTCGAGCAGTTCCAAACGGAGACATCCACCGAAAAGCAAATTTCTGGAACAAAGGTCCGGCTGAGGGAACTTATCGATATCCAGAATGATTTGCCATAGACGGGGGTGGGATTCCGGGGTAGCGACGTTGGCGGCAAAAGCGAGGTATTGGCAGATTTCCGTGTGATTGCTGGTGGGGATCAGCTTGCTTTTACTCCGTACAAGGTTGTCCATGAAGAAATGTCCGTCAAATGCATTTTTATTGATCGTCTTTCTCAGTTGGGCAGCTTCTGTTGCAAAACTTTCAATACCATACAGGCGGGCAGTTGCTTCCAGAGCCATCAGGTAGAGCAAGTTAGCCGGGATATTGACATCCTTAATGAATTCAGCGGCTCTTGACCATTCGATAAACACCCAGCTTTCAAGATTTTCCAGAAGTCCCAATTCGTTTTTAAACTTTTCGAAATATTTTATAACGCCTAAGATCCGTTTCCGCAGTGACTCGATCAGCCACTTTTCCCCGCCGCGTTTGCGGTAATCTTCAAGTTGCATGATGAACCAAAAGCAGAAAGTCGGAATATAGCGTTTGCCGGGATTCTCCGCCGGATAACACATCGGTAAAACACCGTCGGAGATGCCGGGAAATGTTTCAGGCAGCAGATAGTTTTCAAACTGATTGGTCTCGATATCAATTTTTCCGGTCAAGCCAGCCGCGGCTTTCGCCGTATAATAAGAGTCGCCGATCCATCCGGCCCGTTCCCGTCCGGGGCAATCCATGAAAATGTCCAGGGCGTTTTGACGGAACGACTGACGGGACGCCTCGAAAATAAGGTTCAGTTCTTCGTCGTGACTGTTCAAATGAACGTGGTCGCCGTCCGGATTAGCCAATTCACGGAGATAAATTTTCTCGAACCTGCACTCGCCCTGCAACACTATGATTTTCAGATATTTCATGATGTATGGTTCGCTGGTTTCGAACCGATAAGTGCCTGTTTCCGCAAATTCACAGGAAACGGCATTCAGCGCAACTTGCCGCATATATGAGACATCATCCTCAATGGTCAATTCGTCAAAAAACAGCAGCAACCGGGTCCTGCCGGCACAACGGACTTTGAGACCGATGAAACCACAATAATTCCGTTCAAATTCCCATATTCTGAATTGCGAAGTACCTATCAAAACATCCTGGGCATTCGAGTCGGCAACTGAAACATTTCGCTTGTTAAGCATATTTAATTTTTTTACTTGATTCAATAACGGAGTTGGAGAGTTGTCACTTTCGGAAGGACAGATTGATTGCACTTCTCCTTCCCGAACAATCATGGATGGGTAAATAATGTCAAATGCCGGATAACTCACGCGCCGCCTTAAAAACTTTTTCTCAGAAACATTTTCCGGAGCCGAATGACCGGAAAATCCTTTTTCCCGCCACTGGGAATAATCCGGGGTGAGATTATAAATTTCAACAAATGCCCGTTGCTCGCTATAGCGCTCAAAAGTTTGGACACGATGAGATAAATTTGCCGCGCCGAAACAGGTTCCGGAGCCATTAGTGGATGCCAGCGTTGAACCGTTGCCTGTAAATACTTCGGCCTGTAAAAACGAAGGCTGAACAATATAGGCATAGCACGGAACATTGTAACCGGTCACCTCGATGGCGATATGATTTTTACCTTTTTCCAGATATTCGGTCAACGCCCATTCATCTACCCGAAAATAACCGTGCGCGGCGCGCGCGGGGCCGTAACCCGCGTGATGTCCATTGCAAAACAAGCGGTAAATTGTGGACGCGGCAACCCGGATAAATACGGGAATTTCGCCATTCCATGCGAACTCGGCATGAAAGCCAACCAGCAGATTTTGCTCCATTTCCCGTCCTGTCAGCCAAACAGGACGAGCAGTCTTAAAAAAACTTTCATCCATGTGATGATTCATTCTCATTATATTTTTCATTAACAATTGATTATGATTTTGTCAGGAAAATTCCGGTAATCATTATTCCAGAAGTTTAATCATGTTTCCACGGTTGACCAATTCCCGGATTTCTTTCGGGATACTCAGAAACTCAAATAATTTCTCATAGAATTCAATATGCCGGGCAAAATGCCCCTGTCCCGGAATAAATGGAGTGCAATCGGTTCCGAAGCACAACTTGGCAAATGATTTTAAATTGATTTGATCATCAAGGGTGAAAATATTTTTCCACATTGTCAATGGCCGTTTGCAGCCGGTGCCGCCGGAGATATCCGCGTAAATATTGGGATGTTTTGCAATTATCGTCCAAGCTTCCTCCCACCAGGGATTCCCGAAATGGGCCATAATGATTTTCAGTTGAGGAAACGCACGTCCAACCCGGTCCAGCGCAGCTGGCCGCATATCGGTGATGTCCACAATATGTTTTCTCCGCATCACACCGCCGGGCTCGAACATCTCCAGACTAACATAACCGGTGTGGAAAACCGCAAGTCCCTGATTCGCGCAAATGACGTCATAAACGGGAAAATAAGCATCATCTCCGTATGACTTAGCCGGGCAAATGAATTTTATCCCAACGGCGCCAAGTTTGAAAAGTTCATCGACCTCTTCCGGGGCTGTGTGGTCAATATCTATTTGCGGACAGGGAAGCACATAGTCTCCGAAAATTTCCTTCAACGCGAAAGTTACATTGGGCGGATCAAGCACCAGGACTTTTTCAACACCTTCCGCAATACTCCGTTGTATGTGTTCTCCGGGTGATAAAACCCCCGGTTTCCAAATTGGCACGAGCGGCGGGCACAATTTTCCCGATGCATTGCGTTCTGCATGCATCCCATGAACATGTGAATCGATTCGCATTATTTTATCCTTTCTCAATCAAGCAATTCCGCAAATAAGCTACGATTTTGGGAAACAACTTCAATTTGATCTGGACTCAATACTTTCAAAATGCCATCATTTTCACGGGTATTGTAGACTACCTCGTAGAGAAACAGACCGTCAATGTTCGGATCTTCCGCCATCTCATTCAGAAACCTGCGGTTGAAACTGCCACCCTGCTGCAGATAACAATAAGCCCAGACCTGCTTGCCCAATTGTTTCGCATATTGCTTTGCCGGCAACTCCACGTTAATCTTTTCTCCACTGAAATGGTTGTCACAGAGATTGTCACTTAAGATAACCGTATCTGATAATTGGATGAGCTGTTTCCAATCGGGAAGCAGCTTCGGCATTGCCCAAAAACCGTTTTCATGGTAACCGGTTCCCAGCGAGGGAAAGAGCAAACAGTGACGCAGATGAATTTGCAATTCGCGGTTTTGCTTGTCGGCCAACTTTCGCGCTGCTCTTAGAAACATCAAAAAGAAATCTCCGCGAATCCGCATAATTCTGATGAAGTCCCGCTTACTTCTTCCGGGCAGACGGCCGAAATGACTTTGAAATTTATCAATGATTTCGCGGTTGTAACCGTAATTGGCAAAATCAGCGATTCCCGAACAGTGGCTGGGCAAACGGACATCAACGCCATCGCATCCGTAATCAAACAAGGTCTGTATACATTTCAGCCAATGATCCCGGACGCCCTTGACAGCCTCGCATAAGCTTCCCCGTAAATACGGCTCATGCCCGCGAGCAATACCGAATACGTTCCAATCCCGCCACATATTCGGGCATGATTCAGCAAATTCGAATCCACCCTGAGTAAAGTCGCCGGAAGCTGGCGGTTTTCGGGCAAAGACATCAGTCATGGTGGGATTGTAGCGGAATGTAGGTGATATTGTCGTTCTCAAAATTTTACGGCCATGCTTGACTTTGACCATTGAACAGGGAATGATCAATCGGCGTCCCGCCCCTGAAAAACGTACTGCAATAAAGGGATAAGATATATCAAAACCAGATAAGATTACCTCCAGACAGCGCGCCCGTTGTAATACGGTGAAGCCATTTGGATCGGTAATGCGGACCCGGCATACTTTTCGTTTCATCACGGGAACAACATCCAATTTTTCATAAGAGGCGTTGTCCTTGCTTACAAACAACTCAGCCTGCCAGTCTGACAATTTAGCAATGTCCGCATCGGGAATAGACAGGTATTTTGCCTGAATTTCGCCATTCGCTTTATACAAAGTCATTTCGTCCAGTAAAAAGGAAAAATCCATACGATCAACTGACAAGTGGGAATCATCCGGACCGGAGTTTCGCCGCTTTACCCGCCAATCCGGATGGGAGGCGATGAAATCAGACACACCTGCACCGCCGCTAAGACAATCGATTCTTGTACGTTCCGGAAATAAGCGATGCCCGGCGGGAATCGTAAAAAAGCCGCCCCCCTCATAAGGCTTGAAAATGGCATGGACTTCCAGGCCGGCCTGTCGTGCCAATTCAACCGCCTGCCGCATTGGATTATCGAATTCCGCCCGTGAGGCGGCGAGATGATTTTCACCTCCCCACTTCTCGCCGGCGATAAAACTTGTGCGGCCAGCCCACGTATAGTCGAAATCGTCCGGAAGAAATGGCGGCGCGACGATATTGATCCGGCGAAAACCGATTCCGTGCAATGTTTCAAATTTCAATCGCAATGTTTCAGGAGTATGAAAATCACAACTCAAATCATAATCCAAATCCATTACCGCCGCCAGTTTGCCGCGAAATTTTCGATACGTTATGTCTTTGTTAATTTTACTCATGTTGATACTGGTTATGAATTTATTTTTCGTTAAGAACAATCAATATTGTTAATCAGTCATCACCTGATGTATCCTTTTCCCGGCGCATTGCGGCCGCGCGAAACGCTGAAGCCGGCAGACCGCTTTTATTCATCAGGTTGGGCTGCGCGGTATTTCGCCAGGCAAACCGAACCTTTACCGGATGCTTGATCCTGTCGCAACTTACCACGATTTCGTTATTGCGAATTTCAGCCTGAGCCCGAACAAATTTTCCATTCGCCCCGGCCAGTTCAAAGTGGGTTAAAGGTTTATTGTTCCGGGAGGTCAAGCCGCCATTGACGTGGTCAAACTTAATTTTAACAATTCCGTCAGAAAATGTTGCGGACTTGAACAGGGGGCCGCGGCTTCCGCCAGGATTAAGCCCATAAGTATCTTCCAGCGCGAGAAGCGCCAGACGCTTGCCTACCGGCTTTTTGTTTTCAGGATGAAGTTTTTTCACGTCAACAAGATCGCTGACTACCGCCATGCCGGTATTGGGAATAGCGAGACTGGCGGTTTGAGCCTCCCAAAGTTCCGGCAACGATATCGATTTTCCGTAAAAAATCATACAGGGAGGAATCTGGACGAATAAAAAAGGGAAATCTCCTTGTCCCCATAGCTTTCTCCAACCGTTGATCAATGCTTTCATTTTCTCCGCATACAGACTGCCATCGGCGGCGTTTGACTCACCCTGATACCAAATAACTCCCCGGATTGGGAATGGCGCCAGCGGATGGATCATGGCGTTGCAAATGGTTGTGGGATGTGCGTTTTGATGGATAAGCACCGGGTTTTCCGGCATAGGCTGGGGAAATTCTTTCCTGCTTATCGCTTGTTCCGTATTTTTCGCCCAAGTCCGTAATTCGGATATATATCCGGGCAGCTTGCGCAAAACCAGACTTCGGTATGCGGCGATTTGCTTTGCAATAGTATTTAGAGCCGGGACCGTAGCTATTCCCCGCAAAGGTATCCACCCCTTGATCCTGGTTCCGCTCCAGGAGCTCTGAATAAGGCCTACTGGAACATCCAGTTTATCGTGGATTTCCAGACCAAAATAGAACGCCACGGCGGAAAACTGTTTGAGTTTTTGGGGATTGCATTCAGTCCACCGGGATTTTCTCACTCCGGGAATATCTTCACTTGGCAAATAGGCAGTTTGAGCAGGAACGGAGAAAAGCCTGATACCCTTTGTTTTCGTTTTTTCAGCATCCCCGGAGGTATCACAAAGTTTCATCGGCCAATTCATATTCGATTGTCCGGAGCACAGCCAAACTTCTCCCACCAGAATGTTTTTCAAAATTATAGTTTTGCCATTTTCTTCCCGGATAGCCATTTCATATGGTCCGCCTGCTTTCATCGCTGGCAGTGAAACAGTCCATTTACCCCTTGCATTGGAGGTCGTTCCCACACGATTTCCGGCAAAAGCTACCGTTACAGATTTACGGGGAGCGGTCCAGCCCCAGATGATCACCGGCCGGCCTCTCTGCACAACCATGTTGTTCCCGATGATTGCCGGTAATCGAAGCTCGGCATTCGCGGCGAAAAGCGGATAAATCGCCGCGGTCAAAATTGTCCATACGCTCAATTTTTTTGTTGTCTTACCGAATTGTTGATTGTGGAGCATGGGTAAAATACCTTATCCGTTACTTTATTGGTAATTATTTCCGGCAATATACCGCGGCATGAGTCAGAGAATGCGTAAATTCCCCAGTTTTGACAAGTCCAGAAATCCCTTTTTGCCAGTTGGAGAAATTGCGAACAATTCCATTCTGCCATCAGCGAAACGGGTGCGGCAGACATTAATTCCCCACGGATAATCTTTCGCCGGTCCCAATGAACCGAAGTCCTTTGCGGGGATTATGATTTCAGCAGTCCAACGGTCCTTGTACTTTTTGACGGCGGCTTTTATCCCCGGATTCCATAGCTCCGGCAGCGTATCCCTTACTAAGATGGTTGCATCGCGGCACTCGTCCCATATTGCGCCGTTGGAATTGACGACAATCTTGAAGAAGGACCTTTCCGGGGATTCAAGATAGATTTCGACTACGTCATCGTTAAAAATGTCATAGTTGTCATTGGCGGTTGTTTTGGCTCTGATTTTATCCATTTTAGGTTCAAAGCATTCCACGCCGATAACCAGAGCATCCCGGTTTTTGGTCATCCGGAACGATACCTTGGTTGATTTCAATTCCGGGACTGGCTGCCCGGTAACCAAATCGCGCATCCGGTACCAATACCAGCCTTTTTTATCCCGATCCCGGTTCCGCCAGAACGGTTTTACAAAATCGCCGTTCAGGATGAACGGGTTTCGCTCGGTAAATCCGATTAAATCGGGACCGGTCCGCTTCAAGTTCGGGAATAATTTTTTCAACGATGCCATTTCCGATTCAATCAGCGCGATTCTGTGGTCGTAAACGGTCCCCTTTCCCGCTTTTTTCCGTGCCCGTTTCAAAATGTCGAAATATTTCTTGACATCCTGTTCCTTGAGAAAACCTCCATACAGTGATATGCTCCGCGATTCCGGGCGAGTCCATACTTCCTCCGCGAATTCATAGAATTCTTTCATCTCAGCTTTCGCCGGCCCGTAAAACAGTTCATAATATTCGTCCAGCAATTTCTGCAAATCCAAATCCGGATTCCAAAGCAATTTTCCCTGCAGGTAATTAGTCAGATGAGTAAGCCCGGGACAAAGAATCATCCATCTTCGTGCTGCTTTAGGATGATATGCGGGAGCAACTTCAATGAACTTTCCTTCGCAAACTCCGTTCAACGCCTGCATCTCTTTCTGGAGAACTTTCGTGAACACCACCGGGTATCGCGGAGTTCCCTTAAAGAAATAAAACATAAAGTAGTCCCACACATATAACTTTTTCGAGGTAAGCATCTCAAGCCATTTGTCGCGAACTTTCTTCATTCGCTGTTCACGCGGCATGAACATTCGTGAGGAATTGTAACACATGGTTACAGCCACATTGCCGGGTATTTTCTTTATCCCTGAAGGCGGTCTGAGATAGGAGCCGTAGGCCAGGCAGGCCAGGTACTTGCCGGGATGGGTTTTTTGGAGTTCACGCGCGGCCTCAAACCAATAGTTCCACACATAATCGGAAAACCTTCCCCAATTGTCATCTTTGGGTGACGGCCACATCGTGGCATCGCGTTCATCAATCTGGTTAAAACCGTCGGGCATGCCCAACGACATTGCCTCAAGCGGAGGATAGGCATCGAACACTTTCCTCAGATAGTTGATTGAATCGCGCCTGAATCCGGGATCCGACAACCGCGGCACTCCCATGTTTCTCATGCCCGGAATCGGCTTCCCATTGCGGACGGCAAAATACTCCGGATGCTCCTTGCGCTGTTTGGGATTATCGATAATATCCCATGTAGTATGGTTGTTGTAAAAAAGGTAGGATACGCCGTATTTGAGCCGCTTGTACCACATGACGCCATCGGCGTCCAGCCTCATGCAACTGTATTGCGCATTTCGATATGGAAAAGCCGGAGCCATGCTGATTGACTGGTTTGGAACAACGATGGTTTTTTTTGAGGGAATGACCGTTCCATACTCGTACGGCATGTACCAGCGCACTCCGAGCCGTTCCAGAAATTCGGAAACGGCGTATAAGGTGGCGGTGGCGTCCATCGTGAAAAAACCAAGTTTATCATTGAACATGCCCGGGGAAATTGAAACCCGGGGAACATTGTAATTCCCACCGGCAAACTTGCGCCACTTTTCCAAACCGCGGGGATCAGAACGCGGATTTTTGAAAGGAAAAGGCTGACGCTGTTCGTCCCGTCCGGCCAATACGATGTAATTATCCTTGACGATAATTTTGAATCCTTCAGGTTTTAAGTCCTCCAGCTTGACGCCAAGCGCCTTGGTATATTTACTTCCTCCCACATAGATATGGTTTTTGACGTCATTGCTTGGCCGGTTGACAATAAGCAGTTCCGCGCCTGAAATCTTTTTCAGGTGATCCCGCAAGTCCTCCGCCGCCAACTTAACGCTGGACAATGCATTCTCCGGAATAACGATATCAGCTCTTGGGCTACCATCCTTCGTCAACTCCACTGCGGCTTGAACACAAATCCCGCGGCAAATAAAAACCGATAACATAAGCGTTAATGACAATATTCTCATTTCATCCTCACTTTCCTGCCGTTGTCTTGATTTGTTTCTTCAACTTCGAAATAAGTACTGGAGGAACATTTTTAACTTGAAGAGCTTCCTGATATTTCAATTCAGCCTCTTTTAATTTATTCTCCGCTTTCAAGATATCACCTTGAGCCTGTAATTTTATGAACTGCCAGTAGCCTTTTTTGTGGGGAATATTCATGTTCGTCACTTCCGAAAATGCTGCTTTATACTTACCTTTCCGGCACAGAATTTTGGCCCGCATTAAAGTGGCCTGATAATAAGCATAGCAACGGCTATATCTTTTCATATCCCGAATCTGTTTGTACGCCGCGAGCGCATCTTCGTCTGTTTTCAGCAAAACAAACGCATCGCCAAGTTTTAACAAGGCATTAAGTTTAGGATGGTCGTCAAGCGCGTATTTCACGGCTTTCCGAAGATCCGCGACGGCCTCCTGACCATCTCCCGCACGGAGGTAAGCGGTTCCACGGCGAAGAAATCCCTCGCTTTGACAGTCATCCGGCCAGACATCGATGTTTTCTCCCTTGAATTCCGCAATTAGTACCTTGAATTTGCCGCTGTCCAGCATGACACCCATCCGGCTGTTTTTTGAAACTGGCGCAATTGCAATGGTTTCAGCAAGCTTCATTGCCTTCTTGAATTGCCGTTTGCGCCCCAGGCACGAGACGGCAAAAACCAGGCTTTGCGCTTTTGATTCGGGCGTAGGCGCGGCCGCGGCTAATTTCATGAATGCTTCACTGGCTTTGTTATATTTCCGGTTTTTGTATAATTTAACGGCAGCCTGGAAATCTTCGTGGAATCCGGCGGACAGGGAAGTCCAGGCCCCCAGAATAATAACTGAACACATTAACAATATTTTTTTTAACATGACATTGTTCTCTATTATTTTAATTTATACTTCATAATGATGCCCTGTCAGGAATATAGGCTTTCGGCGGGGACGGCAGCGCTTTCCCCGCTCCGGATTCCGTTTGTCTGAAGATCCTCCATCACAAGCCAATTAAGTAATTTCCCCATCAGCCGAATTTTATCGCTTACATATTCAGGATTGCGCCATAAATTTTTCCTTTCTTCCGGATCATTGATCATGTCGTATAACTCACCCTCCATCTCAATACCGGCGGTTGCCGGTCCATGATACGCATTCAGCTTAAACCTTTCATCCCTGATCATGGTTGCGTGAATGGGAGGTTCAAAGTATTTTTTTTCGCTGGATATGCCACTGCCTCTGTAAACACAAACGGCATAATCACGCGCAGCCGTCTTATCGCCATTAACCGTTGCCGTCAAATCCATGGATTCCGGCATATATTCGGTTATTTCCTGGGCCGAGAATTCTGCTCCGGCGAGAACCGTAGCGGCAATGTCATGGGGTTGAACGGGAAGCCGCCAACGTTTCCCCGCCGGCATTTTTCCAGGATGCCGGATAATGAACGGTACTTTTACACAAGCATCGTAGAAAAAGGCTCCCTTGGCCAGCAATTCATGATCGCCAAGCATATCGCCGTGATCGCTGACGAAAATCACCATTGTGGTATCACGCAAGCCTTGTTTGGCAAGCTCATCCAAGACCCTTCCGACCTCTTGGTCGATCAAGCAGACGGAAGCAAAATATCCTATTCTCATTTCGCGGATGTCACTGTCCGGATAATCATGAAAATTTCCCATATAACCGTGTTCGCGTTCCCGGGCAATCCCGAGCGGTTCGTCAAAATGAGCATTTTCCGGCCCGGAACTGACTTCTCCGATTTTCTCCTGATCGACAAACTCCCGCATTTCAGCGGGATAATCAGTATACGGATTGTGAGGATCGAAAATACTCATAACGAAGCAGAATGGTTTGTCGACATCTCTGTCTCTGATAAGTTCAATAGTTCTGTCGGCGGACCAATGCGTTGCATGTTTTTCACGCGGAACGTTTTTCAGACGTCTCCCCTGTTTAGTCAGTTGGCGATGGAAATCGGGATGATTTTCTTTGAGCCATTTGCCATAAGAGTTGTATTTGCCATCAAGAAACAGCGCGGGTTCGTGACACCAGTCGTATATGTCGAAACCATCGTCGCAATTTCGCTGGTCGCACTCAAACAGCGCTCCGCTGACGTGCAGCTTTCCCACCAGTGCGGTTTGATACCCCGCGGCATTGAGACGTTTCGTAAACAACACTTCCCGGTCCGGCAAGCAATCGTTAAGCCTGTAGACGCCGTGACCGGGCAGCGGTTTCCCGGTAAAAATACTGGCTCGGCTCGGAGTGCATACCGGATTGTTAACATAACAATTCTTGAATACCACTCCTTCACTCGCAAGCCGGTCGAGATTCGGCGTCGGAATCACGTCTGCGCCATAACACCCCAACGAGTCGAAACGCTGCTGGTCCGTCATGATAAGCAATATATTGGGCCTGTTTTTCATAATCGGGACGTACCTGCATGATGGGCAACAGGGGATTCTTCCCAGATGGCAAGGATTTGCTCGCAACTGTATCCGGGAAACATGTCCTCATCAAAATGAAGCAGCAACCCCCGGGTTCCGCCTTTGCTTGCTCCTTTCATCCTGGCGACATATTCCCCAGCAGTTTCTCCCGGTTGCTTCGGCCATAAGCCAAAATAACATTTACCATGATGAATAAACTTCCGCATCGTTTCGTCGAAATCGTGCATTTCGGGATTGCCAAAATTGATTGCCCGGACCTCGTCCATGAGTAAGAAGGCATCCAGTAAAGCGGCGTTGCTCCCGCAATAATGAATAAACCCGCCGCCAAATTCATGTAACGCCTGTTTGACATAAGGCACAACGAACTCGTCAATTTGTCCGGGAGAAATGAGGGTAGCGCTGTCTTCGGAAATTCTGACCCCTCCGCTATCCAGAAAGATTCCCCTGGCCAGGGCGTGGCCGTGATAACAGGACATTTGCTTTTCACCAATGGCAGCCTTGAGAAATTTCGTGACTTCAATATACATCTCCACGCAAATGGCCATCAGGTCATGAACAAACCGCGGATCATCATAAAGCTCCATGAACAGACCGTCCCCGTAAACGAGATGGGCAATGTCGAAAGGACCTTGGGTGTCCGGCTGGTAAATATGAATATATTCCGGCAGTATTGCCTTGCAGAAAGTGATATATTCGATCGCTTTTTCCATCAATTCAAGCTCATCCAGGCGCGGCATGCGAAAATTCTTAATGTGTTTCTTGTCAAGGTGCGTGGCAATCCAGGGATACTTGTCATTAAAAACTTTGTATTCAAGGCCAAACATGGCGGGAACGAATATCGTTCCGAAATTGGGCCGTACACATAGTTGGGCGTCAAAGGTATTCGCGCAAACCGCGTCAATTTCCTCGAGTTGGCCGTGAAGCATTTTTTCTTTATCGTAAAATTGTTCCTTAAGGTTGTAGTCATTCCCGGATACGCCGTTATGCTTCGTTTTCCAGAAAATCAAAGGCAATTGGCCGATCGGCTCCCCGCGCAGAGTTTGCGCTATGAGTTCGCGGCCACCTTCCCGAAACCGGACTTTTTTATCAATAGAATTTAAAAGACTATGCATTAAGACTCTCCAAGAGATGGATAATTCAGAATATTTTCTTATTCCCCAAGCCAGAAGGGTTCGTTCACGTATGAGGTTGGCACTTCGGATTTCCGGCGGCTTTCGACGTGTCCATCCGCAAACATGAAATTGGCGCGGCCAAGATGGCGATATTGCGGAAGAAACTCCACAAAGGGCGAGTAGTCACGGCAATCGAGACGGTCTCTGATGGCATCGCCAGTAAGGCTCATTGATGAAGGTTTCGCGAATTCCTTATGCCATTTGCTGAAAGCAATGCGATTATTATAACCAAAGCTGAATCCCATATTACTGGCATTATAAACGATATTCGCCAAAAAAGCAGGACAAGTTATTTCCGGAACAGTTCCGGCTTCAACCCAAGTCTTATAATGCATTAAACGCATGTTATATTGCTCAAATTGATAATACCAAGCTCGGGCGCCGGCTGCATGTGCTAAGTTTGACGTGTTCCAATATCCTGGATAATAGCTATAATAGTCATTCCGGTACAAACCGAAACCGGTACCTAAATTTTTCAGGTTGTTCGCACAACTGATGGCAATGGACTTCTCCCGGGCATTCTTCAGCGCCGGAAGCAACATACTCGCAAGTATGGAAATGATCGCGATTACAACCAGTAATTCGATTAAAGTAAAATGCCGGCGGATAGATAGTCTTGCTTTCATTTTTCGATCCCTCGATTTGAAAATGCATGCCCCGGATAATTCATAAGTCAACGAACAAATGTAATAACACATTTAATGCCAGCCTGGACCGGGAATCGTTTCCCGGTTTGGATATAAAATGCGTTATATTACAATGCCTCCGCTTTTTTGACTGTTTTTATTATTTATACTTAAGATTTTAATTTAATTTGCAAGCATTGTCAATGTCTTGTATGTTATATTTAGTGCTCTATATGATATTTTATGGATTTATTTAACCTCCAGCGGATCACCCAGACTTAAAGCATATTCCTTTGGCGTCATGCCGGTTAATCTTTTAAATATTTTGAAGAAAAATGACGTGGAAGTGTATCCGACGGCATTCGCTATTTCCATGATGGACAACTCTTCCTGCCTCAGCAAGTATTTTGCGGCATCTATCCTGTGTTTATGCAAAATCGTTGTAAAGTTTTCTCCTGTTTCGTTTTTAATTAAAACCCGTAAAGTGGGAACACTGACATTGACAGAAAGACTCAGTTTTTTCAGATTGAGTGGGTTGGAATAGTTGCCGGCAATCACATTTATCGCCCGGTTGATTATTTCCGATTTGTAACGAATCCTATATGCCGCTTCAATCGGTTTATTCGGCAGGGAGGAATTAGCTTGCCTGAAAAATTGAATTACAAGTTCCGTGAGATTACAGGCTATTACTTCATTCTTGTAAGGTAAATCATGGATACTTTCTTCCTTTAGTTTCTCCATCAGCACCATACTATTTTTGTTTACCGTTAAGACCCTGTCCAGCAATAAGTTGGGGATTTTTCCGATAAACATAATATTTAAATAATCAAAGGGCATTCTGTCTATTCCACAAAATGAATGTTCTGAACTTACAGAGATAAATATGGCATTGCCGGGTTCCAGATGTATGATTTTTTCATTTATCTTTAACTCAATTTTGCCATAATCCGCATAGATCATTTCATAAACATCCCGCCCGTGTTTATGAGGAGGGTGAAGATAGTCTTTTTTTTTCCCTTTGTGGGCAACGAGTAAAATTCTTTTAACTAAATGCGGCTTGAAAGAATAATCTGTAAGCATATCAGGTACTCCCACTAACAAATAACATATAGGGCTCTTAACATAGCTAATAGAGCATTTACTGCTCAGGGGATCAAGTATATAATTCAAGAACCGTTAAAAAATATATTCGGAAAAAAATGGCTAAAGTGAAAATTGTGATGATTGGAGGCGGCGGTTACGACTGGAGTTCGGCCGATTTTATGCTGAATTTGATGTATTATCATCTTTACTGGCCATATCGAGTTTTGCTTTGTCCGAGAGGGAGACGTGGCCTTCGACCCAGCCGTCGTCAAGGGGGTTGTCAATGCGTTTGGAAAGATCTTTGAACAAACGCCGAAGGTCGATGATCCCGCCAATCAGGAACCAAACTGTCGAGACACAGCCAACAATCATACCGACCGCAATCAGGATGATGAAAAAGTAGGTGCTCCACCATTTCGCCGGCCAAGGAGAAATGACATTCCAGATTAAAACCCCAAGGAATGCAATCCCAAACTGGAAAATGATCGAGTAGCCGAATACGCTCCAGGCGATAATTTTATCGCCGGTGGTGTATTCGTCGTCGATCCCGATGAGTTTGCTATAAACATTGCGCCAGGTCCACGGGCTGGTGGTTTCGATGCTTTCCCCGTTGTTGTATTTGCCGCGGTGCAACATCCGGTCCAGGTTGAATGGTTTACGGTAGGTTGCAAAAGAACCGATGACATAAGCGCCAATGCCGATTATCATAGCCAGAAAATAGATTTCATAGGAATTGACGGGAAATTTAACCGGGTCTACCTTCCAGACAATGTAGGGAGAAAAAAGCGAATTGACCATTTTAAATGCCACGTCAACAAATTTCAGATTACCAGTTTCCAACAACCACGGATAGACATGACTGCTCCAGGTCCGCTGCAGGATAAATCCGGTTAGCGAGGCGCCTGAACCGAAAATCAACGCGCAAAATGCGCCAACGGATGTCCCAAAGCGGGTATAAAGGCCGCCGATCATAATCGGCCCCGCTGCCCCCAGCCATAGTGCGCTCATGATTTGGATGAACATCAGAATATAGTCGATTTGGGCAAAGAGCAGTGATGACAGCAGGAAAAAGATACAGACGAACACGGACATCATCCGGAGCCAGAACAAATGTTGTTTAGGCTCAAAGGGCTTCTTGCGGAACGGCATGACCACATCCTGAATCAGAGTGGAGGAGGAATTAAAAATCCGGGAATCATCGGTTGACAGCATCAGCATGATCATCAGCAGGATGAACATCCCCATGACGCCAACTGGCAGTTTTTTCCGCAACAGCGTCGGCGCCATCATTTGATAATAAAGGGTGCGAAACTTCTGATAAATGGTGTTGCTTTTCGGAGTATCACCCAGATTTTCATGAACTGAATTCAGATAGATTACATCAGGATTGTGTTTGCGTGAGTATGGCTGGTCGGCGCCGATGGTGTGTTTAGTTTCCGGAATTGCGTTGGCGGCGCTGATAATTTTGTCCCTGGTTTTATTGTCTGTAATTGTTTCGTTTGCGACCTTGCTGATGAGAGTAGTGCGGATTTCCCTGGCCTCCCCGGAATAGCGGTCTGACAACATCACGGTAATAATGAATAATGACACCAATGTCAGCATCAATTTCGCGAAGCCATTGCGCCATGCGCCAAGAATTCCGGCCATTTTCTGCTCATGGGCGTTGCGTCCGGAATTGGTTGTGTCGTTGCCGATCCATGCGGCGCGGTTAAGAATCTGACTAGTAATAAGGACAACCAGCGCAAACAGGTTGAAATCGCGCAATGAGCCAATGTCCATCGGATTGAGAAAACTTTCACCGGGGGTCCGGTCCAGCATTACCGGGGCGACATCCTGTGTCCAGGAAACTTCACTCAGCACAAATACAGTAAAAATGACGAAAATCGGATAGCTCATCAAGCCCTGGATGGAATCGGTCACCAGCAGCGAAATGCGTCCGCCCGGCCAGATTACCAGCATGGCCATCGACAATACGAATATCATCACCACCACGTAAGTCGACACTTCCCAGCCAAAAATGTCAACAGTAAACGGCAGACCGATAAAATAAATTATGAAACGCGCCGTGACCGCCGGGCCAATGGCATTGGTCATCATTTCGGCAACGGTTCGAATGAACGCGGCGATGATCCGGAGCGGGCGATTGTAGCGCAACTCGAGAAACTGTCCGATGGACAGACATTTTGTTTGGCGGTAACGGTACAGGCAATACCCGGTAAGGGCCAGGAAAATTCCGACCGGCATGGTCAGGCTTTGCCAGAAAGTCATGGCCATTCCACACTGATATTGACTTTCGCAAAGCGCAACCAGCACGAGAACCGACAGTCCGGCCTGCAAGTCTCCGACACTGATCACATACCGGCCGGCGACGCGGCCCGCGGCCAGAAAGTCAGCCACTCCCCGCACATACTTTCTGGCATACACCGCCATACCCAGCACGAACACTACCGGAACGACAGCAATAATCCAGTCAATCCAATGCACTTAATTTTCCTTTTTTAATACCGTTTTACTTTGCTAAAAGCAATTAATGATTGCGGGTTTCAGCTTTGCCGGGATAGACCGGGGGATTTTGATACTGCCGAAGCAATTATCCGTGTACAACGATTTAACGAAAATGGCGCCCCTGAAGGAATTTCGTCAAAGTTGCCGGGAAGAACGCCTCCGGCAACAGAATCAAATTCGGCTTGCAGGTTGCTGCGGTGCGGATTATTTCCTCCGCCTCGGCAATCGCTTCTTCCTTGTTTCAGGATTTATTCCCGCGCAGATGCAAATATTTATAATGAAAACGTTGCTTTTTACCAGCCTATTTTAATATTTTTAACAGGTTGGCCGTTCTTGTCCAGGAATCTTAAGAAGAACTTCCAGCCGCCGGTATCGGTATCGACTTTTACCATGATCCGGTTAACGCCTTTTCTTAAAGTTATCTCGGCTCGATCCTGGTCTGGTCTCGCCCCGCGGTAAATCCGCCGATTAATGACTTCCTTGCCGTTAACCCAAACCTTAATGCCATCATCGCTGCCAACACACAACTGAACTTTCATGGGTTTGGGTGCGGTAACTTGGGTATAAGCATAACCCACAACGTATTCGCCCGGCGACATCAATGATTTCAGGTTAATCCCGTTGGCGCGCGAGTGAGTGCCGGTGGCTTTGACTTCCCGGCGCGGAATCCGATAATTTTCGGGAAACTCGTAAAAAACACTCATGTCCGGCCTGAGGCGGATTGCCGCCTCGCCGCCAATCGGTTTCAAAAAATCATGATTGAAACCGGCGCTGGCGCCTCTTGCTCCCGGGTTGGCAAAGGGACCGATAATCAGCCAGTCTTTTACGAAGCCCTGATCGCTAACCGCAAATGGTCCAACCGGAGGCGGCGTAAAGCCAACCGCGTGAGTTTCGCCAGGATGAACGATACCGGTAAGGCTTGCTTGTCCGGGACCTGACCCGGATTTAATTACTTCGGCTTTCCGCAGATAACTGGCCGCTTCTTTTCCGGCGGCCTTGCGAATCCGCAAGTATGCCAATTCAGAACTGACCGGGATTACGGGCCTGCCGTCTTGAACATTCAGCTTCACGGGATTGCCCATCAGGTTAGTCAGCGTTAATAATTCGGGTTTGACCGGCAGTGATATCAGCCGCCGCCGGGGTAACCCGATACTCCATAGTGCCAGCACCAGATCATCCCGATTGATAAATTCAAAACCGTAAATCCCGCTGAATTGTTTCGGCATCTCAATCCATTTACAGGAATCGTATTTTGATTCATTAAAGAGTTCCGCGAGGACGTTGGCGGCGCAAAAAGTGGCGTTGGGAATCAATACCGGATCATAGCATGACCTTCTGCTGCCGAATGCCGGCGTTCCAGCGTGTTGAAAGTGCTGGGTTCTATTGGCCCAGGCGATAAGCCAGCATTGCGTTTGCAAACTTGCCTGCGCGAGGTTGTTCCCATCTAGATTGTAACCGCCGATCGTATTATAGTTTCCAGCTTCGGTCATGATAATTTCCTGATTGCCGCCGGTTTGCCTGATCCATCCGCGTATTTGGTCAAGGGTCCCTTGCAGATTGCCATAGATAGGAGACCCCGTGCCGGTATAAGGATGCAGACCAATCAGATCGCAATATTTGTAACCGCCGTTTTTGAGGAAATCTTCGATGAAAAGATGAGAATTATGAGCGGTTTTCGATCCGTTATCTCCCGGAGAACACGCAATCACCCGGCAGCCCGGATCGGCGCTTTTAATGACCGGATATGTTGCCTTGACCAGGGCATTGAACCATTTCAGGCATGCCGGAGGATTCATCATGGGTTCATTCTGGATTTCCCAGAGTTTAATTTTACTTTTATAACGTTCCACGGTTGCCTTGACAAAACGCAGCCATCTGGTAAAGTCGCGGTTTGGCCTGGAATTATCTTTGACCGGTAAGCCGTAAAAATGTTTTTGCCGCCAGGAAAACGGCCCCCGCCTGGACTCCCAGCTGAGAGTGAGAAGTCCAAGGACATACAGATGATTTCTCCTGGCCGTATCAACTAAACGGTCGAATTCCCGCCAGTCGAATTTTCCGTTATCGAACGGCTTCGCGAAACGCCAGGCGAGCCATTCCCTTACCCAACTGTAGCCATAAGTCCCGAGCAATCCGAAATTGTCGTTGATGGTTCGTCCTCTTCTCCAAGTACTGTTAATATTGACCCCGACGGGAGACCGGGGATTAGTCTTGACGGGTTTCAAAATCGCGAATGAGATCCGCTTTGCGCGGACCAGTTTGCCTTGAGCATCAAGTGTCCGGGTATATAATTCAAAACGGCCGCGGCGGGAAGTGTCCAGTTTCAGCTTTTTCCGCTGTTGTTTGCCGCCAGCCAATTCAACCTGATAAGAATCCTGCTGCAATATCTTATCAAATACGTCGACAAGTTTGTAACCGATGGTTATTTTCTGAGATTTTGTTCCGGAATTCACTGCGTCCAAAATGATTTCCGCCGCCTCTCCCTGTTTGAAGACCGCCGGGAAACGCCCCAGCTTGACCGCAACCCCGATATTGTCATAAATTCGCGTAATCCGGCTGGCCGGTTTATCTTTGGTTAATTTTACCGCATCGAGCCAGAACTTGCCGCCCTGCCCGACATCAATTTCAACCAGCAGTTTATTAAGTGGAACATCTTCGGGGACAGTTGCCGTAAGTGTGTAAATTTGCCAATTCCGGGTCAGCCGGACTCGCTTCTTGGGCGATTTCCATACCGGATCCATGACTTTTCCATCAAGCAGCCGGAAACTGGCCTTTTGACCGGCAACACTGCCTTTCAGGGCCAAACTCAAATAATAAGTATGGCCGGGTTCGGCACGAGTCCAGTTGGTAATCAACCTCCCGCCGCCAGCGGCGGGTTTGTTGTCAAACGGATACCGGATTTCCCGGTTTTCCGCTTCAAGGCAAAATCTTCCCTCATAGGGATCATTATCAACCTGTCGGACACCGCGTTCGGCAAAGGAAAAATGCGCCCTGGGCAGCCAATCGCTTAATCCGAACTCGAAACCGCCGTTTAAAAGCAAATTTTCCGAGACGGCTGTTTCCGGGGATAATGATTCTGTCTGTTTGTCAACTGCTTCCAGAACCACATCGTCATACAGCACGTAAGTTCCCTTATCCTTCCAACTGGATGTCCCCAGCAGAATCAATACCTTGTTTTGGGCGCGGGCACTGTCTGGAACCGTAAACTCGACCGCGTAATCCTGCCATTGCTTATTTTTAAAGGTATCCTGTTTGAACACCAGGCGGTTTTTCTTGCCCCACGGGGACTTGCTTCCAGGCTTAAAACCCCGGACTTGAATTGTTCCGCCGCATTTCCCGTCAGTTTTTCCTTTAAGCTTCAACCGGTAGGTTTTGTTGTTTTCAAGCTCGACGGCTTGACTGACAAAATGCCAACTGACGCCATTGCCGGTAATCCTGGCGGCTTTTCCTTGAGTTTTGTCGCCGGAATCAACAACCTTGATCAGCTTGGGGCCCCAACCGCTCTTGCCCCAGTATTTGTAGCCCGAAGAAAAATCTCCATTTTTCAGCAAGTTGGCTTGTGAGTTCTCCGATGCCGTAATTTCCGGGATGCCCGATAGAGTGATTAAAACAATCCCGAGCAAAAGTCTAATTGTAGTCTGCCGCATAAGTTCCTTCCGGGGTTATTTGCCGATTAATATTAATGGTTAGCAAGTCTACTGTTATTGCCGCCTGAAATTCTTGAAAAATTTTCTTACATCGGCATAAGCGTAAGGAGAGAAGCTGCAATTTTTCACAAAGAGACAACTACCGTCCTCATACAAAACGTTATATCCGTTGGTATGGCGGGGAATGGGGGAACATATTGAATCCTGATAAAAAATATCGGCGGCCATTGGTCGAGTCGGATACGACAACCTGTAAGATGGTCTGTCCGTCAAATTCGCCAATGTGTTGTCCGCAATCTGCTCGGTTTCATAAGCTTTGAGCATATATGAGTTGTAGAGCCACCTCCTGTTGTTATTATCAATGTGGCTCATGTCATAATACGACGCCCCCGAACTATTCGGGATATCACCGAAAGATGAATATGTTCCATAGGGTTTTATTGTCGGGCACTGGAAAACGTCCGCGTCCGGGAGATAGCCATGCAAATAAAGCGTCCCGCCCCCGTAGTAATTGCCATTTTGCAAAAAACGCATTGCGCGATATTCATGTTGAGCGCGTGTGCCTCCATACCATGTATTCACCATAAAACCATCGGCATCATCGGCGTAACTGATTATGCCCGTGCCAACCTGGTGCAGGTTATTCAAACAACTGGTGCGCTGACTCACCTCCCTGGCTTGTTTCAGGGCCGGCATCAACATTGACGCCAGTATGGAAATTATCGCGATTACCACCAACAATTCGATCAACGTGAATTGACTGTCCGCATTAGTCTTCATTATCTTACTCCTTGTTGTTAATTAATTTATGGGCTTCTTAGACGTTCTGACTCTGCTTTCGGGAATTTTCCTTTAAGTTTAAAGGATGGTATGCCCCTCTGTCTTTAAGAGGCGCAGCCTGAATATTTTCGTTAATCCTTATCAAAAGATTTTCTTTCATTGCCGCTAATAAATTCGCTGATTCCGGTTTTTGGGACAAATCGTCCAACTCATATGGATCATGGTGAAGATCATAAAGGCGTACAGGACTCGGGGGGATGTTTACCGGCTTGTCCAAATGCAGATGCCTGAGTTGCCTGGTGTCACTGATGGGATCACCGTACATTAATTTATAGCGTCCATCGAACAACATGCGGTCACACCCCATTTCCGCATAAATGTTTTGCCGGTGTTGAGCGGATTCCCCCGTCAATACCCGGAGCAGGCTTTTCCCCTGGTCCAGGTCGTGGCATGGAACATTGCATAGCAGGCAGAGAGTGCTGCCAAGATCGATGAGTTCGACGAGAGCTTCCGAGGAGCCGCAGCCGATTCCGGGACCGCTTATGAGCAGCGGAACTCTCATGCTGCCCTCGTAAAAGCAGACCTTGCCGGTGCGATTGTGGTCGCCGGCCATTTCTCCATGATCGGCCGTGTAAACGAAAATAGTATTATCGGCGAGTCCCTGTTTTTCCAGCAGGTTGTATATTTCCCCAACCTGGAAATCAATTTGCGATATCATCGCCCTGTAACCTTTGCGGGCACGGATCATGTCGGCATCGGCTTCAGCTCCATAGGGGGAGGTTTCATCGATATTGCCGTACAATTCCAGAAAACGCGGATTGGGTTCTACCGGACTATGTGGAGCCGCAAAGCCGATATGCATGAAAAAAGGTTGGGAACGATCATGACCGGACAGCCACTCCATGGCGCTCCTGGCAATAAAACTCGTTTCCTGATATTTTTCATCAAACGGCCAGGTTTCTGAATGAAAATCCTGGAACCCTCCTGGCCCGTCCATGAAATAACGCCACCGCCGATAGTAATAAAGTACTTCGTCAAGCATTCCCTGTTCGCGGAGGTATTCGCTGTAAGCGCACTTAATTCCGGTTTTGAACATGCCATTGCCGGACACTTCGCAAATATAATCCCAACCCAGTGAGTTCATATACTCCCGATGTGCTTCAGAAGACAGGTCGGAATCATATGCATGGATCTCCATATGCGTTTTACCGAATGCCGCGGTGGTATACCCATGTTGCCGGAACTGCGACACAAAGGAAGGCGTGCCGGGAGGAAGTTCATGCAGGTTTGTGAAACAACCGCTGTTCATTCCGTAACGTCCTGACGCTATCGCAGCGCGGGAAGGACTGCAAAGCGGAGAGGTACAATAGGCGTTTTCAAATATCATTCCGCGTTTGGCGAGTTCGTCTAGACATGG
The DNA here is from genome assembly GCA_963678815.1 of Victivallales bacterium. Lineage (GTDB taxonomy): Bacteria > Verrucomicrobiota > Lentisphaeria > Victivallales. The sequence continues at coordinate 5,766,048 of OY787460.1, forward strand.
GGTAAAGATGCGGCCATTGTTTCCCCATGACGTGAAATCCCCCCGATGCTGGTCGGCGATTATAAAGACAACATTAGGCTTGTCAGAGTTTTGCATATTTTTTATCATTGATATTTCAGTTTCCTGCATGAGCTTCTAATATTCAGAGAAACGGGAAAATCGTTTTTTGATTCAACCGGTCCGGAAATATTATTTGGAGCGTTTATTCTCTCGATTATTTTTTCAGCGGCATGGCTGGCGAGTGCCTTGCTGTCGTAGCTTAGCGAGGTAATGCCCGGGGTGATATAGTCGAATATTTCATAATCGTATGAGCTTATCAGGCTCAAATCTTCCGGACAAGTCATATTGTAACGTTTCATTTCCTTGAGCATCCCGAGGCAGGCCTGGGGAGTGGTAATTAACGCACTGGGCCTTAGCCGTTCCGGAATATTCAAATATTGCGTCATGAAGTTTTTGGCCGATTCAGCGTCACATTTGCGATATGATGTGTAGACATGCCTGACATCCACTTTGAGATGCGATTTCGAGACTGCTTTATCGAACCGTTCTCCTATCAGCCGGGATGATGAATTTTCAGTAGTCATCCTGGCAATTCGTTTGTGTCCGTTACGGACAAGATATTCTGCCGCCTGCATAAGGCCCTGCACAATGTCGGGACTGAATATGGTTTTAGCTCCATGCTCCGACTCTTCCACTGCTGTGCCAATTCTCGCATAAGGTAAATTCAGACGCTCGAATCGCTTAACGGTCTCCGGGCGGAGCTCTCCGCACAACAACAATCCCCCGATATTACCTCGTGAAATTCCATGGGGAAAAACGAACTCGGCAACATTATCCATCTTGCAGCAAAAAGTCAGCACATTGAAATTGTTTTGACTGCAAAACTGATTCACACCATTCAGAAATGACGCGTAGTATGGGTTTTCCCATTGCCCTTGCACTTGTTCCGAAATTACTATGCCAATGTTGTTGGTTTTACGCATTACCAGGGAACGGGCTGCGATATTCGGCTGGTAGCCAAGTTTTTCCACGGTCTCACGAATTTTTAACCGGGTCTCCGGAGTAAACTTGCTGGCGGTAGGGTGATTGTTTAATACCATTGAAACCGTCGCCCGGTTGAACCCGGCAGCTTTGGCAACTTCTTTCATGGTAACTGTCATAATACTCAACCTGGTTATTGATTTATATTGTTTAACTCGTGTTGTATAAAACTATCATAACACACAAATCCGGCCTTGTCAATAGCGGCGGACAAGGAAAAAACTTCTTTTCCAGATAATCATAAAAGCGATAGAATTTCACCTGCCTCCCCTTGACAAGGGTGCACAGACAGCCTATAATTCAGAATACACAACACGAATTGTATCAATTCGCAAAAACACAGCAACAAACAGAAAAAAATATGACTCCAAGAGAGCAATATCCCTGGCTGCAAAGCTCGCGCACCCTGCTGATCGACGCCTATTGGCCGCCCCTCAACCCGGATTTGGCCGAGTTTGACGCAAACCTGCTCGTAAAAACGCTAAAAAGACTTAACGCCGACACCATCCGCTTCGGGACAATTGGAAAATACGCGCTGATCCAAAATAACTTCGTTCCATTCCATCCGAATCTGAACGGACGCGACCTGCTGAATGAAACCATCGTAGCGGCTACAGGTGAAAACGTTAAAATCATCGCCTATATCCCCGTCAGTCATGGACTCCCAAAATCTCTGCTGAGTGAGCAGCGGCCAGCCTGGGGACTGCGGATGGACGATGACCAGCTCCAGAATGGAGTCCGGCATTTCGGCGGGGAACTGGTCGCCCCGGTTTGTCCATTCGGACAGTACCGCAAAGACATTCTGAGCTTTGTCCGGCACGTGGTCGATAATTACGATATACACGGTCTTTACCTCGACGGTCCATATTACAACTGGAATATGGGAACCATGCCGGCGGTATGTCAGTGCAACGTTTGCAAGCAAACCTTCCGGGACTTTACCGGACGCGATTTACCCACTAACGCGAAATTCTTCAATTCCCCGGACTCCGGGTTGCATGATATTTTCCATGACTGGGTTGGACGCAGACTGCATGATTTGCTCAGGGGCATCATTACGATCGCGAAACGGAACAAGCAACTGCCGGTGATATTCAACGCAATTGCCGCCGCGAACCGTCCCGAAAAGTGGGAACGGAAAATGATCGGCCTTATCGACGGCTTTCTCCTTGAAAGCGATCTGGAAGGGCTTCGCGGCCTCGGCGTGGGAAATTATCATGGAAAAATCGTCTGGCGCTATACGCAGCCTCACAGTCCCTGGCCGCGCCTTTCCAGTCCATCCGCGGAACGGCGCAACCGGCATTCAGGCATTGAAACTCTGCTATGGGGCGGAACCCCGATTGTCTCCTATGCCGGACGGCTCTGTCTGGACGGCGCGTATCCGGAGCCAGTAGCCGGACTGTTTGAATTCATGAAGAAAAACAATCACCTGTTCACCAGTCTCAAAGCGGCCAAATTCGCCGGAATTATCGCGGAACCACGGCTTATGAAGCTCACTGGCGACTCCCGGCAAAGTCTCGCTGGCGCCTATAAGCTGTTCCAGCGCCTGGGAATGCCGACGGAAATCCTGATCACCCAGGCTCTGCGCGATCCTGGCATCCTGCGCGAATATCCCCTGCTGTTCCTGCCGGGGAAACTTGAAATCGGCCAGGAGGAAATCGTGGGGATTCGTCAGTACATAGAACAAGGCGGAACCCTCATTGCTTCCGGCTCCGCCTTGTCCAGCGAAGACGAATTCCAGTTGGCGGATTTGTTCGGTGTCAGGTTTGCACCCATCGGCGCAATAGCGGCATTGCTTGAACGGCTGCGCTTCCGCAACGAATTATGGGATATTTATCTGCGCAGGAGAGATTCAAAAGTCCTGCTGCCCGTCATCGACCCATTTTGGATCGAAATCGCGGTAGGAAGCGAATGCCTGGCGGAAATCGTGTCCGGGGATGAGAGTATATGGCTGCCCGCAATTGTCCGCAACCGCTTAGGCGGCGGCAACTGCGTATATATCAATTTTCCCATCGAGAGACTGGCTGATGAGCTCGAAGAACCGGAATTGACGAAAATCATCGCAGACTTGATTACGGACCAGCCGCCATACCGAATCGAATCGCCGGAGCTTTTATATTCCTCGCTAAAAGAAAAGGATAGAGTAAAATTGCTGTTCCTGTGCAGTCCCTCCGGGGAACAGCGCACTTTCACCGTGAATCTCAAGTTGCGGCATAATGCCATGCCCAAAAGTGTTACCAGCCTGATCAGTGGCAGGAAACTGGAACATGGGTTCAAGGACAATCAGGTAATTATCGACAAACACAGTTTTAAGGAATTTGAGTGTATCGCGATAACTTCATAGAAAGAGGACAATCATCATGGGAAAACTCTCCGGAAAAAACGTTTTGCTGACTTCAGGCGGACAAGGTATCGGCAAAGCCATTGCCGCGGAGTTGATCCGCCGGGGATGCAACGTAGTAATTTCGTATCTTTCAAGCCGCGACGGAGCCGAAGAAATCCTGGCATTGGCAGAACAAAATAATTGCCGGGCAGAGGCGTTGCGAGCCGATTTAACCCGGCAACCGGAATGTAAAATACTGGTCGAAAAGGCCGTTGAATTTCTGGGGGGACTGGATATCCTGATCAACAATACCGGCAGCCTGCTTGAACGCCGCGTTCTTGCCGAATTTGATGTTGCATTCTGGCGGAAAACGTTTGATATAAATATGACCTCCATGATGCTGGTTACCCGTGAAGCAACTCCACATTTGGCGAAAAACGCCGATGGCGCATCGATCGTCAATCTTTCGAGCCTGGCCGGACGCAAAGGCGGCCATGCCGGATCGCTTGCCTACGGAACCGCCAAGGGCGCGGTCCTGACCTGGACCCGGGCGCTGGCAACGGAACTCGGACCGCAAGGCATCCGGGTCAATGCACTGGCCCCCGGACTCATTCTCGGCACCAGCTTCCATGCCACGCATACAACAGAAGAATCAGCACAAAATACCATTAGCCGGATTCCCCTGGGCCGGGCAGGTACTCCGGAAGATGTCGCCTCTGCCGCCACATTCCTGGCTTCCGGATATGATGGCTTTATCACCGGCGCCACACTCGATATCAACGGCGGAGTACACTGCGCCTGATACACCGTTATTATAGTCGGTCATGAAAAAATCGGTATTGCCGCGTATTTTAGAAAACAAGCCGATGCAAAAAACGCGATGATTCCGGCTATCCGGTTTTATGCCCCGGGAATTGTGAACAACAATAAATGGGATTCTGATAATGTAAAAAAACTTTGCGGTACGGAATTTGAAACAACCGGAATTAATCGAATTGATATGGATGACTGGACTTCCGTTTACATCTATAACCCGGAAAATTTAACTTCAGAAACCGGCGGAAGTAGCCATAAATCTGCCGAAAACCGGAATAAGACCTTTTTAAACTCAGATTCAATTTCAATTAAAACCAACTCCCCGGAAACTCTGCTTTTCCATATTTCGACATGATAACTTCCGGATATCTGATTTCTCTGCCTTCCGGGTATTTTATATCAATTCCACAGTCTCGCAGATAAGCATTATAACCCAGTTTCCAGAAAAACGCCTCGTGTCAGCTGTTGGAGTTGATATCGAACGTCTTGAAAACAAAGTCCCATCAAAAATCCAGATGGCTGATCGCTGTTACCAATGAAATGCGCTGTTTTCTGGATTCATAAAAAGCGCCGCTAAAGACCAATGACAGACAAAAAAAGAAAATTTTCCACTCGGTGTGCGACGGTCTCTCGGCGTTCCAAACAACTCTATTTGCCTTTCCAATCACGCATGAACCAGAAACAATGAGTAATATCCAAAACGATTCGGCATATCCTCTATCGGACAGGTAAAGCCTGTACTATGGATTTATAATTTCCTGATTATTTGTGATTATTTCGCGGCTTTAACGGCGTATTCCTTAAACAGTCTGATGTAAAGCTTATAGTCTTCCAGGGAAACTTCCGGGGGCGTCTGGTGGTCACAACTGATAATATATCCGCCCTGTTTCGCCACCGGCAGCAGCCGGTCAAATTCATCTCGGATTGCTTGCTCTCCCTGACACATTATCCTCTTATTGAATCCACCAATATACAATTGTCCAGGATGTTTTTCCCGAAGCAATGCCACATCTGTTCCGGCGTGCCCCTCCAATGGCATAAGACCGTCCACTCCGGTGTCCTCCAGCCAGTCGGCCAGTTCATGAGCGTTACCGTCGGTATCCACAAATGTTTTTACCCCGTAACTTTTGAACGCTGGAATAATGCGTTTGTAATAAGGAGCTATGAATTCATCAAAAAGTTCTCTGGACAGCATTGGCCCGCTGTTGTAACTCATGTCTTCCGCGAAAGTAACAAAATCGGGTATACATATTTCACATAATGTTTCAAGCATCCGCAATTGATACTCAAGCAACTCATCATTCATTTTACGCATTAGATCAGGTTGATCATAAAACGCGTATAGATGGTTTTCGATTCCGAACAAACGTCTCGGATACCAAAAATAGCCGTCCAAAACAACCTGTACGGCTACATCTCCGCTGTCTTGTTCTTTTTTCCAGCTTTGCCACGTATCAATATTCAACTCAGGAAAAACAATCTTGGAATCAGCTTTTGCTTTTTCATAGTCATCATGGTTTTCTATATAATTGAAAGGATTCGATAATTGCGGACAAAATTTGCCGTTGTGGGTGATATCAAGTCCGAAATACCGTCTGATGTGGTTTTTAATTCCTGGCTCCTCGATGCCGTTGAAATCCAACCCCTCACTTTGCCAGCGTTCCAAGGTTTTGCTCCACCAACTGAAACATTCAAAAATAGGCAGACGGTCAAACGCCTCAAAGTTCAAAACCGCCCTGAACCTTTCTCGATTACTCATTTTACTCATATGTCAACAAATTCCTTTTACTTGTATTGGTTTCAGTGGTTATTTCGCCGTTCCTTTTAAGCTCTTCCATAAATTCCGGAGAACCGGCATTTTTTGCTATTTCCGCAGAAGTTTGCATAGTCCCCACTCCTTCACATGCCGGAAGGGATCTTCCGCGGTGGAATGTCCCCGCCAGAACACGCGATGGGCCGGTCCCGGGCGGAGCGGGATAATTTTGTCCCACCACTCCTGTTCGGAAACCGGTTTTCGGGACAATTGCTTTTTATATTCCGGCGCCGGTTGCACCACCAGCACGTTGAATTTGAAAAGGTCTCCTGGCCGCAATCCGGAAGCCGGATCATGCATATCCTTGAGCATTATCGAAAATGGGACCGCCACAACCACATTGTATCCTTTCTGGGTGTGCTTAACGGCATGCCTGAAGACAACGCCGGGATAATTGCTTTCGCTGGGCGCACAGGTATTGCCGCAAGCATCCACGGTGATTTCGAAAGTCTCCGGGTTCCAGCCGTTGTTTTCCTTCTCGATATTCCCGGCTAGAACAATTCTGACTTCGTCGCCGCTTTCATATTTCATGCACCTTCCCAGCCGCGTCGGGCTCTCGACCTCAAATCCCAAGTATAACAGATTACCCGCATGCATGGCCCGGAAGGTATAGGCGCAATAACCGTATTTCACGGAACCGGGATAGCGTTCCCGGGAATAGTCGAAATTGGTGTCCTGGGTAACCTTGATTTTTTTCGCGCCACACCATTCGCTTTCTACCATCTCGCCATCGACCTCGATCGGCTTGCCGGGCACGACTTCGTAGTCGATCTTCTGAGTCAGTTTTGCCGGCTCGTGCGGTTCGATAAATCCCGGAGCATCCGCGTATTCAAGCATCAGCACCGTATCCATTTCACACGGACAAGCAACCGGAACCGTAACGGTTTTGCCGTTGACCTGCAAAATTTCGCCAGTCATCAGGCGGACCGATTCCAAGGTTCCGGTTACCGGTGGAAGCTGCAGCTTCCCGTTCGCCGGCCAATCAAAAACGTGGAGGTAAACCGTGTTACCGCGTCTTGTCATTCTGCCCCATTCCGGATGACATGCCGGACCAGCCTGGGTGCAATAGATGGATTCGCCATATTTCCGTAACCAGCGACCAAGTTCGCGCAACCGGACCTGGATTTCCAGCTGGATCGTCCCGTCGGCGCAGGGGCCGATGTTCAGCAAACAATTGCCTCCGCTTGATGTTGAACTGACCAAGAGTTGTAACAGTTCTTTCGGAGACCGGAACGCCTTGTCGTATTTGTTGTATCCCCAACTGTTGCCCGTCATGGTATTGCAGGATTCCCAGACAAGTTCCCGGCCGTCTTTTATCAGCGGTTTGACGGGAATCGCCTGTTCCGGAGTTATGAAGTCCTCGTCGCCCGACAGGAGCCGTTCATTGATAAGGATGTCAGGTTGCAGTTTCCGGATTTTCGCCGCAAGGCTTCTTCCATCAAAGATAGGATCACGCCCGTCAATCCAGAGAATATCGATTTTTCCATAATTGGTTAACAATTCCTCGAGCTGTCCAGTCAAATATTTCAAGTATCTGGCATGGTCGGGTTGTCTGGCTTCTGGCTCAAGCAGTACGACCGGGTCCATGGCGGGAAAAGGATAATTCGGGTGATGCCAGTCCCTTATGGAATAATACAATCCCACCCCCAGATTTTTCTCCCGGCACGCTTCAACATATTCCCGCACCAAATCCCTTTTCGCCGCGGTTTTCACGGACGTGTAACCGGTGAGTTTCGAGTCAAAAAGACAGAACCCGTCATGATGCTTGGTGGTCAGAACCATGTATTTCATCCCCGCGTCAGCGGCCATTTGGGTCCAGGCGCGCGGATCATATTTCACCGGATTGAATACTCCCGCCAGCTTCTCATAATCCTCGATTTTTATTTTGTGGTGGTACATCACCCATTCACCGACAGCCGGAACCGCGTAAACACCCCAATGGATGAACATCCCGAACCTGGCATCCTCCCACCACCTGGTTTTCTCCGATTTCTTCATGTAAATAACTCATTCCTTTATAATTATTTTTAGAGTTCCGTAAAACCGCAAATTGTCATCGCTGCAATATTTTTATAAAAATCTGACAGATATCTGCAAAAATTTATATATAATTCCTACTTATCAGTCCAGTCCTGTTCATATACATCGGCACCAGTCCAGTGTCTGGTTTCGGTATGACCGTCCTTGTACAGGAAATTGGCCATATTGTTGTGATTCCAGGCGGGAGACCGGAAATGAGTTACCGGCCGAAAAGTGTAAAAGGCATAAAGCGGCCAGCCTGGGTAGTTTACCTTGTCATTAGACCAGTAAAAATTGGCTTCGCTCATAATAACCGAACCAGCCTTTATCAGATCAAATTTCCGGTGGTAAACAAGCGTGCCGGTATCTTTTTCTTTATAGGCCCAGCCGCCAACCCGGATATTGCCATCCTGAAATGCGGTTCCGGTCGGCACATAGTTTGTTGAGTAAAGATTTCTCACCGTTCCACCACCCCAACAAGGTGAGTCACTGGCCTTCGAGCCGATGGCGGGACACCAGTACAACCCTACGGGCTGAGTGTTAACGTCTTCAAGTCCAACGTAAGCATCCATTTTCTGTTTCAGGTATTCGTTGATATAATGAATATACGCCGTGTTTACGCCGTCTGGCGTCCAGTTGTTATTATCAGAGATATATAAACTGAGTCCCGTGCTGATTTGTTTAAAATTATTATTGCAGGTAATGCGCGTAGCTTGCGCTCGGGCATTCTTCAAGGCGGGCAACAACATAGATGCTAATATAGATATTATTGCTATTACTACCAATAACTCGATAAGCGTAAAGCTCCATTTCCAGTAACATCTGTGTTTGTTCTTCATTTTATACCCCCATTTCGGTTAATTATTGAAATATAACTTTCCCCAGGTGTCCGGGGATTTATTCACTCCCTGGTCTCCATGCCAGATCAGGCGTTTCATTACACTCACACCACCATCGCGGTCATTAAGAACAAAAGAGAACCCAATCCGGCTACCTGCCTGAGGAGAGACAAACCGGCAGCGGGATTTCAAACTTTTCCAAGGGACGGCTCCTTCAATGATATAACCGTCTGAAAGCAGTTGAGAAACAACTTTTGTCCCGGCATCACTGGCAAGGTATTTCCACCGAATTATGGCTTTATCGCTGTCAAAGCTTTTTGGCGCGACAGTTGCGTGAAAATCATCCTTGTTCATCCGGTAGCCCACTACCTCCTGTCCGGGTTTATCATCGGAAAAATCGAAATTAAAGAACAATTCAATGGAGTCTCCGTTCCACAGCATCTTATTCCCCTTTGCGGTATTGTCGATTCTATCGTCATATACCCGAATGGCGAAATACAGGAAATTCTTGTCCCAACCAAGCGCCAATCTACAGGAACCGTCCTTCACTCCGTTCCAATGACGGTCACCGCGTGAATCGGTAATCCACACTGCCGGGGAGTCCTGCCATTCATCAATGAAACCATCAATTTTCACCGGTCTTGACGTGCGGTTTTCGGCAACGGCAATTCCGCTTCGGTCAAGCATTTTCCTGATTTGACTTGCGGACTTCACCGGCAGGATTTGAGCATTGATTTTTTCCGTTTGCTTTTTCGATTTTACCTGGGCGGAAATCATTCCTCCCTGCGGAAGTGGAACAAAACTCAAGGGTCCGATACTTGCGGTTGCGCTTTTCCCAGGCGCAATTTGTTTGATTTTTCGTTGCTTCACGGCACATTTCCACCCTTTCGGCAATGACGTAATGCATAGTTCCACATTAATGGGACTCCTGTCGAGACTTTTTACGGTAACCCCCAATTCAGGAGTGTTATTTTTCCAGACAAGTTTTGCCAAAGCGTCAAATTGCCGCGCCCCCGGAAAACCGGATTTGGCCAAAAGTTTTTTTGCTTTTTCCGGAGTCAACTTGGGCAGCACCAAATATTTCGGCGCGCCGTCCAGACTGACCCGGAGAATGCCACTTTTATCAGGCCGGATGTTTATCGGTTCACCAAAATAATTATATAATTTGAATTTTATTGCCTTAACCGGAATCTCAACCACAGCTTTGTTTTTCCAGTTCCAGAGGGCCGCCACCGTGCCGCCGTATGAGGCAAACAGCGAGCAACGGTTGAATTCTCCCCAGTCAACCACGCCGGAGCCGCGCATGTTTGGGTCGAGCAGCGACGTGAATCCGTTGACGGCGATCAGTTCGGGACGCGGAGCCATGTCAACTTCAAAATAATTCGGACCGTGCATATAAGTACAGAAAGTTACGTAACTGATAAATGTTCTGTTAGGCAGAGTAGGAAACCAGAAAAATGGACCGTTTCCGACACTCGAAGTAATTATTCCTTCGCGAATGAAATATTCGCCTTTGTTTTTAAAAGTGGGAATTCGCCGTCCCTGGTGATAATGTTGTATGGGTGGTACGTTGAATTTATGTTCAGAATACCCGCTGGTAATCGCACCGGAATTTTTTTCCGTATTCCACACCTGGACTTTTTTCCCGTGCTTGGCACAGATGTCTTTTATCATGTTGTAGATATTATCTTCGCCGCCAAAATGAATTTCAGGAGGCTGGTTTCCGTACATGTGGATGGAAACGACGTCCAAGTATTGCCAGCCGCCGAGTTCCAGTACTTTCCGTGTGTATGGCAATGGTTTTCCACCCATATCAGAGGTGGAAGCAATACCGACAATCTTACAGTCGGGATTAGCTTTCTTAGCGGCCTGATATGCTATTTTGAGCAAGTCAACATAATCTTCTGGAACAAGACATGAATTAGATTCGCTTATTATTTCCCAATAAGTAATTTTTCTTTTGTATTGCAACACGGTTTCGTAAATGTATTTTTCCCATAATTCTTTATCGGGTAGATAGTTATCGCCGCGTCTTGGATGCTTCACGCTTGAAATCCTGTCTGATTTCCACCAGTTTTTTATCCAGCCACGCTTTTGATGAAATGCTTTTTGATGGAAGCCTATTGTCATGATCGGTTTAAGGTTGATACCCGCTTTATCGGCCAATTCGAGAAGTTTATTGGCCCGGCTGAAATCTGTTTTCATATCCGGCTTTGAAAAAACATCCAAAAAATGCCAGCCGAAAAAGCACCCCATCCATCCGAAACCGAGTTGACGGTACAGTACGTCCTCACCGCAGATTTCGTGAGCTCCAAATGGCCAGTGCGGCGATACCTTCACCAGCTTTTGCGGCTTGAACACGCCCCAGATAACTTCTTCTTTTTCACCCCAGGAAGTCGTGAAATATGCGCGGTAATATCCCCGGGGAAGTTTCCCGAGATCAAGTTTCTGCATGCTATTGCCCCTGGCCGGAACAGTTTTCACGGCAATTTTGCCGGAGCGGACAGGTTTTTCCCAGTAGTCTTTCACAATATATGAAAGTTTTCCGGCTTTTGGTTTATCACCGTTGTTCCGGAAATAAAGGGTTACAACTGATGGTTCACTTGCTTTTACCAAACGGAAATCGTTCTTTATTTCCGCGCCCATTTCCAGTTTTCCGGCGGAAGCGTAGTTAGTCAATTTGCCTTCTTCCAGTTGAATAGCGTCAATCCAGAAGCCGGAACAGTTTTTCTTTAAATTGGTGAAACGGATTGGGCAGTGTCCCATGTAAGTAAACTTTTTTGGCACAAAGCTGAATGAATAGCGTTTCCAGTGCTTGGTAAGGAAAAAGTTTTTCTTGATTTGTTCTCCCTTTGATCCGATGATTACGGACACTCCCGTTTTTGGTTTGTCCGATTTCATCCACGCGGACAGCGTATAAGTTTTTCCCAGTTCCAGCTTTACCGGATTAAATACCACTCCGGCCCTGGCCGGCGTTTTTATGTAAAGACTGTGATTACCGTCTCTTGCGGTATTATTGACAACTTCCGGGTCCGGATAAGGTTTGAACCGTTCAAATGGAGCGCAATGACAGTACCGGTTGTACGAACAAAAACCGTCGAAAGGCCCGGTTTCAAAGCTTGATCCCTGATTTATCAAATTGCCTTTTTTAATCGGTTTGGTTTTCGGTCTGGTTGCCGTGAGGATGTCTTTGATTCCGGGAAGTTTCTCCCCCGGCCGCAGTAAAATCGCGAAGTACCGGGCATCATGGCCTTTCATCGTCGCACTCAGTTCAAACACTGAATCGGCTTTTTTGATTTCAGGCATGTTTTTCTTACTTTTAAACTGATAAAACGCTTTATTTTTGAAGCCATCCAGAAAAACCATGCCCAAATCGATATCATCCGTAAGTGATATCCTAAGCGTTTTTACGGTATTTTCAGGATCTTTGAAAAGGCTTCTGTTTCTGATGGTTTCCGGGAGCGTGACACTTTTCTTTTCCCAAGTCAACTTTCTGCCTTTGAGCATGTCGCCATTGAAAAACCACATGAGATAAGCGGATTTTGCTTCCCGGTTAAAACAGTCCTGATTGAGCTTGATGTCTATCAAAACTCCTCCCATGGATTCCTTTGCCGTCCTGGAATAGCCTATCACGGAATTGGGTATCTTCCCCCGGTCGGTGACTGCCCCTGCCGCAAGGTCGATGCTTTCCTCTACTCTCATTTCCCTTCCAAGTTTCCCGAGAGAAGGGCGGAATACCGGGCCGCAAAATCCCGCCACCCACTTAAGATTGAATTCCAACCGAAACCGCTGGGTGTATGCCGCTTTGTTTTGTTTCAACCAGCGATAAAAAAGAATTTTGCCGTTATCGGCGGTAAAATTTCCCTTTCCGGTAAGTTTGAGCCGCAGTTTTTTGTCCGAACCTGCATATGCTATAATAGATAATGTAGCAGCCACTATTACTGCACTCAGCGTGAAGCCTTTTTTTAACATTAGTTCTCCTATTGTTTTATCTGCTTTTTACAAAAGTTGGTTTTACCGTTTTCCTTATCGGTTGCTTTTTTATGTCATTTTGCATTATTTTAATCAGGGCTTTGGTAGCGGTAGCGGTTGCCTTATCCCACCCGCAATTAATGAACGCTGGGCCCGAAGGCTTTTCCGTCCCGCTCCACGGCTGGTAATCGTGACAGACAAGTTGATAATCTTTTCCGGCAGCTTGGCCATTCTGAGTAAGTTTTCCTGTAATCTCAGTAATAGTGTCAAATAAGGTATAGATGCCACGGAAACCTTGTTTGTAGATGCTTGCGAACTCGTTATAATCAAAAGATTTCACCGGCAAAAACCTGATCCTGTTATGAGAATCGACCTCATGTTCTTTATACGCCTGCAGGATGCCATCATAGAAGTCTCCTTTGCAGCCATGACGATTGATAAACACAATTTTATCGAATCCTTTGTCCAGTAACAGAGAAGCGGAAATTCTTCCTTCCTCGAACAGGTTAACTACACTGTAATTGAGTTCAGGATGAATTTCGCATAAATTAACCTCTTGAGTGGTTCCGTCACGGCCGGGAGCTTGTAGAATGTTACCCACGCCAATCACAGGAATTTTCAGCCTGTGCACGTGGAGCAGGTCGTGAAGAAAAGGGCTAAACCATAAAATTCCATCCAGACGCAAATCACGGTATTCTTCTTCCATTGATCCGTTGAGTCCAAATCCATGCAAAATGATTGACAACATTCCCTGCATCCTGATTTTTTTAAGAGCAGTTTCTAAAAAGTTTGAAACCCCACCGACCAGATGTATAACCCGATTGTCATATGTCGCAATGCCAATGGTTTTTATCGTTTCGTCACGACCGCCGGTTTTACTATTAATAAAAATCCCAACTCTTTTTCTGGAAATCAGAATCCCTTGCTTAAGTAAATCCTTCAGGGCCAAACGTACAGTAACACGGCTTACCCCGAATTTTTTTTGTAATTGACTTTCCGAAGGCAATTTATCTCCCACTCGGCCAGCCTGAATCTGCCGGATAAGATAACGCCTTACATGCATATAAAGAGGATCCATGATATCAAACCAACTCCATGCTTATCTTGTATTAGTTAGTAATAATACCAGATAATACAAGATTTGTCAAGAGGAAACATCGTTATATTACCAATAAAATTCTCTTCGGTATTAAAAAAAACTTCTTAAGGAATCACTATATAAGAAAATAATGTCAAGGCCTGAGATCGAATGAATAGAGCCGGGAGGACAGTCCGCGGAACGAGATATGCAGTCTGATATTTTTACAATTTTCCGGCAGCTCGCAGATTTTCGTAAAAATGTTGTTGCCGGAAAATTTATATTTCTTCCTGATAATCGGCTCCATATACATGTCGAGGAGTTCCACGGTCATGGGACAATCCGCCGGAGTCTCGGCATTGATATAAACTACCCGGTCTTCCGGATTCAATTCCATCGGATGTGTAATCAGAACCGATTCAGTATCATCCCTTCCTGAATAATAAGCGAAACCGTCGCGCCGGATCTTTGCCAGTCCGATATTACTGTTTGCTTCCCAAGTGTTTCCCTGATGGTCGCTGCCGGAAAACCAGAACCAGGTTTCGGTATCTGTCTGGTAAAAAGAATTTCCCTGGATAACACTTTGGAACCAGGAATTTCCCCCCGCATAGAGCACCGGGGTTTTCGGAAAAGGCTCCCTCCAGTTCAGGCAGTCATGAGAATAGATCAGGCCGTTGGTAAACCTGACATTCTGGGCAAATCCTCCCGGCCAGAAATGTCCGACCATTCCCAAGTTTATGCGCCCCCGGTTCCAGGCGGTAAAACCCAGATGGTTCTGGAACCCCAGGTGCTGATGATCTTTCAAAAATTCGTTTTCAGGGGGATAATAAAACAGCGGAAACGGATAGAGTTTCCAGGTTTTCAAGTCTTTGGAATAGAATCCGAAGGCGCTGCGACCGCATTTACTGCCATCGGGCAGATGGAAATGGGGTGAAATTCCCTGTCCGATAACCCAGTAACAGCCGTTGAGCTTCTTTGGTCCGGTACAGGTTTCAAAGTGCTGATGAGAAATCGCCGGTGTCCTGTTGATCTCCCAGTCATGGCCGTTTTTGCTGGTGATCAGGCTGAAAGTAGTCTGTCCGCCTTCTTTTCTCCTGCCGTTGGAGAATGAAAGAGCCATGGCATATTTACTGACTTCCGGCAGGTAATCGACTCCGGCCAGCAACACCCCATAGAACAGGGCGTTTTTGGGATTGGCTATATTCGGCACATTCCGTTTTAAATTGGGTTTGCGCCAGGTTATGCCGTCCTTGCTGGTTGCCGTGCACATAAAATGCTTGACCGTCCGGTGATCCTTGAAGCTGGAATTTTTGTTAATATGCAGCCCGGTATACCACATGGTGAACTTTTCGCCGTCGTAAATCACGCTCGGGCTGATGGCCCGGTGATTATCCGGACTCATTCCGCCGCCGCGTTTCAGCACCGGATGGTCCAGAGGCTTAAACGGGTTGATGTGAAGATCCGCATTGCGGACTTCCTTCCACAACTCTTTTTCAAAAGCAAAGAAACTACGATTACTTAATTCGTGGGTATTCATATGCTCCAATCTTCCTCCGAAAAACCACAAGGCAGGTTGTCTACAGGTTCATAGGCGCACTGAATAATGTGCAGATCTTCCACGGTTCCCGGCGGCAGGTTAACCTGTACCACGGTTCCGGAGCCGCCCCAGCTGTGCCAGCCGTTAATTTCCGATTCCGGCAAGGGCCGGCCATTCATTAATACTTCTTTAATTTTCACCCCGGCGAACGGGATGAACAACCGGATCCCCAAACCAAGTTCCAGCGGTTCTTCTTTTTCCGGGAATCCCATCGGCGTGTAGTTGGCGTGATAGCGGTCCACGCTGGTGTTTGCCATGAATTTCCGCATGGGGTCCACATTGAAATCGCTACATGCCTGCAACCGGTCAAGCAGTTTATCGAATGTGTTGTAAACAATGTTCTGCTGAAGCAGAGAATTCCTTACCGATTCATACTTCTGCCGTCCGGCGGCAGGATCGGGAAACAGATATTCGGCGCCTTTCGAGTTGGCAGCCACGATCCCGATAATGTCACCGCGATTAGGCGGATTGCAGTATCCCAAGGCAAACTGGTTGTATTTTTTCCAGATTTCCACCCGGCTTTTGCGGCGTTCGAGCGCGGTTTGGCCGTACCCCGCCAGCGCTACGCATTGTCCGTAGCCCATGAAATTCACGGGATAGCCGGCGTGACACTCGGTAATCCAGCGGCTGTTGCCGATTTCCATGAGTTTTTTAAGTTGCGCCACGGCCGCCTGCTCGATGCCGATTTCCATGATCGTGGCCATTGTGTGATACAGGTGATAGGCGTAAACCGAAAGTGAAATATTGCTTTCCTTGTAAAAGAAATGATGGGCGCACAATTCATGCTTGAAACAGTCGTTGTATTCGGGGCCGATGTCATTAGCGCGGTACTGTGCCAGGATTTCGCCGGTGCATTGCATGAATCCGCCGCCCCACTCGCCGTTGGTGGCCCTGACGCCGAACCCGGCATTATCGGCGGCCTCGATCATCATATCGATGATTTTCGGCTCCCAGGTATGTGACACCAGCGCGGAACCGCCCGACACCCCGGTGGATTCGCACATGCTGGCGTCGGCCTGGGCAAATCCGTGGGCATCGATGGCGAAATCGGGCTGATATTCGTCCATGAGCTTAACCAGTGCCACGGCTTCGGGATTTTTCTCCGGTTTCAGTACGCCTTTCCATGAGTAGTACCCGGCGGTTGGGCTCCCTTCGCCCTGTTCGTCACTCGCGTAACGTTGTTCCAGGTAGGCGTCAGGCATCGCAACCAGTACGAACAGCGCGATCTGCTTTTTCCGGGTCTCGGCGGCAAGTTCCGAATCCGCCAACAGCCACTTGATGAAATGCAGCCCGGAAGTCATGGCGTTCAACTCTACCCCTACATGGGTGCAGGTGTACAGGAATACCTGCTTGTCATCGGGCGGAACATTAAAGTCCGTAATCTTGCACAGGATAATATCATTGTCCTTCAGGGTTTTGCCGATGACCGAAATTTTAACGCGGTCCGGGAACTGTTTTTCCCATTCATGCAGCCCTTGCTTGTACTCTTCATAAGTCGGATGCGGCAGATAGGGCCGGCCACTTTCGGTCTGCCCGTATTTACATTTTTTTTGCATTTTACTTACTGTCCTCTTCGGATAGTTCTTTTTTACAGAAATTTTTTATCCAGGCAGATGCGCCTCTGACAGCCATCGCCTGTTTGAATTTTTCCTTCGCTTCGGCGGTTTTCCCGGCTTGTTTCAGATATTTTCCGGCATAAATCAGCGCTCTGCCTTTCCAGTACGGATAAAGATTTTCACCCTTGTCAAGCTGTTTCAGCCAGGGATTCGCGTCTCCTGATTTTGGGGAAACACTCAGGATTTCCAGCGCCTGGGTGATTGCCTGGGTTTTGTAATAACTATTGTTTGAAGCACTGACTTTTGCATATTCTTTCAGAGCTTCGGAATATTTCCTCTGAGTCTGGAATATCCTGCCAATGTTTAACCGGGCAATTGTCTTCATCACCGGATTAGGGGTGGCGGCGGCGGCCTTCTGATATTCGGCGACCGCCTTTGCATATTGTTTCAGGGAAGTGTATGCGGCGCCGGTTTCGCGGTAGGCTTCCGACTGCCGGTCCGGATCCATCTGCTTGATTACCTTGTCCGAAAGCAGTTTGACCGCTGCCCGGTTTTTTCCCTGACGCCGCAATGCCGCGGCCTGATAAATCATTCCGCGCGAATGCCAGAAACTTCCCGGCTGATTGAACTTTTCAAACCTTTCCGCCCATATTTTCGATTCGTTGAAATCCCGCATTGCGTTGCCGGTAAGGTATCCCTGATAACAGGAAGTATTTTTCACGCCCAGAGAGCTTTTCGGGTCGGCAATCTCCTTTTCCGCGATTGCCAGCAACAGCAGGTATTTTTTCTGTTTGTAAAGCCCCTGAAGAAACTTTCCGTATTCCCTGGCCGCCTCCGTTGCCGGGAGCTTTTTAAATTTCGCAACCTCTTCCAGCGCTTTTTTACGTTCCGCGACTTTTTTCGGGTCTTCCGGGGCAAGCTTTATCATCCGGAGGCTCCGTGGCGGAATTTTAACGGTAACAGTAGAATCATTAAACAACACCGGCTTCTGATTAACGGCATCGATTATCTCGAGATTAACCGGTTTTACCCCCAGTTTTGCCATGTCCAGTTTGATGTCAGCATTAGAAACTTTTTTCGCGAAATTACTGACAATCAAAAAGAGCTGCCCGGGCTTGCGGTAGGCACTGACTTTCACGTTTGGATTAGCACAGGAGATCATTTTTCCATTGCTCCAATACGGCAGGAATTCCACTTCGTTTTTCTCGTCATCGACGAATGCCAGTTTTGCGTTCTGAAACGGTTTAAGGGCCAGACCATTGTAAAAACACGGCCAGAACATCACATCGTGGAGATATCCCAGCGCTGCCATTTCGAGGGTCGGTTCCGGGGTTTTCCTTGTATAGTTTTTGTTGCCGCTCCTGCCTATTTCCGAAAGAAAGTACGGCGCCAGCCCGAACTGCCGCTGGGTGAACTGGGCGCGCATCATGTCCAGCGGAATCTGATCCATGTAACTGTGCAGTTCCCCGGCGTATTGTTCGCCGTTGAGCGAGAAATCACAGAAACTCAGGATCGGCAGTGCGATCGGGTTCGAGGAACAGTGTCCGATAAATGCCGTCTGCTTATTGTTTTTGCGGTAAAGCACGTATGCGCGTTTGGCGATATCCCGCATAGCGAAGATTGGCCAGAACCTTTGAATCTTGCCGTTTTCGTCCCGGTACGCGCCATGTTCGACGCTGGTAGTAGGACTCGGCCAGCTAAGGTCATAATACAATCCGTCGATACCGAAATCGTCCAAACCTTTTTTGTAGCTCCAGATAACAAAGTCCTGCCAGCTTTTCACCTCCGGGGCAACCACGTCAAGATAATATTTGCCCTTTTTGGCTTTCGGATTGCGCTTCCACTCCTCGAAGAACAGGTTGTACTCAGGCAGGTTGGTCGAGACGTTGTTCAGGAAAGTGTAGGCGCTGATGATTTTTCCTTCGGCCTGGTATTGCTTAATTCTTTTGCTCCAGGGCTTCAACGCTTCGGGGATATATGCGAAATATTCATAAGAAGTTGGCCCAAAACCTAGTTTTTTCTCATATTTCCGCCAGTTTTTCGGCAACGGCCGCACCGGGGTAGCCATAAGCCCCATGGTGTAACTCATTTTCTTGTCAACCACGGTGGGTTTGTCGATTATGTTTATGGCGATCATCACGGTCCCGTTGCGGCGCTGAACCGACAGAGCGTTGCCCTTTTTTTTCAGCCTCCAGCCTTTAGCCGACTGGCAAAACCAGAGCAGGCCGCGGTCTTCATCACCCACCCATATGAAAGGCATAAACTCATTTTTGTATCCCCCATCCGGGAGCTTTCCGTAATAATTGTACGAACGTTGTCCGGCCCCGCAACAGACTGTCGCCCCAAGGTATTTGCCGTACTCCGCCTTCACCGGAATCCGCAATTGCAGTTTACCGACAGTGCTTTCCTGCTTAGGATCAAGGGTAAAATCGATCCTGATCATGCCGTCATATTCCACCGTGGTTTTATAATTGACAGTCACACCTCCGGTTTGGCTTGAAGCCTCATATTCCGCCGCAACTTTATCATGGGATGCGATTTCCCCGGTTTTATTGCTGTACTTGCCATTCTTGGCGGTTTCCAGTTTTAGTTCAACGGGAGCGGCGAGAATTTCTTTACCACGGGTAATAATTTTTTCAGGGAATCCGCAGCCGGGCGCGAAAATGTAATCGCGGCCCCAGCAGGAAATGCTGTCCCCGGCAGTTTTCACCGGAGTCCAGGGGGTTGGGACAACCCTTTCTCTGCCAATGTTGTTGTTCATCCACACCGAAGTATCGGGATAGGTGAATTTCCTTGAGGCTTTCGCCAGCAGCTTACCGGAGTCGCCGAACAACTCCGCCCTGGCGGTAAACTTTTTCCCCCGAGGTAAATTCTTCACGGGAAATTTAACACTGGTCATCTGTTTGGAAAGATCGGAAGTTTCAGCGGATTCCAGTTGCTTTTTACCGTCGAAAATACCGATTTTCAGTTTGGTTTTACTTAAAAGCATTGGGACTATCCCAACGGTATTAACGGTTACTTTCAGGATTTTCCGGGTTTCGAACGAACAATCGGCTACTTCGATCAGGGCAGGTTTTCCCACCGGGATATACTGAGTTCTGAAATAAACCCTTTTGAAACCTTTATTAAGGAACGAATAGGAAATAAACTGGGCTTTTTTCATGTGTCCGGTTCCGGGCGGCCCGATTTGCACGTCAAGACGGCAGAATTTGCCGGGAACCGTCCTGGTGGAATGCGCGCCCCGGAACTGCTTGGACTTCACCAGCGTATCGGTAAAGACATAAATAAATTCCTCCGGGGTGGTAACCATTACCCGGCTGGTAATTCCCGGCTTGCCGCCGCGAATGCCGTCAAAGGAACTGATTTGGATTACCGGCGACTCCGGATTGAACAGCAGAATCGCCATTTCATCCGGATTGATGTTTTTCAATCCCGGTTTCCGCTGAATGCACCAGGAGGTTTGCATTTGGGGATTGTTCCATCGGCGGCAGAAATTTATTTCCCATTGTTCCCTGGGTTTGGGTGGTTCGATTCCGAGTCCGGCATAATCCACCGCCATTTCCACCTGCCACTTGCCGTCGACAACCTTGGCGGCGGCTTTGGCGATTTTTCCGGGAACCGGCTTTCCGCCGGCATCCGTAAGTGATCCGTCGGGACGTACCGCCAGCACCAACGGTTCTTTCATTCCGGAAGGACGCACAATCACCGCTGAAAAATCGTTTTTCTCCAGCGCCTTGCCGCCAACCGGGGATTCCATGGCAATGTAAAGTTTTTTACTATCGTACAGAAGTTTAACAATAGTTTGGCGGGAAGAATAGGCCCGGGTGGTATTGTCGATGAATCCGGGAAAGCTCATTGCGGTTTTCCAGGCGGAATCCTTTAGGCTGCCGTCGATCACCGGCGCGGATTTTCCCGGTACAACGCTGATCAGGGGTATACTGCCTTCCGCATCCTCACCAACCGCCTTGAACTGTTTGCCTATCACCATTTCCCTTACTTCATTGGCGGAAAGCGCTTTGTCAACGATCATAATGCCCTGGATCGCGGTTTTAGCGTCATCATACTTGCCGCACCAGTTCCAGCAGTTGCCGATGGTCATTCTGGTGAAACCTCCGGGAATCAAATATTTGGTTGCGGCAATTTTCGACTCCCTTACTCCATCGACATACAGGCAGGTTTCTTTTTTATTCCAGGTATAGGCAACGTGATACCATTTTCCCTGTGCCCATTTTCCTGTTTTCGCCACGCCTCCGGTTTTACTCACACCTTTTACGGGTTCCGCGTATCCGGTTTTCCGTGAGGAAGTAACAATCAGCACTTTGGTCTTAGCGGAATTCACAAAAAGAGCCATACTGCCCTGGGGTTCTTTGCCCTTACCCGCGCCGTTCAAAGTGATGAATGTCTGGGCGGATGCACTTGTCCCTGACCAGTTAAGGGGCTTTATCCAGAACATCACCGTACCGGACGAAGCATTCAGCGGCTTCTTGAACTGATAATCCACATACGCGGACTTGCTGATAACCGCCGCCTGCTTGCTTTTGCGCCCCTCGATATATTCCGCAACGGTACTCTTTTTGATGGTGACGGACGTATCCGATTTATCCGCCTGCATGGAACCACTGCACGAAACCGCCAGTAAAACTTTCATGGAACCATCAAGATCGAGATCCCCGAAACTCGGGTCAACCTGTTCCGACATAATCCTCCCCGCAAAATAAAAAATCCCACAGAAAAAAATAATTCCCGTTAATACCGCATTCTGGAATTTACGCATAAAAACCCTGGCTCCTTTTATTAAGGGTTACATTAAATTAATGAATTTTATAGAAGAATTGGAAATAAAATTCCTTATTATAACTAATCGTCAACGTCATACATTGAAGCATTCAGGTAGATATCTCTTGGCGCCTGGCGTTCAACATGACCATCACAATACAGCACGTTGGCGAATCCGCCGTGCCGGTCGGAAATGACTCCGTAGGGCAAGTTGCCGTCATCTACCGCCCCGTTAAATTTATTGTATAGTGTTGAGTAAGTGAAGTTGGCAATCAAATCCTGGGTATCAAAAACCGAACATTTTTCCGTAGGACGCTTGATCTTGGTATTTCTAAATTCAGACAGGAAGTAGTTATACCCGTACTTGATTTTGTAGGTAAAGTTAAAGTCCGTGGACTGCGACGGGCATTTGAAGATATGCAGCCGTGGAAAGTTACGATCCCAGAATGGCTGTACGAACTGACCAAGCACATGTTCCAGAATCAAACCGTGCCAGGCATAATACGGCTCCGCGTGGGTCTGGCGTGTCGGCCAGTAACCGTCGTTGTCATTCACATAACTGTTGAATCCGAGACCGATCTGTTTCAGGTTGGATGCACAGGAAATCTGATTCGCCTGTTTCCGTGCCTGTTTCAATGCCGGAAGCAGCATTGACGCCAATATCGCGATTATCGCGATCACTACCAAGAGTTCAATAAGCGTAAATTCCTTCTTTTTCATCACTTAAACGCCTTCTCTTGTATCGTATTGCCTATATTATTTCGTTTTATTATATGCATTATACCGGAAATCAGCCAGTATGTCAAGGGCCTTTCTTGCAAAATGCCAATAATTTTTGTAGATTATGGAGCTATTTAATATTGATAAGGGAATTGCGGTGAAAATTGATCTGAATATTATCCATAAAACTCCGGACCGGCCATTATACCTGCAGTTGAAAGAACTTCTGCGCGACGCCATTAAATCGCACGTGTATACTCCCGGCGAAAAACTTGAGAGCGAACGGGAATTCATCCGGGAAGGCGAATTGAGCTACCCGACAGTGTCAAGGGCATTCAAAGAACTTTCCGACGAGGGGCTTCTTATCCGAAAAGTCGGCGCCGGAACTTTTGTCACCACCAATCGTAAAATTCTCAATGCCACGAAGTTGAAAAAGATAGCCGTATTTTATTACAATACTGAAACCCCGTATTTCAAGGAATTGTTCACCGGAGTAAAAAACGAATGCGCCATCCATAATATTAAAGCGGAACCTGTTGCTTCCGGATTCGAACTTGATGAAGAGCTCCATATATTTGAAAACTTTAAAAGCCGGGGTTTCGACGGTGCGCTCGGGGTTCCATTCATGTCCGTGGAGTTATGTCAGGAACTTACCAAACTGTTGAGGCAGAATTTCCCGATCTCCATTATTGCCACCTATTTCCGGCAACTGCCGTGCGACGCCGTTACTCTTGATAACGAAAATGGCGGATACATGGTCATGGAACACCTGTGGAATCTTGGACACCGCAAAGTCTGCTACCTCGGAAACCTGCCCAATTATCCGTTTTTCATGAATCCGATAGAAATTATGAGCGGCATCACCCGGTTCCTGCATGAGCGCGGCATTCCGGAAATCAACTTCCGAAAACTGCTGTTTCCGCTCAGATTCGACGACAAAGATCCGGCTGTTCATCGTAAAATACTGGATTTCTTGACTGAGGACGGCAAAAACCGGACGACCGCGTTAATTTGCCAAGGGGACAAAATGGCCTGCGACTCCATAAAAATCCTTGCCCGTGCCGGATTGAGAGTGCCGGAAGATTATTCGGTTGTCGGCTTTGGTGACCTGCCGCATGGTCCCGGCAAACCGATAGATCGCCCGTTAACCACGATCCACTGGCAGCTTCGGGAAGCGGGCAGACAGGCAGTCAGAATGCTTATCTCCCGGGCCGACTTTCCAGACCAGATACCAGTACGGCTTATCCTGAGTTCGCATCTTGTCGACCGTAACACCGCCGGTCCGGTGCGAAGGTGACAACTTTCTTAACGTGAAGACCTTTTCCCTTATGAATTTCGTTTTCCCCCGGCTCTCCTACTCGGCGGTCAATGGTGCTTCAAGCAATTTTCCAGTTTTGAGCTTAACGGAAAGTTGAAGCTGTTTTTTTATTTTCCGGGATTACCTTCTGCGGATATGATTTTGGTCAGAGATGCTAGTGTCCTGTCAACGCTGTTTTTGCGGTATGACAAGTTATATTGTAGATTGGATTTTGTTTTTTTGACCGAGAGGAAATATGAATATTTCCCGAAGGAGAAAAGGGGAAATACAACTGCAAGAAGCTTGCCGCAAAACGGTTGCGTTCTTTTAAGCTTCGCAATCATACCGAAAAAACAGCGTTGACAGAACACTAGTGTCAAGCCAACGATAAAATGTTGTAAAGATGAGATGGATTAATTATGATTTCTCCACTGCAATGGAGAAACGCCAAAGCGTTTGTGAAACGCCGCGCTGAAGTAGCACTGATTGGTAAAGCCGCAGGAATAGGCGACTTCCTTGATTTTCAGCTTTTTATTGGAAAGGAGCTGGCAGGCTTTTTCAAATCTGAACCGGTCAATGTATTCCTTGGGGGAAAGCCCGAAGGTGTTCTTGAACAATCTGAACACGGTTGATCTGTCCACGTTGAAGTGTTCGGCCAAGGTGTCGACGCTGACATTCACAAGCGGGGTGTTTTCAATGAAAATTCTACTGGCCTTCGCGATATCATCCACCCGGACAAGGTTGTCTTTATCCGTCAGTCCCTGTGTCAATGTTTCGACAATTTTCCAGGCGGACAGCATGGGATAAAATATGGAAAAATCCTTTTTGGTAAGACATTCGGAGATGTCAGCGAGTGCCTGGAGAAAAGCCGTGCAGCTGCTGACGTTATAAACCAGCTTGTCCGGTGTCAGTCCTGCGAGGCTCAGGACTTTCTGGGTGCTTTTGCCGGTCAGCCAGAACCAGGTATAGTCCCACGGTGAATCCGGGAAGTCATAATATTTTACTTTGTTGTCCGGCCAGAATATGAACATGGTTCCGGGGCCGGCAATGTACTTCATTCCCTCGAATTCGATTGTCCCCCTGCCGGAATCCACAACATGGAAAAGAATGCCGGGAGCGGTAAATTCATGGTGAAAAGCGCCATCGCTCCGCATTTTCGCGAACACCCGGAGATACAGATCGAAGTCTTCCATGTTCAACAACAGCGAGTTCGTCCAGGTGAACAGGAAAGTATCATAATCATACTCTTGCATGACTTACCTGATTTTTAAATATTCATTAACTTGGTATTTTATCTTATTTAAGCATATATTAAGCTTGTGTCAGCGTAAATACGCCTGTTCCCGTTGTGCAACATTTTCTAAAATAATACACCATTTTTCATCTTGTGCAAATCCGGTTTTATCTCTAAAATATAATTAGAGGAAGACTATTTTTTAAGCGCCGGGAGATTCCGGTGGAGGAAACAGATGCGGTTTGCGTGGGACAATCATATCCATACCGTCTATTGCGGACATGCGGACAGTTCCATGTCGGTTGCCAATATCATAGCCCGGGCGGAACGTCTGGAATTACCGGGAATAGCGATTACCGAACATTCTTTCAATTGGCATCTTGGGCCCTGGGGCAACTTCAACCTGATCAGACAACTTGTCGCGAAAACTACTTCCACGGTTGAAGTCCTGGTGGGTTTGGAAATCGATCCGGACAGTCAGGAGCCGGGCAGACTTCACTTCGACGATTTCGATCCCGGAGAAGTATTTCCGGTGCTGACCGGTTTCCACGCGTACCCGGGAATGGGACAGGGATGGTTTCAGAACGTCAATTTTACTTATAAAGAAAAAAAGAGAATCTATTCCCGGTGGCTTAAAATCATGGAGAAACTGGTTGAAAACCCCAAAGTCGACGTGCTTGCGCATCCGGGACGGTTGATAATGCAGAACGGAATCATTACCGAGTTTTCCGGTTCCGTGGCAAAGGACTGGCAGAAACTGGCCGCCGCCGCCGCCGAAAACGGAAAAATTTTCGAACTTAATGAAGCATTGCTGGAAAATATCCCGACGGAACGGTTGAGGAAATCATATCTGGAAATGTTCAGGATACTGATTAACGCGGGGGTGAAAATCTCCATTGGGAGCGATGCACACCATCCGGACAAGATCGGCGTTTTCAATTTGACTGAACAGTTTATCAAAGATTTGAATATAACTGAAAAACATTTATGGGTTCCATATCAAAAAAGGAGGAAAAACCATGAAGAAGCTATTTACCCTGATAGAACTCCTGGTAGTGATAGCGATAATATCAATACTTGCGAGCATGTTGCTTCCGGCGTTGAATAAGGCCAGGGAAAATGCCAAGTCAATAAAATGTCTTTCCCAGGTCAAACAACTGATGTCCGCTGAGTTACAGTACACAAATGATTTCGACGGTTACGTGAAACTGGCGGATTACAATATCTCCAACGCCAATTTCCACCAATACTGGAATTATATCCTTTGGGAGCAGCAATATATCGACGGCTCGAAGCCGGATATTTTTGTTTGTCCGTCTATTTCGCCGTTTAACATTGGCGAGCCCGAAACATTTGCGTCCTGGGGAAATGCGATCGGGCTCCGGGGCATTGCCAGTACCAATATTGACGACATGTACTGGAAGGTTGAAAGAATCACGGAACCGGCGAAAACCGAAATGATCGCGGATACAGTTGACACCAGCGACGGCATCCAGAACCGCTACTTCGGTTATCAGGGCTCATATAACGCCCGGTGGTCGGTACATTTGCGGCACAACACCGGAGCGAACGTTGCCATGCTCGACGGTTCCGCCAGCAACGAAAAACTTTCTTTTTGGGCGCCGAACAATATATTGTATACTCTTCAACAGAAATGGTAGAACTAACATATCCTCGGAAAGGAAAATAATTATGACAAGGATGTTAATGGGAGCGGCGTTTGTGTTTGTGACTCTAATCATGGCGGCACAAACGTTGGGTGCGGATGCAAAGCAAACCAACCTGGTGAAAAACGGCGATTTTGAAAATCTCAAACCTGACCTGCCGATTTCCCACGGGCAAACCGGAAGAGTTGTTTCCTGGACTCCGCTTTTTTATCCGGCCACCGGTAATCAGGCGGGTGTCTCGGATGATGCGGCGTCCGGCAAAAAGTCGGTTTTCCTCGATAACAAGGTTGGGAAAAAAACCCTCGCCTGGGAATCCGATTTCATTCCCGCAAAACCCGGAGACCAGTTTTCGCTTCAATGTGAACTGAAAACTGAAGGTTTGAAAGCCGGCAAAGCCTGGAACAAACCCGGAATAATGGTGATTTATTACGACAAGGACAAAAAACGCGTCAAGCATCGGGATATCCAGCGTTTCGGCAGCGAAATCAAAAAGTGGACGGCATGCAAAGCCGATTTTAAAGTGCCTGCGTCCCAAAATATAGCATTCATGAGGATCGCACTGGTCATTTCCTATTGCAAGGGCAAAGTGTTTTTTGACAATGTGATTTTACAACCCAAAGCGGATAAAGCGGAAACCGTGTCAATGACAATTGAAAATCCCGGTATAAATATTTTTCCTGCGCCGAAAGTGGTTGAAATGTCAAAAAAAAAGTCCTGATTGCGGGACTTTCGGCTGATTGGGGCGGCGTAGCGGATGGCAGCGTTAAAAGTTTCCTGAAGCAGCGGCTAAACGATTTTCAGGCCCGGAACCGGATCGCCGTTACCGGAATCCCGTTCAAGATCAAAGTCAATAAAAAACTGCATCCGAGTCTGGAATATTATCAGCTTGTCATCTCCCCGGAAACCGTTGCGCTGAATGCTCCGTCGGAAACCGGGATACTTTACGGATTGCAAACCTTTTTCAAGCTTCGCGGCAAAGACGGGGCTTTTCCCTGTTGCGGGATCCGGGACTGGCCGGATTTTACCATTCGCGGCTTCATCAGCGGATCAATGTCCACACGGACAATGGATCTTCTGCTGCCGTATAAATTCAATCTCTACTGGATGTGCGGCGGCAAATACAACTGCCGGGAATGGCTCAGGAAAATCACTCCCGCTGAATCGCAGACCATGAAGAAACTTTCCGGGGAGGCGGACAAGCGAAAAATCACCCTGGTTTACGGGCTGCGTCCGGGGTTCGGGAAAACGGAACTGCACTTTTCCGATCCCGCGCATATTCAGGCGATCCTTGATAAATACCGTAAACTGTACGAGTGCGGATTAAGGAACTTTTACCTGGCTTATGACGATCTGTTTAACATCGGCCGGGATAAACTGTCATTTCCCGACGACAAGAAGCGATTTAAGAATATTGCCGGCGCCCATCTGTTCCTGGCGCGGAAAATTTATGACACGCTGAAAAAGTTGAACTCCGCGAATAAACTTTATATCGTGCCGATGTATTATTACGACCCCACCAATTATTCCCCGGAGGAAAAAGCCTATCTGAAAACTCTCGGAGAGCTCCCGCACGATGTGGACTTTATTAATTGCGGAACGTTAACCGGCGAAGCCATCCGCAATCTGGAAAAACTGATCAAAAGGAAACCGTTTTTCTGGTCTAATTACATGGCCCAGTATGAGTCGGTCAAACCGCGTCCGGAACTGCTCGGGCCGCTTACTTTCAAAGTCCCGAAGAAAATCACTTCTAAAATGCGGGGGTTCATGTTCGTGCTGTGGCCTGACCACCGGATGATGAAACAGCTCTTTTCCGATTTTCTCTGGAATGCCGACCACTATGATCCCGCGGCCGCTTTCGCCCGGTGCATGCTGAAAGACAAAGGAAAGGGAGCGAATCTGCTGGTAGAATACCTTAATTTTAAAAACAGTTTGAAAGATTATCCGTTTGCCGGAGTCCACAAAGAGGAGATGCTGGTATTGACCGGAAATACCTTGAAAAGTATCGCCTCCTGGCGGAACCGCATAAAGAAGCTGCCTGCCGCTAAAAAAGTCAGGATCAACCGGGAATTGTCCGCAATGCTCGATAATTACCGGATGCTGCTGGACTACCTGAAGTTCAACGTATATCCGGTTATCATTTCCCGGACGGAAAGCGGATCGAGCTTATTGCCGGTTATTGCCGGAGAGTTCGTGCTTCCGTGCAGTAAATGGAAAAATGGAATTCCTGTTTTCCCCGTTGACCAGACCTCGGTGTCCGGCGGTTACGACGACCGGAATTTATATTTCCGGTTTTACTGTCACGGCAACCCGGAAAATTTGCTTGCCAAGCATAAAAAACATGATTCCATGGTTTTCACCGATGACTGCGTGGAAATGTTCCTGCAACCGCCCAACTGTCCGGAATATTACCATATTGCGATAAATCCCGCCGGAACCGTATATGACGCCATCGGCCAGAACAAAAGCTGGAACTCCGGAGCGGAGACCAGGATCGAAAAAGGGAAAAATTTCTGGACCGTATTTTGCCGGATACCGCTCAAAAGCTTTAAAACGGGAGGAAATTTGCGGGGACAAACCTGGAAAGCGAACTTTTTCCGGGAAAAGAATTCCGGCAAAAAAGAATATTCGTCCGCGTTCCCGGTCCTGAGGCGGTTTCACGAACCGGAACGGCTGTGGCGGATCAGCTTCCGGTAAGGATGGAAATTACTTGTTCAGCCGGATGATTTCGACATCATCGAACCATACCGCCCCGGAATTTCCGTCGGAGCGGCAGGCCAGCCGCATCCGGTCAGCGTTTTCGGGGATTTCAAACTCGAAGCTGGTTTGCCGCCAGTCATCCGTGCCTTCGAAAACCTGACTCGAAACTTCACCCGTCTGGTTGATGCCGTCGTAAAACCTGATCAGGAAGAATGATTTCCCAGTGGCGTCTTTAGTTTTTATCCAGCCGGAGAACCGGTAGAGGTGTCCCGGCGCCAGGTATTTGATTGCCACGGGCCAGCGTTGAATCCATTCGGTCCCGGCTTGCGGCGTCCACATCAGTTTTGCGGAACGTTCCCCGCTCCTGACCGCTTTCGACACCACCGAGTGCATTCGGCTCCAATCCCACTCGGCGCGTCCGGTTTTGTCCGTTAGGTCGTGCCGGTTGACAACCCACCCTTCGGGGCAATTGGAACCATCGTCCCGCTCAAAAGAGGGATTGTCAACCAGGTTCTGCATCGTGGGATTGCCGAACGCCGGATAGCCAAGCCAATATCCCCAGTAATTTGGGTAATGACCGCAATCGGAAAAGTCGATTACCGTATGGATCAAATCAGCGCACAGCTTTGCGGCTTCCTGGTAAAATTCGAGCTGGAACTCTTCAATTTCCCCTTCGTTGTTGTCGGCATAAGCGGTTCGCAGGGCCGAAATTCCTGATTGTTGAAACCTGACGATTTCCCGCATTTTTTTCTCGATTCCGGTAACTGCATCATCTATGGATGAACCGAGATTTTCTGGCTTATATCCGGTAATTCGCAGCTTCTCAAGCTCTTTCAGGTTGCAGATTTTGTGCAAGTCGGGCCAGTAGGTAAAAGCCGCCCGGTCCTGAATGTGGTGAAGCAGGACCCCCAGAAACCTTATTCCGTCTTCGAAAGCACTTTCTTCGAGCGCCGAGATGATTCTGGGGAAATACAATTCCGGCGTCCAGTACGCTCCCATCGGCACGTAACGGCTTTCATAAACTCCCTGATTCGGAATTGCCGGGATTATCGACGGCGGGGGATTTCCAGGCGGCATGATTTCGCGTCCCGGAGGAGTAAGAATTTCTTTTTTGCTCAACGGATGACGGTCGGACCCGCAGTAGTACGGCACATTCCATTCCCTGCGGAAATCCGGAGTGCCCGGTTCGTTCGGATCGCCGTTTTCTCCTCCCCATTCTCCCTCCCAGGGGCCGTTGTGGTCCGGGAACATGCAGTAAGCTTCACACAGGAAGTCGATTTCTTTTCCCAGCCACTGCCGCTCGTCTTGTGACAGCGCCTGAACCGCCGCACGGGTTATCGCCTTATGCCCTTCTGCTTTCATCCGCTCCCTCCATACGACATTGAAGAATTATCGTCATTTGAATATAAGCTGGGGGTAACGGCTCTGCAAGACAAAAAATGATGTATGGAATATGAAAATGTTGCCGCTTGTCATATTTCAGTGAAGACTGGCACTCAGGTAGTATGCTCTTTGACCGCTATCAGCAAAATTTTTTCCATGAGAGTTCTGCATGATTCAGAAATTTTGCTGATTTCAGAGACAATTTCCTTTTGGGCAAGCTGGCCTCCGGGATGGGAGGCGAATGTATCGAGTGAAAATATAATCTTTACAGCTTTTCTTTCGATTCCGTGACAGAGACTTCTGTCATTATCGATATTTCTCGCGAATCTCCTGAGTTCGGAAAGCTCTGAAATTTCCTCGCCGGAGGCTTCGAGAGTTAGTTTAAAACTTCTTTTAACGACTTTGAGCATTTCACGGATAAGTTCTTTTAAGTCTTTAACAATTGAACAACGCTGATCGATAATCATGAAACCGATATTTTCGCAGTGATTCGGGATTTTATCAAAAAGACGGTAAACTTCTAATATGTTCTCCCTGGTATTAGGCAGAAGGGAATTATCAAACATTTCTTTTTCTATGCTGAACCTGGCCTTGTCGCAATCACTTTCCTTATCGGAAATTCGCGTAACTAATTTTTCAGCTTTTTCATCGACACCGTTTTCAAGGATATATTCAATAAATTCGATAAACAGTTTAAAGGTTGCGGCCGCGTTTTTTTTATATTCATCCAGATGCTTATAAAGCTGTTTTTGTTTTTTAAACATTATTTTCCTCAAATCATGATTTGATCGATATTACCTGTCCTGATAAATCCTCTAAGACCGTTTTTTTTGCCGCTTCGCATCAAGTTGGAACGTAATGAAGATTTGAAATAAAATATGCGGCCGCGGCAAATGCTCCGCCTATGATCGGCGTGGAAATCCATCCCATTGAAATACGTAAAAGAGTTTTATAGTTTATGGTGTGCGCGCCTTTGATTATCCCGAACCCAAGCACGGCGCCCACAACCGCCTGGGTAGTTGAAACCGGAACTCCGATCAAAGCATAAATCCATACGGTAACTGACAGGGCAAGCACGGTTATAAAAGCCATAAACGCATCGAGCTTGACAATATCGCTGCCTACGGTCATCATTACTGGTTTACTGTAGGTGATAATACCGATCGCAATTGCGATCGCGCCGAACCATTCCGCCTGCACTACCGTCAACTGGCCGCTGGAGACGAATACGGCGGAAACGTTGGCCACGTTATTCGCGCCGAGGGCGTATGCCCCGTAACAGCCTGTAACGATCAGGAGTATGGTCATAACGCGGTCATAGACAATTACCGAAGGCCGCCATTTATCAATTATCCACTTGAAAAAATAATAGAAAATAAATGTGAATATTATTCCGCCAATCGGCGTTCCGATCCAGCATAAAACAACCTTTAAAAGCCCTCCCCACTGGACGGACCCCTTTAAAAGGTTTACGCCGATGATCGCCCCTACCACCGCTTGCGACGTGGAAACGGGAAGCCGCAGAAAAGTCATGATCGCAACGGTGAATGCCGCGGAAAGAGACATTATCATGGCATTTCTGAACATTCTTTGTTTATGCAAATCAGTGGTATTGACTTCTGAAGCATCAGCGTCTTTATGCGGAAACGCGGCTTCTTCCGAATGAACTTTGCTCTCCGGGGCTTTTTGCGTTCCAAGGTCATGTGCAAGTGTTTCTATTCCCGCCCTGCCTTGCAGAATGGCGCCGAGAATAACGAAGGAAGCGGTAAGGACAGCAGCTTTCCGCCAACTTACCATGTGGGAGCCCACGGCCATTCCGAACACATTCGCGGAGTCATTAGCGCCAAGCCCCCATCCCAGAAAAATCCCGCCGAAATATTGGAATAATTTTATAAAGATATGCATGGCCTACACTTTTCTTTTGATAGCGGTTATTGTTACTCTCTCGGAAATATGTTTGCATTTCCCGCTTATCGCGCCAATGGATTTGACTATTTCCTTCTGGACAAGCTGTCCTCCGGGATGCGTCTCCAGGCTCTTATCAAGAAAAATGCTTCTTACCATTTTTCGTTCTATATCTTTCGCTTGATTCTCACTGTCGTCAATTTTCGAACTGAGTTCCGTGATTCTCAGCATTTTTCCGAAGCAGTCGTCAACCGCTTCCATAACCATCTGAAAAGTTTTGGCATTGATGGCGGCCAGTTCCAGAATATCCTTTTTAAGGGAATGCAGAATTACTGTTTTCTGATCTATGATCATGTCCGCTATCATCTTGCAATGATTTGGGATTTCATCCATCTTCTCGACGATCATCATAATATCTTCCCTGGTTTCCGGCAGAAGCGACCGGGAAAACATTTCATATTCCAGAGAACGTCTTAAATCATCGCAGTTTTGTTCTTTTTCAGATATTTCTTCCACAAGAACTTCGAGATGTTCATCAATGCCGTTTTCAAGCAGATAATCAATAAGCTGATTCAATTTATGCAGCGTATTGTCCGCTTCGTGCATGAATTCATCAACACTGTTCATCAATTTGATCAGTTTTCCAAACATAATCCCTAATTCCCCTTATGTGTTTTAGTGGTAATGTAGATTACGCATGTTATAACCTTATTAAAGTGGAATGTGATTTACATGAATTACTGAGTACCAGTGTCCTGTCAACGCTGTTTTTGTAACAAGACAAGTTAAATTGTAGATTGGATTTTGTTTTTTCGACTGAGAGGAAATATGAATATTTCCCGAAGGAGAAAAGGAAAAATACAACTGCAAGAAACTTGCCACAAAGTGGTTGCGTTCTTTTAAGCTTGTCTTCGTACCCTTCAAGAACCTTCGATACCTCGGTATCGGCGGCCTTTCAGAATACGAATCAATCTCAAAATCTTCGCAATCTTGTTACAAAAACAGCCTCGACAGGACACTGGTGTCAATTCCGAATGGTCCACTATCTTGTAACCCGCCACTACGCAATAATACCGAATTGCAATCTAAAGGCAAGTAATGATTGTGGCTTTCAGCTTTGCCGAGATGGGCCGGAGGAGTAAAACGGCCAGGTCCATGTGAGTTGAGAACATCAACAACCGGATGGAACACCATGATAGCGCGTGGAATTTTTCAGGAGCCATCCTTCATGAGACATGATGATTCCGGCAGGCGTGGACGAAGGATTTGAAAATTTTGTTGCGGTGGTCAGGTTCCATTTTTTCGGGATGCCACTGTAAACCCAGAATATACTGGCCGGATTTTGATTCAACGGCCTCGGCCGTTCCGTCTTCTGACCAGGCGGTAATTTCCAGGTTCTTACCTACAAACCGGGGATCAATCGCCTGGTGGTGATATGAATTAACTTCTGTTTTGCCCTTGCCAAAAAGGTCTTCAAGAATCTTCCCGCTGGTTATTTCCACGGTATGGGTTACTCCATGTGTGTGGGGAAGCGGTGACTCGACGTGTTGAATGACTTTGCCTCCGGCAATTATGTTCAGCAACTGAATTCCGGCACAGATACCGAGTGCCGGGAGCTTCCGTTTCATGACTTCGGAAGCGAGAAAAATATCATTGTCGTACCGGCGTTTCTGAATAAGATAAATCGGCTTGGAGGATTTTTTTTCACCATAAAATTCCGGAGGGTAATCACCGCCTCCGACAAACAGAAAACCGTCAAGCATATCCAGACAATTTTGCAAAGATTTATGTTTCCCGGAACATGGGATAAGAAACGGGATTCCGCCATTCTCGAGTATTGCTTCACTGTATAGGGATTTGGAAGTATATATGCCTTTTAATGCTTTTTTGCCGGTTTTATTTTTATCAGGAAGAAAATCCATGTTTATCCCGATGACGGGATTGCGTTTTTTCATTCGATTCCCCGTAAGGTTTCCCTGGCGACACGCATGACGTTGCCGCCGATTATTTTTTTGATGTCGGCGTCGGAATAGCCGCGCTGGACAAGTCCGACGGTGAACAGCGGCCAGTTCGTCCAGGCAAGGCTTGCCCGCATTTCATCCGAAACATCGAACCGTTTCTGAGAAGATGGCCAGTAGCTGTCGAAACTGGTCCTGAATTTGATTTTTTTGTCGTTCGGCAGCGGCGCCGGGAGCCCGACGGTAAAACCGGCATCGGTTCCGATCGCCACATGATCGGCTCCGAAATTTCCGGCGATATGGCCGATATGGTCGAGCAGCGCATTGATGTCGCCGCTTTTCGCGACAAACCCCGGGAGGGCGCAAATCCCCACAAAACCGCCGGACTTGACGATCTGCCGGATAACTTCATCAGTTTTACCCCGGAAAGCCTGAAATTCATTGTTCACGGAGTTGCAGAAACTGTGGCTTGCCACCACCGGTTTGCCTGAAACTTCGGCGGCCTCAAAACTGGTGCGAAGTCCGCTATGGGCCACGTCGGGAATAACGCCGGTCCGGTTCATTTCCTTAACCACACTCCTGCCGAAGGCGCTCAATCCGGAGTCGCCGGGTTCGGCACAGCCGTCGCCGATCAGGTTGCGCCGGTTGTAAGTGAGATGCATCATTCTGCACCCGAGTTTGAAAAAAGTGCTGACGGCAAGCACGGGTTCGGCTTCGTTGATCCAGGAGTCGAAAAGCGGTACTGCGTTGGTGGTCAGGTACAGACAATGTTTCCCGAGCTGTTTGGTTTTTTCCACGTCGTCCGGCCAGGCCGCGCGCTCGTGAAAATCGGCATACCTGTCAGCCCGGAAAGTGAAGTTGCCGAAGCGTTCGAGTATTTCGGATACGGAATTCCCGGCCCCTGAATTCTGGAAAATACACGTCACCCCGGAAGCTTCCCATACGGCCTTGTAGTCTTCATAGTTAGCCTGGTCGCGGAGAAAACCGTCCTGCCGGTAACTCTCCATTCGGATACGCGCCTCGTTCGCGGAAGCCCCGGACTCCACCAGTTCGGATTCGAGTTCCAGGTTATACGGACCCGGCGGAGCAAAGCCGTAGGCATCCCACACCAGCGAGTCCCGGTGCAGTTCCAGTCCGTGATCGAGCTGCTGCCTTGTAGGTTGTAAAATCTGAAGCGCCGTTTCCCGGCAATTGGCAATTTTTTTGTTGATATCCATATTTAATAAGTTCCCATTTCCCTTATTTTTCAAACTGGATTATTCCGACTTTAAATAATTTTCCGGTTTTTTCAGGTTAGATAATCTTTTCACCGGCCCAATATTTCCGGTTCAAGTCCGGGGATATAGCGGCAGGATTCGACCAGCGCCGGGTTAATAATATATTGTCATTCCGATATTGGAAATTTATTTTTCCCCAAAGTATTCCCGGTTGGTATCAAATATAAACGATGAGTCATCAACCAAAGATTGAGATTCGTTCTTCCCGCATTTTTTTAGGCGTGGTTCCGCAAACCTGTTTGAATGCCCGGTAAAAATGGGAAATGTCTTCGAAACCGATTTGACGGGCAATTTCCTTGATCGGCATCCTGGTTTCTTCCAGCAACAGTTTGGCATGATCGAATTTCATCTTTTTGAAATAGTTATGAGGGGGGATGTTGAAGGCTTTTCTAAACATCATCCGGAAATGACTCGACGACATGTTCACATGACTTGCCATATCGTTTATTCCGATTTGACAATGAAGGTTATTCCGCAGCCAACCAATCAGTGACAAGAATTTTTTCTGTTCCGGTGTTTGCCGGAGAGCTTTCTCCTTTGATATGATCAACTCGCAAAGAATCAGTGAGAGCAGGGACAAGCGAGCTGAGTAAACCAGCTCGGTATTCGGTTCGTTGCTGAGCCGGAGCGCTCTCTCAACTAAAAATTCATAATAGGAGCCGGTCATATTTTTATAAACAACGTATTCTCCTTTTCGACCGGCAATAGCTCGAAAAGGCATTGGCTGGTCAGAAGCGGTGGAGTCAATTTGGAAGTGTTGGATCGATGCCAGTGATTCAGGATTGAGAGCTCCGCCGTGAAAATGGGTTTCAGGAAAGATTAAAACCGCGGAAGGAGCCGTCAGCTCGATTTCTCTGGACATCGCTTCGAAAATCAGATAAAAAGTCCCTTTATGAACAAAGAACAGATCATGATGGGGCCACTGGACCGGTCCTATCGGCCTCTTCTGGTCAAAACTGCCTTTCGCATGTTTCAGCAATTTAACAAATTTAATCATTTTGGGCAATAAAACCTCGATATTGGCAATTTACATCGGTATAAAATTATCATATAATAATTGATAATGCAATAAAATTTAACTCAAAAAGGAACGCAAATGGTAACCAGCCGATCAGTTATTTTGCTTGCCATCCTCACTTTATCCAGCTTAATCCATGCAAAGAATGTTGACGTGGCCGATATAGGAGAGCGGTATCTGACGCCGACCCGGGATGTAACGACCCCTCATATAGACTGGATAAACCCGAATGCGGAAGGGGCATTAACTGTATTATTCATTGCCCGGCGGACATGCATGCGCGAAGTAGTGGAACTAGCTCAGCGCCTGGAGATAAAATACCGGTTTTTCGGAGTCCACTGGGCCAATGGAGCCAGATTCAAGCCGGGATATTTCCGCAAGGGCTATTACAAGGGAGATGCACCCGGAGATAAGGAAAAACGGCTACGCAAACTCCTTGACGAGATGAAATATGACCTGATCGTGTTCGGCGACGTGGAATGGAAGGGATTTCCTGATTTCGCCAGGAAAAAAATATTGCAACAGGTAAAAAATGGCACGGGCTTGCTCCGGGTCAACTTTCGCGGGGGAGTGGTCATCAATACTCAGATGAAGAAGGCGGAACAAAATACCATTCCAGTGCCGGCGGAGGTGGGAATGGGCATTCCCTGGCGGTTGCTTCCCGCGTTCGCGGAATTCAAGGGGTTTAAAGATTTTCTCGGCGCCACCCTGGCAGCCAGCAAATTCGGTTCCGGGCGGATCATTCGCATCCAGGGATACGGCTTACCCTGGCAGCATTTCATCACACCGGGATTCTCACCCAAAACCATGCCGAAATACTGGTGGAACCACAGCCAGCGCTTAAGCGAAAAATACCTGAAAGAACGCCCGACATTCAGTATGCCAATTACCGATGTTAATTTGCTGGATTTCGATTACTATCTAGCTTACATAATTCGCGCCATGCTATTCACTGCCGGAAAATTGCCCTCGATAAGCATCGGGGACGAAGGCAATATTCACCGGGTTTCCAGGTCTCAATTCACAAAAGTTTCCTTTCCGGTCAAAAGCAAAGAGGATATTTCAAACCTAACCGCCGAATTCAAATTGCGTACCCGCGACAACCAGGTACTGCATACTTTTCTCAAGAAAAATATTTCCTTGAAAAAAGGTGACAACAAAATAACCTTCAATTTCGATCCTGTCCCGGCCGGTAAATACTTCGCGGACATGTGGATTAAAAAGAACGGACGTATCATAAACTTTGGATCATTAAGCTGTGAGGTGTCCTCCCCTGTGCATATCGCAAAAATCAAACTGGATCAGCCAAGCATTGCTATTGATGGCCATCTAAAAGGTTCTATCAAGGTCGAATCGGAAGAAGAAAAACTTTCCGGTTTAAAGCTGCTGATAGTCCAGACCGACAATCTTGGCCGGGTTGTCCGAAAAAAGATGGTTGAAACACTGAAAAATAAAACGCTTCAGTTCGAGCTTCCTCCGATAACCGATCCTAAAACGATATTCCAGTTTTTAAAGATGAAATTGCTGAAAGAAGACAAGGTTCTGGACGTCAAGCAGGTTCCATTTACCTACCAGAACCTTTATTTGCCGGACACCATTCAACTTGCGGTGTGGGAATTGCCGTACGACTCTTACATCGCCATGCTGCGCCAGCGGCAATACTACAAATACGGATTCGATGCGACCGGTAATTTCTGGGGGCACAGTTCGATCAAGTTTAACTATTACGGGGTCGGCCCCGGCAGTCGCTGGGAACCGGGCAGGATTGAAGTTCCGCTTCTGGCCAACCTGCGTTATATCAGCCCGTTCCATGAAATCGTCGACGGCGGGATAACCGAATACGCTAAGTTTACCTACATGGGAAAAGACAAGAGCGAACCGTTGGTAGTCAAACCCGGTTATCGCTACCCAAGCTTAAGGGAACGGAAATACCTGGATTTGACTTACAAGCTACTGGACGATGCGATCAAAACCTGGCGTCGTTATTCGGTGCGCGACATCATTTTCAATCAGGAGATGAGTTTCGGCCAATTCTGGAACCGGCAGCACGATCACGGCGAACTGGATTTCAGTCCTCCGGGCAAACAATACTTCCGCGATTGGCTGAAGAAAGAATACGGTTCCCTGGACAAGTTAAACAAAGAATACGGATCAGATTATCAGAGTTTCAGTCAGATCGAACCGATTACGCTGAAAGAAGCAGTGGCGAATCCGGCATTCGGCCCACGCTGGGTGGATTTCAGGAGGGCGATGGATTCAATGTATACCGAGTTTCTCGAAGACCTGACCGCAAAAATCCGCAAGACCATTCCCAAGGCGCGGACCGGAGATTACGCTTCAATTTCGCACGGATTCCGTTCGCTGGACGGTTATGATAAATGGAAAATGAGCCGCTGGATGCGGGTTTTCGAACCTTATCCGCGCCTTACCGCCAAGATCCAGGCGGATTTCGCTTTGCCCGATAGTTTGGTCGGCATGGGCTGTTACTGGGGCCCGGTTTACACCCGGTCGAAAACGGTGGCCGGGATGATCCCGTGGTCCAAACTTTTCCGGGGAGCCAACTTTTTCTATTCATATTGGGGCGATACCCAGAGCCTGATGGCCGACGATTTCTCACTGTACGACGATGTCCGGGTAAGACTTGACCAGTTGCTGGAGATAAAACACGGCGTTGGAAAAATGCTGCACGAGACGGTTAGCAATGACGATGGGATCGCCGTGCTTTACTCCATGCCCAGCATTCACTGCTGGGCCTTGGAGACCGCGGAAAAAGTCACCAAGCCGATGACCAGGAAAAACACCATCGCCTGGATCGCCATGTTGACTGATGCCGGATATAATTTCAGGTTTATTTCCTACGAGCAGCTCGCCAACGGAAAGCTGAATCAGGGAAAATTCAAACTGCTGGTCCTGCCTCTGGCGGTGTCCTTATGCCAGGCGGAATGTGATAACATTAAACGGTTCGTGGAAAACGGCGGCGCGGTCATTGCCGACTTGCGGCCGGGAGTGAGAAATTGGCATGGCAAACCGTATGCCGCTTCTCCGCTGGATGATTTGTTTAATGTGATTCAGAACACGAAATCCCCACGGATAAAAAATAAAGACATCAAATTGGCTTGTCCTGGAGCAAGCAAAAAGTTTAACTTGGGATTATGTCAAACAGACGAATCGCTCAAGGCCGCGAACGGGTCAATTGCGCCGGTAATGATTTCCCGCAAATACGGCAAGGGGAAGGCAATATTGCTGAACTTTGCCTTGGACGGATATGTTCGGATGATCGGCAAACCAGTGCCTCGCTTCATTCCCGAATACCGCACGGAGCAAGCTAAGAACATCACTCCTTTCGTTGAAAATTTATTGTCCGGGAAGATCGGAATGAAAACCGTGGTAACTTTCAAGCCGGAATTACATGACTTGCGTTGTTACGTATTCGATTCCGGGAAAATACGCTATCTTGGACTTCTTCAGGAGTTGCCGGAATATCCCGAACGATACGCCACTGGCGCCGCGGCGCCGCTCAAAGAAAGCGCAACTACGGTAAATACAGGCGGAAAGGCACATATTTACGATGTGCGGAAAGGCCGTTATCTCGGTTATGCCGACGCATTCAAAACCAATATCAGACCCGGTGTGGCCAAGGTTTTCGCCCTCATGCCATATCGCGTCAAATCGGTTGAGCTGCAAGCTCCCGCCAAGATCAAAACGGGTGGAACCATCGCTTATTCAATAACTATTGAAGCCGATAAAAAACCGGAAAAACACGTTTTACGTATTTCTTTGCTGTCACCGTCCGGGAAAGAAATCCGGCACTATTCGGGTAACGTCAACAGCTTCACCGGAACATATCAGGGAAAAATCATATTGGCCCTCAATGAAAAGCCGGGGAAATACATTCTGGTGGTCAAGGATACTGCCACCGGAATAAAGGCAGTCCAAAATATTGAAATATGCGGACAAGATGTACCAAAAAACAAAAAATGACGGTAAAATGTCTTTAACAACAGGAGGAACGGGATGACGGTACTTTCATTCAAACCTGAAGAGAATAGTTGTTCCGGCGGACCAGCGGCGGCGTTGCCAGGTAATCGATTACATTGTTTCACTTTAATTGAATTATTGGTAGTAATAGCTATAATTTCCATACTGGCGTCAATGCTATTGCCTGCACTCAATAAAGCAAGGGAAAAAGCAAAGGAATCTGTTTGCAACAACAACCTTAAACAAATCGGCATGGCCGTCCAGCAATACACGCTGGACAGCGATGGATTTTGCCCTCCCTGGACCTGGAATGAGGGAGGCGGCACAGCGCCGGGCGGCCGTGACATGAATTACAAGTTCAGGGACTGCCTGAATCCATATATGAGCATAGCCGTGGGGCTGCCGTTATACAGTTTTGGCACGGGGCTTCCAGAGCGGAATGAATATCCCAACTGGTATAACGGAACCTGGATGAAAGAATTGTGGTTCTGTCCAAGCTGCAAAATTGCCAATCCATTTGATGACCCTCAAGTCCCTTATAAATCAACTTATGGCGCTTATTCCGTAAACACCGCATTGTGTCCGTTTTACGATGGCGGAAGCTGGTATGCGAAAACCACCCAGGGATTTAATAGAATTACCGATCCTCAAGCCGCGGGAAATCCCAGCAGGCGTATTATGGTAAACGAAGGGCAGTCGGACCAATGGTGTCCGAATAAAGATTTCTGGTGGACCGAATCCGAAAGGGCAACGACCGTTGGATTTCACCACGGCAAACGGGCAAATCCTTATGACACCGGCGCAAAACCGGTTGCAATCGGCGGCGTGGCGGGATGTAGTTTTATCGACGGGCATACGGAGATGGTCAAATGGGACCGAATCCCGGTCGGCGATAAAGAAGACAATTGGTTAGTAAAATAAAAATTGAGAAAATGCCTGATTTTAATTCAATATATAATTATCCGGTCGTGCCTGAAGAATCAGAAAAACACTGTGATCGTGACGTGGTTACCCGGCAGGACCTGGAAACGGATTTCCGCAATGCCATGCAATTTCACAACGACTGGCAGACCGACCCGATTTTCCGCCAGGTTTTTTGTGAGGCGCGGCTTGCCAGCGTAATGTGGCACTACTGGTACGGCGCAATCGAAATAAGGGAAGCCAGAAAAAATCCCGGCCTGAAAGGAAAAACGGTCCCGGGTTGGAAAAAAACCGCCAAATACTATTCGGACAACGGAATTTTCATCTGTGCGCTCAACTCATCGGTAAATAACGAAATATCGAAAGAGCAGCATGACAAGCTGCGTGGAATTTTCGGCCGACGCTGGTTCGGACACAATCAGGGCGAATGGGACGGCGCCTATATCAGCCAGGTTGCCAATGGACTGCTTGAGTTAGACCCGAAGCGTTCCCGTAAAGCAGCGTGCCGTCATTATCTGGATTGGATGAAGAACGCATTCGCCAAACATCATAACCACATGGTC
Source organism: Victivallales bacterium (assembly GCA_963678815.1). Lineage (GTDB taxonomy): Bacteria > Verrucomicrobiota > Lentisphaeria > Victivallales. Next base: position 5,808,496 of record OY787460.1, read on the forward strand.
ACGGTCAGCTCTCTCGGGTTTGGTTGTCATTACGATGCCGAACTCGGCTCGCGGATGATGGGACTGGAACTTGGCGAAGGACTCCCTTCCGATACCTTGCTCTGGTCTTTCTGCCGCGGAGCTTGCCGGCAATATGATCTTCTATGTGCCGTTTATCCATCCGTTTTCTCCCGCAAAGGCGGCGTATACAATTTTAAATGCTATCCGAAAGCCGGACAACCCCAAAGCGTGATTTCAAGTGAGGGGTTTCCCGCCAGCCCTGAACTCGGCAGCAGCCTCGGATTGATGAAACGCCTCTGGTGGGTGTCATATATGAACGGAGCATCGATAATCGGACTCCAGTTCGGGTATTTTCCCTGCGATCTCCACAGTCCCGCCAACACCCACGGCGCAATTGCCATGCAAGACCCGGTAAACGACAAAGTACTGAAAGCTCATTTTACCCCCCTTGGCTGGCTGCTCTGGGAAGCCAGGGAGACAGCAAAACGGCATCCGTTCCGGGGCGTGCCTTATACGCCCGTCGGAGTTATGCTGCCTTTTGATCACGGCTGGTATCCGCAGCCGCATTGCTATGCCCCGCGGGTTCCTGAACGGATATGGGGAAACATCCCGTATAATTCCGGGGACCGGATGATCGACCATTTTTTCCAGACCGTATATCCCGGATACAATAAAGCAAATATCGAACCGTCTCTGGATGAACGCGGTAAAATCGTCAATACTCCTTACGGAGATTCCTTCGATATGATTCTCGATAATGCCGGGGCGGAATGTCTGGGTAAATATCGGGCCTTGATAATGCTCGGATCAGGAAAAATCGACGGGGATGAACACTTGAAAACCAAATTAACCGGTTATGTCGAAAACGGCGGGACCCTGGTGGTAAATCCGGAACGTTGGAAAAATCCGCCCGGAACGGAAAATAAAGCCGGATTGTCCCGCATTGTGAAGAAAAATTACGGAAAAGGGACAATACTGGAAGTTAAGTTGCCGGAGAACAAAGAAAACTCTTTCGAAATATTCCGGGAAATTTATTCCGAAGTGATAAATTATCTGGATGGACTTCAACTGGTAAAAATCGACGGGCGTCCGATCTATTATCTGGTCAACGTTACCGACGATCCTGGCGAACTGATGGTCACGTTGTGCAACAATTCGCGTAATCTCGGCTGGGAGGGAAGCATCAGGATTCCCGGCCGGAACATTGTCGAAGCCGAGGAATGGCTTGCATACGGTGAAGTTGTTCTGGAAGACGGCGCTTTGCGCTGTGGCGTTCCCGGTAATGACGTCCGCATCTACCGGATAAAAACAGACCGCCCGTTTCTCAAACTGCGCTACGAAAAAGTTCCTTGGCGGGAGTTGGGGTTCGGCGTTCCCGAATGGGACAAGGAACCGAACTTCGTATCCTGACAAGGATTTGGATTTTGCAATTATAACGTTAATATGCCAATAATATTTAATTTTTTTAAGGATTGATTATGAATAACAACAAAGCAACCGGCTCAAATATACCGATGAGTTTTCCCGAGCTGATGTTGGCCTGCCATAAACACAAGGGCGGACACAGCGTTACCTGGATAAAACTGGAGGACGGCCGCATTCTCCGAACCGGTGACGGTTTCCGCTACTCCGAAGACGGAGGCATTACCTGGAGCAAACCTTTCGTCCCGAAAGATAAAAACGGAGATCTGCGAACCGGAACAGCTTCACTGGTTCAGCTTGCCCGCAGGGGGATTGGCATGGTTACGGTGATCAAGAACGGGACCGGACCGGAATTCCGCCGCTCGGAAGACAACGGATTGACCTGGTCGGGTCCCGTCAGAATCGCAGATGAAGGCATTAAGGTTAAGGCGCTGCATGATGTTCTTTCCAGAACTAGTTCCGGCAGGATTATCTTCCCCTGCTATGTATCAATAGGACAAGGAAATTTCCACCGCAAAGACGCTCCGTTCCCCGGAGGATACGTTCAAGGCAATTTCGTCTCAACCGACGCCCATTTTTACGACCCCCACTTTGGCGCGGCGATAGTGTATTACAGCGATGACGAGGGAGAAACCTGGCAAAGAAACCGGGACGGGGAGATGTTCATCATCCTGCCCGAAACCACTACATTTGAACCGGTTTACGAACCCTCGCTTACCGAAGTTTCACCGGGAAAGCTCCTGATGATGATGCGTACCCGGCTGGGACGGTATTTCCAATCCTGGTCCTATGATAACGGAGAAACCTGGACCCGGCCATGCCCAACGCAGTTGGCGGGATGCCATGTTCCCTGTCAAATCCGGACTCTTCCGGAAACAGGCGACTTGTTGTGCGTTTTCACTCAACACAGTGAAGAAGAAGTCAAATCAGGTTTTATCCGGCAGCGGCTTTCCTCCGCGATCAGCCGGAACGGTGGCGGCGTATGGGAACATTTTCAGAACGTGGAATCCATCCTGGAAGAAACACACGTGGAACCGGGACCAATTCATTTCACAAAACCGGAACAATGTTATTCGATGGGGGAAACGTCCGCACCCGAAAACGATCCGCGTTACTGCAAACCGCTGCCGGAAAATTACGGACGCTGGTCATATCCGTCCGTCCTGGTACTGGAGGATCGCGTCTTGATTTCCCATTCCCAAAATTCGTGGAGAAAGGACGCAGGTATTGCCGGTGAGGAGGAAAAAAGTTATAACGCCTTGCTTAAAGTGCTGCCGATTTCCTGGTTCTACGGCGGGGGAGACCCGTTGCGGCGGAATCCAACCCTCGAAAAATTGACTAAACTCGCGCCTCAGCCTTAACCTGAAAGCAACCTGATAATGACGAATTTTAAATTGAATTTCCCGGCATTCAGTGTCGGCAGACATACCCTTCCCGGCTGGGTTGTCAAAGGCCACACTCAATTTCAGAACCAGCACTCCGGCCCCGCGGAGACCGCCAAAGCAATCCTTACCCAATTCTCAACTGTAGGATTTTCTTTCGATGATTTGATGGAAGCCGGACAGGATTTCTGCGGATCACTTACTCCGGCCGTCATCTGGGAACTGACCAACAAACTCTCGGACGATTTCCTGGACGACATGGAAAAACTTGGAAAAGATATTATCCAGATTCCCTGGAGCGTGGGATTTTCCGTCAAGTCGGAACAGATCCAACGGGAGTTTTTCATTGATTTTTCCGCACGCGCACGGCAACGCGGAATAAAAGTCTGCGCCTATTTGTCCCTGCGGAACATTTTCTGGAAAGACGCGTTTGAGCATGAACCGTTTCTGAAAGACGTGGTTGCCTGTTATTCCGGCGGAGCTCCCCACCTTTACGGTTATAGCCAATCTAGATATATTGCCTGTCTTGAACATCCCCTATGGCTTGATTACATCAAGCAAAAAGTGCGAATGGCGATTGAACAGGCGGACGTGGAAACCATATATTTCGACAACCTCGGCGGACATTGCGCCTGTTCACTCTGCCGGGAGAGTTTCGCGGAATTTACCAGGAACTGTATCGGTAAAGCGTTGGCTATCCCTGAAGTCAAACAAGTATTGCCGCGGAAAGTCCGTGAACGCCAGGAAGTGGAAGTCGTATTTGCGGAAAACGAAGCCAAACAAAAACCGGCAGACGATCAGAACCACGGCCTGGATTATCTGTGGCGGCGTTTCAAGTCATGGCAGAATGCGAAAGCTTTGGGCGATATCCGTGATTCCGCTTTCCGGTTAAAATGTCCGCTGGGATTTTCCGCTAACAACCACCTGGAACCGTTTATCAACGATGTCTGCAACATAATTTATTCACAGGACCCGCGTTTGCCCGGTAGCAACCGCGACAATATCTCGATCCTGCGTTACCTGGAAGCGGACACTGACGGATGGAAGCAGCAAATCACCAACCATGTTATGCCGTCCGGACATGATCCCCGGTTGTCTATGGCCGAAGCAATGGCCTTTCAAGGCTATCCTTATTATATCACGCACAAAGACTACAACCGGTTTTACCGGGACCATCCGGAGCTTTTTACCGGCCTGAATTCCATCGCCAACGTAGCGGTACTGATGGAGTATCCGGGACGGGACGGCAATCTCAGCGCTTTGGGAATGAACAATATAATGTATGACGTGATTAAAACTGACAAATGGGACGAAAAACGTTTATCGAAATACGAGGTGCTGGTCGTTGCCGATCTTGCCGCCGTGAGCAATGAATTGATGGGCGCTCTGCGCCGAACAGCAGACACCGGGATCATGGTTGTCATGACCGGAAAAAGCGGAAAGTTCGGTGCGTTCGGACAGCCGCGATCAGACAACGAAACGGAAGCTTCCAACTTTGTTTATTCGCATGAAATCATCGACCGGCAATTGACTAAAAAAATTACCAAAGCCCACACACCGCCAGTTGAAATTGACTGCTCATCGCGGGTGGCGGCTAATTTACTCCGGAAAAACACCTCGGGTTATGTCCTGAACCTGGTCAATTATGACGAAAAGAAGATCGGCCCGGTATCAATCCGATTGGGAACTCCGGGCGGAGAACATTTCAATCTGGCAAAAGTCTATTCTCCGGATGCACCGGGAATGGAATTGACAATTAACAAAAATCCCGATGGAACCTTCATTCTCGAAAATATGGAAATATTCTCAATCCTGGTGTTCAGCTGAACTTGAAGAAATCAAAAAATGCATAAATCAATTACAATAAATAAAGAACCGATGAATCCGATTGAACGGATATCAGCGGCAATACAGCATAAAGATACCGACCGCATTCCAATCTGTGACGCCATATGGCCGGAAACGCTCAGGGAATGGAAAAAACAAGGATTCCCGGAAGGTGTGTCTCCAGAGGAATATTTCGGTTACGACGTGGTCAAAATGTTTCTGGACTGCTCTCCGCGTTTTGAACAAAAAATTATTCAAAACAACAAAGAAGGCATCGTTTTTAATGACCGTTACGGATATACCGCTTTCCGTGCCCACGAAAAGCCCACGCTCGACTTCCGCGAACATCGAATAACGGACAAAGATGAATGGCTGAAGGTGTGTTCCCGCTGGAAATATATGGAACTTAGCGACAGCACTCCGGCAAGAGTTGACGATGAATCATATTTCATGCACTTCAAACCTTACCCAACCTGGACGGAGGCAATCGGGAAGTATGAAAGACTGCGAAGCACTGGAAAATATCTTTTGTTCGCGAATTATGGCCCGTGGGAAGCAACCTGGCGTCATCGCGGATACGAGAATTTACTGATGGATCTGGCCTTGGACCCGGACTGGGTTGCGGAGATGGCTGAAGCACATCATAAAATGACCATGAAAGTTTTGAAACATTGCCTTTATCTTGGCATAAAACCAAATGGCTATATAACTGTAGACGATCTCGCGGCAAATCAGGGACCGTTATTTTCACCGGATACCTGGCGCCGGATTTTCAAACCTTTCTATCGGGAACTGGGAAATCTCCTCAAGCAGAACGGTATTGATTTCTGGCAGCACTGTTGCGGAAATCCCGAGATACTTTTTGACGACATGATCGAATGCGGCGTACAGGTTATTAATCCCCTCCAGGCATCAGCCGGGTTAGACATAATTAAATTAAAGGAGAAATATCGAAATCACCTGACTTTCTGCGGTAATATCAACTGCCAGCTCATGGGAGGAACTTTCACGGAGATCAAATCGGAGATCATCAATAAAATAACCGCGATCAGCAACGGCTATATCTATCATTCAGACCATTCGGTTCCATCCAACGTGTCCCTGGAACGTTACAAATGGATTATCAACTTTGTAAAAAACATCCATATATGATAAACAAAACTCTGAAAAAAAATAAAAAACGGATAATTTCTCCAGCGGATAATTTTAATATAAAATCATCGCATCGTGAAAGACCCAACTTTCTGTTTATCATGACCGACCAGCAACGCTGGGATTCCATCGGCGCGGTAAAACCGGAAAAACTGAGGACGCCAACTCTCGATGCCGTGGTATCGCAAGGCACACTTTTCGGCGATGCTTACTGTCAGGGGCCAATCTGCATTCCTTCGCGGGCGTCGTTTTTAACGGGAAAATATGTTCATCAGCATCGTTTGTATCACAATAACGGATTCCTGCCGGATCACGAAAATACCTGGGGAGATGTGTTGCGTGATAACGGCTATCAAACCGTTGCCGTCGGGCGAACCCATACTATTCACAAAGGCTTCAACCACGTCCATGTTCCTATTGGTGACAGCTATCTTGATTTCAGCCGCACACTATATAGCGAAAAAAAATATATTTATAACCATGATCAACTTGAAGTATATCCTGGTGATAAAGAAAACTTCATTGAATTCAGACGTGCCGGAACCGCTTGCAAATGCCTGACAGACCTTAAAGGGACCGGTTCCCCTTTTGCCATGTTCCTGGGATTCTGCGCACCCCATAACCCTTATTTGCTGCCAGCCCCGTTTCATGAGATGTATCAACCCGGGGATTTCCCTTCTCCTGTTGTCTTTGAAGAAGATTTCAGAATGCCTGATTTCAGGGAGAAGCATAAAAAGTTTTACGAACGCATGATGGAAAATGATTCAGCAGCCAAGGCCGCCTGTTACTATTATGCCATGATCAGTATGATTGATGAATGCCTTGCCCGGGTCATGTCAGCCCTGGAAAAACTCGATCTGCTGGATAACACCATAATCATATTTACCAGCGACCACGGCGAAATGCTCGGAGACCACGGCCGATGGGCAAAGGGGAATATCTACGACCAGTCAGTAAAAATCCCCTTTATTGTGATGAATCCCAAACGGATTCCAGGCGGACAAAAATGCAATGCCCTCATCGAGTCGGTAGACCTTTTTCCTGCCGTTCTTGATTATGCTCAAGCTGACTTTCCCAATTGCGCTTACCGGGCAAAGGGCAAATCGATCCGCGGACTGCTGGAAGGAAGCGAAACGAAAATCAAAGATGCCGTATTTGCCGAACTGGACAACTGGATCATGGTGGCCACCAAAGACTGGAAAATGAGCTATGGCTATCCTGATTGTGGTATTCCGGCCGAAGATATGCGGAGCGAAAAAGGCATCCTTTTTGACAGGCGTAACGATCCGGACGAACGCCGCAACCTGTTCGACTCAGAAGAACACCAGACAATTGTCAATCAGCTAATGCGGCGGCTGGTCAAATTCCACCAGGATGCAAAAATTCCGCTTCACAAAGATATACCGGAAATCGCGTTTGAAAACATGAAGGTTACCCCCAACTGTCTGGAATAATATATTCTGCAATCCCCCCCGCCTCATCCGAAATGAAAAAATCGGATACCACTTTTTCCGGTCTTACCTTTCCGGACAAAAGACATACCTATTGATCGCGCACGAACGAGTTTCTAAATGGACGGGGATAAAATTTGCAGTGAATTTTTATCCATCAGGGTCTTGACATTTCCCCCGGACAGATTTATAATGATATATATCAATTGCAGGATTTTCAGGTTTAAAAATGTTGAAAAGCGGAAAAATCAAGACGAAAGTTTTACCTAAGTATTGCATGATAAAGGAAGTTATCAAGCAGGATATCCTTGGCGGTAAATATAACAATGATGAAAAGCGCCTTCCATCATGCAGAGATTTCGTTGAAATATTTGACGCCAGCTATGTGACAGTCAATAAAGCCTTGAATCTATTGCAGGATGAGGGTTACGCAAAAATGATTCAGGGCAAAGGCATTTTCGCAACGCGTCCCAGACGCATGAAAAGTGCCGATAAAGCTGATAAAGCCGGTTTCATCATGTCCACTCAGGGCGATCTTTATCAGAATATCTTTACGGTTATGTTCAGGAAGCTTGAAGCGGAAGATATTCTTTCAGTTCCGGCTTGTTCGACAGCCCAGATTGATCGTCTGCTTCAATGGGAAAAAGATGAAAAGTTCGAAAAACTGGCGTCTCAGGATTTCAAAACTGTTGTCATAAACGGAAACAGACATTTCCCGTATACGGTTCTGCAAAGATATTGCAGCAGATTGAACCAGGTTATTTTTGTCATCCATTTTGAATCCTGTTTAAATTTCCCGGAAGCGAATTTTATCCTTACGGACTTTTCTAAAGGCGGCTATCTGGCGGCGGACTGCCTCCTGAAAAACGGAAGAAAAAAGATTGCACTCATTACTTTTGAGAAACTTTCAAAATCATTCATGATGCAAAACGGCAGCAGAGAAAAAAACAGCGGCAATTATATTGTTGATGGAGCAAAAAAAGCGTTTGAAGAAAACAGGCGCGACTTTAAAAACAATTTTTCAGTTATTTACGACGATCTTGATTATTCCGGGAACAGTAATGTAGTGCATGAACTGAAAAAATTCTTTGCATCCGGCGGAGACGGCGTAATATGCCTGGGAGACAACCGGGCGTTGCCTTTATATAAGTATGCCGCGGAAAATAATATCAAAATAGGCAAAGATATCGGGGTGGTAGGTTATTACAACACTTCATGGACAGAGGTGTACAGTCCGCCGCTCACATCAATTTCCGTGCAGGAAAACAAAATCGGGGAACTTGCCGTAAAAGCCGTGTTAAACGGCTGGAGAGGGAAAAAAATGGAAGTAGAACCGAAATTGATAAAAAGAGGTTCAGAATGAAAACCGCTCTCAACTTGTGCTCCCTCCTTGAAGGATTGCCGGATATGATTGCGATTATTCCTATTTTTTTCCGCATGGGCTTGTTCATCGTATTAAAACAATATGGAGTATGCATATTATGAAAAAGAGACCATACAGTTTTACGCTTATCGAGTTGCTAGTTGTCATTTCTATTATTTCTATTCTTGCCAGCCTGTTGCTGCCGGCCTTGAAAAGAGCAAGGGAAACAGCAAGAACCGGAGCCTGCCTGAGCAATGAAAGACAGGTTGGTATCGCTTTTTGCAATTACGCTAACGATTATAACGGTTATATCCTCACCCCTGTCACGAATTCATCGAGCTCGGACTGGTATATGCACGACACTATAGCCAAAAATTATTTCAGCAAAGACCATGCAAAGGATTGCAAAGTTTATCAATGTCCATCAGAGCCCCTGCCTGCCACTACGGTAGGAACACATTATGGCGTAAACAACCAGCTTTTTCGTAATTTCAGCTCGGGCTGGCTCAAGTCTCCAATGATGCGTATGGGGGCATTGGTAAATCCGGGAAAAAGCGCTATGCTTGTGGAAAACTACCAGCATTCCACATTCGAATTCAGCTATAACGATCCGGTTTCATATCAGAACACTATCGCCTTCCGGCATACAGGCAAAGCCAATGTCTTTTTCAATGATGGCCATGCGGCAAGCAGAAAATACAGGGAGATTCCCTGCAGAGTTTCTTATCCTTCCACATCCTATGCGGAGCTGTGCAACACATATTTTATCTTTGACCGCCTTGTTCCCGGATATGAGTCAGTGACTTGCGGATTATAATCATTAAAAGGATAATTGATGAAATTTTCAGCATGTCTCCTTGTTATTTTCATATCAGCGGCAACATTGGCAGGGAACTTTAGGACATTGTCTTTTTATGTGGTCAAACATTCAGACATAGAGCCCGTAATTAATGGGAATCTGGACGATCCCGCATGGAAAAACGCGGAAACTTATTCCGGATATTACGAGTACTACAAACCAAATCCAAAAATATCCGAGTTAAAAACTGCATTTAAAATGCTTTACGGGAAAAACGGGATTTATCTCGGAATAATCAATTATGAAAAAAAACTTGGGGTACTTAAAGCAAACAATACAGCCAGAGACGCGGAGCAGCTCTGGAAGGACGATTGTGACGAAATATATTTCGACTCATCCGGAAGCGGAGTGGGGTTTTCAAAATTTGTTGTAAACTCCCTCGGGACAATGGGCGACATGCGGCAAATTGACGCTTCAGTCTCGCTTCCGGAATGGAGCGGAAACGAATGGATAGTCAAAACCTCTAAAACGGATGATGCCTGGATTGTTGAAGCTTTTTTCCCCTGGGACGACCTTGGCGGCAAGGCGGAAGCCGGAAAAACATGGCGTTTCTGCAATGTCCGTTACGCATATACTTCCGGCAAATTCGCAGGCGCAACCTCATCACCGGGTGGATGTTACAATAAGCCAGGAAATTTTGGTTATCTGTATTTTGCTGAAGATAAGATGCCTGGTCCAACAAAAGTTGGCGGCATATTGTTGTCAGCCGGAGTGACACCTCCATGGTTATTGCCATTTGATAATGAGCTTATCAGTTGCTCAGAACCGGGCAAAATTAATTATGAAAAAATCAAGACCACCTTTACTAAGCAGAAACTCCGTTTCGACTCGCTCAGAAAAAAAGTTCGTTCCCTGCTGGAAAAGAATAACAACAGTATGAAAGCAAGCGATTTTACAAAAATTCTTAAAGCTGAAAGTGAGATCGACTTTTCAAAAGATAAGTTCTGCTCTTTGAATGAAATTACTGAACTTATCTCAAAACTTGATAACCTTTATTGGAAATTGAAAATTAATAATCTGGTCAATAATTTATAATTAAGACAATAAGGATAATATAAATGCGGAAAATTATAATATGCGGCCTGGGAACTGCTATCATGCTGGCGTCAATAATAGTTTCAGGCAAGCATGACGGAAAATTCCTGAGAGATATTTCGCTGAATTACCAGACCTCGCACCTTGACTGGGGAGGCGGAAAAAAGAACGGACTGAAAGCTCTCTTTATCGTGGCCAGAAAAGGCGGCCGGGAAGTTGTAGAAGTCCTGCAAAGATTTCCCATGGAATATGAAGCCGTGACCACCGTTAATGCAAGTACGCTGGCGGTCGAAAATATGTATGAAGGTTCCGTTGAAGGAACCAGCGTTTATGAAAAAAAGCATGAACTGCTGAAAAAGCTTGAAAAAAAATACGACCTTTTTATTTTGGGAAACTTTAATTTTGAAAAACTCCCCCCGGAAGTACAGTTTAAAATATTGTCGCAAGTTTCTGATGGAGCAGGATTGCTTATTATCTATCCGAGAAAAATAAAATTGAAAAAAATATTTTCCAGGCCGCTTGACGCAGGAAAAGAGATATTGGCTTTAGCGCCAATCGACGGGCTTCCGGAGAAAGTAAGAAAAATCCACGCCAGACAGTTATTGAAAACATATCGATTCGGCAAGGGGCGGATTGCGTGTATAGATTACAAGTCAAATCATGGGGCCCACTATGGAGGTATGTCATTGACAGCCCCCAATTACTACTCAAACCGCTGGCAGGCGGAATATGAAAACAGCATGATACTCCTGATGCGGTCAATGTATTGGGCCTCGGGCGGAAAATTCGCGCCCCTGGTATTACCGGACCTTTCAAAACCGCTACTGCAGAAATCCGTAAAATTGAAAATCAAATGCGGCGGTAACTGCAATTTGACGGCAAGGGTTCGGAATGAACATAACCAAATTAAAAAAGAATATAAAAAGGATGTTTTAAGTCAAACGGAAATAGCTGTCCCCATCTTGCCGGGAGGTAAATATTACCTGGATTTCATACTGAAAAACCAAAACGGGGAACTGGTCAATTTCGGAAGCCGTCCATTTGAGGTGAAAGCTGAAACAGGCAGAGTCAGCTTGTCAACAAATGGAAAGGACGTATTTGCAAAAAAAGAAAATATTAAAGTCGAATTGAAAACAGAAAATTCTCTTGATGAAAAAGCGCTGATAATCCTTGAACTTGCGGATTCTCCATATGGGCACGTTTGGGATAAAAAAGAATTCGAATTAAAAGCCGGTCAGACAAAATTAGAAATGGAATTTAACAATGCTTACATCCCGACTATAGCCGGATATTTAAAATGCTCAGTAATAAAGAATGGAAATAAAATTGCGGTATGTGAAAAACTGCTCTTCTTCCCAAACAGAAAACTGGAAACCTATATGGCTTTATGCTGGTCTCTTGTCCCAGGTCAATATCTTGGAACGTTTTATGCACGGCAGATCGTTGATAAACTGGGTTGGAGGGCCGGACTTTCTCATCCCCGGTCAGACGGAAAGGGAGCAAGGGCAGCCGCGTTGCTGAACCAGCGATTCGTGCCATATACCGTAAGAGTCGGAATCCAGGAGGACAAAAAGAAAAAAGGTTGGACAAAACAGTACAGCTGGTTTTTTCTTCCTCGCAAAGGCCAGAAGAAAATGAAAGAAATCTCCGACCAGTCATTTTACAATCCGGAAGTCAGGGACGCCTGGAAAAATGGTGTGGAGTACAGGATAAAAAATATTGTAAAATACGGCCCCGCCATTTATACCCTCGGGGACGAGAATCACCTCAACATGAATGCCGGATTTACTCCGTCTGACAATGCCGAATTCACAATTTTCCTGAAAAACAGGTATGTAACAATTGATAAACTGAATAAAATATGGGAAAGTTCATATAAATCATTCGACGATGTTCCGCATTATACACTTCAGGCGGCAAAAAACAAAAAGATTTTTCCAGCCTGGCTTGACCATCGAAAATTCATGGAAAAACAATATGCCGACATACATCACTTTCTGGCTGAAAAAATTAAGAAAATCGATCCTGATGCCATAGTCGGCGCCGAAGGATCGGTTCCGGGAAACTTGGAACAGACTGTCAAAGGGCTGGAATTCTGGGGACCTTACAGCAATCTGGTGATGGACGAGGTATTGAGAAGCCTCGCCCCGGAAAAAATCAGGATGCTCTGGTGGGGCGGATATGTGGGTTCCCATAAAGGAAGAAATAAATATCCAAGTCCTTTGTGGAAAGATCTCTTAGCGGGAACCGTCAACGGCAACATGTGGTTCTCCGCAAGCATCGCAGGCCCGGAAAGCGCACTTGGATCAGACATGGATTTCCCGGCATATTTGAAAGCCCTGATCCCCTATCTGGACAAGCTGAGATTTGGAATTGCACAGCTCCTGATCAAAACTCCGCTGAAAAACGACGGCGTGGCTATATTGTGGGGGCACGCGTCCGACAGCGTCCGCCTTTTGGACAGCCGTTTTGTAAATACCCGCGATTCCATTGGCGCTTTCATTAAATATTGTTATCAAACGGGATTGAATTTTAATTTCGTGACAGAAAATATGATGAATAATGGAGCATTGGACAAATGCAAAGTCCTGTTTCTTTTCGGGGCGTCTTCCATTTCAAGAAATGAAGCCGCAATGATAAAATCCTTTGCGGAAAAAGGCGGACTTGTCATCGCGGATATCAATCCGGGACTGCTTGACCGCTTCTGCTGTCCTTTCACTAAAAATCCTTTGTCTGGACTTTTCGGTAACGTTGTATATTCAAATCTGAAAGAACCGGTACTCGCAAAGGTTTCCATTGATACCACATTAAAAGGAAAGAAAATACGATTTGAAGCATTAAAAGCTTTAAGCACTCCCGGAATCCCGCTTTTCCAGGTTAGAAAAGTGGGCAAAGGCGAAGCTGTATTGTTGAATTTTTCACTCTCGGCCGCATCAAATACGGCTTCGGCGAAAACACCTCTTGCCGGCTTTATTTCCGAATTGCTTGCAATGCGCAATGTCAGTCCGGGAATAAAGGTCGAAGACGGCAAAATCAAGAATTCAATTATAAAAGTGCGTTCAGGAAAGGGATTCGACATAATTGGGATTTTTGTCGATGGCAAAGACATTGGAAAAAAGATAAAAATAACAATTCCAAAAACCGCGTATATTTATGAAGTTGATGAAAAGTTTATTGCCCGTGCAAATAAGTGGAACGTAAATTTTAATATTCCTTTCAAGCTTTATTGCGCATTCAAGGAAAAACCGGTAAAACCTGAGTTCTCACTCTCTCCAACTAATACACAAAAAGGGGGAATTGTTGAACTCAAGCTGAAAAATCCGGCTTCCGGCGGAGTTTATTTTATATCGATCTCTGATCCAGGTGGTAACGCAATGCCTTTGCGGAACCTGGTAATAGATGAAGTCCCTCAAAAAACCCGCAATCTGCATTTTGCGTTCAACGACAAAGCGGGAGAATATACCATAACCGTAAAAGACGTTCGCTCGGGCCTTGTGTCAAAAGAAAAAATAAAGGTGTATTGATCATGCGACATTTTAATTTCATCCTTCCTGTTTTATTATGCCTGAGTGTCCATGGTGCGCCTGCATACATTAAGGAAAGCACGAAGACAGCTGAACTTCGCGGTTCCAAGGTTGAAAAAACAGATCGTAAAATCTGCTTACCCAATGCCACTCTCCGTTATCTTACCCAATCTCCCATCGGGAAGAAAAAAGTAATAAAAGAAAAATGGGGCGATTACTTTTTCGGTTTGGAATTCGGACGAAAAAGAGGAACAAACGGAGGCTGGAGTTTATGGAATTTCATGCAGACCTGGATTAAAGTGGATGGAAAAGTGGAATCTCCGGCATTTCTCCCTGATAATATATTCGTATCTGATAAATCAGGCAAAGTCATGGCAAGTTTTCAGTGGCCTGCATCAGGCGGCTCCAAGGCAAAATTGACCTTGGATATACTTTCTTTACCTTCCTGTAAAGATTGGCTGTTTTTCAAGATAGCGGTCTCGGGCGATGCTTCATTATCGAAAATATCCTTGCATTGCTATCCCGGAAATTCAGACAGGCCGAAAGAAAGAGAACGAATAGCAGTGACAAAAAATAATTTATTCAACCTGTCAAAAAAACAGACAAATTTCATCCCGAAAAGTCCGGGACTGATCCTGGGCAGCAGCTACCGTCAGGAAGATTGCGCCTGTCTTGTTGTCTTTGAAAACGAAAAAATAAAGGAACTACTTATTCCCAGATGTTCCACCGGTGTCGGCCCCCGTTTTTTGATGAAACCTGATGTCAAGGAATTCATGTTCGCACTCGGATACTTCATTGACAAACCCCGGGATGCAGAGTATGCGTGGTTCAAGAATGAGACGCAGGACATCATTTTCAATATTGTGAAAAAGTTGAATTGGAATCTGGAAATCAATAAAGATTCTTTTCGGAAAGAATTCGATAATATTAAAATTATTTTGAGCCACGCAAAAAAAATGAATTTAAAAGTTAACGATAATTTTAATACGGAGCTGTACAGTCTGAAAAGAGAATATGAGAAAAACGTAAAACTTGGAAACTCGGAGCAATGCAGGAAATCAATCGATGAACTGCTACGCTTCAAACAAAAGTTAATTTCACAATACTTATCACAACTCAAATAACGTGATAACCCGGCTATAGAATAATAACTCGATAATTTTTTTGGAGATGAAAAATGGTAAACAAGTTTGATGTCGCTGTTTTAGGACTCGGCGGCATGGGAAGAACTCATATAGGCGCAGCCATCTCTTCACCGCATGTCGGCAGGATTTATGGATTTGACCCGGCACAGGAGCAGTGCGAAAAGGCCGAATCAATGGGAGTCATAATTCAGTCACAAGAAGAAATACTATCTAATCCTGACATTAAACTGGTGTATATAGCGTCAATCAACGAAGTCCACGGCGAACAGACAAACCTGGCATTAAAAACTGGAAAGGCCGTAATGTGCGAAAAGCCTATGGGGATAACCCTTGACGAAGCTTCCTCCATGGTCAGGACCGCTGACGCAACCGGCGGTTTTCTGCAAATCGGCTTCGAATTGCATTATTCCAAAATCTACATGAAAGCCAAAGAATGGATAGATTCCGGATTAATCGGCAAAGTGGTAAATTGTCATTGCTGCTATTACTGCAGTGAGTTTCACTTGAAAAACACCTGGCGCAGCAAAAGCAAAGGAACATTGATAGGAGAAAAACTTTCACATTATATCGATCTGCAACGCTGGTTTATCGGCGGAAAAGTCGATGAGGTATACGCCATGAGCGCCCCCAATACGGTTACGTATTTCAATCACCCGGACAATCACCAGATCAATATGCGTTTTGATAACGGTTCCATTGCCAACCTGAATTTTGTGATGCACATAGGTGAGACCGATCATACGGACCCTTTGCTTGAACTTCTGGAAAAACAATCCGACGACGGCCACTGTTTGAAATATCATATTTTCGGCACAAAAGGAGCAATTGAAACTGATGTGTTCCGCCGCCACATCCGCCGCTGGGAATTCTCAGACAGCCCCAAACAGCTTGTGAGTAGAATCGCGGAGACGATAATGTACAAGAAAGAAAACGATCAGGAATGGATCCACAACACTCATGGACAGAATGTCAGAATAGCCGAGTTGGTCGCACAAGGGCTTCCTCCTGAAACCCCGGCTTCTGACTCCCTTGAAACAATGAAGGCAGGATTTGCGGCTGAAATATCCGGCCGGGAACACCGGATTGTTAAAATTTCAGAGTTGGACTGCTAAGAAGCTTTTTTCAACTCAAATCTTATACCGATTTGCGATCTAAAAGCAAGTAATGATCGTGGATTGCAATTCGGTATTAAATATTTTCCGCTTCTTCCAGCCATACCAAGTAATTTTTCCGGGTCACTGGCCAACTGTTTGGATATTCACCATAGATGTAACTCATATCCAGGCCGGCTTTCCGCGACAATCTCATAATTTTGCGGATATTTATGGAATCGTCAATTTCTCCCTGGAAAATATCATTGTTGGTTCTTACAGCGGCGCAGCCGTGCCGGGTTGGTGAAATTATGCCCTCATCAATTTTAAAGTTTCCGGGGCGTCCCCACTCCGGACCGTCGTAAAGCTGCCAGGACATGTATATGCTTGACGGATAATTCTTAAGCAGCGAAATCAGTTGCCCGATTTCGGCGGCGGTAAGCCCCGCATAAGTTTCGGATATTACAGTCAAATCGGGATATTTTTCAGGACCGGGTCCAGAACCGCGGGAATCCTGACGGCGGCGTCCGCGGCCGATCCCCGAATGCCGCTCATGTCTTGTGACTTTATGCGTTTTTTGCTGCATTTATCACAGCAGCAAAGTCCGGTATCCCCCTGCTCTATCTGGAAACCTTTTACCTTAAAAGTTTCAATCAGCCATTCAAGCGATTTTTGATAGTAAGGGATAATCTCATCATGTTGCGGACATGCATTGAAGCGTTTTTTTCTGTCAGTGGGGGGCCATGAGTACACCTGAACCGTACCGTCCTGGTTCAGCGCATGAAACTCAGGATGTGATTCAAGATATTTATCCAGTGAGTATTCGGAATCGCCATCGTAAAACACTCCGCCGTAACTGTCTATCCCGACTCCTGGATATATGTCAACGCCATTGTCCGAAGCATAATCCGCGATTGCTTTCGCCGCACTGATTCCTCCATGTGAATCCCGGAGAAATCCCCATATGACAATCCCGTCAACATTGAGCTTTGCGGCTGCATCAATCATGTTCCTGTAGTTGTCAAGATATGACTTTTCAAACAGACACAAGCCATGAGCCCAGTGCATTCTTATGTCCCACGTCCACCATATTTTTTTCATTTTTTTTGAATACATATTTTCACATTCTGAATTATTTTGTAACTATTCATGCTTTCGGAATAAACTGGATTATTTGTGATTATTATCTATTTTTCCATAATCTCCTTATCTTTGCAAATCCCGATGATTGATATATATCATTGTATTAAACAATACTGCGGTTTCGCGAAAGATGCAAGCGTAATAATCAAGTTCCGTGAAAAAACGGAAAAGGCAGTCAGTGAACAAATCTTGTATAAATTACTTACTGTATGTTGAAACGAAGTCTTCGAACAGCTTGTGGACGGTGATTTGGTTTTTAAATTTATCAATCAGACCGGAAAAATCACCATCATGCCGGTTGCCGTAGTTTTGCAGGAAACCGAAGAACTCCGGCATGAGGATGTTAGTAAAAAATTCATCCATGGCGTGTTGCAGCCGGGAGTCGTCGTGAAGAATTTCCGAGCAGGATTTCAAGTGATCGAGCAGGAAAACACTCTCGTCAGGAGTTGCGGAACGAACCAGCAACGGACTTGCTTCAATTGTCAGTGGGCGGAGTTCGATTCCGCTTATATTTTTACCTTGGAAGCTAATCACCGGAACAAATGAACGGAGGGTCCATGGATAAGGTTTAAAATGGGGTTGATCGAAGAAGAAATCCCCAAGACTGTAAAATATCACTGAACCATCGACTTTCTCAATTCCCTGCGGAACATGTGAATGGTGTCCTATTACCAATTTTACGCCGACATGCGCCAGATCGCGGCATAGTTTTCTGAAAGCCGGTCTGGGAAAGTTCATAAACTCGAATCCTTCGTGCATAATAACGATAGGAACATCGCATTGGCCAACCAGAATTTTCGCGGCGTTAAGGACTTTATCCGGCAGCAGTTCCGCGGTTCCGGGAGTTACCGGGTCAGCGATCTGGTTTTCGTTCTGTGAAAAAGCCAGGATACCAATTTTTATTCCTTTCACCATATAAAACAGCGGTGCTTCCGCTCCGGCCTGATCGTTTCCGGCGCCAACATACAATATCTTTTCCGAATCAAAGCGTTTCAGGGTTTTTCTCAATTCCTCCGCTCCGGCATCCCGAATGTGGTTGTTGGCAAGATTGTAAATTGTAAACGGAGCTTTCCGGTGGAATCCCATAAAGACATCCCGGTCGCCTCTCACCCCCGGGCCATCGAGATTATCACTGTCGGCAAGGCCGATTTCCAGGTTTGTGATCGACACGTCCGAGGTGGTCAGATGCCTGATGTTTTCCGCCAGTTCACCGCCGCCGTTTTCTTTAATCAGTTTTCCCGTTGCCGGAAAAATTGCATAATCCCCGGTAGCGCTCAGAGTCCATCCCTCGCCATCCGTTCCTTCGTTATCGAAACAGATTTTTCCAGTGTCAAATAACGAACGGAGATTCATGATTTACCATCATTTATTGAAAAGATTATCGGGGTAACGCCATGATTTATCGTCAATGCTTTGGTCGTTCCATTCATTGCCAAAGCAACGACAGGTTTCATGCATCAACGTCCACAGTTCCTCTCCGGTTTTATCCTCTGGAAGTTCTTTTTTCTCCGGGTCGCGGTCGGATAAATTGAGTTTGAAAGGTCCGTTGAGCACATAAGGCTTGAGTTCCCCAAGTTTAGACAAACCTGCTTTGGTTTTATTATAAATCAGTTCACAAGCTTCCGGCGGGATCAGCGAACACGCGTTTTGAGAAGAAAATCCTTGTTTAACAGCCGCGGTTTCGCAGGACGGAATTTTCTCCTTCATTTCCGCACAGAGTTTGTCATCACCGGAAACCGCGACAACCGGTACGCCCTTCGTTCCGGCCAGCGCCGCAAACATGGAACATTCGCTAAGCTTTATTTCGCTGCCGTCGCCAAGGGTAAGATGCCAGCATGAATGCGGACACACCGCGCCTTCGGTCCCGGACATCGCGTGCATACCGATCCCGATCGCGGCATCAAAAGTTTCGTCCAGCATCGGCAGCCATGACGGAGCGCGCCCCCCCCGGCCGTGGATGATCCTGCATTGCGGAATAAGTTCCTCAAACAAAATGCTGTATCCGGAACCATGACTGTCATTTACATAAATTTCATTTGCCCCCATTTCCGCGCATGCTTTGGCGGCGGCGTTTACTTCATTCGTAAGAAACCGGTTCATCCTTTCCAGGTGTTTGTAATTCCAGATCGAATTGTTCCACGAAGCATAGAAAACCCATCCGGCAATACCTTCGATATCCGTGTGGATGTAAACTTTCATAAAAATACGATGCCTTATTAATTTAACTGGTAAGAATGCCGGTCACGCTACCGCATTCCATTTTATAATTTATATTTTTTCTTGTGAAATTCAATTTGATTGTTCTGACACCAATATGCAAGCAAAGGTAGATATTATGATGATGAAGTATTACATGGAATGGCATCGATATAATTCTCGCGCCGACAAGCATAAACATGACGGCGCGGTTAAATCAGAGGAGGATAATTTTTGATCACTTTACATTCTTACCGATGCGGCGATGCCAGACAGCCACGATCGGGCTGGCGATGAAGACGGAGGAATAGGTCCCCACGACTACACCGATCAGCATCACAAACACGAAGTCGTTGATGGCGATACCGCCCATGAAAAACAGCACCAGCAATACCAGCATGGTGGTCAACGAGGTAAGGATCGTCCGGCTCAAGGTTTGATTGATACTCAAATTGATGATCTGCTTGTAAGGACGGTCCTTGATCAGGCCGAGGTCTTCACGGATACGGTCAAACACAACGATGGTATCGTTGAGCGAGTAACCGAGGATGGTCAGCAGCGCGGCTACAACCGGCAGGGAAAGTTCACCCACCAGCAAAAATATTCCTGTAGCAATAACCACATCGTGAACCAGCGCCACAATCGCGGCCATAGCGTAGGCGAATTCAAACCGGATGGTGATATAGATGATAATGCCTATCAATGCCAGAATCAGCGCCCAGATAGCGGCCTTGGTAAATTCGGCCCCGATCAAACCTCCAACCACGGTTTCCTGTGCGCCGGAAAACTTGGCGTCCGGAAATTTTGCGTTGAGGATGTCGGCAAGGCTTGAGCTGCTTTTGATATTACTATTGACACTGTTGTCGGGAACAAGTATTTCAATTTTTTCGTTGTCGGCCACGGACGCCAGGGAGGTTTTGTAAACGGCTTTTACGTCTTTATAACCTTTTTCTTCAACAGCCTGGACAACCTGAGCAACCGGAACATCTTTCTGATAACTCATTGTAATTCGCTTGCCGCCGCTGAAATCGACGCCGAAAATGTCTCCGCCGCGAAGACAGGCAATCACGATTGCCCCGGCAATCAGGAAGCATGAGAGTCCGCCGGCCAGGAACCGCAAGTTCAGGAAATCGATGTTCGGCCTTTTGAAGAAACTGTTCATCGGCAGTCTCTGTATCTTGGTAAAGCGGAGCAGAATGTCGAATACGAGTCTGGTAAGGAACAGCGCGGTGAACATACTGGTGGCGATACCGATACTCAGCGTAACCCCGAAACCTTTGACCGGGCCGGAACCTACATACATCAGGATCAACGCGGTAAACAGCGTGGTCAGGTTGGAGTCCAAAATCGTGGTAAAAGCGCGGCTGTAACCGGTCTCGACAGCATTGAAAATTGTCTTGTTGTTCTGGAGTTCTTCCCGGATGCGCTCGAAAATAAGCACGTTGGCGTCAACCGCCATACCAATCGTCAGGATGATACCGGCAATACCCGGCAGCGTAAGTGTGGCTTCAAATGCCGCCAGCGCGCCCAACACCAGAACGATGTTCGCGAGAAGGGCGATATTCGCCACAAGACCGGCGCCTAGATAGTAAAGCACCATGAACAGAATAACCAGACCAAGTCCGATAAGGCCGGCAGTTATCCCGTTTCTGACCGCTTCCGATCCTAGGGTCGGGGAGGTCAGGAATTCCGCCGCAACCTTGATTTTCACCGGCAGGTTGCCGCTCATCAGCGCATTGGAGATGTTGAGGGCCTCATCACGCGAAAACTGGCCCGTGATAATTGCCTGCCCCTGGTCGATTCCGGTTTGAATCACGGGAGCGCAGTAAAGTTTGCCGTCCAGAACCACCGCCAGCTTTTTGCCGACATTCGCGTGGGTGACTTTACTAAAATCCTGGGCCCCTTTATGATTGAAGCCAAGTGAAATTCTGCGGCGTCCGAACTGGCCTATTTCAGGACTGGCCGAGACAATATCTTTACCGCCCATTTCCGGAATGGTCTTGATGAAATAGTAGTTCTTAATCGTCTTGTTATTTTCAACTTCGGTGGCTACTTTCAGTTCATAACCAACCGGCGGAACGAATTGTTTGCCTGCTTTCTTGTCCTGCAGATATTCCTGGACAAGTTCATTGTTATTGTCCGCGACAAGATGGAATTTAAGCTTGGCGGAACGCTCGATGATATTTTTGAAACGGAGACGTTCTTCTTTGTTGGTGATCGGGGCTTTAAGCGAGATAAGGTCTTTGCCGACCGGGGAAATTTCCGCTTCGAAAATCTTTTCTTTCTCCAGGCGGTTACGGAGAATTTCGATAGCCTGGTCCTGGTAATTCATGGATTTCTTAGCTTCGGAAGTTTCGGCGTCAGGATTTTCCTGCAGTTCCAGGAGATATTCTACACCGCCGGCAAGGTCGATGCCGCGCCGGATCGAGGCCCTGGCGCTTTCCCTGACTTTGTTGATAACGTCCTTGTTATTGGAAATGTATCTGCCAGTGACAAATTTAGTCAGGTCCACTCCCTGTTCATTGGCGGCCTCAAGCAACGCTTCGGAGTCGTAATTGTATTTGCCGTTTTGCCTGTTTTCTTTAGCAAGTTTGATAATCGTTTCGATTTTTTCCTTTTCGCCGTGTGCGAGTCTCCGAAACGTATCGTAAAAATCCCCCTCTCTAAGCGGGAATATGCTCCAGGCAAAACAGCCCAGCACCACCAGGACAAAAATTATCCGCCATAGAACCGGCTTCTTATTCATGAATCAACCTAAATTAATGTTTATAAATTATTTACCCTTTTTCGGGTCAACATCTTCCGTTACGCCAGAGGACGCGTCATCCCTGACCACTTTCGTTACTCCGTTCTTATCGATTTCGATCTGGACTTTCTCGGAGATTTCGATGATAAAACTTTTGTCTTTGATGTTAACCACTTTTCCGTAGATGCCGCCAGCGGTTACTACGCGGTCATTGGCCTTGATGCTTTCGAGCATGTTCTGACGTTCCCTGGCCTGCTTTTTCTGAGACCTGAACATGAAGAAAAACATCAGTCCCATCACAACCACAAACCCGATCATCATTACGCTGCCGCCGCCCGGAGGGGCTTGCTGGGCCTGTCCGCCTGCCGCCTGACCAGCGGCCTGACCAGCGGCCTGACCTGCCGCCTGAGCTACCGTAATCATTTCATAAATCATAACTTACACCTTTCTGGGAAATTGTATTTTGCGCCTGTTATACCCACAAATCAGTTCACAAAGAACCGGAACTATACATCATTTTGAGAAAATGACAAGTATAGACACGATAAAAAGCTTTATATCGCCGGGTTAGCGGCGCGGCACTCCGAGCAGCCTGAGATGCTTGTCGAAATGGGCTTTGAGCTTTTCGTGATAAGCTTCTTCATAATGATGAAGCGCCGAGAAAAACAACGGCTTGATCGAATGGTCCTGAAGGATCGGGCCATAAGTAATGTGCAGCAGCTGTCTTGCTTCCGGCATGTCCATCAGTTTCGGCAGGTCTTCGTCATAAAGCGTATCCAGCGCCGGGATCTTGGTAATGTCGGCGGTGATATGATAAAGCTTAAGTATTTCCGAGAAATTTTCAAGCGCACAGTTGTGCATCACGCGGTACAGCACGGGATCTTTTTCGGCGATAACCCTAACGGCTTCGAGCCAACTGGTTCCGGCGGTTTTGAGGTGAAGACGCATTTCGGTCATTTCGCCGATGGTGGGGTACACCATGAACTTGTCGCTGCCGGAGTGGATCGAAACTTTGTAATTCCCGGCGGCCTTGGCGATTTCGGCATGCACCGCGAACTGACGGGCGAATTCTTTCGGATCGCCGATGTAGTCAACGGCCTTTTGGAATTCACCGATGAACCGGGGGGCCAGCGAGGAGTATTTCACCTTGCGGTAGTTGAGTTCGTGGGCGATGAACAGGTGATGTTCCGGGAGGGTCGGCGAGGTAGTTTCGTCGATGGAGATTTCCAGGTCGAATTCTTCGCCGCGCCTGGACTTCAGGTGTTCATGCACTTCCGCCGCGAAATCCATTGCTTTCAGGTACATTACCGCACAGCGCCGGGCGGTTTCCGGGGAAATTTCCACGCTGAACGCGCCGACTTCAAACGTTTTCCCGGAATAATCTTTTTCAATCCGCTTCCGGACATCCCCCGGAAGTTCCTTGAATGCTTTTTCAACTTCCGAATCGCTCCAGCTTCCGGCGTCGGCAAACATTACTTCGGACAGGTCAAGCGTGATCATCGGCATACCAACGTCCAGCGCGGTATTGATGTCTTCCATGGTTTTCAGGTGGTCGCCGTCGGCCCCGTAGCCTTCCTTGAACCCGGACTGGAACACTAAAAAAGTGGTGTCGTCAACCACATCGCGGTAGGTGCGCCCGGTAAGGGTGAGTTCGCGGATGGATTGCTGGGCAAGCACCGGGGAAACCTGATAGTCAAGCGCCGCCGCGATGTGTCCGGGTGAAGCTACGCCGAGACGGTCGCCGCAACCAATGGTGGTCTTGCGGTTGCGCAGGGAAATCGGGGCGCTCCACGGAAAAACTTCCCGCAGCACGGCCGCGTTGTGTTCGTCAAGAGGGCATTTCCGGGCAAAAACCCCGGCGTCGCCGATCTGTTCGCCGCTGAATTTGGCGATGAGTCCGTCTTCACGGGCGGACATGACCATCAGGAAACGGCTCTGATGATCGCGCGCCATGGCAATAATGGCCTGGTCTTTTTTGCTGATCGAGTTGCCGTAAAAATTAACCGAACTGCAGCCGGTGTGAATATGCTGCCGGATTTCCTCTTCATTGGCATCCATTACCGCGGAAGCCTTTTGCAGTGCTTTTTTCATTATTTCCTTTTCTCCTGTGTAATAAGCAAAATAGTCTGTTAATATATAAGGTCAAAGAATAGGTTGCAAGAAATACTGATTATGACTGACATTAAAAATTGGCTTAAACCTTTGAAACTGAGCGGCGGAACCCAGTTGCCGAACCGGTTGTTCCCCGGGCCGATGGAAGGTATCGGCGGACCTTTTTTCCGCCGTGCGCTGGAATCCGCCGGATTAGCCGACTTCTGGATCACGCCGTTTATCCGGATCAGCATTAACGTTCCCCGGAAGAACCGGCTGGCGAGAATCCTCGCCGATTGGAAAGAAAGCAAACTTCCCGTGATAGTCCAGCTTCTCGGCAGCGATCCGGAACTCGTCGCGACCAGCGCGAAGGAAATTAAAGAACTGGGATTCGCCGGGATCAATCTGAACTTTGCCTGTCCTAGCAAAATGGTTACCGGAAGCGGAGGCGGCGGAGCGATGCTGAAATGTCCGGATGCCGTCCGCAAGGTCGTGCTTGCCGTCAAACAGGCTTGTCCTGACTTCTCCGTCAGCGTGAAACTCCGGAGCGGGGTCAGTGATCCGAACGAAATTAATCAAATCGTTCCCGCGCTGCGCGATACCGGAATAGATTTCATGATTCTTCATTTCAGGACGGTCCGGGAAATGTACGATCCCGTACCCGGCGGCCCGGAGCGGACTGCGAAAGCCGTGGAACTTGCCGGGAGCCTGCCGGTGATCGGCAACGGCGATATCGATTCCATTGAAAAAGCGGAAAAAATGGGAAATATTTCCGGTTGTGCGGGAATCTGCGCGGCGCGCGGACTTTTCCGCGCCCCCTCCCTGTTTCCCCTGATAAAATCCCATATCAGCGGCAAACCGATGCAAAATCCCCCGATGTCAAAAGATGAACTGTTCAATGCTTTACGTGAACAGTGCGGGGAACGCGGCAAATCGCGCGGCAAAAAGAACCTCCTGGTCGAATACGCCAAATGCATCTGGGGAAAAAATTCCCCGGAATTCCAGAGGCTTATTTCTTCATTCTCAACTCTTCATTCTTAACTTTAGAGATCTTTCAGGAGCGGTGCGCCCTGTTTTGTGAATAGTTCGCGGGCGTGGCGGTGAAGCTTGTCCTGGAGTTCCGTTATAAGGGCTTCACGTCCGGCTGAATCGAGGCGGTTGTAGCGTTTTACCATTCCGCGGATTGCCGGGTCGCGCAATCGTTCCGGGTGCTGGATGTAGTAAGTCTGGAGCATTGCCAGCACTGACCGCTGGAGATTGCGGGTATCGCCGGAAACCGCTTTCACGCGCTTGCGGATTTCTTCACGGAGCCATACGCCGTTTTGTTTGTCCAGCGCATTGGGTTTGCCGGGGGCCGTGTTTGTTTTTACCCCGGAAATTTTCAATACGCCTGAGTACCATTCTTTTTCCATTTTCTCAGGATCGGCAAGGTGCGCCCCGGCGTATTGACATCCCTGTTTGAACTGGTTCTTCACAATCGGATTGTTTGCCAGCCGGTCGCCTGAGAGCAGGCCGTTGAGTTTGAAAACAAGCCTGCCGGCGGGAGTGGTCCGGGAGAACATGGCTAGTCCGAGTTTGGTCCTGGCGTTTTCTTCGACTTTGTCAAGAGAGTTCAGCAGCTTGAATTTCTGCTGTTCAACGGGATACTGCTTGACGATTTTCGCGGCTTCCGCGGCTTCCATTTGCACCGAGGTGCGGAACAGGAAATATGCGATAATGAACACCATCAGCAACGCGATGAATATCTGGAGCATCAGCCCCATGATCTCGTCGGGCGTCATTTCGTTCGGGGCGTCAACCCCTAAAATGGTGGCAATTTCGCGCCGGTCGCGGGGATCGAGCATCCGCATCAGTCATTTCCCCTTATTTATTTAATGGCGTTCTTGATCTTCTTCAACTTGTTCTCGACGTCGTCCCTGGCGTTTTCGGCGTTGGCGGCCAGGGCTTCGGCGGCGGCTTTTTCGGCCACGGCCTTCACGTATTTTTCCGAAATATCGTTCCGTTGCGATTCAGATTCCCGGAGCCGTTCCTCGATGGTTTCGAGCAGCCGCGCCTGCCGTTCCATCACTTTCGCCATCTGATCGGCGGCCTTGTTGATCTTGCCGCCGGTTGACGCGAGGTGTTCGGAACCGTTCCGGATTTCATCCAGCGTAGTGGAAATTCTCGAACAGGCTTTTTCGATGACCTCGAAAGCGTCAGCTCCGCTCCTTTCCCGGAATTCCTTCAGGCTTTTCGCGGCGGCGGCGAGTTCCTTGCCGCTGTCGGTCAGGTGACCGCGAAACTCGCGGGTCCGGTAATTCATATCGCTTAACTCGTTGCCGGTGGCGGTTACGGACTTCCGGAGCCGGTCAAGCATGCTGATCAGGTCGCCTGCTTCGGGATTGCGTTCCTCGGCGCTGATCCAGCGATGCCAGCCGTGCATGATGGTTTTCAGCGGAATCACGAAAATGAACACCCACACCACCGCAACCAGAGTCGAATAAAGCGCGGTGTGCAGACACATTACCAGATTCGACATGTTTACCGCTTCCGGCGGGTAGTAGCCTATCATGATGATGCCCCACAGCGTACCTATCAGCCCAAGGGCGATAGTCAACCGTTCATAAGAGCGGAAAAACGGGAAATCTTCGGTTAATTTCATTTTCAGGAAGATCCGCCAGAGTCCGAAAGTAAGCATCAGCAGTCCGAAAAATGGGATAAAGGTGCTTACGGTTGACATGTCGAACGCGCTCCAGCCCAGCCATGAGAGCAGTCCTCCTTCGGCTTTGGCGGCGAGTTCGTGGGAAGCATACTTTCCGGGAGTGGGAAGCTTGTTTATAACCACGTCGAGATACCAGCGGCGCGACACCAGCAGGTTATTCAGCCAGATCACCCCGGAGGCGAACGTAACCGCCACCATTATCAGAAAGCTCAGAAAGGTAAAGAATCTTTTCATAACGGTCATTCCCCAAAAAATTAATTTCCTAATATAGTGCGGATTTGCTTTACGCCAATCATCCAATATTGAATTAACCGTTCCCTGAACTATTTTTACTAAAAAATACGTTGTCTCTAACAAAGACACGAAGACAACAAAAAATTTCCCGGTGGTACTGGAAATAAATTTTAAAACCTGAATCCGTGAAAAATTCAGTGCGGCGTAGATGCGAGGCAACAAAACGAAGCTGTGGTATCCACTGCAAGTTGCAGCTAACGAAGCAGATGCGGCACAATGGATTTTCCCGGAGGGGAAATTTTTACGGATTTTTCGTTTCACCCAACGGGTGAATAAGAAAAACCACGGTAAAATATTAATTTCAAGTATATTATAACTTTTAAAATTAAATTTCTCACGGATTCAGGTAAAAGTTTTTTGTAAAAGAAAATGGGGTTTGGAGAAGATAAAATAAACTTTTTCAAAAAGTTTTGTCCTTTTCCCCAAGTCTTCAGATCTTTTGAGATTAACTAATTTTTTAAGAAAAATGGAAAAGATCATAAAGTTTTTGGGCTGGATACTGTTTGTGCTGGTAATTCTGCTGCTATTTACCGCACATCTGCAACGCCGCGCCGAAAAAGTTGTTGCCAATCCCGCGTTTGAGATCCCGGCTGAATGGAACGCGCCCGGACTCAAAGTCACTTCGCGCAACCTCACGCTTCCTGGTCAGACAGTACCATTTCTAATGCTCGAAGATCAGAGCGGAACACAAAATTACGTATTCAATACAAAATATTTTGCGCCGGACGCCACCGGTTACGGCGGAAAGATCAATCTGCTGGTTAGGGCCGGAAAAAACGGAAAGGTTAAAGATTTTAAGGTAGTCAAGCATCAGGAAGGCGAGGAATTTCTCGACCAGGTATTAAAAAATAAAGCGGTTTTTCTCGGCAAAAACATTTTTTCCGGTTACGACAAAAAAGACCTGGATTCGATGAGTGGCGCCACTTATACGGCAAAAGGAATTTCCACGGCTCTGCATGAATCGGGAAAAAATTTTTCTGCCGCACTCAAGGGTAAAACCGCGAAATCCACCAAGATTTCCCTGAAAGACATTCCTGTGGAGACTGCCGCGGTTGTTTTCATTATTTTTTGCGCGCTGGCAGTGATCGTTCGCTGGTTCATCACCACTCCGCTCCGGCGATTTTTCCTGATCGTGGTGCTGGTGACGCTCGGGATTGCCGCCAATATCCAGTACTCCACCGACAGCATGGCGTCGCTGCTGGAATGGCAGTTTCCGTCGCCCGGACTTACCGGTCCGTTTCTGCTGGCGGCGATCCTGCCGTTATTTCTGGCGTTGTTCGGAAATGTTTACTGTGGCTACATCTGTCCGTTCGGAGCATTACAGGAAATTCTGGCGTATCTGAACTTAAGTAAGTTTCATTACCGGCCGCCACGTTTCTGGTGGGTGTGGCTGAGGCTGGTCAAATACATTCTGCTGGCAGGACTCGGCATCTGGCTGATTTTATCTTTCAGCCGGGCGGTTTTTGCCGGTGACGTGTTGCGTTCGGCATTCAGTACGGTACGACATCCGGTATTGTTGGGGATGATCGTGGGACTTATGATACTGTCGCTGTTTTTCACCCGGTTCTGGTGTCGGAACCTGTGCCCGGCGGGAGCATTTTTGTCGCTGTTCAACAAACTGAAAATACTGGCCCGGATTTTTCCGAAGCCGGCTTTTCCGCAAGTCAAACCCGGCTACTGCGACCTTGGCGTCAGACACCCCGAAGACCTCGACTGCTTGAACTGCGACCGCTGCCGGATCAATAAAGAATTGCAGTCCGACAAAGACCGCAAAACAGGAATCGCGGGAATCATTTACATCATTGCGGTAATTGTTTATGCGGCGCTGATTATCTGGATGGGGATTTATTCGTTGACCGCCCAAACCGGGGATCGTTCCCGGTTTGAAAGGGGAAACAGCTATGCGAGTTTGCCGGGTTCGTGAAACAACCCGGCCATTCGATCCAAACACAATGTTTGGTTGGACATTCCGTGTGGATATTGGATATTGACCAGCAATCCTACTCGAACTGTTCCATAACCGCGCCGATATCCCGAAAGTCGGCGAAGAATTCCGGGAAGGTGACGGATGCCGCTTCGGAGCCGTTGATGATGGTTTCGCCCTCGGCGGCCATACCCGCCAGCGCCAGCGCCATGACAATCCGGTGGTCTTCGTGGCCTTCCACTTCGGCGCCGTGCAGGTTATCACATCCGGAAATTACCATGCCGTCTTCAAGTTCTTCTATTTCCACGCCCATCTTGCGGAGTTCTGAAGTCATACAGGTAATGCGGTCAGTTTCCTTGATCCGTGCCTGAGGTACGTTTTTCAGGATAGTTTTTCCTGTGGCGCAAGCTCCGGCCACAGCCATCGCCGGGAGTGCGTCCGGGGTGGCGTTGAGGTCCACTTCGATACCCTTGAGACGCCCGGCGGGTTTGATATTGGTGAATTTTCCCTTGGTCGTGATTTCCATGCCCATTTTAGCGAGATGGTCAAAAACGGCTTTATCGCCCTGGCGGTCGGAAAAATCAAGGTTTTCCAAATCCAGTTCACTGCCGGTAACGGCCGCCGCCACCAGCGGGAACGTGGCCGTTGAAAAGTCCGCCGGAACATTGAAACTGAAATTGTGATAACGCTGTCTGCCGGGAATGTAGAATTCGGTAAGATTGTCGCTGCACCGGTATTTGATTTCCTGGCGGTCAAGCCAGTCCAGGGTAATTTCCACGTAGGGTTTTTCCTGGAGGTTGTAAACGTTGATCCGGGTATCGTTTTCCGCGAGCGGAGTAGCGAACAGCAACGAGGTCAGGAACTGTGAAGACTTGCCGTCGACCCTGGTTTCGCCGCCTTTGATCGGCCCCTGGATGGTGAACGGGCATTTTCCGTTGGTCGATTCGCATTTTGCGCCGAGAGCAACAAGGGCGTCATGGAGTTCGCCCATAGGACGGCTCCTGAGCGATTTATCGCCGTCGAACTTGTATTTATGAGTTCCGGTGGCGGCGATTCCGGTGAAAATTCTGGTGCCGGTGCCGGAGTTGCCCATGTTGATTGTCCGCAAGGGTTCGCGGAGTTTTCCGCCGGTTCCGATGATCCTCCAAAAATCTTTGTTAACCTCAACCTGTCCGCCCATTGAGGTAAGCGCACGCAGGCTGGATACGGTGTCAAGGGATTCGAGCGGGTTTTCAATGATCGATTCGCCGGGCGCAAGCAGGGCCACGGCAACTGCCCTGATGGTATGTGATTTTGATCCTGGAACCTTCAGGGTCCCTTTCAACAATGATTTTGATACTTTAAGTTTCATCTGTAGAATTTTCCTTCGCAACATTGATCATGCTTAATATTGTAGTGGAAAAAAGATAAATCAACAGCAATCCGGCGCTGCTGAGAATAATTATCCGTCCGATTTCAATATAGTCAAGCAGTTTGCACAGTACGCTGACACTTACCAGCAGCACCATCAGCGCAAAACTCTGGTGCGCGGTTTTCGCGCCGCCTGCATTCAGCACTATCGAGTGCATCCTGGTTCCGAGCGCAAAGCCGATGGAACCACCGGCCGCAAGCATTAAACCTGTCAATAACGCTTTTGTTCCGGGGTGGCTGGGGTCCGGGAAAAATTTCATTCCAGAGAAATACGAGATGGTTCCGGCAATCGCGGTGATGAATACCGCGAGTCTGGCAATCGCGGCGGTGGTTTTTTCCGGAACTTTCAAAACCGATTTCAAAACCGGACGGTTCACTGTACCGCCGCCGATCCCGAGCAGCGAAGCGAGTACACCAACCCCAAATCCGGCGATAAGGGTCTGCCAGATTTTCTTTACCGCCAAACTGCTTTCCGCCGGACGGCTTGCCGTTTTGCCCTCACTGCTGAAGACGGTGCTGAAAAAAATATAAACTAAAAGTATCAGGAAAAGTGCCTGATGCGGTTTGCGGCTGTCAAAAATTTCCTGAATCCAATTCCCGAGCGGACGACCGAAAAAACCTCCGACGAATGCCGCCCCGGTGAGAGGAACGGCAACAGTCCAGCCCCAGCCACCCTTTTTCCAGCCGATTTTCGGGAGCTGTTTTATGACCGTGAAACTTGAACTGATGAGCATCTGGAGCAGACTCGCGGGAACCGCCACTTTCATATCCTCGTTCATCAGGAGCAGGCACGGTACAACCAGCCAACCGCCTCCGAGTCCCCAGAATCCGCCGGAAACCATTGCGGTAAATCCGATTAGCACCGAAAAAACAATAATAGTCCAATCCATTGAAAAATCCTGTGTTTCGTGCCTTGAAAGTGGGAAAAAGAATTCCAATGTAATCAGATACGCACTGATTTACAAGGAGAATGATTTGAAAATAGCGATTCTGTGCATCGGTGACGAACTTTTAAAGGGCGCCACGATCAATACAAATATGGCTTTTCTGGGAGAACAACTCACCCGGATCGGCATAATCCCGGAACGGGCAATGGTGGTTGCCGACCGCCGCGAGGAACTCCACGCCGGTTTGGAAACTTTGCTGCCCGAAGCCGATATCGTCATCACCACCGGCGGCCTCGGGCCTACCGCCGACGACATGACCATGACTTCCGTAGCCGAGTTCACCGGGCGCAAACTCGTAAAGAATATTGAAGTGGAAACCGCTATCTTTAAGCGCTGGATGAAACTCAAGCGCGGCAATCCCCCGGAGCGGGTAATGGTCCAGGCGATGGTTCCGGAAGGGGTGGAGATTCTGCCTAACCGGGTAGGAACCGCGCCCGGAATCTGGCTCGAAATGGACGGCGGAAAATACGAGTCGAAAAAAATCATAGCGATGTTGCCGGGACCGCCTATCGAAATTACCCCGATGACTATTGATTTTGTCATTCCCCGGATTAAAGGTCTCCTCAAAGGGCAGGTCTACACTGACTTGATGTACACGGTTGGAATTCCCGAGTCGATTCTGGAAGACGAGATTCAACCGATTATCAAGGACGTCAAAAATTTATCGGTGGCATACTGCGCGTCGCCGGGCGGAGTCAGGCTTTTCCTTAGCAGTCCTGACGAAGCTTTACTGAACTTGAAATCGAGGGAATGCCGGGAATTCCTGAAAGGCCGTATCCTTCCCGACGGCTGCGAAACGCTGGCCGAGGAAGTTTCATTGCTCCTGCGGGAACGGGGCGAACAGATCGCCACCGCCGAATCATGTACCGGCGGAATGATCGCCGCCGAAATCACCCGGTTGTCAGGTTCGTCGGACATCTTTCCCGGATCGATGGTGACCTACAGCAACGAAGTGAAAATTGAAATGCTCGGAGTGCCAAAACAAATCATCGCCGAACACGGAGCGGTAAGCCGCGAATGCGCCGGGGCCATGGTGGAAAAAATTTGCGAAAAATTTTCCGCCGCCGCCGGGATCGCCGTTTCCGGAATCGCCGGTCCAAGTGGGGGAACAAAGGAAAAACCTGTCGGATTGGTGTATATTGGAGTTAAATACCGCGACAAACAAGCGGTAACGGAGAACAACTTTTCCGGCAACCGCGAGATGGTAAGACTCCGTGCAATGAATACGGCGTTCAACCTCCTGCGGAAAATGCTTCTCGGAAAACTTGAAACAGACTGATCATTATGAAACCTGAAAATAAAACTTTGCTTAAAGTAGACAACCTGAGAACCTGGTTTCCGGTCAGGAAAGGCTTGTTCGGGCGCAAAAAGTTCGTAAGAGCGGTCGACGGCGTCACTCTGACCGTCAAAGCCGGTGAAACGGTTGGCCTGGTGGGGGAAAGCGGTTGCGGCAAAAGCACCCTCGGCAGAACCCTGGTCCGGCTCGAAAAACCCTTGTCGGGAACTTTTGCCCTCGACGGCGTGAATCTTGGCGCCCTGCGCGGAACTGAGTTGCGGAAAGTGCGGCGCAATATCCAGATGATCTTTCAGGATCCTTACGCCTCCCTGAATCCCCGCATGACCGTGAGGACGGTTCTCGACGAAGTATTGGCGCTGCATACCGGCCTTGACCGTCAGGGCAGAATGACGCGCATTGGCGAACTGCTCAGTATGGTGGGCTTGAAACCCGAGCAGATGGAACGTTTTCCTCATCAGTTCAGCGGCGGACAACGTCAGCGGATCGGGATTGCCCGGGCGCTTGCGGTGGATCCGCAACTTATCATTGCCGATGAACCGGTTTCCGCACTCGACGTAAGTGTGCAGGCCCAAATCATCACCTTGCTTGAGGATATTCAGAAGAAAACCGGCGTGGCTTATCTTTTTATCGCCCATGATCTGGCGGTGGTGGAACACATCAGTCAAAGAATTATGGTAATGTACCTGGGCAGAATCGTTGAAAGTGGTGACAGCCGGGAGGTTTGCCGCACCCCCCGCCACCCGTACACCAAAGCGTTGCTTTCGGCAGTCCCAACCCTCGATGCGGTTACGAGACGAAAGCGGATCATATTGCCGGGAGACGTGCCTTCTCCGCTCGAGCCTCCGCGGGGATGCCCCTTCCATCCACGCTGTCCGATGGCGGAAGACCGCTGTAAAATGGATGCGCCGCCACTGGTTCCGGTATCGGATGACGCATCGCACTGCTCCGCATGTTTCTTTACGGACCAGGTTGCCGCGCGGATGTGAATTTTACCCGGATATTGTCCAAAATCGGGCTATTCCTGACCTATTTGATTTGCATTCGCCCCTGTTTTGGGTTAATAATTTATATTAATCGATCTATATCTAATGAATCAGGAGAACAACTGCCTGGAGAACCGCTGGTTCCGCAGGGGTGATATTTATATACATGGCTATCTATTCATGTCCGCAATGCAGCGAACTTTTTGAGGCCGATCCCAACCTGGGGACAGTTGTTGCCTGTCCGCACTGTAATTCCACGGTATCGATACCTGCCCCCCCGAAAGAAATCAAGCCAGGCGAAGTTCTCGGCGGTTTCGAGGTTATCCGGGAAATCGGCAAAGGGGGAATGGGAAATGTATACCTGGCCAATCAGATTTCGATGGACCGTCAGGTTGCGCTGAAGGTACTTCCCCGCGAATTCACCGAAGACCGCGAAGCCGTGGAACAGTTCATGAAGGAAGTAAGGTTTTCCGGGCGTCTCACCCACCCGTTTATCGTTACCGCCATCGATGCCGGAGAGGATGACGGCGTATGCTACCTGGCAATGACTTACGTGGAAGGGCGCGACCTTGACCAGCTTGTCGAAGCGGACGGCCCGACCTCGGACAAACAGGCTCTGAAGTATGCGTTGAAAATTGCCGACGCCCTCAATTACGCCTGGGAAAAACACAAACTTCTCCACCGCGATATCAAACCCGGCAACATCATGGTTAACGAGGCAGGCGAAGCGTACCTGCTCGATATGGGAATAGCCCAGCATATCAGCGAAACCCTCGAACGGCAGGAAATCGTGGAAGGTTCGCCGTACTACATGAGTCCTGAGCAGTCGCGCGGGGAACCTCTCGACTGGCGTACCGACCTCTATTCCCTCGGCGCGACCCTCTACAACCTGATCGCAGGGGTTCCGCCATACGACAACGATGACGTATCAAAAATCGTGGACATGCACAGCGAAGCGCCTTTCCCGGAACCGGAAACCCGGAATCCGGAAGTAAAGATAATCCCGGAAGTCACCGCCGTACTGAAAAAAATGATGGAGAAAAATCCTGATGACCGGTACAATTCATGGAATGAATTCCAGTCGGAAGTCCGGAAAATTCTCGCGAAGATGAAGCAGACCGCAAAAGTCCCGGCATCAAAAGGCAAAAAATTCGTGCTGTCAAAATCCTCGGCCGACCTGAGAGGCAACGTTAAATCCAAAGCCCGGAAACTGAGCCAGCTTCTAAGGATACTGATTATCCTTGCAATTGCGGTACTGGCAGTTATCGGCGCCGGCGCAATCCTGAAGTTTACCAACGATCATTCCGCCAGGACCGCCCTGAGAAAAGCCCGGCAATACTCGAAACAGCCATCATGCGATAAAGGAAAGGCTTACCGGCTCTTCGCCCAGGCTAAAAAAGCGTCAGACAAGTTCCTCGTCTCACTGGAATTGAATTCCCAGGCAAATTCAGAGTATCAGAAGATCCGGGACGAGGTTATGGCCCTGAGAGCAAAAATGAAAAAGTTCAGCGATACTTTCAAGGAAGCCAATTATCTCTATGGCGACGCCACGCGTCTGCAAAAGGAAGGGGTTACAGCATTCAATGCCACCAGAAATGACAAAGATAAACTCAACGAAGCGCTTGAGAAATGTTCACGGATTTTTCCATTGCTGGATTCCCTTAAAGATATTCCCGGCAAACAGGAACAACTCAAAATTAAAATTTTCCGCCGGCGGGTAAAAGAACTTATGGCAGCCATCCGCAAGCAGCAGTGGGAAATGCAGCTCCAAAAAAGATAAGTAATGGAGTGACCGGAATGCTACACGATCCCGGCATTGACGGGAAATAATTCCCTACGTGTTATATAGATAATATTACTGGTTGAGTGATTGCAGAGACTTGCGGATAAGGTTTTCGGGCGAACAATCTTTTTCGGCAAGTTTTTCGGCAATGCCGTGAACCACTTTCCGGGCGCTTTCCGCCTTGAATCCAAGTTGCGCGAGCGCCAGCAGGGCGTCTTCCACCGCCTGGGCCTTGGTATCGGGGAGTTTTTCGCTGTCGCCGGGAGCGGACAGCGCGGATTTCGCGACTTTGTCCTTGAGTTCGATAATAAGGCGTTCGGCGGTTTTCTTGCCGATGCCGTTGATTCGCTTCACCAAAGTCAGGTCGCCGTTGATAATGGCGTTGCAGAAGGAGCCGACCGGCATGCTGCTGAGAATACTGAGCGCCAGCCGCGCACCGATTCCACTCACCCCGATCAGCATTTCAAACAGTTCCTGTTCCTCCGGTGTGGCAAACCCGAACAGATTGAGCGCGTCTTCGCGTACATGCAGGTGAGTGAGTAATGACACGTTTTCACCGGTTTTCGGAAGTTTGTCGTAAGTACTCATCGGAATAAATATCCGGTAGCCGACCCCGTTGACATCCACGATAACTTCGGTAAAATTTCCATCCACCAGCGTTCCGGTTATTCTCGCTATCATTGTCTTGATCCTTTTTTTTCATGTTCAGTAGGTTACGCGATTCAAGCGTGACTATTCTTCCGGCAATTTTTCAGTCCAGAGGCAACCCCCTGGCGGATTTCCATGGAGATATCGACGGCTTTCACTGAGTGGGTCAACGCGCCGACGGAAATAAAATCAACCCCGAGTTCCGCGATTTGCGGAATACGTTCAAGAGTGATGCCCCCGCTGGCTTCGAGTTTAGCCTGCCCGGTATTCATCTTCACGGCTTCGCTCATCTGTTCGTTGGTCATGTTATCGAGCAATATGTAATCGGCCTTTGCCGCGAGTGCTTCTTTAACTTCTTCAAGGGTATCGGCTTCCACTTCAATCTCCAACCGCGGGTACTTTTCCCGGGCCCTTGAAGCAGCCCGGGCAATGCCTCCCGGACCTTCAAATCCGGCGAGTTCCCTGTGGTTGTCCTTGATCATCACCCGGTCATAAAGTCCGATGCGGTGGTTCGTCGCGCCTCCGGCGGCAACGGCGTATTTTTCCAGATTGCGCCATCCGGGAGTGGTTTTACGGGTATCGAGTATCACGCATTTGTCCCCGGCGGCATCGGCGTAGCGCCGGGAAGTAGTGGCGCATCCGCTCAACCGCTGGAGGAAATTCAAGGCGGTGCGTTCGGCGGTAAGCAGACTCCGCGCCGGCCCCGACGCTTCCGCAAGCACGGTTCCCGCCGGACATTTCTCCCCATCGTTTACTTTCGCGGTCCAGGATATTTTTGGATCTACAACCTGAAAAACCTGTTCGGCAACCGGAAGTCCGGCACAAACGCAGTCTTCCTTGCATTTGAGGACAGCGCTAGCGGTTACGGATTCCGGGATAACGGAATTGCTGGTGGCGTCACCGAGTTCACCGAGGTCCTCATCAAGGGCCAATTTGATCAGGAGCTTGATCCTATCCATATCGATTTCAGGTAAATTCGTCATATTTTTCTCATTAATTTTCCGTATTCATACGTGATATCGGGACAATTTTCTTCGCCTTGCCGGTTGCGGAATCACAGGTAATCACCACGGCATCCAGCCTGATGCCTTTTTCCTCCACCGGGAGTCTGGTCGGCATGCCGCTGGTAAACTTTTGCATCACCGATTCAACAGTTCGTCCAAGCACTGAATATTCGGCGCCCACCATTCCCACATCGGAAATGAATGCCGTACCGCCGCTTAAAACCTTGCCGTCGGCGGTCTGTACGTGGGTATGGGTCCCGATCACCGCGCTGACTTTGCCGTCAAGAAAATGTGCCATCGCGGCGATTTCGCTGGTGGCTTCGGTATGGAAATCCACGATCACGGTCTTCACGGTTTTCGGGATTTCCCGGAGAATCGCGACGGCGGTTTCAAACGGACAATTCGCGCTCTCCCGCATGAAAATTTTTCCGCAGAGATTGATCACGCCGATTTCCCCGCATACGGGGACCCGGAAAATCCCCCAGCCCCGGCCCGGTTGCGCGGCATGAAAATTGGCCGGACGCAATACGTTTTTAAACTGTTTGATCTCATTTTCAAAACACTTCTGGTCCCAAACGTGGTCACCGGTGGTAATGACGTCGCACGCTTCCGATAGTTCCGTGGCACATTTGGCGGAAATTCCCGCGCCTGAAGCGGCATTTTCACCGTTCGCGACACAAAAGGCGCAGTTGAATTCCCGGCGCAATTCCGGCGCAAGCTTCCGCACGGTACGGCGTCCGCCTTTTCCTACAATGTCGCCGATAAACAGAATATTGATATCCATAAAACTCCAATTGCTTTGATGTAAGCTACAATATATTGGTTCGCGGGGCCGACTGCAAATTTTCAGGCGGGAATTGGTGAAGTCAAGTCTGCATCCGGTCGATAAAGCCAACCACGAACGGAATGGAAAGCAGAATCCAGCCAGCCACGGCAATCAGAAGATCACCGCTGATCTTTGAAAACGGGCCGGACTCGGGAAGATTTCTCGATGCCGTCACCGGATCGCTTAACCAGATAATTCCCAATGGGAACAACAGGTAAATACCCAGCATAACCGCCGCGCCCACTCCGCCGGTAAAATAGGCCGCCGCCAGATATAGAAAAGCAATAATCCCCGAAATGGTTTTTCTGAACACAGCCTTCTCCAGCTTTAAATTTTAAAATCCTTGAAGAAAAGTTTAAGATGGTCGATGGTGTCGTCGAGAGCATCTTCGAGCAAGTAGTGGGCGGCATTATCGAGCTGGTGAACCCGCGCCTGCGGATAATAAACTTTCCAGCGCTCAAGGAATTTCGGCTTGAAACACCAGTCGCGCATCCCCCAGATAATGCATACCGGACTTTCCCGGAACATCCAGAGTCCGTGCTCAATCTCCAACAGCAGTTCAAACGAACGGTGTTCCGGCCCCATTGGGATGTCCTGGATAAACTGATAAAGCGCAATCCGGTTTTCGTAAGAATCATACGGGAGCAAGTACCCTTCCCTGACTTTCCCCGGCATTTTCGTATGCGTGGTGCAGCCAATCGCACTCTTGATAAAAAATCCGGTTTTCCTGATCAGGAGCTCGCTTATCCAGGGAATCCTCAGCAGTGCAATGCGCCACGGCATCCAGTTCATGGAAAATGCCGCGGTATTGAAGATCACAATCGACTTAATGCGTTGAGGATGGCGGATCGCGAATCCCATTGCGATAGGGCCGCCCCAGTCGTGAACGCAGAGGACAATGTCTTCCAAATCGAGGCTCAG
This sequence comes from Victivallales bacterium, assembly GCA_963678815.1. Lineage (GTDB taxonomy): Bacteria > Verrucomicrobiota > Lentisphaeria > Victivallales. The sequence continues at coordinate 5,847,661 of OY787460.1, forward strand.
GAGCAGATTCTCAAGATTGTCGATATGGGTTTCGAGGCGATACCTGAAGTCCTGGGGTTTGTCCGACATTCCGCATCCGAGGTGATCGACGGCGATAACCCGGTACGTTTTCCGGAATTCATCGATAAGTCCGCGGTACATGAACGACCAGCTCGGATTGCCGTGGACCATTACCATAGGCGTCCCCGATCCCTCGTCGACATAGTGCAAGCGGCGATTCTTCCCGCCGAAATAGTGTGATTCATACGGGTAAAGTTCTTTTATTCCAGAAAAATCGGTCATTACCATTTAACTCCCAGCATGGTACAATTGATCCCGCTGCCGATTCCCAGCATCGCGGCCGTTTCCCCCTCTTTCAGCGCCCCGGATTCCACCGCAGCCGCCAAAGTCACCGGACATGATACCGAACCGACGTTGCCCATTGTTTCAAGGGTCGCAAAATCCTTGCCGATATCGATTCCCAGTTTTTCGCACAACAGCTTTTTGTGGGCCCTGCCTACCTGATGCGTACAATAGCAACTGAAATCGGATTCTGAAAGTCCGGTTTCCGAAAGAAATAATTTCCAGGTTTTCGCGGCGGCTTCCACACCGCACTGCATCAGCATCTCCGAATCGGTATTCATCAGGGTTTCGGAACCGTCGGTCATCCCACTTGCCGGATTTCCGCCGCGGCAAAGATCGTTGTGTTCGGTGGCGGCGAGTGAAACTCCGCCAAGTAAACGATGACCGGAACCGGTCAACCCGCGTTTGGCCAGCACTGCCGCAACTGCCCCGGAACCGATGGTTAGCGAGGCAAACAACGGCTTGACGGTCCGGCGGGTCAAAGTCTCATCGTTAAGGATTTTTTCGATGGTGCTTTCAAGCAGCGGACGGCTGTTTTCGCCGGAAACAAGCAATCCCGCTTCAACCTGACCGAGTTCGATCATGTTGCCCAGTACAATCATTCCGGACAGGAATCCCAGACAAGCATTGGAAACGTCGAAAACTTCCGCCCGTGACGGTAATCCGAGACGGTTGTGAACAACCGTGGCGGTGGCGGGTTCAAGGAAGTCGCGCGAAACCGAACACATCAGCAGACATCCGATTTTTTCGCGGGGAATTCCCGATGCTTCAAGCGCGGCTTCACCGGCAAGGGAAGCTGCTTCGCTAGGCAGCGTTCCGGGAGCCCAGAACCGGCGTTCCCTGATGCCGGTCATAAGCTCCAGCCGCCCCTCCGGAAGCTTCAGACGTTCGTATACCGGTTTAAGCCTGGATTCGATATCGGCGGATGTGACCGCTTCCGGAGGCAGTTTTCCGTTTATCGCGGCAATATTTACCTGCCTGTACAGCATTAGTCAACAACTCCGGGTTTGGCGGACGGAACTATTCAACCTTGTCCTTGAAAGTAATCACAAAATTATAATCGTCATCAACGGTAACCGACTTCACCATCTTGCGGTAATCAGTCATAAGCTCGGTCGAAAAACCTTTCTCGAAAAGATCCAGGATTTTGCGCTTCGCGACTAACGGAATCGGGACATGACCAAGTTTCAACGATTTAATTTCAAAGTCTATTTCTTTGGGACCGTCAGCTTTTGCTTTCTCACCTTCTTCTTCATCGTCTTTCGCTTCCGGTTCCGGCGGATTGACCGGCGTGCCGACAATTTCCAGACGGGCCGGAACAGTATTATACCATTTCAGCATAATAACGATAACAATATTTTTTTCGGAATCGACGTCAAAAAAGAATTTTTCTGAACTCTCCGCGTTCCCCTCCCCGGAAGCGACAGTTTCGATAACTTCCGTGTCGCCGCTTTTTTTATCGTCTTTCTTCTCTTCCGGTTTCTTCTCTTCAGACGCTTTTTGATCCCCTTGCGGTTTCTTCACAAACACCTTGTTGAAAGCATAAGTTGCTTCCTTCGGAGTCATGACAAAAGTATAATTTTTAGCCTGCCCGTTATCGACGATCCTGTCAATATTATCGCACATTTCGTCTACTTTTGTTTTAGCTTCCTGATTGTCAAGCAATTCGTAATTCTTGAATCCGAAGGGAATGAATACGCCGCATATCAACAGCACTAAAACCAGGAATATAATCAGGACGATCAGATTGCGGAACAACTTAAACCATTTGAATTTCTTTTTGTCCTTCACCTGCGGTTCATCGGTATTCAGATCAAGTTTCTCACCGCACTTATGACAGAAGATTACCCCCAACTGGTTTTCGCGCCCACACTTATGACACTTTATCATCATTGTCATAATCAGTCTCCGGTTGATTTTTTATTACTTGAAGCACTATTTTTCTTTGCGCTGTCACTCTTTTCGGAACTGCCGCTTTTCGTGCTTGTGGTGCTGACCACCGCGGTATCTTTTTTCGCAGCCTGGTTATAACTGTCAGAACGGTAATCGGTGCAGTAAAAACCGCTTCCCTTGAAAATAATTCCGGCTCCCGTGCCAATCAAACGCCGCAAACTTTTCTGTCCGCACTCCGGGCAGTCTTGCAACGGTGCATCGGACATGTTTTGAAATGCTTCAAAAAAGTGTCCGCATTCGCCGCATTCGTATTCATACGTAGGCATAATAGTTTTTCCTGAATTTGTCAAACCGGTAAGATAGCACATTTCTCCAAATTAAACAAATATATTATTGCCTGTGCGTATGGAATGCGGATCGGCAATTTTCAGCCGTTAAGCCTATCAATCGGCAGTCGTTTTTTTCGCTGAATACGCCCGGAAAGCACGTTTCTGGGTTTTATCACCTTGCATGAAAACAAAGAATTCCAGAAAATTCAGCAATTTAAACCCGCAGTCATCAAGTTGTTTTTGAATTTCACTCTCGCCATGATTATATGCGGTTGTATTTGACTTATCAGATCGGACGGAAAATTTTTTGCCGCCGGCAGCTTGATGATCCGCGCAAACAAAAGTAAAAATTCCATCCTCCCGCACAATTCGTGAGACTTCCTGAAATATTGGAGTAATATTTTCAATTATATGCATGACTCCGCCGCAAACCGCATGATCCATCGACCCGGATTCATACGGGTAAGGTGTTTTTCTCATGTCATGTTCTTTCAAATCGCTGGCGATGTTCTTTTTTCCGCAAGCTTTAAGCATTTCCCCGGAAAAATCCATGCCGTATACCTGGAGCCCGGCCTTGTTGAAAAGTACGGAAGTAAGTCCCGTGCCGATCCCAAGGTCAAGAATTTTTTCACCGGAATTCAGATATCTGAAAGCAAGTCCGAACAGAATTTCCGGTCCCAGCCAATTTGCCCTCCGGGTTTTTTGATCATAATTTTCCACGTGTTCCTGTGAATTGAAGATTTGCTTCAACGCGTCCATTTCGACCTCCGTTTTTTAGTTTAGTTACTTAACCATTTATTTAAATTTTTTTATCCCTCCCGGGTCAGGGTTGAAATCCTTTTGTCCATAACATTTTCAATGATTGCCAGCAACTCCGCGGTTCTGGCCGTTTCAGAATCGGAAAATTCCGATTTCAGACATTTTTCCAGTTCCGCCAAATGCTTCCCGTGAAAACACGCGTGGGCATGAAACGCCTGACGTCCGGCGTCAGTAAGCGACAACCGCAGTTCCTTATTATTATCGATCGGGTTTTCTTTACAAACGTAACCTTTACCCACAAGTTTTGCCGTCATTTGCGATGCCGCACTTTTCGAAACCCCGAACAATTCACCCAACTCCTTGATGTTTATTTCCGGATGTTCCCCAATTGCCTGGATGGTGTGAATTTCCCTTGGCGTAAGCACGATATCTTTTGCAAAACGGATAGGGTGGTCTTCGAGAAATGAATGTTTGTGAATAATCCGCTGCATATGCGTCAGGAGAATTCTAATGGTATCTGATTGAGTCTTCATATAACTCCTGGACCGGTGAAAAATTCAGTGCTGATCCAGGATTATAGTAAAGCACCTTTACCATTTTGTCAAGTCGAAATCCATTAAAACAATGACTTTAATTATCATTTTTCTGTATAAGTCCCGTCTTTCTGAGACTGATCCGGGTAATACAAAACCCGGCCATCGATGGCAATAAATCCCTCGCCACGGCGGTAGTCCGGCAGCAGCGGCACTTTACCGCCACCCTCCGGCAGATCGATAGCGAAAACCGGGGTAGCCAGCGAAGAAATCCGGTTGCGTAACTCCCGGAGAATTTTTATACCGCGCTCGACACCTGTGGAGAAGTGTTTCACCCCGCGAACCGGGTCGATATGAAAAAGATAATGCGGCTTTATCCGGTGCGAGACAAGACCGCTGAACAGTTCTTCGAGGATGTCTGCCCGGTCATTTATCCCGGCCAGCAGCACGGTCTGGTTCAGTACCGGAATGCCCCTGGAAATAAACTCAGAGCAAGCCCGGACGGATTCCGGAGTAACCTCCCTCGGATGGTTGAAGTGAGTCACCATCCACAGTCCGGGAATTATTGCGAGACCGGCGGCAAGTTCCGGATTTACCCGGCCGGGGTCAGTGACTGGAACCCGGGTACAAAGCCTGAGAATTTTCAGATTTTCGATGTCGGCAAGGCGCGAAAAAATATCCAGCAACCGCGCTCTGGAAAGCATCAGGGGGTCCCCGCCGGAAACCAGCAGTTCCCGCACTTCAGAATGGCTTTTAAGGTAAGAACAAGCTTCTTCAAGCTCCGGTTTGGAAATATCCGCTTCGGAATTTCCGGATTTCCAGAAACGCTTGCGGAAACAAAACCGGCAATGGACCGCGCAACGGTTGGTGGTAAGCAGTACCGCCCGGTCGGAATAACGGTGAATCAGCCTCGGGACCGGAGTTTGCGGCTCTTCCCCGAGGCCGTCATCCGGCAAAGTGTCGTCCAGTTCCCTGGGATCAGGCATGCACTGCCGGGTGATGGGATCTGATTCAGGGTTGCTGGAATCTATCAGGCTCTGATAATAAGCGCTGATCAGTATTGGATACTTTTCCGCCGCCGTGCGCAAATCCGGAGAATCAACGGACATCATACTTGGAGATTCTGATTGAAATGACCTACCCATGCGGCATCATATTATTTGGCAGACGGCTTGGCTTTTGCAGGCTTTTCCTTACCGGCTTTCTTTGGTTTTTCCTCAGGCTTCGCCTCTTCTTCAAGACCGCTTTTTTCCTCGGTCTCTTTCTCATCGTTGTTCATGAGTGTTTTGGGGATCTCGCTGTGCGCCAATTCTTCCGGCTGAAGAGTGATTTTAGATATAATATCAATCATGCTTTCCATCGGGACAACCGTTTGGACAGTTAAATCATTGCTACCGGCAACGGTTATGACATATTCATGTTTATTAAGTGGAGTTAAAACAATCGCGAAAAAGACCAGCACTGAAAGCATGTAACCGAACAGGAATCCAAGCAGAACCGACCCGAACCGGTCGACCACTTCCGGGAACGCACCTTTGGTGTTCTTAGTCAAGAACTTAACGCACAAAACCTGGAGGACAATAAAAATGATTGCGGTGATGAGCACTATAAGCAAACCGTCATGATACTCTTTGTAATCCATCTCTTCAAAAAACTTGATCAACACTGGAGTGAAGATCATACTCAGGAATATCGCCAACCCCAGATTGAAAACGGCGGTCAGCATCTGGAGCAGCCTGGTATTCAGGGCTATCAGGCCAAATATAAATGCCAAAGCAATGTTTCCGATAAGAATCATAATCCGGTAACCACCCTTTCGATTTCTTCCAGCGACGTTTCACCGGCAAGGACCTTTTTGATCGCTTCGCTCCAGAGAGATGAAGGACAAAATTCCTCGCCCTGCTGTTTAAGGTCGCTTATGGTTACATCCTGATCCTCGAATTTCGACTTCAGTTCGTCACTCATTTCCAGGATATCGAGAACGGCGGTACGGCCGCGATATCCGGTATTGCCGCATTCGATGCACCCCACGGGCTGCATGATGCCGCTGTAATCCAGTCCGTACTGGTCGAAATAACTGATATATTCCTCGTTGAGTTCGGCTGGCTGCTTGCAGTTGTCGCAAAGTTTTCTAACCAGCCGCTGGGCAATAACCAGGCTGAGACCGGCGGCGATCAACCGGGGATTCACCCCGAGATCAAGCAGCCGGACCAGGGTCCCGAAAGTATTGTTACTGTGGATAGTAGCCATGACCAGGTGACCGGTCTGCGAGGATTGGAGCGCCATTTGCGCGGTTTCACTGTCGCGGATTTCCCCCACGCAGATAACGTCGGGGTCCTGGCGCAGAATACTCCGGAGCGTGTTGGAAAAGGTAATTCCGGCCTTAACGTTCACCTCGATCTGGCTGACGTCGGCAAGCACGTATTCAATCGGGTCTTCCACGGTTACCACATTCCGGTGAGCGGTATCGAGGCTCGCAAGCATTGCATAGAAAGTCGTGGTTTTACCGCTGCCGGTAGGTCCGCAGATTATCACCATACCCGCCGACCGGCTGATCGCTTCCATGATAATATCCACATAGGCTTCATCCATGCCCACGTCTTCGAGTTTTTTCAGCCCGTAACTCTTGTCGAGCAGCCGCAAGGCCATTTTTTCACCGTGGTAAACCCCGGCGGTAGCCACGCGGAACGATACGTTGCCCGTAGTGGTTTTAACCTGGAAATTCCCGTCCTGCGGACGCCGTTTTTCGGCAATGTCCATCCCGGATATGGCTTTTATGGAGTTAACCATCGGCACACAGTTGTCATTTGCAATTTCCCTGACCGTCTGGAGCATGCCGTCAACCCTGAATCTCACGGTATATTCATTTTCATTTTTGGGGTCAATCAGAATATCACTGGCCCTTTTGCTGATGGCGTCAAAAACAACTTTCTTGGTAAGGTCGGCAACGTCCTGGGAGGCCGTCAACTGGCTTTCCCGGCCCGATGAATCGAGCAGGGTTATCGGCAAATCCTTTTGTTTCCTGCTGAAAAGCCCGCCCATTCCCCCTGACTGAAAACGTTTACTCAAATCGAAAAGAAAAATAAATCCGAGAATCAGAAGATACAGGGGACCGAGAAACAGGCAGATCACGCAAGTCAATTTTTTTATCTGCTTGGGAATGTAATCACTGTTGTTTACAATCCTGATGGATAGTATGCAGAGATAGAACCAGATCACTACCGGCAACAAAGTAAACGGGTTGAATTTTAGAAATTCCGTGTCCATTATTCCGCTGAATACCTCTACTTTCCGCTGACGATAAATCGATAGCGGTTAATTAATCACGACCCCGACCAGGAGGATTGTTTAATATAAAAACGATGCTACACCCACAATTATTGTACACCAAATTGTTTTTTTTACTATTTCAATATAAATGCGGTAAAATAAAAAAACCAATTTATATATAAAATATTTACTTGCCGGAAACTTTATAAATCCAGCCTGCTTCACTGTTCCATGAACGTGAAATGCAGAACTTCGGGTAAGCGCGCGGCTCGCAATTTTCCGCAAGCTTGGCCAGGAGTCCGCCCACTTCCACTTCCTTCCCGGACATATCCAGCCGCTCCGCAAGTTCCGTTACCGTACCCTCGAAACTCCCGAGTCCGGCAAGCTTCACTTCAATTTCTTCAAGTATCTTGATAATGCCCTTGCTGGCAAGCTTGTACGCCTGCACCCCCGGCTGATGGAACGCGTTGATATGGATAAATTCCGCGTAAACGGCCACGGCCCGTTCGTAAAGCGCAATAATCATGCCGAGACTGTATTCGCTCAATTCCTGAATGCGGATCTGGATAACCTGGCGGCCTTTGTCTTGCAGGGCATTCGAAAGTCCGGCCTGGAAACCGTGCAGGTAGTCGCCCATGAAAATACCTTCACCCATCGGCAGCGCCATAGCGTCCTTCATCACTTCAATGAACGTGACAAAAAAGTCATCGCGCCCGTCGTTGAGCTGCTGAATGAATGCGTGGGCGTCGGTTCCGCCCTTGTTGCCGAAAACGTTGAGTCCCTGATGGACAATATTTCCGTCAAGGTCCTTTTCCTTGCCGAGACTTTCCATCACGAGCTGCTGGAGGTAGCGGGAAAGCAGGATCAGCCGGTCGGAATAAGGCACAATAACCATATTGCGGTCGCCGCGTCCTTTTCCGGCGATAAACCACATTGCCGCCAGCATGTAAGCAGGATTGCGGCGGTAATCCTCGGAACGGGTCCAGGCGTCCATGTTGCACGCACCCTTGAGGAAGTTCCTGAAATTCACCCCGGTAAGAGCGGCGGGAAGATGCCCCACGATATTGGTTTCGCTGGTGCGTCCGCCGATCGATTCCGGCATCGGGAACACTTTCAGCCAGTGATTAGACTTGGCGATAACATCCAAACTGCTTCCCTGCATCGTGATGGCGCAGGCATGTTTCGCGTAATCGATCCCCTGGGCTTTGCAGGCATTTTCCAGCGCGGTCATGTTGTTCTTGGTTTCCTGGGTTCCGCCCGACTTTGAAATATTCACGAACAGCGCGGTATCGAGGTCAACCGCGTTGAGCATGTCGGCAAATCCGGATGAGTCGGTATTATCAAGGAAATAGATTTTCAGGTATCCGTCGCGCTTGTCCCCGGAAAGTTCGTTCCAGTACGGACCGTTGATCGCGAACTGCATCAGTTCCGGCCCCAGCGCGGAACCGCCGATACCGTTGATGATCGCCGAATCGAATTTTTTTCCGCTGCCGCCGGTAATTTCGCCGGAACGAATATTCTCGACGAACTCCTCCACCATGATATACAGTTCAGAACCGTAATAGGAAGTGCGGTCGGTAAAGTGAGTAACCTTGCGGTTTTCGTCCGGATTCTTGATTTCCCCGGCTTCGATCCGCTGCATTTCCCGGTGGGCCGATTCAAATTTGTCTTCCATCCCTTTCAGCACGGAATCAGAAAATTTCATCCCCGCCACACACAGCGCAAAGCCGCTGTTGCCGTCGATCAGGGTATAATTATGGTTGCGGTCAATCCAATCAGCGTTATTCATAATATTCTCCAATTTTTTAACATATATGTCCATAGCTTACCAGCTATTAGCCAAAAGTGAAGCGCAATAAACTATTTTCTAACCAAAAGTTAGCTTTCGGGCATCAGAAATTCATCGAAATTTTGCGGAGTTATCAATTTCGTGGAAGTTTCCGGATATGCGGAAGTGAAGGTTACCGGGATTTTTGCATGCTTTTTATTGGAACTCCATTTAAATTCCCAAGCCCGTAAACCGGCATTTTCTTCCTTGATATAATCGATTTCCTGCTTGCTGGTGGTGCGCCAGAAAAACTGCCGCACGGACCTTCCCTGGTTGGCGATGGATTTCAAACGTTCCGAGATAAGATAATTCTCCCATAACGCGCCGAAATCCGTACGCGACTCCACCGGGTTAAAGTTGCTGATCACCGCATTCCTCACGCCATTGTCGAAAAAATATATCTTTCGCCCTTTCCTGATCTCGTTACGGACATTCCGGCTGAAAGCCGTTAATCTGAATACAACGTATGCTCTTTCCAGTAAATCAACGTATTTTTCCACGGTCTTAATATCAGCTCCCACCAGACGCGCGAGCTCATTAAATGAAACCTTCGATCCGATTTGAAGCGCCAGCGCCCGTATTAACTTGTCAAGGACAGCTGGTTTTTTGATGTCTTCAAGGATCAGCAGGTCTTTGTAAAGATAACTTCCGGAAAGTAACCGCAAAAGTTCTTCGTCATCATCGGGATTGGTTACAATTTCAGGATACAAACCGAAAATCAGACGATGTTCAAGCATTCTTCGTTCTTCCAGCAGACCGGAATGATTTACCAATTCCGCAAAAGTCAGCGGATAAAGATGAAATTCATATTTCCACCCGGTTAACGGTTCATTCGCCCTGTTCGCCAGTTCAAAAGCGGATGATCCGGTAGCAATAAGCTGGACTTCAGGAATCTGATCGGTAATGAGTTTCATCGTGAGTCCGATATCCGGTATCCGCTGCGCTTCATCGATCACCACCAATCGGCGTTTCCCAAAAACGGATTTCAGCCTTGCGGAAGAAATATTGTGCATCAACTCCCGCACGTCAGGCTCATCCCCGGTCAGAAACAAAGCATCCATGCCGATTTTGCCGATAATCCTCTTAACCAGGGTGGTCTTCCCGCTCTACCGCGAACCGTAAATAATGATCGCCTTGCCTTTGAAAAGACATTGAACAATTCTTTCCTCGATCTGCCTGGCAATAAACATGGTTCTTCCTCAAAAAGCTAATCCTAATCCAATTATATCATAATCTTTCTGGATTTGATACCGGTTTATTTTCCTCTTTCGGCGGTTTTGATGACCAGTATTTGGCAAGGGTAATGCCGGAAAGATTGTGCCAGAGGCTGAACAAGGCCCCGGGCAAAGCGCTTGCGTTCCCGAAAAACTTGGCGGCCAGTGAAGCGGCGAGTCCGGAATTCTGCATGCCCACCTCGATCCCGATTGTCCGGGCGGTTTTCTCGCTGCACCCGAAAAATCTGGCGGTCCAGTATCCGGCGGCAAGCCCGATCAGGTTGTGAAGGACCACCGCCACGGCAATCAAAACCGGCAACTGCATAATCCTTTGCTTGTTCAACGCAAAAACTATCGCAATTACGAAAATAATGGTCAGAATTGACACCGATGGACAAAGCTTCAGCGCCGGTTTGAGTTTATCTCCCAACAGCCAGCGCAGAAAAGTGCCTGAGGCAATTGGAACAATCACAATCAGGAACAACATGAACATCATGCTTAGAAACGGGATATCGACAGTTCGGCCAACCAGCGCTTCCATCCACAGCGGGGTAAGAAGCGGACACAGCAGCGTTGAGGCGAAAGTCATCGAAACCGACAGCGCCACGTTGCCTTTCGCAAGGTAAGTAATTACATTTGAAGCGGTCCCGCCCGGACACGCACCCAGAAGCACCATCCCGACAAGGATATCGTCGGGCAGCCCCAGTATCCGGCAGATCAGGTAAGCCAGCAGCGGCATCACCGTATACTGAAGAATAAGTCCCAGCAAGACACTCCACTTGACCTTGTAAATCCCGGTGAAATCCTTCGGTTCCAGCGTCATGCCCATTCCGAACATGATTATCCCGAGCAATATCGGAATGATGCTTTTTGCCCAGATGAACCCCGACGGCGCCAGAAGAGCTACAATACAGACAACGAGCGCAATCAGGAGAAAATATTTTTCGATCGGATTCTTCACCTGCCAAGACTGATCGTAGGCTTATCTTTTTTCATGGCCGGTTTTCTGATTTTGCTGATCCTGAGAAAATCCTGCTCGGACTGCTCGAGTTTAATCACCGCGCTGTCCGGACGCCGGATCGGGTAAATTCCGCCGAGGATGCCAAGATTAACCTCGTCTTTTACATTAAAAGCAACTCGTCGCCCGGCGCGGTTTGTCCGCTGATAAAGACCGTTGATATACAAATTGTCAGCATCCTTGCGGGTAAGTACGCCCCGGAAATAAACAATGCTACCCTTACGCAACCGGAAAGGCCGCCCCAGCATTACCGTTGCCGTTACCGGCTTAATGGAACCGTATTTGATGTAGTTTTCATCCTCGCCAAGGATTCGGGTCCCGTACAAACTCACCTCGAACCGGTCCTTCTCGTACTCCACCTTCGGTTTGTCCGGCTGGGACTTGCATCCCCAGATCAAAGCCATAACCGCGGCAAACGACAGAAGGATAAAAAAACGGTATTTCATTTTCTCTTTTCCTTATGCGGATTAGCCTGGACCATTCATAAAATATTAATAATCCAGTCAGTAATTATTCGGGTTCAGATTAAGTTTTTGAATTTTATATCTCAATATGCGCGGAGTGGCTTTCAGGGTACGGGCGGCGGCGGCCACATTGCCGCGATTCAACTTCAACGCATCAACAATCAGCTCCCGCTCGTATGACGCCACGAGAATGCCGAGACTCGCGCCATCCTCGGCTTTGGGAATCATTCCGGTATTGGTTTCCTGCGGGGTCTGGAGCGACGGCGGCAGGTTGTATCCGTGGATCACGTCGTCGGAAGCGGTCAGCACCGCGCGTTCCAGACAATTTTCCAGTTCACGCACGTTGCCCGGCCAGTGATACATCATCATCATGTTAATGGCCGGGGTGGAAATCCGTTTGATATTTTTGTTGTATGTCTTGTTGAACTTGTCGAGAAAATGGTCGGCAAGCAGGATAATGTCGGAACGGCGTTCATGGAGCGACGGCATATGGATGGGGAATACGTTCAGCCGGTAATACAGGTCCTCGCGGAAATTGCCCTTGCTCATTCCCTCTTCGAGGTTGCGGCTCGTGGCGGCAAGTACGCGCACGTCCACACTAAGCTGTTCGGTTCCGCCGACCCGCTCAAAAGTCTTTTCCTGGAGAAAGCGGAGCAGTTTCACCTGCACCGGCAGACTCAGGTCGCCGATTTCATCGAGGAACAGCGTTCCGCCGTTGGCCACTTCAAACCGGCCCTTGCGCTGATTTATCGCGCCTGTAAAAGAACCTTTTTCATGTCCGAAAAGCTCGCTTTCGATCAGATTTTCCGGAAGCGCCGCGCAGTTGACGGCAATAAACGGCATATCCCGCCGGGGACTGGCGTGATGGATCGCGCGCGCCACCAGTTCCTTGCCGGTTCCGGATTCTCCCCGGATCAGCACGGTTGCGCGGCTGTCGGCCACCTGCGCGATCATGGCGTAAATATTGCGCATCCGGTTGCATTTACCCACGATATTGCCGGGCTGGAATTGACGGTCCAATTCCTGGCGCAGACGTTTGTTCTCTGCGAGAAGCTGGGTTTTCTCCTCGATTTCGTCGCGGATTGTCGCCACGGCGTCGGCAAGGATGTTCGCCACGATCTGGAGCAGGTTCTGTACCCGGTCAAGGTCCGGCCCGTTGTCGGTTTTAAGGTCGATGCTCATGGTCCCGATCACTTCCAGATTGTAGATGATCGGAACGCAGATAAAAGCCAGGTTGCGTTTTGCTCCGCGGCTGCCGGTGCGGTCGAGAAATTCATCATCCTTGAAGACGTCCGGAATCACTTTCGCCTTGCCGGTCTGGGCAACTTTTCCGGTAACCCCTTCTCCCACCTGGTAAACGCCGCGCTGACGCTCTTCCTCGGTAAGTCCGTGGGATGCTTCGATCCCGAGCAGATTGCCGTGCCGCAATGAAAAAGTGCCGCGTTCAAACCCCATTTCCCGGTGCATGATATCAAGCACCTCCCGGAGCAGGGCGGAAACATTGCGCTGGTGTACGATAACGTGGCTGATTTGGTGCAATACAGCCATTTCGATATTCTCAGGAAATCCTGATACCATATTCATCCCTTGAAGCTTTGTTCATCCCACATTTGCAAAACAGTCCGGAAATATAGCATCAGTTGCGGTCAGTAACAAAGTCGGCAATGTAACGAACTTTCTCGGAACCCTTGCCGTTGAAGTGGGTTTGCTCCGGCTGAGGGGCGTCAGGTGTAAGCAGCTCAAAGCCTGAACGCTCGCAAAGTCTCACGAAATTAACAAGTTGCAACTTAGATAACTTTGCTTTTAGTTGCACTGAATTAGAGGTTTTTCCCCTGGTGTAGGCCGGGTCGGAAATTTTGAGAAATTTTACAATTTTGTCAATTTTACCCTTTGCGCCGACAATATTCTTCACCACCCAGACCTGCTTGACGTTATCGGCAATATCCACCGGAGTGGTTTTTTCCGCGGACAGCTTGGTTTTCGGACTGCCGTCGGGTCCGAAACTGATCGGTTGCAGATCTTCCTGCCGGATGCTTCCGCCGGGATTGTAGTTCGCTGGATTCCCCAGTTCAAGCTCATGCTGCATATCGTCGATCTGCTTTACCTTGGCATCGCGAATCAGGTTCAGGGCAAACACGCCGAGACCAACCACAATAAAAAACATTGCGGCAACTTTTAAGATCAGCGGGAAATTGATTGTCTTTTTACGATATAATTTTTCGTTGGCAATGCGTTTATTAACCAGTTTGCTGATCCGGTCCGCAAGATCGTCGGGGGCGGCGAAACCTTCTTTCAGTCCGGTATTGATCGCATCATAGGATTTCAGGACCGCCTGGCAGCCAGGGCATTGTTCGATATGTTTATACTCCGCACTACCGGAATCAAGTTCACCATCATAAAAGGCGCTGATAACTTCCGGGTCCGGGCAATCAGCCGTCCGGCTCGTCACATTTTCAGTTTTCTCATTCATAATACCTGCCCCATGCCACGATCAAGTGGCATTCAACGGTTTATCTATTTCGATTTTACTCAGGATCCCGCGCAGGATTTCCCGGCCTCTGGCAATCCGTGATTTGACCGTGCCTACCTTGCAATTCAGGAGTTCCGCGATCTTTTCGTAGGGAAGATCGTTCACGTGGCGCAGCACCATCGCTTCTTTTAAAGTTTCAGGGAGTTTTTCAAATCCGGACATGATACCCGATGCAACTTCCTTGCCCTGAAGCAAACGGTCGGGTTCATAACTTTCGTCCGGAATTGTCATCGTCACTTCCTCGTTATCATCTGAAAGTTTCCGGCTTTGCTGGTTCAGGCTTATATTTACTTCCGCACCGCGCCGCCGGTTCCAGTGATATTTGTTGCGCGACAAATTTATCACGATCCGGTGAATCCAGGTTTCAAAACTGGAATCGCCGCGAAACTTGTGCAACGCCCGGTACGCCCGTAAAAACGCGTCCTGAACCACCTCCTCCGCGTCCTGCTGATTCGACAGCAACCCATACGCGGTATGGTAAAGTTTTGCCGCATGCCGGTTCATCAACTCATCAAAAGCTTCGGTATCGCCGTTTTTATACGCCTCTACCAGCTCCAGGTCGCTGACTTTGCCGGCGCCAGTTTTACTCTTTTCATTCACAATAGACAATATTTATCCCGGAAAGTTCCCGTTTCATTATAATTTTATTAAAAATTCCAGAACTTCATCCGAAAATTCATGAAGTCCCGTATTTCGTTTTTTTTATTCCATATCTTTGCTTGTTATTTCAAGCTTTTAAGATATGCTTAATTGTAAACAGCGTCAAGTTTTTACTGTTGAAAAATGAAGCATTACCCGAAATCCCTGTTGATAAAAAACACCCGGATATGCGACGGTTCAGGAAAACCCGGTTATTCCGGCGCCGTAATTATCGAAAACGGCAGAATCTCGGCAGCTGCCCCGAAACTCCCGGAAACCGGCCATGACGGAATTGTCGACGCCGGGGGGTTGACCCTCGCCCCAGGATTCATCGACGCCCACGGCCATTCCGACCTTTCCTGCCTCGTCGTCCCGGAGGCATTCGGCAACATCACCCAGGGAATCACCACCGAAATCGCCGGGAACTGCGGACTTTCAGCTTTCCCTATCACTGACCTCAACCGCGAACACCTTCAGGAAGTTTACCGCAATTACAATATAAAAATAACCTGGAAAAACCTGCGCGACCTCGTCTCCGAACTGACAAGAAGACAACCCGCCGTCAACCTGGCGTTTTTCTGCGGCCACAACACCCTCAGGGGCGCAGTGGCGGGTTACGGCAAGTCGGAGCTTTCCAACTGCCAGGTACAGGAGATGCGGCGGCTTCTTTCCGACGCCCTCGACGCCGGGGCTATCGGAATTTCCACCGGACTCCTTTACATTCCCGGCAAGTTCGCCACGGAAATGGAGCTTGCGGAAACCTTTCAACCCGTCGGCAAGGCCGGAAAAATTTATTCCACCCACCTGCGCAGCGAAGGAAATAAACTGGTTGAAGCCATTGAGGAAGCAATACGCGTGGCGAAAAAAGCCGGAATCGGACATCTCCATATCAGCCACCTGAAAACCGCCGGGAAAAACAACTGGCAAAAACTCGATGAGGTTATCGCCCTGATCGGGAAAGAACAAAACTCCGGATTGCAAATCACCGCCGACCGCTACCCATATGTAGAATCCATGACCCAGATTTCGATCATCACTCCGCCGCCCTATGATGACCTCGATAGTTCCGCCCTGCAAGAGCTCCTTGCGGATCCCGCCGAATACGCAAAATTCCTCGAAAACCTCAATACGATTTCTCCCGAACGTTGGCGCTCCGTCCGGCTGGTCAGTACCGACGGGCCCGGCATGGAATCGTATCTCGGGCAAAACCTTGAGGAAATAGCGGAAAAGCGGCAAACTTCTCCGCGGGAAGTTTTAGCCGGACTGCTTAAAACCGACAGCTCCGGGACCATGGCGGCATTCAAGGGAATGTCGGAAACCAACCTTAAGCGCATCCTCCAAATCCCGTACGTATGCGGCTGCACCGACGATGCGGCGCGCCCGGAAGACTATTCCCTCGGCCGCAGCCATCCGCGCGGCTTCGGCTCGATGCCCCGGATAATCAACCTGCTGAAACCGGTGATCGGGCTTGAAGCGGCAATCGCAAAGATCACCTCGCTTCCAGCCCGGATTTTCGGACTCCGCAACCGGGGTCTCATCGCCCCAGGATACGCCGCCGATCTCGTGTTGTTCGATCCTGACAAACTTCGCGACAACGCAACTTTCGCCAATCCCCACCTCCCAGCGTCAGGCATCGAAAAAGTATGGGTCAACGGCAAACTTGCCTGCAAAAATTCCCGAGGAGGAGAATTTTTATCATGTGGGGAAAAGCAATCCTTTAAGTAGTTGCTTATGAAAAACCCCAGTTTGTGCCGTATGCGAGGAAATAAACCGAAGCTGTGCTATACACAACGAGGTGAAATTGACAAAGCCGACGGTGTGAAATGGGGAGGAATAGCCGCTAAAATTGGAAGTTGAAATTGCAAGGTTTTGAGGCAAGTCTTACATTTATCTTGTGATTTTTTGAAATAAGCATAAAAACCGGGTAGCCGGAATCAACGCGTCTTTGGCGACGACTTCGCTCCCGCCAAGGCGAGACAAACTCGGAACTTGCCACGCTCTGCGTGGCGCATAGCACACCGTCGGCTTGTTTCCTAAAATTCGCGGCAATTCCGACTTTTTCATAAGCAACTAAGTAAAGTCTTTCCCTTCCCCACACCCCATCCCTTTTACCAATCTCCAAACAAATTTTGGATGAAACTGCATTTTCAAGCTACGCTGAAAATGCCAATTCGGTCCATAATTCAGCCACTTTTACCTCCGTCTCTCTAAAAGTTCTTGTCACGACCAGAACTTTTGGAAATTTTTAAAATTTAATTCCACTCGTTCATTGCCAAGAGCTTATCACGCTACATGAGAATGATTATCAAAAAGTGTTCCTTTTTTCGCCGGATATGGTGGGGTGCAAGCACTGTGATTTCTCGAACCCGTGACAAGAAGATTAGACTCATTCACGCCTGTTTTCGCATCGATTTCACCGGAAATCCGTTCTGAAAAGGCTTCCGTTTTTGAGGAAAATTTCGATGATGATAAATTCTCGTCCAATTCCGCTTTTTCCATTAAATTATATCTTAGTTGGTTACGCATCTTCCCTATTCTTTATGATCAGCCGACAGACTTGTGGTTGAGCGCGAGTTAGTCTTTATTAAAATATTTTTTACTCTTTTCAATCTCCCATACCTGTTTTCGCCAATCAACCATATGTACAATTTTTTCTTGGATTTAAGCAGACTTCTGGGAATAGTTAGTTTTCCGCGTTGGCGGTCTTTGTCGGAGACAAACATATGGTGTCCCCTCAGATGCAAAATAATAACTTTCATATTATCGGATGAATTGAATTTAATCTCCAACGGTTTTCCCGCGACGGCTGCTTTGCCGCCGATGCTGAAATCAAGATCGCAAATTGAAAATTCACAAGCTTGGCTCATCCCACCGTCATCCATTACACAATAAGCCGTATAGTCTCCGCAAACGGAAAAAGTGCGTTCAATAACTGTTTTGCCAGGATTTTTAATTTCCTCAATAATTTCATTGCCGCGTTTGATCACCAGCTTCTTCACGCCTTGATTATCTTTATCCATGATGTTTATTTTTGTAACCTGTCCCCGTTGGTATGGAACCCAATCCCCGCGATCAAGCAACAGAACGCGATTAATTACCGGAAGGGTAGAATCCTCTTTATAATTGGGGAATAAGAAAGAATCCGCCTTATTACTCTCACGCCAGGCATTCAGATCCGTAATTCGATAAAGCTGCTTATTATGCTTTTTTATATAGTCACTGAACTTTTTTGGGGTATAGTTGGTATTTCTGGTAGTTGGAGGATAACTATCTTGTACCTGGACATGGGTTACTTTGCCTTCATCGTTTTTCGTAAGTTCAGTAATGAGTTCCACATGTCCGCCGCGCGAAGATTTACGGAAAACAACATCTCCTTCTCTGACCGTTTGCGCGGATGGAGCTTTCAGGAGAACGACCCCTTGGCGGCTGGACGGTCCATGCTGAAAGCTGTAATACCAGATTCCACATCCTAAAGCATAGCTGGTAAATGAGGAACAAACAGTTCCATAGTAACAACCGGCATTTGGTACTTTATTTTTGAGGTTGTTTGTGTAAACAACACTCAAGGGATTCTGGACAGCCGCCAGAAAGGTTTTCACGGAAATATCAAACCCTATGTAACGTCCTGTGGATTTGACGCTTGAGTAGGGTAATCCGGTATATTCGACTCCTTTCCGGAAAAACTTTTTTTTCACAGCGGACATGCCGTCAGCGACAGGGGTCCATTTTATCCCTGACAGAATTCGCGCCCGTTCGACGGCCTGCCGCCGCCAAACTTCGGAATCGGGCTCGGATTCTTGTCCCATGGCAGCAAGATTGATGATCAGGACAAGTATAAAAACAGCTAAACTTGACGTTAATCTGAAAACGGAATCCTTCATAATATTTTCCAGGTTAGTCTTCCTGACTTTGGCTTCCTTCCTCCTGTCCCTTTTTTCCATGCCTCCGAAATAAATATTTCTGAACGGCTCCTTATTTTTTAATGCTGGAAGAAATTTCCTTTACAGCTTCAAGATAAGCATATCCATATTCCGTATCAGGCTCAATATAAGTTCCCTCGGTCCATTCATTCCAGGAATTTATCAAAAGCATGTTGCCGGTAAATTTGTCTGATTGAATAAAATCTTTGGCTTTCCTCAGAGCTGTTTTGAAACATTCAGGCGTATTGTCTGAAAGAATAACCATGAACGGAAATCCTACATTTTCATATACTTCCGAAGGTACAGCTCTGGGGCTGACATCCCATCCCATACATACCGCGGGATTAAATGGCAATTCCAGAGATGAAGAAAAAAGCTCATATTCAGCAATATTTTTCATTGCAAATTTCAGATAATCAAAACTGGGAAATGTATCGGCATGTTTTCGCTTGTTCCAGCCATGTCCCGAACGGGAATCTATTCCCAGTTTAACAAGTATATTATTGATTTCATCCCGGGACTTCATATTAGACGGTAAATGATCCGGAGTATTTTTATCATCAAGCATAGCAATATCGCTTCGTACTTCCATGCCTACCGCATTCAAGTGTAATTCGCCAAGTCCGGCATCTTTTACGCGTTTTCGAAAATCCGTAAAATATCCACATGCTGCTTCAAGACCTCCCAGGTTTTCAACCATATTCAGGAGCTGATAGATAGAAAAATACAATCCGCCATTTATTCTCATATAATTTGGATGAGAAAAATAATGTTTTATGCAATGGTCTGTAGCCTTGAAAAACGTGTCCGGTGAAACATCCCCCGGACACAGGCATGGTCCGCGAAACATCCGGCTGCCGGGATGTACCTGTTTGGCGTCATGATTACACCACATTACGGAAAATTGCAGATCCCGGCAATTTGGAGATTGTAAGAATCCTTTTTCCAAACATTGGTTTCTGTATGGGCCATCTTCATACCAATACCAGTCGAAAACAAAACCGTCAATTCCATAATCAGAGGCCGTCTGAATTTTTCTCTGCATAACGGCCGGGTTTGATTCATCTTCATATCCCCACAAAGGAACTTTGGGCTGCTTATGCCCGGTAAAGCGCGGCCTTGCATATTTGACGACTTCCCACTCTGTCCATCCCTTTCCATGCCATTTGTCATTCTGTGGCGTTGGATGCCAATTAGGGAAATAATAAGCACATATCAAAGGTTTTTCTTTTTTCATCATATACCTCAATTGTTTGATTTGTTTTATCCTCTATTCCTGATTTAATTCATAGTATGTATTTTTATATTCTTCCGGGATATTTTTTCTATGGATTTCTAAATATTCTTCCATAATGCCACGATGGTCAAACAGGATATCCTGTTTGTCAGCGTCATTCGCAAAATTCCTTGTTTCATACGGGTCTTTTACCATATCATAAAGCTGTTCTCTATTACTTCCACAGTCATAAAGAGCATATTTATAATTTTCCGTTCTAACCATATTGCCCAATTCGCTCTCAACAAAGACATGCTCATGGAGCGTAATCTTTTTTCCCTCGGCAACTGGTCTCATACTCATACCTCTGCAATATTCCGGAATTGAAATTCCCGCGTAATCGCATAATGTTGGCATAAGGTCAATACCGTTTGAGACAAGAGCGTCAGATACAATACCTTCGTTTATATGACCGGGATAAGTTAATATAAGCGGAACTTTAGCTGCTTCCTCATAAAAGTAGCTTTTGTGTTCAACGTGATGCGCTCCGTTCATATCACCATGGTCACTACTGAAAATAATAAGAGTATTATCCAGTTGATCCGATTCTCTTAACGCATTCAATAACAGGGATATTTGCGCATCAACAAGCTCCGTCAGGCGGCAATAAGCCCAACGATGAAGTTTCCAGGCATTGTCATTCCAATACTTGAAAGCATGTTCTTTGAAAGGTCTGCGACACCTGAATTTCTCGAATATGGATGGAGCATCTACCTGTGGCTCATAGTTTAGAGGAAGATCGGGACAAAATTTCTGGTAAAACTCTGTACAATCAACTCCATTCGGCATCATCATTGCTTTTTCGAGCGTCTCAATTTCTTTTTTTCTTTTGCTGATTAGTTTTTGATAGTCTTTTCCTTGCTGATAATCTTTTATTGCCATGAAACATATGTCATGCGGATTTATAAAAGACACGGTCAGAAAGAAAGGACTGTCATGCGGACTCATGATAAATTTTGCAGACTCGCCGGCAAGAATATCACGTTTATCCTGACAAAAATAATTAAACCCTCTTTTGACGGGGGAAACCTCATGAGGGAGATGTATTTTTCCGCCATAGAAAGTCTCATATCCCGCCTTTTCGAGCAATGTTCCAATAGTTACCCCTGAAATATCTTCCGGGACATTATTTGAAATATCCTCGTTGCGTCTCATTCCTATTTCACTCGGCATACGCCCCGTCATCATACTAAATCTTGATGGCACACAAATAGGATTGGAGCAGTAAGCCCTGTCAAATCTGGTTCCATGAAAAGCAAGCCAATCCAATGCAGGCGTGTTAAGGTCGGTATTTCCGGCGCAACTCATCATATTTGCGCTTTGTTGGTCGGTAAATATAAAAAGAATATTGGGACGTTTATCTTTCTTCT
Source organism: Victivallales bacterium (assembly GCA_963678815.1). Lineage (GTDB taxonomy): Bacteria > Verrucomicrobiota > Lentisphaeria > Victivallales. The sequence goes on from OY787460.1 coordinate 5,869,046, forward strand.
TCAAAGCTTATTTTCCTTTAATTAATGTCGTAAAAGTTGTTAAGGCCGTGGAACAGGGAACCACTGCATGATTCTGTCCGCAACCATTTCATGACCTTTTCGGTTCGGATGATTAACCCACGATAACAGGTCTGATAATTCGCCTCCGGATGCACAATAGTTTTTAAAAGCCTCAAAACTGTCGGCAAGAGCAATATCGTATTTCTTCGCTAACGCTCTTATTTGTTCCGCATGTTGTTCAATATCGCTATTCTGTTCAGGAGCGGCAATTCTGCCGGTGGGCGTCAGTAAGAGAACTTTAATTTTTTTATCTAATGCTTTTTCAACCATTGAAATCCAAGCTTTTCGCGCTCTTTCCAGTCCTATTCCGCAATCATTTAAAGCATAATCAATAGTTATAATATCCGGACTATGGTTCAATACGTCCCTTTCAAATCTTTTGGCTCCTGATTCAGAATTTTCTCCTCCGATCCCTGAAACAATTACATTTATTACCGCCATAGGATATCTTTCCTTCAGTTTCAGGTGAAGCAGATGCGGATAGGCGTTGAATGTATTCACTGTGTGAAACCCGAAATACCCGCAGGGAACGCTGTGTCCGTGACAGACAATATTGACGGTATGGTTTTCCGGCCAGATTTTTGATAGAAGCAGAGTCAACTCTTTCAGATAAATACTTTTTGCAGGTATTGTCATATTAACCCTCCGGCGTTTATTATAACTCCGAAAGTCGAAGAAGTGGTGTAAGTCAGCATATCGATGAAAAGCAGATATAAATTGGCGGCTTTAATTTCAGGAAGCGCTCTATACGAAGCAAGTGCGTTATCAATAATACCAAAATTTTTTACTCGAACACCCCGTGTTTTGATTTTATCCTCAAAAATTTCCAACTTGCGCTTAAGCTCATCCAAAAGACCTGCAAATTGTTCCCCGTAAACATCATGGCCGACTCCGATTATCCCGATACCGGCATTCAACGGCTTTCTGCGCACAACGCATCCTGATGAATTTTTATTTATTTTAACCATTTAAGCTTTTTCCATTTTTTGAGCGCTGTCAATAAGCAAGTATTTTTACTTGATAATTGGATATTCATTGTTGGATATTCAACATTCATTAAGTTTTTCCCTTTCCCGCGGAATCAAATCTTTCAGACTTATGAAATTATCTTTCAATAGCATTTTTAAATGATATTATTTTTTCAACGGAGGCTTTCCAGAATCGATATTCAAACTGATCTGAAAAAGCAGCAAGATGGGGCGTGATAATTACATTTTCAAGCTGAAGAAGTTTATTATCCGGAGAAGGAGGTTCATCCTTTGTCACGTCTAGCGCCGCACCGGATATCCACTTGTTTTCAAGCGCCGCTATTAACGCTGATTCATCAATAACCTCGCCCCTGGAAGTATTGATCAGAAACGCATTGTTTTTCATCATTTTTAGCTCATTTTCTCCAATCAAATGGTATGTTTCCGGGGTAAGCGGACAATGCAGGGAAACAAATTCCGCCTTCTGCAGAAGTTCATTAAGCGGAACAGCTTTGGCGTTGAATTCTTTCAGGATTTCAGCATCCGCGTATGGATCAAATACCAGTAAATTAAGCTTGAAGCCGGAAAGCATTTTTGCCACATTTCTTGCGATAAGTCCAAATCCGACCATTCCGAAAGTCTGTTCCGTTAAATGCCATTGCATTGACAAATGATATCCGTCCCACCCTCCTTTTCTTACTGTTTTATCCATTTGTGGTATTTGCCTGGTCAACGCCAAAATCAGCGCAACTGTGTGTTCCGCCACCATTTGGGCAATTGCTTCTGGAGTGTTCAGTAATTTTATTCCGGACTTTTTCGCGGCTTCCGCCGGCAGTCCATCCATACCGCTGCCGCTGCGCATTACGGCTTTGCAGGATGTCAATTTCGACAAGGACTTGTCAGTTATAACTGTATTTAATCCGCGAGTCCAGATAAAATCGGCATTACCGGCAAAATTAATAAAATCTTCCGGTGATTCACATTTTCGGGCTGTCAATTCTATATCATTTTTTTTAAATTCACTGATTAGCCATTCCGGCAGATCTTTCAAGTGATCAGTAACAAGCGCAACCTTAAACATTTTTCCTCAATATATATCTGAAGTTTTTATTCTGTTTTCGATAATGGCTCTTCCTCCTGTCGAAATCATACCACAGTCACTGGCAACGGCGTCCCATTGAATCCCGCGTTTAATACAGCTTTCCTGGGATAATCCGGCAGTGCCAAGCATCAATCCGGCGGCAAGCGTTTTACTGCAAACCTCATCAATGACCTTATTCACCTCCGGGTCGTCTAATTGATTGAGTTTTCCCATGGAGCCGGACAAGTCGCATGGGCCGACGCAAATATTGTCAATACCCGGAACTTTTAGGATTGCGTCAAGATTTTTTACCGCGTCTACATGTTCAATTTGAATTATGACCATTGGTTCCGATTCAGAAGCCTTGAGATATTCGTCAAAAGCCATCGCTCCATATCTGGTCGCGCGCCTGACCCCGCACCCCCTGATTCCAGCGGGAGGGTATTTACAGGCGGCAACCGCGGCGGCGGCTTCCTCGGCAGTATTGACCATCGGAATGATTACGCCGGCCGGAGCAATGTCTAAAACAGTTTTTATCACCCACGGTTGATTTACCGGGACCCGGACAAAAGGCGCACAGTCAGTGCCGCGAACCGCCATGATATGAGCCATGGTTGTTTCGATATTCAAGGCGGCATGCTCCATATCTATCCAGGTAAAATCAAAACCGGCGTCACCGGCGACCTCACTGACTACGGGGTCCGTCAGGGTTATAACCATGCCGAGACACAGCCTCTTTTCCAGCGTCTCCCTGAATTTATTTAGATTATTTATTTTCATTTAACTGTATATTTCCTTAGTTGGCATGTTGCAGGGCAGGCTTTTTCAGGAGCATTTTTTCGGCAGGCCAGGATTGCCAGGTAAAGCTTTGCGCTGATTCTATCCATTCGTCCAATGAGGTCCAATTATTTTTGCGGAGAGCGAAAATAACTTGTGAAATCAGTTGCAACGCAAATATAGTCGCAATATCACGAATTAAAGAAAAGGAAAAACCTGAATATGGAGTCATCCGTTTTGATTCAAAAAATGCCCCGTGCAGGTTTTCATCGAAAAAATTGTCATTATACTGGGTGTTGAAAAGGAACAATAAACTCAATTTTACCCCTTCCGCGAAATCCTGATTATATTCATAAGCTGATAAGCGGAGCCAAAGCAAAGCCGCCATTGCAATCGCCGAACCGCAGGGAGTGTGCATATCACCGCGGCTGTCCGGAGCGGTGCGGTATGAAATAACCCCGTCAAGCTGCTGGGCTTTACGATAAAAAAGAGCAGTTTTCAATGCGGCCTGCTTATATTCCTGTTTTCCGAAAAACTCAAAGCCGTTAAGCATTGCAAACGCAATCCAAAGGTTGTATCTGCCGTGAGCCAGGGCGGGTGATTGTTGATTACAGCGCCAATTCCACCAAATGCCATCGTCGGACTGGTCCTCAACCAGATAATCCAGAATTCTTTCAAATCGGCTGAACCATTCCGAACGGTTAAATATCTTTCCCAGGAAAAGCAATGCGGACCCCTCAACTTCGGGTCTTTTTCCCAGGAATTCAGGGGTTCCCGGATGATATGCGGAATGTTCAACAAACTGCCCGGAACCGGAATCCATGAATGAATGGATAAAACCGGTATGACGATCATACGCGACTTCATTCAGCCAGTAAGCGGAACGCTTCAAAGTTTTCAAACAGGAAGCATCCCCGCTGTAAACATAATAATCAATCAAACCTTCAAGACCGTTGGTAACGGTTGTCGTGGCAAGCAGTCCTGCCCGTTCCTTATCGTAACGCAAATGACCACCGTGAAAACGCGGGTTGTCAGGCTGGTCGATAATCTGTCCATTGAGATATTGGACCGCCAGCGCAATGCTTTCAGACCAGTCGTTGCAACGCAAGGTTTTTTGTAAACCCAGCCATGCCCGGACCGCTTGGGCGGTATGCCAGAACGGTTCAAAAAAACTCCATTTTTTGGTTGTCATGTCATAGTCGCTTTGCAGAGCGCCGAAGGACGGGTCTTTCGGATCGGTAAGCTGCGCTGAATCCTTTAACCAATCCGCCCCCCTGCGAGCCGATTTTTCCATAGATTCGATAGTTAGAATATCTTTCATTATTTTCCTTTTCCTGGCTGAAGTGCAGGTTTTACATAAATTTCCCGGTATAATGTCTTATTTGCTCCATCAGCTGTGCTTAAGTGTATTTTTACCGGGTTAAATCCTGGATTTAACCGGATAGTCTGACTAAAAGTCTGTCCTTTAATACATTCGGAAGGCGGATTATCGTTGATTTTTATTTTTGTGTTTTCGGCGCATTTAATCATAACCTTTATGCTTTTGCCGCCGTAATTCCATAACGGTTGTTTGTCAAAAGAGACAATTGCAACAGGAGGAAGGTCAATATTCATGATTTCATGAGCGATCAATGCTCTGAAACGCTGAATATATCCGGCGTCAGGGCGATAGTATTTGCATCGGAATTTATCGGCCAGCAACGATCCCCAGGCACTGATGATATAATCTGCTGAAAATAACGGGTCCTTGCCATTTCCAATGGCCTTTAAGCAGGCATCCAACTTATTTTCAAGCATCAAGAACAGTTCAGCATCCTCAAGCCCCTGACAGTAAGCCTCCCAGCGCAATGAGGAATGAATAAAGTTTTCTCCGGGGCGGGGAGGATAGAGTAACTGTCCCCCTCCGTATTGGTATTGATGCTCTTTCCAAGTTCCTTTTAATTTCTTTTTGTGTTTATATTGATACGGAGTATGGTTCCAGAAATCAAGAGATTTATCCGCGGTCTTAGTCAGTTTATACCATAATATGCCGTTTGAGCCATACTTAGCATTTACTGGCGGATATAGCCGCAGCATGGTCGGGTTATTTTTATGATTGATGTGAAAAATCCCGTTCTGATAAGACCAACTCTTCATGCCATATTGTTTTTTGTATCGCTGCCAGGTCTGATAATAATTGTCATGCAAGGCATTTTGCGACCAGTTAAAGCAGGCGATATCTATCACCGATGCAAACTCATCAGGAACGGGCTTGGTTAAGGTCATAAAAACCTTGACTTCGGGAAAGTATTTTTTTGCTTCCCGGGCAATTTTGATCATAAGATCGAAACTGCCTTTTTCAGGCTCATCGCCAATGCCAAACAAGACTTTATTTTCCCAGCCGTGCTTCCGGTAGAACTGGCGCATCTGCGTCATATAATCTTTAAACACGGGCCAGAACTCCTTGGAACCGACTTTAATTCCGGCGCCAAGGTAATTTTTCGCCGGTTTTCTTCCCTTAAAAAGAAACCTGGGAGGCAGAGTGATGTATTGTATCTTGAGATCGTTGAAGATAAAACGGCATTGTTTAAGATAATTACGTGTATCTAAAACTATCTTTTTCTGCTTCTTTAAATATTTTATCTTCAAACCGTAAGCGCCGTATTTCAAAGCAGTGACGCCATAAGAACATAAACGCCGGGCCAGTTCCGGGTCTTTGTGGAAAACAATAGGATATTCACCGCCCTCGTGAACACGAGTTTGAAAACGCCGTTCACTTGGAATTGTAATATTCCAGACCGTCAGCGTCACCGGTAGTTTTGCCAGGCATTTACCGTCAGCCCAAAGTTCAACAAATCCATTGTATTTTCCGGGGGAGGCGTCTACTGGAATGTGGGCCGTAATTAATAAGGAAGTATTGGAATTGACCGGCGGGGTGAATATTTTTCCCGGCGTCAGCGGATCCGGGATCATACCGGTTTGCCGTGCATGCATTGTGTAAATATAAGTTCGGCGCGGCACTTTTACATTAATCGCGCGCTGCCATTTAAAATTACACTTCGAGTTGTCAAAACCGCTGAAACGCAATTCGACTTTGCCCAGCACCTTTTTCGGGTGTAAAACCAACTGAAACTGTTCCGTCTCATTACGGGCTCCCGCAATTTTAATAAGCTTGTCACGCTTTGCGCTGCTTAAGGATTGATCCGGCAATACTTTTACATCTGAAGGGACATAGTGCATTGTTAAATCATTGTTGTCATACACCTGACAGCTACCCGGAAAAGGAGACTCAAAATCAATAGCGGCAACGGAAGAAACTATTAACAGCGCTCCAAAAATCATAATACTCTTCATTAGTTATATCACCTTTCAAAATGGGGAGAAAGTAACCCGGCCGTCAATGTACAATTCATTCTTGCCGCGATGATCAAAGGCGCCATAACGCTCATCAGCAACCTGATCCCATGTATTCGGAATAGTATCGTAAGAAGAGTCATAGTCATGCATTAGCACAGTATCCGTGGAGCGATGAGAAATTTTTTGATAAAAGTCATAAATATGATATGTCCACTTTGGCGCTTTTTCATGGAAAAATGAGCTGTTTATTGTATCCTCAGAGGCGCCATAGATTCTGTCTGCCGGACAATAGAAAAAGTGATAATCGCTTATGTATAAAGGATACAAGCCCTCCGTCAGAAACCAGTCTTTCAAATAGATTTTTTCAGATCCGCCGGGGATTCTCACTGCTTTGGTGGATTTTATACCCGAAAATCGGCTTAACCAGCCATCATGGTCGTCAGCATAGCTATGCATTGCTATTCCGAACTGTTTCATATTACCGGCACACTTGACAGTTTGCGCTTTGGATCTTGCTTTTCGCAGAGCCGGCAAAAGCATTGAGGCAAGGATTGCTATTATAGCGATCACAATAAGGAGCTCAATAAGCGTAAAAACGCCGGTTTTTCTCGTGGTTGTGTTAAACATCTGACACCTCCTTGTTATTTGTTGTCCTCTGAGTAAAATTGCGGAAGATAATTTTTCTGAGATTCAAACATCTCTTCAGCCAAATCTTCCACGACGTCTTTATTAGTGAGCATTGGCGATAGAGCCAATGCCTGAACTACCAGTTCACGGTTGCCGCTGACAGCTGCTTTCAGCGTCAACTCCTGCTCTTTCAGCATATTCAAAATGTATCCTGAAACCGCATCCGGCACATTACCGCTTTGCAGCGGCGTTATGCCGCTCCCTGAAACCATTGCCCAGGTTTCGACAATTGCCCCTGTCGGCAGATTTGTTACTTGTCCCTTGTTCGGCATGGCAACAATAGCTCTTGCCGTTTGTCCGGTATGCAACGCTTCAACAATCAATGACAATGCTTCATCAGACAGTTTCCCCGAAGCGACCGATTCAATCGGTTCTGTGCCGGCAACGATATCCTCAATCCTTTTGCGATTGTTTTCCTGCCAGATCCTACGTGCGGGCAATACCCCCTTGCGGTGAATTTTATGTTTGGAAATGGTCGCATGGTCACGAGTATAAAAAGGGAAATTTTCAGCGACATGCGCACAGCCGCCAGCGGGGAAGAACCCAAACCTGCAATAGAGTTCCGTATTGAGATAAAAACGGGCTTTGGGAACTTTGTTCATTCGTTCAATTTCATCATCAGTAGTATTGGTGTCAAGTTGTCCTCCGGTACGTTCAGCGTAGGCGTTGTATGAATCCAAATCAAGAACATCCTGGCTTACCGGTTTCCCGGCACAGGTAAGATTCTTCAACCAGATATTGTGGTTAATGCCTGTACACAAAGCATCGACCTCCGAACGTTCAGCTTCAAAAAAATCAGCCCAAAAAGCCATGGTTCCGTAAAAATTATGGCAGAGCCCGGCAGTTTTAATAGAAGTTGATTCTACTACAGCCTGGGTAAGTTGCGACAGCGGATTTGTAACATGCAGCAACCATGCGTCCGGACATAAAATTTCCATTTTTTTTGCGATATCAATAAATACTGGAATATTCCGCAAAGCCCGGAATATTCCTCCCGGTCCCGTAGTATCCCCCACTGTATGATAAATACCGAATTTTTCAGGGATACGATAATCCATATCCATCGCCATAAGTCCCCCGGTGGAAATGGAAATACAAACGTAATCAGCATCACGCAAAGCATCATCAAGCAAAGATGTTTCCACTGTCCATTCACGCTTTAAAAAGTCATTCAGCATACGGCAATAGCTACACATAGTTTCCGCGGCGCCGGCATCAATATCCACCAAAACCAGGCGGCTGCCGTCAAGCCCTTTGCGTAAAAACAAATCTTGGGCAAGTTTTGGAGTCCAGGCAAAACTGCCGCCTCCTATTAACACCATTTTAACCATTGTGTTCTACTCCGTTGCAACTTCTTTCCTGACGTTTTCTCGTTTCCAGAAGCGCATTATCTGCCAGATCACAACCCAGATAATCCTTCAACTCAATACTTCTGGAACGGAGCATATGAATTAATTCAAGCGCCGTGTTTGTATGTTCCGCGTCATAATAAAGGTTGATATTTTCTTCCGGGTCCCGGCTGAGATCATAAAGGGAATTGCCGGTGCAATAGTCTTTTACCGTCAAATCCCATTGGTTGACAATCAGCTTCCACTTGTCGGCACGAATGGCGCGTTGCGGCATATTATTGTTGTAATCAATGTTTTCAATGTAATAATATTCTCTCTTGCTGTTTTCAGGATTTTCGGTCAGAGACCCGGCAAAACTATGCCCATGGAGATGTTGCGGCAATGGAATACCCGCCAGCTCCAATATTGTCGGCATTAAATCCTCCAAACCGGTTAAATCATTAATTATCCTGCTCCCGGAAACGTTATCCGGAGAATAAACGATTAAAGGTATTCTGATTGAATCGTCAGTGCAGCTCGCTTTATGTCCCGGATTTCTTGAACGGAAATTTTCACCGTGATCGGAAAAGAAAATAACTATGGTATTCTTTAATTCACATTCATCGAGAGCAGACATAATCCTGCCGACGTTGTAATCAATATTGCTTACTGATGCGTAATAACCCGGAAACGGAACCCCGGCATTACGATAACCTTCGTAAAATTCTTCCGGAGCTGTAAACATCTCATAGGGCGGATAAACCATGTCATGCGGTGGATAGTAGCCGTTTACCACACAAAAAGGTTTATTGTTGTTTTTGCGCCCTTTAAGATAATCAATAAAAGTATCCGTTTGTGTATCGGGTACGTATTCTCCTCCTATTTTGCCGTTACGCCAATGCGGTTCCAATGAGTTGTACCCGTCCCAATGGTTAAAATAGCCGGGATCACAATCACCCAGATGCCATTTTCCGATATATCCGGTATCATAACCATTTTCCTGAAGAAGCGAGAACAAGGTTTGATCATGAGGGCATTTTTCAGCGATAATGTCGTCTACCCCATATATGTTGTAGGTTATCTTGTGCTCATGCGCCAGGACTCCGGTCCACATTGTAGCTCGCGCCGGGGTACAGAGAGACCACGGAGTAAAACAATTTTCAAAACGCACCCCGTTCGCGGCCATTTTATCCAAGCTTGGCGTCCTGACAAACTTATTGCCATAACATCCCAGAGTGTCCCAGCGTTGTTGATCTGTCATCAGTAAAATAATATTCGGACGGTTATCACTCATTGTTTAGTCTTTTTATTAATTTTAAACATCTTTGCCCACATGTGTGAGCAACTTGCGAAAAAAATTTTTAATATCCTTTTAATTTTCTTGCTTTACTATTGATAGTAAGTTATTTTACCCAAAAAGTCAATAACATATTCGAAAATAAATGAAAAAATTTTCTAACATGAGTGAATTGGCTGCGCGGCTTGGAGTTGACCGTACAACAGTTTCGCACATTCTTAACGGCAACTGGAAGAAACGGCGCATCAGTTCCGCAACTGCTGAGCGGGTTTTGGAGTTTGCGCGCAAGCATCAATTTACTCCCAATTTTCTTGGTCAGGCAATCAGCGGCAAAGTTAAGATTGATGTAGCATTATTAATGCCGCTGGAGCTTTCGGACCATGACAAAAATGCGTTTTTTGACCTGTTGACTACTCTTAGTATAAAGAAAATGAAACATCTGACATTTCAACTCGGAAATGATGATGATAACATAATTATACTTGAGCGGCTGCGTAACTTCAAAGTGCGTAAAGTTATATTGTTCACACAGGCATTATTCCGTAGTGAAAAAGCTTGTTACTGGTGGCACAGAGCTTCATCTTCTAATCCTGACATAAAGTTTCTGTTTTATGATTACCGGTACGAACGAAAACCCGAAGACCTTGTTTGGGCTGAAAATGTTTGCACTGTCGGGTTTGATGCAGACGAAGCAGTTAGAAAACAGATTGAATTTGTCAAATTGTCCGGCTACAAAACCTTGCACTTGTTTACCGGAAAAAACCGGGAAACATTTATCCAGGGAGCAGAATGCGATCTTAATATAATTGACCACGCAAAGCTTTACCGCAAACGCAGAAATTTTGATCCGGGAATTATTATCGGCAAATGCCTGGTGGAGTTGGGACGGCGTCAACCCGCGGAAGCGGTTATGACTGGCGGAGACATGGAAACTATCGGGGCGATAATGTATTTACTTGAACACGGTCTGCGGGTGCCGGAAGATTATGCCTTTATCTCATGGGATGGATTGGACATAAGTAAGTTTTTTCTTTGTCCGCTGACCACCCTGCAAGTGCCCCAGCGACAAATGCTGGATTTTGCTGCTCATTTTATCATGGATGAATCAGAAGAGAGAGAATTGCTGCTGAATCCTGATATCCGCATCGGCGCATCTATGCCTCGGGCGTAGGGGCCAAAAATTCATGCGGGGTAAATGACGGACTTTTTTCGTCACTTTTGGATTTGATAGCAAAAAACAGGGATTTGCGCGACGATATAGAAAATATTTTACGGTATGTACCAAGAAAGTAAGAAGTTCCTAATAATATTTTGGTCAGCATACTATCGGGATTGTCCCAGTAGAGCTTGTGGCCTTCCAAATTGGAATCTGTTTTAATTTTCGAATTTTCCGGGGGTACAAATTTTATCAATTCTTTTTCCTTTGCTACTATTTTACTATTTATAAATACTATTTAATGCCGAGGAAATGGAAGCCGTTCGACTCGTGCCCGTTCATGGTGACGAATACGGTTTTCCGGAACTTCACCGGGATGAACGGCGCGGTAAGTTCGGCAATATGCTTCGATTCGTGATGCCGGAGTACCGCGCCTTCGGGGAGTTCAAAAACGCCGTAAGCTCCGTATTTGTCCTGATATTTTTCATAGCGCTTAAGATTGCGTTCGTCCTCGTTCAAAAGGAAGTCGGCGAAGTAGAAGACTCCACCCGGTTTCAGCACCCGCAGGATTTCCCGGATCAGTTTTTCCTGATCTTCGTCAGCGGCAATGCTGGTAAAAACCGCTAGGGCGATTACTGCGTCAAATGATGCGTCAGGAGCGGGAATTTCAACGCCTTCGTTCTTGATAAAAATCGCCTCCGGGAGTTCATTTTTCGCGCGTTCCAGCATGACTTCGGAAAAATCCATTCCGGTAAGGTTTGAGTATCCGGAGGAAGCGAGTTCTTTCAGGGTCCGTCCGTAGCCGCAGCCGAAATCGAGGATTGCCGCCGTTTTCGAAACCCGCGACTCAAACAAATCGTGGTCGAAAGGAACGGTAAAAGCCTTATCAATGGCGCTGTCCCAGTATTCTTTTTGTTTTGCAATCAAGTTCATAATCAGTGCTCATGGTTATGGTCATGTTTCGGTTTGCCAAGGAATTTGCGAAGTTCTTCAGTCCCCCGCACGTGGTCGTCGATGGCCATCGCCCGGTCGTAATAATCACCGGACGTCGCGCGGTCACCGGCGGCGGCATAAGCCGCGGAAAGGTTCAAAAGCGTTTTCGGATTGTTCGGTTCCAGCTTTAATGCGAGGAGAAAATACCCGATAGCCTTTTTCGTATTTCCCTTGCGAAGATAAACCGCGCCCATGCCGGTCAGGGCCTTCCGGAACGCCGGGGCAGCCTTCAGGCACTTCTCGAACCATTTTTGAGCCTCTGCCAGCCGATTCATTTTCAGCATCAGGAATCCGTAATTGTAAAGCGCTTCCGGCGACTTCGGGCTTTTCTCAAGGGCAACCTTAAAGTATTTCGCGGCTTCCGCCAGATTCCCGGAATTGCTGCAAATCACCCCCAGATTGGTATAGCCGTGCGGAGAATCCGGATCGCAGGCAATCGCCTTCAGATAGCTTTTGTGCGCCCTGGCGTTGTTGCCCAGTACCAACTGAAGCTGTCCGAACAAATCATGGGTGCGCGACCAGTCACCTAGTTCGTGTTCGGATTGTTTCAGGTGTCTGTACGCTTCCGGGTAATCCCCGTTTCTTATTTCCGCCTGGGCCAGGATCGTGGCGGCCTCGGCCTCCTCGCGGTGCGCGTCGACAACCGACAGCGGCAGCAGCACCACCAGCGTGGCCCCCAGCAGCGCCCCGACGGTCATCACCGGCCTCAGTTTACCGGCAAAGTAATACGGGATGAATATCCAAAAATCAGCGGCCAGCACCATTATCGCGGGAAGCATGGCAATCCGGTAGCGTCCGCTGGTGACGGTAATGATCTGCGCCAGCCAGAACGCCGCCAGGAGGATAAGAAAATGCCGGTAACCATGCCGATAACGCTTCCTGCCGATGCTGAGAATCAGTCCGGCCAGTGCCGGGACCGCCAGAACTGCGAAAGCCCACGAACTGTATCTTTGCATTGCCGTGTAATATCGGATCGGACCAACGTCAGCTCCGGCAGTCAGCTCCCGGTAATTCCAGGTCAGAAAGGTTTTCTGGAACAACAATCCAACCCACCGGAAAGGATGTGAAGCAATAAAATCCATGCTCCGTCCGAGAAATACCCGGTCCTTGGAAACACCTTTGGCTGACGCGGTTTTCTCCGTTTCCCGGTGGATGCGGTCCCACTCCGGGCCGGGGCGTAACGAACAAGTCCCGTTGCTTCCCTGGTGGTTCCCGAGCCAGAAATTGAAGCCGCTGTTTCTCTGCACCAGCACCAGTTCGCCGGAAATCGAAGTATTGTAAACCACCACCGGAATCACCGGCGGCGCCGCCAATGCACCATAAAGAATCAACGCCGCCAGCCACGGCCGCCAACAGTGTCCCGGACGGAATATCAGCCGGAAAAGAATGTAGATTATTTCGCATCCAACGAAAACCAGGGCCATCGGATGCGTGATTACCGCCAGCCCCGCCAACAGTCCGGCGGCCCCGAACCAGATGCAGGCCGGCAGCTTGTTCTCAGGCTTCGCGCCAATCGCCCTTTCTGCAAAATAAAGGCAAAACACCTGGATACAAAGCAACGGCAGTAACAGCGCTTCGCTGATGATTTCCGCCTGATAATAAATCAGCGGCGGATAGAAACTCCAGAAAATCAGGAACAGCAACGGCAGCAGGAAGCGCGGCAGATTGTACTTTCGCACCGGGGAAACCCGCGCCAGCACCGGAAGCAGGACAAGTCCCGCAAGATAGCCCGATTCCGACTGAATAAGCCGCACGGCAAACATGCCCATATTGGTTATCCAGTAAAGCAGGGCCAGGAAATAAGAGTAAAGCGGCGCATGAATGTTGACTTCCGTCCAAAGCCAGCGGCCGGCCAGAATCTCCCGCGCCCATTTGTCGTACTCCTCGACGTCGGGCCCGAGCGGACAGTAAAACAGTGGTGAAGAGGAAAAACTTTGCAGATAAAGCAGGCGCAACAACAACCCTGCCGCGATTATCAGCAGAAAACTGATCCGATAATATTTTTTCTTCCGCAATTGCATTTTTCCTTTTGTCAAAATAATATAATATCCTTGTAATTCAGGATTTTGCAATGCACGGAGCGGCTCGAAAGGAATGGAAAAACCATGGCTCAGAAAACCATAACAGTTCATAACCAGGCGGGTATCCACTGCCGTCCGTCAAGCGAAATCCTTAAAGCCGCCGAAGAATATCCTGACGTGGAATTGAAAGTAACTTCATCCCGCGGCGACGCCGAACTCAACAGCATCCTCGCCCTTCTCGCGCTCGGACTTCAGTGCGGTGACTCGGTTACGATCCATGCTTCCGGCCCAAACGAAGAAGCGGTATGCGATAAAATCGCCGGCATGTTCGCCTATGAATTCGATTTCCCCCCAAGATAAACAGGCTGACAGCCTGATTAACAAGCCGGGTAACCCGGCAAATCCGAAACAAATTCAAATATTTTAAAATTTGAAAAAATTTGGGATATATTTACGTTGAAATCCTATAAAGCATGACTAACAATATGAATAGTGAAATAAATCAGGTTAAACCTCAAAATAAATTTATTTATCCGTTAGGATTTTGCGTGATTTTTATTGTTGATCTTTTTTTTGTTTTGCGCTTTCCCAAGTTGAAATTAATTTTTTCAGATTTTTTTGACGGAGAAGAAATTCCAGCATTCACAACCTGCATTTTTAATCATGGAAATTTTCTGTTTTTTTCAGACATTTCAATTGCTCTGATCCTGATTATTATTTATTCCATCAAAACATATCGGCGCTTTTTTAGCACAGCGTGTCTGATTGCATTTATAATAATCTTAATAAAGTTTATCGTTTCATTTATCGGAGTTTTATGGCCTTTGATTTTTTTCGGTGATAAACTTGGTTTAGGCGCGTAATTATTTCTTACCTAAAACCTAAAGCCTACCTCATTTCTTCCTGATTTTTGCGAGTTTCTTCTGGATTTCCCGGCGCATGGGCTCGGTTAGTTCGCAGCCGCCGTATTTCACCGCGCAAAACGACTCGGTTACAAACCGCGCATCTTCGAGTAAGGAAAAACCTTGCTCCCTGAGTTTGCCAAGAAATTCGTAAGGGGTCTGCGCGGGTTCGCGCCGGAAACGTTTTTTCGCCAGATATTTGAGCATGACGCCATAAAAGTGTTTGACTTCTGCTTCCTGGGCGGAGCGGGTCTTTTTCCTGCGTTTTGTCTGCCAACGGCGGTTACGGAACTTCCACATCAGAAAAATTATTACGGCAAACACCGGCAGTATGATCCCGAGAGTCAGGGGCGATGTTGTAAACAACTCCCCCGCCTGCTTTAACTTTTTGGCGGTGAAATTAACCAGCGTATTCTGGTCCTGCACCGAAAAGTTCACGATCTTATTGTACCATACGTACTCTATCCAGTCGTAAAGCGACAACGCCACTTGCGCCACGTACCTGCCGGTTCCCTCTCCATACGGAGTTGCGTCGAGAGTTATCCAGCCCTGACCGGGAATAAACGCTTCCGTCCATGCATGGGCGTGGTTGGCGCGGACGTTGTACAGGTCGGCGAACTGGTTTTTCTCCATGGTGTAGAACCCGAGCACCACCCGCGACGGAATTCCCTTCATCCTGAGCAGCACCGCCAGCACCGAAGCAAACCTTTCGCAGTGCCCCTCCTTCTGATTGTACAGGAAATCCTCGATTGGCGACAGCCGGTTCAGGTCCGGAGCGCCGATTTTATATTTAAAATTATCGCGCAGGTATTTTTCGAGTTTTTTGGCGATCTGGCGCGGATTTTTCTCGTTGCCGACAACCCGGTTGAGAAATTCGTCAACCCGTTGCGGCTGCTGAGGATATTCCAGCGATCTTTTTTCCTGCCGGGGATTCAGCTTGTCCACATGTTCATTTTTGCTGGTCCAGTACTCATATGTGTTGTTGGATGTGGGGAATGTCCGGGCCACGCCCACCGCACCTCCCCGGCTGATATACGGATCGAGGAAAAAATTTCCACTGACAAACGATACATAGCCATCGGTAGGCAGGGCGTTCCCGATAGCATTAATGTCTTTCACCGTAACGTTGCGCTTGATTTCTTTTTCCTCATCGGGATATTTCAGCCTTCGGGCGCGGGTCCGGTTGATGCTGCTGGAGGTCCAGGCATTGCCGTCGAAAGAATCGAGAGTGTATGATTTCAGGTAATCGATCTGGTCTCCCTGGATCTGGAAAATTACCCGGTCGCTGTTCTGCGAACCGCCCGAGGAAGTATCGAGCTGGGGCTGCATCATCCGGCTGCGGATTAAATTCGTGCCGCGGGTATCGAAAAGCTGCCGGCGGGGAAAGAACAGGAAAAACATCACCGTCAAAATCGCGATTACCGTGAACGCCAATTTTCCGTAAGGCACCCAGCGGCTGCCGGTTCCGCCCCGGGTTTCCTCTTCCTCGACATCGTAAAGAGCGCGCGGCAGCAGCAGCAGGGCGGAAATCAGAATTGCCGCGAATCCGTAGCCGAAGATCACTTGACTGCCGATGGCAAGCTGAGTCAGCGCAATAGCAATAGTGTAGCGCTTTTCGCGGCGGCTGATCGGCTGGAGCAGCCATATCACCTGCAAAACCGTCAGGGAATTACCAATTCCCAGCGACTTGAACAGGATGTTCCGGCCGCCGAATTTTACCGCGAGGAAAAACGCCATGAAAAAGATACCGCCTTCGATCACGGGACTGAGCATCCGTTTTTCAAAGCGGAATTTTATACAGAAAAACCAGATCAGCGCGTATCCGATCCAAGCAAAATAGTTGTCCCAGACGAACCCCTGACAGACGAATCCAAGCAGGATCAAAAGTTGTCGGGGATTGGTCATCTTATCCTTCCTCCGTGATAAAATCCCGGCCGTAGTACAGGGTCCTTACCCCCTGCGGCAGCGGCATTTCCCGGAGACCTTCCGGCAGACACACCGTGACAACCCGGCCATCCGCATGCAAGTTTTCGATCACCTGGTTTACGTCCTCATTAACGCGGGTAAGGACCATGCAGACAGCGGCCTTGTGATTGATCAGGTTCACCGCCTTGTCAAGGTTTTCCCGGTTCAGTCCGTCATGGCCTTCCTCGAGCCGGGCGAGGGCTTCAAGCATCGGTTCACCATCGGAAAACGACGGATTCTGAAACAGTTTAAGCTTGTCCAGCGAAACCATTTCCACATAGTGATCGTGATCAAGCGCGGAAAAGATCAGCGATCCGGCGGCACGGGCTGCATAGTCGAGAATGCGGTCACCGTTTTCAGCCTCGGTATCGCTGCAATCGACAATGAAACCAATGCGCCCGGAAAGCTCCTCGTGAAACTCCTTTACCATGATACCCCGGCCTTTGGAACTGGATTTCCAGTGGATGGTCCTGACCGAATCACCCGGCTGGTACTTGCGCACCCCGGCAAAGTCGTTCCCGGATGCGGTCTTGTATTTTCCCGAGTACGACCCGCCAACCATCGGCTCGAACCCGGAAGCTTTCGGACACGGCGCCGGGTACAGTTTGGGATAAACAATAAATTCACCGCTCTGCTTCAGATACTTTGCCGCCCGGACCAGCCCAAACGGAAAAGTGGAACGCAGAATCAGTTTGTCGAAAGGATAAATACCCCGTCGCGGAAAAGAAATCTCCGGCGATACGTGATAGACACTTTTAGCGCCAATCGTACCCAGTTTGAACAGGTTCCCGTACTTGGAATTTACTTCCACCATCCCGGCGGGTGAACGCGAAGGATTACTTACTTCCAACGGCATGGTGACCGGTTCACCTTCGACCGCCCGGAGTGCCTTGAACCTGCCGAACTTTAACAGCTTCAAGCTCTTGCGCGATTCCGCGATATTCACCACGAAACACCCGAATAGAATCCCGATCACCAGAAACAACAATCCCGACTGAGTCTGCACAGACGACAAATACAGAACCAAGGACAGCAAAATGAATCCAATCCCGGTTTTTGTCAGTTGCGGCATGCTTTTACATCCTTCATAAATAAGACACAGCTGAAGCTGTGAACTCCAATAATTCTACCGCATTGCCAGCGTTAGCGGAGCAATGCCATTTTAGTCAAGGGCTTAATCCCGATAGCCCGCTTTTGCCGAAAGCGGGTAATATTACAGGCAGTTTCGGTAAAACTGCCCTACTTACATTCCGCATTGCCAGCGTTAGCGGAGCAATGCTGTTTCCATCCAAGGATCATCCTTGGTGGCGGTTTAGGGCGCGGTGACCAATATCTTTGCGGAAGAAACAGTCCTGCCAGCGAATTTTCTCAACCGCTTTGTAGGCGTTGGCAATTGCCTCGCGAATGTCCGCCCCCCTGGCAGTCACGCCCAGCACCCGGCCTCCGGCGTTGACAACGTTCTCCTCATTGAACTTAGTTCCGGCATGGAACACTACCGCGCCTTCAGTTTCAGCTTCATCGAGTCCGGCGATGGGGTGTCCTTTTTGATACGCTTTCGGGTATCCGCCGGAAGCCATCACCACACACACCGCCGCGTCATTCGACCACTCAAGTTTCACATCCGCGAGGTTCTGTTTCGCGGTCTGGAGCAACGCTTCGGCAAGATCACTGTCCAGGCGCATCAACACGGCCTGAACCTCGGGATCGCCGAACCGCACATTGAATTCCAGCACTTTCGGACCTTGGGCGGTAACCATGATCCCCGCGTAAATAATGCCCCGGAAACGAAGATTTTCCTCTTGAACTCCGCGCAAGAAATTCCCCAACACTTCCTTGTTCACCTGTTCCTGCATGGCGTTGTCCACCACCGGAGCGGGTGAGTAAGCGCCCATACCGCCGGTGTTGGGGCCCTGATCACCGTCGAGCATCCTTTTGTGGTCCTGCGAGGAAGCCAGCGGCACAATGGTTTTTCCATCGGTCAGCGCCAGGATGGACGCCTCTTCGCCGACCAGCATTTCCTCGATCAACACAGTGTTTCCGGCAGCTCCGAATGTGCCGCTGAAACATTCTTTAACTCCAGCTTCGGCCTCTTCGCGGGTTGCGGCCACGATCACACCCTTGCCGGCGGCAAGCCCATCGGCTTTTACTACCAAACCGTTGACCCCGGAATTGAATTTTTCTTCCACATAAGCCAGCGCATCAGCTTCGTTATCGAAAGTTTTGGCTTCGGCGGTGGGAATTCCGTACTTATTCATGAAAGCCTTGGCATAAGCCTTACTGCCTTCAAGCTGTGCGGCCTCTTTGTCCGGGCCAAAGATAACCAATCCGCGCTTGATGAATATATCAACGATCCCGGCGCAAAGCGGAGCTTCCGGACCGGTAACGGTCAGGCCGATGCCGTTTGATTCCGCGAAATCAGCGAGCTTTTCGAGTTCATCGACACCGAGATTGACACATTCCGCCACTTTGGAAATCCCGGCATTGCCAGGGGCACAGTAAACTTTTTCAACCTGTGGACTCCGGGCAAGTTTCCAGCACAATGCGTGTTCCCTGCCTCCGCCTCCAACTACCAGAATCTTCATTCGTTTTTCTCCTGTTGCCATTTTATTGGAATTATGATTTTACTTTATGCTGTAAAGAAGATATTATAACCGTATAAATGAAAACCTCAAAAGCAAAGTGGCAAGGATTGTAAGATGTTTAGAATTTTGCGCAAGTACCGGTTGGCCGTTACCCTCAAAGTAAAGTCCCTTGAAGCAGACGACGCACTGCATATTGCCGAAACTCTGAATGAAGTGGGACTTCCGGTAATGGAAATCATGTTCCGGCGGCATTCCGACAGCAAAGCAATCCGGGCGATTGCGGAAAAATTTCCCGATTTCTGGATCGGCGCTGGCGGCATCATGAACCGCGACCAACTCAACCGCGCCATGGACGCACAGGCAAAATTCGCCATGTCGCCGGGCGTAAACCTCGAAACCACCCGCGAAGCCGCACGCCGCAATGTCATGTTCGCTCCCGGCGTCTGCACTCCCACCGATATCGAAAACGCCCTGCTTAACGGATCCATGGACTTCCAGTTTTTCCCGGCCGAACAGTCCGGCGGGGTGGAACGCCTGAAAGCCATCCTCGAACCGTTCGAGCATCTTGGAATCGACATCTTCGCCAAGGGCGGTATTACAAAAGATAAATTAAAAGGCTATCTTGAAGTCCCGAGCGTGGCCCTGATGGGGCTTAACTGGATCGCCACCCCCGAAATGATCGAAGCCAAAGCCTGGAACAAAATCGCCGACGCCGCAAAGGAAGCCCTGGAAATTGTCGCCGAATGCGATAACCAAGGATAGTCCTTGACCAAGGCAAGCCTGGATTGAATATGCCGGAATGTTGCGCGATTCCAGCCGGGGGGGGGGTGTCCCCGGTCATACGGAGTTCACAGCTTTAGCTGTGTCTTTCTTCCCCGTTTTCTCCGTGACTCCGTGAGAAGAATAAATGTGAATCAGCGCTTTCTGGCGATACCCCAGATGAAAACCGCCATTACCGCCAGGATGGCGATGACCGCCTGCCAGATCAGCCCGGAGGAAGCGAATGAGTTCTTTTCTTCTGACTTGTCCTGTTCGATCTCATAGCCTTTGAGTTTTTTATCAGGTTTTTTGACGGCGGTTTTGAGTTTTTCAGTTTCCTGCCGCTTACGCTGTTCGGCGGCGTCATTGAGTTTTTGCCGGAGTTGTTTCCGTTCGGCGGCGGCCTGCTCCAGGGGTTTCCCGGCGGCGCGGTTGATGGCGAGTTTGAATTTTTCGATCTGTTCCAGCGGCATCACTCCGGGCATGGAGATAAGGTTTACAACCATCTGGTTCAAAAACGGATTGTTGCAGGTATGGTCACAGCACGATACCCCGTTGCTAATCACGCTTTTGGCGTAATGTTTCGCAAGGTCCTGTCTGATTGCCTCCGGCATGTCCCAGTAATTTTTCCTGGCGGTTTCGAGCATCCTTGCGGTGATGCTCTGTTCCGCCCAGGGATTATGCCGGTTGAAAAATTGTTTCAGCCCCAGCTTATGCTTGTCTTTCACATAAGTTTCGTAAGCCTGGTTCCACTGCTCCGGAGTAACCGATTCGGTGACGGTAGTCTGCCAGCCCCAGAGATTTTCCATCTGGTCGGCGATTTCCCGCGCCCCGGCATACTTGTCCTGCATCATCCCGGTAACCCATTTGGGATTGAAGTTACGGGCGCGAAGCTCTTTTGCAATTGTCCGCGAGGCAGGTTCAAGGTAGTCATGTCCGGGCTTTTCCTGGTGGCTGAGCATTACTTCGGGAGCCTTGCCCTTGACACATTTAACCGCCGCACTCAATCCGCCGAGATACTGGAAAACATCATCGATATCAAGGGTCTGGTAAAGGTTGCTTGAGCGGGAATGAATTGCGATTTCAACGTCGGCCAGCGATTTCCGGTACAGCCCCGCCATCTGCTTTCCTTTAAAATGACGTCCGTAGGCGCAGGAAACGTTACTGATGTAGGCTTCGCCAAGCTCGGAATCCTTGTCCCAGACGCCGCTGGCGGTGGCAAGGTTGGCGATCCGGGTCCCATAAGCCCCGGGAGCGGCGGAAAATACGCGCTGTCCGGACAGCAGTTCGGCTTCTTTTTCCGGAACTCCTGATTCCTTAAGTTCGCGTTTGATCCGGTTGTTGTGCTTGCTGATAAAATTTTCAGTATCCTTGAGCAACGCGGCCTGACGCGCGGAGTCATCGAGCAGGTCAAGCAAATGCGGAAGGGTGTCGCGATAAAGCCCGGAAACCTGGATATGGACATCGATTCTCGGGCGTTTCAGGATCGCGCCCGGCACTGGTTTCACCCCGGTAATCTGACCGCGACGGTTCCAGTCGGGGACCATGCCCATCAGGTACATGGCGGCGGCGGTCATACTGCCCTCAGTGCGCTGGGCCTCTCCGCACCACAACACCATTCCGATCTTTTCCGGATATCTGCCGTTGTGTTTATTGCGGTAGCCATCTATCAGGTCTTCCGCCACTTTCCGGCCCACCGCGAATGCCGCTTTTGACGGTATCCGGTCAAGGTCGATGCCGTGAAAATTCCTGCCGGTGGGCAGCACCTTGGCGTCCCGTACCGGGTCATAACCGCAGGTGACGGGAATAAACCTGCTATTCAAACCGGCAACCATGTTATTAAGTTCATCGGCGGTGCGCGCCAGATTGGAACGGATGGTTTTCAGCGGAATTTCCGGGTTCCCCTCGCGGATCATTGCCGCGAATTCCCTCTCCTCCTTGCCCGTGGGACATTTCCCGAAAGAATGCAGACCGTAGGGAATACTGCTGTTCTTCAGGTTATCAAGTTCATCTTCCAGAGTTTCAAGCCACTTTTCCGTATCGCCTGACGAGTCGGGTTTGTAACCAAGTTTTCCGGCCAGTTTCCTGATGGTTTTCAAATTCTCCGCCGCAATCCGCGGAGCCAGAGTCAAGTTGCGCTGATAGGCGTTGAGCTGTTCCGACAACTTTAAATGTTCCGCGTAAAGCCCGGCTTTAGTGAACACCGGGGTCAGGTGCGAAATAATCACTCCCCGGCCGCGGCGCTTCGCCACCAGTCCTTCACCGATGCCATCGACAATATACGGATAGAACACCGGGACGGGCCCGCCCAGGACTTCCGGCGGACACTCCTGGCTCAAACCGCCTTGCTTACCGGGCAGCCATTCCAGCGTACCGTGGCGGCCGAGGTAAAATAAAGCGTCGGCATGGAATTTTTCCCGGAGCCAGTAGTAGGCGGAAATATATTGATGGTGCGGATAAACGGCATCGCTGTGGTAAAGTTTTCCGGGGTCGGTCGACCAGCCGCGCGACGGTTGCGGCATCAGCGCCACATTGCCAAAATCCAACACCGGGAGCATGAAAGCGCCGTCACGGGTCATAATTTTGCAATCTTCCGGCCGTCCCCAGCCTTTTTCCACGTTCTTCCGGAAATTTTCGGGAAGTTGCGAGTACCATTTTCTATATTCGGAAATTTTCACTTTTGCCAGACCGGGGGAATTCGCGATCAGGTTACCGAGTTCTCCGGGGGCATAAGATCCGATATTTATTCCCGATTTGATGACAAGTTCCTTCATGTGTTCCGGCTCCGGGATTTCGCCTTTGATACTGTATCCTTCCGCTTTGAGCCGCTTCAGCATATTGGTAAGGCTGGCGAACACGTTCAGGTAGCTGGCCCCGACATTCTGTTTGCCGGGATGGTTGTAGTACATGATGACGATCTTTTTATCGCGGTTGGGAACGGTGCGGAGCTTCAACCAGGCATTTACCCGTTTCCCGAGAATTTCCACGCCCTCGTCGCAAGGAACATATTTCGCGCCGATCATCCAACCCCTGGCGTCCCGTTCTTCCCGCTTGCCGCCGACAATGGTAAGGTCAACCAGCCCGTTGCGCTCCGCCACGCACACAAACCTGAGCAAATCCTTGGTGGACAGCCCTTTATTTGACTTTTTCCAGTCGTCCAGCATGTCGAACATCCTGACGGCGTCGATTACCGGACATTTCAGTTTAGCGAGCAGTTTATAGTATTTCGGACTGGCCGCGCCGACCCCGAACGCCAGCGGCACGAAAATATCGATCCGGGGTTTGCCGTCCGGACCGAAAAAGTAGCGTTTGATGGCATCGGAGTGGGGCATGCTGTAAACCGTCATCACATTAAGCCCGGAGCGTTCAAGAGTCCTGACGATGGCATCGGCCGCGTCGCAGCGGCAGCCGGGGGCCGCCATCGACAGGTACTCGTTAAGCCCCGCCCACGGCGCGCCCTTCCGGTAGCGCCCTGACTGTTTATACCATTTGAGATAATCGGCAAAAGTGGTGAACACGCCGGGAGACTGCGGATGAAAAATCCCGACCGGGGGAATTATCTTTGGCGCACCGCACACGAGTTTCAATCCGCATTCCCGGTTAATGAGATACCGGAGCAGGTTTTCCATGTTCTCCGGCGAAGGAACGGAATAATACTCAACAAGCAGCTTGTCCTTGCGGGAATTGGGCGCGAGTTTCATGCGGCCCCGGAGTTCGTAACAAACCGCTTTACGGTTATCCAGGTGCTTTTTCAGCAGTTGCGGCCAAAGCCGGTATTTGGCGTCGAACACGATCACATCGGCCTGGCGCAGAAATTCCGGGGGATTTTTGAACCGGGTAAATTCCTCGATAAAATAGACCTTGATTTCCGCCGCTTTTGCAACTTTTGGAAGCTCACGCAATTTTCTCGCGGCTTTGATCAGCCCGGTGGAAGTGGTGCGTCCGACCAGCACCGCGATTTTCTTCTTTTCCGCTGTCTCGGCGCGCCCGGTCACCCCTGGAAGCAACAGTCCAATCAGGATAAACAGGATCAGGTTTCGTCCGGCAATCATCTGCCGTCCCTCGGCGGCTCTTCCGGGATGTAGATCATCCGGCCGTCCCTGAGACGGTAGGCGGTTCCGAGTTTAACGCCTTCCTCGCCTTCGGATTGCGTACCGGAAATTTTCTGGATTTTCACGGATTTACCGCGTTTGGTAATTATCCGCATCCGGCCGTCACGGTTTTTACTTACCACCGTTACCTGAGTGTCCTTGTCGAAAAAGTCCACCACGTTGAGAGCGCTGACCAGGGCCAGCATCAAGGCCACGATGAACACCAGACCAATGTCGAACAGGTTGCCCATGCCGGACATCGGATCGTGGTCGGATTCGAATCCGGTGTGGTTGTAAAAGCGGCGTCTTTTCAGGTATTTCACGACTTTTCTCCGGTTCCGGCAAGAGCGTCGGTAAGCAATTCCAGCGCCAGGATGTCCTCTTTCATCCAGCGGCCTCTGACCGTGGAAATGAGGAAGGCAAGAATCCCGATTCCCAACCCGGCGACCGTGGTGGTGAAGGCGATGATCAGACTGGACGACATCTCCGCCAGGTTGCCTTGTCCGAGCGAAGCAAGTCCCTGCCCCATCGGGATCAGTGTTCCCATCAGTCCGAGGGCCGGGCCGATCCTCACCAGCAGATACGGCTTTTCGATGCGTTTGTGAAGGCGGATCTCCCGCTGCTGGATCAATACTTCGATCCGCTCCTCGATCATTTCCTCCGAACCCGACTTTTGGAGGGTCTCGAGTTGGGAAAAATAATCGCGAAGTTCAGCGGGAAGCCGCCTGAAAAGATTATCCGGCAACCGGCGGGATTTGCGTACTTCCGGCAGCCACTGATCAATGTCGTGATAGAACTTGACGGAGCGGCGGCGGAGCGCTTCGGCACAGAAACTGCCGAGTTCGGCAACAATCCACAACAGCAGGACAATCAGCCCCAGCATCACCACCGGCAGCAAACAAACCGATACCGCATACAGCACCGTCTGGAAAAACGCGATTATTTCCGTCAACATAATTATTTATTCCGTGAGAAATTGGCTTTGCGGTTCGCCGCGATGTTCCGGAGCCATCCCGCCGAGAACACCAGCACAACCGCCAGCAATGTAAGCCAGAGCAAAGGTTGATGCAAGCCGTTTGAAGCATTTCCGCGCAGAGCCATCCGGTGGACAGCCACAATTTTCTCGAAGTTAGGCCCGATCAGCAGAAGCAAAAGAAAATACATGCCGACACAGGTCATGGCCCCACCGGTAAAAATCCCACCGGCATGCCGCAGTTTCCGGCGCGCCAGAAAAAAAACCGCAACTGTTCCAAACGCAATCGCACAGAAAATCCCGGTAAAAATCAGCGGCAAAACCAGCGGCGGCCAGGATTCTATCAACATCCTGGAAAAGGCAAGCAGCATCAAAAGCGACAACGCACACACCGGACACGGTGCAATCAGCAACAACGCTCCCAGGGCCGAACCGGAATGATCGTGACCGTTACGCAGGAGAACAATGCCCCAGACCACCAATCCCAGGGCCGTCAGCAAATGCAGCCATGCCCCGGACTCCAGTAATTTGAGCAACGTGTCCGAACTGCCGCTGTCCCTGATTATCTCCAAAACGTAATCACCGGCAATGAAAAACAGAGCGTACCCCGCCGTCACCGCAAGCAGGAAACAGACTTTCCAGGTGATCGAGCGCCGGACATCATAAATCCGGGTGGCCATTCCCACCCCGGTTTTTATCCCAAAAGTTGACAGTGCCGCCACGATTCCGGCCAGCCACATTGTTTCCATAGTTTATTTTATTCCAAAATTAATTTATCTCGGTTTTTAAATTTTTCTTCGCAACGGAAGTTACGTCTTTATCCTTTATGGAATTATTTATCCAGTATATTAATCCTGATCAATTCCATGTTTTTATTAGCGGCACTTAAAATGATTTGCAGAATTTTGCCATTAGCTTGATCAAAATAAACATAACGCCTGGAAGGTCTTGCTTCAGGTATTTTAACTTCTTTGGTTTCTCCCAATTTCCCGAGAGTCTTAAGGCGATCCCATGTTTTCCGCTGAATTTCAGGTGGTATCGATTTAAAAACCCGTTGGAAAGTTTCAAAATCACCGGTTTTGCCAAACGCTACAAGCTTTTTACAATATTCCACTGCCGCTTTCGTCTCTTCCGGAATTGCATTCCGTTCAGCAAGTAAATGCGAATTATTGCTTCCTGTAAGCAAAAACAGCATTAATGCCGCAAGTGATACTACCAACAGAACGATAATTAATATTTTTTTCATTATTATCTGTATCACTCGTAAATTGAGTATACGGAATTATCACTGGAAATGTCACCGATACTATATTTTTTCTCAACCTCCTGGTCTCCCAAAAATAAAGCATTGTAAGATTCTACATGACCATCAACCCAAGCAATATTTGCCTGATGAGCATGTCTGAAATGAAATGAAACATATCCCGCACTGCCATTCGGTCTTTCCTGTGGGTATATAATCGCGGTATAGCTAATATCATCACTTATCTCTCTTGCCGCGTCTCCAAAAGTAATAGTGTTTGACGGTGACTTCACCTGTGATATTTTTGGAAAGAAACCGCTATATCCAAGCCAGTAGGCATTATATCCGTATCCGCCCTTTTCATCGGCATTGGTTACATTCCCGACCAAATGACGAACGTTAGGACAAATAAATACTTCGCCACAATTGCTGATATAATCACCTAACGCTAAATTCTTTTTGAAATTAACCCCATCATCGGATTTATCTCCCCACCAATAATTTCCCATACCAGTACCGGTATAATTTACTGCCCGATAGGGTACAAGATATCCATCATATTCTGAAGTGTAACTCAGGTTTGCGGAACTAATCTGTTTCAGGTTACCCGTGCATGAAATTGCGCGTCCTTTTTCCCTGGCAGCTTTGAGGGCCGGCATCAGCATTCCCGCCAATATGGCAATTATAGCGATTACAACCAGCAATTCGATCAATGTAAAAACCGTTTTAACACGGATTTTTTCTTTTAGCTCTTTCATCTCTCTCCCCTTTTTTAGCTAATGTTATTACGTATTATATAATTGTAACACTGCACAATCAACCTTAAGGACTAAATTTCCTTTATTTTTTCGAACCGGCATTTTATATTTACAGGAAACGGGAGGTTACACAATGAGCCACAGATTGAAAAATCTTTCGCGGGGAAAAGGCTATGCTCCAGGGAGTTTGAAATCCCGGACGGAGACAATTCCCGGCGGGAACATGCCGCTTCAGGTCATCACCTACGATCCTGATAAGATAACAGAAAAAGAAATCCAGATATCAACCACCATCGAACAACTGCGCGAATACCGCGACAATAAATCAATCACCTGGATCAACCTGAACGACGTCCGGTGTGTCGATTGGGTGGAGAAAATCGGCGAAGCATTCGACATCCATCCGCTGATACTCGAGGATATCGTCAATGCCAACCAGCGCCCGAAAAACGAGGAAATGGACAACTATCTGTTCATCGCGGTCAAGATGCTCACCTATAATGAACCGCAGGAGTTCATCGACGCCGAACAGGTTAGTTTTATACTCACCGGCTCCTGTGTGCTGACTTTTCAGGAAAAACCCGGCGATGTTTTCGAGCCGGTGAGGGAACGCATCCGGACCGGCAAAGGACGCATCCGGAGAATGGGCTCCGATTACCTGGCTTATTCACTCCTGGACATGCTGATCGACAATTATTTCCTGGTTATGGAAAAAATCGGCGACCGGGTGGAAGACCTGGATGAAGACCTACTCACTTCCATTGACAACAAGCACCTGAAAATGCTGCATCATCTCAAGCGCGAGATAATCTTTATGCGTAAAAGCGTATGGCCGCTCCGGGAAACCATCGGCGACCTCTACCGGGGAGAGAAAGCGATTATCGGCAAGGAAACCAGCGTGTATTTCGGCGACCTTTACGACCACACTATTCAGGTGATCGACACCGTTGAGGGCCTGCGCGACATGGTAAGCGGCATGCTGGATACTTATTTGAGCCAGCTCGGAAACAAAATGAACGAAGTGATGAAAGTGCTTACCATCATCGCCACCATTTTCATTCCACTTACCTTTATCGCCGGCATCTACGGCATGAATTTTGAATTCATGCCTGAACTGAAATGGAAATCAGGTTATTTCGTAACTCTTTCCCTGATGCTGATCATCGCCCTGGGCATGGTCCTGTATTTCCGCCGTAAAAAATGGCTCTGACCCAGGGATAATCCCTGGACGGTAACTGCATTTTCACGCTTCGCCGAAAATGCGGGATGTTTCAGAATTTCTTAATTCTTCTCTCTTAACTCTTCCCCTGGATATTGGATATTCCTTGTTGATTATTGGATATTAATCCGGTTTCAGGGGGTCATGGATTTCTGGTACTGGCGGGGGGAAGTGCCGGTGATCTGTTTGAAGCGTTTGCTGAAGTGGTACTGGTTCACGTATCCCAGGCTGGCAGCGATTTCCCCGATAGAATCATCGGTGCTGAGAAGTTTTTCGCATGCAAGATTGATTTTGATCTTATCGATATATTTTTTAGGAGAGAGTCCGGTACAGGCGTGAAAAAGCCGCCGGAACTGCTGGTCGCTGAGATTGCAGTACTCCGCCATTTCCGAAACCACCCACCATTTAAACGGGTCGTGTTTGATTTCCTTGAGTAGTTCCTGGATTCTGGGATATTTTTCATTTTTCCGGCGGTTGCGATTGTACTGATAGAGTTCGAGCAACAGGTTGAGCAAGGCGATATCGGCGCGTAACTGCGAGGTAGCTTCCGGCTCTTTCAGTATCTCGATGATACTCAGCAACCGCCGGGTCTTGCCAATTTCAATAATGCCGTTACGGATAATCTTATTATGGAAAAGGTAATCGGCGGCGGGCCCGAAAAAACAAATGGAATCTTCAACGTAATCCTGCTCCCTTCCCCCGTAATTATGCATAAAATACGGGGAAACAATAATTCCCTGTCCGGGGACTACTTCTTTGGGTTCTGAATTGGGAGTCCAGTACCATCCTCCGCCTTCGACCAGATGTGAAATGCTGTAATATTCAAAGTGGCGGGGAGTCTGGGAAAACTTGCGGGTGGCGGCTTCCCGGAGATACTTCCAGGCGCAGATCCCGAAGAAATTTTCCTGTTCCTTAAAGCTTTCCGGCAGTTGGTGAATAGTGCCGTCGGAACATTCGTTTTTGACAATTTTCAGGATTTTAGCCATCGCGGAAACAACCTTTTTCGAGTTTATCAGGAATCAACGTAATCGCTTTATTTGATATAAGATTATCGCTGGTCCCGCATGAAAGCAAATTTTACATCCATAAATGATGTTTTTTGACAACAATGATGTTGGTTTTTGAAATTTACAATAACAATCTTCTCGGTTATAATGTTAATATAAACAAGAAAAAGTCGAGGTTGCATGTGGAAACTTCAGTAAAAAATAAAACTGTAAGAATCGGAATAATCGGGGCGGGTGCACGCAGCCAGTCCCTTGTCAATCAGTTGTTATCCGGCAGAAACGGACTGGAAGTAACCGCCCTCTGCGATATCAATAAGCAGCACTGCAAGGATTTCAATAAAAAAACCGGGATATCTCCTGAAACCACCGACGATTACCGGGGAATCATCAAAGCGCCGGAAATCGACTGGGTAATGGTGTTTTCCCCGAACGCTCTCCATGCCGAACACATCACCGCTGCGTTTGAAGCCGGAAAACACGTGTTCGGCGAAAAACCGCTGGCGACGACCCTGGCTGACTGCATCGCCATCCGCGAAGCGCACCTTGCCAGCGGGAAAAAATTCGCCACCGGGTTCGTACTGCGTTACACCCCGTTGAGCGCAAAAATTAAATGGGTGCTGGAATCCGGTTATATCGGCGACGTTATCAGCATTCAGGCAAACGAAAATCTCCGGGCTTCGCACGGTTCACACATAATGATGGGCTGGCGGCGCTTCACCAGGCTTTCCGGTCCGCATATCCTCGAAAAATGCTGTCATGACCTGGACTTGATCAACTGGTTCACCGAATCGCTTCCGAGCCGTGCCGCATCATTCGGCGGACTCAATTTCTTCACCCCGGAAAATAAGCATTATCACGAGGAATATACCGGCGAAGACGGCAAATCGCCGTTCGATGGCTGGGACGAGTACCACGACGAAGCCTGTCCTTTCACCTCAAAAAAGGACATTATCGACAATCAGGTAGCTATCCTTGAGTACCGTAATGGGGTACGGGTATGCTTCCAGACTACGCTGTCGAACGCCATTCCCGAGCGGCGCATGTATTTCTCCTGCACCAGGGGCACGATGATCGCCGACAGTTACTGGGGAACCCTGCAGGTCCAGCGGCTCGGGGAAGATATCGAGAATTATGATTTCAAGGGCAAAGGCTCCCACGGCGGCGGCGACATCAAAATCATGGAGCAGCTTTACAGCACCATGATGAACGGCGACGAACCCGCATGCAGCGGAGAAGAAGGAATCGACAGCACCGTTACCGCATTGGCCGTCGATCAGGCAAGAGTGGAAAACCGGATCGTGGATATCGAACCGGTATGGAAAAAGCTGGGAAAATAAACATGATCAAAATCCTTTCCATTATATGCCTCTCATTCCTGAGCATTGCGGTGATGTCCGGAGAGATAGTCGTTTCCGGAGATTCCGCCGTTCCATCTCCCGCACAAGTTAAGAAGTTGATCGCTGAAAAACTCGCACCCGCTGAAAAACTGCTGAAAGACGCCGAAGCAAAAAAAGCCGGCGCCGGAAACAAGTATGTCCAGGAACTAAAAAAGAAGGTTGAGCTTGCAAAAAAACTCCTCGCGGCCGGAAACTTTGGCGATGCTTTTGACATCGTAAAATCCAACCGGTTCACCTGGCTCCGGAAAAAAGCGGCAAGCAATGCGGTTAATGCGTTCCCCGTGCTGATGCTCGGACCATTCGGCAGTAATAAGTACGACAATGTGCCGAAATCCAAAAAGGAAAAATATAAGCAGATGTTCGAGTACATCACCATTCCTTATATCAATGAATACCGCGAGGAACAAAACGGTTGCAAGTGGAAAGCGGTAGCCAGAAATTTCAGCCCGGACCTCGACAAAGAATACAAAGGCTTCGGAGGAAAAACCATCCGCTGGATCAAAGGCATTAAAAAAGACACCATGACTTTCCCGGAATTTGATACCGGCAACTCCTGGAGCGTGGTTTACTTCTATTTTGAAATGTATTCCCCCGAAGTGCGGAAAGCCGCATTCCTGCTGAAAAGCAAAAACATCGCCAACGTGGGGCTTTGGCACAACAGCTACTGGCGGTGCGGCGCTACCAAGTATTACGGTTACGGACGCATGAACATCCGTCTCAGCAAAGGCTGGAATCCGGTATTGATAAAACTGGTTCAGAAAAAAGGCGCGGAACTAAAACTTACACTCGTTTCCGGTTACAACCGCAAGGACGTTACCCCAATGACCGATATCAAGTTCCGAATCCCTGAAAAGAAAAAATAATTCATATAATAAGGACCAAAAACATGAGAAAAAGTAAAATCCTGACCGTTCTGCTGGGGGCTCTCCTAACCGGAAATCTGCTGGCCGGAGTTCCTACTAAAGAAGAACGCATCAAAGCATCGGGATTGAACCCGGAAAATAACCGCTGGTGGCCGGAAGCCTGCTGCGTCAGGTTCCTGCCCATGCCAAAGCCAAAGAAAAAGGGCGATCCATGGCCAACGGTGTGTTTCCGTTATGATTTTGGCCTTCCGGCAAAGGTAAGAGAAGCAAAGGTAACGCTCGCCCCAAATGAGGCGGCCCCGTACAAAGTTTACATCAACGGCAAACTTGTGCTCCCGGAATTACCGGTAAGGCACACCGGCATCCGCAACCTTGATATCGGAAAGTACCTCAAGAAAGGACACAACGTAATCGCTTATGAAACCGAATGTTTCAGGGGACCGTCCGGACTGCGTATGCAGGGAATGGTTTTCTGCGATGACGGCTCAATAAAAAAACTTGTTACCGATAACTCCTGGCACGGCGGTTACAATCTGCCGGAGGACTGGAAAAATCCCGCTGCCGATCCGAAAAAATTTAACAAACTACAGGCACTGAAGTTCCGGAATAAACCTGTATTGGTGGATGTGCCGCCAGCTTACAACGGCCCGGTCAGAATCACTCCCGGAGGCATGCGCGAACCTATCTTCACAGCCGAAAAACCCGCAGTGATGGATATCAAACTGATGAATCTGAACAAACCCGGTGTCAAACTGGACTACGAAGTCTTTAACGAAATGACCCGGAAAACCGTAAATAATGGATGCGTAGAACTAAAACCATCCGGAAAGCTTGATTTGACCGGCAGTTTAAAACTGAATTTGCCGATGGACACCTATCTGGTTAAGCTCAAGGTCACCGAGAACGGCAAGCAGATTTACGCCCGTGATTATGAAATCGCGATGGTCGGTAAGATCAAACAGCGTCTGGTTGAAGGCACAAGCTACACCGATGGCATGGATCTGAAAAAAATCTGGAGCGTAAATTGCGCGGACACTCCGAAACCCGGTGAATTCATCACCTGGGCTTACCGCAACAAAAAAATCAAATCCGTGGTTAAGAAAAGTCCGCTCGGAAAGTATCGCACTTTCCCCAAAGGCAGCCGATACTGCGCTTTCGGCTACAAATTCAAAGTTAAAAACCTCTACGTGCCGCACCTGGTGGAAATCGAATGGCCCGACAACGCCCCTCGTGCTTTCCTTTCCCAGATCTACGAAGGCACAACCATGATCCCGAGAGTTTACCCGGTCCCCCGGGGACTGATGGGTACGGGATATCAGCGCGGCGACACCGGATTCTTTTCCTGTGAACAACATCCCCGCCCCGCCAACACCATGCGGAAAAGCTATTACATCTACTGGCCAAACGAAGAAGACGCCTGCGTTTTTATCTACAGCCCGGAACGCGACAAAGCTCCCGCCGCCGCCTCGAAGATAACCGTGTATGAAATCACTAACGATCTTCCCGCCCTGAACATTCCCAACGCCACGGATAGGATGATCGGCTACCACACCGAACGCGGCCCCCAAACCATGAGTTCCGCTTATTACGCCGGACCCTACGGCGCGTTCTTCTCGTCCTGGGTGGCTGGACGCGACCATCCGGAATTCCTCCGAAACTGGTACATCACCACCCGCAACATGGTCAAACGGATGAAATTTTCCGGCCAGAACCTGTATTTGCAGGGACATCATATGTACGGGGGGGTGCTGTATCCTTCGAAGCGTTACATTTTTTCTCCGAATTGTTACGGCGGCGGCGACGCGCGACGGGACTACATCAGCGTAATCCTGCGGATGTTCGAGGAAAACTCCATGAGCATGATCTCGAACATCGAATACACCTGCACACTGGAACTCAACCGGAATCTGCCCACCGAGGCCCAGATCCGCGCCGGCGCCCCGACCTGGCTGTCGGTCAACCGTCACGGCAAGGTCATGGCCGACCGTTGGATGGTGTGGCTGAATTACCACCACCCGAAAGTCCAAAAAAGCATGTTCACGCTGGTTGACGAACTGCTCGAACTTTACAAGGATTATCCCGCCTGGAAAGGCATCGGGTTCATCCTTACCCGCTGGTTCGGCGGCCCTATCCAGAACTGCTGGTACAACGCCACCGACAGCCCACTCGACTGGGGTTACGAAGACTACACTGTAAATCTTTTTGAGAAAGAAACCGGGACAAAAATTCCGGTGGACAAGAAAGATCCCAAGCGGTTTTCCAAACGCTACGATTGGCTGATGGCAAACGCCAAACAGAAATGGATCGACTGGCGCTGTAAAAAATACACAGAACTTTTCAAGGAATTCCGCAACCGGATCGTCAAGGTGCGTCCAGACCTGAAGCTCTACATCTTCAATATGGAACCGACCCTGACTTACTCTTCGCGTCTCACAAAACAGGCATTGGAACTTAACGGAAATTACGACAACCCGAAAGTTTTGTACAAAGTGCTTAAAAACTTCGGTTTTGACTTGGAAACCCTCCGGAAAGAACCGTCGATAGTCAATGCCTATTCCTACACTACTCCCGGTACGGCAGTTACCAGCCACACTAAAGACCATCCGGGGCTGGATCTGCTTTACAACAAAAATTGGCAGCAGGCATTCGCGGGAAAATCCAATAACGCGGCGTACATCTGGACCGGAATGTTTCACGCCGGTTATAAGTTCAAAAAAGACCAATGGATTTTTAAGAAGTCTCATTCCCGGCAGGGATTCCCGATGCCGCGATACCTCGGCGACGCCCTCGTAAACGTGCTGCTGCGGTCAAATCCGAAGCTGATGCCTCACACCTGGATGGACGTGGTGGCTTCCGGCGGACGTCTCCACGAAATGCGTATCTTTGCCCGTGCCTTCCGCACCCTTCCCAATAGCGAATTCAAACGTCTGCACGGCAACGGACTTGATAAAAACATCTGGGTAATGGTTGGCAAACATAACGGAAATCTCTACGGCTATATTGCCAATCCGCACTGGTGGAAACTTGACAATGTAAGTCTGACTTTCGCAAAAGGCGTAAAGGTTCTCGGCTTGATCTCCAACAAACCCGTTAAGCTGAAAAGCGGCAAATGGGAATTCAATCTCGGACCTTACGGCATACGGACATTTAAAATCGAATCAGGCGGCAGTTCCGCAATTACCGGGGCAAACGCCGAAGTGTCCGCCAAAATCGGAAAAAAACTCTCCGGCGAGATCAATACCGAACTCAAAAACGCCGAAAAACTTACCGTCAGGGCGGACAACTACCGCGCAAAACTTAAAGGCATGGGCAACTGGTTCCTGACGTCGAAAATCAACCGGATCGTGAGCCAAGCGGAAGCCGCGGAGAAATCCGGGAATATCGGTGAAGCTTACAGTCTGGTTGTCAATGGGGATCTAAAAAACCTTTGCTCCAGCCTCGAAACCAGCTTGACTTCGATTCCGTTCCTGGTAATCGGACCATTCGGAAAACCAGAAGACGTGATAGGCTCAGGAAAGAAAAGAGGGAACACTGACGTTGTCGATTCCTACAACGGCCTTGAAACCCCGTATATCGGCGAATTCAATGGCAACGGGAAAACCGTGCCGAACCTGAAACCGGGATTCAAACCGGACTTATCAAAATCCCTGACCGTGTATCCCGGAAAACCCCGCAAGTGGCAGAAAACCCTCAAAAAGAACTATTTGTCGTTTATCGGAACTTGCGGATCGGAACTGCCGTACTGGATGGCGGCATACGCCTACGTAGAAATCTTTGTTCCGAAGGATGAAAAAGCGGTAATCCATGCCGGGAGCGATCACGCGCTGGCAATTTGGATGAATGACAAACTTGTACTGAAACACGGCGGACTCGGTTCTGAGCGCGGCGGCCAGCGGCCTTCCCAGCCCGGGCAGGACCGCGCAACCTGTCAGTTGCGCAAAGGCTGGAACCGAATGCTGATCAAGGCCGTCCAACGCGGACAGACCCGCATTTTCTTCAATATCACTGATGCAAACGGCAATCCGATTAACAATATAAAATTCAGAATTCCGGGTTAATTACATGACAACGTACGAATTATGGCATCAAATTATGGAATACGGTGATTTTGACCGGATACCCGTAATCCACTGGGGGGAGTGGAAAGAAACCCGTGAGCGCTGGTTAAATGAAGGATTACCCGCGGACATTAAAGAACACGATTTTTTCCGGGCAGAACCTTTCTGGAGGTATCTTGGCGGGCCCTGCACTCCCGACTATATGAGACTGTATCCGGCATTCGAGGAAAAAAGCATAGAAGAAAATGATGAATTCCGGATTTTCAGAAACGATTCCGGAGTCATCGTTCAAACCAGCAAAACCGGCAGCTGCGTGCCTCATTCGATCGATTTCACCTTGAAAACGGCCGAGGACTGGCCGGAATACCGCAAGCGGCTTATGCCGGACCCGGCCAGAATTCCCGAAAACTGGGATGAAAGAGTGGAAACAGCCGAATCTTCAGGTCTGCCGGTCTGTTTTCCCGTGGGCTCACTTATGGGATGGATTCGCGACTGGATGGGCGTGGAAAACATGTGTTACCTTTTTTATGACTCCCCGGAATGTTATCAGGATATGGTCGATACCATTTCCGACCTGGCATGCTGGGCTCTGGATAATCTGGTTCCGCGCATGAAGAATCCCCCTTCTCTCTGTTTTATCTGGGAAGACATCTGTGGAAGTTCTCCCTTCGTAAGTCCGGCAATTTTCAACCAATATACCGCCAGGGGATACCGAAAAATCCGGAAAAAAATGGACGAATTGAAAATCCCGTATTTTTGCGTGGATTCGGACGGGAATGTTGAAGAGTTAATCCCGTCATGGCTGGATGCAGGCGTTAATATCCTTTTCCCGGTCGAACCGGGAACCTGGGGGGCATCTCCGGAAAAATTCCGCCAAATGTATGGTAAAAACCTGAGGATGGTCGGCGGGTTCAACAAGCTGGTTCTGGAAAAAGACAAAAAAAGCATTGATGAGGAAATCGATAAGCATGTTCCTTTGTTACAGCAAGGTGGATACGTGATGATGCCTGACCATGTCATTACTCCTGGAACACCCTTGGAAAATTACCAGTATTACCTCGACAGGATAAGGAACCTTCGTTTCAAAAATACGGTAGGAAAATAAAGCAAAATATGGAGGAGCATACCATGAAAAACCGGACGAGTAAAGGAATGAGGGGGAGGCAGGAAACTTCCCGGCCGCACGAAAAAAGTCTCGTGATCTTCACCCTTATCGAGTTATTGGTTGTGATAGCGATCATTGCCATACTGGCGGCAATGCTGCTCCCGGCGCTGAAACGCGCCAGGGAAACCGCGCTTACCATCAGTTGCGCCAACAACCTCAAACAGATCGGCACCGGGTTTGCCATGTATCTTGGAACCTATGGCGACCGGTTCCCACAGTGGAAAAACGGCAACTACAACCTTACCGAAGACTGCTGGATCGGTAAAATAAACGAACAGATGGGCGGTCCGGCGTCATGGTCTTACAACAAGGAAAGAAACCGCGCGGAATCCTTTTACTGCCCGGCCGGTGACTTCAATAAATGGCTGGGAAGTACCAATGCCTATAATGTCCTAGGCTGGTCGTTCTACGGAATGAATTACTACATCGGCAACTTTGCTTCCCGGACCTCAAACGGGGGCTACGACTGCCCGAAACTGAACGAAATTCAGCAACCCGGATCAACCGTCCTTGCCGGTGATTCAAACGGCGACGGCCAGTACGACCTGGTAATAACCAACGACAATACCGGAATTTATGCGTCCGGCATCCGGCACAGCGGCAACTGCAACTATCTCTGGGCGGACGGACACGTTACCACTCAAAACCGGTACACATTGAGCAGTGATGAATATCACGACTGGTATTTACACTGATCTCAACTTAATTTTATAATTAAATAACAGGATCTTTACTCATGGATGCTCCCCATACGCCGAAACGCGATTTCTATCTGACCAGCAGTTTCATTGTGCTGACTCCGCCAGAAGGAGAAATCGATGATGACGGCCACTGGAAGAAATCTTTCGCCAACCCGGAAATGCGGAAAATGCTCTGGGCACAGCGGATCATCGAAGCAGAAAAGTCCAAGGCGGTCAAGGCAAACCTGCCTTTGCCTCCTCTTCCGGAAGAGGATTTCGAATTCTACCTGAATATGGGAACCAACGGTTTTCATTTCAATCAGTGGAATGTGGACGCGGACACCCTTGAAAAGCTTCACGATCACGGGTTCATGTCGTTCAACTATGCCCGTAATTTCTATTTTTTCGCTCCGAAAAAACCCGACGGCAGTGTCGATATTCTCGGTTGTGTAGACGTTATCAGGAAGCGTTTTCTGAACCGCAAAGCTCCGTTTCTGCTCTGCGCCGGACTCGAATCGCTGTGCAATTTCGCGGGAGCATATTACCCGTTCAAGGAGGAACGGCCCAAAGACCGCAAACATGCTTACGAACTCTATTTCAAGTTTTTCCTGAACCACTGCGTAATGCTCAAAGAATATTATGAATATTGCAGGATCCACAATATCGGCATCAGCGAACTGCAGGTAATGTTCGGACACAATCAGCAGTGGCATCACTACTGCGCCGAGTGGGGCGCGCAAACGCTGTTCTCAGAGGGCAACGCCGACCTCTGCAACGACCAGCTCCGCACCTGTATGATCAGGGGAGCCGCACGGCAATACAACCGCAAATGGTTCCTGTACTGGTCGTCGTGGGGCGGGGTAGACAAGCACCTGACCTCTTTCGATGAGAACGGCCATCTCCACACCGGAATTTCCACGAGCCTGTCGCTCCGGCAGTGGATAGGAAGTTTCTACTCCGGCTGCGACTACTGCGGAGGTACTGAGTGTCCGCAAACCCAGATGATGTATTACGACAAAAAAGGCAAACGGCAAATTTCCGAATTCGGCCGCAACCTGAAAAAATTCAGCGACTTCGTTTTTAAACGCCATCCGAAACGCGGAACTCCATACGTTCCCGTTGCCGTCATGCTCGATTACTATCACGGCTGGTGCGTAATGGACCACCGCGTCTGGGGCGGTGCGCTCCCCTACACCCGCAACGAGGAAATGATCCAGAACTTCTTCGACGCCGCCTTCCCCGGCAACCGCCAATATATTGATTCATGCAGTTTCCTTCCCGCCAGGAATGAAGAATCAATCCTCCCGTGGCGCAGCCAGGAGGAAATGTGGGAACTCGAACGCAACGGAAAAATCGATCACAAGCTTTACGAAAAGGGCAACCGCACCGACAGCACCTGGGGCGACAGCTTTGATACCTTACTGACGAATTGTCCGCTTGAAGTTCTCAAAACTTATCCGGCCCTGTTGCTCCTCGGCCGGATTGACCTGGACGACGAACTTCGCGGCAAGCTCCGTCAGTACGTGGAATCCGGCGGAATCCTGATCGCTAATTCCATCCACGTCTCCCCGGAAGACGCGGAATTCCTGGGTGTGGAATTTACCGGAAAACGCGATCTGCTCTGGGAAGT
Source organism: Victivallales bacterium (assembly GCA_963678815.1). Taxonomy (GTDB): domain Bacteria; phylum Verrucomicrobiota; class Lentisphaeria; order Victivallales. The sequence continues at coordinate 5,908,042 of OY787460.1, forward strand.
GAAATGTCATGAATGCGGCGGAGTCTGCCGGGACATGACCACGGAATTCGATCTGGTAAAACCCGGAAACGCCGATGTAATGATGAAGTCGATCGGCGGCTGGCGGTTCGGTTACCCAGACGCAAAACGGGTCCCCGGTTACGATGGCGCCGATCCGGTAATCACCGTAAATAAAATCGGCAAGGGAAAAGTTATTTTCTGCACGGTCCCGTACATGCAAACCGAACCAGGAAGCGCCATGCATCCGGCGTTTCAGGATCTTATAACTCATGTAATGGAAGAGGTAATGCCGATTGAACTCAAGGGGCCTTCGATCGAGTACATGGTCAACCGCACCGAAACCGGCTGGATCGTCACCTTGCTCCACAATGGACCGGATTACTGGAAAGGAAAATCCCCGGAAACCTGGCAGGGGGAAATTATTTTCAAAAAAGAATTTCTCTCCGGCAATCCGGAAAGACTTACCGAACTGTGGAGCGATACGGAACTGATGGCGGAAAAAACCGGCAAAGGATTGAAGTTGAAGATGGAAGTGTCCGCATTTGAATTCAAAATTGTGGAGTTATCGGAATAATGACAGTTAAACACAAGGCAAAGATGCGGTTTACGGAGTACCGGGCGGAATATCATTTGATGTCGCCGTCGGGTGGAGCTAATGATTTGTCGATGATGTACTGGAATGGAGAATACCACGCCTTTTACGGTTTGCTCGAAACCTACCCTATGGGCTGGGAGAAGTGCTGGGGACACGCGTCGAGTCCTGACCTGCTCCATTGGACTCATCATCCGCCATGCCTGAAACAGCCTCCGCGCGAGTCGGGCAAGCACGCCACCTGGACCGGTTTCGTATTCGAAAACAACGGTATTCCAACCGCGATGTTCACCAAGGTGCATCCGCAGGAACACTGGCTGGCAACCAGCAGGGACACGATCACGTGGGATATGTACGAGGGCAATCCGGTGATCGCCGCGCCACCACCGGAACTCGGAAAAATCGACGTTTTCCGCGATGACGATGTGTGGAAAGAGGATGGCGTATGGCTGTTGGGAATCGGGTCCGGGCTTCCCGGCAAAGGCGGTGCGGTGCTGCTCTACGAATCAGACGACCTGATTAACTGGAAATATCTGCATCCGCTGTTCGTAGGGCCGACTTTCGACACGGAAATGTTCGAGTGTCCAGACTTTTTCAAGCTTGGGGATAAGCATGTTATGATAGTTTCGGTAAATCACAACAAGCGCGGCTGCAACGCTTACTTCACCGGAACTTACGAAAACCGTCGTTTCACTTCGGAAAACGAAGGTTTCCTGAGCGTTCCCGGATCATGCTTCTACGCCGCTCGGACTGTACTCGCGCCTGACGGCAGGCGCATCCTGATCGGCTGGATTCCCTACGACTGGGGCCGCGATTTCGGCTGGATCGCAGGCTGGTCGGGGGCATTCTCGATCCCCTGTGAAATGTCGGTTGCGCCGGACGGAAGTGTCCGCTCCGAACCGGTAAAGGAAGTGGAGGAGCTTCGCGCCGAAAGTTATGATTTTTCCGGGATTGCATTGGAGGCTGGACAGCAAAAAATCCTCGATGGCCCGGAAGGCCGCCAACTGGAAATAATCATGCAGCCGAACAGTGAATCAGAAGCCGGAATCGTATTGTGCGCCAATCCGGAAGATTCTATCCTCCGGGAGTTTACCAAAATAGGAATTAACGGCAAAACACTCATAATCGACCGTTCGCAGTCAACTCAGTTTTATAGGGAAAATATCCCCGGAAAACGCAAAGATGAGTTCCCGCTGCCGGAATCCAAAGGGCCGGTGGAACTGCGGATTTTCCTTGATAATTCGATCATTGAAATTTTTGTGAACAACTCGCGATTCTGGGTGGGCCACATCTTCCCGTTCATGGAGGAAAGCCGCCTGACCGGAATATACGCCGGCGGCGGCAAGGCAAAATTCGAGAACCTGAAAATCTGGCAAATAAATCCCTCCGGATGTAACTTCGGAGGTCAGTTTTGAAGTCTGAGGAGATTGTCAGGAGAACCATTGAGTTCGAGTGTCCGCCCCGGCTACCGCTCTGGCAGAACTCCGACCCGGAACTCCCGGATGACGTTTTCTGCTCCCGCGAAATGGACCGCGGCAAAAACGGCTGGTTCTTCGATAACGCCGTGGTCGACGATTGGGGTTGCGGCTGGGAGGTTACTGAAACCAAAAACATGGGACAGGTAGTCACTCACCCCCTACAGAATTGGAGCAAACTCGATTCGTACCGTCCACCCAACCCGCGCAATCCGTTCTACTTTTCCAGGCTGGATAATGACTTTGCCAAAGCCGGAGACCGCTATGTGGTGGTAACCAGTCATTTCAACCTGTTCGAGCGTCTGTATATGCTCCACGGCTTCAACGAAACGCTGATGGACCTGTGCATGGAACCCGACAAAACCCGGCGGTTGATCGCGATGATCCTGGAATTCAAATTGGCGCACTTCCGGGAACTGCACAAACGCTTCGGAAGCCGCGTCAACGCCCTGTTCCTCACCGACGACTGGGGAACGCAGGAAGCCACTTTCATCAGCCGCGACATGTTCCGCGAGTTCTTTCTGGAACCATATAAAATCATGGCCGGAACCATCCACGAACTCGGTTATCAGATGATCCTGCACAGCTGCGGAAAAATTAACGACTTCATGCCGCTGTTTATAGAGGCCGGAATCGACGCATTGAACATCATGCAGCCGCGATGCTACGGAATCGGGGAAATCGGCCGGCTCGGGGCGGGAAAAATCGCATTCGTCACCAGCGCCGACATCCAGAAAACCCTTCCCTCCGGCGACCCGGAAAAAGTAAAAGAAGAAGTTAAGCTGTTATTGGAACATTGGAACACTTCTAAAGGCGGACTCGTGGCCTTCAACAGCGGCGAAGCCGACGTCCTTGGCGTCAACCCCACCATCATGTCAAGCACCATGATGCGCGCATTCGTGGAATATTCCTGAACTTATTTCAGTCAGAGGACTGTTCTGTTGAAGGAGGAGTACTTTTCCCTTTGAATTGATTGGCGTCGATATTCCTGGTATCGGGCGCGGGGGTAATCACGGGCGCGCCATCCTTGCCGGAAATCATCGATTCCGGTTTTACGGTTCCGCCGCTGATCACCAGTTGAATGCCCTGGGTAACGCTCATGTCAAGTTCAACGATTTTCTCCTGCTGAACGAACAGCAGGAATCCGCTGGTGGGGTTAGGAGTGGTCGGCACGAATACCGCCTGGATATTGTCGCCGCACTTGGTATTGATTTCCTTGCAGGCGTCACTGGTGATAAACCCGATGGCGTAACTGTATTCGTTCGGATAATTAACCAGCACAACTTTATGAAAAATCCCCTTCTGACTGATCTGGAGGGCATCGATAAGCTGTTGCAGAGTAGTATAAACCGTACTCAATACCGGAATCCTGGCAATAACTTTTTCCCAGATTTTGATGATATTTTTTCCGAGGAAGAATTTCGTAAAAAGCCCCACGAAAAAAAGCACCCCGAGAATCAGGAATATGCTGATGATCCGTAAACATATCATGAAAAGCTTGTGTTCGGTCATGCTGTTCAGCATCGGATTGTTGATCGCCTGCACCAGCGACGGAATAAACGAGGTTACCGTATTGAACAACCAGATGAACAGCGCCAGCGACGCCGCCACCGGCAGCAGCGTCAGAAATCCCGCCACAATGTTGTTGCGGATGCCCAGAGGCTTGAATGAAATTTGCATCATAAAATCTTTTTCCGTTATACCAATCCATATAATCTAACCTGCAAATCTTTTTTTTGCACGGAACAAGGCACAAAAAGAACAATATATCAATGATAGTACGACATTTAAACGTTTTATTGTATATTATCGTTACACAAGTTTAGTTGAATCCGCGGTTCCATGAAGCATATTAGAGTATCGTAAAACCAGCTTAGATCAATTATTCAGCATTAAGTATTCACTCAAAAATGGGAAAATTGCACATAAAAATAAAAATTTGTAGTAAATAAGGAGCAAGAATGAAAGCAGGAATTATTACTTTTATATATTTACTCACGATGGGAGTAAACACACAAGCCATTGAAATATCACAAGAATTTAATCGTGCAGAACTCATAAGTAGAAAATCTAGACTATTATGTGCTCAATTTTATGTAGATTGGATAGAAATCCTATCTTGTAATTGTAAATCCAGCAAAACATTTAAGTTATCATATCAAAAAAGATTCAAACCATCTTTTCATTATGGTACAACTGTTGCATATTCAAATAAAAGCTTTTATATTGCTGTGTCCAATAAAAATTCGGGAAATATTCTCGAGTTTGATAAGCTGAATTATAATCTGAAAACCATATATAACTTAAAACAATTCAAAAAATATTTTAAATGCTATATCATTAGGAACATATCATGTAAAAATGGTAAAACCATTTTTATTAACGTTGATTCTAAAGTGATAAAATGGGATATATACTCCCCGCCTCAAACAGCTGTTGTTCAAAGAAATCTTTGCCAAATTAATGACGATAAATTCAGCGCTCTTGATAACGATAGTGATTATTTTATTCTAACAAAATCAGGTTTTATAAAAATACCTTCACTCATATACGAAGGATTAGAAATTCCTGTAATAGGATTCATCAATGCAAGAAATAACCTTGATTATAATACTATTGATTACAACAAAAAATGGGGTTGGATATTTTCCGTAAATAGTTTTAAAATAAAAAATCCAGTTATTGCCTGTTTCACTCCTGAAAATAAATTGATTAAATCATTATGTAGAGGTATTAATGCATTGTGGGGATATGACGGTTTTATCTATTATGGAAGAGATTGTAATTTATATAGAATCAATTTAAAAGATAAAAAAGAGCAGTTAATAATAAAATCAAAAAATTTAATCGAATATTCTGATAAAAAGAGATGGTCTCTTGATGGATATTATATTCCCATTCTGAATAAAGATAAAACCCTATTGGCTTTCAAATATGTATCAAGGTATTACTATCCAACAAATCGCCCAAATCGCCCCAAAACTTTGCCACCCTACCGAGAAACTAAGTTAGTTGTTCTTGATTTAAAAGAAAAGAAGTATTTAATTGTTGATAATGCTAAAGGTGATATTTCATGGATAGATTGAAATTCATGATTTTCATATTATGCTCAAAGCCCTAAATCCTGGGTATCATGGGAAGTCTTGAATTTAATGTTCAATTTCCCCTTGGAAGCGGTAAATGCCGGAAAAGATTTAAGATCGGTTACGCCGGGTACAAGTTTCATTTTTGCAACGGTTTTCCGTCCGGAAACAACCAGCAGTTCGCCGGTTGCGGAGCTTGCCAGCCTGCCCGACAATTTCATCTTGCCGTTCTCCATGACAAGCTTTACCGGGGTCAATTCAGTAATGTCGGCCGTAACTTTGCCAACTCCCGCCAAATCATCTTTTGAAACCCCGTTGCGCGCAACCAGGCTCATGGTGTATTCGCATGATTCTCCCGGCTTGAGCGGCAAAGCTTTGGAGTTGTCATTCCATTCTTTGGCGGCGGCAACAATACTAGGAGTAACGCACAATTCGATGAGGTAATCACTCGAACGGTTGAGCAGACCCATCTGAGGAACAAGTTTTTTACTTCGGTATTTGATCGGGGAAGAAATAAACCACAGCGACTCAAGATTGTTTTCATCACCGGCCACCGCCCAGTTCGCCGGGACAAAACAGAAAATTCCGTAGCGGACTTCGCCGATCCCGAACCAGCGGTAAAGTTTCTTGCCCCACCAGCCTACCGGTTGAAATTCAGTAACTTCCCGCATCGGCCATTTGTGCCAGGTTTCGGGTTTGATACCTTTTTCCTCGTAGTATTCCTCGTTGGTTACGTAATACACATAAGCCTTGGTTCCGGGAGCATACATATAATCGCCGTCATCATTTTCATTGATCGCCAGCCGTCCGTGCTGGGAAAACGTAAACTTCACCGTTTTTTTGTCGATATTGGTGATCTTCTGGGTCATGTCCAGCCGGGCGGAGCCGCGATAGGCGGTAACGGTTTTCTCGAAAGCGATCTTGCAGGGCTTTCCGCTGACCGGATCGATATACCAAAACCAGTTCGTGCCGTGAAAACTAACTTTTTCCGGCGAGGAAGTAATTTTTGTTTTCCAGGGATAGCAGTACAGATATCCTTTGTCCTGAAACTTTTTCGGACCATTTATGCCCCCTACCCAGGGAAGCGAATCAGTAATTCCGCCGTACATTTTAAATCCCGCCTGGGGGATAGTTATCGGGGTAATGAACCGGAAAAATTCGTGCCCGGTTTTTTTGTTCACGTATGAATAAGGAAACCTGGCAAGCTCCGGGATAATGACAGTTTTGAAAAGGTCATTCTCAATAACGATCCCATTGAACAATCCCACCTTTTCCTTCTTAATACTGATCTCCCCGGCAATTCCACTGCACGCAAAAACCAGCGCCAAAATTCCAATAGCATAGTTTTTCATCAAACTTCCCGTCTCCCATTTTCTTATTTTTTTTAAAAAATAATTATTCTAAACTAAATTGTCTATAAGTTCTTTTGATGTTGCTTGCCATTTTTTTCCTGCCGGCTCGATCTTGTCGAATCCGGTAAGGGGGCGAAGGACTTCGGGGATGATCACCGAGCCGTCGGCTTGCTGGTTGTTTTCCAGGATGGCGATAGCCACACGGTCGGTAACGGCGGTGGCGCTGATGGTGTGTACGAACCCCTTGTTGCCGTCCTTGTCCTTGTAGCGGATGTTGAGCCGCCGGGACTGGAAGTCGGTAAGGTTAGTGTTCGAGGTGACTTCGCGGTAGCCGTTGAATCCGGCGAACCAGGCTTCGAGGTCGTATTTGCGGTATCCGGGAGCCCCCATGTCGCCGACACATACGTCTACTTTCCGGTACGGAATTTCAAGCTGCTGAAGCAAGTATTCTTCGTTGTCCTGGCACATCTGGTGGTACTTTTCCGATTCCTCGGGCAGACAAAATACGATCTGTTCAACTTTATGGAACTGGTGAACCCGGAAAATCCCCCGGCTGGCTTTGCCGTAGCTGCCCGCTTCGGTGCGGAAACATGGGGTAAAGGCGCAGTAGCACAACGGCAGATTTTCGGCATCGAGCATTTCATCGCCATGATAACCTACCAACGTCTGTTCGGAAGTGCCGATCAGAGCAAGGTCTTCGTTTGCCAGCGCGTAAGTCTGGTCGGCGAAGAACGGCAGATAACCAGTGCCGTAAAGGGTTTGTTCCTTAGCTACGCACGGGGTGAGGAACGAGGTAAATCCCCTGTTGATCAGTTCCCGCTGCGTCCAGAAAAACAGCGCGTTGCAAAGTTGTGCACCTTTGCCCTTCCAATAGTAAAAACCAGACTGCGCAACTTTGGCGCCGCGCTCGGTGTCGATAATGTCCAGCGACTCGGCGAGCTCCTGATGGTCTTTCGGTTTGAAACTCATTTCCGGAAGTTCGCCAACGTGACTGATCTCCTTGTTGGCTTCGTCGTCGTCGCCATCCGGCACGGCGGGATCGAGGAAGTTCGGAAGCAGGTCCATCATGGCTTTTACGCCACTTTCCAGTTCCTTCAACCCGGGTTCGAGCTGCCCGAGTTCCTCCTTGATTTCCTTAACCTTGACACGGGCATCGGGATTGTCGCGGCACTCTTTGCTGAGGCGGTTACGGTCAGCGCGCAACTGTTCCACCCGCTGAACGTTTTCCCGGTACTTTGCGTCAAGCTCCACCAGTTTGTCGATGTCCACGTCGCAGCCGCGCCTTACGGCGTTGGCCTTGACACGTTCCGGGTCTTCCCGGAGTATTTTAATATCAATCATTTTCAACTCCTTTGCATTTTCCAGTATTTATGTTATAGTAATTTCAGCGACTGTTAGAGAATCGCCCTTATGGCGTTTCCTCCTTCTAAAGGGACGGCCGCTCATTTTTTTTAGCCTTGCTTTTTGTAAAGTTTTTATCGATAAAACTAAAATAATCCGCGAAAGCCTGAGGTTTTGTTTTTACGTCTACAGCCATGCGTTCCAGTCTTAAAAATGCCTGTTGATGGATTTTGCTGACATTACGTCCGAGTTGAAATTCTTCGTATTTTCGTAAATAATAAGCTATCATATCAACAACCTGTATTGGATAAGATTTTTTTGAATCAATAAAAAATCCTTTTTCAATAAGATTGCTTGTGTTGAGAGTTGACTTTCTATCCAATCTCAAATTTTTGACGGCTTGTTCCGCTTCAGCAACGCCCTCTTTGCGTTCATCGAAAATGAGAATGCCGCGTTTTTTATCCTTCCCAACAAATTCATCAATACTTTTACATATAAGGGGCAAAGCCATAATGTACGGCTGAATCCTGACTCCTTCTCCATATTGCTTCAAACAAAACGCTTCAAAACGTTTCTTGTCTATGCTCATGTAAAATATTTTTTTAGAAAACAGTTGCTCGCTCAAAGTGAGGATATCATCCCGGAAATCTACCGTCTTTTCTACGGTAAAATCCTTGAAAGATCCTTTTCTGCTTACCAAATCGATAGCATGCAATTCAAAATCATCCGGAAACTCGTTACTGAAATGTGTTTTTACTATCTCCATGAATTTATCTTCAAATTCAGCCCACTGAGATTCTTCCATTGCCAAGGCAGCCATAAGAAATACTGGCTGTTGGGAATCATTGAGATTAAATCCCGTATCCCCGCTCTCGTCAATGTAAACTAAATACATCTTCAGGTTTCCGTTTCAATTACTTAGAAATGGGGCATCGGGAACGCGCGGGTGAATTCGGTCACTTCTTCGCCGATTTTAGCGAGAGCTTCTTCATCTTCGCGGCTGATAATCGCGCGGTCAATAAACTCGGCGATCATTGCCATGTCCGTTTCCTTCATCCCGCGGGTAGTCACTGCCGGGGTGCCGATCCGGATACCGCTGGTTACGAACGGTTTTTCAGGATCGAACGGAATCATGTTCTTGTTAACGGTGATCTTGGCTTTGTCAAGGATCGTCGCCACCAGCTTGCCGGTGCATTCTTTCGGACGGAGGTCAACCAGCATAAGGTGGTTGTCGGTTCCGCCGGACACGATCCGGAGACCGCGTTTTACCAGCTCTTCCGCCAACCGTGCGGCGTTCTTCTTAACCTGCTGCTGATAAACCTTGAATTCCGGGCTCATGGCTTCGAGGAAACACACCGCTTTTGAAGCAATAGTGTGCATCATCGGACCACCCTGGAGTCCGGGGAACAATTTTGAATTAATGGGTTTTGCAAACTCTTCCCTGCAGAGGATAAGTCCGGACCGGGGACCCCGCAGGGTTTTGTGAGTGGTAGTGGTCACCACGTCGGCATACGGAACCGGACTGGGATGTTCGCCAGCGGCAACGAGTCCGGCGATGTGGGCCATGTCAACCATCAGTTTCGCGTCTACTTTATCGGCAATTTCACGCAGTCTGGGGAAATCCAGAATTCTCGGGTAGGCACTGGCGCCGGCCACGATCAGCTTTGGATTACATTCCACGGCCTGCTTTTCAATTTCGTCATAATTGATCGTTTCGGTTTCACGGTCAACGCCATAGGGAACAATGTTGTAAAGCATGCCGCTGAAATTCATCGGATGACCATGAGTCAGGTGTCCACCGTGATCAAGACTCATTGCCAGCACGGTGTCGCCGGGCTTGATCAGCGCGAAATAGGCGGCCATATTAGCCTGACTGCCGGAGTGCGGCTGAACATTCGCGGCATCTGCCCCGAACAGCTTACAGGCACGCTCGATCGCCACGCGCTCAACTTCGTCAACATATTCGCAACCGTTGTAATAGCGCTTTGCGGGGTAACCTTCAGCGTATTTGTTGGTAAGAACAGTACTCTGGCATGACCGGACAGCGCAGCTTGCGAAGTTTTCCGAAGCGATAAGCTCGATACCTTCGTCCTGCCGCCTGATTTCGTCATCGATAAATCCGGCAATTTCCGGGTCCGCCTGCCGGAGCGGAGAAATTTCGTCGAGTGAATTTATTTCGAGCTTTTCGAGTCTGCGGGCATGACGCTCTTCATTGCTGAACGGAGTTGCGAACCAGGCATCGATAATTTCACAGGCTTTGTCAAAATCGATGTAGTCGCCGGGAAGCACCAGCATGTTCGAACAGTTGTGGTCACGGCTCTTTGCCGCCAGTTCCGCATCGTAAGCAATTGCCGCGCGGACAGTATGGAAACGGTTGGCGTTGATTCCCATGCCCACACCGCTCCGGCACAGCAGGATTCCGCAGTCGGCTTCGCCATTGACAACAGCCTTGGAAACTTTGCCGGCAAAGTCGGAGTAATCATCTTCAGCGTCATAACAGCACGGGCCGCAGTCGATAACTTCGCAGCCTTTGCCCATAAGAACGTCCACCAGCTTCTCCTTGATTTCAAATCCGCCGTGATCAGTGCCGATTGCAACTTTCAAATCCGGTTTTCCCTGCCAATCCATAATTGCTTTCATTTTACTTCCCTATGGTTATGTTTTATTTATATCGTTAATGATTTTTTTATGCCGCCCCTTCAGGGCTAGCCTGTTGAAGAAGCTTAACTCCCCAGGCCTATGCCTGGGGTTAATTTATTCCACGCTTACAGCGCTAAAAAAACATCCGCATTGCCAGCCTTGGCGAAGCAATGCCTTTTCAGTCCAGACGGAAGTCTGGTTTAATAACGCGGTCGATTTCCAGGAACAGATTATCGAGCGCGGGTTTCATCTCAGAAAAACAGTCTTCGTAAATTTCCGGCGGTCCTCCCACGGGATCCGGAACGTCGTTCCCCCGGTTTTTGCTGGAAAAATCCATCAGCAGGAAGGTCTTTTTCAGCGCTTTCGGCATAACCGACCCGATTTGGCGGCGGTGATTATCCGCCAGCGCAATAATCAGATCAGTTTCCTCGATCAGCTTCCGGCTCAACATGGTGCTGCGGTGCGCGGAAATATCGATACCGATTCTTTGCAGCGCCGACACGGAATTTCCAGACACTGGATAACCGTCGCCGGAAAAAGTTCCGGCTGAACTTACCATTATGTCGTTGCGTCCGGCTTCATCGCAGAGATGGCGAAAATAGCCTTCGCACATCGGACTGCGGCAGGTGTTGCCGGTACAGACAAATAAAACGTGCATGAAAAAACTCCCGTTCGAGGTTGCGATTCCGCTCCCGCCGATTATGGTAAAGCCCGAATTCGTCAAAACACAATTATGAATTCGGGGAAAACTTTAATATAATACCCAAAACGGGGATGTCACGGAAAATTTACCATGCCTGAAAAAAAAGAAGACGCTTTTATCCATATTTTGACGGATTCGTACCTGCCGTTACGGAATTTCGTGAATCTTCCGGACGCTTCAAAACAGGTGGAACTTGATCTTGGTTGCGGAAAAGGTTCGTTCACCGCACTCCTGGCGCAACGCTACCCGGAAAAATTCGTGCTGGCCGCCGACATCATGATCGGACGCCTCCGCAAGCTGGTCAGGAAACGCAACAGACTGGAACTTAAAAACCTTGAACCGCTCCGCACCGAAGCCAGAATACTGCTCGCGCGTTTCCTGCCCGACGCCTCCATAAACCGCCTCCACATGCTGTGTCCGGATCCCTGGCCAAAGCTCCGCCACAAAGGACACCGTCTGCTCAGTTCCGACCTCGCCGGACAAATCCACCGGATATTGCGTTCCGGCGGAATTTTTCATTTTTCAACCGACGCAACGGAATATTTCGAGGCCGGGTGTGCCGCCATCGAAGATTCCGGGCTTTTTACCCGTGACGACTCGGCCATCAACGATATCACCGACCTCAAAACCGACTTCGAACGCCGCTGGAATAAACAAGGATTAGAAGTTAATCACGCCGCCTGGCTCCGGGGGTAGCCCCCCGGTTTGAGTGGCCGGGATGCTTCGCTATCCCGGCAATCATATAATTTACACCGTATGAAATTTTCCCCGGCCTTAGTGGGAAAAAGACACCATTAGAAATGTCTTTGTATGAATTTATTCTTTATTTAAATCTATATTTTCGCATTGTGATACAAAATCTGACTCCGGAGTGGTAATGCTCCTGCGTTCAAAATGCCCTTTATGATAGAATATATGGACTCTTTTCGGGTTCCATTTTCCGTTTTTATCATAATGGCCCAACTTGAAAAATATATACAGCCAAGGGCTGTCATCGTATCCTGTTTCCGTCCGGATTTGAACATTATTAAGCAAGGGAGACTTCAGGTCAGCGAAAGCCCTTTCAGGTATCTTCTTCCATTTTCCGTGAATTTTAATCCGGATTGAAATTATTTTTAAATCCTTCTCATTTTTATTTGTGACTATTTCAACCGTTACATCTCCGAAAGGCTTACCGGCATCAGCGGAAATTGAAACCTTGCAGGGATTAAGAATACGCTCTTCAGATGCCGCAAGGACCATACAAAACATTGAAACCGCCAGAACAATCCACAGTTTCATAAATAATCCTTTTATGAAATAATTTTCCGGATCACGGGGGTAAGTTTTTTCGCCATTTGCACAAATCCAAGGTCGGTGGGATGAACGCCATCGACAAAGCATTCGTGAAAGTCGCGTCCCATCAGTTTCGCACCGTCCTGAAAGTAAATGTTGTTGTCACCGGTTGCGGCAAGACCGGCAACCAGTTTTTTCGTAAAATTGCGGTTTTTAATCCGTCTGGCGGTAGTGATCTTGAAATTGTCCGCGGCGAACCTGAGCATGGATACAACCAGGATAGGTGTATCCGGACGTTTTTCCCGGATTATCCGGATGAACTCGGGCAGAGTCCGGGAGTAGTCTTTGTAAGCGCTGCAGTTTGCCTCATAATCCAGCACGATCAGCCCCGGATCGGGGATTTCGCTGATCAGGCGCGCCATTTCGGGATCGCCTTTGCCGTTGCCGGAAAATCCCAGGTTGACGCATTCGTAATTCAGGTTGCGGCTGATAATATTGCTGTAAGCCATACCCGGACGCGACGCGCATCCGCCCTGGGTTATCGAAGTGCCGTAAAAAATGATCTTGCGGTTATCCTCGAACGGTTCCGGGGGAAGGATTTCAGCACCGGCATCAAGTCCGATCCAAAGTTTTTTCACCCCCCCGTACAGCGGCATGAAAATAGTGCTGGAACGCATTACCGGTTCCGGATAACCGATCAGAATGCTTTCATATTTTACCTTTCCGGTTTCAAACCGGCTGGTTCCGGCGTACAGCATTTCTCCGGTTTCGCCGGCATAGTGGTCGAATCCCTGCCTGCAAAGCGAAGTCATGTGGTAAGAAACGGGTTTCTCATAAACCTCCGCTTTTACCGCGATCCGGGAGCTGTCCGTGCGGAATTTTACCTGCGCCCCGGTGGAATCGTTTGCCATTATTTCCAGCGGTTCGCGAAGTTTGTACTTCGGTTTTTTGGGAAGCCGCCGGTAGATTTTTTCTTTTTCAAACCACCCGAACCCGGAAATGCGGAAGGGCGGTTCCTTGGGCGAATACCATTTGATTCCTTCGAGGTTCGACAAGTCAGGAGTTCTGGCTTCGGACTGATCAGTCTTCTTCTTTGCGGACATGAGATATTGTTCCGGAATTTGTTTATTCATAAAACTGAGGGTTTTCCGGAATATTTTCAACCCGAATTCAGATGATTTCCCGCAAAAAACAGATCAACCGCCATAACCGGGAATGTCGGTTTCCGCCCAGGGACTGTCCTGGAAAATCAACCCCTGATTGTGGTCCGCCGGGATTTCCTGTTTCGGAAACTGCTTCCAGCCGCCATCGATAATTCCGGCTGTTTCGCCACCGGAAACCAGGTGGTCAATAAGGACTTTCTTGATCATCGCCTTGGTTTCCGCGACTTCCGGGTTTTCCGCCAAATTAATGGTTTCATCCGGATCATTCACGCGGTCAAAAAGGAACTCCTTGTTGTCCGGGGCACTGTAGAAGTATTTCCAGTCGCGGTTTGCCGCCATATATATTGAAAGCATCGCGCGGTCTTCATCTGTCTCACGCCCCTGGGAAATCTGTCCGAAAACAAACCGGCCGGGGTCATTTCCGGCGGCAAGTTCCGCCAGATCCACGCCATCAGACTCATGGGAGGCCATTGACGTTCCGGCAACGCTGAGTATGGTCGGCGCCACGTCAACCAGATTCGCGGCGGTTTTGCAGACTTCCCCGGCCGGGAATTTTTCCGGATACCTGACAATCATCGGGACGCGGTCACAGGAATCGTGCATACTGCGTTTGCCGAAACACTGGTAATCACCAAGGTGTTCGCCGTGGTCCGAGGTAAATACGATCAGGGTGTTGTCGAGTTGTCCGCTTTCTTCCAGCGTCTCCAGGATTCTTCCAATCTGGTAATCGATAAATGAAATGCAGGCATAATAATAAGCCTTTTCGGTGCGGACCAGATTGTTATCGAATCCCCAATCACGGTATTTGTAACGGTTCTGTCTTCTATTTATATGCGTATGGAGTTCCTTGAAATTTTCCGGCAGATTCGGCAGGGGCATGTCCGGAGTCCGGTAGAGCTTGTGCCAGGGATTCGGGGGAGCAAATGGCGGATGCGGATGAATGAAACTGCTGAACAAATACCAAGGGCGGTCCGATTCCGCCTGGCCGTTAATGAATTCAACGCCGCGGTCACCGATCCATTGGGTGGGATGATATTCCCGGGGAAGCTGTGAAACCTGCGGAATGTAATACATTTCCCCGCGCACCCCATGCGGCTCACAGACATACTTGTAACCTTTTTCATGAATGTAGCGCAAATAATCATCGCGCTCAGGTTCGCGAACAATTTCCTCCTGACGCTCCCTGGACTCAAAACCGCGCATAGCGTAAGTATCGGGGGCGAAATGACACTTCCCGATACCGTGGGTACGATAGCCTGCCCGGGTCAGCGCCCCCATCATGCTTTCCCGTCCGTCGGTCGGCATCGGAGCATTTTCGTAACAACCGGTATGCATGGGATACTGCCCGTAAATCATCGAACACCGTGCGGAGATGCACACCGGCGACGGCGAGAACGCATTGGTAAAAGCCACCCCTTCGCGGCAGAGACGGTCAAGATTGGGGGTTTTTATGATCGGGTTCCCAAGCTCCGCGATAGCGTCACCGCGCATCTGGTCTACGAAAAGATGAAGGACATTCGGCCTGTTTGAATTCCGTGACTGATTCGTCATTTTCAACCTCTATTAATGTTATTTAATGTCATATACTATTAAGTATACTTGCATTATTATGCATAAATAAATAGATTATAATGTCATATAGGAGTAATTTAATGTCAAATCAGGATTTCGTTTCAAACCTGACCCAGGAAGCCTGCGCGGAGATTCTCGAACGGTGGCTGGAAAAATTCCGGCTGGAACTTGAGTTCAGCAACGTCATTCATATCCGGGGCAAATGGAAGCTTGAAAACAGGAACATTCCGGAAGCACACATGGTGTTCACCTGCGGCGGGGGAGGAACCTATTTCTTTACCGGCAGGAAAGTTGAACTGTGTAAGGACCGCCTTATCTTCATCGGGCCGGGAGTTCCCCACAGCGGCTGGGCTGATCCGGCGCATCTTCCGTTTCTGATGACCTGCCGCTTTAAACTTTTCGACTCAAACCGCCAGTTGATCGAAGCATTCCCGGAACCGCTGGCGATGATGTTTGAAGTAAGCGGCTCCGGACTTTTCATGTCGCTTTTTGAACGGATGTTCAGGTATTATCATCTGACGCATCCCAGAATACGCAAAGTATTGAGCAATGCGGTACTGAGACAAATCATAGGTGAGATTGTCCTCGACCTGTCAACGGCCCGGATGCCGGACCCCAAGTTGGATGAACTGCATAATAAGCTTATGAGTCACCCGGAAAAACGTTTCAGCATAGACGAAATGTCTGAAATAGCGGGATGCTCGCGAAAAACTTTCCTGTCTAGGTTCAGGGAAGCCTACGGCGAAACCCCGGTAGGCTACCAGATAAAACTCAGGTGTCGCACCGCCGCCGAACATCTGCTGGAAAGTTCGATGAGCATCAAGGAAATCGCCGCCGGACTCAGCTACCCGGACCAGTACGCCTTTTCCAAACAATTCAAAAAAGTCATCGGCAGTTCACCGTCGGCATACCGCGCAAAAGCCTACCGGAAACCGTAATTTTTTCTTCATTCAGCGCCAATACGGGTAGTGCCGCGGTGGATCATTCTAGTCGCAAGTTTTACGGTTTTAAACGGAGCCTTAGGGTGGTGCAGACGTTCTATAAGCATTTCCGCCGCTCTGCGCCCGATTTCTTCCCGGGGAACCGCGACAGAGGAAATTTGCGGCCAGTTGTCGCGGTGATAACGGTTTGCCTCGATATCATCGCCCAGCCCGATTAATTCCACATCATCCGGGACCTTGATTTTCATTTCAAACAGAGCTTTCAACACTCCTTCCCCGATAATGCTGTTGCCGGCCATAATCGCGGTCGGAAACGGTTTCCTCTTTAACAACTCCATCGCTGAATTATAACCCAGCAGAAAATGATTGTCCGAGTAATTTTTCTGCATGTCGATATTATACGGGAATTGCAATCGAACTAACCCCGCCTCCTCCATCGCGTCACGATAGCCTTTTTCCCGTTCAGCCCCCAGACTATATTTCATGAAGCCGCCGATAATCACAATCCTGACGTGCCCGGAACTAATCAGGCACCGGGTGATACCGGCTACGCTTTTTCGATCGTCACTACTGATGAAATCCGCATTGACGCCTGGAATTGAACTGTTCCCGTATATAACATAAGGGATATTGCATTCTTCAAAAATTTTCGCCGTCCTGAAACTTTTTTGGGTTTGATTACCCGGATAGTAAAGGGCTCCGGCAATAAAGTTGATATAATATTGGATCAGCACACGTTCCAGATTCACATGCGGAAATCCAACTTTAATTACTTCATAACCTTGAGCCAGCAGGTATTGACAGGCGTTGTCGGTCGTAATTGTCTGATGTGAAGTCTCCAGGGAAATATTATGAAATAAACTGATAACTTCGCGGCCGGAACCGTCAGCTTTCAAAGGCGGACATTCGCAAGCGTTCCCGACAAAAATACCTGATCCTTGTATTTTCGTTAAAAATCCTTCCTCCTCCAACAATCTGGTTGCCTGAGTTACAGTTATCCTGCTGACGCCCATAAGTTCCGCCAATTTCCGTTCAGGCGGCAGGCATGTCCCTTCCGGGAGCCTGCCGCGTTTAATCAGTTCTTCAATGCTCCTGGCAAGCTGAAGATAAAGCGGCGAATGATGTTTCCGGTTTATCCCCAGAATCTCCGGATTCCAGAACTTTGAAATGTTCGACTCTTCAGGCATTTATACTTCCAATATATCCAATTCATTGCCAATATTATAGCTCGTTTAAGAAAATTGTCAACTGAAACAAGCCTGCAATACCATTATTTAAGTGTAAGATGCTTGCATTATAAATAAATATTCCCTATACTACGGTTAAAGACACGTTAATTATTGGCTATATACTGGACGTATCAAAAGGAGAAAAAAATGCGAAATCGTCACAAAGCTCCGCGCCGTTTCACCCTGATTGAATTATTGGTAGTAATCGCGATAATTGCCATACTGGCGAGCATGCTCCTTCCGGCGCTGAAACAGGCGCGGGAAACCGCTTTGGTTTCAACCTGCATCAACAACCTGAAGCAAATTGGCTTGGAATGCAACGGATACGCCGCCGATTCCGACGGTTACTTCGCAATGGCGCTCGATGCAAACAATTATGTCAGCGCCGGTAATCAATATATGTGGTACAGCCGCCTGCAGGCGCTGGGCTATCTGGAAGATTATGTTTTCTACATAGCACAATCTTATCCGAACGGCAGGCAAGTCGCCAACGGCCAAAAAGCAGACCGGTATCGATGCCCCAAGCTGGATTACAGCCGGACGTCAACTGTTTGCACCTACAACTACGGGCTGAACTCCACTACTTTCGGCAACAGCAGCTACGGATCAGACCGTAAATACCGGAGATTGGGAAAGATAAACCAGCCGGGTGAACGCTGCTGGGTCACCGAACCGCCACAAGCCTGCGGAACCGGTTACGGTCCCGGTTGGAACAAGGAAATTGACTCGGAAATTATCGGCGGTTCCGGAGAAGGCAAGGAACACCGCCACAACAAGGGAAATATCGTCAATTTCCTGTTTGTCGATGGCCATGCCGGCTCTATCCCCTTCGGAAGCCTTCCAGTCGGCACTAACGGCTTTGGCGGCAATTCCGCGCTCTGGGGCACAAATTCAAATTAAATTAATCATCAAAAACATTTTATCTCAACGGAAAGGAAACGTATGAGGAGGATTTTCACTGCCGGTTTTATCGCGCTTGCATCAATTGGACTGCTAACGTTATTTCCCGAAATCAACGCGGCGGACAAATCAGCGGAAAACCTGAGCTATCTTATTATAGCTCAAAAGGGTATCCAGAAAGATAAGCCGGAATATCAAGGTTACTTCCGGGGGCGTCCGCTGCCAGATGAAAAACTTGGAAAACAACTTGAAAAGATCGGCTTCAAGTCCCGCCAAGTCGCGCTTTTTTCCCCGAAGCTGACTTTGGATTTTCTGAAAAAGTTCAATGTGGTGATACTTGGCGCAGGCGGCGAGGGGCACCAGAGAGCTCTCTTCTCGAAAGTGGCTGACGACAACATGAAAACCGTGCTGGAGTACGTGAAACAGGGCGGCAGTCTGCTGGTGATGCGCAACCCCGGATGGCAGTTCGGCAAGGACATCGACGAATATAACCAGTGGCTGAAACCGACCGGCATAAAAATCCTCCCCGAACAGATTGTCGATCCCGGCAATATGATAACTCTGCCGTCGAACGGAAAGCTTTTCTGGACCAAAAATATCTCCAAACATCAGATAACCGAGGGCGTTGAAGGGCTGTTTTATCCGGCGATCCGCAGCAAAGGATACCGGTGCTATACCGATTTTTCATCCCCGGTCGAAGTCAACAAGAGCTGGACTATCCTTGCCCGTGGCGGCAAGAGTTCAAAATCGGTCTTCAATATCAGGTCGGGGCAAATCCATGAGCCGAAACCTGGCACATTCAATACCGCGCCTCCGTTCCTGGCGGTAAGGGAATACGGTAAAGGCCGCATCGCGGTAATGCCGCTGGCGTCTTCCGTTTACTGGCACGACTGCTACCATTTCTTCTGGGAAAACCTTCCGATGGAAGGCGACTACTGGGGAATGAAAGGCAACGGCGCCAAGCTGATGACCAACCTTTTTTCCTGGCTGGCCGCTCCCTCCGCCGGAAAATTCGGCAACTACATACCAAAACCAATCCCGAAAAAAGCCGCGGAACTCGGCTTCCAAAGGATCAACTGGGACAGGGTTAAACTTAAGGGAAGAATTCCCGAAAAAGTCTGCGTCTCCGGTCTGATCGGCCCGCAAAGCAGCTTGTCCGGCGGCAAGGGAACGCCTGAGGAGTTCATCAAGGCCGCGAAGGAAGCCGGATACGGTTTCATCGGGTTCGCCGAACACCTGGAAAATATGACCCCGGAAAAATTCTCACAGCTTCAGAAAATCTGCGCCGCCGCATCTACCGGTAAATTCAAGGCATATCCCGGATTCCGCTACATCGACGACTCCGGGAATTCCTGGATAACCTTTTCCGATAAACTCACCTGGGCTCAAAAAGGCTGGTTCAGCAAAAAATATCCCGGACGCCTGGCAGTGAACAATCCGCTGGCGCGCGGCTGGAAATGGCCTCCGCTCATCTTTTTGCATCCGAACAAGAATCCCGAACCGCCGTGGGCGCAGGGCAACTTTACCAGTATGGCCGTTTTCACTTACGGTAAAGACGGCAAGTTGATCGACGATGCCACCTCCTGGTATTTCCGGATGCTGAAAAACAGTTTCTGGTTTTTCCCGGTGGCGGTGAACTTGATCGATTCCCCGGATCAGGTTGCGGCAACCAGAAAAAATAAATTCCAGACGATGGTACGCTGGTTTGACAATAACGTCATTGATGGGATGAGCAGGCCGCTCCGCTACAAAGGCAAACCGGTCTGGGCTTTCAACGTATTCGTTTCAGAAGGGCCGGTTTTTGATGATTTCCAGATCATCAACTGGGGATGCACTGATCTGGCTATCCCCGCCAACGACCGCTTCCGCATGCACCTCAAGGCCCGCGATCCAGCCGGATTGACCCAGGTTGAACTGTTCGACGGCGGTAAAAACCTTCTTCGCCGATTCCTGCCGGAAAAATCGAAGGATTTCGATGAAACCATCGATTTCTACCACGATCAGGAATACAGATTCGTCGCCACCCTGACCGACTCCAAAGGACGCCGCGCATTCAGCTGGCCGCTGAGAACTGCAACCCAGGAAAATCAATTTCCGCGATGCAGCGACAATTTCAACACCATGCCGCGCGGAAAGTGGTGGGGACAACCCAAAGGATTGCACAATATCCGCGGGTTTGAAGATTACCTGGTGGTGCGCAACTTTGTTTATTTCGGATTTCCGTTGCTCCTGGGAGTCGATGAAACCTCCCGTATGGCAGTGGAGTACCATCCGCTGATGGTTTCACGCTTCGGAACCATTGTCGATGCGATCTTCGAGAATCATTATCCCAAGTCGGCCAGGGGAAACCCGGACTCAACCGACAAAGCCGCGGCCACGCTTAAAAATGAATACATCACCGGCAGAACCAGATACACGTATTTCACCTGCCGCCAGAGCGGATCGCTTATCGAACTGGTCGAGGGTAATTACAAAGTGCTGAAAGATTTTTCCACACGCTCAGCCTGCGTGTTCAACACTGTAGGCTATCCGAAAACTTACGGGGTTGCCGCGACTCTGGATAATGGCGAATTCTTCGCCGGTCAACTCACCAAAGAAAAACGCTATTTCGGCGGCAAACTTAAGAAAAACGGATTCGCGGCGCTGTTCCCGTGCCGATTCAGGGGTTCGCTTGCGGCGATTCCGCTCCAGGATGGGCTGTCATTTTCCGCCAATACCAGGCCGGATATGGCTTACAGCGGTTTAAGGCTCTACCTGGATCCCGCCAAAAAGAATTACAAAGCCGGGGAAGAGCTGAACTTCAAATATATCGGGGTAGTCAGTCAGATCGATCCCGCGCCCGACAACAGTTTCGTATATGACATCATCAACAAACTGGGTATTGACGGCAGAACCGCTTATTCGGTAAAACCGACTCAGGGAAAAGTCACCGGAAATATGTTCATCCTGAAGCTCCAGGCGCAGGATTACGGTTTTTCCGGCAGATTCTCCCAGGCAAAATTGCCGTTGAGCCTGCCGGTGGAAATTTCCGGACTCAATCCGAACTGGGACGCCGGAATCCTGTACAAAGGCAAGAAAACTCTGGTAGTGCCGTGTTGGGTGGTAAACGAGTTCAGCGAGCGTTATGAAGCCCTCAGACGGCGCAGGTTGACCAACGAAATCTATCACTTCACGGTTGACGCAAAGGGAACCGCCTATCTTCAGGTAGACACCGAAGTCGGCGCCAAAAACGTCTATATCGGCAACCTGCTGATCTGCGACAATCCGGAAGTACGCTTGACCTTGGTTGATACCCGCCCCGGCAAGGCCGCGTTTGTCGCCCATAATCCAACGGATAAAGCCGTCACCTGCTCCGTCAAGCCCGGAAAAGGATTCAGTCTTTTCGGCAACTTCGCGAAGGATGTAACCATCCCGGCGGGAAGCTCAGTGAAGGTTGGCATTCCGGCAAAGTAAGTTTAGTCCAGCGCTAACCAGGTGCGGCGCACCTCCGGACAGGTTCTCAAACCTTTCACGGTTGCCTGCCGGATAAACTCGATGATGGCGAGTTCTCTGGAAGTAAGGGTTTTGATGGTAAGTTTTCTCCATTCGCCACCGGTAAATTCGTAAATGTTCTTCACCTGGCGTTTGGGCGAAAACCAGCCCCCGGAAAAGCTGATCGGCAGGAACAGATCGAAAGCGCCGAATCCAGCTTCAGTAGCTCCGCAGTCCCCGGCAATCTGACTCCGGGCCTGTTCAATGGTGTCGGCGTGGAGGTTGCTGACGATTCGGCAACCGGCAAGGCCGAGTTCCGTCATTTTCCGGATATCCTCACCCCAGATGTAGCCGTGATAATATCCGGAACTGATCTCGTAACAAACCACGCAGTCGCCGGGATTACTTTGTTCCCAGCTGGAATTCGGGGTTGTCACCCGGATGTCCTCCCCCTCCGGAAGCATGGCAAGCAAAGCGCTCATGATGGTGGTTTTTCCGGCGCCGCCCGGTTTCGCGCCCACCAGCCAGGACGAACCCGATTCGATCCGCGCCAGCAATACCGCACATTGCTCCAGACTCAGCGTCCCGGCCTCGAGCAAATCGATTATCGACAGCATCCTGCCGCCCCGCTGATTGCTCTGGTCAACCACGTTTAAAACTTTACTCATCCTGGATTTCCCTAAATGATTCCTTGTAAATCTATTGTTCGTAACTTATTTTTGCAAAGATTTATATAATACCGAATTGCAATCTAAAGGCTCCTATGAGAAGGATTATCCTTGGTCTGGGAATTCGAGCATTGACTGCTTGAGTTCGTTGATAATTTTCAGTCCCTGGGTGCAGATGGATTCGCATTTACCGCACTTGGTACAGGCTTCCGGGGAAATATCTTTAGTCACGCGGACATAGGTTCTTTCCGCGGCTTTTTTGAATCCGAGAATTCGCGAGTCGTATAAGGCGCTCATAATGCCGGGGATGTTGATTCCCGCCGGACACGGCTGGCAGTATCCGCAGTTGGTGCAGAATTTCACTTCCTCGCGGGAGAGTTTACCGAAATACTCATTGATGCGATCGATCTGATCCGCGGTGAATTTCGGTTTTTCCGAAGCGGCAATGGTGGAATCGACATCGGAAAGCTTAGTCATTCCGCAAAGAATGGTATCTACATTCGGATTCGAAAGCACGTATCTCGCGGCAAGTTCGGCATTGCTTTCAGCACCGACTTCTTCGGCGATTTTTTTCAGCACCGGACTTTCCTCGACCAGTTTTCCGCCACCAACCGGATTCATCACAATCACGCCGATCCCGAGTTCATGGGCTTTGGCAAGCACTTCCTCATAAGTCCGTGAAAGCAGATTATATGAAATCAGGACGACCTCGCACCAGTCGGCTTGAGGCAGATATTCCATCAGGTTTTCCGGCTTTTCATGGGTAGTGAAACCGGTGTGTCTGACAAGTCCTTCTTTCATGGCCTGCTTAATGCCATCGACCATGCCGCCTTTTTTCGTGGCGTTTTCCCATGCCTCCGGGGAATTGATATTCCAAACCTGATAGAAATCAAGATAATCAACATCCAGCCGCAGCAGGGCTTCGTCTATTCTCCGCCGGATCGAATCGGAGGAACCGTCGTCTTCGTCCTTGATCTTCTTGATCCACGGCGAAGACTTGGTAGAGAGAATAACTTTTTCCCGGTAACCGTCGCGCAACGCCCGTCCGAGTTTGAATTCCGATTCGCCGTAACCACGGCTGGTATCGATATATTTCATGCCGGAGTCAATGGCATGCCTGACCAGTTCCACCGAATCAAGACAGTCGTTTGGCAGCCTCATCGCGCCGATACTTACCGGCGCCACTTTCAGACCGCTTCTTTTTCCAAAATCACATAATTCCATATAATAATGCCTGGGATTTTTAGGATTAGTTATCAAACTCAAATTAAGAATCTAACGGGTATCCGGCAAAACGTCAATACCGCTTTAAGGAAAAATATTGTGTCCGGAAAAATCCGGTCATACGGCAATAAGATGTATACTGGAAGATTACAATTTTTCCCAGTCGAGGACTACTTTGCCGGACTTTCCGCTTTTCATTACCTCGAAACCTTTTTCAAAGTCTTTGTAGCTGAACCGGTGGGTGATTACCGGGGAAATATCGAGTCCGGTTTGGATCATGCTGGTCATTTTGTACCAGGTCTCATACATTTCGCGTCCGTAAATTCCCTTGATGACAATGCCGTTGAACACGATCTGGTTCCAGTCGACGGGGGTAGCTTCCGGCATGATCCCGAGCAACGCGATCTTGCCGCCGTGACACATGGTTTCCAGCATCGAGTTGAACGCGGCGGGATTTCCCGACATCTCAAGCCCGACATCGAATCCCTCTTTCATGTCCAACTCTTTCATAACGTCCGTAAGTTTTTTCTTGCTTACGTTCACCGCGCGGGTCACGCCCATTTTTTCCGCCAGTTCGAGCCGGTACGGATTTACATCGGTAATCACCACGTATCTTGCCCCGGCATGTTTGGCGATTGCCGCCGCCATGATCCCGATCGGCCCCGCCCCGGTAATCAGCACATCTTCCCCGAGCATGTCGAACGACAGCGCCGTATGGGCCGCATTGCCAAGCGGATCGAAGCAGGAAATGATGTCTTTCGGAATTCGCGGGTCACAGTACCAGACATTGGTCACCGGGATACACAGGTATTCCGCAAAAGCCCCCGGACGGTTCACCCCTACCCCGCTGGTGTTCGGGCAGAGATGCCGCCGACCCGCCAGACAGTTCCGGCAGCGGCCGCAGACCAGATGCCCCTCGCCGCTAACCAGGTCGCCGATCTGGAAGTCATGCACGTTGCTGCCGAAAGCCGCGACCGTACCGACAAATTCATGGCCGATGGTCATTGGCGTCGGAATCGTTTTCCGGGCCCAGGCGTCCCAATCGTAGATATGGACGTCGGTGCCGCAAATCGAGGTTTTTTCGATTTTGATCAGTACGTCGTTGCCCCCGACTTCCGGGATCGGGACTTCTTCGAGCCACAGTCCGGGTTCAGGTGATTTTTTTACCAATGCTTTCATTTTCTCAGCCATTATCATATCTCCAAAACAGATGTTTTACTTTTCTTTTTCCGCGGGAACCAGCACCGGATCTTCCTTGACCTGCGTCGGCGCATCCTTGATTTCTTCAACTTTCGGCGGCGGCGCCTGCTCCTGATCCGCCGCTTTCTCAGCAAAATACCTCGACACCAGCAGCGACAGGATTCCGGCCAGAATCAGCAGCACAAACAGCACAAAGACCGCACAACCGCAGCCGCTTCCGCCCCTTTTTACTCCCGATTTCGCCATAGCACCATCCCCCGGTTAATTCACAAGTTAATTTACCCGGCAACAGGATAATTTTCAACCAGGGATAATCCCTGGACTGAAGTGGCCGAAGTGCTGCGCGACTTCTACGGTTAACATCCAAAATCTGTTTGGTTTGTTTCCGAAAAAACTTGCTTTGAATGTTTTCCGGCAATATCTTCAGCGCTTTACTTTAAACAGAGCGGAATAATAATGGCTGAAACTGCTCCGCAAACGATGAGCCAACATCAGGAATGGAAGATCCTGCCGGCCGCCGCCGCGCTGATTTCGCTGTCGGTGTTCGGATTCTCGGCAAATGTGCTGCCAGCGGTGCTGCTGCGAGCGGCAAAAGAGCTGGATGTGTCCCCGGAACTGCTGTCGACGGTTTTTTCCATCCAGTTCGCCGGGTTCATTTTCGCGACCATCTGCGGGGGGATTTTCGCCGACCGGATCGGGAAAAAAATCATATTCCTGGCCGCAAGCGTTTTTACCGGACTTGGCGCGGGGATCATGGGAACCGCTGATAATCTGCCGGTAATCTTTCTCGGGGCGGTTTTCATGGGCATGGGCGGCGGAATTCTCGAAGGCATGAGTTCGGCGCTGCTTTGCGACCTGTTCCCGACCCGCCGTAAGCTGGTATTGAACCTTTCCCAGGTAATGTACTGCGTGGGTGCGGTAAGCGGCCCGTTCCTGGTCGGCCTTCTAATGCCGGAAGGGATGTCGTGCCGGTGGTTTTTCGCGGCGTTGGAAGTTCAGGTAAACGGTCCATTCCTGATCGGGGTACTGATGCCGGGAGGGGTGGCGTGGCGGTGGTTTTTCCTGGCGCTGGTGGTTCAGGCGCTGGCGCTGCTGGTCATGTTCGGCCTGTCGCGGCTGGCGGTTCCGCATGATGACGACAAAATTGATCTACGAATAGCTGCAAAGATCATCACCCGCGGCAGTTTTCTGGTTCCATGCATAACGATTTTCCTTTATGTATTCTCCGAAACCACGGTAATAATCTACCTGAATTACTATTTCAAACTCAGCCTGAACGCCCCGGAAAGCTGGTCCATCCACAGTATCGCGGTTTTCTGGCTGGCGCTGACCGCCGGCAGAGTTGTCTGCGCCTTCATCCCGGAACATATCGACTACCGGAAAGTAATTGCGTTCCTGATGCTGATCTCATTCCCGATAATGGCGTGTCAGTCACTCGCGGCAACCTGGCAGATGGCGCTGGTAATAGTAGTTTTCACCGGACTTGCGTTGTCGGGAACCTGGCCGCTGATAGTGGGCATGACCGCCCACTGGAACCCCGGCTACTCCGGAACGGTGGTGGGAATCACTATCGCCTGCGGCGCGCTTGGAGTTGTTGCGGCCCCGCTGGTAATGGCGCCGTTGTTCAAATGGACTCCCGCGCCGGTGGCGTTCTCCCTGGCGTCACTGCCGCTGCTTGCCGGAGGAATCATTGTCCTTATCTATAAGCCCGGAAAGTAGAATCTCCGCGCTAATCACCATTCAGCATCATGATAATCTTCACCAGCACCATGATCACTGCCGCCAGCACCACGAACGCAAAATATTTACGCAGCGATTTACCGGAAATGGCCTTGTTGATGGCCGCTCCGGGCTTGGCCCCAAAGAAGGCCCCGGTTACCATGAATACCGCAAGGACATACTTTACGTCCCCGCTGAAAGCATAGGAAACGGTGGTTAGAAAACCTGCAATAAAAACCAGCATCATACTGGTTTGAGTGGCAAACTTGGTTTCCTGTCCCACCAGATAAAATAGAATCGGCATCATGACCACCCCGCCGCCGATCCCGAGCAGACCGCTCAGAAAGCCCATGACGAATCCGAGTACCACCAGCACCGGAATACTGAACGGTCCTGAAGGAATCGTACGGAATTGGAACACGGGAGGTATTTTTAATGAGGCAAGGTAACCGGTGTGATCATCATCGTCGTGCCGGTGGCGGCGCAGCCAGAAATTGTCGAAAAACAGCCATCCGGCGATCAGGCTGAGAAAAACCGCAAATACGACCAGCAGAACAAAATCCAGCAACAGGACGTCCTTACCGGCGATGGTTATCATACCCAGCCCCTTGAAATATCCGACCACGAATTTACCGGTTATTACCCCGGGTAAAATCCCGATAGCCATCAGCATTGCAATCCTGATCCCGTACATATTGCGGTCGAGGTGATGATATAGGGAAAATCCCGACGCGCCCAGCACCTGACATGCGCTGGTCCCGACCGCCAGATTCATGGGAAGTCCGAGAAAAATATTAAGCGCCGGGGTTATGATGAATCCGCCGCCGGCCCCGAAGAGCCCGGTAAGCATTCCCACCGAAAAACCGAGTATAGTTCCCCCCAGCAGCAGCAGCCAGTTTGCCGCAAGATAGTTCCAGATTACATCCATTAGTCTCTCTGTAAATTCATTTATGTTCAGGTTTTTATAATAAGGGGAACTTTTAATTTAGCGCATAAAAAAAGGAAAGCAAAGAAAATTTCACATTCGCCATTGACATTGTGCTTGAGTTGCGCCACATTATCATGCACACGGGTGCATAAATCAATTTCGAAATCCCAAACAGCTTCAAAACTACGTGAAAAAACGTCTGACAAGAAAAGATATCGCATTGGCGGCCGGAGTGTCACCGTCCACGGTGTCCCGTGCGCTGGCCGGAAGCGAGCTATTGCCGGAAGCCACGATTCAACGTATCCGGGAAATTGCCGCCGAGTTGGGATATCAGCCGAATACGCTTGGAAGACGTTTGGCGGTAAACCGCAGTTTTCAGCTCGGGTTCGCCGCTCCCGCCGGACTCGCACCCGACAAAGGCGCGTTCCGGGTGTCATACTATTCGATGATCCTGGACGCGATTGTTTTTGCCGCATCCGGAAGGGGTTATCATGTAACGATCCATCCTTATCAGCCGGAGGGAGCAAACCCGCTGGAGGGCTTCACGAACCTGATCGCATCCCGGCAGGCGGACGGGTTGATTGTCGGCGGATTAAAACAGCGCAGCCGGATTCCGCCGGAGTTGTTTAAACGAAATATTCCTTTTGTGGTAATCGGCGCAAAACCGGCAAATCAACGGATACCTTGCGTGAATTTTGATCCGGAACCGGGGATCAGGGAGATGTTCGCGGCGCTTGAGAAACGAAATTACCGGAGAATCTTTTTTGTCAGCGGCAATCCAAAATATCATGATGCGATAATTCAACGCCAGGCCCTTGAAAAAATCGCGGAAGCAAGCCGAATCGAACCCGGTAAATTTTTCCCCGGAGATTACACCCGGACATGCGGCTATCAGGTGGCGGAACAACTTTCCGGACAACTTAAAAAGGGCGACTGCGTATTCCTGGCGAATGACCGGATGGCCGCCGGATTTTTCCGCTACTGTATGGAAAATAAAATATCAATCCCCGGCCAGGTGGGAATCGTTGGCTGTGACGATGATGATATCGGCGCAGGATTGTATCCCGGACTTTCCACCATCGCCCAGCCCCGAAGGGAAATGGGTGAAACCGCCGTGGAACTGCTCCTGGCCGGCATCGAAAATCTGCCTGCCGAAAAACTTCATGTAACTCTCCCGGAGAAATTCATCTTGCGGGAATCAATCTGATAATAAAATCAAGGAATGGAAAATGAGTAAAAAAGCGTTAATCGTCAAGGGTGGCTGGAACGGTCATGATCCCGATGGAGTTACCCGGATTCTTTCCGAAAAACTGACGAAAAAAGGCATGGACGTGGATGTCGAAACCCGTTTTGAAGTGCTTGATGACGCGGAAACAGTCGCAAATTATGATGTCGTTATTCCCAACTGGACCATGGCGGCGGATGACGTCAAACAGCAAACCAAGGCGCTGTGCGAAGCCGTCAAAACCGGAGTAACCAACCTGGCCGGGCTCCACGGCGGAATGGGCGACTGCGCCCGGGGCAATCTGGGATTCGAATGGATGGCCGGCGGAATGTTCGTGGGCCACCCCCATGTAGGCAAATACACCGTGCGCCTGACCGGAGTGGAAAGCCCCATCACCAAAGGCATGCCGGACAGTTTCCAGTATAATTCCGAACAGTATTACATGATGGTCGACCCCGGAAACAACGTACTGGCGGAAACTACCTATGAATATGAAGGCAAACAGGTTGTCATGCCGGTAATCTGGACTAAATCCTGGGGCGAAGGCCGGGTTTTCTATTCCGCACTCGGGCATAAGTCATGCGAATTCGCCGAATATCCGCATGTCCTTGATATGACCATTCGCGGCATCCTCTGGGCAGCCGGGTGCTGAAAGCATAAAATCCGAAATTAGAAATCAGAAGCACGAAACAAATCTGAAATTTCAGAATGAAAAATGTTCAAAACAATGCAATTACGGAAAAATATCTTTTCCCGACGCTCTGTTTCGGAACATTTGAACATTCAATATTTTGAATTTGTTTCGGATTTCTAATTTCGTGCTTTTTAAATTTTTCAGCTCCAGTATTTCTCCAAACTAACAAGGAAAGAGAAAAT
This sequence comes from Victivallales bacterium, assembly GCA_963678815.1. GTDB lineage: Bacteria > Verrucomicrobiota > Lentisphaeria > Victivallales. The sequence goes on from OY787460.1 coordinate 5,937,619, forward strand.
GAAAAAGTACAAGAAGGCTCAGGACATCAAGCTGGGAGTAATCGGTTACGGCGGATCTTTCAACATGGGAAAAATCCATCTTGAAGCGGCAATGGCGGCGGGAATGACGCCGGCGGCAGTCTGCGACCTTGACCCGGCTCGGGCAAAAGAAGCGGAAAAACATTTTCCGGGCATCTCCACCTACACTGATCCGGCAAAAATGCTCAAGGAAGCCGACGTGGAACTGGTGATCATCATCACCCCACACAACACCCACGCGAAACTGGCACTGCAATGTCTGAAGGCCGGCAAGCACGTAATCTGCGAAAAACCGCTGGCAATCACCACTAAAGAATGTGACGCCATGATCGCGGAAGCTAAAAAGAACAAACTGATGCTCAGCACCTACCATAACCGTCACTGGGACGGATGCATCCTTGAGGCCATGAAAGCTTTCAAAGCCGGAAAGATCGGGGACATTGTCCGTCTCGATATCCACATGAAGGGCGGTTTCCCCGGCAAAACCTGGCGGTCAAGCAAATCCATTTCCGGCGGCATCATGTATGACTGGGGCGTTCACCTGCTCGAATACGGTCTGCAACTGCTGGGCAAAGCCGAAATACAGGACGTTCGCGGATTCATGAAACCGTGTTCCAATCCCGCAAAAGCCCCCTGGAAAAACGATACCATCGAGGAAGAAGGTTTCGCGCTGGTGTCGTTCAACACCGGACAGTGCCTGACCATCAGTATCAGCCAGATCGACCATAACCATGCAGACGGTTTTATGACCATCATCGGAACAAAGGCAACTTACGCCATGGGTTTCACCGACTGGAAGCTCATCTCCAATAAAGGTGAAGTTACCGTAACCGAAGCCGGACGCAACCCGAAAAACGAATGGCCAAAGTATTATCAGAACATCGCCGATTTCCTGTCAAAAGGCAAAGAACTGGTAATCACCCCGGAATGGTCGCGGCGGCCGATCCACATCCTTGATCTCGCCGAACAAAGCAGCAAGAAGGGCAAAACCCTTCCGGCCAAATATAAATAGAAATATTATTCTTGAGGGAAAGAGGGAAATTTTTTAAGGAAAAATCTCCCTCTTTTCCCCAATTTCAGCATTTGTTTTCTTCATAACCAGATGAGAGATAACGCCCTGGAGCCCGGCGGTGACCCTGGCCATGCGGGAGTAATCCAGCGTGTCGGGATTATCGTGGCTGGTGTGGTAATTCGGATTGCGGTATGGGGCGGTGTCGGTGACCATGAACGCGGGATAGCCAAATTTATTGAAGCTCCAGTGGTCGGAGAATCCCGCCGCCCGTACAAACGGCGGCAGTCCGGCAAAATAAACCGGAAACTTGCTGTGTTTCCGGAATGAATGATAGCAGTCGAGGATAAGCTTCCCGGATGAAGCGAATCCCACGAACGCAATGAAATTCCCGGTGGATGGATAAATAAGGTTGAACGGTTTGGGATACTTCTGGCTGTTGGGCTTGTCGGAATAATACCCGATGCTTTCCAGGCAGACCATGCCCTTGATGTCGTCCTTGTTGTCCTTGCACATTTTCGCGTAGACATAACTGCCCATGTGCCGGGTTTTGAAAAACGGCGGCTCCTCGTTCGGAAATGCCACGAACCTGAGGGTCCGGTCCGGGGTTTTTCCATGAAAATATTTCGCCAGACAAAGCATCGCCGCCACCGCCGAACCGTTGTCATCCGCGGCGCGGCATCCTCTCACGGGCGCGGAGTCGTAATGCGCCCCGACCACGATGATTTCATCCGGCCTGGTTTTGCCTCTAAGTTCCGCAACGACATTGTAATATGATTTACCGTGAATTTTATAAGGAAATAATTTCGGCTTGTAGCCATATTTTTCAAATTCCTTGAAAATATATTGCGCGGCCTTCTTCAGGTTCCCGTAGTTGCGGGAATTTCGCGGCCCAAGGGTTCCAGCCAGGTATCGCACGTGTGATTTCAATCCTTTTCCAGAGCGACTTCTTCCGGGGTAAGTTTGTACTCGGCGGCACTCACGGAGGACACGGATAAAGATACTATTGCGGCAAATATTAATTTATTCATAACTTACAATACATCTTGTTTTGTGATTGCCAAATCGGTTATTATTCCCTGGAGTCCGGCAGTGACTCTGGCCATGCGGGAATAATCCAGCGTATCGGGGTTGTCGTTGCAAGTGTGATAATTCGGGTTGCGGAACGGTGCGGTGTCGGTGAGCATAAACGCCGGATATCCCATCTTCCAGAATCCCCACTGGTCGGAGAACCCCACCGCCGGGATCATCCTCGGCAGCGCCGCCCCCTCGCTTGGAAACTTGCAGTTTTTACGGAAACTCGCGATACAATCCTTGATAAACCGGCTGGAACCGCTGTTGCCGACGAATGCTATAAAATTACCGGTTGTCGGATAAAACCAACTGAAGCAGAGCGGATAATGCTGGCTGTTCTTTTCTTCCGAATAATAGCCGATGCTCTCCACCGAAATCATGCCCACAATATTTTCCTTCCGGTCTTTGCAGGATTTGGCATAAACATAACTGCCCATCTTCTCCGTCCAGAAAAACGGCGGTTCCTCATTCGCGAAGGCCACGAACCTTACGGTCCTGTCCATTGGTTTGTCCTTGAAATATTTTGCCAGGCGCAAGACCGCCGCCACTCCTGAAGCGTTGTCATCGGCGGCCCGGTTGCCGTCCACCGGGGAAGAATCGTAGTGCGCCCCGATCACCAGAATTTCATCAGGTCTGGTTTTACCGGGCACTTCGGCGATCAGGTTATGGTATAGCTTTTCACCGCCATGCGAGAAGTTCTGGTAACCGCGCATTTTCATGGTCGCGCCGCGTGACGGATTTTCAGCCGAATATTCCTGAACTTCAACCTTATAACCCGACTTCTCAAACTCGTCTTTGATGTACTTCACCGCCTTTTGAAGATTTTCATAATGCAGAAAATTTCTTTCGCCGATTTCCCCCGCAAGCTGATGCACATGCTCTTTAAGCTCTTTCCTTAACGCTTTTTCATGTGCCGACATTTCCGGGAGTTCTCCCTGAAAATTCTCTCCAGGCATCCTCGTGTGAATACAGCCTGTAAGACCGCATATAATTCCTGATAATCCCATAATCACCCCGCACATTTTCCATTTCTTTACACTCTTCATCCTTTTCTATCCTTTCATACTAAATTTTTGACTTGGAAAAATTATAAACCGCCGCAGATAATTTGAAAAATTGATTATCGGCTAACCGGTTATTGATTTACTCAATATATTCGCGAAATTAACCCGCTGTTTTCCGCTTGGTTTTTCCAATATCCCGTGGTCTATTATCAGGAATGTCCATGAACGGCAATGGCATTGCTTCGCTATGCTGGCAATGAAGAAATTATGCTTTGTTCAATTAATAAATATGATTATATAGGGAGATGGGAAAATGGATTATTCATTCGCGGAAAAAAGCAGACAGGAATTACTGAAGCATACCGGCAGGATCGACCAGATTGCGGGAATCCGCAGGTCGGTGCTGGACGACGGCAAGGCGCGCGGCCTGAGAGTTGCCGACGTAACCAATGGCGGCGGGCTCAATTACACGGTACTCCTCGACCGCGGCATGGATCTTGGCGCCGCTTCCTACCGGGGCATGCCGCTGGCTTATTCAACGGCGGTGGGTTATGCCAATCCGGCTTATTTTGAACACAAAGGTCTGCAATGGCTCCGCAACTGGCCCGGCGGACTCCTTACCGGATGCGGACTCCGAAACGTGGGCGGTCCCAGAGAGGACGGCGGCGAAGAATTCGCGCTGCACGGACGCATTTCCAACACCCCCGCCGAGGAAATCGTAACCTCCGGTGAATGGGTTGACGGCAAATACGTCCTGACCGTTTCCGGAAAAGTAAGTCAGAGCATGATGTTCTTTGAGAACCTTGAACTCACCCGCACCATCACCAGCGTCATGGGAGAAGCCGCGATCACCGTTGAAGACCGGATCGAAAACCTTAGCTGCCGCCCATCGCACCTGATGCTGCTCTACCACATCAATCTCGGTTACCCGCTGCTCGGACCGGACGCAACCGTAAACGCCCCGGAACACGATGTGAAACCACGCGACGAAACAGCCGCCGCCGGAATCGGCGAGTGGATGAAATGTCAGCCCCCTACCCTCGGATACGGGGAACAGTGTTTCTATCATGACCTGCCGTCAGACTCCGACGGCATGGCAGCGGTCACGCTGTCGAATCCCGCCGCCGGACTGGAGCTTGAAGTAGCTTACCGCAAAGCCGAGTTGCCGTTCCTCACCCAATGGAAACAAATGGGCGAACGCGAATACGTGATGGGGCTGGAACCCGCGAATTGTCATCCCGAAGGCGTTGCCGCCGAACGCGATAAATTCAATTCGCTCAAGACTATCGAACCCGGCGAAGTGGTCAATACTAAAGTGATATTTTCCATAAAGGAAATCTGACTGGATGGTGATGGATAAACGCGCAAAATTCTGGCGTGACGGATACAACCGGGTGGCAAGGACGAAAAGCCACGCCCCGGAAAACGAGGTAAATGTTTACACGAGACACGGCTGGAAAACGCGCGGAAAACTTTTCGAAAAATTACTTTCGGACAGAATCGCCCGGGGAATATTCGAGCCAGACATGAAAGTCGCCGACCTCGGTTGCGGAACCGCCAGATACTCCCGGATACTCTACGACACGGGTTTCAAAGTGACGGCGATGGACTTCTCGGCGGAAATCATCCGTTACGCCACCGGACGCACCGATAGAAACATCGGCTATGTAAACGCCGAGTGTTCCCACCTGCCGTTTAAAAGCAAAGTTTTCGATTTTATTATCTCTTTCGGGGTAATTTCCGTAATCACGGAACCGGAACCGTTTTTCAGGGAACTTAAACGGATCTCGAAACCGCAAAGCAGAATCATGCTGATGACCCTGAACCTGGATTATTTTAATAACTGGTTTGACGGATTTCACCCCAACCGCGATCTCCCAACCGATGTCGAGATAATCCAGTATTCCCCGCCAAAGCTGATAAAAAAACTGAAGAGAACCTTCCACCAGGACAAAATTAAATTTATTCCGATATTTATTTATCCGGGATTTTTCAAATTCATGGAACCGGTGATGCAGAACGTTCCACCCCTGAAATACCTTGGCCGCCGTCTGGCTTCGGCCTTTATCCTGGAAATAATCAGGGGTTGAAAATTGCTCCTTTCAGAATTAATTTTCGTCCGCCGGATTAATAAAATAGGTTAAAATATATTTCAAAAAGACATTATGAAAACAGAGGCGTGTAAAACACGAAAGATGCTATGGAAAATGATATTCCCCAATACCGGGCCTGGCTGGAAATAAAGCTCGGGAATCTCCAGAAAAACCTGGAAAAAACCATGAATGCGGTCAAACCTGCCGGTGTAATGGCCGTGGTCAAAGCCGACTCGTACCGTCTGGGCGTGAACGAAGTAACGGCGGCGTTCGTCAGGAGCAATGTATCGGCTTTAGGCGTCGCCACCCTCAATGAAGCCATGCAGGTAACCAAATTCGGCGTCCCGGTACAGATTCTGGGCGGAATTTTTCCTGAGGACATTCCTGACGCGGTTTCCGCCGGGATCATTATTTCCATAGGGGACGTCAGGACCGCCGAACTGGTCAGTAAGGAAGCGGTTAAACAGAACCGCAAAGTGGAATGTCATTTCCTGATCGATACCGGCATGGGCAGACTCGGGCTTTTTTATGATAATGCCGCGGATAAAATCGGCAAATGCGCCGAACTTCCCAACCTGGACTGTCAGGGAATATTTTCCCACTTCCCGGTTTCCAACCATACGGAATCAGATTTCACCCCGGAACAAATAAAAAGGTTTAAAGAACTGCTGGAAAAACTGGCTGAACAAGGCATGGAATTTTCTAAAGTCCACATTGCCAACAGCGATGCGATCAGCAATTTCCCTGAAACATACCAATCGCCGTTCAATATGATACGCACCGGCATCAATCTGTATTCCCCCCCACCGGTAAATCCGCTTGGACTGGAACCGGTGGTGACCTTGAAATCGCGGCTGGCGGCAGTGCGGAAACTACCTGCCGGAACAACCATCGGTTACGAACAACTTCACACTCTCGACAAACCGACTCTGGTCGGAACGGTCGCGGCGGGGTATGCCGACGGCCTTCCGCTGGCAATTTCCAATCGCGGAACCATGCTCGTACAGGGTAAGGACTGTCCGGTCCTTGGGCGCATATCTATGGACTACACCACGATTTCCCTCGAAGATGTTCCGGGCGCGGAACCGGGAGAAGAAGTCATCTGCATCGGGAAAGACGGCGGCGCGGAAATAAAAGTCCAGGACTGGGCGGACTTGAAAGAGACCCACGCCTACGACATTCTCTGCGCCATCGGCAATCGGGTAAAACGAGTCTATATCCCCCCGGAAACGTAAGTTTTACTTATCCCGGAAAATTTTCTTTAACACCATATCTGGTGAATTCATCGCTGGCGATTTCCTGCCATTCCGGTTCCAGACCAATCGAGGCGTTATCACCGTAGAACCCGGCAATGTATCCTCCGCGTCCCTTCCACAACTTATCGAGCATTTCTCTGACGGTAGCGCGGATTTTCGCCTCATCCTTGGTTTGGAGGGTAGTCTGGATATCAACCGGACTCCAGAAAGTTATTTTTGCATTTTCCTGATGGGAAGCCAGCACATCAAGACCGTGAAGCTCCGGCTGGTCGAACTGAAGACAGTCAATTCCGGCTTCGATAAGGCCGGGAACAATGGCCTCGATCTGTCCGCACGAGTGCATGAAAGTTTTAATTCCGAGCTCGTGGGCCAGGCCGCACACCCGCTTGAAACGCGGAAAAAATTCCTTGCGCCATAGTTCCGGACTGATCAGGGTTTGGGTCTGGGTTCCCCAGTCTTCCGTGAAAAACACCGCATCAACGCCGGCTTCGGCATGCTTGCGGACAATTGTCCGGGTAATGCTTTCGACACGATCATTGAGCATGGAAATCTTTTCCGGTTCCAGTAGAATATCCACCAGGTATTGATCGAGTCTCCGCATTTTTCTGGCGATATTGAAAACCATGCCGGGAACTCCGCCAATAATAAATTTGCCGGGATTTTCCCTGATTTTTTCGCGGACACCGTCATAAACGGAATCCGATTCAAAATCGGGGAACTCGTACTCATCGAGCTTGTCAAGGTCTTCTATAACTCCTTTTTCCACTTCGCCGCAGGAAGTGGGGTCGATCCGGCTCCACATATTGCCCCAGGCGTCATAACGGATCCATTTAAGTTCGTCGACTTTTTCCCAATCGGTATTCCTGGATTTTTTCGGCGCGGCGCCGCAATTGATAAAATCACTTTCCGCAAAGGAATGGGCCACCCGCCCGGGATTTTCAAAGTTGAGGGTTTTCAGGACAATTTCTCTGGAAGAGCTCATTATTACACCTGTCATTATTTTCAATTGTAAAAACAGCGATTTACTGATAGTTTAAGGGACTATAAGGATATAGGAAAGACTGTTTCGCAAGAATGCTTTGCACTATCCTGATATTTTTTGACAGAAAACTGATAATTTCATATAATTCGGAGAAAAATTGATGAAATCCGCGGCATTGACCGGAATCGGAAAAATTGAACTTATAGATATCCCGCAGCCCCAGGCAACCGGGAATCAACTGCTGGTGAGAATTAAAAGCTGCAGCATTTGCGGTTCGGATCTTCATTACTTCCGCCAGGGAAAGATCGGCGAAGCTATCTGCAAATATCCGCATTTTGTCGGCCACGAACCGGCAGGAATTGTGGAAACGGCCCCGGCGGGAAGCCAATTCAAGCCTGGTGACCGGGTGGCTATCGAACCGGGACTTTCCTGCGGCGAGTGCGAACATTGCAAATCAGGACGTCTGAATATTTGTCCGAACGTGAAATTTCTGGCAAGTCCGGGAATACCCGGCGGACTTCAGGAGTATCTGGCGGTGGACGAAACCCAACTGGCAAAAATACCGGATTCCATGAGCTTCGATGAAGCGGCAATGCTTGAACCGCTCGGAATCTGCTGGCACGCAATGGTGAATCTGGCACGAATCAAACCGGGGGAAACCGTAGGGATTTTCGGTTGCGGGGCAATCGGGCTGTTCGCTCTGATGATCGCTAAACAGCAAGGCTGCGGAACCGCGTTTGTTTCCGACCCGCTCGATTACCGCCTCGAATTCGCAAAACAGCATTGCGGCGCCGATTTCGCCGTGAATCCCAATAAACTCGACGTTGAAAAATTCGTTCAGGAAAAGACCTCGGGAAGAGGGCTGGACGTAACCGTGGACGCCGCCGGAACCCAGCAATCCGTGGATCATACGTTCGGAACGGTCAGGATCGGCGGCAGGTCGGTGATGATCGGGATTCCGGAGGTGGACCGGCTCAGCTACGATCCGCACGTGATCCGCCGCAAGGAACTGACCATCTACCAGGACCGCCGCTCCAATCAGACCCTCGAAAAGTGCGTGGAACTAGTGGAAACTGGGGAATTCGATCTGAAACCGTTCATTACTCACAGGTTTCCGCTGGATGAAATCCAGGAGGCTTTCGAGCTGGTGGAAGCCTACCGGGACGGCGTGGTCCGGGGATTCGTAAATCCGTAAGTTCAGGATGGCGATAATGAAAAATAAACCGCCGGAAATCACGATTGTCCTTGACCGGTTGCGCAGCGCCCACAATACCGGCAACATTTTCCGGCTGGCCGATGCTGTAGGCGCGAAGGAAATAATCTGTTGCGGCTATACTCCCGCGCCACCCCATCCGAAGCTGGCGAAAACCGCGATGGGCGCCGAAAATATGGTTAAAAACCGTCACTGCGACACTTCGCTTGAGGCCGTGGAAATGCTCAGGAAAGAGGGCGTGGCGGAAATTCTGGCCGTTGAAAGCGATCCCGGGGCGGTCCATGCCTGGAATTACCGGTACAAATCGGCCGTGGCGCTGGTGTTCGGCAACGAAGCGCTCGGAATCAATCCAGACACCATTGCCGCCTGCGACAATACCATATGTTTGCCAATGTTCGGACAAAAAACTTCAATAAACGTTGGAAATTGCGCCGCCGTGGTTCTCTATTCTATAGTGTCGTGTTTCACAAAGAACCTTGATAATGCGTAAGCTGTTTTTGCGGATCAATCTCAAAATCTTCGCAATCATACCGGAAAAACAGCGTTGACAGAACACTAGTTGCCGGAACGCATCAACTGGAGAATTGATAAATGAAAGTTCAAGTAGTCGGCAGAAATATCGATAAAATCATTCCGCTGGTCAAGGATTCCGGGCTGGAAATGACCGGCTCAGATCCCGATATAATCATTCCTTACGGTGGCGACGGCACTTTGCTTGGGGCCGAACGCGAGTTTCCCGGCATTCCTAAATTCCCGCTGCGCGATAACCATAACTCCCCACTCTGCTCTGACCACAATTACCCCGAAATGCTGGATGAACTGAAAAGGAATGAACTGAAAAAATTTGAATTGATGAAGCTGTCAGGCAAGGCCAAAGACCGTGAGCTTTTCGCCATGAACGATGTTTTCATCCATAACGCCAGACGGGTCAGCGCCATCCGCTACCGGGTCTCGATTGACAATGAACTTTATGCCCATGAGGTGGTCGGGGATGCCGCCGGAGTCGCTACCGTCCACGGCAGTACCGCCTATTACCGCAGCATCACCCACAGTATTTTCCGGGTGGGGATTGGTCTGGCGTTCAGCAACAGCACCGAGGTTACCAACCACCTGGTACTCCCGGAAACCAGCGTGATCCGTTTTACCGTCCTCCGCGGCCCCGCCATATTGGTTGCCGACAACTACCCCGACAGCGTGGAACTCAACGAAAGCGATGAAGTGGTAATTGCAAAAAGCAACCGCAAAGCCACAATTTTCGGCCTCGACCACTTTATGTGCCAGAAATGCCGTCTCCTGCGGCATCCGCCCCCGAAACCATTCTCCGAAACGGAGTAAATCATGAAAATACTGATTACGGCGGGTCCGACCAGGGAAAGAATCGATCCGGTGCGATTCATCACCAATTATTCCAGCGGTAAGATGGGTTACTCTCTTGCCGAAGCCGCGGAAATGGCGGAACACAAAGTTACCCTGGTTTCCGGCCCGACAAACCTCCGCACCCCTGCCGATGTGGATTTTGTGGGCGTGGAAAGCGCGGCGGATATGGCGGAAGCCGTCCATGATCTTGCTCCCGGAATGGACTTGATCATCATGGCGGCGGCAGTGGCGGATTACCGTCCGGTAAATATTGCTCAGGAAAAGTTGAAGAAGACAGAAGAAAACCTTGTGCTTGAGCTGGAACGCACCGAGGACATTCTGCTGACTTTAGGCAAAAACAAACCCGCCCGGCAAGTCCTTGCAGGTTTTGCCGCCGAAACTGAAAAAATACAGGAAAACGCATTAAGGAAACTGCACGAAAAGAATCTTGACTGGATTATCGCCAATTCGGTATCCGGACCAGATTCCGCATTCGGCTCCGACCACAACGAAGTTACCATGTATTCCCGCGACGGACAGACGATTGAGCTTGAGCGCGCCGCCAAATTCGAACTCGCCACAAGGATAATAAAAATCCTCACCGACTAGTGCCATGTCAACGCTGTTTTTGTGGCAAGACAAGTTAAATTGTAGATTGGATTTTGTTTTTTCGACTGAAAGGAAATATGAATATTTCCAGAAGGAGAAAAGGAAAAATACAACTGCAAGAAACTCGCCGCAAAGCGGTTGCGTTCTTTTAAGCTTGACTTCGTACCCTTCAAGAACCTTCGATACCTCGGTATCGGCGGTCTTTCAGGAATGCGGATCAATCTCAAAATCTTCGCAATCTTGTTACAAAAACGTCCTTGACATGACACTAGCATTCTAAACGCAATTAATCCGGTTGTGCGTAAAATTCTTCGATGCAGATTTTGATCTGCCGGTCAAGCGCCGCAATCTGCCTCGAGGTGGCAGGCGCGAATCTTACGCAGTGATCACCGGGAAACGGACAGTCGTGCTGAACCAGTCCAAGAAGAATATCATCCGGAATACCTTCAGGAAAAGCTGTACAATTATCCTCGGCTTCGGTTTCATACCAGTGCTTACAGAACGGACATCTGCATGAATCATCCATTTTCCATGCCCCACTTGTTTAATGGAAGTTATCTTTTAACCTGATATTAACCTGATATTCAGGTATTTGACAAGACCCGCAAGCAAAGATTTTTCCGGATGTTGTGGAGATTTATTACTTTCCAAACAAATTTTGGCAAACAGATTTTGCATGATAACTGCCGGAATGCTCCGCGATTCCGGCAATATCCAACGGAATAAGTAGCCCGTTTTTGCCGAAAGCGGGTAATAAGACACAAATAATGGCTGTGAACAACAATTTATCCGTATTTCCGGCACAGCGTGAAAATGCAGCTTCAATCCAAGGAAAATCCCTGGATCCACTTGCGGCAGTTTTTCATGACCAGAAAGCTTTCGGTGGAAACCACGCCGTCTACCTTGGTAAGCTCCTCGGAAAGAAACTTGATGAGTCCAAACTTGGCATCGGCCCATACTTCAATAATGATGTCGTACCTGCCGGTGGTGATATAAGAAGCAAGCACACCGTCGAGAGCGGTGATCTCCTCGGTTTTGGCCACAAGGTCACGACTCGATGCTATTTTAATGCCGAGAATCACCAGTTCCTTTTCGGGAATGGAGTCCGGGTTGACCATTCCGGCAACCTTCAGGACTCCGTTCTCCTCCAGCTTGCGGATGCGATTGCGCACCGTGCCCTCGGAAACCCCTAGCTTGTCGCCAAGTTCCCGGTTGTTGGTACGTCCGTCCTCCCCGAGCAGGGCCAGCAGATTTCTGTCGAGATCATCAAGCATTTTGCCACGGGGTGTAAGTAAGGTTGTGTGCCTCGGCTACGGGCTGATTGGTAAGTTTGCCCAGGTAGCAGTTAAGCCCTGACAGAATCGGCTTCGACTGCTTCAAGGCGCGTTCGATGCCCAGGTCGGCAATCTTGAGTCCGTAGCGGTTGGTCACGCTGGTAAGGGCGCAGGTGGAACTGAGCCCGACCGCCCCCGGCATATTCGCCACGCAATAGTGGACCACATCTTCCTCAATGAATACTGGGTCGGAATGATAGGTTGGCCGGGTTGTTTCGACGCAACCGCCCTGGTCAACGGCAATGTCAACGATTACCGCGCCTTTTTTCATTGACTTAAGGTCATCCCGCTTGATCAGTTTCGGGGCCGCGGCGCCGGGAATCAGGACCGCGCCGATAATCAGGTCGGCTTCCTTGATCTGTTCCGCGACATTATACGCATTGGAATACAGGGTATTCACCTTGAATCCGAAAATGTCATCGAGTTCGGCCAGGCGTTTCGCGGAAATATCCATGATGGTGACGTCCGCACCGACGCCAAGAGCGATCTTGCAGGCGTTGGTTCCGGAAATGCCGCCGCCGATAATCACTACTTTTCCCTTTTTGATGCCGGGTACGCCACCCAAAAGGATGCCGCGTCCGCCGAAAGTGCGCTCAAGATACTTGGCGCCTTCCTGGACCGCCATCCGGCCGGCTATCTGCGACATCGGAATAAGCAGCGGCAGTGAACCATCGTTTTCCTGTACGGTTTCGTAAGCCACGCCGATAATTTTGCTGTCCAGCATTGCCTGAGTAAGCACTTTATCGGCGGCAAGATGGAGGTAGGTGTAAAGTATCTGGCCTTCGTGGAAAAGCCCGTATTCCTCCGGCAGCGGTTCTTTTACCTTGACGATCATATTGGCGTCATCGAATAATTTTTTTCGTTCATGGACAATAGCGCAACCGACTTTTTCGTAATCCGCATCGGTAAATCCGCTGCCGTCACCGGCCTTGGCCTGAACCAGTACCTGATGACCGTGTTCAATGTATTCCCAGGCGCTGGCCGGAGTCAATGCCACCCGGTATTCCTCTTTCTTAATTTCTTTCGGCAAACCAATCTTCATTTTACACGCTCCATTTACTTTATTGCACATTATTGATTGTTGTTATTACGTATTTCGTAATATTTTTTACTATTTCTACGTATACATTATTTTTCCACAAAAACAAGCGCAAAAATAAAAATATAAGAAAAAGACTCCCGCAAATTGATTTTAGATTACAATTCGGTATAAGTTGGCGAAATTTTTTTCAGATAATATCTTGACATCGTTATGAAAAGGGTTAACTTAACCATTGCTAACGTGGGTTAGCGCAATCAGTGAGAAAAATTAATTTAGACTATAGGAGTAAAAAAAATGAGTGAACTGGCTCTTTTGGGCGGCCCTAAAGCAGTCCAGACCGATCCCGGAAATACTTTTTCCTGGCCGATCGTCAATCAGGAGATGGAAGAAAAAGTACTTGAGGTACTGCGCAAGGGTTCCATGTCCAGCATGGATATCACCAGAGAATTTGAAAAGGGATTCGCGAAATGGCACGGGGTTGAATACGGCCTTTCACACAGCACCGGGACCGCATCGCTGCAGTGTGCAATGTTCGGACTGGGCGTGGGATGCGGCGATGAGATCATCTGTCCGAGCATTACCTATTGGGCAAGCTGCCTGCAGGCGCTGTCGCTGGGAGCCAGCGTGGTTTTCGCCGACGTCGACCCGGAAACCCTCAACGTCGATCCCGACGATATTGAAAAACGGATCACTCCCCGCACTAAATTGATCGTGGTGGTGCATTATGTGGGGCGCCCCGCCGATATGGACCGGATAATGGCTATCGCCAAGCAACACAACCTGAAAGTGCTTGAAGATGTTTCGCATGCCCACGGAGCTTTGTACAAGGGCAAAATGGCCGGAACTTTCGGCGACGCCGCCGGTTTCTCCCTGATGAGCGGTAAATCTTTTGCCACCGGTGAAGCCGGAATGCTCCTCACCAACAACAGAGAAGTTTACGAGCGCGCCATCCTTTTCGGACACTACGCCCGGCACGGCGATATCAAGGACCCGGTTCTTGCCGCCGGTTCCGGACTCCCCTGGGGAGGTTACAAATACCGTTCGAACCAGTTCTGTTCGGCCATCGGGCTTGAGCAGCTCAAAAAGTATCCGGCGGAAATGGCCGAAATCGACAAGGCAATGAATTATTTCTGGGACCAGCTCGAGGGGGTTCCGGGAATCAGGGGCCACCGCACACAGCCGGGAGGCGATACCACCATGGGCGGCTGGTACAATCCGCTCGGACATTACGCGCCGGAGGAACTTGAAGGACTTTCCATCGCCCGATTCGCGGAAGCGGTCAATGCCGAGGGCGGCAAATGCAGCCCCGGATGCAACAAACCGCTCCACATGCACCCGCTGTTCTCCGAAATCGACGTCTACAACTGCGGCAAACCAACCAACGCCGCGAACATTCCCGATGGCGAATTCGTCCGGCCCGACTCAGTCCGGCTTCCGGTTGCCGAAGCGCTGCAGGAACGGATATGCGTAGTGCCGTGGTTCAAGCATTTCCGCAAGGACATCATCGAACAATACGCGGCGGCGTATCGCAAAGCGGCGGAAAATTACAAGGAACTCCTTCCCGGCGACAAAGGAAATCCCGAAAATTCCGGCGGCCAGTGGGGACTTTCCGCCTCACTGAAAGGTTCGTAAACCGTCCAGTTTGAACAAAGATAACTCCAAACGCTTCCGGAATTCTCACCGGAAGCGTTTTTTTATCGGGAAATCTCGCGGAAATGAGAATATTCAAGCCTTCCGTACAGAGATTGCAAATTACTCTGCGTTATGATATATTTATATATTAGATATGGGAGTTTCCGGGATTCAGTTATTAATCGCGGATTTCCAGCAAGTTCCGCCGGACATGCGGCATCAGGAACGGAAAACCGCCGCGGAACCCTGGCATGTTTTATGCTGTCTATTAATATAACAACCGGGAATTTTTGGTGCTGAACACTATGAAAAACACTCGAAAAACCACACAGCGCAACTTTACCCTCACGGAAATTCTCGTCGTTTGCGGCATCATCGTTATCCTGATGAGTATAGCATTAGGCGTATATTATGTTGTCCAAAATAGCATAGCCGAAGCAAATACTAAATCTATCATCGGCCAAATTGAACTTGCAATGGAAAGCTACAAGTCAGAACATGGCTACAATCTGCCCTCCGATGACACCAATTACCGTTTTTATCTGGACGAAGTTGATACGAGTTCTTCAGATACACAAAAACAACCGGAAAATAATTTTATCAAATATTTACCGAATTATGAAAAAATTATAGGATCAAATGCTAAATACAATTCATTTTGGGATGTCGGCAATAACAGACCGAGATATTATCTAACAGATGGTTGGGGTAATCCATTAGTCTACCGCAATCCTGGAAATAAAAACTCCGGATCTTATGATCTTGGCTCCAAAGGACATGATAAGCAATTCGGCGACAATGGCGGAACCACATATACCAACTTTGGTGAAGGCGATGATATCACAAACTTCAATTAGAAGGACTTATAATATGAAAAAAACTAATTTCACCTTAATTGAAATGCTCACGGTAATCGGAATTATCGCGATCCTCGCAGCTATTCTATTTCCTACTATCAATATTATCATGACCAAAGCAAAAGAAAATAAAGCAAAAACCCAGATGAATGCAATCAAGACCGCGATTATGATGTATTACACTGATTACGGTCTTTACCCAAGTCATGAAGATTTGACAGATGAAACAAATTACCGGAATTTAATGGAATATCTGATTTGCGCCGATGGCCCGGGCGCAGTGACCAGTCAGGAATATAATCCCAGGAAAAAAAGATATCTTGATGCTCCCAGCAATTATACTAACGACTCTGATGCATTGGGCACGGGAGAAGCAGACGTGGGAGATTATGCTGATCCCTGGGGAAACCGGTACAGGATCTTTGTTGATAAAAATTATGACGGAACGGTAGACAGCACTGATAACAGCGCATTGGGCGCCAATAGTCTGGTCGGCAGCATATTTATTTATTCGTTCGGGAAAAACGGAACCGACGACAGCTTTATTGCAGGAACCGACGATCTTTGCTCCTGGAAATAACAACTCAGCGGGAAGCATTTATGCCAAGGCATTCAAAACGTGCAGCCGTAGCGGTTAAAACAGGTTTTACCCTGCTTGAACTGCTGGTTGTAATCGGGATCATGGCGATCATGATGGGAATTGCGATTCCTTTCTTTGCCGGCCTGGCAAACAGCAGCGGAGTTGAATACACCACGAGAAACATCAATTCCAGGATTGGATTGTGCCGCGCCCAGGCAATTCTCCGCCGCAAATATATAGCGTTGCTTCTGCCGGTAGGGTCAATTACCAACGCTAATTATGACAAATACAACTTTAACCGGTATCGCCCCTGTATTGTCGAATTTGATTCCGGCAGTAATTTTGATTTTGTGGAGTGGATGAGTGGAGAGCAATGGACAAAATGCTCAACCGGCGCAATATTTACTGAGGATACTACTGCTGATCTTGACGGCGCCACTTTTGACAGCTTCCCCACTATCAACGGGGTTGTTTTGGATACATCCACCACTGTTAATAACGTCAAAGGAATTGTTTTCCGGCCAGCCGGCAGTGTTTATGGTCTTCTTTCCCATAAAATAAAAATCATTCAGGGTGTAGGCACTGGTTCCGGAGCGACAGGTTATCAACAAACTGATTCCGGTGAAAATGTAAAGTATATATTCATCAACTCATTTACCGGACGAAGCTATATGTCGGATGAAAACAGAAAAACAACTGAATCATTATGAAAAAAATCAGACATAAAAAAATATGCGGATTATTCAACTTGGTTGAAGTTACAATGGCAATCGGAATTGTCGGCATCGGCGTAGTTAGCGTAATGGCGTTGATTCAATCCGGCATCCAGAGTTCGAGAAATTCCGTGGGCGATAATTACGCCCCGGACATTGCCGAGCAGTTCATTTCATATATCACCCTGGAAGCTAACAAAAAAAATGACTGGTATAGCTCGGCAGATGGTGATACTGGAGATGTTAATAGTGACGACGAAGGTATTATTTGCGAATTAAGTACAACCAAACCGACTGCAGACGATATAAGCTACACTACAGGTAATCAGTGGACTGTTGTTAAAGATTCAGATAACAATGACACAAATATTTATACTTCCCCTGACGATGGAATTTTTAAAGTAGCTCAGCAAACAACGATTGATGGTAATAATGTGGTAGATTTTGCCGCAATCGTTCGAATCTGGAAAAGCAAAATTGAAAATCTTTACGTTTCAGGCGTCAATAATGCCGAAGTTCCCTATAAATACGGTGTGGCGTTACATGTAGAGGTTAGTTGGCCAGTAACAGTATCATACGACAGGCGACAGAAACGATACTATTATATTGAACTATTTAATGACGATCCTCAATAAACATGAAAACTGATTATACAACAAAAAAACGCGGAAAACGCGGATTCACGCTGGTTGAACTGCTCGCGGCGATGGCGGTATTTATGATTATTATGACCGTGCTGCTGAGTTTCCTTGCTTCCGCCCAGAGGGTTTGGACAGGATGCATCAACCGCAATCGGCTCTATGCTGACGCCAGGACCGCCATGAATTTGATGGCCAGGGATTTGCAGTGCGCTTTCTACGAAAACGAACAAACACCTTTCTGGAATGATACGGCTTCCGCCAATCCCAAAAGAATTTGTTTTATTACCGCAACTCCCAATAAACCGTCAGATGCCGATTCCAGGTTGATTGAAGCCCAGTACATGTACGATAGCACAAATTACAAAATCCAGGTAAGTTATACTGGCGATAATTCAAGTGACTGGAATTTTTACGGAAGCAATGCATCCACTGCTTTCGGTTCCTCCGGCTCAAGCCCTGATGGAGAAACTTTTCAGGACCTTATTCCTTATGTCATCGATTTCGATATAACCTGTTTTGATAATAAGATGAACATACTTGATTCCAGCTCCACTACTGAAAAATATGAATTCCCGTATGCAGTAAAAATTGAGCTGACTTTGCTGGATGCGGCCAATTTCACTAAATGGCGGGCATCAGGCAACGACGATCTGAGGGACAATAACATACGGACATTTACCAGGATGATAATAATCGGCAACCGCGGTCAATATGACTGATGGATGCCGTTGAGGTGATATCATGAAAAAAATAATGAAAAAAATCCGGGCAGTTAAAAAAAACGAACAAGGTATTGCCATCCTGTTCACCCTGGGTATCCTGTCATTGCTGCTGATGCTGGCAGTTGCATTTGCCGCAAATGCCTTAATCGAGCGAAAAGCCGCATTTAACACAAATTATACCTCGATGGCGCGGCTGCTGGCTAAATCAGGAATGGAACGGGCCATTGCGGTTATGGAGTTTTACAGAACAACTCCGGCATTTTCCTCTTATTCTTACACAAATATCATTACTCATGATGAAACTACTTCTAACGCCGAAACTCATGATTACCTGCATCATTTGGAATCGACTGTTGACGGAACCACTTACTACAAATGGCCAACTAATTATGATAAAGATGATGATGGCGCGGTCCACTGGCAATACATTGATAACGGCTTAACTGGAGCAGACAGGCGGCTTATTGGACGTATCGCTTATGTGGTAACAAATAAATGCGGGTTGGATCCTTCCGCCGTGGTCGATTCCGGAATTGTTACCGGCACCGCCGTTAATGAAAGTGTAGCAAACGAACAACGTCCAGGAGTAAATTTAACTGAAATAAATCTTAAATATCTGGATCCAGGGGAAGGCACTCTTACTTCAACGGATGTGGTCAAGTTGAGTTCTACCAATTCCGTATCTGGCACTCTTACCGCCGGGGAACGCTGGGTTGACTTTGAAACAATTTTCAATTCGGACCATCTTAATATTAATTCAGATGCAAAAAAACAACAGTTCCGGACATGGTTTGCCTTGAACAATCCTCCCGACCCGGAAGCTTTCTGGGTAGACAGCAACGGTGATAACCTGAAAGAATCCGGGGAACTGTATGGCCGGTTCAATCTGGCCAGGGCAGACTGGGATTCACTGTCCGTAAGCGATATTGTCAATACTCCAGTAGTGCTCGGTTCCGCAAATGCGGATGGTGACGGGCTCAGTTGGCTATTGAACTGGCGGAACAAAGGCGATTTCAGTTCCGAAACTGATCGCGCAAACCAGATCGCCGCAAACCTTATAGATTACTGCGATGAGGACAGCACCCCAACAACAGGAGATTCCAGCGGTCCGATTACTAATCTAAGTAACTGGGATTCCTCCTCTTGCGTTCCCGTTTATACGGGGAATGAAAAAACTCCGTATATTAATGAAGTAGGTGTCAAAGTGAATGGCAGTGTCAGTCGTACAGGCACTTGGTTCACTGGATATACATATACATACAGCATTGATCTGACCCTCCAGGGAGAAATCATCAATATGTATGAGGAAGAACTGAATACCTCCAAAATGAAAATTTATGGATACTATTCGTATAAATACTTTGATGGTTATAATGGTACGCAAACTGTAGAACGGGAAATATCAGGCAGTATAGATTTTGGCACAATTTCTGCTCACAGTTACCTGTACGCTACGGCGGCATGTGACTCACATTCCCATACAATGAGTTATGGATGGGGATCAAGTGCGGATATTACGGATGTCAAAGTTAAAATAACTCGCGTGGTTCTGGAATATGACACCAGTGATCCAGCGGACAATTCCGTGGATACAAACGTTGATATTTCTTTTCCAACAAGCGCTTACAGCAACGATGTTGATCTTTTTACAAATTCCAGTGGAACGACAAAGAGTGGTTATTTTACATATGAAGTTAATGACCCCCGCCACAATTTACACTCTTCTCAATGGACCGGAATCACTCCTGCATTAACCGAAACAGGAACTTTTGACGACGTGAACATCGCAGTTCCAGCATCGTCTTCTAAAGACACCGAGGCGGTAGTTACAGGACTAGATACTGGAACATATGGAACAGACCAGAGAATTGATGTTGCCAACCTTTCTACCGCTTATATCCGAAATGGTCCAATGCAATCTCCATGGGAGATCGGCGCTATACACCGGGGAAAAGCCTGGGAAACAATTAACCTGAAGGAATATAACAGTGCAAATTCCGGCGGAAACGAATATACGGAAAGTTCTTCCGGAGCCGGTGACGGCGGTGATGCAAATATTCTCGATGAAATAAAAATGACCTCGAACAAAGAAACATATGGCAAAGTGAACCTTAATACAACCGATACGGATGTTCTCCGGGCACTATTTGCATATATTTGGGTCCACGACAATTACGACAGTCCCGGCTCCCAAAGCCCTGCATCTGGGGAATTGACTGGTGGAACAGATGCTACCAGCGGAATCGCCTATACCGTAGCTTCCGCATTGATTTCCTATATTAATACCAACTCAGCTTTTAAACACCGGTCCGAACTTGCAAAGCTTGTTAATATTTCAAATAATTCTCTGGGATTAGGTCAGACAAATGACGCGAAAAAAGAAGCAATCATAGGCAAGGTTATTAACCTCACCAAAGCTGACCTGGTGGAAGAATACACTGTTATTGTTATTGCTCAGGCCATTAAAGATGTCGGCAATGGAGTAGTAAAAAAAGTAGATCTCAATAAAGACGGAGACGGAGACGACTCAAATGTGTCCGTAACGGGAGTTTATCCCACAGCCGAAAATTTTGATGAAACCAGACCTGCGGCAGCCTATGGCACTTATGATATTTTCGTTGACGAGATTATCGGCGAACAGAAAATTATTGCGATTGTTAAATATGATTCGACTTTGTCGAAATTCCGAATTGTCCGCTTTGAATATCTGGAGGATTAAATGTACAAGTTTTATATATTACTATTACTCACGAGCTTTTTTATTTGTCTCACGCCAACGGTTTTAGCACAACGGTCTTACGAGAATATTGATGTGGATAAGTTGACTAAAAAACAGAAATTAGATATGATTAAGGAGTTGCTGAAGAAAATTCCTCCTGATATGCTGAAACCGGAATTTACTCGCTCTGAAGTAATTAATTATGTAAGAAAACTTTCAAAGGAGTTGGTCGCTGAAAAAAAATATAACAATAAACGTCTGGCTGTAACGTTCAACGGATATGCCTCAGTTTTCTATCAATATGCTAATTTTAAATATATTTCCGCCGAAACCGGCATTCAGGGCAAGTGGTTCTTTGAAGTATATAATATTCTAAAAAAAATGTATGTCCCCCGGAAAAAAATGGATTTGGCTTTTCTGGTCAAAGACAAAAAGGCTTTTGCCGCGTCTAGCGCTGAGTATACCGCGTTGCTTAGAAAGTTTAATTATCTTGTGAAAAATTGGAAAAAATACCTCATTTCCAAAACAGACTTATCAATGCTCAGAAAAAAAAGAGCGGAAAATGAAAAACGCAATAGGTCAAAGCGCGCAAAATATTCGCCTTTAATAAGTCTGCTTAAGAAGCTCTCAAAGAGTTTGTATAAAAATAACTCTCCGAAAGATATTGATAATCCTGGCAAGTAAAAGAAGTTTTAAAGCATTTTACTGTAAAATATATTTTTTTGCTTTCCTTTGTTTCGGGTATGATATTATTTCATGCGTAAAATAATTATACAGGGATACGGGAAAAGCGGGAAGGCCGCCGCACGGCTGGCGTCAGCTGATGGATTCAGGGCGGCGGTTTACGACGATTTCATTGCTCCCGGAAAACTCCCGGAAAAATACTGTCCGGAACATCCTGCCGGGATTGACGTCTTTTCCAAGGCCGGACTTATCGTTATGAGTCCGGGGGTTCCGCCGAATTCGGAACTTCGCAGACTCGCGGAATCTTCGGGTGTCCCGGTTGTCAGTGAGTTGGAATACGGGTTCCGGCACTGCAAAGTCCCGGTCCTTGCGGTTACCGGCACCAACGGAAAAACTACCACGGTGGAACTCTGCGCGCATCTGCTTAATGCCCTCGGATATCATACCGTCACGGCGGGAAACATCGGCAACCCGCTGAGTTCGGCTGTACTCGATCCAAATCAGCCTGACGTGTATGTTCTGGAGGTTAGTTCGTTTCAGCTTGAGGGGGTCAATACGTTCGCTCCCCGTGCCGCGACGTGTCTTAATATAACTCCTGACCATCTCGACCGTTATCCGGATTTTTCCGCATACGCCGCTACGAAATTCAGGATTTTTGCCCGTACCGGATGTCCGCCAATAATCAATTATAAACTTCTCGACAGCGCAAAGCGGTATATATCCGATGCTTCCCCTATCACCTTTTCAGCGAATTGTTCCGAGGCTGATTGGCGCTGCCGGGATGACTGGGCAATCTTCAACGGTACGAAAATTCTGGAACTGCCGGACTGGAAATTACCGGGCGACCACAACCGGGAAAACCTGCTGGCGGCGCTGACGCTTGTCCGGGAGTTCGCACCGGACCGTTTTGATCCGGGAAAGCTTCAGGAGGCAATTGCCGGATTTAATCCCGCCGCCCACCGCATAGAGCTTGTGGCGGAAGCAGATAACATAAAATATTACAACGACTCAAAAGCCACGAATCCGGATGCGGTAAATGCTGCTGTGGAAACCCTCGGCAGCGCCGCGAACGTGCGGATTATTCTCGGCGGACTCGATAAGGACATGGATTTTTCGCTGTTGAACCGTTCCGCTGACCGGATAGCCAAAGCTTTTATCTATGGGGAAGCCTCGAAGCGGATCAGTAACGCCGTTTCCGGGAAAATCGGATGTGAAATCCATGAAAAATTCGCCGATGCCGTATTGAACGCTTGCAAAGATGCCCGAAATGGCGATATTGTGTTACTTTCGCCTGCTTGCGCCAGCATGGACCAGTTCCGGGACTACCGGGAGCGGGGGGAAACGTTCAGGCAACTGGTAAAGGATTACCTGGAAACTGAAAAACGTATGATTGAGAATAAATAACAAGGAGAATAAATATGCCTTTTGAAAGCGGATCAACAGCACTTACTATTTTTAAAATGCCGAAAAGCCTGCCCGAAAATTACCTGGAACTGTTTGCGGCGCGCAATGCCGGAATGCTTGATCACGTAAAGGACGAGCAGTCAATTGGCTGGGTCGCGCGGCATCTGCTCGAAACCACTATCGACGACAATACCGCGATTTGCGGAGGCCACGTTCATCTGGCGATGCGAATCGCCCAGCGGAAAATCCCTACCTCGCTACTGAAGGCCATATGTCATCGCGACGAACTAGCCTACATGCAGGCCAACGACTCCATTTCAGTGCCGTCGAAGATCCGCAAGCAGATCAAGGAAGAGGCAATGGACAAGCATTTGATGAAAATGCCGCCCAGTATCTCCGCAATCCCGATGGTCATAGACCGGGCCGCGAACATGCTTTACGTCGGCAGTTCATCTAACTCACAGATCGACACGTTCCTGGCGTTCTTCCTGAAAACCCTTGACCTCGACCCGATCCAGGTAACCTGCGAGGAAATGCTGTTCGAAATGTTCCAGAAGGACGCCGATGTGCTGCCCTCCATCACTATCACCGAAAACCCGGATGACGACGAGGCTGTTCCGGCCCGTGATTTCCTCACCTGGCTGTGGTATTACAGCGAACAACAGGGCGGCGCGATCACGGTGGAAAAATACGGTAATTTCGAACTCATGATCGAAGGCCCGCTTACTTTCGCGTTCGCCGCCGAAGCCAAAGGCGCGGCCGAAACCACGGTCAAGAAGGGAAGTCCGCTGCGCAGCGCCGAAGCCAAGGCCGCGTTGAACGTTGGCAAAAAGCTCAAGAAAGCCAAACTGACGCTTGCTCGTGACCAGCAGATCTGGAGCGGTTCGTTCGACGCCGACAAATTCGCGTTCAGCGGTTTGAGTCTGCCGGAAGGCGAAACCACCGAGCGGCACGACCGTTTTGCCGAACGCGTGGAATTCCTGCATATTTTCTACCATGCCATGAGGGAATATTTCCGCAAATTCGCCTCGGAACTGATGGCGGATGATTGGCAGGAAAAAGAAAAAGACATTCAGCGCTGGGCCAGGGAACGAGACTCGTACTAGTGTCAAGTCAACGATAAAATGTCGTAAAGACGAGAAGGATTTTGAAATGATTTTGATGGAAAATATCGCCGTCCGATATAATATCGGACAAGAAATTTTAAATAAAAGCGTTCAAAAGAAACTCGCCGCGAAGCGGTTGCGTTCTTTCATAAGCATTCCGGGCCGGAAAGGATTCGAGTTGCCCCGGCAGCCCTTCATCCTTCCCAATCCAGCCTGCTCCATGAAATTTCCGCGATCTTTACCGGCATTTTACGCTTGACTTGACACCAATGTCAAGTCAAAGCAGGCTTTGGATTAAAACGGCGCCGCTTTATCAGCGGCGCAGGTAATTTATAAGAAATCAACCGGAAAGACACCATGCTGAACGTGCTTTTCATTGGAATCGGGGGATTTTTCGGTGCGATAAGCCGGTATCTTGCCTCGTTTCTGCTGCAAAAACTGGCGGGAGAGTCGGAGTTTCCGCTCGGAATCATGTGCGTCAACATCATCGGGTGTCTGGTAATCGGCTTTCTCGGAGGCATGAGCGACAGCTATAACCTGTTTTCTCAGGAAGCCCGGGCGCTGATTTTCACCGGTTTTCTGGGGGCGTTCACAACTTTTTCAACCTTCAGCTACGATGCCCTTAATCTGCTTCGCCACAATCAAATCCTTTTTGCGGTGATCTATGTGGGCGGCAGCGTTCTGATCGGACTTGCCTGTGCATGGCTCGGATATAATCTGGCTTATTTGAAACTGGGAGGATCATAAGATGTTTAACGAAAACGGCTGTCTGCTACGGATTTTTATCGAAGAACAAATGAGACACGGAAACCATCCATTGTATGAGTGGATTGTCAGGCAGGCCCTGGAACATAATCTTGCCGGCGCCACCGTGCTGCGCGGCATGGAGGGATTCGGCGCGGACCATCATATACACCACGCCAGCCTCCTGACCATGACATTCAACCTGCCGGTGATTGTGGAAATTGTCGATACCCCGGAAAAGATCAACGAGTTTATACCCGTCATTGAAAATGAAATCGACGGCGGATTGATCACGGTGGAAAATATCCATATGCGCATCTTACCAAAGACAGGGCAGGCACTGCACTAAAACACAATGTTTTGCAAACTCGCGTAGCAGTTTGCCCGTTAGATCCAAACACACTGTTTGGTTATTTTTGACTGGCGGCCGCGGTTTTGGTGGCCGCTGCGCGATTTGCAGCCAATTCTTTAATAGTTCTTACCTTACGGCGCGCGACACCCTGATTATTGTCTTTGGTTTTGATCAGCTTGCCTGATTTAAGACGTTTTTGTGCCTCCCTGATGGACTTTTTGTATTGCGGCAGCCATTTCTTTCCGGCAACGAGCATTTCATCGGTCATCTGCCAAATTTCAGGCGGATTGCAGACGGCCCCGGTAAGCGGGTCCATCATCATGGCCTGCCTGAGAAGCTGGTCATCGCCGTGAACGGCCGCCTCGACAGACAGCCGCTGTACGGAAATACTGGCGTTGCAGACAGCCGCACATCCAAGCGGAAGATCACCGACTTTCGGAACATTAATGCCGTTTGCATCCACATAACAGGGGACCTCAACGATTGCATCATCCGGAAGATTGCTGATAATGCCATTGTTCGGCACATTGAAATGTCCGCGGTAAAGTTTGCCCGCTTCCAGCCCTTCGATGATCCATGAGCCATGTTCGTGGCTGCGTTCCTCGTAATTGTATTGCCTGGGATCTTCTTTCATCCAGTTTGGGAAATCCGTTTCGAACCAGTTGCGGCTTTCGGTGCAGATCCGGAGGTAACCGCCGGTTTCACCGTGAATCCACGAACCGCCGACATTGATCCACTTTTTGATTTCTTTAGCGCGCTTGCGGTACCAGGGCAGATATTCGCTGAGGTGTCCGTTTGATTCGGTGCTGAAATATCCGAACCGCCGCATCATATCGATCCGGCATTTTTCCGTTTCGGAATACTCCGGGTGTTTTTCCAGGGCTTCAAGGAGCTTGCCGTTAAGATCTTTGCCCTTGTGTTTGATCTGGATATACCAGGTTTGGTGATTGATTCCTGCACAGATAATGTCAACTTCCTTCTGTTCGAGGCCGAGAGCTTTGGCAATAATGCGGTGTCCGCCATGTACCCCATGACACAGGCCGATGGTTTTGACTTTGCCGTATTTATTGGCGGCCCAGGTAAGCATGGCGTTGGGGTTGCCGTAATTGAACATCACACAGTCCGGCTTTGCCAGTTCCCGGATGTCCTTGCAAAAATCCAGAATTACCGGAATTCCGCGCTGGCCGTACATGATGCCCCCGGCGCAAAGGGTATCTCCCACACACTGGTCCACACCATATTTCAAGGGGATATCCACATCGAGCTTGAATGCTTCCAGACCACCGATCCGGGTAGTATTGATCACATATTTTGCGTCTTTAATGGCCTTGCGGCGATCCATTGTCGCATCGATTTTGATGCTCAGGCCGTTCGCATCGATATCGCGCTGACACAGCTGGGTGACCATGTCCAGATTTTTCCGGTTGATATCCATAAACGCAATTTTTACGCTTTTCCGGAATGCTGGAACTGACAGCAGATCAGCGAGCAGACGGCGGGTAAACCCAATGCTTCCGGCGCCGATAAACGCAACTTTAAAACTCATTTCTTTTCTCCTTAATTTATTTGCTTTGTGCTTTATTATAATTTTATGCTGTATATATTAATCATGCAACCGGGTATAAATTATAAAATATTGCGAATGATATAGATTTTATGCTACACGAACTAAAACAGTTTGGATATCAAAGCAAAGGATTCATTTTCTCCGAGCGGATTGTCCACCTGCACGCAATGATAAGTTCCGTGGGCTACCAGCGTGAAACTTCAACCAGCTACGACTGGGACGGTCTCAAACGGGGAAAAACCGTTTTTTTCCTTTGGCAATATACTATTTCCGGGCGCGGAAAACTGACTTACGAAAACCATGAGATCGACATCGTTCCCGGCGATGCAATGTTGCTGTCACTCCCTCACCAGAACCGATACCGGCTTCCGCCTGATTCCGGCCACTGGGAATTCATTTTTATCTGCTTGTACGGACGGGAGATCATGCGTATACTGGGAAAGGTGCTGGAACAGACAGGTCCGGTTCTTGAAACTTTACCGGACTCGTCGACGATAAAACTCTCCATGGAAATATTCCGCGGAGCAATTAACAATGAACTGGCAAACCCGTTTGACTGTTCCGCCGCCGCCTATAACTTTGCCGCCAATCTCGCCCGTGAATACATGATTCTTTCCGTCGCCAATCGTGAACTGCCGGAATTTGCGGAGCTGGCGGCGGCTTATGCGAAAACCAATTTCACCGATCCGATAGGCGTTGAGGAAATGGCTTCCGCGTCAGGATACAGCCGCTACCATTTCAGCCGGAAGTTCGCGGAAGCAACCGGAACCACTCCCGCGGTATACCTGAAAAACCTGCGGCTGAAAGAATCCGCGCGACTGCTCCGGGAGGCAAACCTGACCGTCAAGGAAATCGCGGCGAAAAGCGGATTCTCGTCAGCGGCCTATTTCTGCGCCGCATTCAAACAGGAATACGGCATTACCCCGGAAACTTTCCGTTCCAGCGGAATGTTTTGACGCATATCCATTCCAATCCTGAGCTTATCCCTGGGAAGGCTCCCGCCATGAGGAATACTGTTCGAGGACTCTTTTCAGGTCAGCCATTCTGATCGGTTTGGACAGATAATCATCCATTCCCGCATCTAGGCAGTGTTCCCTTTCACCGTCAACGGCATTAGCGGTCATGGCAATGATCGGCACGTCACCTCCGCAAGAACCGAGTTCGCGGATTTTGGCGGTGGCGGTAATTCCATCCATTTCCGGCATGAAACAGTCCATGAAAATGAGATTATAATTGTAAGCCTGGTGTTTTTCGAGCGCTTCCCTGCCGTTCGACGCGATGTCCACCTCGCAGTTGAGCTTATTTAAAACGCGCGACATTATCTTCTGGTTCATTACATTGTCTTCCACCAGCAGCAACCTGACTACGGGAACCGGGGTTTTAAGGGAAATGCGTTTGAGCCTTTGGGTTTGAGTCAGGGCGGCGGCGGGTTCAACCGATCTCAATACGAGTTCAAATCTGAATCTTGCGCCTCTGCCCGGAGCGCTTTTCAGTGAAATGCTCCCGCCCATGAGTTCGATAAGTTTTCTGGCGATGGCAAGTCCGAGTCCGCTGCCTTTAAGCTGTTTGTCGATGGTGCGTTCGATATGGGAAAAAGCTTCGAAAATCTGGATTTGCTGTTCCTGACTGATCCCCGGACCGGAATCATGCACGGTGAACCGGAATTTCGAATAATCACCTTTTTGGTCAATCAGTTCAATCATGATCCTGACCCACCCCTGCTTGGTGAATTTAACAGCATTGTCAACCATTTTCAGCAGGACCTGTCTGATTTTGGCGGCATCGCCGTAAACCTGATAGTCTTCAGGATTACCCTCGCAAATATATTTAATCTCCAGATGTTTGTCCTCGGCTATCGGCTGCATGACCCTGAACACCATTTCCCCCAGCATCTGCAGGTTAATCGGGGCATTGACAAGCTCTATTTTGTTCTGTTCTATCTGGGAAAACTCCATGATGTCGTTAAAAATTCCGAGCAGATCTTCACCGGAAACAATGATTTTGTCCACGAATTCCCGCTGCTCAGCGTTGAGTTCAGACTCCAAAAGCAACTGTGAAAGCCCAATGACGCCATTTAGCGGAGTCCTGATCTCATGGCTCATATTAGTCAGGAACTCAGTTTTTGAGTGGTTTGCAGATTCCGCCTCTTCTTTGGCCATTTCCAGCTTGTTTTCGAATTTTTTCCGGTTGGAAATATCCCTGGCAATCGAGAAAACATAATATTTGCCGTCTTCTTCCAGACAGGAGGAAAGGATTTCCACTGGAATCCGGTCGCCGTTTTTCGCCACATGGTGCATTTCAAAAAGCACCCCGCCGTGAGTGACGGCTTTTTCCATAACCTCCATCCGGAAATCATCCGCCACATCCGGATCGTCAATATCACGCGGCGACAATTCGAGGAGTTCTTCACGGGTGTAACCGAGCCGTTCGCAGGCGACCTGATTGACGTCGATAAAATTACCCGGATGAAATTTTTCATCAACCGGATGGAGAAAAGCGGCATCAAGAATATTCTCGAAAAGATGCTTGAAACGGCTCTGTCCGTCGGTAAAAAACAGTTTTTTGCCTGTTTCCGACTTTAAACGCCGCACGAGCCGATTGACCGGCTCAAGGTCAGCGGCTGATACCTTACCGGATTCCTGCAAGTTTCTAAGTTCAGATTCCAAACCGGACAATACATCGGATATGGGTATTCCCGTCGACATACCAATTCTCCCGAAAAAAATATATTATTCTCTTATTATAAGGAATATATGAAAATTGACAAGATTAAAAGGAAATCTCCACGAAAAAAAATAAAATTCAGCATTGTACTAAACCATTACGAGACAGTATATTTTTATGGTTGAAACTTATATGGAAAAACATTTAACCGGGAGGAATTAAAAGTGAAAATCTTATTAACAGCCTGTGTAAGTATCGGACTATTGGTTTCAAGCGTCACTGCCGGCGAAAATGATAAAATCCAGGTTGTCAAGTTCAAGGACCTGGAAACAACCGTCAAAAAATTGCCAGTGGCTTCCAATCTGGAGGTAAATGGAAATTTCGGCGGCAACATCAATACCGATGAAATCTGGGCAGGTTACAGTAATTTCTGCATAACCGGTCCCGGCACGGAAGGCGCGGTGGCAGTGTATTGCAAAAGCAAAAGTAA
This sequence comes from Victivallales bacterium, assembly GCA_963678815.1. Lineage (GTDB taxonomy): Bacteria > Verrucomicrobiota > Lentisphaeria > Victivallales. The sequence goes on from OY787460.1 coordinate 5,967,484, forward strand.
AGTTGCAAAGTTCCTTAATAAGGCGGACGCCACAAAATCCTACACATTCGTGGGCCATATTGAGAAAATCGCCGGAAATCTGGACAAATGCATGGTGGTCACTGAAATCAAAGGCTACACCGATAACTCGAAATCCAAAACCGACGCCACCACCCACGCCACTACCTCGTCACATAAGGAGTAGCGGAAAATCCGGCATTTCAAGGCCGGACCACTTTGTAAATGTATAATCGGACAAATATGCTGGGCAGGATTATCGTTGCCGGGAAACTGCTGGGCATAGCCTTTCTGATTTATTATTTCCTCACCGGACAGGTTAAGTGGGACCCCCTGTGGATTCTGGTGTATCTTTCCATCACTTGCGGAATCGGCCTTATCTGGCTTGCGGGAGTCACACTCGCGGAAAAATTGAATTTGACGCCCACATCCCGGCGGATCAGGGAAAATGAACTGGACGCCGCCGAAAGTCTCCGGGAATTACTCCGGAAAATTCGTGCGGAACCCTGGCAACTGCTGCTGATTCCCGGCGAGGACGGATTGTTTTTCCTGCCGTTGCTTTACATCGGCATCACCCCACTTACCGTACTGATCGCCTCAAGCCTTTTCGCATTTGCCCATCTTAGCTGCAAGCCGTGGTTTGCCTGCCTGGGAAATCTTGCCATCTCCTGTGTGCTCTGCCTGGTGGTGCTGCCGCACGGAATCCTGCCGATGATCATCGGACACGTTATCACCGACCTGGCAATATTTGCCATCCTCCCGTTTATCAAACTTCCGGCCCCCGCGGACGATTTATATTGCTGTCCTTCGGAAACCGATGAATTTTACTCCGGTAATGATGAAAGCGAGTGGGATGATGACGGCGAAAGCGAGTGGGACGATGATGAAATCGAGTGGGACTACGACGGCGATGATTGGCGGGAAAATTCCGGAATTGATGAACCGGACGAGCCTGAATCAATCCATTCCCGTAAAAACTTTTAATAAAGTTCCCGATTTAATACCGTCTTTTTGCATTTTCTATTTTTTCAGCTTATTATCAAAGTATAAATGCAAAGGTAAAAACGTGGACAATCCCGAAAACAATAGAATTCTGGTGATCGATGACGATTCCATGATTCGCGAAGTCCTTAAAAATGCCCTTGAGCCTGAAGGCTTCACCATTGATGAAGCTGAAAACGGCAACGAAGCTTTAACGAAAATAGCCAAAATTCATTACGCCCTGATCATTACCGATCTGATAATGCCGGGCAAGGACGGAATCGGCCTTATGATGGATATTCTGAAGAAGTGGCCGAGAACTAAATTTTTCACCATGAGCGGGGGAGGCTTTATCAAAGCCGACAGTTATCTGAAAATGTCCCGGAAACTCGGCGCCTGCGCAACCTTCACCAAGCCGCTGAAAGTCGATGCGGTAGTGGCTAAAGTAAAAGAACTCTTTGGTGAATAATCTTGGATTCCCGTACATTACAGGACTTGGATTTTCCGCAACGGATGGTATATTTCCGGTAAATCAACTATGATCGGCAGCCCCCGGTAATTATGGAAAAGAAAAGCAGTAAAATATTTCCCGTCCTGTTCCTGCTCCTGATTGTTGCCGTTCTTGCCTGCTCAATGATCCTTGTCTGGCCGGTTTACCGGAAAAATCTTAAGCTCCAGAAGGAAGTTTCCGATCTGGAGAAAAAGCTCAATGAAAAAAGCGCTGAATGCATCGAACTGAAAAAGTTTGTCCACGACCTTGAACACAATCCGCGAGCGGTGGAAAAAGTCGCACGGGAGAAATTCAACCTCTGTAAAGAGGGTGAAGTAGTAATAAAATACAAACAAAAATAACTTGTTGCTGATATACCTGAATTTGTTTGTTTTTCCTTCTTGTAAAAATACCGGAATTTATTTGCTTTTTCCCCATAACTGGCTAGTTTTAACTGCGAATCTTGCATGTAATTGTCAACAGAACATAGATTTTTAAAGATGAAAAGTATAAGGTTTTTCTCCGTTCTCCTCGTATTCTGCGGTCTTTTTACCGTTGCCGTCATGGGCGCTGACACCTCTCTCGACTGGGTAGTTAAGGCCGAAAAATTGATCGACAAGGTTTATCCCAAAAAAGTTGCTAATCAGTATGCGAAAAAGCGCTTGAACAATATTCTTTCCCTTAACCTTACCGAGGAGCAGAAAATCCAGAAGATCAAGGAATTCATGGATGATCTGCAGGACACCCACCGGGAAAATAAAAAAGTAACCGCGGAAAAAGATAAACCAAGAAGGTTGACCACCGCGGAAATCACCGAGCGCCTGGTTATCTGCAAAGGCAATTACTCCACCGGCACCGGATTCATCCTTAAATTTAAAGACCATTTGTTTATCGTCACTAACGCCCACGTGTTTTTCGGCAACAGCAAAATGAAGTTCTCCACCACCAAAGACGAAAATATTGCGGTCAGCCGGGCGTTTATCCCGAGCGACACCCGCGACTTGATGTTCTTCCTGATCAAAGACTTCAGAAAAAAAGACTACCCTTACTTCCTGCTTGCGGACATGGACCCGAAAAAAGTTAATATCGGCACGGAAATCCTGAATTACGGAAATAACGCCGGCGCCGGCGTAGTTACCGAGGAAAAAGGTAAAATACTCGGGATCGGCCCGAAAATCATTGAAACCGACCTGAAAAACGTACAGGGCAGCAGCGGCAGTCCGATCATTGTCGCGAAAACCGGCAGGGTGGTTGGCGTGGAAACATTTGCCACGAAAGGCAAGACCAACTGGGTAACCGAAGGAACCAGATATGCTAAAAAACGTAATTTCGGAACCAGGATCGATACCATGAAGGGGGTTATCCGCTTCAATGTAAACCAGTATAAAATGATTTATCAAAGATATAAAAGAATCTCCGAAAGGGCCATGAAATTTTATGGCCTTTACCAGGCAGTGCAAAAACACATGGGGCTGGTCAGCGGCGCCGGCACAAGTTCACGGAATATGTTGATAAACAAACTCCGCTCGGAACGGACCGGAATCAAAAAACAGTGCCAATATATGTCAGACCATCTTTACAGTAAAAATCCGTACTTCCGCTATCTGGCCAAACATGCCCAAAACTTCAGTAAAAAAGTCGACTATGACATGGATAAGCTCGATTATGAAATCAAAAAACGGGCGCGTGCGGCAGGTGGCATGTAACCGAAGTCATTATCCGGTTTGCAAAGTGATTTCAGGATCAATATATTTTCCTGTCAACTGACTTTATAAAGGACGAACAGATGAAAAATTTTTTCCTGATTGCCGTTGTTACCCTGATTACCGTAATCACCGGATGCAAAACCGCCAGCCCCAACCTGGTTGAAGAGCGCGGAGGCATAATCTACGACCGCGACTCAAACCAGCCGTTTTCCGGCATGATCGTCGACTACTATCCCGACGGACGGAAAAAGCTTCAGGGCAATTTCGAGAACGGCAAGGCGTGCGGCATCCACCGCGAATGGTATGAAAACAGACAGCTCAAGTCCATGGGCAATTTCGAGAACGGCAAACTCGACGGCAAAATGATCGCCTGGAACAAAGACGGCTCCATTAAGTTCACCAAGACGTATAAAAACGGCAGGTTGGTAAAAGACGTTATCAGAAAAAAACCTGCCCCCCCGAAACCCAAAAAGAAATAATTCGGTTTTCGGTTTAGTTTAATGAAACCAACTCACTTAAGACTAATCCTGTTCACTTAAGGAAAAATTAAGCGCTGTTGTATGGAAAATACCGAATCGCTTATCCTGCGACAATACGTGCTATTTAATAAAACTGTTGGAGATAAGAGCTTTATCTGTGCAATGGCAGGCTTTGGACTCGCGCAGCACTTCGGCCGTTCCATCCAAAATTTGTTTGGGCACATTTCCCGGGCAAAGATCCCTGCCATCTTGACTCCTGATTCCATTAACTGTTTGCGGAACCTGCGTTGAGGTGGTAAATTATCGCTTGGATTTACAAAATAACCTGGAGGTTTAAGGATGAGCGCTACTAATATTGACGAACTGATGGAGTACCTCGAAGAACACATGATGAAAACACTCGAGGTGATGCAGGAAGATTTTTCGGCAATCCGCACCGGCAAGGCTTCTCCCGCGCTGGTTGAGAACATTCAGGTCGACTATTACGGCAGCCTGACCCGGTTGAAAGAACTCGCCGGAATCACTACCCCGGAACCCAGACTCCTGGTTGTTCAGCCGTGGGACCCGTCATCACTGGCAGCGGTCGAAAAAGCGCTGATCGCCTCCAACCTGGGAATTTCCCCGGTAAACGACGGCCGTGTTATCCGTCTTCCAATCCCGGAACTCAGCGAAGAGCGCCGCGCACAACTCGCAAAGCAGGTCCGCACCCGTGCGGAGGAAGCCCGGGTTGCAATCCGCAATATCCGCCGGGATGGCAACGACACCGCCAAGAAAGCGGAAAAAAGCAGCGAAATTACCGAAGACGATCTTAAGCTGATGCAGGAAGACATTCAGAAACTCACTGATGATTATATCAAGGAAATCGATGGGTCCCTGGCTTCCAAAGAACAGGAGCTGATGAGCGTATAACTCTAAACTAAGCTCCGGTCCGGCAAGAATGGAATGACAACTTGACCCAAGCCCATATAAAACAGAATTTTATGCGTATCCTGATCGGGATGGCGGTTATTGCGTTTTTTGTCAGGCTGTTCGTGTGCATCGAGCTTTCCCGTTTCGACCCGCGGATATTCACCCCGTCGTCCGCCACCGACATGGCAACGTATATCAGCAACGCCCACCTTATTCTTCAGGGTGAGTACTCAAAAGTATTCTATTACCAGCCTTTTTATTACGCGGTTTTCCTGCCGGTAATATATTTTATTTCCGCCGGTTCGATGTGGGGGGTGTTGATCGCGCAGTCGCTGCTTGGCGCGGCCACGGTGTTCCTGGCCGGATGGACGGGTTCAAAAGTTTTCGGTAAGACCTCCGGGATCATCGGCGCGTTTCTGCTGATGTTCTCCTCGGCGCTGATCCTCTTTACCCCTTACCACCTGATTGCAACCCTCCAGGCTTTCTGGGTAATACTGCTGTTCTATCTGACTTTGATCAGCATGGAACGCCGCAAGTGGCAGTATTGGGCGCTGACCGGGTTCACCACCGGCCTTGCGGTCCTGACTCGCGGCAACGCCTGGTTTTTTGTTCCCGGCATGTTGTATGCGGCGGTATGGGTACAGTTTTTTCCTCGCCGTTACCGCAAACCCGGCAAAATTTTCCTGAAGCTGCTTCCGGCCATCGTATTTTTGGCCTGCCTGATCCTTCCTCAGATTCCCTTCGCCTGGTACAACACCGCCAAACTCGGGAAACTCTCCGGCCCTTCCACGGCGGCAGGTCCGGTGCTGGCACTCGGTAACACCCAGGAAGCACCTCCCGGAGGAAGGGAAGCCGGTACCGGCCCCGGCCCGATGGAATATCCGCCCACATACAACTTTTGGATGGAGAAACTTAAGGAACGGTCCGTGTTCGGACGCATCTGGGACTGGTTCTGTGAGGAACCTATGGCGGTGGCCGAGATTAATTTCAGGAAACTATTGCTTTTCTGGGACGCCGGCGAAATTCCCAACAATATTTCCATGGACAGCGTCATGGCCCGAAGCCGGATTTTCAGGATGACAGGGTTCATTCCCACCGCCATGATCATCATGCTGGCAGTTGCGGGAATCATCGTCTATTTCAAAATTTCCATCCACAGCCGTAAGATGCTGCTCCTGATGTATTTTATTGCCGCGTACTGGGCGGCAACCGCCGCATTCTACATTCTCTGCCGTTTCCGCGTACCGGTTATTCCGTTGCTCGGAATGTATGCCGGAGCCGGATTCGTTTACTGCTACATCCAAGTGAAAAAACGGTCGCGGAAATTGATGTTCAGGGTTATTCCCGCGATCCTGTTCGGGGCATTTCTCACTTTCAGTTCCTACGATCTGTACCGTCAGTTCTTTGAAGCCGGAATCATGCGGATAGTCAGGCCAAACGGCGTGGTGGTAAAGCTTTCGCCCGGCAAAACAATGTTTCTCGACAACGGTCCCGCCAGATTCGGTGGGCGGTCGTTCATCACGCTCCGGGATGGCTATTATATGGACAAAATTATTCCGGACCTTGGAGAAGATTACAGCAAAGTTACATTTGAAATCCCGTTCGGCTGGATGAACTCCGGAAGCGCGGTTTTTGAGATCAACGGGAAAAAATATACGATCAAAAATGATAAGGAAGGATTGAAGTGCGAAAGTTTCACGATGCCTTTCCCCGCTGACCGCAAAATCAGAATAAAGAGGATCAGCGCCAGCGCTTTCGTTTTCCCTTACTACGATGAACAGCGGCAATATTATCGGTCAAAAATCCTTGGCGACAATAATCTTCCCGGCGAAATTGTTTGCCGCCTCTACCTCGAAAAGTAATCCCTGTTCAATTTTTTAGGGGCGGAGAGATTTAAACGCATCCACCACTTTTTTAGATTTTTCGAAATCAGCCACGGGCGGCAGCACTCCCGCCGAGGTAAGGAATATTCCCCGGGTATCCGGACAGCTTTCCAGGTCTGCTTCGACTTCCGAAATAATCCGTTCCGCATCATACATCCAGAGCGTGGCGTTGGTTCCGCCGATCAGCGCTTTCGAAGCCATCCTTTCCCGGCCGGCTTGCAACGAAACATCACCCACCGGAGCGGTAGTGAATGCCTCATTTGCCACGGCGGGAAGCTCGTCGATTAATTCCAGCAAGGCATTAAGGGTTCCGCACATGTGATGCACCGGAATAATCCCATGCTCAAGGACCATCTCACTGTAAATTTTCAGTTGCGGCATGCAATATTTTTTGAACTGACCAGGACTGATTATCGTGGTAGAGGTGTTTTCAATCATCCAAAACGAATCCGCCACTTCGTGCGGCAGTCTTGCTTTTAATCCGCGTATATGGTCCTGATGCATCAGTTCGATCACCTCTTCGAACAACTCAGGTTCATCCATTTGCAGATAAATTGCGTTTTCCAATCCGCAGTAATTCTCTATCAGGTCCATTAACGGACTCGGCCCGATCCCGGACATGGTAAAGGCATCTTTCTCCGCAAGCTCTTTTTGCCGCTTCTTTGCGTCCGCGGCATCGTCTGGGTCCACCACATATTCCGAATCCGTGAATATCCAGCGGAGCATGCGCAGGTCATCCGCGTTTTCAATAAAATACTTGGCGGGATGTCCCGACTGGGTCACGGGATCGATGGCAATCACCCCGGAAAGGATTCCGTCGGGAGTATGGTAAGTGGTTACCACGGACTCGGGGTCACTCTTAATTTCCGTGGTAACGTGAGGATTGGTCTTATCACATTCCACCCTTGCTCCCAGCATCAAGTCACATCCGGCCGCACGAAGCAATTCTTCAGGTTCCATGCTCCGCCAAGGTTCCGGCTGGCCGAGTTTCCAGCTGGAATTTGCCATTTTCAGCCATACCGGGAACCGGTCAACGTCCTCCTGCCGGAGCGTTGCCAGAATCCGTTCCCGTGAGCTCAGCGCTTCTTTTATCATGCTCAGTTCCTTTTTATACTAATTTGTCATTAAATGCATTTTACAATAACCTGTTCATTATTGCATTGGAATGTATCAGCCCGTATATTATTTGTAATTAAACGGTGATTTAAAAGGTTTTGATATGTCCAGGCTTGTTCCGGATTTTTCCATTACGCAAAAACTGCTTGAAAATCCTCTAGTGCGCGTAGAGGAGGTTCTGACCGGATGGCAAAAGCTTAAAAGCGACTGGGTAATCGCTCCCAGGATCCTCCCCGAATATCTCCTGTATTATATCAGCGGCGGCAATGCCGAAGGTTTAGTTGCCGGCCAAAAAGTTCAATTGGAAGCAGGCTCCATCATCTGGCTGGCGCCGGGAGTCCAACACGAATTTGCCGTAGACAAGATCCGGCTGAACCCGCCAGTGTTATATCACTTCCGGTTCGGACTGATTCTCCCTGAATCGCCCGCACCTCGTGAGCGCGGCTTTCTGCTCAGGCACGGGTTGCTTGACTCCCGGATGCTGGCGGCAATGTATTATGACGAACGCAAACAGAACAGACCCGACGTTAATAACCGGGTCCGCCATATCCTTGCGCTGCTGCTTTCAGACAGCCGTCAGAAACGGCCTGAACCGGAAACAGGTGTGCGTCAATTCGACCTGGCGGCGCGGCAACGGTTATTCGAATATGTCCGGGCACATATCCGTAGGCGTCCTTCCCCGGCGGACCTGGCATCGGCGCTGGAGCTTTCCCCTGACTATTTTTCCCGGGTTTTCAGGGCCAGTTTCGGAGTTTCCCCCCGTTCATGGCTGGTGATGGAAAGAATTAAGGCCGCCGCGGAGGAACTGCAAAGCTCCACCGCGAACATTTCGGAAATCGCCGAACGTTACGGCTACAAGGACATCTTCCGGTTCAGCAAACAGTTCCGCCGGGTAATGAAGTGCAGCCCGACTCAATGGCGGCTGAACAATATAGGCCGTTGAAATACCGCGGCGACAGACAGCCTTTTCGTCAAACCTTACAGGATTCCACAATCAGCTCAATTTTTCCGGTAAGTCCTGAGGTGAAGGGCTTTAATGCGTCAAAATCCTGGATAAAATCAAAACGCTTACCGTATTTTTCGTCCACGGCTGAATAATCGTGCGGTTTTTCCCCCGAGAGCTTGTTGGTCAGGCGATTGTAAACTTTTATCTCGATAAGATTTTCTCCGGGTTTGACATATTTGCTGATGTCAACCAGGTAGGGAGGCGCAAAAACCGTCCTTACTTTTTGACCATTCACAAAAATGATTGCGGCATCTTTTACCGGAGCATCGACAAAGGCAATACATCCTTTATTTTTCTCTCTTTCCCTGGTTTGGAATGGTTCGATTGAAACCGGCTTTCCGAGAAATATCGAAACAGCGCTTTCGTCCGGGAGTTCAGGCAGTTCGATTTTTTTCGAGTAAACGGCTTCGCCCGAATAATGCTTGATTTCCTCAATTTCCGTCCATGAGGTCAATTCCCGCATATTCTTCCTGATACCGGAACCGGAAAATTCGATATCCCAATCCGTGCTTATGTCAATATTCCGCCGGTTATTGAAAACTGCCGTTTGCGGTGTTTCTACATCATCATCTGACATCACAATGAAAACCGATTCATAGGGAGCAAGTTTGACCGCGCCGGTGTATTCCATGATGTTTCCCGTCATGGGATCCAGTTTAAGCGCATGTTTCCTTGCGGTTTTGAATCCGGGTGCAAACGAAATATTTTGATTTGACGTGTTTACAAAGAAATAAATGTCCGAACTTCCCAAACGCCTGTGAACGTAACCCGTTTCAGGCTCATCCTGTTTGAGATCCACATCAGGCTTAATTACGCTCTTTAAGCTTTCCAAGTCCGAGACGTTTTCGATAAAGAGAGTGTTACGGGCGGGATCGCTGAAAATTTCTTTCGCCAGTTTTTTCAGGTTATCCGCATACTTTTCATTTTCAATTACTCCCGGCGCTTTATCCGGAATGCGTTTGTAAGCAACAACTTTTCCGCAAGTGCATTTTTTCAGCGCTTCAAGCGTTTCAAGGGGAATCCTTTCAATATTTGGAAGCATGATAACCGGATAGCCATCGCGTTTGTTTTCTGAAATTTCCTGAAGCAGGTCATCGTCAATAAGCTCGAAGTTGTATCCGAGTCTGAGGAGTTCAATAAACAGGTCATGGCCGATATGGTCTCTCATGGCTTTGTAGTGAAGCAATGATTCGGTTTCAGCCGAATATCTTGCCCAGGCATCATGGTTCGGCAGATAAAGTCCGATGTCGGCCACGGTTTCGCCAAGGGACAGCAGCGCGGAAGTCTTTTGCAGATATTCTGAAAGCGCATGCATTGCGGGATAAAGCGAATTTGTCTGGTTGAAATTTCCGGCGGCGTAAAATACCCACCCGGGAATACCGGCTTGCTCAGGGGAATAAGGCCAGCCGTGCCCGATTATCCGGTTGATTCCCTGGAGTATAAATTCATCGGCTTCCGCTTTCATATCGAGCAAAGTTGCGGCGTAAGGCGGAGAATGCAAAAATGTCCAGGTTTCCGCGGAAGTTATTTTGCATCCGTAATGTTTACTTGCAGAAGACGCTATTCTGTTCGGGCACAGCTCCTTCCAGCCAGCCCTTCTGCATATGGATTTAATTCCGGTTGAACCTGCTTCGCCCTCTGGAAGGTCCACGTATTTGTAACTGTTCAAAGTGGCGGGAGGCGTACCGTAAGCCTGCACCCTTGAAAGAACGTTGTTTCCGGCGGCGAAATCCTGAAGCGGTTTGAGGAAATTATCGTTGAGCATTTCAGTAAGGGTTCGCAGGTAATCATGTCTGATATTCCGAGAATATTCCGTTGCTTCGCCGAAAAGGGCGGAAAGGTGTTCTTCCAGCCTGTAACCTCTCCGATCTTTAAATTCCTCAAATATGTTTTCAGTCCAATTGCTTCCAAACACTTCCAGGCTGTCGGTAAAAACCGCGTGGATATTTTCGGAACCAATGGCATCGATGAATTGCTGACCTACTGCTTGCAAATGAATGTCCAGCGATGCTTTGCGGTAGTGGTCCATAACATGCCCTTCCGAACCCACGGCCGCACGCTTCACCCTCTGGCCAGTGAACGAAGAGATAATCAGGGATGCTGATTTAGCCTCGCCGAAAGCTTTCGGAAGAAGAATTGAGTTGTTGCCGACAGACAATTCCCTACCTTCGCAAAATACCTTTAAAAGAGCTTCCCCTTCTTCAAGTCCGGGAAGCGGAATTTCTTTTTTATCCTTTGGAATTTCCATTTCCCGCATGCACAGTTTTCTTGCGGACATTTCCAGGGATATGTGAGGTCCGCCAAAAGGCCATCCGGAACAAAGAGTCAGGTCGAAACGCATCCCGAGCTTTTTTGCGGTTTTTGCCGCAAAAGCCGTCGAAGCCAAAAACTCATCCGACATATAACGGGCGTTGGCAATACCGGGGAACTCATTATCAAGGCAAAGCGGATAGATCACCGCCAGTTCCACCCCGCCGATTCCCGCGTTTTTCATCAGGACAAGTTGGTGTTCTATACCTTCATCGGTTACTGCCGGACCAAACCACCACCAGCGCATCATTATCCTGGAATCATCACCGGGAGCGGAAAAATTATTAAGAATTCTGGATAGCATAATGCCCTTTTCATATTTGTTGAAAGGGATAAATTACACCAGATAACCACCAAATACTAATTGACGATATTCCGCTTTATTTGAATGATCCGGGCTGAAGCTATTTTGACTTCAATTTTCTTTTACGCGGTTTTTCATCGCTGAATTCCAGAATTCCGAAGCGGGAAGGATCATGATGCCGCCCGGTTCCGGCCCAGGTGTAGGAAAGCACTTTTCCGTTGCGGTTTTTGTTCCAGTAGAAATTTATGTACCATTTGCCGCCTGCTTTCGGCGGAACGCATTTTAATTCGCTGAAAGGAATTGCAATTTCAAACCACAGTTTGTTTTTGCGGTTAAGAACATGAACATCGATCTTATAATTAAGTCCGTTGTTCATGGAACGGAACTTATAACCGTCCCAGACGGATTCATGCGGGTCGATTATAAACTGGTGATATTGACTTGTCTGATTCAATCCGGCTTCCTCCATGCCCGGCTGTTCGGTGCAAAGAAATATCTCCAGTGAATCGTGAGCCCAGATATCGCTGTCTCTTTTTTGCTTGCCGCCTTTGGTAACGAAATCGTCATCGGAGATAATTTTTCCGGCTATGTAAAGATTTTTCTCATCGTGACTCATGGAAATCTGACCTTTCAGCTTATCCTCTTGGAGTTTCCCGTTATCATTCCGGTGCAGCCTTACGGACTTCAAACCGGCCGGATACCACCCCCTCATTACTCCGTCCACTTTATCAGGCGCCCATTTATAGCATTTATATTGAAATTTCTTTCCGAGATCGTAAAAGCGGCCCTGTTCGAAGAATGGAGTTGTTCCGTCCACCAGGAACTTCACCCGGTCAAAATAAATGGAACCTTTTTGAGTTTTCGAAAGGGCTTCAAGAAGAAGTTTTTCGAGCTTTTCACGGAGCTTTTTCGGATAAGTTTCCTTCCAGTAACAGGACAGAGGTAATTTGCCGTCAAGCGGTCCCTGCTTCGGGAGTTTTTTCCATTTTAGGTTTTCCCACCGGTCAATGATTGTCGTGTAATATTCTTTTATCTCCGGGGCGGCAGGACCGAAAAGGGTCTGGCAGTATTCATCGATGCAGGCGTCCACGTCAATATCGGGATTCCAGCTGATCTTGTACATGATGTACAGGACCAGCGAATTCAGAGAATATGAAAAAGTGCGGTGACCGTTAAACAGCATCCCGGATATTTTATCCTGATTCTCCCGGATGAATTTTTTATAGAAATTAGGCGCAAGACAAGGTACGTGCTGTCCACTGTGCATTCCCGGGCTATGAGGATAATGTAGCCAGATATATGGTTTTTCAGGAGAAAGCTTCCGCAGAAATTCCGTCTGTTTGACACTATCAGCATATATTTTGGATTCCTTGAGAAAACCCGCGCTTGACCTGTCCTGGCTTGGCCGTACCGGACAGATCAAAACATTGCCCGGATTCTCCTTTATAAAGAATTCCGGGATTTCGCGATATCTTCCGTAAAGATGGATTTTCAGGATTTTATCCGGCCACCTCTTTTTGCATTCCCTTGCCAGTTTCAACACATACCGCCATACCAGGGGCGAATACATTCCATACTCGGAATCATTGTTCATCAGTTTCCGGCATTGTTCGCATTCACATCCCCTGAATCCATCCGCGATTCCCCAATGGATATACTTTTTATTCGGAGCGAATCTTTTCGTCAGAAACAATTCTGTTCCTTTACCGGTTTTGTAGTAATCGTCAATCGCCTTGATATGGGCCTTGAATCCTTCCTCGTTGCTGTAGCACCGGTAGGCGGAAAAGCGGCCGCGGTCGCCAATTGCCCTGGTTCCGTCCTTCCGCAACGCGAAATACTCGGGATGGGATTTGCCGAAAACCTTGTGCCAGTGCGAATCGGTGTGCCAGGATTCCTTCATGTTGACGTCAGCCAGACGCGACAGCAGGTTCCATTCCTTGACATTTTTGCTGCTTGCCTTGAGAAGCTTAAAGTCCACCCCGCCGCCATATCCGAGATCCCTGAAGTCAAACACGGGAGTATCGGCGTAAGCAAGCGGCGGAATCGACACTTTCGCTTTTTTCAGATCGGGAATGTGAATGCCGAGACCGGGAAAATACCACCTTATCCCGATCAGCCTCTCCAGGAAATCGGTCATCGCGAACAATGTTCCCCGGCTTTGTTTGCGATCGAATGCGCTCATCTCTTTCTTTTTCACCAGCCGGTTCTTGCAGAAATCGTCTTTACCGGCAAGTACGATCCCCCACGGAATACTCTCGATAATAAAGCTTTCATCAGGCATCAACTGGGCCTTCTGATAAATTTTCCGGACTTCGGGCAAATCGCAATTGCCGATAAAGATCGCTTTGCCTTTTACCGGAATTTTACCGGTTATGGCAAAACTCGCCCCGGTTGCTTTATCGAGATATTTTTTCAGGAGCCTTGCCACCTGACGGTAATATCTTTGTCTCGGACATACAATCGGAACAAGAGCCTTGCCTTTATCGGCAATCACCAGCGACGGAAGCTTTTTTTCCGTAATCTTGACCTTGGTAAGTCCTTTAGACTCGGATGGATTCTTAATATTGTACTTGGCCGAAACATTTTGGGAATTTGTTTGCGCCTGGATAGTCAATGCCGACAGAGCAAAAAGCAGAATAATTTTTTTCACGTGAGTTTTCCGGTTGAATTTACTTTGTTATTTTTTTAAATGTTTTCTCAAAACATACTTATCGGTGTCCACATGCCCGTCGCAGAACAGGATGTTCAACATGTTCATATGCCTTGCGTTGAAGCGGTAAGTGCTGGTTCCGTCGTATACGTAATTCCAGCTTGACGATACTCCCAGACAAGCGGAATCCGCAAGAAGAAGGATTTCAGCGGGATAATCGATATTGGCGATCTTTTTATGGTTGGGATCCGGACCGGTAACATAGTAATTGATGCAGTAACTTATCCCCGGACGCTTATAGGCGTCGTACTGCATCCAAACCCATGACGGACATTTGAAGATCCCGCATGACTTTTCATCCGTATAACTCACATCCAGATTGACATAATCATCCAGCTTGTTCATCCACCGGATTTTTTCGTCATCGGCATCCCTGGGCATCCATCCGTCGTAATCGCCATGATACATGGAAAAACAAGTGCCTATTTGTTTGAGCTGGTTCGCGCAGGATATTTTTTTCCCGCTTTCACGGGCCCTTTTCAATGCCGGCAACAGCATTGCCGCCAGCATGGATATGATCGCGATCACAACCAATAGTTCAATGAGAGTAAATTTAATCTGAATTGTGTTTCCGGATTTCATGCGGATATCCTTTCAATCAGTTCGGCATGTCAGTTCTCGTAACCGTTGAAAAATGGATCGCTGTGATCTGCAGGGACTTCATTCTTACGGACGTAGCCGACATGCCCGTCAAAAAATGCCGTGTTAGCCTGCCCGAGCGGATGAGTTATGCTGTGGCGATAACGGAATGTCGGTGAGCTGAGATGGTTTTGTCCCCGCCTGCCGTCCGCCATAAACGCACATTCGGATGGATGTTTTATCCGGTTCAGCGCAATCGGATCATAAAGACTTGGATCTACATTCCTGATGTAATAAGCATTATAAGAATAACAACCGTCCCGCTGCCAGTCATATGTCGAATCGTCCTGAGTTATGGTTGTTATTCCCACCGGACACTGACAAATATCGGGAGCTTGCAATATATGGGCATATTTATCCGTGCCTTTTCCGGAAATATGCAAATAGCCATCCCGCACCAGCCAGTTGGCCGCACTGCTCCATGGAAGGCTTGTTCCATTCGGCCGTCCGGGAGGAAAATACTGTCCGCCGTAATCGGCGGCATAATCGTTAAATACCAGACCGAGTTGCTTAAGATTCGATTTGCAGGCCGTTGACTGGGCGGCGTCCCTCGCTTTTTTCAACGACGGTAAGAGCATAGCCGCCAGTATGGCAATTATTGCTATTACCACTAATAATTCGATCAGAGTAAATGTTACGGCTTTGGTTTTTCCGGCTTTCATGTTGACTCCCTTTCAATAAGTTCCGGTTTGATAACTTCATTAACTGTTATTTTATTGTCCATGATTATTTCCAGAAGGATATTAACGGCTTTTTCCGCAAGAGCGTCATAGCAATGATTAATCGTGGTTATCGACGGAGAATTGAATTCAGAAAAATCCATGTTGTCGAAACCGGTCACCGCAACGTCTCCGGGAACGTCATAACCCGATTTTTTCAATTGATTTATAATCATCGCGGCATAATTGTCGTTCATTGAGATAATGGCATCGGCTTTTTCTTGTTTTACCAGAATATTAATGATCTCCGATGCATTTTCCATGGATGGATGCCGGAATTTATTGTTGAAAACAACCAAATTTTCATCGAGACTCACTCCATTGGTTTTCAGACCTTCCAGATACCCCTGATATCTCAGTTGCATTGTTCTTGTGGTTTTGTCGGCGAGGAAAATCCCGATCCGCTTCCGGCCTTTCCGTACCAGGTGATCAACAATTTTCCTGATTCCCGCACTGACGTCCACCTCTAGATAATTACAATTCTTAAGCTTCGGTTTTCCGATGTAGAGAATATCCGGTTTGCTCCGCAGAACCTTCGCAAGCTGCTCGTTGAATTCAGGATAATCATGCGCGAAACTGATGATCCCCTCCACCCCGTACCTGGAGAAGTCGTCGATATACTCCATCAACCCGCCCAGATCGTTGTGCTGCTGCGCGATCATGAAGCGGTAACCTTTCTCCGCAAGCTTTCGCTCGATCATCCGCAGGCATTCGTAAAGGCACAGGGGAGCATGGGAATCTATCAGCGCACCAATTATATTGCTTTTCTTGCCGGCCAACATCCGCGCCGCCATGTTCGGCTTGTAGTTCATCGATTCCGCGATCTTCAGGATTTTTTCCCTGGTGGCGTCGCTGATCCGCACATTATTCCCGCCGGTGTTCAGCAGGGCTTTTGAAACCGCAATCCGCGAAACATTGGCTTTCCTGGCAATGTCGGCCAGGCGGATCGACGTATTATTTGTATCTTTTGCTTTATACATTTTTTCCGTTTCCAAATTTTTGATTTCGCGGGAAATCATTATTATGATAGCTCATTTTTTCATTAAAAACAATACCTTCGCAAATTTTTTTTGATTTTTCTCCAGATTTCGTGCGGTATGATACCTGCAATCCTCAATCCCACAACTCGGCTGATTTCCCGGCTTCA
Organism: Victivallales bacterium; assembly: GCA_963678815.1. Taxonomy (GTDB): domain Bacteria; phylum Verrucomicrobiota; class Lentisphaeria; order Victivallales. Next base: position 5,983,880 of record OY787460.1, read on the forward strand.
CACTGGTATTTTCCTGAAAAGGTGAAATAATAAGGGACATGAAATTACACACAACTGGAGAATTTAATGAAAATCGGATATAAAGGTCTGAGCCTGCCGGAAGGCAAGATCAAGTATAATGACGAAATCCTGCTCGCACTTGAAACAAAATTCGACCCTAAAAAAGTAACCCCGTATTTCTTCGAGTTCATTCCCGGCGAATTCGACAAATGCGACGCCATCGCCATTTCCAGCGACAATATCCTGGATTTGCTGATCCTCGACATGGAAAAGCTCGAAACCCGCCTCGAACGCGGCGCTACCGGCGAGGAACGCGTCCTGATCGAACGCTGTCTGGAAGCGTTGGAAATCGAAACCCCGCTCTGCGACCTCGACTTCACTGAAGCCGAAGCACCCCTGATCCGTAATCTCGCTCCCCTTAGCTATAAAGCGGTAAAGATCTATAACGATCCCAATCCGGACCCGAATGACGTCTGTACCGATATTCTCAAAAAATCCGGACACATGTTCTTTTATACCGCCGGAAAACCCGAAGTCCATGCCTGGTTCGTCGAAAAAGGCTCAGATGCCGTCACCTGCGCCGGAAAGATCCATTCCGACCTCGCGCGCGGGTTCATCAAGGCAGAAGTTGTTAACTTTGAGAAATTCAAAGATTGCCATAACTTCAACGACGCCAAAAAACAAGGGCTTGTGGACCTGGTCGATAAAGATCACGAAATTAACCACGGCGACATCATCGAAATCCGCTTCAATGTGTAAAACGGATTTCGATTTCAGATTACAGTCACTTCCCTAAAATCGCCTTGAGGTCGGTATCCGGATCGGAAATGGGGCTGATCTTGAATTTGTCGACCAAAACGTTCAATACGGTTGGGGTGACAAATGCCGGCAGACTCGGCCCCAGCCGGATATCGGTTTTCCCAAGGTACAGGAGGGTTAGCAGGATTGCCACCGCCTTCTGTTCAAACCAGCTCAGGACCATGCTCAACGGCAGATCATTGAGTCCGCAGTCGAACGCTTTCATCAGCGCCAGCGCAATCTGGACCGCGGAATAGGCATCATTACATTGTCCACAGTCGAGCAGGCGCGGAATACCGCCGATGTCGCCGAATTCCAGCTTATTGAAACGGTATTTACCGCAAGCAAGAGTAAGGATCACGCAGTCTCTCGGGACTTTTTCGGCAAACTCGGTGTAGTAGTTGCGTCCGGGCTTGGCGCCGTCGCAGCCTCCGATCAGGAAGAAATGCTTTACCGCACCCGACTTTACTGCTTCCACCACGGTCCCGGCAACCTGCATTACCGCGTCGTGTCCGAATCCGATAGTAATGGTTTTATCTTCGCCGTCTCCGGCAAAACCGGGAGCAGCTTTGGCGGCTTCGATCACCGGGAAAAAGTCCGGGCCTTTAACATGGGTGACTCCGGGCCAGCCGACGAGTCCGGTAGTAAAAATCCGGCCCTGGTATTCTTCGGCCGGTTTCTGGATGCAATTGGTGGTCATCAGCACCGCGCCGGGGAATTCGGCGAATTCCTTGCGTTGATCCTGCCACGCGCCTCCGTAATTCCCGGCCAAATGCGGATACTTTTTGAGTCCGGGATAAGCATTGGCGGGAAGCATTTCACTGTGCGTGTAAACATTTATCCCCGTACCTTCAGTCTGCTTAAGCAGTTCTTCGAGGTCTTTGAGGTCGTGACCGGACACCAGGATCGCTTTCCCGGCTTTCGGGGTGATGCGCACTTGGGTCGGTTCCGGATTGCCGTAGGCTGAAGTGTTCGCCTGATCAAGCATTCCCATCACTTTCAGGTTAATCTCACCCGCCTTGAGCGCCATCCCGAGCAATTCATCGATGTCAGAGAGATTTTCCGCAAGTTTCGCCATCGTGTCCAGGAAATACTGGTTGACTTCCTCGTCCTCTACGCCCAGGATCAAGGCGTGATCAGCATAAGCCGCCGTTCCTTTCAGACCATAAGTAATTAGTTCCTGGAGTCCGGCTGCGTCCTCGCCGAATTCCTCCTGTCGCGCGGTAATGGAAATATCTTCACTGCTTCCCGGCCGCCACGCGGCGGGACCGCCGAGTTCCTGCCCACCGGACATCGCTTTGGCTTTCTCCCGCATTTCGATTGCCTTGTCGATCATTTTCCTGATGGCTATTGCATCGAAATTGACATTGGTGACAGTGGTAAAAAGTCCCTCAAGAACAAATTTCGCGAAAGCCTTTTTATCCGGGCCGGCATTAAGTTTCGCGGCGTACTGGGACAGCCCTTTCAACACATGGAACAACATGTCCTGAAGATCGGCGGTTTCGGCGGTCTTGCCGCAAACGCCCATTGCGCGGTTGCAGCCGGTTCCCATAGCGGTCTGTTCACATTGATAGCAAAACATGTTCACTCCCTCCCGTGGTTACTTTAAAATATACCTTTACTTATAGTTTCAACAATGTGCCGGATTATTTTCGTGACATACTATCTCCTTCCTGAACCATATCTATCAACTTACGGTTTTTAAAAAAGTTCTTAACCTCGTCATTCAGATTCTGGACCCAACCGCCGAACGCACATTTTTTCCCACCGCATACCGGATGCCGGAACAAACACCGTCCTTCGGGATATTCCCCCTCGATTGCTTCATAAATCTCCATCAGCCGGATGTCGTCCGGTTTTCGTTCCAGAACGAACCCACCCTTCGGGCCTCGAATCGAACGGACCATCCCCGCCTTTGCCAGCCGCTGCATCACTTTTGAGAGATGATTTGCGGAAACTTTTATAGTTTTGGCGATTTTCTCCACCGGGAGCGGGTCTTCAGGATTCGCCGCCAACAATACCGCGGCATGGATTCCCAGCGTAAAAGCATCAGAAAATTTCAAAATCGTACTCATTTTTTAACCATACCCGCCTTTTTATGTATTCTGGTACTATAATACCTGTTTATTAAGCAATGTCAACCCGCCTGATAAGATTTTTCCGATGAATTTTCCAAATATCCCTTTAAAGACGGGATTAATCTGAAATTAACCGCTTTCGATTCAAATCTGTCTGTCAATTTTTTTAGTTTATGTTATGTTACGTATTTGAACTGAAATTTTGATTTTTTTTACGGAGAGAACAATGAGTACATATCCGAAATATCTTTATCCGGACTCGATACCGCTGAAAAACCGGAAGTGGCCGGACCGCAAAATCACCAAAGCGCCAACCTGGAATTCCGTCGATCTGCGCGACGGCAATCAGGCGTTGCCGATGCCGATGAACCCCGAAAAAAAGCTCAGTTATTATAAACTGCTGGTAAAGATAGGGTTCAAAGAAATAGAAGTTGGATTTCCGTCTGCTTCAAAAGACGATTTTGATTTTGTCCGCAAACTGATCGAGGACAATCTGGTTCCTGGGGACGTCAGGATTTCGGTGCTGACCCAGGCCAGAAAGCACCTGATCGACCGGACGGTTGAATCGCTCAAAGACGTTCACCGGGGGATTCTCCACTGCTATGTGGCATCATCCGACCTGCACGGCAGGTTTGTATTCAACCGCAACCGCGATGAAGTAATGAAAATGGCCATCGAAGGCACACAGATGGTAATTGATGCGCTGGATAAAGCTGGCCTGCGCGACAATATCGCATACGAATTTTCCCCCGAGGAATTTACCGATACCGACATCGAATTCTGCCTTGCCATGTGCAAAGCGGTAAAGGAAACCTGGGGGCCGTCGGCCAAAGAAAATTTTATTCTGAATCTGCCGGCAACCGTCGAGAGGCGCCCACCCTACCAGTACGCGGACATGATCGAGTATTTCTGCGAAAACTATCCGTATCTCGACGAAACCTCCATCAGCATTCACGCCCACAATGACCAGGGATGTGCGGTGGCCGCCTCCGAAATGGCAATCCTCGCCGGGGCAGACCGGGTCGAGGGAACTATCTTCGGTCACGGCGAACGCACCGGCAACCTGGACATCTCCACCCTGGCGTTGAACCTGTACTCGCGGGGCATCGACACCGGACTGGACTTTTCCGACATGAACGAAATCGTCCGCACCGTTGAAGACGCCTCCGGCATTCCCGTACCCGAACGGCATCCCTACGCCGGACAACTGGTATTCACCGCGTTTTCCGGTTCCCACCAGGACGCCATCCGCAAGGGCATGGACAACCGCGAAAAAGCCGCCGAATATTTCCACCAGGGCTGGAAAGTGCCGTACCTGCACATCGACCCGGCGGACATCGGCCGCAGTTACGAAAAACTCATCCGGATCAACAGTCAGTCCGGCAAAGGCGGCGCCGTATACGTGCTCGAACACGATTTCGGCATCTATCCGCCGCGCGGCATGCACGCCGAGATCGGGAAAGTCACCCAGGCCCTGACCGACAGAAAGGGCAACGAAATCAATGCACAGGAACTAATTGAAGGCTTCCGCGCCGAATTCATCCAACCCGACCAACCCTACTCGCTGATCAAATTCAAGCGGATCGAAAACGAAGACAACGCTCCGGACATGGTAACCGTCAAAATGACAATGCAGGCAAATGACAACATTCTGGAGTTCGAAAGCAGCGGCAACGGCCCGATTTCGGCCGTGGTCCATGCCTTGAAAGAACAGGCCCACGTGATCGATTTCACGCTCGAGGATTTCACCGAGCAGTCGCTCGGGCACAGCGCCGACGCCACCGCTATGGCGTTCGTTGGGATTGTCCGCAAATCGGACAAAAAGTTCTTTTACGGGGTCGGGGAACACTCAAACATAGACCGGGCGGCAATGCAGGCGTTGTTTTCGGCCCTGAATCGCGCGTCGAGGTAAACCCCGAACGGAAGTTGTCATGAAGAAGAACCAAACCATAACTCTGATCGTTATCCTGATAGTCATAATCATCATCCATTTTCTGGTCGTTCACCTGATTTTCCTGAAAGACCGGAAAGCGGAACCACCCGTGAACCCGCCCAGTGGAGGACAAACCGGCACGATCCCGGAACCCACCATCAAAGTTCCGGGAAGTTCAGGATCAGCCGGGCAAAATTCCTCCCTCAAGCCGAAAAACAAGCTGAAAATCGGCACTCCGCTGGATTTCAGATATGCGATAAACGGCAATATCTCATCTTTGCCGGGCAGTAAAACCGCCACAACCGGACTCCTGCTGGACGTTGGCTCCCACCGGGTACTATGGGCGAAAAATCCGAACAAAAAGGTGCCGATAGCCTCACTTACCAAAATGATGACGCTGCTGGTAGTATTCGACATCATGGCGAAACGCCCGGATATCGCTCTCGACAGCATGGTCAGAGTAACAGAAAGCGCATATAGAGTAGGCGGCAGTCAGGTTTATCTTGATCCCCGGGAAACTTTCCCGCTCGGGGAACTGCTCAAAACCGTGGCGGTAAAAAGCGCCAACGACTCCGCGCAGCTCGTGGCGGAATTCGCCTGCGACGGCGATGCAAATCAGTTTGTCAGCAAGATGAACCGGAAGGCAGGAGAACTCGGCCTTAAAAGCACTACTTTTTACAATCCCCACGGATTGCCGCCAAAAAACAGGAACCACCCGGAAAACACCAGTACCGCCCGTGACCTCGCATTGCTGGGGGAACAGTTGCTTCATTATTCCAAGATCATGGAGTGGTCCGCAACCTGGGCTTTCACCTTCCGCGACAAATCGAGTCCTGACAGGCAGGACATCACCAACCACAACCGGCTCGTAAAAAACTGCACAGGCGTCGACGGACTGAAAACCGGTTACACCCAAAAGGCCGGATACTGCACTGTGGTTTCATGCGTGCGCGGCGGCAACCGCCTGATTGCCGTGGTTACCGGTTTCCCAAGCTGGAAATCCCGCGATAATTTCGTCAGGAAGCTCCTCGCCTGGGGATATAAGCGGCGTCTGAAAGTAAATCAGGAAGCGGCTATAAGCAAGTAATCTCAGCAAGAGACCAGATAAAATAAATTATATTGGAGGATATTATGGCGATGAAAAATTGTCCGGAGGTAAAACTTGGTATCGTAGCGGTAAGCAGGGACTGTTTCCCGATCAGCCTTTCAAAGAAACGTCTTGACGCGCTGGTTGGCGCCGCAAAAGCACAGGGAGTCGAACTTATCCCCGCCAAAACCATCATCGAAAATGAAACTGACGCACTCAAGGCCGGCAAGGAACTATATGAAAAAGGCGCGAACGCGGCAGTGGTTTACCTCGGCAATTTCGGACCAGAAGGTCCGACTTCTGTTTTCATCCGCCGGTTCCACGGCCCGGTAATGGCCTGCGCCGCTGCCGAAGAAAGTGGTGACGACCTCATTAACGGCCGGGGCGACGCCTTCTGCGGCCTGCTGAATCTTTCCTACAATATCGACATGCGCGGCCTCAACGTGCATATCCCCGAAATCCCGGTCGGACTGCCTGAAGGACTGGTTAAGGAAATCGCCCATTTCTCCAAAGTGGCAAAAGTTTACATCGGAGTCAAAAACCTGAAAGTAATCAGCTACGGCCCGCGCCCGCAGGATTTCTTCGCCTGCAACGCCCCGATCAAACCGCTTTTCGACCTCGGCGTGGAAGTGATGGAAAACAGCGAACTAGACCTGCTCCAGCTCTACGAAGCAGCGAAGGACAATTCCGACGTCGACAACATCGCAAAGGAAATGGAAGCCGAACTCGGCGAAGGCAATACTTATCCCGACATGATCAAGCAGCTGGCGACTTTTGAAAGCGCCCTGCGTAAGTCGGTAACCGACAACCTCGGAGCAAAACAGTTCGCGGTTATGGCAAACAAATGCTGGCCCGCTTTTGAATCCAGTTTCGGGTTCGTTCCCTGCTACATCAACAGCCGGATGGCAACCAGCGGCATCCCCGTGGCCTGCGAAGTGGACATCTACGGCGCGGTTTCCGAATACATGGCGCAGCTTGCGTCCGATCATCCGGCCACCATCCTCGACATCAACAACACCGTGCCGCCGGACATGGCCCAAAGTTCCGATCTCAAGGGATTCAAACCGGACGACCTGTTCATGGGATTCCACTGCGGAAATACCCCGAGCTGCTGTCTGTGCGACAACTGCTCCATCCAGTACCAGCTCATCATGAACCGGCTGATGGAAGACGGCAATGACCCGGTAATCACCAGAGGCACGCTGGAAGGCGCGCTGAAACCAGGCGCAATGACCATGTTCCGCTTGCAGTCCAGCGCCGGTTGCGAACTCAAAAGTTATGTGGCCAACGGCGAAGTACTGCCCATTGACCCACGTTCGTTCGGGGCCATCGGCGTGATCGCGGTTTGCGGACTCCGCCGCTTCTACCGCCACGTGCTGGTAGGCGGACATTATCCGCACCATAGCGCGATTGCGTTCAAACATTCGGGCGCGGTACTTTTCGATGCGGTGAAGCTGCTGACCGGCAAAACTCCGTCAGTTCCGCTCCCTGCCGGAACCATGTACCCATTGGAAAATCCGTTCTCCCAGAGCTAACCAAGGAGTCTCCTTGGATTGAAACTGCATTGCTTCGCTAACGCTGGCAATGCCAAACAGCAAGTTTGAGTTAAAATTGCCGGATTCGTGAAACAACCCGGCCGTTCCATGCAAAGTTTGTTTGCTAAGATATTTCCAGCTCTTCGGGCATTTCGGTAAGACACTCGCATCCGTCTTCGCGGACAACTACCACGTCTTCGAGGCGGATGCCGCCCCACTCCGGATAATAAAGTCCGGGTTCGACGGTAACCACGTCGCCCGTTTCAAGCGGCGACGGATTCAACGGGCTTAACCTTGGCGCTTCGTGGATGTCCAACCCTACGCCGTGTCCCAGGCCGTGGATAAAGCCGTAATGCTTGCCCTGCTTATGGCCGGTTGGAAACCCATGTCCGTCCATGCGGTCGAAAGCGAGCTGGTGAATTTCCGAAGCGATCACTCCGTTCATGATCTTTTCCTTGGCGGCTTCCTTAGCGTCATGAACGGCGGCGTAGGCGCACTTCACGCGTTTATCGGCCTTACCTTTAACGTAAGTGCGGGTCATGTCGCCCCAATATCCGGTAATGGTATCCCTGGGAAAGATGTCGATAACGATCGGGGAATTGGCGATTAGCGGTCCGGTTCCGAAATTATGCGGTTCAGAGCTTTCGCCTCCCCCGGCGGCGATCAGTCCTTTGCTGTTCATGTCCTGCCGGAGAATGACGATACTCAATTCAGCGCGAAGTATTTCCGAAGTAAGAGCATCTCCCTGCCACATAATAACGCCGTCGTTTCCGATGCTTGCCTCGCCAAGGATTTCTTCTGCGCGGCGCATGGCGGACTCGGCCACCCGCTGGGCCTTGCGGATTTTGTCGACTTCCATTTCGGATTTAGTGCGCCGTTCCGGGTAGAATTCTCCTTTCACGGGGCTGATCTGGACACCTGCCCGGTTAAGCTCCCGGGCCAGTCCGAAGCGGAAATCATAAGGGACCTGCCAACAGTCGATCTTGAATTTTTCGGTAAGTTTCACGATCAGGTCGGAAGTTTTCCGGTTCAGATCGTCCTTATCGAAGAAGTCGTTGCGGTCATATACCTTTACTCCGGGTTTCGTCTCCCTGGCCGCCCGGTTGTATTCCAGGATGGAAACGGCCAGACCTTTTTCATTTCCCGCCGCAAAATATAAAACCGGGTCGGGGGCATAGAATTCGCAGGCATAAAGTAAATCAGCGCATTGTTCGCTGATAGCACAGATAAGTTGTCCAGTACGCATAAAAAAGTCCTCGCGGGTTGAGCTTTCCGCAAATTCGGTTTGCATTTCCGTCTGCCGGTGGCATTGTTTTTCCGGATGGAAAATATAGCTTACACTTAAACATTAGGCAACAATGCAAGGAATTTAATATGCCACCGTTGGTATTTTATTTGATCGTGGCGGTAATCGCGTATCTGTACGGCTCGATCCCGTGGGGTCTGCTGATCGCAAGAACACGCGGGGTTGACATCCGTAAGCACGGCAGCGGGAACATCGGAGCAACCAACGTCCGCAGGGTAATGGGCAAAGGCTGGGGAAGACTCTGCTTCCTGCTGGACTTTTTCAAAGGAGTGCTTCCGGTACTGGTTGTAAAAATCCTGGCGAGAGAAGGAATTATCCCGAACTGGGGAGACCTGTCAATAATCCTGGCGGCGCTTGGGTCAGTTGCCGGACACAACTGGAGCATTTATCTCAAATTCAAGGGCGGCAAAGGCATCGCTACCACCATGGGAATGCTGCTGATAATCGCGCCGTGGTCTTTGCTGATCTTCGCGTTGACCTGGGTTATTGTCTTTTACCTGTTCCGTTATGTTTCGCTGGCGAGTATCATTGGGGCGTTAACCCTGCCGTTGAGTGCCTGGCTGCTGTCGGTTTCCAAAATTTACCCGATGCCGGAAACCATGATAACCTTCCTGGCGTTTCTGACTATCATGTCAATTGTGCGTCATGCCGGCAATATCAAGCGGCTTATGGAAGGCACGGAGAACCGGTTCGAGAAAAAGCCGAAAATAGAAGTTGAACATCATAGGATTAAAAATGACTAAATGTACCGTACTTAGTGATGGCGGATGGGGGACCGCACTGGCGCTGACCCTGCTGAAAAACGGTCATGACGTAACCATGTGGGGCCCGTTTCCGGATTATATCGCCGAGATGCGCGAACGCCGCGAAAATTTCAAGTTCCTGAAAGGCGCCCCCCTGCCCGATGAACTGAATCTCAGCGGTGATATTGCCAAATCAGTTAAAGATTCCGAATTGCTGGTGCTGGCTTCGCCGTCGCAATACATGCGCGGAACGCTGGAGAAACTCCAGCCCCACTACCGGACGGGCCAACTGCTGGTAAACGTGGCCAAAGGTATTGAAAACGAAACTCTGCTGCGTATGAGCGGACTCTGTGAGGAAATTCTCGGGAAGTGCCGTTATTCGGTGCTGTCCGGTCCAAGCCACGCTGAAGAGGTATCGAGGCAAATGCCCACTGCCGTGGTTGTGGCGTCATCCTGCCAGGAAAGCGCGGAATTCGTGCAGAATACTTTTATGAACAAATTTTTCCGGGTCTACACCACTGATGACGTGGTAAGCGTCGAACTTGGCGGAGCATTGAAAAACGTGCTGGCTATCGCCGCCGGGGTAGTCGACGGCATGGGCATCGGTGACAATCCAAAGGCCGCACTGATCACTCGCGGCATCGCCGAAATGGGACGTCTCGGCGCGGCCCTCGGCGGACACCCCAAGACATTCTCCGGCCTCAGCGGTATCGGCGACCTGATCGTTACCTGCACCAGCCAGCACAGCCGGAACCGTCACGTGGGCGAAGAGCTGGGTAAAGGCAAAAAGCTTTCTGAAATTCTCGAAAGCATGGGCATGGTAGTGGCCGAAGGGGTAAAAACCGCTAAAAGCGCGTACCAGCTTGCCAATCGCGCCGAGTGTGAAACCCCTATTGTCAACGAAGTTTATTCCGTGCTTTACGAGGACAAAGACCCGCGTCAGGCCGTATCAGACCTCATGACCCGCCGCGCCAGAAGCGAATTCGACTGATCTGTTCAAATCATGAATGCAAGCAAAGACAAAGATACCATCTGGGAAACTGTTCTTTTTTATGTTTTTTTCGGGGCCGCTGGAGGCGGAGCACTGGGTGCAACATTTACTTTCTGGTATCTGGTCCCCACAAAAACAGGATACAGTAACGCAACAGCATTTTCCGATTATGTCAAAAATGACACTCCGGAGGCCATGAAAATCAGGTTTACCGTGGGATTTGTTTTAGGATTTATCGCCACGGTAATTTTCATATACTACCTGTTAAAAAAGAGAAAACAGAAACTCACGGGTTACAAAAAAACCAAAATGAACTATCAGGACCGGGACCGCAATTCCCCGTATTACGACAACTGAAAAGGAATCCCACAATGAAATCATATCTGATAACCGGCGGAGCGCGAAGCGGCAAAAGCCGTCTGGCACTTGAGCTGGCGGAAAACGCAAAACGGCCATATTACATTGCCACCGGCTGGGCTGGCGACAAAGAAATGGCGGACCGCATCGCCAAGCATCAGGCTGAACGCGGCGACCACTGGACCACCATCGAAACCCGCATCGATATCGCCGAGGCCATCGAAAAAGCCGCCGGAAACGCCGATTTCATCATCGTAGACTGCCTGACCCTGTGGGTCTCCAACCTGCTGCCGGATTACGAAACAGAGATTCCGGAGCGTCTGGACAGAGCCGCGGCTGCAATTAAAAACCTTTCCGTACCGATTGTGTTCGTCACCAACGAGTTGGGTTCGGGAATCGTTCCCGGCGACCCGATCAGCCGCAATTTCCGCGACACCTGCGGCCGGGTCAACCAGTACTTCGGCGGAACCGTCGACGAAGTGATCCTCGCGGTCTGCGGCTGCGCCCTTAAAATCAAATCGTCATCATAAATTCCGGAGATAAATATGTTACAGGATTTGCTCGATAAAATCGACCCCGCCAGTACGGAAATCGCCGATGCCGCGAAACAACGGCTCGACTCCCTTACCAAACCGCCGGGAAGCCTGGGACGCCTCGAAGAATGCGCCTGGCGTTACGCCGCCGCGCGCGGTTCAGTTGACGCCGTTGTAACAAAACCGGCCATCCTGACCTTCGCGGGGGATCATGGTGTCGCCGCCCAGGGAGTAAGTGCCTATCCTCAGGAAGTCACCCCCCAGATGGTGGCGAATTTCGCCAACGGCGGCGCGGCTATCAATGTCCTGACCAAACACGCCGGGGCCATCCTGAAAGTTATCGATGTGGGTGTGGCGCTGCCCTGCGAATTTCCCGGAGTAATCAACCGGAAAGTTGCGCCGGGGACCGCCGATTTTACCCAAGGCCCGGCCATGACCGTTAAACAAACCGAAACTGCGATCCTCGCCGGGGCCGTTGAAGCCCAAAAGTTGATCGATTCCGGAACAACCCTCCTCGGAACCGGCGATATGGGCATAGCCAACACTACTCCCTCGGCAGCGCTTTACTCGATATTCCTGAACATTCCCCCCGCTGACGCCGCCGGACGCGGCACCGGCATCGACGATGCCAAACTTAAGCACAAAATATCGGTTATTGAAAAAGGCATCGAGGTAAATAAAGCACAATTGGATACCCCATTGGAAACCCTTGCCGCCCTCGGCGGTTTCGAGATAGCCGGAATCTGCGGCGTGGTTCTGGCCGCGGCCGCAAACAAAATCCCCGTGGTTGTCGACGGCTTTATCTCAGGCGCCGGTGCGCTTTGCGCCATCAAACTTAACAAAAACGTTGCCGATTATTGTTTCTTCAGTCACCTTTCCGCCGAGTCCGGACACGTTGCCGCAATGCGGGCTTTGGGCGTGAAACCGCTTCTCGATCTCGATCTCAGACTAGGGGAAGGCACTGGCGCGGCGCTGGCTTTCAACCTGATTGAAGCAGGCGTAAAAATTATGCACGAAATGGCCACTTTTGAAGAAGCACAGGTTTCAAAACAGTAATAAATCCGCAACGGCAAACGGTTTTTAATTGTTCTCGTGAAAAATATGACAAATGAGAAAAAAAAATACTGCTGGAAGTGCGGTGGACATTACACCACCGAAAATTGCCCTACATGCCGACGCAATTCGGTTAAATTAATTGGTTGTCTGCTGGCGTTTTTATTTATTCTGATCGTGGTTTTCTCATTAATTATCATTAATATATATCGGAGTGGCTACATGAATATCAATAATACCGGCGAGTTGCTCAGGCAACGGCGCAGCATGGAAACCCGCCGCCCCTGAACCGCGTCATATTATTTTTCCAGATATTGATTGACGTTGGCGGCGAGTTCGCGCCCGGCGGCAATCGCCCGGACAACCAGCGACGCCCCGGAAACCACGTCCCCGGCGGCGAATACGCCTTTTTTGGAGGTCATGCCGGTTTCATCGGTTTTCACGTTGCCTCGGTCATCGTAATCAAGGCTGAACTGCGAAAGCAAACCTTTCTTTTCAGGCCCGGTGAATCCCATTGCCAGCAACACCAGATCGGCGTCAACGGTAAATTCTGAATCCGGGATGTCTTTCATTTTAGCGAGGCGTCCGTTGGAATCCTTTTCCCATTCAACCTTGACGGCCTTAAGGCGGGTAACCTGATTTCTGCGGCCAAGGAATTCCAGTGTCTTGACACTCCACATGCGGTCGCAGCCTTCTTTGTGGCTGCTCGAAGTGCGAAGCCGGTTCGGCCATTGCGGCCACGGGGTCGATGGATCACGTTCTTCCGGCGGTTTCGGCATAATTTCGAGCTGGGTGACCGACGCCGCGCCCTGACGCCTGGCAGTGCCGATGCAGTCCGAACCGGTGTCGCCTCCCCCGATCACCACCACATGTTTGTCCTGGGCGCTGATTTCCCTGCCACGGAATTTCTGATCGCCGACAATGCAGTTCTGCTGCCAGAGATAATCCATGGCAAAATAAATTCCGTTGAGTTCGCGTCCGGGAACCGGCAGATCGCGCGGAACCCGGGAACCCATAGCCAGACAAATCGCGTCGAAGCGTTTAAGCAGGAACTTGGCGGAAATGTCCAACCCCACATCAACGTCGGTTTCGAACTTTACGCCCTCGTCCTTCATGAACTGAACCCGGCGTTCAACGATTTTTTTATCGAGCTTAAAATCAGGGATACCGTAGCGGAGCAATCCGCCTGGATATATGTCTTTTTCATAAATTGTGACTTCGTGCCCGATCTTGTTAAGCTGGTCAGCGGCGGCGAGTCCGGCGGGTCCGGAGCCGATCACCGCAACCTTTTTCCCGGTGCGGCGCTGCGGCGGTTGAGGCCGGATATAACCTTCCTCGAAAGCTTTCTCAATGACTGCCACTTCGATCTGACGGATCGTCACCGGTTCGCCGTTAAGCCCCACCGTGCAAGCGGTTTCGCATGGGGCCGGACAAATCCTGCCGGTAAACTCCGGGAAATTGTTTTTCGACATCAGAATGTCCACCGCTTCCTGCCAGTAGCCGTTGTAAACCAAGTCGTTCCACTCCGGAATCACGTTGCCCAGCGGACACCCAGAGCCGTGACAGAACGGAATTCCGCAGTCCATGCAACGCGAAGCCTGCTCCCTGATTTCCGGGTCGGAAAGCCGCTTTTCCACTTCGGCGAAATCTTTAACCCGCTCCTCGGCGGGGCGGTATCCCGGTTCCTTCCGGGGTATTGTCATAAATCCTTTAGGGTTACCCATAATATCTTAATCCTGTAGCTTAGAAGTTTTGGACTTCACGTTCAATCTTTTCATCGTCCTCAAGCATTTTCCCGAGCACCTTGCGGTATTCGATCGGGAACACTTTCACGAACTTCGGCAGTTCCTCTTCCCAGTTGGCGATAATTTTTTTCGCTTTGGCGCTGCCGGTATATTTAATGTGGTTTTCAATCATGCCCCGGAGTTCGGCGATGTCATCTTTGGACGCCACCGGGTCAAGGTCAACCATATCGAGGTTACAGTGGTAGTTGAACATGTCATCTTCGTCATAAACGTAGGCGATGCCGCCGCTCATACCCGCGGCAAAGTTCACGCCGGTGGTCCCGAGCACGACCACCCGGCCGCCGGTCATGTATTCGCAACCGTGGTCACCCACGCCTTCCACCACGGTGGTCACGCCGCTGTTGCGGATGCAGAACCGTTCACCGGCCAGACCGTTGATGTAAACCTCACCGGAGGTTGCGCCGTAAAGCAATACGTTACCGACAATAATATTCTCCGAAGGATCGTATGTGATGTTTTCCGGGGGCTTGACAATGATTTTCCCACCGGAAAGCCCTTTTCCGAGGTAGTCGTTAGACTCACCAACCAGAGTAAACGTTACGCCATTAGCCAGGAACGCGCCAAAACTCTGTCCCGCACATCCCTTGAAGGTGCAGGAGATGGTATCTTCCGGGAGTCCCGCGCCGCCGTACCGCTTGGCAACCTGGTGCGAGAGCATGGTTCCGACAGTCCGATCCATATTGGTTATGGGCAGTTCCATTTTTACAGGCTTGCCCTGTTCGAGCGCGGGGGCGGCGATCTCAATCAATTTTTTATCATAAGCTTTGTCGATACCGTGGTCCTGCGACTTCGAGCAGCTGAGCGGCAGTTTACCTTCCCACGGACGCGCGAATATCGCGGAAAAATCGAGGTTTTTGGTTTTCCAGAAATCGATGGCCTTGTTCACCTCGAGCATCTCGCTACGCCCGACGGCGTCGGAGAATTTCCGGAATCCGAGTTGGGCGAGATATTCGCGCACTTCCTCGGCCACGAAAGTCAGGAAATTTATCACATGTTCAGGCTGGCCGGTAAAGTATTTCCGCAATGCCGGGTCCTGGGTGGCAATCCCGACCGGACACGTATTCGAGTGGCATTTCCGCATCATCACGCAGCCGCAGGTAACAAGAATAGTGGTTCCGAAACCGAATTCCTCAGCCCCGAGCAGCGCGCCGATCATTACGTCGCGCCCGGTTTTCATCTGGCCGTCGGCCTGGACGCGGATACGGTCGCGGAGCGAGTTCATCACCAGGGTCTGCTGGGTTTCGGCAAGTCCGAGTTCCCAGGGGAGTCCGGCATGCTTGATCGAAGTCAGCGGGGAAGCCCCGGTTCCGCCGTCATGACCGCTGACCAGCACCATGTCGGCATGTCCCTTGGCAACCCCGGCGGCAACCGTTCCCACCCCGACTTCTGAAACCAGCTTCACGGAAATCCGGGCGTCCGGGTTCGAATTTTTAAGGTCGTAGATCAACTGCGCCAAGTCCTCAATTGAGTAAATATCGTGATGCGGCGGCGGCGAGATCAACGTCACGCCTGGAGTGGAGTTCCTGACCTTGGCAATAACCTCGTCAACCTTGTATCCGGGGAGCTGTCCGCCCTCGCCGGGCTTCGCGCCCTGGGCGATCTTAATCTGGATTTCGCGCGAGTTGGTCAGGTATTCGATAGTCACCCCGAATCTGCCGCTGGCAACCTGTTTGATAGCGCTGCACCGGCTGTCGCCGTTCGGCATCAGTTTGTAGCGTTCCGGGTCTTCGCCGCCCTCGCCGCTGTTGCTCATGCCGCCGATCCGGTTCATCGCAATGGCGATAGTTTCATGCACTTCCCTGCTCAGCGAACCGAACGACATCGCTCCGGTTACAAAGCGTTTGACAATTTCCGAGGCCGGTTCAACTTCCGGCAGCGGAACAGGTTTGACTTTCTTAAACTTGAACAGACCGCGGAGAGTGCAGAGGTGGCGGGTCTGGTCATTGATCAATTTCGCGTATTTTTGGTACGATTCCGCATCATTGTTCCGGACGGCCTGCTGGAGCAGGGCAATGGTGTCCGGAGTCCAGAGGTGTTTTTCCTCGCCGTTGCGGAAATGATACTGCCCTCCGGTGGGAAGCAGCCTGATGGTTCCGGGAGCAACTTCGTAGGCCTGACGGTAACGGACGTTCGCTTCTTCGGCAATTTCGTCCAAACCAATGCCCTGAATTCTTGAAGCAGTACCGGTAAAATACTTGTCGACCAGCTTTGAATTGAGTCCGACCGCTTCGAAAATCTGCGCGCCGCGGTAACTCCGCAACGTGGAAATGCCCATTTTCGACATGACCTTGAGCAGGCCCTTGTTGACAGCCTTGGTGTAGTTGCCCATGGCCTGGACAATGTCGAGTCCGGTTTCGTGGGCGCGCTCAACCATGTCGGCCACGGACTCGAAAGCAAGATAAGGATTGACGGCGGTTGCGCCGTAGCCGAGAAGCAGAGCAAAATGCATGACTTCACGAGCCTCGCCGGTTTCTATAACCAGCCCGGCACTGGTACGGATGCCGCTCCGCACCAGGTGATGATGCACGGCGGCGGTAGCCAGTAGCGCCGGAATCGGAATCCAACTCTCGCCAAGGTTTTTGTCACTCAGCACAATCACGCTGCGGTCAGCCAATACTGCGCGTTCAGCGGCGGCGGTCAGTTCTTCGAGCGCGGCCTTCAATGCCTTACCGTCGCCCCCGGCGGGGAAGCGCATAGGAATGGTTTCCGCCTGGAAAGTCGCCAGCTTGGAAGACCGGAGCCGTTCGAGGTCGCCATCGGTAAGGACCGGAGACTTAAGTTTCACCAGCGCGGCGTTTTCCGGCGACTCTTTGAGGGTGTTGCCTTTGTTGCCGATAAATACGGTAAGACTCATTACCAGCTCCTCACGAATGGGGTCGATCGGGGGGTTTGTGACCTGCGCGAAAAGCTGTTTAAAATATGCGTACAGGAGCTGCGGTTTTTCCGACAGAACCGCCAGCGCGGCGTCGTTGCCCATGGAACCGGTGGCCTCGTGGGAAGTTCGCATCATCGGTTCCACGATCATCCTGAGTTCCTCGCGGGTATAACCGAACAGGCTCTGACGCTGGGTCAGGCTGGCGCGGTCGACCGGCGGAGGACTGGCGGTGTCGAAAAGTCCGGTAAGGGTGATTTTATTTTCCTCAACCCAGCGGCGGTACGGATGACGCCGGGCGTTATGTATCTTGATTTCCTTGTCGAACACCACACGCTTCTGTTCGGTATCCACGTAAACCATTTTACCCGGACTGAGCCGGCCTTTGCGGTCTATCTTCTCCGGCGGAATGTCGATCACCCCGGCTTCGGAAGCCAGGACCATGAAACCATCGGTGGAAATGGTGTAACGGGCGGGACGCAGTCCGTTGCGGTCGAGTACGGCGCCGACTATTTTGCCATCGGAAAAAGCTACCGCGGCAGGCCCGTCCCACGGCTCCATCAGTCCGGCGTGATACTCGAAGAAGCCCTTAAGGTCCTCGCCGATAAAGTATTGCTCACCCCAGGCGGACGGAATCAGCATCATGGCGGTATGGGGCAAACTGCGTCCGGCGGCGGAGAAAAACTCCATGGCGTTGTCGAGCGAGGCCGAGTCACTCATGCCTTCCTCGATAACCGGGAGAAGTTTTTTGACGTCCTCGCCAAACAGATCGGATTCGAATGACCGCTCACGGGCAATCATCTGATTGATGTTGCCGCGCAGAGTGTTGATTTCGCCGTTGTGGGCCGACAACCGGAACGGATGGGCCAGCGGCCAGGTCGGGAAAGTGTTGGTGCTGTAGCGTTGATGCACTACCGCAATAGCGCTCTGGAGATCGGAATCCTTCAGGTCGGGATAAAATTCCGGAATCTGGGGCGCCAGCAGAAGTCCTTTATAAACAATCGTGCGGGTGGACATACTTACAATATAAAAAGTGTCCTTGGCTTTCGGTATGTCCGTTATGCCTTTTTCAACAAGCCGTCTGATCACATAAAGCTTGCGCTCGAATTCGCCGTCAGAGAGTTCCGGCTTGCGTTTACCGATAAAAATCTGACGAATTTCCGGGCGGCTTGCGGCGGCGATCCCGCCAAGACAATCGGGGTTTATCGGCACTTCGCGCCAGCCAAGCACGGAAAGGCCCTCTTTTTTAATATTTCTTTCGATGAGTACGGCGCATTTCTCCGCCAAAGCTTTATCACGGGGCATGAAGATCATGCCGACACCGTAATCGCCGGTTTCCGGCAGCGCCCAGTCGCGTCCCTGGCAAACCTTCCGGAAAAAAGCGTCTGGAATCTGCAGCATGATCCCGGCGCCGTCCCCGGTACTGTTGTCGCCGCCCACCGCGCCGCGATGCTGAAGGCGAATAAGCACTTCGACGCCGCGTTCGATCACGAGATGATTTTTATGTCCGTCAATATTTACCACGAACCCCACCCCGCACGCGTCATGTTCGTTGCGGGGGTGATAGAGTCCGCCTGGCTGTGGAAGTCCGTATCTCATTTTATTTTCTCTTTAATTTTTATTAAAATTTCTCATTTATATGATTCGTTTCCGTACTATTTAGAAATTGTTCCGGATTTATTGCCACCTTCGGGCATATTTTACTACCGTCCTTGAATATACATTATAATTTTGCAAATAAAAGCTTCGTTTTTGCACCATTTATTTTACTTAATTTTACTTACCCATGTTAGGGTGTTGATAATAATTGAGAAAGGAATTTGGATTTTTTTTGCATTTTATAAATGTACGGATTAATTTATACCGACATTGCAATTTAAAAGCTGTTAATGACAAGGAAGATTTTGGGACACAGGTAAAATTACGCCGGAAGCGCGATATGAATATCGGGCAATGGAGTAATTTTTTTCATGAACTCAAAAGGACCTTGCCGCAAGGCGGTTGCGTTTTCAGCATACCGGATACGTGCCGGAGGAGTCCGACCTATCCCGGCAAAGCTGAAAGCTACAATCATTACTCACTTTTAGATCGCAAATCGGTATTACCTGCTTTATGGGATGGGACCGTTAACTTTAAAAAAAAGAGGTAAAAGCGCAAATGAACGCGTATGTTGCCAGAGTTCTGGAAGAACTCACCAAATCGGGTCCGTGGGAAAAAGAATTTCTGCAGGCCGCCCGGGAAGTACTGGAATCACTTGGACTGGTCATGGATCAGGACTCGCACTACGAAAAGTATCGGATTCTGGAACGGATCGTAATTCCCGAACGGGTAATCCTGTTCCGGGTGGAATGGGTAGACGATCAGGGAGAAGTACAGATCAACCGGGGCTACCGGGTGCAGTTCAACAGCGCCATAGGCCCGTACAAAGGCGGACTGAGATTTCACCCGTCAGTGAACCTGAGCATTCTCAAGTTCCTGGGGTTCGAACAGATTTTCAAGAACAGCCTCACCGGACTGCCCATGGGCGGCGGTAAAGGCGGCACCGATTTCGACCCGAAAGGCAAAACGGATAACGAAGTAATGCGTTTCTGCCAGAGTTTCATGCGCGAACTTTACCGTCATATCGGCCCGGACACCGACGTTCCGGCAGGCGATATCGGGGTCGGCGGCCGTGAAATCGGTTATCTCTACGGACAGTACAAGAAAATCGTGAACGCCAATGAAAGCGTCCTCACCGGCAAGGCCCTTAACTGGGGCGGCAGCCTGATCCGTCCGGAAGCCACCGGCTACGGCGCGGTCTACTTCGCACAGGAAATGCTTAAAACCCGCGACGAAACCTTTGAAGGCAAAAAGGCGCTTATCTCCGGTTCAGGAAATGTGGCCCAGTTCGGAGCGCGGAAAGTCCTGCAACTCGGCGGGAAAGTGCTGTCATTCTCCGACTCCTCCGGCTCAATTATCGACGAAGACGGCATTGACGAGGAAAAGCTCCAATACGTCATGGAACTTAAAAACGTGTATCGCGGCCGCATAAAGGAATACGCGGACAAATATCCAACCGCCAAGTATTATGAAGGCGCGCGCCCGTGGGAACTTGCAAAAGCTGATGTTGCGCTTCCTTCCGCAACGGAAAACGAAATCAGCGGCAAGGAAGCCCAAACCATGGTCGACAACGGCTGTATCTGTGTCTCTGAAGGCGCGAATATGCCGTCGACTCCTGAAGCCGTGGACGTTTTCATGAACAACAAAGTCCTGTTCGGCCCCGGCAAAGCGGCCAACGCCGGCGGCGTAGCAACCTCCGGACTCGAAATGTCGCAAAACGCCATGCGGTTGAACTGGCCTGCCGAAGAAGTTGATCAGCGCCTGCACCAGATCATGATCAATATCCATAAGGCTTGTGTCGAAGCCTCTGAAGAATACGGCGTCCCCGGCAATTACGTGGCCGGAGCCAACATCGCCGGATTCAAAAAAGTGGCCGATGCCATGATCGACCTCGGCGTCTAACCAAACAGTGTGTTTGGATCGAGCGGCCGAAGTGCTACGCGACTTCGGCAAGCAAGCAAACAAACTTTGCACAATAATGGCCGGGATTCTTCGCGGTCCCGGCTTTTTTTGTTTATGCTAACCAAACAGTGTGTTTGGATCGAGCAACCGAAGTGCTACGCGACTTCGGCAAGCAAGCAAACAAACTTTGCACAATAATGACCGGGATTCTTCGCTATCCCGGCTTTTTTTGTTTATGCTGACCAAACAGTGTGTTTGGATCGAGCAGCTGAAGTGCGGCGCGACTTCAGCAAACATGCAAAGTAGTTTGCCAAATACAGTCCAGGAACAATCCCTTTTTTCTAGAGCTTATCCACGCATTGCCAGCGTCAGCGAAGCAATGCAGTTATCGTCCAGGGACAATCCCTGGTTTGTTTGGTTTATGTTAGATTTATGTTTATGAGTTGATTATTTGTAAAAATTGTTATCTTTAGGATAATGTTAAATGACTGTTAAGAAAGAGGCTGATTTTGAAAAAGATAAATACTTCATCAGGTAGTTTTATTGCATCGTTAACAAAATTTTCCGTTAGAATTGTTCCGGTTCTGGCATTGTTATTGCTGTTTCCCACCGGCTGCGACTGGGGCAAAAAGGAAACAATTGTAGATAAAATCCATGTGATCAAGGGCGAAGACCAATGTGTCCTGCCCGGAAAAACATGCAAAAGCAGACTCATCTTCGAATTGCTTGGGCCGCAGCGCCCCGGTTTGCTGGGTGGCAAAGGCTCCAGAAACCCGGTGCCGGAAATGGAAGTGCGTTTCGTACCGGAACCAGGATCAGATTTAGAGGTCATTCCCGCCGTTGACAAGAGCAATAATGAGGGAGACGGCATATCCGGAAAACAGGAATACAAATTTGTCAGCGATGCGGGAGGGGCCATTAGAGTCTGGATCAAATCCGGGAAAATCACTGGCGACCAGTATTTGAAAATAGTGCCTGTAGGCTTCGAGAAGGCCGCAAAGACCATCCGGGTAATCAACGGTGTGGAGTTAAGCGGAAACAAGCAGGAAGCCCATGCCGGAAACAAATTAACCAAACCGATCTCGATGAAGATTGTTGATGCGAAGGGAAATCCGATCCCGGACGCGGAAGTTTATTTTCATCTCAGCTCCACCCCGGAAAAGAAACCCAAGGCTTCCTGCAAGCCGTCCACGGCAAAAACCGACAAAGACGGTATTGCCAGCACTCATTTCAAAGTTGGCAAGGATACCGGGATCTACAAAATCACCGCCGAAGTTTCCGCCCCGAAGAAAAATATCCATATCCGCGGGATTGAGATCAAGGAATTCGGGTTGAACGTGTGGGTAATGGTCATAACCGTGCTTGGCGGTCTGGCGATTTTCATTTTCGGGATGAAGCAGATGACTTCCGGGCTGCAGATGGTAGCCGGGGAAAAGATGAAAACGGTGCTGGAGTTTTTCACCAGCAACCGGGTAATCGCGGTAATGGCGGGAGCTCTGGTAACGGGGGTGATTCAGTCATCGAGCGCCTGTACGGTAATGGTGGTTGGTTTCGTGAACGCCGGACTTCTGAATCTGGCGCAATCGATCGGGATCGTTTTCGGGGCAAACATCGGGACCACGGTAACCGCGCAGTTGATTTCTTTCAAACTTGGCGGTTTGGCATTTCCGGCAATCATCATTGGGCTGGTGATGATGTTTTTCAGCCGCCGGTTCATTGTCCGTGGCTGGGGACAGACTTTCCTGGGATTCGGTTTCCTGTTCTTCGGCCTTACCGTAATGAGCACCGAATTGAAGCTGATGGGAAAATTCCCGAGTTTCATGCATTTTTTCCAGCAATTCAACTGTACTCCGCTTGACGGCGGTTCGATGCCGATCGGCGCCGTGCTTGGCGCCATCCTGATCGGTACGGTGATGACCGTGATGATCCAGAGCAGTTCCGCCACCATCGGGATCGCGCTGTCACTGGCAATGGGCGGACTAATCAATTTTTATACGGCGGTTCCGCTGATCCTCGGCGACAACATCGGTACAACCATTACGGCCGTACTCGCTTCACTCGGCGCCAACCGTACCGCCAAGCAAACCGCCGCCGCGCACTGTCTGTTCAACATTATCGGCACAATTTACATGGTAATATTTTTCTATGTGCCTTATCCGCGGACAAACATTCCGATATTCCTGTACATTGTCAACGCGGTAACCCCGGGTAACGTGTTTGCGGAGGAACCGGTGAACATTGCCCGGCATATTGCCATGGCGCATACGATGTTCAACGTGTTCAACGTGCTTCTTTTTCTGCCGTTTGTCGGGATTATCGCCAGAATTTGCCGATGGATTGTTCCCGCCAAAGAAGGCGAGACTATTCAGGTTAAATATCTTGAACCGCACCTGCTGGATACTCCGTCGGTGGCGTTGGAACAGAGTATTTTCACTATCCGCTACATGGTGAAGGAGTCCTGGGACATGATCGAGGAATCGGTAAACAACGGCTTCCTTCCCGCGAAGAAAGTCAATAAGATAACTGACGACCTGGAACGGCGGGAAACCGAAATCGACCAGCTTCAGTTGGATGTTACCGACTACCTGATCCAGATAACCCAGCGTGAATTGAGCGAATCGCAAACGGAAATCATTCCGCACCTGATGCATTGCGCCAACGACGCAGAACGGATTGCCGACCACGCGGAAAATATCATCGCCCTGGCAAAACGGCTGGAAAATTCGAAAAACAAACTTTCCGATACCGCCATAGAAGACCTTGATACTATCTGGAAAGTGCTGTGCAACCAGGCGGATAACGTAATCGACAGCCTTGAAAGCACCTGCAACGGCAACGTTACGACTGCGCTGAAGGATGAAGAAAGCATCAACAAACTTGCCGAAGAGTTTGAAAAACGGCACGTAAAACGCACCCGGAAGGGGAAATGTGACGCCACCACCGGAATCATCTTCATCGAGATGCTTGCCGAACTGGAAAAAATCGGCGACCATTTCAAGAATATTGCCGAACGCGCTCCGGAAATTCAACATCACCACCTGAAACTCCACGGCGGACCGAGAGACAAGTCCGAAGACTCCCCGGAACAAAACACGAAAATAAGTGATTAATGAGTGGCATCGAATAGATGAAAAACCGCAAAAATGGTTTTTTATGTACTTTTAATTTGTCTTTAATGCTTATCTAACAGTGGAGGCTTATCTTTTCTCGTTTTCAAAATCACAGGAAATTCCGGTTCAGTCCAAAATTACCGGAACTTCCGGGTAAAACACAAACCAGAGAGAAGGAAAGAAGAGATGAGTAAACTCGGACGTAAACTGTTCACGTTTGGAATCGCGGCCGCCGCCATGTTCTCCGGCGCTGCCGCATTCTCCATGACAATCAACGGGGCTGGAGCATCGTTTCCGGCGCCAGTGTACCGGATCTGGACCTACAGCTACAAGAAGCAGACCCGGGTAACGGTCAACTATCAGTCCGTCGGCTCCGGCGCCGGTATCGCCCAGATCAAAGCTAAAACCGTGGATTTCGGAGCTTCCGACAAACCGCTGAAAAAAGCTGATCTTGACAAATACGGCCTGATGCAGTTCCCGATGCTGATGGGCGGAGTTGTTCCGATCGTCAATCTTTCCGGCGTGAAACCCGGCGAACTGAAACTCAGCGCTGATGTCCTTGCTGATATCTTCCTGGGCAAAATCACCAAGTGGAACGACCCCAAAATCACTTCCATCAATTCCGGGATCAGGCTCCCGAACCAGCGGATCACCGTGGTGCATCGCTCCGACGGATCCGGAACCACCTGGATTTTCACCAACTACCTGACCAAAGTTTCCAAAGCATGGGCCAGCAAAGTCGGCAACGGTAAAGCCGTGAAATGGCCGGTTGGAATCGGCGGACAGAAAAACCCCGGCGTTGCCAATAACGTCAAAAAGATCTCCGGCTCCATCGGTTATGTTGAATACGCCTATGCAACCGAAGCTAAATTGAGCTATGTTGCCCTCCAGAACAAAGCTGGCAAATTCGTCCAACCGACCATGGAAACTTTCTCAGCCGCCGGCGCCAATGCCGACTGGAAAAACGCCCCCGGATTCTATATGGTCCTCACTGACCAGCCCGGCGCAAAATCCTGGCCGATCACCGGCGTAACTTACATTCTGATCTACAAAAACCAGAAAAATGCCGCCACCGGCAAAGCCTTGCTGAAATATTTCGACTGGTGCTACAAGGAAGGCGACAATTTTGCCAAGCGTCTGCATTATATCCCGATGCCGAATAACGTTGTCAATTTGATCAAATCCAATTGGAAAAAAGATATCAAATGCAACGGAAAAGCTCTGTGCGAATAAGTTTCAGGTAATAATATCCATATTGCGCGGGGGTTAATATCCCCCGCGTATTATCTGTAAAAGTCTGAGAAAAAATCAATGAGCAACGGTAATACCAACACAGCCAAAATAAGTGTAACCGACTGGATTTTCAAATGGTTTACACTAATCTGCGCGTGGCTGATAATTTTCCTGATGGTGGGATTTTTCATCCAGCTTTTCTGGCGCGCTTTCCCGGCAATCCAGCAGTTTGGGTTTCGTTTCCTGGTATCCACGGAATGGGACCCGGTTAAAAACATTTACGGCGCGGCACCGGCAATATACGGCACTTTGGTTACCACGATTATAGCAATGGCCATTGCCGCACCGCTGAGTTTTGTAATAGCCTTGTTCCTGGTGGAACTTGCACCTCCGGCCCTGGGCAGGATTCTGGAGTATGCGGTTGACTTGCTGGCGGCAATTCCAAGTATTATTTACGGCATGTGGGGATTCTTCGTATTCGTTCCGTTCATGCAGAAATATGTGCAGCCGTTCCTGGCCGACACTCTGCATCTGAAAAGTATTCCGCTGTTTGCCGGGAATCAGATGGGCTCCGGTTTTCTTACCGCCGGACTGGTGCTGGCGCTAATGGTCCTTCCGTTTATCAGCGCGGTAATGCGCGATGTATTCCGGATGGTCCCGAGCGTGGTCAAGGAATCGGCCTACGGGGTGGGTTCGACCACCTGGGAAGTGACTTCATGCGTAACCATGCGTTACGGTATGCAGGGACTGCTTGGCGCGCTGTTTCTGGGGCTTGGCCGCGCCGTTGGCGAAACCATGGCGGTGTTGTTCATTATCGGAAACATCCCCCAGATCAAAGCTTCGCTGTTTGCCGGCGGAGCCACAATTTCATCAATTCTGGCAAACAATTTTGCTGAATCGGAAGGAATTTTCAAAAGCGCGTTGTTTGAACTGGGCTTGATTCTGCTCGCAATCTCCTTCATCATTCAAGTCATAGCGCAATACTGGCTTAACCGGGTCAGGAAAAGCACCGGAGGCGGATTATGAGTCAGTTACTTGCCAGAAAACGCGGACTGTTTTTCCGCAAAAGCATTGATTACGGCATCAAAACAATTTCAATCCTTTCCACTTTGCTTGGCGTCTTTTTCCTCGCGTGGATACTCTATGTGGTATTTAAGATGGGGTTCCGCAGTTTCCTGGTTGACGAAAGCGGAAATTTCGCTTTCAACTATCACTTTTTCGTGGATTCAAGCAAACCTTACGGCTTTCCCGACAGCGGGGTAGCCAACGCCCTGCTCGGAACCGTTATGATATCCCTTGGCGCGGTTGGTATCGGGGTCCCTCCAGGACTGCTGGCGGGAATATACCTTTCTGAATTCTCCGGACAATCAAAAGCCGGAAATTTCATCCGGTTTTCAGCAAACGTGATGATGGGAATTCCATCTATCATCGTGGGCCTGTTCGTGTATGCCCTGATGGTTTATACCACAAAATGTTTTTCCGGGTTTGCCGGTTCGGTGGCCCTGGCGATAATTATTTTCCCGGTGGTGACCAGAACCACTGAAGATATGCTTTCCATGGTGCCGAACGCATTGCGCGAGTCGGCGCTGGCAATCGGTACGCCCCGCTGGAAGACAACCCTGCATATCATTTTCCGGGCCGCTAAATCCGGGCTTATCACCGGTGTGCTCCTATCCGTCGCGAGGGTCAGCGGTGAAACCGCGCCGCTGCTCTTTACCGCATTGTGGAGCGACAACTGGCCGGTGCGGGTGATTCCATGGAAGGAATGCTGGGAAAACGGCAGACCGCTGGTCTCGAACCTCAATGAGAATCTGCTGTCGTTTTTCCACCAGCCGACCGCCAACCTGACCGTGCTGACTTATGAATACGCAACTAATTCACCCTATGAAACCATGCATATCCGTGCCTGGGGCGCGGCCTTGCTGATTACATTTCTCGTGTTAATGTTAAATATAATATGCCGAACGGTATTTCGTGAGAAGAAAAGATGACAGAAGAAAAAACACATCAGGAAAATATTCCGGAACAACCGGAAACGCAGGAAGTTAAGATTTCATGCAAGAACCTTAACTTTTTCTATGGCAAACATCAGGCGCTTTTCGGGAACAATATCGACATCCTGGAAAACAGGGTCACCGCCGTAATCGGTCCGTCCGGATGCGGCAAATCGACTCATTTGCGCACTTACAACCGGATATTTCAGCTGTACCGGGAACAACGCGCCGAGGGCAGCATTATGATGGACGGCGAAAATATCCTGGACAAAAGCGTGGATATGCTCGAACTGCGCCGGAAAGTCGGGATGATTTTCCAGAAGCCCACTCCGTTCCCCATGACGGTTTTCGACAACGTGGCATACGGTATCAGGCTGCACTACAAGCTCAGTAAGAGTGAAATCTCCGACCGCGTGGAACAGGGACTTAAAGGCGCCGCGCTGTGGGACGAGGTGAAAGACAAGCTCCGCAAACCGGGCATGGCGCTTTCCGGCGGACAGCAGCAGCGGCTGTGCATCGCCCGGGCAATAGCCATCGAGCCGGAAGTGTTGCTCATGGACGAACCTACTTCCGCCATCGACCCCGTCGGGACGTTGAAGGTGGAAAACCTGATCGAGGACCTTAAAACCCGGTTCACCATCGTTATCGTCACCCATAATATGCAGCAGGCGGCGCGGGTTTCCGACTATACCGCTTTCTTTTATGAAGGATATATAGTCGAATATGGCAAAACCGAGGATATATTTACCCGGCCGAAAGAAAAACAAACCGAAGAGTATATAACCGGCCGTTTCGGCTGATAACCAGGAGAATATAGTCATGCCAATCCATATGAACAAAGAGATAGTCAAGCTGAAGAAGAAAATTCTCCAGTTGTGCGCGATGGTTGAGGAAAATGTCCGGAAAGCGGTGGATTCAGTGGTGAACCGCGACATCGATGAGGCCAAGCTGGTCAATGAGCAGGACATCGCCGTGGATCAGATGGAAATAGAAATCGAAGAAGAATGCCTGAAGATCCTGGCCCTTCACCAACCCGTGGCAAACGACCTCCGCTATGTTATCGCCTGCCTGAAAATGAACAACGACCTCGAACGGATCGCCGACCTTTCAGCAAATATAGCCCGGCGCACCATCTCCGTGGCGGAATACCCCAACGAGGATATCCCCCTGGACTTCTACCCGATGATGGACAAAACCCAGGCCATGCTTAAAAAGACCCTCGACGCCATGATCGACATGGACCCGGAGCTGGCGCACGAAGTAATGGTACAGGACGATGAAATCGATGAGTTCAACCGCCAGATGCACCTGGAAGTGCACCGGCTTATCAAGGACAATCCTGAAAAGGCCGAGTTTTTCATCCACCTGCTCAGTGTATCAAAACAGCTCGAGAGAATCGGCGACTACGCAACAAATATCGCTGAAGACGTAATCTACATGGTCAGGGGCGAGATTGTCCGTCACCAGGGCAAACCGGAGAAATAGGAATCTCTTTCCGTTCCATATATTCCAGCAGATTTTGATAAACGGATTCCGGTATCCGCATTTCGCCCATTCCCGTGCCGAGTGAGATAAGCGGCTGGTTTTCGCCGTGAAAATCCGATCCGCCGGAAATCACCAGACCGTATTCCTTCGCGGCTTTTACCACAATCCGGTGCTGGTTCGGGGTAAAAGTCGAATAATAGGCTTCCACGCCATCGAGATTGTCCTCCATAAGCCTGCGCAGAATCCGGCGAAAATAATAGCGTTCGTTTTTCATCCGGTACATGGGATGCGCCCAAACAGCAATGCCGCCGGCCGCGTGAATTGCCCCGATTGCCCTTTTCGGTTTGGGCAGAACTCGCGAACAATATGCCAAGGCGCCGCGCTTGAGACATACGTCAAACACATCCTGCGGGGTATCGAAATATCCTTTGTCCATCAGTATCTTGGCAAAGTGCGGCCTGCCAACGCTTTCCCCCTGACTGACTTCCTTTAACTCGTCGATGGTAATTTCGTAGCCGAGATACTGGAGTTTATGGATTATTTTTTCGTTCCGGGCATCCCGGTTATTACGGATTTCCTGAAGCAGGACATTCAGTTCTTCACATCCGGGATCGATGAAAAGTCCGACTATATGTGCTTCACGGCCGGAAGAATCCGCCGAAATCTCCACTGCGGGAACGGCGGTAATATTATCCAGCTTTGCGCCGTATTCGATAAATTCAGGCAAGCCGCTGACAGTATCGTGATCAGCCAACGCCACCGCCGTCAAACCTTTTTCAACCGCCAGATCCAGGATTTCCCTGGGAGTACACGTACCGTCAGAAGCATTACTGTGAGTATGCAAATCTATAAATTTTTCACTTTCCACTCTGTTTGGATCCTCTCAATTTTGAGATTTTTTTAATAAATAACCTCTTACAGTAAAAGAAGAATGCAAAAAACTCCACTCCGAACCTTGAATATTCGGGAAATTGTGTTAATTTTGCGGGTTCTATGATTTATTTGGTTTAATTTCAGGAATTACGGTAATGGCAAAGTCTACTGAAAAAAAGTTCCCTAAATTCAGCGGCAAGAAAAAAAAGTTTTATGAAAAACTCATGTATGCCAGAAGCTTAATAATGGAGCAGGTTAAGTTTCACACTGATGAAGCGTTGAATTACCAGAAAGATTCAGCCGGTGAAAAGGCTGGAATGGCCACTCACATGGCGGACCTCGGCAGTGACAATTCCCGTCACGACCTTGAACTTCAGCTCCTCACCGAGGAAGTCGATGTTGTCGAAATGATCGAAGAGGCAATTCAACGGCTGGAAAATGGCGAATACGGCAATTGTCAGGATTGCGGACAGGAAATTGGCGAACCTCGCCTGGAAGTAATGCCCCACGCCCGGTATTGTGTAAACTGCCAGTCCACCCGCGAAAAGAACGGCGGGTACAACCCAGATTACGATTGATGCTGTTTTGAGCGCAATCAAACCCAACAGTCAGAGAGAAAAGCGGATAATCAACTGGGCCTTGGTCCTTTGCGGATTGATGGTCGTTTTTGATCAGGCCACTAAAATCATCGTCGTCCATAAGATCGTTATGTTCGACAAAATCACCATTATTCCAAATTTTTTCTATCTCACCTACATTGTCAATAAAGGCGCGGCGTTCGGTATCCTCCAGGGTAAAGGCTGGCTTTTGCTTGCCGTTTCAATTGTCGTGCTGGTTCTGGTTATTGCCTTCTTCCGGGTCATTACCGAAGGTTTCCCGGAACGGTATTACGCCCTGGCATTAATCGTCAGCGGGATTATCGGCAATTCCATAGACCGCATCTGGCGGCACGAAGTGGTTGACTTCCTCGATTTCTATTTCGGCAGCTACAATTATCCAGCTTTTAACGTGGCCGACAGCTGTATAACCATCGGAGTGATAATTTACGTTTTGTCCATTCTGCTCCGGCCTCAGAAAAAAGAAATTAAGCCGACAGGAACCAAACTTCCCGTCAAAAAACTGTGAAACCGCTAGTTGTCATCATGGGACCGACCGCCAGCGGAAAAAGCGGTCTGGCTCTCGAACTCGCCCGGAAATTCTCCGGGGAAATCGTCAGTGCCGATTCCATGCAGCTCTATCGCGGACTCAATATCGGGGTGGCAAAACCTACCCCCGAAGAACAGCGTGAGATTCCCCACCACCTTATCGACGTGCTCGACATCTCAGAACCGGTCGACGTTTTCCGCTTTGCCGAGCTTGCTGAATCAGCCATTTCCGATATCCTTTCCCGAAACCGGCTGCCGATCGTTGCCGGGGGCAGCGGAATGTACCTGCGCGCCTTGCTTTACGGCCTCGATCCCCTCCCCGCCGATCCGGAACTGAAAAAAAAACTGCTGGCGGAATATGGCAATAACGATCAGTTGCCCAAACTGCGCGAAGTAATGAAAGTGCGCGATCCCGACGCTTATGAACGCTGGAACCAGCACCACCGCAAACTGCTCCGCGCCCTGGAAGTTCTCGAACTAACCGGAAAATCCATCACCGCCCAGCAAAAATCCTGGGATAAAAATTCCTGCCGCCCGGCAACTGTCTGGAATCTGGTATGGGAACGCGAGGAACTCAAGAAGCGCATCCGCGAACGCACCGCGCAAATGCTCGCTAACGGTTGGATCGAGGAAGCAAAAAAACTGATCGGACAGGGGCTTCTCGAAACCCCTACCGCATATCAGGCCCTCGGCTACCGCTTGATCGGTGACCATCTCAACGGTAAACTTTCCCGCGAGGAACTCGAAGCAAAAATCGTTACCGCCACCTGGCAGTTCGCACGCCGCCAACTCACCTGGTTCCGAAACCAGCATCCCGAAGCCGAAACCATCAACATGCCCATCCCCTTTTCTAAACTCCAAACAAATTTCGGATGATAACTGCCGAAATCGCAAAGCATTTCGGCAATTTCAATCCAAGGACACTCCTTAGCTTGATTTAGGACTATGCCGGGCATAAATTGCATAATATGTTATTAACAAAATTTTCGGGGAAGATTTATGACTTACGACTTCAGTGATTATACGGTAATAGTTACAGGCGGTACGCGGGGAATCGGAGGCGCGGTAACCAGCGCATTTCTGAGTGCCGGAGCAAAGGTCGTCGCAACCTACGTTGGCAATGACGAAGCGGCGAAATCCTTCCAGGCGGAGCATCCGGGCAAACCGCTCGAACTGGCTAAATTCGACGTTTCCGACTACGCCCAGGCGGAAAAATTCTTCAACGAATTCTCAGAAAATCACGATTCGCTGGAAGCACTGGTGAATAACGCCGGCATCCGCAAGGACAACGTGGTGGGAATGATGCCCCCGGAAGACTGGGACAAGGTTCTTGACATAAATCTCGGCGGAACTTACAATATGAGCAAGCTCGCGCTGTTGAAAATGATGGAAAACCGCTTCGGCAGAATCATCAGCGTTACTTCACCGTCGGGACAACTCGGATTCGCCGGACAAGCCAACTACGCCGCCGCCAAAGCCGGACAGGTGGCGTTTTCCAAATCACTGTCAAGAGAGGCGGCAAGGCGCGGCATCACCGTGAACTGCGTGTCGCCGGGATTTATCGACACCGAACTGCTGGCCGACCTGCCCGACGACCTGAAAAAACAATACAAATCACAAGTTCCGCTCAAACGGTTCGGTAAACCGCAGGAAGTGGCCGAAGGCATACTGTTCCTGGCCTCCCGCGAAGCATCGTATATCACCGGGACCGTACTCGAAATCACCGGAGGTATCTAAAATGGATTTCTTGCAGCTTGCCGGGAAAAAAATCCTGATTTTCGGGATAGCCAACCGCAAAAGCGTGGCGTTCCATATCGCCAAACTGCTGAAAGAAGCCGGGGCTGAAATCCTCTGCTCCGTGCAGACTCCCGACCAGGCGCGAGTTGTCGAAAAATATTTCCCGGACGCCGAACTGTTTAACTGCGACGTCACCTGCGATCAGCAAATGACCGCATGCATGAGAAAGATAAAAAGCTCCCACGGCCAGATTTACGGAATCGTTCATTCCATCGCCTGGGCAAACTATGCGGACGGCATCAAACCTTTCCACGAAACCGGCAAAGAAGATTTCCTTCAGGCGTTCGAGATTTCCTGTCATTCCTTCATCCGGATCGCCGGACTTTTCAAGCCTTTGCTCGATCCCAACGGCGCAATGGTCACAATTTCCATTTCCGAAACCAGAATGGCGGCGGAAAACTACGGCTATATGGCCCCGATCAAAGCGGCCCTCGATTCGAGCGTGGTCTTCCTTGCCAAATCCCTTAGCAGCGACACCAATATCCGGGTGAACGGAGTAGGCGCCGCGCCACTGAAAACTTCGTCATCGGCAGGAATCCCCGGCTACCTCGACGCCTATATGTACGCCGAAAAAGTCACCTTGCGAAAATCGGCATTAAAAACTCCGGAAGTGGCGAATACCGCGGCATTTCTGCTCAGTCCGCGCTCCTCCGGCATCAATGCCCAGATCGTCGTGGTCGACGCCGGCATGAGCGTAAACTATTTCGACAAGGAGATCGTTTCAAAATCTCTGAAATAATCCCATCAAGCGGAATTTGTTGACGTTTTGACGCCGAATTCCTCTTGATTCTTTTTTCAATCGGGATTATATTAAGAGTTCACCAACAATCCTTGCCCGATGGTGTAATGGCAGCACAACTGGTTCTGGCCCAGTTAGTCTAGGTTCGAGTCCTGGTCGGGCAGCCATACTGTACAATTAGACGAACTCCTTGAGTAGGCCAAGGCAATATTATATGATTTATCGCCATTGGAACGGATGCTTTCAATATTCGCAATAATTATTTGACGTTGCCGATCCGGATCGTTTGGGTATAGTCGCAAATCATCTCTAAAACTTTGCAGGGTATTCAAAATTTCCTTGACATGTTTATCTATCGATATGTTAGTTCCCTTAAGTTTATTCTGTATACTGGAAATTTGTTCATTGATAATTTCAGTTTGTTCTTGAGCTTTAACCCATTCCTGTCCAACCTTCTTTTGAATTACACGTTCCGTTTCAGAAAAATAACGTTCTTTATAAAACTGTTCATTGGCTTTGGCTTGCAATAAAGATTCACGAAGTATTTTTAACTCCGGAAGCAGAAATTGTTTATCTTCATCTATAATGCATTGTAATTCATTTCTAATGGTTTCCTGTTCATGCTTGGAAAACTTAATTGTTTTGACTTTTTCAAGTACTTGCTTTTCAATATTTGGTGCAGATACACAAAATTTACAGTTAATTTTATCTGTACAAGAATAATAATGATATTTCCCGGATTTCGCGGATGTGGGAGTCATGAACCGCCCACAATGGCAACGAAGTAAGCCTGCAAGCAAATATGGATATTTTTGGGCTTTAGGTCGTATGCTATGAGTTTTTAACGGCAATTTTTGTTGTACTGCTTTAAATACTTCCGGTGAAACAAGCGGTTCATGTTGTCCAGGGAATTCTTTACCGGCATATACCATTTTTCCAAGATAAATACGGTTACGCAAGCAGGTTAGAATCTGATTTTTGGAAATGACACCTTGAAATTTAGCGGCGATCTCCAATGTAGTGTAATTCCCGGTATACATTTTAAATATCTTTTTTAATATTGGAGCTTTTTCTTTATCTGCATAAAGCCGATTATCTCCTTTTTCTCCACGACAATACCCAAATGGAGTTCTACCGGAAGGCCATAATCCTTTTTCCGCGATTGACAGCATTCGATTGCGCGTATTTTCCGCCGTCTGTTCACGCTCCAATTGATTAAAAACTTGCATCATGCCAAGATGGGCGCGTCCAATAGGTGAATAAAAATCATAATTTTCCGTTGCCGATGCAAAACCTTTGGCATTCTGAAAAAGCATAGCAAAGAAATCCGCACCATCTCGCAAGCTTCTGGATAACCGGGAAAGCTTGTAAACTATAATTGTATCCCATTCCGCAAATCCAGCTTCCAATTCCGTTATAATTTGCTGGATGCCCGGACGTTGAAGATTACTTCCAGAGCAAAATTCATCTTTTACAATCTTTATAACCGTGCCTTGTTTTGTTGAAATATACTTTTTGCAAGTGTCTATTTGCATCTCAATAGAGGTTTCCCGATCAAAATCAAAACTTGATCCTTTTGGGGAAACTCGGGCATAAATAAGATAATTCATGATATATTATTTTTTGCTGTATGCTATTTTATTCTTTCGGCGATATTTCCAAGGGGGCATTGGATTTTTCTGTATCCATAAACCAATCTTTGACTTTTTGGCTTGCTTTTCAGCATTAATAAAATCTTTTTCATTATTATAGTATAAATATACCATAGCCATGCCTGATTTAATTATTTCCAGATTAATGTATTTTTTTCCAAGGTAAATTTTTCCAATAATGCGGCCATAGCGATCCTGTTTATCCCATTTAACAATAACAGTTTTGTTTTTTATGAGCTTGATTAAGTATTTTGTTGATTCTTTGCCAAAATCTTGATCGTGCTCCGGAGCATCTATACCCCATAGCCGAATAAGGTGATTAACACCATTGGAACGGATTTTTACTGTATCACCGTCATGTATCCAGGTTACGCGTCCGGTAAATTCGGCGGCGATAAGAGACGCGACTGCAAAAAATAAAATAATTGCCAGCGAATAGCGCATTATTTTACCTTCTCAAGTTTTCCATTTTCTCAATAATTGATTGCCGATGTGATTCAATGGCATTTATAATTGTAAAAGATGTAAAAGTAAAAATCAATGTCACCAGAACCCCGCCGATTAACATACTTTTAAGCCCTAACTTAGTTCTGTAGCATAAGTATACGGGATAACCGATAACCCAAAACAATAAAACAAACATAAACCAATTGGGAGAAGATACTTTTAAATGTGGATTTGTATTCTTGGCCCCTTTTATTTCAATAACCGCCATAATGGCCGTTAATAAAACACAAAGGAATGTAATAAAACACGTCTTTTCCATGGGATTTTGAAACATATTAAGTTTTGGTATCCAAAACCAAAGCAAGGCCACTCCAACGCATGGAATTATTAACAGGACAGGGCCGTAATCTACCGGTTTTTCAAGTTTATTTTCCGTTTTAATATTTTTCATAATATCCGATCCCGGATTTTTATTTAAAAATTCTCCGCAGAATCGGCATTTAATAGCCCCGGCCTTAATGATTTCCCGGCAAAAAGGGCATGATGTTTCATGATGTGAAGGTGATGATTGATAGGTGGATGCTTCAACAATTTTTTCAGCTTTCAATTTATCATCAATAATATCTTCCTGTTGAATAGTGAATTTTTCTCCGCAATTATGGCATTTGACGTTTTGGCCTAAATATTCTTCGGAAATTTCTCCGACAGCCTGACAATACGGACAGGTTATAGTCATTTTTCAATCTCCTGTTTATAAAAAACAATCAACAATATCTTTTATATGTTAGCGTGTCAAGTGCTGCTATGCTTATTTTTATCCGGATAATCAGCTTTTTCTTCCGCAACCAATGTTTCACGAGTAATAATGTGACCATTATCACATGAGCTATTGCCGTATTTAATGGTATGATTTTTCTTTTCCCATCGAACACGACGGGGATCAAGGGTAATTTCAATTACGGGATACATCCAGGCGGCATAACCTGCCTGCTCTTTTGTGTGCCATGAAAAATTTTCACCGGAAGGGTTGATTGATTCTAAGGTTATATGATTATTTTTCCGGTTATAGATTTTACATACAACATCACCGGATTCCTGGAGCTTAGCAACTACAATATCACCTCTTTGGGGGTATTCGCCAGCCGCAACTAGTAAATATGATCCGTTGGGAATTTCCGGTGACATGGAATCCCCCTCAACTTGAAGTGCAAAATATCCGGGTTGGGCTTTAGAAAATTCACGTTCTTCATCAGCACAATCTTTTGCGAAGTCACAGAATGGCTCAATGGTCTGGTCAAATCCTTTAGCGGCCGCAAAAGAAATCACAGGCACTGATGCAAGCTCTCCAGTTTTAACAGGAATAGCTTCATTAGATTCTGGCTTTTTGGGGGTGCTTTCATCTACTCTATATGGAAATATTTTTTTTGATTCCTCACCAGAAGGAAAGTCTTGGACATGAAGCGTACCAAGACTAACATTTTCCGGATTAACCTTTATCCCGGTCTTTGCTTCACTGATTAATGCATATATTTTTTTTACAATTTTATCCTCTACTGGTATAAACGCCATTATCTGGTCAAGTTGTGTTACATTAATTGTATTTCTCCCGGAAAGAATCTGTGATATTCTGGCCTGAGATAATCCTAGATATTCTGCTAATTCTGTTTGGGTTTTTCGATTATCACTAAGTAAATCACGTATAATATTGCCAATTTCCTGCTTTGCATTCATGTTTTACCTATAAGCTTTTGTTTATCATTTACACATAAAATAATAAACATTTGGTTAATTGTCAAGTTTTTTTATATTTTTTTTCATTTTTTCGCTTGAAGATGTTAAACATTTGTTTATATTTTATTACCAGATGATAAACCAACGTTTAAGAGGGCAAAAAAAATGACGGCACTGCAAAACATGCTCAACGCAAAAGGAATCAGCCAACACGAACTGGCGAGGCG
The DNA here is from genome assembly GCA_963678815.1 of Victivallales bacterium. Classification (GTDB taxonomy): domain Bacteria; phylum Verrucomicrobiota; class Lentisphaeria; order Victivallales. Next base: position 6,020,905 of record OY787460.1, read on the forward strand.
ACTCAAGGTATCACAACCCTGCATATCTATCACCGCAAAAAAAGGGATCAAAAAGTTTTCAACGGCTAAGCGATACGCCGATGCAATTGGATGCCAGGCTATTTTTTTACTCGAAGATATAAACGTTTAGTTATATTACATAATCACCTTCTGTTTATATATTACTAAAAAGCAATACGGAAAATTAAAACAATGGTTACAAAAGAACTTGCCAGGATGATAGCCAGAGGGGTTTATGAGGAAGCTAAACGCCGCGCCTTGGCGGAAATGGAACAAGCAGAAAAAGCCAAGCAAAAGGAAAAACGTCCATGAACAACTCTGAAAAATGGATTTTGCGGGTGATGAATGCCCCGTCCCGGAAATGGAAAATCCCGCCACGTATTCAGGATATGATTTTCGGGGCTTTCGTGACCGTCCTGGTTTACTTGCTTTTGATGATCGCATTCAACTAACCATAAACAACAGGAGAAAATGACAATGAAGAAGGGCTACAAAGGATTTGGTAAAGGCTTGATTTGCCTCAACAAACAATACCAGGAAAACACTTTATTTGAGGAAGACCGTGCGGAAGTATGCAAAGCTGGAATGCATTATTGCCCTAATCCGCTTGACGTATTCAATTTCTATCCGCCAACCAATGGCAATGAATTTGCTGAAGTTGAATCTGAAGCTGTTCCGATTACCGATGACAACATCAAATACTGCACTACCAAACTTAAAATTAAAGGCAAGCTATCGATTGCTGGTTTGGTTGATGCCGCTGTAGAATTTATAAAAGATTCTTGTAAGCCCACGTCTGGCCCGGATTCAAACTCTGCCACGTCTGGCCCTTGGTCAAACTCTGCCACGTCTGGCCCGGATTCAAACTCTGCCACGTCTGGCCCGGATTCAAACTCTGCCACGTCTGGCCCTAGGTCAAACTCTGCCACGTCTGGCCCTAGGTCAAACTCTGCCACGTCTGGCCCGGATTCAAACTCTGCCACGTCTGGCCCTAGGTCAAACTCTGCCACGTCTGGCCCGGATTCAAACTCTGCCACGTCTGGCCCGGATTCAAACTCTGCCACGTCTGGCCCTTGGTCAAACTCTGCCACGTCTGGCCCGGATTCAAACTCTGCCACGTCTGGCCCTTGGTCAAACTCTGCCACGTCTGGCCCGGATTCAAACTCTGCCACGTCTGGCCCTTGGTCAAACTCAGAAGTTTCAGGGGAAAACAGTATTGCCGCCGCCATAGGCAATCAATCAAAAGCCCGTGGTTCATTGGGGTGTTGGATTGTTTTGGCTGAATATGATGACGATGGAAAAATTATTACCGTGAAATCGGCAAAAGTTACCGGCAAGCAAATCAAAGCCGATACTTGGTACAAGCTCGAAAATAAGCAGTTTGTAGAAGCTTAATCATAAAGAAACAGGAGAAAATGACAATGAATTGCTTACCTGTAAGAAGCGTTCAAGACCTGATCGAGATTGGCACGATCTACGCACAAGCCAAAATCGGCGGGGCGCAAAACCCGTCAGAGGGGTTGCTAATGGCAATCACTTGCCACATGGAAGGAATCAGCCCGGCGCGGTTCATGGAAATTTACCACATTCAACAAGGTAAACTGTCCAAACGAGCCGATGCCATGCTTGCCGATTTTGTCCGGCACGGCGGGGATTACAAGATTATTTCACGCTCCCCGGATCGCGCGGCAATCTGGATGAAGATTGATGGCCGGGAACAAACCTATGAACTTACGTGGGAAGTTGCCAAGGAGGAACCGTTTGTTTACGATGGTGGCCCCAAGGCACAGCTTGCGGAACTTAAAAAAGAGTTTTCCAAACGCAACCTGAAAAATAAGTACGCTACGCCGCATTCCCGGATGCAGATGCTTTGGGCGCGAGTGGTGTCGGATAGTGTAAGAAGTTTGGATGCCGGGGCAAATCAGGGCTGTTACACGCCGGAAGAAATAGAAGATTTTGCCGGGGAAGTCCAAACGGAAGCCGCGCCAGTCACGGAAAAACCGGTAAATCCTGACGCGTTGCAAAAAACGGTTGCCCCTGAACAGCAAACGCCGGAACCGGAAAAGACCCCGGAAAAAGCCGACACCAGCAAACCTACGCCATTTGACCGGGCGGAAGAAATGGAAAAGGAAACGGATTACACAATCTGTCCTATCGGTAAAGTCAAAGGCAAGGGCTGGCATGAATTGTCCGACAAGGTTTTGGAGCAAGCTCTCAAGGTCAAGCATGCTGATATGACCGATAAGCACCGCGAAGTTATTAACCGGATTCTCGATGTCCGCAAAAACAGCAAAACCAAAACCGGGGATAAAAAATGAACCATCAAGTTATCAAGCTCCCGGAAATGCCGCCGCAAGTCTCGATCAATGCGGAGTGGCTCCAAGCCCGTGATGAACTGCTGATTACTTCGCGGGAAATCACGAGGATTAACGGACAAGGCACTTTCGAATGCGCCGAAATCCTGTTGAAGAAAATCACCGGAACCAGCAACAAGCTTGAAAAGCTCCGCAAGGAACTGGTGAAACCGCTTCAGGATGCGCAAAAAATCGTAAAAAAAGCGGCGGACACTGCCCGTGACCCGCTCGAACAGGAAAAAATCAGGCTTAAAAAGCTGATGACTGCATTCCTGGATGAAGTCGAAGAACAGCGGCGCAAGGAAGAAGAAGCGCGGCTTGCGGCTCAAGCGGAAAGCGAATCACCGTTCGCGGAATTTCTGGAACCGGAACCGTCCGAAACCGACACCCCGGAAGTTGACCGGAATTTTTCCAGCGTCACAAAAGTTTGGACGTTCGAGATTACCAACCCGGCGCAAGTTCCCCGTGAATTCTGTTCACCGGATGAAAAGAAAATCCGGGAACACGTAAAAACCTACGGCAAAACGGCAAAAATTCCCGGTGTCACCATCAAACAGGAAACCAATATTCAAAGCCGGTAACCATTAACAAATAAAGCTCTTGAGCATTTCCGGGACTGAACAGAGCATTAAAGATAAGTTGCAACCGGTGACGGGCGGGAAAGACCGCCAATAAAAAAATCCACCCAACAAAAGAGGTAAAAAAATGAGCGAAGTGAAACACACACCAGGGCAGTGGACTGCCGACATTGGAACACGGGGATGTCACATTAATGTGGGTAACGACTATAATCACCCGCTGTCATTCGGATTTGAATACAGCGAATTTGACAAAAAGCAACGCGAACAAGGTCAAGCCAACGCCCGACTTATCGCCGCCGCACCTGAAATACTGGAACTGCTCATTGAAGCAAAGGAAGTTTTGAACGCGTCATCACGTGCGTCAAATTGGCAGGAAATATTGACGGCAAAGATTAATACCACCATCAAAAAAGCAACCGAATAACCCAAAAACCAACAAACAAAGGAGGCATTATGCCTGAACAACTGACCAAGCTCACGGAAGAGGGCAATTTTCATTGCAAGATTATTGCCGTGCAACCCATCGAACACCGTTTTAAAACGGAAGAGCGGAACATGTTCGAAGTTAAAATCACCTGTCAGACCGAAGATAACCGGATTGCGGATATCTATCTTGATCTGTCGAACGATTACGGCTTTGGCAATCAGAGCCACTTGACACGCAAGGAAATCAGCATCGAGCAGTTGAACGCCCTGGGGATGCCGGGCGCGGAGTTCTCGAAACTGTCTAACATTGTCGGCAAAAGTATTGAGATTTACGGCAAGGTAAATGACAAAGGACGCCTGAATTTTTATATCTCGTCTCAGCGAGAAGAAAAAGCCGTTGACGCGGCCCGGCTCGAAGCACTGTTTGGCAGTGACCCGGGAAAACCTTCCGGAAAAAAGTCCGATGGCGGGGGCCAAAGCGCGGATACCGGAGCAGATACCGCCGCTGGTTCGAGTGACGATTTCAACGATGACGAAAACCCGTTCTAAGGAAATGTCATGCCGGAAGAACTTCTTCAAATAGTAATTGACAACAGGGAGCAAGCCCCGTGGGGATTCCCCGGACACTTAGCCAAAGTGTCCTGGGGAACCCTCAACGCGGGGGATTACGCGCTTGCAGGTGATAAACGCTTTGCAATCGAACGCAAAAGCCTTGACGACTTTTTAGGAACCATTTCCACGGGTTGGGATCGCTTTTGCCGGGAAATCGACCGGATGGACGCGGCGGATTTTCCGGCAAAGGTGGTGATTGTGGAAGGCAATTTTGAAGCATGTTGCTTCCGGCAGGATGCCGCTACGGGTGGTGGATTATTGCCCCCCGATCACCGCCATTTCAATTTAACCCCGCAATTTGTGACGCGCCGCATTGCGGAATTAACCATGCGGGGCGTGTCCGTGCTGTTTGCCGGTAACGCCAGCTACGCGGCGGCAGTGGCATTGAAAATTTTACTTGTCAGACATGAGGATTTAGAAAATGAGCAACAAGATTGAAGTAACGGTATCGCGGGTTGCGTTTTCCAAGGAAAATGACAACGGCGGTTTCTGGCTGATACTGGCAACCAATCACGGAACCTGCAAAGGCGTTATGAGTTGGGAACCGAAAGAAAATGAGCTTTTGGTTTTGCACGGAAATTACGGCGAATACCAGGGCCAGAAGGAATTTAAATTTACTTGCGCACTGCCGAACATCCCCCCCGATCCCCGCGCCCAGTTGCATTATGTCTGTACACTGGTTGCGGGTATCGGCCCGGCAATGGAAGATAAGATTTGGGACACACTCGCGGAGAATTTCGCAAAGATTGAAGCCGGTGACGTTAAAGGGCTTTCCGGGCAACGGCTGGCAAACTTTCAGGCCGCGCTTGAGGAAATGGCGCGAAATGAGATTCAGGTAAACTGCATTTCGTTCCTGATGTCGAAGGGATGCAGTTTCAAGCTGGCTTCCGCCGCCTGGGACAGATGGAAAATGGACACTTTGGGAAATGTTCAGGCGGATTGTTTCCGGCTGGCCGAACTGCCGAATTTCGGCTTTTCCCATGTCGATAAAGGTATCCGGCAGAATTTCGGAATTACGGATGATGACACGCGCCGGATTTATGCCGGAATTCAGTACGCCTTGAAGCAACTCACGGAAGACGGTTCAACCGTGACAAGCTGGCGGGAACTGGACGTGAAAGCCCGTGACGTGCTTCAGGTGAAACCGCAACTGATTCTTGACGCTACCGCCGCCATGCTCAAAGACGGCGCGTTACAGGGCTGGAAAGAAACCTTAATGCTTGCCAGTAGTAAAAACTTTGAATACGAACGGGAAATATGGGAGTTTGCTTCGTGAAGCAGATAAATAAAAAAAATAAAGCCGGAAAAACATATCGTATGTTTTTGTTATTCTACTGCTTTAACAACTCCATCAGCAATTTCTTTGAAAATATGCTTAAATTCTGCTGGTTGAAATCTTCCAGTATCATTATCAACCAGCATGTCGTAATTTATGATTTTTTCATCCACAAGTTTAATGAAAATATCTCTTGCTATTTCCATCGTAAGAGGTCCTTTTGCCATAACTATTCTCCTTTCTATGCTTCCGGCTTTATGCAATATATCTCCACTATTTTCAAAAACAAAGGTAACAAATGACAGAAGCAATCACATTCAATGCAGAACAAGAGGCGGCGGTACGCCGGGGCGCAAGTGAACGGTTAAGTGCGGTAACTGGCGGCGCGGGAACCGGAAAAACTACGGTAGTAAAAGGAATTGCCGGGGCGGTGAAAAGTCCGGTATTGTGCGCTCCCACGGGGAAAGCGGCGGCGCGGCTCCGCGAAGCAACCGAAATGCCAGCAAGCACTATTCACAGTTTGTTAAAATTCACCGGTGACGATTTCATGTGTCGGAGCCTTGCCGGAACAAATCTGATAATTGATGAAAGTTCAATGGTGGATTCCTGGTTAATGGCGGCAATCGTGCGCCGGAAACCGGACAGCATTGTTTTAGTGGGGGATTCCGCACAGCTTTTTCCGGTAGGGGCTGGCGCGCCGTTTCATGACCTGATCAACTACCGTCCGGAGATTGTGACAGAGCTAAAAACCTGTTATCGGAACAAAGAAGCGATTTTCCGGGCGGCAACAAAAATCCGGGCCGGTTTGATGCCGGAGCGGGAAGAACAGACAGGCGGGGAACGTTGGCAAGTCCGGCACACGGGAAGCGCGGAGCGTACTCAGAATTTAATCCTGTCCTGGGTAAAAAGCGGGGCGTTGGATTTCACGCAAGACATTATCATTTGCGCCCGGAACGGCGAAAAAGGCGACCCGCAACCGGGAACCGTCCACGGTTTAAACCGGGCGGTTTCACAAATTGTCAATCCCCGGAACAAAAACCAGAAGTGGAAAGTTGGCGACCGGGTTATCTGTCTGAAAAACTTTCCCGATCAGGATATTTGGAACGGCACAACCGGAACGATCAAGGCGATTGATTCCGAAAAAGAGATTTGGGTTACAACCGACATTCCCACGCTGTCAGAAAACGGCGGTTATTCCAGTGAAACGCTGTTCAATAAAGAAATGGTCAGGGAATTGCAACTTGCCTATGCGCTGACCGTTCACAAGTCACAGGGAAGCCAGTACCGCAACGTGATTTTCTGCTGTTTCCGGCGCGACTCGTACATGATGCTCAACCGGAGCTTGATTTATACCGCAATCACCCGCGCAAAGAAAAGTTGTGTGGTTATCGGGGATTCCCGCGCATTCGCGGAAGGTATCCGGATCGAGTCCAAACGAAACACCGTGATTCAACAGCTTGCACGCAGGCATGATGCCTGATTTGCAATAACAGGAGAAAATGACAAATGGATTTTAAAGCAGAAAAAAACGTTCCGAAACGGCTTGGGCTTGACCATATCGGTCAACGAGTCGTTTTTCACAAGTCGGAAACTTCAACGCTTCTTTCAGAGGGGGAAGTTAAGGAGTTATCGCCGCAAAAGAATTATGTCAATGTTTCCGGCCGTTGGGTTGAGAACCGCAAAGGCATAATCCTTGCAATCCTGTCACATCAAAAACAAAGGATCAATCCCTATGACTCCGAATGAATGGACACCACAAAAGCCGGACGATCTTTTAGGGATTGCCGGAAAAGTTGCCAAAGTGCAAATCAGACGCGCCAGAAATCACCCTAAAAACAGAATCCGGTTATTGCTGTACGGTAAACCCGGTTGCGGTAAGTCAGCGGCCTGCCGGATCATATCCAACAGCATTGCCGCGCCTCATAATATCAGCCATGTTTCCGCCTGTGAGATAACGGCGGATAGAATCAGGGAATGGATAAAAGAAGGCGAACAGATGCGGATCGAAAGTGACTGGCGGATTTATCACATTGAAGAATGTGACGCGTTGCATCCGGTGGTACAGGTTTTGATGCTTCAATTTATCGACATTATCCCGGAGCAAACCGCAATCATTTGCACGTCAAATTTAAATATACATGAACTTTCAGACCGTTTTCAAAGCCGCTTCCAGTGCGTCAAAATTTTACGCCCCACGGAAAAGGAAATAACGGAATTCTTGCGAAAGCACTGGCTTGGTGATCTTGGCGGATTCTGTATAGATGACATTGCCAAAAATGTTAATGGCGATGTCAGGGCGGCACTAAATGACGCACAAGCCCAACTTGATTATCTCGAATATGCAAACGAGGGAAAAGAATGAAAAACACTGTTTGCAATATTATGCGAGTTTGGGAGCAGGTCAATTTCTGTGACAAAAAAGAGGGGTTATCGGCTTATGAGAACTACCATAAAACCCTTTTGGGAATAGCTTGGAATACCCATATCCCTATTGCTCAAGTAGCTGGCGTTTTCGCGGCATTAAGTCCGAATAACGATTACGCAAAAAATCTTTGTTCCTGTTTAACGGTTTGCCTTGGTTTTATCCAGGGCAGACATGAACACGAATGCATTGTCACAACCTACAATCATAACCGGGCAAAAGCCTGGAGGATTTTAACCGGGGAGCATTTCTATTCAGTTTTCAAGGGCTTAAAAGTCCGCAACTTCTGGCGGAACCTTACAGAGCCGAATCACCCTGAAGCGATAACCATTGACGGCCACATGGTCAATATCGCTCATGGCACTATCAGGGGTTTAAAGGAGGGCAGTATTACCAAGGGGCAATATCGCTACCTTGCCCGTGTATATCGATCGATAGCCGCTGATTTAAAATTACTTCCTTGTCAGCTTCAGGCAATTTTATGGTTCACCTGGAAGCGTATAAATAACATTGTTTATAGCGGGGCCGGGAAAACTCCGTTGCTTTTTTCATGTGATAACGAATGGAGAAATTTTATACCGTTCAAGAATATTGTTCCTTATCCGTTTAAAGAAGATTCTGGCGAAAAAGTCAAGATTACGCAACCTGAATTGGAATTATAACCGGGAGTTTTCCCGCAAAGGCGCAGGGGCGCGGAAAGATTTTATAATGAATGATAAAATTTTAATGTTTATACTTGGAGCAGTAGCAATCAGTATAATGCTTGGCCTGATTCATACTGCCAGAATTCTTGGTTATGAAGATGGTTATAAAAAAGGAATTAGCATTGGTAAAATGCAAGCTGAAATTGAATTCCTTAAAATTCAAAACCGGCAATCGAAACAAGATAATGATTAAGATTCAGCCAAAGATTAAAATCAACTTCCGGATGCCAAAGCCGGTGTATGAACTGCTTCAACGCGGGGTTACGGCATTCGGAATTGACCAGGATGAAATTATCAGGCGAGCTTTGCGGCGGCATTTTAACGGGACTCCGCAAATTGTGGGACAAATTCCAAAAAATAAAACGTCCCACAAAAAGGATACATCATGTATCCCTTATTCTATCAGGATTGACGCTTGGCTTATTGACAGATTGGAAGAACACAAAAACCGGAGCCGGATTATTAATTTGATCGTTTGGGGCAACCTGAATACTGAACTTAAAAAAGTTAAACCAGAACCGCCGATTAACACGGGCGGATTGATTGAAGGCGTTCATTACATAGTTGAGAATGCGGAATAGCAATCTCAACAGGCTTTGGGCTTTAGGTAAAAAGATAATAAAGGACACAAAAAATGAAAAAAGTTTACATTGCAAGTAGCTGGAAAAACCGTCACGCGGTTGAAATGCTTACGGCTTTACTTCGTGATTTGGGGTATGAGGTTTTAAGCTTCATTGAACGCGAAGCAAATGCTCATAAAGCAAATTTTGCGGAATGGATGCATAGCCAGGATGGTAAAGATGCTTTTTCTTTTGACATTCACAATGCCACCACTGCTGATTGGGTAATCTACATTGGCCCGTCCAGTATTGATACATGGGCGCAAATTGGTGCGGCATGGGCCAATAATCGCATTATTGTCGGGCTTTATGCTCATGGTGAACAGTCTGGATTAATGCGCCTGATGGTTCAGCATTGGTTTGATGACTATCGCGATTTGCTTAAATTCTTAAAATCATGGGATAAGCCGCCAAAAAAATCATTAAAACCATATATGTATTACAATGAAGAAAAAGGGGCTGATGAAGGCGCATTGCTGATTTTTCATTATACTTCCCGTGAAGCAAAATTATTTGGCTGGCACAATGATCCGGGTATTGTTGATGAATTTGTAAATGCCAGAGCCAGAGCATTGAAGTTAGAGCCTCACATTATGAAACAAGCTACAAGCACAATTCCCCATGAAGTTGGTTCTCCTGAATCATGTAAAAGCTGTTTATTATGGGGTTTTGAGCTTGACAAAAACGGGATATGTGAATTGTGCCGGGAAAGTGAAGCTGGATACACCTTTGAAGAAAATTTTAAATCAGAACCGGAAGCTCAAAATGACAACATTTGAATTAAAGCGGATTGAGGCCGGATTTGCGGAGTCAAAGGATTTTGCGGCGCGTTGCGGGATTGCCCCGGAAAAGATTGCCGCATGGGAGTCCGGAGAAGAAAAGCCCAGTTATAACAAGGCTCTGATTATTGCCCGGTGTTTAAATTGTCACGTGCAACACGTGTTTCCGGATTTTATGTGCTGGAATTGTGTTTATTTCAATCGCGAAACTGGCGGCTGTTATGCTAATCAAACCTATACGGTCCGCACATCTCTCTGTAATGATTTTCAGTATCAGATAAGAAATTTTAATCATGAAGAACACGAGGGGCGCAAAGAAAATGAATAAAGATTTTCAGGATAGGTTGCTTTTGCTGGCGTTGATAGTTTGCGCGATTATCGGGATCGCCGCCAGCGCGTGGCAATACTGGCAGATTGAACGGCTTTCCGGAATGTGTTATCCCACAGAGGCGCGGAGGGGCGGAGAATGAAAAAATTAACTGATGAATCGTTTTGCCCGGTAAACGGCAAGCATAAAAATACCCGTATGAAGCACGTTCCGGACGATTACTTGCGCTGGCTTAAAGAACAGCCGTGGTTACAGCATAAATATCCGGAAGTTTTTGAATACATCAAAGAAAACTGGTGGGCGATTAAGGAGTAAATAAAATGAGTAATAAAAAATGTGAAAGACTTTGTTTCTGGATAACCGGAGAAGATTTTACCAGAACAGTACGTGATATTTGGTTGAGTGATCGTCCTGGACATGCCTTAAAGGTTTGCATTGAAGGTTTGGTTGGTTGCCCTGTGGGTATTGCTATTGATATTTTAACCGGCAAACAAAAGCTCACTGGTGATTCCAGACAGGGTGGATTGGAAAATGTTCCTGACAGTGACAATCTCCCATCAGCGAATGATATGAAACAGCGCATACAAACCAAATTGCTTAATAAAGGCGTTTCTGTTCAAACAAGCTTCAATTACCTGCATACGGATTTATTTGATCGTGGATATTTACGCACATTGCGAACCGGGAATGTCGGAGTTGAAATAGCTAAAGAGAGGGCGTCTATATGCAGGAATATTGAAAAACAAATTGCTGAATATAATAAGATTCGCGAAGATTTTTTATATTTTATGGAAACATACGAAGGAGATAAATTTAATTTAGCTGACTTCAATTCTTTTTACCCGGAAATTTTCAGTGCCAATCAACTCGCAAGAAGTATATCCGGAATTATGAAAGAGACTGAAGAATCTATAATAGAAATAGAAAATTCTTCTGGAAAAACATCATTCTCTTATCCTGAAAGAGATAACATTCATCGTAAACAACAGCAGTTTCTTTCAGCCTCGGGAATCAATGCAACTCCAGAGGAAATGTTGAATGATAGATTAGAAGCAGACAAACAATGGAAAGAGATTGAAGCGAATAATTGCAGGCCGGTTTCTGTCACCGATAAACAATGGCGGTCAGGTTATATAGACCGTCAAGGGCGTTTTTATCCTTGCCCTTCACTTGAACATAAAAATCTTGCCGTAATGCTACAGGAAAATGAATTAATTCCAGATAATATAGAAGACCAAGAAAAATGGTGTGACGATAATGGATATATAAAAATAAGCATCAATAGAATTTTTTATGCAGGAAGAAATAAGCCAACTAAACAACAATATGAAGCTGTTTATCGGTATTTTGAAGCAAGAAGCATTGACAAAGTAAGCATTAATGGAGTAACAGACAATTTAATCAATATTGAAGATGTTTTGTGTAAGGGGGGAATGTGAATAAGCTTGAACGATTCTATGACTTTGACGAAATCCGGGCGCGAATAAACTGCCTGGAATATGCTACCGGACAGCTTGGCATGAGTCCGCGAAAACCGCCAAACGGCTTTGATATTCCCTGGCGCGCCGGTTCGGATTCCGGGGCGTTGATTATCAATGAAAAATCATGGACTGATTTTGTCAAAGGCAAGGGAGAAAAAGACCGTTCCGGGAGTGTGATTGATCTGGTTGCGCTGGTAAAGCACGGCGGGGATCGCCAGCTTGCACAACAGGAATTGGGGGAATATCTCGGACTTGAACCGGCGCAACTGATTGTTCCAGAGAAAAAATCCCGGCTGGAATTTCTGAAACAAGAGGGTTGGCAGGTAGTCAAGTCCTACGATTACCAGGATGAAGCCGGGAAAGTCCGGCATAAAGTTTACCGCTTACAGCATCCCAAAAAGAAGGGAGAAAAAGAATTTGTCCAGGAAACCGCGAACGGCGGCAAGGTAAAAGGAACAAAAACCTACCTGTACCGGCTTCCGGAATGGAAAGACAAAAAATATATCTGTCTCTGTGAAGGGGAAAAAGATTGCAACGCGATTTGGCATTGCGGAATTCCGGCAACTACCAACCCGTCAGGCGGCGGCGCATGGGAACCGCATTACAACGAATGGTTCAAAGACAAGCACGTGGTGATTATTGAAGACAATGACGATGCCGGACAGCAACGAACCGCGTTTTTGCTGTGGGAACTGAAAGACATTGCCGCCAGTCTGAAGGTAATGCGTTTCCCGGAATTCGCCAAAGGCTTTGACACTTTCGACTTTTTAAGCAAATTCGGCAAGGATAAATTTATTGAACGCGGTAAAGGATTGACCGTGATTGATAAAAAATCCATCAAACATCCGAACGAAGATTACCGGGCTATTCAGACGGCAAAAGAGGCGAATAAATCTGACTTCAAAAACTTCTATCTGGTGAAAGATGAAAAAGGCGAAGAAACGCGACGCCCCCGGCAAATAAATGATCTTATCAATGAGCTTCACAAGCGGTTTTTAGGCTTCCCCCGGAAAGTTGGCAATGAACAGCTTTTCGACCATGACCGGGATTCCGGGCGCATAGAATGGATTTATAAACCTGCTACACTGTTTGCCTGGATTGCCAGAAAATCTGGCCGCAAAGTTCATTGGGGCAGAATTGAAGGTTGCGTAAGTAAAGATGAATTATATGAAGCGGCTATTTCAGATGCCAAGCGATATGAAGCAATCAGCCATGTCTTAAACTGGCCTAAACGTAACGATGTCTACTATGCACACAAGCCAATGCCGCGCCCAACTTCCGATAAAAAATATTTTAATGAATTGGTAAACATGTTTGAACCGGCTAATGAAGTATATCGCCGATTTTTACAGGCATTTCTTGCCGCGCCTCTTTATTATCGGATTGGTATTGCCCGTCCTTCATGGGTAATTGACAGTCAGGACGGAGCCGGAACCGGGAAAACTACACTGGCCGAAATAGCGGCGAACTTATATAGCCCTGGCGGTATTGGCAGTCCAATTAAAACCGATCAAGAAGAACTTCAAAGGAAGCCTCAAGAGCTTATTAAGCGCATTGTATCACATGATGGCAGACAGGCAAGGATTTTGCTTGTGGATAATGTGGAAGGCAATTTTTCAAGCTCTACATTTGCCGACCTGGTAACCGCACAAAGTATTTCCGGACGCGCTCCATATGGACGAGGAGAGGAAACCCGGCCAAACAATCTTACCTATGTAATAACATCAAATAGCGCAAATCTGGACAATGATATAAGCTGTAGAAGCTTTTTTATTCATTTAAAAAAACCAGTAATGACAAATAATGTATTAGAAGATCATGACACATGGAAACAACAAATAATTGATTATATCTGTAAATATCAGCTTCACATAATTGCCGATATTGTTAGTATTTTGGAGCAAGGAGCGCAATTTAAATGCAAACCTTCAACACGTTTTCCAGAATTTGAACGGTATATTTTAAAACCTCAATGCGCTAATCTTGATGAATATAGCGAATGCATCAAAACGCTATTCAATCATGCCGCTGAAAGCAATGTTGAAGAAGAACTTGCCAGAGAGATTGAGGAAATTATCCAGATAGAGCTTACTAATTCAGGATTTAAACCACACGATGAATGTTATTTCATTCGAAGTAAGATTGTTGAAAAATGGATGCGTAAAGGTTTGACATATTATAAAGGAAACATTCTTCAGCAAATCCGTAATCTTGCTAAGATGAAATTATTAACCGCCGTTGATCCGTCTGTTACCCGGTATCCACGGCTTCCGGCAAATCAAAGAAGAAGCGGCATTATGTGGAATTATTCTAAAGATTCTGCCGTACAAATAATAGGCTATCAAAACAATGGAAAGATAGGAGTGATTTTATCAAGATGAATGCCGCTAAAAACACATTTTTTATTGTGACCTCCAACCCTGCCCATAGGTTTTATAGTCGGACAGACTGGACAGGGTGGACAGGGTATTTTGCAAAGAAAAATCGAAACGTTAAAAATTTCGGACAGACTGGACAGGGTGGACAGGGCATTTTGCAAAGAAAAATCGAAACGTTAAATAAAATATTTTCAAAATGGGCAGGGTTACAGGTTTTTCAGACACTTCAACCCTGCCCACTTTTTTTGACGATTATTATATATATTATAATATATATAATTTTCTCAATAATTATCTCATTTATTATATTGTGGGCAGATCGGGCAGGGCTGTTTCCTGAAGCAACCCTTAACGTATATACAGAACCCTACAGAGGTACGTTAGGGTATATATATAGGAAAGAACCCTGCCCGGTCTGCCCTCCCTGTCCACAACCGCTTCTAGAATTATGCAAATCCCAACACAGAAAAAATAGCTAACAATGAACAATTCTAAAATGAGAACTATCATTATAAACTTCCGGTGCAGGATTCCCGCCGCGAACCTTCCAAAATACAAAGCTGAAACAGAATCTTTCCTGGAAGAAATCAAAAAGCGTCCGGAAGATTTCAAGAAGCTTTCCGCACAACTGTGGGAGCGCATGAAATGGCTCAGAGATAATATCAAGGCTTGCGCCGCGCCGCCAATGCTTTGCCGAAGAATAAACGAAAACCGGGAAGCGTGGCTTGACCGGTGTTATCGGGAGTATCAATAAAATGCCGGAAAATAGAATTTATCCATGTTACGGGAAGGAACACGGCAAGCATGAGGAATGCAAAGGCTGTGAACTGGAAAAGTATTGTGAAGAATCTTGTCAAATCGTCACCGGCAAGAAAACTTATCTTGCGTTTGAGAAAATAGAGTATGCGGAAGAATACGCTGACGATGCCGGGTTTGTCCTGGATATTGACGGCGTTCCGGATGTGAATAATCCTGTCACGATTCACTGCATCCAATACTTTCAGGATTTTCTTGCGAAGATTTTGCGGCTCACCGACAAGCAAAGAGAAATCGTCATGGAAAGATTTGTGGAGCCGCGAATCACTTTCGAAGAAATAGCGGCAAGATACGAAGTTTCCCGTCAGGCCGTCCACAAGACTTTTACCAAGGTGCTGAAAAAGCATCCGGAGTTTGCCAGCGCGTTAAAGCTATCGTGTCAGGCAAAAGGCCGGATTGTAATAGGGTTCGCCCATGAAGCGGAAAATAAAATCAAAATAACGGACATTAAACAGCAATGGAAACAAAGCAGGCAACAAAAGGTCAAGTAAAGACCGAAGAAATGCAAGAGCTACTTGCAAAGCGCAATTCCGTGCGGCGGCAACTGGAACGGCTGGACGCTGATTTTGCGGAAATTCGCGAAGATTACCAGAAAACCAGACAACAGCAAACCAGAAAGATTGATGCTGATTTCAAAGAAGTATCACGGGTTTATAACCGGGAACGGAAAAAACTTAAAACCGCGCTTGCCGCGATAGACCGGCACAGCGACACGCTCGGTATTTAATTCCAGTTGACAAAATTTCTTTTGGTAAACAGAGGCGAATTATGGCTAAATCAAAATACAATCCTGATACGTTCCCGCTACTGGCGGAAGAATATGCCAGAAATAGAATGACTGATGAAGATATAGCGGCAAAGCTCGGAATTAGCACAACCAGTTTTTACGAGTATCAAAAAAAGTACCCGGAGTTTTCGGAGGCCGTAACGCGCGGGAAAAAGCCGGTTGATGTGGAAGTTAAGAACGCCTTACTTAAACGCGCACTCGGATATGAAGTAACCGAGACTAAAAGCGAACTCGTAAAAGGTGAAATGCAAGTTGTCCAGGAAACAGTTAAGCACATTCAACCGGACGTGAAAGCGATTGACCTTTGGCTTTCCAACCGCGATAAAGACTGGAATTCCGGCAATGACCTGAATCTCAAGGGCAAGATTGCCATTTCCTTTGAGGGCCGCGAAGAACCTACGGTTGATGGTCAGGGTTGATTGCCCGATCCTGATTTGCCAGCTTTTTCCGCCAAGGATAGAATGATTTCCGTAATTCTCGGGTCAAAATCTTTGCCTTTTAGATTATCGAAGCTTGATGTTGTGGAAATGTTCCATTGCTGAAATACTTCAACGACTTGCTCATACTTTACATCTTCACCAAATGTTCTAAGAACAAATTCACCAAACTTGATAGCGTGAATTCTGTCTGCATTTTTAATGGATTCGTTAAGATGCCCCTTGCCAAGTAGTAATAGTACTCGTGCAATCGCCGCTAGAAAAAGAATTACAATTACCAGCTTGATTGTCATAAATAAATGTGGTTGCCATAGATCACTCTTAAAGTCGGTTATACTATACTGCCAGATTGCAAATCCAATAGCAAGGCCAACAGCAAGAGATAAAACCCCTATTCCAAAACCAATAAACCAGCTGGAATTAACTCTATGCTTATATTCACGTTGCTGTAATTTGTCATTAGCTCCTTTTACGTATTGCGCTAAATCTTTTTTGACTTGTTCTTGTTTTATTTCTTTTTGAAAATTGCTTCGTGCAAATGTTTGTATTAATTTAATAATGTTTTTAATGTCGCCTGGGGTCGGGTTTGAGAAATCATCCATTTCTACAATTTGAATATATATATTCTGAGCAATTGTAGTATATTTTTTAATAATCTTTTTATCAATGAAAAAATATATGACTTTTCTTAAATGATAAAAAATTTGATCTTTAAACTGTGATTGCAATTTATCAAAGGTATCCATTCCAATACCTGAGTCACATAAAACAAAAACTGGTCCAGGATTATCATAGAATTGCTCATGTGTTTTGTATCTATTCAATAATTTATCCACTTCAACTGGTATAAAATTAATATGCATTTTAAAATTTTTTTCAATTTTTTTTATAACTGTAACAAATGAATCTAAAATAAGTATATCATTATAAATTATATACATACAATCAATACCAAACGTTAACGATATTTCATCAAGTAAATCTTCGTAATTATGAAAATCATTTTCATTTACTATGTTTTTATCTTTAACCATGTCTATTCTCCTATGTCATTTTGAAATACTCTACTAACATTTGTGCGGTTTGACAAGTTTTCCTTTAGAAAAAAGGGGATAGTTGACCAATGGGGCTTAAACTTACTGAAAAGCAGTTGACCGGCTGGAACATGTTGACCGATCCGCAAAAGACGCGGATTTTATTTGACGGCGGCTCACGATCAGGAAAAACCGCGTTGATACTGGAATACTTTATTTCCAGGGCGTTGAAGTTTCCCGGCTCCCGGCAGTTGATGGCGCGTAAACACCGCGTACACATCAAGCAGAGCATTTGGAATGATACGCTGAAAAAATATTCAGGCAAATTTCTCCCGAAAGATATTTACAAAAAATCAGAAAGCGAGTTGTCGCTTACATTCTTCAATGGTTCGGAAATCATTCTTGCCGGGCTTGACGATGCAGACCGCGTGGAAAAAATCCTTGGCAATGAATTCCTTACCATATTTCTGAATGAAGCCACGCAATTAACGTGGCAGACCGTGCAAATGGTGATAACCCGGCTGGCACAGGTGATTAAAGATGATATTGGCGGGTATGGCGTTCCAAAACTGATTCTTGACTGCAACCCGCGGGGGCCGCGCCACTGGTTGCATTTTGTGGGAATTCAAAACCTTGACCCGGAAGACTGCAAGCCTTTAAAAGATGCGCATTTGTGGGACCGGCTCCACTGGACGGCTTACGATAACCGGGAAAACTTGCCGCCTGAATTCATTCAATCATTGGAAGCGTTGCCGGAGCTTATGAGGGCGCGAATGCTTAACGGGTTGTGGCGCGGCTCTGACGGCGTGGTTTATGACGAATTTGACGATAAAGTACACACAATTAAACCGTTCGAGATTCCGCAATCATGGCGGCGGTATCGTGTGATTGACTTTGGTTTTGTTAATCCGTTCGTGTGTTTGTGGGGCGCAGTGGATGAAGATGAACGGCTTTATCTATATCGGGAACACTACAAATCACATATCCGCACTGTTGAACATGCAAAGATTATCAACCGCATGAGTGAAGGGGAGCGTATAGAAGACACTTTTGCCGATCATGACGCAAGTGACCGGGCCGATCTTCGCGCTGAAGGAGTTTATACCAGGGCCGCTAAAAAAGATGTTGGCTTGGGTATTCAAAAGGTCAAAGAACGCTTGGTTATTCAAAAGGACGGCAAGCCCCGGCTGTTCATTTTTAACAATCTCCGTCATACTCTGGCGGAAATCTACGATTACAACTGGATTCCGCCGCGCGAAGGTCTCAACCTTAAAGAGGAACCGGTCAAGGAAAATGATCACGCAATGGACGCGCTCCGGTATCTGGTGATGGGGCTTGAGGGCGGTTCATGGCGCAGGCGGTTCGCCACGGTTTAAGCTCCCGGTTGACAAAATCCCCTTGATAACATTTAACGGGGATTTACCATGAGCGATAATTATAATTTGATTTTTACCCAAAGGCATCCGGATTATACGGATCAGAAAGATATCTGGGAGCGTTCAAAAAAAGCATATTCAGGCGGCAGAAAATATATTAATCTGGCGTTAATCAAGCATGTCGCGGAAAACCCCCTTGAATGGGAAGAGCGCAAACGCCGCGCGTATTACTTCAACTATCCCCGGAAAATCTCGCAGCTTATCACTCAGTACATTTTAGCTGAAGAACCGCAACGCCAGAAAGCCGATGAAGATATTGTTGAAGACTTTTCGAGGTCAGGGCTTCGCGTTAATGAGGTCATGCGGCAGGTGTCGAACATTGGCAACGTGAGCGGCGCTTTGTGGATTCGGGTGGATATGCCGCGCGTGGATGGTGAGCTTACACTCGCCAAAAAGAAGGCAAATAAAATCCGTCCGTATGCCAGTGTTTTATCTCCGGAACTGGTCACTGATTGGGAATACGGAAGTGACGGCCAGTTGAATTGGGCGATTATTAACGAATCCCAACGCGTACATCCGAATCCGTTTGAACCGGCAAAAACCATTAAAAAGCGGCGGTTGTGGACACGCGAGGATTGGACGCTTTTCACTACTCAGGATGACGGCTCGGTTCAAACTGAAACAAAAAAACATCATTTGAAATGTGTCCCGTTAATCAGATACGAGGAAACAGACGGATACGGAATTGAAGCCAATCACTGGTTTGAGGATGTTGTCAGGGTTTCGGATGCAATTTTGAATGCCGAATCCGAAGCACAAATGAATATTGTCAAGCAAATGTACGGCCTGCTTGTGCTTCCCCTTTCCTTCCGTGATAGTTTTAGCTCTCCACCTCTTAAACCTTGCGAAAATCATGATCCGGATAAAAATGATGACGCTGAATTTAATTACACGCTGGCGCGATCCGCCGCGATATTCGAGACTCCGGAAGACAACGGTATATCCCGGTATATTGCCCCGGATGGAGCTACCACGGAAGAAATCAGGAAAGAAATTACCAACCTGATTACTCAGCTATTTGATATTGTGGGGATGGCGATCAGGAAAGACACCCGCGAGGCGGAATCAGCCGAAAGCAAAGCGTGGGATCATCAGGGGATCATCCAGGGGCTTGCAACCCGTGCGGACGCGCTGGAACAGGTGGAGCTTAAAATCTGGAAGCTGATGAACCTTTGGGACTCCACTATCAAAGTTCCGGAAATTCATTACAACCGCGAATTTTCCGTGCTTGACTTGCTCAATGCGGTGTCGGCACTGCTTGAACTCAGCACGGTTAACGCCGGGCCGGAATTCAGCCGGGCGGTTTCCCGCGCCGCCGTTAAGCTCCTGGATAAGGTCAATAAGCTTTCCCCGGAATCGGAAAAGAAGATACACAAGGAAATTGATGAAATTTCAACTGAAATACCCCTGCCGGAAATGCCAGACAATACAGAATAGTTATTTACTATCTATTTTTGATATAATTGTCTGAATTTCTTTTAAATTTCCACTTTTATCAAATTTGATTGAAAATTCAGCAATTTTTTGACTTGCGACATATTTCTCTTTATTGCATTTTGATATTGTATTTTGGCAAATTTTATCTTTTGGGGTTTTTATCTTAAAATATTTCCATGTTTTTTTTAATATAGTTAAAATTATCAAAATAAATGAAAACAAAATCTTTATTTCTTTTGTTTGCATAAGAGTTTTCCTTTTATGTCATTTTTTTTCAATTATTTGATAATATACCACCTGATTAGAATATGATTCTTTTAAATCAAGCTTAAAACTATAGTTTATCGGCTTCAAAATTAACTTTTAAAACAACACTTAACATACGAGTAATACCATGATTACCCCCATTCATTCTCATTTATATAATCATGATTGTAAGAGACTTGCAAACATTACACAAAGCATAGACAAGGCATGCGGCGTTAAGGTATACCTTTAAATATACCATATTGGTCTTTTTAACATCTTTTTCCTTGTAAAAGCGGGTGTTTTCACAAACTTTTGAGTCCAACAAAACGATACCGTTTTCAACGGTAAACATCTCACCAATAAAACCGATAGTTATCCCTGTATTGTTGTCTCTATTTTTATCTTCTTGTATGCCTTTCACTGTTTAGTATCCATTAACAAAAATCATTACCAGATAATCAAGGGTTGACAGAAATTTCCTTTGTATAACTCGCGGTCATGCGCGTAAAAACAATGTGCGGTGATCCCCACACCAGAATAAAGGAGTAAAAAAGGTGAAAATCACAGACATTCTCAAGAAGGTAAGCAAGGGCGAAGAATTGAGCGAAGCGGAAAAAACATTTCTCGATGAGTACAAAGAGCCGGAAGACCGGATTCCGAAATCCCGACTGGATGAAGAAATCTCCAAGCGGAAAAAAGCGGAAGAAACTCAGCAGGAATTGACCGAACAGCTTGACACCCTGAAAGCTAAAGTTGATGAACTGGAAACCCAGGGACTCAGCGAAGCGGAAAAGGAAAAGAAGGAACTGAAAGACCAAATGTCAAAGATTCAAAAAGACCTGGACAAAATTACCCAGGAAAAAGAGTCTGCCAGTTCGGAACTTGAGAAGTTGAAATTTTCACAGTCGGTTTCGGAACTTGCCAACGGCAAAGAATTCCGTTTTAAAAACACTCGTTACCTGGAACACCTGATTAAAGATAAGGAACTGGATTTGTCCGACAAGGACGCGGTTCAGGGCTTCATGAAGGAGCTTCAGGAAAGTGAACCGGATTTGTTTGTTTCCGTTTCGTCCGATGGTGGCGGCGGAAGCCCGGCAAGCGGAGGCGGTGGCGGTGACCGAACCGAAAAGTACGAAAAAGCCAAAGAGTCAGGGGATGTGGCGGATATGATCGGCAATGCCCCCACGCTTGAGGATTAACAATTAAGTAATTTCAACCAGAAAGGTTAAAAATGTTACCTTCATACAATCTTGTAAACGTAAAACGGGATTTGAGCGATGTCCTTTCGGATGTTGTCGCAAATCAGCCGCGTTTTATCTCGCTTTTCAAAAAGCCTAAAGCCCCGGCCACGAACCGCAAACATGAATGGCTGGAAGACCAGATTACCGGACGTTCGCTTACCGCCGCTTCCGTGAATGCCAGTACCAAAGTGGTTACCGGTAGCGAAGCGGATGTTGCCAAAGTGATGGCCGGAACGATCTTTACAATCAAAGACGATTCCGCGCTTTTCCGCGTTACTTCCAAGCCGGATGCAACTTCGTTTGTGTACGTGCTGATTGCGGCGCACGGATCAGAAACCGCAAATCCGTCAAATGATGATATCCTTCTGATTGTTTCCACTCCCATGAAAGAGGGAACCGGCAACGGTGACGGCGAACAGGGTTACAATCAGTCCGGCACGGAGTACAATTACCTGCAAATTTTCCGGCGTGAAATCGTGGTTACCACGATTGCGGAAAATACCAAAGTGTACGGCAATGTCGATAATCAGATTACCAAGCATACCGCCGATGGCTTGAATTTGATAGGCAGAGACATGAACCGTCAGGCAATTTTTGGAACCCGTGTACTCGGAACTGAAACCGACAAAGGACAGTTCGGCGGACTGTACGAATTTGGCGCACAGGGTGGCAGTCTTGCGGTGAATGGTGGCGGAAACCGGCTTGACAGCTTCGTTATCAACGATGCTTCACAGGCAATCATTGCTGAAGGCGGTAATCCGAACACCATCCTTTGCGGCCCCGGTCAGGCGCGAGTTCTCTCGAACGAGTACAAAAAAGAACTTACCATTGTCCGGGCTGATAAAGTTCGCGGCGCGTATGTTGCCCAGGTAGTCAACGAAGTCACCGGCAAACTCATGACTATTGTGGTTGAGCCGGATATTCCGGATACTCACACGTGGGTATTGGACAGTGAAGGTCTTTTCCTTGTGCCGCTGGCAAATGATGCCCTTCGGGATGAAGATGCCACGGAAAAAGGTTTCCACGGTGTCAAACGCGTAATTATCGGTAGCTATACTACTGAATTCAAAAACGCAAAGCAGAGACTTTGCAGAATTTACGGCGTACAGGATTCCGATACCGCATTGGCGGCGATCAAGGCCGGAAGCTCCGCAACTTCGTAAACATTCACATTCATTCCCGCTGGCTGGTTTTTGTCATTTTCCCGGCCAGCGGGAATTTTTCTAAAACAACAGGATTATGAAAATTTTATCAATTGTCAATATTCAGAGCGGCACGAAACGCCGGGTTTTGTATTCTCTTCCCGGAACTGAAATACTGGTGAAAATGTTTCCCGGCAATGCTTCCGATAGAAAAATTGAATCGGAATTGAGAAAAGAAGAAGAAAAACAGCTTTCCAAAATTCAAACCAGCACCCGGCAAGGGCAACGACTTCCATTAAAATTGAATTTCAATTATTCCGGCAGTGTGACCGATATTGCTGTTTGCGTTACTTGCCATGAAAAGTATCTGAAATATCTGCAACGTCAAATTATCGCGATTGATAATCAATCCGTCAAGCCAGCGGAAAAATTTCTCGCCCTGGACGGATGCAAAAAACCTGATTTTGTCCCGCTTGACTGGACAGTTATTAATTATTCCGCGCAAAGCCCTAATCCGGGACGCAATCTTGCAACCGAGGCCACAAAATGCGAATGGATTGTATTTGCCGATGCTGATGACGAAATGCATCCGGATTACATTAAAGGCATGGGCTGCGTTTTAAAAGTGGCTCCGCATGACGCCGCTATTATTTTTGCCAACTTTGACGCGGATGGCAAGCCTATTCATTTTTTAGATACTTTTGATTATTGGGCTTTGAGGCAACGAAATTATATTTCCGCTTGCTCCGGATGGCGTGTAAATGCCGTCAAGGAAGCTGGCGGCTGGCCGAATACCGGTTGTTATGATGATTACAGCCTTGCCGTTGCAATTACCAGAATGGGTTACGCCGCTGAAAAAAATCCAGTTCCCATCAAAATTCATTTACATGGAGCCGATCACCGGCATTTGCAGGCTGATGCCGGGCTTGATATGGGGCATAAATGGGATTGCCGCACATTTGGGATCGTCTCATTGCTCGCGGGGCGCAAGGATTGTCTTCAGGATTGGCAAGATTGGATCAAAAAAGCAGATTTACCGCCAATGACCACGCTTTATGTTCTGGACAATTCCGGAAATGCGGCATTTGGACGGGATGTGAAAAAATTCTTATCTGAACTTGACATTTCTTTTTATTATCAGGCTTTTGGCAAACCATGTGACGCTAATCGGTCAATTACCGCAAGGCATGAATTTGTTCCATATCTTTACAATCAAATTTTGCCACATGTAAACACCGACTGGCTGGTATTGCTTGAGGACGATGTAACGCCGCCGTTAAATGGACTTAAAAAGCTTGTTGAAGCATTTTCGATTAAAAACAAGTGCGGAGCAATTTCCGGGGCATATCCATCCCGTACAGGTAAAGGCAGAATTGTTGCGGCAAAACTCGGGCCGGATTACTGGAAAGAATTTTTTTATGAAAGCGAAGTAAACGAAGACAAAATTTATCAGGCCGGATTTATTGCCGGTGGCTTTGCGCTTTGGAATATGGGGCAGGTTAAAAAATGTCTTCCGTTTCGTTTCCGCAAAAAACAAATTGAAGGCAGAATTGCACCTTACGGATGGGACACCAACCTTTCCAATGATGTAAAAAAAATGGGCTTCAATCTTTTTATTCATGGCGGTGTAAAATGCGGTCATAAAGTTGGTGCAAAATAAAATAACAGCAGGGAGTAAAAAAATGTCAGAAGAACAAACACAAGAATCACAGGAAACCAAAACCGCGCCGCAAAAAGACGCGGCTAAAAAGAAAGCCCCGGTAAAAGCCAAACCGCGCAAGATTCAATTGTTGCGGATCATTGCCAGAGGGAACCGCAAGTCGGCTTCTTTCATTGACGCAAAAGGGCAAGTCCAGGTAAAAAGCTTTCCGGGTGACGTTTCAGATAAAGACATAATCAAAGACCTGCAAGCATCCAAGCGCGGGAGAAAGCCGAAGGCAACATGAATACTACTCTTGCGGAAGCGGATACATATTTTGAAAA
Organism: Victivallales bacterium; assembly: GCA_963678815.1. Classification (GTDB taxonomy): domain Bacteria; phylum Verrucomicrobiota; class Lentisphaeria; order Victivallales. The sequence continues at coordinate 6,045,428 of OY787460.1, forward strand.
CCATTTGTTAAATATTAACTGGTCCGGACTGCCGGAATCCGACCGGACCGGCGCACTGGCAATGGCGGAGCAGGATATTGCGTTTGAACTCGGAATAAATGAAATCAACACGGAAAACGATAATCAGCTTTTTGCCGTATACGAGCAGGCGGTTTTTCTGGCGGTAAACCGTAAAGAACTGGTCAGGCTGGACAATATTGAATCCGAAGATATTGAAGGGCTTGGAGACCGGACTTACCGCAATTCTTACGGGCGAAATCCAATTGCCCCGCGAGCAATGATGTTTGTTAAACGAATCCAGGGAATGCCGCGTTTCAGACGGGGGTAATTTATGCCGGGGCAAGCCACAAATGCCATTCAAAACCGCCTGAAGTCGCACGCCCAGGGTATGAAGTGGATTCACGCGCAAGCCGCCGAATTTGATAAGATTTATGAAGCCGCGCGTGAATCGATCATGAATGTGATTGTAAAGCATTCACAAAAGTTTTCCGCGCCGTATTCCGGTAAGTACCTGGTGGCGTTGAACGAAAAGCTTCAGGATGCTTTCAAGGAATTTGAAGCTACGCTCCGCGATAAAATGAAATATTCCGTGCCTTACGTGGCGCAGTCGTACTATTTCATGGCGTTGTACGATCTGAAACTCAATCCGAATGACGTCACTGCCAGTTTAAACCGCAAACGCATTAATTACTTCCTGGATGATTCATACAATCATATTGCCGGAATGACTCAAAAAATGCAGGCCCAGGAAATTTTAAGACTCCGGAATCTGTCGGCTAAAGTTTTCCGGGAAGTATCATTAACCGGCAAAACCAGAAAAGAAGTCTCAAAAGCTTTGATGACGGAAGCGGCGAAAATTACGGATTTTCAGTTTATCGACCGCGCCGGGAAGCTTTGGGACAGCAAAACATATTTCAATATGCTTGGCCGTACCGTATTGCTGAATTGCTCCCGGTCAACGTACCTGGACACTTGCGCGCAGAATAACCGGGATGTGGTACGGGTAACGGTTTCCGGGAACCCATGCCCCGATTGCGCGGTTTGGGAAAACCGGCTACTCTCGATCAGCGGCAAGACTCCCGGACTCTCAACCGTGGACTATGCAACCAGCAAAGGTTTGTTTCATCCGAATTGCACACACTCGCTGGTGGCAGTTCCATACGGGGGGTTGACAGCCGGGGGGGTTGACAAAAAATACCATTCTGACGGCAGACCGCGAAAAGGCTTGAATTCTCCGCAAAATATCCAGACCAATACCGCCGCCGACTGGAAAAAGTACCGGACGGCCCAGGCAATCAGCAAACGCAAACACGGGCCAATGGCGGAAATCCTTGGAAAAGAGAATGTAAATCTTGAAGGGATTCCGTCCGGCTGGCGCTCCCGGATAGAAAATCACCTGGAAGGCTTGCATTCCCAATATGCCAACAAATTAAAAAGCCTGAAAATGGGAAAACACGCTTCCGCGCGTGGAATGGTGTACAACGGTGAAAAAATGTACCTCAACCGGGAAATTTTCAGTGACCGGGAAAAATACCTCCAGGAATTACGAAGCGAAATCAAAGGCCAGTTTAAAGCAAAGGTAGATGCAAAAAATATTGATCTTTACACGGCAACTCATGAATTCGGGCATACTGTTTTCAATACCGCTTTTGCCACTCCGGAACAAATTCATGAATTGAAATTAATATACGGGGATTATAAAGCTTTATACAATAAATTACCTGTCAAAAAACAAAATCGCATGATTTTATCAAAATATGCCGCAAGAAATCTGGATGAATTTTTTGCTGAAGCGTTTACTCAGTATATATTAAAAAAGAAACCTGTTGCCGTGACAAGACAAATCAAGAAATTTATTGACCGGCACTATCGGAGGTAAAAAAATGGAAGGTCGCTTACCAATTTGTTTTTTTTGCAAGCATTATGATCCTGAATCTGGCGATTTTTACCCAACCTGCAAAGCCTTCCCGGATGGCATTCCGGAAAAAATCTTCTTTGAGACCGGCGATCACCGCCAGCCCTATCCCGGCGATAACGGCATTCAGTTTGAACCCAAAGATGCAAACGTGCAGTTACCCGATTATTTTATTTAAATTTTCGCTTATATTTATCACTTTCCGTTTAAGTTGACATTTTCCTTTTCTCGTAAACAGAGAGGATAAAATGTTAACTGAAAGATTCATTCCGGTTTCACTCGAAATCCCTACCGGCAAATACGTTGATAGCCGTCCGGAAATCGCCACGCACAACGCAACCGCCGTGAGTATTGATGCAACCCAGGCGGATTTAAATTATTTCGGGCAGATAAAAAACAATACGATTATCCTGATCGATTCCCCGGCGAAAGTGACGCAGGGAACAAAAGTAATTTTTTCGGAAGATGAAAAATACGAAATCGGCAAAATCCGGACATGTGAAAACGTGGCCGGGGAAACCATAGCTTACAGGTGTACCGTTGTCTAACCGTCCGGCATTTACTTTTGATTTAAGCAAGATATTTGCGAATATGCAGATATTGAAAGCTTTGAATGAGACGCAAAAGGAAGCGGCGTTGAAAGATATTGCGATTACCGCTGAAGGCGCGGCAAAAGACCGTTGCCCGGTTCTGGAAGGTCACTTGACTGCCGATATTGAATCTGAAGTGCAACATGATAACGGCAAATCCGCCGCCGTAATCAGGATTCCATTAAACGCCACGTCCCGCGATTATGCGATTGCCCGGCATGAAGGCGAATACAACCTTGGCGAACAGTCGATTAACAAACAGGCCCGGCTTGGCACTATCGTTGGCCCCAAGTTTATAACCAGGGGGGTTGATGATTCCATGGATGACTTTAAAGATATTATTCAGGAGAAAATGAAATTATGAGCGATAACGACACTGAAACTACGATTGCCGAAAAAGCCTTGACGCAAATTGTCGCGGATTGGACGGGCTTAACGATTGATGAAGAACTTTTCCGCTACAAAGTCCCAACGGGAGTTGAAAACGGCGTTGGCGTTAAACTCGGTTCGGAAATTTCGGACAATTCCCCGTCACTGTCAAAATTCAATGCTCAGATTTTCGGGACTTTTTCCGACCATGACCCGGCGCGGGTTTTGCTTGATACGCTCCGCGCCAAAACCCCGGCTTACGGTATAAAAAAGACTGTTGACGGCGTGACGGTAAATTTTAAAGCAATCCTGAAACGCGGCTCCGGTGGAACCTACCCGGTATCTGACCGCGGGGCTGTAAAACAGTCACTTTCCTATAACCTGATTGTCTGCTTTTTTCTCGAAGGTTGACGAATTCCTTTTTGTTGTTTAAGGGCAATAAATTGTTTGTAAATTAACAAAGGAGTTTTTAACCATGTCGGATGATTATGACATTAGCAAAATGAAAATCGGGCCGTGTGCCGTGTCTTTCAAGGGTACGGTGCTTGGAGCTACGCAGGGCGGTATCAAAGTCAAAGTTGAACCGATTTACCATGAAACCAAATGCGATCAAGCCGGTGAAACGGTAGTTCGCAAAGTGCTTATCGGCTTTAAGGTCACGATTGAAACCCCGTTGATGGAAATCACGGATTCCATGGCCTTGATTCTTGACGATGACAGTAAAATTACCGAATCTATGATTGGCACGGATATTTTTGATAGTGCTGGCGCACTGTTGCTTACTCCAATCAATCAGAATGACACGGTAGGCAGGCAGTTCCCGAAAGCAGTTCCCCTTCCTGGTTTTGAAGATTCGTACAGTTATCAAGATGACCGCATTGTGCCGTTGGTATGGGAAGCCATGTTTGATGACAACGGGGTATTAATGGAAGAAATCGCCGTTAACGGCACATCATAACCGGAAGGATGGTGATTTATGCGGTTATTTCCGATATTCGGGGAACGGACGGTTAAAATCAAGGGCGGCAACGGCAAGGAATATGACATTGATAAAATATCTGCTGACGAAGCAGATATTGTCATGCAAATAGCGCAGAATGTAAAAGAACAAATCGCCGATGCCAAAGATGACGGCGATAAAATAACTGATGCTATGGTTGCAGGCAAAAAGAAATTAATGGAAATCGCGAAGCCGAAACTTCCGCAGGAAATCCAGGGCGATCTTTTCCGGTTGGGCTATTTTGAATTATCTGATTTCTGCCTGTACCTGATTTACGGCACGGAGCTTAACGAAAATAAAAGCCAGCCAAAAAATTCAGAAAAAAAAACCGCCAGTCCTTCCCCGACTTCGAGTTAATGGCCGCTAAAATCCTTGGTCGGTTCGGCGGGTATACTGTTGAAACATTGCTTGCCGAACCGTTAACGATTTTTCTCAGACTCCACACGCTTGCGGACAGAGTAAAGGCCGATGACGCGATTGATATGTATTATGAAAGCATTTTGGCCGCACTATCCGGAAACCGTGGCAGACTGGAACGGCGCAGGGGGCCAGCCGAAATTTACGATTTCAGTAATGATGAAATTGACCCCAAAGAATGGGAAGCGGCTCAAAAGCTGGCTAAAGAAGTTGCGGGACACCCTGAAAAATTTAAAACGTCCCACAAAATCACAAAGCGGGATTTGATGAAGAATGTTTGATTTAGGCATAGCAGGCGCGGCGGTAGCACTTGATAACCGTCCTTTTCTCACTCCGCTTAACCAACTGCCCGGACAAACTCAATCGGTAATGGCCCGTGTCCAGGGAATAGTTACCCGCGCTCTCGGGGCTTACGGCGTTTACCGGACTTTCAAAACTGCTTCAACCGCGTCAATGGATTTCGGCGCGGAACTTTCTAATATCCGGTCAATCGCCACGGATTTCAATCTTGACAGTCTCAAGCATGATATTCTTGACATAGATTCAATCCTTGGCCGGTCAACCGAACTGGCAAATTCCTACTACTACGCCTATTCTTCCGGCGCGCGCGGTTCGGAAGCAGAACTTGCCGCGTTCACGGCGCGAGTCGCGAAAATGGCAAAAACCATCCGGGCGGAACAAATCCCGGCTATGGATTCCCTTACCACGTTGATGAACGGGTACAACTTGACCATCAAAGATGCCGGAATGCTTTCCGACTGGTTTTACACCGTGGTCAAGCTTGGCAAAACTACCGGGCAGGAAGTTGCCGCTACTCTCGGTTTGGTTGTAGACAGCGCGTCACAAGCCCACGTGCCGATTAAACAGCTTGGCGCGGCAATTGCCACGCTTACCCGGACACAACCGACTTCCCGCGCCATGACTTCACTTAATCAGGTAATCGTTTCGTTTCTCGATCCGTCCAAAGAAGCAATTGACACCGCGCGGGAGCTTGGGATTGAACTTTCCGCAACCGCGATCCGGGAAAAAGGTTTTGCCGCCGCAATTGGCGAAATTAATGAAAAGGCCGGTGACAACGTTGAAGCCCTTGCAAAAATGTTCGGTAATGTCCGGGCATTCCGCGCCGCCGCTTCCCTTGCCGGTTCTCAGGCGGAAACCTTCCAGAAAATTCTAAAGCAATTTGATAACAACGCCGGTTCTTCACTGAAAGCTTTTGAAATCCAGACCAATAACGCAAAGACTACCTGGACAACCGCCATGACCGATATGAACAAGGGTTTGATCAATTTTGGTGACGCGATTTCCCCGGCTGTAAGTTTGCTTGGCGGTCTGATCGGCGCAACCGGCAAAGCTATTGCGCAAATGCCGGATTGGAAGGTACAACTCGGTTTGGTTGCGGTTGCAATCAATGTGATTCGCGGACACCTTGCACGTACCGCCGCCGAATCAATCCAGGCCGCTTCCGCCGCTGGCAGTTACGCTGTTGCCGAAAAGTCCGCCGCGAATGCCACGGATTACGGAACCGCCGCGATTTCCCGGCAAATCGGCATGTTTACGCAGCAGGAAAAAGCGGCATTACAAGCAGGGACGGGATTAATGTTTTTTTCCCGGTCTCAATACGTGGCGGCAAATCAGTACGCGCAATGGGGTAAGGCTTTTAATGGCCGGGCAATGGTAAATTTTGCCAAATCAACGTCAGTTGCCACAAATCAGGTTACAAAACTTTCGTATGCATCCCGGACACTGGGAGCTTCAAAACGTGTTCTTTCCGCTTCTGTATTAGAATTAAAAAAATCATTTGGCGGTTTAGGCAATGCAATGAGTATATTGAATCTTGCCGCATTTGCTCCCGCTGTATGGGATATTGGCTATGCATTCGGTAACTGGCTTGATAAAGTCGGCGCGTTGAATTCCGCGCTTGACACCCTCGGCGGATACAAATTTGAAGATACTTGGATGGTTCGACTGTTTGCAGGTGACATAAAGGAAAAAGAACAGATTTCTTCTGAGCTTGATAAACAGATTCAGGTAAATCAAACCCGGCATATGCTGAACTGGAAAAAAGAATTGGTGTCGGCGGGGAAAATATCCGAAAAAGACGCTGATGCAATGATTTCCGATTTCCGAAAAACCGGCAAACGTGACGTGTACAAAAAGCTGAAACAGCTTTATAACGACATGAATAAGCAAGCCGCTAAAGCAAAGGCGGAAGCCGCAAATGAAAATAAAACCGATGAACTTTCAAAGTTATTCGGTATCGACTTCAAAAGTTTTGACAAAGCTAAATTTGACCGGTTTCAGAAGTTTTTTTCTGACCGGTTTGATATGGGTTCTTTGGGCGTTGAATTCGCATTTGCAAACGCTGAAGGAAAAGATGCGGTAAACGTTTTAAAAGATAAAGTCCGAAATGCTCTTTCAGCTTTCAATGTCATGCTTGACAAAGAAGCTGATGAAGCCGCGAAAAAAGCCGATTCAGAATATAAAAATCCTTTTCAGGCGCGGATTGATGCTATGCTGAAAGGGCTTGAATTTAATCTTTTGGGCATTGATTCGGAAGCTATTCAAAAAGGCACAAAACTTGAATCACTGGAAGTAGTTAAAGAAAAACTCACCGAATACGAAGCCAGTTTTAGAATGATTTCCGGGGAGATTGCCACAATTCAGGACAAAATGAAGCAAACCGGCGTTTCCGCTGAAGAATATGACCGCCTGAAATCCCGGCTGGTGGAACTGGTTAAAATCCAAAAAGATTTGCTCCAGGAAAAAACCGCGATTGGCGAACAGGCAAAAAAACTGTCTCCGGAAGCGCAACTTGCTAAATATCGCCAGGGATTTCAAAACCGCCAGCGGATACTTGACCGTGACGGTGGCGCGGCCGGTTCTACTTCCGCGCAAATCAAGGATTTTTTGGAAATCTCCACAAAACAGGAAAAGGCTCTTTATCAGAACCTTTTACGGGAATATCAAAGGCAAAGCGGTTGGGATTCCCCTAGTCACGCTGAACAGGCCGCGTTTCAGAAATTCACCGAATTAATGAAGCAAAAACAGGAAAAGCAGGATTCCAATACTTCCGAAATAAAAAATCAGGTTACGAAAATCGCTGATCTTCTGGAAGAAAACCAGTCACTTGAAGGCGTGGAATTATGAAAATTACCCATTACAATAATATCGATTTTCAGATTGAAGCTGACGGCTCAATTTCCCGGTCAAATACTTGGCACGTTATGCCGGATGACAATGTTTTGGATAGTTGGGAAACATTCGGCGATTCCGTCAAGACGTGGGCCGGAAACAGGGGTGATGCTTTCCGGATGCCTAAAAACAGTTCTACCGGATACACCAGCGATTCAAATTATATCATTTCTGATATAAAATTTAAATCTATTTCCCGTTTCATGTACGAAGTCACGTTTACCGGAAAACCCAAATACGCAACGGCGGAAATGATCGGCGGTGTATCCACCAGTACAAATCACAATGACGAAACCACAAAAACCGCGAAATGGCGCGTACACGCTGACAACATGGAAAGCTTTTTACCGGCTATCGGTGACGTAATTTCATGGAGCGGGAACGCATACCTTTGCGATAATGTCAAATCTGATTTGATCAGGGCTGGTATTTACGAAGTGGTCATTGTTGCCCGTGATATGGCGGTGCTGATGGTCGGCAATCCGATTTACCGGAAAACCGCCATGATGGAGCAGGTAAAAACCGCGAAATGGCGGGTGTCAAATGATGAATATGATTCATGGATTGCGGATCGGGATGTTGGAATCAGCGCGGAATCATGGGCCGGTTCAGGATATTATATCACCGGGGTAAGCGCTGATCCGATTGGAAAACTCGGTTACTACGTTACTATTGAAGCTAAACATATCGGGGTCAGACTAATCGAGTCCCGCAGGTCTGAAAAATTCCTCCGCAAAGACGCGGCGGGGGGAGTTGTCCGGGAAGTGTCATATACCGGGCGCTGGCAGGTTCATGCGGACAATTTGGCCGAATTCCAGGATTTAACCGGCAAATCAGCAGATGATTGGACTGGCGACACAAACACCACGGTTATCAATATTGATCCCGTTAAGGTTTCCGAATCTGAATATGAAGTAACCTTGAAAGCTCTGGATTTAACCCAGTCAACCCGTGTATCCATTTCTAAAAACACCACCGGAAGCTTTACCGGAAAAACCAAAACATATACTTCTATCGGTGATTTTAAGCCAACGGCAAAAGATTGCGGCTGGTATCTCGGGAATGACGGCATTTGGGACAAAATCAACAATAAATCAGAAGGCAGTTGGAATTCATACGAAGATTGCCCGTTTTTGGTTGATGCGGAATTACCGAACGCAATGATTGATGTGTCTATTTCATGTGTAAAAGTCACAATTGAAAGTTATGCAAAAGGCGATCCGGCAAAATACGTTGATTCGGCCATTGACTGGAATGAAACTAAAGTTGAATATGCCACAATAGGAAAGCATGAAGGATGGTGGCGCAGGGTTAATCAGGATTTCACCGAAGTTTATGATAACGAGGGCGATATTTGGACAAAATTTGTCCGGGAATATTTATATTCACCTTCATCAGATTTAGAATGGAATATTTTCTACTGGCACAATCATGAGTAAAAAAATCTTCTACAATTGGCGCAATGCCTGCAAATATCTTCGGGAACTTATCACCAGCAATACTCCCATTGAAGGCGCAAACATTAAAATCGAACAAACTTCCAGGGGAAAACGCATTTCCGCGCAACTCACCCCAGGCGGCGGAGGCTATGACGGATATTTCAAGGTAGCAATTTCCAGTAATGAGGAAGACGGTTTGCAATTAACAGTGTCACCAGGATATGCAATTATCAACGGGGAAAGGTTCATTGTCGGGTTAAAAACATTCAACCTCAACGAAGAGTACACCGAAGAACTTGAGGACAAAGGATTTTTGTTTTTGCGCTGGCAATATGCCGATCCGATAATCAACCCGCCTGAATTGGTTCTGGAAAATGAATTCATCGAACCTGTTGCCGGTGAGTTTCACGGATTGCTGGCCGATTTCGACTGGGAGGTGGATGAAGAAACCGGCATAGGCACAATGTCAAACCTCACTCAACGCCAGTACAGCGTGATTTACGGGACTATTTGGGGGGAATGCTGATGCTGTTTTGGAAACGCCAGCAACTTGCAATGAAACACAATGGTTTGCCGTCAAAATGCAGTTATTGCCCGTGCGGTAATTTTATTTATCCTGTGGTATCTGAATATTTTCCATATTGGCAGGGATTGACGGATTATACTATCGGGTGGACTAATACAGGCTGGAAAGCAACTGACCTCAGCGAATATGATCCTCGAACCGGTGTCTGGTATATTCCCCCTTGGTTTGAATGTTCCGGAGATAGTGATAACCGTATAGCTTATTATTTTGGTTTTTCGTATGTTTTGTGGCAAGCAATGTATGGAGGAGATCCATTCGATGCTAGTGACAAAACAGGAGCTAAACAAATACTCGATCCTGATATTAGTGTAACTCCACCGCCGTATTATTTTAACATACTTCGAAGAAATGTGGTGAATCCTATTAATGATCACAACTGTCGTTATGATTTTTTAGAGCAGCCTCCAGATCCAGCGCCATGTCTAGCTATGACGGATGGCGCTACATATCAAATAAAAGGCGGGTATATTTACCCATTTCAAATAATCGATCGAGATGACGGCGATGTAGTCATTTTCGAAGGTACTATACAATGGGATTTTGAATCATTTGAAGTCAATATTTTAGATGTTGAAGTCGGTATTAATTTGTGGGCGTATCCAATTGATTATGGTACATATCCATATCAGTATAGCAGTAACACTGCTCCCTATAAAGTATGGAACTCTGAAGGTGATTTAATTATTGAAAATTTTATTTTTTATGAAATTGCACAAATACACACAAAAGGATGCATACCCGATATTAATTGGGCTATTCTTGGAATTTGTGAATTTTCGGAGTCTGATTGTGAAGGTTGCCTGGAAAGTGTGAGTATTCGCGTGGTAACCGAAAATACCGCTAGTAGTTTATCCGGTGACTGTAAAACAGCCCTTGGAGTTACCAGCAACGGAAGCCATTTGTACACGGTTTTACAATCCGGTTTTGATTTGCGCTCTGAAGCAAGTGCATATATGTCCAGCAACTATCAGGATTTGTATGATCAATTAGTTGGGGCATGCGCGGGAACTAAAGTCTATATAACGGGAACTTGCTTTTGTGGCACTAGTGCCGACTGCACCTTATGCATGACTAAAGATGAAACCATTACAGCGTTATGTGCAACTGATATATTAGACTGTTATTCCAGCGGTGAAAATTATTATAAACATGCCATTCTTGCTGACGGGCAAGGTTTTGATACATACACTGAAGCAAATGAATATATTGGCGATAATCTTAGTGATCTTCAAGACGAACTGAAAACAATTTGTTCGGCAGTTATTTATTTTCACGGATGGCAAGACGAAGAAACCTGGTTTAGAAAAGTTACATTTCGAGATTGGGATAGCTGCTTATTCGGAAGCGATCCGGTGGATGAAAGTGATTACGATTGGGAAGTTGACGGGCATTACACTTTTACCGCCAATGGGGATGGAACGGCAACAGTAACGGAAGCTACCGGGAATTGGAGTTATAAATTAGGGCAAACAGCTAATGTCGCGGATTTACACCCAACCGGAATAGTTAATAATAATATTATATCAAATGTCAAGCGTTTATCGCCGCAACGTAATTCCTCGTGTGATAACGGGGGCGGAGATAAAATTTACGGACTGTTATCGGAGGAGGTATAATGGATCGTGTCAATAAAGATGATTGTGTTTCTTGCACCCTTAAACACCTTTCGGCGGCAATTGTCGAAATGGGGGAATTGCAAAAAGGCTATTGGGATACCGACCATGAAATCTATTGTGAAGGCAACCTTAACGAAGCTTCAGAACAAATCGCCGGTATCGATTTGCGCTTGGCTAATCAGCTCCGGGCATTACGGGTTAATGTTTTTAATGACCGGGCCGGAATTAAACCGTCCCATATTAAAATTTGCAAACAATTGTTCTGGCAGGTTAAAAAGTACCTGAAAGATGAAAAAACAATAATCCACACTTCAGCGACCCCCAAAAAACCTAAACCGTGCAATTGCGGAAAGTCAAAAACTACTGAAAATTCGGGTTGACAAATCTCTTTACTGTAAACAACGGAGATTTGTCAAATGCCAAGTTTTAGAAGAATTCCGGTTAATATTGATGCCGCAACCGGATTGCAGATTGATCCGGATACCGGTTCACCGGTTAAAACTTCCGAATATATCCGCCTGATTTACGGCACAATTACCATCGTTTGCGCTCGATTTTATGATGTTGCATGGACTGATGGAGTTGCGGCACTTACCGCACACGCCTTTAACGAAACCGACAAAATGCAATGTGTGGGGGATAAAGATTTTGATACTGAAACGTCACTCATGTTTTCCGCCGTGGAAACTGACGATGAAGAAAACGTTGTAAATCTTGCCGGTGACTGGTTCGGTGATGCAACTGCCGATAAAACCCAAGGACAAATCAGCTTCCGGATTAATACCAACGTTCCGCGTTTTACGGAAGCTTTAGGATCACTCTACGAAAAAAACGATTGTTATTTTGCCATAGAAAAGCTTCTGGCCGGGGAAACCGTACCATCCGGCGAAGCTTCTTTTAAATTCAAAGCCGTTAACCGGCCTTCCTCCGTGGTCGGCACACCAGTTAGCGGTGATCCGGAATATTTGAATGCAATTCAGATATATGCCTTGTTAAGCGTTAAGCTTGATGTGGATTTTTCCGGTTACTCAGAAAAATCAACTCTGAATGACAACGACAAGCTGATTCAGAATGATTCAGAAGATTCCGGCGCGGTAAAATGGTTTTCCTTGTCAACGCTCTGGACTTGGATTAACAACAAGGCAAACACGGTTTATGCAGTCCTGGTTCATTCCCACGCGATCAGCGATGTTACCGGCTTGCAAGCCAGTTTGGATGCAAAAGAGTCAACGGCAAATAAAGGAGCGGCAAACGGCTATGCGGAACTTGGAGCTGATGGGAAAGTTCCATCAGGACAATTACCGTCTTACGTTGATGATGTTCTTGAATACGCCGATTATGCAAGCTTGCCGGTAACAGGTGAAACCGGAAAGGTTTATGTCACGCTTGATGATAATAAAATTTACCGTTGGAGCGGTTCGGCTTATGTTGAAATTCCCCCAAGCCTTGCCCTTGGAGAAACGTCCAGCACTGCTTACCGTGGTGATCGCGGAAAGATCGCTTACGATCATTCTCAACTCACCAGCGGAAACCCGCATAACGTCAGTAAAAGTGATGTCGGGCTTGGGAATGTAAATAATATCCTTGATAAGCTCGATGCTACCACCGCCCCCACTGCTGATGACGATTCCGGGGATGGTTATACTGTTGGCTCTCGCTGGCATGATGTAACCAACGGCAAAGCTTATGTTTGTTTGGATTCCACATCAACCGCCGCTGTTTGGATAGAGACAACCGCAGGCGCGGCAGGCGGTGAAGCGAATACCGCCAGCAATACCGGCAGTTCCGGGATTGGAATATTCAAGCAGAAAACCGGTGTTGCCCTGGAACTGTACAAACTGCTTGGCATTGATGGGATTACCGTTGAGCTTGACGGTTCTGACAAAATCAATATTAAACTCAGTGCAAAACCGAAGTTTGATGCTACCTCTGCACCAACTGTTGATAACGATGTTGATGAAGGTTATTCAGCCGGTTCGTTGTGGGTTGATGTAACCAACGGCAAAGCTTATGTTTGTTTGGATTCCACTGACGGCGCGGCCGTATGGTTTGATATTACACAATCAGGCGGCGGCTCAGGCGGCGGCGGGGAATACGGTACGGCCGGTGATTTAACCCTGTCAAGCGGATCAATTACCCCAACCGCCACAACCCATAAGTTCAGCGTTATTCCGGAAAATTACGCAGGGTCAACCATGACCGCCAGTCCGTCCGCCACCGATACCACGATCACCGTTACCAGCGGTACAAACTTTTCCCAGGGGCAACGGGTTAAAATCCAGGACAATACTTACAGCGAATACGGCTGGATTAAATCAGTATCGTCAAATACCCTTACGCTGTATTCCGGACTGACCAACGGATACGATCACACGGACGGCGGCGAAGTCCTGATAATGTCTGACACCCTTACCACGCTTGCCTCAACTAACGTAAACGAGGGAACCGTTATTCTGATCAAACCCAAATATGACGGCTCGATTATCGAGGTCGATAACGGCGGCGGAAATATCATTGTTCCGGACGGATGTAACACCTATCTCCCTACTACCGGCGAAACAATGTTTGTATACGACGGCTCAAACTGGAAAATGTTGAATAACTACGGGGTTTTGTTTGAAGATATTGTGATATTTTTTGATAACTCAATGTCTGCCGCAACTATCAACGGCCTTTCCGCCAGTGTGCCCAGAAGTATAGGCCCAAACATCCTCACATTCCAGTTTTTGGACGGGACTTATTCACTTTCGGAAGCTTTATCATTTAATGGTTTTACCGGTTCCGGTACATTGTCTATATTGGGGAATCCAGATGATTATTCATTGTCAACGCCCAAAAGTGTTGAGTTACAGTTTAATGCTGGATTAAACGGAATCAATATACTTAACAATACAAATTCAATTATTGCAATTTATGCCCTGAAAATATCAATCCAACAGCAGTCCGGCGTAACAATTAACGGAATCAATAGTAATGGAAATTCAGCATATACCTATTGCCGATTCAATTATGTTCTGTGTGATGGAAAAACATATACATCATATGGCATATATGTAAACTACAATCCTGGAACATTTTGGTTACAAGGAAATTATGTAAGCAATTTGTCTAAGGGAATATATGCTTCTAACTGTAGTCATGTAATAGTTACATCCAATGATGATACCGGTACGGCCCCCGATTATGGATTATCTGTAAACGCCGCCACAATCTACGGCAATACAACACAACCCGATGGAACGATAAGCCCAACGCAGACAAATGCTGGCGGGGTCATTAGTTTAAGTTAAAAAAGAGGATTATGAAATGAAAGCTATTTACGGCAAAACGGACGGAACTATTCTGGATGTGCAACCTGATTCAGTAAATTTCCCGAATTCGCGGAATGACCGGGGAATTTATCAGTCTGACAATTTGACCGAATCCGACATTGGAAAAAATCTCACTGAGATTTCCGGCGCGATTGAGGCGGTCAGGGATGAATATTTATCGGAACTATCCTCCGCGATCAATGAATACATCACCAGCCATTACAGCTTGGGGAGTCAGCAGACCATGACTGATCTGATGATTACGGGGAATTCCGCACAACAGGCGTTGGTGGCGCAGGTTTGGGATTGGAGACAGGCCGCGCTGACCGAATATTACAGCCGCAAAGAATCTCTCCAGACCGCGCTAACCGTCCCGGAAATATTCGCGGTGTCTGATGATTTTGTATCATTCGACACCAGCAAACCGGATATTGATCTATCCGCAATTCTAACCGCAACCGGAGAGTAAAATAAATGGAAATTCATCTACTTGTCGGGTCACTGGCTATATCGGTGATTTTTAATCTGGTTACGTTTATCGTAATTCTTTTTTTAATACCCAAATCCGGGAAAATAGAAAAAATTTACGAAATGTTGCACAGCCTTGACATGCGGGTGAAAACTCCAGAAGAAATAAACGACATTATCAATCTGAAAATTTTTCAACATAAAGATGATTGTCCAGCTTATAAAAAAGCAATAAAAGGTGAGTAAAATGAAAACGATTATCGGTTTAGAATGGGCGGTAAATTCCGCATTCATCATTATGCTGTTGGCAATGGTTTTTATGTTTCCCGGATGCTCAATGCTAACGCCTTCACCGGATTTTTCACTGAAAGATTATGCAAATATTAATCTAGAATCCGATTCAAAAAAAATCCAGGAATCAGCGGAAATCATTGACCAGGAAACTAAAAGTCAGGTAATAAAAAAAGAGGCAGTAAAACTTTTGGTAATTGCAAATATGCTACTCCAAAAACATCAAATTTATCAGAAGCTTTTAGAATTAACTGAAGACCTGAAAGAGGAAATCGAGCATTACAAGGACGGCGAGCGGCGCAGGGTGATGAATCTGTTTTTCTCCGGTATTGTTACTGGATTTCTGATATTACTAGGCGGGGCAACTCTTTTCATAATATCACACACTTCCGTGGCCGCATACAATATGTCCGGGTTGGGCGTTTTGTTAATGGTAATTGGGGCCTCAATAGCCGTGCTGTCTGGAGTTGCGTATTTCTACTTCATGATTGCTGTAATCATTGGCGGATGTCTGCTGCTTTTGTTGGGTATATACGCTATTTGCGACAGGTATAAACAGGGTCAGTTTAACTGCGACATGGCTCGAACAGATGAAATTCGCCGAACAGTTAAAAACACTGAAGAAGCTGATAAAGCCGTGAGCATCGTGCAATCTCCCGGAACTCAAAAAACGTTATTAAAAATCAAAAAAAAGGACAATCTGAACAATGAATCATGAGTTTCATTTCAATGCAATGTTTCTGATTGCCAGAAAAGCCGGTTACAATCTTGCTGAAGCTGAAACAATAGCCCATGCGTCTCAGCTGGTGGATGACAATTCGATGATCTTCACGATCTCCCCGGAAACGGATAACGAATACTCGAATTACATTTCGCAGACCATGAATATTTACAAACCGAAGAAAAAACTTTTTCGGATTTACCCAATTTTTCATTTTATACCGGGTGACCCGGATTACCCGAATGCGGCGCGTTGTGATGGAAACGCAAATTTGCTGAACACCACGCCGAATAGCCGGAACGCGCAGGCAATTTTCAAGACTGCGCTGAAAACAAATGATCTGATGAAAATCGGAATTGCGTGTCACGCTTATGCTGATACGTGGGCGCACAGTGATTTTATGGGCTACTGGAATGACTTTAATGCAATGAAAGATGACATGCTGGCAGTTGCTTTGCCTAATGTAGGGCATGCGGACGCAAAACATCAGCCTGACGAGGTCGGGTTGATTTGGAAGGATTCCCGGCTGATGCAACCGCAAAAAGACAACAATGCTCGGTTCATTGAAGCCGCGATTCACATTTTCCGGGGGCTTTACAAAGGTGAATTGTCGAATGTGCGGGAAATGGAGCTTGCCGGGGAACTGGATTACGTATTTAGCGGCGCGGATGAAAAAGAGCGATACCGCCGCGCCCAGAAAATAGCATTCCGGGAGTACGGCGAAATAATGCCGGATTATTCCGCGTCCGGATGGTTTGATGACGCTGTAATTACCATAAAACAGAAACGCTTGTTGCTGTTCAATTCTACATCATATATGTGGAGGGATTATTACAATTACCAGGAATCCAACTGGTACAAATTTCAGGAGGCCATTAAGGAATACCAGGACATGGCTTGGGAAATTCTCGATGAATCCGTGTTTTCAAAAATGAAACTTTCAGAACTTTAAGGAGGTGTAATATGTTCGGACGATCACGAAATCAGGACGGCCCACACGGGCCGCAAAAACGCCGGGGATTTTTCAGAAAACAAGGCTTGGGAAACCGGCCACGCGATACCGACTACCGGGACAATGGCGATGGGTACGATAATCGTTTCAGCCGCCGCACACGCGATTCCGGACGGTTTTCCTGGAGTGACCGTGACCGGTATGAGAATGACGAAAATTCCGGCTCCGGAGAAACCAGCGAAAATCAGGGATTTTTCCAGAAGTTATTCGGACGCAACCGCAACAAATCAAATTCCCGCTCTGATAATTCCCGTTCATCAAGCCGGGGCTTTTTCAAGAACCTTTTCGGGAACAAAAGAAACCGCAACCGCTAAATAAGGAGTAATCAAAATGAGCGGAAAAGCAAAAAACGCAGAAGAAATTAAGCTGTCTTCCGGGGAAATCGCGGAAGTCACAAACCAAAACCCCCATCCAGCGGCAAACAAAACATATATAATGCGGCCCTGGTAATCAAAGACGGAAAAAAGCGCATTGGCCTGTTTACTGATCATGCCATTGAAGAAGCATTTGACCGTGCGGACAAAAACCCGGAAGACTGTCCCCCGATGACACTTTGGTCAAAACTTTTTTAATCTCCCATTCTCCTGTTGTGATCAGGGTAAGTAGAGGCTCTTACCCTCCCCCGGTTGCCTGAGCGCCGGGGTTTTTTATTATCCAGTTTTGATTAAAAGTAGTTCGTTTAAGTACTGAATGGGCAGCCATTTTTTAAATCTAGTTGGCTCGGATTAGCTAGGATCTTCTGTTGCTGCTTTTTGAGCTCCCATGCAACAAATTATTGGTAGTTTTATCTCTTAAGGTTGATACCCTCACCATCAGGGACTGGTGGCTCTGCGGGTTCCTCTGTACTTTTAGCGGCAGCTTCGTCAAGTGATTTAAAATCCTTCACTAATTCTTGAAATTGTGTTAAATCACGAACTATGCTCAAACCTGGTAGGACTTCACCCGTTGCTCTGTTTGGTAAACTACCACTACAAGCATAATTTCTTTGTTCATCATAAAGAGAGCAGGCCCCCCACTTACTCCATTGATAGCAACACCGTCTACAAGATATGTGCGAGTTTGGGCTAACCATGTGCTAATTCTCCCAGTAAAGAAACACATTTCAAAAGGTGAAACGGCAGGAAAACCGAGCCACCCAATCTCATTACCTATTTTGAGATATTTACCATCAGGCTGCATTTGTATAGGCTCTTTAGGCAACGGTATTTCTGAAACACAAAATACAATCGCGGCAGTATCCATGTCGTGCTTAAAAACTACAACTCGATCATTATGCCTTAATATCTGGCTACGGTTCGATGCTGGGTGATATAATCTGATCGGTTCTTCCCACCAATGGGAATCATTGACAACATGTGCAGCGGTAGCAATAGCCCATAATCCTGATGTTGACTCCGATGAAATAAGGAAGCCACTGCATTATGATATTTCCTTCTTTAATTTTGGTCAACAAGTTATTATATCGTTAAAAATATCTTCTATGACGTTCTTTTTTCAGAAGCCTAATCATTTAATTTGGTTCAGACGGATATGGAGATATCCGTCTGAACCAAGTTTTCGTCAGCTTCATGCTTCCATCAATTCTTTTTCCACGGCATGAGTGATAAAGCGCGAACGCTGGTTGGTTTTTCCTTCCAGCTGCTTATCGAGCTGATAAAGAATGTCTTCAGGCATAGAAATATTAATTCTTACTGCCCGAGGATTGGGTAAACTAACCTCCAGATCAACTATGGTTTTGATGCTTTTGGCAGGATAGTTTTCAATTATATAGTTTTCAATTTTTTCGATACTCGTTGCTTTGGGAACAATATCGACCTCCGCCAGATATATCTCCATCGCTTTCTGCATGTTCCTGCATGCCTCTTTGAAAGTGTCACCAGCACTGATAACGGTTTTGAAATCAGGGCTGTAAACCCCATAGCAACTGTCTTTTTCTTTTTCAACAATGACGAAGTAGTGGGCCTTCATCGTTCAGTCCTTTCTCTATCAAGATTAATTTATTAAGAATTAACCTTTTGTTCCCTTCTCCTCACCCGATTAATTCCTATCGAATTAATCTATTTAACCTCAATACCAGCCGCTTTCAGGATTTGTCTTACTGTTCCTAGCGGCAAATCTTTTTTCGGATGTGGTACCGGTGGAATTGTGATCTCTCCTTTCTTAAAGATCGTGTGGCTACCGGCGCCACGTCCTTTTACTTGTTTAAAACCATTTGCTTTAAGTAGCTTTATAAGCTCTTTGCTGCTCATCCATTTTTCCTCCACTAAGAATCACTTCTATCTTACTCTTAGTATACACAACAATTGTGTAAAAACAACAAATGATATCAAATTTTATTCGCTTTTGTCGAATTTCGCGAAAAGCCAGACTCAAAAAGATAGGCTACCCCAGCCTGAAATAACCAGGAACCACGACAAGCGGTCATCCCGGCCGCTTTTTTTAGAATCCTTGAAAGTGCAAAGGAGTTTGAGTAAGAAATAAGTCAGAAAATGGATTTCACAAAGTGCAAAGAAATGAAGTTAAGCTACCCGGAAGATAAATAGTTCGTCTAAGTCAAATTCGGGCAGCCACTTTTTTCAGCCTTATATTTCAGCTTTTTCTCTTGCATTTTGCGTCTCCATGAATTTATTTTTCTGCAGAAAAGGCCAGTTTATCATGCTCTCGGAAGTCTTAATGTTGCTGGGTGTTCCTGTACTGTCTGCCGTATTTTTTCTGCTTTCTTGTTTTGGCGGGGGGTGTCGCGTTACTGCAGTTTCACGATTGATTTATTAAGAAAAAAAGCGAAAGCTCTTGACAAATGATATTATCAATCATATCATATAGTATAATACGACAAAGCAAAGGTTGACTGAATGTCACTTGTTGAAGAAATCAAAGATGATATCAAAGCATCAATTAAGGGCCGTCAATATTTGCCGGGCCAACGGGTTCCGCCGCAACGGAAACTTGCCGAAAAATACGGGGTCAGCCTGATTACCATGCATCAAGCGCTGTACTCCCTGTCAAAGGAAGGCTGGCTCAACCGGGGAATCGGCAGGGGAACATTCGTTAATGATTCGTTTCCGGAAGAATCTTCAGCGGCAAGTAAAACCAGGCTGGCGGCGTTGATTTATTTCAGTTGCCGTTCTTGTGACGTGATTGATCCGATTGGATATTTCATGAATCTGATGTTTGAAAGAAACTTCAATTGTTTTTATTACAATCTGGATGAGCAGAGTCAGTCTCCGGAAAAGGAAGAGGCATTCCTGAATAGGTGCAGGCAACTGAATGTCGAGTCCGTTTTTATCGCACCGACGCCATTCAAAAACAACAATCATATCTATGCGCAAATGCGGGAAAACGGCACGAAAGTTCTACTTGCCTGTAACAATTCTCCGGACATGAGCAGTGAATCATACTGTATGGGCAACTACCGCAAGGCCGGACAGATGGCGGTGGAGCATCTGGTCAATTGCGGTTGCCGGCAGGTATGCCTGCTTCAGGACATCCCCACTTTCAACTATTACCATCTGGAGTTTATCAAAGGCTGCCGACAGGGATTCATTGAAAATGCCCATCGGCTTGATAACGCCATTGAATTGGATTTGGTCATCGACAACTTTACCGCCAAATTAATAAAGGGTTCCAGGAAAGAACTGGTTTCCCTGTTCGGCGAGGCGCTCAAGCCTGGTACCGGATTCCTGCTTGCCAAGCACACAACACTACCGTCTCTTCAGCAGGCGATGAAAACAATCGGTGCCAGAATCCCGGAAGACTTGATGTGTATTACTCTGAACGGTTCTTCGGTAAAAATGGATTCGACCTACATTGACGGGCAACTTATGAAACAAGTGCGGCGGGCAACCGAAATTCTCACTGACGACAATATTCCCGCTGAAAAACTGGTCAAAGAACTAATTGAACCAACATTAGTACAAGGGAAATCGACAAAATTGATATATTGATCCGCTGAAACTAAGGGGGTAAACATGAAAATTAATTATCAACCGATCCGGAAGACTCATGGAAAAATGCAGTTTTTTACGCTTATCGAGTTGCTGGTAGTAATAGCGATCATTGCCATATTGGCGGCTATGCTGCTGCCGGCATTGTCAAGGGCAAGAAAATTCGCAGTGCGCTCGCAGTGCCAGAACAACCTTAAGCAGATCGGGGTCGGCTATGCCTTATACATGGACGATTTCAACGGCAATTTCGCGATCATGCTAGCGAGCAGTCCGTATAGCTATTATGCAAAAGTAACTCCGAGAGCATATTTTCATGCTGCGCTATTATGGAACCTTGACTACTTCAGCAGCGGAAAGGCACAGAGCATTTACGAAGTGCCTATACTCTGGTGTCCGAATTACACAATGAATCCCAGTAAAACCCTTGCCTCATACACCCCAAGACCGTTATGGGCAAATGAATCGCCAAGCGGCTGGGCGGGATTCCAGGCGAATATGACCGAGATATTTCCGGTAGCGGATGTGAAGATCAGAAGGCCGTCGCGTTTGTCTCTGCTCTGCGATGTCATGATTAACGGCCAGGATCAATATAACATGCATAGAAAACCGAACGGCAGAAATGTCTTGTTCCTTGACACCCATGTACAGTGGGTTCCGGATACAGGAGCTTTGATCTATCAGATCTCAATTCATTCCACAACTACCAATTTGAATTATCTCAGGAAAGCTTTCAAAATCCTTGAGGAACAAAGCGGCACTCCGGTAGCCGAACAGGAGTACTGGTAATAAGTTCAAAATAATCATGAAAGATCACTATATGTTTGAAAAGACGCCAAAATTCTCGTTGCCGGATGCCTGATGGCGGCAAGCCTGACAAAAGCGGCAAGCCGCTGTACACGGAAAATTATGAGATGGAAAACTGGTGGCAGGAACTTATTGAACCAAAACTGGTGCAAGGAAGCTCAACGAAATCATTTTAATAATCAAAACCAACATGGAGGGGCAACATGAAAAATCATTATCGATCCACCGGAAAGGCGCATGACAAAGCGTTCTGCTTCACGCTTATCGAGTTGTTGGTGGTAATAGCGATCATTGCCATATTAGCGGCTATGCTGCTGCCGGCGTTGTCAAAGGCCAAGGAAGCGGCGGCGCGGTCGTTTTGTCAGAACAACCTCAAGCAGATCGGCAACGGTTATGCGTTTTACATGGATGATTTTGAGGGAAATATTGCCTTATACAAATCGACATATCCGTTTTATTACTCCGGCGGCAGTCAATGGTTCCAAGGGGCACTGTTCTGGCAGTTGGGGTATCTGGGCAGCGTCCCGGATTCGGATGCCAACGTAACTGATGTTCCCTTCCTGTGGTGTCCGAACTTGGACCCGGATTACGCTCACGGTACGGCTGGATATACCGCAAGACCGTTCCGGATCACATCTCCCATCAACGGTTTTGCCGGATTCCAGGCAACCAGCGCCTATGGGGCGCTTACCGGAGTATTGGTTCCGTTGCCGATCCAAAAAGTCCGGAGACCGAGCCGTCTGCCTTTATTGTGCGACATCCTGTTCGGGAAAAGTGAATCGCACGACATGCATAAAAAACCGGCCGGCCGTAACGTGCTGTTTTCCGACGGGCATGTGCAATTTGGTGCGGATTCGGACAACCGCTTAAAAATTCAAAGACTCACCTATCCACCAAGTACCAGTATCAACCGGCTCCGCCAGGCATGGTGGATTCTTGAGGAACAGTGCGGAAATACCTTGGATGCCATGGAATACAGATAAGGTAACTCCCGGCCTGAAAACGACACCCCGTATTTAACATAAAAAGGATAATTGCATGCAAAAATCAGTAAAGAGGCTATTACTTGGAGCTCTAGTTTTAACAATGAACAATGGTTTCTCAGAAGCCGGACAAAAGGATTATGCCATGCTCCAGAAAGTAACCACGAAAGTTGTAACGCCGCATTTTTCCTGGGCCGAAAAATCTCCTTTCCGGGACAAGTCTCTGTTGTTCGCCGTACCCTACAACAACGGCCGCGAGATCGTCGAATTATGGCAGCGGATGCCGTTCAAATATGAATCGGTGCTGTGCGGAGTCAGCAGGCGGCACCGGGTGATCGCATTCGCCGAATCAACGGATTCCATCTGGCCGCGAACCCGCACCTACCGGGAAGCTAGTGAAAAAAGCATTCCGCATGTTACTGCCCGGCTTAATGCTTTTCTCGACCAAAAGCCGGAGGTAATGGTTACTTCCGGGCAAATCTGGAAATTCCTCCCGGAAGATGTTAAAGAAAACATTCTGGAATATGTCCAAAACGGCATGGGGCTTGCGGTGTTCCAGCCGGGAAAAGATTTGAATAAGCTGCTCGCGGAAAAGCGGTTCGGAAAACCGGAGAAAATTGTCCAGAAGGAATTCGATCTGGCGTTCCTGAAGAAAACTGCCGTCAGGGAATGGAAATACGGCAAAGGCAGAATTATTACCGTTAAATATCCCCGAAAAATGCAGGCAAGGTGCTTCCTGCCGCATGCGAGCGATTATTACACGGGTCAGGGATACAAAGACGGTAAAATATTGCCGGGATGCGAATATGAAACGGTCATTGCCAATATTCTGAGCATAATAAAGCTGGCCGGGAATTTTTCCGCCACCCCGGAGATATCCAAAATTGAAGCCGCTTCGAAAATGGACTGGAGAAAGTCCTCCCCCGGCAAGGTGAAAATTACCGTAAATGCCGACGCCTCCGGCGGCGCAAAGCTAAAAATCAGCGTCATGGACACTGATTTCAGGCCCGAGGCGGTGATTGAAAAGGATATCGAACTGAAAAAAGGCGAAAATGAAATTTCCATTCCGCTTCCGTCGCTTCCTTGCGGGAGAACCACGTTTGCCGTACAGTTGGAAAAGAGCGGCATGGTGATTTCCTTCGGGGCCGCGGAAACTAAAATAGTTTCAGCTTCATCCGTTTCGGTTAAACCCGAAAAGGCAATATTTGCCGCGGATTTGCCTGTAGCTTTTACAGTAAAAGTCAAAGAGCGCAAACCCGGCGACAAACTTGCAATGTCGCTGACCGATTACTATGGCCGGGTGACTGAAAGAATCGACGCACCCGTCAAAGCCGCTTCGGAGCAATTTACTTTCAACGATACCGCCCCGCTTTCCAAAGCCCAGACCATCACCTGCAAACTGATTCGCGACGGCAAAGTTCTGGCGGTTGCGGAAAAAGAAGTTCTCAGGGACATCAAGCCGGTCCCCGGCAAATTCTATATGCTGGGCTGGGGCGGAATCCAGACCAATACCCCGTTAACCCGGCACTACGTGGAAGTCCAGAAGAATCTCGGACGCAATATGGCGTTCTTCGCCAACACCGCCGCGCAATATGCAAAGGTCGCGTCCCGGGTAAACATGGACAGTTTTACCCTTACCCTCTCCGGCACTCGTGACCTGAATAAATTGTGCGACAAGAAATTCCTGGAAAACCAGATAAAGAAAACTGCCGATAAGGTCAAGGAGGCGGAAGCCTTTGGCGGTTCGGTGGCCTACAGCTACGGCGACGAACTGTATATCCGGGGCTGGGACCCGAAGTACCGGGACATTTTTAAGGAACCGGCGAAAACGGCTTTCGTCAACTACCTGAAAAAGAAATACGGAAACGACATCGGAAAATTGAACAAGTCCTGGGGAACCGACTTCAAAAGTTTTGCCGATTTCATCATTCCAAAAGATATCGATATTCCCAAAGAACCGAGAGCGCCGTGGCTGGATTACTGCCAGTTCATGGTGAACGTTGCCTCCAGCTATTACAATGCGCTGGCGGATGCCGTCCATGCCGAATGCCCCGGCGTTTCCGTGGGCTTTGACGGTTTGGAACAATTCAGTTGTTTCGACGGCATCGACCTGTACGAGTATCAGCGGAAAAACGATAATCTCGTGCTTTACAAACACATCGACTACAGCAACAAGCAGTACAGTTGGCGGGCGGGAGCGGATTTCAAGAAACCCGGAACTTTCGGAGGTATGTGGCTGGCATACGGTTCCGACCTGCTCCCCGAGGTTGCTGGGACTTTTCCGTGGCAAAGCCTGTTTCTCGGCATGAACAGCATTTTATATTTCCAGTTTTATGAATTTTCGGAAATGCACGCCGCGTTTTATCCTGATTACCGGCCCCGGCCGGCATTCGAGGCCACGGCCAGGGAAAGCAGGCGCATCATCGACGGCATCGACAAACTGGTGCTGGGCAGCAAAAGGACGCATTCGCCGATTGCCGTGCATTATTCGCCCCGGTCGTTTGCGCTGTCGTTTCCGGAAAGCGGAATCAAAGATCACATCAACCGGCTGGGTAATTTCGACATCCACAACATTTATTACAAGGAGTACCGGGGCAATGTTTCCACTTCCGCCTCGGCGTTCCTTTTTCTGATGAACGATGCCGGATATCAGACGAGAATGCTCGCAACCCCGGAAATCGAGGCAGGGGATTTGAAAAATTATAAAGTCCTGTTCCTGCCGTTTTCCCAGTGTCTGACAAATAATGAAGCCGAAGAGATTCGAAAATTTGTAAAAAACGGCGGCCTGCTGATCACCGATTACGGCTGCGGCATCCGCGATGAAAACGGCAACAAACGTTCTGACGGCGGGGTGCTCGATGACGTGTTCGGAATCGTCCAGAAGAACCTGAAGGGGAGTAAGCAGCCGCTGATAATCTCGGAATATTTCAGGATTCCGAAAAAAAGATCGATGGTTATGGGCTGCAAGCTCGATGAAACGGTGATCGGCGGCGATCTGGAACTCAAAAAAAAGAACCTTACCTTGAAATGGGCCAACGGCAAGGTTATCCCCCAGGTTCCTTCCAGCGCGGTCGGCGCCGCCAAAGACGGCACTCCCGTAATGGTCACCAGCTTCTACGGCAAAGGCATGGCCATTTACCTGAATTTCTCTCTTGATCCGTATATGCGGCTCCGGAGGTTCGGGAAGGAAATACCGCTCCGGAGAATGATTTCCGAGATCGTCAATTCCGGCGGCGGCGTTCCCGCTCCGGTTGAGATCAACCTTGCCGAATCCGGCCCCGGCCCCGGTATCTCCAATTTCAATCCCCCCGAGTCCGGGGTGGAAACCACGGTGTTCAAGGATGGCAAGCTTGAATACGCCGGCATGGTATGGGATTACAAACGCCCGGACTGGAAGCCGCACAAAGATGTGATATTTTTTCTCAGCCCGGCTTATACTTATGACGTAATCAACGGAAAATATCTCGGGTTCACCGACCGGGTTGAAACGGAGGCCGGCGCCGGATCGGTCAGGCTTTACGCCCGGCTTCCCTACCGGGTGGAAAAACTGAATGTAACCGCTCCGCAAAAAGCCGAACCGGGAGAAAAAACCGTGATCGATGTTAAAATTAAAACCGCGAACGGAAAAGCCCCCGGACGGCATGTTGTCAGAATGGGCGTAACCGGCCCGGGTGGTAAAGAGCTCAAGGCCTTCCGGGTCGCGAAAAACACTGTAAACGGAAAAGTTGCATTTGGCTGGATTCCCGCATTGAACGATCCGCCGGGAATCTATATATTCGCTTTCCGGGACATCGCCACCGGGGTAAAAAACCGTGTAAAAATCAATCTGGAAAAAGCTTCCGGTAAAACTTCTTTAACAATGAACCGGTGAAAGGCAAAAAAAATGAAATATCTGCTTTCCGCAATAATTTTTATAATGATAGGGTCGCTTGCCAGATTGACTGGCGGGGAAATTGACGGCAACTCTACCGGGATCTACGCGGTAACAAAATTCGGGAATGTGCCTGAAAGGTTGCGCCGGAAGGGTGGGGCGAAGGATTGGGACAAAGTCAGGTATCCGACCAGGAGTTTTTTGATTAAACCCATTGGCCTGAAAGCGTTTGAAAAACCAAATTATGCCAAACGCTATACCCGTTGGATAGCCGACATGAAAAAGCAGGGCATCGAGGTGATCATCAGAACCGATAACCGCTATTCGTGGAAAAGCCGTCCAACCCCGAAGGATACCGAAATGGTCAAAAAAGGGCTGGTCAATTTTTTCAAATATGTCAATCCCGACGATATTTACGGCATTTCCCTGGGGGAGGAAAATGTGGCGCCGCCCAAATTTGAAGCCATTCTCAACGAATTATACGACTTTATCAAATCCAAATGGCCGAACCTGAAAGTGTTTCAATGGTATTCCACCCCGATTGTCGCGGGATGCGAGGCGGCGGTACTCAAGGCCGACGGCTGGATCATCGACAATTATAGTATGCCTAACCCCAGGTTTCGCCGAACGCTGATGCACTATGTGGTGATGGGAAAACCCGTCCTGAGTGGAACTGAAGCCTGTAACGGCACTGGGTTGTTCAGCTCGAAATCCCGCCCGGCAATTAACAATCAATACCTTAAAGTATGGAATAATCAATACTGGAATGTCTGGTATACACAGTTGTTTACTTGCCGCGAATTCGATGTGCCAGTGTGGTTTTTCAATCTCGACACCACCGTGATGAAACATGCCACTATGGGCAAAGACCCATTCCATCAGCAGATCATGTATGCCATTTCCCGCTACGATAAATGGCTGCAAACGCTGCCGCCGGGAGCCTTTGCCACCGCCGATTATTCAAATGCGGAAAATATGATTGAAATTGTGGGAGACAAACAGGGAAAGTTCAAATACGAGGACGATTTTAAATTCAGCCATTTTATTGACGATGCGGCCATTGAAGGCTTTATGGACTTTGTCTGGGAGCCGGGAAAACTCAAAACCCGCGGCTATCGGAAACGCAATGTCCACTGCTCGCTAACTTACGAACTGAAATCGTTTTTCAAACTCAAAAACGCAAAAATAACGCTTTCCGGGACAGCCGGCAAAGCTGTGAATGGCAAAATCATTCTATCAGCCTCTAAAGACGGAATAAATTATATTAAGACGGCAGAAATAACCCCGGGCAAAGAGCAATGTTCCGTGATTCTCGACGCCAAGGACAAGCTGGACACTAAATTATGGGTAAGGCTGGAGTTCCGGGGCAATCCCGGAAGCATTCAAGCTCCGGCAACCGTGCTGAAAAAACTCTCGATTCATGTTAATCATGAGGTTCCTCCGGATAAAATTGTCCACCTTTCTCCCCCGATCAGTTCCCATGGACGCCGCCGGGGACATTACCCGATAGTGGAATACTTCGATGATTATAAAATTTCCGGCCGGTATAAATTCCATACCGATGTAAAATTGTCCGATTCCGCGATTTTCGAACAAATTAAGAAATCATACTGCGGAATCACGGTCAAGGCTCCGGACCGCAAGCGGAAGCGAGTCACTCTTGATTTGATTTATCATTTTGTCAGCAAGTATCCGTTGAACAACATCAGGCTAGCTGTCGACGGCAGATGTTCGAGCTACGGATCCGATTTCAGTCTTGCAGTCTCGAAAGACGGCAAGACCTGGACTAACGAGGTTTCCGGCAGAAAAACGCTTCGGATACCTCCGCCTTTCAGGTCGAGGCAGTTGCGCGGGACTATTGAGGTTGCTCTGGACAACAATAAGGAATATCGTAACATCAAAGATTTCTATGTCCGGATCAGACTTGTAAACGTCTCAAACAAGCGTTATGTATGGCTTCGGGATTTTCGGCTGGTGGCGAAAACCGAAACCGCACCGCCGAAAAAATAACATTGTTTCGGCAGTTGAAGAGTTTAATTATGAGTCACCAGCAAAAACTTAACATTCCAAATGTAACTGAATACGATTTGTCTCTTCCGGAGTGGGGACCTTACAGCAAGCAACTCGCGGGAATTTCCCACGTAGCCAATAAGCAGCTTGGGCTTCGTTTTGATTTGAGTGTGTTTCCCACGCTTTACCGCCGGACGCCTCAGGTTCCGCATGTCCGGTGGGAAGCGGGGTGGCATCCGTGGGAGGCTGATACCGGGCTTAATTATTTCAAGTACCGCTTTGAACTGGAATGGAAAGACCGCGTTTACGGTGATATTGCATTCGTTAAAATTGATGAAACAACAAGACTGATCCGCTGCGAGTGTGTCAATAACACTGACATTCCGCAGAATTACGGAATACATTTTTTAAGTTCGCTCCACGCCCCCATGTTTCCGGGCGGAGAAAAGTTTGGAAGTCAAAGCCGGTTTTGCCGGGTGCGTCTCCCGGAACATGCAATATGGGTTGACGCGCTGGACTATCGGCATATTCAGCTTTCCGGCATGAAATCCAGTGATTACCTTGTTTCGGACGGGATGCTTCTTGGTGAAGCAAGGGGATGGGGGTTCGTTAACGGCAGCGGGCTTGGAAAACGCTTTTCCGCCACTCCCGGGAATAAGGCGGAATATGCTTTTTCCCTAGACAAAGAATTGGACAATGGGATACTGGTTTTGCGCTACCGGGTTGTTGATGGCATGGGTGTGGCCCAACTCTACCTGGAAGGACTGAGAAACAAGGAACTGACTATTAAGGGGAACGGTGATTTCTCTGAAATTACAATTCCGCTGGGGCAAGTTTCCGCTGGGGACAAAACGCTGGAAGTAATTTTCCGCGGCGGGAGTCCGATTGTGATCGACGGTTTCGCGGTTCTCGAATCCGGCGACAGGGACAAATTGAGTTTCGAACTACTGACTGTGGACCTCAAACCGGAACTAATTCCCGGAGGAGCGCATTCCGAACAGATCTACCGTTTCGATCACAGTGGGGCCAGTTATTACGGGCTGGCCTGGGACGAAACAATGCTGGAGATGAGAAAGTTTTATATTACCGGCGATCCTGGCAATATATTGAAAGATTTTGTGCACCATCATGGAATTTCTAACCTTACCGACGGCGGGGAAAAACATTATCACGATATTTACATCAGGCCTTTGAATCTCGATCCTCAATCCCGCAAGGTTTCATATTTCCTTGTTGCCGGCGGATCACTGGAAGAGGTAAAGGAAAAGCTGAAATGGTTTCACGAGAATCGCGGCGGACTCGAATCTTTTTATTCTGAGACTCAAGCAAAAAATTTTGTGTTTCCGTGTAACCCGGACGGTGAAAAATACCGTTTCAGTCAGCAACTGATGAGTTCCTGCACACTAACCAACGTGGTTTATCCGATTTACTGCCGGGGACAATATATCAAACACAATACACCGGGCCGCTGGTGGGATTGCCTTTACACCTGGGATTCGGGGTTCCTCGGCCTGGGATTGCTGGAACTGGACATCAACCGGGCAATAGAGTGCCTGAACACCTATCTTACTCCTGAAGACGATCCGCACGCAGCTTATATTCAACATGGCACGCCGCTTCCGGTGCAGATTTATCTGTTTCAGGAGATTTGGAACCGGACTCTGTCCAAAGACTTCCTGAAAACGGTTTATCCTTCCCTCCGGCAGATGCACGCTTTCCTTGCCGGAAGGCACGAAGGTTCAAGAACAAAATATCCATCGGGCCTGATCAAAACCTGGGATCATTTTTACAATTCGGGCGGTTGGGACGATTATGCCCCGCAGCAATATCTGCAAGATAACATTCCTGCTTGCAAAGATTGGAATTATGCTCCCGCCGTTAGTTCCTCGCATATAATCAGGACCGCGAAAATTCTGAAACTTGCCGCGGAGTTTTGCGGCTGCAGCGAGGATATTGGCGACTATTGTGAAGATGTCGAGTCGATTTCCGACGCCCTGCAAAAATATTCCTGGGATGACGAAGCCGGGTATTTCAGTTACGTAAAACATTCCGAGGACGGCAATCCGGAGGATGTTCTCAGACACGACAGCGGAGCAAATTTCAACATGGGCATGGACGGAGTACACCCGCTTATCGCCGGTATTTGCACTCCCGGACAAATGAAGAGGCTCATTGAAAATATTTTCGATCCGGAAAAGCTCTGGACTCCGATCGGTATAACCGCTGTAGACCAGTCCGCTCCATATTATACCCCGGACGGATACTGGAACGGCACTGTGTGGTTTCCGCATCAATGGTTCATCTGGAAAAGCCTTCTCGATCTCGGGTTGCACGATTTGGCGGCACGGATCGCGACGACGGGACTGGAGCTGTGGAAGAATGAAGTTGATGAAAGCTACAATTGCTTTGAACATTTCATTATCGAGTCAGGACGCGGCGCCGGCTGGCACCAGTTTACCGGGCTTTCATCCCCGGTCATGAGCTGGTTTGCCGCATATTTCCGTCCGGGCTGGATTACCGGCGGTTTTGATTTATGGATGCTCAGGAAGGAATTTTCCGATGACTGCACAAAGTTGAGCGCCGAATTTATTTATGATGCCGGGGAAACAACATCTCCGGGCCTCATCGTAGTCATGAATCATACACATGAATACCGGTGTACATGGAACGGACGGGATATTACCCATACGCAATTCCGTAACGGAACACTGCTTCTCAATATTCCAGCGGCAGACAACAAAGGATGCCTTGAAATTTTCCTGTAAACTTACTCTGTTATTACAAGCCTGTTTTCCGCTTTTTTTACTTTTCACCGCGATAGTCTGCAGTTGCTTTTTACAGATTTTTGCAATATTGCCGGGGATAAGAGAGTCTTCAAGGAAAATTACAACCAGTATTACGAGGACTAAGCATTTTTATTACGGATTCATAACGTTACATAATGTTTCCAGATATCACATGTTTATGTAGGGCTTGCTGAAAAGGTCTGATTTGAGTGTAAAAAAGTTTAATTTTCTGCAAGGTCTGATTTGAGTGTAAAAAAGTTTAATTTTCTGCTTTGAGGTGCAAGGGAAATGTATAAATTAAGGGAAAAACCTTGCACTTGGGAGGAGCCGGGATGTTGAGAAAAATGGAAAACCATCCGAAATTCGAAAATTTTCTGTTGCCGTTCGACGGAAAGTTGAATGGAGACAACCGCTGGGTGAAATTGGCGGAAATGATTCCTTGGAATGAGAATGAATGAAATCCTGACAATGCTCCTGACTGTGCGAAAACCGGAGAAAGCAAAAAAAGTACATAGCAATAATAACAATGATGACAATGATAAATCATCCGGCGGCAATTCCGGCAAGTTGCTGATCGACGAGACCGTGGCTCCGGCGGACATCAAGTATCCCACCGATCTGGATTTGCTGAATGAAGCGCGCGAAAAAAGCAAGAAACTGATCGACAAACTGCATGATCCCGTTTCCGGCAAGAAGAAGCCCAGGACTTACCGTGAAATAGCAAGAAAAGAATATCTTGCAATCACCAAGCGGAAGAACAAACCGGCAAAAAAGATCAGGAAGGCGATGAAAAAGCAGACCGGATACCTGAAGCGCAACATCAATCATATCAAGCGATTGCTTAAATCTTGAAAAGGGTTGGGCGAAAAAGACTTATCGCTTCTGGAGGTCCTCAGGAAAGTCCATGCCCAGCAAACCGAAATGCTCAAAAACGGCAAACGCAGCGTTGAAAACCGGATCGTGTCGATCTCCCAACCGCACGTCCGCCCGATGGTCCGGGGCAAGGCCGGAGCCAAAACCGAATTCGGCGCGAAAACCGGCGTTATCTCTCGGAAAAAGACATCAGACTTTCCGCTCCGCCGCTGGGACGCCCCCGAAAAGACACCCCGGAAAACGTGAAACGACAACAACGCCTGGACGAAATCGACAGAATCCCGGTTGAGGGCAAATTCGGCAACGGCAAACGCAAATATTCCCTCGACCGGATTTACGCGAAACTAAAAGAAACCGGCGAAACCTGGATCGTACTGATCATTATCGTGATGAACCTGGACAAACTGTCCAGAATTCTTTCACGCCTGATTTTCAAGCTGTCTTTTATCATGAAATTCACGATAATGCAGAAATATAAAACCTGCAATCCATGAAATTTTATCAACAAATTAACCAAACCGACTTTTTCAGGAAGCCCTAATTAGTTCAAAAAACAGAGGATTTTGAAAATTTTGTTCGGGATTGCGTTTTTTCATTCGATTCCCCGTAAGGTTTCCCTGGCGACACGCATGACGTTGCCGCCGATTATTTTTTTGATGTCGGCGTCGGAATGGCCGCGCTGGACAAGTCCGACGGTGAACAGCGGCCAGTTCGTCCAGGCAAGGCTTGCCCGCATTTCATCCGAAACATCGAACCGTTTCTGAGAAGATGGCCAGTAGCTGTCGAAACTGGTCCTGAATTTGATTTTTTTGTCGTTCGGCAGCGGCGCCGGGAGCCCGACGGTAAAACCGGCATCGGTTCCGATCGCCACATGATCGGCTCCGAAATTTCCGGCGATATGGCCGATATGGTCGAGCAGCGCATTGATGTCGCCGCTTTTCGCGACAAACCCCGGGAGGGCGCAAATCCCCACAAAACCGCCGGACTTGACGATCTGCCGGATAACTTCATCAGTTTTACCCCGGAAAGCCTGAAATTCATTGTTCACGGAGTTGCAGAAACTGTGGCTTGCCACCACCGGTTTGCCTGAAACTTCGGCGGCCTCAAAACTGGTGCGAAGTCCGCTATGGGCCACGTCGGGAATAACGCCGGTCCGGTTCATTTCCTTAACCACACTCCTGCCGAAGGCGCTCAATCCGGAGTCGCCGGGTTCGGCACAGCCGTCGCCGATCAGGTTGCGCCGGTTGTAAGTGAGATGCATCATTCTGCACCCGAGTTTGAAAAAAGTGCTGACGGCAAGCACGGGTTCGGCTTCGTTGATCCAGGAGTCGAAAAGCGGTACTGCGTTGGTGGTCAGGTACAGACAATGTTTCCCGAGCTGTTTGGTTTTTTCCACGTCGTCCGGCCAGGCCGCGCGCTCGTGAAAATCGGCATACCTGTCAGCCCGGAAAGTGAAGTTGCCGAAGCGTTCGAGTATTTCGGATACGGAATTCCCGGCCCCTGAATTCTGGAAAATACACGTCACCCCGGAAGCTTCCCATACGGCCTTGTAGTCTTCATAGTTAGCCTGGTCGCGGAGAAAACCGTCCTGCCGGTAACTCTCCATTCGGATACGCGCCTCGTTCGCGGAAGCCCCGGACTCCACCAGTTCGGATTCGAGTTCCAGGTTATACGGACCCGGCGGAGCAAAGCCGTAGGCATCCCACACCAGCGAGTCCCGGTGCAGTTCCAGTCCGTGATCGAGCTGCTGCCTTGTAGGTTGTAAAATCTGAAGCGCCGTTTCCCGGCAATTGGCAATTTTTTTGTTGATATCCATGCTGTCCTGCTTTGGTTTTATTTAATATCAGCTTTTCCTGGTTCAGTTGCCGGAAGCAATCAGGCGATAGTATTCCACCAGTTCACAAGGCCGCATCGGTATAAGTCTGCCTGTGTCGCCACCGGTGGCAATATATTGGATCAGGTTGGCGCGGCTGAAAATGCCGTAATACGCATAATCATAATTCTGCTCACGGGTTTTCTGTTCATATAACAGGCTCATCAGTTTGAAGCCTAAACCGGAATCAAAATTCATTGCCAGGATTGCCGGTTGCCCAGGGTTAACACATTCTTGTTGTTTAATAAAATTCATATATTCGGTGGTTTTGGTGCGAACTGTTCCGATTCTCGTAAAATCTCCGTCAACAATATTCTCAATGAGACTCGAGCCAAAGTAATATTTAAAACCGAGTTGTTTGATGATTTCGGTTTTTTTCAAGAGATTTTCCCGGAGTTCGGCCTGGTAAATTTCCGGGGACGGCATTCCGGCTTTTTCCCACAGTTTGACTTCCTCGCCAGAATCGGCGAAGGTTATTGTTTCAGTATGATACGTCTCGCCTTCAACCATACTTGCAAGATATCCTTTTGGCACATAAGCTTCCCCGAGCCGTTTCCGGTAATTGTTCAGCGCAAAGGAGATCATGGTTTTGAAGTCGTCGCCGTTAAAATTTTTATGGATGGCGTCTGTAGGAAAAAATTTGGAAGTTCCCCCCCCGAACAGCATCGGTTCGATGTGGAGAGAGTAAACTGACGAAAACAGTTTCGTATACCAGTGTGGATAGTATTCTATCCAGGGCAGATAAGTTCCGAATCCGCAACGGCCGCGCATAATTTTATGCAGTTCACACATGTTCGGAAAAATTGAATTATATGATATTTCCGGAATGCCCCAAAGAAGGGAGACCCCGATTTTATTCTGCTGCCGGAATTGCATGAGTTGTTCGGAAGAATACGTGGTCTGCCAGGGAATATTATCCTGATCCGGCTCAGGCAGATTAAGCTTCATTCCCCTGGCAATGCTCGGAATTCCCCCTTCGCATGGAACTTTTCTTCTGGCAATGCCAAGCATACACATGTAATCCCATATCGCGTGGTTATGATTATCTCCAGTGCCAAGGACATGCCGGTTATTTACAGACCTGGCAATATCCGCTGCCCGTGGATAATACTCGACCCAGTTGGTATCATAAAAACCGAAATAACGGTTCCTGATCATAAACCCGAGCCAGCCGGGATTGAAGTTGTCATTAGAATAAATACCGTAAGTAACTCCCTTGCAGTTTTCCCGCCAGCGCTGATAAACGCGTTCGGTAACATCCCAGGCACGCTCATTTTCTGAAGAAAAAGTATCGATGGAATTGATCTTACAGCCTGTTTTTCCCCATTCCGGACATTCCGCAAACCATGTGTGGACGGTTTTAATTTCATATTGAGGAAATGTTTCCGCCGGAAACTGGCCGGTTACCCCAATGGCTTTCCGGAAATATATTTCCGGCCAGGCGTAAAACTGCTGACGGTCCCAGAATCCAGGAGTGGCCGGCGACCGGCGCTGATAACAGACGCCTCGCAGTTTCGATTTGGCGTCTCCGTAATTTACCGGAAACGGGGATTGATGATTCAGATTTTCCGGGGTCCAGCTCTTTCCCCGTAAAGAGATTTTTTCCAGATAGATTTCCTTATATTCCTCGGTTTCGACATTAACATCCAGCCGGCTTTTTTCCGGAACCACGACAACTTCAGATGGTTTTACTGCCAGTCGCGAAAATAGAAATTCATACAAATTATAAACGGTTTTATGAACAAATCTTTTGTCAAAACCAGCCGGGGAAGTCAGCATTTCGCTGTCTTTTCCTAAAAGATGCCATTCAATATTGAAATACCTGTCCGCAAGCAGCAACTGCTCCAGAGAACGGTTGTCAAAATATGAGCGCAAATTGAGAACCGGATCATTGAAGTCCATCCAGAGGGTGTCGCCAATTCTGCCGTCCGCTTCCACTGCCCACATAAACGTCGGGATTACGGCGCCGCCGCAGGAAAAAAGATACTTGCTGTCTAATGCTAAAATTGATACGTTGGCGTCCTTCGGATACTCTTCGAGCAGATACTGCCAGGTGTTGTGATCAGTCATTGTTCTTAACCAATGTAGTAAGTTATTGTTTATAAAAATCCGCGGATTAATTTGCAAACGGGTAACGGGGCGCGTAGCTGTCCGGTGAATATTGCGTGGGCGTGTTCCCTGCTTCCAGTTGAACCGCATCAAGCCATAATGTTCCTTGCACCTTCGACGGGAAAAATATCCTGATACCGGTTCCCACTCCAGCTTTGGGGGCTTTAAAAATCCCGGACAGACTGTAACGCCGCCAGGTTTTGCCAACTATGAAGGTTTGCTTACCGAGATTTCTAAGGTCAACGGTCACCGGAAGCTTGTCAACATCGGAGCGCATATATATGGAAAAGACATAAGGCTGATTATATTTCAATTGAATGCCGTGATATATTCTCGCGTATGGAGCATTTCTCATGCCGTACCACGGAGCGTCCGAACGTATTCTGAGGCAATTTTTCCCATGATAAGGATTTTCCGTACACTGTTCCCACGGCGCCTTGCCGGAACCGATAAAACCTTTTTCCCAGGGATTGTATCTAAAGACAGTCCATCGGTCTGGCCAGCCTGTCATCTTGGCAAACTCGAAACTTGAATTCGCGACGAGATTTTTGTGTTGCCGGGATTTCCGGGCGTGATTCTTTCCCTGATCGACAACTGAAATTTTCCTGAACCAGGCACTTCCGGCACAATCGGAAAGATTAATGATCATCCTGGCTTTCACCGGCTTGTCCGCGGTTGCAACATACTTGGTAAACTCCTGCCAACCAGTCATTTTGAGGTAAGGAGCGGCGGCCGCCGCCTTGAATCCGTCCTTAGGCACGAGCGGCTTCAGCCATATCGACACCCCGCAATAGTCATGGGTGAGTTTTCTTTTATTCCGCCTTCTCTCGCTCAAGTCATAGCGTAAACTGACGCTGAATTTATATTTTCGGCCGGGCAGTAATGTGAAAGGCTCTGAAACAATGCTTCGCAACGACTGCCTGGATTTTGAAATTACCTGGAGATATTTCTGTTTAGGATGCGATTTTTCCCGCACTATTTTCATTTCGGCCGGCCGTTTGGAATCAGGCGTCCAGAATCCGGGAGTGCTGAAACCCGATCCGGGAACAACTTCTGTTCCTGCTCCTGTTCCGGATGCCTCGGGGTAATTCTCCGAGATAATGATTTTGTGCGAACGATCCAAATCAGTGATTTTAAATCCTTCAACAAACAACACCCGGGTTTCAAGCGGTTTGAAGGACAATTGAAATCCGGCATTATCAAGAGAGATAGATTTTTTTCCGTCAAAGGCAAATCGCAAGCGGGAAGCTCCTGAAAGCCAGGGAAGTCGGCAATTCAATTCAACTTTCCGGTCCCGTTTGTTAACCATGATCAGAATCGGGGCGCCGTCCGGCATAACCCGCAAGGAAACAAGTATTGCCGGCAGGCCGCCTTGAGCAAAAAGGATTTTTTGTTCCGGTTCACGCCGCATCAGCGCCGGAGAAATTGTTTTTATTTCACTTGCAAGCGCTTTGAACATCCTGGCCGATGCAGTATGCAATGGAGAATAACAGAAATAATATATTCCGCGCACTCCCGAGGCCAGAAGAATATACGTTTGGGCGCGTTGTTCCTCCGGACTTACATTGATTTCAGCCATGCTGTATGTGGATTCGTTCATCGGCATTACAATCAGCGGCTTATGCTGCTTTTCCGCAATCAGGTTGCTTGCCTTTGCATAGTCTCTCAGTTGCTCCCCCCGGGTTACATGAGCAACCCAATATATGTATACCGACAGCATATCGGAAAGATGCGTCCACTTTTTGGAAGCAGGCAGAGTATGACTGAAATTGTTAAAAATCGGATGGTAAGGATCCATTCTCCTGACTTCGGCGGCAAATCGGTCTAAGTAGTCAATAAGGTTTTTCCCGCCGGGATAGACTTTGCGGTCCGAGGGTTCGTCCATACATAAATATCCCAGCAATTGCGGTTTGTGTTTCAGAGCTTCGATTGCTTTTGGAAGATCCCGGCTGAACCATTTTTCGAATTTTGTGACAAAATCCTTTTTTTGAAACCGGATGCGGTCTCTTATCGCAACCGGCTTTTCAATTATCATCATTTTCAATTCAGCCGCGTCATTGAGCAACCGGTCACGGTTAACGGCTTCCCTGATTGAAAGTGACTCATTGCGGAAACAATCATGCCTTAAAGACCATCTGAAAGCCATATTGAAACCCAGTTTCTTCAATTCCGGCAGAGGATCAGATTCACAAACACATAAACCGAACGGGAAAAACGGCTTCCTATTAACCAGAATACAGCGGTTGTAACGGTCTATTTTAATCTCCGAGCCCTTCTTCAATGCCGGCAATTTATTTATCGCGCAGACTGCCGATTCAAGGAGCTTGCCGTTACCGGTTTTTTTCAGTTTAAGCTTGCATTTGTAACTGCCGGTTTTCAATTTGCCAATGTTTAATTTTACCGGATTCAGTCCCGGACGAATCCCCGGCTTGCCGGGAGGAACCACAATTTTACCGCCGGAATCTTCAATTGTGTATTCAAGGAAATATGATTTTAATTGTTTCTCGGGCAGTAATATTTTATACCAGATGAACCCGGATTTTTCCGTCGTATAATAATTGCGTCCGGTAAAAATCTCCAGAACTCCCCGCGGTTCGAAACCGGAACTGCTTTTCATGGACTGACGCCAAACGCCCAATTTATCCTTAATAGTTATAGTTGCAACCGGATCAGGGTTTGTCTGATTTTTATATCCGAGTTCAAGGTTGACATTTAAATTCTTGCGCCCCGGTAAATTGATGCTTTTTATTGCCGAAGACTTCCGGCCGCTTTTACCAATGTCACTGACAGTCAATTTCAATGTTCCGCCAGTGGCCGAGTCATTTCGCAATGCCACCTGGACCGGCAATGTATGAATCCCGGAGGCATCAGAAAACGCTCCTTCCCCAATCCCCGTGAGGACCGGAGCAAATGGTTGGCCACATGATTCGGGAGAATTATTTATTACGCCGAAACATGCAATATTATGAAAACTTTTTTTGCAGGGAGCCCAGGAACTGTTGATAACCGCTGATCCATGTACTGGCATATCATTGCGGCAGAAATTTACTTTCCATGACTTGGTTACGCGTTCTTTTTTTGTTTTATCCTCGAAATAAAAGAGCGGAATCGCAATTTCGACGCAAAATCCCTGTTTTGTCCGCCTGCCGGAACTGCGCCAGTGAATATCATAATTGGTGTAAGTTCTCCAAACTCCATTTTTCTTTAAGCGGAATTGTTCGGTTTGTTCGCCGTTTTCGGCAATTTTGAATTGCCAATAACGGTCTTCCGTGCCGGGGACAATAAAAACTTCAACGCTATCGGATTCATGGGATGCTGCATCTTTTTGATAATATCTTTTCAACGCCGGTTTTAAGCTGGAATCCATACATTCAAACGCGATAAAAAGCCATTTCCGGTCAGTCGCGATTTTAACTGTGGTTTGCGTGGGAGCCAGACTGGTGGAGTTGAAGATTGTGAAATTAGTCAGGGGTTTAATTTTCTTCCAGCAGGCGTCATTTAAAATACCGTCAATAACGGGAGTACTTGTTATTTTAGCAATATTTGTTTTCGGAACATCCTTACCTTGCAACTGATACATTAAGGATGCAATCACAATTATGAGGGTTGAAATTTTCTTTGACACTTTCACAAAATCCTCTGTTTATTGTCGATAGCCTGAATAGTTGTAAAAAAACGGGAAAGATTAATTTATCTCAGTATTCATCTGCATAATGATAAAACATATTGGCAACCTCCATGCCATAAGAACTGTTTCCAACAGGGGCTTCCTGCAGGGAATCAACATGATTATCGAAAAAAACTGAGTTAAACCGGTGATTATGCCGCGCCCACGGTATCGACGATCCTGTCGAGATTCTTTCAGTTCCACTAGCATAGATGTTGGCGCCTGATATGGTCCAGTTGCTGCCTTCCGAAAGAAAGATCCTCCGTCCAGGCTGTCTGATTTTTGCCAGATTAGGCGGGTCGGTGGTTCCAAGGTCGCTTCTCGAAAATGCGTAATTGGGTGCGGTGTTATACCAGCTGTCTGCCTTGTCGCTGACGGAACTGGTGATTTCCCTCGAATCGGCAGGGCAAAAATATTTTATCCATTTTGTCAGGTCTGCAGTAGTATTTGCGTTTATGCCAGTGACGTATTTGCCAATTCCTTCAGAATAATACCACCGGCTGGAGGAGTCGCCCATCCAATATGCCGGATAATAGGGACCGTAATCCTGAGAATATAGCATTCCGCCGGTCCCGAACTGTTTCAAGTTATTCCTGCAACTGATATCTTTGGCGGTATCCCGCGCTTTGTTCAATGCCGGAAGCAACATACTGGCCAGTATCGATATTATCGCTATTACTACCAGTAATTCTATCAAAGTAAACAACCTTAAGTTAAGATTCTCTTTTTTTTCATTATCTCCCATAAATATCTCCTCGACTTTTTCGGAACTTATGCATTGCGTTGCTTCATTTTTCATCTTATTCAACCTCCGGATTAATTCATTGACAAATCATCTTAGGTATCTTGCTCTTTTGCATAACTTTGCGGTCTGCACAGGCTTTTACTGCTTTATTTATGTATACATATTAAAATTATTCTCTTTATTGTTCTTTTTATTAATTTATATCATAATATACGTAATAAAACAATAAATTATCGATGAATTGCCCAAATAATAGGAAAAAACAATTGCAATATATGTATACATAATCTATAATTATAAGCGAGGAGGAAAGCATGAATGATAAAAATGAATTCAAGCCGAAATACGTGGAATTTGCTGAAAAGCTGAAAGAACAGATTCTAACCGGACAATGGCAGGTCGGGGAAAAATTGCCGACTGTATCAGAGTTAATATCAACAACGGATTATTCACAGCCGACAATTCAGCATGCCATGCAAATACTGGTACGTGAAGGCCTGGTAATCCGAAGCCGCAAAAGCGGAACTGTCGTGGCGGACTGGCAGTCAAGAGGGCATATTGTTCCCCACAATATTTATATCAGAGCCCCGGAATTGGAACTTGTAAAGAAACATCCTTATGCCTGGTTCGTTACAGACAGCATTACGAAAGGGATTATCAGTGATAATCATGGTCACAGATTAAAAATACTAACCCTGAATGAATTAATTTCCGAATTTGTCAGGGATGATCAACCCAAGGCATATTTTTCTCTCGACGGGAAACTCGGTAAAATCGGCATGTTTATCAAAAATTTTCCCTATATTCTAAACTGTCGTGCAACGTCTCTTTTCCAGACAGTTAATTCTGTAAATTACGATGCGATAATTTCTTCATATTTAACGGTAATGTATTTAATTTGTGAACTGGGTCATCGCGATATTGCAATGGTATGGGGCGGGGTACAAAAAAATTATATTGACAGTCTGGCGGGTTATCGCATGGCTCTTAATGTTGCAAAAATACCTTTCCGGCAAGAACTTGTATTCAGTTCCGGAGGCGGTGGAATAGAGGAATCCGGATACCAAACGGCGGAAGACCTGTTGAACAGCGGAAAAAAGTTTTCGGCAGTTTTTGTCGATACCGATCCAAAAGCGGTCGGGGTGCTGCAATGTTTTGCCGATAAAGGCATCAAGGTTCCTGAAGATGTCTCGGTAATCGGCATGGATAACGTTTCCGGGCTTTCCGACATTGCTGGATTGACAACTCTGAAAAAACCTTTTGGCGAAATGGGCAAGACAATGCTTGCATTACTGGAAAAACGCATAAAAAATAACTACGCGGATGTTAATTCCGAAATGTTTTACGGAACTATCATAAAACGCAATACCTGTGCGCCTTTAAAATCACACTGAGAGTTATTCCCTAATTTCGTCAAGTAATTACGCCCGGATGGATTTCAGGATTATGCGCGGTCATTTGACGGATTGAAGAAATCTGTTTGCAGCTCGCTGTCCCCCTGCGGCCATCAAATTGCCCCAATTGCGATATTTTTCCACAGAAATTATATGGATAAGTATTGACAATATTCTATTCATGCACTAAAATAATTCCAGAAACCCCAAACGTTTGGGAAATCATGGGCAAACTGGGAGTGATTATGTCCGTTACCCTTAAAGACGTAGCTGAAAAGGCGAAAATCAATGCCGGGTCAGTGTCCCAGGTCCTTAATGGACATCCGAAGGCTAATGAATTGAAAAA
The DNA here is from genome assembly GCA_963678815.1 of Victivallales bacterium. Classification (GTDB taxonomy): domain Bacteria; phylum Verrucomicrobiota; class Lentisphaeria; order Victivallales. The sequence goes on from OY787460.1 coordinate 6,087,760, forward strand.
GGAAACCCGTGAGAGAATAATCCGGGTTGCCCGGCAACTGGGATACTGCCGAAATGACCTGGCGTCATCGGTAAGGCGGGGAATCAACCGGACAATCGGAGTTGTTGTTGATTTTAAAAATAATTCGCATCATATGGACGCTTATTCAAGCAGGATCATCCTGGGACTTCTGGATGAAGCCGATAGAAATAATTATGCCATACGGTTGCTTGACGGTAAAAATGTTGAAAAGGTGATAAATATTCTCCAGTCAAATCGGATTGAAAAAGTCATCGTCATGAGCATCAATCAGAAAACCAGAAAAAAATTCGCGGAATTCTGCCGGTCGCAGAAAATGTCACTGGTGTTTCTGAGGGAGCAACCGGCCAGCGGATATTATTCTGTAAATTCCGCGGACAGGCAGGACGCCCGTACATCAGTATCTATTCTTGCTGGACATGGACACCGTAATATCGCCTTGCTTTGCGGTCCGCTTGAATATTTCTATGCCCGGGAACATTACGCAGGTTATCTTGAAGGCTTGAAAGATTCCGGCCTTGATTGTCCAAATGCTCTTATCTCCTGTCAAACAAATATCAATGAATCCGAGTCTGACATAGAGAGAATGCTGTCACTGCCGGTTTCCCAACGCCCAACGGCATTTTATTGCATTGCGGACTCTCTGGCAATGAAAGTTCAAAATGTGGCTATCCAACGCGGTTTAAATATTCCTGGCGACATTTCAATAATATCCGTAGGAGATATGGATTTTTGCGAATTCCTGTCATCCCCGTTGTCGTCAATGCACCAGCAGCATGAACAGATGGGGGCCTACGCGGTAAGGATTTGCCTTGGACTGCCGAATAAAAGCAAACCATCGCCGGACAATATTTATTTCCTGCCGTCAAAACTCATAATCAGAAGTTCTTTTGGGAAACTTAATAAATAAGTAATATCGCAATAACCACGAAAAAGGAGCAGATGATGAAAAGCCATTCACCCCCGAATAAAAAAAATCATTTCACGCTTATTGAATTGCTTGTAGTAATAGCAATTATAGCTATTCTTACAAGTATTCTTCTGCCTTCACTCCAGAAAGCCAGGCAGGTCAGCCAGAGAATTTCATGCCTGAACAACCAAAAACAGAGTTTCCTTGGTGCGGCTTCCTATATGGGAGATTTCAACGGCAATCTTAATATATATAAGTCGGCGGGAGGGGAAAGAACGTGGTCGACAGCACTGCATGAAGGAGGCTATCTCGAAAACCTGGATTGCGTCCTGTGTCCATATTCCCCCCCGAACGAATATATATACGGCGTTAGCGGCAGTCCTTATAACGTGACGTCCCATTACTATACTTACGGCATACTGGTATATGCCGGAGCATATAAAAATAATTTTATTAAAACCGATTCCGGGACAGCGCTTTCCAGCAATCATGTACTTCATCCCGCAAGTTATTCAATATTCGCCGACACTGCTTCGCCGGATAAAACACAGTATTTCTGTTTTTCGTTTTATTCATCCTATACGAAGTTTATCCGGCTTGCACATGGAGACCTGGCAAATGTCGTATTTCTGGACGGACACGGTGAATCGTGTACGAAAAGCGGCATAAGGGAATTCGCAAAAGGAATCAATCAGGAAGTGGTTTACGGCCCCACCATGGCAATATGGGTTTATGATAAAAATTACAACGCTACGCAAATCGGTCCGTAATAAGGAAAAAGTTAATCAATAAAAAGGAAATATTAATTGTGGAATTAAAAATCATGAAATTACTGGTGTTATCAATTCTTTCAATCATCTTACTGTCAGACGGATACGCGGCGGTATCCCTTGTTGAACAAGGAAAAGCAACCGGTAAAATTATCGTGCCGGAAAACCCTTGTCCCAGCGAAAATCTTGCCGTTAAGGAACTGGATAATTATATAAAAAAAATGTCAGGCACAACCTTGCCGGTAACTTCCTCTCCCTGTGCAAACAGCGTAACGATCGGCACTGTGGACAGTATGAAAAGTCTTCCCCGGGAAATAAAAAAACGGCTGAACGAATGCAAAAGCAACGAGGCTTTTTACATAAAGACCATCGATAATAAAATTTACATCGTTGGAAAAAATCCAATTGGGGCTTTATATGGAACATACACGTTTCTTGAGAAATACCTGGGAGTCCGTTGGTTTTATCCCGGCGGGCAGGGAGAATATTTTCCGCGAAAAAAAACCATTTCATTTTCAGCAATCGACGATTTTCAGGCGCCGGATTTCTCCGTGCGTTCCTTATGCCTTACCTGTGCTTCATGGGATTTTGAGGATGCTTGGGAGTGGATGGTACGCAATAAAATGCAGATATCCGCTACCGGCTGGCAGATGCGGAAATATCCTAAAAAAGAAAAACAGGAGTATCGGGCAGCAAGAAATGCAATTGTCAGAGGTGGCGGACATTGGGGTTTCCGCCAGGCGATTCCCACGAAAAAATACGCAAAAACTCATCCGGAATATTTTTCTTTGATCGATGGCAAAAGGCTAACCACCGGCCGGACCCAACGCTGCCTGTCGAACCCCGAAGTTCAGAAGCTTTACGAAGAATCTGTCTACCGGCAGGTGAAGGATGGAAAGGTTTACCTGTTTGGCGCCGAGGATACAACCAAGACGTTTTGCCAATGCGATAATTGCCGAAAAATGGGAACCGTAAACGGGGAGTACAAACTGGCTAACGTCATCCACAAATTCTTTTCCGACATTGCCCGAAGGGTTAAAAAACGCTGTCCGGAAGCAAAGTTTGAAGTATGGATGTATAACGATTTCAGGGAAGTTCCGGAGGCGACAGTTAAATATCCGGAAAATACTATTGGCATGTACTGTTCCCACGGACGCTGTTATGTTCACAGGTTTAATGATCCGGCCTGCAAGATGAATCAGGCGCAGTACCGGGAGTTCCGCGACTGGCGGAAAATCGTTCCCAACGTGGCACTGCGCGAGTACATTGAATGTGCTAACAATCTTTACGCCCCGTTTGAATTTGTTCTGGCACAAGACCTTAAAAATCTGAAAAAAATCGGCGGCGGCGGCTGGAAGGACGAACTTATGCCGGTCAACGGAAAAATGACGCCCGAAAACGCAAAAAAACATCCTGACGCACCATTCGAGTGGCTTTCAAACTGGCAGACAAACTACATTGCGGCAAAGCTTCTCTGGAACTCCAATCTCGATGCCGGAAAACTGTTGGATGACGCCTACACCCGGTATTACGGCAAGGCCGCGCCAGTAATGAAAAAATATCATGCCTTACGGAAAAAATTATGGGAGAACGCTCCTGGTCATGCCTGGTATCCCGGCCCCCAGCGCACTGGATACTGTCTGATTGTGCCGGGCGCGGAAAAACAGTTGAACACTTATCTCTTCCAAGCTGAAAAGGAGGCGTCTGGAAATGCGATGGTTTTGAAGCGTATTGTCATGGACAAAAAATTCCTGAATAAATTCTGGAAACAGGGCGCGGAAAAACTGAAAAGCATCATGTCGGCCGATAAAAAAATCGTTCCGGTCGAATCCAAAGAAAAAATTGTCCTTGATGGGGATTTATCGGAAAATGTCTGGTTTCAGGCCAGGCCGGTTACCGGATTTCTCTCGCTGAAAACCGGCCAGCCACCCGCGGAGAAAACCAGTGTCAGAATTGCATACGACAAAGACAATATTTATTTCGGTGTGGTTGCCGCCACTGAAAAACTCTGGGGAAAAGAAAAAGCCGGGGCAAAAACACGCGACGGCAAAGTATGGGAGGACGACTCTATAGAAATTCTTTTGGCCCCGCCAAATGCCGATGGAGATTATTATCAATTCATCGTAAACACTGAAGGGGTAATTTATGATTCAGCGCGGAACGGTTCAAAGGCTGATTTGAGTCATGACTCAAAAGCGGAAGTAAAAACCCGGAAGTCAGACGGACGGCGCATTTATGAAGTCAAATTGCCGCTGAAACCAATGAAAGCAAAAATTGAGCCAGGCCAAACCTGGAAAATGCATTTTGTCCGTAACTGCCGAAGTCTTCAACCGCCTGCTGAAAATGAAACCAGTACCATCGACGCTACCCGCCCACACAGTGTAACCAGTTTTAGACACGCAGTCTTCGGGAAAAATATTGTCCGGAACGGCACGTTCGGTTTGCTGGCCGAATATAGAGGCGCCAACCGGAAGAAGATAAAGGGAGGAAAGTTCCCCAAATACTGGGGAGCGGCAGGAGGCCGTGAATTCAGTATTGAACCGTCAAAAAACGGAAATAAAGTCCGGCTCGAAGGAGGGACAATATACTCCTTCATGGATATCTGCCGCGACAGCGACCCGGTCAGTCTGGACATTTCGGTAACCGCTTCCGGAACCGGAAAAATGTTTGTCATGGTATGGACCTGGCTCTACAATAAAAAGAATTACCTTGAAAGGGTGGAATCAAAAAAAGACAAATTAAAGGCAATCACGGTTCCGGAAAAACCGGAAACCTTTCATTTCAAGTACAAGTGCCGAGCCAACACCGTAGGTTACATATATATCTACTCCAGAGAAGGAATACTCACCGTCTCACATGTCAGTGTTGTTGCTTCCCGTGAAAAATAATTCCTAAAGGACCATTATTTTGGACACTGAAAGTTTACCTTACGGTTCCTCGCTCCCGGCATTGGAATTCCCGCATTTTCCAACAAAAATACAAGCTGTGATCTGGCGCAACTGGAACCTGGTTCCCCTCGGACGTCTGGCAGACGTTTTGAATACCAACGCTTCACAGGTTGTCAAACTTGCGGAACAAATGGGATTGAAACAGGCTCCGGAAAATTATGATCTCTGGCAGGAGCGGGGATATCTCACCATTATCCGCAGAAACTGGCACCTGCTTCCTTACAAGCAACTGCTGAAACTGCTGAACTGGACTCCGGAAAAACTTGCCTTTATCCTGAAAGAGGAAGATTTCCTGTGGTCAAAAATGGGAGCCTTAAAGCCTGCATGCAAGCCTGTTGAATATGCCCCTTTAACTGAATCGGAGTTGAAACAAACCCGGAATCTGCGGAAAATTCTTGATAAATATTTTCCGGAAAATATCACGGCAACATCTCCGCCGTTTTCGTTTCTGAAAAGTTACGGCAACCAGCAAAAATTTGAAAAAACAGCTCCTGGATTGCGGATTGCGTATTCGTATTCCGCCGTCTACGGGGATCCGCTGCTTAATGCCGAACTTGATCCTTATCCCGACAGCTTACTGGCTAATTACGCGGCAAACGGAATAAACGGAATCTGGCTCCAGGGAACGCTTTACACGCTTATTCCCTGGCTGGGAAAAACAAAATACTCAAACGGCGGGAAAATCAGACTGGAAAATCTCAGGAAGCTGGTTAAGCGCGCCGGGATTTACGGAATAAAGCTCTATCTTTACTTAAATGAACCGCGCAACATGCCCGAAGATTTTTTTCGGGACCGGCCGGAATGGCGGGGAACGAAAGCCAACGGCATGCGTGCAATCTGCACCAGCGCTTCAGGAGTTCTTGAAAGTTTACAGGAAGGCGCGGCGGAACTGTTCCGGCAAGTCCCGGAACTGGCCGGGGTATTCACTATTACCATGTCTGAAAACCTTACTCACTGTCTTTCCAAAAGCGGTGATCTTCCCACGAACATTTGCTCACGGTGCGCAAACCGCGATCCCGCGGAAATTATCGAGGAAGTGAACCGGGCTGTTGAAGCGGGTATCCACAGTGTGAAGCCGGATGCGGAAATAATTGTCTGGACCTGGGGCTGGCAAGATCCCTGGGACGAAAAAGTCGTGGAAATGCTTCCGGATAATGTGAAACTCATGTGCGTGAGTGAGACTGATCTGGAAACCGATTCCGAAGGAATCCGAGGCAGGGTGGCAGATTATTCAATTTCTAAAACCGGACCAGGGCCTACCGCTTCCCGGCTTTGGAAAAAAGCGGCGGGACGCGGTATTCAAACAGTCGCCAAGATTCAGATCAATAACACGTGGGAGTGTTCCGCCGTACCGTATATTCCGGTTCCGGGATTGATCAGGAAACATCTGGAAAATCTCAGGAAAATTAAAGTTAACGACTACATGATCAGCTGGACGCTTGGCGGCTGGCCGGGAGGCAATCTAAAGTTTCTGGATATCCCGATTAAAACAGTTGCCGAAATGGATTACGGTAGTGAAGCCGCACCTCATATTCTGACAGCCTGGAAGTGTTTTGACCGGGCATTTGAGAATTTTCCGCTTCACAGTTGCTTCCAGCTTTACCGGGGACCGCAGAACTTCGGCCCGATGAATCCGCTTTTTCCCTGTCCCACAGGTTACGAATCCACCATGTTGGGATTTCCTTATGACGATCTTTTCACCTGGCGCGGAAAAGGTCATTATCCCGAAAATATTTTTGAAAACGCATTCAGGAAAATATCGGAAGAATGGAAATCAGGATTAAACCATCTTCACGATGCGGAAGAAAAGATTTCCGATGACCACGAGGAAAATTACCGGGATCTTTTGAATGTGGCGGAAGCGCTGTACTGCCACTTTCGCAGCTCGTTTCTGCAAATTCGCTTCATCAGGAACCGCGACTCAGGCAACCATGCTTTACAGTCGTCAGTACTGGACGGGGAAATCGAACTGGCGCAACGGCTTCACGCCGTGATTCTGCGCGATTCGCGAATTGGATTTGAAGCCAGCAATCATTATTATTATACGGCAAACGATCTTATGGAAAAAGTCCTGAACTGCGTATATCTTAAGCGCCAGTCAGCAAACAACCCGGGACCATAAGACAAGAATGATCAATTTTGAAAAATGGATTTGGATCGAGCTGATCGGTTTTGATAATTGTCAAACCGATTTTGGCGTTAAAGCGTATCTGGACAATACCGGGTTCATCCCAAAGGGAATTTCTTTGCTGCTCTGGGAGCCGGATTTTATCCATTCCCATAGCGATTTATCCAAAGATGGTCTGCTACCTGAATTTCAATGTGCATACGGGGCGCGTCCACAGAACGTTGAGAGGGAGCGGCAGGCATGGACAAAATATCAATTGCGCGGCTTGATATCAGAACTGAAATCACATGGCGTAGAAGTTTATTTCAGCGTATTCGACCAGATCATGAGAGAATATCGGCGGGAAGAATTGAACCTTCCCAGAAGACAGCGGTGGATTGATAATCATCCGGAAATTTTATATGTACTCAAAGACGGCCGCAAATCCTTGAACGTATGTCCATGGAAACGCCTGAACGATGGTTCTTTTTACGAAGACTTTTTCATTGACAAGCTATGCCGTGTTATCCGTGATTACGGTTTTCACGGTTTTCACGGGGCAGACGGCTATGCCCATCCGCGTTATCCCATATATGCCGGGGATTTTTCCGATGATATGATTAACCAGTTCTCCGAATCAAAAGGTATTGACGTTGCCGGAAAAAACACCGAAGCAAAAGCATCCGTAATCCTTGGAGATCATCGCATTGAATGGATGAATTTCATTACCGGCAGACATAACCAGTTCTGGCGAAAAACCGTCACTGCCCTTAAAATGATTAACGCCGGTCTGATTTTCAATACGGCGTGGACCCGTGATCCATTCGAGGCGAAATACCGTTACGGGGTCGATTACCGGGAGTTGACCGAAATTGGGGTAAATACCTTTATCGTCGAAGCCCCGGCCGCGGTTGTAGAACTCGAAGGATGGAATAAAACGGAAATTAATACGGTTGATAAATTCACAAGCATGATCATGCGGATTAAAACCGCGGTTCCAAAAGCAAAATTGATTCTGCTTAATTGCATCAAGGACGACCTTGAAAAATATAATGTTTTGGCCGATGCACCGGAAATGCTGAAATCAAATGTAATGAAAATGGCTAATGTATTCTGCCGTTCAAATATCCCGGAAAGATGCATTTCCGGGATCATGGCATGCCTGGGAGACGGCATTTCCCGGCCCGGATGGAGTTGGATCGACAAAGCATGGGATGATGCTTTCAGTTTAGCGCCGGAAAATAGTAAAGTAACAATAATCTGGTCTGACAAATTTTTTAAAAATGAGCTTGATAATTATTTTACGATAAAACACTGCACTTCTTTCCAGATATTGGCGAAGCTGTTTTCGCTCCAGGTTCCTGTAACGGAAATTGCAAGGATCAATAATTTAGGCTCATTAAGTGATATCATTCTGGTTATTCATCCAGGCTTGTTCCCGGAAGATGAGATCAGAAAAGTTCTTGATTACCGCAACGGTCCAGTTATTCTTGCCGGAATTGACCATAACTTCAAATATATCTGCGAAGTTTATAAAAATGGCATGCGCGAATACCGCAAAGGAAATTTCAGTTGCATTCCCGTTCAGGAAGAACCGGAACCAGCTTCATGGCTGAACGAACTTCCCGCCACTCTCCCCGAAGAAAGCTTCTTCTCTGAAATATCACAACTGACAGGCAAAATGACAAGAGCTGTAAGGGTACATCGAGTTAAAAGCGAAAAAAATGGCTGAAGAATATTGATGAGGAATGCTCTGCGAAGTATGTTCAGCCATTTTTTTTCACGAAATCCGAGAGCGGCAAAACGTTACCTATTCCCGCATGAAATTCTTGTCAGAATTTCCTAAACGGCACGGTACGGGGCGCTTTAAATTTATGAATCATTGCGGCGGATCAATTCCCCAAAACCTTTCTTTACCGGCGTGTCATCTTTTATGCAATATTACCTTCAATAATTGCCCATTTGAGGCCTTCAGGACACCTCCTGCAATTCCCATAGTCTGCTCTATCCCTAATTGTCAGGGGATCAAAAATAACGATATCCGCAATCATATTTCGGCTATCTTTTCGCGCCGCTTCAGGCCAAGTCTCCGGGCCGACATGGATGTCATTTTTCTTAATGCCTGAGTCATGGTTAATAATTTTTTTTCTCTTACATAATTGGCGATAAACCTAATGAAAGATTATCCGGCCCTGACCCATATGTTCATCTGGTGGCAGGCGCAACTGTTCTGGAATCCGGATATGTCCAGAGAGGACGCGTTCAATGAATATTTCCGGCTGTATTACGGCCCCGCGGAAAATGAAATGAAAGAATTTTTCCGGATTTCAGAAGCACGTTTTTCTAGTCCGAATCAGACCCCGATATACAAACATACCGCTGCCAGCTTAAAGGCATACAACGATAAATATTTTCAATTGCCGGATGCCGCAAAGGTCAACACTGCTCCAGACTCAGTATACAGAAAACGGATCGAGCTTTTTGCAAAGGAGATGAGTCCGCTCAAAAAACAACATGAAAATCTGGAACGAACCGGATCGCTGTTCAGGATTTTTGAAGGCAAAAAACCAATGTGCCTGGATGTTGATAGGGCCAAATATTCCCCGTGACGTCCCCCGGCCGGCCTTGCCTGCGGAGAAGTGATCCGGCGAAATAAAACCATGGTGGCTCGGAGTTTTTTCAGAAAAAACAAACAACGCTATCTGCATGTCCTTGCCGTCTGCTATACCGCTGACATGAAAGGAAATCAGGGCCGCATACAAAAATAATGATGACCGTAATATCTTCAACGATGACCACATCGAAATATTCCTCATCACTCCCGAACACGGTTACTTTAAAATAGCCGTCAAGTCGAACGGCGCAATATGGGACGAAACCACCAACACTTATCTCAATAACCGCGATACCTCCCCCCTGCTCTGGAATCCCGGCGTCCGGGCTGAAGTCAAAAAATATGATGACCGCTGGGAAGTAGAAGTTTCAATTCCGACGGATGATTTCGGAAAAGTCAGATTGCAGGCACATCTGCTGAAGCTGTTTCCGCGCGGAGAGAACAAGTGGATTAGTACAGGTGTGACAGATTCCTTACATTTGGGAAAAAATTATTTTTTTTCATGTGCGTATTTGTTTTTTAGAAAATCATGATATAATAGATTTAGTTTACATGTAAACTGCTTGCAAAACTAACAAGGAAAATCAAGCTGTGAATTATGACGCGGATAAGTTCTTGCCGGTAAAAATCAGTCCTGATATGTTTATTTTTGCGGTTGAATTCGACCAGGCGGAATTCATGGAAGGGCAGGATGACATTCCTTCTCCAACTACAACCGGAATCGAGTATACCACTCTGGAAATGAATCGTTCAGAAATTCCCAGCAATGGAGTCAGAATCTGGACAAATCCCGATTCCGCAAAGATGCAACGGGCCGATACCGGCAGGTATTTTGTCATGACTGATTTATGGCTTGCGTCCGACCAGCAGCGGAAAGTTGCCAAACTCTATCCGGAGTTATCTTATCAGGAATATCTCGATACTCAGGTAGACCTTTTGCGGAAACTGATGAAAAGAAACGGGGAAAGAGTCTGGTGGGGGCTTTGCGGAGAACAGGATGGGGGCGTCATTTGGCCTGACCGTTTTTTCAAAAATAAAAAGGAAGCTTACGAATATTACCGGGAATGTTACTTTGGAAATGATCCGTCACGCTACCCGAACGCCACCCGGAAAATGGCTGATTTCGTGATGATGAAAGAAAGATACGGCATCGATTTCCAGAAAGAAAATATTGCCATGCAGGTATCAAAATGCTTTTCCACGCATTATCCCTACGAATGGGGGGCACGCTTCGCCTGGTGTGAACGTACCGGATCACTGGGAAATGCCCAGATTGCCGTGGCCTTCATGCGCGGAGCCGCCAGTCAATATGGCGGATATTGGGGAATTGACGTTTCCGGTTGGGGCGGATGCGTACCGGGGGCATGTCTTTATGATGAAACCGGCAACCAGCTTTGCGGTATTACCGACAGCCTGATGCTCCGTGAAATCGTTTCATATTTTTATTCCGGGACAAATCTAGTCCATCTTGAATCGACCGCTTCCAGTTGCTGGATCAAAGACAAAAACAACAAATTCAAGCTTTCACCTTACGGCGAGAAATGTAAAAAGTTCGGACAGCACGTTTTAATTGATCATCCTGACCGCGGTAAAACATGTGTTCCATTTGCCGTCATGCTGGAACATGACCACGGTTGGGACCCGCGCGACCGCAGGATATGGAACGGTTGCGTTGAATACGGTCCGGGCGACCAGATGATAGATGATTTTTTCAACTTTATTTTCCCCGGACAGGAAGATAATTGCTACATAATTAACGGACTGGATGATAAGGATTGCTTTGATCGCATGAAAGCAGCAGAAAATCCGGGTGTCCAGGAGCGGGACTGGCGGGAGCTCGAAAAAGGAGTTCTCGCCACGAGCCGGTTTGGTGACTCGTTTGACGTAGTGCTGGAAAACTGTCCGTTGGATGTGCTTAAACGCTACAAAGTTGTAGTAGTTGCCGGGGCAATAAAAATCAATCCCGAATTACAGGAAAAGTTGAAACAATATGTTGAATCCGGGGGCAAAGTTGTTCTGAACATCAAGCATCTGGACAATCCCGATCCTGAATTTACCGGCTTTAAATCGAAAGGGGAAACTCTGTCTTATCCAAAATTTTTCACTTCGTGGGGGAATGCCTGGGATGAAGGACCGTCAATCCTGGAAATGGTGGAACTTGCGGACAACACGAAGGTTATCGTTGAGGCAAGACGTTCGTATCAGCCTGACACATGTGCAATCTCGCGGAAGAAAATAGGACACGGAGAAGTATATACTTCGATGATCCATTACAACCGGAAGGCTCCCGGGAAACCGCTGGCGCCGCATTATCAGGATTTTCTTTCATGGCTTTTTAACCCTTATCTGCCGGTAAAAGTTGAGGGAAACCATATTCAGCATATCGTCTCGGAGAAGGATAACAGCATAATTGTTACTCTGATAAATAACAAACCGGAATTATGGAATGGAAAGATCATAATAAATAAACCAGGAGTAAGTATTGATAAGGTGAAAGATCTGTGGGGAAACAAAAACTTATCGGCTGCCGGCAGCGTGTCGATAGATGTAAGCTGTAATAAATTCGATTTCAGAATTCTTGAAATAAACACCGTTAAAGAAAGGTGATTCCTGATGGATAGATTTAAAAAATATACAAATTTTGCAGTACTAACCATTTTCTCATTTTTGTTTTCCATGCACGGAAATACGAGTGAAAATGATGACAATGTAAAATTCTGGACCGACAGAGTTATTCCCATGCCGCATGAGGTAAAACTTTTGGGAAAAGTCAAAACCACTGCCAGCCGTATCGTTCTGGAAACATCCGCAATCAAAGCTATCCAGATGGCAAACGCGAAGAAACTGATAATGTCATTTGCCCTCGGAAAATCCGATAGTAGCAGTCAAATTATTATTAAGTTTCTGTTGAAGAAAAATGCAGCTGGTGTATTGCCGGAAAATGTTATCAACCGCCTTGGCGGTCTACCGGGAAAAGAACAGGCTTATGTCATCTATCCGGAAAAAAAGGAAAATCGCCTTTATATCACTTTGGCAGGCAATACCCCGACAGGACTTCTATATGCCGCGCAAACGTTGAAAATGCTGGTTCGACCGCCGCAAAATATCAAGGCGGAAACCGTTTTGACAATACCTGAAATATCAATTACCGATTGGCCTGATATCGTGGATCGCGGGGAATGGGGCGGATATCATAAATGGGACTATCCGTGGTACGGCAAATGGAAGTTGAATTTGATTGAAATAAACCCGATTCTGGGGATAGATAAAACTGGTAAACCGATAATTCGGATAACCCGCAAGAAGATTGAGGAAGGCGCGGAATGGGGCATAAAAGTAATACCCTTTATTCCTCATCTTGCCAGCATTGGAGGTAATGCGAATCTTCGTTCCGCGCTGTACAATCAGAAGCTGAAACATCTTCTGCCGGTATTGGGGAAACCTCTTAATTCCGATAACGGGTTAAGCTACGGCAATCCGCAAACGGTTGAACTTATTACAAACTGGGCTATGCAGCTCAGAAAGCTGGTTGACGGTTATCACAAGGAACTGGAAATATGGTTAACCGAGGGCGGCAGACACTGCAAATTTGATATTGAAAGGACCAACGGCAAGCCCAAACTGGCGGAAACCGAGTTCATTTTGAAAGTCTATGAGCGGGTAAAAAAGAAGTATCCCGACACCCATTTGAGGATCTGGCTTTCCCAGGGATCATACAATGAAAAAGTTCATGATGAGATTGCTAAAATGCTTCCTCCGGGAGCCGGATTGATTTATTATAACGGTACAAAAACTTATATCTCCGACCGTAAACCGATGATCCCGGAAAATCTGGCGAAATTCTCCCAAAAAGGTGGTTATCTTGGGGTTGTTCCACAGATATCCCATTCATGGATAACGGTATTGCCCTGGACCGCGCCACAATTCGTCCATTTTCGGATGAAGGAGTTTGCCGGAAAAAAATTGAATTCCGTATCTGCGTATGCCGTTCCGGGAGGACGCTGCTTTCATAGTTTCAACCTGATTGCCACCACCGAATGGACATGGAATATAAACGGCAGAACTCCCAAGGAGTTTGCAAAGGCTTACGCAACCGTAAAGGGCATGAAGAATCCGGATATTTTCGCGGAATGGGCAATGAAAGTAGGAAGCGCCGGATGGGAAATAGCGGATTCCTTATTATTCGCATCCATGAATTATGACCCCGCACTCGGATTCCATGGCGATAAACCATACGACCATCGTTTTGCCTATGAGAACACCTATCAATCGAACATGAAGCAAGCTATGAAAAATGCCCGGAAAGCATTAAAACTTGCCGAATCGTCGGGAAATCCTGATATGATAAATGAGTCGGTATTTGTGCTAAACGGCTTAAAAGTCATAACATTGACCAGCAGCATCGGGAAGAAACTCAGAGCGGCAAAGTTGTCTCTCAAAGAGCAAAAGGAGATGGCGAAAGAACTGGATCAACTGGATGAGTGCGCGCAGAAAATTGCCGTTAACACCTACGCATGGGGCAAGCGTCAGATGCCGGATAACCCTAGGTATGTTCACGGTACTTCAAGACTGGAAAATATCATATGGTCGCTGATGAAATGCTGTGAAGTTTTCAGGGACATGGCAGGGACCAGGGGAATTGTCGATCCCAGACAGGATTTAAGACCGGTTGAACTGGGTGAGTGGAAAACATCAGATTTTAAACACGGAAGAGCAGTTTTCAGCTATGACATAACGGATTTGATCAGTCGTAAGGGCAAGTGGAAATTCTACGGAATTGATATTCAAAATCTCAACGGCTTTACTGTTTATCTTCTCAATTTCTCATTGTGGAAAATAAACGGAAAAACTGGAATAAAAGAAAAATTTTTCGATATGCATAGCCTTAAACAATACCGGGATGTATGGAGGAAATTAACAATTTTCCCGGAACCGGAAAATATTGCCGGAGATAAAATAATCCTAAAAATATATCTGAATGTAATATGTCCGAAAGCCAATGAATTTCCCAATTACAAAAAACTGCACGGCAAGGGTACGCAGGGAATGATTTATTTTCGCAGGATCATTTCACCTGATAAGTTAAATGTTTTGCGGAAAACAACTTTGGGAAGCGGGAATTCAACCGCCGTCGCCGTATTTAAACGTTCCTTGAAAGGTGAAAAAACAAGTGTGGCAGTGTTGGCCGGGTATGGAGCTGAAGAGATTACCAAAACAATAAACAGGGAAAGGGATATTAATGCGGTTTTACTGCCAAAACTCTCCGCAAAATCGCTTTCTGATTACCAGGTTTTGATTGTGACTCAATCGAAAAACACCACTCAAATTATTAAATATGCAAAGCTTATTCAGGATTGGGTAAAAAGCGGCAGTGGAGCGTTTTTCATTCATGACGCAGTGGGAATAAGAAGATTGATGCCATTGTTCAGAAGCATCGGACGCGGAAAGAACAATCCGAAACTCAGGAAAGTTAAAGTAGTTAGAAAGCATCCGGTTACCGCAAACCTTGAAGTCGGGCGATTTTTTTCGCCGGGATTTCTATATGACCATATCGATATGTATAAAGGACCTAACGGAACCAGTCTGCTTGAAAATGAAGAAGGTAATCCGGTCCTGGTTGCGGGAAGATTCGGACGCGGCCGGGTGGTCTTGAACGGGATGATGACCGGCCTGAAATCTTCAAAGGCGAACGCAGGCGGTTATGCCGCTGTACCCGAAGCAGAAGAGCTGACCATCCTTCTCAACAGCATCCGCTGGCTTGCGGGAGAAAGAAATCTGCTGCCTGATCCCCATGTTAAAAATCCTGTGAAACGGGAAAGAATCAAACTGCCTGTTGCCGAAGGCTGGGGAAAGTGTCAAGGCTGCGGAGATTCCGGCTGGGGGGCAACTGATAAGCTCTCCAAAAGTGGAAAAAATTCGATGTTCCTGAAATTCCGGAAATATTATACCGTCAAAAGAAATGGTAAAGAAAGAAAAGATTTCGGGGCCGGATTGTTTATCGGCGCCGAAGACAATTCCGGCAAAAATGCCGTTAAAGTTGAGCCGGACACAAATTATGGATTTTCATTCTGGCTTAAGGGTGATCCGAAAATAAAATTCGGGATCGGGGCTGTTACCTGGGACAAAAAAGGCAGACGAGTAATTTTTCATCCTGTAAAAGATCCGGTAAACCTGCATATCAATGGTATCCTGATGGGAGATCCGGTGATGCGGAGAGGTATCGGCGTCCAGGCCCGGAAACTGTGGAATCATTACTCCGGCACTTTCCGGACAAAAACCGATACTGAAAAAGCCTCCGTGAGAATTTATATTTACGATGAAGGAAATAAGCTTAATCTGAAGGGTGGAGAAACTGTTTATGTGGATGATGCCGAAATCTTCAAAATGGAATAGTTGGGAAGAATGAAAGCAAACAATACTGATTGGTTCAGGGATGCGAAGTGGGGCGTATTCGTCCATTATCTGCATCCTGTAGTTCCGGCTGAAGAACTGGAAAAACAAACAGTGGCCGATGCCTGGAACCGCCGGATCGATAATTTTGACGTGGAAATTCTGGCCGACCAGTTGGAAAGTATCAATGCCGGATATTTTTTCATGACGATAGGTCAGAATTCCGGCTTTTTCCTGTCGCCAAACCAGACTTACGATTCGATAGTAGGACGGCGCCCGGGACTTTGTTCCAGGCGTGACCTGATTGCCGATCTCAGCGATGCGCTGGCAAAAAGGAATATCAGGCTTATGGCTTATCTACCCGCCAATGCGCCCTGGGGGGACATTAAGGCGGTTGAAGCGCTTGACTGCATTCCGACAGTGCATCACAATCTCTGGAAGCGGCAGGCCCCGAGAGTCCGGGATGAAGACGACCGGATGGCTTCTTTCCAGAAAAAATGGGAAGCGGTTATCCGCAAGTGGTCGATTCGTTGGAAAAATAAAGTTCACGGCTGGTGGATCGACGGCTGTTTCGATGCCGATTACATGTACAAGCATCCGGAAGAACCAAATTTCAAAAGCCTTGCGACAGCATTAAAATCGGGCAATCCTGAAAGTATTGTGGCATTCGCTTCGGGAAAAACGGTTCCGCCGGTTGAAAACATTTCCGAGTATGAGGATTTCACCGCCGGGGAACTTAATTGCGCATTACCGGTCTCATTCAGCCAGAGACCTTTGACAAGATGGGTAAATCAGGCACAATATCATATTCTCACATTTCTGGGAGATTACTGGAGCGCCGGAAATCCCCGTTTCAGTCCTGAATTTGTCAGGGAGTATACCAAGCTCGTGAACTCTTTTGGAGGGGTAATAACCTGGGAAATCCCCTTGGACACAGACGGCAGTATTATAAGTAATTTTTTCAAAACACTACTGGAAGCAAATATATAAACTGATATGCATTTTTTTATTCAAATATTCTGGAAATTTTGTTTAATTCGCGTCTATACCCCTTGACAAAGAGATTTAATCCCCGTATAATAGTTTACATGTAAACTTTAAGAGATACAGGCACGCAATGAGTAAGCTGAAAAATAAAATATCCGTCCGGGACATTGCCTTAAAAGTGGGTGTAAGCCCGACAGCGGTATCCCTTGCATTAAAAGACAGTCCCCGGGTCGGCGAGGAATTGCGCGAAAAAATCAAAAACGTTGCAAAACAGATGAATTATCATCGCAATCGCCTGGTTGAAAGCATTATCAGGGGCAAAAGCAACACAATAGGAATTATCCTGAAGCGGATCACGGAATCTTTTCAGGGAAACGTTACCGACAAAGTGATCGACCTTGCCTTGGAAGACGGTTTTTTCAGTGTCGTATATAACCACCATCTCGACCCCCTGCGGGAGAAAAAGTTTATCCACGAAGGAATTGAAAAACAGCTGGAGGGATTCATCATTTTCTCCACTTGCAGTCCTGAAAACGATGAGGACTTCAAGCAGTTGCAGGAGATGGGCATCCCGTTTGTCCTGGTTGACAAAAGTGTTCCGAACATGCATTGCAACAGCGTGGTTTGCGATGACCAGAAAGGTGCATTTGAAATCACAAAATATCTTATCGGTCTGGGACATAAGAAAATTGCTCATATCAGCGGAAATTTAGGATACTACTCAGCTCCCGAACGGCTTGCCGGATACAAAGACGCTCTGGATAAAGCCGGGGTTGCCTATTCTCCTGAAATGATCTTTAACCTTACATATGACGTTGAAGACATGGATGGTCTGATGGCAAAAGAACTGGCAAAATTCATTAAGGAGATCAAGCCCACGGCCATTTTTTGCGGTAATGACTATATTGCCGGTTTCACGGCCCGGGTAATCGCCGGACTGAATATGAAAATCCCGGGTGATGTCAGCATTGCCGGATACGGATGTGTGGAAAAATATGTCATGGGCACGATCAGGCTTACATCCGTAGACCAGCATGTTGATGATATCGGAAAAACTGCCGCAAAAATGCTGATTGATGATATCAGGGAAAAACGCAAGGCGGGGCAAGTCAACCGGGGAATTGTTAAGATTATTCCCAGCAAGGTTGTCAAAGGAGATTCCTGCAGGAAGTTACGATAATTCATAATAAACTGATGGAAAATTAAAAAAGGAGAAAATATGATGAAGAAGGAAACAATTAAATTCACGCTGATTGAGCTGCTTGTTGTTATAGCGATAATTTCAATACTTGCCTCAATGCTTTTGCCGGCCCTCAAACATGCAAGAGGTGTTGCTCAGTTTACTGATTGCAAAACCAATATCCGGACAATTACTCAGGCAATTCATCTCTATACGGATGAAAATAACGGATATGTTCCCAATCTAAAATCTGACGTGGCCAATGGCTACACCTACTACTGGAATTATCTGCTTGTCCCGTATGTATATCCGAATACACCTGTCGAAGCCGCTCAGATAAAAAGAAAATACCAGTTTCCGGTATTCTGGAACTGCGGCCCGGTGAATGATAAAAGAAATTTTGAATACGAAAGTCAGATTGCTTACGGAATGAACCGCGTAATCTATTCAACGTTTGACGGGGAAAACCGTCCTTTCAAAATCGCGAGAATGCCACGTTCTTCAGAAATCATTGCCTTGGGAGACAGTGCCGCTACTTACGACGGGAGCGGTACACATAACGACCGGGCTTACTACATATGTTATTTTCAAGGGCAGGGATATCCGCATTTCCGGCATGTTAATAAAAGAGCGGGTATATCATTCTTTGATGGACATGTTGATTCTTTTGTTGAAAAAGATATTTGTGGCACTTATATCGGACATCCGATAATGTATGACTATTGGACCTTCAAGAAATAATCTATCACTTAAAAATAACCTTCGAGGAGAAAAGACGTTGAAAAAACAATTAATCGCTGTTTGTGGAATTATTATCGCAGGAATCGCTGTCTTCGCGGACAAAGCAGATAATAAAATCGTCGATGCCGCGGAAAAATATATTGCCTCAAAAACCGACTCAAAAGAAATTCAACAAACTCTCAAAGACTATAAAGGTCCGATTGGACCGGTCATCACCACCCTGAAAGAGAAAGAACAGAAAGAGGAGAAAATAAAAACCGAGCCTCGTAAAATGGAAGAATTTAAATATCCTCCTTTCACGACGGAAGAATTTAAGAAAAAATTTCCGGCAGCGTGCCTGTTTTACTATCTCCCGGAAGATTATTCTCCTGATAAAACTTATGGATTGCTTGTTTATATGCACGGTGGCGGGAACCGTACATTGGCAAGACAAGCTGGATTTTACGTTACCAAGTATGAGTTGGACAAAAGACTTAAAGAAGCAAAAACTCCTTATATAATTGTTGCTCCGTCCTACAATAATAAACCGAATGGAATTAATCGTTGGATCACTGCAAATGGAGATGATTTCATCGATGACGTTATAAAAGAAAGCAAGCACCGGTTTAATATTGATCCCAACAGGATTGCTGTCAGCGGTTTCTCGATGGGGGGGAGCGGCGCCTGGAGGCAGGCCCAGAGACTTAATGACATAGCTTGTGCAGGAGCAGTTATTGCCGGTGGATGGAATATTATGAATTTCGAACCGTTCAAGCTCATTCCGATCTATTTTATTGCCGGACAATATGATGGTTTTGTAGATCAGATGGCAAAGTACGGCGGTAAAGGCCCGGCAGGCATGATCCCCCCGGAAAAACGGGTCCAGCGGAAACGCGACAAAAACGACACTGTAATTTATACCGATGATAAACTCACGGAAATTGGCGCGCCTCACGTACTTAAATGGCATCTGGGGGGACATACTTTGCTGGAAGAAGCAGCGCCTGCGGTTGAAGAATTCGCGGTCTGGCTCAAAGACCAGAAACGGAACACCAATCCGAAAGAAGTTTACGCCTTGACCCCCAGAGGAGCTTTCTGTCATATCAAGGGAACAAGAGAGACTCCGCATACTTACTGGATAAGCATTCTCGAAAAAACCGGCAAACCCCTCCTGTACTACGGCATCAACAGTCAGAAAACTCACGGACAGTGGCGCCCGATAGCCGGTGAAACTCCTGAAACGTATGCAAAAAGAGTAAAAAGAATTGTAGTTCCTTACGGACGTGTCAAAGGTGCATGGGTTGATGCCGTAAATAAAGGCGATAATACTTTCGACGTGAAAACTAAAAACGTTAAAAAGTTTGCGATCTGGCTGAATGATAAAATGGTTGATTTCTCAAAGCCGGTCGTTGTAAACGTAAACGGGAAAAAGAAGATATTCAAAAACCTGAAACCGACACTTATCGCTGCATTGCGAAGCTACAAGCGCCGTCATGACTGGGAACTGATCTATCCCTGTGAATTGATCATTGATGTACCGTGATACAACAGCGTCGTTCCAACCGGTATTACAAATGAAAATGCAGGAGGGGTTTTTCCGGAAGTCCGTTTACGATAAAGTCAGGGATGTCCGATACTCTTTTTATACTCGGCCTATATCCATGCGGAAACATTCGGGATTAAAAATAACTTCTGGAACCTGTGTATTCGCGGAGGAAAGCGGCCTTCCCCCCGTCATGTTACGCTACGAGGACAAGCCTCAAATCAGTCCGGAATATCCAGTTGACTCAGACTGCGGGGAATACAATCAGGCCGGATGCGGCGTAAATCCTATCATTGCCTGGATGGATTTCCGGTCCATTCAAGCTGGAACCGTGTATTTCCCATTATGCAAAATACCTGCACCGGAAAATAAGTACGATCCCGGTATAGTGTTAATGTATAAAAAATATGGGGATACAGATTGGCGGCATTCAAATGTGATTTTTATCGAACATAAGTTGTCGATGACTGGGCTGCTTAATCCAGTAATTTCCTTGCTCAACAATGGCGTCATATTGCTGATATGCCAAGGAATGGGAACTTCAAAAACTTCCGGTAAGTACTTCTACTGCGTTTCGGAAGACGGGGGAAAAAATCTGAGCTATCCGGAGGAACTGCGATATCATGATGGCAGTATTTTACCTCCTTTCCTGTCCGGACATTGTTTTCTGCGCAACCGGGGAAATGAAAAGACCTATTGGCTCACCAGCATCTCCGGAAAAACTGATGTGAGGAATTGTTGCGACAGCAAGTATTTTCTTATGGAAATAGACGAGGAAAAACCGGTGGTAATAAAAAAACAAAAGATGAATATTGATCTTCAGATGCTTAATAATCGGAAAACCTGGATAATATATTAATATTCATAATGGTATTAAATTAAAGCTATTAATGACAAGGGAGATTTCAGATTGCAATTCGGTATTAGTTCAATATAACCTCCGGTTTAGCGGATATCATTCGACAGGGAGAAGTTTTTCCGGTTTCGAAAACTTGCCGCAAATTCGTTACAGATTTTCGACGGAATCCAGACCGGGACGCCACCGGCAATGGACCCGGCCTTTGAAATCAAGACCTTGTCCAAGCAATTCATTTATCCGGTGCTTGGGAACTCCGATCAGGTTAATTCCTTTTTCCACGGTATGTTTCAGAATGATATTCATATCATTATATGCCGGTTGAGACATATCAACGGTATTGAGTCCGTTAATTGTCGCGGCCTGGTCAATATAGTGGTCGCCTTTTCCGCAAAAATGTACCATTCCGCCGTCAAGTTGCTTGTATATTTTCGAGTCATACGGTTTGCTGAATTCCCGGTACATTTCCGGGGAAAGGTTCATGGCGGAATCGTTCCTGATGGTCACCGTTCCCTTGAAAAGCGTTCCCCAGTAAACGCTGAAACCGTCATCGTTTACCGGGAAAATTCCGTTCCATCTGGTGATGAATTTCAGAAAGGTCACGGTGATGAGCGAAAGGAAATCCTTCACAAGTTCGGGTTTATCGTACAGATCAATGAAGATCCCGCTTCCCCATAAAAGCTCACACACATCCAAAGGTCCTTGCAGGTCCGGGTGATACATGTAAACATATTTTTTAATCTTCGGGTATTTTTCCATTTGTTCCCTGATAAACAACCCGGTTTGAAAAACCCGCATTCCAAGTCCGTTATCAAGATCCGGCACTCCATTGTCGAGGATTTTCTTAACGGAATCAACCGGATTTTCGAGAGGCATGGAGATTGGCATTGTATTCAATTTTTCATCCATGTAGAAAATTTCCGCGCCGAACAGCGATGGCAAGATCGCGGTTCCGTAATTCGCCCCGGCGCAAAGCAGAAAACCATCTCCTTCCCGAAGATAATTTATGCAGGTCCCGAATTCATTTACGGCCATTGCCTCAATGCTTGCAAGGGATTGGTTTACTGACACTTGTGGTACTTCAAACTTATTTTCCCCGGCATTGGTTTTCCTTACCGGACTGAAGACGCCGCCGGTAAATTTTCCGTTGTGAAAATCCACCCATTCGGCATACAACTGATCTTCGGTTTCCGGATCGATGAGCCTTTCAAGCTCTTCCAGACAAGCTGTCAATGTGTTCACAAAAACCTCGTATAATAGATATTATTGTGGTAATTGATCTTTCGCGGAAATAGGACCGCCGAGATAAGCGGGAAGCTTATCATATTCGCCTTTCAAGAGATAGTCGATATAATTAACTTTCCGCTGATGCGTCCGGTCGACGGCGCGGAAACGCCATAGCATCATCGCCTGCCGCAACTCGTTTAATACCTCCTGATGCTCCGGGCTGTTGATCAGACTGTGCCACTCCCAGGGGTCCGGCGGCAAGTGGTATAATTCCTCGTTGCCGGTGGACGACAGAATATATTTGTATTCGCGGTTGCGGACGGAAAAAAGGAACGGGCCCTGTCCGTAAAATTCCTCGCTGAAAGCGTATTCGCGTTCTGCCTTTGCGGCTCCCGAGGCCAGCGGGACCAGACTTTCCCCCTGAAGTCCGGCTGGAGGTTCATTGCCTGACAGTTCCGCCAGGGTCGGAAAAACGTCTATCGATTCGACCAGGCTGTCTACTTCGCGCGGCTGGTAATTAGCCGGGCAGTTTATGATCAGCGGCACGTGGATCAGTGCTTCATCAAGCGACATGCCCTTGCCAACGCAGTTGTAATTACCCATGAAATCACCGTGGTCGGAAAGAAAAATTATCACGGTGTTGTCGCGCTGGCCGGATTCGTCCAGGGCCGTCAGCAGTTTGCCGACATTGCGGTCCATCAGGGTTACCATTGAGTAATACATGCTCAACGCGAATTTAAGGGAGTCGTCATTTTTTGCCAGTTTGCCGCGAGCCTGCATATAGAGCTTTCGCTCGTAAGGTTTTGAATCCAAAGCATTTTCAGGGGCTTTTGGCAGCTCAATCTCCGCCGGGTCGTAAATTTTCAGTTCATCGCGCGGATAGGTTACCGGACCGTGCGGGGCTTCAAAGCTCATCATCAACAGGAACGGTTGCTTTTCCGGTTGTCGTTCACGAATATAATTCTCACCGATATTTCCCAAAACATTGGTTGCCCAGTCTTTCGAGGGAATATCGGAATAACCGTGACAGATAGTTTCCAATGGTGGCTGTTCCGGATATTTCACCGAAATATTCCGCGATTGCAGGTAATGATTGTAATCCGGGTAGAGGTCAAAAATCTCATCCCAGTCATTGCGGTTTACCGAATGGGTTTTGCCAAAGTAGGCCCGGTGATAACCTTGTTTCCCAAGGAATTGCGGCAAGGTTAACTGGTCCGCGGGATAATGCCCGGTTCCGTTGTCCAGCAACCCGTGCCCACTGACGTATTTGCCGGTCAGCAGCGACATCCGGGACGGACGGCATACCGGGTTCTGCGAAGTACAGCTGGTAAATTTCACCCCGGTTGCAGCCAGCTTATCGATATTCGGGGTTTTGACCACCGGATTGCCGTAACAGCCAACGGCGCGCGTTCCCAGCGTATCCGGATATATTATCAAAAAATTCGGTTTAGTCATACTAAATTTACCTTCCAGTTTTTTTCACAGTATTTAATAATATACTCATTCTGGGATTTTTTGAATTCAGGAAGTTTTTTAACTTTTCCGCTGACCGGAAAGATCAGAGTCTCGAAAACACAAGGTCCGGTCTGACTCACGACCAGCTCATATGCCGGAACTTTATTTGAATATTCCGGACAATGCCAGCCCCGGATCGGATTTTCGGAACCCCGAAAAAGTTCAAACTTAAAATTTACCGGCGGCAGCAACATGACAACTAAATTTACATCCCGATTGCGGGTAACGGCGCAATTGTGTTCCGGCAACAGTTCCACATCATTTTCCGGAGCGAAGTGCCAGAGCAGCTCAACAGGGATTTTACCGTTGCCGTCAATGACGTCGCGAACTATCCAGAAGTCGCGTTTCCGGAAGTAAACCAGCCGCCGATGGAAGATTTCAACCGTTTGACCGCCATTTGTATAGCCTTCCCGGAAACTGCCTTCGGCGACATCAGACTTTTCCGAAATTTTCATGTTTCCCCGGGCATTGCCGATTACCTGGGTGTAGCCTGCCGGGGTCACCGTATTGCAGGAAGCGGAAGATTTGAAATACTCGGCCTGGCGCATCCAATCGAGGTCTCCGGCACTGGTGGTGTAGCGCCACCGGCCACCGTTTACCAGGAAATTGCGGCCAAACGCGGAAACCTCCACGGATAACTGGTCGCCGATACAATGTCCGCCTTTTGCCCCCATGTCAAAGTTGAGATAGAGCGCTTCCTCTGACCAGTCCGACCTCATGACCGCAAGTCCGGTATCCGGATAAAAATACGAAGACAATAACGGTTGGCTCCCATTACGGCCGCGACTTAGAAAGTATTGGATTTCACGGTCACCGAATGCTTCCCTGATGCGTTCGAGTTGCGTTTTCCGGGTTGTCCCGGAATTTGACTCGTTGGTAACCGGTACTGAAAAATCCGGTTTGAGATGATAGAGTTCAGCCTTGCAGACATGTTCGAGCCACGAACGAAAATCGCCCGGGAAAATATCACTCATTCCATTGATTTCAGCTGTCCGGTACATGTTGAAATATCCCCGTACCATGACCCAGCGGTAACCGCCGGAATTCTCCCGGCTGTAGCCGTCGGGACGAAATTCGCGGCCGCGCGCGGACATCAGGAAACTGACGCAATGCTCCAGCCATTCCCCGGCTTCAGGCAATTCCCGGAAAATCATGGCGCATACCGCCAGGAACGAAGTTTCCAGGATGGAATGATTACCTTTAGTCCAGTGACAACCGCGCAAGTATCGCGCCTGCTCATGAATGGAATCCATAATTACGGCAAATTTTTCCGGAGTCATCAGCCGGCTGTGAATAAAATACTTCAAAGCCAGCAGCCAGGTTTCGCCGATCCGGAAGCCGGTTTCCAACGTTCGCCAGTTGCTGCGCTTGATCTTGAGATAGCGTTCTCCCAGCATTTCCCGGAACGCGGCATCTGGCAGGTCAGGTTTCGGGACCCGGCTTATCCAGCCGAGGATTTGCGATATTCCGGTTTCCGCGTATTTTTCATCTTGCGTATCGCGGTATTTCCAGGCAAGTTCCTCGAGTTGATGATGCCGGGACAATGTGCAAGTCCATTCCAGATCACCTTCCGGGGCGAAAGTCCAATCCGGGGAGGCGCCGAAATCAATGCAATGTTCACCAAGGCAGAAAATATTGCGGACATATTTTTCCGCCAGGTCCTCACGCTTCTGCTGCATTACCGGGCCAAGTTCTTCAGCTATATCGTCCGGAATCCGGTTGCCGAGTTCCCGGCGGTAAAATTGAAAAGCATTCTCCGCATTCGCAAGGGAGCGTATTTTCATAATATTTCCATTGGTTTTCGATTTGATATTCTTGACAATAATATTTTTCAATGAAAATGTAAATGGTGGAATTAGTAATAAATATGGTATAATCGATGATTAATCAAAAAACAGCTGCTATAGATGACAGGGGTATTGTTTGTTATTTTAAACTGCATCAGCGCCGGGAACTGAAAGCCCGGAAAGCTACCGTAATGCATGTCCACGGGAGCTGGCAGCTTGAGCTGATCCTGTCAGGAACCCAAAAAATCGAATTTAACAATCATGCTTATGAACTGTCTAAGGGAGCCTTGGCTTTAATTCCCCCGCATACCCCCCATGCTTTCATTTACAACAGTCCGACCTCCTGGCTTTCGATAAAATATGATGTCGCCGGGAATATTCCCCACCACGTTGAAATTATCGGCAGAAACCGGAATACCGCGGTTTTGCAGGCAATACTCGACGCATTGGACGCCGCGCTCCCCGGTTACAATCCGGGAGCTAAAACCGTGGCAACCGTTAATCACCTGCTGGCCGCACTGACAGCCCATCTGTACTTTACATTATCCCCGAATCCGCAGATCAGTTCGCAACTCGACAGGATCTCAAGCATTGTTAATCAACGCAGCGGCAGGCCGCTGACCGTTGCGGAAGTTGCGGCATCCCTCGGGTACTCCACCTCTCACCTGTCGGCCTGGTACCGTCAGCACACCGGTACATCCCTTAAGCAGTTTATCGATGCGGAAAGGATGAATTTTGCCCGGGAACTGCTGTTGTATTCAGACATGAATATAGGTGAAATCGCGGAAAAACTTGAGTTTCCCGACCTCTTTGCCTTTTCCAGTTTTTTCCGCCGGCATCAGCGGCAAAGCCCTCTGAGTTACCGGCAGGACCATACCATGAAAAAGGTGAAATCAGGGATTGTGACTTGAATTCCGGATACGGAAACGTCCGGGGGAGATGTTACAGATTTCCAGGAAAACTTTACTGAAATGATAACGGTCATAGAAGCCGCACAATCCGGCAATTTCAGCAATCGGTTTATCGGTATGGATCAGGAGTGCGGCGGCACGTTGAATCCGCTTTGATTTCAGGTAGTTGCCGGGAGGTTCTCCCATATTCCGTTTGAAAAAGGCAATGAAACTGCTTTTGCTCATATTCACCTGTTTTGCCAGATCACTATTGGTAATTTTCAAATGCAGATTCTTCTCGATGTATTTCAGCACTACGGGAAGTTTTTCGGAAAATTGCCGAGGTATCTGGAATCTGTCCGCATGTTGCGCGAAGATTAAACAAAGCAGCGCCTGGGAATAAAGCGCAAAGCTGAACGTTCCCAACGATTCATGGGCATATCCAGAGATAATACAGGTCAATATGTCATTCAATATTGCGGTTTTCTGAATAGTAAAAACCTCGGAGTGAAAATCGGAAAAAGGTTGTCCGGCAAGAAAATGAATATAGAACTGGGTGAATGCGCAGGAGTTTCCCGTTGAAAAAACCGTATCTGGCGCAATCAGGTAGATTTTATCCCGGCTCAGGGAAATTGCTTCGTCGCGATATGTAAGTACCGCGCCCGGAGTATGGCAATAATATAAGCGCCAGAATTCACCGGTAACCTGGGGCTTTTCCCATTTGCCTGTTTTCACATTTTGGACTGCGCTGAATAAAATCCTGAAGTCGGGATTGAAGCAATATTCCGTAAGGTAACGAGTGGGCTGATATATCCTGTTGGGCAATTTTGACTTTTTCACGACTCCTCCAGGATTTTAAGACGATTTTACATTACATTTACATTATTTTCCATTTATTTTAATTCAATGTGCCATTATAATTTATTATCAAATTTACATTTATAGACAAAGAAAAAATGAAATCATGAACGAATCGGATATGCCGGACAAGATTCACCGACTGGAACGGATCATTGAGGAAAAACTTAAAGATCCGGACGGCTTGATTTACACGTTAATTGATTCCGACACCTTAAAACCGTTTCCAGAAGGTTTCTTCAGCGGTAACGTGGATTATTTCAAGTATCCCGGACATGAACAGGATTATACCGACTTTACCGGTTTTCTGAAATATGAAAATGTGGGAATGACCACGGGCGCCTACATTTCCGCGATGGTTTTAAAACACCAGCTTACCGGAAAGCCGGAACCATTGAAGCTCGCGATGAAGTCATTCCAGGCTCTCGTGAGTCTGTATGAACGTTGCCGGAAGCGTGAAACGGGATATTTCTGCAAAAGTTACGGCGGCGGGATTACTTCTCAAACCTCCAGCGATCAATATACTTACGTCATGGCCGGAATGGACCGCATTTTTCCATATCTCGAAGCGTCCGCGCAGGAACAGGCGGCGAAGATGGTCGTTGAAATGACCGGATGGTGGATGGATAAAAATTACAGTTACCCATATTATGGCCGTCCGTTGCATTGGCCTGAAGAGCGTTTCGCCGGTTTTGCCTGGCATGCTTACAAAATAAGCGGAGATGCCGTGTTCAGACGGGAATATAAAAGATTGCTCCGGAATCTCCGGCAGTCGGGACGATGTCCGATGATCCGGAGCTGGGAGGAAACGGTCAGGAGAGCAAAAGAACGCACCCCGGCGGGAAAAATCGAACAAAACAGCAGCCGTCGGCTGATATACTGTAATCCCGAAGGCGCGGCCACTGGTTTCCTCGCCATGCTGCCAGCCATTATATATGATTCCCCGGACCGGGAATGGTGGCTGGAACAGGCGGCAAGAATGTTCGACGCGAGTCAACGCTTCATTGGGAACGACGGTCTTGAAACCGGTCCGCGCTGGTATGATCTCGACACGGGAATTGTGAGTCCGTTAAAGGAAGTCGTTGCAAATGGACTTGACAATCCTGTCTGGAAATTCCATGCGGCCGTTCTGCCGAAGAAATCCATGCTCCGGACTTTAATGTTCGCCCGGTTTTCCGTGCAGCTGGCTGAGTTCCTGGACGATGAAAAATATCTCTCCGTGGCTGAACGGATTATGGATACGCAAAATCCCGAAAACCTGCTCTGGTTTATCGACGTTGAAAACCTTTTTGAACCTGAATACAGGTGGGCGGGGCATTGCTACAGCGGTGACGCCGCGGTTAACTGGCTTTGGGCTTATTATGCAAAAATGTCATTATTAAATAAACAAAAAAAATCAACAGAAGGATGTGGATTATGAAAAAAAGAAACTTCACTCTGATTGAACTTCTGGTTGTGATAGCGATCATATCGATCCTTGCGGCTATGCTGCTTCCGGCGCTGAAACGGGCCAGGGAAACCGCCAAACAGATTAAATGCGCCGGAAACCTGAAACAGATTGGACTTTACACTTTCAACTACTGCAGTGAGTACGATGGTTTTATGCCTTCACCGAAATATTGGTTGAAAGAGCTGCTGCCGGTAATGAATCTGGAAACCTCTGTAGCATATCCGCGGCAAAGCCTCAGTACCAGCATGGAAATTTTCCTCTGCCCTTCAACTGCAAGACCGCCTACCAGCAGTCCATGCTGGACCGGCAATTACGACGGCGAAGAATATTCGTTTTCATACTGTCCGACTCAGCGGGACAATTATGCTACGGGATTCAACGGGGTTGAGGGAGGATGGGGCTTTTCCTGGCGGACGGATTCGACAACCAAGCAATCCCAGACCGGACACAAAAGGCTACTGAGAATCACCCCGAATTCCGCGATCATGCTCGATAAATACGTTTACCAGGTCAGCGGCAATGTCATAATCCCGCACGATCTTACCACTGCGGCGCTGACCAACGCGGCTTACGGCAACTCATCGTATAACATGTACGGGCCGGGACTCCGTCACAACAATACCGCGGATTACCTATTCGTTGACGGTCATGTTGAAAACCTGAAATTCGGCCAGCTTTTCAATAATGACTGGCAACCCCAATAATTATCCTGAACAGGAAAGGTATTAACTTGAAAATCTCATGTAAAAAAATTATCGCCGGGCTATTATTCGGGGCGCTTGCCGTCAACGCCGCGGAACTTGGTAAATGGACTTGCAAGCTCCTGCCGCTGCCCCATGAAATAAAAATTACCGGAACAACACTCCTTGCAGCGCAGGATATTTTTCTTGGCGCAGTTCCTGGCAATGATTCTCAACTCCAATATGCCGCTGAAATTCTGCGGAAGTACGCTCATGGGACAAAAGCCCGGGCAAAACTGTCGATCCGTCTGGCCCTTAGCAATAATCCGGACGCCTTGCCGGATAAGTTGCGGAAGCGCCTGGAATCCGTGCCGAACAATGATCAGGCATACGTTATCCACAGCACCGGGAAGTTCCCGAAAAACTGGAATATCACCGTGGCGGGACGCACTTCCAGGGGAGTCCTATACGGTGTCCGCACACTTGCCCAGCTCCTTGCCCCGAAGGTTTCCAAAGAAGGCGGCAAACTCGAAGTTCCGTGCGTGGAAATTGTCGACTGGCCGGACGTCAGATACCGGGGGCTGGCAAATTTTATGGGAAGTTACAACAAGGAAAAACTGCTTGCCTGGTTTGGAGAAATGAAGCTGAATATTGCCGAAACGTGTGACGGCGGAAGAATTGACGGCAAGGGTAACCCGATTGTTTACGGGAAAAAAGAACTGGCTGATTACGGGTGGCGGCGCGGAGTTTCGCTAACGCCCCATTTTTCTCATCCCGACGCTGTGGCTAAAAGTCTTGCCGGGGCATTGCACAATCCAAAATTATCTTCGCTTAAGCCGATGTTCGCCAAAGGAAAAAATGGCAGGCAGCATGCCAATATGCTGTCCTTCTCCAATCCTCTGACACAAAAATATTTTTCAGAATGGTTCATGAAGATCGCGGAAATCTACTGCCGAGAAAATCATCAGTTCATTATCTGGCTGACGGAAGATTCCCGTACCCATCACCGCTGTGCCGAAGACATGAAAATCTGCCGGAAACGCGGCATTACGCCGTTTCAGCTGGAAGTGGAAACCTTGCTCAAATCGCTGGTTCCGGTGCGGAAAGCCTTTCCCGGCCTGCGAGTGTGGTTCATGCTGACCCAGGCAACAACCCGGGCGAAAGCCGAAAAAGATATTATAAAAATGCTTCCTCCGGGAGTCGGGCTGATCTGGTATGACGGAGTGTTGACTTACCGCACCGACCGCAGAGCGATAATCCCCAAAGTCCTGGCGGATTTTGCCGCCTCGGGAAAACCGCTGGGGGAAACCGCGCAAATCCAGAATGATATCCGTTCGACAGTACCGATGAGTTCTCCGCAGTTCGTCCGTTTCAGGATCAGGGAATTATATGACAAGAAAGGCTGCATGTTCCTGCCGTTTTTCGCTCCCACCTGCATGATCGTTCCGCTCAATATGGCGGCAACCGCGGAATATTGCTGGAACCTGAACGGGCGCTCCGTAAAGGATTTTGCAACTGCATATGCCAACTGCAACGGGATCGCCAATTCAGAATTATTCGGAAGATGGGCTGATGCCGAAGGACGCGCGAGCTGGCTGCTGGCCGAAACCGGTTTGTTCCGGTATATCACCAGGGCGCCGGAACTGAATATCCGCAGTTGCGCCCCGTTTAAAAGCAATTACGGGGGCATGAGCAAAATGAATCCCGTCTCCTCCGAAGATTTGGACAAAGCAATAAAAACATCCGGGAAGGCTGTGGAATTTGCCCGGAAATGCGGAGACCGCCGGGCAATTGCCGAGTCGAATTTTACGCTGGCCGGACTGGTTGCGCTGAAAACGGTGAAGGAGTTGTTCAAACTTACGCACCGGCAGGAAAAGATGACGGTTCCACGGAAAAAGGCAAGCGCAAAGTTGCTGGATCAGCTGGATATTTGCGCCAATACCATTACCAGGGCGCTTTTCAACTGGAATGATTTTGTCCTGCAAAGTCCGATGCTGATGCGTCATAAGCCTTCGGGAAGATTCATGTCCTCGGTTATCGCTTTTCATTACACCGCGGATGCGGCCAGGGAACTGGGCCGGATGCTGGGATTCAGCGATCCGTTTCCGGAAATGCGGCCGCTGGAAATTTACCGCTGGCGGCCTGCCGACTTCAAAAACAGCCGGGCGCGGATTGAAATTGATATCACCGGACATATTGTCAAAAACGGAGGAGAATATCTGGTAACTTTCGACAACGTTGATTATGATCGCGAGGCAAGAGTGGTGGTTTTAATCAGCAAGGTTTCGGCGGTGGCCGTTTTTCCAGACGGTAAAAAGCGGGTAATCGCGGTTTCTCCCGATGCCTGGGGGCCGTATCCCCGGGTTCCCGCCACCTCGTATTACACCGCTGTCAGGCTGAAACTGCCCCCGCTGCCCAAGAATGCGAAAATCTATGTGAAAGTCGATTTTGCGGCGCTTTGTTCCCGCCGTTTTCCCGAAGATTATTCCCCGGAAAATCGGCATTGTGCCGGAATAATCAGCTTGCGGCGGATGTGGAAACAGGAATCGTTCCCCGCGGAGCGCAAAACCGTTCTTACAGATATGAAAAATGAAACTTCTGACTCTGAATTCAAGAATCTGAGGCCCGTAGACACTTTGCAAAAAGAAATTGCCGTGTCGGTACTGGAAACTCCGGGAGCAAAAGCCATTGCCGGGGCTTTAGCTGAAAACAAAGATTTCAAAGTTAAACTGATTCCCGCGCTGACGGATCAGGCTTTGCGCCAGACCCGGGTGTTGGTCGTCCCCCAGTTGTCCAATACGGTTTTATACAACCGGCCGGATAATTCCCGGCGATTGTCGGCCTGGGTTCGGAATGGCGGCGGTATTATGCTGACCCACGATGCCGTCGGTTATCGCGGACACACCGTAATTTTCAGGAATGTAGGAGCGGGAGTTTCCCATCCGAAAGGCAACAAGGTCAGAGTGGCCGCCAACCATCCGGTGACCGCCGGATTGCCAATGGACAGCACTTTTTATCCGGGCTTCAAATTCGATCAGGTGGTCATGGAAAAAGGTCCGGCGGGAAAGGTCTTGCTTCGCAGCGAAGAGCCTGATAAACGGGCGGTCCTGGTAGCAGGTGAAATGGGCAAAGGCCGGATCATCCTGAATGGCATGCTTACCGGCTTTTCCGGAGGGTTTAATAGCGGGGGCGGCAGAGAACATAAGCCGTCCGGTGAAGAATCGGTTCTGCTGCAAAACGGCGTTAAATGGCTGGCGGGAAAATAATGACACACAAAATCCTGTTTATTTCCGGTATGTTGTTTCTGGTTTATGCTCATGCAATAGCCGCAAACCCGGAAAATAAAAGCGTAAAAACCAATGCCCCCGGAAAACTTGTCAACGGATGTTATGCTTATTCCGGCGGCGGCCGCGCGGAATGGAAGGTTTACCGGAAAAATAGCGTCAGGATAATGCGGATGACCGTAACGCGGTTGCATGAATGGGGAAAATGGAGACCCAGCGGCTGCAAGGGAATTTTTGCCGGATTCATGTTCGGTGAAACTTCAGCCGGGAAACAGGGGGAAAACGTCAAACCGTCGACCTGGTATAAATGCGATTTCATGTATGCCGGTTCAGTTAAACTGGCAAGAATTATGGTGTACTGCTGGAATGGCAAAGGACAGCGTAAAATCCTCTATTATCCGCAAAGAGTTTTCGTTAATAACAAATGGATCAGGAAATCAAATCAAATGGACATACCGGTTTCAGAGGACTGGCAACATGCCGAGGCCAGATTTAAAACTTTCCGCGATACAGTCCGGGCCGCCGTATTCATTGGAATATATGATCCGCCGCTGTTGCAAATCGGCCAGATTCTGAAAATAAAAAATTTCACCTTGAGTCCACTTTATTAACCGGAATTTCCAACCAATTCTTATGGCTGAATCCATGCAGATAAAACGCTTATTCAAAAAACACCCCGCGTTTGCCGGAAACGGACAAACAGCAAAATGGCCGTGCCACTGGATTGGACCGGACTTTACAGTTGCATCTCCGCTGGTTGTCTTATACCGGCTGAATTTTACGGCCACACCGGACTGCAAATTTTGCGCCCACGTCAGCGCCGATGAAAAATATATCCTGTTCGCGGACGGCAAAGAAATCGCACGCGGAAGTGAAAGCGGCGCCCCTATGAACTGGTTCTACGAATCCTATGAATTCAGCTTTCCGCCGGGAAAACATTCTTTATGCGCATTCTGCTGGACATTGGGCGAAAAACTGGCTTCGAAGTCGCATATGTCCGTTCACCACGGATTTATTTTCGCACCGGAAGGCAAAGATTTTATTGAACTTGCCGGAACCGGCAGGGCCGCATGGCAGTTTCTTGATGTCACTGACGGTTTTCATTTTAATCCGGTTCAGCCTTATGAAGCTTTTTTCGCCATATTCCCGGAAACCACTTGGGACGTCAGGAAAATTCCCCCGGAAATACTTTCGGGAAAAACCGCGGACACTGATTTTAAACCTGCCCGGAATATTTCACCGCATCATCATTTGAAACCGGGGCAAATACCGGTGCCATATACCGGGAAAATCAAATCCGGCAATGCCGTTTATCTTTCGGAAAGCACTTCGCCGGTTCTAGTTTGCGACATGGATAACAATTCGGGATCAAACAAGCTTACCGCATGGAACCGGATGCTCTCCAAAGACATACCCGTGCGGATACCTCCGCGAGAATCATTAAAAATACTTGTCAGCCTGGATAACTATTTTTGCGCTTTTCCGGAAATAACAGTTTCCGGAGGCAAAGATTCAACTGTTAAAATATCCTGGAGCGAAGCACTCTTCGAAGATGTGCAAAAACTGGAAAAGGGCAACCGGAATGAATACGAAAATAAATCTTTTTATGGCTTCGGTGACACTTTTATCTGCGATGGCGAAACCCATATACTGACAACCCTGTGGTGGCGGTCCGGCCGATTCGTGGAAATTACCGTCCAAACCGCCGAAACACCGCTGACCATTCATTCTTTTTATCTGCGCGAAACTCATTATCCATTTGCGGAAGAAGGTACATTCCGTTGTCTGCCTCATGGAAAGAAAATCGATGAGATCAGGAATATTTGCCGCCGGGGGCTGCTGATGTGCGCCCATGATTCTTTTATTGACTGTCCTTATTATGAACAACTGACATATTCGGGCGATCTGCGTTACGAGGCCTTGAGCGCATACATATATTCCCGTGATTCCAGACTGACAAAGAAATGTCTGGCGCTTTTCGCCGATTCATACAAAGGTCAAGGCCCCCTGACCGCATCGTGTTATCCCTCCCGGTTTGAACAGCGGATTCCATCTTTTTCCCTGTGGTGGATATGTGCGGTTCACGATTATTTCATGTGGCGCGGCGATCCCGGATTTATCCGCGAACAGCTCCCGGTAATCCGGAAACTGCTTGCCGGATTCCTGGGAAATATCGCAAAACATGGAGTTCTGTCAGGAATTTTCCCCGGAACCTGGCATATGCTCGACTGGACGGCGGAATGGAATCAGGAACGCCGTCGCGGAGTCCCCGCCGGAGCGCCGGACGGAATAAATGTTTCTCATAATTGGCTTTTTGTCATTACCCTGGAACTTGCCGCGGAACTGGAACATTACACTGGCAGCCGGGATATTGAGGAACGGTATCAAAACACAATTGACATTCTCTCCCGTGAATTGATTCAACGATTCTGGGACGATGAGCGCAAGCTGTTTGCGGAAGACTGCTCCCGGCAGGAATTTTCCGAGCATTGTCAATGTCTTGCATTGTTAAGCGGCAAACTCCCGGATAACCTGAGTTGCAGTCTGGCGGAAGCGCTGTTTTCCGCGAATCTGATAAAAACTTCCCCGGCATTTACTCATTACTATTTTGAAGTTTGCGCGAAAATGGGGAGAATGGACAAATTTTTCGAGCGGCTGGACGATTATTGGGGCGGATTCCTGCGGAAAGGTTTTAAAACTCCGCTGGAACGATTTTATCCTCCAAGGTCGGATTGTCATGGATGGGGGAGTCATCCGCTTTACCATTTTAACGCGACGCTGCTGGGAATCCGGCCGTCTGCTCCCGGATTCCGGAAAGTTCTGTTCGCTCCCAATCCCGGCCCCCTTTGCAGGCTCGCGGGAACGGTCCCTCATCCGGAGGGGATCATCAGCGCGGAATTCTCTTTGGACAAAACCGGGTTTTCCGGCAAAATAACGCTTCCCGGAAAACTATCTGGAGTATTCCGTTTCGGGGGACGGGCGCAAAACCTGCATCCCGGCAAAAATATCATCAACAAGACAAACAGAAATCAACATACGGAAATTGTGCATTATGCGTAAAGAAAAATTCGCCGTTATTCTGGGAAACGTAGGCTCATGCAGCGACCGGTATTGTTCCGCTTACGGAAGATCGTTTTCAACCGGGGAACTGTTTGACAGAGTCGCGAGCATCGAGGAAATCGAGGGTGTAGAACTGGTGGGGAACTGGCATATTCGAAAAGATAATGCGGAAGAAGTTGCAAAACATCTTGAACGTACCGGTTTGAAATGTGTAAGTATTATTCCCGATCATTTCGGCGAAGCCAAGTGGAAATTTGGCGCGTTTACCTCCAAAGATCCCGAAATCCGCAAATCCGCGATTGCGGCCGCCAGGGAAATGATTGACATTGCCGCAATGCTGGACTGTCCGGCTGTCAGCCTGTGGCCGGGACAGGACGGTTTCGACTATTGTTTTCAAAGCGATTACCTGCTGGAGCGTCAATGGCTCACGGAAGGAATCAGGGAATGCTGCGAATACAATCCGCGCATGAATATCTGTTTGGAATATAAACCTAAAGAACCCCGGCAGCACAGTCACATTTCGCGGGTTGCCGATACCCTGTTGCTGGTTAATTCTCTGGGGGTGGAAAATGCCGGGATCACCATTGATGTCGGACACTCATTTATTGCCTATGAAAACGTGGCCGAGGCCGTTGCTTTGTGCAAACATTACGGCGACCGCCTGATGCATATGCACTTTAATGATAATTACCGTTACTGGGACGACGATATGATTGCCGGTTCAGTCCACACCGTGGAATTCCTGGAGCTGTTCTACTGGCTTAATAAAACCGGTTACGACGGCTGGTATTCCATGGACCAGTTCCCGTACCGGGAAGATGGCGCAGCCGCGGTGCGTGAAAGTGTCAAGTGGCTGAAAGCCATGATCAGCCGGCTGCGGCAGTATAATCATGACGATATTGAAGCGGCAATATCCGGCGGTGACGCTACCTGTTCCTCGGCCTTGGCCAGGAGTATAATTTTCGGAGATCCCCAATGAAATTTTCAAATCTGTTTGCCAGATGGAAAAACATCAAAACGTCTATCCATACCAGGCTGCTCAGAAAAGAATTCGCTTCCTTCGGGGCAAACAGCACGATTGTTCCACCATTCAACTGTATCTCGCACCGCTACATCCATGTCGGGAATAAAGTCCGGATTAAATCCCATTGCTGGATTGAAGCCATACACAAATATGCCGGAATTAAATTGTCTCCCCAACTCGAAATCAGCGATGGAACATCGATTGGCCGATTATGCCATATCATCACCTGCGGACATATGATAATTGAAGAAAACGTGATTATTGCCGAACGGGTTTATATCTCCGATAATCTTCATGGTTACGAAGATACCACGATGGACATCTGGGAACAGCCGCTAAAAATAAAACCGGTTATCATCAAAAAAGGCGCATGGCTGGGAGACGGGGTATGCGTACTTCCGGGAACAACTATTGGCGAAC
This sequence comes from Victivallales bacterium, assembly GCA_963678815.1. GTDB lineage: Bacteria > Verrucomicrobiota > Lentisphaeria > Victivallales. Next base: position 6,124,998 of record OY787460.1, read on the forward strand.
GGGCAGTCATCGGAAGCAATTCGGTTGTAACCGGGGACATTCCCTCATGGAGCGTGGCGGTCGGCGCCCCCGCCAGAATTATCAAGTGTTTAAATCCGGCAACTGGTCAGTGGGAACCCAAAAAATAATTTTCTTTTTTTATAATTCTAAGCCTGATTCCGCCAGATTATTGCCGTGCGGAGTTCAACGGTTCCCGTTCCTGTAAGCCGCAGCCGGATCTGGCTGGACGGACAGTGCTTGAAATCCTGAAAACATTGTCCGCCGGTAATTTCAGGAGATGCGGTATCGAATTTCATTTTTAACTGTACGGAATCATGCCGCAGCGTAACTTCGTTTTTTCCTGAAATTTCGACAGTCACACCGGGAGCAAGATTAAAAATAAATAACAATTTTGCTTTACGCGGAATCTCCACTTTATCCGCAATCATAAGCTCGGGAGTTTGCGCGACTTCAATGGAACGGGACCAATTTACGCCTTTCCATATTGAATCATGCCCCATTAAACATGCTTCGGCCGTCCATGTGCCGTTTTTCGTTTCGCGCCAGTCTGTTGACCGGCTTGTTACATGGCAGGAAAAATCACAGAATCCATTCAAATCACCATCGGCCTGCCCATCAACAAGCAGGGACGAGTGGGCGGTTCCCAGGCGATACCACGTCATATATTTCTCATCATCGTACTGGCAGCAACCGCTGTCGACAAGAAACGGTTTGCCCCCGGCCCGGATGGTCAGGGCGTTTTTGCCGAGATGATAATGTGAAGCGCGTCCGGTAAACGGGGAGGCATCCAGCAGGACACTTAGATCAGGACGTTGAAGGGATAAAATTCCGGCATCCGGGAAATGGTTTCTATCCACATTCGGCACAGGACCAACGGCATCCCCAATGGAATCGAGAAACGCCGAACTCCGGACCGGATATGAGTCGTTAATGGTAACGGTTTCTCCACCGCAGGTTACTCCCCGAATATACCCGGCATGTTTTTTCAAACGGTCAGCCATTCCTGAATCAAGCTCGAAATCATACTGCCGGGACAGCAAATAAGCGTCTCGCACATGCATGGTCTGGTAAATATGATAAGAGGGACTGATTTCCTTAAGAGCGCCATCCGGATAAAAGCCTTCGGCGCTCTGGAAATTTACAACTTTAACCGCTTCCGAACGAAATTCGCGCCAGAGTCCGATTCCTTCAAAGAAACAGCTCAAGTGGAGCAGCATTGCCCCGCACATGCTCTGGTGGTTATTCGGTTCCGGTTTATTTATATAACGTTCCGCGTAGTAAACGACTTCCGCATGCTGATAAAGGGAATCGGCAATCTTCTTCCAGCCGGCATAATCAATTCCGTTGCCAAGTTTGAGAAAATGCAGCGCATAAATCCAGTGCAGCGAGCGGCTGGCGGGTTCCAGGTCGAACCAGATATATTCGATATCCGTTTCATCGCGCTGAATTTCCTCGAATGTCGATACATTATACTTGGCCCGTCGCTGATACACCCGCCGCAGATGGTCCAGGCAGGCTTCTCGATTTTCCGGGGGCGGACAAGTCTCTATAAAATGCAACATGGCTGCGACTACCAAATCAGCCAGTTTTTTATCGCGGGTCAGGCAGAATTGTTTTGCCAACGGAACCAGCCAGTAAAAGCGGTTGATCCAGCAGCTTTTCTGAACTGTGCGCCAGCGTTCGAAACGCCGGAAATCCAGTTCCGGCAGAACACCGAAATCAGCCAAAGCATCATCTTCGAGGACTTGCCTTGCAAACTCCTTGTCATCCGTGAACGATACCATTTCCGTGGTTACCAGCCTTCCTCCGCCGTCCATCGGGTAAAGGTCGAAAAAGTTGGCGGAAAGCAAGAGTTCATCGTTAATCGGCGGTTTGTATGTCCAGCCGGGATGTACGGCGGGATTGGCGGTTTGGTTCATTTTATCTGCTTCTTTCGATTATTCCGGGGTAGTTCCCGGGGGATGATTCAGTTTAAGGTGAGTCTGATCATTTATCACTTTGAATTCAGCGAAAATCGGGCCGCGCGGAGTTGGAAGTTTCAACTTTGCCCATTTCAGGAAACCCGGTTGAGGCGCAAACGTGAAACGCTTCCAGCCGGGGACGGCAGGACGAATTCCGAACAGCCGCCGGGTAATAATATTGGCGGGGGCCGTAGCCCAGGGATGAGCCCAGCTCATATTTGCTTTTTGGGTTGGGTCCCAGCTCTCGGTGGTAATGGTTGCACCGTTTTTCAGCATGGTCATCCAACTGTTGCCATCTGGTGCGGTCAGCAAATCCAATGCCTGACCATGACGGTTGTATTTATAAAGCGTATCCAGCAGAAACTGAGCAACATAAACTCCGCAAGCCATTCCTTTTGCACAAATGAAATCCAGACAGTTTTCCCGGTGTTCCGGGGGTACAAGTCCGAAAGCCAGAGCAAAAAGATTCGCATGCAGCGATGCGTGTTTCGAACCTTCATGGTCGACATAAAGACGCAATTCAGGATTGAACAGCCGCCGGTTGAAAGCTTCACGGACATTCGCGGCGATCCGACGGAAGTTTTCCTTATGACGCTCCTCGCCAAGCACGTCCGCCATTTTCGCAAGGATCGCCAAATCCCAGTACATGAATGCGTTGCCAACGGTATTGTACGAACCGAACTCGTAACCATCCCGATAATTTCTCGGCCAGTCAACGATCACCAAATACGGGAATTCCTCCCTCAATCCGTCATTCAGTTCATGGCAGAAGCTGAAATCCGCTAGCAGCCGGGGGAAGTATTTTTCCAGCAACCGGGTATCACCGTTCTGCATATACTCCATCCAGAAGAGCGGTATCTGCATCATTCTCCATTCCAACGGCCAGGTGGGATGTTCAAGCTGGTATTCCAGGGCGCAACGGGCAAATGCCGGGGTGTTGTCCAGGGAAAAATGCGACAATAAATTTATATAGGTATCCGCTTCGTAGCTGATGCGTTCGCGCGATGGGCAATCCTGATAACAATCCATCAGCGTTGCCTTTACGGAATATTTACACAGCGCCCATATCCGGTTCAAAGGTTCGGAATCGCAGAAAAACTCAGCCGCCTGATCGTCAAACGGATAATGTATCTGTCTCACTTTGATTTGTGAATGCGGGACAATACCGTTACCGATTATTTCCCCGTAGCGAAAAGCGCGCAACCCGAAATGTCCAAGCTTTCCCGGAATTTCCGGCGCGTTCCAAATTTCCTGGTAGCTGTTTCCCGTCCGCATTTGGTATCTGACGGTTTCCGGGGAGAGACATTCCTCGCCAAGTCTTATTTCAAATTCCCGGTTCTGCGAAGGATCGGGAAATTCCAGTTCGACGCCACCGACAACCTCTCGCCCCAGATCGAAAAAGTAATGTCCGGGGGCTTTTTCCACTATCTTTTCCGGGGAAATGATCTTATTGTCCAACGGACGGATGCCTGCCTGAACAAATTCACCGGGAGAGCCGCATTCCCGCACCTCGTTCCAGTCATCGTCGTTAAATCCCGGCAAGTCCCAACCAACTGGATATTTGCGTCCGTCGATATGCTCGGGCCATTCGCCTGGACCGGCGCAACCTTTAAAAAACTGTTCTATATTCTGGTGCTCCCAGCAGACCGGACAATAAATGTTTCCGGCATCCAGGCAACGCCAATTACGGTCACTGACAATATCGATTTTCTTTCCGTCAGCGGTAAACATCCGCAACAGAATCGCCGGCCCGTGTTTTTCCGCACGGGACATCAGGGCTATGGCGTTGGGACCGGAGTCAATAATACCGGAAACGTCAAAAGCCTGCATAACCGATGCGCCGTCATCTTTAATCTGCCGTGGAGAGCCCAACCCGGCAAAATGACCATTCACCCATATCCGGTGTTTGACGTAGCTCCCGCCCAACAACCAGTTACCGGGCATGGAATCAGTTTCGGAGAGCCGCTGCCAACATTCATTCGCATATGAATGAGGATCAGTAATTATGAAAATATATGCGGAATGCGGCGGAAACGAACTGTCAATTTGGAATTCCCGTCTGAGCAGAATCGGGCCGGGGCCGCCAATCCTAAGCGCGGAAACCAGATTTTCCGGTGCGGTAACAAATGTTGCCTGAGATGAAAAACTCCCGGCGCGTCCTGCCTTGTCCCACAACCGGACTTGCCAGTTGTATGGACGGCCAGCCTCCAGGCACAGTTGCGGCAGCCTGACAAACAATGAGTTGTCTCCGGCAATTTTTCCACTCCGGTATACTTCCCGGCAACCTTTAAACGGCTCCCGGATCAGGATTTCCCAGGCGCTTTGCGAGTCGCCTTTGCGTGAGGATTCAAGCTCCCATGAAAAATCCATGTTTTCGCGACCGACTCCAACGGGACTGTCCATCCCGGACGTCTTCAAATTAACCGCGGTCAAGCTGGAATCTTTTACTTTTGCCGGGTTTTTAGCTTTAACACTTGCAAATTCAAGCATGTTCAATCCTGTTATTTTCCGGTTTTCTGGAGAATGCACCCGATCTGTTGCGGCCGCATGGTAAGTTTGATAATGGCTTTGCCATTCCTTATCTCCGGCTTTAGCGGCCGGTTGTTCCAAAGGTCGAAATATTCTGCTCCGGCAACATGATCTATCGCCAGGATGTTTCCTTCCAGGGTCCGGTAACGGCCATTGAACAACGTCCATACGGTCTGTTTTTTGCCGGGAAACTTGTTGGCGAAAACCTGCGCCCTTAGTACCGGGACAAACATTTCGGGATTATCGGAACTAAAACAGTCGATATATTTTTTCTGAATTTTCAACGCCCGTTCAAGATTTTTCCGGCAGGTAGTGGTAAACAACCGCCAGGTGGTATCAAAGAGCATCTGGCCGTTGAACAGAAGAAACTTGAGATAACACCAGTTGTCTACGTATCCCTCGGTTCCGACCGGGAAACCTGCCTGCCGCAGTTTCGGAAGCATGAACCGGAACAGGTTCGGCGACAAGGTGCGGCTACTCCATTTCGGGGCTGATTCCAGTTGGTCATAACTTTTCGCCAGATAAACGTGAAGGGGGATGAACACATAAGTTATAAACCCGTCCCAGTACTGGCAGGCAACGTCGGCAATGGAACATTCACCCCAGAGAGCAACATTGGGATTAATGTTTTTTCGAACCGTTTTGAGGAAATTCAACTCACCTTTGGAAATTTGCGTGGGAACTGACAAACCAGTATTGGGATTGTAGGATTTCGCGACATCGGAAGAACCGAACACGTCAAGATACAGGGCGTTAGTACCGGTTTCCGCCGACAGCCGTTTCAGGATACCGGAGGCGTATTTCATCCAGACTGGAACCGATGGCAGGGTGCAAATCATTTTCCGGGTTTCGATCTTTCGCCCGTCCGCGCTTTGACGAACGAATTTATCCCCGTATTTGCGGAAGAATTCGGTATCGCGGTCCACTCTGTCCCAGATTGTATAGATAGAAACTTTCATTCCGAAACACTTTTGCAGCGTAACAATCAGCTTTCTGAAGTTGTCGAGGCCGCCGAGATTGGCATATGACTTCTCGCCGTACTCCCCGTTCGCCGGCATTTCAGCATAGTTTGATACTTCGGCATCGTAAGACCAGCAGTAGAAATGGAAAATATCCGGTTTAATGTCCAGGTATTCGCGATCGGCCTTGAGCATGGCTTCCAGCCGGAAGGTTTTGGTTTCCGGGTCCATCAAGCCCAGGGTTTTGTTGATGTTCTTCGAAATTTTCGGCGAAAGGATATGGCTGCGCCCCCATACCGCCTGACGGAACCAGGCCCGGTTTTGACTGTTGACGGGACGATACCAGCTTTTCGTCCAGTTTTTGTAAACCGCCGCGGCCTGATGCCAGTCGCCACCGTGAACAATAATTGCCCGATCACAGAATTTGCGTTCGACGCCAGGTTGGAAATGATTGTCCTCCGCGTCGTTTTCCAGATAGAGATTGATGCCCCGGGAATTTTTCGACAAGCAGTAATTTACCGGTTCAAGTTCCAGGTTGCGGGACATCAGGGCAATGCCCCCGCCGCGCCGGGGATTGTATGCGCCGAAAAACTGCATGGTAAAAGCACGGGAGTTGGTTTGTTTGCAGAAAATCGTTTCATTGCCGATAACATTCCGGTACTGCGGGAAAAAGTACCAGCTGTCCTTCACCGTCCCGAGCCGCAGACCCTTTAACGCCGGGAAACGGATGTCCGCCGCTAGCGGCTGTTTTTCCGTAAGTACCGCACTCAAAGAAAATTTCAGTTGCCGGGATGAATCCGGACTGATCGTCATGTTCAATTTCAGCGGAATGTTTTTTCCCTTCGACTCCAGCTCCAGATATGCCTTATCTTCGGATATTTTCACGGACTTAACAGTAAAATCGCGGCCTGAGTAAGCCTTCTTTCCCACAATTATTTCCAGTCCGGAGTCAGGGGACAAAACGGTTTTATATTTGGTCTGTTTGTTGGTTATGGCGCTGATACTGAAGCCGTCTTTTATCCCGATTTCAATCCGGTAATATGCGTTGAAAACCGTAATGTTATCCTTGGTTCCGGCGATTTGCGGGGCAACTTCCCTAACGGATTCCGGCGCCGGGGTCTGGACCAGTTCCGGTTCCGCGTGGAGTTGGGGCAACACCGGTTTTTCCGAAATATTTACCGTTACGGCCGAAACTCCCGCATCGACGTCCCAAACCATATTGTGAAGTTTCAGGCTTTTCAACATCCGTCCGGGATCGGCAGGGACCGCGTAGACTCCCCCCATCCCGCTGACCCGGTATCCTTCCGCGCTCATCGAATACGGAAAAACGGTCTCGCGCTTTCCGTCCGCATATTCAAGGTCGATCGCAATCCCCTCGATATCGGTAATGACACCCGGCTCCGGCGGCAGTGCGTAAACCCTCCGGCTTGCCGGAAGATTGGTTGCCATCAGCATGAACAGTTCCCGGCACTTGCGGTTGACCGGAATCGTGATAACGTTGTCGCGGCCTTCCGGAAAGAAATATTTACGGCGAACTTTTTGTCCGAACGCGTCGACAAGCTGTTCGTTAACCTTCGACTGAGGACCGGGCCAAACCAGATTCGCTCCGTCCCGCTTGACGGTAAAAGGAATTCCCGCTATCGATATCTTTTCCGCGGGATACTCGATCATCGGCTCGGAAATGACCGGATATTTTCCGGCGAACAACCGGTCGGCAACCTGGATAAGAGTACCATTGTATTGACTTGACAAGTCGATGGAAATGAATCCATCCCTGGAAAACTTCGCATCAAACCGTCCGATTTCCTTTGCCGCGGGTAATTCCCTGTAGAAACAGAGTTTGCCGATTTCAACCCATGCGCGTGAATCCCTGGTGATAACCGTCAGGTCGATGCCCAAAGCTGCGTCTTCAGCATTGATCCGGCGCAGCAGAATATGGGATTTGCCGTCCAGGACCATTTCATTGGCGGTAATCAACGTCACGGGTTTACTGCCGGAAAGCTGCAGGACTCCGTTCTGTTGGTGACTGCGTTCCAAACATGCGGAACGGAACCCGATCAGGCAGTAACGGTAGTCACGCAAATCAGTAGCCTCTGGAAACATATAATGCCAAACGGCAATTTTGCGTTCAGTGGCGTTTCCGTTGAGAGTAAAACGCAAAGCCCCGTTTTTGACTTTTCGGCAACTGGTTTTACGGCCTCCATCCGCTTTATCCTTGACAACCGTGGAGCCGGCGAGACGGTCAAACTCCACGGAACTTTCCCTACTCCCCCGGCGCAACCGCCAATGCCCCGGATCAAGATCAATTTTCACTTTTTTTTTTAGCGGTTTAAACGTCTTGACCGAGCCTGCTTCATATGCCTTTTTGATCTCCTCCAGAGTAAGTACATGATTGTAAATGGCAACTTCGCCCCAGTCGGCTTCAATTTTGTTGTTAAAATTAAGCATGCTGTTCTGCCCAAGCCGGATATCCTGAGTGCAGGCGGGAAGTTTTCCGCACGGATTTTTACATGAAGAAATTAATTTACCGTTCAGGTAAAGCTTTTGTGTAACGCCATCTTTGGCACTCGCATCGTAAGTTGCCACCATGTGCATCCAGTATCCGCCTTTGAGCCGTCCTTTAGCGGCACGGTTCAGCTTCATGTCGCCGCCCCCGGCATAAAACTCGATAGTTCCTCCGCCCAGAAAGGTCCAGTCAAGCTGAAATTGCTGACTGTAACGGTTGCCCACAATCATGGTATATGCCTTGGAAGCATTCGCCTTGACCGGCCGGAACCAGGCTTCGAGGGAGAAAGACTCCCTCAGATCAAACGTCGAACTGCTTCCGAGGGTGACATAGTCATTGGTATTTATGCCGGGAATCCTGAGAAAAGCCCGTTGCCCTTCTTTAATGATTTCAATTTTACCGCTGGCGTTGTTGACAATCGCGGTGTGTTTTCCATCCACTGATTTGATTTTATTGTCTTCGATTTTATCAAATTTCCAACGGGCCACCGTTTCCGCATTCAAAGCAGTGTTGAGGAACAATCCAGTCAGGATTAAAACACAAAATATTTTCGCCATTGTATAACTTCCTTTTTTTTGATTATCAGTCTCTAGCCCGGGTCATCCGGGGTTCGTTGATCATTAACAAATTGTTGGTTGTGACGTATTCAACGGAGCCGTTGGCGGAAAGATAATTGCCGCCGTTGTTATGGGTTTTCGGATCCACCAGGCCATACATCGAGTAGGTGGTGTTTGAAACGGAATCATGTCCCAGCCGGAACGAACCGTATAGCGGACTGTCCGCACAGTGCTCTTTGCCGGTATCGCCAATCACAAAAGTATCGGAGGCTACCTTGTTAAGCTTCAGGAACGGTTGGCCGCTGGTCCAGCCGGTAGGAGCATCCGGTCCCAGTCCGTCCTGAACATTGTTATAACCGTAGTTGATCTGGCTGGAACTGCTCGTGGTCGGCACGACGTCAACATCGTTCTGATTTGCGGGACAGTCATACACGGTTCCCATCCATTCTTCGGAAACGATCGATCCCGCAACATAACCTTCATAGTTGAGGTATTGTCCGAGCCCGTCCCGGCACATCCACACGTTATACTTCCTGCTCTCCCCGTTCAGGGGATAGCACATCGGCAAATAGCCGTTGAAATCATTGATGTAACTTGCCCATGCGGTTCCCATCTGTTTTAGATTGGACTGACATGCCGCCCGTTGCGCCGTTTCCCTCGCCTTGTTCAACGCAGGCAGCAGCATTGACGCCAGTATCGCAATTATCGCGATTACCACCAGTAACTCTATCAGTGTGAAAACACAATTCCACCCGGTATCCACCGTTTTCCGGTTTTTCGAGTTCATGGTTATTGCTCCTCTGTTATCTGTTTTGATTTTTTTAAATTCCTGAACATATTTCTACCTGTTTTTTCCATTGCGTTTTTTGGGGGTAATTTCATAAACATGCACTTCGTAGGGGCTAAAGGTGTCCTTAAGTTTCTGATTTTTAATCTGAAGTTCCCGGTTTTCATACCTCACCTTGACCTTTGACGCTTTAAAGGGAAAAGTAAAAGTAACCTCGGCAAAAGGCTTATCCCGATTAACGGCAAGCAGATAATAAACGTCACCATGTTTCTTCAGGAGGAGCGAGATTTTATCTCCGCCAATAACGCTGACCGATAATTGAGATGTTGGTGATAAAAAAACCGGCGACATATCTTTAAGCTCGGTCACGAGTTTTTTCAAGGCTGTCCAACGCGACGGTAACTTTAGGACCCGACGGCTGAAATACAATATACCTTTTGCGCCGGAAACGATTGCCAGATACGCCTGGCAACGGTATTCCTTATCATTGGGATGGCAATCTGCAAATTTTTTGTCTCCGGTCACGAATAAAGTGTCGGCCTGAAGCCCCACCCAAATCGGTTTGCCGGTTTCGGAGGCATTTCGGGTCAACCAGGCTGGAGGAATTATCTCGGTTTGTCCTTTTTTCAGCGGGAACGGATACCACCACCAGATACCCATGTCCGTGACTGCATCCGGAAACAGCCAGCCGTGATTTGCCTCATCGTTACCGGTTAAGTTAGAGGACTGGTTCGTATCGCCAAGCAGAACCGGCCGTTCGGGATCGATGTCCTTGATAAAAGAATACCATTGTTTGATTTTCCTGAGAGTTAAAATCCCCCTGGCCATATTTTCCTCTTCTTCATAACACAATACGGTTGGATGATTCTTCAACGTTGTAAACCTGTCCCGTAAATATTGCCAGTCGCCTCTGTGAAATCTGAATCTCGGGGTTCCGATAATACCCCAAAGGCCAAGTTTCTTCGCCTTGTCCAGTGTTGCAATGACTTTTCGGATGGGAAAAACATGTTTTTCATTGTCCCAATGGCCTTCAAATTCGTAATTGTGAATCACATTGAATCCCGCTTGGACATATTCCTGATTGATTGGAGCGTGAAACATGCCGATGGGAAAAAACGGCCGATTGTTTACCAGCAGAATCCCATCCTTAATTTTCACATCGGGTCTGGGACTGTTCATTACGTGGAAAACTTCCGTTCTTGAAGCAATTTCCTTCCTGTTCTTGTCAAAGAGACGAACTTTGATCAGATAATCACCTGCTTCCAGCTTGTCTATTGGAAACGAGTAATTCAGTTTTGCAGGGGTAGGATGAAATTCCTGTTTATTTACCGGTTTGCCCGTTTTCTCCATGGTTACCGTTACAGTTGCTGTTTCAAGTTGAAGCTGAGGCAGATTAATCTTCATACTTCCCCGAACCGACTTTTCACCCGGCCAGGCATAAGTAGGCAAAACTGGATTGCTTACCAACTTTGCTTCGACTACAATATCTTTTTCCAGAGCGAACAGTTCCCGGTTGTTTTTTACATCACGCAAAATAAGCTTGACTTTGTGTTTACCGGGAAATTCCACTTTAAAAACCAGTTCTCCCGTTTCCCGGTTCTTGCCGATGGTGGTGAATTTCTTTGACGTCGCGGGTTTATTGTCAACGGTAAGGTCCAGTTGCAATTCATCCCGATTTTTATTATCATTTTGCAGCAAGTACTTTAATTTTCTCAACCCGATTTTTTGTTTCGTCCTGGGGGAAAGTAAGCTTAGCGTGTAATTATTCAACTTTTTCAGCACAGTGTCATCCACCCAAAGTTTTCCTGTGAATCCGGCGGGAATAATAATGCCAAGCTCGGCGCAACAAGTATTGGCTGGTACAGTGAACACTCCCTCATATTTTTTCCATTGACCGGTAATTTGCCCTTTTACCACATCGCTCTTCGTGCCTATTCCTTGGTTGTTACGGTAATTAATAACGATTTGAAGAATCTGTTTTTCAGGGCTGTCCGTTTGTCCGCGGCAAAAAGCGCTGATATAAAGCTTGTCACCAGGGCTGACTTGTTGATAAGGACTTATTATCCCAATTCTCCGGGTGGGCCTCATAACTCGAAGCTCCAGTGAATTGTTCCCGGAATGAAAAGTTACCTTGTTAACCGACAAATTTCCGGCAAATTTCCTCCGGACCACCCAGGCGGGAAACAACCACCAGCCGCCTCCGGGCATACCATTGACTTTAACCTCTTCAAATCCGGGATTCGGCAACAGATTGTCCGACTTGGCGGCTTTGGTTATTCTGATGTTGTCATACCAAATCTTGCCTTTCCCACGATGTTGCAGATAAAGGCCGATTTTTCCCGACTGTTTCGGCATAAAATCAAACCGGATGCTTTTCCAGCCACCAGCCGCCTCTGAACTGGAACGCAATATCCATTCGCTCTTATAATTCACCCCGCAACCGTGAATCATAATGTCCGCTTTGGGCAAAAAATTGTCACCAGTCTTATAAGAACAGGAAATTTGGTATTTCACCCCTGCTTTCACGGGAATCATTTGATACCAGCGCGCACAACCCTTCATGCCCCTTACTCTGTCAATCATGACGGCATGTCCTCCGGTATCCTTCTCGGTGGTATCCCACTTGAAAACCGCCGCTTCCTTCTGGGAGTTGTGCCGCCAATCATCAGGGATGCCATCCGCATTGACATCCTTGTCAAAACCCGGATTTGAGACAAGATTTTCCGATGCGGTACACAAACCGCTCATCATTATCAACAATGTGTATACTGAAACAGTGCCAATTTGTTTTGTCATTGATGCTATTCCCTCACCTTTGGAACCAATTGGTCTTTTCAACTATTTTCATCATGCTTACCTGTCTCCGTACCACCACTTGGTTTTCCGACCCGGATCATTTTCAAGAAGCAATTTTAATGCTGGAGGCGCATATTCCACATGACCGTCAACCCAACAAATGTTTATACCGCCGCGATGCCGCTCCGCAAGCACACCGGGAAATATCAGAAATGAGGCGTTAACATCAGTCCGTCCTTCATTCAGGTGCTTTGCTTCCGCCAGAAATATGGTTTTGGATGGCTCACATATTTTGTTTAGTTTGCAGCAATTCCTGGCATGGAGATAATAATTGATCCCGTAAGACGGATTATCTCCAGGATTTACCGTACTGCCCAATTCCAAATAGTAACGATTGAAATTGTCATCGGCTGGACAGGCAAAAATTTCCCGTAACACTGCCGGACCAACGGAATAATTTATGCCATTGCAATATGGGGCCAGCACATGCAGCCAATATACGTCGCTGACTTTTGATGGCGGAATATACCCATAATAATCACATGTATATGACTGTGCGGCCACACCAAGTTGCTTAAGATTGCTGCTACACTTGACTGCTTGCGCCTGTTCCCTTGCCTGCTTCAGCGCAGGCAGCAGCATTGACGCCAGTATCGCGATTATCGCGATTACCACCAGTAACTCTATCAGTGTGAAAATGACAGCCTTACTTGCCCTCTTTTTGTGTTGTTTCCGTGACATATCCGTTTTCTCCTCGTTAAATATTTAATCAGTTCAATAGTCTGACACTCTCCCGTTCAATAAGTTTAGGCGGCACGGTCAGACTGGAGACCGGCTGCCGGCCGGATAATATTTCCTGAATGGCTTCACGCAAAGCATGAGTCAGCATCGCATGGTTTTCATAAATTGTTGTCAGGGAGGGAGAAAGAAATTCGGAGAAATTATAATTATCAAATCCCACCAGGGAAAGGTCTTCCGGAATCCTGATACCGTGTTCGTAACAGTATGGAATGATCCCTGAAGCGATAATATCAGTAAACGCAAAGATGGCGGTCGGAGGCTTCGGTGATTCAAGTATTTCGGCGGCAGCCAGATAAGCATCCTGCTTGGTGTTGACCCTTAAATTATATTCAACGAGATCACCCCGTCCGGTGGCGGCTTCCCGGAAACCTTGAGCGCGTTTCTTGAAAAGGTTGTAATCGCACGCGACATCCAGGTAACATGCCAGCATGCCAAGCCGCCGGTGTCCGCACTCGATTAAGTAATCAGCCGCCAATTTCCCACCCGCGTAATTGTCGCTTAGGACCGATGGCAAACGATCGGTCAGATGCGTATTGAACTGAACAATCTTTCGAGCAGGAACAACTTCCATTACCTTTGCCAATTCAACATAATTAACGTCGTTGGTGAAAACAAGGACATTGATTTGATCCGCAAGCCGCTTGAGATAGTCAAGGGAATCGGCAACGAGCAGTTTCAGGTTTTCTGATTCATTCGCAAAAGCACGAATCGCGGTTACAATCCGATTGTAAAATGGATTTTCAAAAGTCATGGACTGTTTTGAATATAAACAGACAGTTTTAAATCCGGTTTTTGCAACTGTATTCCTGAAACGATGCCGCTTGATGAAAACCCCTTTGCCCCGGCGTCCTTCCAGCAACTCTTCAGTTTTCAGCATATCGACAACTTTGCTGATAGTGCAGTGACTCACCTTATATTTACTGACCAACTGACTTGTAGACGGCAGCCGGTCCGGCCCTTTTTCGCTGGTAATCTGCTGTTTCAGCGCCTGATATACTTCCAGATACCTGGGGGTATGATTTTCCTTGAGCATGAACCTTAATCGCTTTTATAGTTATCTAGATAAGTTATATCTTAACCGATATTTGATTAAATGTCAACAGCTAAATGAATTAATAACAATAATTTTTTCGATTTTCGAAACGCGTCATTTCATTTCCTCGCTACCGCCATCGTTGTCGTGACCGTGATCGATTCCGTGAAATATCAGATGGGCGTGGTGGCTCAGGAGTATCTACAATGTTATTCTTCAGTTCGTGATACATTTCGCTTTCTATCTATAGACGATTTGTATATCGCTTTCAGCGAACCGCTCGTTAAATAAACAAATACCTATGGGCTTTGCCAACCATAGGCTGTATAAAGTATATCCCCTTTGGGGAAACCAGGATAAATCCTGGATTGATTGACCGGGATCGCGCAGCATCCCGGCAGTTAACATCCAAAATCTGTTTGGGGTTGCCATCGGCTACCCCAGGGACATATCATTTTCCTCAGTTTATCCGAAGCGGGAAAATGCCGTTTCCGTGTAGGAATAATCACGGCAAAAAAGAAGGACTGTAAAATTGCTTTTACAGTCCTTGGTAAAAAAATCCCGGCACCGTGCTACTCTCCCACAGTCTTATATGCAGTACCATCGCCGCTGAGACGCTTAACTTCCGTGTTCGGGATGGGAACGGGTGTTTCATTCTCGCTATGAGCACCGGAAAAATAAAAAGAAACGAAGAAGAAAAGCCAGAATAGCAACTGCCGTTGGTATTATTGGTTGTGTGTTAATCTCTTTTTTCCAGTAGTCCAGTAAACTGCACTTCTGGAAAAAAAGGTGGTTAAGCCTCACGGCCGATTAGTACTGGTAAGCTGAATACATTACTGCACTTACACTTCCAGCCTATCAAGGTGGTAGTCTTCCACCGGCCTTCAGCTCTCGAAAGAGTGGGATATCTCGTCTTCAGGGGGGCTTGGCGCTTAGATGCTTTCAGCGCTTATCCTTTCCCAACATAGCTACCCAACAATGCCACTGACGTGACAATTGGAACACCAGAGGTTGGTCATTCCCGGTCCTCTCGTACTAGGGAATGCTCCTGTCAAATATCCTACGCCCACGGAGGATAAGGACCGAACTGTCTTACGACGTTCTGAACCCAGCTCGCGTACCACTTTAATCGGCGAACAGCCGAACCCTTGGGACCTTCTTCAGCCCCAGGATGTGATGAGCCGACATCGAGGTGCCAAACAGCGCCGTCGCTATGGACGCTTGGGCGCTATCAGCCTGTTATCCCCGGAGTACCTTTTATCCGATGAGCAACGACGATTCCACGTTCCATCGCTGGATCACTAGGTCCTGCTTTCGCAACTGCTCGATCCGTCGATCTCGCAGTAAGGCGCACTTATACCCTTACGCTCCACGCACGATTGCCAACCGTGCTGAGTGCACCTTCGAACTCCTCCGTTACAGTTTTGGAGGAAACCGCCCCAGTCAAACTGACCCTCTGACACTGTCCCACGCCCGGATAACGGGTTCGCAGTTAGATATTCAATTAACCAAGGGTGGTATTTCACCTGTGGCTCCACCGGTACTGGCGTAGCGGCTTCACAGCCTCCCACCTATGCTACACATGAATAACCAAATACCAATATCAGATTACAGTAAAGGTTCACGGGGTCTTTCCGTCCTTCCGCAGGTATCCGGCATTTTCACCGGAATTACAACTTCGCCGAGATCCACGTTGAGACAGTGCCAGGATCGTTACACGATTCGTGCAGGTCGGAACTTACCCGACAAGGAATTTCGCTACCTTAGGACCGTTATAGTTACGGCCGACATTCACCGGGGCTTCAGATCAGAGCTTCTCCCGAAGGATAACCCCTCCCATTGACCTTTCGGCATTGGTCACGTGTCACACTCTATACATCCTCTTGCGAGTTAGCAGAGTGCTGTGTTTTTGATAAACAGTCGCCCTGGCCTCTTTGTTGCAACCGCATAGAGCTCCAGAAGTAAATTCTTTCACTCCGGCGGCACCCCTTCTCCCGAAGTTACGGGGCTAATTTGCCGAGTTCCTTAACGTGGTTTCTCTCGCGCACCTAGGTCTTCTCGACCCTCCTACCTGTGTCGGTTTCCGGTACGGTCACCCTATCATCAAAACTTAGAAGCTTTTCTCGGCGATCCTTCAGATCGATCCGCTTCACCCGAAGGCTCCACGTCCCGCGACTCTCGGAATATTGCCGGGCGGATTTACCTACTCGACTTCCTACCATCGCAGACTGCCATATTCAACAGACAGCCAATCTTATTAATCGCGTCACTCCATCGCTCCGATAAGGTGGTCCAGGAATATTAACCTGGTGTCCATCGGCTACGCCTTTCGGCCTCGTCTTAGGACCGACTAACCCTGGGCGGACGAACCTGGCCCAGGAAACCTTAGGATTTCGGTGACTGGAATTCTCATCCAGTTTTTCGCTACTCATGCCTGCATGGTCACTTGTCTGCAGTCCAGGGTCGATTCCTCTTCCCCTTCAGCCCGCAGACAACGCTCTTCTATCGCTAGTTACACTAACCCGCAGCTTCGGTTCCGTACTTAGTCCCGATCATCTTCGGCGCAGAACCACTCGACCAGTGAGCTATTACGCACTCTTTAAATGATGGCTGCCTCTAAGCCAACATCCTGGATGTCTGTGCAGCTCCACCTCCTTCGAACCACTTAGTACGAATTGGGGACCTTAGCTGGCGGTCTGGGCTGTTTCCCTCTCGACTACGGAGCTTATCCCCCGCAGTCTGACTCCCGTGGTAAAACATTCGGTATTCGGAGTTTGATAGTTGTTGGTATCCCGGTAAGGACCCGCGAACAGTCAGTGCTCTACCCCCGAATGCTAATTTACACGAGGCTAGCCCTCAAGCTATTTCGAAGAGAACCAGCTATCACTGGGTTTGGTTGGCCTTTCACCCCTATCCACAGCTCATCCAAACATTTTTCAACATGAACTGGTTCGGTCCTCCACCTCCTGTTACAGAGGGTTCAACCTGGCCATGGATAGATCACCCAGTTTCGGGTCTACTCCCAGCAACTAAAACGCGCTATTAACACTCGCTTTCGCTTCGGCTTCGCCCAAGGCTTAACCTTGCTGCTGAAAGTAAGTCGCAGGCTCATTATGCAAAAGGCACGCAGTCATCCTACCGAAGTAGGACTCCTACACTTTGTAGGCATGTGATTTCAGGTACTTTTAACTCCCCTAGCAGGGGTACTTTTTCACCTTTCCCTCACGGTACTATACGCTATCGGTCACTGATTAGTATTTAGCCTTGGGGGGTGGTCCCCCCGGATTCAAACGGAGTTTCACGTGTTCCGTTCTACTTGGGATACATCTAGGCTGGCTTTGGTTTTCGCATACAGGACTCATCACCTTCTCTGGTTCAGCAATTCCAACTGATTCCGCTAACCTCCGCTCATGCCATGTCGATGTCCCGCAACCCCGGACAGTAAACTATCCGGTTTAGGCTGATCCGCGTTCGCTCGCCGCTACTTGCGGAATCTCGGTTGATTTCTTTTCCTCCAGGTACTGAGATGTTTCACTTCCCTGGGTATTGCCGCGACAACCTATGTATTCAGTTGCCGCTGATTCCATATTAATGGAAACGGGTTGCCCCATTCGGAGATCTTCGGGTAAAAGCTTATTTGCAGCTAACCGAAGCTTATCGCAGCTTATCACGTCCTTCATCGCCTATCAGTGCCAAGGCATCCGTCACATGCCCTTAGTAGCTTAACCACCAATAAAACTCGTTTATCGGCGAAGTCACTATTCTTGCATCTTGAACAGATTAACTTTTCTTCTTCGATTTTCAATGAACCTCAAGCAACGGTTATCACCTGAGATGAAATGGTGGGCGTACCTGGATTTGAACCAGGGACCTCGTCCTTATCAGGGACGCGCTCTAACCAGCTGAGCTATACGCCCTCGCTTTTAAAGTTGAGGCGCCAGTCGGTTGTTTCGAGCCTGCTCCACTTGTGGTGGAGCTAAAGGGACTCGAACCCTTGACATCCTGCTTGCAAAGCAGGTGCTCTAGCCAACTGAGCTATAGCCCCAGATAAAGCCAGTTTTTTACCACCGATTCATCAAAGAACCGTTCCTTGAAAACTGAATTGTGCGGTGCGATCTTGATCATGTTGCCATGACCCACATCCAACGAAAGCCGGATGTTTAGCCGTATCTCCAATGGGGTGTTGTTAAAAACCCATGAAGATTACTCCTTAGAAAGGAGGTGATCCAGCCGCAGGTTCCCCTACGGCTACCTTGTTACGACTTCATCCCAGTCACTAACCACACCTTCGGCGTCTCTCTCCTCGTGAAAGGTTGAGTCAACGACTTCGGGTGCAATCAGCTTCCATGATGTGACGGGCGGTGTGTACAAGGCCCGGGAACGTATTCAAGGCGTCGTTGCTGATACGCCTTTACTAGCGATTCCAACTTCATGTAGTCGAGTTGCAGACTACAATCCGAACTAAGGCTGATTTTGAGGATTAGCTCCACCTCGCGGTATCGCGACCCATTGTATCAGCCATTGTAGCACGTGTGCAGCCCTGGATATAAGGGCCATACGGACTTGACGTCATCCGCGCCTTCCTCCCGCTTGACACGGGCAGTCTCATTAGAGTCCCCAGCATTACCTGATGGTAACTAATGACACGGGTTGCGCTCGTTGCCGGACTTAACCGAACACCTCACGGCACGAGCTGACGACAGCCATGCAGCACCTGTTTTCGCGCTCCGAAGAGAATCCCTGTTTCCAGGGAGGTCGCTCAATGTCAAACCCAGGTAAGGTTCTTCGCGTTGCCTCGAATTAAGCCACATGCTCCACCGCTTGTGCGGGCCCCCGTCAATTCCTTTGAGTTTTAGCCTTGCGGCCGTAGTCCCCAGGCGGTGAACTTATCGCGTTAACTTCGACACGGAAGGGGCTAAATCCCCCCACATCAAGTTCACAACGTTTACGGCGTGGACTACCAGGGTATCTAATCCTGTTTGCTCCCCACGCTTTCGTCCCTGAGGGTCAGCACCCGTCCAGAAAGTTGCCTTCGCTATTGGTGTTCTTCCTGATATCTACGCATTCCACCGCTACACCAGGAATTCCACTTTCCTCTCCGGGGCTCTAGTCAACCAGTTTCCAATGCAATTTCACGGTTGAGCCGTGAGATTTCACATCAGACTTAATTAACCCCCTGCGGACCCTTTACGCCCAATAAATCCGAACAACGCTCGCCACCTACGTATTACCGCGGCTGCTGGCACGTAGTTAGCCGTGGCTTCCTCTCCGGGTACCGTCAAATTTCGTCCCCGGTGACAGCAGTTTACAACCCGAGGGCCTTCATCCTGCACGCGGCATCGCTCCGTCATGCTTTCGCACATTGCGGAAGATTCTCGACTGCAGCCTCCCGTAGGAGTCTGGGCAGTGTCTCAGTCCCAGTGTGGCTGACCATCCTCTCAGACCAGCTACCCATCGTCGCCTTGGTGGGCCTTTACCCCGCCAACAAGCTAATGGGACGCGAGCCCCTCCTCAAGTGATAAATCTTTAAATATGAAAACATGCGAATTCATATTCACATTCGGTATTAGCCCTCTTTTCAGAGGGTTATCCCCAGCTTGAGGGTAGGT
The DNA here is from genome assembly GCA_963678815.1 of Victivallales bacterium. Lineage (GTDB taxonomy): Bacteria > Verrucomicrobiota > Lentisphaeria > Victivallales. Next base: position 6,144,536 of record OY787460.1, read on the forward strand.
TACTCACGCGTTACTCACCCTTTCGCCACTGATCCCCGGAGCAAGCTCCGGTTCACCGTTCGACTTGCATGCCTAATCCATGCCGCCAGCGTTCGTTCTGAGCCAGGATCAAACTCTCCATAGAGAATTTAATTCTTTATATAACTTACATAATGTAAGCATTGTTCTTTTATGGGAACTTGCTGTTAATACACAGCAGGTTACTCAAAGGTTTCATTTAAGAAACCTTAACGATCGCATCGCACAATTCAGTTTTCAAAGAACATCGGCCGAAAAAAAAGCGAGTAACTTGTTTTGGGGTTACTCACCATGTCCGAAACTTTCCGGACGCTTCAACCGATTTTGTTGACAGACTGATTAATTTAATCATCATTTAACACTTTGCAAATTGGATTCGCAAAATATTTGAAGATTTTTTTAATCGTCGTCTCGTTTATCAAACAGCGGCGCTTAAATTAGCAGTGATGTTTATCTCTGCAAGCACCGTTTTGAAAATTTATCAAAAAAACTCGCGGAAGCTTTCACTCCGCAACATCCGGGCTAATTTGCCGGATGCCCAATACTCTTACGGAACAACTCCGGAGAGTATCAGCGGCTTTTCAAAATCACTTTCAAAAAGCGGCTTCTAAAGTAGCAGTGATTCGCATCCCTGCAAGCGCCGTTTTGAAAATTTATCAAAAAAACCCGCGGAAGCTTTTCAATCCTCCGCGCCTAACTTAAATCATTAGGCCTCCGCTACTTAAAAAGTCCGGAACTGAATCAGTTTCCTTTGACTTTTCGAGTCGCAAAGGGATAAATCTATCAGCATGGAAAAGCATTTACAAATTGATTTTTAAAAATAATTGAAAATTTCCTCCTTAAAGCACAATATCCTATGGAAATCAGTCTTGAATCAACCTATTTTACCTGAGATGATAATAACAATAAATACAATATGCATTGGAGAAAGTCTTTATTATGGGAGATAAAAATCAATACATGTTTATCAAGGACCGCCACCAGAATTACTCCGGACCGTTCCTTGAGGTAGGATCTAAAGACTACGGCAATACCCAGAACCTTCGAGGTATCTTCACCGGAAGCGATTATACCGGAATTGACATGGCTGACGGACCCGGAGTCGACAAGGTATTGGACTTGACCGACGAATTCAGTGTTATCGACCAGACCTTGGAGGGTAAAAAATTCGGAACGATTTTTTGTCTGAGCACCCTGGAACACTGCAACAATCCTTTCAAAATGGCTGAGAATATCTCCAAGCTGATGAACAAAGGCGGCAATCTGGTCATCTCCGTTCCCTTCGCCTGGAAAATTCACGGCTACCCGAACGATTACTGGAGATTCACCCCGGAGGGAATAAAAGTGTTGTTCCCGGGTTTTTCCTTCGATGAAGAACTGACTTTCGGTGTATCTTCGAAAACCGGTGAATTCAAAAAAGCCGACGACGAACTGGCAAAGATCACCTTCAATTTCTCGAAATACAAAAAACAGGGCATGCCACTGCGGGGCGTCAGCGCCAAATTCGTAAAATCCCTGGCAAAACTGGGACTTTTCTCCTGGCTTGCGGGTTACCGTTACGTTCTCGCCCCCACCAATGTAATGATGATCGGCAAGTACACTCCCTGACCAGTCAGTATGGTAAATCGCGGAATTTACGGATTTCATTCATTCGTCACATTCCATATTTTTTCCCCGAAATCCTTTCATTCCGGGGAAGATTTTTGATTTTCATTTAAAACCTAAGTTTCTGATCGCGATTACTAATGCGAGTGGCGATGGCGAAAACTGCCTGTATTGTGTGAACTATCCCCAATATATAGGAATTTAATTATCAGCATGTTTGACAAGTATCAATTGGAAAAAGTCGTGGATTTGCAACGGAAAAGTTACAACCTTTTGCTGTGGCTGCAATCGGGAATTGAACGAAAATTTATAACCTTTTCCAAAGCGCATGAATTCCTGAACTTTTCCGACGCCGCAAAAGCGTGGATCGAAGAGCACCGGCTGAACCTGCCGGAAAACGCGCGTCCGGAAATTGCCGATCTAGATGCCTTCTGCAATATCTTCACGTCCTACCTGACAACTTCTTTTGAACTCGTGGAAAATCCCGGAAAACAAACTAAAACCGATTGCGGATGTACTTGTCCTTTATGTTTATATATCGGCAATGCACCCAATCTCAAAACCAGAAAACTGTCAGCCAAAGACAAAAAGCGGGTAAAAATTCTCAAGGTCAATTATCTTTCCGAATTGGCGTTCGCCGAGAAAATCCCGGCTGACCTGAAAAAAATCGACAAATTGGCTTCAAATGAGGATATCCGCGAACCTTTGGCGTTGGCTACCTACGGCTGGCAACTGACGAAAAGAGCAAACGGTTACGCTTCCGGTCCCGTCCTACTGGTCCTGTGGCGGGAATTCGCCTGGGAAAAAACCGGTTCCCCGAAAAGAGATTTTTCCCTGAACGTCAAAGATATCCTCGCCGCGGAAACCAAACTCCTCAAGCTGTTACATGATTAATTAAGGAAATAAGGTTGTTTACGTGAATTATAGTTTAATTATCTGGATTGTCTGGTGGACAGGCACTCTTCTGATTGTCCTGAGTTGGATTGATGTTGTTTCAAATATTGTCGGTTGGATAGGATTCGGCATCGCCTGTTTTGCCAGCGCCGTTTCCATTGTAATCAACAAATACTGGAATCCCCCACGCAAAACAACTGACATCAATGATGAAGATGAAGGATATACCAATCATATTATTCTTTGTAATCATGTTCCCAACAGCGCAATCGTACATTTACCGGGAAGAAAATATCCGGCTGTTGCCATTCAGGGTGACACTCTGGCGTTAATGGTGTCAATTTTAAAAACTATAATGAATAAGGCAAAAGAGGCGAAAAATGAGGATATCTACGATGAAGCGGAAGAAATCGCTAAAGAATTAGGAAATCGCCTGATTCATTATGAAAAGGTGCTAAAAAAAGAGGGTTTTAATATACCATACAACGTAAGCCTTGAATTCCTGGATGATCTCAAGGATTTAGATAAGTTGATCATTTCCCCTGACGGACGCCTTCGGGAAAAGGCGATCCGTAAAATCGGCCGCCTCAAAGGTAAGGAGATTCCACTTCTCCTTCAACGGGTAAACGATTGGGTTCCGCAAATCAGGGATGCGGCAAGAGAAGCGATAATCGAACGGATTACCCCCGATTATGCCCATCATTTCTTAAAGTATATTCCTGATGTTGTCCGTTTGTTGTCCTGTGCAAGGGAAAACCATCGTTCCCTGGTCAACATGATTTTATCAGCTACCGTCGAAAAGTGCAGCCTTGAAACCTTTCTCACCTCACTGCAAATAGAAAACACTTATCTGCGCAGACTAGCATTTGAAAAGGTAGTCAAATTCTATGGTGACGGAAATCCACAGATGTTTGGAATTCTCCTGAAAAATAAAGATTTCATTTTAAGGCTGTATTCCGCCAAGGCTCTCGGAAAACTATGCCAAGAAAATCATGATCTCATTGATCAATATATTGACACTCTTTTAGCTGATCCTTTCCATGCAGTACGAAAAGAAGCTGTCTATATCTTGGTAAAGAACAAACATCCGCAGACAAAGGAGATTTTTTATGGGATGCTTTTCGACACAAATGGAGGAGTAAGACAAGCCGTTCGCTATTACCTTAGTGAATTCGGTGAAACTGATTTCAACAAATTATATTCGGATGCATTGCAGGATAAAAAAATCGGAAAACTTGTAATCGCGATTATATCGCTTGGAGAAATAAAAGACACCTTAAGCATCCAAAAGATATTGTCTTATTTCAAATCCCCGGTTGCCAGATTAAGAAAAGCCGTAATTATCTCACTTTACAAGCAAAATGCAAGTCAATTTAGAGATGTATTCCTCGAGGCTTTGACGGATCCGGATCCAATGGTCTCCAAGACTGCGGTTAAACCACTTATCACAATCGCTGATGCCCTTGATTATCAAATTCTCTCAAGTCTTTTTGATAAAAATCATGAAGATTATGTACGAATTAACATCATAAAGGTTGCCAACTCCATGAATTGGTGGCAAACTCTCATTTTCTTCGTCAACACAATTTCATCAATGCGCAATCCTGTCCTTGAGCAAGCTCAATTGCAACTTGGAAAATTATTCAAGGATATTGATCAACGGTACTATTTCAATATCGGTGAAAAACAACGGGAAGAACTCAAAAAATTAATTGATGCCAAAGGAAATAGTTTCCCGAATGATTTCCGGCAAAAATTAATTTCGCGTAAGTTGCTGTAATCACGTAATACCATTTCGCTATCTTTCATAGACATTTATATATCGCTTTCAGCGAACTGCCCTTTAAATAATCAGATACCTATGGTATGCTTTGCCAACCATAGGCTGTATAAAGTTATCCCTTTTGGGGAAAACAGAGCAAACCTTGGACTAAAATGGCCGAAATGCTTCGCGATTCCAGCGGGAAACTGTTGGAGTTCACAACTTCAGTTGTGCCAGTGCAAGCACTGGATTGAATGGGCAAAGTGTTTCACGACTTTGCCGGGATCGCAAAGCATCACGGCCACTCGATCCAAACACAATCTTTGGCCGGGGAGTGTCCCCGGACTGAATGGGCAAAGTGTTTCACGACTTTGCCGGGATCGCGAAGCATTCCGGCCACTCGATCCAAAAAACACACTGTTTGGGAAAAAGCGGCCTACTTGTTGCTGAAGGTTCCGGTATAGGTTGCTTTCGCGAGGATCTTGCCTCGGAGAAGTTTGAGCAATTCTCTTTCCGTCAGGGAATACTTGTTTCTGCCGATTTTTATCCGTGCCGGCTTGATGGCGTAAATGGTGAACACATATTTATGGACGCCGGTCGACGGGGGAGGTTGAGGGCCGCCGTAGCCTTTGTTGCCGAAGCCGTTATTGAGTTCTCTCGATCCTACCGGCATATTCGATTTTGATGATCCCTGAGACAGGTTTGTTACCTGTGAAGGGATGTTAATGACCATCCAGTGGACCCAGTCTTGAGCTACGGGATTTTTGTCGATGCAGGTGATTACGAAAGATCCGGTTCCGTTGGGGGCATTGCTCCATTGAAGCTGGGGAGAAATGTTTTGTCCGTTTGCCCCTTTAACATACTTCAACGGTATTTTTCCGTTGTTGCTGAAACTTCTGGAACTGAGGGTGAATTTTCCGGCAAAGGCATTTACGGAGAGCAAAACCAATACCGGAACCAGCAGTGCGCGCCACATCTTTTTCATTTTCATTACCTTTCGGTTATTTGTGCCTGTCCGAGTTTAAGCAGGTTGAGAAAACCGGGAAAAATCCGGAAATCGCACATTTTACGTAACATATTACGAATATGCCTTAAAGCAAAGAATCTCGAACGGCTGAAAGTCCGGTCGATTATTTCAATTGCCGCGGCCATATCGGAGGAATCTGCTTCCGTGCGTCCGGCGCTGATCGCGAGCATACCCGAAAAAGCCAGGAAAACGGGATAAGTCATGATCAGGTGGCGCATACCTTCCACGAAACTGAGTTTGAAGCAGGGATTGCCGCAGAAATGCATGCTGTCAAGTCTGGCGGCAAGGAATTGGCGATAGATGTTGGGAACCGGTTTCGGGAATTTCACCCCCGCCATGGCTGCGACGGGATCGACTCCGCGGGTATCCGGCAGTTTTTTGTTGAACTCATGCAGAGAACCACTGCCGAGAATGAATTTGAAAATTGACCAGCTTCGGCTGACCCGGGCAAACAGGAAAAACCGGCTTGATTCGGCGACTTCTTCATCTACCCGGGCAAATCCGCTGAGCAGGTAGCGGAAAGTTACGCGGCTGCTTATATTCGGCAACGGAGCGTAGGTAATTGCTTCCGTGAGGTCGTCAATGCTTCTGAGAACGAAATCGTAAGCTTCGTCAATAAAGTCTTCCTCCGCCTCGGTTATGTAGCTGTAATTTTCAATTTCCTGATGGAATTCAAGCATTCTGGTGGCAGCGAAAAATCTGACTAACGGCGGAATATCTTCGGAAAGCATGAATTTTTTATAGGCTGACGCGATAATCCGCAAGCGCCGGAGTCCGGGTTCGATAGCTGAATTATAGACCGCGCCGGCAAGTACTTCCGATTTTGACAGTTCCCTCGCCAATGACAATATTTCCGGTTCCATTTCCCGCAGTTCCCTGCCAACTCCCCGCGCTACCGCCGGACAGTCGAAGCGCAGCATCGCCGAGATTTTGCCATCCTCCCAGTTATGGATGTCGAGTGGATACAGACGACAGGTAAGGGGTTTTGCGGCTTCTCCGGCATGGCGGTGAATTACGCAGAGATTGTCCTGGTCGAGGAATACGCATTGGTCTCCGTTTTTAGCGGTAGCGAACAGTTTGGTTTTAGGGATTTTTATGAACAGTTTACGCCCTTCCGGGTTGAATCCGGGGAGATCAAGGTTTTCAATGCGTTCCTTCTCGGCGGCGGTTACCGGAATATCCCATACTTTGCAGCATTTTCCGCAGCTGATGCACTTGTAACACTGTTCAGGAAAATAGAGTGCCCGTCCGTTTCCGGCAGGTTTTTCCGATTTTGTTTTTTCCGCCATTATGATTTTGGACGTCCGGCAATATTGATGATTCTAACGCCGCAAAGATAATCATGGAGCGCCCGTTTCAATGGATTTACAAAAACGACAAACGGGGAAAGAACTCCAAAGATAAGCATGAAGATTGTATAAATGAACGCCCGGAAAGGCAGCACTTCCGACAGTTCCTCATCTGAGTGGGCAATGAAAAGCCCCCAGTACCACATGCCGAAAGTCTGGGCGGTAAATCCAAGCAGCAAACCGTAGTAAAGGAGGACAATCGCGAAAAATACCGCAAAACCGAGATAAAATACCAGATTTACATATTCAATGTCGCACCAGACCGCGTTGCCGGTTTCACCTTTCAGGCAACTGTAAGTTATTCCGGTGCGGGTATCCGTCCAGAGCGAACCCTGCCGATATCCCATCAGCGCATCGTTTGCCGGGGTGGGAACTGAATCCGCTTTAGGATTGTCTTTTTGCGGGGGAAGTTCTTCCGCAATGCCTTTTTCACCGGCTTCTTCCGACAGTCCGAGGTCACTTGCTGAGTCCAGGGAGCTTTCTGTTTTATCGGCAACTTCGACTCTTTCCTTCGCCGAAGCCGGAAGTTCCGGCATACTAAGCAACGCCTTGGAGTAAATTATTCCCGCTGAAATGAAAAAGATCACCATGAAAATTATGGCAAGCAATGTCCAGTCAAACAAACTTGCCAGCATTCGCTGTTTGGCGGAAGCTTCCTCCGGGAGGTATTTGTACTCAAATGATGAAGATTTCGGAATATTTTTTTTACGCGGCTTGGTAAGGTGGCTGAACAGTTCCCCGGTACGGTCGATCAATCCCACTTTCGGACCGTCTTTTGCTTCTCGCTCCCGGATCGGCTCAACAAGAAAATCAATTTCGGTAGCCTCTTTCCACTGCTCGAAAAGGACGTTGCGAACTTTAAATCCGGCCCTTACCCGTCCGGAAACGGCCCATTTCACCAGGGTTTCCTGGTCTACCGGACCATATTGTTCATCGTTTTCGTCTCTTACCACAAAATGCATTTTATCACGGAAATCTTATTAATTTGAATTAAAATACTGTGAATTTTACCCTTTATCTGATGAAATTTCAAGTGTGACGGTTAAATCATCTTCGAGATCAGGCGGTTTTGATTTTGGACAGCGGGGCAGTTCCGGGGTATATTAGTGGATTATTGCTGATTAAAATAGTCGGTTATGAAAAACCCCAGTTTGTGCCGGATACGGGGAAATAAGCCGAAGCTTTGCTTTGCACCGCGAGGTGAAATTGACGAAGCAGACGGTATGAAATGGGGAGGAATAGCCGCTGAAAAGCAAAACGAAATTGCAAGGTTTTAAGGCAAATGTTACATTTATTTTGCGATTTTTTGAAATAAGCATAAAAAAGGGTAGCCGGAATAATCGCGTCTTTGGCGTTGACTTCGCCTCGGAGTGCATAGCACACCGTCGGCTTGTCTTCTAAAATACGCGGCAATTCCGACTTTTTCATAACCGACTAAAAGAATGAAAAATTAAGGAATGATACTTTCATGAGCATGGCCGATCCTGTAATCCTTGTAACGGTATTGTATCCGCTGTTGACCCAGGTCTGGGTTAAAGAACCTTTCAACGCTAAAAACCTGGCAGTACCATCATCTCCCTCGTATCTGGAAGAGCAGGTAATCCGGGAGCAGATTGATTATTACCGGAAAATAAAAGATTCCCGGCTGCGCCGTCAAATAATCAAGCCCCTTGCGGCCGCCAATCATCCCGAGGCGGTATTTGCTCTGGAAAACATGCTCGCTTCCGAATCAGACTCCAAAGTCACCGGTGATCTGCTTGTCGCTCTTGCCCAGTACCGGGACAAGAAAAAAATCTCAAAGCCGTCGTTACTGAAAAAACATTTCAGCAGTCCCGATGCGAAAATCAGGGGTTACGCGATGATGCTTTATTTCGACAAGTCCGGTGACGCCGCCACGGTTTTAAAACAGTTGCGGACTGAAGAATCGGCGTTCGTGAACAATCTTGTCTGGAGCGCTCTGGCGGGAAATGCCGGAAAATGCGGCGCTTCCGACGTGAAAAGTTTTCTGGACTCGAAAAATCCGGTAGTCAAAGCTGGGGCGATCAAAGTTCTGGCTTCGCAGTCCCAAAATCCTGATACGGAAACCGAACTTGCGAAACTCCCGGAATCCGCAAACGCCCTGGACAGGATTGCCCTGGCGGAAGCTTTGAAAAACCGGAAAACCGGTGGCGACAAACTTCTTGGCAAACTGGCCGACGATAAAAACCGCAGTGTCCGGTCCCTGGTTGCGGAAGCCAAACCCGCACCGGCAAGAAAGAAAATTATCCTTAAACTTCTCAAGGACAAGGACTGGGAAGTCCGCCGCGCCGCCGCGCTTACTCTCGGCGGATACAATTCGGACGATGTTGTAAAAGCGCTGACGGACAGTCTTAAAGACCAGGAACGTCCAGTGCGGGAAGCGGCGGTAGTGTCCCTGCTCCTGATAAAGCCCGGCGCCGGCGCAATAAGCGATTTGCAGGACCTGCTGGATAATCCCAACGCCAGGAAATCCGCCGTGGAACTGCTTGGCAAACTTGGCGCAAAAAGCGCTGCGCTGAAAATTCTGCAAGTGCTGGAAGAAGCTTCCGGCAGTGAAACCGTGGTCGAAGCGATTATGGCCCTCGGCAGGCTTGACCATAAACCTGCCTGGCAGAAAATTCTCGACAAGTCCGGCGATTCCAGCCCTGAAGTCCGAATTGCCGTCGCGGAAGCTTTGGCGATGCTCAAAATGAAGCAGTCATTCAAGCCGCTGGCCAAAATGTTCAGCGATAAAAACACGGATGTGGCGGTTGCCGCTATCGCCGGTGCGGGAAAAATCGGCAATCCCGGATTCAACCGCGCTCTTTACCGGAGTTTGGCGTCCAATCGCGATATGGCCTCCCGCCAGCGTGCCGCCGCCGCGTGGGGACTGGCCAGGACCGGGAAACCGAATTCCGCGATTATCAGGCGGTTGAAACAGATTTGCCTGGAGAAGATCATAACGGTCGAAGGCGAGAAAATGCACGACGGCGATTATGTTCGCGCCGCCGCATGTTTCGCATTGGTGGACCTGGGAAAAAATAATCCATCCGCCGCGTCCGCCGCGGATGAAGTCATCAAAGCCGTTTCCGAGGCTCCCCCTGAAAATGATCTGGCCAACACCACTCTCAAGGAATTTGTTCGCCAGATGGATGAATACCGCAAAAACGGCAAGACCGAAGCCCACCCGGTTCCGGTGACAAAACCCGTTTTAAAAGTAAGCAGGATTCAGGAAAGCAATTAGGTGAATGCTTTCTTTACAGGTACAGGCAGAACGAAAAGTAACCGCAAATGATACTAGTGGTTGAAATCATATTGCTGTTGATCCTGGTGGGACTGTCCGCGTTTTTTTCCGGCACCGAAACGGCTCTGTTTTCCCTGAGCCGCGCACGGTTGCTGGCCTACAAAAATGACCAGTCCGCCGCCAAACGGCGGATCGTTGACCTGATGTCGTCATACCACCGGACCCTGGTGGCGCTTATTCTCGGCAACATGTTCGTCAATATCGGCTTGTCGGTGACGAACCGCCAGATCATGGCCAACCTGAACTTTGGGGAGTTGGGAACGTTTCTTATCACGATGCTGGTAAGTATCGTGCTGTTGCTGATTTTCGGGGAAGTGACTCCGAAAACCGTGGCGTTGTACTTTGCGGAACCGGTTTCCGACTGGGTGGCGCGACCGCTGTGGTGGTTCCGCTGGGCCGCATCGCCGCTGATCACGGTAATTGACCGGGTTTGTTCCGCCATCCTTGATCTGTTTGGACGGAAACAATCGCAGCCACTCAATCGGGAGGAATATTCGTCCTATCTGGAAATTGCGTTGGCACGCGGAGCATTTTCCGGTGAAGAAACTGAACTTCTCGGGGATGCTTTTTCCCTTATCGAACAGACTGTGGCGGAAGCGATGACCCCCAGGGTTGAGATCGTAACCGTTCAACGCGATACCGACGGCGGGAAACTCGGAAAGATTATCCGCAAGGCCGGAATGCCGTTCCTGCCGGTTGTGGATGAGGACCTCGACGATACTCAGTTCCTGCTCTCCGCGAAAGACTTTTTCATGCTGGACGAAAACGAACGGAAGGACTGGATAAAATCAGACTGTGTTTTCAAGGCAATTTTCGTACCGGAAAATTCCACGTTGACCAAGGCGCTGGCCACACTCCGCAACAATGCCACCACCGTTGGACTGGCGGTTGACGAATACGGCGGGGTGTCCGGGATCATCACCATCGAAGATATTTATGAAGAAATGGTGGGGGATATCGAGGACGAGCATGAGACCCCGCAGTGGGAAATCCGGCAGACCGGAAAAAATACCTGGTTGTTCGACGGCATGATTACTCTTTCCGACCTGGAAAAAATTCTTGATTGGGATTTCCCGGAAGATATCGAAGCGTTCACTCTCAACGGCCTTTTCAGTGAAAAACTCGACCGGATACCGGAAGACGGCGACAAAATAAAAGTAGACGGTATCGAGTTTCATGCCGAGGAGGTCGTGAAAATGCGGGTGAAACGGGTTTTCGCAAGGATTTACAACCGGGCAATGGCGGGACCGGAACCGCCGTCGAAGTCGGGAGGTAAAAAATGATTTACGTTTTCCTGACTCTCAGCTTTGTCATTATGCAGTCGTTGTTCAGCGGTATGGAAACCGGGCTGATCTCCTTGCGTAAGCCCAGGGTTGACCACGGCGTAAGACAGGGAGACCGGCCGGCCCAATTGCTCGATTTTTTCTTGAAACGCCCCGGCTTCCTGCTTGCCACGACTCTGCTCGGAACCAATATTTGCCTGGTGTGCGCATCGCTGATGGCCGAAAAAGCCGCTTTGAATTTCGGACTTGATAAAAATTACAGCTCTTTAACGGCGGTGGTGGTTATGACCATTTTACTGCTGGTTGCGGAAATTGTTCCGAAGAACTGGTTCCGTCAGGCCCCGTATGAACGTTGCAGGATTTTTATTTACATTTTGTATGCTTTTTATATTATTATGTATCTGCCGATCCTGTTGCTTGCGAAATTTACCGAAAAGGTCAGTGCGGTTTTTTCCAGGGCGAATAAAAACAAGCCTGATCCACGCATCTTGATGCGCGAGGATTTCCGGCTGCTGCTCCGGGAAAGCGAGGCGGCGGGAATTATCGACGGCGAAGGAGCGGACATTCTTGACAAGTCTCTGGATTTCTACACGGTCAAGGTTGGCGACATCATGGTCCAACGGAGGAATATCAGGGAAATCGCCGCGCATACCTCGATTTCGGACGCCATGAAATTCTGCAAGGAATACGGAATTTCCCGTGCCCCCGTTTTCCTGGAAAATACCGATGACGGCGGTAACCGGGAACGGTGGATCGGGGTATTCAGCGTTTATGACGCAATTTTCAATATCCCGGAAAAAAGTGGCACAGCGTAAAGATCCTTACCTGCCTGCGTCCATTGGCGACGGTCCCGGCTTCAGCCGGGATCAGCGAAGTACTCACCCGGGTAAAATCAGGACGGTGTCCGTTGCTGGCCGTGGTTTCCGCGAATGACCGGGATTCCCGGCAAATCGGCATCATTACTCCCATAGATGTGGTTAAAACCCTTTTCGGATAGTGTCAAGTAAAAAAGCGGAAAAGCCTGGATGACTTTTCCGCTTTGAATATTATGCAAAAAACTTTAACGGCTTATTGTCTTTTGCCGCTGATTTTACCGCTTTTGCCATCGGTAGAGGTATAAGAACCCTTGAATTCGTTAGGAGTTTCGATTGTTGCGTTGATAATCTTGGTCAGTTTTGGTTTTGCACAAGTGCATGTGAGAGCCAGTACCGGGCCGTTGACCGTACCGGTTACCGTGAACTGTCCTTCCGCGTCATTAGCGGTTCCGGTGAGTTTATGGGCATCCTGACTCAGGGTGAGAGTGCCGGTTTTTTGTCCGGGACCGTAATTATAACTCCACTTGCCAGTGAGATCGAGGTTTTGCGGAAGACCTGAACATCCCACCAGGATTGCGCCGAAAGCGACTGCGACCGCGAGCATGAGCAGTTTTCTCATATTACTATCTCCTTGTGTTTGGAACAGGCAAACTATTTACCTATCCATATATATGATACAAAAAATAATTTAACTCCCGGCAAATTCAAGGTGAATACCTATCTCTTTGGCGGAAATAATCTTATATTTCCCGAAAAGTTATTTTTTCTTCTTCTTTCCGGGATCAAGGACAGCATTTCCGGACACCTGGGCGTCGCGGTACCAGATAATCCAAAGGCTGAATTTTCCGGTGGAGGAAGTGCTGGAAGTCAGGTCGGTAACTTTATTTGACCCGGTTTCACCAGCGGTTTTCGTCAGGAGGTCGACCGCGTTCTTAACATTGACGGTATCTTTGAACAAGGTATAGGAATTATTTTTGAACGGATCGCTGGAAACTATCGGTATGTAGTAGAAGAGATAGTAGCCGAACAGGTCTACATTGATATGGGCCACCGGTTTTTCGTTGCCGGGCGCAATGTCCTGATCGTTGAAGTTTTTCGCCGTTTCCACGGTTGAGCATCCGGCCAGTACCATGAACCCTACCGCCAGCATAACGATTGCAACTGCCAGTTTTTTCATTTTAGCTCCTCCTCATATTAGCTTGACAGACAGAACAATATAAACACAATATCCGGAAAAATAAAGCCTGCCTGCTTGTCATGGGAAAATAACCGGCTACCTTGTTCGGAAGTAAGGAGATTCAAAAAAAGTGGACAATACAGACCTGCGGATTATCGACAATTTCAGGATCAGCGCCGAAGAGCGCCTGGCGGCGGCAAAACGGCTTGCGGAAGTCTGGGAGCCTGACCTGGATGCGATATGCGAAATTGATCTTCACTGTCATTCTTTCTACTCGGACGGATATTATTCCCCGGCGAACAAGGTATTCGAAGCTTACCGCCGCGGTATGAAAGGCATTGCCATTGCCGATCATGACGTGGTTGACGGTCAGCGGGAAGCGTTGGCGGCAGGAAATATTTTCAGAGTCGACGTAGTTCCGGCGGCGGAATTTTACACGGACCGGCCGGGAATTGAGATTATCGCCCATTTCCCGATTGTGGAACATTTTCTCAAAGTGCTTGACTCCGGGGCCTTCGATGAAGTTGTGGAACCTATCCGCAAAGCAAAGAAACGTCAGCTTCAGGCAATGGTTGAGCGGGTTCCCGGCTGCATGGGCAAGCTAGGCTTTTCCGCGGAAATCACCAGCAGCGATATCGACGAGTTTCTGCGCAACGGTATTTCCACAAAGGGCGACATCAGTGTGGTAATGTGGCAGAAATACGGGCAGGAGCTTGCCCGGCGCGGTATCGCTTCGGACGTGAAGGATTTCCAGGCAAAATATACGACCAGGGACGATCAGCTTAACGTGCCCCTTGAGTTGGATATGGACTTGTCGCCGGAAGCTTTTGTGAAACGGGTCAGAAGCTGGGGCGGTCTTCCGGGGCTATCACACCCCACTGAACTCCGCACCAAAGAGAAGCTGGACAATGCCGCATTGCGTCAGGTGATCGAAGAGCTGGCCGAAGCCGGACTCCAGACTATCGAAGTCGATGGCTGGCGCAACCGGATTTGTCCGGAAACCGGAATTTACCAGACCGAGCTTTTCGAATCAATGCGCCGGGAATACAATTCAAAGCATCCTGACAGGCAACCTTTGCTTTTCACCAACGGCTCCGATGACCACAATCAACCAGGTGAGGGACTCGAACTCGGCTGCGGAAGAAACAATAATCTTAAACCCGAATTTGGGACTTATCAAAACCTGCTCACCCTCCGCCACCGGGGAGTATCCCCGGATTGAATTTGCCAAGGAGTATCCTTGGATTGAAACTGCCGGAATGCTTCGCGATTCCGGCGGGAAATTGTTGGAGTTCACTGCTTTAGCTGTGCCAAGAAGTATCCTTGGATTGAAACTGCCGGAATGCTTCGCGATTCCGGCCACTCGATCCAAACACACTGTTTGGCGGAAAAAGCGGGCTACTTCTTGTTTTGACTTTCCCGTGATATTTTGAATTCAACCAGGTGTTTAAGCAGAATGCGCCGTATTTCTTTTATGGCGGCGGACTTTTTATGGGCGCTGTGGTCGGACTTTACCACCAGTTCACTTCTGATCTCTGCTGTTTTTGGCCCCAGGTGTGAACTTTTGTACGGGACAACGCCATCAGTGCCGCCGATATTCCCGGCATTAACATTGTCCCCCATAATTGAATGATATTTGATTTCATCAGACATTTTCAGCGTATTGATATTCTGGATAAACGGATTATCCGGGGCAAGGTTGTCGATACCTGTGGGAACTTCGTAATTCGCCAGCTTGCTGTGAGCATCTCTTGCGGCGATTTTCCGGGCGATAATCTTAATTTTTGTTGTGGCCCGTTGCGGCAGCGTGATCAGCCTGGAACCTAGTTGGGAAATCGACCATGTTGCCATTTCCGAGCCTCTGTGCGGGGTGGAAATAAATACCACCAGATTGATGAACGGCAGCGGTTTGAAGACAAGAAGTTCCTCCAGGAACTTTTTCTCCTTTTCTGTAAGCTTCACGTCATCAAGGTTTTCCTTGATTATCCGGTTCATGAATTCCCTGCCGTCGCTGTCTTGAACAACGAGTCTGGAAAGCAGACCGCCCATGCTGTGCCCAACCAGTACCATGTTGTTGAAATACGGATTTTCACCTTTCGGGTCGTATTTTTCGCGCATTGCACTGAGTGAGTTGCGGAGTTGAGTGCCGGAGTAGATGATTGGTTGACCGGTGGGATAAGTATACAGCCAGAACTGGTAATTTTCCCGAATCAAATGACAGCTGAACAACGTGTTGAGCAGTTCAGTCCAGGTGCGGGGTTCGGACATCAGTCCGTGAATCAGCACCACGGGAATTTTTTCCGGTTGGTAGGGGGTAATCATGTATAGTCCCTGTAACTCGCCCATTTTATCGGAATTGAACATGAAATCTATTCCGCTGATGTGTTTTTTCATTTCGGAGAATCTGGCGAAAGTGACGGAAAAGTCCTTAGCCAGGGGAATGTTGTAATGGCCAATTTTGAATGTTTCATCCTTGAAGCTGTCATAGAATTCTGCGGAGGCGTCGATCACGCCAGTTTCACTGGGTTTGAATGACGAAAATTCGATGATAAACGTGAAAGGATAAACCTTAGTGAGTACCGCCAATTCCCGGCTTTCCTGTAATTTTACGTGCTGGTCCTTGACCGCGACAACCGGGACTCCGAGTCCGGAAACATAGCTGTGGCTCCTCAGGTTTTCCGGTATGTAGTCGAAGCAGACGTCATACTCCTTGAATGAATCCGGGTCCCACAGCAGATCCGAGAAAATACTAGTGATTTTAATCGTACCCAAAACAAACGGCAGTTCCGGTTTCCCGGCAAAAATCATATGATTCCTGGTTATGTAACTGAAAATTTCCGATGCCGAGACATTGTAGAACCGGACAATTGCCACAGCTCCCAGCAGGCTGCTCCGCAATTGCGGTTTGATGTTTTTGTCAAGCAGGTAACGGTATGAGTAAAAGCAACACGTGGTCCAGTATTTTATGGCTTTCTTTTCGGAACATTCCCTGGCGTAAAGCATGGACAGTTCGATAAGGGCTTCAAGCGCGGGCCGGTTTTCGCCGTAGTCGGGAATTACTTTATAGTCAGGTTTGTCAATGTGTTTTGCGAGCAGTTCGATAACTTTCTCCGGGTCGTCCGCGAAATTTTCATCCAAAGCGTTTTCCACCAGGAATTCCCGGGTCCGGAACGACATGTCTCCCGTGGTTATCGCGGCTTTGGCCATGTATTTGACCCAGTTGTCGCGTCCGATTCTGTTCAGGCGTGGCGTGGAACCGCATCCGGTGAGAAAGCCAACGGTAATAATCAAAGCGAGATAGAAAACTGATTTCATTTTCAGATATTCCCCTATATTAATAATAGATGCCCACTCCTGTCCGGTAAAAAAAAGAATTTATTAACCACAGAGGTAAGATCCGAGAAATTGTGTTCAGCTTTCTCTTCTACTATCTGTGTCCTCTGTGTCCTCCGTGGTTTTCAAAATATTAACCGAACAGCTACGGTAGATGACTATAATTTTAAATAAGAAAAAATCAATGTCATACGGTCCGGCAGATCAGCCCCTTGAGGTAACGGCTTTCCGGGAAATTAAGGGCAATCGGATGGTCCGGAGCCTGCGAGAGGAAATCAAGTATCAGAACCCTGCGGCCTGCATCATCGGCGGCGCTGGCCACTATTTTTTGAAAAAGTTCCGGAGAAATGTGTCCGGAGCAGGAAAAAGTCAACAGAATGCCGCCGTGGTTAAGCAGTTTCAGGGCCAGCAGATTTATGTCCTTGTATCCCCTTGCGGCTTTGTCGATCTGGGATGACGAGGCGGCGAACTTGGGCGGATCAAGGATAATCATGTCGAATTTCCGGTTGCGGTCGCGGTAGGAGCGAAGTATCTGGAAAGCGTCGCCCTGTTCATACTCGAAGATTTCCGGATCAAGGTTGTTTATTTCCGCGTTTTTAGCTGCCAGTTCGAGAGCGGAAGCGGAATCGTCAAGCTGAAGTATGGATGCCGCTCCGCCTTTTGCGGCGGCGATTCCGAACCCGCCGGTATAAGAAAATACGTTCAGGACGCTTCGCCCGGAGGCATAGGGTATCGTCATGGCGCGGTTGAATCTCTGGTCGAGGTAGAAACCGGTTTTGTGCCCCTGTCTGAGGTCGATAAGAAACTTCAGTCCGTTTTCCTTTATTTCGAGCAGGGGCGGCGGCTCTTCTCCCCACCACAGCAGGTTTTCTCCGGGGGGAAGGCCCTCCTTCGCGCGAATTCCGGTATCAGACCTTTCGAGAATACCGGTCACCTCCGGGAGGAGTTTGCGGAGGATGGCGATAAATTCATTTTTCCAGAATTCCGCACCGGCGCTGAGGAACTGGCAGACCAGGAATTTGCCGTACTGGTCGACGATCAAACCGGGAAGGCGGTCAGCTTCCGAATAGATTAACCGTTTTGCTTCGGCATTAACGATCCCAGGCAATTCCCGGCGCATCGCAATTGCCTTTTCCAGACGCTTCCGGAACCATTCGGGATTCACTGAATTTCTCGGATTAGTTGTCCAGAGTCTGAGGCTGATCTGGGAATTGGGAGACCAAGCGCCAAGCCCCAAAGGTTTGCCGTCGGAAGAATCGATCCGCACGGTTTCGCCGGATTTAATGTTTGCGGAAGCTTCGGCGATAGCGCCGCTGAAAATCCAGGGGTGTTTGCGCCGCAAAGATTTTTCCCTGCCGGGTTTAAGTTTTACTTCCGGTATTTTTTGTTGACGATGTTCCATACTGGAACAATACTCCGGGTCATGGTTCCGGGCAATTGATTTTCCCAGGATTTAACTGATTTCCTGACTTTTTGCGGCGGCGTCAAATTCAGTAAATCACGGTTGTATGAATTTAACGGTTTCAATCCCGGTTACGTTGACAAAAATAAAAATTGTCCATTTTTTATTTTTACAGAACAATAATTACCGGTTGATAAGCGTTGTATTACTATTGTATTTGGCTTTTTAAAAGCTATATTCTCTGTTTTGCCAACGTTAACTTAATAAAATATGCTGGAATAATGAAGCGGGTTATATTCATACTTCTGCTTGGAGTCGCGGCTGCCGTGATTGGCGCTGAAAAGGCCGACAAGAAGAAAAAGAAAAATGTAACCAGCGTTGTGCAATCTTTAGAAAAGCTGTTAAAACCCAACGATTTGCTGACAAACCTCAAGAAGGCAAGGAAAGCCCCGCCGTATCTGAAGGTCATAAAAGGCAAGGAAGACCGCGCCACGATCATATACCGCTGTCGTTACACTACGGCAAAATCCCTGACTGACGGTTTGGATAGCGTTGTTTCCGGTACCGGATACGTGGAAATTTCAGAAGCGCAGAACATGATCATCATCAACGATGAATCTGCAAAGATAGACGAATTGAGAGAATCCCTGGTAGCAATGGACATAATCACTCCACAGGTACTGGTGGAAGCAAAGGTAGTGGAAGTGCTGATCGGCGAAGGCATGCAACGGGACTTGTCGTTGAACTACACCGCCTACGATAAGGGGCAGGATCTTACTTCAACCGGCGGCATTACTACCACCGTGCCCGGACAAAGCGCCGCCGATGCCGGAAAAGGAACTTCATTCGACTGGTTTCCCTATACTTCAGGAACAACAAGCGGCGACTACCAGAATTTCAACGCCACGCTCCAATGGCTGCTGACAAGCAAAGACGCAAAGGTGCTTTCCTCGCCGAATCTGGTAGTGTCTCTCGGCAGCACCGCGAGTATTGTTACCGGGCAGGATGTTCCTATCCAGAGCCTTTCGACCACCAGCAGCACCACCAACATTACCACCGAATTCAAACGGGTGGGGGTTAAGCTTGACGTTACCCCGCTTATCATCAATAAGAATTCCGTTAATATGCAGGTGAATCCTGAAGTAAGTAATATTCAGAGCTACGAAAGCATTACTCAGGGGGAAACCACTTATTCAGTCCCGGTCATCGCCATCCGGAACATTGATACTGAATTAAGCTTGGTCGATGGCCAGATACTGATGATCGGCGGACTTTACCTGGCTACCGAATCCGAAAATCTTGAGAAAACCCCGTTCCTTTCCGATGTCCCGTTGATCGGTCCCATGTTCACCGGTAAAAATGTCAAGAAAGAATGGACCCAGTTGATTTTTTTCCTGAAAGTGAATATTCTATCTGATACAGAGATGTCTAAAGTCATTGTATATGATCCGGCAAAGGAAGCCACGACTCTCGAAAAAATGGGAAACATTATCAAGGATTCCAAGCAAATCTTCCCACACCGGAAAGAATCCAGCCTTGAGAAAATCAAACGGGAATTCATTGACGAAGATTTATTGTTCGGTAATGGCGGCGATGCCCTTGATGACGATGATTCGTTCGGGACTGCTCCGGATAAAACCGGAAATAACAAATCCACGGGAACTGCAAAACCATCGGCTGACAATCCTGATTCAAAATAAGTTGCCGGCTGAATTACGATTGCTTTGAACGGTATTATGTTGAAGAAACTGACGAAATTTGTTTTGTATATCTTACTGCCCCTCGGTCTGATCAGCGGGGGAGTCTACTATTTCCTGCGTGATGAAGATCCGACAAAGAAATCCGGCAATAAAAGCGATAAAGTTCTTGACCGCGTTTATACCGTTAAAAAAGGCAATATGATCATCGGGATTACCCAGAGCGGAACGGTAAATTCCAAGAAAAAACATAAATTGAGCATGGACGCGGCATTTTCCACCAAGCTGCTCTGGATTGTGGAAGAAAATGATAAAGTCAAGAAAGGTCAGATCCTCGCCAAATTCGAAAAAGATGACCTGCTCGAAAAAATTGCCGATTACAAGCTGGAATTGGAAAACATCGATAAAGAAATCGAGATGGCCAAGGAAGAACGCAAGATCCTCGAAAGCACCAATGAGGCCGATATCCGGACCGCAAAAGACAAGCTTTCGTCCGCTGAGGACGCCATGAAAAAATACCATAAAATTGAACATGACAAAGAACGTGATTCCCTGGAACTGAAAGTACGCGAGGCCAAAAAAGCTTATCAGACCGCAAAAGATGAACGCGATGAAAAACAGGATGAAATCAAAACTGAAAGCTATAAAAATCAGGAAAAAAAAGAAGAAGCGCTGGATGAGCTCGAAGATCTTGAACAAACTGTTGAAACTAAAAAGAATGACTACAACAATACCGTTCTGAACCTGAAAATGTTCAAGCGGTACGATAATCCGAATAAAGTGTCCGACTTGATTAACAGCGTTGAACAAGCAAAGCTCAATTTGAAAAAAGTGACCATTCAGGCCAGCAGTAAACTGGTTCAGAAAGATAAAAGCATCAACAACCTCAGGATCAGGCGCAACCGGATTCAACGCAACCTGGATAAACACGAATCATATGTGCCGATGATGCAGCTTATTTCCCCCGCTGACGGCGTGGTTATTTACGGCGACCCGGACCGCCGCTGGGGTAACCCCGAAATCAAAATCGGCATGGATATCAGACGCAGACAGGTTTTACTCACCATTCCCGATATGAGCAAGCTGATCGTCAAATTCGACTTGCCCGAACAATATCGTTCCAAGGTCAGGGTTGGAGATAAAGCGGTAGTTACCCCGGATTCCATTCGCAGCATCAAGCTACCGGGAGTAATCGGCGAAATCGCTTCTCTCCCGGTAAACCTGATCCACTGGGACCGGAATTCCCCAAAAATCTACCACTCCACGATCAAGCTGAAAAAGCAGGATTCGCGTCTGGTCAGCGGCATGAGCGTCCAAGTGGAAATTATTAATAGAGAGCTTAAAGATGTGCTGTTTATCCCCATCGAAGCGGTATTTGAAGAAGGCGGCAATTATTTCGTCTACAAAAAATCCTTGGGCAACCCCAAGCGGATAAACATCAGAATTGGCGCCGCCAACGATAATTTCGTTGAAATTCTTGAGGGCCTGGAAGAAAGCGATGTCGTCTACCTGTACCGTCCCTACCAGAAGAAGGGGAATCAGTAATATTTACCGGATAAAATCCTATGACTGAAAACGACAAAAAGGACATTGTCCGGCTTGAAGACATCCGTAAGACCTATTTTACCGGCTCCCTGAAAGTTCCTGTTCTCAAAGGCATCGACCTCAAAGTGAAAGAGGGTGAATTTGTCGGAATCATGGGGTCGTCCGGTTCCGGGAAGTCCACTCTTTTGAATCTGCTGGGATTACTCGACGTTCCTACCGGCGGCAAGTATTTTCTCCAGGAGCATGAAGTGGAACACCTTTCCGACAATCAGCTTGCCGATTTGCGCAACCGCTGCATCGGATTCATTTTCCAGAGTTTCAACCTGTTTCCCCATCTCACCGTGGAACAGAATATCGAAGTACCGATGGTTTACTCGGAAGTCTCAAAAAAAGAACGCCGCGAAACCGCGAGAATCCTGGCGGAAAGCGTTGGGCTGGGACACCGCCTGAAACACCGGCCCACCGAACTGTCCGGAGGAGAATGCCAGCGGATCGCGGTGGCCAGGTCATTGAGCAACAATCCGGCTTTTCTTCTCGCCGACGAACCTACCGGAAACCTTGATGAGAAAACCAGCGGCGAAATCATTGCTCTGTTTCATAAGCTCCACCTCGAAAAGGGCTGCACTATCGTTATGGTTACCCACGATCCCAATCTGGAAGCTCATTTCGACCGCATCATCAGGATGCGTGACGGCGTTATCGACCAGAACGCGCCAAAATACGAACATTAGCCGGAGATAACCATGCTTATAAATGATCTGTTCCGGCTGTCTTTTCACAACCTCCTGCTCCATAAAATCAGGTCCATGCTTACCTCGCTGGGAGTGATTTTCGGGGTCGGAAGCGTTATCGCCATGCTCGCAATTTCCGAGGGCGCAAAGCGCCGCAGTCTCGCCCAGATCGAAGCTATGGGCATCGATAATATCATTGTCTACTCGAAAGAACCCCCGGTTTCAGGAAAAGACGAATCAAGTTCCGACAATGCCAGTCTCATGGAAGTATACGGACTCACATATCAGGACATCGAACACATCGGCAGAATGGATAATGTCATGGGCATTACCGTAGTCCGCAACGCCAGGAAAAAGCTCCTCCGCGGCCTGACCAGGCTCGATGTTAAACTTGTCGGAACCGATCTGTCATTTCTCCGCGACAGCAATTCGAAAATAATCCAGGGGCGCTGGCTGAATCCGGTCGACTATAAATTCGGAACTAATGTCTGCGTCATCGGCAAGGACGCAAAACGAAAGCTTTTTCAGCTAGGGCAGAAAAATCCGGTCGGCAGAAATCTCAGGATTGAAAATTCTGTTTTCAAGGTAGTGGGAATCCTGGAAAACAATCTCGGCACTCAATTGCCCGAGCTGAACAGCCCGAACGATTTGGTTTTTATTCCATTGACAACTTCCGAAAAGCTGTATGGTTCCAACGCCCATGAATGGGAAGGGCGGCGATTGTCGATTACCAAAATCGATGCGGACCTGCTGGTTGTCAAGGTCTATGACCTGAGTTATATCGATGATACCGCAAAACGGATCAGCCGCTATCTTGATAAAGTCCATGAGGACAAAAAAGACTGGGGACTAACCGTTCCCCTCGACCTGTTGAAGCACAAGGAACAGACTCAGAATATCTTTACCATCGTCATGAGTTCAATCGCGGGTATTTCGCTGATTGTCGGCGGGGTCGGAATCATGAATATCATGCTTGCCAACGTTTACGAACGCCGCAAGGAGATCGGCACCCGCCGCGCGCTCGGAGCGAAAAAGCGTGATATCCTGCTTCAGTTCCTCATCGAAACCGTGTTCCTTACCAGTATGGGCGGAATTATCGGTGTCGGGCTGGGGGTGGGACTCTCCCGGCTGGTTACCTATTATGCGGAATGGCCGGTAGTGTTTTCGCCGTGGAGCATTGTCCTGGCGCTGCTGATTTCCTCGCTGGTAGGGGTGGTGTTCGGCACATATCCCGCCTGGAAAGCCGCTCAACAGAACCCGATTGAAGTCCTCCGGGCTGAATGAACCCGGAAATTTCCGGAAATATACCCCGCAAATATTGAAAATTTACCAGCCGCGAGTACACTAAACGTTTGTGCATTGTACTTGAAATGATTTAAAATAAGAAGGAAAATCCTGAATGGCAACTAAAAGTAAATCTTATAAGTTGGCGGTACTGCCTGGTGACGGAACCGGTCCCGAAGTAGTGGCTGAAGGTCTGAAAGTTTTTAAAGCGGCCGCGAAAAAGTTCGATTTCTCGGTAAATTTCAAGGAGTTCGACTGGGGGGGAGACCGCTATCTCGCCACCGGTAACGTGCTTCCCGATGACGCGGCCGACACCCTGCGTAAATTCGACGCCGTTTTCCTCGGCGCCATCGGACATCCGAAAGTCAAACCGGGCATTCTGGAAAAAGGTATCCTCCTGAAGCTCCGTTTCGAACTCGATCAGTATATCAACCTGCGCCCAGTTAAGCTGTATCCGGGCGTCCCTACCCCGCTGGCAGGCAAAACCCCCGAGGACATCGATTACGTGGTGGTCCGGGAAAATACCGGCGGACTCTATTCCGGAGTCGGCGGATTCATGATGAAGGACACCAAGGACGAAGTAGCCGTCCAGTCGATGGTTTACTCACGGATGCAGGTAGAACGCTGCCTCCGCTACGCTTTCGAGTGCGCCAAACGCCGGCACACTAAAAAATCCCCTTGGAAAGGTTTGACCAAGGCGGACATCGATGCCGGCAAAACCAGCCAGCTGACCCTGTGCGGAAAAACTAACGTGCTTACCTACGTATATGACCTCTGGGAACGCGCTTTCCATGAAATAGCCGAAGACTATCCTGAAGTAAAGACCGATTACTGTCACGTTGACGCCACCTGCATGTGGATGGTGAAGAATCCCGAGTGGTTCGACGTGATCGTTACCGGAAACATGTTCGGCGACATTATCACCGACCTCGGCGCCATAACCCAGGGCGGCATGGGTATCGCCGCCGGCGGCAATATCAATCCCGAAGGCGTCAGCATGTTCGAGCCTATCGGCGGTTCCGCCCCGAAATATACCGGTAAAGGCGTAATCAATCCGCTCGCGGCAATTTCTTCCGCAGCTATGCTTCTGGATACCATCGGCGAACGCAAAGCTGCCGCCGCAATTGACAAAGCGGTTGCCTTTGTTACCGGCAATAAGCTTAAATCGATGGCCGCCGGCAAAATGGGTTATTCCACCAGTGAAGTCGGCGACCTGGTCGTAGACCACCTTTAATAAATCCGGTTTTCCGTGGCTTACTGCTTCGAAAACAACACAGATTTCATCCGGGAGAAGGTTTCCGGGGATTTGACGATGCTCCGGAAGCAGTTTGACTCCCCGGAACTGCGCGGCTGCATCAAGTCCCCTGACTCGGCGCTGGCGAATGCCACGCTGGTCAAGGATTCCCGCAGCACCACCGCCGGATTCTGTAAACTTGACGACAATCGCAAAGTTTTCGTCAAGCGTTACAACCGGCGGGGATTTAACCACATTCTGCGCTACCTGTTCCGGCGTTCCCGCGTATGGCGTGCCTGGGAGAATGCCTGGCGGCTCGAGAATAACTCAATCCCGGCGCCGAAAGCGATTGCCGCAAGGTCGCACCGTTTCATGGGAATTCCAGGCAGATCATGGCTGGTTACCGAAGTCCTCGACAATGTTGTCCAGACCGTCAAATTCTACCGGATGCGAAACAAGGATCCCGAGCTGCACCGCGAATACGTTGACGCCGTTACCGGAATGCTTGCCAAACTCCACAAATACCGGTTGGTTCACGGTGACCCGAAACTCAGCAATATTTGTGTAAGGCAGACCGGTGAGGATGAATTCTGTTTCGGTTTCTGGGACCTCGATAACGTAAAAAGTTACAATAAACCCCTGTCCATGAAAATGCGCTGCCGGGAACTTGCCCGGTTGATCTCGTCGTTTATGGACATCGGCAAAAGGCTGAAGCTTAAGCCGTCGCTTGAATCCGCGATCTCCAACTTTGCCGCCGCATACCAAAGGCATACCGGCATCGAACTCGATATGAAGCTGTTGCGTAAAAGAATCGACAAGTTCATGAAAAAAGCGCGGCGCAAGTAGGTAACCGATGCAAGAAACTACTTGGCATTTGTGGCAGGACAGCCTCCGTTCTCCTTACCTGAATATGGCGGTCGACGAAGCTTTGCTCGAAACCGCCCCGGAACGAAAAATCCCCCTGGTCAGGACCTATGGCTGGAATTGCCCGTCGGTAAGCATCGGCTACGTACAGGATTACACGGCGGCTCCGCGGTCTGGATACACGATTGTCCGGCGTCCCACCGGCGGCGGAGTGGTTTTTCACGACCGTGACCTTACCTATACAGCGGTAATTCCCCCGGAACACCAGATTTGCAAGCTTGACCGGATGGAGAGTTATCACGTTTTTCACCGTGCGGTGCTTCGCGCGCTGGCAAACTTCGGCTTGAGCGGTAAACTTGCCCCGGACGAGTCAGGTCCGGTTGACCGCGCAACCATGCAGTGTTTTACAACTCCCACCCGGTACGACGTCATCGCCGCCGGACAAAAGTTCGCCGGGGCTGCCCAGCGGCGCACCAGAAACGGAATTCTCCATCAGGGCAGCATCAGTCTCGAAGCCTCGAATGGTGATTCCGAAGCGTTGACCAAGGCCCTGATTGACGCCATCAAGCAGGAATTCACCATTTTATTCGATGATTTCACCCCGTCTGAAATCCTGATGCGGCGCGCTTCCGAATTGGAAAAAGATAAATATTCCCTGGAGTCCTGGAACCGCCACCGCCGCCAGGGATAATTCCCAATCCGAAACGGATTTTTTTGCATTTCAAGCGATAACGTATTCAAATTATCCCGTCAAAAAACGAATTTGAAAAAAAGGAAGAACAAGATATTTTCAATTCCAAGGATATTTTTGATTATTATACCGAATTGCAATCTAAAAGCTCCTAATGACAAGGAAAATTTTGAGAGTCAGGAAGAAGAATGGAAAAAATTAGTATTTTATTGATCGGATTTACGGTTGTTTGCATGTTGTTTGCAGGTTGCGGAGAAAACACCGGGCCGAAAGAAGACGAGTCAAATTATGCTACAAAATTTGATAAAAAAAACATGGATGAAGCTATAACCAAAGCAAAAAAGACTTTGCCGGAGTTCATTAAGGCGCTTAAGAAACCATCTCCCGGCATGAAAAGGTTCGCCATCAAACGCGGATTCAAAGCCGGAAAAAAAGCGGATGCGGAACACATGTGGATTTTCGGCATTACTTATGACGGCAAAATATTTAAAGGCCGGATAGGGAATCAGCCTATGGATACCAAGGAAGTGAAATACGGCGACATTGTTGAGGTAAAACCCGAACAAATCACTGATTGGAAATATGTTGACGGCGGAATTCTTAAAGGCGGCTACACTATCCGGGTATTGGTAAAGGACTTTTCCCCAAAAGAACGGGAAAAACTTTTCAAAAAAGCAGGTTACCGCTTCGAATAACGGATTTGACGCCATGTGAAGGTTTATCTCGCGAAAAGCCTGCACACGGCGTTAATTATTCTTCGTGGAACACTACCATTTGGTGGCAGCTGAATGAATCGAGTTCCACGATATGTTTGCCGTCCGGAGTTGTTTTGACCTCAATTTCCCGGCCTTCCGGTTCCAAGGTCACCTTGGCTACATTATGCGGAACTTTGAGTTCAACCTTGACGTTGGCCAGCGGAATCAGTTCCTCGATAACCTCAATTGCCTTCACTTGTCTGTTGTGGTTGGGAACCGGCATGTCGAGTTCGCCGCCGCGGTTCACGGTGTTGGCGTAAAGCAGGTGGAGAATAGTCCGTTTTTCCCCGGCCTGACGCATTACCGAAATCCTGGCGGTCGACGGCATATTGCAGGTAAGGGAAACATCATTGCCAAGCAGCATTTTCAGGGCTTTAAGACAGTAGTCCTTGTAGGCGACGGCGCCCCAGGCTTTGTAAATCGTGAACAGCGGGTGTCCGAGATACACGATCTTGCCGTCCGGACTCATTACCGCCGCATCGAATTCGGGTTCGTCGAGTACCGGCGGCGCATGCTGATGCGAGCAGAAATGCTTGAAGCTGCGGTTGAAGTAGGTTTTTTGGAGTTTAGCCAGCGACTTGCCGGTGGTGGCCTTGAGTTTTTGTCCCGCGAAATACATGATCAGGGGGGAGTTCAGGAAATCGGGTTTTACTTCCGGGGCCGGGATCAGGTAGTCCGGGCTGTATTCATGCTTTCCGGAATACTCCGCGCCGATATCAAACAGCAGGTTTTCTCCGGTGGAATCAAGGATGCTTGCCCCGGTAATAAAGAGCTTGCCGCCGTTGTTAAGGTATTCGTCGAGTTTGGCTTTAAGTTCCGGGGAAACTTCCAAGTCGTCGGGAAGGACCAGCACTTTGTATTGCGAGAAATCCATTTCGGAATCGATAATATCAAACAGCATGTGTCCTTCAAGGAGGATTCTGCATGCGCCGATGTCGGCGGGATTTTCGCGGGAGAGCGGCTGATTTACGGCCTCGCTGGAAAGTATGGCGATATCGGCCACGTTTTCAACATGGTCGCACCACGGTTCTTTTTCTTCGACTTCCTTGTAGGCTTCGCCGATGATCGAGTAGGTGGTTTCGTCTAGGAATCCGGCAGGGTGGAGCTGGTCGCCGACGCTGCATTTTGCTCCGAAAGCCACCATTGCGGCGCACTCATATCGCAAGGCGTTGGGATGTTTGTAACCGCCGAATTCTCCCCAGGTTGTCTGGAATTTCCCGGTCATACCGAGGAAATCGTGTTCGAGTTTCTGGGTATATTTTGCGGACATCGGGAAGTGGTCGTATCCCCAGCCGCCGGTGGGCAGTGATTCCAGTTCCAGATGCGAAAAATACTTTAAAATACCGGTGTTGCCGCGCCGGATATGACCGCTGTTGTGGAAAACCGGCATTTTGCCGTCTTTTGATTTAGCCGCGGCGGTAGTGCGTTTGTAATATTTTTCCAGTACGTGCTTGTCGTGCTTGCGTCGATCTGCTTCGTTATGGGGATCAAGGCCCATTTCCAGCATTTCGTCAACACACCAGCGGCAGCAGCATTCGGTCTGATTAATAATGTCCACAAAAATGCCGTCCGCTTCAGGGAAGAGAGTGACCACCTCCTCGATCTGTCCGCAGAGCAGGTCAAGGTAGGGGGTATTGAAACACATCCTCTGGAATCCGGGATTGAGGAAGTTGCCGCTGTAACCGTCCGGCTTTATTTCCCGCCATTCGGGATGGGTGGTCCCGGCCCAGTAGTTGGCGCCGCCGGTAAGGTAGACCGGCACATTGACGTTGACTTCCTTGCTGGCGTCCATTTGGGCGCGGAGCAGGTCGATTTTCAAGTGAGGGTGCATGTTGCCGAATTTTGAATCGAAGTAGGCCCAACCGTGATGGCAGGTGGCGAAACAGGTAATCGAGTCGACGTGTCCGAGTTTAAGAGTTTCCTGCCACTGTTTCTTGTTGAATTCCGAACCGATGCCGGGAATTTTTTCAGAGGTGTGAAAGTCAAGATGAATCTGTCTGAATCTGAGATGATGGTCCATTAAGCTGTCCTTGTAAAATTTCTGATTAAACTTTTAATATATCAGTCTGTTGTAGATTATGCTATCTGTTTGGGGATGAAACCTGGTTCAATCAAGTTTCAGTTCTTTTTCGATGGATTCGAGGATGGTTCTTTCCAGTTCCTTGTTGGGGGGAGTGCAGTGAACGTAAACCCTGGTTCTGATCCCGCTGATCCTTTGGTAGGCGATCACTACGCCCTGGCCTTCAAAAACCCCGTTTTCTAGGGTGTTGTCGTCACTGCGTTTTACCAGATATCCTGCTTTTATCGCCGCTGCCGGGGCCACGGCGGTAACCCGCTGACTTTCCACTGGAAGTTCTTTGACGAGAGCTTGTTTCAGCAGTTCCTGACGTTCTTCGAAAGTCGTGCATGATGCGAACATGGTCAGGCAAATGACCGCCAGAGCGCTTGAAAATAAAAACCTGTTCATTTTATTGTTGTTCCCGGACTTATTCAAGTAAAAGTAATCGGCAATCATCAAATCTATCATGAAACCGGGCAAAAAACCAAGCGTAAAAGGTTATTTTTGAGTCGAAATGTTCCAAATAACGAAAAATAAATCGACGTAGCGCCTTGAAATATTTTGCAAATCCATGATAGCTATATATATTTAACCTTGACGGGCGTATCGTAAAGCAGCGGAGAAATTACCGTACCGGGAAAAATATTTCAGTCATGAATAAAGAAGCAGAACATAAAAAATCCGAGAACGATTTTGGTGATTTCATTATCAAGATTGTCGGTGGTTCGATGCGCGGCACAAAATTTCCGATCCGGAAAAACTCCTTTACGATGGGCCGTTCCGCCGAAGCCGATATCCATATCCACGATACCCTGATTTCCCGCGTCCACTGCCGGCTGTTTTTCAAAAACGGCAGCTGGTATATCGAAGACCTGAACAGTACCAACGGCACTTGGATTGTCGGCCAGAAGGTGGTTGACAAGGTAGTGTTGCCGCTGAAAACCTCGGTGCGGATAGGCAAAACAATTTTTGAGCTTTACGACCTCTATGTCGCGGAAAAGACCGGGGTATACACCAAGCCTTCCATCTCTTTCCGGATTCAGCCGGAAACCCTGGCGGTTTCAACTCCCGAGGAAAAGACCAAAGGGCCGCAGATCATCCGCGAAGAAAACAAGCGGCTGGCGGCGGTTTACAAATTCCAGAACATGATTTCCTCGGTGATCGAGAAAAAAGAACTGTGCAACAAGATCGTCAGCGCCATCGGGAACGTGATTCCGGCGGACAAGATATTCCTGCTGCTGTTCGACCTCGAATCGGGCGATTTCGTCCCGCAGGTCGGACGCACTTCCGACAAGCTGATGCGGGAAATCGACCGCAAGGAGATCAACCCGGTAATCGTTTCATTCGTCAAGGACAACCGGGAAGCGGTGTTGTCCATCGACAAGTTCGAGGACAAGAGCATTGACGCGGAACTTCCGGGAATGATGATCAACACTATGTGCGTGCCGATGCTTGGCAAACAGCAGATTAACGGCATGCTCTACATAACCTTGACCAGTCCGATCGAGAAATACACCGAAGACGACCTCCGGCTGCTGACCGTGCTGGGGCATTCCGCGGGAATGGCCATCGAACACAGCAACATGCTGGAATTCAACCTGAAAAATGAACGGCTGGTCGCCACCGGAACCACCGCCGCCGGGCTTTCCCATTATATCAAGAACATCCTGGCCGGGCTCGATGGCAGTCTGAATCTGCTCCGGATGGGAATCGATGAAGAGGATTTCAATCTGGCCGACGAATCATGGCAGATCCTTAATAAAAACCATCGCCGTCTCGGTAACCTGGTGCTTGACCTGCTCAACCTTGCCAGCGAACAAAAACCGAATTTTTCCATTGAAGACGTCAACGGGATTGTCCGGGATGTGGTTGAGCTGCTCGACACCCAATTGAACCAGGAAGGTATAAAACTTACTATTGACCCGAATACCAAGGATTTGCCGTTATACGCGGAAGTTGATTCGAAAGGAATTCACCGGGTGTTGCTCAATCTGGTTTCAAATGCGGAACAGGCCGTACAGATGAAACAAACCACGCTTGATGAAAAAGAAGTCGGCGAGGTTAGAATTTCCGCTAATTTCACCAAAAACAAAGATTACGTGATGGTCAAGGTAAGTGACGATGGCGTTGGTATTGAGAAGGAAGAAGCGAAAAAGATTTTCGATTTGTTCATAACTTCCAAAGGCTCGGCCGGGACCGGTCTCGGGCTGGCGGTTTGCAAGCGGATTGTCGAGGCCCATGGCGGGTCGATAACCGTGGAAAGCGAAAAGGGCAAGGGCTGTACTTTTACGTTCAACCTGCCGGTGGCCCATAACGAAATGAACACCACCACCCGCTCCATCAAACGGATTTTCTAATCCGCAATTGATGTTCTTATAAATCTGAATACACACCTCCTTTTGTTTATTAATGAAAAAATCCAGTAAAAATAAAAAAGCTGTCGGGGTCATTGACGCCGGAACCGCCGAAGTAACTTCACGCATCCGGAAAGTCCCCGTTATCTCGCTGGAAAACCTGGTGGTTTTCCCGTATACCCTTTCACCCCTGGTTATCGAGGGTAATGATTCGATCAAAATGGTGGAACAGGCATCCTCGGGCGACCGTCTGGTTGGGATTTTCCCGGTGGTTCCTGAAATGCCGGAAAACGATTCGTCGCTGCTTGAATACAATTTCGAGGAAGATGAATTTGCCGGTAAACGTATTTCCCGCATGGGAGTGCTGGCGAGAATCGTTAAATTGCTGAAATTCCCCGACGGTTCGATCAGGGTTTTGGTGCGCGGACTGAGCCGCATCAAGTATGTGAGTTCCGTTGCGAAACAGAAGCAATGGGCGATTATCGAGCCTTTTAAAGAGGACAAGGAAGAAGACAACATCGAAACTGTGGCAATGACCCGTAACGCCATCAACCAGTTTCAGGAGATCATCAATTTTTCACCGAATTTCCCGGAAGAACTGAAAATCGCGATCATGAACGTGAACGACAACGTCCGGATCGTTGACCTGATTTCCGATGCCATAAATATCAGTTTCCCGGAAAAACTCAGTATCCTGACCTTGCCGACGCTGCACGAACGGCTCCAGTTGCTGACTATCCTGCTGAACCGCGAAGTGGAAGTTCTGCAACTCGGTTCGGAAATTCAGAGCCAGGTGCATAACGCCATGAGCAAGTCCCAGCGGGAATTCTTTCTGCGCGAACAGCTCAAGACCATCAAGAATGAGCTGGGAGAGGGAAACCGCAACCCCGACCTGGTGTCAATCGAGGAACGGCTCGAAAAACTGACGCTGCCGGAAGCGGTGGTTCAGGCGGTCCGGAAGGAAATGGAACGGCTCGAAATGATCCCTCAGGCTTCACCCGAGTACAACGTGGCTTACAATTACGTGGACTGGCTGCTGTCGGTTCCGTGGGAAAATTTTTCCGATGACCGGTTGGAAGTGTGCGAAGCGGCGAAGATCCTCGATGCCGACCATTATGACCTCAAGGACGTAAAAGAGCGCATCCTGGAATTTCTGGCCGTGCTTCAACTCAAAAATGACCGTAAATCGCCGATTCTGTGTTTTGTGGGCCCTCCCGGGGTAGGCAAAACCTCACTCGGACAGTCTATCGCCCGGGCGATGGGCAGGGAGTTTATCCGGATGTCGCTTGGCGGCGTCAGGGACGAAGCGGAGATTCGCGGCCACCGGCGCACGTACATCGGAGCCATGCCGGGGCGGATCGTTCAGGGCATGAAGCGCGCCGGAACTTCAAATCCAGTATTTATGCTCGATGAGATCGACAAGCTTGGCAACGATTTCCGGGGCGATCCGTCGTCGGCCCTGCTCGAAGTGCTCGATCCCCAGCAGAATCACGCATTCAACGACCATTATATCGAACTCGACTACGATTTAAGCGCGGTGATGTTTATCGCCACTGCCAATATTCTCGATACCATTCCCCCGGCCCTGCTTGACCGCATGGAAATTATCCGGCTGCCCGGTTACACCGCCATGGAGAAAAAGCAGATCGCTAAACGTTTCCTGATTCCGAAACAAATCAGGGAAAACGGCCTGAAACGGCGGCAGATATACTTTGGCATGACCGCTATCGACGAAATTATCGGATTTTACACCCGTGAAGCAGGAGTTAGAACGCTTGAGCGGACTATTGCGTCCGTGCTGCGGAAGATCGGCCGCCGGATTGTCGAGGGAAAAATCAAGGAAGACGCCAAAACCAAAGTCACACCGGAAATGGTCAGGGAACTTCTCGGTCCCCGCAAATTCATTCAGGATGAAGCGGAACGCGAACCGGAAATCGGTGTAGCTACCGGACTCGCCTGGACCAGCGTTGGCGGCACGATCCTGCCGGTGGAAGCCACTCTGATGCCCGGAAAAGGAGAAGTAAAACTCACCGGTTCGCTGGGCGACGTAATGAAGGAAAGCGCCATGACCGCTTTCAGCTTCGTCAGGAGCCGGAGTCCGGAGCTGAAGCTTGCGGACGACTTCTTCCAGAAAAACGATTTCCATATCCATGTGCCGGACGGAGCAACGCCCAAAGACGGGCCATCCGCCGGTGTAACTTTAGCAGTGGCAATGACTTCAATGTTGACCAGGAAACCGGCAAGGACCGGTGTTGCCATGACCGGGGAAATCACCTTGCGCGGAAAAGTTACCCCGATCGGCGGAGTAAAGGAAAAAGTTATCGCCGCGCTCCGGGCAGGTATCAAAACTGTGTTGCTGCCGGAAGCCAACCGTAAAGACCTTGCGGAGATTCCCCCGGAAATCCGGAAAAAACTTGAATTCAAGTTTTTTGACCACGTCGACGGGATCATCAAGTACATGCTGGAAAATCCGAAAAAATAATTTTCCGCATGAGATGCCCTCATTAGCATCGAATTAAATAGTAAAGAGGATTTTACAATGCGGAAATTTTTGTGCTTAATATTGTTCGTTGCCGGAATCTGCGCTTTTGCCGGAGAAAAAAAAGAATATACCGCTGAACAGTTCCTGAGTATCGTGCGGCGTCCTCCCGGCAGACAGAGCTGGGCGGCGTTGAACGGTTACGCCATGCACCGCCGCCGCGGACAGGCAACCGTCGAGGCTCCGTTTTACCTTGGGATCATGTTCACGCCATTCCGCACCCTGGCCCAGATAGTGATCGACCGCAAAGAAGGTTACTTTGTGGGGCAAAAATACCAAGGCGCTGATGACGCAACCAGCATCAAGCCGATGCCGGGTAACCCGAAAGTGCCGATACTGGCGAATTTCGGGATCAAACCGCAGGACCTGACCATGACCTTCCTGTTCTGGAAGCTGATAAAGGAACTGCCGCGCGACTCCGCCGGGGGCGCCGAATGCCGGGTCTTCCTGCTCGAATCACCAGACGGCAAGGAAGTTGTCAAGGCGTTTCTCAGCGCCGAATACTTTTTCCCGCTCAAGGTTGAATGGTTCAAAGATAAAAAGAACCTGAAAAAACCGTACCGGAACGTCGAGATCAGTTCATACAAAAAAGTGAACAACATGTATGTGGTTTCCAGGCTTCAGCTTTGGGGGCCGGGCTGGCGCAGCAAGGTGGTATTCGAGAAGATCAAAGCCGGGGACACCAAGAAGACCCCGGCCCCGAAAAACCTTTTCCAGGAAAAACTGGTAACCGCTTCCCCAAAGAAATAAGCAAATTGTAATCAAGTTGGAAACACAACTGATGGTGGTCTTACCCTTTTGCGATTATCGAGGCCACATCCAATCAGCTTGTAGCAAACGGTTCTCTGGAGGGCGAAACTCCCGCGGAACCGTTCTCAGGCAATCGTGGAATGCCATGAGTTGTACCTTGAAGAAATATATTCCGCTCGTTTCATATCTTGCAGATTTATGCAAGATATATATAGTTATTACAGGTATTAAGCAGAAGGTAGTTTTTTGGAAAAGAGAGAAAAATCCAAATCAATTTTGATTAAAATCTTCAAAAACATTTTCCGGATTATTATTGTTCCGGCGGTGCTGTTACTGTTTACATTAGTGGTCCTGTTCTGGATTTTCGTAAAAACTGAAAGCAACTATCACCCCAAAGGAACTGTAAAACCGGAAAAATATTATCCCAATCTGGCAATTGAAAAAACTACTTCCGGTGGAACCACGTATTTTATCAATAACAGTCTGGCTACATTTATTCTGGATATCGCGGAGCCGGATAACCATTCTGACCGGTTATTTAAAAATTATGCCGAAGCAATAGCCTACTGCAAACAAAAAGGACTCCCGGTAATTCCCTCCGTGCAGGTTGTCCAGGGAAAACTTAAGCAATTCAACGACACCTTGTGCGCCACCCTTGAAACGGCTGTCCAGACCGGAAAAGACATGGATATTGCCGGAAAACGGCAAAGCCTGAAAAAGCTATATAGCACTATTGTCAAACAGTTTAAGCTGGCTGATAAAAAGACCAAACCTTTGATCGCGGAAGCGGCAAAATATGTAGCGAAAGCCTTGGAAAAAGGTGGGATAAAAGTCGGCATTCCAGAGAAAATTGCAAAATGCGGCAGCTCTTCTTACAATTCCGGACAATTTGTTACTCCGTGCGGTTTCTGGAACTGGAACCCGGAATTGGAAAATACTTTTTCGCAGGACCGTTTTTTAATGTCAGGAATGGAATTGGCCGAAAATGCGCCATTGGCTATCACAATTGCGGCGGTTATCGCGCAAGACCCGAAACTGGAGGAAGCATTCAATGCTTATAACCGGTTTGACGCAAAGCTGACGAATCCTCCGGTTTATATTAAACCGGGAATTGTATTTGCGTTGCCGGAAAAATGCGTGCTGGTTTCCGAACTGATCAAAGATCTGCCGCCGGGAAAAAATCTTGACTGGATCTTGAAACCGGAGTCGGTGAAGAAAATTAAAACTTCGCTTCTGAAAAAATACGGTGACAAAACCGGATTCGCACTGACCGCGTTTTCCAGAAGTAAAGAGTATGATATGCTGGTGAAATATTACCGGTCCGGGGGCTCTCCCGGTAACAACACTTTGGATGTCATTATCGGCGCGATTACAAGTGGTGCGGTCAATCTGGAACCGAAGCCGGATTCGGGATGGTATGATTACCAGTGGTATGCTTTGGAAACCTTGATTCTTCCTGATAAAGCCCAGGAAAGAGATAAACTTTTTTTCAATGAGAAATATGCGAAAAGACTCAAAGAGGCATTTAAAACCATTCTGGCAAAACAACGCGAAACTCAAATAAAACATCTGCCTCTTATCTGTCTGGGAGGGGACGGCCCGGAAGAAAAAATTTTCCCTGATGTTATAATATCTCCTGAGTTTTCCGTAGAACCCACCGCCACGGTTTATTTGCGCTGGGCAAGGGCGTACCGGTTTCTGAGAAATGCCCTTGAAGCCATTCTGAGCAAAAAAACATTAATAGCTCTACGGCGGAAAAACCGCACTGGAAAAGTTATTGGTGAAAACGTGTTTGCCGACCTCGAAAAAGCGTCTTTGCTTTGTTACGGGCTTTATGAAATATTAAGTCCGGAATTAGGTATACCGTTAAAATACCTGCCGGACGAAATGACAAAATCCCAGATGGTTTCAGCCAGGAAAATTGCCGGTAAATGGCTGGCGAATATCGCGAAAGATCCCGACCTGAAAGCGGATACCAGAATTGCAGTGCCTGTTGCAACAGACGGGGCCAGCACTCAATACTGGGGAACTGCCGGCGTGTACATGGAGAAGGCCAAATATAAATATGACATTTATCCTGCGGTATCAAAGAATGTGAAACCTGAATTTGTCCCGGTATATTATTACCTGCCGACTGATTTGAGTGTTGAGTTTACTCACGCGACCGCCGAAACTCTCACCCGCGAAAGGTACAGGAAAATATGCGATAAATACTCAACAGTTTCCGGTGTCCGCAAAAGGTTCAAACTCCGGTCTTACAATCGGTATCTTATGCTGCCATACATAATTTATGTAGCTGTACTCATTGTCACGATTATTGCGTTTTGCATATTTCTTGTGAAAAAGAGAAAAGTTAAAAAGCGCAATATTCCTTACGTTTTCTGCGGATTAATTCTGCTTCTGATGCTCTTTTGCGTAGCCGTCTGGTTCCTTTGTCCGGGATTCAGAACTAAATTCCTGATTAGGCTTGCGGCATGCCGCGAACCGGAATACGCAATTGTCCTGGTAGAATTATCCGTAAGAAATCCTGACAATTCAGTTTGTCAGGCATTGACTGAACTACTCGCTGATCCGGACCCGCAAATTCAATATTTAAGTTTGATGGCGCTGGATATGGCATCTTATTATGATTTGTCGAATTTGAACTTTTTCTATAATCAAACTGAACTTTTTAGAAATCTTTGCAAATTAACCCTTACCAATGATGATGTGGTTAGATATACGACCTACTACCTTATTTCTATTTTAAAAGTTCCCGAATCCATGGAATTTATTCTATCTAGACTTGATGATGAAAAAGCTAATACCTGGGTTTATGAAAATATGTTCTGGTATCTTGGCCATTTGGGAAATCCGAAAGCATTGGATAAAATCATCCCCCTAATGAATGATCGACGTCCAACAGTCAGGCATGCAATTATTAATAGTTTGGGGAAATATAAAGACAAAAAGGCCGTAAAAAAATTAATAGAAATCCTTAATTCGGATAACGCTAACGATTTGATTTATGCGGCTCAGGCTATAGACGAATATAAATTTAGAGATGAAGGTAAATTCCTGAAACCCTGGCAATCGAAAATTGACAGCGCTTTGCTTAAAGCTTCTTCAAATAGAAAATTATCTTGGAAAAGCAGAACAAAAATTACAGATACAATAGAAAATGATAAAACTAAATGTCATGCTTTGATTAATATTCTCTTCTGCAAAATTGAACCGAAAAACATAGAAGAAAAAAATTTATTGATTAATGCCTTGGGAACAATTATTGTTAAAAAGAAATATAATCAAAAAATACTCTTACCCATCATACAAAAAATTTATTATGCAAAAAACCTGAAAGAAAAATCTTTTCCGTTAAAGGAAATCCAGTCATACCTTGAGGAAAATTCAAAAGAAAACATTGGTTCAAGTATTTTCTCAAATGATGGTTCTAAAGAAGAAATTTTGGGTATTACGGAAAATAATCAACTCCTTAAGGAAATTTTGAATATAAAATGAATATCAACACAACTTATCCGTATTTTGAGAAGCAGACGCCGCGCAAGATGTGCGAGGCAATCGATGAGATAGGCGATGCTCTGGGAATGAAACTGGCGCGGCGGCCGTGGAACCGGTTTAAATCCACTATGTCATCGTGGTGGCTGGTGCCGTCGCATAAACAGCCGCACCACAAGTTCGGAAAATATTTTTTCGCCTGGGGCGGCGAGGAATGCGATACCATCGTGGGCGGATTTTACGTGGAGAAAGGACTCGACAAGGCTCTGCGGGTGGTATATCCGTCGAAAAGGGGCGGCAACCTGATAATGCGCGACGACTGGGCCTGGAACCGAATATCGCAGGAAATGGACTCCGGAAATCTGGAAGTATTCTTAAAAGACCTTGCCGCGCAACTGCCGTACAATCTGGAATTCCATATCGATGGCGGTTATGTGGATGATCCGGGACTTTACGATCCCCATGCCTCGAACCTGGAAAACGATTATTATGTCCTTGAAATGGACAAGGAAACCGGCAAAATAAAAATCCCCAAGGCGAAACGCCGGGGGATGCAGTTGAAGGCGTTGAACAAGGCAACTGACCTGAAAAAATTCATCCAGACACTCCAATCATTCAGCGAAGATCAGTTTCTCTGGCTCAACCTGATGATCGCTCTCCGCTTCAACGCCCCATTCGAGTCGAAAATCCCCGAAGACGCTGAAGTCTGGAACGGACGGAAAATCTGGGAAACTTTCCTACGCCACTTCAAAAGATGGATCAAGTAGTCTGGAATAAGGAATGTAATTCGGAAATATCCATACAAACTGTGCAGCCGGCTAACTATAAACCGAAAGATCATCGAAAAGCTGGCTGGAAAAAAGGATCTTCCTGAATTTAACCAGGTCGTCGTGGAAAATCCGCTGGTTGTCGTAAATCTCGAAATCCCGGTTGAGAATCCGGTAAATTTTGGCGGAACCATTTCCAAGTCTGGAAGCGTTCCGGAAGTTGAGCGCCTGAAGATCGGCAAGAACTTCCAGCGTCAGCACGTGTTTGGCGTTCGAGATCAGTTTAAAGGCTTTCCGGGCGGCAATCGTACCCATGCTCACCACGTCCTGATTCGAGGCGTTGCAGGAAATCGTATGCACGTTCACCGGGTTCGCGAGGTGGCGGTTCTCGGCGGTGGTTGAGGTGGCAAGGTACTGCGCCCCCATGAATCCCATGGTGAGTCCGGCTTTTCCGGGAATGAGATGTTCGGGAAGCCCCTCGTTGAGTTTGGGATCAAGCAGCTTGTTGATCCGCCGCTCTGACAGGTTGCACAGCACGGAAATCGCCATGCTCAGCGAATCCATGGCAAACGCCACGCTCTGACCGTGGAAATTTCCGCCGTGAATTATTTTTTTCTTTTCGGGAATGATGATCGGGTTGTCGTTGCTGGAATTCGCCTCCACGGTAAGCACTTCCGACGCGTAATCTATGGCGTCCTTCACCGGGGCGAGGATCTGCGGCGTACAGCGCACCGAGTAAACATCCTGCACATTAATGTCGGTTTCGAATACCGGTTCGTTGTCCTTTTGCTGATTGCGGATGAGTTCGTGCATTTTCCCGCGGAGCTTGATATTTTTCGATCCCTCGAACAACTTGCGGATCCGTTCCGCAATGGCAAGTTGCGACGGATGCGGTTTGACCTGATGCAAATCGAGGTCAAAAGCGTCGTCTATCCCGCCAAAGATTTCCATGGCGAACGCGGCGGTAACCTTGGCTATCCTGAGCGATTTTTTCGCTCCGAACATGGCGAACGCACCCAGCGCGGTCATTGCGGCAGTGCCGTTGATCAGCGCAAGCCCTTCCTTGTAACTAAGTGTGAACGGCTGGAGTCCCGCCTTTTCGAGAGCTTCCCGCGCAGGAAGCAGTTTCCGCCGGTAATATGCTTTGCCTTCGCCGATAATTGCAAGCCCCAGGTGGGCAAGATGGACCAGATCTCCCGAAGCGCCCACGCTGCCGCATTCCGGGATATATGGAGCAACCCCGGCGTTAATCATGGCGCACATCATTTCCAGAAGTTCGACCCGCACCCCGGAATATCCTTTTAAAAGCGTATTGAGCCGCACCGCCAGCGTCGCCAGCGCGATATAAGGTTTGATTGGATCGCCAAGCCCGGCCGCGTGACTCCGGATAAGGTTCACCTGGAGAGATTCTATTTCCTTGTCGTCGATGATCTTGTTGCACATCGGCCCGAAAGAGGTGTTGACTCCGTAAATGACCCGCCGCGCGGCAATCTCCTCTTCCAGGAACCGGCGCGAAGCCCGGCACCGCGCCACAGCTTCCGGGGCCATTTCCACCAGCTTGTCGCCGATGCCGATGGCCACGATATCATCAAGGGAAAGATCATTTCCGTTAAGCGCTGCTTTCGGTTTGCTCATTTATCTTAGTCTCCAAATCAGGTGAATTTTATCGTTACTATTTCCGGACGGCAAATAAACCTCAGGGGTAGCGCGGTAGTGCCGAGTCCGGAAGAAACCACCATGAACGTTCCGGTGTGCCGGTGACGGTAAAGACCGTAATCGAACTTGCGCCAGTAGCGCGACGAAGTTTTCAGCGCGCCGACAAACGGAATCCGGATCTGTCCGCCGTGAGTGTGTCCGCAAAGCGCCAGCGCGTAATTCCTCAAGGTTGCATCGTCGCCGTAATCGGCAACGGTGTCCGGATTGTGGCAAACCAGCACTCCGGGAAGGTCTGGCGGGGCGGGAGAGAGTCGCGGAAGGCCCAGCTTAAAATCGTCGGAACCGTAAAAAAACAATCCGTCGGCGATAATTCCGGAGTTCGCAAGCAGCCAGTAACCGGAGTGTTTGTAATACTGCTTCCAGAGGAAATTAGGGAACCAGCGCCGCCGCTTCTTGTCCCAGTTTCCCAACACGGCCATTCTTGCCGACTTTGCCGGAAAGGTGGCGATCTTCTCCATTGCCGTGTCCAGCCAGCAGGAATATGAAGCGAGATCGCCGCCGAAAACGAGCCAGTCGGGATTCTCCTCCGAAATCATGTTTTTCAGTTCTTCAAAACGGATGGAAAGATATGGCACATGCAGGTCTGAAAAAAATACGATCTTCCTGCCTTTCAACGTTTCGTTCGGGGCGGGAAACTCATATCCGACCAGATCCAGTCTTCGCCCCCGCTTCAACACCTTCCGCCGGGAATAACCGGAAAGTTTTTCCCAGACTTTCAGATGTGAGGCGCAGTCGGTCATTTTTCGTCCGCGAGTTCTTTCCGTAAATCGTCCGGCAGCCCGGCGATCCTGGTAATTTTGCATTCCTTGCCGTCCGGCAGAGTAACTTCGTCACCGGTTTTGCGCCCGAAAAGCCTGACTCCGAACCGGGAATTATATGAGATCAACCGCTTGTCGTAATCGCCGTCCCAGGCGCCGACAATAAAATATTCGCGGGAATCACCCGGAGCGAATTCCAGAGTTACGGTACAGCCGGCAACAACGCTGTCGTTGATTTCAACGGCGTGGAAATCCAGAGGCTGGATGTAATCGAGTTCCGACTCAAGCTCGGACCGGCGTTTCGACAGGAAATTCCGGCGTTCCTTGGCGGCGTCATATTCGGCATTTTCGCGAAAATCCCCATGGGCCCGGGCAGCGGCCAGGGCCTTGCGGTTTTCCGGCTGATGCTTGTTGATAATGTCCTTAAGTTCCTGCTGGCGGATACGGTGCGACTTTATTGAGGTAACCGGCGGATCAGGCAATACCGGACCTTTCGGCTTCTGACTGGCCTGCCCGAAAAATTTGATCTCCCAGTTGCCTTTTTTCCATTCGGCGGCGAGTTTTTCGCAGTGCCTCTGGAGCATCACGATCAGACTTTTCAGTTCGCCGGGATGCAGGCTCCTCGCATTGAGCAAGGCGTAAAATACATTCGCGGATTCCCCGGAATTTTTCACTACAAGCTGCTGGAATTCCTTGTGTTCCATCAGCAGTTTCTTCAGCTCCCGCTGGGCGGCCCCCCAAGCCTTTGGCATTCCCGCCATCGACAACGCCGCGATAACATGTTCGAGGTCGACAACGGAAACAAGCTTTTCCGAATGTTTTTTCCGGTTGCGCCATACCCACAGGAGAATGTCGCTGCCGCAGTGCCGCGCATTCAGGATCGCTTCAGTAATCAGTTCATCGTCAATGCTCTCGCAAACGGTGTTCAGACAGCGCAAAGGCAGGTGTTCGGCGATGTCGGCAAGGTATTTTTCTGAAAACAGCAACCGGGTGACCCGGGTAAAAGGCGGTAGTTCCTTTGCGGATACCTTTGCCCAAACCTCAAGGTTTTCCAACGGCGCGGAATCGGGATTCACAGGCCAAAAAGGAGCGTTCGGTTTCAGAGGTTCAAAAATTTCGATTAACTCGTCATCGGATGCGCGGGTTGAAAACATCGCCGTGATTTCAACAAGCTGTTTAACTTCCTTCACGCTGAGTTTCCGGTTCAAACCGCCGAAAAACCTGGCGAACTTCGCCACATCTTCAGGATTATCGAGCTTCGGGGTTTCCGGTTCCGAAGCTTCCGAAAGCAACACATGCAATTCCTCGATACTCCGGGAATCGGCGGGTTGACGCCTGGCTTTGCTTTCGCTCCCTTTACTGCTCATTTTCCACCATTTGCCGAAGTCATTATTACTCATTACGGCGGGAACAAGAGTGGAAAATGCAATCGATTCGAGCATTTTGTCAGGCAGATCGGTAACAGCAAACGATTTGAGTTGCTGACGCCAGGTTTCCGACGGCGGAAGCGAGTTGCGGTTGGGCTGGGCCAACCTTAAAAGCTCCGGTTTCGACTGAAAGACCACTGCCATGGAAAGAACTTTTTCAAGCGGAGTGGCAAAACTGCTCATGCCGGTGACCGAACTTATACCCACGGAAGCGGTAAAATTATCGATTTTGGAAACTTTTCCCCAGCCGCGTGAATCCGGCTGATAAACCAGAACCCCCTCCTTCAGCTTGGCAAGGACTTTGCACCGCGATGCAATTTCAGGCAAAGGAGTTTCCTTGTCGCGAAGCCCTAAAGCGCGGAGAAATGCGGTCCGGGTGAGGTATGGCGGCAGGATTTTCTTAACCGCACTGCTCAGGGCGTTGCGGAACAACGCCGAATCCGGCGCGCCCCCGGCGGCAAGGGCAATACAGCACTGCGCCTTGGCTTCGGACTGCTCGATGGACTCTTCCCAGCTTTCCAGAAGCAGGGCAATGTGGTCGGGAACGTCCCCGGAACTGAGGTCTTCAAGCTCCGCCACCTTACTGGTTAGTTCGTTAATAACTTCAGCGGAATCGGCTTCCGCGGCTTCGATAAACAGTTCTTCAAGGTTTTTTTCGGTCATTGGTTTCTATCTGAATTTATTATCTGATTTCTTGTTCCAGCCTTCCGCGGCCTCCGCGTTTAACAGGATTGTCCATGAACTCTCTCCCGTAAAAAAATACGGTCAAGCTTGGAAATATAGTTTGACTTCGGGAAATATTAAAACGCGATTAAAAGATATTCGGGAAAAATCAGTTTCCGAGGACTTGCCGACGGAGGAAATCCTTGAGAGGTTCGAAGTCCTGCTCGCCGGAAGTGGCGCTGATGGCAAAAACCTTGTATTCAGGAAGCGCTTTGGAAATTTCCTCGAGGTTTTCCCCGGCGCCGGGCAGGTCGATTTTGTTGGCGACGATAACCGCCGGACGGTGCGAAAGTCCTTCCTGGTACATTTCCAGTTCTTTACGGAGCGATTCAAAATCATCCAGGGGGTTGCGCCCGTCAACCCCGGCAGTGTCAAGCACATAGACTAACACCGAAGTGCGCTCGATATGCCTGAGGAACTCGTGTCCGAGCCCAACGTTGTCGTGGGCGCCGTCGATAAGTCCGGGAATATCGGCAACGGTGACCCGGCTGTAGTCGGGATACTCGATCACGCCGACCACGGGATGCAGAGTGGTAAACGGATACGGCGCGGTCTTTGGATGTGCATTGGAAATTTTGCCGATCAGGGTTGATTTTCCGGCGTTCGGATATCCCACCAGGCCGATGTCTGCAATGCTTTTAAGTTCAAGATCAAGTCTGCGCTCCTCACCGGGTTTGCCCTCCTCGGCAACCCGCGGGACCCGGTTGACGCTGGTAACGAATCTGGCGTTGCCGCGTCCGCCCCTGCCTCCGGCGGCGGCCACAAATGTCTTATCTTTTTCATCCAGGTCGGCAAGAAATTCACCGGTATCGGCGTCTTTGATCACGGTCCCTACCGGAATCCGGACCATGGTGGGCTGAACATTTTTGCCGTGCAGAGTCTTGCCTTTGCCGTGGGGACCGCGTCCGCCCTGGAACGTCCGGTTATAGACAAAGTCAACGAAACTCTGTTCGCCGGCGTCGGCAATCAGGATAATGCTGCCGCCATCGCCGCCGTCGCCGCCGTCCGGTCCGCCTTTAGGGACGAACTTTTCGCGCCGGAAACTTATGCAGCCATTGCCGCCGTCACCGCCTTTTACCGTAATTATAGCTTTATCTACAAACATTTCCTGAGATGGGTTGTGAATTCCTGAGATAAAAAATGCCCAGCGGAATTCCACTGGGCAGAAATTTTGCGCTTAAAAAATCAAAACGGCTTGCTTAAGCAACGGGAACGATGTTGACCATGCGTCCCTGCTTGGTGAATTCCACCGTGCCGTCTTTGAGCGCGAACAAAGTAAAGTCTTTTCCGCATCCGACGTTTTTGCCGGGATGGAATTTAGTGCCGCGCTGACGCACAATAATCGAACCGGCGGTAACTGTCTCGCCGCCGTAAGCCTTGATGCCCAGGAATTTGGGATTGCTGTCGCGACCGT
Source organism: Victivallales bacterium (assembly GCA_963678815.1). Classification (GTDB taxonomy): domain Bacteria; phylum Verrucomicrobiota; class Lentisphaeria; order Victivallales. The sequence goes on from OY787460.1 coordinate 6,189,305, forward strand.
TGCGGCTGCTTGATTGTCCCTTCTTATGAGCCATGATATTACTCCTTAAAAATTATTTTCAATTTAAATTTTCAGACACAGAGAATAATTAATATAGATGAGATTGAAATTAATTGCAAGCATAAAATACCGATTTTACCGGGAATATGCTTTTCCGGGAAATCTCCGCATCGCCGCGGCATGGATATTTTAATCATTTTTCAGGAAATTTTGTTTTTTATCTGATTACTTCATCCATATTTGATAAAATAAGCTAAAAATTGCCTTATATTTACTTGGAATAACATATTTGTCAATTAAATTTTATATTTTTATGGTTATTTTAATCAGAAAAAGGAGCTTTGAAATGGCTAAGAAAACGACAGCGAAAAAGACCGCCGGAAGTAAAAAACCAATCAAGGTAGGTATTGTGGGAATGGGCCGTGCCGGACTCAACATGCACTGCACGGAACTTGAGGCCACCCCAGCGCGCAAGCATAAATATAAAGTGGTGGCTGTTTGCGATACCGATTTCAAACGCTGCAAAGTTCCCGCGGAAAAATATGGCTGCAAGTCCTACAAGCGTATCGAGGATATGCTGAAGGACGAAGATGTTGAGCTTATTTCCATAGCGACCCGTTCACCGGACCACACCCCTCATGCCATTCAAGCGCTAAAAGCCGGTAAAATCGTTTTTCTGGAAAAGCCGATCGCACTCTCTTATGCCGAAGCTAAGAAACTGCAGCGCGCCGCGGCGAAGTATCCCGGCAAACTGTATCTGCGCCACAACCGCCGGTTCGAACCTGCCTTCAATCACATCAAGGAAATCTTCGCTAAAGGAATTCTCGGTGATGTCTATGAGATCAAGCTGCATCGCCACAACTACCAGCGCCGCAACGACTGGCAGACGATCATCAAATGCGGCGGCGGCCAGTTAAACAACTGGGGCCCGCACATTATCGACCACGGCCTCCGGCTGCTGGAATCACCAGTGAAGGAAATCTGGAGCGACCTTAAGAAAGTTGCCGCGGTAGGCGACGCCGAAGACCACCTGAAAATAATCTTGAAAGGTAAAAACGGCCGGATCGTTGATCTGGAAATCAGCGGCGGCGTTACTTTGCCCCAGCCAACTTATGTGATTTTCGGAACCAAAGGTTCTCTGGTGTGCGATGAAGCCAAAGGCACTATCAAAATGCGTTATCTTAATCCAAAACAGAAACTCATGAATATTCGCGCCAGGGTTGCTTCCCCGGACGTCAACGGCGCTTTCGGCAACGCCGAAGTGCTCAAATGGGTGGAAAAAGAGATCAAGATCAAGAAAACTCCCAAAATGCACGACATCTGGGATTATATGTATGACTCCATCCGCAACGGCAAAACCTTCCCCGTCACAATCGAGGAAGCGCTGCAGGTTGTGAAGGTTTGCGACGAAGTTAAGAAAAACACCAAGTTCGCAAGCAAATAATCCCAAAACGGATTAAAAAACATTTGCACGTCCCGGAATAGGTGATTATATTTGTCGGTTTGATTCCGGGACGTGTCTGCGTTTAATCCTCTTCAGGTTTTCATGTCTCCCGGATGATTTTCATTAAAAAACGACATAAGGATTGGGCTACATTGAAAAACAAATTTTATGCTCCGTTGCTGCTGGCATTTTCGGCATTTATTCTTTTCACTTCAACAGTTCTCCACGCGGGTTTTATTGAAGAAAAAAATGGTAAAACCATTATCCATGTTAAAGTGTGGAGCCTCCCTGATCCAAGTAGAAATGATACCTTCACCCGCGCCGAAGTTGCCGCGGTAAATTATTTTAAGGAAGTCTTCCCGAAAATTTTCGCGAAAAAATACCGCGACAAATACAAAGCCAATCCGGAAAAATACGGTAACTACAACTGGGACAATGTAGAAATTCAGCTTGATAAATTTTCCAGCATCAAAGTTGAAGGCGTGGAAACGGATTTACTGGCAATCGCCGGCGGAATGGCCCCCGATATTCTTTACATAAATTTCCGCAAATCCCATAATTATATTTTCAACGACTTCCTATATCCTCTCGATGAATATTTCGCCACGATGACCAAAGAGCAAAAGGAATTCCGGATCAATTCAAAGCTTTGGCCGGTAATTTACCGCAAAGGTCCAAAAGGAAAAAAACATTACTGGGCCATGCCGTACGGCGGTGCGCTCGGGAAAGTGCTGATTTACCGCAAGGACCTGCTTGATGAGTTCGGGATCGCCCATCCGGACGCCAACTGGACATGGAAAGACATGATGGCCGCATGTAAAAAGTTGACCGATGCAAAACGCGGAACATACGGAATGATGCTTGGCCGCGGTAAACATGAAGCTTTCCTGTGGCTCACTTTCCTGTGGTCAGCCGGCGGCGAAGTCATGGTTTACAATGAGGACAAGGACGAGTGGAAATGCGTGTTCGACTCACCCGAAGCCGCCGAAGCGCTGGATTTCTACATACGGCTCAGCGCTGAAAAATGGTATGACGAAAAAGGAAAGATTCATCGCGGATATTCCTCTAAAGACAGTTCGGAGCGCGGGGTAAAGTGGGAACGCGGTGAAGTAGGCATGAATTTTTCCTATATCGAAGAAAACACCATGACGCGAATCAAACCTGACATTCATGGTATAGCCCCGGTCCCGCTGGGCCCCACCGGTATGCGCGGTGGTGAACTCAACAGCCGGATGATGGGGATGTTTTCCCAGGTTAAGGAAGCCGCCGTGCGCGACGCCGCCTGGGAGTACATGTTTTTCTACGACGGCAAGGAAGCCGCCAAAATTAAAACCAAGATCATGGTTGAAGGCGGCATGGGAAGGTTTGTCAATCCCAAATTTCTGCGCATGTTCGGATATGAAGAAGTTGAGAAACTTTCCCCCAGAGGATGGGCGGAGAATTACGAGATCGCCATCAAAACCGGTAAACCGGAGCCTTACGGGAAAAACAGTAATTTCGCTTATGAACTGATGACACATCCGATTCAGGAAGCGGAAAATCTCTACCGGAATGACAAATTGCCGGAAGATAAAGAGGCACGGGTGAAAGTACTCAGGAAAATACTTCAGGACGCCTGCGCCCGTGCCAACGAAATAATGATTGGCAAAATAACTCCGAAAGAAAAAACCTGGCGGAGAATCATCGCGGGAATATTCCTGGTTGGTATCATTGTGTCATTCTTCTTCGTTTTCAAAAAGATTTTCAAAGCTTTCACGCCTCCCTCCGCGCTACAGCAAAAGAAACGCTGGAACTTTAAAAAATACATGTGGGCGTATATGCTTCTGATTCCCGCCGCCGCCACTATTGTAATCTGGAAATACATTCCTTTGGTCCGAGGTTCCGGCATGGCGTTTTTTGATTACAAACTTCTCGGCAACTCCGTTTTCGTGGGACTTGACAACTTCGGGAATATCCTTTTCGATTTTAAATGGTGGTGCGCCATCTGGAACTCGCTCCGCTACAGCTTCCTGGTCATCGGCCTGACTTTCCTGCCGCCGGTACTGCTGGCGATCCTGCTTCAGGAAGTGCCGAAAGGAAAGCTTCTTTTCCGGATCATCTATTACCTGCCGGCTGTTATCGCGGGACTGGTTACCATCCTGTTGTGGAAACAGTTTTACGAGCCGTCGGCTAAAGGAACGCTGAACTTCCTGCTGCTGAAAATTCCGGCAATCGGATTCATTGCGCTGGGACTTATTATGCTGATACTGGCATTGGTTTTCGCCAAGAGGCTGCATTTCTATGACATGTATTTTCCCATGATTTTATTTATTCTGGCAGGGATATTGGTTTTCTATACTTTCTTTAACTTTTCCATCCCAATTCTGGTTCATGACAAAGAATCTGTATGGCAAACAATTCAAGCTTTTCCCAGCCGGCTGTTCAAATTTCTGCCGGAACCGTTTCATTGGTTGAGCGATACCGAAACCGCAATGGTAGCGTGCGTAATCCCAATGGTCTGGGCGGGAATGGGCCCCGGATGCCTGATTTACCTGGCCGCATTGAAAGGTATTCCTGAAGATTACTATGAAGCTTCCGACATTGACGGGGCCAACTTTATCGATAAACTGCTGTTTATTGTATTCCCCACTATCAAGGCACTGATCATCATCAACTTTGTCGGGGTGTTCATCCGTTCCTGGTACGGGGCTACCGCCAATATCCTGGCAATGACCGGAGGGGGCGCTGAAACCGAAACCGCCGGACTGCATATCTGGTATGCGGCATTTACCTATCTCAGCTTCGGTCCGGCCACCGCGATGGCGTGGATGCTGGCATTCATGCTGATCGGGTTCACGGTTTATCAGTTGCGGATACTGTCGAGGGTGGAATTCAGGACCGCCGCAACCGCAAAAAAAGATAATTAATAAATATCAGGAGATTTTAAATATGCCAATTATTTCAACCATCGGGAGAAAGAATGTCAAGGTAAGGGTTCTTATCCTGACTATTTATGTGTTGTTGTTTGCCGGTGCGCTTACCATGATATATCCGTTCCTGCTGATGCTTGCGGGAACCACTAAAAGCGCGGTCGATACTCCTGAAGCCAAGATTATCCCCAGCTTCCTGGTAAATGAAACGGATTTTTACCGGAAAGACATTGAAGCTTTCGTGAATGAAGATCTGGAAATTTACCAGATGGCGTATCATTCGTTCGATCCTTCGTTCCGGAAAATCGTCCTTCCGAAAAATCAAAACCGTAAGCTTATTCAGGAATGGAAAGAATTCCTGAAATCTAAAGATTTACCATACTATTTTTATCAGGCGGCATACATTTCCGTCAGCTCTTCCGGTTCGACTTTGCCTATGAACATACGTAAATTCAAGGCCGGGCTTTTTGATGAATACAATGGCAATGTCCAGAAACTCAACCAGGCGATGGGAACGGAATTTTCAAACTGGTTCCAATTTATTGTCAGGCCTGAGGAATACATGACCCGGCTTTTCCAGCCAGGCTATAGCCCTTTTAATCTTGCCTACCGGAAATTCAAGGAATCGCTCCCTCATGAGTATCGTATCTATTTCAGCCCTTCCGGTTATTTCGTAACAACTTATCTGAAAAACCAGTATACCCGTAACTTAAAGGAATATAACTCAAAGCATAAAACCAATTATAAGTCCTGGAACGAGGTTAAGTTCAGCCGTCGCTACCCGAAGCATCTGACCGTCCAGGAACGGAAAGACTGGGAAGTATTCGTCAGGCAGCTGATCAGTCTGTTTTGGGTACGGGTTGATGACAACGCCACCCCGATCTACCGGAAAATGCTGAAAGCAAAATACAAAACCATTACGGCGCTGAATAAGACTTACGGAACCAATTATAAAAGCTTTAACAATATCCCGTTGATTAAAGAACCTCCAAAGGAAGGCAAAATCCTTTCCGACTGGTACACGTTTATTTATCAGGGCTGGGAAGTTCCCGGAACCAAGAAAGTTATCCGGGCGCCAATTGAATCAATATACATTCACAGTATCGACTTCATGTTTCAGGACTACCTGAAGAACAAGTATAAAACCGTCGCCCAGGCCAACACCGCTCTGGGTTCCGAATTCAAAAAATGGAATGACGTTATCCCTCCCCAGCAAGGCGCTCATTACGAGTTTTTCAGAAGCCACCAGGGAATGTTGCGCTGGGAATACATAAAGAGAAATTATATTGCGGTTGCCGACTACATCCTGCTGCACGGCCGCGGAGTTCTGAACACCGCGATTTACTGTTTCCTGGCTATCCTTTCGGCGCTGATCGTCAATCCGCTCGCGGCATACGCACTCAGCCGCTACAAACCGCCGTCACAGTACAAAGTCCTGCTGTTCCTGATGCTCACCATGGCTTTCCCGCCGATGGTAACCCAGATTCCGGTGTTCCTGATGCTGCGCGAATTCAACCTGCTCAATACTTTCTGGGCGCTGATCCTGCCGGGCATGGCGAACGGCTACAATATCTTCCTGCTCAAAGGTTTCTTCGACTCCCTGCCGCAGGAACTCTACGAAAGCGCCGAACTCGACGGCGCCGGGGAAATCAGGATTTTCTGGCAGATTACCATGAACCTCAGTAAGCCGATCCTTGCGGTTATCGCACTGCAGGCGTTTACCCTGGCCTACTCCAACTTCATGATGGCTCTGCTGATCTGTCAGGACGAAAGAATGTGGACCCTGATGCCGTGGCTCTACCAGCTCCAGCAGCGCAGTTGCCAGGGTGTGGTGTTCACCTCGCTGATTATCGCGGCAATCCCCACGTTCGTGGTATTCGCGCTGTGTCAGAACGTCATTATGCGCGGTATCGTGGTTCCCGTCGAAAAATAAGCAGGGATTATCCCTGCACGAAAATGGCCGAAGTGCTTTGCGGCTTCGGCGCAAGCAAACTTTGCATGAGAATGGCCGGGATTCTTCGTGATCCCGGCTTTTTATTTACTATCGTGATTCCTTTTATTAGCGGAATTCCACTGGAGTTTTTGAGGTGATTTTCAGAAACTGACGATTGAAATTTGACAGGTTCCGGAACCCGATCTTGAGGCTGATCTCCAACACCGTCATCCGCGTCTCTTTCAGAAGCAGACACGCCCTCTCCACCCGCCATTTGTTCAGATAACGGGTAAAGCTTTCACCGGTGGCCCTTTTAAAAAAACGGGTGAAAGTCGGAATACTCATATTCGCGTACTTTGCAATCCGCGACAACGCAATAGTTTGATGGTGATGTTGATGAATAAATTCTAATATCCGGGAAAGCGCCTGCTGGTCCCGTTCATTCAGGGAATAATGATAATTATCCGAAACTATCTGGCGGCACGATTCGTCTTTGCCCGCAATATCCAGAATTCTCAAGGTATTCAGGACTTTCACGCTTGGACTTGCCTCGCGCATATCCTTCATCAGGGGAATGATCTTTTCTCTGGCCGCGGCTGAAAAGCTTACTCCCTTGTCCGCACGTCCCAACAGATTTTTCACATGGGAAAATTCCAGGCGGTTCAGCAATTCCAGCCCCAGGGATTTTTTCGTAAACTTGATTACGTAATTTTCAAAATTTTCCCGGTTCCCTTTTTCCACCTCCGGAATCCAGGTATGGGGAAGTCCCGGCCCCAGAAGCACCAGATCGTTTTCACTGTAGTTGCTGAGAGTGTCACCGGTAAGCCTCCGCCCACAGGAATTGCGGACAAGCGTCAACTCAAACGCGAAATGGTAATGAAAATAAAAATGAGGCATCCCCCGGTAGAAATCAAAGTCCAGACTTTGCGCCGAACTTAACTCCACCGGCGTGTGATGCGCCGTTACCGGGAGCTTTTTACTCACCTTAACCCTCCATATTGATCATATAGTATTATAATATAGTAATTATTAATGGAGACAAGGCGATTATTTCAGATATATAATACTATATAATTATTAAAAGGAAACTGCAATGAAAACTTTTGAGCCGGATTACCGGTACATGCTTCAAGTGATGGCAAACGGAAAACCCGCACGGATGCCGGTTTACGAACACATCATCGACCCCGTGGTCATGGAAAAAATCCTGGACGTTTCTTTCGCGGAACTGATCGATGGCGACGAAAAAGACCGCAACGAGTTTTTCAAGCACTATTGCCGGTTCTTCAAAGAAATGACCTATGATACTGTTTCGTTTGAAATGCTGATCGTTGACCTGCTTCCCGGACACGGCGCTATCTTCGGCGGTTGCGCCGGCCCAATCCAGAACCGGTCGGATTTTGAGGCGTATTCCTGGGAGGATATCCCCCGGCTGTTCAGGGAAAAGTCCGTTCCATGTTTTGATGCGCTGAGAAACAACATTCCCGATGGGATGAAAGCGCTGGGCGGGGTCGGAAACGGCGTTTTCGAGATTTCCGAAGACTTGGTTGGATATGAATATTTAAGCTATATGATGCTCGACGACCCGGAGCTGTTCAGGGACCTGTACGTAAAAATAGGCGACCTGATACTGGAAATCCGGCACAATTTTCTTGAGGATTACAACGATCTTTTCGCCATATGCAGGATGGGTGACGACCTCGGTTTTAAAACGTCAACTCTCATCAGCCCGGAAAATATCCGGGAGCACATTATCCCTCAATACAAAAGAATTGCCGGACAGGTTAAGTCCTTCGGCATTCCTTTCCTGTGGCATTCCTGCGGAAACATCTTTGACGTCATGGACGACGTTATCGCCACCGGCATAAACGCCAAGCATTCCAATGAGGACGCGGTTGCCCCGTTTGACACCTGGATCGAGAGGTACAACGACCGCATCGCCCTGCTCGGGGGAATCGACGTTGACATCCTCTGCCGCGAAACCCCGGAAAACGTATTCGACATCGTTTATGAAAGAGGAAAAAGGTTCCGGGACACCGCGAAAGGTTACGCGCTCGGATCGGGTAACTCAATTCCGGATTATATCCCCCCGGAAACCTACCTGGCAATGATCGAGGCCGCGAAAAAAATCAGGGAAACCGAATAAATAATCCAGCCAAATCCGGTCAGTTGGGCGTCGCGGCCGGATAAGAGATTTTGCTGATTGTTTCTTTCTTGGTTATTACCTTGGGCCGTTACATTAAATGGCTTCTTTTTCATTATTTTGAGAAATTCCATGATTGACAGGGTTGACAGTCCTGAAAAAACCAGATATAATATACCTAATCGATTAGATATATGGAGCAATGCCGTGAGACCGGATTTTCAACCGAGATATTACAAGATAATGGAGAAGCTCAAGGAGCAGATCCATAACGGAACTTATTCGCCGGGAGAACAACTGCCGTCGCAAAACGTCCTGATGAAGCAGGAAAACGCCAGCTATTCTACTATATCAAGAGTGCTGAACGAACTTAAAAGCGATGGTTATATTTATCGTATCAACGGTAAAGGCACATTTGTTTCCGAGGACCGGAAGCCGGGTAACCGCGATTTCACTATCAAAATTGTTTATCACGAATCAAGCAATCTGCTGCAACAAGACGAAGAGGCAACATACGAGCGCGCAATGCTTCAGCATGGAATCAGCGGCAGAGCTTACGAATTGGGCTGCAAAGTAGAGCCTGTGTACTTCAATGACGCTTCCGGGTTTACTACCGGCAATTTCGATCAGGAAACCGATGGCGTAATATTTCTGAACGATACAGGCAAAGAACGGCTGTTCAAGACTCTGGAAGCTAAAAAAATACCTTACATTACCCATGCCGCGGCAAGGCCGGAATGCTTTTCCGTAAACCGCTTGATCGTAGACGTGAGGGAAGGTGCTTACCGGGCGGTGAAGGCCCTGCTTGACTCAGGAAGAAAGCGGATCGCCCTGTTTCACACCAAACGCGAACCGAATGCCTGGTCAGACCCGAAATGTGAAGGTTATCGCGACGCTTTGCGGGAAGCAGGAATCGAATTCTCGGAAAAAATGATTATCAGGTCCCATCAGACATACGATGGCCTTGGCAAGGCAATGGAATGTTTCCTGGATTCACCCGCCGGAAAAACTATCGACGCCCTGTTCGCGATTAATGACTTCAGGGCAATCGGAGCAATGCAGTTTCTATTGAAAAAGGGACTCAAAATTCCCGATGATGTCGCAGTTGCCGGCTATGACAACAATCCCCGGGCCAAAGAATGCACCCCCACTCTCACCACCATGAATTACCCCAGGGGAGAAATCGGCAGGTCCATGGTGGAAATGCTTCTATTACTCCGGGAAAACCCGGAGATTGCGCCGTTCACTAAAGTTTTCATATCTGAAATGATTGTCCGGAAATCATTCATTCCTTAAAAATTTCTCCTCAAAAAAATAAATTTCCGGAAATATTACTTGTTAATTATTGACATTGCGGGGGAGTTCTGTTATAATATAGCTAATCGATCAGGAAATCAGCAGACTAAAAAAGGAATCTGAAAATGCCTGCGTTACAGGTGGAAGATTTTAAATTTGACGGTGTTCTCGGAAGTACGGGCGCAAAGATTAAACAACTGGGAACAAACCACTTCGGAATAACCACGGATAGCGCGCCAACTAATCCGCAGTGGAGCAACATGCTCCAGTTTGAAATTACCGGAAACGCCAAAGGCAACGCCCTGCATCTTGACGTGGACTTCCCCGGCGGAAACGGATATGCGTTTAATTCCAATTTCGGGTCGATCTCCTATGACCTGGAAAATTGGCGTCCGATCCATTGGCTGTACGGCGCAGCTCATAAAGTTCCCGTTGACAGCCTGATCTTTCCGGTATTTACCTCTGACCGGGTCTGGTACGGCAACCAGATACCTCTGCCTTTCGAACAGATCGAGAAGAAATTGGAGATTTACGCGGAAGCTGAAAATGTGACCTTGCATAAGATTTGCGACTCCGTCGAAGGGCGCGGAGTCTACCGTTTGGAAATTACCGCCCTGGAAAACGAGGAGCATGCCCACTATTTTGCCAATCATCATCCCGGCGAGGCAAACGCCCAGCGCCGGATCATGTCCGGCATCGAATGGCTGTTGAGTCCGGAAGCGGAAAAGTTCCGCAAAAACCATACTTTCCATTGCATTCCGATCATGGCCCCGGATGGTCCGTCGAACGGCTGGAGGCGTTGTAATGCCGAGGGCGGCGACATGTTCCGCACCTACAATATGCCTGGCGTTTCAACTGGCGTCGAATACGCAAAGGAAGGCGTTGCCGGACAGCGCGACCTGGAAGCGCTTGCCGCAAAAGGCACGTTGCGTACTGCCTGGTTCCATCATACCTGGAACGGGGCTGTTGAACCGATCATGCTCCCCACCGGGAAAATCGCGGAACCAGGTAATTTCGAGAAGATTCGGCAGGCATTCGCGGATAATGATCCCCGCGGATTGATCAAACCGATAAAACAGCTTGTGAAACTCACTGTAGAAGAATCGAAAAACTGCGAGTATATGCGCGCCACGCACATGCGGCCTCATGAAGAAAGATACTGTTCATGGTGTACCGGGGCGCACCGGCACCTGGACATCACCACGATACTCGCGGAAGGCGGCGCTGATATCTACGATGCCGAGAGCAACGCCTACACCGGAACCGTCATGATGCGCAGCCTTGCGGCCTATTATGGGAAATTATAAAATTCGAAGCACAAATATCGAAATACGAAACAATTTTCAAAATATAAAAAATTCAAATGCACAAAATTAATTACCATCCAGAATGTTTTGAGAATTGCCTTTTTAAAACATTTTAATTTGTTTCGTGCTTCGAGTTTCGAATTTAGGATTTTTAAAAAATTGGAGATAAACTAATGATTAAAAGGAAAAATACCTATAAAATCGGTATGATCGGCGTAGGAAACATTGGTCATAAACATATCACCCCGGCAAAAGAAACCGGACGCTGGGAAATCGCTTACGTTTGCGATCTTAACGACATGCATCTGGCCCGTGCCGGCGAATTGGCCCCGGAAGCCAAACAGGTGAAAGATTACCGTCAGATAATCGATGATCCCGAAATTACCGCGGTAAGCATTAATACGCTGTCGAACATCCGTCCGGAGATAATTCGTGCGGCGGCCGCGGCCGGAAAGCATATTCTGTGCGAAAAACCTATCGCGGCGAATCCAGTGGAAGCGAGAAAGCTTTTTAATGATGTTTCCGGCAGCGGTGTGATGATGACCGTGAACATGCCGAACCGGAACCATGAATGGCTGCGCCGCGCCAAGAAACTTATCGACGAGGGCGAAATCGGTGAACTCGCGGTAATCCGGATCAACAACTGCGACGGCGGCAAGAAAGTGCCCGAACATCTCAAGCCTCACCCCCATTTCCACGTTGAAGGACATGTTTTACACGACTGCGGCATGCACTACGTGGATATTATCAACTGGTTCGCCGAAAGTGAGATAAAGAATTATGACGCCCGGGCGGTAAGGTTCTGGAACAAAATCGATGAAATGTACTTCATGGTTTACGGTTCATATCAAAACAATATCCAGTTCGACCTGACCAGCAGTCACAGCTATACTTCTCTGTCGAAAAAACGTCAGTGCAGCGGCACGTGGGAGTTTATCGGCAGTTACGGGGCTATTTTAGCCACCAATCTTTATGTTGACCAAACGGTCAATTTAAGAGTTAACGGCCGCACTCAGGCATACAGCGAAAATCTTCCTCACGGCAGTAAAGAATTTTTTACTTATTACCTGGAATTCGCTGACGCCGTGGATACCGGCGATATTGGACTGCTGCCCACATTTGAGAACGCGGTGAAGTCCTCGGAGCTGTCGCAAGCGATGGTTGACATGGCCCTGGCCAAGCATGTTCCCAACTTCGGAACCATGAAAGATATTGAAGAGGCGGTTGCCAATTATACCCCAGTGACAGTATAACATATATAGAAAAGGTTTTATGATAATGAAATATGCCTTAACATTGGCGCTGGCGGTAATTTCCTTCTCGACGTTTGCCGGGCCGGGCCAGCTTCGTGATTCGCGCGGCCTGGAAGATCCGTTCTACCGCTGGAACGCCCGGTTGGTCCTCCCTCAGGGCAAGCCGGTTGCTAAAGAAAATATAGCCGCCGACTGGAACTTCAAGGACGGCACAACCGCCGGAATCACCCGTTTTTCGGGAATCGGCAACCCGAAAGTCAAAGACGGCGTGTTGAATTTCACCACCGCGAAAAAGGCATTTTTCTATTGGGGCGACCATTTTAACGATCCAAGCATCAAAGGACTCGAGATAGGGACAAATTGGAGCGTGGATGCCCGTTACTGGTTTTACCGCACCTGGCAGGTCCAGGTGCGCCTGAAACAGAGCCTGCCGGAATCAGTTTGGACAGTATCCGCCCGTGAAGCGGGAGAACCGCCCGGACTTAGCAAGCTGAAAAAGAAAATTAAAGGAACCGGCTGGCAGACTGTAACTTTTTCCTTCAGGCGGATTCCCGGAGGACGCGGCTGGCACAATTTCCGGCGGCATTCACTGTGCATCGAACCGGGCAAAGCCGGAAACAAGGTCGAGATTTCCTGGGTGAAAGTAAGCCGCCCGGTGTACATGCTTTACGTCCGTAAGGAATTCGACTTGAAAAAACCAGTGGAGAACGCGCGGATATGTCTGCTTCCGTGGGGCAGGTATAAGCTATTCGTGAACGGCGAAACCGCCGCAGCCGGAGCCGGTACGCTGGTCAGGAGAACTTACCGGGTAATCGATGTTGCCAAATACCTTAAACCCGGCAAAAACGTGATCGCATACGAAGACGAGGCCGGAAGCGACGCATACCGTCACCGTCGATTGCAGCAGATTGACGCCGTTGCAATGGAAGGGATCATTAAATTCAATGATGGATCATTCAAGCGGATTTACACGGACGGCTCCTGGCGCGGTTCATTCCAGGCCGCGAAAAACTGGGAACTGCCCAGTTTCAAGGCCGATCAGTGGAAACCGGTAAAGGTTGTCAGGGACCTGACCGCATCGATCCTGCCGGGCCGGGGCCGGGCCGGTTACGGACACTTCATAGACCCGCCTTATTTCGGCATTATAAATGTAAAATTTCCCGGCAAAGACACGCCGGATGACACCCCGATGATCTTCCGCGAAAAAAGCAAAATAAAATTGCAGGCATCCCTGCCGGAAACCATAAAAGACCGCAAACTGGATTATCAGCTTTTCAACGCCTTTACCAACAAGCAGATCAAAAAAGGCAGTCTGAACGCCGACGGACAAGTTTATAATTATTCCGCAAAGCTTCCCGCCGGGGTCTACAACCTGAAACTTACCGCGAAATCGGGTGACAAGCTGCTCGATACCCGTTGGGTTGAGCTTGCGGTTGCCGGGAAAATTCCGCAACCGGAAATTCCATACAACCAGGTTGAAAACGCCGTCAAAAAGTCGCTGATAACGGAAATCAACTGTGCCGCAAAACCGGAACCCGGCACTTACATCGAACATCCGTATCAGAAAGCAAAAAGCCGCAAAATAAAGAAACCAAGTGGCCCGATCACTAAGATAAGCGACTCGAACGGTATAAAAGTGCGGGAAACCGGCAAGGCATTCGGTGAGTGGTTCGGTTACCGGATCAAGATAAAACATCCGTGGAAACCGCATATAGTTGAAGTTATTTATCCTGACGACCGCAAGCAGGACTTTGCCGCCAGAGCCATAGAACAGCATCGCGGATACTACCGCAACACTTTCGACGTGGACGGCTCACGCGCTTCCATCTGGATCAAAAACAATCCCCAGCTTTATCCGTTCACCGGCAAGCTCCAGAAAGGACAGTTCATTTATTATCCGCAGGACAAGCAGTCCGCGATTGAAGTAATCAACATGGGCAAGGAAGGCAAGCGTTCGGCGATTGCGAAAATCCGCGTTTACGAGGTTGACGAACTCCCGGCGGTAAAAATTCCGAATGTTCAACCGGGCATGCTGATGGGGTCGCAAACCGAACGTTCAACGCTCCGGCTCCAGACGTTCTATGCCGGTCCCGAAGGTCAGATGTTCCGCTGCCGTTACGGGACCAACCTGCACAAGCATTTCGGATTCTTGAAGAACTGGTACATTGCGATTGCCAATCAGATCCGGCACATGCGCTACTGCGGCGACAACGCCTTCTTTTGCGGCTTCTGGATGTACAACGGCACATACTGGCCGTCGAAACTTTCCTACCGCGCCGCCACTCCGAGCTATGACAACTTCGCGCTGATGTTCGCCATGTTCGAGGAAAACGGCCTGACCCTGGTTCCGTGGGTGGAGTTCTGCCGTTCCCCGGAAATCATGATGCTGAACAAACATACCAACAAGGAAGTTCAGCAGGGCGCGGAAACTCCGCTGATCATGTCGAAAGACGGCGGTCAGACGAAATATTCGGCAAACTGCAATAATGTTAATCCGTTCTATCCGGCGGTGCGCGAATCGATGGCGAAAGTGCTTGAAGAAATCTGCGAAAGATATTCAAAATACAAGTCTTTCAAGGGCATCGGGCTGTTTACCGGCGGACTCTGCGAACCATCCTTGTTCCTGTCGCGTTTTGCCCGGGAGTGGGAAGAAATGCTCGACTACGGCTGGGAAGATGCTACCGTGGCCCAGTTTGAAAAGGACACCGGAATAAAAATACCGGTTGACAACAAAGCTCCGGACCGCTTCAAAAAGCGTCATGATTGGGTAATCAGGAACAAAAAGTCCGAATGGATAACCTGGCGCTGCGATAAAACTAAAGACGTCCACCGGCAACTTGCCGGAGTTATCCGCAAATACAAAAAGGACGGCAAATACATGGCGTTTTCCGGAACCGGAGTTCCGCGGCCAATGGCGGAATACCAGGTGGAAAAACACCAGCCTATCCGGGAAACCTTACGGATCATGGGTTCCGATCCGGCTGATCTAAAACCCGTGCCCGGACTCAATTTCGGCTGGATTTATTACCTCGAATCTTTCGGCGGCGTCCACGGCGCTTACAACACGGGACTTTTCAACACCTTCAACAACTCCCCGGCGGTAAACAAGCTGCTGGACGACGGCAGGGACACCGCATGTTTCCTGACCGTGATCTGGAGCGAACCCGACATGACCAACAGCCTGCATCCGGACTGGATATGGAAAGGCCGTTCGCAGGTTAATCCCAATCCCTGGTGGGGAAATCCATATTACCCGGAACCGTTCACCGACCGGCTGCGGCAAATGACGCCCTCCACTATGGCTTACATCTTCACCGACGGACATTTGTATACCGCCCAGCACAACCTGCGGCGTCCGTTCGCCACGGCCTACCGTTCGATCCCGGCCGGGAACTACCGCACCTTGAGCAAAAACGGTCTGGATAAAAACCTGCTGGTCCGGGAAGCGGTCATTGACGGCAAGCGTTACTGTTACGTGGTAAATCCCGCCTGGTGGAAGATAAAAACCAAACTCCGGTTTTCCGGCAAAGGGGAACTGCGCGACCTGATTGCCGATGAATCAGTCAGGCTTGCCGGAAATGAACTGCCGTTGAAGCTGAACGGATATGCGGTAAAGGTTTACGCCATGCCGGTAAGCCTGAATATCACCGGCGCCGAAACCATGACCGAACCAGTCGCCAAAGAATGGCTGAAACCCAAAATCGAGTTACTCGGCTATCTGGAAAAATCGGGTCCGGCGGAAACGATTAAGCCGTTCGGTTTCGCGGAAGCTCCCGAAAAGACCTGGAAGCGGATGAAAATCATCATGGAACTGTACGATTCCGGCGATTATTTCCGGGCCATGCGCATGCTCCGGAATCCACAGGTTATCAAACTGTTGGAGTTCTTGCAGCTTAAACAGACAGCCGACCGCAAACCCAAAAAGCCGGCAAGCAGCAGCTACCGGGTGATCATCGGATCGGAAAAGCCCTACCGGGATTCAGAGGGGCGCACCTGGCTCCCGGACCAGAATTATCAGTACGGACTTAATAATTACGGTTACTGTGGCGAGCAGGGAATAGCTATCCATCGCGGTTCCCTTCCGATTGCCGGAACCAAGGACCTTGAAATATACCGCACTGAACGCGCCAAGTTCGAAGGTTACCGGTTCAAAGTCCCGAACGGAAAATACGACCTGAAAATGCACTATGTCGAATGTTTCAAAATGACCCCCGGCAGAACTTTCGACATAACGATCGAGGGGAAACCCGCGATCAGAAACTTTGATCTGGCGGCGGAAGCTAAAAAGTTCCGCACCGCGTTCGTAAAGAAAATTGACAATATTGAAGTAAAAGACGGCGAACTGACCATTGATTTCGCCCCGCTGCCGATGGTCCGGCTGCATGGAATAGAAGTAACCCCGAGCAGTAAAAGTTGAATATGAAAACCACGATAAAAATTTTATGTTGTATCGCGATAATCGCGGGAATACCGGTTTCCGGGCATTGCGAGTTGCTTGGCAATGCAAAAAAATGGGGCGTTCAGTGGAAACTGCTCAAGTTTGAAAAATATCGGATCAGGATCAACAGCACCGGGGAAATCCTGATGTATTTTCCGGAACTCAGGATCAATTCCCCGACAATGTATTTTAAGCTTAAAGGCAGAATTTATTCGGCCCATCACAACCTTTCCGGAAACGGCCCGTGGGACAAAATCAGCGGCAAAGTAACCGGATCGGGTAACGATAAAACCGTGGAAATCACCGGGGAACTGGCAGACCTGGATGTCCGCCAGACCTACAATTTCAGCGCTGACACCATAATCATCAACTGGCAGGCGAAAGTAATCGCGCCCACCCCGAATATGGCTTGGATCTACCTTGGCTGGTCCCTGTTCACCCGTGCGAACCCGGCTTTCACCGCAAAGCTAGAAACCGGCAAGCAATTGACCGGACACCTCGAAAATTTCGCCTCAAACATCGGCGGATTGAATGAACTTGTCCTGAGCCTGCCGA
This sequence comes from Victivallales bacterium, assembly GCA_963678815.1. Lineage (GTDB taxonomy): Bacteria > Verrucomicrobiota > Lentisphaeria > Victivallales. The sequence goes on from OY787460.1 coordinate 6,206,583, forward strand.
AAGGCAAACTGAAAATAAAAATAGAAAATGTGCGGAGTTGCGAAATGAAAAAGAATTCCCGCAAGGACATCCCCGCAACTTTCATGATGTGGGCAAAAGGAACAAAACCATTCACCGGACTAATGCCCGGAGATAAAATTGAATACAAAATAACCATAAAAGTGGAGGAATAGTCATGAGAAAGCCGAAACACGCAAAGCCGGGAAAAGGAGCCAGTAACAACTTCACCCTGATCGAGTTATTGGTAGTGATAGCGATCATTGCAATCCTGGCGGCAATGTTGCTGCCAGCGCTGAAAAACGCGCGTGACCGGGCTATGGCAATCACCTGCGCCGCGAATCTTAAACAAATCGGAACCGGTTTCAATGCCTACGCCGGAGACTTCGACGGCAATCTGCCGAACCCTTATTGCCATTCCTCCGGTACGACTGAAGCAAAAAGACTGAATTACAAGGAACGTTTGTTTTCCGGCGCTTTTTCGTGGGTTGGTTACGGGCTTCTTTACGGTTACGATTATCTTGGCGGATACAGCAACCAGAATCGTACCCTGAATTATTGTCCGGCGGCAATAGTTGATGATTATAAATATGAATCCGGCAATACATATACCAGTGACGGAAAGTGGAGCGACGCTGAGATTAACAAAGCCAATGCCGTAGTCAACGGAGGATATTTTTATAGGATTTACGATGAAAAGTGGGATAATGACGGCAATGATTACCTGATTGTTCCGGATTTGACTCAAAGCACGTCACTGAGAATTTCCAAGTCCGGAAGTGTATGCCTCCTCACGGAACATTATCTGGCACGAAACAACAATGATACTTACGCGGTGAAATTCAATCATAAAGGAATGAAGAATAATTCACTTTACGGGGACGGCCATGTCACTTTTGTAAAATGTAATCCCGTAAAATTTGTTTCTTCCGTATATGTTTATCCATATCACGACGAACACCGGTAAAAATTCTTTAAAAAAACTTGATTCTGTCATAAAGGTGATGTTTTATTCTTTATAAGCATCACCTTAAATTTTATCAGTTCAAAGGAAAAGCAATGGCATCGACTGAAACTCCCAATATCCTGTTTATTTTCACCGACCAGCACCGGTTGTCCGGGGTTGGCTGTTACGGCGAAACTCCCTGCCAAACCCCGAATATCGACCGGCTTGCGTCTGAGGGCGTCCGGTTTGAAACCGCCTATACGGTGTGTCCGGTGTGCAGTCCGGCGCGCGGCACGGTCATGACTGGACTTTTTCCGCATTCGCACGGTATATGTTCGAATGTCCACAACCTCGGTTGCTCGACTCACGAACTCAACGACCACCCGGATCTTCTGTCGCGGCGTCTGCAATCCGCCGGTTACTTATGCGGATATTCCGGCAAATGGCACTTGGGCAACAACCGTAAAAAAGCTTTCATTAATGATTCCGTAATGTCGGTTCCCACCAAAGTCGGGTTTGTCGGGCAGGACTTTCCCGGTCATGGCGGCGGCGGATTCAATTACCCGGAGTATAAGGAATATCTTGCGGAAAACGGCTGGGAACATGAAGTTACTCCTTCCGAAAATCCGGACGAATGGCTTCGTTGCGGCGTCCTGAACGGTCCGGAAGAATCCACCGTGCCGTACTTCCTCACCCAGAACAGCATCAACCTGATGGAACAGGCGCGGCAGGAAGATAAACCGTTCTTCATGTGGCACAATTTTTGGGGACCGCACAGCCCTTACTTCGCCACACAGAAATTTTATGACATTTACAAAGACATGGAAATCCCGGAGTGGCCCAACTACCGCTGGGACGCCACCGCCGATGAGATGCCGCGTCAGGTAAAAATCCATCCAGACGCCGGTTCCAAAAGCTGGGAGGACTGGGCCGAAATGATCCGGTACTACTACGCCTTTACCACCATGATCGACCACCAGATCGGCAGGATGCTCGATTATCTCGATGAAAGCGGACTCGCCGAAAATACCATCGTGGTTTTCAGCGCCGACCACGGTGAAACCCTTGGCAGCCACGGCGGTCTGGTTGATAAAGGCTGGCAGCATTTCGAGGAAATCCAGCGGATTCCTTTTATTGTCAGGACGCCGGGGGAAACCAATCCGGGCACGGTCAGGAATGAATGGATTTCCAGCGCCGATTTCTACCCGACTTTCCTTGATATTGCCGGTGTCGAAGCCGAAAACTTCGGCGACGTGAAGTTGCAGGGTGAATCCGTCCTGCCGCTCCTGCGCGGGGAAGATGTTAAATGGCGCGATACCGTTTTCACTGAGTTCTACGGGGTAAATTCAACTTCCGCAACCATGATCTCGGTTCGCCGGGGCAACCTGAAATACGGCTGGAACTGCTCCAACATGGACGAGTTTTATGATCTTGAAACCGATCCCCACGAAATGAATAACCTTATCAAAGACCCGAAATATACCGGAAAAATCAAGGAACTCCGCGAAGTAATGGCGGACTGGATGGAGGAAACCAGATACCCCGGACGCAATATCTATCACTTTGAAAGACTGGGCGAAAGAAGAATTTGACAAGTATTCTCGATAGAGTCGCATATTCGGGCATCTCCCCGAAAAAACCGCGTGCCGTTGTATCGTACTGCGGCGGCCAGAATATGGAAGCCCGTTACGTTGATATTAATGGTTCCAAAATTTACTGCGAGATAGCGGGAGAAGGTCCGCCCCTGCTGCTGATTAACGGCGGCAACGGTAATCATGAAGCGTTCCATCCTTATCTTTCGCCACTACATAATTTTTGTACCGTCGTTTACTGCGATCCGGCGGGTTGCGGAAATTCGGAATACAAGTCCGCCGGCGATTATACCGTGGAATCACGAGTCGGAGATTATGAGCTTCTCAGACGGAAGCTTGGATTCGAAAGCTGGTCTTTACTCGGATTTTCAACCGGTTCGATGACGGCCCAGCTCTACTCCGTAAAGCATCCGGAAAGAATTGACGCACTGGTTCTTACCGCCGCGGCGCCGATGAACCGGTCGCTGCTGCCTTCCATGCGCCCGGACCGGCTCAATGAGTTCATTTCCCCGGAAGAAAAGGCAAACATCGAAGCGGTTGAACGCTCGAATCATCCGGACATGCGGCAATTCGCTTATAACCGTTTCGTGATGGGTGAGTGGAAACGCTGGCTGTTTTATAAACCATTACCTGCTGACATGTTGCGGATTGCCTGGTCATTGCGGGATTTCGATCACCACGCAATACCCGGTTTCGGTGAAAGCATCAAAGCGCTGGATTTCCCGGAGTTTGATTTCGGCAATATTCCGACATTGCTGATCGACGGCAAATGGGACTTGCTGTGGAATTCCCGGAAATCCGAGATTATGCGGAACGCCTATCCGAAAGCAAAAGTGGCTGTGCTTGAAAATGCCGGACACTACGCATTCATTGACCAGCCGGAACCGTTTACTGAAGCTGTCAGGAACCATATTTGTGAGTAAGGTTATTGATATATTTGTTTATCTCTTTCAGAGAAAAATACATTTTTTATAATATACCTGGGGCAGCTAACGCAACCCCAGGCTGTTATTGTGTAACCGCGTTGCGGTATAATCTTTTCCCCGAAGGGGATATACTATTATAGCCCATGGATGGCAAAGCCTTCCATGGGTGTTGTTATATTGTATAAATAATTCGCTGTAAGCGATATACAAAAATCAAATTTACAAATAAAAAAAGGGTGGACCGGAATCCACCCGAAATGATATTCTATTTTGATTGAAGAAAAATTACTTTTCTTCGTTGTCGTCAAAAAGACCGGTAACTTTTTCCACCATGCTTTTTGACTGGTCTGGAGCTATCCGGCAGAAATGGTTTTGCTTGACCCCGGCACGCTTATAGCTGTCAATCTCAACCCAGGAACGGTCGTTTTCGGCCCTTAAGACTTTTCCCTTGGCAAAGGGGTCGCGGATAAGCTTGTTGCCGCGTTCGAGAACTTCAAAGAACTGGATTTTAGTACCCTTATGAACGCCGTCTTTCTTCCCAAGGCTGATCTGGGCTACTTTCCCTGAACCTTTGGTAAGCCAGACAACGCCGGGGACCTGTCCATCGTCAAATTTGGGTTTAACCGCTTCATTCAGGTACGGGTTCTGATATTTCTCCTGATCGCGTGAAGTAGTCCGTAATTGGTCGATTTTAGTTGCACATCCGGCAATTGCCACAAGCGCCAGAACCGATAACATTGTCCAGATTTTCGTTTTCATCTTCGGTACACTCCCATATTTAGATTTTGTGTAAATCCTTTATTATTCAATTGCTTAAAAAATATAACCAGAAAATCCGGAAAATGCAAAACCGGAAATTCCGAGCGTTCCAATAATAAATTTCGCGGAAAAACTTCAAATCTCACCCGTGATTATAAAAAAACCGTTATTTTAATTGCATAATCTGTAAGAAATAGTTATTTTGCTATCAGGTATGGATTGTCACCATATCCGGCGGAAAACAAAAATTGGAAGATTTTTCCGAAAATGACTTCCCAAAAATCAGCAGCTGACTACCAAACCAGAATTCAGGAACTTGAGCTGAAAGTAAAACAACTGGAAGCGCGCCTCGGAACCGTGGACGGCAAAGATATGGAATTCCGGAAGGAATATGAGGCCCGTCTGCAGGAAGCCCAGAAACTGCAGAGCATCGGAGTGCTTGCCGGTGGAATCGCCCACGACTTCAACAACATTCTCACGCCAATCATCGGTTACACGGAAATGGCTCTCGAACAGTGCGGGAAAGATAGTTCACGGGTCAGGCGTTACCTGGAAAGGATCGCAAGAGGCAGCAACCGGGCGAAAGAGCTTATCAGGCAAATCCTGACTTTCAGCCGCCGCAATTCCGACAAACTCCAGCCCATCGACCTGACCCCCTTAATCAGCGAGGCTTTGAAGCTGATCAGATCGTCACTCCCGTCAACCATTGAAATCAAGACTGAACTTGGTCCGGAAAACAGCACGGTGATGGCCGACCCGGTCCAGATGCATCAGGTAATTGTGAATCTCTGCGCGAATTCGGGTTATGCCATGCGGAACCAACCGCAAGGACACTTGGAAATCAGCCTGGAAAACACCGAACTGAAAAAAGATTCCTCCGGATTCAGCGGTCCCGTAAAAGCCGGTAATTATCTGCTGCTTACCGTTACGGATTCCGGTGAAGGCATCAGCAGTGAACTCGTAGACCGGATTTTTGATCCGTTTTTCACCACCAAGATGGTCGGAGAGGGTATCGGAATGGGGCTGTCGGTGGTTCACGGAATTGTCTCATCGATGGGGGGCTGCATTAAAGTCCACAGCGAAACCGGAAAAGGTACAAGATTCATGGTATATCTTCCCTGCATCGAAAAACATCCGGTCAAAACCGGCGAAGAATCACCGGTCCGGAGCAAAATCCGGTTCGGTAACGGGCAGAATATCCTTCTGGTAGATGACGAAGCAACCATCATCGAGATGCTCAGCGACATGCTCAAGGCTCTGAAATACAACGTTACTTCCACCACTGAAAGCCCTTCTGCGCTAGAACTTTTCAGCGCCAACCCCGAAAAATACGACCTGGTGATCACCGATCAGACCATGCCCGGACTCACCGGAGTAATGCTTAGCCGTGAAATGTTCAAAATCAGACCGGATATCCCGGTCATCATCTGTTCCGGATACAGCGATTCAATTGTTCCCGCGGAAATACTTAAAGAGGGAATACGCGGTTTTTTGACAAAACCACTGTCGCGAAATGTCATTTCTCAGAAAATATATGATATATTAAATGAAAACACGGAGTAAATCATGCCTAAAATACTGATAGTCGATGACGATCCGGATATCTGCGAAATGCTTGAAGACCTGTTCCAGGCGGCCGGATACGATACCGCCAGCGCCGACAACGGCAAAACCGCCATGAATATTCTTGCGGACGAGTCCGATTTCAATCTGGTGATAACGGATATCGTAATGCCTGAACAGGAAGGCATCGCCACCATGATAGAACTTTCAAAGAAATATCCTGCGATAAAGTATATCGCCATTTCCGGCGGCGGCCGTATCCGGCCGGAAAGCTATCTTGAACTCGCCAGGACTATCGGCGCGGCATACACTTTTGAAAAACCACTCGATATCAAAGAACTCAAACAAGCCGTCGTTAACCTTATCGGCCCTGGCCGGGGAGTGTCCCCGGATTGAAAAATTGCATTGCTCTGCTAACGCAATACGGATAACCTGTTGGGGTTAAGATCTTTGCCGGGATCGCAACGCATCCCGGCCACTCGATCCAAACACACTGTTTGGCCGGGGAGTGTCCCCGGATTGAGTGGGCGGCTCCTTCCTTTATTCCTTAATATAATAGGGAGTCCCGGTTCTGAAATTGCCTTGCTTCGCTATTGCCGGCAATGCGGAATTAAGATAAATGCGGACTTCTTCTTCTGTTTGATATTGGATATTGCCGGAATTTTCTGCGATTTTTCTTGGTTTCCGGCTGTACAAATATCAAAACACGATTATATTCTGAGTTTTTGCGCCCTGTGATTTATCGGGTTTTGTGCTTATTCGCGTTTAGCGGCAGCATACCTGGGATCGGGCGTAAGGCCGCGGAGCAGTAAATCGGCGGGAATAAATTTATGATTTTCCTAAAAAAAACCGAATTTTTTCTAAATATCGGCTGGAAATTACCGCTGATAGTATGTATTTTAAATGCTCTGTTTGCGCCGGTTTCTGAATTGCGGGGTCAAAACCGTGAGGAAAACCCGGCAGGGAGTACCGCTGAAACAGATGCGGTAATCCAATTTAAGGATGTAAAAACTCAGAAGCAGATCGACCGCATCAATCAGGAGATAATCTCCCTGAAGCGGAAGATTTTCAGTCTCAAGTACGAAAATGGATTGCTTGAGAAAGAACTGAAAACGCTTCGCGAGGAAAAATCCTTGCTCAAAAAGGAGAAAAACCTGGTGAGTGAGGAGAAAAGCATCCTGGCGGAGGAGAAGAACATCCTGACAACGCGCAGGGAGTCGCTCCGCAAAGAGTTGATTGAAATCGTTGAAAAGTTCAATGCGCAGGACGCGGATTACCGCAGGTTGCGGTTGAGTATTGCTGCTTCGCTGGCGAAAATGGAGAAATCGCCGGTAGACTCCAAACAGGAGGAGCTTCTGGAAGCTCTGAGAATCGTTTCGGAGAACAGCAGGAAACTTGCCGCCAGAACCATCGAATTCTGCGACCACCTTAAACCTGTCCTGAAGAAGTTCAAAATGGAAAAAATTGCCAGGACCAGGCTGAAAATGAAGGTGGAGGAACTTGAAGACACCGCACAGAATGTGAGTGCGCTGCTGGAACCGCTGCCCCCGAAGCAGGGCAAATTGACTCAATGCAGGATTCTGGCGGTAAATGACAAACTGCAAGTGGCAGTGGTCGGCGCGGGATACATTCAGGGAGTGAGATGCGGTTTCAACTGGTACGCCGGAAAAAACCGCGAGATCATGCTGCGGGTGGTGGCGACCAGACCGTTCGTGTCAGCCGCGGTGGTTGTGAAAGGCGATTTAAAGGATTTAGCGCCGGGAGTAGTTATCTACTCAGGCCATAAATAATTAAAATTTTGAAGATAATTACAATAAGAGATTAATAATGGAAGTTAAGGCGATTACCAAACATGTCAGGATTTCTCCGGAAAAAGCCCGGCACATCTCCAGATTGCTGCAGGGCAAATCGGCGAATGATGCGCTGGCGTTGACCGAACTGAACCCCAGGAAAGCTGCCAGATTGTTCGGCAAGACCCTGCGTTCCGCCATTGCTAACGCGGAAAACAACCATGAATTGAACAGGGAAAACCTGACCGTGAAAATTGCGGCCGCCGATCCGGGACCGATGTTTAAACGTTTCCGCCCCAAGGCGAGAGGCATGGCCGGCCGTATTCGTAAACGCACAAGTCATTTCAGAATAATCCTGACTGACGAATCGTAAGGGAAAGGGATTTTAGCGTGGGACAAAAAGTAAATCCGATTGGGCTGCGGACCGCCTTGACCAAGAATTGGGATTCTCGCTGGTATGCGAATAAAACTAATTTCGGTGAATGGCTTCATGAAGACCGGATTATCCGTAGCTATATTAAGAAACAATTTTATCATGCGGCAATAGCCAAAATTCAAATTGAACGATTTGCAAACCGGATCCGCATCACGATCTTCGCGGCGCGGCCCGGACTTCTGATCGGCCGGAAAGGTTCCGAACTGGAAGGATTGCAGCAGTCGGTTTCCAAATTGGCTAACAACCGCGAGATTTATATTGACGTTGTGGAACTGAAAAAGGCTGAAGTCAATGCTCAGCTGGTTGCTGAAAACATCGGCATGCAGCTGGAGCGCCGCATCAGTTTCCGCCGCGCCATGAAAAGAGCTATTCAAACCGCCATGGATATGGGCGTGGCAGGCGTCAAAGTACGCTGCGCCGGACGTCTCGGCGGCGCGGAACTCGCCAGGACCGAACAGTACAAGGACGGCCGGATTCCGCTGCATACGCTCAAAGCCAATATCGATTACGGTTTTGCCGAAGCTAATACCACCGCCGGCAAAATAGGGATAAAAGTGTGGATATGTCATAACGACCTCACGGAGGATCAGGAATATGCCTTTAATGCCAAAAAGGGTAAAGCACAGAAAGGTGCAGCGCGGTAGTCTGTCCGGAATCGCCCGCAGCAACAATAAGCTGGACTTCGGTGAATTCGGACTTCAGGCTCTCGGACGAGCTTATATTACGAACAACCAGATTGAAGCGGCCCGTGTAGCGATCAACCGGCACATGAAACGCCGGGGCAAGGTCTGGATCCGGATGTTCCCGGACAAACCGTTTACCAAGAAGCCGTTGGAAGTGCGGATGGGTAAAGGTAAAGGGAACGTTGAAGGCTGGGTGGCCCCGATTCGCCCGGGCCGGATTCTCTTTGAAGTGAGCGGTTGTTCTGAAAACATAGCGCGGGAAGCCATGGCGCTGGCCGCTAACAAACTGCCGGTCAGGTGTAAATTCCTGAGCCGTACAGGTAACTAAGCGAGAGCGGTTGATACGATGAAATACAGTGACATTAAAGAATTGACGGACAGCGAACTCGAGCATCAGCACGAAGAAATGCTCAAGGAACAGCTGAACCTCCGCATCCAGGCGAGGACCGGCCAGATCGAAAACACGGCCAGACTCAGACAGGTGCGGCGGGATATCGCCCGGATTAATACGGAAAAGCGCAATCGCGTCCGGGACGCTGAAAAAAATCAGCAAAAAGAGCTTGAAGAAAATTTAACTAAATAGTTTTCGGAATCAGGTCATATGGAAAATCAGGAAAACACTCAGGTCGCCGAAAAGACCGAACCGGCAGCGCAGAATCGCGGAAACCGCAAGGAGCGCGTCGGGGTGGTCGTCAGCGATCGTCAGAACAAAACGATTAGCGTGGAAGTAATGCGGACTACGCAGCATGAACTTTACAAAAAAGTTATCAAGCTGAAAAAACGCTACACTGCACACGATGAAGAAAACCAGGCCAAAGTCGGCGACACCGTAAAAATCGTCGAAACCAGGCCTTTAAGTAAGAACAAGTGTTGGCGGCTTTTGGAAATCGTCAGCCGCGGCAACTGATATCGGGAGATAAAGCGCGATGATCCAGATGCAATCCAAATTGGAAGTGGCCGACAATTCCGGGGCCAAGGAAATAGTGGCCATAACTGTGCTCGGACAACGTCGGCGCTATGCCCGGGTTGGCGATATTATCACCGCTACGGTGAAAGAAGCTATCCCCGGCGGTACCGTTAAAAAAGGCCAAATCGTCAAGGCGGTAATCGTTAGAACCGCTTCAAAACTGCGCCGGGAAGACGGCTCATATCTGCGGTTCGACCGCAATGCGGCAGTTATTATTGACGCTCAGATGAATCCGATCGGGACCCGGATATTCGGTCCGGTGGCCCGTGAATTGCGGGAAAAGAATTTCATGAAAATTATTTCCCTGGCGCCGGAAGTACTTTAATTTAAGGTTATTTGATGATGAAATCTACGGAAAAAACAAGCCGGAAAAAATATCACGTCAAGAAAGGCGATCAGGTTGTAATAATCTCCGGTAACTGGAAAGCCGCCGAAGGCAAAATTACCGCGGTCATCAGTAAAAATGACCGGGTGGTCGTTGAAGTCGACCGCGGCAAACTTTCGCCTCAGAAACAGCAGAAACTTGAAAGCCGGGTCCGTACCGTGCGGAAATCCCGTCAGAACCCTCAGGGCGGACTTATCGAACGCCCGGTTTCGGTTCACGTTTCCAATGTCAAATTGCTGAAAAAGGCGGACAAGAACGAAAAACCGGCCGAAAAAGCCGAAAAAAAAGAAAAAACCGAAAAAGCTGAAGCATAAAGCCCGGTAACGGTTGATCCGGGGACAATGGAGTTATGAAAATGTCGGAAATGTTGAAAAAATATCGCGAGGAGATAGTTCCCGCGCTGATGAAGAAACGGGGTTATCAAAACCTCATGCAGGTTCCAAAACTGCAGAAAATCGTGATCAGCACCGGGATCGGGTCCTCTATGGAGAAGGATGTTTTCACTGAAGCTAAAGAGCAGATCTCCGTAATCACCGGTCAAACCCCGGTTACCACCAAAGCCAAGAAAAACGTGGCTAACTTTAAACTCCGCGTCGGCATGCCGGTCGGGGTAATGGTAACCCTGCGCGGTAAACGGATGTATGAATTCCTGGACCGCATGGTTCACAATGCCATGCCCAGAATCCGTGACTTCCGCGGCATTTCCGCCAAGGGATATGACGGCGCCGGAAATTACAACTTGGGAATTCAGGACATTTCCGTGTTCCCGGAAGTTGATCTGGACAAAGTGAAGCATCAGCTTGGAATTAACATTGCAATGGTGACCTCAGCACAAACTGATGAGGAAGCCAGCGAATTACTTAAGTTGTTGGAATTGCCGTTCGCCACGGCATAGCGCTAAACAAGGAGAAGGTTTCGGTATGGCCAAAAAAAGTTTGATAAATAAGAGTCTGAGCGGCAGCAAATTCAAGGTCCGCAATTATAATCGTTGCGCTGCATGCGGTCGTGCCAGAGCGTATATCCGTAAATATAAACTCTGCCGGATTTGCTTCCGGGAAATGGCCTCTAACGGCAAGATCCCCGGCGTAATCAAGGCCAGTTGGTAAAAAGGAGAATATCGCAGCATGAGTATGCAGGATCCAATTGCCGATATGCTTACCCGCATCCGGAATGCCAATATGGCTTCCCAGGACAAAGTGGATATGCCGGCGTCAAAAATGAAACAGTCTATCGCCGACGTCATGAAACAAGAAGGTTACATCAAGGACTTCAGTGTCAGCGGCGACATCAAAAAGACCCTTACGGTAAATATTAAATATCACAAGCGCAAACCGGTCATCGAAGGACTGAAAAGAATCAGCAAACCTTCCTGCCGGACTTATTGCGGAAGCAATGAAATCCCGAAAGTCAGAAATGGCCTCGGTATCGTGATTCTTTCCACCCCCGTGGGTGTTCTTAGCGGTAAACAGGCCGCAAAAGAGAACGTGGGTGGCGAAATTCTCTGTTATATCTGGTAAAAATCAAAGTTAAGGTTGAGCAATTATGTCTCGAATCGGTAACAAAGCAGTTGAAATCCCGGGCAGCGTGAAAATCACGCGGGACGGGGGGATGATAAACTGCGAAGGAAAAGAAAAGTTAAGCATCGCTCTTCCTCCACTGGTGGACGTGGAGATCGGTGACAAGGAACTTAATGTTAAGCGGCTCAAAGAAACCCGCGAAGCACATGCAATGCAGGGCTTGGCCCGCAGCCTGATCAATAACATGGTCATCGGCCTGACCCAGGGGTTCAAAAAAGAACTCACGATCGTCGGCGTCGGTTACCGCGCTCAAGTGGCCGGATCCAAACTCACACTGCATGTCGGTTATTCGCATCCCGTTGAATTCGAGGCGCCCAAGGGAATTAAAATTACCGTTGCTGACAATACCAAATTAACGGTTGAAGGCGCGGACAAACAAGTGGTTGGCGAAGTCGCCGCTACTATCCGCCGGGTACGGCCACCGGAACCCTACAAGGGTAAAGGCATCCGTTACGCTGATGAACACGTGGTCATCAAGGAAGGTAAGTCAGTCGGGTAATCACCGGCTATGGAGTTAATCACATGGCAAAAAAATATACAACTAAAAAAGAACGCCGGAGCCGCAGACACAAGCGGTTACGGAAGAAGATCACCGGCACTGCCGAAAGGCCAAGGTTCTGCGTGAGCTTCACCGCAAATAATATATACGTACAATTTATCGACGACGAAAATGGCTGCACCATTGCCGCCGCTTCCACTCTCGACAAACAGTTTTCCGAGCAGAAGGACGCCACCGCCAACATGGCCGGGGCCGAAACTGTAGGAAAGATCGCGGCGGAACGGGCAATCGCAGCAGGCATCAAGCAAGTGGTTTTTGACCGCGGCGGTTTCAAATACCACGGCCGTGTGAAGGCCATCGCCGATGCCGCACGTAAGACTGGCTTAAAGTTCTAGGAGCACGATCAGCATGGCGAAATTCAAACCCGAAAATCTCGACGAAAAAGTTAATGAATTTGACGAAAGCGTCATCAGCATTAACCGTTGCAGTAAAGTTGTCAAAGGCGGCCGTAATTTCAGTTTCGGCGCTCTCGTTGTGGTCGGTGACCGCGACGGCAGAGTCGGCTACGGATACGGCAAGGCCAACGAAGTTTCAGACGCGATTCGCAAAGGCGGGGAAATCGCCAGAAAAAGTCTCGTTAACATCAAGCGCAAGGAAAGTACTATTCCGCACGCTATCGAGGCAAAATTCCGCGGCGCGAAAATTCTCCTCCGTCCTGCTTCAGCAGGTACCGGACTCATCGCGGGGGGCGCTGTCCGCGCCATCCTTGAACTCGGCGGTATTCACGACGTCCTCGCAAAATCTCTCGGTTCCAGCAACCCGGTAAACGTGGTCAAGGCCACGATGAAAGCCATCGATTTGCTCCGGAGCCGCGAAGAAATTTTCGAAAAGCGTGGAATCTCAACCCAGTAATCGAAAGATATTGACTAATGGAATTACATAATTTAAAACCTACTGAAGGCTCGAGGCACAAAAAACGCCGGGTCGGACGCGGTGACGGTTCCGGGCTCGGACACACCGCCGGACGCGGTGAAAAGGGCCAGAAGTCCCGTAGCGGCGTATCCAGCCGGCCGCATTTTGAAGGTGGACAGATTCCTTTGTTCCGCCGCCTTCCGAAACGGGGTTTCAAAAGTTTGTCAAAAGAGATTTATAATGTTGTCAACCTCAGCGTTCTCGACAAACATTTTGCCGACGGTGACGTGGTAGACGAAATCGCCCTGCGCGATAAAGGTGTTATTAAAAAAGCGGATCGGAAACTGAAGATTCTGGCTAACGGCGAAATCAGCAAAAAGCTGACCGTCAAGGCCGTGAAATTTTCGGAAGCTGCGAAGGCCAAAATTGAAGCGGCCGGCGGCACTTGTGAAATCACCGGATAATCCGGCGGTTTTTTCTCCGTTATTTGCAGCAAATTTTCGAACCCCGGACTTGGAATATGTTTTCGGCTTTTATAAATAGTTTAAAAATCAAGGAACTCCGCAACCGCATCTTCTTCACCGCGGGGATTATCGTCCTTGTCAGGCTTGCCGCCAATATTCCTTGTCCAGGCGTTGACCCGCGCGCCCTGAAAGTCTATTTCGAACAGTTCGGCTCCACCAGCGCCGGCGGCATGTTCATGGGAATGTTCGACCTCTTCAGTGGCGGCGCTCTCCAGAAGTTCGCGATTGCCACGCTGGGAATCATGCCTTACATTTCAGCATCGATCATCATGCAGCTGCTTACGCCGGTTATCCCCGCCCTTGAAAAAATTTCCAGGGAAGGCGACAGCGGCAGGCAGAAAATCAATCAGTACACCCGCTACCTTACGTTGCTGATATGTCTTTTCCAGGGAACTTTGGCTGCTCTCGCAATGATGAATCCTGACCGGATCGGCCTCCCAGCGCCCAAAGAAAGCCTGGTAACCCACCAGGGGCCGCTTTTCATCATTACCGCCGTGATCATCCTCACCTGCGGTACAATGGTTCTGATGTGGCTCGGTGAAAAAATCACCGAACGCGGCATCGGCAACGGTATTTCCATTATCATTACCGTTAATATCGTGGCCAGGATGCCCGCCGCCATTCAAAGTCTTATTGAGCTGGTCGTCAGCGGCCAGACCGTTTCCGGAACTCGTTTCCGCCCGGTCCACCTGCTGATCCTGCTGATTGTTTTCGCCCTCGTTACCGCCGCGACTATCTTACTGGTACAGGGACAACGCCGCGTTCCGATCCAGATGGCGCGCCGCACTGTCGGACGTTCCAGCGGAACCACCTATCTGCCGTTGCGCGTCAACTTCTCCGGGGTTATGCCGATCATCTTTGCCGGTGCTATCCTGGTGGTTCCGTCAACCCTGTTCCGGTTCATACCATATACCCGTTTTCTGGCTCCGTACTTTGCCTGGGGCAGTCCTTCATATATGATCATTTACGGTATAATGATTCTGCTTTTCTCTTATTTCTGGGTGGCAAATCAGTTCAACCCGTTGCAGATTGCCGACAATCTCAAGCGTGACGGAAATTACATCCCAGGGGTGAGACCAGGTAAACCTACCTCCGATTTCCTCGACTCGACTATGACAAAAATTACGTTGGCAGGTTCTTTGTTCCTTACCGCCCTGGCAGTTTTCCCGATGCTTCTGACCAGACAGTTCAACGTTCCTTTCATGGTCGGATCATTCATGGGAGGCACAAGCCTGCTGATCATGGTCGGGGTGGTTCTCGACACCTTGAGCCAGATGGAATCGCATCTCTCCATGCGGAATTACGAGGGCTTCCTGAAGCGCGGCAAACTTAAAAGCCGACGCGGCCGCTAAAAATTTTGCGGCCATCCCGGAAGCCATAGTTCAGGATAATTTTATATGGCTGACAACGTTATCGCAATCGACGGCCCTGCCGCATCCGGTAAAAGCACTATTGCCCAGCGCGTCTCGGAATATTTCCAGGTCCCCTATATCAGCACCGGCGCAATGTATCGTGCCATCGCCTGGAAAGCCATCACCGCCGGAATCACCCCGGAAAATCTTTCCGAAACAGCCATTACCCCGGTCCTCGGCAAGCTGCAAATGGATTACGTGAATACTCCGGACGGCTGGAAACTTCAAGTCAACAGCGAATTTCCCGACGCCGAACTACGCGATCCCGAAGTTTCCGCGCTTTCCAGCGCCGCAGCCGCCCTCCCCGCAGTCAGACAATGGCTCCTGGAGAAGCAAAGATCCATGGCTGCCATCGGCCGGATCGTTATGGAAGGACGCGATATTGGGACCGTCATCTTCCCCAATGCCAAATTCAAATTTTTCCTGACTGCGTCACCACTGGTCAGGGCCAAGCGGCGTCTTGCCCAGGGCGGAGAATCTTCCGGCGCCAATATCGAAGCCGTGGCAAAGGAAATCGCCGAACGCGATGAACGCGACCGGAACCGCCCTATCGCACCGCTTAAGCAGGCCCGGAACGCCGTTTTAATTGACAGCAGCGATTTGACTATTGACGAAGTAGTCCGTAAAGTAACCTCATATATTGAGGATTAAGACGTTATGACCGAAACAAAAATGCAATACCGCGTTCCTTACGCTGACACCGACCAGATGGGCGTGGTTTATTACGCCAATTATCTGGTTTACTTTGAACGGCTCCGGACCGAACTCCTCCGTGAAGCCGGACTTCCCTATAAAGAACTTGAAAACCAGGGAATCATGCTCCCGGTAATAGAGGCGATCTGCCGTTACAAACGTCCCGCGAAATATGACGACCTCCTGACCATTACCGGTTATGTGGAGGAAATCAAAGGCGCTAGGATCAAAATTATCTGCAAAGTATTTCTCGATGACAAGCTTCTTGTTGAAGGACACACCATTCACGCCTGTATCGCCGCCGATACCGGCCGTCCTACACGTCCCCCGCAAGCACTAGCCGATATCGCATCATGATGTTTTATTTTATCCGGTTCTTGACATTTTCCGCAATTGAAAGCAAAATCTGTTTAAACAACATTGATTGAAAGTTTTTTGAAATGAGTTTTTCTTCCATACAAAAACAGATTAACGAGTTGCCTGCTGAAGATCAGGACAAGTTAGCCGCCTACCTGACAGTTCTGCGCTTGAACCGAAATGCTTCCCACGTACGCAATTTGAGCAAAAAGCTGAATGATACAAAGCAGGAAAATTGGCTGGATTTGCAAAACTTGAAGTCAAAACTCAAAAACTCATCCAAATCCCATGCCGGATAATTACTCATTATTTGTCAGGATCAAAGTATATAATTTCCTGAAAAATGTCGGAATATCAAAACGCTAACCGGTAATCACTTTCTTTGAGTCTCTCGCTGAAAATCCATTTCAGGCCAGCGATTATTTTGAAATTGACGACACCGGCAAACGTTTTGAAGTAAAAATTATCGGCTCATAAGCACTTTTCTACTTTATTGACCATGCCGCGAAAGAAATCAAAGTTCTTGACATCGTAAATACCGATCTCCGCAGAAACTGAAGACATAGCTGAAGCTGTGAACTCCAACACCCGGCTTTGCCGGGAAATCCGAATCACACAATCGAAATTCCTCCGCTGGAATCGCGAAGCATTTCAGTAATTTCCGCTCAGGGACTATTCCTGGTTGGACCAGGCGTTTCTGACGGCTTCGGCGTAACTGGCTGTGGCGTGGGCGACTTTGCCGATGTCGAGAAGGCTGAGTTTGTTGGTTGACTTGCGGAGCGGGTTTTTTTCGGCGGCCAGCATAATCAGGTCGGCGTACCGTGAATAGAATTCCTTAATCGGCAGCGCAGTAGGGGTAAATGGGTGCATACAGTCGTGAAAGCGATACGGATCGCAAATGAAGTCCTCGCGATCACGTTCCCAGTCGGGACTTCCGGGCGACGGGGTACAAACGGTAATATTAAACTGCGCCGGGGGCATATTCCGCATGTAATTTGCCAGGGCGTCGAATTCATTAGCGGTGAACTGCGGAAGCAACATGAATCCGGCGGTAACCGCGATATGATTGTCATTCAGGAACTTGTGCGCTTTCTCGTGTTCGGCGAGGGTCGCGCCTTTGGTCCAGTCCTTGAGAATTTTATTCGAGATCGACTCATACCCCAGGAAGACGGCGTCAAGACCGATTTCCCGCCATAATTTAAACAGTTCCGGGTGACGATTAACGGTAGTTGACCGCGCCCAGGCAAAATACCGTTTCTTGATTTTGCGGCGGATGATTACTTCCGCCACCGTCTGGATATATTCCGGATTGGTGAAAGTTTCATCGTCACAGAAATAGACGTGATCAGCCTTCAGGCTTTCGAGCTCGTCGGCGAGTTTTTCCGGGTCGCGAGTCAAATGGCGTCTGCCGCTGAGTTTCGGAATCACGCAAAACGAACAGTTCATCCGGCATCCGTAAGAACTTCTCACGATAGCGGTTGGGGGGAATATCGTTGCCAGCGGGGGGTGTTCTTCGCAAGGCCACAGACAAGTATATTTGCGGTAGTCCCATAAATCACGGCGCGGAAATGGGAGTTTATTGAGCTCGGGATACTCCGGAATAACAGAAGCGGATTCGCTATCGAATTTACAACCGGTAAGCAACACGTTCGGAATACCGCCGCAAGGCTCTCCGGCGGAAATTCGCCTGACAATTTCCCGGAACGGCAGACTGCCTTCACTGCGGATAATCAGGTCGATTTGGGGAACGTTGAAGTCCTCCGGGAGGACCGTGGCGTGGTGTCCGCCCACGACAATTTTCACTTCCGGGAATTCCTTTTTGAAGTTGGAAGCCATGTTTTTGACAGTTTCAGACTCATGGGTATAGGCGGTAAAGCCGATCAGGTCGGGAACAAACCCGGAAAGGGCCTCACAAATGGCTTTTTCCGGTTCATCGGTAAGTCGCAGATCAAGTACTTTAATATCGTGTCCGGTTCCGGCGGCAGCGGCAAGATATCCCAGTTCCAGTGGTTCCATCAGCATTATCGGACGCAGTTTTAAAATCGTGTCCAGCCCCGGACGAGGTTTGACAAGCAGGATTCTCACAGTAAATTCTTCCCTCTGATACTTTTTCACAAAATAACACTGATATGACTGAAAATAAATCGGAATCTGAAAAAGAAAAGCCGGGAGCTGAAATTCCACCGGAAAGTGGTTTCGTTCCGGCGGACGAGGATGGAAAAATCAGGATACTGGTGGTGATTCCGCTTTATAATCACGCGAAGACAATCCGGGAAATAGCGGAAAAAACCATCGCAAGCGGACTCCCGGTGCTGGTGATCGATGACGGAAGTGACGACGAGGGAGCCAAAAATCTTCACGGCCTGGAATGCACGCTTATCTGGCATTCGATGAACGAGGGCAAAGGAGCGGCAATCCTGTCCGCGGCGGCCTGGGCCGAGAGCCACGATTTTACCCACATGATAACCATTGACGCCGATGGACAGCACGATCCGGCCGAAATAAATAAATTCGTTGAGAAAATCCATGATAACCCGCTATCGATTGTGGTCGGCAACCGCGATTTTTCCCAAACCGACGTTCCGTTTGCCAGCCGTTTCGGAAGGGCGAACTCCAATTTCTGGCTTCAGGTAGCCACCGGGGTAAAACTGCCGGACACCCAAAGCGGATTCAGGGCGTATCCAGTGGAAGTGATTCAGGACATTCCCTGCAAAGCAAGACGCTACAGTTACGAAGCGGAAATCCTGGCCCGGGCAGCCTGGGCGGGCGTGGAACTCGCTTCCGTGGACATATCAGTGGTCTACAGCGAAGAAACCCGGAAGGCATCCCATTTCGACAAAAAGGAAGACAACTGGCGATACACCAAGACCTATACCCGGCTGGTACTGAGAAATTTTCTGCCTTGGCCCCACAAAATTCTTTACGGTGAAACCCACGGCCAGAAATTCAAGGCGTTCCTGATAAATCCCTGGCGGTTTATCAAGCAGCTGTTTATCGAAAAGCTTTCCCCGTGGGAGGTGACTTCCGCGTGTATGTTGGGGATATTCCTCGGGACGCTGCCGCTTATTGCGTGTCATTGCGCGGCGATCATATTTGCATCCACCCGGTTGCGGCTGAACCGGATGGTGGCCCTTAACATCAGCCACCTGTGTGCGCCTCCGTTTGTTCCCGCTATCTGTATCGAAATCGGATTTTTTGTCAGGAACGGCCATTTTCTCACTGAATTCAATCTTCAGACCCTGGGAGCTCAGATCGGCGACCGGATCCTGGATTACCTGCTCGGGTCAGTAATCATGGCGCCGGCACTAGCTTTGCTCATCGGGATTATCGTTTATCCGCTGGTTTCCGCAATATATCTGGTCATAAATTTCCGGAAAAGCCATGAACCAGCCTGACGCAAAAGAAAAATCGCCAAACTACGGAGGCTATTGGGGACACAAGTTCTTCCACGTGCTGATCAGGTTATTCGGAGTATCACCAGCTTACTGGTTTGTCTATCTGATTCTGCCGTACTACCTGCTTATCCGGAGAAGCGCCGTGAAATCGGCGGCGTGGTATCTCAAAAAGCGCTTTCCTGACGACGGCCCGTTCCGGCGCTGGCTTCGGACTTACGGCTATTTCAACACTTTCGCCAGGATTATCATCGACCAGGCCGCAACCGGCATTCTCGGTTATGACGCGCTGAAATCGGAACTTCCCGAAGCGGACAACATGCTTCAGCACGTGCGCGACCGCCGCGGAATGCTGCTGCTTAACTCACATCTCGGCGCATGGCAGTCGGCAATGGGAACGATGGGCGTTTACGGCAACCGGGTGCATTTCCTCTTCCGGGTAGAAGAACACACCAGAGGGCGTCATTTTTTCGATCTCGCCGACGAACGCGGAGAATTCAAGATCATCTCTCCCGACAGTTTTCTCGGCGGAATGGTGGAACTCAGCAATGTTTTGCTTGAGGGTGGCAGCGTGGCAATGATGGGTGACCGCACCTGGGGCGCGAAAACCATTAAAACTGAATTTCTCGGCAGGGAAGCGCACTTCCCGGTGACCCCGTACCGGCTGGCGGTGACCACGGATTCCGACCTGTTCATGATAATGGCGGTTCGTACCGGAAAGATGTCGATCAGAATTGATACGGTAAAGCTCAACGAGGGTATGGAATACGAAAAATTCAGCCGAGACGATGCTATCAGGATGTTGCTCGAAAGATACGTCCAAAATCTTGAAAAATGTCTCTCCGAAAATCCTTATTTCTGGCTGAATTTTTACGATTTCTGGCATGATCCGCCAGTTTCATAAGCTGTGTATTGGGATTATTCCCGGAAACGGTTATATTGCATAGAAACAATTATAATCCTGACGATATAAGGAGTTGGCAATGAAAGTTTTTGTATGCGGAGGGGCAGGATACATCGGCAGCGCCTGCACGGAATATCTTTTAAATCACGGACACGAGGTTACGGTTTTCGATTCATTGGTAACCGGTCACCGCGACGCAGTGGATACCCGCGCCGAGTTTGTTCACGGCGACCTGGCGGACCGGGAGAAAGTCCATGACGTGATGGTGGAAGGCAAATTCGATGCAATTATGCATTTTGCCGCGTTTTCCCTGGTGGGTGAATCGATGCAGAATCCCTCGAAATACTTCCGTAACAACGTCGGGTCCGGGATCAATTTGGCGGATGCGGCTGTGGCCGGAGAGGTAAAAACCATCGTTTTCTCAAGCACGGCCGCCACATTCGGCGAACCGGAAGAAATTCCCATCACCGAGAAGACCGCCCAGAATCCGATCAATCCCTATGGCGAGTCCAAGCTCTGTTTCGAGAAAATCCTGAAATGGTACAACAAAATCCACGGGTTGAAATATGCGGCGCTGCGGTACTTCAACGCCGCCGGATGCACCGAAAACTTCGGCGAGGACCATAATCCCGAAACCCACCTTATTCCGATCATCCTCCAGGTAGCGCTCGGAAAACGCGAAAAGATCATGATCTACGGCGACGACTACGATACCCCGGACGGAACCTGCATCCGCGACTATATCCATATTCTCGACCTCGCGCAGGCGCACATGCTGGCCCTCGCCGCACCCCAAAGCGGACACTACAACCTCGGAACCGGTAACGGCCTGAGCGTTAAAGAGATTATTGAAGCGACCCGGGAAGTCACCGGTCACCCCATTCCCGCCGAAGTTGCCGCGCGCCGCGCAGGTGACCCGCCCCGGCTTATCGCCGGTTCCGAACGGGCCAAGAAAGAACTCGGCTGGAAACCCCAGTTCGAAGACGCAAAACTGATCATCGAATCAGCCTGGAAATGGAAACAAAAATTCCCGGACGGTTACGCAAAATAGTTTCCGTTTGAAATTGTAAAAATACGGAGAAATTGGGGGGAAGGAAAAGACTTTCCTTAAAGGATTGCCTTTCCCCACATAATAAAATCTCTTAGATTTTCACAGATATAGAATTTAAAACAGAGATATTTTATGGCCCGGAAATGGCATGAACTCGGCCCTTTTACGGTGTTCGACCTTGAAACCACCGGCATGAGCCCTTCCCGACACCGGATCGTTGAAATCGCGGCGATAAGGATTGACGCGGACGGCTTTCAGGAACGGTTTCATACGCTGGTAAATCCGCGCGTCCCGATCCCGGCCGCAGCAAGTGCGGTGCATACCATCACCGATGAAATGGTGAAAGGCTCCCCGGTGTTCCGTGATGCGGGGCATCAGTTTATCGACTTCGCCAGAAACAGTACGCTGGTGGCACATAACGCACGGTTCGACCTCGGATTCCTGCAGGAAAGCCTCTTCCGCAACGGCATGCAGCTCTGGCAGGGAAAAACTCTCGATTCGATCCCACTGGCAAAACAGGCATTCCCCGGACTGCCGAGTTACAGCCTGGGATTTTTGCGTCAGCAGTTCGGGCTTGGGGACGGCACAGGACAGCATCATCGCGCCTTTACCGATGTTGAGTGGACTCTGGAATTGCTGGAAATGACCTTGAAAAACCTGCTCCTTAAAACCGAAGGGTAATTATAACGCCGGACGGCTTACTTTACCTTCGGTCTTGGAACTACTTGAGGAAGAACCGGAGCTATCATCCCGCCGGGAGCCGCGGTCATCGGTTTTTTCATCTCTTCTTGCATCTTCTTCAGCGCCGGGCTTTTCGGGCAGATACTGTTTGTATTTCCGGATAGTATTGTGGAACTCGCGCTTAGCTTGCCGGATTTTTATCCGGTCGCCGGATTTGACGACTTTCGCAAATTTCCGATGGGCCTCGGCAACGATCCTCAAGGCATTCGCTTCTTCTTTTCGGCCGTCTTTTTCATTTATTTTCGCATCTCGCTCGAGCATTTGAGCCCGTTCCATAAGCAAAGCATAGGAAAGCCGTTCCCTGCGCCCTCTCCGGTCGGAACGCCGGTCGCTGAGTGATCTCCGTCCTTCTTCAGCCTGGACCGCGGCGGACGCGGCAACACCAAACACAAGTAAGATTAAAAGCCATTTACGCATTTTTTCAGTTCCTTCCTGCCCTCGACATTTAATATAAACCTGAATTCCTGAAATTCATACCGTAAATTTCAGGAGAAGCTGGCCAAACGCTGTTGGAGTTCCATTTTCGATCCTTTAGAATGCGGCATGGATAGTTCGGAAGTCAATATTTCCCTGGCGGCGTCAGGCTGGTTCCGGTCAAGACAAATGTCAACCAGGATCATCGCGAATTCCTCGTCGCCGGACACCCGCGTTTCCTTGTTTCTCAGGTAATTTGCCAGAAGCGCATACGCCTTGTCCGTTTCCCCGGTGTTGTCCAAATACATTCCCGCGAGTACGGCAGTAGGCGCCTGATCGAGGGGATGCATTTTAAGGATTTGTATTAATTCCGCTTCGGCCTCGGTAAATTCCCGGCGCATTATCTTTGCCCTGATCGTATCGAGTTTATACTCCGGCGCTTTGTTTTTCTTGCCTGGATAGTATACCTTGTCCGCTGCCCAGTTCGCAAATCCCGGACAAAACACCCAGGTCAGGCAAATTGCCGCAATCAGTCCCCAAAACCCGGATGTGAGAACCCCAACCATCACGGACGCCATATCAGCATTACCAATTGATGTTCTATATATTTGATAAATACCGTTCGCGAAGCAACAACAACCAATGATGACTACAATGATTTTTTGAAACATTTACTAATTGCCAACCCGTTAAATTTTACTGGACTTTGCATTCCCGGAAAAATAATATACATTTGTGGAGAAAGAATTACCAGGGACGCAACCTTAAAACGGAGACATGGCAATGAGCCGAAGCGCGGAAGTAAGCCGTAAAACCAAGGAAACCGATATTACGGTAAAAATTGAACTCGACGGCAGTGGGGAAGGAAAAATTTCCACCAGTATCCCGTTCGTTGATCACATGCTGACTCTTTTTGCCAAACACGGGTTCATGAACCTGGACGTAACCGCCACCGGTGACATTGAGATCGACTACCATCACCTGATGGAAGACCTGGGCATCACCCTCGGCCAGGCCATCATAAAAGCTCTGGGCGACAAGCAGGGAATCCGGCGGTACGGTTCGTGTATCCTGCCGATGGACGAAGCACTGGCGCTGGTGGCTCTCGATCTTTCCGGCCGTCCCTGGCTGGAATACGATCTCGAACCTCCGGCGGTAAGAATCAAGGACATCGATACCGCGTTGTTCCACGAGTTTTTCCAAGCGTTGAGTGTTCATGCCGGAATGAATCTCCACATCCAGATGCTCAAAGGAAAAGAGGCACACCACGTTTTTGAGGCCGTTTTCAAGGCCCTTGCCAAGTCTCTCGACCAGGCAACCGGGTGTGACCCCAGAGTCGACGGCGTACTCTCAACCAAAGGCGTTCTGTAATTTTTCCCGGAAAAAACCTGAAATTTTTTGCCGATTGCGGTTGATTTTTCCCGGAATTACGACAAATTAAGAGTTCGCTGTCATGCGAGCGTAGCTCAGTGGTAGAGCCTCACGTTGCCAACGTGATTGTCGGCGGTTCGAATCCGCTCGCTCGCTCCATTTTTTTGTACCTGTTCCAGACTCAAACGTCTTTACCGCGCCTTTTGCGTCAATATCCGGATTTTTCAGGAAGCTCTTTCTATTTTCCCGGAACAGATTGGCGATTGAGTTTTTCGGCTTTTTCGATGATTTTCTGTTTGTCTTTTTGGTTTTGACGGCTAGTCATGAACATGCTTTTCATCGCCACGGAAATAATCAGGACCAGGACGGCGGCCAGGGCCATAACGAATATTACGGCAAATCCGTTTTCATTATTTTTAATGTATTTCATGGTTTTTCTTTTATCCCCGCAACTATCCTGGTGAATTTATTATGCGGAGAGCTTCCTTTCGGTTCCTTCAATTTTAAAACCAGGCATGGTGGTTCTTTTGAATTTCGTTCCAACGCAAATTCCGCGGAATAGCCATTCGGCAGGACAAACTGTCTTCTGTCTTTCACCGTGGCGAAAATCAATTTGTCTTTTACAGCGGAAATACCGGATTTATTTTTAAAGACAATTTTGTCCGGTTCGATAATAGCCGGGTTACCGTTATCATGGACAAACTTCCGCCAGATATCCGCCACCGCGCTGACGGATTTGATATGGACCGCTTTTTCAATGTGCGCCATGCTTTTGCCTTTAGCTTTGTAATAGAGCAGCAGCGCCGAATTCATCAGGATAGCCACAAAAGCAATCACCACGATAATTTCAAGGAGAGTATAACGGCGGATATTTTTCTTCATGGCTGACATTTGACCGGAACCTTGATAAATGTTTTCCCGTTGGGTTTCAGCAACACTAAAAACGTATGATTATCTTGGACTTCTATTTTGGGAGTGATTCTGGAATAGTTTTTCAGTCCGCTTTTCTGATATTCGTCCATAAAAATACGTTTAACGTCGATGGAATTGTAATTTTTTTTATTTGCGAGTCTTTCAAGAGTATTGTCCGCAACCATCAAGGCGCGTTTTTCGCTGGAGAAAGTCCTGTCCATATTGTTCAGCGTTTTCAATGAAGCAAAAAAACAGGTTGTCAGGATCATGAGCAAACCAAGCGCGGCAATCATTTCCACCATCAAGTAGGGACTTTTACTGATTTTATTTTTCATAGCAGATACACATCCTTCCGGTCGATTTTTCCAGCATCGGCCATAGCTTCCGCGACCTTTTGAAGATCGGCCTGCGGGTAATCGGGTATCTTTTTTCTCATTTCACTCAAAGAAGGATTCTCGATAATAAAATCCTTCCATACGTCATTCGGGGCAAGCAAGGCAACCAGCGGAATTCTCTTTTTATCCTGTTTAGCTTTCAGGAGCCGCTGGCTGACAATTCCGGTAATGGCAGAAGCCACCAGGAACGGTTCAAAGCCCTGATGCAGAATCCTGGCATAAACAGACGGGATATCGCCGGCATGGAATGTGGTTATGATGCGGTGTCCGGTGAGAGCGGCGTCGAGGGCGACTTTAATAACTTCCCGGTCGCGCATTTCACCGATAATCAGAGTTTTGACATCCTGCCGCAGGGCGGCCCGGAGAGCCTGGGGGTAATTCCATTCTTCGCTTGCTTTCGACAGCGAGACCTGGGAAATTCCGGGAATCCGGCATTCAACGGGATCCTCGATGGAAATAATCGATGCTGGATCCTGGTCATTTTTCAGCAGTTCCCTGACCATTGCGTAAATCGTGGTGGTTTTTCCGCATCCGGTCGGGCCGGTAAGAACGATCATGCCGCTGTTTCTGCTCAACATTTTTCGCAATTGCGAGGTTGTTTCCGGGGAAAAGTTCAGTTCATCGAGATATTGCGGGGTATTTGCCTTGTCGAGAATCCGCACGGTGATTCGTTCACCGTCAACGGTAGGCATCACCGCCACCCGGAACTCGACGCCGGGGAATCCGGTTTCATCCTTGATAACCCCATCCTGGGAAGTCTGATTGCGATAAGTCAGCAGGTTGGCCATCACTTTTATGCGGGTGGTGCATTGCCGGCCGACTTCCCTGGCGACTTTTCCGGCGGTTTCCTGTACGCCGTTTATCTTCCTCCACCACCGCCGCCAAGCTTTTCAACGATACAAATAAAGGGCAAAAACATAGCCAAAACTGTTATCATAATGGCAAGATAAATCGCGACTACCGGACCAACAGAGAGCATACTCGCAAAAATCCAGACTTTACTGTAGGGGCGCGGATGCCTCCCGATCCCCATGCCCAGACCAGCCTTGAATTTTTTCTTCATTTCCAGATGTTCTTTGGTACAGATCATTACTTGTGCCGCATTGATGCTGATCATCGGCACAAGTGATATGAGCAGGAAGATTATTGAAAGCATCCCCGTATGCGGGGCGTTCGGGAAAAATATCCACGCCAGAACCAACAGCATGAACACAAAGATGAACATTCCGGAAATATACGGAACCAGCAGCAGAATCTTCTGCAGATTCTGAATATAGCTGGTCCTGAAATAACCGAAAAGCGCCCGCCAGGACCGCCAAGTAAAAATCCAAAGCACAATCATTCCGAAAATCACCATCCCGGAGCAGATTATCCTGAGACTGTCTTCCGCGTTGCTGATTTTAATGTTAACCATGCCGGACCTTATGACAATGAAAAAAATCAGAATCAGCATTGCGATAAATGACATTGCCATAATTGCCGATAACCGCCGTTGAACTTTCTTCCAATCCGTCCTTGCGGTCACCAGGGCATACTGTTCAGAATTGAGGTTTTGGATGCCGAACGCAAAAGGGACCGCAATCAACAGGTACACAAACGAGGAAACTGAAATCAATATTACGAACAGGATATTTCCATATTTTATCTTCTTCCGCACCAGTGCATGTTCGCGCTGTTTGTATGATTTTTTCTCACTGACTTGCAGATTGTTCATATTCTGGCATTGTTCCAGCAGATACCCCGCGAAGGTTTGCCCGAAAGGAGTATTCGTATATTCAAGCGGCATCAACGCTGGGGCGGCGTTTAATTGATATTCAGGCTTCAGCAACTCCTCCTGAAGCAGGAAATAGATACGTTCAGATACCGTCTTCCGGGGACGCAGCGCAAATACGGCTTCATCGACGGCGGAAACGCTCAATGCCGCGATTGCCGGACTGCCGGACTTGTCTTTCACGTCAAAATCCACTTTTACGAAATCTCCGGGACGATACTCCGGCTTGCTGAATTTCGCGGATATCTTTAAATTGTCGCCGGGTAACACTTGTATTAAACGGAAATCCCTGGTTATCCCCCTTGCATTCGAGGATACTTGGTACGCATGGAGCTGCAACGTGCCGACCATTTCCGGGGACAGCCTGAAAGATATTTTCGCCTTTTTGCGCTTCAACTCAACCGGGATGATTTTCAGCGAAGTGTTATCTTTTACTATATTGACAAATATTCTGCCGCCGGAATTTGTGGAACCTATTTCAAGGTTCAGTTCCTCCCCCTGCCGGTAAACGGATTTTTCCGGTTTGATTACCAGGGCGTCGCCGGACTCGTATTTCGGGGTAAATAACCTCACAGTCTTATAACCGTCATGATTCTGAGCTTCTATTACAAATCCGGCAGATCCGTGGGTTGAAGCGAGTTTAACCAGTGTGATTCCGTTTTCATCAGTCCTGACGGTTTTGCCTTCAATGTCCAGGATTGCGGGAACCGGATTGCCGTCAGGATCGCTGGTAAGAACATAAATTCCGGAGGAAATTCCCCGGATCTGTTTGCCGTACTCCGGGATAAAATCAATCCGGAGCGGCCTTTTTGAGATGGTGATTTTCTTCTTGAATTCCTGCTTGCGCCCGGAAGCGGAAACGGCCGTAATTTCCAGTGAACAGGCGGAATCTTCATCCTTGAAGTTAATTCTAGAAAACTTGCCGGGAAGTTTTAGTCTGAAACTGAAATTGCCTTTGGCGTCAGTCTTTCCCTTGATGGTTTTCAACAACTTATTTGTTCGAACAAGCACCCTTGCTTCATCGCCGAAAATCGATACAATGTCCCTGGCGTTCTTGTCCCGCGCTTTCACGGTAACAAATACATTGATCAGAAGTTTCGCATCCGCCACGGGTTTGCCCCACAGGTATTCAGCATGGACAGTGCCGGTTACCAGCTGACCAGGGCCGTAAAATTTTTTCCCGGTCTCAACATTTATCTTGAAATCCGGCAGTCGGTACGGCTTTACCTCAACGGTAGTTTTCTTCCTGGTCAGCCCGGCGTCGACATTGATCTTGTATTTCCCGGTATTAACCTGACTGGCCAACCGGAAATCGGTGGCGGCGATCCCGAACTCCGAAGCTTTTAACGTTTCGGCAAAAACCAGATTGTCACGTGAATCCTTGATCGTGACATTTATCTTTTTCACGGGAGCGGGATGCTGGTCAATGGCATTCAGGGTCAGGGTGCGGAGTCTGATTTTCTGTCCCGGCTGATAAATCGGCTTGTCCGTGGTGACCATGCATTTGTAAACCGGATCCACATTGATAATCTTACTGGCGGTAATAGCACCAACCGCCGCTTTTAACGTGTATAGTCCGCTTGGACGCCCCTCGAGATGAACCAGCGCCATTCCGTCTTTTCCGGTAACTACCGGCGGCAACTTCCGCAAAGGCTGGTTCTTCAGCCCTGCCTTGAGTGAAACCCGGCAGTTTTTCATGGCTGTCCCGTTCCTGCCGTTCCTGACAAAAACAAACGCCGTAAACGGTTTGTCCGGACGATATCTTGCCGACGAAAAAACGAAAATTTCGGTGGGATCAGCATGGCTGGTAAAAAAATACAGGAAACAGCAACCTATGCAAACAACAATAATCGCGGCGATTAATAAAGCTTTCCTGAACAGCCGGAAACCGGGGGTGGCATCGATAGTGGCTTTTATAACCTTTTCCGGAGAACTGTCTTCAAGGATAACGGACTGACCGGCAGCATCGAGCATTATTTTTTTCTGCCCATGTTCTTCATGACTATCCGGCATGCTATATTCTCCCAAAGTCTTACAAACTATATATTTGACTATTAAGAATTACAACTCCAATATCCCGGATAAACCAATCCCGGCAATTGCAAAAACAGCGCCTGATTTCCCCTTATACCAATTCGTTTTCTGTTATAGACATTTCTTGAGGGAAAGAGAAAAATTTTTTAAGGCAGGTGGTCACCACCTGCACCATAACTGCATTTTCAGCATAGCATTGAAAATGCCAATTCAGTCCAGAGGTTACCTCGGCTGAAAATTCTTGACCGCTTTCGGCAAAAGCTGCCTGCATATCCCTCGTGGAAAAAAATTTATGAGGTACGCATGAAATACACGAAGATCGGGATGGTAATCAGCGAGGCAATAGTGGTCAGCACGGCGGCTTGCCCGGCGAATTCAGGAGACCCGCCGAATCTGCGGGTAATGATCGTGGAACTCACCGAAGTGGGCATGATCGCCACGATATAGGCCACCTGGTAGGCATCGGCCGGCAGTGGTAAAATTGCAAGTATCAGAATGCTTAAAAGCGGGATCAGCAGCAACCGGACAAATATAACATAGCTGATGTCCTGGATATTTTTAAAGATTCCCGGCGTACCGTAAAGCGACGCCCCGATAATCAAAATCATCATCGGAACCGCACAATTCCCCAATGTTCCGCTGATTTTCAGCAACACTCCCGGAATCGCGAATTTCAGCCGGGCTATCGAAATAAACAAAGCCAGCACAACCGCAATCAGCGATGGAGTTAAAATATTACGTAAAGTACGTTTAATATCGCCACTGCCGAGAAGCCCTACGCCAATTGTCCAGAAACCGATGGTCGACCCGATATTAAGAATGAACAGCAACGGCAGCCGCGAATCATCCCACAGGTTGGTCACCATGATAATCGGCAGAAACCCGTAATTATTAATAGCGCAAAAGTGGTGAAAAGTTTTCATGCGGTCCCGGCTTCGATTTTTCAATCCGTAACGCAACCCATAACCGAGTGCGGCGCCGAACGCCATCAGCCCGAAACCGATCAGCGGCATCAGCCACAAGTCTTCGAGCCGGTCAGGATTGAATTTTGACACAATCGAGGAGAACACCAGCAAGGGAAACAGGAAGTCGATAATCAGCTTCGACCAGTCGTTCAAATCCTTCTCGTTGATATATTTGAAATGCCTGGCAAGCCCCCCGACGGCGAACATGGCAAAGATTTCCAAAACGGCGGTTACAATTTTAAAATACATTTCGTTCATTTTATGGAATTTCCTGTGTCGAATGAATTATCGGGAGAGAATTTTTTTCAGGTACTGGCCGGTGTACGACTTCTTGACTTTCGCCACCTGTTCCGGTGTTCCGGACGCAACCAGCCTGCCCCCGGCGTCACCGCCGTCGGGACCAAGGTCGATCAAGTGGTCGGCAACCTTGATCACCTCAAGATTGTGTTCGATAATGATCACGGTATTCCCTTTGTCGCGAAGCTTTACCAGCACCTTCATAAGTTGTTCAATATCGGCCACGTGCAGGCCGGTAGTGGGTTCGTCGAGAATGTAAAGGGTATGACCGCGCGGAATCTTCGCCAGTTCGGAAGCAAGTTTGACCCGCTGGGCCTCTCCGCCGGAAAGTGTCGTGGCGGGCTGTCCGAGGTGGATATAACCGAGTCCCACGTCAGCCAGGGTCTTGAGTTTGCGGTAGATCGGCGGGATCGCTTTGAAAAACTCGGTGGCTTCGGTCACGGTCATGTCGAGTACGTCGGCAATGTTGCGCTTTTTGTAATAGATGTTGAGAGTTTCGTTGTTGAAGCGCTTGCCGTTACATGCGCCGCAGGTCACATAGACATCCGGCAGGAACTG
Source organism: Victivallales bacterium (assembly GCA_963678815.1). Taxonomy (GTDB): domain Bacteria; phylum Verrucomicrobiota; class Lentisphaeria; order Victivallales. The sequence goes on from OY787460.1 coordinate 6,237,406, forward strand.
CATTTCGATCTTCTTGATGCCGTCGCCCTTGCACTCCTCGCAACGTCCGCCTTTCACATTAAAGCTGAAACGCCCGGGTTTGTAACCGCGAATCTTCGACTCCGGCAGTTCCGCGAACAGGGAACGGATATTGGAAAAAGCGTTGGTGTAGGTTACCGGGTTCGAGCGCGGAGTGCGCCCGATCGGACTCTGATCGATAACGATCTGGCGGCCGAGATGCTTCAGCCCCTTGATGTCCTTATGCTTGCCCGGACGGTCGTCCTTTATCCCGAAATGCTTGTTGAGGGCGCGCTTCAGGATTTCATTGATCAGACTGCTCTTTCCGGAGCCTGAAACCCCGGTAACACAACAGAAAGTTCCGAGCGGAATTTTTACATTGACTTTTTTAAGGTTGTGATGCTCCGCGCCGGTGATCTCCAGGAATTTGCCGATGCCGGGCTGACGTTTCTCCGGAACGGGGATTTCCCGCCTGCCTTCGATAAACTGTCCGGTCAGCGACTTTTCATTTTTTCTGATGTCGTCCGGGGTTCCGGTGGCGACGATTCTGCCGCCGTGGGTCCCGGCCCCAGGGCCGAGGTCGATCACGTGGTCGGCCTGCTCGATGGTGTCAAGGTCATGCTCCACCACGATCACGGTGTTGCCGATATCGCGCAGCTTGTGGAGGGTATCGAGCAGTTTCTGGTTGTCGCGCTGATGCAGGCCGATACTGGGTTCGTCGAGAATGTACAGCACCCCGACAAGCCCACAGCCGAGTTGGGTCGCCAGCCGGATGCGCTGGGCCTCTCCGCCGGACAGCGTTCCGCTTTCCCGGTCAAGGGTAAGATATGCCAGCCCGACGTCTTTCAGGAACCCTAGCCGCGAGTTGATTTCCTTGACGATTTCACCGGCGATTGCCTGCTGTTCTTCATTCATTTTCAGACTGCCGAGAAACTCGTGGGCCTTTTCAATTGACAGCGCATTGAATTCGTGAATACCAATCCCGCCCACGGTAACCGCCAGACTCACGGGGTTAAGCCGCGAACCGTTGCATTTCGAACACTTTTTCCGGGTCATGTAGGCGCGGAGACGTTCGCGGACAGCGTCGCTTTCAGTTTCGTAGTAACGCCGCTGCATGTTCGCAAGTACGCCCTCGAACGGTTTCTGGAGCCGGTAACGCTTGCCGCGCATGTAGTAATCAAAATTGATAACCTCGTCGCCGCTCCCGAACAGGATAATTTCGCGCATATCTTCCGACAGATCTTTAAACGGAGTGGTAAGCATTTTATCATAGTCGTAATGCTCGGAAAGCCTCCGCAACAAATGGTTGTAGTAAATGAGCAGCCGCCGGGGGCCGCGCCGCCAGCCGGGAATTGCGCCCTTGCGAATGGACTTCGAGGGGTCGGGAATCGCCAATTCCGGGTCCATAACCAGCAGTGTCCCGAGACCGTGACAGTTTTCACACGCGCCATAAGGACTGTTGAACGAGAAATTCCGGGGCATGAGCTTGCCGAAACTGACTCCGCATTTCGTACAGGCAAGGTGTTCACTGATATTTTCTTCATCCCACTGTGTTTTGTCATTGCCGGGATCTGGTTTTTCCACCATCACGGTAAGATTGCCGTCACCGCATTTAAGCGCGGTTTCAACCGAGTCGTTGATCCGGGAGGACTCCAGTTTGCCGGTTATCAACCGGTCGACGACCGCTTCGATAGTGTGGCGATGGGTCTTCGCCAGCGGTTTGAGGTCGCCATCCAGGGAAAGGATTTCGCCATCGATCCGGGCGCGGACAAAACCGTCCTGCCGGATTTTCTCGATAACGTCGCGGTGTTCGCCCTTTTTCCCGGTCACATACGGAGCGAGCAGGATCATTTTCCGGCCGCCGGGCAGAAGTTGCAGGTGTTCGCAAATGCTCTGGGCCGACTGCGCCTTTAATTCAAGTCCGCATTCCGGACAGTGCGGCGTACCGGTGTGCGCGTAAAGTAGCCGGAGATAGTCGTAAATTTCAGTGGTAGTGGCAACGGTGGACCGGGGATTCGATCCTGCCGAACGCTGTTCGATGGCAATCGCGGGTGACAGTCCTTCGATATGCTCCACCTTGGGTTTCTGCATCCTGTCGAGGAACTGCCGGGCGTACGCGGAAAGACTTTCCACATAGCGGCGCTGGCCCTCGGCATAAAGGGTATCGAACGCAAGCGACGACTTCCCGGAACCGCTCAAGCCGGTTATCACCGTGAGTTTGTTCCGCGGAATCTCCACGTCGATGTGTTTTAAATTGTGTTGGCTTGCGCCTTTTATGAAAATGTTTTCCAGCATTTTGAATACACACGTAAAATTTCAGCGAATAAAGTATAGAATTTACCCGGAATTCCCATCCCGTGCAAGCCCCGGAAGTCATTTACCGGCTCTTCCGGCGGAAAATCACGTGTCCCGGCCATTGTTATTGGCGAAAATTGAGCTAGATTAATGGTTTTTGGATTTTAACGGGAACTATAAATTTATAAACGCTGATGAGCAATCTGGATTTAATCAGGAATTTTTCGATAATCGCCCATATCGACCATGGGAAATCGACGCTGGCAGACCGCCTTCTCGAACTCACCCATACGGTTGAGCAACGGGACTTGCAGGAACAGTTGCTCGATGATATGGACCTGGAACGGGAGCGCGGTATTACGATCAAATCGCACCCGGTAAGGATGCATCATACCGGCAAGGACGGCAAGAACTACGAACTTAACCTGATCGATACCCCCGGACACGTGGACTTCTCCTACGAAGTAAGCCGGTCGCTGAAGGCCTGCGAGGGCGCGTTGCTGGTGGTCGACGCCACCCAGGGCGTACAGGCACAGACCGTGGCAAACGTGACGCTGGCATTCAAAATGAACCTGACCGTGATTCCGGTAATCAACAAAATCGACCTGCCCGCCTCCGATGTGGAAATGTGCATGGAGCAGATGGAGGAAATACTGGCCATCCCCCGTGAGGAAGCGCTGATGGTCAGCGCCAAGGACGGCAAGGGAGTTCCCGAACTCATCGAGGAAATCATCGCGCGGATTCCGCCACCGAAAAAACCGGAATCCGAGGGGACCAGCGCACTGATCTTCGACTCAACTTACGACCCGTACCGGGGCGTAGTGACTTATCTGCGGATGTTCAGCGGCGAACTCGCACGCGGCGACAAAATCCGGCTGTTCAGCACCGATCTGGAAAGCGAAATCAAGGAAGCCGGATATTTTACCCCGAAAATGACCGCTGCCGACAAGCTTTCCGCCGGGTCGGTGGGCTACATTATCCCGAACATCAAAACTCCCGCCGACACTAAAATCGGCGATACCATCACCAACGTTAAAGACCCCTGCGGCAAGGCGCTGCCGGGATTCCAGGAAGTCAGGCCGGTGGTGTTCAGCGGCATCTATCCCATTGATACCGCCGATTACGATCAGCTTAAAATCAGCATGGCCAAGCTTCAGCTCAACGATGCCGCATTCATTTATCAGGCAGAGACTTCGGCCGCGCTCGGATTCGGGTTCCGCTGCGGGTTCCTGGGACTGCTCCACATGGAAATCATCCAGGAGCGTCTGCGCCGGGAATACGGCATGGACATCATCGCCACCTACCCGAGCGTTATCTACCACGTTTTCAAGACCAACGGCGAATTGCTGGAAATCGACAACCCCATCCACCTGCCGGAAACCACCGTGATCGACCGCATCGAAGAACCCATGATCACCACCCGGATAATGTCGCCCAACGAGTATATCGGCGACATCATGAACCTGATCATGACCAAACGCGGCATCTGCACCGCCACCGATTCCGCCGACATGGGCCACGTGATCATTACCGCCGAAATGCCAATGCACGAAATATTGATTGACTTTCACGATAAACTGAAGTCCATTACCCGTGGTTACGGCAGCATGGACTACGAACCCGGCGGATATCAGGCCGCAAAACTGGTGAAGCTTGATATCCTGGTGAACGGCGAACCGGTGGACGCATTCTCGTCAATTGTCCATGTCGACCAGGCGGCGTACCGGGGACGGCAGTTGGCTGAACGGCTGAAAGACGTGATTCCTCCGCAGTTGTTCCAGATCGCTATCCAGGCCGCCGTGGGCGGCAAAGTGATAGCCCGGGAAACCGTAAGGGCGTTGCGCAAGAACGTTACCGCCAAGTGTTACGGCGGCGACATCACCCGTAAGCGCAAGCTCTTGGAAAAGCAGAAAGAAGGCAAGAAACGCATGAAGCAGATCGGGAAAGTGAACATCCCGCAGGAAGCTTTCGTGGCAGTCTTGAAAAATTCGGACAGTTAATGGCTAAAGCACGGAAAAAAACTACAGCGGCGAAGAAGGGACCGGTTGAAACCATCGGGTTCTGGAAGGCACGGAAACTGCGCAAACGGCTGAAGGACATACATCATCACCTGAAGCACATGTTGCACCGGGATGACGACATTCTCGAACAAAAGCAAAAGAACCGGCTGCAGAAAATGGTGGATGAAGTAAAAGTTCTCCGGGAAGACCACGAACTCAAAGGCGCGGAAGCGTTCATTGCCAAAGCCCCGGAAACCGCCGCGAAAATCGTCCCGCCGCATCCGTTTCACGTGGTCCGGGAATACGTTGATATCATTGCGGTGGCGTTCATGGTGGCATTCGGGGTAAGAGGGCTGTTTTTCCAGCCGTTCAAGATTCCCACCAGCAGTATGCAACCCACCCTGTTCGGAATTCATTACGTAACAAAAAATACACTGCCCAACCTGCCGCAACCGCTGGCTTACATGTTCTATTCCGCGGAACGCGCCAAGCTGAAAGTTGAAAAATCCGGTCCATTTGCCGGCGTTGAAAACTATACTGCCGGTTTTATTTTTTCCCGCATGAAAATTGATATAGCCGGAGTCAACTACACGCTTCCCGGGGAATGGAAAAGTATGGGCCCCCAATATTATAATATCGATCCATACGGCGAATATAATGAAGGACAGGTGTTGTGCAACGGCTGGCTGATGCTGGGCGATCATTTGTTCGTTGACCGCTTCTCTCATCATTTTACAGGGCTGCACCGGGGAGATGTAATTGTATTCAATACCGTGGGCATAATCAATAAATACGAGAATAATGAAAGATTGGCGGATAAAGGATATTACTATATCAAACGTCTTGCCGGAATGCCTGGGGACAAAATAAAATGCGTGGATAATACTGTCTATATCCAGCCCAAAGGCGAAAACGAATTCAAACCCATTTATGAACTGTCGGACAAGTTTAAAAAGATTTACAGCTTTAAAGGCGGATATCACGGTCACGAGGGCGAGGCCGATCTTGCGCCTGGAAGAATTGTCGAAGTCCCTGAAGACTGTTATTTCGCGTTGGGGGATAATTCCCGCAACAGTTCAGACAGCCGCCGTTGGGGATTCGTGCCCCGCGCAAACATCGTGGGCCGTGGCCTTTTCGTATTCTGGCCATTCACCCGGCGATGGGGTCTGGTTGACCAGAATGACCCTATTGAAACTCCCACAGTTTTACAAGGAAGAGACAGTACGGCAATGCACATGCAGTAGGTGGTTTTGCATAATAAACTGATGCGGTTATATTTTACCTAAACTATTCAGGTTAAAAAGAGTAAACAGAGAACTGAAATGAAACAGATTATCTTTTTGATTCAGTGTCCGGACAACAAGGGACTGCTGGCAAAGATTACCGAGTTTTTCTACGATTCCGGGTTCAATATCCTTGACTGCAAACAGCATACCGACCTGATCAGCAACCAGTATTTCATGCGGATAATCCTGGACATGAAAGACCTGAAAACTTCCCGCAAACAGCTCGAAAAGACTTTCGACGGCTTTGCGAACCCCCTGAATCTGCAATGGGGAGCGCATTATTCCGATTACGTGCCGAAAATGGCGGTGATGGTATCGAAAACCTCGCACTGTCTTTACGATCTGCTCCGCAGGCAGCAGGACGGCGATCTTCACTGCGAAATCCCATTGGTGATCAGCAACCATCCGGACCTCGAGTACGTGGCGGAACAATTCCGGATTCCGTTTTACTGCTACCCGGTAAACAAGTCAAACAAGGCGGAACAGGAAAAGCAGGTGGTGAAACTGCTGAAAACCAACCACATTGACCTGGTGGTGCTGGCAAGGTACATGCAAATTCTTTCCGAAGATTTTTTAAACGAGTTCCCGAACAGGATCATTAATATCCATCATGCGTTTTTGCCGGCATTCCAGGGGGCCGATCCCTACCGGCGCGCTTACGAACGCGGCGTGAAAATGATCGGCGCAACCGCACATTACGTCACGGCCGACCTCGACGAAGGCCCGATCATCGACCAGGACGTCAGGCGGGTAACCCATGAAGATTACCCGGATGAACTCAAACGCATCGGCAAGGACATTGAGAGCATGGTTCTGGCAAGGGCGGTGAAACTGCATCTCGATCACCGGATCATTATTTTCAACAACCGCACCATCACTTTCACCCCGGGAACATGAGGGCTCATGGACAACATCAAGCAAATCGATAATCTGGAAGCATTTAAGCGTCTGGTGGTGGAAAAAAGCCAGAGTTACGATATCGACCAGGGATTCGCCGCCGCCGCTGAAAAGTACGATATCCAGATACCATCGTCGTATCCGTCAATCGTAGCCTGGAACGACAAAGACAAAAAGTACAGTTTCTGGCCCATCGAAACCCAGGAAGATGTCGATACGGTAATCCGGTTGCTCAAAAAGAAAATCTCCGAGCTGCAACAGGAAAAAAATAAGCTCGAAACCGCGATGAATTATCAGAAATTTCTCGAATCCCACCAGGGAGTGTCCCTGGATTAAAATGACTGGAATGCTTTGCGATTCCAGCAGGAAAAAGCAGGCTGGTCTTGCCAAGGAGTATCCTTGGATTGAAACTGCCGGAATGCTTTGCGATTCCGGCCACTCGATCCAAACATACTGTTTGGTAGAAATTTGTTTTAAGAAATAAGGATAATATCGATGAACAAAACAATTGGAAGATTATTGATCGTCCTGGCCGTGGTCGCCACGGCTGCCTTTGTCACTTTCACCTATGTGTACTTCAGAAGCAAAGCAATGGAGTCAACCCAAATCACCGATAATATAAATAAAATGGATTTACTTATTCAAGCGGTAAAAAAATATTATGACAATTATAAAATCATGCCCCAGGGCATGAGTGATTTAAACTCAGTTTCCGGTAATGATACACGCTGGGAAAATGTTGATGACGTATGGGGCAACCATTTTATCCTCGACCGCCTTACTGAAGACACCGTTTTTATAAAATGTCTTGGCAGGGACGGAAAAGTGGGCGGGGAAGGAATCGATACCGACTGGGTGTATAAACTCACCGGCCTGCCTCCCGTCAAAAAAGCTGTCGCCGGCAATAAAGACAACAAGGGCAAAAAAGTTGAAAAGGAAAATGGGGAAGCAGAAAAGGAAACAGCAGAATCCATTGTCTTCAATTTAAAACTTATTTCCGTACCCGGAGAGGCAAGAGCCAGAATGGATTGACCAATCAAACATTGATTGAATCGGTCATTTGACAAAATTCCCGGCGGCATTTAAATTTGTATAGTGTCGTTCTCCGTTAAATAGTATAAAAACGTAGGTGACGGTATGAATAGCCATATTCCGCTTGTTTCTGTTCTACTTCTCTTAACGGCCTCGCTGTATTCCGGCGACGCGGTAAAACTCGAATACAAATTCACTCCCGGCGAGGAACTTACATACAAGTCCTCTGACCGTATGAAAGTAGATATAAAATCACCAGCCCGGGACATGAAGGCCAACGCCATTTCAAACGGCCACTTAAACATTACCGCAATAAAAACCGACGTCAAAAAGAATTCCGTGTTGCTCCTGGAAAAGCAAACCATTAAAACCACCGGCGACAATATCAAACGCCCCGGACAAAAGATAGATGAAACAAAAACCTTTTTGAGAGCATGCAATCTGGATTTTCTGGGAAAAAACTCAGCAATACTGGAACATATTGAGAACGGAAACATGTTACTCCGTATTTTCATAGGACAACTCAACAGCTGCATCCTGAGCAGGGGTCAGCTTCCCGGCAAAGCGGTAAAACCTGGAAATCAGTGGACCGCGTCCACGGCCTTGCCATTGATCGATGCATTTACCATTAAGATCAAAACAACCTCCACTTTAAAAGAAATCAAGGACGTCAAAGGAAAGAAATGCGCCATAATTGTCTTCAAAGTAATTTCCGGCACCCCCACCGTTCCCATGCCGTTCGTAATTTCCGGCGGCGGGAATATCCGGTTTGATATTGATGCTGGAATCCTGCTTGAAAATATCGCGGAGTACAAGGTAGACTTTAAAAACGCTCCAGGCGGTATGACCGGCGGCTACAAAGTTAATCACTTTCTGGCATTTGAATCCAAAAAAACGCTGGATAAAAAACAGTTTGCCGCCGCAAAGCAAACGGGAGAAACTTTAAACCTCGCCACTCTCGCGGTATTTAAGGGTAAAGGCAACGACGCACTGCAACTGCTGGATAAACTCAAGACCGGAAGCTCCGGATGGAAAAAGGGTATTGCCGGATTCAGAAAGCTTGTTGCCCAAATCAACCAGTTCACAAATCGATCTGTTTCCGGCCCCAGGGACAATGGTCTGCAGCCTTCAAAACTTATTTCTTTCGAACCGAAAAAATTCACGATAAGCCGGAAAAACATAAAAGCGCTGAACGTGCTGAAGGAAATCGAAAAATTCACCGGCAATAAAGTCGCGCTTGCGGCAAACTATAAAAATCCCGTGCTGAAATCTTTCGAAATCAAGGACGCGACCTTCTGGGAGGCTATGGACAAACTCTGCAAGTTGTCGGGGAACTCTTACGCAAAACAAGCCTGCGGCGGGGGCGGATGAGGCCCCACTACTTTAAGCTTTCAGGTTGGAAGCTTCAACAATCCGGCAGCCATCAACGGCATGTTCAAGGCGGTCCTGACCAGCGTTGCGGTGATTCAGGATTTCGACACAAATAAACGCTCCGTCGAAATCGGCACGGTTATTATTCCCGAGCCAAAAATCAATGCGTTGATGTATAAATCCGCTCAGTCCGTCGAGGTTACTGACAATCTCGGAAAGAAGTCAAAAGGTATCTCAAGGTACAGGAGCAACTGGCAATATTCCAGGGACGGCCTGATCTCATTCAACCGGAACTGGCAAAAAATCAGTGTCGGCACGGTATCGGATAACGCCGTAACTATCAGTTCCCTGTCATTTGAAGTCCCGGTGAGAATTATTAAGCAAGTTGACAAAATCATGTTTAAAGACGCAATAAAAGCAAAAATTCCTCTGGAAAAACCGGCGGGGAAATTGAAAGTCGCCCTGACTTCATTTGAACTGAAAGGCGGCAAAGTAATGGCAAAAGTCAAAATCTCCGGCAAGGAACTGCCGAGTTGGGGTTCATGCAAATGGAACCTTGAACAGAACGGCAAAAACCTCGGTGAACTTTACCCAAGAAGAAGCGAAAGTTTCCCGAATGCAAGAGTCTTCCATATTCAATCATCCGGAATCTTGAACCTGAAAAAAGACAAGCCGATGGATTTGGCAGTCACGCTCCCCGGTAAAACTCTGGAAACCAAGCTCAAGTTCAATTTCAAGGACATCCCTCTGCCGGTGGCCAGGGAAAAATAGTTAGCCGGTAAGCGCGAAGGGTGGCGCGTTGCGCCTGGAGCGGTTAACTTACTGAATGGTAAAACGCTTAAAGTTCCTGGAAGATTTCCGCTGCCGGATTGGACGGGTATCAAGAAAGTACCCGGCCGGGATGATTTTGCTTGGTCTGATTGCCGGAAGCCTTCCCGTGATCATGTCGCCGGAAAATCTTCGGCCGGCTCTTTGGATCATAATTATTTCCGCGCTTATGGCCCTGCTTCTGCTGAAACCCGGCAATGCCGGAAAATTCATTTTCTTCGCGGTTGCCGGATTTATCCTGGCATGGGTTCACATCCCGTCAAGTCCGGCACAAAGCCCGGTAATCTTCTCGCGCCCTCACTGCGGAGCAACGGTCACGGTGAAAGTAGACGACTCATCAGTTCCGGGAAAACTCGACTGGCTGCCCAACCCAAAACTGGTCAAATGCAAACTGATCAATTACCAGCTTACCGCCGAATCAGCCCAAACCGACCTCGAAGTCAAAATCGCCGTGCATCTGCCGGATGATTTTCCCCAACTCGGTTACGGCGATATTATAAAATGTGAAGGCGTGTTCGTTGAGCCGTCCGCGCCCCCCTTCCCCGGCGGATTCAATCTGAAGCGTTATTTGCAGGTAAAGGGCATCAAGCGGATCTTTTACGCACGCGAGGCAAAACGGGTAGATACCGGCAACGGAATCTACAGGTTCGTGCTTAAAACCCGCAACCGGGCAATGGGCGTGGTGACTTCCGGGATCGACAGCATGGAAAACCGCAAGCTGCTTGCCGCACTGCTGTTCGGATGCCGTCAGGGGTTATCGTGGGAAAACCGGCAGAGCTATTTGCGGAGCGGCACGATCCACATTTTCACGGTCAGCGGACTTCACGTGGGAGTGTTTGCGCTAATTCTGTTCCTGCTGCTCCGGGGATTGCCGTTCCGGGTGCGGCATTTGCTGATTCCCGGCCTTATCCTGATATACGTGATAACCACCGGCATGAATCCCCCGGCGGTGCGCGCCTGGCTGATGATCTCCATCTGGTGTATCTGCCGGGCTGATCTGTTTTCAACTCCGCCCCTGAACGTGGTGTTCGTGTCGGCGTCTATCCTTCTGATCTTCAATCCGTACTACCAGATCGACGCCGGGTTCCAGTTCTCGTTCCTGGTGGTGGGCTTCCTGTTGCTCTCCGGACATTTCCTCCACTCCTGGCTTACGCACATCAGGGAGATTCTCGACTGGAAGCCCAACCGGATAACAACCTGGAAAGACTATGCCAAGGTAAGGTTCATTAAATGGCTTGTTTACGGACTGTTGGGTTGTGTGGTCGCGTGGCTGGCAAGTTCAGGGGTGATCCTTTATTATCAGGGCTGGTATCTGCCGGTTTCGATCCTCGCCAATTTCCTGCTGATTCCGCTGGTGTGGTTCATGTTCATTATCGCGATTCTCAAACTGCTGCTGGCGCCGCTACTGATCCTGACCCCGGTTTTCGCCTTGATCATCACCGCCGCGCTGGGACTCATGAACCTGATCTGTTCCGGGTTCGGGAGCCTTGCCGCCGGAAGGATAATCGCGTCGCCGCCGCTGTGGTCGCTGGTGGTGTTCTACCTGGCATTCCTGCTGATGTTCCGGGGAAAAAGCAAACGGGGATTTCTCCTGGCGTCACTTACCGTAATACTGATACTGGGATTCTGGCAGGTCAGGAACAGCGTCATGCCTGACCGGATCGCGATATTCCACGGCGGAAGGAGTCAGCAACCGGCCATCGTAATCTGCCGCCCGTCGGCGCACCGGGCCGCGATAATCAACGTTCCGAGTTCTGAAACCGCGCAGTACATCAGCAACTACCTGATCTGCAACGGAGTGAACCGGATCACTCTCCTGGCCGCCCAGGGACCGCAGAAAGATTACTGCGCGGGAATGGAAAAACTTGTCTCGGCAATGTCCGTTGACCAACTGCTGGTTCCAAAAATTTCCGGACGCACGAAATATGCCGAAAACGCCAGAAAAACCGCGATTTCTTCAGGAACCGCACTCTTTCCGCCGTCCGCGCTTGACTGGAGGCAAGGTTTATGGCATTTTACCAGCGGAAATATGCGAATATCGGCCGGACGCAACGAATGCCGGATAGTATTCAAAACGCCGGAATTTGCCACAAGGATTGACTTGACAGGAAATAATCTGGGAACCAGGAAACTCGAAATTTCAATCAATGGCAAAAATGTCGAGAGGATAAAACTGCAAAATTGCAACAGTATCGAATTTAAGGAAATCATCAATGGACCGTAAAATGAAGATCTGCCATGTTATTACCCGCATGATCGTGGGCGGAGCCCAGGAAAACACCCTGTTTACGATCATCGGACACCTCGAAAAAGGTCATGAAGTGGTCCTGGTAACCGGTCCCTCCCCCGGACCTGAAGGCGAACTGCTCGCCAAGCAGGATGTTCCCGAATTCGAGATAGTGGAGATTCCGTCGCTGGTACGGGAACTAAGCCCGGTGGCGGACTTCAAAACCTACCGGGACCTGCGGGATTTTTTCCGGGAACGGAAATTCGACGTAGTCCATACTCACAGTTCGAAAGCCGGGGTCATCGCCCGTGCCGCCGCCTGGAAAGCTAAAGTGCCGTTCATTGTCCACACCGTTCACGGACAGGCCTTTCACCGCAACGAAAAAGCCTGGAAAAACAAACTTTTCATCGCCATGGAACGCTGGGCAGCCAAACGCTGCCACAAAATTTACGCGGTGGCACAGGCCATGATCGACCAATGCGTCGAAGCCAAAGTCGCTCCGCCGGAAAAATATATGGTGGTCTACAGCGGCATGGAACTTGAACCGTTCCTGAACTCCAAACCGGAACCGGAACTGCGGAAACAGCTCGGGATTCCAGAAAAAGCCAGAGTAATCGGAACTGTCGCCCGGCTTTTCCCGCTCAAGGGATACGAATATTTCATCCCCGCCGCCGCCGAACTCGCAAAGAAATACCCCGACATCCATTTCCTGATCGTCGGCAACGGCATCATGAAAGAAGATATGGACCGCCAGATCGCCGAACTCGGGCTGACTGATAAGTTTTCTTTCGCCGGACTCGTTTCCCCGCATGAAGTTTACCGCTACATCGCCCAGATGGACGTACTCGCGCATTTGTCGCTCCGCGAGGGGCTACCCCGCGCCGTTGTCCAGACGCTGGCCTCCGGCAAACCGGCGGTGGGTTACAATCTCGACGGCACCCCCGAAGTCGTCATCAACGGCAAAACCGGATTCGTGACCGAGCCGGAGGAAGTTGACGCCATAGTTGACGCCGTCAGCAAAATTTTCGACACCCCCGGACTAGCCAAAGAAATGGGCGAAAACGGCCGCGAACTCGTGAAAAACCGTTTCGGATGGCGCACCATGTCCGACATCCTCGAAAAAGAATACCTCCAGGGATTGAAAGATCATTCCTGAATTTAGATAAATTTTTATTGAAAATTATTGAGTCAAATAAGATTTTATTTATGGGGAAAGGAAACCCTTTATGAAAAGTCTTTCCCTTCCCCATACCCCATCCCTTGTCAAACCACCAAACTGACTTTGGATGGTACTGCCGGGATGCTTCGCGATCCCGGCCAACAAGTTCAGGTTTCTGCAAAAATAAGAGGAATATGGGGAGAAGACAATATACTTTTTTCAAGAAGGTTTTGCCTTGGCCTTAAATGTAAGTATTTTTAAGAAGTTTAAGGAAATAGAATTATGCGGGAAATAGAAAAACTGGCTGAGATTCTGAAGGGATACGGTTCGCTGGCAGTCGCCTTTTCAGGCGGAGTTGACAGCACGTGTCTGGCCGCCGCCGCGAAGGAAGTCCTGGGGGAAGGAAACATTCTCCTGGTGCATGTCAGGTCGCCGTTTTCGATAATCGCGGAAAGTGAATTCGCGGAAATTTGGGCAAAAGAAAATGGATTCCGAATTGAAATAGTGGAAACCGACCCGATCAAGGTTGACGACATTCGCAAAAATGACGAGAAGCGTTGTTATCACTGCAAAAAGTTCCTGATGGGAGAAGCCAGGAAAACAGCGGAATCACACGGCATCGCAATCGTGGCCGACGGCACAAACATCGACGACTACGGAGATTACCGTCCGGGCATGAAAGCCGCGAAAGAACTTGACATCAAGCATCCGCTGGCGGAATCAGGATTTACCAAGGAGAAAGTGCGGAAATACTCGAAAATACTCGGTTTGCCGAACCATGACTTCCCGCCGAACGCCTGTTTAGCCTCCCGGGTTCCGTACCATCTGCCGCTGGATCACGGCAAACTCGAAAAAATCGCCAAGGCCGAAGACTTTCTTCACTCACTCGGTTACCGGGGTTGCAGGGTAAGATGGCTTGATGGCGATGCAAAAATTGAACTTAATTCAGGCGATACGGCAAAAGCGGTTGAAAAGCGAACCGAAATTGTCAGGACAATGAAATCCATCGGTTTCAAGGGGGTATACCTTGATCTGGAAGGATACCGCACCGGCTCTTTAAATCCAGGTTCATAAAAATATAGGTTCATGAACACTTAAAGGCATTCTCTTTTTCAGGTAAATCCTTGATAACAAGTATAATAATGCAAGGATTTACCTGAAAAAGAATTATGAACAACAATGCAAACATATAAGTGCTTAATCATGTGTGATATACCGTGTCTAAACATTCGCTTAAGTTGTCTAGAACCAAAATATATCTTGATTTTGTAAATTCAGTAATTCTATATTATGGGTAAAAAAACTCAAAAGGGGAGAAAACATGGAGAATCAAAGGCTTTATTACAAGCATTCCGGCGGAATTGGACTTCTAGGACCCGTTTTAATGGTCTTGTTCGGTGTAATCGGGGTAACCATCCTGAGTGTAATTTACGGGTACGCGACTCACTGGATTCCTTTTATTTACATAACTTTTTTCATTGTAATAGGCTATGCGGTGGGAATTGGAGGTGCACTAGCGCTAGCCGCGTATCTCGGCAAAGTCAGGAACACGTACGTGTTGTTTTCCGGAGGATTGATTCTGGGTGTTTTCGCGGTTTACGCTGCCTGGATATTTTGGATATTTGCCGCTTCCAGACAAGCTGTATTCACCCTTAATCCGAATCATATCTATCTAATTATGAACGATATTGCAAAAGAGGGCGGGTGGTCGATATTCAAATACACGCCAACCGGTATTGTCCTGTATGCAATCTGGGCAGTCGAGGCAATAATAATAATCGGAGTCGCAATCATATTCCCTTGTGTAATAATGGCGGATATGCCATTCTGTGAAAACTGCGGCAAATGGATCAAAGGTAAATATGAAACCCCGAAACTAATGTCCATCGGTGATAAAAAGTTGTTTGTCAACCATCTTGAAATCGGTGATTTCACTCCCCTTACTTCCCTGGAGAAATCGACTAGCTTTGACGATTTTACAAAAGCTTCTTTAACCTACTGCGAAGATTGCACTTATAATTATTTTTTAACGGTTAAGTCTATCGTTATGGAAGAAGATTCGGAAGGAAAGCTTGAAGAAAAAGAGAAAGATGTCGTAACCAACCTGATACTTTCCGAGAAAACTTTCCGGATGCTCATGGAACACTGGGAAACAATGAAAAATAATACCGTTGTTCCCTATACTACATAGGAAAATATTATGAATACGCCAGCTTGGAAATACAATGAACTCGAACTCACCGGCACGGATTTCTGCGACGTCGAAAAAGTAAAAGGATTTGACGAACGGCATTCCAAATTCCGCGACTACAAGCAGGAAACTGAAGAGCGTCTGCAGGCGTTGAACCTGCCGCAGGACGCGGAAGTCATCGACCTTGGCTGCGGAACCGGAGCTTTCGCTCTGAACGCCGCAAGCAATTTCAAAAAAATCTACGCCGTGGATATCTCCGCCG
The DNA here is from genome assembly GCA_963678815.1 of Victivallales bacterium. Classification (GTDB taxonomy): domain Bacteria; phylum Verrucomicrobiota; class Lentisphaeria; order Victivallales. The sequence goes on from OY787460.1 coordinate 6,252,951, forward strand.
GAATGCTCGAATACCTGAAACAAAGGGCAGAAGAAAAGGGAATCAGCAATATCGAATGCCGTCAGGGAGGATTTTTGTCGTATAATCACGAAGGGACTCCAGTCGACGGGATTATTTCAAGTCTGGTACTGCACCACCTCCCGGACTTCTGGAAGCAGATTGCATTGAAGCGCGTCTATGGAATGCTCAAGCCCGGCGGAAAATTCTACCTGTTCGACGTAGTTTTCAGTTTCCCCCTGGAGGAATATGAACAGCATTTCGATGAATGGGTAAAAGCTTTCGCCGAAAAAATGGACGAACAATTCGCCGGAGCAACCGCAAACCATCTCAAGCGCGAATACAGCACCTTTTCCTGGATTCTCGAAGGCATGCTCGAACGCGCCGGATTCACCATCACGTCCGCTCAGTACGAAGGCAACGGCATGATGGCTAAATACCTCTGCGAAAAATGATTCAATACAGGGAACCGTTATTCAGACCACCAGCGGAGGGCGACAGCCTGATTTTTCAGGTTGCCTATGGATGTCCGCACAATTCGTGCAAATTTTGCGGGATGTACAAGCCGGTGAAATACCGGGTGCGCGACCGGCAGGAAGTTCTGGATGAAATCGTAAAGGCTGGAAAATATTATCCCGGAACCCGGCGGATATTTCTTGCCGACGGCGATGTGATGGTCTTCTCCTTTGACCGTCTGCGGGAACTCCTCGAACAGCTCAATTGCAGTTTCCCAAATCTCGCGCGTGTCAATACTTATGCCAATGGAACATCGATTCTGGCAAAAAGCGAACAGGAGCTTAGAAAACTTTCGGAACTGAAATTGAGCACATTATACATGGGACTGGAAAGCGGTGACGACAAGATTCTCCGGCTGGTAGACAAGCATGAAAGTGTCGATAAGATGATTGAAGCGGTAAATACCGCTCAGAATAACGGTCTGAAATGTTCGGTGATGGCCTTACTCGGACTCGGAGGAATCGAAATGTCGATGCGCCACGCCAAGCTTACCGCAAACGCCCTCAGCCGGATGCAGCCTCGATTGTTGTCGATACTAAGGTTTATAGAGGTTCCCGGATGCAGCATGTATGAAGGTTATGAAACTCTTTCCGAGTATGGCGCGGTAAAGGAATTATACGAGATTGTCAGCAGGCTGGAACTTGAACGGACCGTTTTCACCGCCAATCATGCGTCTAACCCGCTGCCGTTGAAAGGCCGTTTCCCTCATGACAAGCAAAAACTTCTCGGCCAAATCGAATATATGCTTCAGTCAAACAGTCTTGACCGCAACGGCCCCGGTCGCCTTCCGATGTGGCTCTAACCCGTAATTTCCTGAAAATATTTTAGACGGGATTAACAGATTTTATTTCACTATCGCAATTCGCTATCGTATTAGTAGCCGCTGTTGTTGTATTGCATGTTTATACCAATTCGTTTTCTATTGCAAAATGGTATTATCCTGATATAATCCCGGTTTTGCCAGTCTTGGGAAAAAAATCTGATTTTTTTTTGATCTTTCCGTAAAATTCATGTTTTCCGCCCGAATCTCCTTACAACAAAAGCAAATAAGGAGCGGAAAAATGGATAAGCAGAGCAAAATCAAAGAAATCGTAAAAATCGTTCTCATCACAATCGTTGCAATCGGATTTCTCAATATGGCGGCAGTTTCAATAATGTCTTCCGGCAGCGCGGAAAAAGATTCCCCCGAAGCCGTTCTTGAAGTCGCTTTTTCGGAATAACAATTTCTCATACGTACCCCCTCTCTCCAAAATCCGGCGGTTTACCCCTCCGCCGGATTTCTTTTTCAAAATATTAACCGGACAGCTTGGCCCGAAAAACAGATAGCGTATATTTATTTTGCGAATTTTTAATAATGTCTATTGTTCCTGAAAGATATTCGCCGTATTATCAAATTTAACGCCGGGTGCGTTAAAGAGAGGCTTGGGGCCCACCTGAAAATGGAGAATAAGGAGGCCCTTTTCCTTTTAACCCGGAATTTTTCGGGATAAGATTTCTTCCTTCCTGATTTTTTATGCTCTGAATTTTACAGATTTGATTTTTTGTACTAAAGTAAAATATGTTATAAGTTTTCTGAAAATCAGGAGGATAATTAATTATGTCTGACGATATTAATAATACCAGCGGAAACAATGTTGAGGTAAAACCCGCGCCGGAAATTGTGCTGGCATCAGATATTCTTCCGGATAAAATTTATATTGTGCCGTTGCAGCCGCGTCCGGCCTTTCCCGGAATCATGCTGCCGATGATTTTCCAGTCCGGCCCCATGGCCAAGATGCTCAAGGACATTCACAACAGCAACTCCGAACAGGTGATCGGGCTGGTGATGACCAAACCCGAAACCGCCCCTGAAGACCCGAAAGAACTCAAGGAAAGTCTTCATACGATCGGCACAATCGCCCGGATCCTGAAATACAACGAAACCCCGGAAGGATCGATCCAGGTATTAGTGCAGGGCATCAAACGCATTGAAATCCTTCATTCCGAGGTGCTCAATGGCCGCATCCGGGCGAAAGTGGCATTCCCGGAAACCAGAAAAGATGATTCGGACGAAATAAAAGCGCTTACTTCGGGAATTATCAACACTCTGCGCGAACTGGTGAAACACAATCCGGTTTACTCTCAGGAAATCAAGATGTTTCTGTCGCGCGGGTCGCTTGAAGATCCGGGGCTACTCGCCGATTTCGCCGTCAACATGACCACCGCCGACCGTAACGAACTTCAGGACGTGCTTGATTGCCGCTCTCTTTATAAGCGCCTGGAAAAGGTGCTGTTCCTACTCCGGCGCGAACAGGACATTAATGAACTCAAGGAGAAAATCACCAAGCAGATCGAGGAAAAACTCTCGAAACAGCAACGCGAATTTTTCCTGAAAGAACAGCTTAAGGCAATCAAGGAGGAACTTGGACTTGAAAAAGACGACAAGGAAGAGGAAATCCAGAAATTCCAGGAGCAGATTGAACAACTTACCCTCCCCGACGAGGTAAAAGGGGTAATCGATGAGGAAATGGCAAAGCTCAAACTGCTCAATAACCAGTCGCCCGAATACGCCGTGGCGCGCAACTATCTCGACTGGCTTACCGGACTGCCTTGGGGCATCACCACCAAAGACAAACTTAACGTGGGAGTGGCGCGCCAGGTTCTTGACCGCGACCATTACGGGCTTAAAGATGTTAAAGAACGGATTCTTGAGTTTATTGGGGTTTCACGGCTGCGCGGCTCGGTTGAAGGCTCGATATTGTGCCTGATCGGGCCTCCGGGGGTGGGTAAAACCTCGCTCGGGCGCGCCGTTGCCGAATCCCTCGGACGCAAATTTTTCCGGTTTTCCCTTGGCGGTATGCGCGACGAAGCCGAGATCAAAGGGCATCGCCGCACTTACATTGGCGCGCTGCCCGGTAAAGTGATTCAGGCCATGAAAACCTGCGGATCGCAGAATCCGGTGATCATGCTTGACGAAATTGACAAGGTTGGAGCGTCGTTCCGGGGCGATCCGGCGTCGGCTCTGCTCGAAGTTCTTGATCCTGAGCAGAACTCGACTTTCCGTGACCACTTTCTCGATGTGCCGTTTGATCTTTCAAAGGTGCTGTTCATTGCCACCGCAAACGTGCCGGACACCATTCCCGCGCCGCTTTTCGACCGCATGGAAGTGATAAGGCTTTCAGGCTACATTACCCAGGAAAAAGTTCAGATCGCCAAGCGTCACCTTATTCCAAAACTTCTCGATAAAAACGGCATGACCCGGAAAATGATTACGTTCACCGATGCCGGAATTATCAGGATTATTCAGGATTATGCCCGTGAAGCAGGGGTGCGTTCGCTCGAAAAATCGCTGGCTTCATGTATGCGGAAAATCGCCACGAAGAAGGCGGAAAGAAAACAGCGGGGCACATTTTCCGTTAATGCCAACACCGTTGAAAAGCTCCTCGGAATGCCTTATTTCTTCGACAATCCGCTGATGAAAGATCCCAAACCGGGGGTTTCCGTAGGACTTGCCTGGACCGCCGCCGGCGGTTCAGTGCTGACCATCGAATCGCTTGCGGTTACCGGAAAATCCGACCTCAAACTGACCGGGCAGCTTGGCGATGTGATGAAAGAATCGTCGAATATCGCCTATTCCTATGTTTCATCAATCCCCGGACACTTCAAGATCGATAAAAACTTTTTCAAGGACAATACCGTTCATCTTCATGTTCCCGCCGGCGCCACTCCGAAAGACGGGCCATCGGCCGGAATCACCATGGCAACAAGTCTGATTTCCCTGGCTTCGGACCGCAGAATCAAACCCAAACTCGCCATGACCGGCGAATTAACCCTGACCGGTCAAGTCCTGCCGGTAGGTGGCATCCGTGAAAAGATCCTTGCCGCGCAACGCTCGAAGGTAAAAGAGATCATCATGCCGGAAGCCAACCGCAAGGATTATCAGGAAATTCCCAAAGAAGTGAAAAAAGGCATTAAAATTCACTTCGTCAGCCGATACCCGGAAGTTTACAAGATTGCGTTTGGAAAGTGAACGGGCTTCAGGCTTTGGAAAAAGCTTTCAGCTATTAGTTTTTGACTATTGGGTCGGCATTTCTCAACATTTACAATTGGCAATCTAAAAGCAAGTAATGATTGCAATTCGGTATAATGTTCCATCTTGAATCCCCCGGGGATTAATTCCATTATGCAATCAAAGATAGATATTATGGAAAAGACAACAAAACCTTTCTTGTCATTAATAGAAATTTTGATTGCAATTCGGTATTAATCATTTGTCGCTTGCGGCGCATTATCATTTTCGCTCAAAACTGACCGGCAAGTTGGCAAATCGCATATCCGCGCAAGACAGGAGTTTTGATAAATGCGCCTTAAACGCCATCAATACCAATGATATTTTTTGAAATATCCTTTTATCTTATTTATTATTATATATTTATAAATTTTTTAAATTATACTTGACATTTTTGAATTATCCGAGTATAATATATTTAAACAGGATGGGATTATTTCGAGAATGGGCAAGTCTGTAACATTAAAAGACATCGCCAGCGAAGCCGGAGTATCGCTGGGTACGGTTTCATACGTAATCAATAATGACCCCCGCATTAAAACTGCCACCGCCGTAAAAGTCCGCAGTGTAATTGACAACTTGGGCTATATCCCGAAAGCCACGCCACACCGCAAGGGAGTACGGAGCATTCGCGAAAAACGGCGGCGCCAGACAAACCGGCTGGCTTTGATCAGCATCGGGAAACTTCCTTCGATCCTTCGCGCGCCTGTCTATACTGAGATCCTTGCCGGGGTGGAGGAAACTCTGCGGAAAAACGGCAAGGCGCTTATTTATCACCATTTTACTGATGAGCGGGACTTGAAAAAGCTCAGTTCGCTGGTTGGTCAAGTAGACGGAATCATTCTTTTTGCCGGTGAATTGACTGAAGAACTCCGCAGAGAATTTAGCGGATACATCTGCGTGGGATTGATGAGCAACAGCAAGAAAAACCTCTGGTGGGACAATGTAAATGCTGACAATGACAGGATCGGGGAACTTGCCGCTGAATGCCTGATACGGAAAAATTGTCTTAACTGTGCATTTATCGGGGAACTGGAGGGAACTACCGTTATGGCCCACCGGGGAAAGGTTTTCAAGAAATGCCTGGAGGAGGCAGGGGTAGCCTGTTTTGATTTTGGCGACCCGGTAATGGTTATTGATGAGCGGCATCACTATGTCGACCGTGAAAAGATGTCTGTCCTTATTGACAAGGTCATGGCTGTAAGACCAAAAATCACCGGAATATTTTTTCCCGGCGATATCATAACCGCCGGCGCTTACCCGGTGTTCCACGCCAAGGGAATTGTCCCTGGCCGTGATATCGAAGTTGTTACCTGTAATAACGAACGCCCACTGCTGGCCAATCTTCATCCATATCCCAACGTGATTGACATTCATGCTTATGGTATCGGACGCCGCGCGGTTGAATTGTTCCTGTGGAGAATTAAAAATCCCAATGCCCCCCTGGAACATATAGAAATTAAACCGGATCTGATAATGAACTCATGAGATTATAGCGGAATAAAACAAGAATACAGGATTTAATGACAACATAAGATTTTGGAATTTGTGGGTCTAACAGACGAAAGGCGATAAAATGAAAACTGGAACGCATGATAAGGGCTGGCGGGAGAAATTGGGAAGAAAAATATTTACTCTTATTGAGTTACTGGTAGTAATTGCAATTATTTCCATTCTTGCCGCCCTGTTGCTCCCGGCATTAAAGAAGGCCAAAAACCAGGCAAAAAATACCGTGTGTACCAATAACCTGAAGCAGATAGGTTTGGCCCAGTCAATGTATACAGGTGACAACGACGCCTGGATAGTTATGGCATCCCATAAGATTGCATGCAAGAAGGGGTGGCCGCTGCTGCTTGGCGGCGGCACTATGGGCGAACGGGGTGCGTATGGCTTGATGTATGACGGGACAAATGCAAGTGTGGATTTCATGTGCCCTTCAGAAACACGCCCTATATCGTGGAACAATGGTTTCTGTTATGGACATTACGGCGTAAACCATTTCCTCTGCGGTTATTATAACAGCTCTACCGTTGACACGGATGGGCATAAAACCAGCGCCGTGGATATTCCGTCGGCAACAATCTTTGCATCGGACCTCTGCCATCAGCAAGTCCCTGCAATACGATTTTATGGTCTTTCCAGTTTTCGGCATGGCAGTGGTGAAAGCCGGCCGTTTTCAGGGGATAATCCTGATTACAACATCATTCCATCCCCGGCGAGCAGAACCAATGTGTTGTATTTTGACGGACACGTGGAATCTAAAAATATTGCGGATTTGATGGTTCCGGCAGATAATTATGACATGAAGGAAGACAGCCACCTCTATTACGGATTCCATGATTAACCAATACAATTCAGTTCAAAACAGATCGATTAGTTTGATGGTAAAGATTTAGCGTCAGCAAGTCGAATACAAAAATGATAATGTTCACAAACGTATCGTCAATAATTTATGATCAAAAAAATTGAAAGGAACAGGAAGAAAGTGATACAAGTCAAAACAAAAAGCGGAAGGAACGAAAAAAAATCGAAAAATTTTTCGCCGGAAGAACTTAATGGAACTGAATCTCCACGTTTGATGAATATAATTTACTTCAACCCGGACGAGATGCGCGCCAATGTTCTTGGCTGTTACGGGCATCCGCTGGTCAAAACCCCGAATATCGACAAGTTGGCGGAGCGCGGTACACTGTTTGAAAACTGTTTCGTTCAGCACACGGTGTGTTCGCCGTCACGTTGCAGCTTCATGACCGGATGGTATCCGCACACTCGCGGTCACCGGTCACTGTGGCATCTCCTCCAGCCGGATGAACCCAACACGCTTAAATACCTGAAACAAAACGGTTATCAGATTCATTACCTTGGCAAAAACGGTCTGCTTAGCAATGAGGAAATTAAAAACTCTATTGACATTCTGTATCCGGAAATGCCGGGGCGTCCCCATACGAGACTCTATGACGACCCGGAACACCCCGGTTTCATGAGCATGCTTGCAAAACCGATGGACGGTCATCACGCCGATTATCACCGGGTGGTTGCCGCTTCAGAATTCATCCGCAAGTGGCAGCCCGCCGACAAGCCGTTCATGCTGTTTCTCGGGCAGGTGCTGCCGCACTGTCCTTACACCGCCCCGGAGCCGTGGTACTCCATGTACTCACCGGAGGAAATTCCACCTTTGCTGGCCGAAAACCTTGAAAACGCCCCGGCGTTTCACCGTTGGATAAAAGAATACCGCAATCTTCCCGAATGCCGCGAAGATATGAAGAAGATCATGGCGATTTATCTGGGTATGGTTTCTTATGTCGACCACATGTTCGGAATGCTGATTGATGCTCTGGATAAAAGCGCCGCCGCCAGCGATACCGCCGTATTTCTCTTCTCCGATCACGGCGACTGGGCCGGGGACCGCGGCCTGGTGGAAAAATGGCCATCGGCCCTCGACGATAACCTGACCCACATTCCGCTGATTATCTCGATTCCCGGAGGTAAGCCCGGACACCGCGTCAGCGAACCTATTGAGCTTTTTGATATTGCCCCAACCGTGGCGAATCTTACCGATACGCCTCTGCGCCATACTCAGTACGGACGCGATCTAACTCCGCAGTTGCATGGTGCTTCCGGTGATCCGGACCGCGCTGTTTTCGCCGAAGGCGGTTATGATCCGGACACCGACCTGGTGTGTTGCGAATATGTCGGCGGCATTCCCGGGGAAGAAGGTTACAGCGAAACTAACCTGCTGAGCAATCCGCAAAGCTTGTACTACCCAAAAGGATTGCAGCAACAGGAGAAACCGGAGTCTGTCTGCCGGAGCGTCATGATCCGCACCGCTGATTTCAAACTGGTCCGCCGCGAACATGACAAAAGCGAACTTTACGACCTGAAAAACGACCCCGGAGAATTGAACAATCTATACGATAATGACGACTTCCGGGAAGTGCGTTCCGAGCTGAACGAACGTCTTTTGATGTGGTATTTAAAGACTTCTGATGTAAGTTCCTGGTCCCGCGATACCGGCAGTCCATTCCCATCTATAAAAAAACGTCCGAAGATGGTAATAAGTCAATAGTGAAAACAAATTAAACAAAGGAGCGCAAATGCAGGAAACCATAAAAACAGCCAGCCTGAAAAAAACCGGTTTATTTCAGAAAATAATGACCGGATGGGACGGGTTAATGAATTTTCGCCCACAAATTATCCTTGTACTGATAACCTTGTTTGTCAGTGCTGATTTGTATGCTTCCGGCAAGTTATACAAATTCAATAATATTATCGGTAAAGGCCGGACCCGGCGCAACTATCACAAACCAGGTTTTTTCTACTATCCCCAAAGCGTTGCAATTGACGGAAAAGGAAATATTTATGTAGTTGACCGGGACAACAACCGGATCCAGGCATTCCGTCCCAACGGGAAACATTACATGACGATCGGCAAGCCCTGGCGGATAGCCAACGGCAAGAATAAACCGGATGATTTCGGGCCGTATATCCTGCGGCATCCCTACGGAGTTGCCATCGATAAAAACTCGATTTATGTTACCGACTGGGCGAAACACCGGATAATCCGATATGATCTGAAAGGAAAATATCTCGGCGAATGGGGAGGCGAAACCGGTAAATCCCGGGCATTGAATCATCCCTGCGCTATCTTTGTTGACCATAATGGCAGAATCATTGTCGGCTGCGAATACAATAATTATAAAGGTTGCCCGAACCCTTATATCTATGACTCAAAGGGAAAATTTCTCGGAAGCCTTCCATTTCACGGAACTTACGGTTTTGTAGAAACCCCGGACGGCAGCTTGTTTCAGACTTACCAAAACCGTATTTATAAAATCAGCAAGGACGGTAAATTGATCGGATGGATCGGACGCGCCCACTTGCCGTTGGAAAAACACAAGGCGGCAAAACCCGGCGGGTGGATTCCAGCTTCCATGTCATATCCCAATGGTCCCGAAGGAGGTTATTGGGACAGTCCGGGCAGCGGAAAAAGCGAGTTCCGCGAACCCAGGGCGCTGGCCGTCGATCCGCAACGGAAACGGCTGTTCGTCTGTGACATGATGAACCACCGGGTCCAGGTTTTCAACCTGGATGGCAAATACCTTGGCGAAATCGGCAAACGCGGTAGTAAGGACGGCGAGTTTCTGTGTCCCACAGGCGTTGCCGTTGATAAGAACGGAAAAGTTTACGTAGCGGATAAATACAACAACCGGGTGCAGGTATTTGCACCGGTAAAATAAACGGACAGAAAGGTTAATTACTATGAGAATTTCGATTCAATCGGTCATTTGGATTTTGTTGTTCAGCGTACTGACGGTCAATGCGGATGTTTTAAAAATAGTCCACTTGAGCGATCCGGTGCTGCCTGATGAAACCGTGCTGGTGATGGGAGGCGTGTTTTCGAAAAACGTCAGTGTTGAAGTGCGTAAATCCGGTAACAAAAGATGGATGCCGGCAAAAATATTACAGGGAAATAAAAATTCTTTTCAGTTTGTTCTTCCCGCGAGCCGGAAATTCGGGATTTATGAAGTCCGGGCAAAGGACGGCGGAAAATATTCCGGCATCGAAAAACTGAATATTCCGCGAGTGCGCTGGGTCCAGGGAAACCTGGGGCTGGACGCTACCCCCGGAGGGTATGTCCGGGTATTCGGACTGAGCATGAATTTTAAAGGCTATCATGACTCGATAAAAAACGCTCCGGCTTCCAAAGTTAGACTGAAAAACATGAGTTCCGGAAAGGAAACGGTCTTTCCCGCCGAAGTTATTTCAAATTTCTCTTTAAAAGTTAAACTTCCCGCTAATCTTGCCGAAGGTAAATATCTGGTTTCCGTCAACAACGGATACGATCAGGAATTTTACGGGAATCCGGAAGAACTGCTGACCGTGAAAAAGCTTAACTGGCCGGATACCGTTTTCAACGCAAAAAAACTCGGCGGTGTGGAGAAGGCCCTCGAAGCGGCGAAAGCCAATAAAGGCGGAATCGTGCTGCTTCCGGCGGGAATTTACAGCATCAAACACCTTTATCCCTGGGAAGTGCCGGACAACACCATTCTGCGCGGAGAAGGACCGGAAAAGACATTCGTCATATTCGATGGGTTATACGAGGATGTTGACAATGCCTTGATTACAGGCAAAAGATTTGCGCTGGAAAATATGGGCATCCGGGTTTTCAAGAATTTCGAAAAGGTTGTTGAAGTTCGAAAAACCGATGCATTCTGGGCCAAAAATCTGAATATAATCGCAGTTACACTGGGTAGAACGTTGAACCTCAGAAGAGGTGATATCATCTATCGAAATAAACGAGTCTGGGCTGATCAGAATAAGCGGCCTTACGTCTTCCATTTTATCGGAGGCTCAAATATCGTAATGTCCGATTGCGATTTCGTTGCGCCGAGATGCCGGAATATGATCGGCAACAGCAACGGTTTTATTTCCAATAATAACAAGGTCCATACTCAATATATTCCCTGCGGATTGTGGACCCTGAGCCACAATGGAGGTTTGAATCACCGTATTCTTCATGAGAATAGTAACTTTACGCTGCAGAACAGCGCGAACAAATTTTACATGCAGAACTGTGAGTTCTTCGGCTATCTCGTCGATGGCGACGGGGACGCCATGAGTACCGACTGTTGCGACGTTGCTTATACCGATAGAATTGCCTCGGTTGACGGCAAGAAAGTCACCTTGGCCGCCGATTTCAGAAAAAGGCTGTGGTACAAAAACTTCAGCAAATGGCCGGCATTAATTATTTCAGGCCGAGGCGCCGGTCAGCTCCGGATCGCCACCAGAACCGGAAAGAACCAGGTAACCCTTAACGAACCATTTGATATTAAACCTGATAAAACGTCATTCTTTGTGATCCAGTCTCCTTGCATGGACCACTATTATATTGCCAATGATTTAAAAGACGGCGGCAGAATTCAAATATACGGCGCGGGAGCAAGAATGGTTATTCACGGCAACCTTATGAAAAGAATGGGAGGCGTCAATATCTGGCCGGGCGGAGGCCATCCCGCGGGTTCCTGCAACATCTTTGATCAAGTTACCGCAAACAAACTGCTGGGGCCGATCCCTAGAAGAATTTATCATCCGTATCGTGCGGGATTCAGGATCAGGGGAGACCATCGAAAGGCGAAAAACCCCTGGCGGCAGGCACTGGCCCAGGGAACTATATTCCGGAGAAACTATTTTTATAAAGCCAGTGGCGTACTGGTTAGAGGTAAGTGTTTCAACTCGATTATTGAAAAAAACAAGTATGCCGATTCACCATTGGGCATCGAAGTCAGCTGCGGTACGATAAGCCGTGTTCCCGATAAAACCTTGATTCCGGAACAAACTCTTCTTCGAGATAATAAATTTAAAAATGTTACCAAGCCTTATTCCGGCAATTGCATTAAAGACACTTTGATTATTCCCAAACCCGGAAAGTAGGTAAATAAGTGAAAATATATCATTTTTTCCTTGCGCTGTTTCTTCTGTGGGCGGCCTCCCTCTCAGGCGGCTCCCTCATTCTTGTGAAGGAATGGGACAAAGCAGGAAAAGGAAAGATTGATTTGCCCGTGGCCGTGGATATGGACTCAAACGGCAACGTTTATGTTCTGGACCAGCGGCGGCGGGACAAAGGCAAGGCCGCAATCCATGTATACAGTCCCAACGGAAAATATTTGAAAAGTCTGCCGCTGAAAGAAACTGAGCTTCCGGCCGGACTCGCAATAGATTCCGGCGGCGATATTTATGTAACTGATTTGAGCCGCGACAGCATTCTCAAATATTCCCCGGACGGTAAATTCATTAAATTATGGGGTGGCGAAGGCGAATCCAAGGGACGGCTGTCAAACCCGCGCGATATTATTGTCGATTCGAAAAAGAATGTTTATGTAACCGATGAAGGCAATAACCGGATCGTCAAATTCAGTCCTGACGGTGAAAAAATCCTTTGTGAGTTCACCGATAAAAAAAGAAGATTCGCGGTAAGGTCCATATGTCTTCTGCCCGGAGGAATACTGGCCGGAATTGTGGGGGAACATCAGGGAAATCCCCTGATTTTCTGGAAACCGGATGGTACTTTCAGGAATGTAAGATGTTGCTGGGGCAGATTCCCGAAACCTTTGGATATGACAATCTCCGGTGACAACCGTTTATTTATATCCGGTTTTTACAGCACTATCGGCAGCGTGGATTACAAGACAGCCATGAATTCCAGAAAACTTCCGAATATGATCGTTTACGGCAATCCTAAAAAGATTCCCCGGACAGTTTACAGTTCCATTGTCTGCAACAAAAAGAACGGCGATGTTTATGTTTTGGATAAATATGCCGGGAAGGTATTGAAGTTTAAGTAGAAGCGTTGAAAATTCGGGCGGGTGAACCCGCCCTGAATTTTAGCGGTTCCCCATTTAGCCAGCGTTTGAGATCATTGATCATGCAATCCGCCATCCGGCGGACTTCATCATTAACGCTGCCGGCAATATGCGAACTCATCTGGACATTCGGAAGGTTGAATAATTCACTGCCGGCCAGGGGCGGCTCCGGATGCATCACGTCGAGCAATGCGGTCAGGTCGGAGCGTTTTTTGAACACTTCAATCAGATCCCGCTCATTTACCTGGGAACCGCGTCCGGTATTGATGAAAGTGGCGTCCCGGCGCATGGATTCAAAGTGTTTCCGGTAAATCGCTCCCGTATATGCGTCAAGGTCCGGGAGATGGTTGCTGACTACGTATGCCTCCCGGAAGGCTTCTTCGATACTCACCAGCTTGTCGATGCCTAATTCCGCGACCTTTTCCGGTTGATACTCCAGATAATCACTCACGGCAATTTTCCTGATTTTGAACGGTTTGAGCAGTTTCAAAAGATACCTGCCGACCTCGCCAGCCCCGACAATCGCAACCGTCTCCCCGTAAACACCTTTACCTGTCGGCGTCTTCGACTGCAGCCAAGGGCCTTTGCCGCATTCAATAGTGTTTTTGAAGTATCCTTTACAGGCAAGCAGGATCTGTCCGAGGCAAAATTCCGCGACGGGAATCGAGTTGGCTTTTTGCGCGCTGCAAACAATAATCCCTTTGCCGGAGAACTGTTCGAGCAAACTATGCGCGGCTCCGGCGGCGTAAAAAACAACTTTCAGCTTCGGCATCATCGCCAGTTGTTCGGAAGTAAACTTCAACATACCCCAAGTGGAAAAAATAACTTCCACATCTTTCAGGTTCGGCAGTTCAGCATTAAAGTTGTCTGAATTTATCTTAACCGGGTGAACATCCACCAACTCACGAATCAGCGCAAACCGTTTCCGGCCGTATACATAGTCGAGGATGTCACCATCATAAAAGAATGGATTGTCCGCCATAAAAACTGCTTTTACCATACTGCCAAATCCGAATTATCTAATCTGTTTCTCATCATAAACCGGCATTTCACCGCCATCCGGAGTTGATACCCATTTGAAACCTTTGGGTACTTCGATCCCGGCTGTTTGCCGTACCGTTCCATCATTACCCGGAATAAAGACATAACTATTATTTTCAGCATCGTCCAATACCATCCCGGATTCCCCATAAACAACCAGCCCCCGGCATTTTATTCTAACTTTTCCGTATTCGAGTTCCGCTGCCTTCGGGGAATTCAAACAGGCAATTGTTTTTCCGTCCGTCAGCTTAATCTCAAAACCAATGATATCGCCTGTGGAAATGTCCCGTTTTTCCTTTACTTTTGAATCAGCGGTTTCAGACGGAATAATCGCGGTTACCGCAATATTAACCTTATCTTCCCCCTGCCAAGTGGTATGAGTATCCACTTTGGGGTAGCGCCTTCCCGGAATCGACGGCGCATGCCAGCCCCTGGCCGGGTCAAGTTGCCCGTAGAATTTTTCTATTTTTACTTCACTTTTACAGAACGTGAACAATTCCACGTTTGGGGCGTCCGGGTCACGGGTGCTGATTGATTTTTGCTCGGAATTGCAGATTACTTCGTCTTCCCGGAATCCGGCCACGTAACTTTGAATCGTTTGCTTGGATACTTCGGCTTCCGGACAGTGCATTTCCGGCTGGAAGTTCCAGACATTCGTAAAGCTGTGGGGACTTCCGTCGCCGTGCATGCGGTCGATAACAATCCACATTGGTATTTCCCTGACAAAAATCACCTGCCGGTTATGGGTCACCGGAATCTTCGCGTTATTATCTTTTTCACCGTAACCGTTCTTGAACCAACCTTCGCCGAAGTCAAAATTTTCTCCCGTGTGCCAGCGGTTTTCGGCAGGGTTTGGATACGATTTGGAATTTACCGGGGGCGTTAGTTGTCCCCATCCATCCACCTGAATCGTATTCCGGCTCCAGGAAGTGCGGGCATAATCGTCTACCTGTTCGAAATATTCTTTCTGGTCTTCAACGATCCATCCCAGATGTCCGTATGACTGCGCTCCGCCGCCAAGGAGAAAATTCCTGCCGTGGCAGATAATATTCAGAGAGTTGTAATCTTCCACCGAGTGTCCCCTGCCTGGACGGGAGCCGATCAGCATGGCGTAAGCGCTGAATACGCTCCAGCCATTCCGCATCACGTAATATCCCGGATACGGGAAAGCAATGGAAGTAAAAGCCGGCGGCGGAGTTGAACAGTCGCCGAAAAGCCAGTTATTGATCCTTTCAAAAGCCGGCTCCCGGAACTGGGCAGTTGCCAGCGGGTGTTTCGGACGATTTACAGGAAGATATTTATCAAGCATTTGTTTTTTCAGAGTTTCCAATACCTGCCGGTCACGGAAGATATCGCCGGTGTGATAAGTCCCGGCGGTTCCGGTGGCGGGAAAACCGCTGAAGGGTTGAACTATACTGTACAGGAACCTGTGCCGCATCCATATTTTTTCCTTTACATCCGCAAGCTGCAACCTGACTTCCTCCGGAAGGCTCTCATATGCTTCTTTAAAGGGAAATAGCACACCGCCATTGTATCCGAAAGCGCGTTCCAGGTCGCCTCCGTCAGGCAGGAAGCCGGAAGAGGTCATGAAACCGATGTTGCGGACAGCGAGATTCAGGAGTTCGCGGGAGTTTTTGACATAAGGATAATTTGCCGCATAACTGATAACTATTTCGGCGGTATGAATGATCTGATTGGGCGCCGCGCCGCTGCGGTTGTCCTTTACCCAGCGGCAAGTAAGCAAATAGCTGTAGGCAACAGTTTCCGCCAGTACCTCGGGAAGCAACAATTCCATGTGGTTTTCAGGAAGTTTTTCCGCAATGAAAGCCATTTCATGGATTATTTCCGGGATAACGAATCCCATCCCCATATTCCAGGCAATAAAGATTGTCCGGGTTTGCCAGTTCAACTGGTCGAAGTCGTATTTCCGGTATGCGGCAATCTGCCTTGCGAACGTCATAAAATCCGCCAGGTCCTGTGGATTGCCGGTATCAAAATAATGGTTGCAGAGTCCGTTCATGAATCTGGCGATACTGGTTTTCGCGAAAGTCGAAAAGTCACACAATTCATAAACGTTGATCCGGTCCTGATGTTCCAAAAATCTTTCCCGGAGTTCCGGCAGATACTTTTCCTGTTTTATTTTAACCGGATGCGCCTTGCTGTAGTCAATGAAAAACTTGCGGAATTCCAGCATCATTTCTTTATATTTACCTTGCCGGTAAAGCGCGGCAACTTTTTCCAGTCCGGGAAAACTCAAGTCAAGTGATTCCGCCAGCCGCCGCGCAACCGCCGATTCCGAAATATCCGGCCCGGATTCCCTGGGGACCTGTCCAGACTCAAGATCCTTAACAAGTTGCAATGGGGATTCCGCTTCCGTATTTGAACTGGAAATCCGCATTCCCACATCATAAATCCGGAACCAGGGATAAACAAAATGCCGGTATGAAGACGTTACTTCACTGTCAAGGGCGACCGAGCCACCGCGCATTATCCGCCAAAGCCCCTGTTCCGGGCCATGCGGGTCATTCAGTTTTTGCGGATCATACTCACCGTACCAGTCCCAACACCATTCCAGGGCGTTGCCGCTGATATCATGGAATCCCCACGGATTGGGTTTGAGTTGCGCAACCGGCATCACCGAAACCCCGCGTCCGTTAACGCACGCGTTTTCATAGCAGTGCTCGTATCGTTCCGGACTTTCCAGGTCATCGCCCCAGAAGTAAACGGTATCAGTTCCGGCACGGCAGGCATATTCCCATTCGGCCTCCGTCGGCAGCCGGTATCCGTTTGATTCCCACTTTACGCAGGAAGCATCTAAATCCAGCTTACCTTTGCGGTAAACTCCGGTTTTAGTTTCATCGGTATAATAAACAGGTTCCCGGTTGGCGTATTCACTCAGTGCGTTGCAGAATTTCACGGCGTCATACCATGAGATATTGTATACCGGGGTATTGTCTTCCTCACTGCTTCCCGGTGAAAGTTCGTAGCCACGATCTACAGCCCAGCTATACAGTTTGCGCCATACTTTCCAGGTCAGCGTCACGGAATCCATGCAGAAAGCAGAAACCCGGACCTCTTTTCCGTCCTCACGAATAAAACTTCCTGCTTCCAGTTTTACCATTTCCATATTGCGGTCCATGAAATTATTCCTTTAAATTATATAACCTTATCACATCAATTATTTCATTTGAGGCAGGATTATCCCGCGCATGATTATTTTCTGACAGAGCAGGAAGACCACGAAAACCGGCATGGAGCATATCAGGTATGCCGCCATTACCATATACGGCTGGGTTTTGAATATCTGCGAAAACTGATAAGTCCACACGGCGATTGTCCACATCTTTTTATCCTGGCAGACAATGATTGCCCATGCCCAGCCATTATACGCCGCGATGAATGCATTAAGCATACTTACCGCCAGGATCGGTTTCACCAGAGGCAATGATATCCGGTAGAATATCTGTATTTCCGTGGCCCCGTCGATAGTGGCCGCTTCATAAAGTTCGCTCGGAAGCGAATCGAAAAAACCTTTCAGCAGGAAGATGCTCATCCCGTTCGCGGCCGAGGGCAGCACTAACGCCGCAAAAGTGTTGAGCAAGTGCAAGTCACGCAACAGCAGAAATCCCGGAATCGCCACCACCGAAGCCGGAAAAGACATTGTGGCAAGGCAGAAAATCAGGATCTTATGGCTGTGCCGGAGTCTGAAACGGCTCAATGCGTAACCAGCAAGCGGGTTAACCGTAAGCGAAATCAGGATCGTCAGTCCTACCAGAATCATGGTGTTGAATACGGCTCTGCCGCGACAGAACAGGTAATACAGCACATTTGAATAGTTCGATGTCACCTGATGCGTGGTATATGTCCATTCCAGGTTCATGAACGTAGCAAGGAAAGCCCCCTTGAATGGAATCCTGAGGTTTTCAAGACACTCGAGTTTCATTCCGTATGCCGAATTGATTTTTTCCAGGTTTCCATATTTTTTAGAGGCAAATTCCTGAAACGCTTTCTCCGGCAGCGTATTCCTGATGGTCAATTCCTCAGCCGGAATACTGGTATTGACAAAGTCCATCCAGATTTTTCCCAGCAATCCTTCCGGGACGGTTGCCGGCAGCGGTACTTCATGCCAGTTCTTGTATCCTTTGAAATCAGGAAACGCTTCTTTCATCAGTTTGCTGAGATACTTTATATTTTTAAATCTTTCCGCGAGGAATTTTTCAAATTGCATCCTAAGCTTCGATGTCACCTTAATCTCAACGTGCCTGAGCGGAAACCGTTCCGAAAGGTAGTTCAGCCATACTTTGCGGACCTCCGGGCTGGCTTTTTCCGGAACCGGGAACGGAAAGGCGTGTAGCTTTTCATAATCATTGATCTTTAATTTTTTACCGGCAAACAATTCCCAGGAGAAAGCCAGCGCCGCCGGTCTGACATAACTTACCGCATACTGATATTTTTTCAGGAAAGGCGTATAACGGTTTTCCCGGTACTCGCGGGTAAAGTCCTTCAGGTCGCGATAGCGTACATCCACATAAGGCAGATAATTTTGATGGTCGAACGGCGCATTGCCCCAATAGTAGGGCTCAACCTGGGAAAAATCGTCAACCGAAATTTGCCACGCTTTGTTGAAACTTTCCACGGACTTGTAATGATTTCTCAGAAACGGCTCCACATAACGCTGGTCGTAAGCGAGAACGGTTTCTTCAAGGTTCCAGTTGCTCATGAATTCCTTGTAGTCCCTGGCCATGTTTACGAGCTGTTCCGCCCTGCCTCTGTCTGAAGCTTCAAGTTGTTTCAGCACCTTCGCGGCAAAACTGTCACTCAAAACTTTGTCGTCCCCGATCTGCTTCCAGTTTCGCCAGTTTCGCGGCAACGCTGGAAAGTAGCTCCGCAATTGCGGAATGGAATTCCTGAGCTTTTCAGGGAAATAACCGCACAAAGTACGCATCAGGCGGTCCTGCTGGATAATGACGAATCTGGGCAATGGGTCCCGGCGGCTATAGTCGAAATGGGTGCTTATCGATCCTGTAATTGTCACAAGGAACGGGTACACCATCGTGGCCCCGCCGATGATCAGGATGGCGTAAATAAACAGGATCGCGGCCTTCCCGAATAATGTTTTTTTGTCACCGTAACCGATAATTGGCATTATTTCACCCTTCTTTCCATCAGCCCTTGGCCTGCCTGAAATCCACCCGGTTGAGGATTCTCATCTGCAAATACGTAAACCCGATCAGCATACTTCCCAGCAACCATGCATATGACGTAGCCAGGCTGAACCGCAAATTAACATAAGCTTCCTGCCATATCGCCATCGCCATTACCATGGTTTCCTTGCCCGGCCCCCCGAACGTCAACAGGAAAATACTTGCCATGCCCTGGAAAGTTGCAATGAATGCCCCCACAAAGTTAATCATTACCAGAGGCAGAATAGTAGGCATGGTAATATGACGGATTTTCCCGAATATTCCCGCGCCGTCCATAGTAGCGGCTTCATATAATTCTTCAGGTACTGATTTCAGCGCGGCAAGATATATCAAACTGCTCATTCCCGCCATTCCCCAAAGCCCGGGAATGATCACACATGCCATTACCGTGACGGGACTCCCCAGCCAGTCCACGGGAGTAAAACCGCACCAGCCGAACAGGAAAGTCAAAACCCGGTTGATAGTGCCGTCGGCAGTGCCGTTGAACATTTCCTTCCACATTAATGTAACCACCAGCGCGCTGATCATTTGCGGCAGGAAAAACAGAGTCCGGAAGAAGATTTTAAAACGGGGAACTTCACTCAGCAGCATTGCCAGAATGATCGGTGTGAAAAAGGCCAGCGCCAAATTCCAAAGCACAAATTTAAATGTGGTAAAAATATAGTGATAAAAGTTAGGATCGAGGAAAATCTTGATAAAGTTGTCCAGTCCCACGAAGGGCGATTTTCCCCCGATCTGATAATTCTGAAACGCCATCAGCAATCCCCGGGCCAACGGGTAATAACTCCACAGGGCAATCGAACCAACCGCGGGAACCAGCATAAACCACGGAAGATATTTTTTGTAGATGCCGGATGTACTCCGGGCTTTCTTCAGAAAACTCTTCACGATCATAAATAGAAAAAAGCAAATGACGATCAGAACAACTCCGGCAATAACCCTGGCAATTGGCCGGTATTTATTAATTACCTCCTGCGGAATCTCGAACATTATCCCGGAATTGGCATCACGTTCAAGCCTTTTCAGGGCGGCTTTGTAGTCAAAATTCTTTCCGTTCGGACGCAAAACGATATCAATAATCTCCCGTTGATAGAAACCGGAAAAAAGCTCCCAACGCCCCATGAAAGGTTCATGTACTTCAAGGATCTTTCCGTTGTCCAGCATATTCCAGAGTTTGATGTATTCCGGCGGACACTCCTTGACGTAATCCTCGAATCCCAGCCGTTTAAGATCCCTGGGGTTGAGGAACTGCGCCTGGCCGGATGCAACTTTCTGGCGCACGGTTTCATCATAGGCGGAACTGCTGCTCACCCGCCACAATACCTGCCAGACAAAATCCCGGTAACGTTTTTCCGCTTCCGAACCTGCCCCTCCCCGGCGCGGAACGTCCTTGCCGATCATTGCATATTCAATGGAACCCTGAAGCACCGGTTTACAGTCGGGAGTCATACCCGGAAACGGCATCATGCCCAGATCGGCAGGATCCACAATATTCTGAAAAGTGGTAAGATCGTTGCCGAAAAGATGATACATGGCAATTGTCCGGCCCATCTTATCCAACGCATATCCTTCAAGCGTCGGAAATATGCAACCGGTGATTACCTGATCAGGAGAAAATTTTATTTTCCGTCCGTCAACGATTTTTTCCCCGGCCTTAACTTCTTTCTTCGTAAGACTCACCGGTTCGCCGGTTTTCGGATCGACAATCCATGGTTCCCAGCGCAAGCGGTGATAAAGCTCAATCACGGCAGTCCCCCCCGGCCCCGCGACATTGCACTTCCAGCGGACCGGCGCCCCGGAAAGGTCTTCGCCGGTATCCGGCGCAGTCAGGTTCTGTTCCTGTTCGTTGAACGTGTAGGTTTTGCCGGTCTTCGGACTCGTCCTTTCCTGGACAATCACGCTTGAACCCGTCGTTGCCACCCAGGGCGCGGCAATCCAGGCGCCGGGAGGCAGCGCCACCCCCGGACTCCTGGAATCATGATTGTAAACTTTTCTGCACCAGCGGATGAATTCCTCATGGTTCCGGGGAGGATTCATTGAATCAAGACCGGCTTTTTTCAGCAGGCTCCGGCTGAAAAGAATCCCTACATAAGTAGCTTTGGCACGGGGCAGCGCGTAAGGCTTTCCGTCGATGGTGCATACCTGCCTCACTACCGGTTTCAACTTCATCCAGCCGGACCATTTTGCCTCGTCAGCGTCAATCCGTCCGTTTAATTCAACCTTGCCGTCTTTGCCCAGTTTCGGCTTGCCGTTAGCAAGCACTCCGTCCTGACCAATCCATTCGGTAAGCGGGTAAACCAGCCCCTGTGAAACAAACTGGCGCACGTCTCCGGTAATAATGTCGGGTCCGTTGTTGGCGGCCATCGACATTGCCATACTTGCATGCTTTCCCGCACGTTCAATTTCAATCCCGGACCAGTTTTTTATCCTGAAATTCGGATGTTTCGCCATCAGTTCGCGCAATATCCGGGGCTGCCGCTTCCGGACATCATAGAAGCGCCGTACCACCCGTATAGTCATAACACCGTCTTTATTGGACTCTTCCGCGAATCCTGTTATTCCGGCACAGACCAATACAGTTATAACCGCACAGTAAATTATTTTTCCGCTGAACATATTTTTGATTGCATTTTCTGATTCTATAATTAAATAATAACATCTATTGTTGAAAACATCAAGAACCATAGAGTAAATTAATTGAAATATATTTGTATGTTCTTTTTATACATATAGTTATGTATTTATTTTAAATTTCATCATTATTTTAAAATATTAAAGAACCTTGCCGCAAGGCGGTTGCGTTTTCAGCATACCGGATACGCGCCGGATGAGTGCGGCCACGGCTTCTGGATGTAATTTATTTACCTATAATTCTTTGCTATCGTAATCGAATTCAAAACACGACTGATGACTGTAATATAAATAATTACCTATTTGCGGCTCGCGAGGCCGCTCGCCCAACCAGTTGTGTTGCAAACGGTCTTCCTGGAGGGCGAAGCTCCGCTGAGCCGTTCCCAAACAAGCATAGGATATGGGTAAATAAATACATAACAACCATATGCTGTGAACAAATTGTTGCGTATTTCCGGCAAAGTGAAACACTTTGCCCATTCAACCCAAGGATCATCCTTGGCACAACTAAAGTTGTGAACCAACACGGCGCAAGTGCCGCATTGAAGCTCCTTGCTATACAAAGTATTGGATGGCTAGCGCCCTTCCATGAGATCCTTTGCAAGGGCGTATTGATATTTTTCAGGCTTTTTCCATATCCCCGTTGTATATGGTATATGTTTCGCGGCAAATTTGCTGCCAGTCGCCGGGAAGCCCGAAAGCTTCCCCGGAAGCACCGGAAATAATTTCACCTATCCGCCGTTCACGTTCCAGCCAGATATAAAAACGGGATTCCCGCCATTTTGCTTTCAGGGAAATATCATAAATTCCGGAAGCAATCGGTTTTTCCGAAAATGTTTCCGCGAAAGCATACATGGTGCTGATGCGCTTGGGATGCGTCATGGTTTTCACCAGCCGGTTCTGAATATTTCTGGCATGAACTACAGGCAACCGACCGTTTTCAGTTTTGATATCATATTCAAAAAACGGCAGAGCTTGGGCTTTCAGGATTTTCTCCATTCCCAGGATTTCCGCTTCCATTTTACGCTGGAAAGTCATGCGTTTGCCTTTCCGGTTGAATTCGTCGAAAACTTCTTGTTTTCTCTGTTCAAAAATCTCCCGGCTGCTTTCCGAATCTTTAATCAGCTTATAACTGAAAGGGGTTTCCTGCATTACCCGCAGAGTGACTTTTTCTCCGTGCGGAATTTTAACGGAAAATTTAACTTTTAATTCTTTGTTGTCTGAGTCCGGCGGAGAAATTTTCAGCGCTTCCAGCTTCGGTTTCCGGAAAGACGGAAAACCAGTCTCTTTTTCCGGCGCGTTTTCCGCTTCTTTGCCGGTGGCAATGACCAGCAGTTCTTTTCCCTGAACTTCCAGTTTGAATTGGTCGCCGTATTCTGCGGCGGCGGTAAGTTTTTTGCAATAAGGATAAATTATTGCCGCAGCAACCGGTTTCACTCCCGGACTGAAATTAGATGATTCATCAAACTTCAAGGTAACAGTCCGTTTTTTCCACGGGCAAGGATTGTAAATGCCGACGATTCCCCGGTTGTCCGGCAAAAAATGCGCCAGTCCGTAAGCGTGTCCTTTCCCGGGGTCGCCAAGAATCCAAGCCGTGTTATTCAGCAAAATGCCGGCATGGGCCCTGGCCCAGGCCATGATATCGCCGTAAAGACGACGTTCCAGCGGAGTCAGGTTTTCGATAAGAAAGAAAATCTCGTCGATCCGGGACCCTCGAAGATATTGCATAAGCAGATTATTCGCGAATTCGCGCGGCGGTGTCTCGCCGGTCCGTTTTACAAGTCCCTGCCATTCCTCATGCTTGTCGAGGAACTGATTTTTCGGCCACGGGCCCCAGCCGTGCGGCGGGTTTACCGCGTACCAGATCGAATTCATCGGGTACACATTGGTTTTTAACAGCCAGTTGCGTAAACTGCCATCCAGCAGCGTGTGCGGAATCCGCGAACCTTCACCGGCGTAACTCCACAACGCGTCAACGTGGAACAGCCACCACGGACTTAATTCAACTTCCAGGTCTTCCAGGATTATATCGGGTTTTTCTTTCCGCAGGGCTTTTACCAGTTCCATGAACGCGTCGGTAATTGCCTCCCGGCTGTATTTCAAGCCTTTGATATGTCCGCGATGCCCTCCTTGCGGACACTCCCAGGCTGTTTTCCACCACAGCCAGTCGAACGAGAAAAATTCCGACTGATACTCCCGAACCAGCCGTGACAAATTTTTGATCAGCAGTTCCTTTACGCGAGGATCGGCTATGCAGTAATACATTGGGGATATCATGTCGAAACGTTCCCTGAACCAGGCATGGTCGGAAGAATTTCTCCCGCCCCCGGTGTTGAGATGAAACCCGATCCCTGCCCCCAGCGCGGCTTTCCCGGCTTTTGCCAATTTATGCAAATCAGGTTTCTGTTTCGAGGCTGGCTGCAATTCACTAACTCCCTGATACTTAAATACCGTTTCACCGGAATGGACGTAAAGGCTGTCGATATGCAAACCGCGGTCGGCGAAAGTCTTTTTCATCAGTCCGAGTTTCCAGCCGGAAATTTTTGTCCGGTTCGGTGCCCGGCAGTATTGACAGTGATGCTTGATTGCTGGAGTAGCCCGGTTTGCCTCAATGTAACGCATGAACCAGTCGCGAAGGCGGTTGTTTTCCGTGTCCGGACACACTCCCAGCACCGCCGTTTTACTTTCGATCGTTCCGGTACGGCCCGGATAATGAGCCAGACGGACATGACCGGAGTTCGCAAAGTTATGCCCTGCCGGATACTCCAATCCAAGAAAAAAATTGCTGCCCATGAACAACGGCTGTCCAAATCCTCCGAATTTGAATTTTTCATTTTTCACCTGTAAATCTTCAACGCAAACTTCCCTGACCAAACACTCCCCGGCATCAATCCGCAACTGTTTTCTCAGGTAGAAATTATCTTTTTCGACCGTATAGGTTACGTCCACTTTCGTCCCAGATTCCGGGTGGAGGTAACAAAGCGTCAAACTGTCCGAGTTTTCCAGTTTTTTTGCTTCATGGTTAAGGAATTTGCAGTTAGAACCGCAAACCGGTCTGGAAATTCCGTCAATCCTGATGGAAAATTCTTCAGAACCAATACGAACTTCCTTACCAGTAAGCTTATTGACTAATTTTTCAGTTACGGCAAGTTTTTTGTCCAGTTTGATATGCCGGGTAATCATGGTATTGCCGATCACGATTCCGGATTTTTCGATTTTCAACATTATTTTAACCTTATTTCAATGGTGTTCAGATCAGCAGGGGCAGAGGGAATAGAGTTTTCTGCCAGACGCTCCTTGAGCCGGAAGAATGCTTCAGGGGCAAATGTTTTGCGGATTTCCGCGCTGAATTCACAATAACGGCTGTTTTCAATTTTCCGGATGGAAAAATCGGATGTAACATTATTTACCAGAAGTTCAGCAACTCCGATTTCATTCGGTAAAAGTACGGAAAAGTTTACCTTGTTTCCCGTTCCGGCAAAATTTATGGCAATTCCCCCGGACTCTTTTTCATGCTGGTAGCTGTAGGCAAAATAGGCATCCGTTACCGGATAGCGGCAGACCGCCCTGGCGCTGTCAACTTTCGCCGCGGCCCAGCGTGGAGAGCAATTGACATTTTCAAATTGTTTTCCGGTATCTCTGATTCCAGCCAGTCCCGACAGCAGAGCGTTTGTCCAGGAACCGACGTCCCAGATCGAGTGATTGGTTGACATCGGCGTCGACAATCCCGGTTCGCCGTCCGGCCAGTACCAGGTGTAAGGGCCGCCGTTGTTTTTTTCGAGAAGTTCCGCGAATAACTTCAGTTGTTCCACTCCGAATTCTTCAAATCCGTGTTCCAGAGATGCGAGTGCAAGTTCTCCGCCTGTCCATGAGATCAGCCCGCCGTTGGCGTAACAACCATTGACTTTCGCCCATTCTCCCCGGCGTTTGCCCGGAAATGAACCGGTGGGATATCCCGGCTGAAGACTCCACCACGGAGCATAATCTCCGGTTTCCCGCCAACGTTTGCGGTATTTCTCAATAATACTCACCGCCTGTGTATGATCGGCCATTCCACGATTCACGGCCCAGGTATTACTCATCGCCAACTGGTTTTGTTCATCAAATCCGGGATGACCGAGAGTGTCCAAATGGATATGATGCAAAAATTTTCCGCCGTCCCACAGTAATTCGTTCGTGTGTTGTTTCAGCCGTTCCGCTTTTTGCTTCCACTTTTCGCTTTCGTCTTTTCTTCCCAGATGCTCCAGCATGTCCCCGAGCAACCGCATTGCCTGATAATATCCGGTCTGGTCGCACAGCGCGATAACGAACACCGGACTTCCGTCCGGAGCCGGAATATTGAAATCCCAGGTATCGCAGGTATGGACGCGTTTAAACATCTGGCGTTCCTGGTTCCAGGCGGCAAGGTAGTACGCCGGAAGCGTCCGTCCCGGTGAAATTTCCCGAAATTCCCAGCTCCGTTCCGACATCGCGGCCAGCAAACCTTTCTCCAGTTTGGGAATTTGTTTTTTCAGCCAGGTGTCATCGCCGGTAGCCTGCCAGGTCCGGTGAACGGCAAGTACCGCGATATATTCAAGATCAGGTTCGGAATAGCATCTTCCCCGGTAATCTTCGGGAATATCGGGCTGCATCTGGAAGTTGCCCTGAAAATGACCGGTTTCGTCCTGGGTTTCGAGGAAAAATTCGCAGAACTCTTTAACCGCCGGATACCACAAGGCATATCCCAACAGGCCGTATGTGCCGTCCCGGAACCAGAGTGTGATAGTGGTATCCCCCGCGCGTCCCGCCAGTGAAACAGTTTTCCCGTCAACGGTTACTTCTCCCCGGCATTTGGCGGCGGCGTCCTGCAATCGCGGAAGGATATTATCGAATTCCGGCTTGCCGGTAGTGACCCCGGTATGCGGTTCCATTCTAAAGAAACACAACCGCTGGATTTCATTGTTGACCCGAATCCGGGCGACATGAGTGCCGGAACTTCCCCGCGGCAGAAACCTGATGGAAGTTTGCTTCCCGTCAAGTTTTTGTTCCCGGATAGCATAAAGCTGGTTACGGGAGTCGTAAATGTAAATCATGCATTCCGCTGAATCAGGCCAGTCAATCGACAATTCCACCGGTTCGCAAGGGCCATAAACGGTTTTGTCCGTGAACGCCCGTCCCAGTGTTGTTTCACTCTGGGCCGGATCGAAATCAAACTCAGTCACAATACTGCCCGCTATTTATTAGTAAGTTGAGGCCCAATATTCCTTGCAAATCTTTTCGCTGGGGCTGGAGGTGTTTTTGTATGGCGCGAAATCGGTTTCACTGCTGACATGCCCGTCCAGCCATAAAACGTTACCCACGTTTTGATGTCGCTTGAACAGCCAACCGCCGTTGAAGGAGAAGATCACCAGCCGGTAGACATTGGTTGCACCGTTGTGGGATTCAAACGCATGACCGACATCGGACATTGTAATGGTATTCGATGTGGCTTTGATCGTGGTCATCTTGCGGTTTCCCAGGAACCCGTCGTACCCATTGTAACCGTATGACGGTTCCCCGGTGTAAGCCTGGTTGTTCGGGTCGGTCCTGGTCCAGGGAGAATTGTCGCTCGGACACACAACGTAGTCCATTTCGTCACGGCTGGGATCGTCGTCGAAACCAAAGTATTCCGCGAAATAGCAGTTATGCCAGTAACCGTTACCGCCGTTCTTAAATCTATGTACGCCGTAATAAGGTGGCAGTATTGAATTGTTGCCGTCGGCATAGGCGTGGACGGCCAAACCGATCTGCTTCAGCTTGTTGACACAGTCAATACGTTTGGCTGTTTCACGCGCATTGCGAAGGGCCGGCAACAGCATACTCGCAAGTATGGCAATTATCGCGATCACCACCAATAACTCAATCAGGGTGAACCATTTCCCGATTCCCGATTCTTCCTGATTCCGTCTGTTCATATTCGCCTCTTTCCGCTCTTTCATATTTTCCTCCTGTTTTTAATTTGTGACAAGTCTTCAGCAAGAATAAAAATCATAGTCACGTTCTCCTTCATATTTCAATAATGCGGCAATCGCGTATCCGGTTATCCGTCCCATCAAACTGGAGAACGGCAATTTAACCCAGGGCGAAAGCCCCCAGAATCCGCCGTTTTGTTCAGGATCGGCGGGGTTTTTCATTTGCAGTGTCAGCAGATGGGCGATGGCTTTTTCGATATTTTGTTCATAAACAGGCTGCTCCAGAAGCTTATCCATTTCCAGCATTTCCAGCGCCAGGGTCGCGGACGCCGACTTAATCACCGGATCGCCAAATGAACCGTCCTGGTTTTGAATGTCCGCGGCCCAGTCCAGATATTTCCTGGCCGCTGCCAGGTATTTATCATTGCCGGTGAGCCGGTAAGCTTTCATCAGCGCCAGCGATGCGAAATCGTCGTTGTAGCGGTGACGGTGGTCTTCATGACCAGCCATGCCAACTACATTGTCCAGGTCATGTCCGGTGTCCGACAGATCTACATGTACCACCAGCGATCCGTCCGTAAGCATAAATCTTCTGATAAACGTATCGAGAACCGGAAGCGCGATTTCATCCAGCCATTTACGTTCACCGGTTGCCTCAAACAAGTCGAGGAAAAAGTTTGCGCTGCCACCGTGAGCGGAAAATCCCGTCCAATTGACAAGTTCATCGTCCTTGAACGCATTTACGTCGCCTTGCATTAAATTGCGGTCAGGATTGAGAACCACGCCGCTTGCGGGAAAACCGTTCCGGAAAGCATGTTTTTTTAGCCATTCAGCAAACAACACCGCACGATCCAGAAGTTGAGGGCGCTCAAGGAATTTGCTCAATTTTACAAATCCCCATCCGGCGGTTACGGCGTCACGGACATTTGACGCCCCAGTTTGCGGGGTGGTCTCATGAAAAGCACCTCGATGCGGATGATCAGGATCAAGAATCTGCAAGGTTTCCAGGTAATCCATTGCCTTTGCAACCGATGCTTTCAATCTGGAATTACCGTTGCGTGTATAAAGCATTGCCAGCGCCATGCTGATAGTGGCGATATTCCAAACCGTGGAATAAAATTTACGGCATCTTTCCCTGCTGCCCTCCACATACCCGACACTGCTTGGGCCGTCGATAAACTTCACGTAATAGGTGTAAAGATACCGACCGCGATTGGCGTCATCGCTTCTGACAAGCTGGTTTTCCAGGAACCAATCACCGGCAAGCCCGGCGGCGTCAAATGCTTTTGAGGTTAAAAATTTTCGCGGCATTATTTGTCCTTTTTCAGCTTAATTAACAAAGGTCCGGACGTTCCGGCGGCAGAATCGAATGTTTCCGAAACCGTCTGGTTTGCGGCGGAAGCTTTGATCAGGTATTTAAAACTTTCTTTGCTGATTTTTCCCGGTTTTTCGGTTGCGGCGGTTTTTGAAACAGTTATCAGCAGTCCGCCTTCCGGATCGGATGGAGTCATACCGTCTTTACCGGTCATGGCGATTCCCTGGACCGCCATTCCGGGATGTTCGGTGCAACCAGCCTGAACCATCGCTCCCGAAACCGGTTTGCCGGAAGCATCAACAACCTTGACCTTTAATACATTCTGGACCAGACACGCGGGAAAAACCGGAATACCTCTTTTTGTCAGGACTGCCGGTTTGATGCGGTTGCGCTTAACCTGGTCCGGTTTTGCGGATTTGCCGATTTCACAATCCCGGAAAATTATGCCTTGGGAGAAAAGACTTCCAAGCGTATAATTAAGCCTGTTGCCTTTGAACTTGCTGTTGACGATCATGGCGCTCAGTGACCCACCATCGCGAATCGCGCATTTCAGGTTGGAGAATTCACACCCGGCAACATATTGAGTTCCATTGATAAATCCCCGGCCCCCATTTGCAAACCGGCAATCTTTGAACTGAATCAAGGGGTTGGGGATGATTTCACTTATTTTTTGTTTCGCGGGATTTTTAAAAATTCCGGTTTCAACTCCGTAAAACGGGGTATTTTCGTACCAGGAAAAAGTGGAATTACGGATGTCCGTTTCGGATACGTACCAGCCGAAAGTCAGGTTCTTGTAGCGTCCTGACCAGTTGTGAGTGCCATCCTGGGTTAACGCCGTAATTTCACTGTTGTAAATCCTTACGCACCCGCGCTGGATTCTGCCGTTTGCTTTGCTCCGTTCCCCGGCAACAAATGCATGTTCTCCATTTTTCGAACAGTCAAATTTTAAAGTGACTTTTATTTTATCATTATCGGGATCGCCGATAATCAAACCGTTCATTACGCTGAATTTGCCGTCCGAACGTTTCGCGCTTTTCCGCGGGGGTTTTACCCAGATGCTGCCATTCATGATTACGGTAAGTTCCGGGATTTCGGGATTTCCCATTTTCAAAAACGTTCCCAATTCGGATATTCCGCCGATCCACAGGTCCGCATCTATCCGGTAAGTCCGGGAATCCGCATCGTAACTGACTTTCTTCCATCCGTTCTTTTGGTCGGCGTCAAGCAGCATTTTCAGGGTCGCGGGTTGAGTTTCCGGGTATCCGGCAACCTGAATAACGTTCTGATCTTTGTCGAAAGTTATTTCCGCATGGCATACGGCGGTCAGAAAGATTATGATTAAGATGTTAAAAATCGTTTTCGCGGTACAGTTCATTTTTCAAACTCCATGGTTCCTAAAGATTTCTGGTCATGCCAGCTTCCCGGAGTGAAATTCCAGTGCGTGGCGGGAATCCGGTTGAGACGGAATACACGGTGCACATTGAATCCCCATTTCGAGCCGGGACCGGCCTTTGCGTTTTTCAGGCAGTTGAGCGGAATCTTCACTTCCGCGGTCCAGGCGTTGCCGGTTTTGGATGTTCTCACAACCCAGGGCGGAGAGTAGGCATAATTCGATTGATCGCCGTTCATTTCCTGGTCAAACTTCAATCCGGCCGGATTGAACGCAAACTGATAGTAATTATGACTGCCGGGAACAGGCTTGACGAAAAAGGCTATCTGATCGTCCTTGCAACCGTTAATTTCCTTTTCTTTCTTAGCAAGCGCCTGGACTTTGCCCGGTTCGCGGTCACCGCATTCAAAGGCAAGATAAAGATTGCCTTTGTCATAAAGCGCGCGAATCGTGGTATTGACCATTGCCGGTTTACCGGCTGAATCCATGAACCCTCCCGAAGCCGCGGCTTTCTTCCAGACAGGATCGTCCAGTCTTCCGTCAAGCGCCGGCGGACGTGATGTTTCCCGGACTTTCAGTACCCGCTTCCCGGTATTGATTTTTGTTCGGCTGCCGTTGCCTGTGGAAAACTTACCCGCCTGCTTCAGGTAATCGTTAAGCAGCACCCAGAATCTTGGATTAGTCACGATTGCCCATGCGGAAGCCTCCCGGTTTTCCTTCAGACCCTTTTCGGCTTCGGCAATTGCTGATTTCATGAATTTCGCGTCGGCGGCTGACAATACCAGCGAAGTTTTCGGATTGTCGCACAGTTTCCGGGCCGACCGCACAATGTCTCTCAGGAAATCCAGATCGGCGGGATTTTCCGGTACGACATGCCAGCCGGTGAACTTCAGCGCCGGATCATCCGCCACGAATGCCGCTACGCCGTACGGCGCCAGTTTGAAAGCGACTTTACCATCACCTGCGGTTTTTCCCGAAAGCAAATCTTTTACCTCGGCTTTGCTTTGTACGTTCACGGTTCCGGTCACCGCCCAGTATGCGGGATTGACCAGATAAAAATAAGTCTTCCCGCCCTTCACCAGCAAACGGATGGCGATATTGTCAGTAAGTCCGGTATTATCAACCGAACTGAATTTTTCCCGGGGGAGGTAACGCAGAACCCGGGCGAATTCCCGGAGCGGCTGCTCATTGCCGATCATCATTGTTACGTCGCAGAATCCCCAGAAATAACAGGCGGGATCAGCCTGGATCAAGGTTTGCGCGAATACTTCACGGGCATTGTCTCCGGCGGGTTGTCCAGCAAGCGTGGACTGATACGGACGGGGCCATTTCGGACGCTCGGGCAATGCACCGGCCTGCCTTTCCATTTCCAGCCACATGTGGAATATCATCACGCTTCGCAGGTTTCCGGCTTTGAAATATTCGTAGAATTCCGGCAGCGTATTCATTTCCCAGCCGCACTGATAACCGCGTTTTTTGAATGCTCCATTATATTCCAGTGTGGCTTGGGCGGGTTTCACCAGGTTAACTCCGGTTCCCCTGAATTTTGCGGCGTCAAATCCCCATTGACTGAGGTAATCCGCCAGCGGAAGTTTGCTGTTTTTCATTGCGCGGTAGTCCATGATGCGGAAGCCGGGAAGAACGAAACACTGCAGATTGGGACGTAGCTTTTTCAAGTCTTCCAGGAGTTCCTTATAGAAATTTGCCACCTGTTGACAGCGCCACGACACCCAGCGTTCGCGGAAGCCGCGACGACGCATAATTTCATAACGTTTCCGGAACCGTCCGGGATCGTTCTTTTCTATCGGCAGCTTGAATCCGCAGGATTTTTCAAACGCGGTAAAAGTCACGTCGCCATACCCGATTTCAAGCGGATCGGCGGCCCCCCGGACATAGTAAGTAGGGCCCCAGTCACCGCCGACCCAAGGAGTCCAGTTAAGCCCGATGAAATTTTTCAGCCTACGGAATTTCTTCGCGGCCGCAAGTCCGACATTGAGCATGCTTTTACGAACAGCCGGATGATTGAAATTGAGTCCGTAACGGCCGTTCCAGAAACTCCGGCTTTTACCTTCTTTATCCACCAGATACATATCTTTGGTCCCGGCATTCCCCAGTTCCGGCTCAACGTCCTGATGCCGGAGCAGATCATTGAAGCAATATTCAATCGAAGCAATGAAATTAATATTGTTCGCAAGCAACACCCGGGGAAGAATGTCGCGAAGTTCCGGGATCAGCCGGGAGCCGTTAACTTCTGAAAAAGCCGTGAACGGCTTGTTGCTATCGCCGTACTGATAACACCCCATCACATAAAGATTTTGGCCGGTGAACCGAAGATACTTTGTATACGCCTCGCAGGTATCGAGCCAACGCTCGAAACGCATGCAGCGGTTCAGAATCGGATTGGTATTGTTACCGGCAAGTTCACGTTTGTAATATTCCCGTCTGATTGTAGGCGGTTCTTCCTTCATTAGTCCGAAAGTGCTGCTGAAGCCCCGTGCGTCCCAGGTGCGTTCCGTGTAAATTCCCAGCAGTCGTGAATTGGTTTCCGGAACTTTCAAGGCCGGAAGCGGACTGGTCAGATGGTAAATCCTCAGTTTGGACGCGGCGGCGGCGCTGTTCGGCTGAAGGTTGATCAGGTTGATCGAATGAGTACCCGGATCGGGCCGGTATAGCCATTTGAGTTGTCGCATCCGGCTGGTGACCTGGAATTTTTCACCGGTCCAGACCAATGGCCCGGCCTTTGAATAAAGATTGTAAAGCTTGCCCAATCCGTAATTCCAGGGAACACATGAAACTCCCATCCATCGCTCCCGGTCATCCGGATAATCCAGCACCATCAGGTAGAAATCTCCGGGATGCTTGAAAGTGACAAGGTAAGAAATCAGCGCGCCGCTGACCGGCCGGGTTTCCCGATACTTCATGTCTTTGTTTTCAACAATTAAAGGCGGAGTTGTGAGATTTTCATATTTCTTCAGCCACAGGGAATATCTCGGAGGCCGCACTTTGCCGTCGGTTTCCATATTCGGGTGTTTGGAATCGCGAGGATTGGTGAAGTCGATAGTGTCTTCCAGTTCAAGCTTCATACCTTCCTCGTAAGTATTCCCGGCCACTTCCGGCATCGGGATTTTCCGGGTAACAACGAATACTTCAGGTATCCTGGTTTCCGTCACTTTGCCGTTGAGCTTCAGAGTCAAGTCAAGCAGATAAACCCCGGCGGAAAGTTTACCGGCATCGATTACCCCCGAAAGATTGTTTCCGGCAATATTAAATTTCTCAAGCTTTCCGTGAGTGGTTTTTTTCAAGTTCCCATCAAGATATCGCGAAACGCTGTAATTAATTTGCGGATTACGGTTCTTCAATCCTGGCGGCAGCGTAACATTAAATATGGCTGGACGCGCGGAATTATAATAAAGCTGGTCGTCATTCGGATTCTCAATCAGCATGAGCCCTTTGTAAACCGGAATGTCGGTGCGGCCTTTGAAGTTAAAGCTCCAGAAGGCACGGGCAGCGGCATTATCTTTTCCGGTTCTGGAACTGCTTACCTGACGCCATTTTTCCGTATCGAAATCCGGTTTGAACCAGCCGGGAGAATATTTCGGCGTCCATTTCCAACTCACATCGGAATTAACCGTAACACTTTTTCCGGAATCCATAACCACCTGCGCCGCAAAACTTACATACGGATTACGGCCGGGGCAGAACCCTTTGACGGCGATCACGTTTTTACCGGGTTTCAGGTAAGGTTTGATGTTGACGTTTTCTTCGCGGTACATATATACGCCCTCCGGAACTGGACGGGGATGTACTGCATCACCGGACGGAACTTTTTTGCCGTTGATGTAAAGTACGCCCTGGTTTCCGACGTCCGCGACCGCACGCCATATTTTTCCCGGCGGCACAACGAATTCCTTGCGGAAAAATCCTCTGCCAACCAGACGTGAGACATCAAGATCCTTAATCTCCAATTGTGAATTTACCGGACCGGCAAACCTTAATTCAAATCCTTCCGGCGGCGGCATGTAACCGAGTTTCTTTAGAGTAACGGTTTGCCATTTTCCCGCATCGGGTTTGATTGTTGTCTTTCCGGTTTTACCGGGTTTGATCCTGATTTTTTCCCGGTTCCACATCCAAACTGAACAGTTTACCGGGCCGGGAGCATCCAACTTTATTTTGAAACTCAAATCAAATTCAGGATAAAATTGATAAGCGGAATTACTGAATTTCAGCTTTGCGGGGGATTTTTCTATTTTAAATCTGATATCTCCATTTTTAGAAACTTTAACATTTTTCATGTTCCTGAATCCCGCCCAGGAAGCTTTGTTGAGTCTCCGCTGTTCAAACATCGATTGCCGGAAAAGCGGCGCCAACAGGATTTTCACGTTTTTATATAAATTCGGAGCGCGGTACTGACTGAGTTTTTCAGCCGCCGGGACCGGTGAATCCACCGCATTAAGTAATCCGGCAAAGAGATTCAACAATAAAATTACTGGAACTGATTTTTTCATACATTTTCCTTTAATTCAATAAGATAAGCGCTAACCGATTCCGGCTGCATTTTATATTTTACCTGAAGAATACTGCCGTTGCATTGATATTCGCAAGTGGAGGCTTCCGGATATATTTTCCGGAATTCGATCTGCAAACCTTTGATTCCGGCATCACCCCGATCCCAGGAAAAATCACCAGTTTGGGTATTTTCCGAATGATTGACCAAAACAATTAAAACCTGATTGTTCAACCGGAAACAGCCACTCACTACCGCCGGGATTTCACGCAGTAACGGATTAAGCATTTCCGGATCGAGATTGACTTTTCCGCAGGTTGTTTTAACCGGCGGCAGCCATTGCCCGAAATTCAGCCAATTCCGCAACGGTTTTCTGGCGTTCGTGAGAGTTTTCATGAATTTGAGGCACGACGCAACCAATTCGCGCCGTTCATCTCCTTTGAAAAAACCGCCGATCATCAATTGCTGTCCGGCGGTAAAGCACAGCGATTCAGCGTAACGGTACTTTGCCGGTTGTGCCTTGACCATCTTCGACACCGATCCGTAAGTGAGATGGTAATCATGATAAACGCTGATGAACATCGGAACCGGCAACGCCGGGGTATTGCCGGGAGTCAGGTTCAGATTGGTTAACTCCCTGGCCAGATCGATATCCAGCAAATCCATAAAACATTCGATGGTGGATTCAGAAGAAAATGCGGCGTCCGGGTTGCGGGATTTTGTTCCGGCACGCAAGGTTTTCAGCAGTTTGCGGTAACCGGAATGCCAGTGATCGTGTCCGCCAACGCCGTGATCGTGCCCGGGATTGAAACACGGGGCGGCATAACAGCCGCTGAGCTGATCAAGATAGGCGCCGTCCATGCCGAATTCCTTCATCAACCTTTCCACCTGTGAGGTAATAAGCTCATGAAATGGTTTGGAGGTAGGGCAAACCGTGTGGCCGATGTATCCCCAGGTATGGGAAGGATTACCGTTTTCATCCACGGATATTTGTTCCATGCCATCGGCGTCGCGAAAACTTTTTATTTCCGGATTCCACAACCGGCTGTTGATATACGGCAGACATTTCACGCCCATTTTGTGAAGTTCTTCGATCCCCGTTCTCAGGCGTTCGCGGATATCTGGATTGTCGGGGACCATTTCCGGGTAACGCCAGTAGGTGTCGAACTGTTCGCCATTGTAACCATACCAGTGAAAAGTCAAGTTTGCGTCCAGATATTTTTTCAGGTATTCGATTGCCGGAATTACAATTTTCGGGTGTCCGCCCTGATCGTAGTGGTGGTTCCAGTACCACAGATCGGTATTAAGTATCCATTCCGGGATATCGCTTCGGTCTTTCACCGGACCTTTTTTTGCCCAGGTTTGATTCACTGCCCAGTTGCGGTAAATCTTTGAAGCATTCCACCACTCCCCCGGATAAATCCCGACGGCGGTTTCAAAAAACGAATAAAAGTTCCGGCCTTGGGCCAAACGATCTTCCGGGTACTGCTTCATGACCAGAGCGGCGTGATTTCCGGTATCCCCGCCGGCATAAAGCCCGAACTTCTTATACAACGCCTGACTGTCATGCGCTCCGAAATAAATCCCCCCTGACTCCGGATGCCCGTAAGCAAGAAACTGCATCGTCCACATGCCGGGATAGGAATACGCGATACAATTTTTCCCGTCGATTCCCAGACCGCCGAATTCTTTTGCCCAGCCGTTGTCATTTTGACCGGAACAATCGCGGTTTATCGCGGCCACCGGTTCGGGGATATTGCATCCCATCAAAAGCGGGGCGGTCAGCCAGTTTTCTCCGGGCTGGGGATATCCGGTCAAACCGCTGATACGCGGAAAATGAATCTCATAGATTGCGGCATCGGTGGAATTCTCCACGCCAATCGACCAGTAACTGAGTTGTGAATTATCGGGAAGAGTTATTTTGCATAATACCTGTAATTTTCCAACTTCAGTATTTAAAGACCACCGCATTGCCAGAGACTGCCTGTCGCTGAAAGTGATCTGCTTGATTTCCGGCGGTTCCATCCCGGAGGTTATTTCATGCAACTCCCCGTTGCCGTCACGCAATACTATCGAAAAAATACCTTTGAGGACATCAGGAGCTATCGGCGCGCAAACTTGTTTCGCGGAATCAGAAAAAGCAATCAGGTTGCCAAATTCGCTGAACTCCAAACAGAGCTTGCTGTTGGATAATTTTATTTTTTTATTAACGTCTTTTAATATTGGATTGGACATGTTATTCAGTCAGATTGGCCACCGACTTCCTCTTAATAAGTTTTGCGGGAACAAGATACTTAAAATTATCTTCCGACGGAATGCCGTCCATTGCCATTACGCTGTCCACCGCGATCCTGGCAATGGTTTCGTAATCCTGCAGGATGGTGGTTTGCGGCGGCGCCATGAACTCTGATACGTTCGGATGTTCGAATGAAATCATGGATAAATCGGCCGGAACTTTCACATCGAGAATATCCAGGCAGTAAAGTGCTTTCGCTATATATTCTTCACCCGGAAGAATCAGGGCTGTCGGTTTTTGTTTCATCGTTTTTGCGATAACTTCAAAAAGAGTTTGAAGATGGCTCGTGTTTTCCTGCAGCAAATCATCGTCAATATCACACCCGGTTTCCGCAACCCCCTGCCTGTATCCGGCCAGAGCCGAATGGACATTAATTGTTTCCGGCGAATTATAAATCATGGCGATACGGCGATGCCCCATCCCATGAAGATACAATACGGTATCATGGATACTTTGTTTGAAGTCCGTACAGATAATATTTTTTACACCTTTGCGGTTTTTTAAACTCACCGCGGGCATGCGCCTGGAAAGCGCCGCATAACGTTTTTCACTTGCCTTATCAAGGAATGAAAGCACCATCGCGGCACGGAAATTATCTTCCGTAACCGTATCCATATAGCGCCCCGGGATTACTTCATAGATAATGTTTCTCCGGATCAGCTCTTTCATGATCGCATTGATGATCTTAGCTTCATGACTTGACCAGAAACTATCGATTATCAGGGCAATCCGGTCATTGTCTTTTTTCATGCCGCGCAGCTTCGGGATATATCCTTTTTCCCTTGCGATTTTAAAGATTTTATCGCGGGTTTGTTCGTCCACATACGGCAGCCGTTTAAAAGCCCTGGATACCGTTATCGCGGAAACCCCGACTTCCCTGGCAATGTCGTCCATGGTTACATTATTTTTCATTGTCGAACCTTGGCATTTTTATGTTAGTAACATTATTATATTAATACCATATGGAGAAAAAGTCAATACCGGAAAGCTGATTTATTAAAATTTTATGCGGATAAAGCGAATAAGACGGAAGAAAATGCTCTATAAAAATTTTATCGTGAATCCGTGAAAAATTCAGTGCAGTGCAGATACAAGGCAGCAAAACGCAGCTGTGGTATCCACTGCAAGTTGCAGCTAACGAAGTAGATGCGCTGCAATGGATTTTCCCGGAGGGTAAATTTTACGGATTTTTCGTTTCACCCAACGGGTGAACAGGAAAAACCATGGTAAAATATTAATTTCAAGCATATTACAACTTTAAAAATTAAATTTATCACGGATTCAGGTTTATAATATTGAACCGGCCCGCAGATAGACGGTTATGTAAGTATATTTTTCCGAATAAGGTCTGAATCCATGAAACTATCCTATTGCCATATTTTTTTCAGTTCCTGATAATATTGTTCCGTTGCTTCCTCGTCTTTTGCGGGGAACAGCACAAACTCCACCTTATTCGCGGTATTTTTTTCAATGGGTACTGGGGAGTGTCTTTTATTATTGCTCATGAAATAATATCCGGCATTTTTCCAGTTCTTCCTGGGAAAAATGGTTCCCAGTCTCAGGTTTTTCCTGGAAGATTCATAAACAAGGCCGATACCGCTCGGTTGGTTATCGACAGGAAAAAATATCCAGGGACCGCCCTTGATATTCGGAGAATTTATTTCCTCTTCCCCATTTGCCGACACATAAAATTGTGAGAGAACCGGGATAAGCTGAATGAAAAAATATGCGTTAATGGCGTTATCCGTCAGATTTACAAGCCCAACTTCAAACAGCAGAAAAGGTTTGTCCTTGCGAGTTTCAATCGTGAGGCAGTAACGCGCCTTATGACCGAGCCTGACGAAGTCTTTGGACTCAAGTTTGACCTGC
Organism: Victivallales bacterium; assembly: GCA_963678815.1. Lineage (GTDB taxonomy): Bacteria > Verrucomicrobiota > Lentisphaeria > Victivallales. Next base: position 6,292,052 of record OY787460.1, read on the forward strand.
TTTGCTTCTTCGGTGTCTTTGACAACGGTTATCTTGTCCAGTTTCACTTTTGAGGACGACGCCAGAGAAAGCGACATCCTCTTAACCGGAAAAGATAACTTCAACCGCAACGTACCAGGTATATTGCTGACTTTAACGGATGCATTTGACAACTCGAAGCGGTTTTCCTTTACTGACATTTTCATGTCCCCCGCCCTGAGACTGGAGGACATGACCGTAAAAATCATAAAAATTGCGGTTATCGATAATCCTTTTATAAACATAAAAATCAGTTCCTTTCTTTGTTATTCCGAAAATTTCGTTGCTTCATTGCCTGACTCAAGCTGGATGCCGTCAATCCATACAGTTGCTCCGGGAGTATTGGGCTGGATGAGAAATTTACCGCCGTGGAAATTCGGACCGCCAATCTTGAGGTTGTAACCGTAGCGTTTCCAGTTTTTGGTTAACTTGAAGGTTTTGCAGTCCCAGTGAGAGGGTAAAGTAGTGTCCACCCCAACCCAGAGTTCATCCCCGTCTTTTCCGCTTTTTGCGTAAAACGAGAAAGTATAGTCCTTCTTTTTGATGGAGGACGGCAATGAGAAAGTGCCGAAAGTTCCGGCACGCCAGCTTTTTTTGCGTCCATCACCGGGATACCGGTGCATCCTGAGCGAATATTTCCCGAACCTTGGATTATTGTCATCGAGCCGCCAGCGGGAATCTTTTTCCCCGGCTGTGTCGATCTCGATCAACCGAAACGGGGTGTAGAATTCGGGGACATTGTATCCTTTTGACAGGATTTCCATGGACGGATTGATTACATGGTTTTTGCGGCTTGCGGCCTGCTTCCGGCGTTGTTCATTTGAAGGGATTTTCTTTTCCAGTCCGGGGTACGCTTTCATTGCCACATTAACTTTTACCGTTTTTTTACTAACTTTTCCCAATTCTATCCGGTACGCCCTGACCGCGTAAGGTTCCAGTTTTTCAGAGAAAGCATTATCTTTCAGCTTAACGTTTCCGGCTTTCGCGAACAGCCGTTCTGCCGCCTTCAAACCGCCGATTTTATAAGTTACGTCCACCGGGTAGTTTTTGCCGTTGACGGCCAACATCAAGTATCCGCCTTCGGGGAATTTGAATATTCCGGCGTGAGCATCTGGACACTTCCATTTTTCGGCATTGAATACTCCGGGTTTGTAAATAATCTCTTGTTTTACCGGATAATTCAGCAGCGCCGGTTGAATCACTTTAAGGTGTCTGGAAAGATCCTCGAATGCATTCCATATTTGCCTGCCGTTTGCAACGACCTGGGAAAAATAAAGGAGTCCTTTGGCGCCGTAAATCATGGCAGTATATGACTGGCACATCTGTTCCTGGTAGGTCAGGAACCTTGGCGCGCGAAATGGATCAAGACTGTTAGTCATCGGTACTGCCCAGGTGGGCATGTCTTTTTTTGCACAGATCTTATCCAGCTGGGCTATCTGTACCGCCATATTATCGCAAATCCGGGCGAAACTGCCTTCCCAGTCAGAATAGGTGTAAATGTCGTAACCGAGCACATCCACGTAGTCAATCGCTGCCGGAACCGGGGGAATACTTCTGGCGTAAAGTCCGAACAGCACATGGTAAGGGTCGAGTTCCCGCATAGTGTCGTGATAGAATTTCAGCACGGTCATGTTGACCCGCCAGTTGCGCAGATTGGGTTCGTCAAGACTGTAATAGAACAGTAGATTGGGCAGGTTTTCCATCAACCTGGTACATGTTTTGATGTGCGGAAGCAGTTGCTGGTAATAGACCTTTTTCGCGTATGCTTTCTGGTCTTCAAGGTCCTTGAATTTTTTTCCGATACCTTTAGTCTGGAGAAGCTTTCCCCAGAAACCAAGCTGCAAATTATATCTTTTTGAATATTCGGCCAGCAGCTCGGCAAGTTTAATATCCCCCTCGTAAGCCGTAAGGCCGCCGATAACCGTATTCATCCCACTTTTTGCGATCATTTTGAAAACGTATTCCCGGAACTCTTTAACGGGCATATAATATTTTGCCCCGCCCAGGTACATTCCAAACGGGAAGAAAGGTTTACCGTCCTTGACGACCACCCGGCGGAAATGGTCAACCTTGGTTTCCGAGCCCGTTTTTTTCACCGGTAGACGGTTAACACTTACATCTTTCGCACCGAGAACTTTACCGTCTTTCCGCTGGAGTTGAAGTTTAAAATTGTTTTTCCCGAGTTTCAATCTGTTTGCCGGGAAAGTCAGAATGGTTTCCATTTGAGCCTGTACCGGAGCGGTTACGGATTTACCGGAGCCGTCCAGGAGGCGGTAACTGATATTTTTCAACGCGCCGGAACTAAGAGAGGACACCGCCTTGATCCTGACGTTTTTCTCGGTGGTGTAAAAGCTGAATTCCGGGATGGCTTTTTTCAGGAGAACGGCATCGAATTTTACCGCGCACTCCTGAATTTTCATGCCGGTCTTAGCGTCACTGACCGCCATAAACAGATGCTGGGCAGAAAGTCCGGAGACAGGAACTTTAATTTTGAACGTTTTATTCGCCCTTGGCGGAAGCGGAAATTTTTTCCTGAAAACATTTTTTTCTTTCCCGTTTTTCTTTTCGAAAATCTCCAGAACAGCATTACCCGGTTTAGAGGTAGCGCCCCGTAAATTGGCGATCATATTGAGGGTGATTGCATCTCCGGCAATGTCCAGATTTTCCACTTTTACGCTTTCGATATATGGAAGAAAAACTTTCCGGACTTTCACGGAGGCCAGTCCTTTGAGCGTCCCGAAAGTTGCGGGGTCGTGGGCGGTTCGTTCAATCGGCGACCACAAGTGGTACTGTTTTGCTTCTGACATCTTCGCGCCCATCGCGTCAAGATTTACGTTGATCTTGTTCCTGATCAGGTTCAGGAGAATATCGTTTTTCCCTGACTTGTTCAGAATATAAAGCGGAATGGCAATTTCCGCGGTCCAGCCGTCCTCGGTCTTGTTCGTCGCGGAAACCCAGGGAATCGACCACGCCAGATTTTTTCCGCCGCTGTTCGTGACCTTCCGGTCGGTTTTAACGTTCGCGAAGTTCACACCGAAATGATAGTATACCGGCAATTCCTTGCGGGTCAGGAAAACTTCTACGGATTCGTCACCGAGAATCCCCAGATTGTCATGCTCGGTTCCTGCCTGATTCAAAAAACGCATGTTTTTGTTGGGACAGGAAAAGGCAAAATAGATCCAATTGCCATCAGTGGTTGCGAAGACGGTAGTATCGGCTTTCTCTCCCTCCTGGTTAGGCTTGAAAACGTGGAATTTTTGTAATTCCGTGCTTTTGTTCCAGCACTTGTCATTGATAATGCCGTCGACAACTGGCGCTTGCCTGGATTTTGCTATATTGAATTCAGAAGAAGCCGCATCCAGTCCGGCAGCGCATAAGGATACCAGAATAAATAGAGTAAAACCACAACAAAAAGAGCTTTTCGACATAATTGAGTTCCTATTAAGTTTCTATGATTTACTTTTGAGTCCAGATCATTTTCGCCGGGTCGCTGTCATTATAAAACTGATACTGCCCATTGTACTTGAATCCCTGGACGTGACCATCCTTGAACAGGAAGTTTGCCACTCCGTTGTGATTACTCCAGGCAGGAGCGCGGAAACTGGAGGCGGATAGATTACTGTAGTATATATTCAGCATTCCGGAATTGTAGGTGCTGTCGCCGGAGGAAGCGTACCAGTTAGATTCTCCCATGATCGCTGAACTATCGGAGATCAGCCGGAAAGGACGGGAACGGAGGCAGCCATCACCGGCCCAGCCGCCAATAACTTCATTGAACGTATTTGTGGTGGTCGATGAGGTTGGAACATACGTTGGCGTAACGTATTTTGTTCCCGGAACGCTGCCGTCCCAGCACGGGGAACTTCCCGGTTCGGATGCGGAAGGGCAGAACCAGGTTCCTTCCCACCGCGTGAAATAAGCCACACCGTAAGGGGACACGCTGTACTGCACACCGTCGAGGTCCGTCAGAGTGGACGTGCTGGAAGACGCACGAAGATATTTCTGCGGATTGTAATCATCCAGATAATATACGTAACGGTATCCTTTTGCGATCGGCAGATAACCATCGTAATCATTCACATAAAAAGCCAGGCTTCCGCCGGTCTGCTTGAGGTTATTGACGCATGCCGCACGCTGGCCCATGCCTCTGGCCTTTTTCAGGGCCGGCAGCATCATTGACGCCAGTATGGCAATGATCGCGATCACTACCAATAACTCTATAAGCGTGAAGCTCCCGGATTGTTTTTTTCCGATACCTTTCATTTCAACACACTCCTTTTCACTTGGTTATTATACGTCCTTTTTGATTATTGCAAATGCTGATCCTGGCGCTTTCGTATTCTCGCAAGCGCAGTTTCAGACATGTAGTTGACGGTGTTATCCCAAGAATTTCCAGATCCTTGTTGCAACTAACGTCTTCCTCACGGATTCCCGGAAGATTTATCTTTACCAGCGGCCGGATCGGTTTCCCCTTTTCCGGACAGCGGTTTTCCGAAATGATGATATGAAAGTTTCCCTGCTCATCCTCGAAAGCTTTCAGCAGCCCCGCGGTAGTAGTAACAACCGGGCGCGATATCATTTTCTGGACCATTGCCGCCGCCAGGTTGATCAAAACGCTGTTGCTGCGCTGGCCGCCGTTTACATGTGCGGTATTCGAACGCTTGACCAGCGTGGGGGGAATGGTGAAAAAAGCGGTTTTCGCGTATGGAGTCCGGTTAAGCGTCAACACAGGGAAACCATTTTCGTTTACCAAAAGATTTTTTGCTTCTTTGGTTTTATAATTTATCACACACATATCGTGTCCGGTGATTTCGGACACATCCGCCAGTTTAGTATCAAGGAAGTCTCCGGCGGATGAAATGACTCCGGCGGTTTCCGGGGAATTCTTTTCAATCCCGAAAAGGTCTTCAAGGCCGCTTGCGTCCTCAAAGCCGAGCAGTCCCACTCCCTGTTCGTGAAGTTCGCGTATTGCGTTTCTAACATCTTCATCAACGCCGCACATTGGGGGAATTACCAGGAAATCCACGTCTCCCGGATTCAATTTTGCACAATCTTCAAGCCGGAAAATGAATCCTGCCTGGACACCCGCATTTCGGGCTTGTTCGTAAGCGAACGCTCCTCCTTCCTCGGCGGTATTGAACACCCCGGAGCAGTTCTCGCTGTAAGGCTCGATCATGTCTCCGTGCGCGAAACAGGCGGCGCGGCTGTAGGCGTAAGCAGGCGCACGGACCGGCTTTACCGGTTTGGTTATGGAAATAAATTCGTAAGCATAGAGCATTTCCGCGTAATTTTTGCGGCTCCAGGTTTTCGGATAATAGCCGTGGTCGGTCCAGAAGTTGAAACCTTTGCTATTGAACCAGCAGGCCGCGAAACTGTATTCGTAAAATAATCCTTCCATGAATCCAACGGGGGGATTTGAACGTCCGTGCGGCGGATTTGCCAAAACCACCCTGGGATCAAGGGTTTCGCCGTTGATCCCGAAAACTTCCGGGAAAATCGTCAATTCCGGGTCTTCGAGTTTTGACGACATCAAATGACCAACGCCCCTGACGACCGGATAACCCGACGAATATGGATAATCCTCAAAGCCGTTTTCCCCGGTCAGGTAGCGGGAAATGCCGCCGCGCAGGTTCCAGCCGCAGGAAAGTCCGTAATGACCGGTTTTGTACCCGCAGTTGTAGGGGGGATAAGTTCCGCCGAGGACAAACGTTTTGCAACCGGGATTGATCGCTTGAATCCTCTGTTGATATTCCGCGAATACCGAAAACATCTCCCGGCAGTAAAATTGCGTCCAGGCCGGCCAGTGATTTTTTACCAGGTCCTTGAACTCGTCAGCGGTCAATCCTTTTTCCGCTCCCCGTTCCGACAGCTTTTCGCAGTCGAGTATGCACCCGGAGCATGCTGAGAATTCATCGCTTTTCAGGAATTTAAGCAAAGTATTGAATCTGAAAGCGTCTCGATAATGGTCCAGTCCCCAGATGTCGCCATGCAAACGCCGCGAAATCGGCAGATATACCGAATCGCAGTGTTTTATTATTTCCGCGTTCGGTTCTATGCCGCGCTCCTCGAAAACCGTGCGCCAAGGTTTGAGCCAGCATTTGTATTTGCGTCCGTAAACGCGAAGCAGTTCCGGCGCCCGGAGATTCATGACCACCTTGAAATAATTGTTGCCGCCGCTGTTGTAGTGGATGGAATCGAGAGTTTCAGCTCCCCACGGATGAAAATGTTCATTGCGTATCCCGGAAAGGATGTTCGGGTACAACTCCGGCAGCCCGGAGGCAAGTGGAGCGCATTTCTCACCGGGATTTTCCGGCATAACTTCGAATGCGCGCCTTATTTCAGCGTCACCGCCCAGTCCTTTTACTTGTGCATTTATGTGGTAAATACCTGCCGGCAGAGGTTTTATGTTAAACCAGAAAGTCCGGTAACGCTTTGCTCCCGGAATTTCCGGAATGTTCTCAGAGGCATTAATGCTAACTTCAAACACTTCTGAAATTTTCTTCCCGAAAACATCTTCAATCGTGATTGTACTTTTCAACGCTTCCGGGATTACGGCGTTGTCACGGCAATCCATGGAGATTTGAAAGCGGATTGTTTCATCCTCAATAAAGAAATGATTGTTCCGGGCGAAAGCCAGCGCCTGATCATAATCAGGAATATCTTCAGGGATACGGGAACAGATTTTTTTGTCCGGCGGGGATATCAGTCTTAACTGAAAATCTCCCTTCCCGAATCTGCTTCCGGACCATAAAACTTCACCATCTTTGCCAATCAATGCCTCGGCAGGGCCGCCCTCCATACAGATCGAGTCTTCCGCGAAGTAATGATCGTAACCGATAAACAATGAGCTTTCTTCAGGGAAATTTACCAGCATCACTTCCCGTGAAACCGGACACGTGGCGTCCGCCGGGGTCAGCACCGAACATGATTCATTCCAGTGGAATTCGTCAAGGCCGATACTTCCCTTGAAGATATAAAATTTCTCCACCGTACCGCCATGCCGGTCCTCAATCCTGATATATGGATTCGTAAACTTTTCGCCGAATCGCTGCCGTTCGATGTCCGGATATTCCGATTCGGTTGATGGCCCTCCCTCAAGCAAGGCTTTTAAATACGTCTTTTCATTTTTCAAAACGGTTGATATTTTGAAAATATAATCGGACAATATCCGGTTCTCCGCATGCGGGAAAACCGTGGCGGTTTCCGGACGGACGATATTTTCCGCAATCTCATCCTGAGTACCAATACTTATGTTATTAATACTCAACGCGCCTTTGCAGTCGGAACGGCTGAAAGCGATATAGCCTTTGCCGGGAGCCCCGGAACAATCCGCGTTCAAAATAGTCCGGCCGCCATGCATGAAAACCAGTTTGCCGGACGCATCAAGACTGAGCTTAAATTGCTGATCCTCCCGCAAGTCATCGATAAAGGCTTCGGTACGGTTTTCCGTGAGAAAATGATACTTATCCGCAGACAGATTACCGTCGTAATAAAACAATTCGGCCTGGTATTTCTTTCTTCCCTCCTGCTTGTAATGCGTTCTTCCGCCGTTCAGCCCCCAACTGTATCTCAATACATATCCTTTGCGGATCTCCGGGCTGTAATGGAAAAATATATTCAATATCCGCACCGAGAAGAACGCATCGCCCCGGCACTCGAATTCAAGCTCAAAAGAGTCTAGCGCGGGAACCGGCGCAATATGACGGCTGGCAACGCTGACCGGCGACAGGTGAAAACGCCCGTTCTCCATTACTCCCTGCTTAAAGGGCAATTCACAATCAGTATCGCAAACCCAACCCGCGGGATAAGCTCCATCGGCATCATGCACAAAGGTGTCTTTGTAAATATTTTCAGTTTGATTTACCATGATAAATTTTCATAAATGTTGTTATTGACTATATTATATCTGAATATTATGTTATTATAAATACTAAAAATGACTGTAAATATATGATATTTGATTATGAAAGAAGTTAATGTTCCGGACATCTACTGCCACACCGAAAAAATCTACCGGCTGTTCAAACAGGAGGACATGGAAGGTATTATCGGTTTCGGATTTTTAAGGTATTACGGAGATTATCCGGCAAATTACAATGGAGTATACAACGGCGGTTATGCCGGAGTATATGTTTTAAAAGGCAGCGGTTCTTTCGTGGACCACAACGGGAAGCGGTTTAAACTCTATCCCGGCGCTTTTTTTCAGCGGATCACCGGTTTAAAACACACCATGAAGGTTGACAAAAAACAATGCTGGGTCGAAGCGTTCATGGGAATCCGCAACAACAATACCGATTCTGAAGCTTCAAACAAGCTCAAATGGAACGGTAACAGGTTTATTGACATAATGTTGAATCTCGGGGTCCTTGATCTGGAAAAACCGGTCATTTATCCCGGCATTAATCTGGATTTGCTTCACGAACTTGACCTTTGTATCAGAGATCTGAAAATTGCCCGGTTGAATGAACTCCCGGGATTCCAGATGCGCGCTCTCAATATCCTGGAAACTATAAAAAAACTTACCGTCAGCGATAATCCGGAAGAAGAGGAAAACCGCTTTTTGAGAAAAGCCTGCGCCATCCTGGATGAAAAAATCTGTGACCGCACCCCGCTGCCGGAACTCCTGAGCAAAACCGGCATCAGTTACTCGCGGCTGCGCGCCCTGTTCAGGAAAGAACTCGGTATTTCCCCCGGTGATTACCGCATCAGACAGCGCATAGATTATGCCTGCAAACTCTTGTCGGAGGCCGACAATTCCGTAAAAGAAACCGCAAGAATCCTGAACTATCCGGATCAGTTCAATTTTTCCGCGCAATTCAAGAAGATTACCGGCATGACTCCCGCCGAATTTAAACGCCGCCACTAAAAAATCAGTCCGCGACTATCAAGCCGCGGAAAAGTGTTTTCCCGATTCGGTATTAAAACTTCATAACCTGATTGTTTTTTGCGAAAATCCTGTTAACTTCTATCCAGTATAAATACGAAGAACGCCGTGAGAAACGGCGGCGGTCGCGCCACTGTGACCGGATGAAACAAAACAGTCCGGAAGCCAGACCTTCGTGTAATAAATAATTCGGAAGTTTCCGCGCCAGAGGCAACCGGATGGTTGAAAGCTTGTCAAGGTTATTCATCCGCCGATGTTGCGAATGCCGGGAGCATCGACGGATTTTTTGTGTGCAACAATATCTGAAGCAAGGAGTAACATGGAAGCTAAGTCACCCCGGAAGAGACGTAAACTCATGCCGAAAAATTCACGGCGCGACGCCGTTGACAAACACTGCCAGCAACGCACAAAACTCGACCTGATGATGATTATTGAAGATAACAAATGCCAGTTCATCGCTTCGATGATTGATGAAAAGCCCAACTCCAGTCAATCCGGATCATGAAAAAAACGAACTTGAAATTATTAACTGTTTTAATAACTGTTTTTTTGATTTGCACAACGCCGGCATGGACTGGCGAACGGCGGTTGAGAGTAGTGTCACTGTCGCCCAGCATCACCGAAACGATATTCGCATTGGGGCGCGGAAACTGGCTGGTAGGCCGCAGCAACTGCTGTAATTACCCGGAAGCGGCAAAGAAAGTCAAGGTGGTCGGCGGCTTCGGAACGCCCTCCCTTGAGCCTCTGCTTGAAGCTAAACCGGATATTGTGTTTACTTCAGCCATGAAAGATCCGTCGACGGCGGAAACCATCAAAAAAATGGGAGTCAAGTTTATCCTGCTGCCGTCGGACAGCATCGGCGACTATCTGAAAATGGTCAAAAAGCTGGGAACCGTAATGGACTGTACGGCCGCGGCGGAAAAGGAAGAAAAACGAATTAAAAACGGGATTGGAAAATTCCAGCGGGAAGCCGCCAGGGTCCCGGAGAACAAGCGTCCGAAAGTTTTTTTCATCATTTGGGATTCCCCGCTGATGACGGCAGGAAAAAAGTCCTTCATAAATGACTTTATCGAGTTGGCCGGGGGGCGCAACATCGGCGAAAATATAAACAAAGACTATTTCAGATGCTCCGATGAATGGCTGATGACGTCACAACCTCAGGTAATCATCTGGCCCGAAGCGAAAGCTTCACGGATCGAGGAGTTGAAGCAGCGCCCCGGCTGGAAAATCCTCCCGGCAGTTAAAAATGACCGGATATATTATAAAATAAATCAGAATCCGCTGTTGCGGCTCGGCCCTCGTTTATTGAAAGGTATTGAAGAAATCAAACAGTGTTTGGATTCCTTCGCAAAATCACGGCATCAATGAAACGGATTTTTTCACAACACCCGATTGTAATATTTATTCTGGGGCTTCCGCTTTTGTTCGTGATATGCCTCTGCTTCGGCGGCAAGTTTATATGCCCGTGGGATTACTTCATGAAACCGGCGGGAACGCTCTCGCATGAGTTGCTGGCGTTGCGGGCAAGTTGCCTGATCACCGCGTTTCTGGTGGGCGGCGCGCTGGCGGCGTCAGGAGCGGGATATCAGGCGGTGTTACGCAATCCGCTGGCCGAACCGTTTATCCTGGGGATCAGCGGCGGGGCCAGTCTCGGCGCGGCCGCCGCGATCAGTTTAGGGCTTTCCAAATACAGTTGCCTGTACCTGCCGCTGCTGTCCTTTGCCGGGGCACTGATTATTCTGGTCCTGGTCCTAAGCTTGTCGCGGGGGGCCGGAATCGCGTACAGCAACAACATCCTCCTCAGCGGAGTCATTGCCGGAACCCTCTGCTCGAGTGCGCTGATGTTCATCATCAGCTGTCTGAACATGCATAAACTCAATTCCGTGACCTGGTGGATGCTGGGCAATCTGTCGCCTAAAAACTTTACGCTAACCAGCGTATCCGCCGGGATCATCATTTTGTGCGTACTGCTGTTATTCCTGTTCGGGCGTGAGGCCGATGCCATATCGATGGGCGAGGAAATGAGTCATAACTTCGGTTTTTCTCCCCGCCGGACGATCCTGCTGATCCTTGCCATTTCGTCCCTGCTCGCGGCTACGGCAGTATCGATTTCCGGGATAATCGGATTTGTCGGGTTGGTTGTGCCGCATGTTTTGCGCCGTTTCTGGGGCGCGGGTCACCGGCGTCTGTTTCCACTGGCTTTGCTGGGCGGCGGCGCGTTCCTGATGCTGTGCGACACGGTATCGCGCTCGGTACTGTCGGCCCAGGTGATCCCGGTGGGCATAATTACCGCGTTTATCGGCGGACCGTTCTTTTTCTGGATGATCAACAAAAAAAAGTGAAGGCATGATGGATCCGATATTAACTGCGTCAGAACTTAGTTACAGCTATCCGGACAGTAATCATCCGGTGCTGGACGGATTTTCATTTGACCTTCACGAAGGCGAATTCGCGGCCCTGCTGGGACCCGGCGGCGCGGGAAAATCCACGATCTTCCGACTACTCAGCGGATTTCTCGAACCTCAAAGCGGATCGGTGCGGCTTTTCGGAGAAAACGTCCGGCGGATGCCCGGACACGAACGGGCCCGCAAGCTGGCGATGGTTCCACAGGAATGTTTCGCGCCATTGCCCTATACCGTGCGGGAAGTGGTTGCCATGGGACGCTGTTCGCGGCTGTCGCGTTTCGGCGGAGCCAGCGCCGAGGACTACCAAAAGGTCGACGAATGCCTGGAACTGATGAAAGTCTCATGCTATTCGTCACGTCAATTCAATCACCTCAGCGGCGGGGAAAAACAGCGGGTAATGATCGCCGCAGCCCTGGCCCAGGACCCGAAAATCATGCTGCTGGATGAACCTACCGCCGCTCTTGACATCGGCCATTGCGCGCGGCTCATGCGACTGCTTACCCGGATGAATAAAGAACGAAAAATCGCTATCATGCTTATTTCACACGACATCCAATTGGCCTCACGCTTCTGCGAACGGCTGCTGCTGCTGCACAACGGACGGCTGGAAGCCGACGGACCTCCCCCGACCGTCCTCAAACCGGAGTTGATCGATACCGTTTACGAAACCACCGTCAGCATCAGTACCGACAAAAACGGCAAATTCCTGGTCGCGCCGGAATAATTCCTTAAAAACTTTTTAATCTTTGCTTACTTCCAGCACGGTATGACCGGAAAACACATTCGATCCCGTGTAATGAATGACATTGGTCACGGTTCCGGCAAACGGGGCTTTGTAAACTGACCGGCGATTAATAATCAAATTAGAACCTTTGTAATCCTGGATCGCATTTTTCAGTTCGAATTCGGAATACTGATAATCTTTCTGCGAGTAAGAATCTTTTTTGTAGAGTTGTTTTGCCCGTAAATATCTGGCCTTGCAGTATTTCAGTTTGGCCGCCTGTTGAGCGCGCTCATATTTATTGTAGCGCATATCGATGGTGAACAATACCTGACCCGCATCAACCTTTTCGCCGAGTCCGGCTTTGAGTTGCACAATTCCGGTAACCATCGGCGCCATCCTGGCAACGGCCTTGAATTTTTTGTATTTGCCGGCTGCCTGCATTTTCCTGAAATCAGCTTTACGGGTCAGTACCAGAACAGCGTCGAAATGATCGTTGTTGCCTGAGCCGCAGGACACTCCCGATCCAGTGTAATTGTATATTTCGGTAACCACCCCGTTAAAGGGGGCGTAGTATTTCGACCAGTATTTCAGCAGCACCTCTTCTTTTTCCACATCATCCTTGGCGCTTTCAAGATTGTATTTTGCAAGATCAAGATCATCCTGACATTTTGATTTGCTTGCACTCAGCCGCTTGATCCGATCGTATTCCGCATTGTAATACCACAGGGCATTTTTACATTTATCCAGGACAATCTCCGTGTAATCAGTTTCGATTTCAAACAGCAGATCGCCCTTTTTCACTTCCTGTCCCAACTTGACTTTCATGACCACGATGCCTTCGAGAAATGACGCTATATACGCCACTCCCGGTTTGACTTCCGGTTCCGCGCAAACAGCGTTCAATCCCAGCAAAATCAATACGGCGCAAACAAATCCCCTCATGCTCTCTTCCTCCTTAATTTTTTCAAAAAAAAACGTCAATGCTTCTCCGCGAAACATTGACGTTAAAACTCGTTTAACCATGTCCCTTACGCGGAGACATAAGCCCATAAAATCAGTAATGCGAAGGTCTGACTTATCCCGAAAGGGAATTTACAGTGGCGCGACCGTCTCCGACTTTCACGGAGTTCTCCGCATTGATTGTTATATAACTTATACTGACTTACCGGTGATTTCCACCTCCTTAAGCATCATCTTCCAGGCTTTGTCGGCGTAAAAACGGTGTCCGCCTTCTCCAATGACTAAATGACAGCGCTCCCCGGCGCCGGCGGCTTTGTAGATTTCTTTCAGGTCGGCAAAAGCCTTTTTCACCGCCGCGAGCGGAAATATCGGATCTTCCGCGCCGGTAACGATAACCAGCGATTTTGGCGCGGCAAGTCCTAAAACGTCCGACATTTCGGCATATTTCAAAATTCCCGGCACATAGTTGTCGGAACAATGATATATCCGCATGATCGAATCTCTGTATGTGCAGAAACTGCACGAAGGCATGGCAAATGCAATCCGGTCAAGCAGCGCGGCGGAATAAATACTCACGGTCCCGCCCCCGGAATTTCCCATCACGCCGATCCGGGTATTGTCAATCTCCTTGCGCGTCTCCAGAAAATCAATTCCGCGGTCGACATCGAAAACCCGTTCCCCAAGCAAAGTTTTGCCAAGCATCAGCGAATGCATCACCGCATCGTGACATTGATGAGGTGACACCATTTTCTGCTGACGTTCTCCACGTTCACCGAAAGAACGTTGCTCGATGCACAATGCCACAATACCCCGTTTCATGCATCCTATGGCAAAATCGCGGTCACCGTCATCGATCATTTCCCGGTCTTCATTTTCCTTTTCAACCCCAATTGAAAAGTGCATTCCGGTGGTATGTCCCTGGAGACAGATCATGGCGGGACATGGCAATTCCGCATCTTTCGGAATACATAGATAAACCGGCATTTCCGATCCCGGCTCACTGGTCAAGATGTACTTTTCAATGGTCCCGAACTCATGTGGTTTACGCCATGACAACCGCGGATTCAGGTCAACTTTTGATGAAGGAAAGCCCCCGATAAGTTCTTCCAGTTTTGCCCGGAGCTTCTCACGCCAGTTTTTGCAGTCATTGCAGTCAAACCGCATCGACGGCTTAAGGTTGTCCATTTCCCGCAAATGATATTGCGAGGGTGAAAATTCATGTTGCCGGTAGTATTTTTCCCAATTCATATTTCCCTCTGATTTTGATTTCATGCTTTAACTTACACGATTTTTTTCATTTCACATGTTGACATCGTACAATTTATCATGTATAATCCATATATACAAGCTATCTAGGTCAAGGCAAATACATGGCAAATGCAGCGATATACAGCGAGATTGTGGAAGATCTCAGGGCAAAGATCGATCAGGGATTGTACCATTCCGGAGACCGTTTGCTTTCCCGGCAGAAAATCTGCGACATATATGGGGTAAGCAATATGACCGCGTTCCGGGTCCATTCCGAATTGCAGGCCCGGGGATTGGCAAAAACGATTCCCGGCAAGGGAATTTTCGTTGCCGCCCAGAAAAAATCCCCCGGACCGGATGTTCAAACAGAAATAAATAAAGCGGTAATGCTGGTTCATTCCGAAGTTATTTTGAGCGATCAGCGCCGCTTTGAATGGCGGATTTTTGACGGTTTGCGGAAACATGCGGCTGAAAAAAATTACGAATTCCGCATAGAAACCGTTAATATTCCAGGAACTTCAGATCATTTTATTCCCATTCATTACAGACCTCATCCCGGTGAAGGTGTAATAATTATTGAGATCGGACCTATCCGGCTCAGCGGGTTCTTTCAGATACTGCTCTCCCCGTCAATTCCAAGCGCCATCACCGATAATTTTATTCCCGGATCTTATTGCGCGGTTACCGACAACCGTCAGGGAATCATTGATCTGCTGGACTTTCTCAAGGAGCGCGGCCATCGGAAAGTTCTCCTGGCGTCCCGCTTCTCGGATCATCAGAATCAGTTTAACGAAAACGAACGCCACGAGGCTTTTATTACCGAAACAAAAAACAAGGGACTAGATGGAAATGTAATCGATTCCGGAAATTTTGACGATCTTGTCGAAGTGGTCAGGAGCCGCAATGCGCCGGATGCGGTAATGTTCTGCCGGGACGAACCGGCAATTAAATTCAAAAAAATTCTCGCATCCATGAAACCCGCAAAAAATATCCAGGTCACCGGGTTTGACGATTTTGCGATGGACGTGCCGGAGCTGGAAAATCTGACCACTTTACGGGTTGATACAACCGGGCTGGGCGCAGCGGCGCTTGATATGTTATTCGAGAATAAATTAGTTTCCTGGCAGGCGCCATATGTTCGCCGGGTTCCGGGAAAATTACAGGTAAGGGATTGAAAAAAGTAAAGAACAATGAGCTGTAAAAACCATATCCCCTATACTATCGGCAATTGGAAAAACGAAGAATACGGCAGTCACCGGGTATTGCTTATGGTTCCGGAAATGGCCGATGCGGTGAGAATCAGAATTCCCTGGAATCGACGCGATCTCCACCCGCGAAGTAAAGCAGTGGTTCTACTTGAAACCAGGAGTCAGCAAAGGATCAATAATCTGGTAACCGTCGAGATTTCACGGGAATCGGGGGAATTTATTTTTCAGCCCCAAAAGGCAAATCCGGGGTTCCATGAATTATATTATCTGCCATACAGACTGCCCGGAAATCCCTGGGCCCCGGAAACTGAATATTTTGCGCCGGAGGAAACTGCCGATCCTGAATGGATCAAGCGCAATCATCTTACTCCGGAAGAATTATCAAACGGGAAATGGAAAAATTTGCCCCAGGCTGACATTGTGGAATTTCAGGCAAGAAAACCTTATGACAATTTTTATCCCATGGAAATTCCCGCACCCAAAAAAGATGTTAATAAATTGTGTGAGCAATATCCGCAAAACTCCTTTTTGGTTTTTCACGAATCCTGCAATTTTCCAATTAAAATGCGGAATGAGATCCCTTTGCACTGGCTGGAGTCCAGCCCCGCAAAACAAATCTCTCTAACCGCTTCAAAAAATGAATATCTGGCATTCCAGCTTGGAATTCTTGCAGTCAATGACTGCCGGAATCTGCAAGTGGAATTATCCAGCTTTCAGGATGATAAAGGCAATACCATCCCCCGGAACGCCTTTACCTGTTACAACCTTGAAGGACGTGACTGGCAGGGAGCAGATTTCACAAAAATAGTTGATCTAAAGTCAGGACGTGTGGCTGCATTCTGGATAGGTTTAGATATTCCTGAATTAACATCTTCAGGAATATATCATGGAAATATAAAATTTCATGATAGTTCAGATAATTGTGTAAATATTAAAATTAATATTACAATTTTCGATACTTTGTCAGTTGACAGGGAAGATGGTAATCTGGAAAAATACTCCAGGTTACGCTGGATAAATTCAGACCTGGGAAGAGACGATGAAACTGTTGAGCCTTTTACTCCTTTCGAGGTTTCCGGAAGCATCATAAAATGCCTGGGGCGCGAGATTACAATTGGTTCTTCCGGACTCCTGAAGTCTGTCGTCAGTAAGTTTGACGACACGGTTACCAGTATTGACGCCGCGCCAACCGAATTACTTGCCGCACCCATCCGAATGTTAGTAAACGACCAGAAAATTATCAGTGAAAAATATGAATTTAAAGATAAATCACCCGGTTGCGTTTCCTGGGAAAGTCAAGCCGGACCGGAAAATTTAAGATATAAATGTTATGCGGCTTTTGAAAGTGACGGTTACCTCAATTACAAAATCACACTTGTCCCGGAAACCAACATGGAAATTTCCGGCGTTAAATTAGAAATTCCGTTGCGTAAATCAGTTGCGGTATATATGATGGGGATGGGATGTAAAGGCGGGTATCGTCCTGAATCATGGGATTGGCAATGGAACCAGAAATTGTCGAACAACCAGATATGGATTGGCGACGTAAATGCCGGGATTGCCGTGAAACTCAAGCATATAGAGGAAGACTGCGCCCCATTGAATTTGCTTCGCACCGGGAGTTACCGGGATTGGAGTATTGGAGAGGGCAGTGGATGCCGGATTTATGAACCTGATAATAATACTGTAACAATCAGCGCGACTTCCGGAAAATTTCACGCGGAGAAAGACAGGAAATATTATTTCAATTTTGGCCTGATGATTACTCCTTTTAAACCGCTGCTTCCCGAACGTTGGGACCAACGGTACTATCAGCGTCAGGCAAAGCCACCGTTTTCGCCATTTTCTCCCGAACCGGAAACCGTGAAAAAATATGGCGCGAATGTTGTAATAATGCATCATGCTTTATTGAATGTAACCAAACATATAAACTGTCCGGTTTCTCAGTGGCCGGAAATCCGCAAGTGCGTGGAAAGATATCACAAAAGCGGCCTTAAAGTGCTGATTTACTACACTATTCGGGAACTATCGGTTTTTGCCCGTGATTTCTGGATCTTCCGTGCGCTCGGGAATGAGATTATCGGTGATATTTCCGGTCATCGGCTTGCAGACCTGTTCGCGGAAACTCCGGAGGAAAGCAATAGCAAACTGCATAAGGGACACGCCTGGCTCCACGAGCATCTGCGCGGAGACTATACACCCGCCTGGCACTGTCAACTCACAGACAACACTTGGGACATTGCCGTGGCAATCAGACAAAATTCACGAATGCTGAATTATTTTGTCGCTTCACTCGACTGGCTGTTCCGCTGTACCGGAATTGACGGTCTTTACATTGACGGCATCGATTGTGACCGCCATACCATGCGCCGAATGCGTAAGGTAATTAACAAAATTAAACCCGATGCAATAATCGACTTTCACAGCGGCAACAGTTTTCACCCTGATTACGGACTGGCGAGTCCGGCGAACAAGTACATGGAACTGTTGCCGTATATCGATTCCACCTGGTTCGGGGAAGGCTATGACTACAATGAATCCCCGGATTACTGGATGACCGAGATTTGCACCATTCCGTTCGGCGTACCAGGACAAATGCTCAAAAACGGCGGCAATCCCTGGAGGGGCATGCTTTACGGAATGACCGGCCGACTCGGTTGGATTGAATGTTTCTGGACTCCGTATCTGTGGAAACTTTGGGACGAATTCGGCATCCGTGATGCGAGAATGCTCGGGTACTGGACAAAGGAATGCCCGGTTAAAACTGATAGTGATGATGTTCTTGTCACGGTTTACCACAAACCGGAAAAAAGTCTGATTGCCATTGCAAGCTGGTCCCCGGGTCCAGTTGAAATAAAATTGATAATTGACTGGGAAAAGCTTGGCATTGATCCCGCAAATGCAAAAATTCACGCTCCGAAAGTCGGTGGAGAATTGCAGATAGAAAACAATTTCACGCCAAATGACAGTATTCCGGTTGCTCCCGGTAAAGGCTGGTGGCTGTTTATTGAATAAAGTCAAGGAATAATATGATCAAAAAAATAATAATTTCAACAAGCTTTTTATTACAAATCTGCATTGCGGAAGCTGTGAATGTTCCGCAGGTCTCAAAGGGTCCGATAATTGATGGTGATCTGAATGATAAATCTTGGAAAAGCGCTGCGGTAATTGACAATTGGCAGGTTGCCCGCGGCAAAGGAAAAGTCTCGGACAGCCACCGCGCTTTTGTTATGGCGGATGGCGGATGGCTGTATATCGGATTCAAGATTTCCCATCCCCATCCTGACAAAATCAAACCGGAAGTTACGGAACGGGATGGACGTGTCCAGGGAGAAAATTGTGTAAAAGTTGCTTTTGATCCCGGAACTGGGGGTAAACTCTGGTATCACTTTCGCCTTAGCGCCGGAAACGTGCAAGCCGATCAACGCAACTCAAAAACCGGCGGCTACGACCTGAGCTGGAACCTCCCCTGGCGTTCGGCCACAAAAATCACCAGTGACGGCTGGCAGGCGGAATTGGCTTTTCCTTTCTGCGCGATACTCGATGCGGGAGATCCGCTCAAAGCCAAACTCAATCTGCTAATTTATTCATTTATTCCGGAAGAAAACGGAGTTCGTAAGGAAATTTACAGTTGGGCAAAAGTCGGCCCGCGCTGGTGGATGCGTCCGGATAAATTCGTCAAAATTTCCGGACTCGACAAGATTGATTTTACGGCCGCTTTTCTTCCGTTTATTTCTGAAACCCATTTGAGCAATTACAATCAGGAGAACGGCAAAACCGGATATGATGTCAGGGCAAAAATCAGGGCAAGGAGCGGGAAGTCCGGAAAAATAAAAGTGGTTTTATGCGAAAAAACCGCATCCGGGAAAATAAATACCGTTGAAAAACCGGTTCAATTGCCAGGAAATACCGCCGTAGATATTAAATTGCAAATGCCGGTAACAGCAATGGAAAAACGCATTGTCACTCTCAAATTGTTAGATGCGGATACCGGAGAGGTGCGCCAAACACGAAACCTTGACGCTGGCAATCTGTCAAGAATCTTTACGGCCTATCTTGATCGGAACTATTACACCTCAGAACTATTCGCTCTTGCGATTTGTCGTTACACTCTTCCGAAAGAACAACTTAAAAAACTCAGGCTTGAAGCATTCATTAAAAACAAAATGATTTCCAGCAGCAGACAGTTGCTGCCAAACAGCGGGTTGCAAATTCCCTTCAGAATGATATCCGACGGAACTTATCAGCTTAAACTGCAATTAAAAGATAAGGAAAATCGGATTCTCGCGGAACAGGAACTTACGCTTATCAAGCGTCCGCCGAACCCCGGACACGAAGTGAAAGTTGATCATAAACACTTGGTTTTGCTTAAAAACGGAAAAGCATTTTTCCCATTCGGAATGCTGGTTCCGAGGGATGATGTCAAGGCATCCCCAAAATACCAAAAAGCCGGATTCAACAGTTTTATAAGATTCGGCGGCGGCAAGATGAAATCGTTGGAAAAAACTATGAAAACCGCTGATGCTTCAAAGCTCCAGGCTATTGTCTGGCCGGACCGTTATTTAACAAAGGCACTCCTGCCGGACGCCAGGAAGATTCTACCGCCGGCAATGTTTAACGCGGCAAAGAAATTCCTGAAATTCGATGCGGAAAAACAGATGCTGCTCGGAAACCACAAGGACATCCTTCAATTATATAAAAAGATGCCGCAACTGACTCGTGACCAGATATCAAAACTTTATTTTGAAGCGGTTAAACAAAATCTACCTGATGCAATAAAAGCAATAAATATGGTAAAAAACAGTCCGGACCTGCTGGCATATTTTATTTTTGACGAACCTATGATTCCCCGGGTTGACCAGTCGGAAGCAGGAAGACTGCTCCACCGGACATACAACCGGATCGACGGCTATCATCCTTCCATGACCAACTACAACGCTCGGATTCCGGATGTTGATTTCGCTACATCTTATGCCGACATTATCTGTGTGGACGCTTACTGGGAACCAAACGGTCCGGAGAAAAGCGGAACTCCGAATTTTGTCGCCCGGATGATGGCTTTGCTGCATGAGCGCGCAATTCGCGAAAGGAAAGTTCCGTGGATAATTGTTAAATCGGAAAGGATTTCCGGCACATGGAAACGTTCGCTTTTGCCCAAAGAACAACGCGCACAAACGTATCTTGCGATAATTCAGGGCAATAAGGGGATTTTCTATTTCCTGCATCCGGTTTTTCATCGTGAAATGTTTAAAACGCTTGAAAAGCTTGCCGGTGAAATAAAATCCATGGCCCCAGCAATTCTATTGGGTGATAATTCCCCCCGGGCAATATCATATGCATCCGGGAAATACAACCGGAAAAAGGGCGTCCTTCCGGCGGTGCAGGTAAGATTGTTTTCAAATCCGTATATGAATCAACTACTCTTAGTTTGCGCCAACAGCAAAAATTATCCGGTGGACGTTACTTTTAAATCTGAGCTGTGGAAAGGCTGTACAAGTATCCAACGCAAATTCGGCGAGAAAAATTACAAGATTTCAGATTGCAAATTTTCCGATCGTTTCAATGCTTATGATACCCGTGTTTACTGCTTCAAATATCTTGCTCCGTGGAAACCGGCAAAAATTAAAATTTCCATGACTCCTCATCCGGAATTAAAAAGAAATGAAGCTCCTGACCCGGAACGCTTTACTTCAGGAAGAAAAAACCTGATTGCAAATCCCAGTTTTGAACAGGAAACGTTCCCGGACTGGCCGGATTATTTCAGGGCTTATGGAATTGAGTTGGCGTCTTCCGGGAGAACCCACATCCTCGATAAAAAAGTCGCCTGGAACGGTCAAAAAAGTCTTAAGATCGTGGTTGAAGACAATCAGTGCCGGGGCATGTTCTTCGATGCCGGATACAAGTACGGGCCGGATCCGTATCACGGCAATCCCAACACTCCGTTTGTCTTCTCCGCTTATATGAAGACTGATCGTCCGGGCGTTAAAATTTGGATGGGGAAGCGCGGAAATTATCATCAGGTTACACTGACGAAAGACTGGAGACGGTATTCGTGCCAGGTGAAACTTCCCGCGCGTCTCTGGATATTCGCGAATATGCACCGCAAGCGTGGCGGATCCATCTGGATCGATGGTCTCCAGCTTGAAAAGGGAACAGAACCAACACCGTTCAAAGTGGAAAATCCATGAGCAATACAGAAAATAATCTTAAAGAAATTCCCCGGCATCCAGCATGGAAAAATGCTTTAAGCCCTTCCGGACGGAAGTCACGGAAGCTTATTCTTGCCGATTCAGGCAAAACGAATTATAAAATCCTTTTGTCAAAAAATCCGGATGATCGGGAAATAAAAGCAGCGAATGATCTGGCGGAAATATTAAATAAAATTTCCGGAGCAAAATTTAATATAATAAAAGAATCAAAATTATTTTCCGGTAAAAAATATATAAGTATTGGTAAAACTGAAATTTCACAAAAGCTTAAATCGGCCGAACTTGGTGACGAAGGTTACGCCATTACCGAAAATAACGGTAATCTGTATCTGCGCGGCGGTAAAATTCGCGGTCCAATCAATGCGGTTTACGCATTTCTGGAAGAAGACCTGGGCTGCCGCTGGTATGACTACCGCACATGTTCACTATCAAAAACGGAACACTTGGAAGTTCAGGTTAAATCGAGACATTACGTTCCCACTTTTGAACTGCGCGATCCCTATTATTGGGACGCCTGGGACGGTAACTGGAGCCTGCGCAACCGCACCAATTCACCTGAGGCGAGGATTCCGGAAAAATGGGGTGGAAACCTTGCGTATCCGGGGAAGAACTTCCGGGAACGGGGCGCAAGCAATCATTACGAATGCTGGTTTGTCCATACCTTTAACCGTTTGCTACCTCCTGAAAAATATTTCGCGAAGCATCCGGAGTATTTTTCGGAAATTAATGGTGAAAGAAAACCATACCAGCCATGCTTAAGCAATCCGGAGGTATTAACAATAACTATTGATAAAGTTAAGGAAGTTCTGTCGATAGATTCCGGAAGCCGTTTGATCGGTGTGAGTCTCAATGACCGTAACGATTATTGCGGATGCAAAGAATGCGTTAAAATTGTAAGAAAAGAAGGCGGTCAGTCAGGAATTCTGCTAAAGTTCGTAAATGCCGTGGCGGATGCAATCAAGCCATCGTTCCCGGACGTAAAAATCATGACTCTGGCCTACCGGGATACCGCGATGCCGCCAAAAAAAATCAAGCCGCGAAACAATGTGGTTATCCAGTTGTGTACAGATGAACATGCCTGGCGATGGCCGTTTCTTAAGGTTACGGAAACCGGAAAATTCCGGAAGATAATCAATGCCTGGTGCAAAATCGGCGCAGACTTTTATATATGGGACTATACGGTTAATTACAGCTACCTGCCGTTACCCATGCCAAACTTGCCGGTGGTTGGCAACAACTTGAAATATTACGCCGCAAAGGGAGCGAAAGGCGTCATGACCGAAGGCGCTGACCAGGGATACGGCGCGTCCGACGCAAGAATGCGCTGCTGGGTTTGGGCAAAGCAGATGTGGAATCCGAAACTCGATACCAGGAAATTGATGAAAGACTTTATTTTCGGTTATTACGGCACGGCGGCGCAACCAGTGTGGAAATACAATATGATGTTATGGAAACTCTGGGAAAAATACCACTCCCGTCAGGACTATTCCGGGTTCAGGAATGTTTCGCTATATGAAATCCGTTATAAACCGGACATCCCGTTATTTTCCGGGAAATTTTCAGGCAAGGCAATGAAATTGTTTGATGAAGCGGAAAAACTTGTGGTTTCACCGGAACTACATCGCCGGATCCAACTTGCCAAACTGCCGGTTATCTATACCAGGCTTTGCCGCGAAATCGGGGTTATGCACATCGCGCCCCTGTTCTGGACGGGAAAAGACAGCAAATTGCGGAAACTTCTCAAGACGGGTAACGCCGATCTTTCATGTTACCGGGACTTGATTGAAGCAGTTGCAAAAACTGTTAAAACGGAAGGTATAGAATTCTTTACTCACAGTTGGTTCCACCGGCTCCCGAAGGATATTAATCACTCAGAACTATGTTTAAAAATCTGGCGCGAAATCGCATCGGATCATTCCGATCTTAATCTGCAAATATTTGGAAAAAACTGGAAATTCAAGATTGAAGCCGATATTGCTGAAAATTGGCAGTCACCGGAATTTGACGACCGGAACTGGCGCGACCTGGTGTGCGATTACGCCGGGATTGTCAAGGCCGGCTGGACCAAGGAAGCAGATTTGCAGAACTTCTCCGGGGTTGCCTGGTATCGGCAGAATTTCAGAGTTCCCCCAAAAATTAAAAATTCCCGGCATATACAGTTGGCGCTGGCAGGCATCAAACATGAATATGAAGTTTGGATGAACGGAAAAAAAGCAATTTACGTTTCTGATGACGGGGAAGAACCAATTGTTATTAATATTGGTAAAATGCTGCACCCCGGCAAAAACCTGCTGGCAATCCGGGTAAAGGGAAAAGCCTGGACCGCGCCGTTCGATCAGCGTTGCGGACTGTGCCGTCCGCTGGCATTGGTGGGAAGCAACCGGAAATATTCGCCGGCTGTACTCGGAGCTTTAATCGCCGCCGCATATAATTTCAAAAAATAAACAAGGAAATTCAATGTACAAATTACTGATTATTTTATTACTGTTGATAATATGCAATTTACTGCCCGGAGGAGTTATTTACGACAAACCTGGAAACACCATAATTGTCAGTGACTATTCACAGGAAATGCCCTGTACGCTCTCAACGCTGTATCGTCTTGCCCGAATGAACGGATGGAAAAATATCACCCGTGATGAGTCAGGAAAAATATTCACTGTTGACGCAAATTTACAAATCGGAAAAGCCGATGGTTCAAGCACATTTTTTCAGGTTGGCGATAAAGAAGAAAGCGGAGAAACCTTAATTGTACAAGGCAACGTGATAATTTCTCCGAACTGGTTCAGTGTAAAAAATTCTAATCGCGGAACCAACCGGTTGACGTTGGGATTTCCTGATGCGGCAAAAATAAAATGTTCGCTTAAAATTGCCAATGGTCATACCGTCTATTCAAACTGTATTCCCCGGAAAGGGAAACGGCCACAGCGCGGAATCAAGGGCGGACAACTCCATATTTATAACAGTGAAATAACCTGCATTAACGGCGGCAGAAAAAATCACCTCAACAATCTTTATTTGTATGGCGATCAGGTCATTCTGAAAAACTCCGCGGTCTCATATTTTGGAACCGTAGCGGCTTACGGGTTGAACCGGCGCACAGGTAAGGTTGACAATACAATTTTCAGAAACGGCAAATATGCAATGATCAGCAGCGGCTGGAATGCGCGAAACTGCACATTTGAAAACCTGACGCTTGGAATTGTGGATATGGGTGGCCCGATCCGCTCGACTCTCACAAATTGTATTTTCAAGGACACCCCGGCGAATGTCCGTCTTCACTGTGGAAAGAGCTGGGTTTTTGCTATCGACTGTGATTTTGGAAAGGGAAAATTTGACATCCGGAGCAAGCACCGCAATAAAGATAAAAAAAACGGCAGAAAATTTTATCCTTACCTTGTTTCAAACCGTCACCTGATCGTGAAGGTTGTTGATAAGAACGGAAATCCGATTTCGGGAGCTTTGATTTCAATTGACGGTAAATCGAAAAGCAATATTCCGGGAGTGATAGAAAAACGCCGGGGAAGAACCGGCAAAGATGGCATGACTCCAGGCAAGGGCAATCGTACCGCCCTGATTCTTACCGAGTTCCTGATTCAGGCTAACGACTCCGCGAAAGCATCCAGAACGGAATTTACCTATGACTTAAAAGTTTCCGCGTCTGGATTCAACCCGGTAACAAAGGATGATTTAAAACTAACAATTAGTTGGGATGTAATAGAAATAACATTAATTGAATAAAAGGATATAATTATGAATAATAATATACTAAAACAACAATTAAATGTAAAGGGCAGAAAAATGATAAATCTGAAAAGGTTCACGCTTATCGAATTATTGGTTGTAATCGCTATCATTGCCATACTTGCGGCAATGCTGTTGCCGGCGCTGAAAAATGCCAGGGAAATGAGTAAAAGAATCTCATGCGCCAATAACATGAAACAGATTTCCCTGGGGGTGGCAAGTTATATGAACACTTATGACGGTTATATTCCAAAGTGGGCGTACTGGTCATCACGGGTTGCCGACGAACTCGGGATAAAGTATTCAGGCAATTGGCCTACCTTCAAGAATGCCGTGGAGGACACCATCTTTATTTGTCCGTCAACGGAAGAAGTGAACGACTGGCCGGGGGTGGACTTTGTTACTTCTTACGGCCCCACGACCTGCGTAAATACCGCCAGCAGCGTAACAGTACCACAGGGCGGCATGCAGTTATACGCAAATGGCCCGGAAAAGAGGATTACCAGCGTGGTTGACAATACAGTGTTCATGATCGAGATGCGCTATTCACAAAATTGCTGGGGGGTGAGAACTTCACAATATGCAGGCCCTGGAAACACGAGCAATCAGAACAACAGAGACAGAGAAACTCACTACCGTCATAACGGAATGGCGAACTTCATGTTCAAGGATGGCCACGTGGAAGCGTTTCCCCTTGGAAAGCGCTTTACCGCCCAATGGATTCCGGAATAATCCCCGAAAGAATAATGACATGATCAATGGAGGAAAAAAACGCGGTTTTAAACATCTGGGATTCTATCTTCATGCGTGCTGGAAATTCAATTATCCGTTCGCGGTAAGGAGCTGGAAGCGGGAAGATTATCGAAAAATGTACAAGCTCCTTAAGGAACTTGGATACGACCGGGTAATGCTGTGGCCGATGTCGGAAATCGTGCCGCCGGGAATAACCTCTGAAGAACGGAAATGGCTCGAATTACAACGAGAGTTAATTGCTGACGCCCAAGCCTTCGGGCTGGAATGCTGGACGCTGATTTGCGCCGATCTTACCAGCAATCCGGAAATACGTGAAACTCCCGTTACCGAGCGTCATTTTTTCCCGTTCGTGAAAACCTGCCAGGGGAACAAACCAGGAGAGCTGGAAGCGTTTCTTAATCATCTTGACAATATTATTGGAGTCATTAACAATGCCGATGGCTATGTGGTAATCGACGGTGATCCGGGGAGTTATCCCGATTCCCCGCCTGAAGAATTTCTCCGTATTCTGCATTCATTCCGCAATATCGTTAATAAGCACGGAACCAATCCGGAAAGTCAGAAAATCATTCCCTGGCTGTGGATGGGATGGGGCGCCGACGGAGTATGGAAATCAGATTTTCGCGACCTTACGCCAAAGGTGCTTGAACAATTAAAATCAACCCCTCTCGCGAAACCGTGGGAACTGCTTCCCGGAAGAAGCCATTTGGACAAGTCTTTCCTGGAAGCGGACGGTTGGGCCAATGGCCGGGTCAATATCGAAATGGTTGATGAGGCCGGAATGATTGACCTCGCAACTTTGATGCTTTATGAACTTATCGAGTTTGAGCCGACACCCCCTGCCCCCGTTATCCAATTTGATTACATGAGGAAAGTTTTCGCCAGGGAAAGCGGATTTGCAGCAAAGTGCCGGGGAGTTTTCGGAAATGCCCAGCAACCGGTGATGTCGCTTCCTAATCTTTATGCTTTCGGGAAAATCGCGCGTGACCTTAATTATATGGATAAATCAGACCGGGAGATTCTGACGGAATTTGCGGAATTGCTTGGTGGAGACGCCGAGTTGCTGGTTCCCGCCTGGCGTTGCGCTGAACTTGAATTGCCGGAACTAATGCCAGATCTGCCGGAAAAACTCCGGAAATCCCAATTGCGTTCGGAAACGGCGCAACTGATTCCCGGCGGCCCGGAAAAGTATCTTGATATCTTGGCGGTATTCACGGAAGCCAGGATCAAAGTATTGCAAACTTGTGCAACTATTCCCGGAAATACCGACGCGGCTTTTTCCGCGATCCAGGCCGTTTATAACTGGTGGCGGATGCACGGCTATTCTTTCCAGGGAAAGTCAGGCAATTGCTTCAGTTGGTCTTACACTCACACGTCTTTACGTGAACCTCTAAAAAGCTGGATTAAGGAAAATATCAATTCCATAAATATGGATAAGTTAATGGATGAATTAACAAATATTTTAACGTTTACTAATGAACAAATATCTGATACCAGGAAATATTTTAGTAAATGACCAGTAAAGAACGGGTAGAAAATGTCCTTGCGGGAAAACCGGTTGACCGGTTGCCGTATTGCGACTGGCTTTGGCCGGAAACCCTTGCCAGATGGATTTCGGAAGGTCATATCCGGGAGGATGAAAACCCGGTTGACCATTTCGGGTTCGATATAATCCGTGGCGGCGGCATCGACTCCACCGCCGATATGAATTTTGTCCCGGAAGTACTCGAGGAAAATATCGAAAGTAAACTTATCCGGGACGGTAATGGCGCGGCACTGAGAATTCGAAAAGACGGTTCCGGCACTCCGGAACACGTTGATTTTGCCGTCAAGAACCGGGACGACTGGGAAAGGCTTATCAAGCCGCATCTGCTAAAAATTGACCGTTGCCGGATCCCTTGGAAAACATATCGGCAAGAACGGAAAAAAGCGCAAGAACAAAATCTTTATCATACCATTGGCGGGCTTGCGCCTTTTGAACAGATGCATCCGGTGTGCGGGCATGAATACCTTTTAATGGGCATGGTTCTGGATCCGGATTGGGTTCGCGACATGGCGGAAACTTATGTAAACCTCACAATTAAACATTTTGAATTATTGTTCCATGAAGAGGGGTTGCCGGATGCCGCATGGCTCTCGGAAGACCTGGGATTCAAAGGCAAACCTTTCATTTCCCCGGCAATGTATGAAGAACTGCTCCTTCCTCCCCATCAACGCCTGTTCGAGTATCTTCATGACCGCGGTCTAAAAGTAATTGTCCATTCATGTGGATATATTGAACCGCTTATCCCCGGATTGATAAAAGCCGGAATGGATTGCCTGCAGCCGATGGAAGTTAAAGCCGGAATGGACATGCCGAAAATTTTCCGGCAGTATGGAAGCAGAATCAGCTATTGCGGCAATATTGACGCCACCATCCTGCTGCGGAATGACAAGGAAGAAATCAAACAGGAATTGCGGAGAAAAATTCCGCCGGTTATCAATGAATGTAATTGTTATATTCTGCATTCCGACCATTCCATTCCTCCGCAGGTGGATTATGAAATATTTAATTATTTTATCTCGGCAGGATCAAGAATAATATCTTCAAAGTCCAAAGACATGTAGTCGGCAGTCTTCATTTCCGATGGGGCTGATCTTCGAGTTCCGGAAATATTTCAATACTTTAACACTTGGCCATATCAATAGTGGTGGCAAAAATTTATTTATGTGTTAATCTCTTTACTGTGAAAAATATTTTTTTGCATATCCCCCCAAAATAATAATCGAAAAAGGTTAAACGGAACAATGATTGAAGTTGATAAAAGCGTGATTCCGGAAAAATGGCGTTGGTTTTATGAGTCAAGGTTTGGAATTTTTCTGCACTGGGGGCCTTATTCGCAGTATGGCCGAGGCGAACAGGTTTTGTTCCGGGAGCACCTTGACCAGGATGAGTATGCCGCAAAAGCATGTGCCTGGAATCCTGAACAGTTTAATGCCGATGAATGGATAGACCATATCAAGACCTGCGGGGCAAAATATGCGGTTCTGACTACCCGCCATCATGACGGCTTCTGTTTGTGGGATTCAAAGCAGACAAATTATACCAGCGTAAAACAGTCTGCCGGAAAAGATTTTGTAAAAGAGTACGTGGAAGCAATGAGAAATGCCGGGCTTCGTGTCGGGCTGTATTATTCGCTTGCTGACTGGCGGATGCCGGCTTATTGGGAAGGCCCGGAGAAAAACCCCGAAGGCTGGAACAGTTTCCAACAGAAAGTCCATGCCCAGGTACGTGAACTGCTGACCAATTATGGAAAAATTGATGTTTTCTGGTTTGACGGCGCCTGGCCATATTCCGCCCTGGAATGGAAAAGCGTTAAACTTCTTGACATGATGCGGGAACTTCAGCCGGACATCCTGATCAACAGCCGTGTTGGGCGCATCCCCGACGATGGCGGCAATGAACCTGCAACACAGGAAGATTTGGTGGGCGGCTCGAAACAGCTTGGGGATTTCGGAACTCCGGAACATGAAATTACCCGCGATCCTTCCCGGTTGTGGGAATCATGCCAAGTCACTGTCTGGCGCTTGTGGGGGTACGCCGCCGGGGAGCGCTGGCGTCCCGCCGACGTGCTGCTGGATATGTTGCTCGAAGCGTCGAGCAAGGGCGGCAATCTGCTGCTGAATGTGGGACCGGACGCAACGGGGAAACTTCCTGCCGAGTTCGTCAAACAGGCTGAAGCAATCGGCGGATGGCTGAAAGTCCACGGCGAGGCCGTGTATGGCAATGACGGCGGTGAAGTATGTGAAATGGTTACCCGCGGTTATCAGACGTTCAAAGGAAATAATCTTTACCTGACTATCCGGTTCTGGTACGGTAAACCCGAACTCCGCCTCCCGGGACTCGACACAAAAGTTGTCCGCGCGGAACTACTCACCACCGGACAAAAACTCGACTTTGACCAACAGGGCGATGTCGTCACGATTAAAGGACTGCCGGAAGAGCCGCCGACCAAACTGTTCCCGGTCATCAAACTGGAATGCGCGGAAAAACCGCGTCCGGCGGAATGGGCGAAAAATGTTCTCTGGCAACTTGATCCCAAGCTGATGATCCCCTGGGCCAAAGCACGGAAAAACCAGGAATTCTGAACAACACCATCCGGTATCAGTTTTTTGAAAACTTGACGGCGCCTCCGCACTGGAAAGGCACGGTAAGGATATACGGATTCATCCGTTTGCTGTCTTTTACCTCCAATTCGACATAGCGGAAACCGCCGTCAAGTTCGCCGGGAATAATTGTCATTTCGCATTCGGCGGGACTCAGTCCGGTATAAAAGCAGCTTTTCCTTCCGGGAGTGATTTGCCAGTCTTCCGGAAGCCGCCAGTCAAGCGTGACAAAATGCTCATACATCTCGTATCTGGATTTGACTTTTATTTTGATCTTCTTTTCCACGCCGGTTGCAATTTGTGAACCATCGAGATAGTCGATACATACTTGAATATGCGGCAGATCAAAAGGCATTTCGTAAGGTGGCAAGGCCCATAATTCCGCTGCCGCGCCATTGTCTTGCAACTGTTTATGCCATTCCTTGCTTACTGATGTGGGGGCATCACCAAGTTTAACCGGATATTCTGCCAGATTGCGATGGTATTTAACAGCTTCATCCACAACCTGGGAAGTCAATTCACCCAAGGTTTTCGGCACTCTCAGGAAACAGTTGATGCATACGTTCCGGATGCTTTCCCCTATAGGTTCGACCCATTTTTCCGGAATAGCTTTCCTACCCATGATAATCCCCATGATCGCGCCGGAAGTCGCCCCGGTACAGTCGGTGTCATCCCCGCAATTTACCGCCAGACAGATGGTCCTGCCGAAATCGCCTTCTCCGTAAACAAGTCCGAGCACGGTAAAACCGATATTGGCCGGGGCCTGAAACCAGCCCAGGTCAGCGCTGTCCCTAACCAGTTCCTCCCGTACTTCAAGCCACTTTTTACCTTTTTTATAACCGTCCAGGACAATTTTCACGCTTCGGACAACCCGACAGTTTTCCGGGATCTTGCTCAGCGCAATCCCGATCAGTTTATTGATGTCGCCGACGATGAAAGCCGCGGCCTCAAGCGCGGCGGTAAACATTTCCGCATAAATACCTTCTCCGCAATGATCCACGCAGGAATCCATATAGGCGTATTTTATTGCTTCATCGGGATTGCCGGGAAAACAGCATGCCCAGATTTCAGAACGGATCCACGCCCCGTTGCTGTACTTCCAGGTGTCATTGTTGCATGAGCCGGACAAGGGCGGCATCAACCCCGCGCGCATGTTGGCCTTGCCCACGGCGTATTCATTCCACGGACCATTGATATTCCCAAGCCAGTACTCGCCAAGCAACGCCGGAGTTATGTTTTCCAGTCCGTGCTTTTTGATCGCATGGAACCAGATAAGCTGTAAGTCCAGGTCGTCATTTGGAGCTGGCGCACCGCTTAAGTCCTGTGAATAAAATTTCAAATCATGGGTATACCTTCTTCCTTCAAAAGGCGCTCCCAGAGTTCCGCCGATATTCTTCCCCATCCAGCATCCGGCAACTTTATCCGTGTATTCTTCAAGGTTAATTACGTTCATCTCAATACTCCTTTTTTATGTTTATAAGTATTATTACGACAAATATATGATTGTAGCCATAACTATTACGACATATATTATAACTATTGCGACAATTACAGCATAAAGAGAAATTTCCATGACGAAAACGGCAAATCAACGAAGATACAGACTCCACGAACTGATAAAAGACGATTTTCCACTGTATGTAATGAAATGCCGCGGAGGAAATCACGTTCTGCACGACCATGATTTTACCGAACTGGTAATCGTGGAGCAAGGCAAGGGCATCCATCATGCCGGCACTTTCCGTCACCGGATCATGACCGGTGACGTCCTAGTTATCCCTGAATCAACAAAACATGGTTACGAGGATACTGACAAGCTGAAAATAATCAACGTTATTTTTGATATGGCATTGCTGAACTCGCTGCCGGAAGATTTCAGGCATATTCCCGGTTTTTATTCACTTTTCCTGCTTAATCAACGCCAAAGGAATACCGCCGCCGGCAAAAAAGGTTTTTTATCACTTGACCCTGATGAAATAACCAAGGTTGAGCAGTTGGTCAGTAAAATGGAAAAGGAACTTGAGGAAAGACGCGGCGGTTACCGGAGTATTTGCGTAACAGCTCTTACCGAACTTGTTGTATTTTTGTCGCGCAAAGCTTCCAGGCACAACCTGGCGAGTCACTCCGGGCGGTTAGCGGAAGCACTTTGTTTCATGCAGAAAAATTTTGCCAGGAATATAACTATTGAACAGTTAAGCAGGATAGTTAACCTTTCACCCCGGAGTTTTCAGAGAATATTCCGCGATTATATGGGAACAAGCCCTTTCGATTATCTGATCAATCTCAGAGTCCGGTACGCGAAAAAGCTGTTGGAGGACACTGATCTTAATATTGGCGAAATTGCCGCCGTAACCGGATTCAACGACAACGCTTACTTCACACGGCAGTTCAAGGCCATATTCCGCATTCCCCCGACACTCTACCGCAAGCAACTTGGGGCCGGTGACGTCGAGCGGGAGTAATACCGAATTGTAATCTAAAATCTATTAATGACAAGAGAGATTTTTATTTGTAAATCGGTATAATCAATAAACCACCGTTTCGCGCTGAAACCATTCGTCTTTGCATACGGAGCAGGTTTTCCCGATATGCAGGCGTGATTGCATTTCAAATGACTCGAACCGGAAAACTCCGGCTTTGCATATTTCATCGAGTTTTCGCACTGCTTCGTAGGCGTGCTGGAAAGACAACGGATCGGCGACACTGGCATCGGTTTCCAGATCATACATGTCCATCAGGTTAGCGTTGGTAATGATTGAAATATCGTCCGGCACTTTGATCCCCAACTTTTCCGAGGCAAGGAGGAATGCCCGGGTGTAGATGTGAGAACCCGAAAAGATAGCACTCGGCAGTTTATCGCGCTCAAGATAGCGCTTAATATTTATCACTGATTTTTCAACAGTATTGCCCGGAGAGTAAAGGATGTCCTCATCACGTACGCCCAAATGCCGTTCTTTAGTCCACGAAAAAAACATTTGGTCCGGCATGGGATAGACATCATCATACTCCCGTGCTTTCAACCCGAAAATACCAAAATGCCGATGTCCAAGCTGGTAAAGGTGGGTCAAGCCGTCCTGAATGGCTTTGCCGTCGCGCCCGATCTGATTGGGATGATTAACTTTATCTACAGTAATATGGACATACGGCGTGTTGCTGATTTTCATCGGGATAAAATTGCGCTCCGAACCATAAACCACAAAGATGGCACCGATAGCGCCGAGGGTTCTTTTAGGCTGGTATTTTTCCATGGACGGCAGTGAGACGTAATGAAGCATCGGGGAAATTTCCAAGTCGCTGCATGCATTCATTATTCCGTCGAAGAAAAACCTGTAAATCATATAGCTGTGATGAGTAGTGTAATGATTCATCAGCACATCGCGCCATTCCGCGGGGAAATAAATATCAACCAGACGCGGTTTGACAATTGGCGTGTTCACGAAAGTGCCGCGTCGCGGGATACGCCTGATAATAGCTTCGGCTTCAAGTTCTTTAAGCACGTTTGAGATTGTCATGGTGCTGACATTAAGAATCTCCGCGAACTCGCGGTCTGTCGGCATTTTCTTTTCCGCTGCCATTCTTTTTGACGCCAGCCAATCAATAATTTTGGCCTTCGCAAATTTAGCCCTAACTGCCTTTTTTGCCATATTATTATCTCTTATTGCCAGTTAATTGCTTATTAACTAATGATTTCTGTGATATATTATTGTATACTATAAAAAAGATAATGTCAAGTGTTAAATACAAAATAAATTATTTTTTCCTATTGACACTGATTATAACATGATATATAATAAATCAAGGTAAATGCGGATATATCAAGCAGTAATAATGATATAACCAAGTTACAAAAAGCAGTAATTTAATGATAAGCTCCTGATTTTCAAGGTGTCGCGAATGAGCAACGAGCAGAAGGGTGTCCCGGAAGTAATCTGGTTTTCAGATCCGGTCAATGCCGGGGAGACCGTAATGGTTTCCGGAAGCAACTTTACAGAGAAAACAAAAGTCGACGTAGCATTAATTTCCCCGCCGGAAAATAAGCTTCCCTCAAAAAGTGAACCTCCGGGAAATTGGACTCAAGCCGAAATTCTACAGGTTTCATCCGATACCATCAATTTTGTATTACCGCCGGATTTGCCTCCGGGGATTTATGCCGTCAGAATCAAAAACGGTAAACTTGCATCCGACGTTTTTTATTTGAACCAAGCCAATACCTGGTGGCATCAGGGAGACGCGGGAGAATCAGCATCGCAAGGCGGCTGGCTGAGGACTTTCGGAAAGTGTCTCGGACTAAAATCGGATGCGAAAATCACCCTGAACGACGGGAACAATTCAATTGAGCTGAAAACGAAACAGTGTTCCCGCTGGGAGCTGGGCGGTGAAATCCCCCGGAAAACACCTCCGGGACTCTATACTATTTATATATATAACGGCCATAGCTGGGCCGAAGCCGGGAAAATTGAAGTTAAAGCAGGAAAAGCTAAGGTTGAAAATATTTTTCCCGTGACTGACTTCGGGGCAAAACCGAATGAGGATGCTGACGCCACAGGGCCAATTCTTTACGCCATTTCCCAGGCGTTGGCCGCCGGCGGCGGTGTTGTTTATTTTCCGCGCGGACGCTATCGGGTGGACTGTCCGAAGCGGGTCAATTACCCGATTATGGAACCTGTTAAGATTCCTCCGGGAATAACGCTTCGCGGGGAAAGCATGGAACTGGTGAGCCTGTTCTGGCCTGAACGCAAAGAACCGTTACCCGCTTTGCTTCAGGGAAGCAATGATTTTGCAATCGAAGACTTGAGTATTTACACTCAGGGAAAACACAGCAATATAATTACCGGCACAAGCAATGTCAGGATCAGCCGTGTCCGTATTCGGGCCAACAGCTGCTACCGGCTTAAGAAGCCGGAGACGGAATATATCCCGAAA
Source organism: Victivallales bacterium (assembly GCA_963678815.1). Lineage (GTDB taxonomy): Bacteria > Verrucomicrobiota > Lentisphaeria > Victivallales. The sequence goes on from OY787460.1 coordinate 6,327,274, forward strand.
GATTACATGGAAACTCAATTTTTGGGAGAAGCGATATCCCTGCGGGGCAATAATATCAGCATTACCAACTGTGATATTTATCATTCAGGTTCCGCGCTTCATTTGGAATTTTGCAATTACGGAGTCATCTCCGGAAATATCCTTGAGCATAACCGCAACTACCTGATGGCACAAAGTTGTTCAAATATAATCTTCGAGGACAACGTCTGCCGCGGCAATAACTTGTTTGCTAATGGCAGTTCGTGGGCAATCGGCAACGGCAAATGGGTCGAGCATTTCTACTACGCCCGGAACCGGACTGCCCATCATTACGGCGGCGACCGGGAAAACATGACCACCGACAATCACGGAACGGCTTATCTGGGTAAAATCGTCAGCGCTGAAGGATGCAAAATCACCCTGGCGGACTCCCCGGACTGGGGAACTGCCCATAAGGACAATATTCCCGACTGGAACAAAACCGCCGTTTATATACTGTCGGGACGCGGCGCGGGGCAATATCGCCGAATTGTCGATTGCGACGGCAAAAAATTGAAAATCGATTCCCCCTGGCAAGTTGCCCCGGACAAGTCATCGCTGTTGACAATCGGGGTTTACTGCGGCAAAGGGCTGGTTATCGGCAACGAAGTGGAGGATGCCGGGAGCGTTGTCCAGCTTTACTGTTTCACCACTGACTGGATCGTGGCTGAAAATATCAGCCGCCGGGCGGGGAACATCAATGCCGGCGGTTCGCTTCTGCAATGTCCTGACCATGTCAGAGTGGAACCCTGCTGGTATTGTCAATATCTGGACAACATAACAGAAGAGGGCAACGGCTGGGGTGACGGCGGAAAACCATGCACCGCCACTGTCAACGGGGCTTTGGGCGGAACGTCGTATCTGAATCTTTACGGCGCGGTGAATACCGACATTAAAAATACGGCCATTACCCGTTGGCAGGTGGTGAGGAACCAGCATCAGCAGAACAACAGCGGCATCAGGATTTCAAGCGATATATCCGATGTGCTGGTGGAAAACTGCAATATCGAATACACCGAAAGCGGCATCTTGTTTGAACCGGGGTTCAATCCGGGCGACCATGATTCGGAATTCGTTGTTCAAAGTCATTTCCCGCGAAATGTTGTCCTGCGGCAAAACCAGTTCAACAATGTAAGCAATCCGTATGATATTTCAATACAGAAAAACGAATCATTAAAGATCATTAAACCATAATTTTTAAAAAATCAGCTAATAACCAAAACTAATAAACAGGAAGGTGTAAGATGAAAATCAGAACTGGAAGATGTTCCGCAAGCTGTTCCCGTTCCAAAAGTTTTACCTTAATTGAATTATTGGTTGTAATAGCGATAATTTCTATATTGGCGAGCATGTTGCTGCCAGCCTTGAAAAAGGCGAGGGAAACGGCAAAGGCGTCCAATTGCCGGAATAACCTGAAACAGATCGGCTTGATCCTGACAAGCTACACCAACGATCAGGACGGGTACTGGCCTTTGGGCATAGATTGGGTTAATGATCGTCATTGGTGGACAATCAAGCTTGCGGACGCAGGTTATATTGACCATTTCGGCAATCTGTGTTACACCCCGAAATTTAACGCGGCAAAAGATACCGCAAAACTTTACTGTCCGACAACAGCCGAGGACAATAGCATCCAGGTTTCCTACGGCGCTTTTGTCGGAATTGACGACGTAGACCGGAAAGCGGTAATGGGCTTCGGCGGTTACAGTGCGGATTCCCCCCCGGAATTTACGAAAAACCCGGAAATACGCACCCCGTCGACTAAGCCAACCGTAGGCGATAAGACCAGAAATGACTATGTTTCTCTCTGGGGGTTCGCATCATACGGTTCCGAGATCGAGTTGTTCAGCATGCACAACAATGGCGCCAATTATTTGTATGCCGAAGGCCATGTGGAATGGCATCCGATGAATTGGTTGAATTTGTATGATCACGACAGTCTGAAAAAACTTTGGATATCAGAGCCATAAATCACAATCTGAAAAAATTATAAATCTAAAAATAAGGAAGTAATTCGCATGCGTTTTGCTGTAAGAATCATAATGGGGACGGTATTTGTCCTCGCCGGACTAATCGCCACCACGGGAACCGCCGGCCCACGGGAACAGTACTGGACTGACCAGGTTATCCCACTGCCCAAGGAAGTTAAAGCTTTAGGCGCAATTAAACTCAGCGCCGATAAGGTAAAAATCGATAACCGATTGAAAGATCCCGCGAATGCCGGAATCACCGCGGCATGGCTTCTGGACTGCCAATTCGGTGGCGGCAATCCGGAAAAACCACAACTGACCGTGATTCTCTGTCTGGCAAAAGATGCCGCCGGACTGATTCCCGAAACGGTGAAAAACCGTCTGGCAAAGCTGCCGAATTCCGAACAGGCTTATACTATTTATTCCGATAAAAAAGCAAAACACATAGTCCTGGCCGGGAACACTGCCATCGGTTCGCTCTATGCGGCGAGAACTTTCCTGCAGATGCTTGACCGCGGAAGCCGGGTAGACTCCCCGATCCGTGAATATACGATCCCGTGGATCAACATTGTGGACTGGCCGGACATTGCCCAGCGCGGAACGTGGGTACTCGGGAACCGGACGGATTATTTGTACAATCTGGACTGGATGTCACGCTGGAAACTGAACTTTACCGAACAGGCCGCGGGATGCAAACTCGACCATATTTATGCACCCAAAGTAGAAATGTATAATACCTGCAAACCAACGGTGTATTGTCCCAAAAAGCAGGAAGCAAAGCTCAAGGAGGCGTCATATTTTGGCGTCAACATTGAGATGGCAATTACGCACCTGGAAGGACAGGCCAGGTATTGGGGACACGGATTGCTCAATGCCCGCCGCGATCCCAGGCTAAAGGAATGGGAAGCGGTATTGGCAGTACAGAATCCGGCGCTCCGCTTTGATCCCGTTAAAGGCGGACTTTCCATGAGCAACCCGAAAACCCTGGAACTTATCACTATCTGGATGACCCAAATTGCTGAAATCTCCAAGGGTTTCAATGACACCATATGCGTGTGGTTCTCCGAGGGCGCGCCATACTGCCATGCCGACAAACAGAAGTCCATGAAAGAAAGAGGTTTCTACGACCCGTTCCTCTGTGAAATTGAAACATGCATCAAGGCTTTTGAACAGATAAAGAAAAAGTTTCCGAACCTTAAACTAAGATTCATGCTCAGCCAGGGGACCAGAACAACAAAATCGCGGGAACGGATTCTCAAAGCCCTTCCGAAAGGCGTGGGCATCTACTATTATGACGGAATGCTTACTTATTCATCTGACAAAAAGCCGATGATCTTCCCGGCCCTCACGGAATTTGCCGCAAAAGGCGGATTCACGGGAGTTCTGCCGCAAGTAACGCACTATTGCGGAACCGTCGTTCCCTGGGGCGGAATGCCGATGGTCCGTTACCGGTGCAATGAGTTCTATGACAAAAAACTCCGGAACGTGTTCGCCTTTTTCGAACCCGACATGATTTACTGCCGCATCAATCTGATGGCGCTTGCGGAGTGGAGCTGGAATGCCAAAGGCCGCACTGTGGAAGATTTTGCCCGTGCTTACGCCACCATATACCGGGTCTGCAAGCCGAAACTATATGCAAAGTGGGCAGTCCTGGCTGAAGATGCCGGATGGGTATTGGCGGAATGCAAATTCTTTGTCAATCTGAAAATGTATCCGTCGCAGGGATTCTTTTCGAGTCAGGAGTTCGGCAAACAGTACGCAAAGTTTGATATCGGCGATCCGGAAAAACTCAATAAAGCAATAGCCAGGGCAAGGGAGTCACTGATGCTGGCACGGCAGGCCAATATTCCGGAAATGATCTGTGAATCGGAGTTTACCACTTATTCTCTGGAGGCATATTCATTGCTCAAGGACATTTCAAAACTTGTCAGACTCGAAAAATTGAACAAAGAACAAAAAGCTTCGCTTGCCGAGAAAATGGACAGCCTCGACAAGTGCGCCCACATGGTCAATATTTCGATAAAAGAATGGGCGGCCATAATAGAAGCTAAAAGGATGGCCGCGGGACTTCCACCCACCCATACCATCCGGCTCGGACGCCTGCACCTGTCCCGTACCGCACTGATGAAAACGGCTGACGCGGTCAGAACCGCCGCCGCATCCAAAATGGTTCCCGATCCCCGGCCGGAATCCAGGGACAACGAAATCGGCGAATACAACCTTAAAGGGGATGAAGTAAAAAAACTTTTAAAGTTCGATGTTACAAAACTGGTCCCGCCAACAGGAGGGGATTACTACATCTTTTTCAATGGAAAATACTTGACCGTAATGACTATTTCCGTGGTTACCACGAAACCGGACGGGTCGGGCAGGAAAGTTCTGACCAGAATTCCCGGAAATTTGGTCGTGCCGATAGAGATACCCGGATTCCAGCCGGGGGATAAAGTATTCCTGGAAATCATGGTCAGGCCGAGTAACCGCCGCAAAGCTTTGGGAACTGTAAACCTGCGGCGGATCTGGAAGCGCGGGGAATTTCCGCAATATTTACAGCTTGACGCGAAAAAGCAGACTTCCGCCGCTAAAAAACAAATGACGGCGGTGCGTCCGTCAACCGGTAAAATAACAATGATTGGCGTCACTGAAGGCTGGGGCACGGAAAACCTGGTCGAACACCTGAATAAACTTTCCGGTCGCAAAGCATTCAAACTTGATTCGCTTTCACCTGAAAACCTGAACCGCTGCCGGGTGTTAATCATCCCTCAATGCAATGCTCCGGCGCGAATGACAAAATATCTGCCGTATCTTCGGGAATGGGTGAAAAACGGTGGAGGGGTTATTTATACTCACGATGCGGGGGGATTCCGCAACCACCCCGCCGTCTTCAACAAAATCGGCGCGGGATTCGACCATCCCAAGGCAACTAAAGTCAAGGTGATAAAAGCCCATCCGGTAACCGGTTCAATAAAAACGGGAACGGTTTTTTCGCCCGGATACGATTATGACCACGTGGTTTTCAAAACCGGACCAAACGGGACAGCGGTTATTGCCAGCGCGTCCGGTCCTCCCGTAGTGGTTGTGGGTGAATACGGCAAAGGCAGAGTTGTTTTGGACGGCATGCTTACCGGGGCCGCCTGCAAACCCGGAACTTCCGGAATCATCGACAAAAAGAATATCGCAAAAGATTATCCCGAAGAATTCAAACTGCTCGACAACTGCGTCAAATGGTGTGCCGGAAGCGGAAAAAGCGTTACCCAAAAAGCACCTGTTGAGGTTTACAAAGGACCAAATCTGGCGCCGAATCCCGGAATTGAAAAAACTGTCCCGAAAAAACAGTATCCCAAACATTCAAGCATGGTTAAAGAAGCTGATATGCTGCCTCCCGGCTGGGGAGTCTGGGTCGGCGACGGTATCGGTGAATGGGGCGTTTCACAGGAAAATCCGCATAGCGGCAAGAACTGTGTTTTCCTGAAATACCTCAGACCGCGCAAACCCGGCGGTTACGTAGGTTTGGGATTGACAATCCCGGAATACATGCGGAACAGCGGAGTTCCGTGTAAACCCAACACTGATTATGAAATATCGTTCTGGGTCAAAGGCAGTATTTCCATGATAAGAATAAATACCCGGATGCTTTCCAAAGACGGCAAGGGAAAAGCGCGTTATCCGGGAATTGTCAGGATCAACGGCAGACTTGTTCCGAAGGCCAATTTCGGTTTCCCCATCAGTGGACAATGGCAGAAGGTAGTTGCCAGAGTCCGGACCTTGCCAAATGCCGTAAAATTCGTTACTTTTATTATGTTCTCCAAGCCGCCGGGATTGAAGTCCGGGCAGCAGATATTTATTGACGATGCAATAATAAAACCAGTAAACAATTAACCGAGGGTGGGTGGAAAAATGAAATCAGCGGATACTGAAATACATTCCGGAACCGGAAAAAATCAACGGTTTACTTTAATTGAGTTGTTGGTTGTGATAGCGATCATTGCCATCCTTGCGGCAATGCTGCTGCCGGCTTTGAAACAGGCCAGGGAGAAAGCTAAACAAATCCATTGCGCGAACAATATGCATCAACTGGGCAAGGCGTTCATATTTTATACAGACGATAATGACGACTGGCTGATGTGCGGAACAAGCTCCAGCCAATGGAAATACCCGTTGTATGATTATCTGTCACTTACCACCGACAACCTGTATCCGGAGATCTTTGTGTGTCCCAGTCATCAATACGTGTGGTGGTATTCCGAAGAAACACCGAAATATCATTCCTGCGTTTCCTACGGAGCAAACTGCCGGATTATCGTTTACAGTTGGGCTACCGGTCCTTTCGATAATAACACAATTAACCAAGGATTGGCGCATCTGAATGTCAAGCGCAGCCGGATCTTGAAACCATCGGAAAAAATATTGCTCGGTGAGGCGGAAACTAATTACGAGGGAAATAGTGATACCGGGATGCTGGGAAGATCGACAACCAACCCGCACAGAAAACCGCAGGCACGCCATAACAACATCGGCAATATCGTTTTTGTTGACGGCCACGTGGAAAGTATTCCGAAAAAACGTTTGGACGAGATGTACAGTATTTACAACAACGTTTACAGGTATTGGTTCCCATACAGAACCTATCCGTAAGTTTTAGTAAATCATCTCTATTGATCCACAGGACAGTTATGTTTAAATATTCTGTTTTCAACAGCTATTCCATATTGGCGGCAACGTTTATTTTTCTGACGGCTATATGCGGCGCCGCTCCACCGGAACCGTTGCTTTATCTGCCTCTGCGCGGGAATATGAACGAACCGTTGAAAGACCACTCCCCGGCAAAACATCCAACCCGTTTATATGGGCCCGGTCCGATTTGGATGAATACCGCGAAGATGCTTTATTTCAACGGTGAAAAAAATTATCTTAGCGTAAGCGAAACGGACGGCTTTGATTTACAGAATTTCACCTGGTCGTTCTGGGTAGATCCGGCCCCTCCGTCAAATGCCCGGCCCGGAGCGTTAATTCGGGGGCCATTCGGACTCGGATATACCGTTTATGCATTCAAACGTTCAGGACAACGCCGTTTGGATTTGTATATCCGCTGGGCAAAATCCCTGAAAAAATATTCCGTAACGGTTCCCGGAGATAAAGTTTCCCACTATGCATTCTCCTTTGATGGCAAAACCTTGAAAATTTATGTCAACGGCGAGAAAAAGCTGGAAAAACCGGGTGAAGGAATAGTTAAATATCATATTTCAAAAAATGGACGTTCAGTCCTGGTCGGGGCATCATATCATAACTATAAATGGCACGGCGGCATCGCGGATGTAAAGCTTTTCGGCAAAGCGCTTTCCGAAAAAGAAATAAAGCAGCTGACTGTAGATAATAATGTATTTTCACCTCTCTTAAAGAAAGTCAAAAAGTCAAATAAACTGCCGATTTATTATCCGGGCAATCGCTTTTACGGTCCGGATTTCAACAAGTCGAAAAACCTGGCACAGAATCCATCGTTTGAAGCCGGACTCCGTTACTGGCACGCAAGAGTGTGTCAAATGACTCCGCCCAGCGCAAAAAAATTACTCGGCACCACAGACAAAAAAAAGCATTCCGGACGATATTCGCTGTTCCTGAAAACAGTTCCCGGTGAGATAATTCCGGTAATGTTTAAAAGCTTTGTCATTCCGGTTGTTCCAGGCAAAGAGTATACGTTGAGTTTTTATGCCAGCTCCAGTTCCCGCGGAGGCTTCAGTCTGATCCGCTGGGGCGGTTCGGGAGGCCCCAAAAGAGGCAAAACCATCAATATTACTCCCGGATGGAAACGTTACAGCTGGACATTCAGAGTTAAAAGCAATGTATTGAGCATTGGTCTTAAACCAGGCAGTTTACGTAATGCAAAGGAAGCGAAAATTTTCTATATCGACGATGTCCAGATCGAACAGGGAAATACCGCTACGGAATATACTTCCAAGCCGGTTTTCGTGAGTTTGAAAACGAGTCAGCCGGACAACCTGATGGATGAAACTGAAAAGGTTGACGCGAAACTGTCGGTTTACACTGTTAAACCTGAAATTTCCGGCAAAATAAAATTAACGGTGGAGTCTCAATTACCAGACCGTCAACTGCTGGTCAAGACATACAAATTCAAGACTGACAAAACCGGAGTTGCGGAAATATCACTCCCGGAAATATCAAAAATCTGCGCTGATCGCGGTTTTTACAAAGTTCGCGCCGATTATGAAATTGAGAATGGATTCAGTGATTTTCAATTTTACCGGCTCGGGGTAATGAAATTTTTATCGGGAAAAAACCGTCACCGTTTCCTGATCGGTTCGTATTATCCGCCGAACCTGATTCCAGACTATCAGACCGGAATGAAAAGGTATATGCAGGTGGGCTATGGTTCATTCAGGACTATCCGCCCTCCGGTCCCGGAATTCGCGAAGCTGGCAGAACATTACGGTGTGAGAATATACAGCTGTCTGCTGGGACATCGTTATATTTCTAGCCCCGGCGACGGCCGTTTTTATACCGAACTTGCGTATTTTAAGAAGCTGGCAAAACAAGGTAAAAAACCGATTTCGGTAAAATACGGCTATATGAATCCCAAGCTTGATATGAGAGAACTTGAGCAAAACTCTTACGAACGGGTAAAAGCCAATTCCGACATCAAATACTGGACGCTGACTTTGGAGCCCAATCATAAGACCGCGGAACTCCCCGAACACACCAAACGCTTCATCGAAACCCAGAAAGCCATGATCCGGGGTGCGCGACGGGCTTCTAAAACTGTAAAAATAATCGGCATGGGCCCGACCAACCTGTATTACTCCGGCGGCTTGCGGGAGATCATGGTCTGGAGCAAAGCGGGACTGCTGAATCTTATCGATATCGTTTCCGCCCATCCGTACCGGCAGCGTCCTGACCATCCTGACCTGGATCGCGATATCAAGCGCCTGATGGATTATCTGAAACAGCAGGATTTCAAAGGCAACGTATGGTTTACCGAGGGATTGAATTTCCGGCCTTATTTCAACCTTGCTCGTTACGGCATCAATATCGTTGGTACTACCGGGAACAATTTCTGGCGCTGCGGAAACATCAGCTACGACGTGGGATACGGCGAGAAAATGGCTGCGGCATACATCACCCGGATGCTCGTCATGGCACTGAAATACAATGTCAAATCTTTTGACGACAACTACAACTGGCACATTTTCGACGCCGCGCGGCAGCTTCGTCTCACCTGCTGGGGCGGCAATACATTGCTGAACCTGCTGGGGGATGCCGAGTTTGTTAAAGACATCGATTTCTGTGACGACATCAAAGGCTATTTGTTCAGGGATGCGGACAACCGCCCAGTTGCCGTGTTCTGGAACCGCAATATCGAAGTAGATGATATGAAACGCAAAGCAAGTGTTTTTACTATCCCGTTTCCGGCGGACAAAGTGGAAGTGTTCAGTCTGACCGGAAAAAAATTGCCGGTCAAGTCTTTAAATGATATTCCCGCGGGATTGGCTCCGATTTTTATCCGTGGCGCTAAAACTGTTTCCGTTACCGAATTTTCCAGGGCAATTGACAAGGCAACCAGTCCAAGTTCGGCGGGATATTGTGATTTCCGCATTCAACCGTACTCTTCAACCAGCCTGAAACTGATGGTTTCCAACCGGAGGTCAAAGTTGCTTAATGGGAAATTAAATGTTGAATTTGCCGGAAAACAGAGTTGCCGGAGCCTTGAACTGAAGCCCAAGGCAACAAAATTTATACCTTTACCGTTGCCAAAAAAATTCACGGGACCCGCTGAACTGACATTGAAAACTTCATTCAAACCTGATAAGGAACCCAAAGCCCAGGAGTACGCTGAAAAATTCAAATTGATGACCGCGAAAAAAACCGCGAAACCAATAAAAATAGACGGCGATTTGTCGGAATGGAGTAATAAGTACGCTATGGCAATGCCGGCATGGTTCAAAGAGTTGAAACCGGACAAAAATAAATTCCGGGGCAAGGAAACCAAATATAATAATCTGCTGAACAGCAATACTCGCAAGTGGCGCGGAAAAGACGATCTGTCAGCCACAATGTATACGGCCTGGGACCGCGATAATTTCTACCTGGGTCTTAAAATTAAAGATGACGTTGTGGACTTCGGAAATCCGTTTTACCACCACGACAGCGTCCAGGTCTATTTCGACAGTTTCCTGAACGGCCGCTATCAGCTCATAAAAGATTTCGGCGTCGATGATTACTGCTACAATTTCTTTATGGAAAAAGGCAAAACAAAAGTAAGTTGCTCCACGGTTCCCGAACAACAGCTGAGTTTCCTCGGTAAAATCTCAGCCGCAAAAGGCATTAAAGCAGCAATTAAACCAGTTCCCGGCGGTTATAATTGCGAAATGGCATTCCCATTGCGGTATTTGCAGCCGTTGAGCTTGAAAGCAGGCAACGCATTCGGATTTGCCTTGATTGTCAATGAAAACGACAAAGATTTCATGAAGCGCGCATTAACCACCACCGGTCCCGGCACACATCCGTACCGCCGCCCGAATAATTGGGGTGTGATGTTACTTACCAAATAGAATAACCGGTCCGCAATGATTTTCAATATTGTTTGAAAGGTGGAAATTTTTATGTAAAGCATTAATATTATCATAGTGAGATATTTAACCTGCGATATAAAGAGTATTAATGTGATTACAATTAAAGATGTCGCGAAAAAAGCTGGTGTTTCCGTGGCCGCTGTTTCGTATGCTTTTAACGGGATTGACAAAATCAGTGAAGAAACCAGGGAAAGAATCTTTGCGGTAAGCCGGGAGATGCAGTATAAACCAAGAACGCTGCCCAGGAAAATCATAACATTCGCGATACTCTCCACTCAAGACAACAATATCGGCTTAAATTCTCCTTATGACGCGGTTATCATAAATACTATTTCCAGATGCCTTGCCAAACGTAACATCATTGCGGATATTATTACCATGAAAAACCTTGAGGTCATGGACTTAAGCATCTTCAACGGAATTATATGCATTTGCCATGATTATAGAAAAATCAAGCATTTTTTTGAGCTCTGGAAAGACCGGCCGTATGTCTTCGTTAATTTTCTGGGCGATAAAAATCTAAATACGGTAAGCTCTCCACCAGATTACGGACTCACTAAAGCCGTTAATTATCTAATCGAAAAGGGACATCGGAGGATCGGCTACTTCTATCACGAAATAAAAAGTGATTTTTCCGCGTCACGCAGACGTTTGGATGCATACCTGAAAGCTGTCAGAAAATTTAAACTTGACCATGATCCGCAACTACACCAGGAAGCAGGACGCAACACGCAGGATTATCAGGAAGGAGTTAGTAAATTGCTCAAGGCAAAGCCAACCGCAATTTTAACGGACGGGGAATATTTGGGCGGTCCGTTATCTTTTCAATTGCGGCATTTCGGCATAAAAATCCCTGATGATATTTCTTTGATGCCGTATGAAAATCACTTTTTTTCTCAGTTCGCGGAACCTCCGCTGACAACTATTGCACAAAATTTCGTTAAAATCGCTGAATTGGCGGTAGATAAACTCCTGGAAATCACCAACGGTCAGAATACTTCCGCTGTCCAGTCATGGGTTGATTGCGAAATTATTGAGAGAAAGTCTGTAAAAGATATCAGGCCGCATTAATTTTCCAAATCGATTTCTTCGGCCGTTTCCGGTGGACGATAAAGGTCGTCGATGTTAAGGTAACGGTCGCCCCGGTCATGAGCAATCGTTACAATTACTTTTCCACGGTTTTCAGGAAGTTTTGCCCGGTGAAGCGCGGCCCCGACGGATGCGCCGGTTGATGCGCCGGTAAGATAACCTTCCTCGATCAGCATTCTCCGGCAAACTTCAAAACCCTCCTGCCAACTGATCGTGACGATCTCGTCTATCAGGTGTCCTTCTGCCTTGTAATTACCGGTAATAAATCCGGGAGCAAGTCCGGAAAACCGATGGGCATTAAACTCCTTGCCCGTCAACAGGCTTGCTTCTTCCGGCTCCACTCCGATGACCTTGAAATCAGCATTGATATCGTCACGGAACATGGCAACTCCGATTGCAGTTCCGCATGACCCCAAACCTGTAACGAATTCCGCCGGTGGCTGACCAGTCATAACCTGACACTGGTGGTAAATTTCAGGGCCGGTGGTCAGGCGGTGCGCACGAGGATTATCGGGGTTGCCATGCTGATTCACCTGAAAAATATTTTCCTGACTTTCAGCATATTTAATGGAAGCTTTTTTAGCGCTTGCGGTTCCTTCCGCGGCAGCTGTCAGCATGACTGGCACTCCGGAAATCCTTACGGCACGAATTTTAGTCTTCCCATGCATTTTGGAAATAAAAATGCGGGGTTTTTTATTTGTCAGGCTGTGCAGGATAGCTGATAAAGCAAACGCTACATTGCCGCTTGACGCTTCCACAGTTTCGGTATTATCGTTAATATCCCCTCTTTTTACCGCTTGCTCTAAAATTGATAAAACCGGACGATCTTTAACTGAATTAGGTTCCATGTTTTCCAGTTTCACCAGGACTGTAGCGTCACATTCATCCGCCAATGAATTCAGTTTTACCAGCGGAGTTTTCCCTATTAAGCCAATATAGTTTTCCGATGTCCGCCCATAACGTTCCGGAGAAGCCAAAGCGTTAAGGATATTAATAATTTTATTACATGTTGATTCAGCAAAAGGCCAAACAAATTCAGTTTCAGCATTATCAATATTTCCCAGCGATTCTTTTATATTATCAAGAAAATAATTTTTTGGCATAAAGTCTTCAATCATCTGGGTAGTAAACAGTTCGCCATTGATATTTTGCGGATTTAGAGGTTGCCAGTCTGAAATTGTCAGAATCAGATTATTTTCTCTTTTTATCAGTGTAAAACGATATTTCATGATTGTTTATTCCTCCGTGCAACCTGCTTTATCATGTTCCCCGAATATCTTTGTAAAGGGACACAAAAAACTTCAGACAGTAATAATCAGTTTTTTGCGAATAATTTTTGATAGACTTGTTGTCATACAAGAGCGAAAACTCCTTTGTTTTGCAAATATATCCGTCCATATCCGGAAGCATCTTTAACTCCATGGATTCCTTTAAATATTTTTAAATGCCGCATGTTATTAAAGTTTAAAACGGCTGCGAATTTAATGATATTATCAGTGTTTGGCATACAGTCTTGCTTAATGTAATTCCACGGAATTATACATCTGAACAGCACGGCATCATCATCAATACGAGCGGCGTTGATATTAGGTGGAGCAAATGATGGTTTTTGAATGTTATAAATGGATTTAATACTTTCTCTGTTTATTTTCACCCCATTAATTCGTCTGATATTCTCGATATTATTTTTTCCATCATAAACATATTCCGCTTCGAATCCCAAACCTTTCCCAATACTTAACGCCAGTTCTACTGTTGGACGTTCTAAAGTTTTCCCAAACAAGATCACGTCAAAATAAAACGCCTTCCCTGAAAACGATGTGAAAAATACCGCCTGCATTCCATCTCTTTGGATTTTAAAACCATGCGAATTTAACAGCGCCGGGCAAAAATTGCCTGTTCTGACGGCATGGTAATTATCAGTTTGGGGAGATAGCAATATACAATTTGTTATTGACCTGTCAACAAAAATATCCCGTGCCAGCACCCTGTCCTTTGAACAAAGCTGAACAGTGATACATTTATATTCAACATTGTCCAAAGAGATGAGTTTACGGGAGAAAGGCGATATTTCCATTTTGAGCGTTTTTTCTTCATAACCGCCCTGGCCCTCACAAAGGATTTGCAATTCGCCATCAAGAATACTCCTGACACAGTTACTTTCCACAACAACAGTAAATTTCCCGAAATCTTTTTTCATCTTTACTGTCCAGGGGGGAGCAATGTTCAATTGTTTTTTCCGCCGGATAATGTGTTTTTTGTATTTGCATACAATTTCCGCATCCATGGAAATATTACCAGGGCTGACATACAATGGCAATTCCGTTTTTACTGTATTTTCCGGTTTTACGGAAAGCTTCAAATTAACGGATTTCCCCCACGGCTCCGGTAGCTCCGCTTTCAGCTCAAGATCAAGTTTGTTAACTGTATCAGGATTGTATATTTCAATTGGCAGCAACATAATACCGGACGCATCGACGTCTTTATTGTCTCCAATATATGTGATAAGCTTTTCATTATTTAATCTTCGATTTTCCCAGTCATAGCGCAATATTCCGGAATCAATATGTGAGATGATTTTGACGGTTTTAATTTTACCGGGACAAATATCAAACCAGTTATCAGATATTGATAAATCTTCAGGCTCATCCGTTTGTACACGAAAATTACGCACATACTTGTCAGATGTGATTGATATGATTGTCTTCCCGTTACATGTAGATGTCTTTATTTCCGGACAGGCTAAAGGCAGTTTCAGATTAATCAGGGAATCAAGGAAAAAGCGGTTCTCATTTATAACATTTCCTTTTTCGCCGGTGATTTCCATCCACAGGAATGAATCATTGTCGCACCCCAAGATATTCCTCGGAAATTTACGGCAGACAGCCGTGGAATTCCTGTTGACCTTTATCTCAATGTTACTGGTCAGCAGCATTTTTCCCGCGAACGTATAATTAGTAATTGTCAATATTCCTTTAATGTTATCAGGTGTTTCATTAACAATCGATACTTCAATATAATCCCCAAGGTCTTCTGCAATCGCAATAATCGGGACGCAAGCCCTTTTCATGACATGGAACGCCGGTTTCCGGCGCAGGCAGTAGTCGATTATGGTTCGTGTAAACCCGTTAAAAGCATCGGCATACATCCACGTGACATTTCCTGAACATTCCCATAAATGTTTTCGGCACAACTCCATTCCGGACTTGATCATTTCCATTTGAAGACAATGGAAATAATACAAGGTTTTTTCAAAATCAATATCCCTGAGCGGCGCAATGTATCTATCTACTCGCTCGATAAATTCATGACTTACAAAGTCATGCATCCGCCAGGTTTTGTCCGACCATTCACATTGTGTTCCCGGAATAAATTCTTTTATTGTTTTTAATACAGGCGGGGAAGCGGTGTACCATTCTCCCAAAAACGACGGTATTTTTTTAGGTCCGCGTTTTATCAGCTCATAAAAAATATCATGATGTACCACGCCTGAATTGTAAGACAGACAAGATTCGTTGCTATCATTGGTTCCGGAGCAACCTGAAGAATTTGTATATGGACGCGACGGATCAAGCTTTTTCAACCATCCGGGAATCAGTTCCTTGAATAATGTTTCACCAAAATATTTCCCTTGGGGACGCAACTCACGCATCATGAATTTTTGTTGTTCAATTTCATTGTTCCCGCACCAAATAATTATCGAAGGATGATTGCGGAGACGCTTGGTCTGATAATCGATTTCCCTCTTTGCCTCATCACGGAAATCCGCATCAAAATCCGGATATTCCGCGCAGGAAAACATAAAATCCTGCCAGACAAGAATTCCCAATTCATCACACCAGTCATAAAACTCGTCAGGCTCATAGATACCACCACCCCAGACGCGTAAGTAATTCAGGTTGCATTCCCTTGCCATCTCCAGAAGCTTACGGCGCTTACCGGAAGTAATCCTTGTATAACATGTATCCGGCGGAACCCAATTTGCCCCCTTGATAAAAACCGGCTCATTATTGATGATAAAACGGAATTTCCATGATCCCTTTTGCTTTCGCGGAGACTCATCGACTTTTACAGTCCTGACCCCGAAAGTCACAGTTGCATGGTGGCAAATATCAGCTTCATTTTCTAAATTGAATTCCGCGTCATACAGGTTTTGTTCTCCCATACCCGCGGGCCACCATAATTCCGGATCATTGAGTTCGCCGTACAGTTCAAAATCCATTAACAAACCAGTTGTTTTAACGGGCTGGCTGAATTCCGCTACTAAATCTTCACCGCCCTTACGGAATATCTTAATATTGATGTTTCCTGATAAATTATTATTATCGAATAATTTTATATTCCCGATAAACTTAAGTATAGCTGAATTATTATTTATTGATTCAGTAAAAACCGCCGGATTCTCAATTACGGTAAAATCATGAATATTTAATAATACTCCGGCGGTAATTCCGCATGTTGCCAGATGCCATGTCCAGTTCCAGCCGAACACATACTGGGGCTTACGCATCCACGGACGTTTCCAGCAAATCCCGTTTTTACTGATCCGGTAAGGTTTATCGTCTTCCGTGACCATGTTATGATCGGGCAACTGATCAAGATCATCCCGGAATGGCAACAAACGCACCGCAATATTGTTGTGATTTTCAATTTTGCCGGTGAGACTTATTTTTAAAGGGCGAAACGCGTTCAGATGCCGTCCGGCATAAGTTCCGTTAATCCACACATCAGCTTGATAATCAAGACCTTGAAAGACCAGCTCCGCTGGTCTTTCAAGGTCGGATTCATCGACTGCAAAATCCCGAAAAAACCACCATTCCTGATCACTTATCCAGTCAATATTCGCGGCATTATCAGCAAGTTGGGGGTCGGAAATTATTCCTTCCCGCATCAATGCCTGATGTATGTCTCCCGGCACGGTAATATCTATAAGATTTTCCACCGGACGACTATCAAAATCCTCCTCCGGCATTACCGGTTGCCACCCCAGACGCCAAATTCCCGTAAGCTCAAATCCATGCATATCATTTATCTTCTATTAAAAGTTTCCTCAACGGTATTGCCGGTAACTTCGCAGGTCCTCGCGTCAATAATTTTCAAATAAGGTTTGTTGCCGGACGGATTAGGACAATTGCCATGCAACATTTCGACACGGTATTTCACCGGTGAAACAACTTTAAACGGTTTAATGCTTCCAATCTTTCCCATCGCTTCACATGCCTTGGCGCTTATCAATGTATGTGCTTTGTGCTGTGAGAGAAAACATCCGCCTTCCCTTGCAAGCCCCTGTTTAACTTCAGCAGTGATTATATCCGGGATAAGTTCCCTTGCTTCCGCACAAAGCTTATCATCACCCGAAACCATGACAGCCGGAACGTTATGCTCCCCGGCAATAGCGGCATCAACAGCAAACTCGCCGGACCGTTTGCCGTTCATCCACACATTTTGGATGTCTTGTGAACTCCAGGTGTGGTCTAGAATACCGTTGCGCGTCCCCGCCATGGCATGATATCCAAGAAAAATAATTCCCGAACAATTGTCGATTCCGGGAAACCTGACATTGGCGAATTTTCCCTGAACATAATTGACGTTATGCAATAATTCGTCGCGGAGCAAGGTGTTTGCGCGGCCATGACAATCCCGCACCAGGACTTCCGTGGCTCCTCCTTCAAGGCATCCTTTAACACAGGCATTAACATCAGCAGTCATGAACTTTCTGCCTTCCTGCCAGAAAGGAGCGCGGAACGCGGTCTGCTCCTGTGAGAAGATTCCGCTTATTCCTTCAATATCAACCATTATGTAAATTTTCATAAAATCACTCTATAATCTTTGAAAGGCTTCTTGCACGTCATCGCCGATTACCTCATAGGTCCTGGCGTCAATGATTTTCAGGTAGGGAATATTTCCGATATTGTAAGGAACCGTGCCATGAGCATATTCCGTCCGCATGGTAACCGGATGAGGAATTTTTAACGGCTTGATTTTTCGGCAACGTTTTACTGCCTTGCATGCATTGTTCCGGATCAATTTATGGGCTTCTTCCCGTGAAAGAAATTCTCCGCCAGTCCTGGCTAGGCCGGTTTTTACCTGTGTGGTGATGATCTCCGGGACCAATTCTTGCGCTTCACGGCATATTTTATCGTCACCGGACACCATAATAGCGGGAATATTCAAATCCCCGGCGATCCCGGCATCGACGGCAAACTCACCGGACCGTTTACCATTGATCCACAGGTTCTGCCGGTTGAGAATGAAAGTATGATCGAGAATAGCATTCACAGTTCCGGCCATGGCGTGATATCCCAGCAAGATGAGTCCGTCAGAACCAGAAAGTTTCGGCATTCTTTCCGAACAGATCCGCCCCTTGATGCTGGTTATTTCAGGATGCAGCTTGTCCCACAGGACATTGCAGTTTGCCCCGTGACAATCCCTGACGATTATTTCATCGGCTCCTCCTTCAAGGCATCCCTGGACACATGCGTTGATATCTTCAGTCATAAACAGCCGGCCTTCATGATACAAACCGGCAGTCCGGTCAGTTTGTTCCCGGTCATAGATTCCACTTATGCCGTCCATGTCGGCCATAATATAAATTTTCATTTTAAAAAATCTTCTTTATTAAAATTAATATGGAGCATCGTTTGGGGGCTTGCGGGGTTCCGCTTTTCCGGCGGCGAACAAGAGTTCCCGGAGCAGTTCATCACGGATTCCGCGATAATCAGAATTGTGGTAAAGGTTGCAAAGTTCATATGGATCCGTTTTTAAATCATATAGTTCTCCATCTTCCAGATGCGGAAAAATGCTGATCCGCCAGTCTTTTTTATAGATAGTAAAATGCTGAAGGAACGGAGAGTATTTACTCCAGGCAGAGGCATAGGCATAATCCCTTTTTGCCTTTTCGCCGGGTTCCGGCAAAATCACGCCCTGGACAGTATCGGGAATATCAATCCCGCATACGTTCAGCAAAGCCGGCATGACGTCAACATTGCCGCAAACCTCTTCGACAGTTCCCGGTGCGGTATCCGGATCCGAGATAATCAATGGAATATGCAGCAGTGAACGCGACGGCGCCGGAGATTTACAGAAAAAATAATGATCGCCAAGATAGTCACCATGATCACTGGTGAAAACGATTACGGTATTGTGTTGCAAGTCCTGCTTTTTTACGGTCTCCATCACCCGGCCGACACAATCGTCGATCAGCGTAACCATGCCGTAAGTGTGTGACATCATCTGCTGGTAGGCCCGACCGTGCAGTTCAGGATTGAAGACCGGAGGAACCTTGCTGTTGGGATTTCGCATGGACCGGCGGTAACATTCCGGTTTTGTTTCATTTTCTCCTTCGCGGCGGTGCGGCGGGGGAAATTCGATATCATCGAACATGGTATTATACGGCGTCGGCGGCGTAAACGGCACGTGCGGATCGGGAAACGAAACATTCAAGTAAAAAGGTTTGTCTTCAGTATTGTGATTTTCCAGGAATTCGATGGCGTTATCAGCCACCCAGGTGCTATGGTGGGCCTCCAGCGGCATATTCGACTTATAACTTCTGCATTCGGGGTATTTTTCTTCCCCCTGGGCATTATCAACGCCGATTTTCATGTCCGGAAACTTTTCTTCACGCCATTTTCCGTAATGTCCCAAACCCGCTTCACCGTGTCCGATTGCAAGTTTCACTTCCTCGAAACCGTAGTACGGACCGTGCCAATCGTCCAATTCCCCGCGTTTCCAGCGTTTTACGTTTTCTTTTGATACGTCATCATCAGAGTCATAAGTTTCCCCCACGGGCTGTAAATGCAGTTTGCCCACGCTGAAAGTCCGGTAACCGTTGCGACGGAATACTTCCGGCATGGTCAGTTCTTTTTCTGAAAGGAAAATACCATTGTCAAGGACCCGATGAGCTTGTAAGTGCCTGCCGGTGATAAATGACGCACGACTGGGCATGCACACCGGATTCGCGGCATAGTGCCTGGTGTACAAGTTCCCTTGGTCCGCTAAACGGTCAATATTTGGGGTTCGTGCCAGGACATTCCCCATGCACCCCAGACTGTCAGCCCGTTGCTGGTCGGTATTGAATACAATTACGTTTTTAAAATTACAATTTTTTTTACTTGTCATAAAAATACACGGAATAAATGTTAATCGCGGTATCACGCGCCTATTTCAGCGTCGACAGAAGCATTGCCGCCAATATCGAATCGCTATTACTACCAAGGATGAACATCCTTATGGTGACCGCACGCAATCTTTTCATCCCGGCTTCCTTTGTTTTTATCCCGGACCCGAGGTTAAATATTTAACCCAAGCCATAGTACCATAATTTATTTCATTTGTCAAGAGCATAAAAGAATTAATTTTCTATTGAAAATGCAAGAAATAGCGCATTACTTTTTTTTGTAAATATGCCGGAATGTGATTACCGCGGTATTGAATTTCTCGCCCTTCGCTACGCTCTCCCAAGGCGTAGAGGCGCAAAGAAGAAAATTTCTTTTTTTCGGTTTCGGCATAGCCGAAAAAACTCAAATTGTTGAAAAAAGGTTATCATTTTCTTCCCCTCGAGAAATGTCTATAACAAAAAACGAATTGATATAATGAATCGGTTATGAAAATCCGTGCTCATCTGAATACACTTCAGCCACTTTTTCCGTTTTTTTACTTAATGGGCACTTACGCCTGTTGTTATTCTTTATGTTTTTTTTGATTTTTGGCGCTGAATTTACGATTTTGGTAATGCAGCGGGCTATCACCAGTTTTCAGATATCTTCCGAAAGAACGGTAAAAAGTGCTCATGGAGGAGTATCCGCATTCCCTGGCGACATCCTGGATATTTTTGTCCGTGTGGCTCAAATACAGAAGTGAGTTGCAGATTTTAAACTGTTTGATGAACTTTCCTAAACTCATTCCTCCGGTATGTTTACGGAATAAGTACCGCAAATGTGATTCAGATACGTTCAAATGTTTCGCAATACTGACGATTTTCAAATCTTTTTCGTAATTCTCATTAATATAGCGGAACAGGTCTTTCATGAATTTATTCTCGATCGTGACCCCATTGTACATATTCTGGAATTCCGGAAACAGTCTTTCCTTATTGATGAGCAACTGATTGAGGAGCAGGGCCAAAAGATATGCGGTATTTTCCGCGTCCACATCCAATCCTTTATATTTTCCCGCGATGTCTTCCATTATGGCCCATTCTTTTTCACCGAAGCTGAAAGGAGAATTTTTCAGCGGGAGAACACAGGTATCGTCTTTCATTTCAAAGTTTATATGTACCCGGCAGAACGGCTTACTAGTGTCCATATACTGAAATCGATGGGTTTGAAACGGGAAAATGACAATCCCCTCTCCCGCATTCAGGTGAAAGCTTTTATCATCAATTCTGACAAATGTTTCGCCCGATAATGTAATGGAAGTGCAAAAGCGCTGATGAAGATTCTGGTGATTCGCATCATTTCTGTTTTCAATCATCCAGACAGTTATATTCGTCGGAATGCAGTTTACGCTTCCGGAAACCCCAGTGAAATAAGAACTGGGATTGCCAAGATCTTTTAAACTTTTCCTGATTTTTTCGGCAACACGGCTCATGTTAATCGATTTCAGGACATTATTAATCGGTTTTGCAATTTACAAACCATGATTTCATTATATAATTTTATTATAAACATTGAAACTTTTTTAACAGGCAGCTGGTGCGTTTTACAACTATGAATATACATGATTTAACTTTAAAATGCAACATTTCGGGCCGAAACCGGGGCTCCGGGCCTTCTCCGGACAAGTATACAACGATTTGGGATATATGAACAATATGAACATCATCATAAAAGAGGAGGGTGTCTGATGTCATGCACTGATTTATATGAAAGCAAACCACCCCGAAAAAGGTTAGCACAATGCTTTCCGGAATTCAAAAAAACAATAAGCAATTACGTAACTCAATCAACATTTACATTGATAGAATTATTGGTAGTAATAGCTATAATATCTATATTAGCTTCAATGCTGCTGCCAGCTTTACAGCGTGCGCGGGAGAGCGCAAGCACACTGCTATGCAAGTCAAATCAGAAACAAACGGGGGTTGGGCTGATCTCGTATGCCGGGGACTCCCAAAGTTGGCTGCCCAAATATTACGAAAATGTCGGCGGCAAGTCGCTTTATTGGTCATACCGGTTAATTGACGGAAATTATCTTGACATCAATTGTAAATCCTTTGTGCCTAACCGCAGTTCAAATGAATATAATATTCTGATATGTCCGAGCCAGAAGCCCGGTTATTACCGCCCGAGCCAAAGCGGGGGAGTGTATATCTACGGAAACACCAGTTATGGACTCTGGCAGGGGCATAGCAACAGTCCGTCACCGAATTGGATATCGCTTATGAAGCCGATGTCTTTAAACAAAAATCAATGGAAAAATCTTCCCGCCCCTTCTCCATCCGACTTCCTTATTATGAGTGAAAGCAGGAATACCTCCCCGTCCAGCCTCTATATGTATCAACCCTATACTTTCAATACTTATACCGGTGCAACGACTCTTCTGCACTTGAGGCATCACCGGAATGCTAACGGTCTGTTCGCGGACGGCAGTGTTCAGGATGTTTCAGCATCCAGGCTGAGTGAATTAAATCTGGCTTCCAGTCTGTATCTGGTTCTGCCATGCGATGCTCCCTGATAAGGGGATTAACGGAAGAACATGTTTCACCGGCTTACGAATTTTATAATCAAAGGAATAATTTAAATGACATCTATTTTTGCGGTCAGATTCAATTACTATTACGGTATTATCGCGGCATTAATCACGTTCATAACGGGCCATTTCGCAAACGCCGGCGATACTTCCCCATCCGGCAAACTAGCCATAAAAAAATGTAAAAATCCGCCGGTGATTGACGGCAAACTTAATGACTCCGCCTGGATAAATGCCCCGGCCTATACCAGTTTTTATGTTTTGGGCAGCAATAAAAAAAGTAACGATACCGCCGTGAAAATTTTATGTGACAACCAGTGGCTGTATTTGGGGGTCACTTGCAGGCATCCGGACCCCAAAGCCATGGAGCAGTCGGAATTCAATCACGATGGCACTTTATTCAAGGATGATTCATTGGAATTCTTTCTGGTTCCGGACCCCGGAAGGAAAAAATATTATCATTTTATGCTGAACTTCGGAAATGTGCGGGGTGAACGTATCATTGAAGGCAAAACCCGTAATGTCGGCTGGAACCTGCCCTGGCGTTCAGCTACATGGAAAACTGATTCCGGCTGGACCGCGGAAGTTGCCCTACCACTGTTTTTGATGTTCGCGGACGGCAAACATGCCGACATGAGAATCAATCTTACCCGGAACCAGGTAATTCCGCAATTTGACCAGGGCGCGGTAAGGGTAGGAACCAAAATTAATCTAGTCACTTTAGCTACCCTGGTGAAAAGTTTTCACGAAATTAAACGTTTTCCCGGAATAACGGGGCTGGAAAATATTGATCCCCATGCCCCTTTTATGCCGGCAATTACGGATATTCAGCTTGCCGGATACCGGAAAGTCAGAGGTAAATACGCATATACGGTAACAGCGAGTATTCATAATGCCGGGGCAAAATCAGGTAAGATCACCGTGGAAGTGGAGGACAAAACGTCTGACGGAAAAAGTAATGTTTTCAGCAAAATCGCGGAGATCGATGCTGGAGCGCGAAAAAGCATTTCAATTAGAGTCCCGGTAAAATCCCTGGCCGCGCGCAGTGTTTCGGTTAAAATCCGCAATCAAAGAACTGAAGAAATATGGCAGGAAGTTACTTTCCGGAATCCCTCAAAATTACAAGTAATGGCAAAACCGCTGGTGGGGAAAAATTATTACACGGGGGAAACCTGTGCCAGAATCCGCTGTCGTTTTGGCCTTCCGGAACGGGAATTGATAAAATTTCATCTCAATGCGATAAACCGGTCCGGTAATGTCATTGCCTCCGAATCAAAACTTTTGCCTGTAACCTATCTGAAAATCCCCCTGGACGGAATAAAAACCAGAACTGACAATTTGATTGTTCAGCTGCGGAACAGCAATGGTGTAAAAGTCCTGGAGTATCCGGTAAAGATTGATAAGTTGAAACCCAATCCCGGGCATGAAACAAAGATCAGCAATTTCGGTAATTACGTATTATTGAATGACAAACCTTTCTTCCCATATGGCCTGGTGGTGGTTGGTTCCGCGAACAATGAGAAAATGCTGCGAAAAATCGCTGCTCACGGATTCAATACCGTGGTGCATTGGAAAGAGGGGGATCCGCGAGATGTCCCGGCATATCTCGATTTGGCCAAAAAATACGGGCTTATGGTAATCGAAGGGCCGATGTTCTACAGCAACAAAAAGAAAGCCAGATTCATTCAGATGAAAGACCAAATCACCAGAAATCGCGGCATATTCAAGAATAAACCCAAAAGTGTCCAACGTAAGATTTTCATGGATGCTTTCAGGGAAAACCTTCCCAGAATGCTGGAGACAGTAAAAATCAGCCGTAATTATCCCAACTTGCTTTGCTATTTCAGCCTGGACGAACCCCATCCCCAGGCATTCGACGTTGTTATTGACGCCTGTAAGCAACTGTATCTTAAAACCCGGAAACTGGACCCGTATCGTCCGATGTGGATCAATTACGGTTCCGGCGGTTTCATGCCGCCAGCCCCGGATGCCACCCGCTGGTGCGAGATCATCAGCGCTGATCCGTACTGGACGCCGCCATCGGGTAAACAAACTAAGCTCAATACGGTTTCCGTTATAACCGCCAATATGAAAAAGCGCGCTGACCGCGATCATAAAGTTGTCTGGAGCGTACCTATGGCGGAGAATTACAGTGGAACCTTGAAGCGCTATATCCTGCCCAGGGAACAAATTTGCCAGACCTATCTTGCCCTTATCCATGGAGCCCGGGGCATCATTTATTTTTATGCTCCCGTCAAACACCGTGCGAGCTGGGACAATTTCAAAATTCTCGCAAACCGGATAAAAAAACTTGAACCTGCCCTTATCGGGGAGAATTTAAGCAGACAGGTCAGTATCCTCCGGGGAAAAAGCGACAACCGTACATTCCCGGATATCCAGATTTCTTTGCGACCGTATAAAAACAACGAATACGTCCTCCTTGCAGCCAACTGTCAATACTATCCGGTGGACGTACAATTCTCCATTCCGGAACTGGACGGCAAATTCAGCGTGAAATCAATGTTTCATAATCAACAGCCCGACAGGACCGGAATCGGATTTTCCGACAATTTTTCCGGTTACGGTACTCGCGCCTATCTTATCAATACCACCAGGAAAATTACCAGCGGAACAGTGGTAAATGTAAGAATGACCCCGCATCCCGAACAGGTAAAACCGGAGCAAGAATACATTAAATCCATTAAAGGGAATAAAGATATTTCCCCCAACCCCGGTTTTGAAAATGCGGTTGTCCCTGGCATGCCGGATTATATCCAGCCGTTCGTGATTCAATGTCCGGTGGGATTTGAAAAAGACGGCGGTTTTTTCGGACAAACCGAAAAGGGCCCATATGAAGGCAAATACTGTCTTTTTATGAAGCCGTTCATGCGTGGAAACACACTAAGGAGCGGGTTCTTTTTTAAATTCCCGAATCCGGGCGGACAAACGGCATATTACACTGTTTCGGTATACCTGAAGGCAGCAAAAAAAGGAACAAAGGGATGTTTTTGGAAAGTAGACCGGAAGTGGTTTGAAATCCCAACGGAGTGGACCCGCTTTACTCGCGTGGTGCGAGTTCCGGAGAACGCCATATGGATCGGATTCAGCCTTTATGTTAAGGGTGACAGCATGGTTTGGGCGGATGCCCTCCGGATAAAAAAGAACCCTGACAAAAAATAAGCTTGAATAAGGAAGAATAGCAAATTATCATGCATACTGGACAATTCCATGCCGGATGTTCGCAAGTGGATATAACGCCGCCCCGGAAAACACTCATCCTGGGGCAAATGCATGTCCGGGTCAGCAAGCCCCCGCACGAACCGCTTACCGCTACTGCACTGGCATTGACTACGCAGCGGAACGGGACAATTATTGACTGTGCAGTCATGGTTTCCTGTGATTTATCCATTGTTGGCCGGGAAATCAATCCGATTGAAGGAAAACACCTTATCCAGAGGGCTGTAGAAAACAGAGTCGGCCGGACATTTCCCGAACTGGCTTCCGGTAAAATTTTCATCAATGCAACTCACACCCATACCGCCCCCGACATCCTGACTGACGAATACCGGATACCACCGGAAACCGGAGAAATAATGAACGGTGACGAATATGTCGAGTTCCTTATCGGCAAGTTGACGGAAGCAGTGGCCGCAGCCTGGAAAAACCGCCGCCCTTCCGGTATCAGCCGGGCTTTCGGACATGCCGTCATCGGCCATAACCGCCGAACTGTTTACCGCGATGGTTCCGTCATGATGTACGGCCAGGTTGACACTGATAATTTCTCCCATATGGAAGGACGGGAGGACCACGGAGTCGATATGCTGTTTGTCTGGGGAGAAAACAACAACCAGCCCGTTTGCGTAGTCGTGAACATTGCCTGTCCAGCCCAGTCCATTGAGCATGAAAGCTTTCTCTCGGCGGACTTCTGGCACGATGCCGGAAAAGAGATCCGGAAAAAGCTGCGAAATAAAGACTTATACATACTCCCCCAGTGTTCCGCGGCCGGCGACCAGTCTCCAAGGCCGCTGGTCCATATCCGGGCGGAACGGGAAATGCTTAAAAAACGAGGACTCACCTTACGGGAGGAATTGGGGCGCAGAATCGGCAATGCCGTGAATGATGTTTATGAAACAGCACGAAATAACATTGAAACAGAGGGCGTAATTCATCATAAGGCCGGTTTGATCAAGCTTCCGCTGCGTGAAATAACCGAAGAGGAATATCTCGCCGCGCAACGGGATACGGAAAACCTGAAAAGCATGAAATCCGCAAAGCAATCGCTGAGGGAAAGTTCAATAACGGCTTATAAAATTAATCGCTGTAACAGCATTATGACAAGATACGAAAAGCAGCGGAAAGGATTGGCAAAGTCAGCGGAAGTGGAAATCCATGCAGTTCGGGTTAATGATGCGGTTTTTGTCACCAATCCTTTCGAATTGTTTCTCGACTACGGGACGCGAATCAAAGTCAACAGTTGGGCTCCGCAGACATTTGTCGTACAGCTGGCCTGTGATTATTTTAATTACCTGCCGACCCGTGAGGCAATGCATGGTTATGGCGCTTCCCCGTCGGAAACCATCATAAGTCATGAAGGCGGAGATATATTGGTTGAAAAAACCCTGGAAATGATCGAATCCACAAATCCCGAAAACACAAACAAAAAATAACATAGGGAAATTTTGCTGATGAAAAATGTCTTGAAGTTTATGGCTATTCCATGCACCGTTCTTGTTCTTTCACATTCAATTTTCGCGCAAAAACAGCAAAATACAACGGAAATTACTATTACTCCCTGTTCACAACCCCCGGTTGTCAACGGGATTTCTGACGACTCATGCTGGCGGAATGCCGCCCGGTTTTCGAAGAAATTAAACAAAACCGCGGATGGAGAAGTTGTCCAGGGAAAAATCACCTATGATGCTAAATGGTTATATGTCCTTCTTGAAGGGAAAGGGAAAGGAAAAGGAAAAGCTGTAAGCGTCCTCTTGGATCCGGGGGCAAATCAAGGATTTTATTACCAATTTCCCGTTGAGATTCAGAAAAATGAAGTTGCGAATTCCAGGAAAATCATCAAAAAGGAAAATGTAGTCTCCCCGTGGCGGATAAAATGGAAATGCGCCGTAAAACAAAGCCAGTCCGGGTGGACTGCGGAAATTGCCATTCCCCGTTTCTGTCTTAAGAGGGGATACGGGAGCCTGCTGATGGATGTGGTAAAAACTCAGATGAAAAGAAATGTGCAATTGCCTGAGGCCGATCAGAGTGATTGGATAAACATCAAAGTTGCGAAAAGAACCTGGCCGCAATTGGCCTACCCGGTAATGATCAAATATGCAAACTGCCTGGGATATAATAACTCCGGTAACCCGCGATTTTACAGGGTTCTGGTCAGGTTAAACGCGAATCCGGCATTAATCGGGAAGAAAGCAACCATAACCTTGACAGACAACCCCCTTGACGGCAAAGAATCACATATCGACAAACAGGTAATCGTGACCAAGGACAAATCCTGGCCCATTTTTTTGAACATTCCCGTATCCTCAGTATGCAAACGGATCGCAACTGTTTCCGTGAAGTGTCCGGAGAACGGTATTGTCCAGGTCATAGAGCCGGAAGATATTTCTCTGCTCTCCCCAATGGCTGAACCGATTCTCAACCGGAATTATTATACAACGGAAAAGCAGGCCGAGGCTCTCTGTAATATCCGGATGCCGGAACCGATGCTGAAAAGTTTGTCACTCACTGCAACGGCTGGTCAAAACGGAAAAATCCTATCACGCAAATCCGGTTTAAACCGGAAAACCTTGTTGGCTATTCCCTTGAAGGACTTGCCGGTTGGCGTCAATTCCGTCATTATCAATTTGACTCGCAACAATAAAACTTTGTGCGGTTTTCCGGTCCGTATTGTCAGGAAAGCTCCTAAGCCGGGCTGTGAAGTCAAGATTGATCCCGTCAGGAGAATCATCCTGAAAGACGGCAAACCGTTTTTCCCTGTCGGGTTCATGCCGTCCATGATAAAATCAAGCCAGGAGAGTGATTTCAAGCGGATTGCCGATGGCGGCTTCAATATCCTGATACGCTGGAATCATCGCGACCATGACCCTCAAGAAGAATTAAAATTCCTTGAAATGGCCGCAAAATATAAGCTTAACGTAATCGCCAATCCGCTGCTGCTTGGAAAAAACCGCCTTGTCCAGATGAAAGACAATCTGAAACGAGGACGTTTCAAGATGACGAGGCAGGAAAAGGTAAAAATGTTCCTCAACGCGGCCAGAGAGAATATGCCGGTAGCGGAAAAAGCGATAAACGATATAAAAAATCATGCTAATCTGCTGGGATATTATAATCTGGATGAACCGCATATCCATGTATTTGACATTGTTGCTCCGGCGCTGAAAATATTTTATGACGCCTGTTACCGTCTGGACGGCTACCATCCGGTGTTCCTGCTGTATGGATACGGGGCCCAAATGACTCCAACCCCGGCGGCCACGGATTATTGCGATGTCCTGGGGGCTGACCCGTATTGGGCTTTGAGTTCAGGGAAAAGGAACATTTTCAAAACCCCGCTGGCTGTCAGCCTGATAACGAAACGGCTCCGGGAACGGGCAAACAAAGTCAACAAGCCTATTTGGATCGTTCCCGTGGCCGAAATATATTCCGGTACTTACAAGCATGTGACAACTCCGGCCGAACAGCGGGTTCAAACATACCTGGCGCTTATCGGCGGAGCAAAAGGCATAACCTATTTTACTTATCCGGTTCTGCATGAAGACAACTGGAAAGAGTTATGCAAACTTGCTGATGAGATCAAAGAGTTGGCGCCATCGCTTTTGGGAAGGGAAATTCCGCAAAGGATTGAATATTCCCAAAGGCGGTCAGATCATCCGATGCGGGTGGCTCTGTTCGAATACTCGGAAGGCGGCTATCTCCTGCTTGCGGCCAACGGATTGGAAAACCCGTTGAAAATTACCTTCACCTTTTTAGGAATGAGTGATGAAACCAAGATTTCGCGGAAATTTTCTTCCGGAACATTTCCGGTATCCGGCGGCAGTTTCACCGATTCCCTGGACGGTTATGCCGTCAGAGCGTATATAATTAAAACAAATTCAAAGCTGACTGAACCGGTGAGAATCATGGTGAATACAGATATTGCACAAAAGGCCGTCATGGAGTTTGCTGAATCCGTCAACGGAAGAAAAAATAAGAAAAACATTGCACATAATCCCGGATTTGAGGACGCAACACTTCCCGGTTGGCCTGATTACTATTTCCCTATGCTTGTCTGGCCTGAAATCGGCACTCGGAATTTTGAATGGGGTCAGGACACAACCGACCCCTTTGAAGGTAAATATTGTCTAAAGATGAAGAGTACGCTTCGCGGCAGTTCCCTGCGCAGCGCGCTGATGTCTAAAGTTCGTCCGTCCAAGAAGAAAAAGTATGTATATTCCATATATATCAAGGCCGATAACGATAATATGCAAGCGCGTTTTGGGTTAAGAGGAAAACTTTTCAAACTCACCCGGAACTGGAAAAGATATTATTATTCACCGGAAAAAAATTACGGCCGGTTCTGGCTGCTGACTTACGGAAAGGGCACGGTCTGGGTTGATGCGCTTCAGATCGAAGAGGGAACCCAACCGACTAAATTTGAAAGGTAGATCATGTCTGATTCAGGTTTTGCTTTATTAATACCGGCATTGAAAATATTTAACAGTTTTTATGGAGTTTTCATGAAAAAGACAAAGCGCTGCATGTTACCCATGATCTGCGTTATCAATACTTCTTTAATTGCCGACACGGAACGGATAACCGGAAATGTTAAGGAACGCAGGCAGGCGGTTGTCAAACTGGCAAAATCAGGCAAATCCGCTATTCCGGAACTTGAAAAATCCCTAACTGATCCCAGTCCGCTGGTTCGCCGTCCCGCGGTCAGGCAACTGATTAAAATTGGCGTTCCGGCAAAAAAAGTTTTGATAAAAGCAATGAAAGACAACAACGATCCGGTTGTCAGGAAAGCAGCGGTCCAGGCCCTTATTGCGATGTCCAAAACCCCGCCTGCGGATATTTTAGTCAGCGCCCTGAAAGATACTGACGAAGAAGTCCGTCTTGTTGCCGCGGAAGCGCTTGCGGCGGCAGGTCCGGAAAATACGGAGATTGCGAAACTGTTGAAAGCCGCCTATCATGATCCATCCATGAAGGTAAGGGCGGTTGCTACCGGAATGTCCTGTTTCTATCGTGAAGTTGTCCCTTTCAGGGAGCGTCCCGATATAGTCGATCATGTCACGAGAATCAAGATCGCCGAAAAAGTTGCCATTCCTGATTCCGGATGGAGAATTAAATCCGACCCGGAGGAAAATGGGCATGGCAAACGCTGGTACGGGTTTGATTTCAATGATTCCGGCTGGAATGTGCTCAAAACCAAATCCCCGATGCCCAAGGGGGTAACCTGGTACCGGCGCACATTCCAGCTGCCGGCAAAACCCGCGGATGTTATTGCCTCTGAATTACTGCTTCCTTCAGCCCAAATTCCCGTTTTTATCTGGATTAACAGCGGTTATGCCGGACAGAATGATATAAGCTCCGCTGAACAGCACGGCGAATTCGCCCTTGATGTTTCAGGCCGGCTTCGCTGGGGACGAACTAACCAGATAACCATAAGAACAATCAACTCAGGGAAAACAAAATTCATTCCCCACAGGATATCCTTGGATGCCCTGGAATTACATTAAAATAAAGGATAATATATGAATATTTTTGACCATTCCCAAATATCTTATTTTTTTGTGCTTGCACTGCTATTGGGAAATATAAACTGTCCGGCTCTTGGATCATCGGAGAGAAAAATCCTTGAACTGAAACTTCAGCCCGGCGCCAGAAAAGTTTTTTATAAGCTTGAAAAAAACGCCGCGCTTAATATAAAGATCAGCAATAAAACGAATACTGAAATAAAAAAATTGATTGTGAACATTTCCATCAATGGAAAAATTGTTTCCACACGGCAACTGAGTTCTTTGGCTCCTCTGTCTAATATGGAGGCTAAATGCCCGGTGGATACATTGCTTCGTCCCGATGTTTATAAAAGTAAAATCACGGTATCAGGTTTTCAGGGAAACAGAAAAATTTCAGATTCAACGGCAGTTAAATTAACTATTGTCCCACGCCGTAACCTGCACGAAATGCCCGTAATAATGTGGGGAGACGCCGATATTCCTTCTTTGAAAGAAATAGGATTTACACACGAATTCGCCGGAGTCGTCGATTTTGGCAAAATCCTGAAAGAAGGTAAATGCGCGAAGGCCGCTTCCGACGAAACAATCGCTAAAACGAGAGAAAACCTTGACCGCCTGATGGCAAACGGCATGTATGGAGGAGTGTTCTTTTTCCGCTGGTTGCGTATGCGTAAAACATCGGAGGCAAGGAAGCTTATTAAAAAATTCCAGAGAGTTGACCGTAATGGAGAACCGTATTCCGGTAACGTCTCCATCTGCATGAGAAGTCCGGAAGTTGTTGAGTTTGTCACTAATAGCGGGCAGGCCGCGGCTGAAGCCTATGGCGATCACCCGGGACTCGATTTCGGGTTGCTTTACTCCGAAGTAAGAGATGCCGTCAAACCATGTTTTCACAAGTGGGACAGAGATGCTTATAAAAAGTTTTCCGGCAATCACATTCCTACTTCACCGCAGTTGACCAAAAGAGGAATCCACTTTTCGTTCATTGAAGATTTCCCGAAAAATCATGTTGTTCCCGACAATTATCCATTCCTTAAATACATGAAATGGTTCTGGCAGAAAGGCGATGGCTGGAACAATACTCTGACTTCCCTCAATCAGGTGTTGAAGAAAAATACTTCAAACCCGAATTTCTGGACTTTTCATGACCCGGCCACCCGCACTCCAAGCGTATGGGGGAGCGGAGGCGATGTCGATGTTATTTCCCAATGGACTTACTGCTACCCGGATCCTATTAAAATGGGATTGACCACTGATGAGTTGTTTGCGATGGCAAAAGGCTCCAGACAAAAAGTTATGAAAATGACGCAAATCATCTGCTACCGTAACAAGCTTGCCCCTAAGCTTCCGGAAAAAATTCAGGACAGAGCTTCATGGGAAATTGAAAAACCTGACGCGAAAATAATAACGATCCCTCCCGATCTTCTCAGAGAAGCATTCTGGTGTAAAATTGCCCGTCCGGTGAAAGGTATCATGTACCACGGCTGGCCGTCACTTGTTGAAGACCCGAGAGGACATCACAGTTATCGCTGTACTAACCATGAAGCCAAAAAAGTCCTTACCGGGTTGATCCGAGACATTGTTCGTCCCCTGGGACCAGCGCTGACGCAAATCCCGGACCGTCCCGCCAAAGTTGCCTTTCTGGAAAGCGCAACTTCACAGTTCCTGGCGTCAGGCGGTTCCTGGGGATGGGGAGAAAATTGGGATTCGGATATGTATCTGGTTTTGCTTTGGGCGCAATTGCAGCCTGAAATCATTTATGATGAAACCATTAAACGCGATGGCCTCGGTAAGTATAAAATTCTTGTCCTGCCCAATTGTCAGGTCCTTACCGAAAGCGTCTACAAAGCAATAAATGATTTTCAGGACAAAGGGGGCATAGTGATTGCCGATGACCGCCTGAAACCTCCTCTCATCCCGGATATTGTTATGAAATCCCGAAAGCGGACAGGAGAAGCCGGCAAAGACAAGCAGGCTTTGCAGGACAAAGCGAAAAAGCTCCGCAAACTGCTCGATCCGGTTTATGAACGACATGGAGATTCAACTAACCCCGATGTTATTGTTCGGTTCCGCAAATATAAAAATACGGATTATCTCTTTGCCGTAAACGACAAGAGAACTTTCGGGAAATATGTCGGACATCACGGAAAAGTCATGGAAAAAGGTCTTAAAACATCATCAACTTTGTCTGTAAGACGTAAGGACGTTACCGTCTATGACGTAAAAAATCATCAAAAAATTAATACTCTTTCAACCCCTGACGGCATCCGGTGGAAGGTAAATTTCACTCCGGCTGAAGGAAAACTGTTCATGATCACCGGAAAGCCAATCAAAACCATTAAGATCGCGCTTCCTCCAAAAACTAATATTGGCGGTGAATATCAACTTAAGATTTTTGTGCTTGATAGCGATGGAAACCCGATTGACGCAGTTGTCCCACTGGAAGTAAAGATTATTGATTCCAAAGGACAACAAGCCGAATGGAGCGGTTATCATGGAGCTAAAGATGGACAGCTTGTATTGCCATTGGCAATTGCACCCAATGACCCTATCGGTAAATGGACAATTACCGTCAGAGATTTGGCTTCAGGAACAATTGAAAGTGAAAATTTCAATATAATCGATGCACATTAACCACGCTTCATTTTAATGTCTTTCAGTAATTTCCACATGAATTCTAAAGAACCTTGCCGCAAGGCGGTATTATTAACGGCCGGTATTGATCATGGCAAGCAGGTTTTCCGGTTTTACGGCGGAGGAAATCGAGTTGCCTGAAGACAGAATGAACCGTCCGCCGGGGGCGGTTTCATCGAGCAGTTTCCGGGTTTCGAGTTCAACCTCTTGCGGAGTTCCACGGCCCAGCAGATCGACGTTGACATTGCCCATCACTCCGATGCCGTAATTGTCCCGGACTTCGGCAAGGTTCATGTACGGGGATTCCAGCGGCCCGAGCATATCCATGTCCGCCTCTTTCAGGACAGGAAGAATTTTGTGGATATCGCCGTCGGTGTGTTTGATGCAATACCCCCCGGCGTCCTTGATCGCCTTCACCACCCGCTTCATACCGGGCAGAATGAATTCCCGGATATGATCGGGACTTATCATCGGGCCGCCTTTCGCGGCGAAATCATCACCGAGGAAAATGATGTCAACTCCCATTTGAATAAGCCGGGTATAGAGTTTTATGTGGTAATCGGCGGCAATTTTGGTCATGGCGTGAATTAATTCGGGCTGGTCGAAGAAGTCGAAAACCAGGTTTTGAAGCCCGGCGCGGAGATACTGCATCGGGGCGAACACCGCTTCGCCGACCACCGCAATAGCGCGTTCGCCTTTGAAGCGTTCTATCAACTCCAAAGAAGCTTCAATTACATATGAATCTTCCGGGTCGGGAGGACAATAATCTTTAAGGTCATCCATGGATCGAATTACCGGCGGTTCCTGGATGGTGGAAATCACATCTCCGTCGTTGAGCTGAGTGGCGCCCCATTTGTCGCGCCACAGCCCCGCTTCACGGTCGATCCAATTCATTCGAGGCGCCGGTTCCGCCATAGTCAGGCAGGAAACGATATCAATGTCAGCCCACTCGATGAAATCGGCATACTCGATCCCGGGTTTGATTTTATCGATAACATTCGGATCAATGAACATTTCCCCGTAGGGAGTCCGGTCAGCCGGTTTGCCTTCAAGTGCGGCAATTACTCTTTCATACGAATTCATCAGGCGTCTCCCGAAATTTTTGACAAATCGCCGTTAATGGTGATACCGCCATCGGCAACGATGATTGCGCCGTTAAGATAACTTGCCTGGTCCGATGCAAGGAAACAGGCTATGTTCGCAATTTCTTCAGGCGTGCCATATCTCCTGAGAGGCGTTCTCAGGTTGAGAAATCTTTTTTCGTCAAAAGTATCGTCACCAGTGTTGCTTTGCTTCACCATATCGGTCATGATCGCGGCGGGAGCAATGCAGTTTACCCGGATATTCTCCGGACCGTACTCTGCCGCCATTGACTTAGTCAACTGCACTACCGCGCCTTTCGATGCGGTGTAGGCGTCGCAGTTCGGGATACCGATCATCCCGGCGCTGGAAGCGGTGTTGATGATCGTGCCTTCGCCGTTTTTTAACAGCAGCGGAATCCCGTATTTACAGCAGAGAAAAACACTTTTCAGGTTGATCGCGACAACCTTGTCCCAGATTTCCTCGTCAATATCGGCGATTTTGCCGTCTTTACCCGCCAGATAAACCGAAGCATTATTGTAAATTACGTCAAGCTTTCCAAATTCCCCGGAAATTTCGTCAAACATGCCCCTGACTGCTTCAGAACGAGAAAGATCGCATTCGATGAATCCGCAATCCTGATTGATATTCTTCAATTGTTCCAAGGTTTGCTTTCCAGCCGTGATATCCACATCCGCAATAATCACGGTTGCCCCTTCCGAGGCGAATTTAAACGCCGCCGCTTTGCCGATGCCTTTTGCGCCGCCGGTTATCAATGCGATTTTATTTTTCAACATATTTTTCATTTTCTTTCAACAGTTTTTTCACACTGGCGGCGATTGATTCCGGACACATGTTGTATTGAGCACGAAGCCAGTCCTGGGAGCCGATTTTCGACACATTGACGTCGGGAAGCGCAATGCGTTTGCACTTGACGCCGAGCCTGCTTTCATCCATCAGCACCTCCGCTACCGCGCCGCCAAGTCCACCCATAAGATTGTGTTCCTCGACAGTGACGATTGCACCGGTTTCGTCCGCCGCTTTGATTATCGCCTTTTTGTCTATCGGCTTGACCGTATGCATACTGATAAGCCGGCAATTTATGTTTTCCTCTTCCAGCTTTTCCGCCGCCAGCATGCAATTGTGTCCGATAGTACCGGTAAAAATGATCGTGGCGTCACCACCGTCCCTGATCATGATTGACTTGCCGATCTCGAAGTCAACCTTGCCGCTATGGACGTCCGGTTCGCCCTTGTATCCGCAACGGTAGTAAACCGGGCCTTTGTACCGCATCATCGCGTGAGTTGCGGCGCGCGCCTCGGGGATGTCGCAGGGGGCAATCACCACCAGATTCGGGAGCGCCCGCATTATGGCAAGGTCCTCGGTGGAATGGTGGGAAATCCCCAGCGGCCCGTAGGCCATACCGCCGCCAATGATGATAATTTTCACGTTGGCATTGTGGTAACAGACATCGTTGCGCACCTGTTCTAGACAGCGCAACGTGGGAAAATTCGCGATCGAATAAGTAATGGCGGTATTTCCCTCCATGGCGATGCCGCAGGCAACTCCGGTCATGTTCTGTTCCGCCACGCCGCAGTTGATAAACCTGTCCGGAAAACTTTCCGCGAACGGCTCGATTTCACCGTAACCGATATCCGCCAGCACCATGAATACTTTCGGATCGTCTTTGGCTATTTTCAGAAGTTCTTCGTTGAATGCTTTTCTCATATTGCCGTCTCCAGTTCTTTTAATGCCTTGCCAAGAAGTTCGTCGGTAAGTCCGCCGTAGTGCCAGTGGAAATTATTTTCCATGTAACTAACGCCCTTGCCCTTAACGGTATCGAAGATCACCGCTGTCGGTTTCCCGGCTGTCTCCGGCAAATCGCTCAGACATTTTTCGATTTCCTGAATATCGTGGCCGTTGCCCTTTCGCACGGCCCATCCGAAAACTTCGAGTTTCTTATCGAAAGGACTCAGATTTATTACGTCCTCGGACTTTCCCAGCGCCTGGAGCCGGTTGTAGTCAACGATCATTACCAGGTTGTCCCAGCCGTGCTGACCGGCAAGCATGATTGCCTCCCAGGTGGAACCGGCATTGCAGTCGCCATCACTGACCAGACAGAATATCCGGTGTTTTTTTCCAGCCTGTTTCGCCGCCATCGCCATGCCGCAGGCAACGGGCATCCCGTGACCAAGGGAACCGGTGGAAAACTCGACTCCGGGAACGTGGTGAGAGATGTGTCCGCTCAATTTCCCTTCGTCACAATAATAATGATTGAGCCATTCCTTCGGGAAGAAGCCTTTTTCCGCGAGAGTCGCGAAAACCGCCGCTCCACCGTGTCCTTTGCTCAGGATAAAACGGTCACGGTCTGCTTTTTCCGGAGCGTCAGCGGATACATTCAGTATCCGGTTGTAAAGCACGGAAAGAATGTCGGCCATCGACAGCATACTCCCGATATGTCCGCTTTTACCATTGTTTACCATTCTTAAACAGTGCCGTCGCACTTTGTTTGCCAGCTCACGGCAACATACAAGTTCCTTACCATTCATAAGAATGTCTCCGTTTATTTCTGTGGATATTTTGTTGTTTTTAAGAAAATAAACCCCTTTTTGATTATGTCAATAGATTATTTCTATTAATAGAGCATATAATTTGCTTATTTCTTATTATTTGTACTTATTTAATTTATTTAGATTAATTCTTTATCAATATATATTTTGATTTTATAAGATGTGGATTATATTAATATCCATTAACTCTATACGGAGAGAAGCATGGCCGGGAAAAACACGGTAAACCATCAGCGGATGCGGGAGATAAACTCCAGGGCGCTCTTAAATACAATCAGGTTGAACGGGCCTAAATCGCGCAAGGAGCTTGCCGGAATACTCAACCTTGACGGCACGACCGTTACCAATCTGGTAAGAGACCTGTTGCGCCGCGGCTTTCTAAAAACCCCCGGCGAATATTCGTACGGCTCGCGCGGCAAGCCCGGGGAACTCCTTTCCATTAATCCCGACGGCGCCCAGATCGCCGGATTCTCGCTTCAGGAAAATATGACCGTATCGGGCCTGCTGGCCAACCTGAACGGAGAAATCATCTATCAGGAACATTTCGAACTTCGCCCCGACACCCCCGGAGAAAAAATAATCGGACAGGTGGAGCAAAGTATCGCGGAAATCCTCCACCGGACAGCTCCGGAAAAACTCCTGGGGATAAGCGTTTCCCTGCCGGGCATCTGGCAGAACGGCGATGAAATCCATACCCGCAGCGCCGCAATTCCGCAAATCCGAGAATTCAATATGCGAGGCTTGAATTTTCATTCAACACCAAAGGACAAAATACATTTCAGCGGCAACCTGTTTTCCCTGGCGGAAGCGGAAATCTGGTTCGGGAAATCAGGAAACTGCAAAAATTTCCTGCTGGTTCACCTCGACTACGGAATCGGGGCCGCGTGTGTTGCTAACGGCTCCCTGGTTACCGGCAGCAAAGGGCTTTTCGGAGAAATTGGACATTTTTACGTTGGGCCGGACGCCTCCTGCGTCTGCGGCAAAAAAGGCTGCCTGGAAGCATTTGCATCCATTCCGGCAATTAACGGCAGATTCGCGGAAGAACATTCGCAAGCAAGCGGAAATTATGATGGGAGTTTCGATGCATTTACCCAAGTTGTCGAAGCTTTTAATTCAGGAGATGCTAAAACCGTCAGTCAGGTTTCAGAAATTGCCGATAAAATTGCCCAGGCAACCGGAAACGCCATGAATCTGGTATTTCCTGAAAAATTGATCCTGCACGGGGAACTGCTTAAACTCGGCCCCCGGTTTATTGAAGCACTCACGGAAAAACTGAAAAAATATGTTCTGGAGGAAATCTACGCCAATTTTGAAATCGTTTCTTCGGAACTCACTCATAACAGTACGCTTGCGCACGGCTCCACTGTATACTTCCTGAAAAAATTCTTTCTGGAAAATTTTTAAATTCATCTGTCGGGGGAAATATTTTTCAATATTTTCTGGTATTTAGTCAGGATTTTGCCCTCCAGCTTTTCAAACAGGAAACAAAAGTAATTCAACGACAGACCGGCATGCCTGCTTATTTGGACTAGGGAAATGTTTTTTGAGTAATTCTGCTGCATGAAATTGATGACTCTTTCCAGGTTTTGCCAGGATTTACTTCCCGCCTCGACCACGTTCGCTGGACACCTCTCTGGATGAGTTGACAAGAAAATAAGCGAGGATATTTATT
Source organism: Victivallales bacterium (assembly GCA_963678815.1). GTDB lineage: Bacteria > Verrucomicrobiota > Lentisphaeria > Victivallales. The sequence goes on from OY787460.1 coordinate 6,366,307, forward strand.
GCCGCAAGGCCATGCGTAGCTCGTTCCGTTATTTTACCACTTGCAACTCGCCGTATCCTACACCCTCTCACTTTACCATCACTAATTGTTACTGTAACATTTTTTATTTTCACTCATATTCTAACTTTTGTACCGATTATTTAACTATATTTTTTATTTTCTTGTTGACATATCACATTATTATGTTATAATAACTGTTATATTATCATTTAAAAAGGCCGCATATGTACAAAACCTTAACCATGGCAGATATAGCACGCCGGGCAAATATAAGCCCGATGACCGTGTCCAGAGTGATAAACAACTCCGGCCCGGTTAAAGAGACTACAAGAAAGAAAGTGCTCGATGCCATCAATAAATTCGGCTATCGTAAAGAACGGTCAAGCGTTAATGGGAATAAAAGAATTTTAATTGATATCGATCCGTCACGGGTTCATGACGAATTTGTCAGCAAAATGTATTTTCCGTTTCTCCGGAAATTAAGCGGAAAAAACTATACTCTTCAAAACATTTTCCTCCGGGACATGGATGAACCGCCCGTTGATATGATCCTGCACAGCGATGCAATTATTACATGGTTCCTGAATGATTCAAAGCTACTGGACAAGATCCGGCAACTGAATCCCGCCATAAAAACTTTAACCTTGTGCCCAAGGAAGTCGGTTTCCGGAGTTATAGAAATTGATCCGGATGACAATAGCGGCGGAGAAATCGCAGCCAAAGAGTTGTTTGGCAAGGGACACCGTCATGCCGTAGTTTTGAGCAGCATTAATATTAATAATTTTCTTCTGAGATACGAAAGTTTTAAAGATACATTTGTTAAACTTGGCGGACAAGTTGAACATATCGATTTTGAACAGGGAAATCGGGAAAACCTGAAAAATGCGGTGGAAAAGTATTTTTCAGGCAATTTTAAAGCCAGCGCCGTATTTTCCACGAACTGCAGAAATACTTGCCTGCTTTTTAATATTTTGACCGGCATGGGAATAAAAGTACCGGACGATTTAAGTGTAATCGGATATGACAACTCCAGCATTTATGAATCGTTGCCGGTTGGAATTTCAAGGATTGAATTCGACCTGGAGCATTTCGGAAATACCGCGGCATTAATTCTGGAATCCGCCCTGAATGATACAACTGATAACATTTCTTTTAACGTGTTGGAACCTGTAAAATATATCGATTACGGCTCTGTTCTGGAGGTTTAAGCAATAATTAATAAGGAATTAAGAATAACATGCGGAGGGAAAAAAGATGCAACCGATATCTTGTTTATTAGAAAAGTTCCGTGGAAATGTAATGGCGAAAAGAAGCCGGACATTTACTCTAATTGAATTGCTGGTAGTAGTAGCTATCATATCTATACTTGCGGCTATGCTGCTACCTGCTCTCAGGAAGGCCAGGGAGACCGCAAAGACAACATTCTGCAAGAACAACATGAAAGGCATCGGCAATGCCGCAATTTTTTATGTTGACGACAATAATGGCTATCTTACCCAAAGCGGATGGTATTTTACTTACAACTTGGCCGAAGCGATAGATCAGGATGCATACAAAAAGGGTACTCCACAGGGCGAAAGCAGTATTTTTGTTTGTCCCTCGTCTATAGTGGATTCCGGTAACTCCCTTTTCTCCGGCGCTTATAACGGAGAACCGATTAACCGGACTTACGGCCCCACAATGAAAAATAATGACGCTGACACCACTGGAGCCCCATATGGCGGATGGCGTCCCTACAATACTGATGCGGACGCAAAAAAACTCAGTCGGGTTACTGACAATTCCGTGGTTGTTATTGAAAAGTGGCTGTTAAGAGTAAATTGGTGGGACTCCGTCTTCCCCTCAGACTACAATCGCGTTTCCTATACAAATGATTACGCAATTGGCAGCGCAACCGCAAGGTATTATTATTCCGCCTATTACGCACAACACCAGGGACAGGCGAATTTCCTTTTTAAAGACGGACATGTTGACACTTTCAATATCGGCAAACGGTTCAATGACGACTGGCAACCGGAATAATTTTATCAATCTTGAGATCAAGGAGTAATAATGCGGAACTTACTAACAGCTGTTTTTTGTGTTTTTTTCGGGATCAATAGTTATTGCGAAAATGTAAATGTCGGAAAAACTGAAGAACAAAACTGGTTAAAACATATCCTCCCGCTTCCCCATGAAATTTCCATCAAAACAAAAACGGTTCTTCCAGCAAATCAAATCTCAATTGAAACCCTAAACGGATCCGGAGAAATTGTTAATCACTCCGCGTCGGAATTGAAAAAATATATTGAATCAAAAGCCAATATGAAAACCGGCGGTAAGAACTTCCGCATTATCATGGGCGTCCCCGGCAATAATGGAAAACTTAAAGGTTTTAAAGTGAAAAACCTGGAGAGATTAAAAAAACTGCCAAACCGGGACCAGGCATATCTTCTTCAATCATACGGGAACAATGTTTTACTGGTCGCGGCTTTGACTCCCAAAGGAATATTTTACGGCTCAACAACACTAAAACAGCTTATCGCTAAGGATATTGCGCCTGGATCAGTTACCATTCCGCTTGTTCAGGCTCTTGACTGGCCGGATATGAAATTCAGGGGATTGTGGTGTCATTTTCTTGATAACGAAAGCATAATATGGCTGACCGGTATTAAATTGAATTTTAACGATTGCGGATATGTTTTTTATAAACTGCTCAGAAGGAATCCCGTAAAACCATCCTGGCAGGACTGGGAAATCAAAGTTAATAAAAGCAAACGCAAATTCGAAAAATTGTATGCCTTCAACCGCCTGGCAAGAATGTCGCATTTCAATTTTGCCAGATACTATAAATATTTAAAGAAATTTTATCCTGAACTCGTCGGCAAGGGACAAAGCTCCTGGCAAATTGCAAAAGGAGTTCCTTCCGGCCCTCCCCGGCAATTCCAGTGTCCGTGTGCTTCAAATCCTTTATTTGAAGATCTTCTGGAAAGTCAAATGGAAGCCTATGCCAGAGCTGGAATTGATAACGTTGCTTTCTGGACTACAGAATTCTTTGGTCAATGCGGATGTGAAAAATGCAAAAACAAAAACCAATTTGCCCTGGAAACCATAGCTTTAAATAATGCATATAAAAAAGTCCGGAAAAAATATCCGGATTTCAAAATTGCCATTTTATATAGTTTTGCAAAAAAATACTCCGACGGAAGACTCACCGACAAGCTTCCCGCCGATACCTCCGATAAAGTTGTCGACGTGCTTTTAAAATCTGATATCGATACCATTATCCGGGCATGTTACCAAACCACTCCGGGAGGAGAGAATCCTCCGTTTGATAAATATGCGGAAGTGGGCAATACGATTATTTCATATTATCTTCCTCCACTTGCATGTTATCTGGCTTCTACGGTTGGGAATTATAAATCAAGAACCGCGAATTTACTGAAAATGAAATGGCAAGGCGCAGCCGCTTTCGATGCGATCCGGGAAGATAACATCAACTCCCGGAGTTATACCGCTTTCAAGCTTGCCGCGATTGCTGAATGGACCTGGAACAATAAAGGGCGCGATCTTGGTGATTTCGCGGAATCCTGGGCTTTGATAAACCATTACAAGTCACCGGATAAATTTAAAGATTATGTTTTACTCATGGAGCCTGTGGGACTGAAAATAATCGGCTGGCAATTGAACTTCGTCCATCAGAAAAATACATTCCCAAAAGCCGTTGCCGGAAAGCAGAAATGGATCTTCTCGAAATCGTTGATGCAGGAAAATATTTTAAAATGCCGTAAGGCCCTGAGCCTGGCAAAGGCCACAGGTGAAGAAGAATGGGTAATTGAAGCGGAAACCGCGCTGGCTTTCCTTAAACTGAATGCGTCTGCCGGAGACTTAATTGACGCAATTATAAATAAAGATAAAGTTGTCGTTGAAAAAGCGAATATGAAATTTTTAAAAGCAACCGTTGAAATGAAAAATGCCATTGATAAACGCGGAAATTATTACAAAATCAAAGCGGCCGCTTTTAACAATATTTTGAAGAAAAGCTTTAATCAATTTGTTTCTGAAGTATATAATACGGTTAATAAATAATAAAAGAGATAAATAATATGAAATTACTGATTATCGCTGTTACAACGATCATTATGACTTTCAATCTGTTTTCCGCGCAGCTGAAAGAAGTTGAAATAAAAGGTTATGGAAAAATAACAATTGACGGAATACTCGATGATGCATGCTGGAAAAATGCAGCGGTCCTCAAGGGTTTCACCATATTCAAAGAAGACAAACCAACAGATATAACTACCGCTTATATTACTGCTGATTCCGAATGGTTTTATATCGGCCTTGTTTGCAAACACCCCACTCCAAATGACATGAAAGCTGATGCGTCAGATGGCAGTCCCGCGATTTATCTGGATGAATCAGTGGAACTGTTTATCGATCCCGGCTCCAAGGGCAACCTTTACTTCCAGATGAAGCTGAATTGCGCAAACGCCTCTTCTGAAAAATCGGTTGGTAAAACTATTAACGCAACCGCAATCCCCTGGCGGTCAATGACCATGAAAACATCCGATGGATGGACTGCTGAAATTGCAATTCCACTCTATTATCTGGCCTCTTACGGCAACCTTGAAAAACTCAGGATCAATATCTGCCGCAACTATGTAACCAAAGAATATGACGCCAATTCAATCTGTGTAGGCGCGAAGAGACAATTGAGTTCCTGGGCCCCGGTAACCAGCAGTTTTCACGAACCACATCGATTCGGCAAAGTCAACGGACTTGGAAATGTTAAACCAAGAGTGCCATTCGTTGCGATTATTGAGGACGTAAAAGTCAGCAACTTTCAGAAAACAAAAAACGAAATGTGTTATGTACTTAACATGACTGTTGCCTGTCCTTCAAAAAAAACTGGTATCGCGAACATTACGGTTATCGATTCACCAATTTCCGGAAAAATTGAGAAAATCAGGAAAAATATTAAATTGTCAGGCAAGGCTAAAGAAATATTTAATATTGCAATTCCGGTAAAAAGTCCGGTTCAACGAAATATTAACCTTGAATTGAGAAATGCCGAAGACGGAACATTCCTCCATAAAACCTCAGTTGCCGACACATCCTCGTTGAAACTCCTTTCCGCTTTCATGGACAAAACTTATTACACTACGGAAAAATACGCATACGCAATTGTCCAACTCGGACTGCCGGGAAAAAGCTTGAAAAGCATGAAGTTACATGCAAAACTTAATGGAAAAATGGTTGGTTATGTTTCATCGCCTTCACCAAGAACGGACCTTCCGGTTGACCTGGGAAAATTGTCGGTTGGAACTCATCAAATCATGGTTTCGCTTGCCGATAGCAGAAACAAAGAAATATGCAATATTAAACTTGCAGTCATAAAAAGAAAACCCAAGCCTGGATTTGAATGGAAAGTCAAAAAGGAAAACGGCACTTTGTGGCACGACGGCAGTCCGTTTTTCCCATACGGGCTGTGGCTGTCAATTTACATCAATAAGCAAATGCAGCTAAACAAAGCGTGCAAAATGATTGCAAAGACTGATATGACCAGTATCATGCCCTTGAATTACCAGAGCAATCCGGATGACATTCCCGCTGAAATGAAGATTGTTGAAAATAATAATTTGACGGTATCTCCAACTGTCACTGGATTCGCGAATAAACGGAATTTGAAATCCCTTGAGAAATATTTCAAGGGAAAAGATCTGGCAACACTAAAAAAACGCAACGCCGGATATATGGATCTGATCCGCCTGAAAGGTGATTTGTGCCTGCGTCCCGAATATAAGAAGATTTCCCGTAAGGGAAGAAACGAAATTTACGAAGAATTCTACCGAAAGAATCTTCCGGATATAATCAACGCTGTAAAGAAGTTGAAAAATTATCCTTCGCTTTTCGGATATACCAGTTTTGACGAACCGCTGTATCATGCCTTTGACATGTACATCCAATGTGAGGATCTATATAAAACCATCAACAAAATTGATGGATATCACCCGGTATTTATGCTTTACTCATCACATATTCCGGAACTTAAACAGGCAACCACTGGTTGTGATTTCCTGGGAACGGACCCTTATTGGATACCCACCGGTTCCGGAATAAGGGGGAACATCAATTATGTTGCGAAAATTACATATCAAACCCGCAAGAGAGCTTTGCTAGATCACAAAGGAACATATGTTGTGCTCTGCGCGGAACTCTGGAGCGGATGCCACAAACGGCCATTGCTTCCGGATGAACAGTATTGTCAAACATATCTGGCAATGATTTACGGCGCAAAAGCGATTATTTATTTCAGGTATCCGATTGTCCACATTGCAACCTGGAAAGCTTTGGCAAAGTTGTCAAAACAAATAAAAATACTCGCGCCGTCACTTCTTTCCGAGGATTTACTACAAAATATCAAGTACAATCCCGGAGGGTGCAACATCGAGAAAAATATTTTCCCGGCCGTCCATGTCCGTCTATTCAAAAATCCCGACGGTGGAATGATCCTGCTTGCCGCAAACACAAAGAAATGTCCAGTGAAAGTTAAATTCACGGTATCGTGTATACTTAATAATTCATACGTGGAAAGACTTTTCGGCAAAAAACGAATTAAGGTAAATAAAAACACGTTTTCAGATACTTTTGACCCATATGGAACAAGGGCGTACCGGATAAAAACCAGCATATCCGGAAAAATTAATCTTAATGTTTTTATGAAACCGTTATCGGATAAAGAAATAAAGGAATCTCCTGAAATTTCCCGACGTGGAAGAAAAGGCAGGAAAAATATTATCCCGAATCCAAGTTTTGAGTCTACCTCGCTTCAGGGGTGGCCTTGCTATTACTGGCCGAGAATCGGTCTCGTGAATTGGCCTCTTACCGGACAGAAGAATAGTACTTGGAGCACTGACGCCAACAATCCATATCACGGCAAGAAATGTCTTCGATTTACAAAAGGTAACGGCTTCAGGATTTTCTGCGCGCCGGAACTGACTAAAGTAGAACCGTATACCGTATCATTGTATATGAAAGCTGATAGAGATGGAGCTAAAGTATCTATTTTGTTAAATGGAAATATTACCGGATCAAAAGGCAAAATTGTTAAATTAACGAAAAATTGGAAAAGATATTCTTTTACAGCCGACATCCCGGCAAGGCTAAATAAATACTTTACGATTATTGTGCAGCAGCTTAGAAATGATCCGGATGCGACTATCTGGGTAGATGCCCTTCAGTTTGAAAAAGGTACAGTTGCAACTGAATTTCAGGAATGACCGGTTTTTTATGAAAACAATTATCACAATATTACTCTTATTTTTTTCCAGTATTTTTATTAATGCTGGAATTATATATACTAACGATAGTAATACTATTTGCGTTACCGATTATCCAAAGGATTTTCCCTGCACCCCGTCACTGCTGTTTAAATTTGACAAGGAAATGGGCTGGAACAAGATAACTTATGTTAAAGCCAATGATACCTATTACCTTACCGGAAACCTTCAGATCGGGGAAAATAACCGGACAAATACATATTTTCAATTGGGAAGCAAATCCCATCCCCGGGAATGCCTAGTTGTAAAAGGCGATATTTTTATCAGTCCTTACTGGATCAATGGACTTGATCCAGGGAAAAAATGGTGGACGCTTAGAATGAAAAAATACGTAAACCGTCTGACCATTGGAGTAGAAGGCGATAACAAAATAAAACCATCTCTTAAAATTGATAATTCGAAAGGAATGGGATTTACGCTGATTGTCGGCGGAACTCACAAAAATAAAGCCTTGGGAGGTCAACTTTGTGTTTATAATGCTGTAATCTGTGCCTTACAGAAGGTATCCGGTAAGCTCATCGGCAGTGTAAAAAATGGAAATAACAAATTTATTGCATTCGGTAGCGCCAATTATATTAAAATTATTAACAGTACAATTTCCGATGCGTCATTTCTGGCAACATACGGATTTAGCAATGACTACGGAAGTATTGAAAATACTGTCTTTGATAATTGCTCTACAGCAATTCCGTGTTCTGGAATTAATTATTTGAACAATTGCACATTTAAGAAATGTGGATCTGCAATTAAAGGTTGGTCGAGTAATACAAAACTGGTTCTCAATAATTGTCATTTTTCAGACAATATACGCAATTTTCATCTGCGCTTTAATTGTCATGTTGAATGTATAGATTGTGAAATTGGAAAATCATTGAAAGACAACATAATTCAACGGAACAGCATAAATAAAACGGGAAATTCATATTCATCCAAATTGTTTTTAAAAAAACACATCATTGTTAAAGTACTGGATAAATCCGGTAAACCTTTTCCTGGAGCCGAAATCGAGATTATCCCAAATATAATTGGCTTCGGGATAAAGAAACAAGTTTATAACACGGACAAAAAAGGGATGACTCCGGGCATTAATTCCAGCGCCGCAATTCTTTTAACCCAAAAAATAGCTTCATCCGAATATCAGAGAACCATCAATTATTCGATTAAAGTAAATGGTGTAAATAAATTAACAAATTTCATCCCGGCCAGAAGCTGGGAAACAATAACAATAAATTTATGATGAGTATGTATGATAATCGATATCAAAGGCAAGTGGAATCTGAGAAACTGCGATGAAAAGGAATCCATACCGGCTACCGTACCGGGGGATGTCTATTCGGCATTATTCGAAAACAGAAAAATACCAGACCCGTTCTATGCATTAAATGAAAATAAGGTACAGTGGGCCCGCAAATGTGAATGGGAATACAACCGGAAATTTTCAGTGACGCCGGAAGTGTTGAAGCACGATTCTGTTTTTATAAACCTTGACAGTATTGATACTTTTTCAGAAATCTTCATTAATGGGCATAACATCGGAAAAACAGATAACATGTTTCTCCGTTATCGTTTCGAAATAAAAAAACATCTTAATATCGGAGTCAATGATATAAAAATAAAAATTTTTCCGGCAGAGAAAATTGCCGCGAAAAAGAATGATGAACAGCCGTTCCCGGTAAGGTCGACTTCGAACAATAAAGTTCAGCACATGAATTTGATACGTAAAGTGCAGTGTCATGCCGGCTGGGATTGGGGAATATGCCTGGTCCCCTCCGGAATATACAACGACATTTATATTGAAGCTATTAATTCATGCCGCATTGAACATGTTTATACCGAGCAAAAACATGAAAATAAACAATGCAATGTTAAGGTTACTGTTGAGTTAAATGCAATCAGATCAGGAACCGTACCTGTTAATATTAAACTCGGGGAACTTTCAGAAGAAAAAATTGTTGAGCTGGCTCCCGGATTAAATGTAATTATGTTCTCATTTATCATTGATACTCCCAAATTGTGGTATCCTGTCGGTTATGGGAAACAGCCGCTTTATGATTTAATTGTAACAACATCTGGACAAACGATGAAAAAGCGCATCGGATTGCGTCAGCTGGAACTTGTCACGGAAGATGACGATATTGGTACAAGCATGTATTTCAAAGTGAACGGCATACCGGTTTTCTGCAAAGGCGCTAACTGGATTCCTCCAGACGCTTTTCCTCAGCGTCAAACCAGAGATAAATATGAACGTTTACTTACGGATGCCGTTGCCGCGAACATGAACATGCTTCGCGTATGGGGCGGCGGCCAATATGAAAAGGATATCTTTTATGAATTATGTGACGAACTTGGTATCCTGATCTGGCAAGACATGATGTTTGCCTGTTCTGAATATCCGTCAACGGATGATTTTCTGGAAAACATTTGCAAGGAGGCTGAGTATCAGGTAAAGCGACTTCGTGATCATGCCTGTATCGCAATTTTCTGCGGCGACAACGAGGTTATCGGAATCACGCTCAACCGGACAAATAATGAAAAACTGGCCCTGGTAAATTACGACCGCAGAAATTTTGCTTTGCAGAAGACCGTTCGTGCAGCGGACGACACCCGGACATTCTGGCCAAGTTCTCCTTGCAACAGCCCAACAGATTACAGCGGCGGCTGGCATGATGATACAAAAGGTGACATGCATTATTGGCAGGTATGGTTCGGCAGGAAAACGTTTGATGGTTATTACGATGTCACGCCGCGATTTTGCTCCGAATTCGGTTTTCAGTCATATCCGGAAAAAAGGACTGTTGCCGCGTTTTGCCCGGAAAATGACTGGAACGTAACATCTCCGACCATGGATTTTCACCAACGCTGTCCCTGTGGAAATTCAAAAATCATCGAGATGTTCACAAAGTACTTCCGCTTTCCTGATGAATTTGACAACTTTCTTTATCTCAGCCAGGTACAACATGCACTGGCCATCAAAACCGCAGTTGAGTATTGGCGGCATTTGCGTCCGGTGTGCATGGGAACGCTTTACTGGCAGCTTAACGATCTCTGGCCGGTAATTTCCTGGTCAAGCATTGATTATTTTGGCCGCTGGAAACAGCTGCACTACCATGCAAAACGCTTTTTCAATCCGGTTATAACAAGCTGCTTCCGGAACAATGATGATGACCTTGAAATATGGATCACCAATGACAAGCTTAAAGCTGTTTCCGGAAATCTGGAAATCAGGCTGATCGATTTTTTCGGCAAAGAAATTATGTCACAAAATATTAACGCAGATATTCCTGCCCAAACTGCACAGAAGGTCAAAACTTATGCTATTAAGGAAATTGCACCGGATGCGAATAGCTGTTTTCTTTATCTTGAATTAACTGGAGACAATTTCTCACATTATAATGAATTCTTTTTCACGGAATATAAAAATTGTGAATTACAAAAACCTGGTGTGAAGTTTAAGATCAGCAAACTTGGCCGGAAAACTTGGCAGATTGAGCTTTCATGTAATTTGCCGGCTTTTTTCGTTAATCTCAGCTGTAACAATTTAGAGGGGATATTTTCCGATAACAGCTTTGCGCTTTTACCGGGGCGCAATAGAATTATAGAATTTAAATCCCGCGATTCATCTTTAGGAGCACCGGATATTTCAATTCAGCATTTACGGATAACATATAATTAAGCCGGTTATCATTGCCATAAAAATCATACCGAGAAATCGATTGCTAAATATTCCTGATTTTTTTTATAGTTTTATTACGCGCTATTTAAAATATAAGGTTCCTTTCTTTTCCCGACGGAAAGCAGATGTCCGGTGAGGACACGTTTGCATTCTATAGGCAAGTTCTGGATGATTTTATTAGTAATACCTATAACTATTGGCTGGTTATTTTCGGTGATTTATGGTTTCGGTTCTATTCAAGCTTGAAATCAGCGTTCCTTTTGAGCAGCATTGCCCTCAAATATACTTGCAAATGCTGAGGGAATGGTATAGTTTTATAATAAGAATAATTAAGGAAGATATTCATGCCGAAAGCGAGTCAGCAGGACATTGCAAAACTTTTAGATATTTCCCAGGCCGCGGTAAGTAAAGCCCTGCGGGACGATCCGACAATTTCTGAAAAAGTTCGTCGACGGGTCAAGGATCTGGCCGGTAAACTTAACTACCGGTCAAACCGTCTGGCACGCTCCCTGATCGATGGAACTGCTCCGATCGTCGGACTGGTTATGCCACATGTGTTTGGGCCTGTAATGGCTATAATGCTCCGGGAAATTGAAAAAAGCCTGCGCGAATTGGAATTCTTACCATTATTGGTGCAAATACATTCATGGGACCAGAACAACCGGGACTTGATCGAACTTCTGCTCGAATATAAAGTACAGGGAATCATCGTTTTTCTTTTCTCTCCATCCTGGGAAAAAGAATTTTTACAGGAACTGCTGGACGAAAACGAAAAAATTGTTTTCATAAATTCATCGGATATTCCTGAGGCATGTTGTGTTGCCAGCGATGAAGAGGAGGGAGCTTTGAGCATGGTTTCGCATCTTGTCGATCTCGGACACCGGGATATTGTCTTCTGCTGGAAAAAAGATCCCCACAACAACCAGGAAGTTACCAGAAGTCTGCGCCTGAATGGGTATCGTAAAGGAATGCAACTCAGAAAACTGCCCGAAAGGATCATTGAAGTTTCAGAGCCGACGCCGGAAGAATTGATAGAAACCTTGCTCAAAAGCGAACCTCCTGCAACTGTGGCCTTTTGTGCAAGTGACAATATTGCAATGGGGCTTGAGACCGCGCTGAATGAGCAAGGGGTAAAAATTCCCGAAGATTTGTCAATTTGTGGATTCGGCGACAATTTTTTCTATCCGAATGCCATGCGAATCCCCCTTACCACGATATCACATACCCCCGATACCGTGGGAAGAAAAGCCGTATCATTGCTTTCTGAAATGATTTCCGGACGCAAAGTTAAGGGAGTCACTTGGGTTCCATGTGAGTTGATTTCAAGAAAATCAGTCAGGATTCTCCGCTGAAACTTGAATACGGCCAGCTAAAAGATTCTCGCTGTCTTTAAATAATTTCATCAAATATCCTTGCCTTTTATCAAATCAGCTATTATAATTATAGGTATAACTAATTATAACTGGATTATAATGGAGGTAAGGGAATGATCGATTCCAAATGTGTCTTGTATAAATCAACCGTTATACAGCTTATTTTTATATCAATCCTTTTTTGCGGCTTCTCTACGTTAATTTCAGCCAGTATGGAGGAAGTTAAAATATTCCCCAATAATGTTTCCGATGGTTCGTTGGGTTACTACGGTCAAGGTCAAACGGGGGAGAGTCTTGCGGTGACAAACGGCGGCCCAGAGTATCCGGTGTACTGGCTTGGCGGGTCCGGGAAAAGCGGAACGTTTTCCTTCTGGTTCAAGCCTACGCGCCCGAGCCGGATGTTGAGATACGAACAGCTTCCGATTTTTACGCTTGGAAAATTCTATATCTGGGCGCAGTTACCGAAAATCGATTTCAGACTTGGAATGGGCAGCGGGAAAGCGTTCCGGAAATACGCCAATACGCTGATGAAAGGCCGCCGCAATTTAAGCATCAGCATCTGCGGAAAAGGTTTTCAAATTGAGCCGCAAAAAGATTTTTACAGCCGTTTCCATAACCTGACGGTGACTTGGTCGGAAACTTCCGCAACGGTGTATTTCGACGGTAAAAAGCATCAAAGCTACAGTTTCGGGAAATTAATTTTCTCCCCCCGGTCAATGGGGACGCTGAAGACCCGCGGGGCAATGAACTGGCTGGATGAATTGTTGATTCTCCGCAGGGCATTAAATGAGACCGAAGCAAAAAAACTTTATGAATCCGGGAGCCCCTGGAAACTTGATTCCTCCACGGTTTTTTATGCCGGATTTGACGGCAACCTTACCGCAACCGGAGTAATACCCAAGGATGGATCGGGGCCAGTTGCGGCAAACATCAATCCCGGAACTGCCGGGAATATTTACCCCGGCGACACGGTTCCCGGTTTTGCTGTTACTCTGATAAATCCGTCATCATCTTCACAAAGTCTGAAGATTAACGTGAATATTGAAAACATCGAAGGAAAGATTGTTTTTAATAAAAGTGTTCCAGTCGCTTTGACTAAATACACAGTTTATCATGAAACCATAAAATTCCCGGGAATTGGAAAAGGATTATTTTACAGTGATGTTAAGATCATTGATTCAAAAGGCAAAGAGATAAAATCAGAGCACATTGTTTTTGCCGCCACTGAAGCAGTCAGGGCAAAGGGCAAAAACCCGTATGACGTCCGGACCGGGTTTGTTTTTTCGCGCACCTTCAACCCGGTGTGTTACACTTCGTGGGTCCGGCTCTGCGGCGACTCGCAGTGGTACAACCTCGAATACGCCCCCGGCAAATGGGACTTTTCCCGGCTCGACATGCTGGTTAACGAGATGCTCAATGACGGGCGCAGTCCGCAGCTCAACTTGAGCAGCCCTCCGGTGTGGCGGCTTGATCCGAAGCGCGAAGATCACGTCCATTTTAATCTGAAGGACCTTGCCGGATGGAAAGAATATATTACTAAAATCGCAACCCGTTACAAAGGCAAAATATTCAATTACGAGATTCTTAACGAACCGTATTTTCACACCCCGGTATTCAGCGCCGATGAATACGGCAGACTCTGTGCGTTCACGGCCGATGTTCTGCACAAAATCGATCCGAATATTAAAGTCATTCCGGCATTCGGGGGATATCCGCAATGGCGCAAAACCGTGGCGAAACTTACCGCGGGAAAAGCCGATTTTTACGCGATTCATCCTTATACTATTTTATGGAGCTCCGGAAGTGTCGAATCCGGACACTCTTTCGAGGAAATGGAAAAGAACACTATCGGGATATTGAAAGAAGCCGGGGCAAACCAGGCGCTGGCCGACACCGAAGTAGCATGTTACATGCTTTTCCGCTACGCGTTGAAACCTGACGGCAGACCGATGACCTGTAAAGAGTTCGAAGCTTCAGGAAACTGGAATAAAATGGGCGGGCTCAAACAATATGGCAGACAGCGTCTGATCGATTATTATACCGGGGCGTTCAGGCTGGTCAGGCTGTTCACCATGGAAAGGGCGCTCAACAGCAAATACACCATGTACTGGGCGGCGAACACGCCGAACACAAATACCCTGGTCGCGGTTGAAAATCTCCCCACTCCGATGGCGGCTGCATACGCTAACCTTTCAAAATTCTTCTTCGGAAAGATTAAATTCCGGCGGATTATAAATACAGGAACAGAGCAATCAAGAGCGTTTCTATTTAAACGGCAGAATGATTTAATGATCGTGGCGTGGAGTCTTGAAGGCGTAAAAAATAATTTATCGCTTGTTCTAAATGGTTATTCAAAGGGCGGGGAGATCAAAGCATGGAATTATTTCATGCAGAGAGTTACGGGAATAAGTAAAAGAGGCAATTCCATTGTTGCAAGCCTGAGTCCGACACGCCCGGTCTTCCTCACCGGAATAAAAAATATTCCTGAACGGGACTGGCCGGTGCTGGAACTCGAAAGTATCAAAAAAGAACTCTATCCTGGAATGAAAATACCTTTAGTTATACGTCTATATAATCCTTTCAAAGAAAAACTGAGCGGAGTGCTGAAAATAAATCTTCCAGAGCAGTTCAAGGCGATCAAACCTGTTAAAATAATTATGAAAGGTAAAGAAAATAAAATCGTCAAAAAGGATATAATTGTGCCGGATAATTTGTCCGGTTTCAGCAAATTCAAAGCATCGTTTTGTTCTGATAAAAGCTTTATTCCTGAACAAATTTCAGTCAGAACCGTTAAAATCAAGCGCAGTGTAAAAGCTTCAAAGCAGACCGGAAAAATTAATATTGACGGCAATCTTTGTGAATGGGGAAATGCCGCAAAGTTCCCAATAAAAATCGGCAGTGATGCACAATTACGCTGGGGAATACCGTACACAAAGCCGTTTATTCCGGAAAAACACTGGCTGGGTAAAGATGATATGTCGGCATCGGCCTGCATTAGTTATGATCAGGCAAACCTTTATATTGCAATTAAGGTTATGGATGATCATCTTGAAAATCTTTGCCTTGACAAACCCGGAATATGTTATATGGGCGATTCCGTGGAACTTATGATTGACGGACGGGGGATCAAACAGGGGAACCGGGCTTACAGCGGCAAGGTTTTCCACATCAAAATGGCGCCGTCTATTAGCGGAAGCAAAACGGTATTTTTCATTTCCAAACCGTTGGACGGATCGCTTTCCGGCGTCAGTGTCGCTTCAAAACAACTGAAAAGAGGTTATACTTTTGAAATAGCGATTCCGTTCAGCAATTTTCCGGAACTGAGACCGCACCCCGGAACAACGCTCGGATTCGATATATATGTGAGTGACAATGATGAAATCAGGCACACTAGAAAAGCGGATACATCGATGAGTTGGACTGGTCTGAACGGCGGCTCGGCCAATCCTGAACTTTTGGGAAAAATCATTCTGGACAAATAATTATGAATAGAATTTTATCAGCCTTCATATTTTTGATATCAGTTGCCACCGGTTTTGCGGCCGGTAAAGATCCTGATACGATTCTGCTGGTAGATTTTGATAACACGGTTAAGCCGGTAATGCATGCTCCCGGTGTCAGTGCGGTTATTGCGGAAAACTTTACCCCGGAATATGTTGACGGACGGTTCGGGAAAGCGCTTAGAATCCATGCATGTGATCCGAAAAAGATCAAAGGGGGTCTTCCTGTAAAATATAATACCGGAAAACTTATGGATCAGAATCTGCGGGGAACAATCGAGTTCTGGTGCAGGTTTCCTTTCGCTACCGGTGGCAGTGATGTTCGCAGCGGAAGAAAAGTCAAGGTGGAATTTTTCAGGTCGGGAACACCCAATACCCACGTAACCATGTATAAGGGAATATATAATTTTCTGGTGTTCCGGTACATGCGGTCATTTAAGAATATTTGTAATGCCGCTGTTCCGTCAAGGTTCTTGTTCAGGGAGAAAGACAAATGGAATCATCTGGCAATCTCGTGGGATGAAAACGATGCGCGAATATTTTTCAATGGTAAACTGACAGCTGTTTCACGGGAATGGGAACATATCTATTTCGCAAAATATATTGGATTGGGATTACCGTCAAGCCAATATGTTGATTACGATGATCTCAGGATTTCACGAACAAAATTATATGCAAGCAGTTTTAATGTCAATGACAAACCTTTGCGCGAAACGGCCCGCACCATAAATCATGTTCAAAAGCCCAAACCAGCCAGGAAAAACTGCCCCGCCAATATTCTTTTCAAATATGATAATGCAAAACAGTCCGACTTTGCGGTTTGTTCCGTTGGCTCTCCCGGAATTTTATTAAATTGGAATGCAGGTGAGACAGAAAAAAATGGAGGAATAAAATTAACAGGAAACACAAATAAAATCGGCAGGACTTTGGGATTCGAAACTAAGGGCAATCTCAATCGGCACTTGGGAAAGGTAACTATCCGTTTCAAATTATCTCCCGGATTCAAACTCCCGTTTTGCCTGTTCGACAGTTCATATTATACCGTGACCGGCAGAACCGGTATGCAACTTCTGGTAGCAAAAGACGAAAAATTAAAATGGCAGTATATCCATAACAACAAGCCCGTTTCCATCCTGACGAGTGAAAAACTTAATCTGCGAGCCGGGGATGTAACGGAGATCGGTTTCACCTGGGGCGGCAGCAGCATTGAATTGTTCCGCAATGGCAAAAAGTTGGCGGCGGCGGATGGTCTGGCAATGCCGCCATGTCTGGGAAATTACACATATATATGTTCAGCCGAAAACGGAAAGGATACCTGTGAATGCCGTCTGCTCAGTTATATTGTGGAATTACCATCGCAAAGACCGGGAGGTAATTATGAATAAATTATTGTTAAATATCATAATTATCCTGAGTTTTGCGGTATGTGCTTATGGAAATAAAAAGTTTTCGATATTCCCCAATAATGTTTCCGATGGTTCGTTGGGTTACTACGGTCAAGGTCAAACGGGGGAGAGTCTTGCGGTGACAAACGGCGGCCCAGAGTATCCGGTGTACTGGCTTGGCGGGTCCGGGAAAAGCGGAACGTTTTCCTTCTGGTTCAAGCCTACGCGCCCGAGCCGGATGTTGAGATACGAACAGCTTCCGATTTTTACGCTTGGAAAATTCTATATCTGGGCGCAGTTACCGAAAATCGATTTCAGACTTGGAATGGGCAGCGGGAAAGCGTTCCGGAAATACGCCAATACGCTGATGAAAGGCCGCCGCAATTTAAGCATCAGCATCTGCGGAAAAGGTTTTCAAATTGAGCCGCAAAAAGATTTTTACAGCCGTTTCCATAACCTGACGGTGACTTGGTCGGAAACTTCCGCAACGGTGTATTTCGACGGTAAAAAGCATCAAAGCTACAGTTTCGGGAAATTAATTTTCTCCCCCCGGTCAATGGGGACGCTGAAGACCCGCGGGGCAATGAACTGGCTGGATGAATTGTTGATTCTCCGCAGGGCATTAAATGAGACCGAAGTAAAAAAACTTTATGAATCCGGGAGCCCCTGGAAACTTGATTCCTCCACGGTTTTTTATGCCGGATTTGACGGCAACCTTACCGCAACCGGAGTAATACCCAAGGATGGATCGGGGCCAGTTGCGGCAAACATCAATCCCGGAACTGCCGGGAATATTTACCCCGGCGACACGGTTCCCGGTTTTGCTGTTACTCTGATAAATCCGTCATCATCTTCACAAAGTCTGAAGATTAACGTGAATATTGAAAACATCGAAGGAAAGATTGTTTTTAATAAAAGTGTTCCAGTCGCTTTGACTAAATACACAGTTTATCATGAAACCATAAAATTCCCGGGAATTGGAAAAGGATTATTTTACAGTGATGTTAAGATCATTGATTCAAAAGGCAAAGAGATAAAATCAGAGCACATTGTTTTTGCCGCCACTGAAGCAGTCAGGGCAAAGGGCAAAAACCCGTATGACGTCCGGACCGGGTTTGTTTTTTCGCGCACCTTCAACCCGGTGTGTTACACTTCGTGGGTCCGGCTCTGCGGCGACTCGCAGTGGTACAACCTCGAATACGCCCCCGGCAAATGGGACTTTTCCCGGCTCGACATGCTGGTTAACGAGATGCTCAATGACGGGCGCAGTCCGCAGCTCAACTTGAGCAGCCCTCCGGTGTGGCGGCTTGATCCGAAGCGCGAAGATCACGTCCATTTTAATCTGAAGGACCTTGCCGGATGGAAAGAATATATTACTAAAATCGCAACCCGTTACAAAGGCAAAATATTCAATTACGAGATTCTTAACGAACCGTATTTTCACACCCCGGTATTCAGCGCCGATGAATACGGCAGACTCTGTGCGTTCACGGCCGATGTTCTGCACAAAATCGATCCGAATATTAAAGTCATTCCGGCATTCGGGGGATATCCGCAATGGCGCAAAACCGTGGCGAAACTTACCGCGGGAAAAGCCGATTTTTACGCGATTCATCCTTATACTATTTTATGGAGCTCCGGAAGTGTCGAATCCGGACACTCTTTCGAGGAAATGGAAAAGAACACTATCGGGATATTGAAAGAAGCCGGGGCAAACCAGGCGCTGGCCGACACCGAAGTAGCATGTTACATGCTTTTCCGCTACGCGTTGAAACCTGACGGCAGACCGATGACCTGTAAAGAGTTCGAAGCTTCAGGAAACTGGAATAAAATGGGCGGGCTCAAACAATATGGCAGACAGCGTCTGATCGATTATTATACCGGGGCGTTCAGGCTGGTCAGGCTGGTCACCATGGAAAGGGCGCTCAACAGCAAATACACCATGTACTGGTCGGCGAACACACCGAACACAAATACCCTGGTCGCGGTTGAAAATCTCCCCACTCCGATGGCGGCTGCATACGCTAACCTTTCAAAATTCTTCTTCGGAAAGATTAAATTCCGGCGATTAATGAAAAGTTCTCCACAAATAAGAAGTTTTCTTTTCCGGAAACGTGACGGAGTTATGGCGGTAATCTGGCTTACGGAAGACTGTAAAGAAGCAAAAGAAGTAATTTTTAACAGTAATGATTCTGCTCTTGAAATAAAGGATTATTTTTGCCGGAATATAAAATTTGAAAGGATCGGCAAACTTATCAAATTCAAACTGAAACCGCTGATGCCATTATTTATTTATACTAGCGACCTGGAAGAAGCAAAACCGCCGGTGGAGGTAAAATTTGATAAATCGGAATACGGACCGGGGGATGATCTTAAAATTAAAGTTACGCTTAACAATCCTTTTGCGAAGGAATTAAAGGGAATTGTAGAGGTGTCAGCTGGAAGCAAAGGTGTTTGGAAAAATTCTGAAGTGATTCTTCCGGCCAACGGTTGGAAAAGTTCCAGTTTCACCTTTCCGAAAATTATGGATTCAGTGAAAAATCCCATAATAAAAATCAGATTTTCCGAGGGAAATAAACAATCCGATATCTTCCGGGAGGATTACAGATTCAGAGTGAGAAAAACCGTGAATGCTTTTATCCAGAAAAAGGAAATTTGCACTGATGGAAAACTTTCGGAATGGCCTCAGAAAAATTTCCGGATAGTGCTGAATTCCGATTGGCAGCTTATCAAGGGAATTCCCTACACCACGCCGTATGTGCCAAGAATTGACTGGCAAGGAACCGGTGATCTTTCCGCAACCGCGGCGGTAGCTTTGAAGGGAAAAAATCTCTGTATTGCCGTGCGTGTAAATGATGATCTCATAACTGCCGGTGACGCAGTAAATATTTACCTTGACGGACGGGCGATGTTGAAAAACAAGACTCCGAACGTCGGGATATTCCATATCAGGATAACTCCCCCGCTCGAAGGATTCCCCGCTCCGGTGGTAGAGGTGATTAGTCCGGCGGGAAGATACAATCCGCGGGGAGGTCCTTTCGTTCCTTTCATATCCGGGATTGTCTGCGATTGCAGGAAAGCCGGAAAAGGATATGATGTCGAACTTGAATTGCCTTTAAGCAACCTGAAGGGTGAAGGATGCAGTTCCATTCCGTTGAATATCTCAATAAATGATTATGACAAAACAGGGGAGGAAACATTGATGACATGGATAGTTCCGGACAGGAACAAGCAGGATTTGCAATTTGGACAAATATTATTTAAAATGGAAAATTGAGGAGAAATAAAATGCAAAGCAAAAAGTCTTCAATGCACGAAAGAAGAGGGCGGGGGTTCACTCTTATTGAATTACTGGTAGTAATAGCGATAATTGCCATACTTGCGGCAATGCTGCTTCCCGCGCTGAAACAGGCCCGGGAAACCGCGAAAACCTCGCTTTGCACATCAAATCTTCGGGAAATCGGACGGGGTTTGATCAGTTATACGGCGGATTTCGAAGGCTATCTGCCGCTGGCTTCAAACAACACGCCTACAACTATTTACTGGTGCGATTTTCTGGCGGCAAATGATTATGTGCCTGCAAAAACATATAACGCCAAAAGACTGGGAGGAAGCGCTACCGCTACAATTCTTGAGAACAGTAACGGAAACATGAATAAAACTGTTTTCACTTGTCCGAACACTTTGTCAATTCCTGAACCTCACATGGCAGGAGCAACATTTGTAGGCAATTTTACCGGGAAGAGCATATTCTGCTCTTACGGTTCAACCCTGGCCTATTTTCCGGGAGGAAATCCCCGCTACGGCTTTTCATGGTATCATTTTGGTCTGGGAACCACCGAGCAACGCAATACCCATCAGAATATCATCAAGAATGCCTGTCCTTCCAGGAATGTGTTTTTGATTGATGCGTTGATCAATAATTACGAGCTTCCCATGACTTACCTATACACTCATGACTACAAAGCGCTCAGGCACAACGGAAGACACGGTTCACTGTTTGCCGACGGGCATGTGGGTATGTCCAAGTACACTGAAATTCATCCCGGCACCTGGAACGAAGAATAACAATTTAAAGTAGTAAATTTATTTTCCGGTAAACACTGGGCGTAATCGCATCCAGTGTTTATTTTCAGGTGAACTGACGGCCGTAAAAGTATTGATCCCCTTCTTCCAGGTTTGAGAAGGCAAGCTTGTTTCACTAAGTTTATTCCAGTTTGCGTCATAAACAATTGCTTTACCTTCAGGAAGTATATTCAGGTAATCAAAGGGACGCAGTTCATTACCAAGTTCCACTTCTTCCCCGTTGACATTCAATTTAAGGTTTTTCAATGGATCAGAAATTTCCCGAAAAGCTTTGACGGACTTTAATTCTATACGGCATGGTTTGTTGATTTGCATTCCGGTGAATCCGAAAGCCGCTTCAGCAATAAAACCGTAGTCTACCGTTTTCATCGCTGAAAACCATGGCGAGTATTTTCCCCACGGGCCATAATTGTGATAATCGCAGGTTGAGATTTCCCCGTTCGGCAGAAACAGCCGGTGTTCTCCGGCGGAATCGAGTTTCCATAAATAAGTCCGAAGCATTCCATGCATATCTTTAAGCTGTGCATAAAAAACGATTTCCGGGGTAATTACATTTAAAGTAACCTCAAGGCCGCGATTCCTCGAAAAATCCAAACTGTTTTTAAACGGGCAAATCCACCGTGCTAAATGAGGATCTGACTGATTGTTCCGGATCGCACTAAACCGAATGGAACCAGCTTCAGACGAAAGATTTAATGAACTTGGCGGTATTACTTCCTGATCGATATCCGGTTCAATTGCTTCTTCTCTAACGGGTAGAACAATGTTTTCCGGATGCTCGCTATCGAAGGCCGGAAGCATTTGAATGCTGTATCGCGCAGGCTGATTTTCATACGGATTGAAAAGTTCAGCCGGATTACCGAAAACCTGAATACAATGGCGTTTTCCCTGTGAAGCCGGTGTCAGCTGGAAACGGCCGGTGGAATCCCGGGATATTTTCGCATCGATATCCATATTCCGGTACGGAGCCAGCTGTTCCGGGGTGAATGCCCGGTGTCGTCTGGCTTCCAGCCACAGGCGCATAGTTTCAAACATTTCGTCCTGACGGCCATGTTCAGTGGTATACACGAAAATATCGAAAGCACTGTCCGCGGCCGCAGCTCTGGTGCAGATAAAATCGATGTCTTCAGGGTGCGTAGCTTCTCCCCAGCGTTCACAGTAAAGCCGGATGTCATGACTTCCCATGCTGACGTCAAGCAGGTTGCGCTTTGCCCAGGAATTACGGTTGATGCGGGTTCGTAAATCAGCTCTCAGGTCGATCGTGATTTCCCCGCCCCCCCGGGAACCGATCATATGCCAGTTGTAGTGTGTTACAGTGCTGACTACAAACAGGTTAAGCCCGGATGATTTTAAAATCTGTTCGGCAAAACGGTTGGAACCGCTCCGGCAGTATAGCCTTGGGTCGTTGTATGCTTCTGAATCCTCCAACATCAACCGATCGTTCATTTCATCAGGATTTTCGCCATATGACAAAGCTTCCAGACCGTCGAGCGCAAGCATTCCCGCATCGCAATGCTTGAGGGTGTTCGCCAGGTTATCCGCGATTTCCTCAGGCAGGTCGCTGGCCGGTTCCGGAAAAAACGATCCCTTGCTCCAGTATTCCACCAAAGTGTGAACTTCCGTTCCGGAGGCATGACTGGAAATACTGCTGTGACAGACTCCCCTTTTACAGTTTTCCGCTACCACAAAATCTCCTTTCCGCACCAGTTTTTCCGGACATATTATTTCTTTGTCTATAACCAGCGTACTAGTTCCTGAGATATCTTCTCCTGCCTCAATATTTGTTCCCGGCAGATATTTTGCCGCATTTAGAAAATTGCGGTCAGTATTGCGAAAAACAATGGTTTTATCATCGGGGTCAATATCGCCGTTCAGAGTTGCATACCCTCCGCGAAGTAATCTTAAGTCGGGCTCCGGCGAAACATACGGATCATTGGCGGTAATCTGTCCGCTCATGGAATGCATCAATAGTTTTGCGCCGAACTTTTCGAGTTGTCCGGTTATCCGCCTCAAGCCTTCCGCTCCGCCGGGAACTTTATCCTTACTGATCCGGTAGTGTCCGGATGATTCATAAGTATCAGGGAGCAGGTACAGCATGTCAAAACCGCCTTTTCTGACCATTTCCACTCCCACTTCGATGGGCAGGCGGCGGGGGGCTATCATGTGCGGGCGCGGAGCATCCGCGGCCTTGATCCACTTACCGTTTATTTCCAGGTGCGGCAGACCGGGTTCTGTCTTCTCGATAGCTTCAATATTACTCATAATCTCTTCCGGGATGCAGGAAAAAATACACCAACGCATTCCTTTGAAACCGTCTTTTCCGTAACCGCAGCCGAAAATCTCGCTTCCCCCGGGTAATGGCTTCGCTCCGCCGTCAGTGGCGCGATTGAGCCCTTGAAAACCGAAAGCCACATTGCTTCCACGGACTATACCGGCGGAACGGCCTACCACTCCCCGTATATTAAGTTTTAATGCCGTAAAAGTTAATCTGGTAAAAACCCCGTGAATATTTGTCAACTCAAAAACAATGCCGTATTCCCGGGTTTCATATTTCAGCTCGATCAGACCGTTTTCGCCAAAATCAAGCAAAAGACAACCTGGGACCGGGACGGTCAATTCTTCAGGATAATATTCGATATCGTCTTTAATCGCGGAAACCAGTGGAGCCGGTGCGGACAGGAATTCTCCTTCCTTTACTTTCGACCTGCAGGAAATAATGTATCCCGTTCTATCCAACTCAAGTAAAATACCTTTATTTTCAAGAACTAGCACTGATGTCACTGACGTTTTTTCAGTATCGGCAATATAATCCATTTCTCTTGTCCGCAATTATGTTTTAAGTTATAGGTATAATTATAAGGTTAATTATATGATATGTCAAGACAAGAATATACAAATTAACGTATATTATGGAATTAACTACGCCATTATATATTTACATTATAAGTATTACTAAAATAATTGCTTTTTCCTGGCAAGAAGCCGGAAGCGGAGGCATAATCTCAAGTTACGTTTCATCCCCGCGACAAAGCAGGGATGAGAATATAAAATAAATTTATTTCCTTCATCAGTTCCCTGAGTTTTTACTCAGCGGTTTCACCTCCACCTGGATCTCATATTTCATGGTGCTTCCCGGCAGTAACGCGCTTTTGGGGGTAATTCCTGATGGATAAAAATAATAGTAAATCAACGGATTATTTTTTCTTTGTGTAATCATAACGTTTTTAGAGTCGATCCATGTAACCGTCACGGAATGTTTAAGCGTATCAAACATTAATCTTTCAATGTTTTTCAATCTGGGAACCTTGTCTCCGGCAATCGGCCCGGTTATCTCCCCGTCCTCGCCTTCAACCTTGATTTTAAACTCTTCCCTGGGGTGCAGGTTGCCAACAAAAGACAAACGCGACACCGCCGGATTCGGGTCAGTTGCTTTTCCTTCCCAGTTGAAAACAACCTTGTCCTTGCTGATTGTAACAGTCTCGACAATTGACATCCCGGCAAGAAGCCCTTCGATTTTGATAACTCTTCCCTTGTCCGTTTCGGAATCATTTGCCGTTACTTTTGTCCAGGGGCCTGTGCCGTTCAGGTTATGGTGAGTTGAAACATTTTTCTTGTTGAATCTGAAAGACGGCATGCCAAGACTGAATGTAAAACCATCCACCCAAACAACAACATCGCTCGAAGCAAGCACCAATACCGAAAAATCAGGGCCTTTGCAAACTTTCCACCTTTTCGCCCAGCTTGGCAGCCCGTCGATAAAGTCAGCCTTTGCAATTGTAATTACGCAGAAAAAAATTAAAAGCGCCGTGGCAAGTTTTTTCATTTTAATCTTCCTTCCTTTCATTTTTGTTTTTCCACTTCCAATCCCTGCATGCGGGTCATGTGGAGTGGTTTAAAATCAATGGCAAGCTCGCCATCCTTAACTTTTACATCTTTTATTTCATGAATATAAGCTCTGTGGAATCCTTTTGAAGCCATGCAGAAATCATAATCTTTAAGGATCAGATTTCCCTCGACATACACATCAGAAAGCCGTCCGGGAATATATCTGAAATTTTCCGCGAAATGGATTTTAACAGTATAAACGCCGTTGGGGACCCGGAAGCGGTAGCCTTTGAATTTGCTTCGTTCGGTGCGGTAGATTTCCGGATCTTTCGTGTTGCTGACAGCAATATTTCCGCGATGTACAACCGCTCCCTTGTCCCCAATATATCCGTGGGGATTTATTCCGAAATTATAAAACTGGTCAGGTTGCCAGGTTCTTCCCTGAGAATCTTTATACGGTTTATCCGCGCCAATGTTTACAAGGTAATTATCACGAATTTTCACACCGGCTTTTGCGGAAGCAGCCTTTTTCGCCTTTATAAAATCCAGGAATTGAATAATCAGCGGATTACACAAAAGGTCATAGGCTCTTACATAATCTTTGTTTTGCCAGCTGCTTTTAAGCAAACGGACTCTTGCCATGCTTGTCTTCAACGGTTCCGGCAGAGAAAAAGCCTTAAACGCCTGTTCGGTTTCTTTGGCGCCGAAACTGTTGATTACATCCATTTTCTTTTTCAGCCACACTTTGCATTTATCCTCGACTTTGGTTTCCGCTGAAACAATTTTCACATTTTCAGGAATCGAGAACACTTTTACGGAGTATGGAGGCATCTTCAAATTTAAAATTTTACCGGCAGTGTTACATGATGACTTTTCGACAAGGTCGGAAAGCTTTGCATCAGCGGAAAGGGTTATCTTTGCCTTGGCTTTCCACCACAAAGGATTAACAACATAAAAAATCCGTTTTCCGCTTGAGAGTATTTCCCTGATCACAATGTTTTTATTGGTTCCGGCATAATCAAGTGTCCGGTAATTTCCTTCCGGGATGCTCTTGTAGGCAACCGCAAATGGACGCCTCAAGTGATTTTGCGCGGTATAAAGGTGGTTGTCGGTAAAGACAAATCCCAGGAATGACGGGGTCATTTGCCGCAGCCGGTCCACGAACGGCGCCCGGTAGTAAACTCCGCAGAAAAACGGATTGGGGTTCACCTGGGAACCTCCATGCCATACCCAATTCCTGTAGATAGTGTTTCGGATGTCAGGTTCCTGCCAGGCGGGATTGATGAAACATGCGCTTCTTTCACCAAAATTCATGGCCTTGTTAAAAGACTTGAGGTTGTTGAACGTCATTAGTAATCCGTCTTTGACATTATGGACTTTCCCGAATGATTCCGGGTAATAAAACCATGCCGGATCAATATTTTCCTGGTCCCGGTACATGGCCGGGTCAAATCCCATGTATTTAAGTGATTTCAGCAAATTAACGTTTTCGCATATCACCGCTTCGGCCAGCAGTTCAGGTTTACCGCCACTGACAAAAAAGGGATAGTATTCCGCATGCGGAGCAATTTTCACAATGGCGTCCCGAATGCCTTTGTGAACTTCCGTCATGGCGCGGCAGCGGAACTCAATCCATTTATCTTTGGCGTTTCTCATTACCCATTTGTATCTTTTCAGGAAGCGCTCCGGGTCATTATTTTTTACCGGGATTCTGATATCATAAATCTTTTCAAACGCTTTGACCGTGGAATCCTCCCACCCGTAATGCAAAGCCTCTTTCCATTGTGTCGCATATTTCCCGATGTGAAGCGACGGCTCGCAAAGCCCTCCGGAAAAATATCCGATTCCCGCAAAGGATTTATATTTTCCGTAGCGTGAAGCTATTTCACCTGCGATGCCTTCAAGTTCGTCCCTTACGGTTTTTGAGAACGGATTGAAGTTGTTCATTCCGGGATTATACAAAGCCTGTTCCCCGTATTTATTCACGGCCAGAATGGTCGGGGCGCCTTCCTTGACTTCCTTGTTCGTGTATTTGTTCATGGCCCTGGTTTTGACCGACCGGCAGTATTCAACAAACGGCAGCACGTACATGCCGTTTTCCTCGAACATCGCGAACATCAGGGCAAAATTGTCATAATTCGCGGTTGAGAAACGATACCCCATTTTACTGTTTGGCCAATAGGGGGCATGATACATGTAAAAACCGCACATGAACATGTTTTCCCCGGCAAACCGCATCCGTTTGATCATATTCGAATAAGTTATGTACCAATCCCTTAAAAAGCCGTAGTACCGGTTCCGGGACGGACCATGCAGATAGCTGAACATCTGAGAATCTTTGCCGTTGAAGTAGGTAACCTGACGGAGAGTGGCGCGTTCAGTTTGAGAACCGAACAACCGCCGGTTGCCCTTGCCGTTGTTTTCAGGACACGGCATATCCAGGATTTCGTAAATTTTTATTTTGTAAACCGCCGAGCGGACGCCGCCATGCTGAAGGTTGAGCACTTCCACGGCTTCCGTCTCAGCCTGCGGATAGTAAATAAACGAAGCCGACTGGATTTTATTGGACAATGGATAAATAGCCGGATCATTCAGACACCAGATTGAAGCCCTGGAGAGTCCGTCGTTGGCAACCGGTTTGAAATAAGCCCGGTCTTTTTCTTTGACCCTCACCGCAAACGACTGGGGACGGTCGTCCGGATATTCAACCACCAGCATGTGGGGATTATGGATATTTTTCACCTTAAAACGGTATCCGAACCAATCCGCGTAGCCTTTCCCGGTAAGCCGATATTTTTTGCCGTCTTTGATTTCAATTTCCGTAACAGGCCCTTGCAGTTTTTTTATCGCGGGATCACGGTTGAATACTCTCGGATGCTCAATGTACGCCCCCGGCCTGGGTTTGCCGCCGCATGCAAATTCCGCAATAAGCTGTTTTATGGTTTCTTCGGAAACTTTCCGCCACGGAACTTTCCTCTGTGGAACTGGGCCAACTATGACAATTTCTTCAAAGCGCCGATCAAGCAGCTTTCCATTTACACTCGCTTCGATTGCCAGATTATAAACCCCGGCCTTTCGCTTTACCGAAAAGTGATATGTGTTGTTTTTGCCTGTAAGGACACCCTGGTCAATTTGTTTATCAGTAAGAGCATCGAACAGTTTGTAATTCAGGGAATAATTCTTGTCTCCCGCGAGTTCCATCCGGATATTAGCTCCTTCGTTTTCCCTGAAAATCACGGGGCTGTCGGCGGAAATATCTTTCCCGGGATAAGTCAATTTTATAGGACCGTAGTATGGAGGATCAAGGAAAAACGCCCTGCCGTAAATGGATTTCCCGTTTCTCCTGATTGTAAAGAGCGATTCCGCCACATTTCCCAGAGTTACAACGTTTTTCCAGTTCCTGTCATTGAAATTCAGCTTGTTCCAGCCTGAATAGCAATGAAAAGATCCTTTCCAGCTTTTATTGGTATATATCCTGCGGAAGGAACCGTCTTTGTATTGGATGTAAACTTCAATGCCGGTTGAACACAGTGGATCGATGCGCTGCCTGATCAGATTGATTCCAGTCCAATCGCTGAAAGCAATGACATTTTTCCCCGGACGCAGGCAGCCAGTGATATTGACAGTTTCATAATTTGTTTTGGCAAGTCCAGATGCTATTTTTTTTCCATTGATGTAAAGTTTATAATCGCAAGTTGGTATAAAACACAATTCCGCTGACTTTACCGGTTTGTCAATAATGAATTCCTTACGGAAATATTGCCGCCAGACTGGTCGGACAACCTTCACCCAGTCAATCTCAATTTTGTTTCCTTTCCCGGAAATATCAAAACAAAGCGAATTGCGGCGAACTCCCTTGTTGCGTCTGTCCATCGGTAACAGGAACCTGATAATCTGCCAGCCAGTGCCTTTCACCAAAATAGTTTTCTTATCCATGTACGGCGGCATACCGGCCTGATTCGCAAGCACTGTCCATTTTGATTGCGGCAGCAACTGCTTAACCCTTGCCTCGACTTCCCAACCGTGCCGGAAAATCATCTGCGAATTCAACGGCCAGGTCGAACCGATATCCAAACCTTTCACGCCTGGATCGTTGAAGTGGTCTCCCCAGTAGAAAAAAGCTTTATTGCCGGTAGTAAATTTCAGTTTTCCATCTTCCATTACAGGATTGATTATTCCCGGGGAGAATCTGGTGATTCCATCGAACTTGCCTTTGTCGAAATTCCAGGTTGTCAGCTTTTCTATTTCCGGACTGTCCGCGTTCGTTTTATCTTCAAGCTTCGGGTTCCCCGCGGGTAAAACCAGCTGGGCGTTCCAACGATACAGGGGAGTAGCCAGCCCTTTAGAATCAACAAGTTGAGAAAGGTTTTGCCGTTCATTGCCGGCAACGGTGATGCAGGATGAAGCGATTGAAAAAAGCAAAATAAGACAGATTTTTTTCATAAAAACTCTCATGTAAATTACATTATTTAAAGTTTGTTTTTGAAAGTATAAATTATTAAGCAGGCTGCTTGATCAGTCGTTAAGGTACCAATCCCTGAATTCCGGAGATCCGACCGTCATGCGGTTCTGAGTGGTCACATGCCCGTCCACCCACAAATAATTACAATTGCCGCTGTGCCTGGTTCCAGATACGTAATATCCCGTCGAACCCTGAGCTATTTCGGCGTCATAATAACCGTCTTCATTAGAATCACCAGCCAGAATCGTTGAAGCCGGTTTCTCAATTTCATTTGTTTTGGGACAATAATGTCCACAGTAAGCGCCGCCAATTGAAAAATTCATTCCATAGAACGACCACGACCTGGCCATATACGAATTTGAATAACTGAGCCATTTATTTTGATTTCCCGCCGGACAATAAAATAACTCTCCCTTATTCATTTCATTAACATAATGCCATTGCTTCGCACCGCCCATTTCCTCATTTATCAGCCCAATCCAGCAATTTTCCGGATGATATCTTGTGCTGCCATCGTGCCACATCGGGAAGCGGTCATCCCAATTATCCAGATACATAGTAAATCCGGTGCCGATTTGTTTAAGGTTGTTACTGCAACTTGCAGTAAGTGCGGTTTCCCTGGCCCTTTTCAATGCCGGAAGCAGCATTGCCGCAAGTATGGCAATTATCGCTATTACAACCAGCAATTCGATAAGAGTAAAATCCCCGCGATTGAGATAATGCAAAAAACCAGTTCCTCGTATTGAGTTCCGTGACTTCATTTTCTTCTCCTTCAACTTCATTGCATAATTGTCCGCTTTATCGTAATTATAAAACTATTATTCCGCAAACAACAGACTTTTTAAAGTAATTTATAGAATAATCCGTCAATTATAGTATTGTCTGATATTGCCAAGTTAAACTTGACCAAGAACAAAGATCATGCTGACCTAATCATGAAAAACTTATGACTCTTCATGAGAGTTAGCGATATCATGTTTTTTTATTTTCCGTCAAAATAATTCCACATATTAACTGGTGTTGATGAGGTTCCCAGAGGCGCAAAAACTTTAACTGAACCCGTGTGACCATCGGCATACAGCACGTTCACAATACTTTCAGAGTGATTTGCCGGACATAATCCATGCTTCATGTCCGTCAAAATCCCGGTCCTGGAACTGGTTTTTGCGGCATTTATCGAGATAGTGTCGCTTGAATCACCGTTGACCAGGTAATTACCGTCAAAATGAGTCCGGTAGAAATAACCTCCCGATAAATTCGTAGTATTATGGTTATACTCGGCCTTTTCCCAAATGCTTTCCAATGTCCAGCCTGCAAAGGCGTTTGAAACATTAAATTCATATCTGACATCAATTGGACATGGACAGTAATGGATCCTTCGTGCGCTCCCGTTATAATTGCCAAAATATCCGCTTCCGTAAAGACGCCCCAGCCCAACCCAGCGATTTGACGAATTATATAAATACCAGTAATAGCCAGTGTAACTGCTTCCGCCGCTGCCTCCGGCATAATAAAATGGATTCGGGTAGTTTCCGTTAAAATCCCCGGCATAGGAATTCAGCGCGAAACCGAATTGCTTGAGGTTCCCGGAACAACTTGCAGTTTTTGCCCGTTCCCTTGCTTTTTTCAAGGCTGGCAACAGCATTGCCGCAAGTATGGCAATTATCGCTATTACAACCAATAATTCGATAAGGGTAAAATCTTTTTGATTCAGTCGATGAAAAGTAATTGATTTATTAACTGATCTTTTTAATTTCATTTTTTACCTCCATAAATGATTATAACATACATATGCACATTAATTCAAATACCTGACGTCAAACTTTCCAGCAAGTTCTTTCCGCTTGCTTAGCTCCCCGCTAATCCCTCGCCAGTAGTCACTTTCACCATTTGGTTTTCCCCTCATGGAATTGTCTTTCAGTCAGCATAGGGAATCACATTGATTTGCAAGCTATTATGCCCGAATAGCTTCCGGATTGATTTTTCGATCTCGCTCCTTTTATTCCTGCTCGGATCCAGCACCCTAACTTCTTAATCGATTATGATGTATAATACCCTATCCGGAGCGGATTGTCAAGACGTTTTATATATATTGTTCAGCTTTTTCTTCCACAAAACCAGAAATTCAATCAGGACAATGCTTGAAACATCAGCATTTCCCGGCACTTGTAATGCATAATCGATTATGTTGCTGACGGCAACAAAGGGGATCAGTGGCAATTCCACCTCTTTCCAAGGTGAGCATTTTCAGTTATACGATATATTCCAGCATGGCCGGACAGGAGCTTCAATGAAGCTCAACAGAGAATTCTAATTCAATTATGCAAATATTATCCTTCCAAACCTGGACGATCCGGAAATTCTCCCTGAGCTCAATTACCTTCTCTACGAACTCAGGATTCATTTTGTGATTAAAAAATAATCCGCCACCGTTCCTCGGGAATTCCAACGTCCCTCCGACTTGGCTATACGCATGTCGTCTGATTTCCCCGGCGGCTTCGATATCTCACGGCAAGCCATACGCAGCCCAACGTCCACGATCATTCATTATTTCTTCCATGATTATTGAAATGATTGAGCTTTTATCATTTCAATAATTTTCATTGTTTTCACACAATCACGGAACGAAGAACTTGTTGTTTGTTTCCGGCTTTTAACAGCATCCATAAATTCCCGGTTTTTCTCCATATATCCACCATAAATGTGAAATTCGTCACTTCCGGCAACTTGCTTCGAATCAAACTTAATTCCTTCATAATCGTTGTTTCGATAAAAAGTAGCTACCCCTTCAGGTTCCGCATCCACATATACTCCAGGAGCATGAATCTCTATTTGAAAAACCCGTCGTCCTGAAGCAAAATTATTAAAAACATATCCTGTAGAACCATTATCAAAATGTAATGTTGCACCTATACAATTAACATCCGGAGTCTGAATATGCTTGCTAAAGCTCTCTACTTTAACTATCTCGCCACCACACATCCAGCGAACAGTGTCAACGGCATGGGATCCATCATTAGTCAGATGATCCGTTGCCATTGTCCTTGGTTTCAGGGCACATTTGAAAAATTCACAACTGGAGTAGAAAACAGGACCATGTTTTAAACATTCATCCCGCATTTTTTTCAGCAAAGGACATGAACGCCGTTGATAGCCCACCTGAGTTATGCAATCATTTTTTTCCGCCAGATATGCAAGTGATTCCGCTTGATGCAAGGTAATCCCCATCGGTTTTTCAATGAATAAATTCATCTTCTCCTCAAGACACCATGTCCATATATCGTACATATAATGGGCCGGACCGATAACATATAATGCATCCGGAGCTGTTTTTTCTACCATTTTCCTGTAGTCATTAAACCTCTTTTCAACACTGTATTTATCAGCAGTCTGATTTAAGCGTTGTTTGTCAATATCACAAATTGCATCGATAATGACATCATCAAAAGATGCCAGAGATGGATAATGCACCATATTGGCAAGTTCTCCGGCGCCGACAAAAGCAATTCTTATTTTACTCATGATTTTCCTTGGTATTTTCGTTATTTAATCACTAATGATGAAAAATGTAGCTGTTGGATATTTTTAATTATTTACTTTAAGAATGCTTTTTTCATTCCCAGAACGCCAAATCAAATCAAGCATTCTCATAACGCTTTCCATCCGTTTTATTGAAAGCGGTGACTTTTTATTTTCAACCATTTCGATGATTTTTGCGATAGTCTGCTGGTAGTTGTTTTTCGTTTCAAAAGGATAATGTGATGTTTCCCCTGTTATAAGACCTCCATAATAGCAATAATCCATGCCGTTCCCGAGTTGCAGTGTTGCGATAAGACCATTTTTATATTTAATATTAACGGCATGAGTATCCGCAAGGTTATCCCGTTTAAATAAATGATGATCACCATGTGTCAGTGTTGAGAAAGCAGAATAGAGCTCATCTATATCCTCAAGACCGATAATTTCATCCAGGATGTCGACGCCATGTACACCGAGATATACCAACGGACCACCGGTATTGTCAAACGACACGTGCCATTCACTTTCCGGAGTCAGATAACTGTTAACAGTGTGATGCAACGCAATAAAGGCAAGCTGAATACTACCGAGTTTTTGTTCACGAACAAGCCGCGCGGCTTGTTGTACAGCATCGTCATATCGCATTGCCGAAGTGCTCAAAAGAGGCGTTTCTGTCATCTTTGCACATTCAAGTATTTTCGAAGTATTTTCAAGATTGTTTGCCAGCGGCTTGGATATGTAGAGAGGCACTCCACGTTTCAGCACTTCGCATGCATATTTTGCTGTATCCCGCGTTTTGACATCCATAATAATCAACTGGACATTATCCGCCACTTCCTCCGGAGTTTCCGCTTGTTTTTCAAGTTGATATTCTTTCTGAAATTCGGCGCAATTCTGCTTATCTTCGTCCCAAGCCATTGCCAATTCCAAACGCTCGTAATTTTCACTCATACAAGATGCAAATCTTCTTGGCATTCCCGAACAACTTGTTCCGACGAATCCCACTCTTATTTTTTTAGACATAATTACCTTTGGGGTGTTAAGTTATTGTTATGCATTATTTTTAATGCTTTTGCCCTTCAGGAATTCTCTCCCGAGCTGATTGAAGTCAAATTGATTATAATCCTTCATCACAATCAATCTTTCTATACTGCGATTATAGTTATAATCATGTTTTAATATTATTTTATTTGCCCGTTCTTTACCTCTTAATTTCTTCATTATTTGTTCCGGGAACCAATTATTTTGGATTTTTTGCAAAAATCCGTCAACTATTTCTTTACAATCTACATCATTATATCTGTCGACTTTTTCATGAGGATCTTCTTCAAGATTAAAAAGCTGGAAAGATTTAAATTCGTGATAATATACAAATTTCCATTCATTTGAGCGAATCATGCAAGATGGTTTTCCTCCAAGGAGACCGCAAAACTCGGAAAAAGTTTCGTTTTGCCATTTTTTCTCTATATTATTTTTTAACAGCAATGACTTAAAACTTTTCCCCGATATATCCGGAAGTTGTTTCGCTCCAGCCATATCCAAAATGGTAGGGCCGATATCAATTAAATTTACTACGTTCTTGTTTTTAATATTTTTTCGGGGTTTTTCAGGCCATGATATGATGAGGGGAACTTTGACGGAACCATTGTAGAAACAGCTTTTCCACCACATCCCGTGTTCATTTGCCATATCTCCATGATCAGAGCAATAAATAATTATAGTGTTTTTAGATTTTGGATGTGAATCGACTGCCTCCAGAATTCTCCCCAGGTTTTCATCCATTTCAGTAATCAGGCCGTAATATGCAGCTAAAGCCCTACGGTTTTGTTCAACTGTCAGTTCATCAACTTTGCGCCGTTTTCGCCAAATCCTGATTGCGGGATTTATTTCAGCAATATTTTTTTCGTTTGAATCTGCTGGTTCAATTGCACTGTAGTAATATTCAAACAAGTCCCTCCTGCAAATCAAAGGATTGTGTGGAGATATCATACCTGTGACCAGACAAAAAGGAGCAGAGGAATTTTCATGGCTTTTGATATATTCACAAGCTCTGTCAGTCACTTTCCTGTCAAACAGCTGATAACCAGTTTTGCCGTAACCAGCTACTTCAACAGCATATTTTGTTTGTCCGGTTGTTCTGTTGAATCCAGAGCCTAAAATCTCAGGTGACAGAAACGAACTTGCAGGAACACAGTCATCGAATATACGTTCCTGAAAACCATGAAACTGGTCGATTCCCCGGAAATGCATTCTGCCGCAAAGTGCAGTATCATAGCCGGAATTTGTCAACGAATGTGCAAATGTGGGTTCGTCAGAAGCTAAAACACAGTCATTCGACCATACTTCAATCTCACTGGGGTATTTTGAAGCCATAAACGCCATTCTTGAGGGAACACACAAAGGAGATGGGCAATGTGCTTCAGTAAACATTATGCCATTTGCAGCCAGCCTGTCAAGATTTGGGGTTTTAATTATTTTATTTCCGGTACACCCCATTAAATTTGCATTATGCTGATCAGACATAATTAAAACGATATTTGGTCTTTCTTCTTTCATATTATTTTATCTATTTTCACAACTTTTTTTCCCATCATGGCTTGATCCGCGGCAAATCCTATCAGATGACCATATATGGAATCTTCCAAACATGTACAAGTCAGGGGATTCTGCTTGCCTTTTATATAATTTATGAAATCCTCTACCAGGCGTTCGTCTCCGCCACCATGTCCTCCAAAAGCTCCTTCGGTGTCTCCGGCAATATTAAGACTGATATTCTTAGATTTATATCCTTCCTCTGATTTTGGGTCAATATGATAAACACTGAAGTTGCCTTCTTTGAAAATTCCTCTTATTTCCCCCTGTGTGCCTATAATATGAATTGAACGTTCAGGTTTTGCGGTACCGCCAATCATGTTATGGGTTGCGGTGGCTCCATCTTCAAACTCAATAATGATTGATTGATGATCTACCACATTATTGTCACATTTCCATACACAGCGACCATGTGGATTATCATTTTTCAATGATTCGATTTTTTGTCTGATTGTTGGATTCTTTATATTTTCGATTGAGGCCCAGACATATGCGCCCCACCTTTCAGGATGATCAATATATTGCTTGTAAGCTGAATACGGACATTCTTTCTCCATTATGCAGTCAACTAAGCATTTTGTTCCTGAATGCTTCGGGGCATTTTCAGGTTTAAAATTCATCAAAGAGCCAAAACTCGAAACATATTTTGGGAAAGCCCCACTTTTCATCCATAAAATAATATCAAGATCATGACAGCTTTTCTGCATCAACATGGAAGATCCGCATTTTTCATGATTGTTCCACTTTCCGCGGATAAAAGCGGTAGAGAAATGATGATGACATACGTGTTCGGTTGTTTGGATATTAACAATAGTTCCGATTTCACCACTAATGACCTTTTCTTTTATAGCTGTATAAAAAGGCGCATAACGCAATACGTGGCAAATCATTATTTTTCGTTCAAACTTTTTGTTTGCCTCAACCAATTTTAACATATCCCGCTTATTTGTTGCAATAGGCTTTTCCAGCAATATATCATAACCTTTTTCAATAAGCGGCAATGATGTTGGAACATGCTGACGGTCCATCGTTCCATTTATAATTACATCCGACATTTTATTCTTTTCAGCTACCTCCGTTGCCGAATAAAAACATTGTGAATCAGAAAGATTAAAGATCTTTGCGGTCTCTTTTCGTCTGTTAGCATCAGGATCTGCAACCCCCACTATTCTAAGATTTTCCGGATATTTTTCCGAATAACGAGCGTACTGAATTGCTCTATGTCCAGCACCAATAATTATTGCTGTAATTGGGTTTTTATTTTTCATATCCATCAATTCCATCTGTATCTTTTGAAGTTAATCTTGACCTTAAAGTAAGAATTTTTTAATTAATTATCATCCCTTTGCGCCGACGTATATATGGTCTTTTGCTAGTGTCGTGTTTCACTAAGAACCTTGATAATGCGTGAGCTATTTTTACCGTTTCAGTTGTGCTCGCGGCTGCAAGGTGATGCAAACCCATCTCTGCCAGCCGCGAGCGTGACTGAACGGAAAAAGAGTCACGCCGCAAGGCGGTTGCGCCCTTTCGCAGCAACATTATCCAAGGTTATTGGTGAAACACGACATTAGACTGTTGCAAGTTCATGCAGGCTGTGCGGGTAATATATGGAAGGGAATTGGCGGTATTCGTTTAAGTTCACTTCCAGCCCTTCCCGACTCCACGGAACATTTCCGAGTTCTGAGGGTAACGCATTCTGGTTGAAGCACCGGAACAATACCTCTTGCAATGATCGTATCCAGGTTGTTTTATCGCCTTTTGCGTCAACGCTTAGTTCGATAAATTCTTCGGGAAAGGATACTATTTCCGGCATTGATTCGTGTGCTCCATTCAGGCACAAAGTCTGGGAACTAGCAGCTTTTACTCCGCAAACGGCTTTTCTTCCGTTTTTTACGGCTTCAACACAATCTTTAAATTTTTTCAACTTATTATCGTTCGGACTCCCATAATTAATTATTTTTCCATTTTTTAATTTCGCGGAAATCTGCGTACGGTCATAATAGATATGTGCATGCTCAAATTTGAATTCCCCGCATGGACCAATCACTGAGGGAACCGCATGGGAAGTATAAAACAATATATCGGTTTTGCATTCGGTCAGGCAATGAATGAAAGCAGTATCGAAATTTTCAATATCATTCGCCCGGTAAAGTTCCGCTGTAACTTTCAAAGGTTTTGCACTTGAAAAAATATCTTTACCGAGAATATAGAACATATTGTGCAAATAATGGGCAGTGGCATTATTGACTGGACTGTCTAAAATCCAACGATTCAAAGACCTTATTTTACCTGCCCAATTATTACGGTTATAATACGAGAAAGCCCTCGGCCAGCTAATGAATGCTTTGAGCAACAACGGCTTGCCAAATATACCCTTGAGAATATCCCTCTTCAATTTCTGAATTGCATCAGAAAAAGACCATTGGTATCCAACAGCGAGAAAGCCGGGACACTTTTCCTCGGCTTTTATCAGTTTCAAGGCTTCCTGATATGTTGCGCACACTGGTTTCTCACAAAGTACGTTTGCTCCGTTTTTCAATGCTTTCATGGAAATGGGCGCATGCAGGTGAATCGGCGCTGAAATAACAACAAGATCCGCGGTTTCAGAGAGATAGAAATCTTCCAGAGTATCAAATACCGGAATTCCTAATTCCTTCAGCTTCTGGTAATGGATGGAGTTTTTTGCATAGGGATCAATAATGCCTGAAAGGAGGATATTTTTATTTAAATACTTGAATGCTTCTTTTAAATAAAAATCTCCATAGCCGCATATGCCAACCAGAGCAACTTTAACTTTATTATTCATTTTAATCCTTCAATATTCATTACCCGGCATATCCTTTTTTTACTTCGTGATATGCCGCTTTCGGCTTTAATTTATCCGTCAACAACCCTTTGCGGTTGAACCCTTTCTGGAAACGCGACAACTTGATGGGGGTTTCATAATCATTCAGGACGAATATCGCCATTCCCTGCAACGTTTTTTCCTGAGTCAGTATTTTAAATAATTCCTGGAGTTTCCTGTGATATACAAGCTGCCGCTCTTCTCCGAAATCATAACCTTTTTCTCCTAAAACCCCATCGATTCCCGCCTCCGCCAAAATCACCGGTTTTCCCCAGGATGACGCCTGCCGGATTTTATCATACTGCTTTGGAAATTCATCCTTTCTGCCCGGTTCCGCGCCATCATAAATTCCCCGGTAACTGTTAATGCTGACTATATCCAATAGTTCGATCAAAGCTTCCGGGCAACTGTGCTTTAACGTTTCTTCTCCAGCGCCTTCAACACCACCGGTATAGGTTACTAACCGGCTTGGGTCGTTTTCACGGGCATAGCCAGCCGCCTCAATAAAGAAACCCAAGTTGGATTCTTCTTCATCCTGAAGAATTTTCAAGCACTCGTTTCCAATGCTCCAGATAATAACCGAAGGTGAATTCCTATGCTCGCAAATCATGGCTTCAAGCATCTTAAGGGCTTTTCGGCTCCGGGCCGGTTTCTGCATCGTATAAATCCAATAGGCTGGGACTTCCTGCCAAACAAGGATTCCGGTTTTATCACATGCTTTTATGAAATCCTTGCCCTGCGGACGGTGTCCCGCGCGCGCGAAATTGCAGTTGAGATCTTTAAGGATATCAATAGTTTTATTCGCACTTTCCGGGCCAAGGGAAAAAATTCCTCTTTCCGGATCTTCGATCCAGGTTGCTACTCCTTTTAATAAAATACTTTCGCCATTGAGTAGAATATCCTTGCCACGGATTTTGATTTCCCGCAAGCCAACTTCATCATGCCATACGTCACCGCTGCTCTGCATTTCAATTTGAAGAAGATACAAATTCGGATTATCCGGAGACCAGAGTTTCACCTTATCCACATTCAGGGAAATAATACTTGAATACCAGGAACCTGGACGAGACTTAATTGTTTCATTTAAAACAGTTTCATTATTATCGGAAGAAATCAGTTTAACATCAACTTCTTTTAAATTGTCTCTACTCCCGGCTTCGGCCAGAACCTTTATCTCAATCTCGACTTCATCATTAGTAATCCGGGTCGATACCGCAACGTCCCTTATATATTCCTTTGGACGGTAATACAATCTTACCGGACGAATTATTCCGCCATCGTGAAACCAATCATGAATAGTTCCCGGAACATCATCTTCATGCCTTGTGGCATCCACAAAAACCATGAGGCGGTTTTCCTCTTTCAGCTCCTTTGAAACCTCAAAAGTAAAAGGAATGCAGCCGCCTTCATGTTCGCCAATAAAAATTCCATTGAGGAAAACGCTGCACCGCTCATTTACGGCTTCAAAGTAAAGAAAAACCTTCTCATCCGTTCTGCTTAAACGAGCCGGAAACCTGTTGAGATAGACAACATTTCCCTCATAATATTTCAACTCCTTATGGAGACGGGTAAATGCGCCGGGAACTGTTGTCGGCCAAAACGCGTCATCATCGTATGAGGGAAACCAGAAATTTTCTTTCCGGATTTTCTTCCACCATTCCTGTTTTCTCGACCTGTTCATGGGATCAGGCAATAATCCCCAGCCATCTTTCAGTTCAATATTCTCTATTTGACCAAAATTGATTCTGTACATTATTATTCTACTTTATTCATTATTTCTGATTGT
The DNA here is from genome assembly GCA_963678815.1 of Victivallales bacterium. GTDB lineage: Bacteria > Verrucomicrobiota > Lentisphaeria > Victivallales. The sequence continues at coordinate 6,406,675 of OY787460.1, forward strand.
CATACAATATCTTCAAAGAAGGGTTCGCTATAGTAAAATTGTTAATTGAGGACATACTAATTGATAATACAGTTGGATACGGCATATTACTGTCTTTAAAAAATTCAGGGGATATTGAGAATTTATAACTGTAATGCTGCCATTGTCCGTTTCCTTTCGCGGCATTTCCCCTGAATTCTCCCGTTCTGGTCCATCTTGAAGTTCCGTATGTATTCAGGCCATAGCCGCTCTTTTCTTTGCCAGTTCTGATGCTAACATGGGTTATGGTGACTTTTACGGAATCACCTTTTGCCGCATTGTAATCAAACTCCAATTTCAAAGGAATTTTCTGCTTTGAAGGATTTTCAAAATCCATAAATAAAAATGGTTTCAAGTTTAGAACATATTTCGCCGGAATTTCAATTGCGGAGTTATCTTTTGTAACAGGATTCGTAGTTCTTTTCAGGTCTTCAATTGTAATTTTACCTTTATTCCCCCTGATTCTCCACGGTGTGCGCTTCCCGGCAATAATGAAACCTGGATCGGAAACAAGGTTTTTTTCCTGCGCCTTCTCTTCTTTATTAAGTTCAGCAAAAGAATTCCTTAAATAGGAATATATCAGATTGCCATCATTTTTTTTCTGTTCTGACATTGTAATATTATCGATTGCTTTTTCACCCTTTGCATTCTTAAGCTGCCAAAGATACAAACTCCTGGGAATTGCCGGAATGCCGTAAGATATCCAGTTCCCGAAACGTGCCCGTGTAGGAGATGACCTTTTAGAACCGATGCAACCGACAGCCCAGTTGGTGTCACCGGTTTCGGGCATATCGCAAACTATCTGGGCGGCGCGGCAGTTCCAGAGAATGTGGTTAACTCCCTGCCAGGCATGACTTCCCGTACCATTTCTTAAGTCAATATTTCTTTGTGGAGCCATCACATTATCATAAAGATATCCGGTACACCATTTCATGTGGGGGCCTACTGCGTCAAACCCCTTTTCAATAAGACAGTCCAAAAAAACATTCGGTCCTGCCGCCGCTGAACTGGATACAAATGCATGGCGCGCATTATACGCATAGCACCTCTGGACAAGCACCTTTGATCCATTTACCATAAAGGCGTATCTTCTGCCGCCTCTAATCCTTGAAACCGGACGCAGGCAGGCACAGTCCTGTACTGTTATGTTTCGGGCTCCGTGCTCAACTTCCACCGCTGACAGAAAAAAATGCAGCGCGGTCATGTTTTTTACCCAGCAGTTTTTTGCTTTATCTACATAAACGGCGCTGCGCGCATGTTCTTCCGGATTTTTGTAATTTTCCGGATTTTTGTAATTCTTTTCCGAGAAATAACTAACCAGTCGAATATTTTCTACACCACTTTGGGAAATTCTGTTATCATTGTTTATTTTGTAAACGACAGCTTTTTTAATAGTATCTTTATCAATATAAAAAAGCATTGGAGCATCAAGGGTTAGCTTATTGCCGTTTATTTTCATTATTTTTCTTTCACAGTAAAACCTTCCGGTGATGCCTCTCCATTTTTTCTCAAGATTAAGCTTTTTGAGCCAATTTTTGTTAGGAATAATCTGAATTCTGATCTCATCCCCAACAGACAACTTGTCAGCGTTTCCGATTGTGACGGTTTTAGTTCCGACCGGAATATTTTTATCAGTCAAAACACCAATTTCATCCAAGCTTGAATAAAATGCCCTGGTAGGTTTTTCCGGATTTACATTTCCAAGGTAAATAAGCGAATGCTGCCTGTAACCTCTGCCATAATTATTTTTAACTTTTAAATTTTTCTTTGTGTCAATAACCGTTGTGCCGTTTGAAAACTGTCCTTCTCCACGCAACACAACTCCGCCTTTACCGATTACAAGATATCCCGCAACCCGATATGTTCCTGCTTTCAGGAGTAACGCTCCGCGTAAGCCATCCTTGTCCGGTTTCATCTTTCCGATTTTATCAAGCGCAGCCTGGATGCGTTCACGGTCATCACCGTTTTTTTGAGGCGAAAGAACAATCTTCACCGGCACTTCCGGTAACTTCACGCCTCCCCCTTTATATCCAACGCTGGAAAAATCGGGAATAACATTTCCGGCTTTGTCCGGAATGCTGATAATATCTGTAATATCTTTCGGCTTCGCGGATTTAAGAGGTTTTGAATCAGCGGCATTGATTATTGAACCACTAAGTAAAAATATAACGATGAGATGCTTTATTAAGTTCATTCTTTTTTATTCCTTTTTTATTTTTTACCAGTTAAAAATTCCTTTTCATTATATACATGATTTTGATAGCCTGGATCGTGCTCAGGCTGTTTAGCATCAACCTTCAGCTCATAGAAATGATCGCTTGTTTTCTCAACATGTTCAGACAGCAAAGTTCTATGTTGTTTCAGCACCTCCAGGTATTCCGGATTTTCAGCAAGATTTTTAGTTTCTCCGGGATCGTTTTCTATGTCATAAAGCTCTTCTCCGTCATTTTCCAGAAACCTTGTATATTTAAATTTATTTGTTCGAATCATACGTCCGGGAGCTACCGGCCCAAACTCGGATCCCTGCCGCCATTCCGTCAGTAAATATTCGTGAATCTGACCACTGTCTTTGTTCTGGCAAATTCCCGCAAGACTTTTTCCGGACAAACCATCCGGAGCGGAAATTCCAGCGAAATCACATAATGTGGGAAACAAGTCCAGGAGTGAAACTAATTGCTTGCGCTTTCCGCCCGCGAACCCGGCAGGCAAAGCTCCCGCGAAAACCATAGGAACTTTTGCCGCTTCTTCATAGAAATTGCCATGAGTGCTGACAAGGCGATGAGAACACATACCATTGCCATGATCCGCCATCAGAACAATAATGGTATTATCATTTTCCGGACTGGATTTTAAGGCATCGATCACCATTCCGATATGCCGGTCCACGACTTCAACATAGTGGCAATATGCCGCCAGATAATGTTGATAATTTTCCCTGCTCCATTTTGCGGCTTGAGCAAGCCGGCGGTTCCGGCAGCACAAACGCTGTATGGAATCAGCCCGGTTGTCAAAGTCCTCTATTTCAAAGTTGCCGGGCAAAGACGGCAAATCTTTGTTCAAAGGCAAGTTATCGTGAGGCCCGATATTGTCATCCATCCAGGGAAGAACATCATGCGGATTGAAGAAATCGGCAACACACAGGAATGGTTTTTCGTGTTCTTCTTTCAGGAATCCGGCACAAAGCTCAGCGGTCCGGCGATCCATGAAAGTACCGTAATAGTCATTCCACGGCGCTTCCTCCCCGGGCGTCACAATCCTGGTCTTATTTGAATTCCGGCAATTAAAATCTCTCAATGCATGCGCATCATGCCTTTTACCAATATGTTCAGTTTGGTATCCGGCCTTTTTGAATACTTCTCCGAGAGTCGTTATCCCCTGATCAATTTCCAATGTTCCGGAGTTCCATTCTACGCCAATTTCATGTGGATATCTGCCAGTCCAGAATGAAGACCGTGAAGGCACGCATAGCGGATAATTGCAGTACGCATTTGAAAAGGAAATCCCGCTTTCAGCAAGATTATTAATATTCGGAGCATTGACATAATCATTATTAATCATCTTTGGCGAAAGATGATCAGAGATAACAATTAAAATATTCGGTTTTTTTTCTGACATTCTGTTGTCTTCCTTATAATTGTGTTTTTCATCCCACTTCCGGGCCGGCAATAGCATAAATTATTTCCGGTTTACCTGGGAATTTATTTTCACCGCGAAACATGCGGGTAAGTTTTCTTTGATATTTAAATCGATATTTATTCAGTATATTTTCGGCATTAACATTTGATAACGCATCCATATAGACCGTCTCCCCATATAATTCGTCAAGAACCTTTTTCAGCAGCGCTTCAGCCGCGAAATTACTGTCCGCCACCCATGGCCCTATATACCATGCCCTTGATCCGGGACGCACAAATATGTATCCTTTCAGATCGTTTTCATCTTCAGAAAATGCATAAGCCTTCCCTGTATCCTGAATACTTTCCAGCAGCTCCATCCTGTCTGCGCCAAAACCACGCAAATCATATCGTGCTAAACTATCCGGGGGTAATCCTCCTAAATCAACGATACTTTCCGGTGGCATATCTATTTTGGGAGTAACAACTTGCCAGCGATTCAAAATATATTCATCCTGAAATCCAAGTTTAACATAAACAGGTTTGCCCATCGGAGTTGCATCGAGTTTAATACTTGTCACTTTCTGTTCATCCAGATATTCAAGGCATTTTTTCATTAATCCGCCGCCTACGCCTTTTCCTCTCAGGTCAGGATGAACAAGCACCATACCTATCCAGGCAACTTTATTCCGGTAATTAATGGTTGTGGCAGTACCTGCCGGCTTTCCATCGAAAATCGCAAGGAAACATCCATTCGGAGCAATTTCAATATATCTTTTCCAGTCATCAACAGTTTGATTCCAACCTGCGATGTTCACCAATTCCATGGCAAAATCCAAATATTGTTCATTTAATATTTTAAATTTCAATTGCGATTTCATTTTAAATTCATCTTTGCAAAATAATGCTGTTCAATTTTTAGAAGTTCTTTAATTTGCTCCGGCTTTAAAACCGGCTCCGGATATTCTTTCAGCAGGTTCGCCACTTTCTCTTTAGCCTTATCATTCAGTGACTTCGCGCCTGAATTCCGCCATAATTCCCGCGATTGCCTGCATAATATTTCAGGCTCGAAATTTTCCCGAAAGTGCCTGAAGGTATGTTCGCATCCCAGAAATTCGCCGCCAATTCCAATTTCACGGACAACATTCAGGGCCAGTGTTTCCGGGTTTATTTCAAATCCCCGTTTAAAACGTTTTGCGTAAGCGATCAATTCGTTGTCGATCACGGCCTGCTCCATCGAAAGCGCCATTTCCGATTCCAGCTGCCCGGCGCCCCATATCAAATTGACGCCGCCTTCAATATGGGAATGAAAACCGAACATTTTCTCCGCTATGGCTTGCCCGTCCGGGATCATTGCCTCCGTGGAAACCCAGGAACAGGAAGGCAAATTGTAGAACCTTCCCATTGCGGCGGACGCTTGCGCCATCAAGGAATTTTCCGGACCGCCGGTAACGGCAATCATACTTTTCATATCCATAACATGCGCCAATCCAAGATTGTAGACACAAGGGCGTTCTGGTTCAAGAATCTGATTGATTACCAATCCTGCAAGGATTTCGGCGTTCCCGACAGCAATACTTCCGGCCAGAGTCACCGGCCCGGAAGCTCCGGCCATGGGTTCGCCATTGACGGTAACGGGGATTCCCTGTCCGGCGGAAGCGGCAAATATTTCCAGGGCCAGATTTGTCCAGCGCAATGGGCCATGAGCGGTGAACCCCATTGAAAACCATGGACTGTCACTCACTACTTTTTTCATTTCGATCAATGCTTCACATCCTGTTTTTGTGCAGGAAAGGACCCGTAAATGTTTACGCGTATTATTTGCCATGACACGTAATCCCACAAAATCCCGGGCGCCCGGTGGCACGTCATCCATGGAAACCCCAAATACTCCGTCAACATGTTCAAGGTGTTCCATCAGAAAGGAAAATTTTCCCATATCCTCCATACTAAAAGGTCTTGTTTGATTGTCTTCCACTATTCTAAGGGCGGGGGTGCTCCAGAATAATGGTTCGGATCGAGATGTCAACATCCTGGAACTTCCCGAGCGATCTGAAAAAACAACTTCAGAAGGACAGAGCTTCAAGTATTCCTCGATCATGTTTTGTTCAAGCCGGACTACCTCCGCCGCATTTCCAGGTTTCGCGCCGTTTTTCATCAACATATCGAGGATTATTGAATGCTCGATTTTGATTCCGGGATTTTCCAGAAGCGCAAGGGACGTCCGGTGAATTTCTTCACATTGTTTCTGATTCATTTTTTTTACTGTTTTCAGGTAAGTATATTCAATATCCGTTACGGAACATCCGTATGGATAAAACCCCAGGCACTATCTCTGACTGCCTCAAGATAAGGTATGCTTTCCACATGATAATCCAGAAACAGAACATTTTCAGCGTTATTGTGGCGAAACGTTGAATCCTGTTCAGGTCTTCCATACATGCCATTGGAACTGCCTCCAAACAAAATCATCTGGTCACATTCATACAACAACGGCAAATTCGACATATTCTTGCCGCTTCCGGTAATGAGGTCCGGATTGTCTATGAGCATGACCGGGGCCCAAAGATCGAGACAGCCAATTACTTGGTTTTGCATATAAGTCCGGTTCTTTATGACGTTGTCGGGCGCGGGAGTGGCAGGACACCAAAAGACGGTATTTGGCTTTTCCTGAGTATCATCATTGGCCTCCATACCTATATATGAACATATCTGTGCATCCCAGCAATTGAATGCAGGGGTTTTCGTTGATTTTGTGTATGCAGGATACCGCCCATTATACTCCTGGGTATACAGCGAGTATGCCAGTCCAAGTTGTTTCATGTTATTAACGCATGTCGATTGCAACGCAACCTCCCTTGCTTTTTTTAAAGCCGGAAGCAGCATAGCGGCTAATATAGAAATTATCGCTATCACCACAAGTAACTCGATTAAAGTAAACGATATAAACCGGCGGCAACCCCGGTTTGCCGTTCCAGCAGGCACAACGTTACTCTCTGTCCGTACAAGGCCGGGAACCTTGCGGCCCGAGACCGTTCCGAAATGTTTTTTTCCATCACCGTACATACGTCATCCTCCGTTTTGTTTTATTTTATACTTGTGAATATCCGCCGTTTTAGCTTTATTTGAATATGCATAATCAATACTCAAATGATTTTATTTTTTCCCTTACGCCGACGCCTTCCAATGCGCCGGGACAAATCTGTTTATTCACGCACATGGCAGCGGCAATGCCTGCTGCCGTTCCGGTAAACATACAGGTGGGTTGCCCTCGCAAGGACGCCAGCGCCCCGCGGTCGGAAGAAATGCACCGTCCCGCTACGAGAATTCCCCTGGTATGCTTTGGAACCAGGCACCGGTACGGAATTTCATACCAGTCACCTTCTTCAGGCCGGTTTGCCCGGATATACTCCAACGAATACGGAATGGTTGTACCCGGCGGAGAATCATGAAAATCTATCCAGAAGTTGGCTTCAGCAACGCCGTCGTCGAATTTTTTCGCGTTCAGAACGTCCTCCCCGGTTAGAATGTAATGACCGGCAATGCGGCGGGACTCCCGGGTTCCCAGCAATTCATGGAAACGTGATATCCGCATATTTTCGTGTCCGGGAAGGTGCTTCCGGCAAAACCTTAACAACCTGATTGCGGCAATTTGACAGTCAAGCAGAGTGTTGCTTACCTGTTCGGCTTCGGAACAGTCCACCCCTTCGACTTCCCATTGCCTGAATATGGGCTGATCATCCTTGATGGGAAACGTTTCGGCGGGAGGGCTGAAAATTCCGTTTGGCACACTTAACTCGCCGCTTTTCCGCCCATCCTTGAATAATTGCCGCAATTTCTCCGCGCCGTATAATTTACACAAAGATTGAATATCGACATTCTCAACATCCATCCTGAAATTCACATGCTGCAAGCGTTTATCCTCCGGGTCACCCTTCATGAATTCCGCCCCGGCATCCACTGCCAATTGCCCGTCAGCGGTGGCGTCGACAACCACGCTGGAACGGATCAGTTTTCTTCCGTTTTTATTGGCGGAATAAATACCTCGCGCCTGATTCCCCGATTGATAGACTGATTCCGCAACCGTTCCATAAAGGATTTCACAGCCAAGCTCATGCAGTTTTTCGGCGACAATCGCTTTAAATGCCTCCTGATCAAAACGCAACCGTCCCGGTTCATGGAACCGTTGCTTATTTTCAATTACCTCCGCAAAGCCGTCCCTGAGCATGATTTTTTTCAGATAGCTGCCGAAAGGCCCAAGCCTGGTATCAACCCAGCACGAAACCCGGCAACCGGTCCCCATGCCGCCCAGGGAATTACAGTATTCCACCAATAGCGTTTTCGCGCCACTGTACGCGGAAGCCGCGGCTGCCCCGATTCCCGCCGGACCGCCGCCACACACTATGACATCATACTCTTTTGACATTTTTATATCACTTCTTCCCACTTTAAATGCTGTTCAAAACTGTCATGGATGCTTGATGTTATGTCCGATTGGAGTTTTTGCGCAAAATCTTCCGGGCTGATCATTTCGGACCACAGCAGAGGAGTCAGTGCCTGGATCTGATCAAAAATCTCAAATTGGTGCGAATTCCGCATGCTTATTCTGGAATTTGGCAATTCTTTGATAAATTTCCATTTTATTGATTTTTGGGGAATTACGCTTTTCCTTATGGGAATTCCGCAATTATCCTGTTCCAGTTTCATCTGGTATTCAGCTGAAATTACCGTTTTAATAAAATCCACTGCAAGTTTTTCATGTTTTGTTTCTTTATTAATGCCAAATCCTGTAGCAAGTAAACCTGAAGGATACTTTCCCGGCCCCGGAACGGGAATGACATCAAAAGGGAAATTTGCTGAATCGATAAATCGAGGCAGAGTATAGCAACAATCCAAAAGCATTGCGACCTTGCCTTCACAAAAGAGTTTTATGACTTGTGACACCGGAGACGGTGATATTTTTGCTGAAGTCACATAATCACGGAAAAACTTCAGCGCTTTAACCGTTTCAGGAGAATCCAACTTGCATTTACCATTGTCGTCAAGAATGGAACCGCCTTTCTTTGTAATCAAAACCGGCCAGCGGTTTTTATGGTCGCGAAATGCAAAACCGTACTGGTTTATTCCCGGGACGGTCAACTGCTTCGCAAGAATGGAAAATTCTTTCCAGCTTAGATTTTTTCCGGGAATGGAAACTCCGCTTTTCCGGTAAATATCCTTGTTGCAAAAAATCATCACTGGAGAGAAAAGACAAGGAACGGCATACCGCCGGTTATCTCTTACATACGGGGAGTCAGGCAAGCGAATAATATCATCATTAAAAAATGCTGATTCATATTCGGAAATATCCTTTAACAATTGATGCTGGAGTAAAGCGTCAAGGGTATTTCCATAGGTTAAAATGACGTCGAACTTTTTATTTTTCGGTCCATTTTCCGTTTCCATTCCAAAGTTGTATTCAAATTCCCGTAAAGAAAAATAAGTATAATCTACTTTTACCTGAGGGTGGGTTTTCTCAAATAAACCGGTGAGTTTCTCCATATCCATTTTAGGATTGTGGGCAAGATATACGGAGAGCTTTGTCCTTTGCGACTCGCTTACATACGTGCCACGGTTCAAATCCCGGAACAATACCCCTTCAGCAACAAGACTCGACAGAATTTTATTGATAGTAAGGCGGCTGATATGGTATTTTTCGGATAAAACCCTCTCCGACGGGATTTTATCGCCAGGTTTGTATATTCCGTCCCTGATTTGTTTTTTCAGAAATTTGGTGAATTTTTCCGTTGTTGTAACTCGATCAAAACGCATCTTATTATTCCTATGGCTATTCCTGGATTATTGGTTTAACCATCATTATATCTTATATCCCGGAAATTGTCAATAGCTTAATATTTATCCATAACCCCGCAACTGAAATGGAATATATTTACAGTTCAGCCCTTTTTTGGATTAATGGTTTAACCACTATTGTAACCTGAAAACATTAAATTGTCAATAGCTTTCGTAAAATTTTGCCAGGAAAATATATTTATTTCATCTTATACCGGTTTACGATCTAAAAGCAATTCGGTATTACTCATACCAGACAGGGCTGATCCATGCGGTTTGACCATCAGTCTGGACGGCCCTGGCATATATAAATCCCTTTTCCTCCGATGGCTTGAACAATCCATCATACGTGAATCTGAATTCTCTTTCGGGAATTGCGCGATGGATTTTTACCGCCGGGGAACAAAAACCTGAAACAGCCTGTCCGATAGAGCCTTTTATAAGCTCACTTACATTTTCTTTCATCCGGACATTGTCAACTTGCAATTCAAGTTCAGTGCGATGCGTTGCTTCAAGTTCCAGAACCACTGCCTGAGTTCCGCCGGCCGCGAAATGAGTTCCGCCGATAAGTCCCGCGGGATTGGGCTTTGTCCGGCACTGCCAATGGATCCGGCTTTTTTCCACATGCAGCTTTTCACTTGACTGTTCTTCACTCATATCATAAGAACTGAATCGATAATAAGGCGTAACATCAATCAAGTTTCCATTTTTCACATTTATATCAAAATCCCAATCCTTGATAATTCCCTTGCTTCCCCAACCGCATTCGATTTTTATCTTATATTTTCCCGGCACAAATTCCGTTGATATTATTTTCGTAGGTAATCCGTGAACTTTGCAATTATCCCCGGATCCTTCAATTAATTCAACCCTTTCCAGTGGCGCCGTTCCAGTCAATTCAATCATTAAATTCATTTCAGGTTCCGAGCAAACCGTTTCTCCAATAAAACAATCATTCAGATAAAACCTAGCATCAAAACGTGCCCCGGTGGAAGCAATAGTACGCCGGTTCCACATGCCATCCCAGATATGTTTTCTATCGAGTTTATCAGCAATTACGCCAAAACGTCCATGCCCGTAATGTCCGGGATATCCGTCATGGGTGTCAGTTGATGCATAAAAACCGAATTTATTGCCCCTTAAAAGCCCAGACCTGACTGAAGTTGCCTTTACCCTTGGTCCCATTGTATGGTAATAATCGTAATATGAATCATCGCTTTCACCGCAGCCGTGATTGGAAAATATTTCTACCAAAGGAGATACTTTATTATTGAATTTTTTCCAGCTTGTTCCGCGGAAACCTTGAAGATACGAACAGTGATGCGGAAGCAGCATCGGGCATGATTTTTCAGTTCTTTTGATTAATTCCGGCAATGTCGGGGCATCCAGGAGGGGAAGACTGCCGGATGCGGAATAAACATTATAATCGCCATACTCCATGGAGTGCCATTCGTAACTCGGAAACGTAACAAATGATCCCGCCTTATCAGCATCATTTATATCATTTAAAAGGTCTTCCCAGAAATGCTTTAATTTTTCGAATCCTCCAAAATGAGTAATAAGTACTTCATTCTGGGTTTTGATGTCCATAGGCATGTCCGGCCAGAAAGCGTGTCCGGTAATACTGCAGAAATCAAGGTGCGGCCTGGCGTTGTCAAGCGCTCGTTTCGGGGTCCCGAACCCGTAACTTACGGCACAATGACTGTGGATGTCCCCCCAATAAGTATTCATATTTTATACACCTTGCCGGTTTCGCATGATTCCGTGGCAAGAAACGACATTTTTGAAGCAAGGTAACCGTCGTAAACATCCGCCGGTGGCTTACTTCCCTTATTGGCGAAATCATCAATGGTTTTAACAATTACAAGGTCAGCGCCGCAATGTCCCACGGTTTCATGATTCTCATCCCTGGCGTCAATTACCATGTTTTCCTTGCCGAAATTATAATCCACTTTTATGGTTCCGGAATGTCTTTCCAGCAGAAGTTTTCCGGAATCACCAACCACTTCCAAAGTTTCCTGATCATGGGTTCTATAGCCGAAAATCGACAGGAAAAGCTGGGCTTTAACTCCGGTCTCATAACCGACATTTACAATTGCATGATCCACGGTATCAATCTCCGGTGAATAAACGCATTTGTCTTTTGCCAGAAGTACATCCTCTGAATCGACAGCGGTATTAAAACGGACCGGCCGCGGATGATTTTTTTGTTTTTCCAGTTCCTCTTTATATGAAAACCGGTAGTTGCAGTCCCGGTTACAGTCTTTACACCATTTCGGATAATTTTCCTTTGGCGTGTAAACAATTCTGTTCCCCATTGCCGATATCATTTCCGGCTTTGCTCCGGCAAACCAGTTAAGGACATCGAAATGATGAGCGCATTTTTCATTAAGTACGCCACCGGAATATTCCTTTTGGCTGAACCATTTATGAAAGTAGGAATCGAATGGAATAATTGATCTGAGCAGGATCATTTTAACATTTCCGATCCGCCCTGAATCAATAACTTCCTTTGCCCGCCTCCAGGAATTTTCATAACGCCGGGTAAATCCTATCATCGCATTTTTTCCGCCGAGCTCATTCCACGCATTGTACATATTTTCAATTGATTCCATGGAATGCGCCAGAGGTTTTTCACAAAATACCAGCTTATCTTTGTCAAGGGCATACTTGAACGGTTCCTCATGGAAATACTGCGGAGCGGTAATCATGATAAGATCAAGATCACCGTTATCAATAAGTTCCTTGTAATCCGCGTACAATTTGATATCCAGATTCTTATCATCCTGGGCGGTAATGTTTTCCAGGGCTTCTTCAGTTTCCTTCATCCGCTTCGGGTATTTGTCGCATAGTGCTGTAATCCGCAACTTGCAGCCCGATTTGATTATATTAGCTCCGAGTGAAAACGCCCTGGAACCAGCTCCGATTATTCCGATATTTTTTTTGATTTTCATATAAAACCTCCCCTGACAGTAAAATTTAATCCGCTTCCTCTTTATGAACATTGTCGGCTCCGGGACGCCACTTGCAATGAACCCGGCCTTTGAAATCTAGCCCCGCTTCAAGCAGTTCGTCTATCCGGTGTTCAGGGATACCGATCAGATTTATTCCTCTGTTTACGGTATGCTCCAGAATTTTACGCATATCGTTATACGCCGGCTGTGACATATCAACAGTATAGAGTTTTTCAATATCTGTTGCCTGGTCTATGTAATGGTCTCCTTTCCCGCAAAAGTGCATCATTCCGCCACCGAGCTGATCGTATATTTCCGAGTCGTACGGTCTGCCGAATTCGCGATACATTTCCGGGGAAAGATTCATCGCCGAATCATTCCTGATGATCACCGTTCCCCGATAAAGCGTTCCCCAGTAAATACCATAACCATCTCTTTTTACCGGAAATATCTCATGCCATTTTTTTATGAATTTAATATAAGTTTGAGTAATAAGCGCAAGAAAATCCTTTATCAGTTCCGGTTGGTCGAACAAGTCCAGGAAAAACCCGCTTCCCCATAAAAGTTCACATACGTCCAGCGGTCCCTGTAAATCAGGATGATAGATGCGGGTATTTTTTTTTACCTTCGGATATTTCTCAAGCTTTTCCCTGATATAACCACCCGTATCGAAAACACGCCCGCCAAGCCCGGAGTTAAGGTCAGGAACCCCGGCGTCAAGCATTTTTTTCGCGGAATCACCCGGGTTATCGGACGGCAGGGAAATCGGCATGGTGTTCAGTTCTTCATCCATGTAAAAAATTTCCGCGCCAAAAAGCGACGGCAGGATTGCGGTTCCGTAATTTGCCCCCGCGCAAAGAATGAATCCATCGCCTTCCCGAAGATGCTTAAGGCAAGTACAAAATTCATTAACCGTCATGGTTTCAATATCAGCAAGGGTTTGGTTTATCGATATTCGCGGAATTTCAAATTTAATATCTTTTGCTTTTTCGCGCCGTGAAGGTCTGAAAACGTCTCCTGTGAATTTGCCCTCATGGAATCCGACCCACTCGGAATACAGTTTTTCTTCCGTTTCCGGAGCAATAAGACGTTCGAGTTCTTCCAAGCAAACCGATGAAGTTTTCACAGTATTTCTCAAGTTTTTATCATTTCGTAACAGGAATTACCATGACTAATCTAATCGATCCATACCGGACTTGCCCAGGCAATGTGTTTATCCTTCTGGATTACTCTTATATAATAAAAAGTGAACGGCTTTTCACAATATTTCACGGGAGGCAAATTGATATCTTCCAGCTCTTGATGGTCCGTCCATTCAAGCGAAAAGTCTTTCTCCAGGTTATTAAATGTTTTTACCGATTCGCCATTTCTAATGATATCAACTTTGCTAACATCTGAAGTGCCGTTGTAATCAATTGAAATTCGTCTTTTCCGGCTAACTTCCGGGAACTGACGCGAATTGATTTCCGTCCCCATTAGAAACTCATTTAATTTATAGTCAAGAATTACACGCGGCCCGGTTGTCGCCACTACCCGGCGGTTCCACATTCCTTCCCATAAGGATTTTTTTGTCAATTCTTTAGCAAATACACACATCATTCCGGCGCTCCTCTCCCTCTTCTCCATTCCCACTTTGTATGAGTGTTCATCCCCGCCGGAAGTAAATCCAACCCGCCAGCCCATTTTCAAAGCCTCACTTACATAGCCGGCCGGATTCGGGTTATACGGCGGTATGGTATTGCCTTCTTCTTCGGGACATTCCTGGCTGCCCCGGGTTTGGAATATTTCGACAAGACGTTCATGTTCAGGATCATGGTCAAGCCAATTACAGAAACTTCCGGAACATGTGGTATGATGAGGAATAATAATGCATTTTTCATTCGCGACTGCTTTAAAAAGGTCATTAGGCCAGGGATAATGACCAAAGTCAGAACGGTACATCGGCCGGCCATTTTCAAGGTAGTATACGTTGCGGTCTCCCTCTCCCTCCTTTCTCCATTTGGCGAATTCATAGCCAAGAAAAGTCACGAAATGCCCCGGTGAATTATATTTTCTCACACGTTCACAAGTGTGCCGCCAGAATTCATCGGAAGTTTCGGCAAGATGATCATGGTCTCCCGGAGCCCCGAAATCCATTCCGCAAACGTCCCGAAACTGCCGGAAATAATGATCCATCGTACAGCTTCCATCCGAAATCTCGCTGTGACCGTGAATCATGCCCCAATAGGGAACAAGCGCGCTTTTTTCTGACACAATACGAATGGGGTTGGTATTCGTTGCCAAATTGTGATTTTTATCCTTGATAATGATTCTGTGGATGCCGGGTTCAGACAATGTAACAGTGATTTTTACTGTTGGCGTATTTTTTACATTTCCTATCTTTGCATTAAGTTTGTGTTCCTCCAGCCACACCTCGAGATTCCGCAGGCCGGACATGGAAAGATTATCAAACTGGTCCTGTGGGGTAACAGTGATTTCAAATGGTTTGCCCGCAATGGATTCCGATGGAGAATAAGCGCACAAACGTTCGACTTTACCGCCAAGAATATGTATCAATGCATAGTCAAGAATCTGGCCGTGATTTGCTTTAGTCCAGTATACCCCCTCCAGAGGTTTTTCCGCCACCTTACTGCCCCAGTCTTTTTCCCAACCGATATCGTTTTCAAACTTATCGTCAGACACATAAAGCACAAAAAACTTGTTTAATCTCCAAAGATTACCGGGATCCGCACCCTTTTCCGTTTCACCGCGATCACCCATGACAAAAGTAAGAACAGCCCCCTTTTCAAGCGTATTGTCACCCGGATCAATCTCGAAAGTTCCTTTATTCACTTTTTGTCCGGGGAGGTCCAGCTCCGTTAATTTTAGCGGCGTGGATTCTTTTCCCTGCAAATAGCAGCTAATGTAATTGTCTTCGGATGGATTGTCTGACTGAAGAGAATTAAATCCAACTTTGTTGTTGCGGCCGCCCGAAGCTTGTAAGCGCAATTTTTCTTGCTTCCCGATACTCCTTGGCAGGATAAATGTTAATTTCCAGGAACCCTTTGTGCCGGCTATTGCATAGGGAGGATCGGCAAGGTTCATTCTGATGTTGCCGGGAAGTCTTAACGGAATGGAAAATTCGGGGATACACATCCCTGCGTCATCACATTTTTTTTGTGAACTATCACTGCATAAATTTTTCTCAGTCATTTTTTTTCCTATCATTAACGGGGATTCTTATTATAGATTTTTCCTGCTCTTTTTTGTTTTTTCCGGACCGCCCAGATATACTGGAAGTTTGTCGTATTCACCTTTTCTCAGATACTCGATAAAGTTATTTGCACGCAAATGAGTATGGTCGACGGAACGGAATCGCCAGAGCAGCATTGCCTGCCTGAGCTCATTCAGAACCTGTTGGCAGTCTGGATATTCGGAAAGATTGTTCCATTCCCAGGTATCCGACGGGAGATGATACAATTCCTCGTTCCCGGTGGACGACAAAATATATTTATACTCCTTATTTCGAGCGGAAAAGAAAAACGGGCCTTGTCCATAAAATTCTTCACTGAAAGAAAATTCACGTTCCGTTTCCGCCGTTCCTGAAGCCAGCGGGATCAAACTTTCCCCTTGGAGTCCGGCCGGTTTCTCCAAACCGGCAAGTTCCGCCAAGGTCGGAAAAACATCAATCGATTCTACCAGGCTTTCCACTTCGCGCAGTTGAAATTTTGCCGGACAATTCACGATCAGCGGCACATGGATCAGCGCTTCATCAAGGGACATTCCCTTGCCGACACAATTGTGGTTGCCCATGAAATCTCCGTGATCGGAAAGGAAGATAATAATGGTGTTGTCACGTTGTCCTGATTCGTCCAGGGCCGCCAGCAGTTTGCCCACGTTGCGGTCCATCAGCGTCACCATGGAATAGTACATGCTGAGCGCGAATTTTAAAGTCTCGTCACTCTTCGCAAGTCTTCCGCGCGCCTGCATGTAGAGTTTGCGTTCGAAAGGTTTGGAGTCAAGCGAATTTTCCGGGGCTTTCGGCAACTCGATTTCCGCCGGGTCATAAAGCTTGGATTCGTCCCGGGGATATGTTACCGGGCCGTGCGGGGCCTCAAAGCTCATCATCAACAGGAACGGATTTTCCTCCTGTTCACGTTTTCGGATGTAGTTTCCGCCGAGATTACCCAACACGTTCGTAGCCCAATCTTTAGAGGGAATGTCGGAGTACCCGTGACAGAGGTCTTTCAGCGGCGGCTGTTCCGGATATCTTACTGAAATATTCCGGGATTCCAGATAATGATTGTAATCCGGGTAGAGGTCGAAAATTTCATCCCAGTCATCCCGGTTTACCGAGTGGGTTTTGCCGAAATATGCCCGGTGGTAGCCATGTCCGCCCAGAAAACGCGCAAAAGTCAACTGATCTTCCGGATAGTACCCGGTGCTGTTGTCGAGCACTCCATGACCGCTGACATATTTTCCGGTATGAAGCGACATCCGTGAGGGCATGCAAACCGGATTCTGTGACGTACAGTTGTTGAACTTTATCCCGGTTTCCGCAAGTTTATCGATGTTCGGGGTTTTAACTGTCGGGTTGCCGTAACAGCCCACGGCCCGCGCGCCCAGCGTATCCGGATATATTATCAGAAAATTCGGTCTGATCATATTAAATTTACCTTCCATGATTTTTCACAATATTCAATAATATACTCATTTTGAGATTTTTTGAATACCGGCAGTTTTTCCACTTTTTCATTTACCGGAAAGATCAAAGTATCGATGACGCATGGCCCGGTTTGCCACGCAGCCAGCTCATACGCCGGAACCTTTCGGGAATATTCCGGACAATGCCATCCCCGGATCGGATCATCAGAACCTTTAAACAAACTGTAATCACAATTTTGCCCCGCCAGCGTCATTATGATCAGATTGGCGTCGGGATTCCTGGTTACCGCGCAATTATTTTCCGGCAGCAGTTCTACGTCATTTTCCGGGGCAAAGTGCCAAAGTTGCTCAATGGGAACAGCCTCGTCACTTTCTATTATATCACGGACAATCCAGAAATTCGGTTTATTAAAATAGATAACCCGGCGATGCTCCATTTTTACAGACTTTTCCCCGTCAGAATAACCGGCATTGAAGATTCCCTTGGCAATATCATGATCAGTTGCAATTTCCATGCCGCCTTCCGCATCGGCAATCACCTGGGTATACCCGGCGGGAAACACCGTATTGCAGGAAGCGGAAGATTTGAAGTATCCGGCTTGGCGCATCCATCCCAAATTCTTGTCACTGGTGGTGTAACGCCAGCGACCGCCATTAACAAGGAACTTGCGGCCATACGCGGAAACCTCAACCGACAACTGGTCACCAATGCAATGTCTGCCTTTCTTACCCACATCGAAGCTCATATACAAGGCTTTTTCCGACCAGTCTGACCTCATGACGGCAAATCCGGCGTCTGGATAAAAATAAGAGGCCCCGGATGGTTCATTCCCATCCGCGCCCCGGCTCAACACGTATTGAATTTCGCTATCTTCAAATGCGCCGAGAATACGCTCTAACTGCCTTTTTCGGATGGTCCCCGAATTGGATTCATTTGTAACCGGAACCGAAAAATCCGGTTTTAGCTGGTATAGTTCAGCTTTGCAGATATTCCTAAGCCAATCAGGAAAACCGGCAGGAAAAATATCGCCCATTCCATTCATTTCAGCAACACAATACAGATTAAAATAACCCCGCACCATAACCCAGCGGTAACCCCCTGAGTTTTCCCGGCTATAGCCATCGGGATAAAACTCACGATCACGTGCCGACATCAAAAACCGCACACCTTCTTCCAGCCATTCTTTAGCATCGGAAAACTCCCGGAAAACAATGCCGCAAACCGCCAAAAACGAAGTTTCCATTATTGAATGGTTGCCTATAAGCCAGTAACTTTGATGCAAATGTTGAGCCTGCTGATGAATCGAATTCAGGATTTTCGTAAATACTTCCGGAGTCATCGACGGACTTTTAATCAGATGCTTCAACGCCAGCGGCCAGGTTTCGCCAATCCTAAAACCGGTTTCCAGGACCCGCCAGTTACTTCTCTTGACCTTAAGGTAACGTTCACCCCACATTTCCCGGAAATCCGCTTCAGGCAGATCAGGTTTTGGAACGCGGTCAATCCAGTCCGTCATCTGGAAAATCGCGGCTTCAGCAAACTTTTCATCACCTGTATCACGGTATTTCCAGGCAAGTTGCTCCAAGTGATGATGATGGGCCAGTGTGCAAGTCCATTCCAGATCTCCTTCAGGGGCGCAAGTCCAGTCTGGAGAAGCGCAAAACTCCATACAATGTTCTCCAAGGCAAAAAATATTTCGCGCATATTTTTCCGACAGGCCGGCACGTTTCTGTTGCATCACCGGCCCCAACTCTTCGGCAATCTCGTCCGGAATCCGGCTGTCAAGTTCATGCCGGTAAAACTCCAAGGTTTCCGTGGCGTCGGTAAAAGGTAAATTGTTCATGGAATTTTCAGTCCTTTTTTAGCTTTTAATATTGACAATAGTATTTTTTCATGAAAATGTAAATGGCATAATTAATAATTAATATGGCATAATCAATGATAAACAAACAAATGCATAACATTGACAGCCAAGGAGTGATTTGTCATTTTAAATTACATCAGCGGCGAAAATCAAAATCAAAAAAAACAACGGTTGCACATGTTCACGGAAGCTGGCAACTAGAATTGATTCTTGATGGAATCCAAAAAGCGGAAATCAACAACTGCGTCTATGAGCTGTCCGCGGGAACAGTAGTTCTAATTCCGCCCCAAATTCCACATGGCTTTACTTACGCCACTCCTACCTCCTGGCTTTCAATTAAATTCAATGCAACGGGCAACGTTCCTCATCAGGTTGAAATCCAAGGCATAAATCAGAACCCGGTTTTAAAATCGCTGCTCGACACCTTGGATGCGGCCCTTCCCGACTTCAATCCCGGAGCGAAAACCGTGGCAATCGTGAACCATCTGCTGGCCGCTTTGATGACTCATTTTTATTTTAGCGGGGCTCCGACTCAACAGATCAGTTCGCAACTTGACAAAATTTCGCTCATCGTCAGTCAACGCCGCGGAAAGCCTGTAACTGTAGCGGAAATCGCAAAATCCCTTGGATACTCCACCTCACATCTTTCCGCCTGGTACCGGCGTCATACCGGCATCCCGATCAAACAATTTATCGACCATGAACGAATGAATTTCGCCCGGGAATTGCTGCTTTACTCAGATTTGAATATCGGTGAAATCGCGGATCAGCTCGAGTTTCCCGACCTTTTTGCCTTTTCCCGGTTCTTCCACCGTCACCAGCAACAAGGCCCCCTGAAATACCGTCAAGAGCACACCTTTCAAAAAATTAAGGGTTCCTAGTATTTAGATAAAGGACACCTCTAATAATTGCAGTTTCGGCTCCGGACGGTTTTTTTTATTCCTGCTTTGTCGCGAAAAGAATGAAAAATTTTTCCGTCCTCGCTATGAAAGTCAATTTCTAGAAATACCCTACATTGTTAAATATTGTTACATAAGTAAGCCCCATCTATTGGCATTGTCGCGCCGCTGACAAAACTTGCGCCATCAGCACATAAAAATATGGCTGGAGCACAAAGTTCCCCGGGATTGCCAAAACGATTGAACGGAGTATGGGCCAAAATATTTTTTCCTCTCTCTGTAAGAGTCCCGTCTTCATTTTTAAGCAGCCGCTTGTTTTGTTTGCCGATAAAAAATCCGGGAGCTATTGCGTTTACGCGTATTCCGTAATCCGCCAACTCCCTGGCTTGGGCCATCGTTTGATTTACTACCGCGGCTTTTGCCGCGGAATATGCCCAGCCCCCGGATAGAGGATTGTATGAAGCCATGGAAGCAATGTTAAGTATGGTTCCCTGGATATCGTTTTTTATCCAATAAGCGGCAATTCTTTTAGTTGGCATAAAACATCCCGCAAGCAAATTAAGCTTGACGATTTCTTCAAATTCTTCGACGTCAGCGTCCACCAATGGACACCTGACACTGCTGCCGCCAACACCATTTACCAATATGTCCAACTTGCCCATGCATGATATTGTTTTTTCCAATGCCAGGTCTATCTGACTTTCATAAAGCAAATTTGCTTCGACCGGGTAAATGTTTGATACATCGCATCCTTTTCTACATAAATCTTTTTGCTTATCGGTGAGGGTTTTAATGTTCCTTCCCCATAAAGCGACCTTTGCTCCCGCTTTCAGGAAACCTTCGGCGATAGCGCCGCAAAGAGTTCCGCCCCCACCCGTTATGACGGCATTTTTTCCTTTGAGTGAAAAATGTTTTTCAATATACGGCATAATTATTTTTCCTTCAGGTTGGGTAAATTGAATTCATTGGCTATCGTTTTCAGATTCGCATAAGTTGTTTTTGAAACAGGAATACCGTTTTTTCCCGCCTGCTCTTTAAATTCAAATTCTTTCTGTCCGGCAAACCAAACTTGTCCGCAACCTTCCGCCACGGGGGTTTTCCTTAACCGTTGCAGCATTTCATCCATATCATTTCTGAAATTCTCCGGGTTTCTGAACCGGTCAATTTTCACGGCGCCGAAAAAATGGCTGACCCTGGCAGACGAATTCGCCGTATCACATATATCTGAACCAAAAGGGGCGCCGCACAATACCGCGCAGAGAATATCAACCATGACGGCCAATCCGTAACCTTTGTAACCGCCGTATCTTTCCCCCTCCCCTCCCAATGGAAGAATGCCACCTCCATATCGGTGAAACATATCACTCAGGATTCCGGTCGCGTCTTTCGCGGATTTGCCCGTTTTGTCAACGGCCCAATTAAGCGGCAATTCCTTTTTTTCCCGTTCGTAAACTTCTATTTTCCCTCGCGATACAACTGTTGTCGACATATCCAGGACAAAAGCTTTTTCATGATTTGCCGGCGCGCAGAAAGCCAACGGATTAGTGCCGAACATAACTTGTCTCCCAAAAGTCGGCACTCCTAAAGCCGCCGTGTTTGTCATTGCAATTCCCAGCATATCATGATTGAGCGGCATCATTGCGTAATATCCCGCAATGCCAAAATGATTCGAATTTTTCACACATCCGAATGCGGCCCCGCTTTTTTCAGCCTTCTTTATCACTTCCCGCATGGTTTTAATGCTTACCGGAGCGCCCATTCCGCCATTTGCATCAACAACAATTGATGAATCAGTATCCTTCAAAACAAAACTTTTGGCGTCAGCCAGCATTTGCCCGGTCTGCAAGCCGTTGATATAGCGCTTCAAACGGCCTACTCCATGTGATGCAATCCCCCGGATGTCCGCTTCAACCAGAACCTCCGCGGCATGCCCTGCGTCAGCACTTGATAATTTCATTTTCCGGAAAGCTCTTTCGCAAAATTCTTTTAACTCTCCGCAATTGATATAAACACAATTATTTTTCATTTTTATCGCCGAATTTAATAATTTTAAGCTCAGACCGTTTTAGCCTGAACGAATTTTAAAAAAATATGGTATGCCTTGTGCCAAGACCAATAACCGCAATTTCACTTTGTCCCTTTAATTACCACGTCTTGTGGTTATATGGTTTAACCATTACCATACGCGCTGTTTTCAGAATTGTCAATAACCTTTTCACTTTTTAAACGGCATGTCCAGCTGCGTTATCTTCCGGTAATCTCGGAGTTGAGCTTTTCATCGAAATTACGTTTGCCTGGAATGACCCCGAGTTTTTGTGCAAGTTCATCGCAACTTTTTTTCCAGTTAATAATTTCTTGTTTCAGTAGCCGAGCTTCTTGTGGCAGTTCCGAATTACCGTCAATCAGATTGTGTAATTCATTGGGATCATTTTCCAGGTCATAGGCTTCGTCGCCGTAATCAGGATCAATAATATATGAATATTGCTTTGACCTTGCGGCCATAACCAGTCCAGGATGACGGCCGGAATACGGCAGTCCCCAGGGCATCGTGGTTTTCAAGTGTCCGTGATATTCCCCCACTGCGCTGAACACCGTCTCGCGGAGCGGTTCGCGGCAACCTTTTTCGAGCCATGCTTTCAGGTCGTGTCCCTGCGCCTGCTCTGGAATTTCGCAACCGCCAATCCCGAGGATGGTTGAAAACAAATCAGTCAACTCCACCAGCTCGCCAGTTCTGAATCCCGCCAGTTTTGCCTGCTTTGGAGCCCGGATCACCAGCGGCACGTGAGTCAGGCATTCGTAAAGGGTTTCGCATTTGGTAAAAAATCCTTTTTCACCGGTGAAATCGCCGTGATCTGAAGTCAAAATGATCCAGGAATTTTCAGCCAGCCCTTTTTTGTCGAGATAATCAAGGAACCTGCCGATTTCATGATCGACATACGAAATCAGGCCGTAATATGCCGCAACCAGCTTTTTGATGTCATCAACATCAGCGTCAGCGGTTTTGTAATCTTCGAGCATCTGTTTATGCCATGCAGGAGCTTGCCCCGGTTCAGCTCTGGGTGGTAACGGAATGTCGTTAAAATCCACGGTATTGCCGAAATCGCTTGGCGCAAAATAAGGTGGATGCGGTTCGATGTAGGCCAGATGGACAAACAAAGGTTCATCATCCGCCGCGTTTTTTTCGATCAGGTCGATGGCGGTGTCCGTCAGGAGAGCAGCGTGTGCCTTTTCTCCCGCAATGTCCTGAGTGCCTGATGACCAACCGCATACCCGCGAACCGTGCTTATACAGCTCCTGCACGGCATGTTTTAGTTCGGGAGTTTCCATCATATCAACATGTTCATCCCAACCCTTGGTCAGGTTGCGCTCTGACTCGTAATGTCCGGCGGCAAAACAACGGTAACCCATTTCTCTCAGATATTCCGGAAGCTGCTTCAAATTGCCGGGGGCGTGGTTCTGGTGGCAAAACACCTGATGTACCGGCGGGTAAGTCCCGGTCATCAGCGTCACCCGGCTCGGGGTGCAGATCGGACTTGCCGAATAAGCGTTATCGAACACCGCGCCCTGTGCCGCCACCCGTTCCCAAGTGGGGGTTTGCACCTGTTTGTTGCCGTAAATGCTGGTTGCGGAAGCCTTTTGCTGATCGGTCATGATCAGAAAAATATTTGGTTTTTCAGGCATGATATTATATTCACCTCCAACGTTTCTGCATATAAATTTCAGATGTATAATAATAATGTAAAAACACAATGTCAAAGTTCCTGGCACAGAAATCAATCAACTTTTCAATTCGGCATTTATTCCCATAATTTTATATGTCATAATTTTATATTTACATATATTCATACTTCAATAGTTGATTATAATATATTAGTTTAATATAAATGCTGCAATATGCATGTCTTGAAAATAAGCGGATGGGGTTTTTCTAATATTACATGATCTGAAGAAAATTAATAAACCTTAAACATTAAAGGATATTATGAATTCAAAAGCGAGGATGAAAGCGGTATTTACCGGTCAACGGCCTGACAAAGTTCCATTTTGCCCGACCATATATCTGGATCATGCGGCGCTGGTCAGCGGCAGACAGTTTGAAGATGTGATTGCCAATCCCGCGTTGTACGGGGAAGTGTTGGCTGGGGCCGCCGCAACATATAAAACCGACGCGGCAAGATTCATCATGGGGCCGGAAGCTTCCTGGTATGAAAAAAAGGAAGTCAGGAAAGAACAGGATAAACTTATCCAGTACGACAGGATCTCCGGAAAGGCGGAAGGATATTTTGATATCGAAGGCGGCGGCGGTTTTATTCCCTATAATGAGCCGACCCCGGTCACTTCAAAAAGCGATGTTGACGCCATCGAAGTTATCACCTGCGATGAATATCTGGAACGAGGAAATTTCAAGGACACCAAAACCTGGATAGCCAAAGCCGATGAGCAGGAATTTTTCACCGTCGGGCTGTCCGGCGCGCAAACCCTGAATTTCATGGTTGAAAAAATGGGCTCGACAGAGGCGGCGCTCCTATGCTTTTACGACGATCCCGAGCTTGCCCTTGCCCTTATCAATAAAGGAACAGCAATCAGTCTCGAGAAAGGCAAAGCTTTCATCAAATGCGGAATCGACTGTCTTTACATCGGGGATTCTTATGCTTCCGGAAGTGTAATATCTCCCGATATTTACGAACGGTTCTGCGCTCCGGCTTACAAGGAAGCGGCTGAAGAATTTCACCGTCTCGGGGTATTCTGCTACAAACACTGCTGCGGAAATTACAATCCGCTGTTGCGAAGTCTGCCCGAAACCGGCGTCGACGGCATGGACGGCATCGATCCAACCAGCGGGATGAGCGTAAAGCATACCAAGGAACAGATTGGCGATAAAATTACGCTGATGGGCGGAATAAGCTGTCTGACTTTGCTGAATGGCTCCCCCGGGGATGTTTACGAGGAAGCACGGCAATGTATCGAAGCCGGGAAACCCGGCGGCGGATACGTGTTGGGCAGCGCTTGCGCGGTACCGAAATTATCGCCGTTTGAAAACCTGCACACAGTATTTCAGGCAAGGGAAGACTTCGGAGTTTATTGATAGGTTACTGTCCGCTTTGCCGACTTACCTGGCAAGTGTCGGGGCCGAAAATAGCGGTTCCGAGCGCAGTGACCGTCAATGCGGAAAGAAATGCCGTTGGCGACACCCATAGCACCATAATCTCGAAATAAAATCTTGCTAACCAGGCGATTGCACAGCCGGCAACCATTCCGGCGATCAGCGAGGCGCGATGTACTTTCCTGTTGGACACCGCAACCAGCATGCACAGAAGTAACGGGCCAAGAAACGCACCCAAAAGCGTCATGGTAATCTGGAAAATAGAACCAAGCTTGTTGACCAGACCGGCGCTGATAGTGCTGAGCAACCCAATTATTATGCTGCATATTTTTCCGAACCGGACCTGTTGCCGAGGCGTCAATCCGCCCCAGCAACGCTGTTGGAAATCCAAGGTTATCACCGCCGACAAAGTATTGACGCCGCTGGTAATACTGCTGACCGTGGCGGAAAGCAGCGCCGCCAGCATCAATCCGGCGATTCCGGCCGGAAGCTGGCTGGCAATGAAATACGGCAGAATTTTATCGGGTTTCACCGGGAGATTCGGATCCGGAACGAACATGAACCAGGCGCGGAGCGACAGTCCGATGCCAACCAGTAGCACAATCACGCAAATTACCCCGGACAACGACACCATCATGGAGCGGGAAGTGGCTTTTATATTGGCGGTGGTAAGATAACGCTGGAGCGACATCTGGTCAGCCATCCAGGAGGATGAACTGGAAACCAGGAACCCTAATGCCGACCAGAACGTAAAAGGAATTGTCAGGCTCAACGTAAGTCCGGGCGGTTTCAATAACCCTTCCCTGGCAAGTTTCGGGAACGCTTCGGATAAACCTGCCGGCAGGTTCCAGAGAATGTACCCTATCGTGAAAATCACGCCGCCGCCCATGATCAAAAACTGGATTGCATCGGTAATTATCACCCCGCGCACTCCTCCAATTGCCGTGTAAATCGTGGCGCTTAACCCTATCAGCAACGCCAGCGGCCAGAACCAGCCGGAGCTGAGATCCATAGTTGCCATCACCGCCATCACCGGAGCATAGATCAATGCCGACATCCAGCCGATCCGCAACAGCACATACATGCTGGCGGCAACGGTCCGGACCCGCGATCCAAGCCGGTCTTCAATTACTTGATATGGATGCTGGTTACCAGTCCGGAGGTAACGCTTCAGGAACCAGAAACGCGTGATCAGCCAGGTCCCCGGAAGGCTGATCAGGCAGATCAGCACTTTGACCCCATTCTGCCAGGAAACACTTGGATAAGCCAGAAAACTAATGCCGCTGAAAAAAGTTGCGGCGATACTCAATCCCACCAGGATCGAGCCCATCATGTTTCCCATGCCGCCGCGGGTAGTGAAATAATCGTTGACGTCGTCCTGTTTGCCGCGGCAGGCAATCCCAACCACCACCATTGTGCATAAATAAACGATGATCAGGAGTATATCAATCCAGTACAGCATATTACCTTTTTTTAAATTATCTTCCGGATTTATAATAAATATACCAAATGCAGTTCCCCCATCCTATATATAAAAAGGTAAATAATTTGTCTGATCAGGTATAGGAGGGAAAAGTATGCGGCTGGCGCTTTATTAAGGCTATATCGCAGGGATAAAAATACCTATTTTTATAAATATTATACCTTTTTGAATATACCAAGTTTCTATCATAATGTGTATAATTAACTTAGAGGTATCTGAAAATTCTGCCGAATTAATGCATGGAGTGGAAAAATGAGGGCAGACAAACGGGATTTCACACTAATCGAGCTATTGGTTGTAATAGCGATAATTGCCATACTGGCGTCAATGCTGATGCCTGCACTTCAAAAAGCCAGGGAACAAGCAAAAAAATCTGACTGTGCAAGTAAGCTCAAACAGCTCGGAACCGCTTTCATGCTTTATGCCGATGATGTCGGCGGTTACCTGCCGGTGGCATATATTGACGACACCTGGACCAGATCATACGGCAACTGGGCGTATCTTTTCCATCGCGACAAATATGTTACGGGTCACGAGATATTCATGTGTGAAAGCGCCGACAACCTGGGTTATTACGGCATACACAGAGACGTTACCGGAACCAACCTGGTGGGCTGGGATTATGTCTGTTACGGCTATAACGTGCTTCACCTTGGGAGTAGCCGGTATCTGGATTTAGCGAACACCGACTATTATCACAAGACCGCCAAACTTTCCGAATTGCAGAAACCCTCGATAACAATGCTTGCCGTAGACGCCTGGCACGAAGGCGACAACCGGACAACCAGTAAAATTTTCGATAATTCCGGCGGTTCAACCCGTGATTATAAACTCCATGCGCGGCATTTAGGCACGTGCAACATCCTCCATGCAGACGGACACGTTCAGAATTACCCACAGGCTTTTATTGATGCTGAAATCTGGATTAGGAACAATCCGAACATGTATTTTAAACGCCGCGAATAATCAATTTCCGCCCTTTTAGGGTAGCTCTAATAATAGCATTTTCGGCTCCGGGCAGTTCTCTTTCGTCCTTGCTTTGTCGCGGGAACTCGACATAGCTTGAGGCTATGCCTCCGATACCGGCTTCTCGTCAGGAAAGTCAATTTTTAGATTTCCCCTTTTATTTATAATTCCACTGCTTCTACCGTGTTGCCTGAACAAACAATGCCATCTATACCATATTTTATAAATTATATACCTTTTTAAGTATACAAAAACTATATCATAGTAAGTATAATTATAACAAATGGAACAAATTTTATAACCGCCAAATAATATAAGGGGTAGTCAGAATGAAAATCTGGAAAAAACACTTCACGTTGATTGAACTGTTAGTTGTAATAGCAATAATTGCAATATTAGCGTCCATGCTGCTCCCCGCTCTCCGGCAAGCCAGGGAGCAGGCAAAAAAATCCGACTGCGCTAGCAAACTCAAACAGATCGGCACCGGTTTTATGGTGTATACCGATGATTTCGGAGGATTCCTCCCGGTCCCAAATCCCGAACTGAAAGCCAACGGGTCCTGGGACGCGTCCAAAGGCAACTGGGCTTATGTAATGGAACGGGACAACTATATCAAGGGCAAGAAAATGTTTCTGTGCGAAAACGCGGACAACCTGAATTATTACGGTACGCACCTGAATATAACCGGAACCAATCTTGCCGCTTGGCAATACATTTGTTACGGTTATAACGTGCTTCATCTGGGGAGCAGCCGCTACCTCGACCTGGCTTCGGGATTTCATGACAGCGCGAAACTATCCCAGCTCCAGAAGCCCTCGATCACAATCATGGCCGCCGATGCCTGGCATGAAGGGACCAGCCGGACTTCCGACACGCTGTTCGACAACTCAAGCGGTGTAACCCGGGACTATAAACTCCATGCGCGGCATATGGGCACGTGCAACATCCTCCATGCCGACGGGCACGTTCAGAATTACCCGCAAGCTTTTATTGATGCTGAAATCTGGATACGAAATAACCCGAACATGTATTTCAAGCGGAAAGAGTAATCCTTCAGACATTTTTATGGGTTCTTTACTTTTACCGAGGATATGGCATTGTTCAGTTATGACCAAAAATGTTTAATAATTCACACTTATGATTTATAATAAGATGAACCTGATAAGAAAGAGGTGAAAGATGAAATCAAATTTTCTTAAGTTTGCGTTGTTATTGGGAGTTGTATACAATTTTAACGTTGTGAATCTGACGGCTGTCGACGCACTGCCCCGGGAACCGGTGGAAATCGGCTCGGCGCCACAATTTTTTGTCGACGACTACATGGTTTTCAACCGCTGGGCGGTAAGGCCCAAGTATAGCGTGGTCAGGAAGTTTCACCAACCCGTTAAACATCCGAAAAATCCCATGCTTGAAGACGTCGGATACATCAATGTCATTTATGACGCCGATAAAAATATCTTCCGCTGCTGGTATCAGACCGCCTGCATGGTAAAAGAAACCAAACCACGTAAAGCCCGTTATGGAATTGCATATGCCAAATCGAAAGACGGTATCACCTGGACCAAGCCGGAACTCAAACTGGTTGAATGGCAAGGAAGCAAAAAAAATAATCTTGTAATGGCGGATTTATCCGGATGCTTTCTGCTGGACATTCCCAAAGAATATCGGCGGGGCTACAAATACCTGATGCTGGTAAATGAAAAAGGTTTCCACCTGATCGGCAGTCACGACGGTATTAACTGGGATACCGAAAAGGCCGCATATCTCGGTTCACACCTTCGCAGCGACAGCCAGAACAGTATCGTATACGATTCTTTGCGCAAGGAGTTTGTGATGTCCTGCCGTCCGCGCCCGCCGTTCTGGGGCGGCGGCAATCGGATGATCGCGGGCGCTTCCCGGCGCGTTGCCCGGTTGAGCAATTCAAAATTATGGACCGAATGGCCGGGAACTCCGCAAACCATCTTGATTCCGGATAAAATCGACACGGAAAAACGTTTCAACTTTTTCTACGGTATGCCCTTAACTTACAAATACGGTATTTACTGGGGATGTTTGTGGCCTTTCAAACTGAACACCGACATTTACACGGAAATGGTTTACAGCCGGAACGGAATCAATTATACACGCCTGCCGGGACGCCCCCCGCTGATACCTCTCGGCAAGAACGGCGAATTTGA
The DNA here is from genome assembly GCA_963678815.1 of Victivallales bacterium. Lineage (GTDB taxonomy): Bacteria > Verrucomicrobiota > Lentisphaeria > Victivallales. The sequence goes on from OY787460.1 coordinate 6,436,231, forward strand.
CGACGGCATGACTTTCGCAACAGGCTGGGTCGAATACAAAGACGAATGGCGCTTTTACTACTGCGGACACGATGGGCCTCATGGCGCTGGAGCAAATAAACGGACGGCCCGAATGGGCATGGCCTCGGTGAAAAGGGGACGCCTGGTTTCCCTGTACGGCCCTGAAAGCAAAGGCGGAGTTGTCTGCACCCGCATGGTAAAGTGGCCCGGAGGTAAGCTGTTGCTGAATGTGAAGGCACTGAATGGCGTCGTTAAAGTAAGAATCATCGACCGCAATCGCAAGGACATTCCCGGATTCACTTACAAGGACAGTGTCTCATTCACTGGTGATGCTCTCGATCACGAAGTTCGCTGGGAAAAAGCCTCAATTGAATCAATGAAAGGCAAATGTTTTTATATTGAAATTTTTCTGCGGGATGCCGACCTGTTTTCTTTCCGGGCAACTGGCGGTTCACCTGATACGGTTTCCAAACAACAACAGCCTGGGAAAGAATCGTTCGCGCCGGAATACGATAAATTCAAACGTAAACATTAAAGGATAGGATAATTATGAAATTGACTATTTTTATATGGGGCTGTATGGCGCTTTTTACCGGCCAATTAATATGTAAAGGTGTAACCATAAAGGTTAAATACATCGAAGACAGCCCAACAAAAGGTATTCAGGAAGCAGCAGACATGCTGCATGCAAAAGGCGGCGGCAAACTGATCATACCCTCAGGGCGTTACGTCATCAGGCAACCGGTTTTCGTTTACGACAACATGCTGATTAGTGGCGAAGGTTCTAAAACTATAATCCAATCCGATGCGGAATATGAGAGCCCTCTGGCGCAGGACGCGAAAAAGGGAACGGATTATATTGTCGTGAAAGATCCCGCCAGGTTCCGGGTTAACGACGCCATCTGCGTAACCAGCCGGAAAGCAAAAACCGGATACTCCGCCGCCTTCGGCGTCATCACGAAAATCAACGGCAATAAAATTTATCTTGAACTATGTAAATACAGCAAATTCAGGAGAGACTATCCGGTCAGTCTTCAGGCCAGGGCCGTTCACACCCACTGTATATTCCGGACCTTTACCAAGAAATTTCGAAATCACGGAAAAAACGGCGTCGACAACCTGACTATTCGCGACTTGACCGTACTCGGCAGCGCCAAGCCCCTGAAATATACTAATTGGTTCGCCAACAGCGGACTGTTTCTCGGCGGAACCAACATCACCCTGGAAAATCTTGCCATCAGCAATGTTGCCGGAGACGGCATTACTATCGGGGGACACATGAAAGGACGTTACCTGATTCGCGGTAACCGTATCTCCCACACCGGATACCGGGCTATTCATTTCGGGGACAACGCCCAGGAAATAATTGTCACTAACAACATTATCAACGATACCGGCAATGACGGCATCTATTTTTGCTGGGGATGTCAACGTGTGATTGTTTCTAATAACCTGATTACCAAAACAAAACTTTCCGGCATTGGCGGAGTCGGCGGTGGAGGCAATATGGACCGTTATGACATCATTGCCAGCAACGTTATCCAGGACTGCGGCAAACACGGCATCGAATTCAAACGTCAGAAACTCGACAAGACCCGGTGCGGCAAGTTTATATCGATTAACGCCAATGTCATTAAGAATACAAAGGAAGCGGGATTATACCTGTACGATGCCGAATGTATTAACTTTACCGGCAACACCATAACCAGATGTGCCGCCGGTGTTGATATCCGTAACTGCGCCGGATGCCTGATCGCAAACAATCTTATTGTTGATACCGGTGTTGCCGTAATAATTTCAGCGGAATCCAAGTTCAGAAAACCGGATGAGTTCACGGAAAATAATTATATTCACGGAAATTCATTTTTGAAGAACAAAAAGAATATTGTGAATTCAGTGAAAGATAAAGAAAATATTATCAAGAATAATTTAACAAAATAATTAAGGACAATAATGAAAGCTTATTTTATCTTCACTTCTATTTTTATGATTTTAACAGCTTCAGCAAGTGGACAGAAGGCCGGATTGAAGAATGGCCGGATTGAAAATATTTTCACCGGGAAAATCCGGCTGACCGCCGAAAAAAACACGTTGCCCGCCGGAGTGGTGGAACTCGAAGATCCTGATGGTAAAATCACGGTAATCAATTCAACCCGGAAACAGGCAGGCGATTACCATATTGCGGAAAACCTTCAAAATTCCGGGGCACTCTACACCGTCACCCGCAACGGAAAAAAAGTTCTGCAATTTGAATTGAAAACAAGAGTGGGTAAAGACGCGGCAGGATTCAAATGCTCGATCCCGTTTATTGCCGCAAAATACCGGATAGCCAAGTTGAAATATCCCTGTTTCGCACTGGCTAAAATCGGCAAAACCGATAACTTGCTTGTCCCGATTTCATACGGGCAGGTTTTTGCCGATCCCCATCATAAAAAAGAAGTCCGTTCGGGTAAAGGCAGCGCTAAAGTCAAGGCTGTGTATTACGGACGTTATCCTTCGAAAACCTGCAACCTGCAAATGGTTTATTACTATCCTGACAACGGATCGGGAATCCTGTTCATGGTTCCTGATCCCACCCGTTGCGTGAAAGAATTCATCTACGACCGGAACAGTAACAAACAACTCTGTTTTTCCATGGTCAATTATCCGTCTGACCCGCAACCGGAAAGAGACCGCAAACTCGATTTCCCCTACATCCTGAAAACCGTCGAAATAAACGGCTCCTGGTATGATGCCGCTCAGGTTTACCGGAGATGGGCGTTGAAGCAGTCCTGGGCAGGAGAACCCCTGAATAAAAAACCGACAACACCTGAATGGTTCGCAAGCCTTTCCCAGTTTGTGAGAATTCCGCGTGACCCCGGTGTGGCCAAGAAAGTTAAAAATGAGTATCCGATAAAATGGCGGAAACGAACCGGCGCGTCCGTTGCCGTCCACTGGTACGGCTGGGATGTGGAGAACTGTCCCGGCAACACCACTTTCATGGCCTGGCGGAAACCATCCCAGGAAACCGTGGAATACATAAAGAAATACCATAAACTCGGGATCAAGGTTTTTCCGTTCATCAATGCCCGGGTGGTGGCATTCGTGGACCCGATGTGGGATAAATATAAGGACGCGACCGTGCGTGACCGCGACAATGATTTCGAAGGTCTGGAATCCTGGAAAAATTATGTTTCCAAAGAAGAATATAAAAAGGGAATTGCCGAAGGCCGGAGAGGGGTGAAACGCAGAAAAACCCAAAGTCTTTATTATAAATTCGCGGTCGGGTGTTTCGCCACTCCCGAATGGCAAAAACGAGTTGTCAATAACGTTATATCCAGTATCAAGGATTATAATTTCGACGGTGTTTACCAGGACCAGATAATTTCATTCGCCATGATCTGTTTCGCGAAAAATCACGGTCATGTACCCGGCTCCCCAGACGCCTGGCTCAATGGTTTCCGGAAAGCCTACGGGGAAATCCGGAAATGGCTGAAAGAACACAACAAAAAGGCGGCCATCATCAGCGAATACCTGGGAGAATGGAACATTCCATGGCTCGACGGCGGCCTTACTATCTCGGGCTACACCTGCGTGGGACATCGCCCGTTGCCTCTATTTCCCGCCGTGTATCACGAGAGGCAGGCCGGAATCGGTTGGCCAACGTCCTCAAAAGACCTGAATGACAACCTCCAAAATTATTGTTTTTCCCTGATGATGCCGTTTATTTACGGCAGCAAAATGGGTTGGCTCTCTTACGGTGTCGACCGACTGTCAAGGAAAAAATATGCTGCGATTACCGACTGCTATGCCCAAGGCGCGCAACTTCGGGACAAGTATCCGCAAATGCTCGGTTACGGCAAGATGCTGCGTCCGCCGGTTGTCAGCGGCGTGGAAATTCTCAAAGCCCCAACCGAAAATCCCAAGCAAGCCATTTATGCCCATCCTTTCCCGGCAGTGCTTTCCAGTGTCTTTGCAGCTGAAAACCTTAAGTCCGCGCTGGCGGTAATGTGCAACTGGACTCCACAGGAGCGCAGCGGAAAGATCACGCTCGATCTTTCAGAACTCAAAGGTGTTTCAAAAATCCGTTTTGTTGACGGCGGTCAGGAAATTAAAGTCAAAGGAAACTCTGTTTCCATTCCGTTTAAAATTGCGCCATACAGCGTCAGGGCGCTCCTTATCAACTGAAGGAAATTATGATTTCGACAACCCCCAAACCTAATGTGCTGGTGATCCTTGCCGATCAGCACCGCTGGGACTGTATCGGCGCTAACGGCAATCCCGATATCAAGACCCCGAATCTGGATAAACTCGCCACGGAAGGAACTTCGTACCATAACAGTTTTACGGTATTCCCGGTATGCACCCCGTCGCGCTATTCCCTGCTCTGCGGGAAATTCGTCCGGAATCACTGCTGCTGGACGAATCACGCCACTTTGCGCCAGGAATTTCCGACTTTCGCCCGAACCATGCGCAACAACGGTTACTCTACCGCGGCGGTTGGAAAGATGCATTTCAGCCCCACATACATCGACGTCGGTTTCGAGCGGATGAAACTCTGTGAACAGCACGGCGACGGGCGCTGGGACGATGATTATCACCGTGAGTTGCGGAAACTCGACCTTGTTGACCGTCTTGACCTGCTCGACCAGCGTGACGAATATTTTGAAAACGCTCCGCCGGTGTATCACGAATCCTGCGGTTCCGAGCCAACCAACCTCCCCGAACACCTTTATTCAACCGAGTGGATAGCCGATAAAGCGTTGGAGGAGATCGACAATTGGAATCAGGATGGAAACTTATTGATGGTAGGGTTCGTCAAACCGCATCACCCGTTCGATCCTCCGCAAAAATGGTGGGACATGTACGATCCCGAGGAGCTTTCCCTGTTGCCCGGCTGGACAGAACAACCCCTTTCCGTGGATATGGACCGCGACCAAGGGCGTTTCCCGCATCCTGGAATCACTCCCGAACGCTGCCGGAATGTCATGGCGCGATATTATGCGGCTATCAGCGAAATCGATGAAAAAGTCGGCGAATTGGTTGGCCGGCTCAAACAGAAAAACATGCTCGATAATACCATTATAATCTACACCAGCGACCACGGCGATTACATGGGTTTCCATCACATGATCTTGAAATCCAATCATTTGTATGATCCTTTGATTAAAGTACCGCTGATTATCAGATACCCGGAAGCATTCAAGCCGTCGGTAAGTGACAGAATGGTTAGCAATATCGATATTTTTCCAACGTTGGTAGAACTTGCCGGATTACCGGAACCGGAAAACCTGCCGGGCATTTCAGTCCTTAACAAACAGGAGGAACATGAATTGATTTTCAGTGAAGTGGACCGGGGATATTACTCATTGGTCAGGTCGCGCCGGTATAAATTTATCCGGGACCGGAGAAATAACCTGGAATTGCTGTTCGATCTGGAAACCGATCCATTCGAGGAACACAATGTTGCGGACAATCCTGAATATGCTGACACAAAAAAGCAATTAGCTGCCGCTCTGGACAACTGGGAAAAACAATTGGTTTGCAAAGAGAACCATCTCGATGAAAACGCCCCAGCCATTACTGCGCCAAATGTGCCGGAGAATATTTCCGGGCATCGAATAAGTATCGGCAAATGGTACAATGAAAAGATGAAAAAGGAAATCCAGGTATATGGGTAAACTTGCTGAAATCCTTGGTTTGCTGATTGCTCGTGAACAGGCTTTGCTGAATGGAATCGAGATTAATTGGCGTTATCCTGAAATTGCTCCGAAAAACCCTCTGGATTTCCGGATTACCCCGGGAATGCAGGTACTCGATCCACAAAAATCCGGCCCCTGGAAAGCGAATTGCGACAACTGGTTTTACGCCGAAATCGAGTTTCCGGAAAGCTTTGAAGGCCATCACCTTGACAACAGCAGTGCGTTGCTTTATATCGGCGGCTGGATGCCGTTTCAACTCTGGATCGACGGGAAGGAGTTTTTCCGAGAAAATCAAGCATGGCACGCCACCGGCCCGATTGTTCAGCCACTGTCGGTTCCGGTTGTTTCCGGGAAAAAATGCCGGCTGGTCTTGAAGGTACGCCCTACCTCTATTCCCGGAAATATAATTAATTTGCGTTTCAAGGTAGTTTTTGAATACTGTGAATTTTTGGCAATGGAACTTGCCTCTACAACCGCGCAAATTCAATATTCCCTGGTTCTGGCAAAGACAGATAATCAAAGAAATATTGTTGAACAGGCTACCGATAATCTAGATATTTCCGCATTGAAAGAAAATCGTTGGCAGGATTTCCTTGAATCGATTTTCTTAATGGAAAATAAGCTCGAATGCTTCCGGGAAGAAGCGCGAAAAATGACTGTGCACCTTGCCGGACACGCTCATCTCGATATGGACTGGCTGTGGACCTGGGAAGATACGGTTTCCTGTATCAGGCGGGATTTTAAAGCAGTGGTTGATGTCCAGAAAGAATATCCGGAAGTAACATTCACTCACAGTCAGGTTCCGACTTATAAGGTGGTGGAAAAATCGGATCCTGAAATTTTCCAGCAGGTTAAAGACGCAATTAAAAAAGGTACATGGGAACCGGTAACAGGGTTGTGGGTGGAAGGTGATTTTTATCTGTCCGATGGTGAAGCATTTGCCCGTCATGCGGAATTTGCACGGGAATGGTCGGATAAAAATCTAGGCACTTGTTCTCCGGTCCTCTGGGCCCCGGACACTTTCGGGCATCCGGCAAATATGCCGCAGCTGGCGAAACTTGCCGGATTCGATGCGTATTACCACTGGCGTTCAAATCCATCCGGTGAAGACCGATTTGCCCCGCATTTTGCCCAGGCTACGCAAAATATTACCGGAAAAATCACGGAATCCACTCCTTGGCCAGCCAGGATATGGCAGGGATGCGACGGTTCGGAAATTCTGGCGCTGTCGCAATGCTACAACGGAACGCTGTATCCACGAAATATCATGGAAAATGTTATTAATCATTACCGTTTCGGACTGCATGACACATTAAGCATCTGGGGCTTGGGAGATCATGGCGGCGCACTTAATTTACGTCAGCTTAAAATTCTAGATAAATATAAAAATAAACCGGTAATGCCTAAGTTTAATTTTGCAACAGTATCAGAATATTGTAAAATAATTCATAAACAAAAAGAAAATCTACCGCGTAATCAGGGAGAGTCTTTTCACGTTTTTGAAGGCTGTTTCACCACAAATGCAAAAATAAAAAGTTACAACCGCCAGTGTGAACAGGCGTTACTGGAAGCGGAAACGCTGGCGGCAATCGCGGGGCTTGATGCTTCCGGGGAATTGCGGGACGCCTGGAAAAACGTGTTGTTTAATCAATTTCATGACATTATTGCCGGAACCAGCGTTGCGGAAGCTTATGAAAATGCTTATTCCCGTGCCGGGAATGCCCTTGCCGCCGCCAAGATCATCAGAACGGAAGCTTGCAGGATAATCACGGAACCAGTGACCGGAAAAAAAAGTATTATTAATACGTTAGGGGTTGCTTACACTGGCCCGGTGGATGGATCATGGGTGGAAAACGTTCCGCCGTTTTCAGTTGTCGAGATGGATTGCCGGAAAACTGATAAAAAATTGAATATTGCGGAAGAAAGCGGATATTTCCTGCTTGAAACAGATTACGTAAAATTGCGGATCCAAAAAGAGTCAGGAGTAATTGTAGAATATTTCAGCAAAAAACTGAAACGGGATTTACTGGTTAAAAATAAAAATGCGCCTGAACTTGGTCTTGTTGAACGTCCTGACTTTGGCTTGAATGTATTGAGTTTTGCCGATGAAACGCCAAATTCCATGACCGCATGGCTGAACTCCGGGCTTTACCGTAAGGAACCGCTTATCAGGGATGCGGAAACAAAACTGGTCTCGGCTGACTCGGTATGCGCGGTATTTAAAACCGTTTATAATCACCGTAACAGTAATATTATTCAAACCATGATAGTATACGGATATTGTGAAAGAATCGATTTTATTATTGATGCCGACTGGCATGAAAAAGGATCTGATAAAGTCGGGGTTCCGCAACTGCGGATGCAGTTCAACAGCATAACCAGCAATCCGGTTCTGACCACCGACACTATCTTCGGATGGAATAGGTACAATCCTGACGGTAAAACCAAACCACAGCAGAAATGGGCTGATTTATCAGGCACGGATTGGGGTTTCACAATTTTCAACGACTCTGTTTACGCCTGCGAAACAATTGGAACCGCGCTGGAAATCCCACTGCTCCGCAACGCTTATTTCCCGGCGGCGGATTTAGATTCCGGAAGTCACCGTTTCAGGTTGTCTTATGTCCCTCATCTCGGACCATGCGATCCTGGAGCAGCCGTAAAGATAGGACTTTGTTTTCAGCGTCGGCCACTTGCCTTGAAAGGTGCAGATTCTCATAATTGCAATCTTCCTTTTAAATTTGATATTGACAGTCCGGTTATCTGTACGTCACTGACTAAAATTGACAGCGGTTTCAGAATAAGATTATTCAATCCGTATGAGAAAGAGAAAGCAACTTCTATTGATTTAAATGGTTCGATAACAGGTATTGAACTGATTGATTTTACCGGAAAGAAAATCGCGGATTTGCCTGACTGCCGGAAATTGCATTTTGCTCCTTTTGAAATAAAAACCTTGTTATTTAAGAAATAATATGATTAAGCGAAAAAATGACGGAATCACTATCAAGAGCGGTATTATTAAATCGCTTTACCTGAATGGCAATGAATTAGTCGTGCCCGGTTCCGGAGAATCCTTGTGGAAAATGGAGTTAAGAAACCGGGAAACTTTAGAGACATGTTGTATATCCGCAACTGAATGTAAAGATTGGAAACGGACTGAAGAAATCTTTCGTGAATCCGAAAAAATCACCTTAAAATATGTAATAAATGATAATAAAAAAGACATTATTTCCTTTAAAATTCAAGTAATTTTACGTGACGGCAAAGCGGAATTTAATTTTTTCATTAAAAGCATATTTGCTGATTGGCAATTGTCAAGGGTATGGTGTCCGGTGATACCCCTTGAACGGCTTCCCGCCGGAAAAACTGACGGCAAACTTTTAATTCCGCATTACTGCGGACAGGTTATCCAAGATCTGCATAATGAACCGGAGAGAATTGTAGATTACGGAGACGACGCTTTGATGGCAATTGCCCGTTGCCGGTATCCATCGAAACACGCAACTTTACAGATGGCTTTTTACTTTGGCGACGCAGGCGGAGCATTGTTTATGACTCCAGATCCGCAACGCAAACTCAAGGAATTTTTATTCGACCGCAATCCGGAAACAAATGGAGTACGCGCAAGTTTTCTGCATTATTTCAACAATCCGGAAACAGAAATAACTGATTTGAGTCCCGGTTGTCCCTCGGTAGTTGAGTGGGTTGACGGCGACTGGTTCGACGCCGCCCAGGTTTACCGGAAATGGGCCGAACAGCAAACCTGGACGGAGAAAACCATTCCGGAGCGCGAAGATATTCCGGATTGGCTGAAGACTCTTCCGCACTGGCTCAGGACCCCGAAAGACATCAATGTTCCCTGGGAAAATTTCATGGACTGGCCGCTGAAATGGGCCGAGGCCACAGGAAAACCGATGGGAGTGCATGTTTACGGCTGGGATGCTCCGGGCGGACCGGTAAATACCAATTATCCGAAAATGGGAAAGCCGCGCGCGGAGTTTGCGGAAATGGTGAAATGCTTTCATGACTCCGGGATTTTTGTTATGCCTTATACCAACACCAGAGTGACCTGCACCGACAGTCCGGCTTGGGATGATTTTAATGATACTCCGGTCCTGGACCGTAAGGGAAATATTGCTTCAGTTGAAAGTTGGGGCAGCAATACAACGGACCAGAAAGAGTTCAATCTGGCGATTAAAGGCGGCAGGAAAGTTAAATACGAAAATTACGCCGGTTTGCCTGCCATGATGATATTTCATAATTTCGCGGTGAGTTGTGCCGGTGCGGAAAAATGGCAGGAAAATATTCGCGAAAACACCATGAGTCTGCTTATTGATGAAAAGGTTGACGCGGTTTATCAGGACCAGCTGGGAAGCATTCCGCTGATTTGCTACGACTCCCGGCACGGACATTATCCCGGAGATCCGGAAGCCTGGCAACGGGGAACCGAAAAAACCTATCGCGAAATCCGTGAATCCATGCGCCGGGAAAATATCAAAGGGGCGCTGATTTCCGAATATATTTGCGAAGCGCAATTGCCGTATATTCACGGCGCACTGACGATAAGCCCGGCAATGGCGTTCCATTCGGCACTGCCGCTTTTTCAGGCGATTTATCATCCTTATTTCATTTCTCTAGGCTGGATCGAAGCAAAACCGGCAAGTTTGAAGCGTGATAAACATGAGTATCTGCGTCAGCTCATGCAGCCGTTTTTTTACGGCAACCAGCTGGGCTGGTTTTTCTATACTGTTGAGGAACTGATCGAGAATCATCCCGACTTGGTTTCGTGTTACCGGAAAATGGTTGATCTGCGGAAAAAATATCCGGAGATGCTTTGTTACGGAAGGCTGTTACGCCCTCCCCAAACCACCGGTTTCAAACAGGATGTTTTCGGAGCAATGTTTTCTGATTTGTCCGGGAAACGGATGCTGGCGGTGTTCGGAAACTTTACGGAAAGGACGCAGAGCGGCAAAGCGGCATTGGATATTTCCACTGAAAAAGGACCGGCTGTGATTGATCTGGAGCTGCCCCCATGCTCAGTGCGGGAATTCGTGTTCACCAAGTCAGGTGTTAAACTTACAAATCTTTCCGGTACTGCAACGGAGAAACTCCGGTCTTCCGTTTAAAGAACGAGGAAAAGACGTAAACGTTGGCGAAGTTGAGCGATTCCGCGATTTCCGAGATGTTCCGTTCGGAGTTTTCGAGCATGTTCTGAGCCATGGAAAGTTTGCGGTTCAACCAGTATGAATAAGGATACATGCCAGTAACCGCTTTAAATTTTTTCCGGAAACTTTCATATCCCACTTTTTCCATTTTCAGAAACTTCTTGACATCGAAATGGCGCTCCCGGGTATTCTCATCGACATATTTCCGAAATTTTTCAATGATATTCAAGGATTCCTCATCGGAAAGGAATTCGTTGTGATATGTGCTGGTGATTTCCGCGAGCAGCGAACACAGTTCCCCGGACGCCTGGGCCGCCGCGATTCCAGTGTTTTTTTTGCTCATTTCAAGAATATACTCAAAAGAATAGCGGAATTTTCGCGGATTTTCCGGTTTTAAAACAATCGGTTTACCGGGGGAGATCATGTTCATCATGGTTTCCGCGAGTTTACCGTTAAATCTGATCCAGATGTGTTTGAAAAACGCCCCGGGAACCGGCTTATAACTGTACCAGTGGCCCTGGAAGGCCAGAATCAAACAGTCCTTTTTAAAAAACATCGGCTTACCGCTGGCCCGGCTCAGGTATCCGGAGCCATCAAGCACGTAATCAAGCCCGTAAGCCCTTGGCATATAGCCGCCGGCCTTTTCATGGCGATTGTCGTCAATGACTGTTTCCGCCAGTTTGGTTATCTCAAGCACCGAGGAGAAAGCGTTTTCCGGAGGATAATAAATAACTTCTTCCATATTGTACCTTTTTTAATAAAATATATACCTGTTCTTATATTCCATTATCATACTTTATTGCATAACTTAATACAAGAGACTTAAGATGTAAAACTACTTTTGCGGGAATTTGAGATGTTTGAATTCGATGCGGATAAAATAGCCTTGAAAGGCAAAAAGATTTATGAAACGGCAGTGGGCTTGCTCAGACAGCACGGCATGCTGGTGCAGGATGAATTTTGTCGTGAAAGGATACTTCAGCATGACGGAACCCGGATTGAAGGAGAGCGGATTTGCTATTCCGGGGAATTGATCCGGAAGCTGGTTCCGTTTGACGGCAAAAATCAAGAGCAGCTCTGCGATACGGATGGAATGTCCTTTCATTTCCGTGGCAATTGCGAAGACGAAGCAGGATACCGTTTCCGCGCCGGTGGATTTGCCATGGCGGTTTACGATGCCGGGTTGAAAAAAACGCGTCCGTCAACCATGAAAGACCTTGAAGAAGCTTTAATGCTATGTGACGTAATGGGTTTTGGGGGACATTATCCCTGTACTGCCACGGACTGCAATCCGGAGCTGAGAAATGTGGCTTCGCATTACATGAACTTCAGTAAATCCAGGTTTAACTGTACACATGTTTGTATCGGTACGGAGCAGGCGGAATTCATTTACCGGCTGCACGAAGTAATGGGACCTGAAGCCCGGATGCCTATCACCATGACCATTGTTACACCGTTCCGGATCGAGGAAACCAACCTGAAAGTTATCAGGTATTTCATGGAAAAAGAAGTGCCGTCGGAGTCAATCCGGATAGTTCCGGTAGCATATGGTCTGGGAGGAATGAATTACCCGATCACCCTGGGCGGTTCCTGGGCCTTGAGCATTGCCGAACACATGGGATTGAAAACAACCGCAACACTGCTGGACAGCGGATTTAAAATCGAACCGGGGATCGGCCCGGCCGGAATTGGCCCGATAGATTTCAACAACATGTGTCTGGCGCTGGGAAATCCGAACCAGTTTTTTTATCATTTCGCGAATAATATCCTGGCGCATGCCGTGTTCGGTCGCGACTGGCGGGAATACCCGGTAATTCCCCAGGAACTCTGGACCGGAAGCCCGGTTCCGGATTCCCAGGCCGCGGCCCAGAAACTCGCCGCCGCGATTTTCGGTCATTTGCACGGCTGTAAAAGATTCAGCACCCTGGGCAATCTTTGCGTCGACGATGTCTTCTCCTGTGAACAGATGCTTTTGGACACGGAAATGATAAAATACGCCGGACAGGTGGTAACACAGTTCGGCAAAGCTGATGATTTCATGGACCTGGCGAGTTTAGAGCAGGAGGTAAACGACTTTGTTATAAACGGCACAAATTTCATGATGGCGGATTCCACCCTGAGACATCTTCGAAACCTGTGTCCGGAACCCGGAATATTCGTTCACAAAAAGCTTCCCGCTATTTCCAATACCGGCAGTGACCGGTTGCTGAAAAAACTTACGGCACGGAAAGAAAAGTTGTTGAAACAATATGATTTCGCTTTGCCGGAATCACAGCAGCGTGAACTTGATAAAATTTTCGCGGAAGCCCAAAAGAAACTAACAGAATAATAGCAAAACAAGAAAATGAAAAAACCCAATATTCTCTACATAATGACCGACCAGCACCGGTTCGACTCGTTGAGTTGCACCGGTAATCGCGGGGTGCGTACCCCAAATATCGACAGCATTGCAGAGTCCGGGGCGAATTTCCGAAACGCCTGTACGCCGTCGCCGGTTTGCGCACCCGCCCGGGCCGCGATTTTCAGCGGACAGTATCCGCCTGGCTGCGGGGTCACGGGCAACTGGCTTCCCTTCAACGGCAATCAGGTATTGATGACCGATCAACTGAAACGCGCCGGATACGATACCGCATGTGTAGGAAAACTGCATTTTGTTCCGCACGTCTGCAGTTGGGGATTCGATCACAAAGAACTTCATGACTGCCCGTGCAGCATCTACGCTGACGATGACAAATATTCCGCATACATTGATTACCTTAAGGAAGTCTACGGCGAAAAAGCGGGCGCGGAGCTTGTAAAAATGTTCGACGAGGATGAATTGTGCTATCCGAAGGGCATGAAGCAGTTTATTCTCGGCCGCAATTTCATTCCAGAGGAACACCACATGGTTACCTGGACCGCAAACCGTTCGGTGGAATATCTGAAAAATCGTGAAAAATCAAATCCGTTTTTCATGCACGTGTCTTTCATGGGACCGCACCAGCCCTGGGACGTGCCGGAAAACTGGCGGAGAATAAAACCGGAAGACATAAAGGTTCCCGAATTCGACGACGATTATTCCGATAAACCGATCATTCTGAAAACCAAGCAGAACAACTTCAGGGAATTCAAGAAACAGCTTACTAAAGATGATTACCGCTTTCTGATCTCTCAATATTTGAACCACGTGGAAATGATCGACCATTATATCGGTAAACTCTTTGAACAACTTAAGCAGTCCGGGGAATGGGACAACACCATGATTATCTTTACCTCCGATCATGGCGACCACAACGGTCAGTACGGTTTATTTTTCAAAGGGACGATGCTGGAAACCTCGGTAAAAGTGCCCCTGATAATCAAACCTCCCGGCGGAATTGCGGAAAAAGAAGTAGTTGATCCGGTGTCTTTGCTGGACCTTTACGGGTCCATTCTGGACACTGCCGGAATATCGGACTGGAAATATGAGCAGATTGAATCCGGTTCACTAAACAATTATCTTAAAATGCCCTCGACCACCGGACCAGGCAAATGCTTTTCATATCACCGCAACAATGGAGCAACGGTTCTTACCATGTACCGCGACGGCAAGTTCAAACTTGTCAGGTGTGAAAAAAATGACGCCCCAATCCTTTATGAATTCTATGAACTCAAAGCTGGCCGGCTGGATGGCGGAAACCTGTTCGATTTTCCCGCTTATCAATCAAAAATCCGCGATATGAAAAAAATTCTGGATGATTGGTCGGAACAGCAGAAAACCCCGGCAGCCCATAACTGGCGCAAAAGTAAGCCGTAGTCTGATATTTTCTCAGAATTGACCTGACGCAGCAAGTTTTAAATGGACAATTCCGCTAAAATTCTGTTTTCTTCCGTGGCGTTTTCTCCCGGGCCCCATTCGTAACTTCCGCCAGGTTTGAGCATAAGATTCTTAACAATACCTGGAGCCGTGAGGTTAATTTTTTTGAATTCCATATTTTTATTTTGAACTTTTAATTCAATCATTTTACCATCGTTCATCTTTGCGGAAACAGCGATACCGTCATGAGTTATAATATTTTTGATTTCAATATTTTTCCATCTTGCCGGGAGCATATCAAAAATCATTAATTTTTTTCCCTGGCGGTTAATCAGCAGTGAATTTACCGCAAGAATAAAACTTGCATGCGAAGTAAAAAACCAGTTTAGGACCAGTTCCCCATGATAAAATACTCTTTCAGGAATCCCTCCGTAATAATTAGTGAATTTAGCGCATTTTATCAATCTGTCCCAAGCTTCAGGAATACGTTTCTCAGCTAGAATACGGGAAATCCAATATTCAGTCCAGGTAAAAATCCGGTCTTTGTACGAAATTACGTTGTGAGAGTGATAGCTATCCAGTTCCGCATCGTAAAAAGACATTTCATCGATGGTTTTCCTCCAAGCCGGATGCTCCGGGAACAGATTAAATATAAGTGACCCCCAATGTGGCAGCGCGCCGCCGACGAACGACTGCAAAACACCGTTCTCATCGATATTATCGTTCATGGCCATTAAAACCATATTTTCAACAATATCCAGGTTTTCCCGATATGGCGATTTCTTAAGCTTATTGCATGTATTTAGATAGTAAGCAATAGCTTTCGCGGTAACCGCCGCCGTCCATGTATCGGTTCTTTTCAGTTCGCTTTCCGATTCATCAATCCCGGAACATTCACGAAGATAAGCCTTGCCATTTTCAACTTTTACTAATGCTTCTATGAGAAATATCAAAGCGTTTTCCATGGTTTCGAACATCTCGCTGAGAAATTTTATATCTCCTGAATTCTCAAAGCACTGCCATATCTGAATAACGATTATACCGTTGTTATGATACTGGCGGCATTGTTCAGGGCGCAAGTTAAAATTCTTGCGGTTGGTTGTCCAGGCAAACCTTGCGCCGGGAATCCCCATTTTTTTTGCAAGCGCTTTGGCTTCCGGCAGTTTATCCTTCCAGAAATATGAAATCTTTCTTGAATAATCCGCATGGTCAGATCTTAGCCACGCCATTGACGCAAACCACGAATCCCAGAACATTGCGTTTTCAAACATGTAGGGAAGTATCCCCATTGGCAAGAATCCGGTGTCCCATTCGATATTGCTTTTCATAAGATAGAGACTGCAATTATAAATGAATTCCAGTTTTTTATCGGGAAGGTTAATCGAAGATTTTGAAAAATATTTCTCCATTTCCAATTCGTGGTTTTTCACAATATGATTGTAACCGAAGCTGTTTACACTTTTTATCAATTCATCCATATACTGTTGCGGATTTGATAAATCAGTATCATCAATGATTGCGGTATAATTGGTAATGGTATCGCCTTTATTAAGCTTCCGGGTCACCAATTTATGCGGCGAATAATTTTTTTTGTCATAAATAAGATTTTCAGGAAATTCGCAAACGGATGCCGGACAGTCCGTCCAGGTTGCGGCAACTCCCGAAAATTTTTTAAACTGGTATGAAAACTGAAATCCGTTTGAGTTTTTCATATTGGAAAATTCAACTTTTTCCGGTCTTATGCAAAGATCATATTGAGACGGGCGCACTGCCGGCCCCATCAGGAATTCAATAGTAAAATCCACTTCAGGAACTTCCAGGACTTCATAATGTTTAACCAGAATATGGCTGCCGGTCAGAAATGTTTTTACCTTTATCTTGAGGATTCCGCGGCTGCGATGGCAACGCTGAGAAAAAACCGTGGTTACGATTCCTTTTTTCGGATCAAAAAACTGTTCCGTCCGCGATATGCCAATCGCCTGTATTCCCAATTTCAAGATAACGTTCATGTCGGCCAGACAAACACTGTGCCCATACGACATGTTGGAAAATTCATAATCTTTACGCCCGGTTTTATACCAGCCGAATGAACAGCCCCGTGAAAGTTGAGGAGAATATTCCAGTGACCCGTGCGAATCAGTTGAGCCGATCATGTTAATCATCATTGCGTCAATACCATTTGCGAGTATCACCGGGAAGTAAGGACGTCCGGGAAAATATCCCCCGTCCTCCGTAAGTATCATATTATTATTTTTCTGATCAAGCATCTACGTATCCTGTTAATGTTCACCCTCATCATAATTTCTTAATCGATTATGCAATGGTGTTATTATACCTCAATACCGGAATTACGTCAAGTATTTTTACTTGAATATTACGATTTTCAGTCAATGAATTAAGTCTGCACTTACAGATAATTACAAGTCCGGGCCACATAAGCGCCGCGATATTGCTGCTTAATTGTCAGGAAAATTGGCACTTGTCATTGCGATTTGGAGAATCCATGACAATATTATAAAGTAAACGGAAGGTATCCGGATCGATTATGAAAAATGAGTTACTGCCAAAATACTACGTCATCAAGGAAAAGTTAAAAAAACAAATCCTTGACGGGGAATATGCTCCCGGTGATCTTCTTCCTTCCCAGAACGAGTTGATGAAATCCGAACAGGCCAGCTACTCTACTATTTCACGGGTACTGACGGAATTAAAAAACGAGAACCTCATTTACCGGGTTGGCGGCAAAGGCACTTACGTCCAGAAAAGAGCGGTTTTCGTTAAAGAAAAAATGAAGATATGGATAGCATTATTAGAACAAGATGATTCAGATTCCACCGAAAAAGACAATTTGGGGTTCCCTCATGTTGAACTGATGCACAGCATTATTGCTTATTGCGCATCAATCGGAATGCAGGTGAAACCGGTATATCACGACGATAACGATTTTATAAACCAGGAAGTATATGATTCAAATTCAGGAATCATCTTCCTTGCCTCATCCGGCAAACAGCATCTTTTTGAACGCCTGAACAGCCTCAATGTCCCTTATGCCGCACATGCCCCAATGGATTGCATTTATGGCAATTACAACGCCGTGACCGTGAATGTCAACCACGGGGCCTACCTGGCAACAAAGGCGTTAATCGATGCAGGACACAGAAACATTGCATTTTTTCATACCCCCAGTAAAAATGATTTCTGGGCCTTGCCCAAATTCGACGGATATAAAAAAGCATTGCGGGAAGCCGATATAGAATTTCGCGAGGAATTAATACTAAGATCAAAATGTGTTACGCAAGATTGCACAAAAGAAGCCGAACATTTTTTCAGCAGGAACGGTTCCGCTGAAAAGGTTACCGCCCTGTTCGCGATAAATGATACCAGGGCCCTGGCCGCAATGAAAGTCATGACCGGACTGGGAATCAAAATCCCGGACGATATAGCGGTTGTCGGCTATGATGACTTACCGCAATCCAGAAACTGTCAAATTCCGCTGACAACGGTTAAATTACCATGTGAAGAAATGGGAAAAGCGACAGTCAAGCTACTGCTTTTACTCGCTCAGAAACCGGAGTTCGCGCCTCTCATTAAAGTAATGAAATCAGAAATGATTTATCGAGAATCTTTTCCGGATCCAGGTGTTTGAGATAATTTTCCAGTAAAATAGAAATTCAGATAAAGCATCATTTTTGCCATGAACACATCATTCAAACCGTGCTTATGGTCACCGTATCCCCGGCTGGTTCACGATTTCAAAAATCCGGCCACCGGGGAATATGTTTACTTTAAATCCCAACTCACCGACCACGCGCTGCATTATTTTCTATCTGGTTCCGGGAAGTACAACCTTGAAGGAAAAACCTACCGAATCGAACCGCATATGCTGTTTGCGGTGCGCCCCGACACCGGCTACAGTTTCAATCTTTTCCCCAATACAAAACCGCGCATGCTGAACATCCATTTTGACCCGATCGAACAGGAGGATTCCAATTACCCGTTTCCGTATCCCCCCGGCAAGCGAACAGTGCCTCCGGTGGTCATGCCGCGCGACTTTCCCTCGGCAATGCGGATGCACAATCATCAAAACTACGAACAACTTTTTTATCAGTTGCACGCTATCTGGCAGCTGCCGGGAATGAATTGGCGGCTCAAAAGCAAAAGCCTTATGCTGGAAATCCTGGGATTGCTTTACACGAATACCGGGGAAAATCCGCCGGGAACGGAAGCATTTCACCGCGAAACTGTAAAAAAAGCATTGGAACATATTCAACAAAACCTCCACCGGAAAATCCCCCTGGACGAACTTGTCGCGGCAAGTGGAGTATGCCGCGCATTGTTCATCAGGATATTCAAGGAAGAGTGCGGAATGCCCCCGGCAAGATACATAAGCAAACTGAAAATCGACAAGGCCAAAAATGAACTCGCCTATCATGACACCCCAATCAAGGAGCTGGCCGACAATCTGGGGTTTGTCAATGTCCATCATTTCACCCGGATATTCCGGGAGTTCGCCGGCATTCCTCCCGGACAATACAAAAAACACATAAAATAGACATTTAGACAAATATTTATACTTCCCGGCAAAGACATTTTTCCTTTTCCGCCGTATTATTTACGACATGAATAATACACGAAAATCAAAGTTGGAACTTCTGAAACAGGATGTTACGGAGCGGCACGGTTCGTTTGTTCCTGAAATGAATATTTTCCGCCGTGACCTGGCGTTATGGAACTCGGCGGTTAATTACGGGCAATCGATCATTACCACCAAGGGGGGACTGCTCCTTGAACTGGTTAAAACCGTGACAATAAAAATCTTCCCGCACTGGACACTCGCCGGGGAACACCTGATATATTCTAGTGAAAAGCATTCCCAAAATGCTTTTTTCGGGTTCAAGCATGCAGTTGTGGAAGAACATCTGGAAGAACTCGAGGCCATGAATTTTTCGGAGGAACAGGCTGTAGCGATCCCGGAACTGGTGAAAAAAATAACTCAACTCAGGGGAAATCTTGTCGGGCATCCCAAACCTGAATCCGGCAAAGAACCGTATGAAGACGCATACCATCAGAAAAATCTGGAAATTCTTTTGGCCCGGGGCTGGATGGAAAATCATTCGATCCGCGACTTCGCAAAACTGGTCAAAATTGGATTTTCCGGACTAAAAAAAGAAGTGCGAAATGAGCTGTCCGGGCTTGATATCGCTTCCCCCGAGTACGCGGAAAAAGAAAATTTCCTTACTGCCGTTTCACTGGTCTGCGACGCCGGAATCCTGCTGGGAAAACGCTATGCGGAACTGGCAAGGGAAATGGCCGGCAAAGCCGATAATCCGGAAGAAAAACGGCGGCTGTCAATGATGGCCGAAACCTGTGAAAAAGTGCCGGGGAACGGCGCGCAAACCTTCCGTGAAGCAGTCCAGGCGCTCTGGTTCGGACATATCATGACCTGCGCCGAAGACGGCATTAACGCCAACTCCATCGGCAGACTCGACCAGATATTGTATCCATATTATGAAAAAGATCTTGCCAGCGGACGCATCACCCGGCAGGAAGCACTGGAACTGATGGAGGAACTCGCCTGCAAGCTATATCTGGATTATGACGTCCAGGCGATCACTCTCGGCGGTGTGGACAGAAACGGCAAGTGCGCCGTGAATGAACTCAGCTACATAATCCTGGAAGCCACCGAAAACTTCGGGCTGATCCGGGACCTGTCGGTTAGGATCAATGATGACACCCCGGAAGAGTTTATCGATGCATGTTCGCGGCTGATTGTCAGGGGCGGAGGCATTCCGTTTATTTTCAATGACGATTCTTTTATCAAGGCGCTGACCGACCGGGGAATCAGTCCGGAAGACGCCACCGACTACGCTCCAATCGGCTGTGTTGAACTCACGATTCCCGGCAAAGCCAATCCCCATGCGGTATCGGGCTGGTTCAATTCAACCAAATGCCTGGAGCTGGCGCTGTTCAATGGCGTCGACCATCGTAGCGGTTGCCAGTTCGGGCCGAAAACCGGCGAGCTTTCTACGTTCAAAAGCTTCGATGAGCTGTATAAAGCATACTGCGCCCAGGTTAAGTTCTTTGCCGACCGGATGGTTTACCGCTGCAACGCCGGGGAGCTTAAACAGCGCGACTTCGGCCCCATGCCTTGCTGGTCACTCCTGACCGACGACTGCATCAAGCGCGGAAAAGACATTACCAACGGCGGTCCGCTTTACAACTATCATTCAATCTGCTTTCTCGGCGCTCCCGACACCGCCGACTCGCTCTTCGCCATGAAAAAATGTCTGTTTGAAGAAAAAAACGTTGATCCCGAAACTTTGCTGGAAGCGCTCCGCAATGACTTTTCCGGATTCGAGATTCTGCAAAAACAGCTACGGAAACTGCCGAAATACGGCAACGACATCAGTGAAGTTGATTTACTGACAAAACAGGTTTGCGACGACTTTATCAGCCTGATGGACACCATGCGCAGTCCCCTCGACGGCAGATACTTTGTGCATCTGTTTACGTTCATCCTGAACCTTTCTTTCGGGAGAGCGGTCGGGGCGATGCCGGACGGACGGAACGCCGAAACCCCGCTGGCATATTCGCTCTCGGCCCATCAGGGACGCGATGAAAAAGGTCTCACCGCCATGCTGAACAGCCTGGCGAAACAGCCTCACGATAAAGCTGCCGGAGGATCGGCGGCGATCATTGATATTAATCCGTCACTTCTGCAGGGGAGCGGCAAGGAGAAGCTGATGAGCAATATTATCAGGACCGGACTGAAAATGGGCATCGGCCAGATGCAGTGGAACATTACCACGGTTGAACAACTGGAAAAGGCCCGGAAAGATCCTGACCGGTATGGCAATACCCCTGTGCGGGTGGCCGGATACTCCCAGATGTTCAAACTGATCACCCCGGAACTCCAGGACCATATTATTGCCCGGACAAAACACCAATCCTGATCAGGATTGCGTCAGCAAAGTTCCGGTTCAAAATCTGCTTAAACCGTTAAATCGCAACCTTCCGGCAGTCCCTGGAGAAACATCAGGATATCAGCCTGCATGAATGCGCATTCAGTGATGCCATTAGTATTGTCGCGCATTTCCGGCAGTCCGTCCCGTCCGACCCGGCGGCAGGCATGGTTAAGCAGCTTCGCGGCGGCGGCGGAATTTTCTTCCCCGCCCTTGCGCAACAATACGTTGATAGTGATGAAATAAGTCCACAGGTTGAATTTTGCGGATGAAGTTTCAAACTCCTCCCAGTTCAGTGTACCATCCGGATTTATGCTGCCGCGCAGAAATTCACATCCCTTGGCAAGCGACGACTTACATTTGTCCATATCCTGCTGAGTAAAAGGACTGACCACCATTTGCGACGCATGCTCCATCACGTTTAAAAGACACCACAATACCAGCGAGGTGTAATTGATAGTTGTCCAACCGTAATCCCGGTACGGCATACAACCGTTTTCCCATTGCAGTCCGAGGGTATGACTTACCGCCCGTTTCACCCCCTGGGAAAAAATGTTCAGCCTTTTGCTGTAAATCTGATCAAGAACGCGTCCGATCAGGAATAAAGCGTCGGCAGTATGCATGTTGGCGTTCAAGGTGTCGTAAGGAGAGCGTTCATGGTGTGGAAAAATGCCGGAACCCGGTGGAAATTCAATGCCTAGAAACCAGTGACCGGCATTTTGCAGACAGTCCATGTAGCTTTTTTTCGGTGGCAGGCCATTGAGCAATGCTTCCGCCATTCCGTGAATGGCAAATCCGGTGGAGATTGTCGACAATTCCTCCCGCCCGGTTTTTTCCCAGTCGGAAGGTTTTTCATGATTCTGAATCTCGAACCAGCCCCCCCGCGAATGCTGACGGCTGACCAGCCAATCGAAAGCAAGTTCCGCGCGATGTTGAATATCTTTATCACCGGTCATCCACAGCGCAAGCGCTCCACTCCCGCAACCGCGGTGATGATGGGCGCCCCCAGCGTTCCAGTCGAGCAACGGACCGTGATAAGCCTTTTCGCTCCAGAATGCCCCGTAAAATTCACCGGGAGTAAAATCCTGTACCCTAAGCAGATAGTCCCTGATATTCCCGGAAATTTGTTTTCCCGATATGGTTCCCTGATTTTTCACATGCGTCATCCTTTATTGTTCAGCAGGCCGGAAATTTTCCAGGACGATTTTGTCAGTTCAGCAACAATAAAACTTATGCGTTCGGTGGTATCTTTTTCATTTTTGACAAAATAGGTTCCCAGGGAAGCATTCAATGCGGTAGTCCTGCTTACCATTGGAACCCCGATCACGGTTAAGAAATCCTTGTCGATCATTTCATATCCGTCATTCCTGATTCTGTCGATAATTCTATATATTTCATCCTTGCCGGCAGGTTTGAAATTCTGATTATCCGGAAAGGAATGGTTCTCGATAAAACAGCGTAAATCTTCATCAGACATGTTGGCGAGCAGAACCCTACCGGTAGCGGTGGTGTAAAAATTGTCGTCCGCAACCAAAGACAACGTGATCTTAACTGGGTTGGGGCTTTCCTGATAGGCAATCGTATTGCGCATGCCGTTATCGTAAAGGATCAGCACCGTGGCCTCTTTAATTGTTGCGCTCAGTTCCTTCATAACCGGCAAGGCGGCATGAACCAGGCTTCCGGCGTTAAGCAGATTCAAACCCAGGCACAAAGATTTTTCTCCGAGCCGGAATTTGCTGGTTTTTGGATCCTGATCCACATATCCCAGTGAAACCAGGCTTTTCATGAAGTTATGTACGGTAGGATGCTTGAGTTCCAACTTTTTGCTGATTTCCAATCCGCCGATACCTTCCCGATACCGTTCATAATTGTTCATCAATTCAAGTATTTTAAATGCTCTTTCAACCGATTGTATCATATTTCTCCTTTTATTATCAACATTGTTGATATATATTTATTTATACTGATAGTATTATATCATCTATATCCAGCGATGTCAATGCTCTCTGCCCGTCAATATCCTCTTCAAAAATATTATCAAGTAAAATACGTCTTCAGGTATTGACATTGCCCAGGAATTGTCTTATACTTCTATATATAACTAGAGAATATGCCCGGAGCGGAAATGGCTGTAAAAGACGTAAAACTGCCGAAATACCAGGAAGTCAGGAGCTGGCTTCTGGAGGTGCTGTCCACCCGCGGATTCCAGAAAGGCGAACGCTTTTATTCTGAAAACTGGGTTGCAAAGGAATTCGGAATTGCGCCGATGACAGTCAGGAGGGCTTTTTCGCTGCTTGAAGATGAAAAATACCTTCGCCGCGTGCAGGGAGCCGGAACTTTTGTCATGAAACTTCCCCCGCACCCGACAAAAATGCAGGTGGTCACCCACTGCACGATCGGGGTGCTGATTAACCACCTGGAAGAACTGGACAACCTCAGATTCGGAGCGCTGATGACGGAAGCCTACCGCTGGATCGGGGAAAAGAACTACATGCTCAACATGGCCGTTGATGACGCGAAAAAACTGATTAACGCCAAAGTAGACGGCATCATGACGTTCGGCGTGCCGGATAAAAAAACTGAGAGAATACTGAAAAATTCAGGTTTACCGGTGGCATGCCTGGGGCGTTGGAGCAAGGGAAAATTTCCTTGCGTCTACCAGACTGAAGATGCTATAACGAAAATCTACCAGAAACTGCTGGATCACGGCAGAAAAAGAATTGCCGTGTTGAATTTCGGCGTTTCCCATAAATATCGCATACAGAATTACCAAAGATCCCTTTCTCACCTGAAAAACAGTGCGGATTGCAATAAATTCGAGTTTGTATGCGGACGAGAAAATGAAGTAATCAAAGTCACGGAAGAACTGCTTTCGCGCCCGAAAGATAAACAGCCTGACGCATTATATGTAATAAGCTGGCAGAGCATTACCGCGATTCTGCAGGCCGTGGCCTATTGCGGATTTAAGATTCCCGACGACTTGGGGCTGGTCTGTTCCGGCGGCGACCTGCTGAGCTTGTCCACCGATCCGCCGATATCCATGATCAGGGCCTATTCTAAAAAAGGGGTCATGGAGCTGACGAAAATGATTTTCAATATGATAAAAGACAAAAATTACCGAGGAGAGGAAATTCAGATCGGCACCAGTCTGACTGGCGACTGGACTCTATAAATAAAAAAACTGAACTAAAACCATCACGAATATTATGAAGAACCTTGAATTTACCATGGCCGTCGATTATTTCGACTTGATCTGGCAATCGGAAGAACTGTTCCTGGAGGAACAAATCAATCGTTTTCTCGGCGAATGTGCGGAAAGAGGAATCTCCAAAGTCCAATGGCGGCTTTCGGGTTGCGGAAACCTGCTGTACCACACTCAAACCCCTGACCGTTATGGCAACAAACCTTTTCCTGCCGATGTTCCGGCTCCTTATGCAAATCTCCATAAACCGATTTACGAGAAATGCTGCAAAGTGATGGAAAAAATCGATCCGTTGGAAGTCGCGGTGAGAATTGCCCGGAAGCACGGACTCAAAATCCATCCCTGGCTGACCTTGTTCGATGACTACGGCTACGGTTTAAATATCAGTTCACTGGTTCACGAGCATCCGGAATACTGCTGGAAATCGAAAAACGGCAACGATCATTATTTAGGTGTGCTCTCATATGTATATCCTGAAGTCCGGAAATTCAGAATGCGGCAGATCGAGGAAATACTGAGGTACGGGGCCGATGGCCTTTACCTTTCCAACCGGTCGCATTCCCGTCCGGCGGAGTATCACCGCAAGATCCGTAAATTCATGGACGAAAACCCTGACAAGCCCTACTCCGAATGGATTAAGGCCAACCAGTCATTTATACGGAAAGTTCAGGGAAATGCTCAGGAGCAGTACGGTTTCGATCCCCCGGCAGTTGAGGCGTTCCGGGAAAAATACGGGGTAAGCACGGATGAAAATCCGGATACATGGTGGCGTTTCCGGGGAAGTTATTTTACCAGCTTCCTCAAAAAAGTTTCTGAAAAAGTAAAACAGGAAAATCAACAGCTTGGGTTCGGTCTCAGGTACGACCCGGACAGCCCTCATTTTGTCTACGGCAACCGCTTTTTCAACTGGAAAACCATGAGTAGCGGTCAAATCCTGGACGAAATTCATTATAATTTCCCTGAAGTCGACAATCCCGATTACCAAAGCCTGTTCCCGGAAATAGAAACGTCGGAAGCCAAGCGTTTTGGTTGGGTCTGGATGGGCGCGAAAAACCTTGAAAAAACTATTCCCTTAAAGGTGACGCCGCTGGCACAACCATTGTCGGAAGGAATTATTGACGGTATTACTCTGTTTGAGGCATATCACTTTATGTTGTACCCGGAACTATGGAATATTATTAATTACATCCGGAAAGGAGAGTTTAGCCATGAAAAACAACTCGAAACTGTTTACGCTGATTGAACTGCTGGTTGTAATCGCTATCATCGGCATTCTTGCGTCAATGCTGCTTCCGGCGCTGAAAAAAGCCCGTGACAAGGCTTATCAGGCAAACTGTCTGAGTAATCTCAAACAGATATCCAATGCCACCGGAATGTACATCAATGACAACGAAGGCTGGTTTCCGCAAACCTACAGTGGCGATTCGGCGGACTCCAAGGGAAAAATGTGGGACTTCCTGCTGGCAGGTTACCTTAACTATTCAAATCCGAAAGGCCCCCCGGTTTATCATTGCCCGGCGGCAACAAAACTTTACGGTTATGATGTTATGGAGCCAAATATAGCACGTGGATACTTCATCAATTATTATGTTTACACCAATTACACAACCAACAATATCGCCCCCTCCGGCAAGGTCAACCAGGTAAGGGAGTTGTCCAGACTCGGCTTATTTGCCGAACTGGCCTACATTGGGCAGTATGAATTGGCGACAATGGGCAAGAGCACCAACGTTTACACCTTTCTGGGCACAGCCGCGTCCAAGGATGATTATGGCTGGCGGCACGGAAACGGCATGAACGTAATGTACGGGGATCTGAGCGCGCGCTGGGTACAGCAGAGCCAGCCGTATCCCGGGGGATTCCCAATGGACACAGTGCTGTACTGGCAGAATGGCGCCGCAAAACCTTAAAAATTTAACGGAAAACGTATAATATGAGATCAAAAATAATTGTTTCGGTTCTGTTTTTAATCAATATCGCGGCATTTGCCGGCGGAACGAATGAACTTAAAATTCCTGAAAGCGGCTGGTACGTCAATAATTTTCGCAAAGCCGGCTGTGGAGCAAAGCTGAGTTATGAGAAAACCCCGGACGGCGGTAACGCCATCATTGCCGACTTCTTCGGAAATGCTACCGTCAATCTCATCATGCCGTTCAAGGCAACGAAAAAGCAGGCGGAGCAATGGCCGAAAGAGTTCAACGGCCTGAAGGGATATTTCTGGAACGACGGAAAACTGACCACCCTGGCAATAACTTTCCGGACTTCAGAAAAACAGTCATACACGGCTTTCCTCAAAATGAATCATAAAGGCTGGAAAATCATCAATATTCCCAGCGTCACCAATTTCCGTGACAGGTCAAAACAGCTGAAACTGCATCCCGACAAAATAACCAGCCTCATGTTCCGGTTATATAAACGATTCGACGCTAAAATTGGAGTCGGCGCTCTCACCTGGGAAACTCCCGGCGTGAAACTCCATAAACTCGACACCGGCAACTCGGCGGCAATCTTCCCGGCGGCGAAACCTCCGGCACTGGACGGCAAACTTGACGATCCCATATGGAAATCCGCCAAGCCCGTCACGCTTGATTACCTTGCGCTTAACCAGGGAAAATCCGACGGCAAAAACTGGTTCAAAGCCGCATACGACAAGGACAATTTCTATATCGCCGCCAAAATGCCGTTCAAGGCGGGAACAAAGCTGAAAAGCGATCTTACCGATTTCGATTCGGCGCTCTGGAACAATGAAGACTTTGAATTTTTCCTGCTCTCGGATTCATATCCTGACACGTATTACCAATTCCTCGTTAATCCCGCCGGAACCAAGGCGGATATCGCCCGGATTTTCGACCAGGTGGATGACCGGGTAAAAAACAAGTATAAAGACTGGAACGGCAAATGGCAGGTTAAAACCGCGAAAGGCAAGGACTACTGGACCGTGGAAGCAGCGGTTCCGTGGGAAACCATCGGCGCGGACAAGATCCCGGAGGTTGTCCAGTTCCAGGCCATGCGCACCGATAAGACTGGCAAAGCAATTAAAAATCCGATATGGAGCCCGGTCAGGCGCAGGCCCACGGAAGGATTCGGAATTCTTAACCTGACCGATGGGGCGGGTCAGGTCAAGATCAACAACCTGAGTTTAAAGCGGATCAAAAACGGCGAAGTAAATATCAGCGGCACGGTCAACTGCACTAATCCGGTTGGCGAAGTTCTCCTGAAAGCCTGGTATGCCGACGAATTGACTCCCCCGAAAACTTTTACGAGAAAGCTTAAAATTGACGGTTGTAACGGCTCGTTCAGCTGGAACATCAATATTGGCAGCTCCGTAAACGGCTATCATCAGGTTACGGTGCGGGCAACTCCGGTCAACCGTAAGTTTGCCGGCGGGGTTGCGGTTTATCATTTCAGTCAGCACCTTCCCGCGAAAATCGGTTTTGCGGATGTCTGCCTTAATCCGGTTCCGAAAAAGATGAAGCTTGGTAAAGGCGGATTCATGCCGAAACCCGGTGACGTGATTACCGTATCGGCAAACGCCTCGGAACGAACCGTCAAAACGGCGAAATTCATGGCGGAAAAACTTTACGGAATATACGGCGTGAAACCGAAAATAGTCAAGGGCGGCACAGGGCGAATCACGGTTTGCATTGATACCGCGGCAGTGACGAAAAAGATTCCGGCGGAAAGCCCGGAAGCATATCTGCTGAAAGTAACTTCCGATAGAATTGAAATAACCGGCGGCGGTGAAGCCGGGCTTTATTACGGCGTGGTTACTTTGTCGCAGCTTGCGGCATCCCCGAAACTGCCGAACGTACCTGTTCGGACCGCGAATATTATCGACTGGCCCACATACAAAAAGCGGATTGTCAGTATTATCGAAATGGGGCACTGCAAGAAAAACAACGGCGGAACTCACGGTTATGAAGTCGCCGTAATCAAAGACTGGATCAAAAGATACGTTGCCGGAAACAAATTCAATGTAATGATCTTCGGTTTTGCCGACAACGTGAATTATCCGTCGCGCCCCGACCTGCATCACAAGGATAATTTTACGGCTGAGGATATAAAAGATATCTTTGATTTCGCCCGGGAACATTTCATCGACATTGCCCCGGGGATAACCTACGGCGCGCATTCGGGATTCTGGATCAGGCATTACCGGAATCTCGCTGAAAAACACTATCGCGCCCAAATGGATCTCACCAACCCCGAAGTGTATAAGCTGATGAAAGACTTGTTCAATGACATCATCGACATGTGCGGCAAACCGTTGAACTTCTTCCATACCAACAATGACGAATGGTGGCACAAGTGCAAGGTAAAACCGCAGGTCGTCTATAAAGGGCAGACCCGCCAGGAGCTTTTTTACAAGTTCCTGATGGAGGAATACAAGATCATCACCAGACGCGGCCTGAAAATGAGTATGTTTGATGACATGCTGCTGCAAAAACACAACGGCGGACTGCCGTTCAACCTGTATAAAGTGGCGGAAAAACTGCCGCGCGACATTATAATGTTGTCGTGGTCGGAGTCAAACCAGCCGCTGTTCGATATGGGATTCAAGCAAACTTGGAAAGTGGACAACGGTTTCAGCGCCAATTTCCGCAAACCTTGTCCTGCCGACGCTGGTTTCGGAACAATCATCTACCCGTTTTTCGGGAGTATGCTCAACCATTCAAATACCGCCCGTTGGCTGCATTACTGCTACCACACCACGCTGCAATGCGGCAATTACGCATGGAACAAGGAGGAAAAAGGCGCGCTGCCGATGGCGGAGTGGGCTTCGCAATACATGCCGAACCTGATGGGAACCTTTGGGCAGCAACCAAATCCCGCGGCCGGAAGTAAACTTGTCCAGTTGAAAATAGCAGGTGACTGCAAGCTGGCGAAAAAGCTGAATATCAACCCGGAAACGACAGTCGGCAATATTCCGATGAAAACCACGGCCATGATGGTTACTCCGGGCAAGCCATTTGTTCACAAATTTTCACCCGCTACAAAAATTTCCAGCCTGTATGTGCTTAGCGCCGCCGATCCCAAGGACAAAGCCGCGATTAAGAAACTACAGCATGAAATCCGGACAAAGTGGAAACCCTACGGCGTGATTGCCGCAAAATTCGTACTCCAATATGCCGACGGATCAACAGCGGAAATGCCGTTGCGGTTGGGAAGAAACTTCTCGCTCTTGAAGGACATTCCCGCGCAAAGCAAGTTCATAAAGAATGCCAGGGCTTTGCATCACTTGAACCCGGAACACTCCAAAACACTGTACCAGACGGAATGGATCAACCCCTGCCCGAAAAAGCCGGTGAAAGCGTTTAAAGTTGAATGTACCCACTCACTCGTGCCGGTCATTCTGTCGGCGGTTACCATCCGGGACACAAAAAAGAACTAGTTTTATCGTTGCTGGCACGGCTATTTTTCGTACTGTAATTTCCCTTTTTGTATAAGCGGAATATTCAGATTTTGAATATTCCGCTTTCTTCTTGTTTTCATTTTCTCATAAGAAATTTTTGGACAGCTCTTGTTTTATTCGATGGCGGGAGTTATACTTTATTATATGATAAATAATTCATCAATGATGGATAATAATAAATGCCAAGTTCAAGTTATGTGCAGTCGGTAATCAAGGCCCTGGATATTCTCCACGCTGTTTCCAATACGGAAAACGGCGCGGGACTTAACGATCTATCGGAAATGTTCGGAATGAAAAAAACCACTGTCCATAATCTGGTGAGGACGCTGCGAGCCAGAAACTACCTGACCAAGGACAGCGGGAACCGTTACCAGATCGGCCCGGCCGTAAATGAACTTTTAAGCGGACATCACCGTAATGATATCATCCGCCGTGCCGGGGAGGAAATGCGCAAACTGCATAAAAAACTGCCGGGATACACTCTCACTTTTTCCGAGCTGTGCGGAACGGAAATTTACTGCCGCCTGCGAATGTCCGCCGACCAGCCGGGGCTGCTGCAGAAACCTGTGGCAATGATGTTTCAGCCATACAATTCGGCAACCGGGATATGCTTCCAGGCATTTTACGAGGAATACCATTACATGGTTCTTGAGAGATATCCATTTAATGAATTCGCCACGCGCAAGTGGAAGAACATTAAACAGTTTGAATTACTTCTCGATCATGTCCGCAAAACCGGCTGCTACGTCGACCAGGGATACAAACCGGGAATCAGGATGACCTTCCCGGTTGGCGAATACTTTGTTCTGGGAATTAATATTTTCGACTGCAAATCCGGACGGATAGACAAAATCAAAATGGAGGTAGTTACTGCTATCGATAAGATCAAGTGATTCATTCAATATAATCAACCTATTATGGAGCTTTAAAATGACAGTAATGACAAGAGAGTTCGACTTATCGGACCTCGATAATCCGAGGCAGGCGGCGGAACTGGTAAAAAGACAGGCGCTGGCGTTCGGCGCCGACGCGGTCGGTATCGGCAACATCGACCGCTGGGAAGGCGCGCCCACCCAAATGGACCCGCGTCAGATCATGCCGGAAGCAAAATCGGTGATCGGCATGGTTTTCCGGGTAAACCGGGGAAGTCTGCGCGGAGTTGAGGAAGGCACGTTCTTCAGCAATTATTCGGCGATGGGCTACGGCGGACTTACCTATCTCTATATGCCGATGAACGTGATCAACCTCAGTAAATACATTGAGGACCGCGGCTACGAAGCAATCCCATATGGACATCAGAGCGACTGGCGGAGAATTGACGGTGACGGTTATCTTTACCGTATAGGCAGCGTACCCGTCGCTCCCGGCCGTGCCGCGCCGGACGTAATGGTCCACCTGAGAATTGCGGCATTTCTTTGCGGTTTGGGAGAAATAGGCTACAGTAAGATGTTTCTGAGTCCGCAGTTCGGTCCCCGCAATCGTGTCGGAATCATTATAACCGACCTTGAGCTGGAACCGGACCCGATTTATGGCGGTCCACAGCTTTGCAACAAGTGCATGGCGTGCGTGAAGGAGTGCCCCGGACAGGCCTTCGATCCGGATAATCCGGTAAGAGTAAAGCTTGCCGGACATGACGTGGAATGGGCAAACATCGACTGTAAAGCCTGCGATATAGCGTTCCGGGGAGCAATGGAAGTGGATGAAGAAGTTCCAGAGGATGAACAGTATATGCCCGGAACGAACCGGCGGCCCGGCAGTTGGAGTCCGTTTAAGCATAAACCGAGGAACCTTTACAACACCGGACAGGCCGTTTGCGGAGCGCGCGGATGCACCCGGGCATGTATGATCAGCCTGGAAAGACGCGGAGTGCTGGAAAACAAATTCAAGAATAAATTCCGCAGACGCCCGAAGTGGAAAGTCGACTGGGAAAATCCCATACCGTTCCCGGAAGACGCGAAGTTACAGAAAGTCGTATCCGGAAGCGATGCGGATTGACCGGAGAAAGAATGAAATTCGCAATTGGATATCAGCAACCCGATAACGGGGAAAGGTTCCCGGAGATCGTCAGTGATTACCGGGAACATCTCTCCGAGGTATATTTTCCCTGGGCAGGCGCCGCTTCGGGCCGCGCCGCCCTTGGCAAAGCGCGCGGAGGAACCGACTGGAACACCCAGTACACCCTTGAAGAAGACCTGGTCAGTATCCGGGAACAGGGAATCAAGCTGGATCTGCTGTTTAACGCTAATTGCTACGGCGGCAGGGCGGTCAGCCAGTCGCTCGAAAACGAAGTGATTTCCATCATGTCGCATATGGCGGATTTCTGCGGCGGGGCCGATATCGTCACTACGACGTCGCCGGCCATCGCCCGGACCGTGAAACGGCATTTCCCGGAAACCGAGGTACGCGCATCGGTGAACATGCGGATCGGTACTCCCCAGGCAATGGGATACGTTTCAGGATTGTTCGACAGTTTCTATATCCAGCGTGATATCCAGCGCGACATCGAAATGGTGAAGACAGTCAAGCAGTGGTGTGACGCTAACGGCAAGGGTTTGCTGATGCTGGCCAACAGCGGCTGTCTGCGATACTGTCCCGGACAGAGCTTCCACGACAACACCGTGGCACACGACATCGAAATCGACGAGATGAAAAACATCAAGGACTGGACTCCGCACGTATGCTGGCATTTGTACAAGAAACCGGAAAACTTCGCGGAAATCCTGAAAGCCACCTGGATACGGCCGGAAGACCTGCATCACTATAATGAACTTTTCCCGGTGGTAAAACTTGCAACCCGGCAGCACTCGCATCCGCGCATGGTGATCGGCGCTTACGTGAACCGGCAGTTTACCGGCGACCTGCTCGACCTGCTGGAACCGGGTTTCTCCCCGATTTTCGCGCCGCAATATATAGATAACACCGCTTTCCCGGACAACTGGTTCGAGAAATCCTCACACTGCGGAACCGGCTGTCATGATTGCGGCTACTGCGAAAAAGTTCTCAAGCAGGTATTGAAAAAATATTAAACTTACAGAAAAAACCCGTACAATCAAACATTGTCATTAATGGCTGTCATATAGTATCAATTCGTTTTCTGTTATAGACACTTCTTGTAGTGTATGATTGCACTTGAGTAATTTTTGCATGAACTCAGAGGGACCTTAGAATCTTGCCGCAATACGATTGTGTTTTCAGATTGCAAATTGGTATAAAATGTAAATTCGGGGCCTTGCAATCTGATGCAATCTGATGTATAATTAATCAGATCACACGGAAAATTCAGCATAATTTTAAGGTCAATATGAGTGTATTAACCGAAAAGAAGCTCAAATCAAGCCAAGTTGCCGCGATACTCGAAGACCATATTGCCAAAGGCAAATTTGAACCGGGGGAAAGGCTGAAAAGCACCAGGGCTCTCGCAAATGATTTCGGCGTAGGACAGCGGGTCATAATCTCCGCGCTGGACATCCTCGAATGGAAAAAGCTTGTGAAACGCAAGGAGCGTTACGGAGTTTATGTATGCCACCCGTCCAGGAAACCGGACATCAAGGAGGTGATGATTTTTGCTTTCGGAGGAACTCCGGCGGATAACAATTTCATCCAGGTGATCTCCGAATTTATCCACGTTCCTACGGTCAGGGAAAAATATGATTTCTTTGTGAGATTCATTCCCGGCGAAGACGCAAATCTACGCATTGACGTTGAACTGGAGCGTATGGAGAAATTCGGTTATCCCGATTGTGTTTTGATCGTGGGTTTGCAGTTTCGGCGTCCTGAAATCGAAAAATCATTGAAACTTTCATATCCGGTGCTGTTTCTCGGGAACTTTATAGAAAACGATTACCCGGACCTGAAATACAATCGAATTGGCGGGGATAATTTCAGTCCTCTCAAAGCTTGTCTGGAATATGCGGTAAAGAATAACCGGAAAAATGTAATGCTGATAGACAACAATGACTATTCCGTGCACAGTGATTTCCGGAGAGTGCGCCATCAAGCTGAAATCTTTGCCGAAGAATGCAAATTGAACTTTAAATATCTTCCGGTTCCAGGAAAAGCCGATGAACTGCCGGAAGCGTTCGCCACGGCCCTGGAACAGAAAAAAATCGCCGGGAAGCTGCCTGAGCTGCTGATCCTGGACAGCGCCGAGCCCCTTGGATTTCAGCGCAGGATTTCCGCAAAGGGTATTCACTATCCGGAAGACCTGGATGTGATTTCCCTTGTCTACGCCGGAAAACAAGTCCCGCCTTTTAAATACATTGACCGTAATTTCAATCTTTATTATCGCGAGATGGTTAAGGCCATCGATATCATTTGTTCCGGAGGAGATGCACAATACGGCATAAAAGATATTAATGTTATGAATAGCATCAAAGGAGGATGAACCATGAAAACAGCGCTTGAAAGGCAGAAAGTCAACTCGTCGGCAACACTGGAAAAAATCAAATTCACCCTGATCGAGCTCCTCGTTGTAATAGCTATCATTGCTATTCTAGCGGCAATCCTGCTCCCGGCACTGAACAACGCCAAGGCCAGGGCGCAGGAGATAAGCTGCGCCGACAACATGAAGCAGATGGGAACCGCCCTTGCCATGTATGCCGACAGCAATGACGGCTATCTGATCCCCGATGGAAATATGAACAGAATGGGAATCTCGGATGGTAAGCTCCGACGTTACTGGCCAAACCAGATCATCGAATACGCCACGGGAAAAGAGATCAAATCCAGCAATATGCTCTATGCGGTTGATTACGAGAAGACGATCATGCACTGTCCCGGTTCCAATTCGTCAAATGCCAGCGGGGTGCTGTATGAAGTCGATTACGGCATGAATATCGAGGAATTCAGCTGGCAGGGATTCGCGGGCGCGCCGACTAAAGTCATCTTTGTCCGGTTTGCACAAATCCAGGCCCCCAGCGACACGATCTGGGCAACGGACGGCGCATGTTATATGAATAACTCAGGCAGTTATTCATTATATAATATGCCGAACCACGGCTATTATGTCAGTGTGAGCCAATACGTTCCCCGCTTGCGGCATGGCGGAGTTCCCGACCAGGCGGCGGAAACCCGTAACACCTGGTTTCCGGGAGTGAACGGCAGAGCGAATTGCCTTTTTACCGATGGTCATGTTGCCGGGCATACTTACACTGACCTGACCGCCAACAACGGGCATCTGTTCAGACTGGAAAAATAAATTATCAACAGAAAAAAATATATATAAAATCAACAAACAACAGAAAGTAAATGATGAAAAAATTAGTATCCATGCTCGTGTTAATCGTTCTTCCGATGTCGTTATTGGTTGCGGAAGACGCCGGAAAAACCATAAATTATTTCACCAAAGAAAACACCAGTTGGCATAGCATCGCATACGTAAAATCCCGGAAGGGCGGAGTGGTTTACCCAACTGCAGGGAAGCCGGGATATATCTGGTTCAAAAGTACTCCGGGTGAAAAAAAGGATCATTACAACTGGATGAGCAAACAGTTTCCCGTTGGTGAATGTGATAAACTGCTTCTCGAATACAAAGCCATGCCCGGAACGGCTCTCGTGGTCGATGTTTACTGGGACACCTCGCCTAAAAGGCAGAGGCGGGTTGTCCGGAAAGTTCCCGGTGACGGCAAATGGCACAAGACGGTCATCCCCGTCCGGGGCAAGGCCATCAGGATCTGCTGCGGCCCAAACAACAGCGTCGACGCTAAAGAAAGTCAGGAGAGAAAAGTGTTTATCGGACCGCTTTATGCGGTATCGGATAAAGCCAAAGCGAAAGTTAATTCATCATGGCTGAAATATCCGCTGATCATTCCCGAACCCAAACAGCTTCAGGACAGCGGCAAAACCATTGAACTGGCGGAAAATGGCAAGGTTAAATTCGGGATATGCCTGAATTCCGGCAACATTGATTTCAAGAAAATCGTTGTCAGGGAAATAGCCGGATACTGCGGCATTGATCCCGGCAAGGTTCGTACTGCCGAAAACGGCTCCAAACTTGCGGACAGCCCAATAATCATAAGCCTGGAAATCGGTAAAAACGGTTCCCGGAAAGAAGGTTATACCATTCAGTTTCTAAAAGAAAAGAATAGAAACAAGATCATTCTCAGGGCCAATGATAAAACCGGGCTTTATTGGGCTTTGCAGACTTTCAGGCAGTTGCTGCGGAAAAAAAACGGCAAAGTTGTCGTATCCGCTTGCGACATCAAGGACTGGCCCGACTACATGTACCGGGGGCTTTTCGCCGGGAATAATGAACAGGCTGGCAGAAACCTGGAGTTGAAAGTAGGTATCATCCATACCGCCGCCTGGTGGTTTAATAATCTGTTTCGTAAACCGGAATCCAGGAGATACAAGAAATACATGGAATATCTGGAACGGCTTTGCGCATACGTGGTTCCGCGCGGTGGCTGGATCGGCAATAACCTGTGCGTCCACTTCCAGAAAGGGTCGATAACGGTTTCCGATGACAAGGAGATCGACTGGCTGTTCGGTCTTTACAATGTCACCCTGAAGCGGGGTGGGAATGTAGCACTGCTGGCTATTGACGATGGCGGCAGAAAAAAAGAATCCTTCACGGCGGCCGACCGGAAAGCCTACAACAATGATATTTTGCTTTCTCACGCCTGGTTCATGAAGAAAATGACCGAAAAAATCTGGGCAAATTATCCTGAAGCTATCATTGTCGGAACCACCAAAGACTACGAAAGCAGCGCCGGGGTAGCGGGTTATTATGACCGGATAGGGGTTTCGAAAAAGTTAATCATGATCTGGACCGGACCCCAGTGCGTTACTTTCGATTACACAAAATCAGCTATTGCCAAATATGAAAAAGGCATTGAGGGACGCCCTTTTATTATTGCGGACAACACCCCAGGTCAAGCCCACGGCATGTACCGGGGGCTGACGATATGTGAACCGTATGGCGAACCCAGGGCAAGAGACGGTTATAAACTCCTGTATGGGACCAATTGCGTCGGGGTGAAGGCCAATTTTTCGCCGGATAATCAAGTCCGGTTGATCCGCTGCATGAGCATTGCCGAGTACATGTGGAACGCATCGCGGTACAATCCGGAAAAGGCACGGCAGCGCGCCATCGCCAAGGTAGCGGGAAATCCCCTGGCGGTTGAGCCGATCCTCAAATACGCCGGCCTTTATCTGAAGCTTGCCTATAAATTTCCCATTGATAAAAGGATACCATCGAAAAAAAGAAGAGATTTTATTGTCGAAAAAGGCCAAAGGCAGGTAGCGGGACTAAAAGCTTTGGAGGATAAAGAACTTTCAAGGTATTCCATCGGCAGCGGGGAGTATAAAAAAATTCAGGGGCAGATCAAACAGATGGATGAACTGCTCAAGAAAATCGTCAAAACCTGCCGCAACCCGAAGCTGACCGCCGAATTTACCGTCTACCAGAAAAACATGATTGAAATTATCGATTATCTCCATCGGAACAACAAACCGCTTCCGGTAATTGATCCGCATGGGAAATACGTATTCAACATGAATGATGTACCAGGCGGCCGCGGTTACACTAACCGGGGAAACGGCAAAATCAGTTGCGCCATCTATGGAAAACAAACCCCTTACTGCTTCCTGGAAGCGGTTTTCAGGATGGAAAAACTTCCCGCCGGTAAAACGGTCATGACGATCGAAGGGCGGAACTGCGATAAGCACATTGCGGATATGAAAATCGAGTTGAACGGGCACAGAATATTTTCGGGCAAAACCCCGTTCGTTGTCAAAGGCTGGAAAACAAAATCATTTACGGTTCCCGCCGGATACTTCAGAAAAGGGAAAAATGTCATAAAGATTCTCAATACCTCGCAATCCAGCGACTTCATCGATCATTGGGTGGTAATTTCGGAAATTGCATTTAATACCGAATTGCAATCAAAAAGCCATTAATGACAAGGGAGATTTTGAGAGTCAGGTAAAATTACGACGGAAGCGCGCCAACAAACTTGAAAGTAAAGTTTCCGGCGTGTCTGGTATGTTGGGGCAAAAAAACGGCGCTGAAAGGTGATATCCTGGATGTTAATCTTCCTCCTGCCGGATCTGTCCTTTATCAATTGAATTTATCCGGGAAATAAATATGCATACCGTAACACCGTCAAAAAATCTAACTGCCGATTCCAGCGGTGAATATAACTGGATGGAACGTCACGAGCAGGTAAAGCGGGAAGCCGCGAAAGGTCCGGTTTACCTGATTTTCATTGGCGACTCGATTACCCACTATTTCGGTGGCCAGCCAGTGGCAAAATATATCAGGGGCGGAGACGTCTGGAGGCAACATTACAGCCGCCGCAAAGTTGTAAACATGGGCTTCGGCCGCGATCAGACCCAGAATGTCCTCTGGCGGATCGAACAGGTGGCCTGGACGGGATTTGCCCGAAACTGGCGGTGCTGCTGATCGGGGTAAACAATATCCTGGCCGGAGACATCCCGGAGGACATTGCTAATGGCATCGAAACGGTCTGTGCGGCTCTACATCGCAAACTCCCGGAAACAAAAATCCTGTTGATCGGCATTCTTCCTTTCAACCCGGAGCCCAATAATCCATGCAGATTAAAAATACGAAAAGTCAATGCGCTAATCGCGAAACTAGTGTCCTGTCAACGCTGTTTTTGTAACAAGACAAGTTAAATTGTAGATTGGATTTTCGACTGAGAGGAAATATGAATATTTCCCGAAGGAGAAAAGGAAAAATACAACTGCAAGAAACTTGCCGCAAAGTGGTTGCGTTCTTTTAAGCTTGTCTTCGTACCCTTCAAGAACCTTCGATACCTCGGTATCGGCGGCCTTTCAGAATACGAATCAATCTCAAAATCTTCGCAATCTTGTTACAAAAACAGCGTTGACAGGACACTAGGCAGAGAATCACACATTCATTTCCTGGATATCGGAGACCAGTTTTTGTCTTCGGATGGAGCCATCTCCCCGGAAATCATGCCCGACGGTCTTCATCCCAATGACCGGGGATATCAAATCTTCGCGGAAGCACTTGAACCGGTAATTTCCCGCTACCTTTAAAACCCATCAAAAGACAAAATAATTATGCCTGATTCTCAGAAATCCCCCTTTTCATTAATGGATTTTTGATTGCAATTCGGTATTACCATTGGCGAAAATCTCCGGCGGCACGGATACAGCTCCCGGGAAATAGGCAAATGGCATAACGAACGGCATCAACGTCTACAACCGCAGCATCAATGCAAACACGGAAATCTTTTTCGGCAGAATGGAAGACCACTGGAACATTCCCGCGCACAATTTCAATCCCGCCGGAAAATCCGGAAAACTCCCGGTAGAACAAATATCAATCACCCTTGATAAAAGACATTATCCATTGAAATTTTCCCCTTTGCCGACTAATTTTTAAAACAATATTTATCTTGGTTTGGTGTAAACATGAAAAAAAAAATCTATCTGTTAACTGTCACAATCGTATGCACAATTCTTGCTGTAATCTGTTATTTGGTGTATTCGCCGCCAAAAACGCTTGAACAATCTTTATCTCCACCAAAAATTCCGGAAACCATTAAATATGACAGAGGAATTCCACCTAAACCGGATTTGAAAACTATTGATATTTCCGGGGATAAATCCAGACAATTCCTTTTAGCTTACAACAGCAATTATCAACATCCTTCGACCTGTCTATCGAAATACGGATTTTTTGCAACTTGGGGAATCATGCACGGGGGACCATCCGGCCCAGTCATTAGAACTAAGGATTTCAATACTATAAAATATCTCCCCACTCCTAAAAAATGGCATTGGACTACTGGAAATTGCCCTACGATTTTTGCAATGAAATATAAAGATAAAGAAAATATTGTATTATTTGCGCCAAAAACAGACAGGTATTTGCAACATGGCGGCCCCATGTATTCAATTATTAGCAAAGATGGCGGCAAAACCTGGGATGGCCCAATCAATACAGGATTATTTTGTTGTGTGTCAATGACGGGTATGGTTCGATTGGATAATGGTGACTATCTGGGCTTTTATCATGATATGCAGGGAAAATACCATAACCAAGGATTGCAAACTGTTTATCAGGCAACCAGTAAAGATGGCGGCAGGACCTGGAAAAACGTGAAGGCAGTTGCATATAAGCCGGGTATGGGATATTGCGAACCAAATGCAATAAAAATTAAAGATACAATACTCGTATTATTGCGGTGCAACTGGGAAAATACCTATTATGCAAAATATATTGTTAGTAAAGATAATGGAAAGACATGGAGCAAACCAAAAAATACCCCGTGGGGATTGACTGGAGACCGGCATATAATCAGGCAATTACCCGATGGCAGATTATTCGTCGCATTCCGGGATAAGGCATTCAAAAGCAATACAAACGGTCAATATGTTGCCTGGATAGGCACTTTAGAGGATATCCTTACAGGAAAGCCGGGACAATACCGGGTTAAACTCATACATACGAAATGCGGAACTGGATACAGCGGGGTGGAAATCCTTCCAGACGGTACAATTATCTGCACAACCTACACCAGTTTAAGTAAAAAGGATCCTAAACATTCCATAATCGCAACAAGATTTAAAATAAATGAACTGGATAAATTAGCTCAGGACAAAATTAATAACGTGAATCCGTGAAAAATTCAGTGCGGTGCGGATGCACGGATTCAGGAACAAAATAAGTAATTACCTGCCGATGAAGAAGGCGGAGGCGCAGAGTTTGAGTGCGGCGGCGACGGCAAGGATCTGGACAACTACCTCGAAGTAGATCTGCGGGATTTTCTTCAGGATGATGATCCCTGCTACCGCGCCGATGATCAGGAACGGGATTGCGGTCAGGTCGGCCGTGAACGACTCCACGGTTATTCTGTCCTCGGAAATAAACAGCGGAATTTTCAACCAGTTGAGGATAAGGAAGTACCATGCGGAAGTGCCGATAAATTCCTCTTTCGGCAACCGCATCGCCAGCATATAGATAATGATCACCGGGCCGGCAGCATTGGCAAGCTGAGTGGTGAGTCCGGCAGCGAATCCCATGCTGGCGGCGAAACTCCAGTGAGTCGGGATATGCATATCCCCGCCCCGGCTTCTTCTCCAGTAATTCAGCACCAGCATAATCAGCACGATGAAACCTATCACCGGCTTGAGCCAGTCATCGGAAATAAAACGGATGATCACCGACCCGGCGACAATCCCCGCCAGCGCCCACGGCAGCAACCGGAAAATATGATTCCACTTGGCGTGCCGATGGTAGTAAATAACCGCGAGAATATCGGTGAATCCCAGGATCGGCAGTACCAGACCGGTCGACATTTTCGCGGGAAACAGGTTCGCCATCAGCGGCACGTTGATAATGCTGATACCGGGTACGCCGGTTTTGGCCACCCCGGTAAGGAGTCCGGTCAGCCACAAACCGCACCATTGCCATATCGAATAATCGGGTAAGTCCATGGATCGGGTTTGCCTATTTGTGCTCGATGGAGGAATAACTGATGAGGAGATCAACGGCCCGGGAGAGGCAGTTATCGATGCGTTCTTCATCAACTTTTTTAAGGTCGGTATATGAAATTTGCGGATAAGCTTTTATTTTTATCGCGGGTTGCACCGGTGATGCCGGGATCATTCCCAGTTCCTCGGGAATTTGCGGAATCAGCAAGTCGTATTTTGAATTCATCTCAACGCGTTTGAGCGGAAACGGCTCGCCGGTTGTGGGAGCGCCGATCAGCAAGCCCTGTCTGGCTTTCGCCATCAGGAAAGCAAAGATTTCACCCGCGCCCGAGGTATTTTTGCCGATCAGCACCGCGCACGGGACCTTGATAAACTGCTTGCATTCCGGATTAAGTTCCTTGATCAGCTTCTTTTCAGGGGAGCAGAACAATCCGAGAGCGTTAACGGCGGCCAGCCACTCTCCGCCTTCGCAGTCGCGCAGGTCGAGGATTGCGCCAACCGGGGCATTTTTCAAACGCGAAATTTCCTGACATTCCTTCGTGAGGGTCTTGAGTTCGGCGGCGGAAAAATCATCAATCCGGAAATAAGACAGACGATTGCGGGAAATTGTCACCGCAGGTTTGATTTCAGACTTTTCCGCACCTTTCGGCACGGCCTTTTTGTCTGCTTTGGGTTTCTTCTCGACAATCCTGATTCCGGCGTTGAAGCCTTTGCCCACGGACCGGAGGATTTTGATTCTGGTATCGGCCGGAAGTTTGCGATACATTGCCGGATACTGGACTTCCAGGATTTCCAGCATTTTGACAATGTCCCGCTCAAGTTCATTGTTGAACTTGACTTTGAAAACCTTGTCGATTGCCTTTACCGGATTGCCGTTTCCGGATTTTTCCGGCTGAGAGGATGCCGTTTTCTTGAGCAGTTCTTTAGCGGCCTTGTCAATTTCCGGGGAATATCCCTTTGCATTGAGCTTGTCCGATACCTTGTTCAGTCCCGCAAACAAACACGGAATCAGTTCCAATATCAGCAATATTGTAAAAATCCGCTTCACTCTTAATTCTTCACTTTTAATTCTTCTTGCAGTTCGGCGTCAGCTTTACTTACCTTTTCGCTTTGGGCTTTGCGGAAGTCCTTGAGCTTCCCGGCCAGTTCCGGACACCCCAGCGCTAGGATCGAAATCGCGAACAGCGCGGCGTTTTTGCCGCCGGCTTTCCCGGCAGTCACCGCCGCCACGGGAATTCCCGGAGGCATCTGGACAATCGACAGCAGGGCATCGAGTCCGTTGAACGGCTCGCAGGCCATCGGTACGCCGATGACCGGCAAGGTGGTATGAGCGGCGATAACTCCGCCGAGATGGGCCGCCATTCCAGCCGCGCAAATAATAACCTTTATGCCTTCGGCTTCGGCGGTTGACGCAAACTTCACCGCTTCATCGGGGGTGCGGTGGGCGGAAATCACCCGCGCCGTGAACGGTACGCCAAACTCCTTGAGAAGCTCGATTCCGCCTTTCAGGTTCGGCAGGTCGCTGCTGCTGCCCATTACAATCGCCACTTTGGCTTT
Source organism: Victivallales bacterium (assembly GCA_963678815.1). Taxonomy (GTDB): domain Bacteria; phylum Verrucomicrobiota; class Lentisphaeria; order Victivallales. The sequence continues at coordinate 6,479,416 of OY787460.1, forward strand.
ATTGTCACAACTCATGTCAGGTTCCTTTTATTCATTCTTCTCATTTTCAGCTTTATATTCGCTTGGAGGATCGTAAACCACGCTTTCCGGAACGTAATGGTTAACGGTGCTGGAAAGTTTTGATTCTATCTGTTTAAGGATATTCTTGCCGGAATCAAGATGCTCTTTTGTGCAAAATTGCCGGGCGGCAAGCGCATCGAGCAACGCGGCACAGTGAAGCGAAGCGTCACGGGCTTCTTCAAGCGACAGCGCCCGTTCCTTGATGTTGCGCTTCGCGGGGCTTTCCGCGATATTAAGGAGCATGTCCAGGGAAATTCTTTCGAGTCCGGAAAAAATTTCGTTGTGTGCCGGGCCGGATTCCGGGGCGAGTTCTTCCGGCAGTTCCGCCGCCCATGCCGAGAATTCCAAGGCAAGCTGATATACTTTCAATTTCTCGTGCTCAAAAAATATTTTCATCTTCTGCTCCGACTATATATTTTGGACAAAAAGGCCGGAACGGAAGCAATTCCGCTCCGGCCATTGATTTTACTGCCTGGCTTGCGTCAGGGGTTACTCCTGGTCCTGATCGAAACCCTGAGTAAAGTCATGCTCAAACTCATCCGGGGAAATTTCACTCATCTCAAAATCCAGTTTTTTTTCCGCGATTTCGAGCAGAGCAATATCCAGATGGTTTTCGTCCCTGCACTTGACCATGGGACGGGCCCCGAGTGCGAGCTGACGCGCTCTTTTAGAAGCCACCAGCGACAAAATCTTCGGGTCGGGAATTACTTCCTTTGCCTTTTCGAGATATGCGTTGTTCACGGTATCGCTCCTCCTATTTTCAAATTACCGGGGAGCTCCCGGAAGGTTACGGTTTATATTAATCAGTAATCGATAACTTCACGATGACGGTCAATGACGGTGAAATCGCCGCTGGTCACCACTTGGCAACGGCGGTCGACTTCGGCAATCGCGTCAAGAATGAACCGTTCGGCAAGAGCTTCGCGGTCTTCATTTTTCAGCGCGTCACGCAACATCAGGTAACCTACGAAAACGTAAGTTTCCATTTCCACCAGGTCTTTCGCCATCAAATCGTGGTAAGTGGAATCTTTCTTTTCCGCCACGTATGCAACAGCCTTGGCGAGTTTTTCACGCATCTTGCCGACAGCCTTGTTGAGTCTTGCCAGCTTGCCGTCGTAAGGCAGCTCGGAATACTTGTCCATGACCGGGTCAAGGGTACGCTGCATCACGCCGCCGATGGCAGCCACGTGCTGAAGCTGAGTGGTGCCTTCGTAAATATTGGTAATCCGCGCGTCACGATAATACCGTTCGGCGTCGAAATCATGCATGTATCCTGTACCGCCGTGGATCTGGATGCCGTCATAAGCAACCTCATTGGCGATTTCAGTCGAGAGCGCTTTGCTCATCGGGGTCAGGATCGCCGCCAGACGGTTGTAGTACTTCTGCTTTTTCCGGACTTCGTCGGTAACTTGTTCCGGAGTGCCGTGTTCCACCAGGTGGTTGTAACCTGAACGCAGGTCAACCGCAAGTGTGGTTTCATAGAGCAGAACCCGGGCGGCTGTTACCTTGGTTTTCATTTTGGCGAGCATATCGTAAACCGGCGGGAACTTGTCGATGGACTTTTTAAACTGTTCGCGTTCTTCCGCGTATTTCCTGGCGGCGCGGAAAGCGGCCTCGGCAATCCCCAGCGCCTGGGCGGAAATAGCAACACGGGCGCCGTTCATCAGCGACATCACGTAGCGGGTGAGACCGCGACGGCGCATTCCGCAGAGTTCGGCGGGAACGTGGTTGTACTGCAGTTCACAAGTGGCGACGCCGTGGATACCGAGCTTATGCTCGATGCGGCGCACGACCAGTTCCGGGCATTCTTCACAGATGAACATGGAAAGTCCGCGTCCGTCTGAAGTTCCTTCTTCGGAGCGGGCCAGCACCAGGTGCACTTTCGAGCAACCGTTGGTGATAAACCGCTTCATGCCGTCGAGGTACCATTTGCCGGTCTTCGGGTCCTGAGTGGCCTTGAGGCGCACCGACTGGAGGTCGGAACCGGAATCCGGTTCGGTCAGGTCCATCGATCCGTCGTATTCACCGGTGGCGAATTTGGGCAAATATTTTTCTTTCTGTTCGTCGCTGCCGAAATCACAGATGGTTTCGGAAATGTCCTGGAGGCCGAACAGGTTTTGCAGACTCGCATCAGCGCGCGACACCATTTCAGTCATCATCGTGTAAATGGTGTTCGGGAAGTTGAGCCCGTCGTATTCGTAGGGCAGCATAACGCCCATAACTCCGGCATCAGCGAGTTCCTGGAGGTTTTTCTGAGTCAGCGGATGATAAGTAACCGTATTGTTTTCGAAATGCGGGCCTTCTTCATCCACCTGCCGGGAACGGGGCGCGATCCGGTCGCCGGTGATTTCCCCGATCACCTGTAATACCCGCTCATAGTTGTCCACCGCGTCAGCGAGGTCAACCGGGGCGTGGTCGAATTTCTCTGCTTTCTTAAAATTATCCTCGCGAAGCGCTACTGCGTCCGCAAGGTCCAGGTTCCGCAGGGTAAACCGGAGATCCTGATTATCCAAAAAGAAGTTTTCAGCCATCGTTAATCTCCTTTATACCTTAGCTTTGTACGCTTTGATCATTTTCGGAATCACATCGTTCAGGTCGCCGACGATGCCGTAGTGGGCAACTGCCATGATCGGGGCGTCCGGATCGGTGTTGATCGCGATGATTTTCTTGCTTTCGTCCATACCGGCGCGGTGCTGAACCGAACCGGAAATACCGCAGGCGATGTAAAGTTTCGGCCTGACGGTGACCCCGGTCTGCCCGACCTGATGGTCATGGTCGATCCATCCGGCGTCGACCGCGGCGCGGGAAGCGCCGACCGTGCCGCCGAGGGTTTCAGCAAGGTCATAGATCAGCTTGAAGTTCTCTTTAGTTCCAACCCCGTAACCACCGGCCACGATAATCTGGGCGCCCTTGAGATTGACGCTCTTTTCCTGACGGACGCGCTCAATCACCTTGACGATGGTCTCGTCTTTGGTGAGGGCGGGTTTTACTTTAGTCACGCTGCCCTTGCGGGAGGTATCGGGTTCGGCCATTTTCATCACGCCTTCACGCACGGTCACCATCTGGGGATCGTCCCAGGTGTTGACGATGGTGGCGATGATGTTGCCGCCGAACGCGGGACGGATTTGCATCAGCTTATTCTTGTAAGACTTCTTGTTGATCTTGTCGTCGAAGTCGTCGATCTTAAGATCGGTGCAGTCGGCGGTAAGCCCGGCAAGTTTTTCCGAGGCCACCCGGGGAGCGAGTTCACGGCCCTTGGGAGTGGCGCCGAACAGCAGGATGTTGGGTTTGTGTTCCAGCACCAGGTCCATGATGACCTTGGCGAAAGGAAGCACGGTGAAAGGTTCGAGGCGCGGGTCTTCGGCGAGGAAGACATTGTCGCAACCGTAATGATGCAGGGTTTTGGCGCAGCCTTCAACCTTGTCGCCGATTAACACGGCTTCGGTTTTAACGCCGAGCTGATCAGCCAGTTCCCGGCCTTTGCAAACCAGTTCGAGGCTGTTGTCGGCAATCACGCCGCCTTCCTGCTCGATAAATATCCAAACGTTTCCGATTTTTTCAGCCATAATCAATTACCCCAGTGTGTGATCTTCGATAAGTTCATGGACGAGAGCATTGACGCCCGCTTCGGTAGGCTCGACTTTTTTGGAGTCGGTGGCGGTCAGGATAACGCTCTGGATGTTCTTCACCTTGGTGGGAGAACCGGCCAGCCCGATCCGTTCGACATCGGCCCCGGCATCCTTTGCGGACCACTCTTCGATCCACAGGCCCTTCTTCTTGAGGTTTTCCTCTTCCTCGGCCAGCATTTCCGCGTCGGTGTAGTTGGCGTCGGCGTGAGCCTTGGAAAGTTCGCTCCGGGTCATGGCCTTTTTATATTTCATGATCCGGCGGGCGGCCTGGGGCCGCGGTTCATTGGCGTCGACCACGGTCAGCAGACACGGCAACGGGGATTCAAGCACTTCGAATCCGCCTTCGATGGCCCGTTTCGCCACGATCTTCTTTTTATCAAGTTCCCTGACTTCCTCAACATAGGAAATCTGGGGCAGCTTGAGTTTTTCAGCCAGCTGCGGACCAACCTGGGCGGTGTCGCCGTCAATAGCCTGGCGGCCGCAGAGAATCAGGTCGAACTTGCCGACTTTCCTGGCGCAGCAGCTCAGTGCATAGCTGGTGGCCAAAGTGTCGGCTCCCGCGAAACTGCGGTCGGTGAGCAGGATAGCTTCATCGGCGCCGCGATACAGCGATTCACGCAGTACTTCGGCGGCGTTCGGCGGACCCATTGTTCCCACGATCACTTTAGCATTATATTTAGATTTCAATTCCAACGCCAATTCAAGCGCATTCAGATCTTCCGGGTTGAAAATGGCAGGCAGCGCCCCGCGGTTCACGGTTCCGTCCGCCTTCATTGCTTCGCCCGTAATGTTCTGGGTGTCTGGCACCTGCTTGACAAACACAATCACAGTGTAGCTCACAGCAGTTACTCCCTCTCCTATTACTTATTTGATTGTTTATCTTAATTTTCTCGAAAGTAGAATTGGCTAATTTAGCATATTCCCGCAAAATTTACAGCAAAAAGAAAATTTTTTTCGATCTAAGATATTTACTCAGCCGGGAAACGGCTCTGTTAAGGGCAACTACATTATAATGATGGTATTGAAAAGTCCGGGTTGCGCAGTATTGTTTTTCTTAAATGAGACTTAAAATTTTATACTTTCTGCTGACTTTATCTTCCGCTGGACTGATTTTAACGGCGGGAAATAAACTTCCCGATCCAAGCTGGAACAAACTGCCGCGCTGGCGCGGGTTCAACCTGCTGGAAAAATACCATCGCGACTGGTGCAATCATCCTTTTAACGAAGCAGACTTCAAAGAGATTTCGGAGCTGGGTTTCAATTTCGTCCGGCTCCCCCTTGACTACCGGATCTGGATCAAGGACAATGACTGGAATAAAATCAACGAAGAAGAGTTAAAGGAAATCGACCGGGCAATTGAATACGGTAAAAAATATAATATCCATGTCTGTCTGAATTTTCACCGCGCCCCCGGCTATACCGTAAATACCCCTAAAGAACCGAAAAGCCTGTGGACCGATCCCGAAGCCCTGGAAGCCTGTGCAAAACACTGGGCCATGTTCGCAAAACGCTACAAGGGAATTCCGAACCGCAATCTAAGCTTCAATCTGCTGAACGAACCGGCGAAAGTCAGCGCGAAAAAACATGCGAAGGTAATCGAGACGCTGGTTAAGGCCATCCGGCAAGAAGATCCTGATCGCCTGATCATCATTGACGGACGCAATTGGGGCATGACCCCGTGTCCGGAACTGATAAAACTCAAAGTAGCCCAGGCAACCCGCGGTTACCAGCCTTTCAACCTTACTCACTATAAAGCAAGTTGGGTGGAATGCACCGATTCCCTCCCGGTTCCCGTCTGGCCGGTGGTGCAAATTCCCACATTTCTTTACGGGCCGTGGAAGAAGAATTTCGCCCGTCCGTTGCGGATTCGGGGCGATTTCGGTTCCGGGTGGAAGCTTCGATTTCGAGTAGGCATAGTCTCATACCGGTCCAAGCTGATAGTAAAAGCCGACGGTAAAGAAATTTTCAGCAAGGTTTTCATTCCCGGCGCAGGTAAAGGCGAATGGAAAGAGTCCATATATAAACCCCAGTGGAAAATATACCAGAACGTTTATAACAAGGACTACACGGTGGATATTCCGCCGGGAACAAAAGAACTTGAAATCGATAATCTGGACGGCGACTGGCTCTCTTTGCCATCGCTCGGGTTGCGGAAAAACGGCGGAAAAGAATATGTTATCAGGAGCAACCCGAATTCCTGGAGCATTAAAATGCCGAAAAAACTCGAATTTCACCCGGAAAACCACGAGCATCCCTTCAACGGGGAAGTTCTTGTCAGCCGGGATATTCTCTGGAAAAAATACATAGAACCGTGGAAAAAACTGGAAAAGCAGGGCGTCGGGGTGATGGTCGGCGAATTCGGAGCTTACAACAAAACTCCGCACGACGTGACCCTCCGCTGGCTTAAGGACGTCCTGAAAAACTACCAGAAGGCCGGATGGGGATGGGCGCTGTGGAACTTCAAAGGAGATTTCGGCCCTTACGACAGCCGCCGCAAGGACGTAAAATACGTGAATTCCGGAGAGTCAAAGCTCGATGTGGAAATGCTCCGGATCCTTCAGAAATATTAAAATAGTTGCTTATGAAAAAGTCGGAATTGCCGCGAATTTTAGAAACGAAGTCGACGCAAAAGACGCGTTGATTCCGGCTACCCGGTTTTTATGTTTATTTCAGCAGATTTTTTACACTGTCCCTCACAATGAGGGCGGGGGTGATGGTTTCATGGAATTCCGGGATGCCTGCTTCTGAATAGCGTCGCACCGCTTCCGCAAGCATATCCACGATCTTGCCGACGGGAAACGCCGTAGTGGTGAGAGGAACTGGCTGCATGGAAGAATAATAGTTGTTATTGAACCCGACCAGGCTTATATCGTCCGGGACGGAGATGTTCTTACCCTGCAGGATATCCCTGATCAAATAGGCGCGCTGGTCGTCGGTGGCAATAATTGCGGTAAACTTCCAGTCGGCGGAGAACAGATAGTCAAGCGCGGTCCGGATATCTGCGAAACCTCCATCGCCCGGATGCGAGGCAATATCAATATTATGCATTTCCAGACCGAATTCTCCTACCGCTTTCTGAACTCCGTTCAACCGTTCAGCCCCTTCCCCGCGGTGACCGGCAAAGTCGATAAACGCTATATTCCTGTGTCCATATTCTGCCAGCAGTTTTCCCGTCAGGTAACCTGCCATGCAATTATCGAAAAAAATGTAATTCCCATACTCACGCTTACTCAGCAATGTCACACAGAAAATCCCGCTGTTGTTCAGGGTGTTTATTTCCAGATCGGAAAAGCCGTGGTCAACGAACATTATTTCGATTCCATCCTGCAGATAGGCTTCTTTCATAATGTAGTTCTGAAAATAAACTAAAATCTCGAAGTTCCCGGGTAAAGCTGTCTCAAATTCTTTTATAATGTTCTGAAAAAATGTGTCCCTTACCCATCTGTGGTGCATGGCAAAGCCAACTTTTGTAATCTTTCCGGCGGGAGCTTTTTCGGAGTTGCTGATGATTTCCCGCGCACCCTCGGTAACAAAAGACCCGGAGCGGCTTTTACTCACTATCAATTTTTTCTTCTTCAGGATATTCAGCGCTCTTTTGACAATTACCCGGCTGACCGACACTTCCTCCTCAATTTCACGCTCGGAAGGCAACTTCGCGCCGGCAGGAAAAATCCCGTCCCTGATCTTGTTCGTCAGGATGTCGGCAACCTGCTCAGTTTTATTTTTAAGGGCCATATTCTAATCCTCCACATCTGAGCATATTATAAATCCAATTATACAATTTATCAAGTATTATTTGAAATTATATTGACATTTTTTCAAACATCTGATATTATCATGATGGCAACAGTCAAAATATAACAAGCAGAAAGGAAATCGTTATGGATTTTCGGAAAAAAACTTTTACGTTAATTGAGTTGTTAGTAGTAATAGCAATTATTTCAATACTTGCCGCTATGCTGCTCCCCGCCCTGAAAAACGCAAGGGAACGGGGCCTGGGTTCAGCCTGCACCGGCAACTTGAAACAGGTGGGACTGGTACTGAGCATGTATGCCAACGATTTTAATGGCTTTTATCCGATGAATTATAATTCCGATACCGGAAAAACATGGACGGAAACCTTGATCGATTCCGGCAGCATGAAGGAACCAAAAGAAGGTAAAGCTTCAACTCTGGTGTGCCCTGCATATACCCCGGCAGATTATGACACCAGAAGCTTTACCTATGGTTTTCATCGGGACGCTACTGATGCTTATGGTGACGGTGACGGCTGGATCAGGCCAAGCAAATATGTTAACCGTTACAATGAAAGAGTTGTCAATATCCCTATTGTTGCCGACACTATCGAGATCGCTAATAATAAACAATGGTATCAGTTGTTCCGCGCTCCGGCCGCAAACAGCGGGAAATGCCTGCACTTACGTCATCAGGGCAGCGCAAAAGCATTCATGCTTGACTGCAGCGTAAGATCCCTCAACCACGCGGCGCTTCTCGACATCAAAGACAATTCCGGCCGTACCCATGCCTGGGGATTTGTAGATAAAAATTTAAACATTCATTACCAATAATTCTCTATTACATTAATTATTTATTCTGCAAATCACAACAGAAAAGGATCTTCCTGTGCAAAAATTAAAAATTATCGTTCTCCATGCTCTTTTAATCGTTATTTTCATATCTGCTTTGCAAGGCGCGGAAAAAACAAAGTCCGCAACCGGAATTTCCATTTGTACACGTCCGCCAATGATTGACGGAAATCTCAGTGATGCATGTTGGAAAAATGCCGTTAAGCTGGACAATTTTCACATTTTTCGCGGCAAGGGAGGACTCGCTAAAGATACGCAGGTTTATTTAACTACCGATAAACGCTGGCTTTATTTTGGAGTTGTCTGCAAAAATGAACACATGCGCTTTCTAAATCAGCTTGGCCGCATACATGATGAATTAAATATATTCAAAGACGATTCATTCGAAATATTTTTATCCCGGCAGGGGTTGCCGTGGTACTATCATTTTATTCTGAACTTTGCCAATGTTCACGGAGAGCGGAGGGTAACCCTTGAAGGCGGCAAGGATTTAGGCTGGAACCTGCCATGGATTTCCGCTACCGCCCAAAATGATAAACAATGGTCGGCTGAAATAGCTATCCCTTTATATATTCTGAACTGTAAGAACGGCGGTAATATCATTGTAAACTTCCTCCGCAACAAAATCAATGTCACTCTGGATAATATGGGAGCCAAACTTTCGGAGCAAAAAGAATATCGTCTTTGGAACCCGATTATTAAAACCGCCCATGATCCAAAAACCTTCGGAATTATCACAAAAACCGATACTATTAAAGCCGATAAGATATTTCTCCCTTTTATCAGTAAAGCGGAAACTGGAAAACTCAATATTTCCGGCAATGAATTCTCATTTAATACCATGATAAACCTCAGAAGCAAAACACCAAAAACCGGAACCGCGAAGATTGATATCCATGAAATAAATCCGGCAGGAAAATTAAAGACGCTGGTTTCCCGAAAAATAAAACTCCCTCCACGGGCCAACCGGAATTTTGAATTTAAAGTACCGGTCAATGATTTCTCCGGACAACGATTCATAATCAGGCTGACGGACAACGATTCCGGCATGAGAATACAGGATTATGTATTGAAATTCAGCGGAGATTTGCTGAAAAATGCATTTTCTGAATTAAATTATTACACAAAAGAAAAGATTGTCCGGATAAAGTGTATTTGTTCCCTCGATTCAAATTCATTAAAAAATATGACATTAAGGATTGTCGATACCGGAGGAAAAGTATTGGCGGATAGTAACAATATATCTCCTGATACTATTCTTTCCTTTTCCCTGAATAAGTTAAATATTGGTAAACATACGCTCAAAACGGAGTTACGCCGTAAAGACGGTAAAGTTATCGGTAAGAAAACGTTATTTATCACTAAACGTCCGCCTTCAAAAGGCTCTGAAACAAAAGTTGATCATTTCCGGAGAATTGTTCTTTATAACGGTAAACCTTATTTCCCTTATGGAATTTACACTTCTTCCAGCTCTTCGAGATGTATATGTTCTGATCCTGAGTTGAAATCCGGTTTTTATAAACGCATCGTAAATGCAAATATGAACACGATCATACTCAGCAGAGGCGCTTTCAACGGCACTGTCGATGCAAAATCCTATGAACAATTTATGATCGACACTCGCAAATATAATTTGAAATGCGGTTTATGGGGAGGATTGCTCGAAGCCAGAGGATGTGAGAAACATTTCAAGAGCAATGAAGAAAATAAAGTCTACACCAAAAATTATTACAATAAAAATTATCTTCACAATATTACCAGAGTCATCAATAAAATCAAAAATTATCCAAACCTGGTTTTTTATTATGGACTTGATGAACCAAACCTTCACAACTGGGAAGTCAATTTATATGTTCAGGAGCTGTTTTACCGAACCCAGCAAAAGCTTGATCCCTATCATGTTATGTTCGGACTCTTTGCAAGGAGCATTCCCCCGGTTCCCTACGCATTGGATTGCATGAACGTAGTCGGCTACGATATCTATACTTACCCTAACTGGGAAAGAAGTTCAAGTAAAATCTGCGACAATATGGCCGCGTTAACCATACAGCTTGACGCCAGGGCAGCAAAGCATAATATGCCGGTTTGGGTAGTACCGATGGCCAAAGCTCTTGACCCTTACCGTTCTCCGAGAGTGCTGACATCCCGGGAACAGATTTGCCAGTCCTATACCGCGATTATCTATGGCGCCAAAGGATTATTGTATTTCTGCAGTATCGTCGCTCCCGGCAAGGATACTTGGGAAACATTCAAAAAAATGGGGAGACAGATCAAACAAATTGAGCCTGCGATTATGAATTATCCGGTTTTTCAGAAAATTTCCTATTCCCCTGGCAGCTACTCCCCGGAAAGATGGAATTGCCCGGACGTCAACGTAAAGTTATTCAAATTTCCGGATGGCTGTTACTTGTTTCTTGCCGTCAACGGCAGAAATTATCCGGTGGATGTTAAATTCAATATTTCCGGCCTGATTTCCGGAACTGAAATGTTTACAAATAATTCCGTCATGAAAATAACTAAATCATCATTCAATGATAAATTTTCTCCTTACAAAGTTAAAGTATATAAAATAATGTTAAAAAATCCAAAAGCAGACAAACCTGTAAATATCAAGGTTAGGATGAAAACATATCCGAAAAAGGAAATGAAATTAATCAGCAATGAAAAGCTGAGAAAAGCAGCCACGATGAGGAAAAACCATATCCTTAATCCTTCTTTCGAAATGCCTCCCAAGGTTCCGGGGTTCCCCGACTTCTATTATCCCTACAGAATTCTGGAACTTGAACAGGCTGGACAACCCGGATCAAGATGGCATCTTGACAAAAATAACCCCAAATTCGGCAATTATTCATTGAGAATGCACCGCTATCCTTTTACCGATACTTTGAAAGGAATGCGGGCGGGCGTTTTTGGAACATATTCATTACCATCGGTGGAAAAAGTTGATTATACATTCTCCATTTATGCCAGAGGTGCAAGGAAAAACGCCGGTTTGTGGTGCGGCATTATCACCAATAAGGGATACGTTTTCAGAGAATTTAAATTGGATACTAAATGGAAACGATACAGTTTTACTCTGAAACTTGGCAATAATACCAAAGACGCCTTCCTGGTTCAACCATCGGCTGAATCAGTGGTATGGATTGACGGGCTTCAACTTGAAAAAGGGAAAAAGCCGACAGCTTTTTCTGGAAAATAAAATCATGACTAAATTTATTGCATTAACCTCTTTATCATTGTTTTTCTTTATGGCGCAATGCCTTGCGGAAAGTTTTTCTCTTAAATGCGATGATAACAACTTCACACTTGTAAACAGAAATCTTGAAGTTCGCAGTTTCCCCGGACAGCTCAAAGTTAGGATTGCATTCCCCGGTACAGCATATTCGACGGACTTTCGCGGAGCAAGAAAAATAAAACTGAAAGAAATAAATGTTTTAAAAAATGATGAAAACATAAAATCCATACAATTAAAATCGCATGTATTCAGTTTTTTCAAGGAAATCGCAAAAGGACAATATGTTTTGACGGTAACCTCGCAAAAACAATATTCTTTTATCCATATTTCCATGGAATTGGTAAATTTGTCGCCGCATACTTCTTATGCCTATTTCTATCTGCGTCTTTTTCCAACCAGATCGGACTATTATTTCACTACCACTGGAGAATACGAAATTAAATCAAAATATCCTGTCTTCGGAAACTGGATTTTTTTCCCGTCAGACAACCAGGCTACCGGGCTTGGACTATTTTATAACTCAAAAAGAAAAAATCTGAAATTGTCGACTATCTATCCTGCCAAAGACTGGAAATCGGCAGGATACTATTTCCTTTCAAATTTAAAAAAACTTTCCCCTGTTCCTGTAAAAAGCGGAGAATCCAATAATTTCAGTTTTGTGATTTTTCCATGTAAAGATGAAAATCAGGTTCAGGGAAATTACGAATTACTCAAGAGCAACAAACGGTTCATGGAATTATGGAAATAACCTTACAAAAATCGAAAAATGATACCTTTGTTCCGGTAAATTTACTATGTGATTTTACTGGAGGTAAAAACGTTCCGGTTATCAATAACTCTAATCCGGTATTTTCCTGGGCGTCAAAAGGAAACGGAGCCAGCTCCTTGCAATCGGCATTCAGAATAAAATTATATGAATATAATGATTCTGACAATATTCTCTGGGATAGCGGAAAAATAATTTCCCCTGATAATTGTTACCGTTATTCCGGGCCTGCTTTGAAAAAACATGGCAAATACACATGGAAAGTGACAATATGGAACAACAATGAAAATTCCGGTAATTATTCCTCGCAGGCAACTTTCATAACCGGAAGCTTCAATCCTAAAGACAATTTTAAAACAGCCCAATCCATGGTAGAACTAAACAGGATTCTCCCGAATAAACTTATCTCCACAGGGAGAGATTCATATTTTATCGATTTTGGGAAAGACGCTTTTGCAAGGTTAGAATTGACTCTCGAAACAGAGAGTCCGATCACATTGGAAATAGCTGTTGGGGAAGTTCTTGCCGGTAATAATAAATTGTTTGTGCCAAAACCGCAGACCCATGAATGCGGAAGACGCTACAGAAAACTTTCGCTTTATCTGACGCCCGGACGCAAAACTTATAAGCTTGAATTCCCGGCGCCTTACCTCCATGATGATTACCAGATATGGGGATATAATTGCCGGGAGGATGTAGCGATAAAATGCCCGGAGCAGATCGGGGAATTAATTCCGTTCCGTTATTGTGAAATTACCGGCTATAAAAAAGCGCTTGCAAAAACCGATGTAGTCCAGCTTGCCGCGAGCTATCCTTTTAACGACAATGCCGCGCTTTTCAGTTCCTCCGATGAAAATCTCAACAGGATATGGGATTTCTGCAAATATACGATCAAGGCAACCAGCCCGTTCGGAGTCTACATCGACGGAGACCGGGAACGTCAGCCATACGGCGGTGACTGCTTCATCAACCAGCTCTCACATTATTGCTGCGACCGGGAATATTCACTGGCCCGTAATACTCTGGACTATTTTTTCAGTGTCGGAACAGACTGGCCGTTCGAGTCAATTTTATCAATAATTCTCGTAGCATACAATGATTACCTATATACTGGAAACATCGATTATTGTGAAAAATACTACAAGAATCTTCAAGCAATGCTGTTTGATGAATTTGCGAGAAACGATGGTATTCTGGTCACCACGGAAGTAAATGGTGAACATCCGATTTTTGAAAAATTCAGAACCCGGTTGAAACTTTTGCGGGACCTTATCGACTGGCCAAAGGAAACCAGGGACGATTATGACATCGGTGATGTTAATACGGTTGCAAACTCCTTTTATTTCAGAGCCTTAAATGCAATGGGACATATTTCCGACGCTCTGAAAAAAAGCAAAGATTCTACAAAATACCGGCGCAAAGCTGAATGTCTTAAAATCGCAATGCACAAATGTTTGTATAATCCGGAAACCGGATTGTTCGTTGATTGCGAAGGAAGTTCTCACAGTTCCGTGCAAGCCAATTTGCATGCTGTCTCTTCCGGGGTTGCGTCAAATCAGCAAATACCGCGGATCATCAAATTCCTGGATGCCAGGGGAATGCGCTGCGGAGTCTGGGCGGCCCAGTTCCTTCTTGAAGCCTTTTACAAAGCGGGCAAACCGGACAACGCTTTGCGGTTGATGACTTCCAAAGGTAAAAACAGCTGGTTCAATATGCTGAAAGAGGGTGCAACCATGACCATGGAATGCTGGAGCATGGACTTGAAAAATAATTTGGACTGGAACCACCCGTGGGCAACGGCCCCGGTAAATATCATTGCCAGATATCTAATGGGTATCCGTCCTCTTGAACCGGGATTCCGGAAAATCCTTATTCAGCCGCAGCCTGGAGATTTACAGTCGGCCTCGATCAGACAGCCGACGATCAGGGGAGATATCAATATTGCTTTCACTCGAGACAAACACAAATTCACACTTGAATTGACTATTCCGGGCAACTCCACGGGAAAAGCCGTTCTGCCTGCCGTGTTCAACGGGAACCGGATTATAAAACTGCTGGTAAATTCGGCTGAAGTTGAGTATTCAGTAGTAAATGGAAATATTGTCATCGACAATATCGTCCCCGGTGGTTACAAATTTATTCTGGAATTCTGAACACGGGAAATAATCAGGAATCTTCTTTTGCGTTTTCGATGGCGGCGGTTTGTTCGTCACGCTGTTCCTGGAAAGTTTCCCAGAAAGTATCACGCTCAACCTGGGTCTGGTCGAGTTCGTCGTAGCAATTGTTAAACACCTTGACGATTTCAGGATCGAATTGGGTCCCGCTGCAGTCATTAATTTCCTTGAGTGTAAATTCCATTGACTGCTTCGGCCGGTAACAACGGTCGGAACGGAGCGCATCGAAAGTATCGATAATCGAGAATATTCTGGCGCCGGTGCAGATATCGTGTCCGGCAAGACCGCGCGGATATCCTTTGCCGTCGAACCGCTCCTGGTGGGAATAGACGATCTCGGCGGCGGCCTCCAGCGATGGAATGGTTTTGACGATCTTGTAACCCATCACGGCGTGTGATTTCATCACTTCCATTTCCTCGGGAGTAAGTTTGCCGGGTTTTTTCAGGATGGAATCGGGAATTCCCAGCTTACCGATGTCATGAAGCAGCGAACCGTATTCGATGGTCTGAAGTTCGTCTTTATCAATAATCCCCATGTTCCGTGCGAGAACCACCGAACGCTTGCTGACTCGCTGACTGTGAAGCGCAACGGAAGCTTCGTGAATATCGAGAATCGTCACGATCACTTCCATGGTCTTGACATAGGCGTTTTTCAATTCGTCATAAGCGGCGCGAAGGGCTTTTGTGCGCTCCTGGAGCAACTCTTCAAGTCCGAGATGATAAGCGTCAAGCTGACGTTTCAGGCGGCGGCGTTCGAGCGCGCGGCCAACAATAATCTTGACTTCGTCAAGCCCGAACGGTTTCTGGATAAGATTGTAAGCCCCGGCCCGCATTGCCCCGATAGTGTTTTCAGTGGAAGCGTAACCGGTAATGATCACCACCACGATGTTCGGGTCGATATCGCGCACCGACTTGGTAAATTTCAAGCCATCCATCTGCGGCATATTGATATCCGAAAGGATTACATCGAACTGGTCCGGCCCGGCCCTGACCATCTCCAGGGCCTTCAGTGAATCGGTACAGGTGGTAACTTCATAATTGCAGAGCTGAAGCAATCGTTCCAGAAGCTGGATTACCTGGAAATCATCATCCACCACCAGGATCTTGCCTTTGTCCTCTTCGGTGTAAATCGATAGCGCCCTGGACTGCGGGGCTTCATCCGGGGAAGTCTCTTTAATTTCCCCTTTAACCTTGGTGTCCGGGAGCAACTCGGTGGCGTCGCAAGCCTGATTCCTTCCATTGCGCTTGGCCAGATACATGGCTTTGTCGGAAACGTCAAGCAGCTGGGTAGGGCTTTTGATGTTCGGATTTTCGGTGCTGGAAGTCCCCATGGATATGGTAATCCGCAACGGGTGACCGCTCTCTTTGAATTCATTGGTGCGGATAGCTTCGAGCATGCGTTCGGCGAACGCTTTCATTCCCTGGGTATTGGTCTGCGGCATGATAATGGCGATTTCGTCGCCGCCGAACCTGGAAACAATGTCCCGCCGTTTGGTTTTCTTGCGTACCAGCGCTCCCAGTTCCTTGATAAGGATATCGCCGGTCCGATGCCCGTAGGAATCGTTAATGTTCTTGAAATGGTCGATATCGAAGATCGCGAATCCCATCGGTTCGCCTCTGCGCTTGGAAATATGCCAATGCTTTTCCATCATGTCATACATGTAACCGTGATTGAAAAGCCCGGACAGCGAGTCATGGATTTCCCGGTTGCGGAGCTCCTGGAACACCTCTAGTCCGTCATGCACGTACTTCGCCGTATGTGCCATAAACATCTTTTCAAACTCGGTTTCGGTTTTCCGGGTCAGGGCGATACCGAAAACTCCGGTTATGCCATTCTCGTCCAGGATCGGAATCACCACCTCGTGATCGATGACATCCGCTCCGCTCTCATCTATTTTCCTCACTTCGATGGTCTGGTGGATATCTTCAGGTTTTATTGAAGTTTCCGCCAGCAGTCCGTAGAGGGAAACAAGCTCATGCTGATATGAAGACACTAATTCCTTACTCAGAGGGTGCTCTGAGAACAACTGAAAAGTTATATCTTCGTCTTCTTCAAAAATCCCGATCATGGCATCGGGAAAAAGTTTCCTGATGCCGTTTGCGAGTTTTTCGAGCATTTTCCGGATATCATTTCCGCCGTGAATCCTGTTGGTCAGCTGAATAACTTCTTCGTATTTTTTGATAAATTCGCCGGCAGTCAGCATATCCAGATCGTTGACTCCCTGGCGGAACCCGGCGACTTCCCGGAATACCAAATCGTGAAATTCTTTTGGCGGAGAATTCTTACTGATGAAAGTGTGATAGCCGAATTCCGCAACCTGCCGCTGTTCTTCCCCGCACTCGTCGTCAACGGCAATCACGAATCTGTACCAAGGCCGGATTTTGCTGGTTACTTTGAGGAAATCAACTCCGTCTTCACGGGTGGCGGCAAGGTCCACCACTACGGCGTCAAAATTGCCGTTCAACAGATAATCAAAGCTTTCCGCCAGGTTTTCCGCCGTCTTTACAGCAGCATCATCGTGCAGTGACAGGAAGAATTTATCAAGCGAACCGGCGTAAAGCAGTATCATGTTTTTATGGTTCAAATTCGACTCATTCATAAGGGTTTAATTAACCAGCGGATTCCCGTTTTTTCAAGGTTGCGGACGGTTAATCGCCGGATAAAATTCATTGACGTATGGAAATATCCGGGAAAATAAGTATAATAGTTTCCTTCAAAACTATTAAAATTACCGGAATTAATCCCATGCGAATCGCGATTTGTCTGAAACAGGTTCCCGACAGCGGGGTCATCACCATGGACCCCGAAACTCACACACTGGTAAGAAGCAGTGTAGGCGTGGTCATCAATCCGCTTGATGAATTCCCGCTGGAAATAGCACTGCGGCTTAAAGATAAATTAGGCGCCGAAGTCGTGGCGTTTACCATGGGGCCGCCACGGGCAGAGGAAGTCCTGTCCAGGGCAATGGCGATGGGCGCCGACCGCGGCATCCTGTTGAGCGACGCCAAATTTGCGGGCAGCGATACCTGGGGAACTTCGCTGGTACTGGCAAAAGCCATTGAGGAATACGGCCCGTTCGACCTGGCAATGTTCGGCAAACAGGCCATCGACGGTGATACCGCCCAGGTCGGGCCGGAAACAGCCGGACACCTTGGCTGGCCTCACGCCACCGGTGTCAACAACGTCGAAATCCCCGAACCGGACGGACAGCCCGTCAAAAGCATCAAACTGACCAGGATGTTCGAGGAAGGTTCCGATACGGTGATAATGAAACTTCCCGCCGTGCTGATGGTACTCAAAGAAGCGGGAGAACCCCGGTTCGGAACTCTCGCCGGACGCCTGGAATATTTCAACAACCCGCCGCAAAAAGCCAAATTCGCTGACTTGAAACTCCCGGACGGCAGCACCGGATTGAAAGGCTCTCCCACACGGGTGGTGAAAACCGAAGTCCCGAAAGTTGAGCGCGATCACCTGCAACTCGAAGGTTCCCCCGGAGAACAAGCGTCACGATTGGCGGAAATCCTGAAAGAAAAAATCGGCTGAAAATTTTAATTTATCCATGAAAACCGTTATCGAATCCTCCCGCAAACTCCCGGTTTCCGGAGAAGACAATGTCATTGTGGCAGGCGGCGGCATTGCCGGTGTCGCGGCTGCGGTAGCGGCAGCCAGAAACGGCGCATCAGTGTGCCTTCTGGAAAAAAATTTCGGATTGGGCGGACTTGCCACACTGGGCATCGTAACTATCTGGCTGCCAATCTGTGACGGCCGCGGCAGGCAGGTTATTGCCGGACTCCCGGAAGAACTGCTGAAACTTTCCGTGGCGGAACTCAGTAAATGCTATCCCGCCGCACGATTTAATATGATCCCCGACTGCTGGCTGCCCGGAGGCGATCCCGAAAAGCGCAAGAGCACCCGCTACCGGGTGGATTTCAATCCTGCTTCATACCAGCTTGCGCTTGAGAAACTGGTGGCCGATTCAGGAATTAAAATCCTGTACGATACCCGGATCTGCGACGTGGTCCGTAATGACCGGGAAATCACTCATCTGGTGGTAGAAAACAAAAGCGGACGCAGCGCGATATCATGCCGCACGGTAATCGACGCCACCGGCGACGCCGACATTTGTTTCATGGCCGGGGAGGAAACCGAATCGCTGGACGGCAACGTTCCCGCCGGATGGATATACTATTTGCATGAAAACGGCCTGGTGTTGCAACAGGTGTCAAAACCGTATGATCCTAACGGAGGCCGGAAAAAAGGACTTGAAGGCCCGTTCTTCAGGGGCGACAACGCTGAAGAAGTAACCGCTCAACTCCTCGAAAGCCGGAGATTGATCCGGAAACGGCTGGAAGAAATACGCACGAAAAATCCGGACTCAGACATTCAAATTGCCACATTGCCGTCAATCCCTTGTTTCCGCATGACCCGGAGACTGCTCGGAGAATATTCCCTGGGCGAAAAAGATATGCATCAGTGGTTCGGCGACACCATCGGACTCACCGGCGACTGGCGCAAATCCGGTCCCGTATATGCCGTTCCGTGGCGAACATTGCACGGCATCCGCAACCGCAATTTACTAACGGCGGGACGCTGCATTTCAGCCGATACGACCGTTTGGGACGTGACCAGGGCAATTCCAACCTGCGCCATGACCGGCACGGCTGCCGGGACCGCGGCGGTAATAGCCAACGGCAACGTTCATAAACTCGATGTGAAAGAATTGCAAAGCCGCCTGAAATCCCAAGGCGCCCTGATCGATCCCGAACTGGTCAAACCGGTACCTTAAAAGTTTTTATAGCGGACTTTGGCAATAGCTGCTTTTTCGCACTTTGTATCTATTATTCTGACAATATGCAAAGCAAGGCGCCGTGAAAAGCGAACCGCTTCTTTTCCGCACAAATGGGTTCCATCATGAGTTTTCCACTCATCAGGATTTACGTTAATCCAAAATCCGCCGGCCTTTTCAAAACGGGATCTGATTGCTTTTTCATTATATCCCATATATTTATCTTCAAGTTTCCACCATTTGCGAGGCATTGGGGGGCGGTATGCAATAACTGTATATCCTTTTTCAGTCCATATTTTGGTTCTCTGAATGAGCGAATCGATTATTTTTTCAGAGCAAATTGTTTTTTCAGAGCGTTTTTTTATTTGTTTACCATATTGTTTCATGGCGCGATACTCATCAAAGTTATTGACAATGGTATATATAAATCCGCTATCATAATACTTCACGGTTGAATATGCATTCTGCATATCGCCGGATATGGAAAACAAAAAAACAGGTTGAAAGAAAGATATTAGCGGCGTCAGATAAAGCCTTTTTACTCTCTCATCCCATGGACGATTCAATTCCTGCAGATATTGCCTGTTTCCCAAGCTTGATCTCGTAAGAGTTGAAGCGCTTACTCCCATAACGATAATCGGGCAAAGATTTTGTTTGGTAAGTTTTTTTTCGGCGGCGTCAAACATCACTGGGTTAAGACCACTTTTTGAAAATCCCCAATTCACAACTTTGCATTCAGGTAAATATCTCTCTATCTCCTCTGGTGATACACCTTCCCGTATCTGCGAGTTTCCAAGGATAATCATGTCACAATTACCAGTTTTATGCACTTTGTATGTCCAGTGACGCTCCTGTTTCCATTTATGCATAACTTCTGGAGAAACCGGTTTAATCCATCCAATAATCAAAACGGTGATTACAGCCAGAAAAAACAGGAAAAAAGTTCTTTCCCGGAAAAATGTCAATTTTATTTTCACTCTAATTTTCTCCTAAAATTGAAAGTAGATAAATTCCTGTCCAGTTCCGCGCAGAAAAACCGCCATTGCCAGGATCAAGACAAATGCGGCTATTTCCACATACCGGAAACAAGTAATCGAAAACAATTGCCATTTATTGACCAATGCCGCAACAAATTCACCCAGCAAAAGAATCACCAGCAACCCCACAATTCTCCAGTTCGGTTCGATCCAATGGGTAGGAGCTGTAAACATAGTCCGAATAATGGTCCAAGCCTGCTCGATGGATTCGGCGCGGAAAAACACCCAACTGAGCAAAACAAAAATAAATGTATAGCACCAGCCAAGCACATTCGTGTAAATATTTGCAATCGGCGGAAGAATTTTTCCGACCTGCCTTTCGACCCCCAGGGCCGTCCCGTGGATAGCTCCCCAAACGACAAAATGCCAGGCGGCCCCGTGCCATACTCCGCTCAGGATGAAAGTCAGCATCAGCGGAATAGGGGTAATCCACCACGCTGATTTGCTTCCCCCCAGAGGGATATAAACATAATCGCGGAACCAGGTCGATAGTGAAATATGCCATCTTCTCCAAAAATCGCGCAGGGATTTCGCCCAGTATGGATTCTTGAAGTTAACCGGAAACTCGAATCCCATCCAGTTGCCGAGGCCGCGCGCAATGTCGCTGTAACCGCTGAAATCGCAGTAGATCTGAAATGCAAAAGCAACCATAACACCCCACCATAATAGAGAATTTTCAGGAAGCACAACCCCGTTGAAAGCATGATTCACGATCGGTGCAAGGTTGTCGGCAATAACACATTTCTTGAAAAATCCCCAGCAGATCAGCCGGGTTCCGTGCCAGCGGACATCTTCCGTCGTATCCGGGACCCGCTCAAGTTGCGGCAGAAGGTCTTTCGCCCTGATAATCGGACCCGCTACAAGCTGTGGAAACATTACCAGATAGGAAAAAAAGTGTAGCGGATTCTTGACCGGACGGCATTTACCGAAATAGACGTCAATTGTGTAACTCATTGACTGAAAAGTATAAAAACTTATCCCTATCGGCAATACGATGGAATCGGCCGGAAATAATCCATCGCAGGATATGGAAAATCCGAAATAAGCCGCCGCACTCTCGAACGACTCAAGGAGAAACCGCGAATACTTGAAAAAAATGAGAATTCCCAAGTTGCCGACCAACGAAATAACCAGGAAAAATCGTTTGCCCCGCGGAAATCGTTGTATGGCCCGAGCCACGTAAAAATCGATCAACCCGGAGATAACCACCAGGATACAATATTCCCAACTCCACCAGCCGTAAAAGAAAAAAGAGCAGACTACCAGCCATAACCATCTGGCATTGTCATATTTTTTCAAATATTTCCATCCCAGAAAAAACAGGGGAGCAAACACTAAAAAAGCTAATGAATTAAATAGCATATTGTTGTTCTATATTTTTATTTAACTAAACTTTGTTATATTATATATTTTAAAATTATTTTCAAGATCAACTTACTAAATATTAATAATAGTTTTATATAAATTTAAAAATAAAGAACTCCACGGAATTCCGTGGAGTTCTTGTCCAAAAACATTTAACTGGAAATAAAACCTATTTTCTGATTTCGAGGATGGGATTTTTCATCAGGCCGCAGGGGATAAACTGATACCCGTCGAACCAGGTATCATCTTTACCCGCAAATTGCTCGTGTCCGGTCCAGCTGGGCCATTTTTCGAAGTAGTGAAACGGCCCATGCGAGTTTCGCCGATGTGAAATCACCTGAATCGAAATTTCGTTTTTGCCGGATTTAACGAACTTGGTAAGGTCTATAGTATTCGGACGCCAGGCAATGCTTCCGGCATCTTCTCCGTTCACGAAAATCCTGACAATCACGCCCCGGTATTCGGGAATATCCAGAATCAGTTTTTCACCTTTTCTCAATTCGGCATTGAAGTTCGCAAGATAACTCACCGCGCCGGAGTAGAAAGGCAGTTTCTGTTTAACCCAGTCACCGGTTTTCAATTTACCCGGAAGTTTGGTCATTACTGGAGAATTGTTTTTCAATTCCGCCCCGAAATTTCCGAGCAGGTAGATAATTTCGAGTCCGGAATGCTCTTCACTGTAATCACACTTCATGGTAATCAGGTTTTTTCCTTTGTGCAGAAATTCCGGGTCAACCGGCAGTTTGCGCAAGGAAAGATCAACCCACCAGCCACATTCGGCGGTGTTGCTTAGTTTGTGTGCGTTAACAAAAACTTCAAAGGTTTCCGGACGTTCCAGCGCCAGAAACAATCCTCCCGATGGAATTTCCTTAACCTCGAATTCATACTGCAATTCGAGTTGAGCGCGTTTCGGATTGGGATTTTTCTCTCTCGCCCAGGGCTGTACCATTCTGCCGCCGCGCGGGGCCACGCCAATATGTTCGCGAAGTTTCTGATCAACCCGCAGAATTTCATCCGATCTCTGTATTTTACCGCCGTCAAAACTGTATTTTGCAAAATCCAGGGCAATCACGTTGTCTTCGGAAAGCCGGTAATTCCATTTTTCCGTGCCTAACTTTCTGCTTTTCACTGTCTTTGCGGTTTTCTGACGCCGCGGATATTTAGATTCATTCCGTTTTTTGGGAATTACGAACAACCGACTGCCACAGGGAGCAAGACTGGTGGAAATTTTCAGCCCCGATTTTAACTGTTTTGCATCGGCGGTGTAAGTGCTGCCGTCTTCTGGATCGAGCTCCAGGGGCTTGCCCGGGGTGGAAAATCCCGGCAGGATCACCAAAACTTCCGGGAAGTCCACATTGCGGTCACGAATCATTAACTGGTCATCCTTCAAAAGTTTCAATTCAGATTTTTCGTGTCCGGAATTACAGATGAACAAATACAAATTGCCGTCGTCCTCCCGGAGCAGATACAATACCGGCGGAATTTCTTCGCCATTTTTGTCAGTTATGGAAACTTTCCTTATCGCCGATTCCAGTGCCTTGATGGTTTTATCACTCGCAAACAGGGTTTTCACGCAGTCTCCGGCAAGCTTCTTCGCCTCGTCCGAAGGCAGAGCATCGACGTAGTCCGGGGCTTCCCCGGAAAAGACAACCAGACCGCCTGCGTCACGGAATTTCCGGAGCAGTTCAACGGTGGACTTACGCATCGTCAGGAGCGGCGGAACCACCACGGCTTTGTATTTTGCTTTAGCCATGACCAACCGGCCGGACTTATCAACTTTTCCGTGACGCGCAAGCAGTTCTTCATCACCTAAATCATAATCAAGATGAGCACTGAGCAATTTATCCCGAATTTGCATGAACATCGTATCGTATTTGCCCGTTGCCGGGTTATTGCGGAAACTCTGTCCTGTCAGCAGCCACATACTCTCAATGGGATGGATCATGAGCAGGTCACGGACTTCTTCACCTTTGGTCATTACCGCGTTGATGCGCCCGAAATAATCCTCAACCTTGGAGTATTGCTCCCACCACGGCGACTGATAGAAAATACTCGCCGGGTAGTCGCGCTTGGCCTGTCCGAGCATGGTGTACCAGGAAAGATGCTGACAGCGCAGATTTATTCCCAGCGCGGCCTGCCAGTCACCCAGGGCCTTGTGTCCCTCGAACGGGAAATCCCAGCCGGTGCAACCGTAAGTTTCGGTGAGACGCCACTTCCAGCCGAATTGGTGTGCGGCGGAACTCACCTGTTTCGCCACGTCATAGATCCGCCAATGCTCAGTGAGAAGATCCATGCCTGGAGCCTGCATGTATTCGTAGAAACGCATACAACTGCCAACGGCACCGGTTTGAGTCGATAAAACATCTTCGCTCAACAAATGCCCGGTATGCTGGATGCCGTGCTTTCCGCACCATTCGCCGATCTGCCGGGAAAAAGCGTCCACGAACAAATGAGTCAGGCAGTCGACAAAATGATACCTGACTTGGGAGTATTTATGTCCGGAAATGTTATAAAAGATTTCCGGCAGTTTTCCGATGATGTCATATCCGTAGCGCTCTTTAAACACTTTCGTGAGTCTGCCAGTCCAGGCAACATGTTTTTTGCCGAGTCCCCATCCGGGAGAATAATGAGGTTCGTCGGTAAAGATCATCGGGACGCTTTTCCCGAATTTGTTTCCGACTTCCCGGTAATAGGCTTCATGGGTAACCTCAATGAATTTTTTTACCGCTTCATCATTCAAGGTATCGAGGTATGTTTGATTGTTGTACCAGGAAGAACACTGTTCGGCTGCCACGTAGAAGTGAACAAGTTTCTGCTTTGCCGATAACTTTTCCGGGATTTGCTTACCATCAACTTTTTCGTATCCACTGATTATTGCGTCATCTTTTTCATCGACTTTGAAAATTCCGAGAGTATCGGGTGTGATTTTAAAGTCTTTCGGTTCAGTGATTTCCTCCATCACCATGATTCGGCGGCGATATTCCGGGTTTGAAGTCACGAATCCACCCGCGGCGCCCGACGGCCAGCGGTCTTCATCATAAAGATAGGCAAGCATATCGAGTTTTTCGGCTTCATCGATACAAGCTTTGACGCAGTCGAACCACTCATCTGAGAGATACGGGGTATCGAGTCCGACCCGGGAGTGCATGAAAAACCCGCCGAGTCCCATTTTGTGCATTACCTGTATTTGACGGCGGAGTTCCAGCGGATCAAGTTTTCCGTTCCACGCCCAAAATGGAGCGCCGCGAAATTCGCTGCCCGGTTCTTTAAACTCATCGGCAAATTGCTTATTCATTTACTATCTCCTGGTTTTTATTAAAATAGCTTTTTTGCGTTTAATAAACAAATTAAAGCAAATAAGCATTTTTTACCTTGACTATTTTTCCATAAACAAGCATTATATTGTCAAAAAGATGCGATTATGAAAATTTACCGGCAGTCCAGCAGTTTTTTTAAAAACGACACCCCGTTATGCGTGGTGCATATTGATTTTCATCATCCGGCGGACTGGCACTGGCACGAATTTCACGAACTGGTAATTGTGTTTAAAGGCTGCGGAACACATTTCACGAACAAAGGAGAATACACTATCAATGCCGGTGACGTTTTCCTGATCAAACCCGGCATGTCCCACGGTTACCGCGACACCTCCGGGCTTGAACTTATCAACATCCTTTTCCGTCCCGAAAAACTGAACTACCCACTGCATGATCTGGGCGAATTGCCCGGTTATCACGCCTTGTTCGAGCTGGAGCCGAACCTGCGCAGGCAGCATGGTTTCAAGAGCCGTTTGCAACTGTCGGCCGAACAGCTTGGCCCGGTAAAACAACTCGCGTTGCGGATAGAGGAACTGCTGAAACACAAAGGCAAAGGAAATGTTTTTATGGCGGTCTCCTGTTTCATGCAGCTCCAGGTGCTGCTGTCGCAGTGCCAGTCCGAGGCGGAATCGAAACAGGAATATGAATTGTTCCAGCTTGGTGATCTTTTAAGTTATTTAAACCGAAATTACACGAAAGAAATCCGGCTTAACGACCTGGCAAAACGCGCCGGAATGTCGATAAGCTCACTGAACCGGCTATTCAGGAAAACCCTGAACCGGTCACCGGTGGAATATCTGTTGCGCCTGCGGATAGAAAAAGCCTCGGTGCTGCTTGCCACCGAAAACATCAATGTCACCGACGCCGCGCATAAAACCGGATTTACCGACAGCAATTATTTTTCCCGCCAGTTCCGGAAAGTTACCGGAATTTCCCCGCGTGCCTATATCAAGCGCGTCAGAAAATCATGATCCCGAAGCAGGTTTCGCGAGCCGAATTCAATATCCAATATCGAAAATCAATTTCCAACCGGAGAAGGTAAAGACACAACTGAAGTTGTGAACAACACCAGAATTCGCCGGTATCACGCAACCTTCCGGTCATTTTAACGAAGTGAAAAATGCAGTTTTAGTTCAGGGCCTGTTCGGCTTTTTGCCGTAATTCTCGGCTTTTTGCCGGAGTTTTTTATAAAGTTCCGGCGGCAGTTTGTACTTGAGATTGACAAAATCGATTACCTGAACCGGATTGTCATATCTCGGGGCCCTGATGCGTTCCACGTGCCCGTCCATAAACAGGACGTTCACTTCATTTTTATGGTTGCCGGGTTTGTCGAAAGCCAATGGGGTTACCGAGGGAAGTTTGCTTTTGATTGCTGAAAAACCACCTAGATAAATATAGTCAACCGTATCTTCAGCAAGGGTCTGGCCGGGTCTGGCGGGTTTAGTTCCTGAGCTGGGACAGACAAAAATTTTCGGATCGGTGATGTAATCGCCCTTGCGGATGATTTCGAGTCCGGCGGCGCCGTCCGGGACCGGAAAATTTTCTTTGTGATCATTGGCGTACATTACCATACCTAGCCCGATCTGCTTCAAGTTATTCGCGCAACTGACGGTGCGCGCCCTGTCCCTGGCCTTGTTCAAAGCGGGAAGCAGCATGCCAGCCAGGATGCTGGGCATCATGGTTCCCTGGAACATTGCCAGATCTCCGATATTGCTGTTTGCGTTACTCACCACGAACCAGCCCTCATCTGAATTCCGCATAATAAGCAATATTTTGAACTTGCCGAAGAAAGAATCGATCTGGTTGAGAACCATTTGTTTGGTACTGTCCGGAACGTCCTTCGCGCCTTCGTTCATGAACTTTTTCACGGCTTTTTCAATAGTTTTGCTGAGCCTGGGACTGGCAAATTTGAACCCATTGCCGTTCAAATCGATATGTTTCGCCATGTCTTTGAATTCGGCGGTTTCCGTGAGGCCGCCCTTTCCGGTTTTCCGCACTTTCAGCATGTCCTCGATCAAATCCGGGTTCGACGCCACGATCAGCAAGTCTTTGGTACTGGCGATTGTCGGCATAAATTTAACCGGCATCGGCATATTCATCGGGAACACCAGCAGTTCTATGCCCGGTTTTTTCACAGGTTTGCCCTGTTTAAGCTGTTTGCACAAATACTTAAAGACGCGGTTGTCTTTAACTTTCAATACAATTGCCACGGCGGGTTCGGGAACCTGGAGAAAGGTCTGCGTTCCGGGAATCGGAAACAACGCCTGTTTCTTCTCATCCATCGTAATCAGCATGCCCATTTCATTGTCCAGGCTTGCAAGCATTCCGTCGAGATCAAAATTGCTTTCCGACAGTTCCTTGTTAATTTTCGCTAGTCCTTTCTGGAGTTCAGGAATTCCGGACTCCGCGGCTTGCTTCCGCACCCATTTCCAGAAAAATCCGGGATTAAAATCAAAGAAGCCGGCAATTACGGTGGAGGCCGGGAGCAGTTTCAGTGAATCGAGCGGGTGCGGTTTTTTTCCGGGAAGCTTCCAGATAAGCCCTTTATCGGCGTCCGGGCAGTGGTAAAGGAAAAATTTATTGTGATAAAAACCTTTTTTGATGGCAATCGAACTCATGCCAATGCCGCTGATCTCGCATATTCCCGATTCACCGATTATTTTATGCGCGAATTTGAACCAGAGTTCCGCTTTCTTCACGTCAAGATCGCTTGCATTCTTGTCGGAAAGCATGATTTCCTTGACCTTGTCGATCATGCCGCCCAATTGACTGCCGAAGTTACGGGTATCCATGAAAAAGTAGTAGCCGCCGCCGGGATTCAGTTTAGCGGTAACTTCCTTATAGCAGGTAGGTTCAGCGGAAACCAGCTTTTCGGGTTTCGGTCCGCCCCGCAAATTGTTTCCGTACCAGACAACAAAGGCGCAAACAATTATTCCCCGAATCCACGCTACCATTGACAATTTCATTGCTTTATCCTCCTAAGCGGGTTTCCTTTAATCAGTTCCACGTATATAATGTAGTCGCTTAATATAGTCCGTTTCCAGACTTCAACAATTAAAAAAGCGGCAATATCGCGAAAAGAATCGATGATTGATTTTCCATGCCGCCGGAATGTGATATATTAAAGCTTTTGCGAATACGCTTTTGAATGGAGAATTGACATAACAAGACATTGAGAATCAGGGAAACATAAAAGTGGAAATTAAAGAAGTAAATGTTGGAATTATCGGTTTTGGCACTGTAGGCGGCGGTGTGGCTGCCTGTCTGATCAATAACGGTGAAGTTATTTCCAGGCGCACCGGCATCAAACTCAACCTGAAACGGATCGCCGACCTGGATATCGAAACTGACCGCGGAATCGACGTGCCGAAAGAAATTCTCACTACCGACAGCCAGGCATTGATCCGGGAAGTGGACGTGGTAGTGGAACTCGTTGGCGGCACAACCATAGCAAAAGACCTTATCATCAAGGCATTAGAACTGGGAAAACCGGTGGTTACCGCCAATAAGGCCCTGCTGGCTGAACACGGCGAGGAAATCTTTGCCGCCGCCGAACGCTCCAAGGCTGACATTTATTATGAAGCCAGTGTGGCGGGGGGAATCCCGGTAATCAAAGCCCTGCGGGAAGGTTTGTCAGGAAACCGTATCGAATCCATTTACGGCATCCTTAACGGAACCTGCAATTATATCCTGACCCGGATGGAACGGGAAAACATCGATTTCGACACCATTCTGGCAGACGCCCAGCGCCTCGGTTATGCCGAAGCCGAACCTTCACTCGACGTCGACGGTTTCGATACCGCTCACAAAGCCGCCATCATGGCCTCCCTTGCTTACGGTGACTGGTTTGGTATGGCCCCGATATACGTCGAGGGTATCCGCGACATCACTCTGGAGGACATTAAACTTGCCACGCGGCTCGGTTACCGCATCAAATTACTGGCTA
Organism: Victivallales bacterium; assembly: GCA_963678815.1. GTDB lineage: Bacteria > Verrucomicrobiota > Lentisphaeria > Victivallales. Next base: position 6,508,317 of record OY787460.1, read on the forward strand.
TCATCAAACAATGCGATGGGAACGTCCAGATCCGTGTCCATCCGACTCTTGTCCCGGAAAAATCCCTGATCGCCGGTATCTCCGACGTATTTAACGGCGTCATGGTCAATGGCGATTACGTGGGCGAAACGTTGTTCTACGGCAAAGGCGCTGGCCGCGACGCCACCGCCAGCGCCGTGGTTGCCGACCTTGTCGATGTCGGACTTAACCTGAAATTCGGTTCTCACCGCCGCGTACCCGCTTTCCGGATCGGGCCACAGTTCAAGGAACTGCTTACCATGAAAGATGTTGTCTCGCGCTATTACCTGCGCTTCCACGTGAAGGACGAACCGGGCGTACTCGCGGAAATCGCCCAGATCCTCGGCGACAAGAAAATCAGCATTTCCAGCGTGATCCAGCCCGAAGGACAGAACTCCGAAAACGTGTCTCTGCTTATCCTGACCCATCCCGCCGTGGAAAAATCCATTCACGAAGCCATCGCTGAAATCGAGCCGCTTCCGGAAGTCAGCGACAAAGTAAAACTGATCAGAATCGAGGATCTGTAATAATGGGAAAACATACTGTTGAAAAGATCGGCGGCACTTCCATGAGTCGCTTCGGCGAAGTCATGAACAATGTCATTATCGCCAACAGAAAAGGCGAAGACCTTTACAACCGCATTTTCGTGGTGTCCGCATACGGCGGCATCACTAACCTGCTCCTCGAAAATAAGAAGACCGGCGCTCCCGGCGTCTACGGCTTTTTTGCCGCCGACAGCCATGAGTGGGAAGGGGCCCTGGAACAAGTCCGCGAGGAAATGCTTAAGCTGAACCAGTCGTTTGCCGACATCGGACTCGACGTAAAAACGGCCGACGAGTTCGTTAACGAACGTCTCGACGGACTCAAAAACTGTTTGAGCGACATTATCCGGCTACGTTCCTTCGGCCACCTGATGCCGAAAAATTACCTCCCGGCGTCCCGCGAATTTCTCAGCGCTCTCGGCGAAGCCCACAGCGCGTTCAATTCCGCGATGATCCTCAAGGCCAACGGCGTAAATGCCAGGTTCGTTGACCTTACCGGCTGGAAAGAAACTGAAACTTCCTCTCTCGAGGAAATGATCGAACGCGGTTTCGACGGTATCGATTTCAGCAAAGAAATGCCGATCGTTACCGGTTACGTGAAGTTCCACGACGGCATTATGACTAAATTCGACCGCGGTTACAGCGAAATAACTTTCAGCAAAATTGCCGTACTCACCGACGCCAGGGAAGGAATCATTCACAAGGAATTCCACCTTTGCACCGGCGACCCCGTATTGATCGGCCCCGACAAAGTGAGAGTGATCGGCAACACTAATTTCGATATTGCCGACCAGCTTGCCGATATGGACATGGAAGCAATCCACTCACGCGCTTCCAAGGAAATGGAAATGAAGAATATTCCGATCAGGGTCAAAAACGCCTTTGAACCCGAACATCCGGGTACTCTGATCAGTGTTGATTACGTTTCACCCGAACCCCGTGTGGATATGATTTGCGGCCGCGACGACATCCTCGCCATCGAAGTTCACGATCCTGACATGGTAGGCGAAATCGGTTACGACTTTCACCTGCTTGAGAGCTTTGTCAAAACCGGCATCAGCTATATCGCCAAGAATACCAATGCCAACACCATTACTCATTACGTGCCGGAAAAATCCAAGAATATCGACGAGTGCATAGAAATGATCCGGAAAAGTCTGCCTAATTCACAGGTTAATATCATGCCGGTATCGGTGGTAACGGTTATCGGCAGCAATATGAAGATCCCGGGATTCCTGTCCAAGGCCTCCAACGCCCTGGCCAGGGAGAAAATCAACACCCTGGCCCTCGACCAGTGTATGCGGCAGGTGAACATGCAGTTCATCATCGAACGCGAATGCTTTGAGCGCGCCCAGCTTGCCCTGCACAAGGAATTCGTGGAAAACGCCAAGTAATACCAATTTGCATTCTATCATAGATATTTCTTGAGGGAAAGAGGAATATTTTTCCTTAAAAAATATTCCTCTTTCCCTCAAACGCCCAATCACCTTTAAAAACCTGCTTGGATTTATTACCGCTTGCGCCGCAAGCGATAATAAGATCAAAAGTTTTTGCTGTCTTCCCCATAATATCTATCTTTGATTGCCAATTGGTATTAGATTGCAATTCGGTATAAACTTATTTACCGGAACGTTTTTCTCCTTTTAGTTTCGCCGCAATCCATTGTGAAGTCAGAAGGGAAAGAAGCAGTTTCGCCAGGAAACGTTTTGCCGGGTCAGGTTTACCAAGGTTACTCAGGACAATGGAACCGGGTTCCGTCTTTTGATAATGTACGGTTTCTCCATCTTGAATCCAGGCGGAAACCGGTTCCAGATAGGTATCGAGAGTTTGGGCCAGCTCCAACCCGTCCGTGCCACGGAATGGAATGCTTCCCCGCCATTTCCCGGCCCCGATGCTCGAGATAATTATATCAAGCCGGCGAAACAGTTTATGACTGCACGGCTGGAGCCGTCCGTCAACTTCATGCCATTTCAATCGCTTCAGTATTTCCATATCACCGCCCAATTCCTGAATACGGTCTTCCAGAACCTTGATTCCGGCATCCTGGGCTTTGTGCCAGGTAGAATTCCAGGAAAAACGCGAGGTTATCCAGTTTAAGGAATAAAGCAGCCTCTGCACCAAAAGCTCTTTCACTTCGTTGCGTTCACCAAGGTATACGGATACTTTATTTCTGACAGTTCCATCCTGATCGATTTTATCAAGAACCGGAGAGAAAGAATCCTGTTCCGGTTTTGCCCACAGATAATGCTGGAGTCCCAAATAATAAGCCCAGATTTCCGTCCAGCGTTCAGACGAGAGCGCACCGTGGCCGATCCCGGCCGAAGCAGGCTGGTGCGTGCCGATTGCTTCAGTCAAGGCAACAATGCCGTCATTAAGGTTCCAGTGGCAAATTTCCAGCGCAATGACCTGGTCCATAATGGCAACATCAGACTCACCCAATGGAGCCGCCGCCTGCCATAATTTTTCGAGTTCATCAAATTCGCGCGGCAGTCCCCTGGTGAAAAACTCAGACCACTCCCGCCCCCAGCGATGCCCTGCACGAACTTCGGACTTCCACCTTTCTTCAGGATTATTCATTTTTAATACCTTCCGAGTGCAATGCCAGCTCAATCTCGTTTCCGGCGGCGGCAAATTCCGCCTTGACTTTTTCCAGGACATTTGAGGCGTAGGTTTGCTGTTTTTTCAGGTTGCCGACAAAATGTCGATAATGAGTTTTGGCTTTTTTGTCCAGTGCCGGAGCCAGCAGTTTCGCGATATTTTCGTAATGGGCGACAGCTTTCTTCAGATGCGGCCGCATTTGCGCCGGAAAGCTGTTCAGCCGTTTTTTCAGATAAGCCGCAGCATTTTTCGCGCCCGCCGACAGCGGAATGGCGCAGGCTTCCGCACAGGACCAGCCGCGCTTGACTTTCTCGCACGGAACACAAAAACCGGGCACGGTCTTCATCCGGTTTATCCATTCGTCCATGGCCTTGACACCGAAAAGGGCTCCCTTTTCCGGACCAAACGGTTGCTGTTCGCCTTTGATCCGCAACACTGCCTGTTTAAGCATTTCAATGTCTGCTCGTTCCGGGGTCAGTTTCACCTTGCCGGGGGAAATTACATAGGCGTTGCGCAGACTGAGCAACGGGTTGTCGATTCTGCCGTTTACCCCGGTTCCTTTGATGGTTCCGTCGGCGTTAGCTTCGGTGACAATCCCCCAGTTCACCCAGGCATTGCCGTGGTGTTTCCAATCCCAAACCATGTCAATAATGACCAGACTGCCAGCCTTGAGATGTTTTTGAATTTCCTTGACATAAGGTTTCCGGTAATATTCGGCAAGCCATTCCCGCAATTTTTCCGGATTTTTCGGCTTGGGCGGAATATTTTTTGGTGCTTTGGTTTTCAACAGTTGGATTTTCAGACCGAAACGGTCCTCAACCAATTTTCGTCCACGGTCCAGCGACTGCACGTGCCACCACGCCGAACAATCCTCTTCGGGGTTTACCGCCGAGGCAAATGCATTGGTGGTCATGGCCTGCATGGTCAGCAGGTCAGGACGCTTGCCCAACAGCTTTGCCGACTCGTAAACCGCCTGTGCGAACGCATCCATCGACCAGCCAGGTTTCAGCTTGGAAAAATCATGCGGGGAAACGGCAAATTCCGGTTTATAATATCCTTGCTGATTATTCTTTAGATACACCAGGAGACTTTTTGCCAGCCAGAGTTTTTCCTTGTACGCATTAGGCTTACCCATTTGTCTGGCAAATGCTTCCGGCACGGGTTTGCCCGCAATCCAGGCTTGCAGATTTTTAATCGTTTCTGCCAACGGTTTCAGATCTTCCGGATTGCCGTCCGACCAGCACAGAGGCCCGCCGGGTTTATGCCATTCGCCCACCGGCTTCTTTTGGCCGATGCTCTTCGTCAGCAACCTGAAATTATTCTCGAAACTCCACAGCTCTTTTCCGGGATTTTCAATCCGATGAACCATTTCTTTCAATTTTTCCAACTTTTTCAGCTTGTCCGCAGTTTTTTTATCAACCCCTTTTTCTAGCGATTGGATAAGCAACTCCGCCAACTGCCTTTTTTCTTTGTCAGTTCTGCCCGGGTCGCCGAGATAGTTATAAACATTGGAAACGCATTCCAGCGGAATCCCCTTAACCATGGTAGCGTTGGGTTCTTTAACACCAGCCAGCCACAATTTGAGAGTTTTGACATATTCCTTGATTTTTTTCTGCTGTTCGGAAAGCCCCTTGTATGGCAGTTTTTTCAACGGCTTGCGCTTGCCGATCGCATTCAGGAGGGCTTCGACATTCGACTGGTAGCCGATCATTGCCGGTTCTAGCCCCAACATCCGCTGCCGGACGCTTTCCGCCTGCGGGGATAACGGCTCAATTGACGTTTCCAGCTTGTTTAGTTTCTGTATTTCCGGATGCTCCACCACACCTTTTTCGCACTTTTCCAAAGTCCAGCCGAAAATATTCTGCCAGCGCAACATTTTTTTTGCGTAATTTTTATCAACGGCAACAGTTTTTGCCGGGTTATCGATTTTTATTCCTGCCGTTTTCAGTGCCGCCTCAATTTCGGCAATGGCCTGTTGTTCGAGCTTGAGTGCCTTGGAAAGGATTTCTGCTTCGCGTTTGCGGTCGGCGGGAGTCCATTTCTCGAGCTTCTTGCCACCCATCGGCCCCCGGAACGTGCCGGGAACAGAGTTTAATATTTCCACTTCCTGACGATATAGTTCCTCTGCTCTGTCCAAATGTTTCCGGGCAGGTTCCGGCAGCAACTTCGCATTCTCTTTAAGGTACTTGACCGCGTGTTTCCTGGCATCCGCCAGTGTTTGATAATTCCAGGCATTGACAAAGAACAGTTCTTTCTGCTGTTCCTTGGAAAATCTTGCGGCGTTCCGGAGGTCCTTTATCCACAATTCCATTGCTTCTCTGCCGTAGCTCCAGGTGTAATATTTTGGCGTGCCAATGGGTCCCCGGCTCCAGTTAACCACCGCCTGTTTCAGACTGTCAACAAGCCGGTCTTTCCTGGCGGCAGGACGCTTCCAGGATTTCAGAAAAATCAGAAACGGCCCGGTATCGTCCGCGGACTGGAGGTATTTTTTGTCGCCTTTGAACAAGTCGCGCCAATAGAATTCCGTCTTGCCGTTTTTCATCACATAACCGTAAATTGTTCCACAATTTAAATTCTTTCCGGTGGGATACCCGATAACCGGCAAGCCTTCATTGATAGATTTGATTACCTCGGGAAAATATTCCTTGAGTTTTTCCGGATTATTATCCAGCATCCCGGTGCAACTAAGCTGCCATCCGGTCATGTCGGCGGTCCGGTCTACTTCCTCCTTTAACTCTCCTACCGGGATCGAGCCGCACCACCAAGCCTTGTTCTTGCGGTTTTTCAGTCCCCGCCAGCGCACCCGGAACGCCAGCGCCGAATATCCCATGATATCGGTGTAGGAATACGGATGTTTTGTCGGGTCCAGCGCCGCCGACAGCGCCGCAGCGAACGAACAATCCCCGGTTTGCCCCCACGAAATTGCCGGAACCCCGGCAATAATCTTGTTCTTTGTATCCATAATTTTATCTTTCATATTTTTTGTTTTCGCGACTTCTTCCTTATTTCCCGCAGATTCGAGCCTGCCTGCCATGAATACCCATGCCGGTCCCCAGTCTTTATCGTTTATACTGATCTTCTCAGTTGTCTGACTTTTCTGTTCCGGCAGGCAAACCCGGAAACTCTGCCCGGCCAAATGGTTGTAACCGACAACTACCGCTGGTTTTCCTTTATACGTCGTCACAACCGGCAAACCGTAGAGACATGAAAGAATGACATCATTGATTCGTTTGGCGGCGGCAAGTTTTGTTTCATTAAATGGCTTTTTTATTATTTTCAATTGCCAACCGTTTTTTGCGGTCCAGGATGTCAGCTCCTCTGTTTTTGAAAGAGTCCCGGTTATCGGCCAGTCCGTTACTGCGGTTGCAGCCTTAACTGCTCCGGCAAGACCGTCTTTTTCGTCAAATACAGGCAGTCCGGTAATTTCCACTGCCGCATTATCCCGGGAATGCCCCAGGCTACCCGGAAGGCAAGACTCCACTCCGAGGTCCCGAAGACCTTTGACAGGTTTTATTTCAGGCAGTCCCGGCAATTCTGACCCGGATACCCCCATTTGTATCAATGCTTTGCGAATATTGATTGCCGCTTCCAGATCCCAGGCTTGCAGACGTCTGACCAGAGAAGCAAGTTCTTTGCGGTATTTCGGGTCGCCATAACGCAAAAGCTTTGCGTCATCCGTCCTGTTCCAAGCGCCTAATGTCTGCCAGACGCGCCAAAGTATGTCGTGCATCGCCATGTGGCAATATCCGGCCTGCCGCAAAACAGAAACGGCAGCAGGTGTCACATCGGCAACATTGTACAAGAAGGTGGAAGCATAAGCCCGGCGTTCCGCAAGTTCGCCGATCATTTCGTTATGCCGTTTGTAAAAAGGTTTAATTTTGCGCGGATCGTCCGCGGCAGGCTTTGGAATCGGCTTCAACAGGTAGTCTATCCAGTCCTGATAAGCCGCAACCCCCATTCTATTCCCTTTTCCACCGGAATTGCACAGCAAAGCCAGGTCCCGGAGAAGCGCTTCCCTATACATTTTTCGACTGTCCGGAGGCTTGGGGAGTTTATTGCCGGGCAGAATGATGCCGCGGGTATCGCGGAACCAGTCACGCAAAACAAACCGCCCAGCCTTATCAAAACTCAGGCGGGGATCTTTACGGTGCTCATCCTGAAAATAATTCCAGCCGATGATTACTTTGCCGTTCTGTTCGTATCCGCAAATCAGGCAAGGTTCATCAGGCCCGAGTACGCCGATGGCTAGCACTGGCAAACGACGGTCACGAATGCTTTCCACGATCAGGCGGCGATACTCATTCTCGTCATTACTAACCCGGCCGGAAAAATTCATTTTGGCGGCAAAATCCGGCCGGAGAATTGTCTGCTGGTCATATCCTGCAAATGCAAAGGAATTGTCATACGACTTCATCAAATCTTTTCCCAAATAGCTCTCCCCGTAGGGATGCTCCCATGAAAAAGCAAACCCTGAACCGGTAATGCCATGAAACATGGCGCATGTGTCCCACTGCCATCCTCCGCGATGGTCTTTAAATCCCTTAACACCAAGGTCGTCGCCGAAATACTCCATCACGGACCGCATCACCGACGGTAGCGGGTGATCCTCGGGATTTCCCTTTCCCGGACCTTGATAAAATCCGACCCTAGGAACATTTTCAAGGATAACGGATGAATTATGTTTGTCAGGAGAGGATGCTTTTTTTACATCAATTTTTTCCGCCTTGAGAACCACTTTGATTTCGGCAATGGCCTTTGTTTCCAGTTTGAATGATTGTTCAGCCATTGCCGTAAATTCCGCATTGACTTCCTGTTCCGATTTGCCGTTTCGGACCATATTCCAGGGAAGTCCTTGTTTCATCAGCAAACCCAGTTCCTGCTGGTAAAGATCAGCGGCGGCATTGAGATGTTCCCTGGATTTGCCGGTAAAGCGTTTCGCCATCTCCCGAAGGTAGGCAATGGCGCTGTGGCGGTTATAACGCAAGTGAATCAGCATGTTGTTATCGCAGCCCATCCTTTTATGCAGCAGTTTGAGCCACTCTTTCCATGCCTGTTTACCGGAAAACCGCGTTTTCGACATACTATCCCGGACCTGTCCGTCGAACAGCGCAACGATATGCCGAAGCGAAGCCAGATCGACTTCCGCCTGACTTTCCGACGCTGTTTTTTCTCCGAATACAATTATCCCCCACGGGTAACCTTGTATGCGGATTATGCCTTCATACCGGGTTGACGGCATCCGGGAGCCATAACCAAGCAGCGGAGGACTTTCGTTATCGATCGAAGTGACAATGAAACAATGGTCGTATTCGGCCAGCACGGGTAATCCTTTTTCAAGCGATTTTTTGATCGCCGGGGCAAAAACTCGCGCGTATTCCGTGGCAGGATTCGCTTTATATGCTTTATCGTCGCAATTAATCTTCCTGATTTCCCGTCCCGCGGCTTTGGCAAGCACGGGCAAACCCAGATTAAAGCCCCAGGCGTCATTGGGCCACCACGCGCAATCAAGTTCCTTTCCAATGTAAGGACCGCTGGTGTCGATTTGCAAAATGAACGCCACACCGGAAAGCCCCATCACCTGGTCATAGCTGATTTTCTTTCCAAGATATGACAGCACGGCGGACATTCCCCGCGCATAGGTATTACCTGGTTCTTTGGGTGGCGCAGGCAGATCAATCCGGGTTTGGATTCCCGCTTTTTTCAATTCAATCCCTTCGGCTTTAAGAGCTGCTTCTATTTCAGCAATCGCCTGTTGCTCATACGGCAGGGCTTTCTCCATAATGTCGGCCTGTTTTTTCCGCATGGCGTTGGTCCATTGCTTTTTGATGTCTTTCATTCCGAACGGATACGGGGCAATTTTTCCGGTGCGTTCCGGGGTAAGGGCCTTTACCAGTTTGCGATAATTTCCTGCGGCTTTTTTCAGATGTTTCGCGGCCTCCGGCTTGAACTCCCCGGCAATGCTGTCGAGATATTTTGCAGCGGCTTTCCTGGCGTCGACAAGTGATTCATAGCACCAGGAATTTCCGAGACAAATCCCGAATAGCGCGGCTTTTTCAGAATGCGGACGCTTATGTTTCGCAAGTTCGGCGATAGTGCCTTTTACAATCGGCCCGAAATTACGAAGATCTTTAATCCATTTATCCCATGCCTCGAACCCGATTGCCAGTTTACCGTTGTATTTTCCGGCATGAGCGTTCCGCACCCCCGTCCGCAGCGACCAGACAATGCTCTCCGTGCGCGGCGGTTTGTTCGTTCTGCTGTAAACGGAAACTCCCCACGGCATTCTTTTTACTGGAAGCAGGTACGGTTCGTCTTTTTTCTTTGGGCCGCCAATCGATCCCGGACGGCGCAGCCAGCCGGTGGAATTTTCTTTGCTGATTGGTTCATATCCGGCGATTACTCCTGCTTCCTCGGACCCGAACATGCAGGGCATCCCGGCGTTAATGCTCTTCTTGACGGCTTCACGCCCCGGCTTGACAGTTTCTTTTTTGAGTCCCACCGGAAATTCGGTTTCCTTGTATCCCGCGGCTTTCAGCGCGGGTTGATAAGTATTGAACCCGATCAGCGAGTGAGGCGCGGACGGACACCAGCTGAACTGTAGCCGGAACGCCCGCGACGACACTCCCATCAGGTATTCGTAAGTAATATCCGGCTCCTGCGTCTTCAGGATCGCCGCCAGACTCGCCAGCACTGAATTTGTCCCTTTCGGGCGCGGCACATTCTCGATCACCGTTTCTTTACCAATCTTTTTTACCTTCACTGATGGAGTCGATATTTCAACACCTTCAGCTTTTAAAATTTTGGCGATTTCACCGACAGCGACCTGATCGTATTTGAGCATTTTTCGAATTGCCTTAACGCCCTGTTCTCGTTTGGTTTCATTGGACAGCCAGGTTTTGCGTTTTTTGTCCTTGTTGTCCCAGGGCGGGATGAAAACCGCAAATTCTTTTTTTGCAATCGCGACTTCTTTTTTATAGTTTTCCGCTGCTTTTACCAGGTATGGTTTCAGTTCCGGGAATTTTTTCGCGGCTTTCAGACAAAATTCTGCGGCGGCGGTGCGGCCTTGGATAATCTGGTCCACCTGGGTATCCATGTTGCCCATTGAATACCAGTCGTAAGCGTCTTTCTGGAGTTCCTTTTTGAGGTCGGCGGGATAATCGAGCTCATCAAGTTCCTCCGCCCACTTTTCATAAGCCTGCCTGCCGAAATAATAGTCGACTCCGCCCCACCAGGAAATATGCTGTTCAGGAGCGTTGAATAATTCCACCGCACGTTTAAGCACATTGAGAATGTTCTCTTTTTCAGCCGGCGCGGAAGTTTTTTTGCCGATCAGATAAGCCGGGTTGTTTTGCCAGCCGCCGGTAAAACCGGGCCGAATGGTTCCCCTGAAACGTCCGTTCCAATGTCCAATAACACCACGGCCGGAATCATCGGAATATTGTGGATTTCCGGGAAACCCTCTGACCACATCCCAGACTGGTTTCCCGTTTGCCTTGAAATAACGCAATGCCGGTTGTTTTCGGTCGTATCCGGTAATTACCAGCCAGTCGCCGCAACCGTCAATACAGCCTCCCGCCAGGACCGGACGTTCAGCATCGATCTCCCCGGCGATTTTCCGTAAAATTATTTTAGTATATTTTTGACGTTCTTCCGGTTTCAGTTTTTCAAGTTTTTCGACTCCGTATCCGTCATGCAGACAGGAATACTCATAGCCGTAGGCATCGGCAATGTTCTTTACCGGATTGGTTGGCACTTGCAAATAAGCCACTCCCTGCCAATTAGAACCGTGACACAGGTTGAACGCGTCACCGGAGTACGCCATTAGATCATTCAGTGATGCATCCGTGCCGCGATATTTCAGAATCGCTTGCAAGCCACGCAGGATAGCATCCCATTGACACAAGTTTCCGGTTTTATTCATAAAAACTTTGTCCAGCCAGATTTTACCGTCCTGAATAGTTGGCTGTGATTTCCCTTCCGTGAGAATTCCCAGATTGTTTGCAACCAATACTTTTTTGATTTTGCCAACAGCGGCTTGGTCGTATTTGAACATCCGGAGAATGGCTTTGGCGGCATTTTCCCGATTGGTTTTGCTGGACAGCCAGCGTTTGGCTTCGGGAGTAAGCATGGCATCGCGCCAGATTTTTTCGTCTTTCCGGCCTTCCGAGGTTTTCATAAATACGGCAAAAGTCTTTTCAGCCAGTGCGGCTTCCTTCCGGTAATTTTCCGTGGCTTTCAGCAATGCTTTTTCCGAGTCAGGAAACAGTTTCGCGGCTTTTTCACAGAATTTGGCGGCGGCATTGCGCCCCCGGACAAGCTGGTCAGCCTGGGTAATAAGATTGTTGACATCGTAAAAGCCGTAGGGATTGCCTTTGGCACGTTCTTTTCCCAGGTCGGCGGGATAATCGAGAGTTTGAAAATTCTCCGCCAAAGCACGGTAGGCATTTCCGCCAAAATAGTAGGTTTCTCCGCCATATCCCTTGGTAGTGTAATTCGGGGCATTAAAGATTTTCACTGCCTGCTTAAGGGTTGCCAACGCCCGGTCTTTTTCGGATACTTTTTTCTCTTTATTGCCGAGAATAAACGAGGCGTTGCCATGCCAGCCGCCATAGAAATTCGGCTTGATCGCGCCCCGGACTTGCATGTCCCAATATCCGATTTCCTTAACTTTCGGGTCGATGGTATCTGTCCAGTCGTCCGGGGTCTCACCACCGGAGAGACAAATTTTCTTGTTTTTTCTATCGTACCCGGTAAGTACCCGCCAGTCACCGCAGTTACCGTAACAACCGCCGAACAGCACCGGATGTCCGGAATCAATTGCCTTGAAAATCCGCTTAAGGTATTTTTCCCTAACCTGTTGTTTAGTTTTATCATCAAGTCTTTTGAGTTTGAAACCCCATTCAGAATCAGTCCAGGCGCTCTGGTAACCATACGCTTTGGCGATAGCAGACATAGTGTCCACCGGCACACTCAAGGGAATTCGCAACTCCCAGTTGGTGGCATGACAAAGGTTGAAAGCATCGCCGGAAACCGCCAGCAGTTCGTCGGAAGTCACTTTTTCGCCGCGTGACTTGAGGATGATCCGCATCCCTTCAACCAGCTTGTTCCAGTTATCGGGAATTTTACCCTTGGCAATATCAGCTATGTATCTGCGTGAACCAACTTTGATTAATTTCATAGGTTTATTTCCCATTTTCATTTCACCTTGTTTTAATATTATTTCAGTCTTTTCTTCGCGTTCGGCGGCGGACGGCAGCCCGAATACGGCAACTGCCACAAGTGCGGCAACCGTCATTACCGAAATCCAGATCATGGTTTTCCCGCGGCGGCCTTCAAGAATGCGCCTCACCCTCATAGTCAAACATGACTCGGATGCGGCAAAGGTGTTGATCAACAACCGGCGGGTGAGTTTGTCGCGCATTTCCGCGGCGGAGGCAAGACTGGCGGCATATTCGGCGCCGTCGCCATAGTTGGCCAACACCAGATCGTCGCAGGCTTTTTCGGCCTCGGTACGAAGGACATGTCCGCAGATCCACACTACCGGATGATAAAACAAAAACATTTCAGCGATCCGCTGAAGCAACAGCACCAGGTTGTCCCAACGCTTGATATGGCCGAGTTCGTGGGCAAAAATCATCTCGATCTGGCGGAGCGACAAATTATCCCGGAAACCTTCCGGCATCAGGATCAGCGGACGGAAAATTCCGGCCAGAATCGGGGTCGCCACCTGGGAAGAAACCGCTACGCGCACTTTTCTCGACATGTTCATCAGCTTTCGAGCGCGGTCCAGCAGTTCACGTTCGGGGCCAGACGGCAGCTCCTTTGCCCTGGCGCACAACAAATGCACGTAAACGCAGCCAACAAGGAGCCGGACACCGAAAATCACCATAATCACCAGCCAAACGAAAGTGATATAGCTGTCGATGTTTAGTTCTTTCCACCACGGGGTTGGCGGCGGGACGTGCAGTTCAGACCGGTAGCTCGGCCTGCGAAAATTGGGCCGCCGTGAATAATTAACGGGCGGAAGCTGTTCAACAGCAACATACTGTTCAGTTATCGGGGGCGGCTCAGGAATTTTTTCAGGTTCCGGCGAAAGAAACCAGTACAGCGAAATCGGCGACGTGATCAGGATTGCCGCAAGCGGCTTTACCAGTATCAGACAGCAAAACCAGTATCTAACTTTTGGAGATTTTACCCGGACAACCCACAGGATACCGAAAATCAAAACCGCCAGGATAATCAATTCAATACTGATCCTGCCCAACCGGTAGAACAACCATTCTCCCAGCAGATTTATTTGAGCAATACTCCAGTCCATAATCATTTTCTCCCCTGTCGACTATAGCTAAAACCGGAACTATAATTTATTGATTGATGCGTTTTTCTATTTCCCGCCGGATTTTCTCCATTTCCTTTTCCGGCAACGACTTATTGTCTAAAAGCTGACTAACCAGCGCGGTCGCGGACCCCTTGAAAAAATTCTTCAACAGATCGTTAAGGCAGTTTTTGCCCACTTCCCGGCGGCTGACTGCCGGACGATAAATGTCGGTACGCCCATCCCGGCGGCTGTCGAGGTAGCCTTTATCGCGCAAAATCCGCATCAGCGTGAGTACGGTATTATAGGCCATCGGCTTCTCCGCATGCAGATGCTCCTGAATATCTTTGACCGTGGCTTCCGACAGTTCCCAGACGGCATCCATAATCACGGTTTCCGCCGGAGTAAGCCGTTTTTTATCTCTTGGTTTCAACATGATTCCATCCCCTTTTACAAACTAAAAGCTTAGTTTTAAGATAAGCACTCATTTCCCCACTGTCAACTAAAGCTTTAGTTTATCTTGAAAAAATATTCCGGTTTTCATAAATTTCCATACAACATATATAATATTATTTAGCAACTATTTATAAGATGGTCAGTTTTGCTCCCAAGTCAAAGGAAAATATTAAAATTTCTACTTTTTTGATTTTAAATCATTTTTAATACCAATTGGCAATCATCTATAGACTTTTGCTTGTTTAGCTCCTTCAGAGAAAAACTGAAGAAAATGATATGTCCCTGGGGTAGCCGTTGGCAACCCCAAACAAATTTTGGATGTTAACTGCCGGGATGCTGCGCGCTCCCGGCCATTCAATCCAGGATTTATCCTGGTTTCCCAGGGGATATACTTTATACAGCCTATGGTTGGCAAGGCCTACCATAGGTATTGGTTTTTAAAGGTCAGTTCGCTGAAAGCGATATACAATTCGTCTATGATAGAAAGCAAAATGGTATAAAGAAAGGCTTCCGGGGAATTTTCTCCCTGGAAGCCTGAAACAGTAGTTGGAAAATTAGATTACCGGCCTTTCGCGGCCTTAACCAATTCGTCGAATTTTGCCTGATCGATCACAAACTTTTTGGCGTCTTCGCCGATGCGTTCGATTGTAACGGAATTGATTTTGTCGCCCTGCTGGATCTTATTGACTACATCCATACCCTTGACGACTTCACCGAAAACCGAATGGCGGTTGTCGAGGTGCGGAGTCGGGGTATGGGTGATGAAAAACTGACTTCCGTTGGTGCCGGGGCCGGCATTAGCCATAGACAGGATACCGGGTTTGTCGTGTTTCAGTTCCTTATGGAATTCGTCGGGGAACTGGTAGCCGGGACCGCCGGTTCCGTTACCGATCGGGTCGCCGCCCTGGATCACGAAGTTCGGCACTACCCGGTGAAAGGTGAGACCGTCATAATATTTCTTGTCTTTGCGCACGGAATTAATTTTTCCTTCGGCGAGGCCCACGAAGTTTGCCACGGTCATCGGCGCGCGTTTGTAGAACAGTTTGATAACGATTTTGCCTTTTGAGGTATCCATTACGGCGTAGAGTCCGTCGGAAAGTTTTTCGCCAGCTTCAAGAATTGTGGCGCTTACTCCGAGGCAAAACAATGGAAAGAGCTTTTTCAGATTCATGTTTTTTCCTTTTTGGGTTAAATTTAAAACGGATTCAATTATTTCAGTCCGAGGACATCCTGCATGTCGTAGAGCCCCGGCTTCGCGGTAGCGAGGAATCTGACGGCACGTACTGCGCCCTTGGCGAAAGTATCGCGGCTGGATGCTTTGTGGGTGAGTTCAACGCGTTCTCCGCCGGTGGCAAAGATCACGGTGTGCTCGCCGACCACGTCGCCGCCACGCAGGGCGTGCATGCCGATTTCTTTTTTCGGCCTGACTCCGACCATGCCTTCGCGTCCATGGGCAAGATTTTCGCTGGTCATGTTCCTGGCTTCGAGGAGAACTTCCCCCAGCCTGGCGGCGGTTCCGCTGGGCGAGTCTTTTTTCTGGTTGTGATGCATCTCCACAACTTCGATATCGTAATCCTCGCCAAGGATTTTCGCCACTTTCCCGGCGATGTCGAACAGCAGATTCACGCCCACACTCATATTGGGAGCAAAAACGATCCTGCCGCCGGAGTCAGACAGTTTTTTAAGTTCGGCTTTTTCATCATCATTCAGCGCGGTAGTACCGATTACCACGGAACAATCCGCCGCAACAGCAACCCTGGCATTATCGACCACCGTTCCGGTGCTGAAGTCGATAATAGCGTCAGCGTTTTCCAGGAGTGGCTGAAGTTCAGCGGTAATCCCGACTCCCTGGGCATCGATTCCGGCCACGGTTCCGGCGTCGGCGCCAAGCAGCGGACATTCCGCGAACTCAACGGCCCCGGCAAGTTCCATATCTTCCGCGCCGACAATATTGGCAACGAGTCTTTTGCCCATCCTGCCGGCGGCCCCTATAACAATTACTTTAAGCATGGTATTCTCCGTTTTATTTGCGAACGGTTACTATACACCCGAAACAGGTGCATACGCAAACTTGAGATTGTGCTTTTGCATTTCTTGTCTTAAAAGGGTAAAGTTAAACATAGATTAAACCATCGGGAGAATTAGAAATGACTGTTCCGGTAATTTTTTCCTTCGCCTGTGCCGCCGCCGCGTTGCTTTACGGAATTATCGCCTGCAAGTGGGTCCTCGGACAACCTTGCGGCAACGATAAAATGAACGCGATTGCAAAAGCGATCCAAACCGGCGCTTCCGCCTACCTCAAAAGACAGTATCTGACCATCACCGGGGTTGGTATTATCATTTTTCTTATCATTGGCTTTGTGCCGCATTTGGGCTGGATAACGGCGTTTGCGTTTGCCCTCGGCGCGTTTTTCTCGGGGCTTGCCGGATTCATCGGCATGAACATTTCGGTAAGGGCGAACGTCCGCACCGCCGAAGCCGCGAACAAAGGAATCGGACACGCCTTGAAAGTTGCTTTCCTTGGCGGAGGCATCACCGGAATGCTGGTGGTCGGGCTGGCGGTACTGGGTATTACCGGATATTTTCTTTTCCTTCAGGAGTTCAATGCGAGCGCCGGTTCCGAAGCTTTGATCATCAGACCGCTTATCGGGCTTGCTTTCGGCGGATCGCTAATCTCTATTTTCGCCAGGCTCGGCGGCGGAATATTCACCAAGGGCGCGGATGTGGGCGCCGACCTTGTCGGCAAAGTCGAAGCGGGAATCCCGGAGGACGACCCCAGGAACCCGGCGGTTATCGCCGACAACGTGGGCGACAACGTGGGTGACTGCGCCGGAATGGCCGCCGACCTCTTTGAAACCTATGTGGTGACGGTGGTCGCAACCATGCTGCTTGGCACATTAAAATTCAAAAACCATGCTGACGTGACGGCCGTGTATCCGCTGATGCTAGGTGGATTTTCGATAATTGCCTCAATCATCGGGTATGCATTCGTCCGGGTGAAATCAGGCGGGCGGGTCATGCGTTCGCTTTACCGGGGATTGTTCGTGGCGCTGATCCTGTCGGCACTGGCATATTATCCGATCACCAAATGGCTGATGGCAGGGGTAGTGGAAAGCCCCTGGAAAATTTATCTGTGCAGTCTGACCGGGCTGGCCCTGACGTTGTTCATGTCATATATCACCGAATACTACACCTCAACCGACTACAAGCCGGTAAAAGGCATTGCGGAAGCGTCGACCTCCGGAGCGGCCACGAACATCATCACCGGGCTGGCGGTGTCGATGCGCGCCACGACCTGGCCCGTGGTTGCGGTTTGCGCGAGCATCCTTATCAGCTATCTGCTTGGGGGAATATACGGGATTGCGGTGGCGGCCACGGCGATGCTGTCGATGTCCGGCATGATAATCGCGCTGGATTCCTACGGGCCGATCACCGACAACGCCGGGGGGATCGCCGAAATGTCCGGCATGGACGAGGAAATCCGGGACAAAGTAACCGATCCGCTGGACGCCGTAGGCAACACCACTAAAGCGATTACCAAAGGCTACGCTATCTGTTCGGCGGGACTCGGCGCGCTGGTTCTTTTCAGCGATTACTCCCACGAACTGATTCTTTATCATAAGGCGGAGACCTTTAATTTGTCGAATCCCTATGTAATTGTCGGATTGTTCATCGGCGGATTGATTCCCTACCTGTTCGGAGCAATGGCAATGCAGGCGGTGGGACGCGCCGCCAAAGCGGTGGTTGAGGAAGTCCGCCGGCAATTCCGCGAGGTAAAGGGAATTCTCGAGGGAACCGCGAAACCGGATTACACCCGCGCCGTCGACCTGCTGACCAAATCCGCAATCAGGGAAATGATCGTACCGTCGCTGCTTCCGGTGATCATTCCGGTCCTTACCGGAATCCTTCTCGGCCCCAAAGCCCTGGGCGGACTGCTTATGGGAACTATCGCCACCGGACTTTTCGTGGCCATCTCCATGACCGCCGGGGGCGGAGCCTGGGACAACGCCAAAAAGTACATCGAGGACGGCCATTATGAGGGAAAAGGCAGTGACGCGCACAAAGCTGCGGTCATCGGCGATACCGTGGGCGACCCGTACAAAGACACTGCGGGACCGGCCGTAAATCCGCTGATTAAAATTGTCAATATCGTTGCGCTGCTGACGATAATCGGCTTGTAATGCTTTCCCGGCAAAACCTTATTCAAGTTGTAATTTAACAAAATACGTTTATAGTCTTTTTGCTAAAGTATTCGCTGTTGCGAATGGACATCAACATAACTGGGGTTGGGCAAAATACCGGCGGAGGGCACATGAAAGTATTACTCATCGATGATTCACTGACCATGCGGAAAATGCAGGAAAAAGTGTTGAATGATATGGGTATTACCAACATCGTGGAAGCGGAAGACGGTATGGAAGGCATGGAAAAACTCAAATCACATGAGTATAAATTCGACCTGGCCCTGCTCGATCTGAATATGCCGAAAATGGACGGCATGGAAATGTTGAAATTAGTCAAGCAAACTTATGAAGCCCATGCAATCCCGGTGATTATCTGCTCCTCGGTCTCGGACAAGGAAAAGATCATGGAGGCAATCAAAATCGGCGCCGACAATTATCTGGTAAAGCCGTTTCAGCCTGAAGACCTTCGCAAAAAAATCGAAGCCGTATTTGCTAAATTGAACTGATATTTTCAGTATCAGACATATTAAGGCGTTGCCGGTTGCTCCGGCTGTCCATCAATAATTTTCAGGAGGTGCAAGTTTATGGAAGACCCGAAAATCCTTTTACGCCAATTTAAAAATTTTCTCGAATCAGTTAATCCCACCAGTTGGGCCGAAATAGATATAATCCTGACGGACATTCAGGGCGCTTCCCCGGAAACTCAACCGCTGGACGATGCTGAATTCAACGCCAGGATCAAAACCGGCGTAGCTTTCATTACCTACGATTTCGGAATCGACGGCGTTTCCATCGAAATCGCCAAATACGCTGCGGGGATGCAGAATATCTTCAATTCCGGCGATTACAAAATTCCGCTCCATTTCATCGGCGGCAACTTTTTCGACAAAGCCGATAATGTCCTGGAACCCGAATGGCGCCGTTTCCGGATTCCCGGTTTCGACGGCTGGTCAAAATGGTACGACGGCAAATGGTTTTCCAAGCTTTACTACGAAGAAATGCCGGAGGACAGCAAGGTTTCGCATCAGGTGGCAAAGGAAATCTGGCGCGAGGCCAAAGATTTTGCCTACACCATCGGCGAATATCTTGTCAACAACAATATCAACCTGATGATCCCGGTGAACATCCCCACCAATCCCGGCAACCTAGCCGCTGAACTGGCAATCGTTATGGTTTCCGAAGCCTTGGGAACCATGATTATCAGTTCCAACCATGATTTCTACTGGGAAGGCGGCAAACCGGCCTCCGAGCGCGAACCCGGCGAAGAAGGCGTCCGCGACCACTTTTTCAAAAATATTGACAACTACCCCTTCTTCCACCTCTTCAAAAGAGTTTATCCCTGGAACGGCAGACGCTGGCTTCAGGTTAACATCAATACGCCGCAGTCGGAAGCGTTGATCAATAAATTCGGCTTTCCCAAAGGCAGAGTTTTTGAACTCGGAACTTCACTGAGCGACAAATTTTTCGAGGATTACGGCAAGCAGGAAATCAAATCGGTAAGACTCCGGATGGCGCATATCCTTTCCGACGGTTTCCCCGTAATCAATCCCACCCCCGTGGCG
This sequence comes from Victivallales bacterium, assembly GCA_963678815.1. Lineage (GTDB taxonomy): Bacteria > Verrucomicrobiota > Lentisphaeria > Victivallales. Next base: position 6,527,992 of record OY787460.1, read on the forward strand.
GAGCACCGCGCAAATCTCCCGGACTGGATGCAAAACCAGAAGCCGCTGGTCTGCGGGTTCAGCGCCGGCCTTAAACTTGACCCGACCACCGAAAAGACCCTTTACTGTCTTCAACCTACCCGGATTATCGGACGCAAACGCATCCCGATGGATTTACAGATCCTTGAATCACTGTTCCATCATCAGCCGTTTGCCGAGGCATTCGCCAATGACCCGGATTATCAGCTGGTGCTGCATATTACCGGCCCGATCCCGATTGAGCACCAGGCTGACCTTGACGAAGTTCTTCAAGCCTATCAGCACCTTTGCGGCAGCGTCGATCCGCAGGTTGCAAACCGAATCTTCCTGGCATTTTCCGTCGGCACTGAAAACCATGCCTGCTTCAAGGAAAAAGGGTTTGAACCGCTGTGCATCGAGGAAATCTACCGGCTGGCCAACGTTATCCTGTTTCCCAGCGAAACCGAGGGCCGGGGCTTGCCGATCGTCGAGTCCAGCGCCTGCGGCATCCCGATAATCTGCAGCCGCTACCATCCGGTATCGGTTTTTGAAGAAGTTGTGGGCGAACATCTTACCCCGCCGGAACGCATCGAATACATCGAGTTCCCGGAAGACGGATGTTATCCAAACGAACTCCTCGACAAGTTTACCGCGCTCCTCCTGAAACCCGAAGAATTTGATGCCATGAAAAAACATAATAAAAAAGCAGTCCATGACCGCTACAGCATGGCGATGATCCAGAACAAGTTCAAAAGATTCTTCGCAACCCTCCAGAAAATCGGGTAATACAAAAGGGTATCTCTAATATTAGAGATACCCAAAATAGAGACCGCCGAAATTCTGCTGTTGTTATTTTATTTTCGTTGTATATTATCCGATTGAATTTAGGAGATAACAGTAATGCCAGAAGAAACAAAAACCGCGGTTAAAAACGGCGGCGGACATAATTTCGGAACTTTCGGCGGGGTGTTTACGCCGTCGATCCTGACCATATTCGGTCTGATCATGTTTATGCGGACTGGTCTTGTGGTTGGTAAAACCGGGGTGGTCATGGCATTGGGGATCCTGTTTGTTTCCCAGTTGATAACCTTCACCACCGGACTTTCCATTTCCGCGATTTCCACGAATACCCCGGTCAAGGGAGGCGGCGCCTATTTTCTGATTTCCCGTGCTCTGGGGCCAGGTTTCGGCAGCTCAATCGGACTGGCGCTGTTTTTCGCGCAATCTTTGTCGGTGCCGTTTTACATCATTGGTTTCGCCGAAGCAATGGCCACGAACTTTCCGGTGCTGAAAGACTATTTTCTCTGGCTGGCGATCATCCCCGGAATCGCGATTTTCATCACCAGTTGGGTTGGAGCTAACTGGGCGATAAAGTGCCAGTATGTGATCCTGGGAATACTGAGTCTGTCGATTCTGGCATTTCTCGGCGGAGCGCTGTTCAAACCGTTCAGTTTCGCCACGCTTCAGTCCAATGCCTGGAAGCTGCCGGATGCCAATATTTTCGTCTATTTCGCGATCTTTTTCCCGGCGGTAACCGGGATCATGGCCGGAGTCAACATGTCGGGCGACCTGAAAGATCCGGGGCGGGCCATTCCGCTCGGAACATTGCTTGCAATTACCGTGGGCGGAACCGTTTATGCTATTCAAATGATCCTGTGCGGCGGCGCATTTTCCCGTGAACAGCTGATAAACGATCCTTACGGCATCCTGGTGAATAACGCCCTCTTCGGAGCTTCTTTCCTGGTGATTGCGGGGGTGGTATGCGCAACTTTATCGAGTGCGCTGGGTTCGATGCTGGGAGCGCCGCGAATCCTTCAGGCCCTGGCGCGCGACCGGATCATCGGCATCCTGAATCCATTCGGGAAAGGCCACGGCGAGCACAACGAACCGCGACGGGCCATGATTTTCTCGCTGATTATTACCATGGCAGTGCTGATCTGGGGCGGACTCAAGGGAACCGGACACAAAGAAGGCGCCGATCCCTTGAATATTATTGCATCGGTAGTCACGATGTTCTTCCTGTATACTTACGCGATGGTAAATCTGGCGGCATTCGTGGAATCGCTGGGCGGCAATCCGTCGTTCCGGCCGCGCTTCCGGTACTTCAGTTGGCCGATGTCACTGCTCGGGGCGCTGGCCTGTATTATTGTTTCGTTCATGATCAACGCCTGGGCATCGCTCGCGGCCTTGATAATCATGTTTACACTGTTCGCGATCACCCGTAGCCGTGAACTTAAAATTACCTTCGGTGACGCCCGCCGCGGATTCATTTACGGCCGCATCCGCAACCTGATGCTGATGCTGATGAAAATGCCGCACGACCCAAAAAACTGGCGGCCCACCATCGCGGTAATGACCGGCAACCCCAATACCCGGATGACTTTGCTGGATTACGCCAGATTGTTCGAATGCAACCGGGGAATCCTTACCTTGGTGGAAATTATAATCCACGGTTCTGAAGCAGATTTCGGCAAAGTCAGGGAGAACGCTCTCACCCGGCTCAACGAATATATCGACAAGTATCAGCTCCCGGTTTTCCCCGAAGTGCTGGTAACCGACAATTTCGATCACGGTCTGAACGCGTTTCTCCAGTGTCATTCCCTGAGCCCGGTAAAACCGAATATCGTGATGATGGGATGGCCGCGCGACATCGAACGGGTCGGGCCGTTTTTTACCCACCAGCGAGTTATTCTCGACATGGATATGAGCAGCGTGATCTTCGTAAACCCGGAAAACCGGATATGCCCCGAATACGCGCACGGCAGAATCGATATCTGGTGGCGCGGACACTCAAACGGCTCGCTGATGCTGATCCTGGCCCACCTGCTCCGCATCAACCGGAGCTGGGAACGCACCAGATTGCGCATCATCCGTACCGTAAAATTCGCAAAACAGGAACAGGAAGCAATTCAGGAATTACGGGAACTCGTCGATGCCGGAAGGATCGACGCCGAAATAAAAACCATCATCTCCGATGAATATTTCGATACCATGCTCCGGAAAATTTCCGCCGACGCCCAACTGGTTTTCCTCGGATTCAGGCCGCCAAAAGACGAAGGCGCCGAGGAGTTCTTCAGCGAAGTGAACAAACGGCTCGAGGGAATGCCCCCCACATTCATGGTGTCATCAGCCGGGGAAGCCGACCTGCTCGCATAACCAAGGAGTATCCTTGGAGTGAAACTGCCGGAATGCTCTGCGATTCCGGCCACTCGATCCAAACACACTGTTTGGCCGGGGAGTGTCCCCGGATCGAATGGGCAAAGTGCGGTGCGACTTTGCCGGGATCGCGAAGCATCCAGGCCACTCGATCCAAACACACTGTTTGGCCGGGGAGTGTCCCCGGATCGAATGGGCAAAGTGCGGTGCGACTTTGCCGGGATCGCGAAGCATCCAGGCCACTCGATCCAAACACACTGTTTGGCCGGGGAGTGTCCCCGGAGCGAATGGGCAAAGTGCGGTGCGACTTTGCCGGGATCGCAAAGCATTCCGGCCACTCGATCCAAACACACTGTTTGGCCGGGGAGTGTCCCCGGATCGAATGGGCAAAGTGCGGTGCGACTTTGCCGGGATCGCGAAGCATCCAGGCCACTCGATCCAAACACACTGTTTGGCCGGGGAGTGTCCCCGGATCGAATGGGCAAAGTGCGGTGCGACTTTGCCGGGATCGCAAAGCATTCCAGCCACTCGATCCAAACACACTGTTTGGGCACAAACTGTTTTTTTCAGAACCGACTATTTAGGATTCTGTTGAAGAATTATTTCTTTGGGTTTGCCGTCCAGCGGAGGCTGAAAGTTTTTCAGCACCTTGGTTTTATAACCTGGTGCGGTAAAAGTAACCTCATAGGTGTAATTAGTCAGCGCCGGTTTCTTCGGGTCATCGGTGGCTTTGAGTTTGAATTCAGTCATCAGGATTGAATTTTTCTTGTCCTTGCCGGGAGTAAGGCCTTTTGGTCCGGATATCACTTTGACCGGAGAAACCGCGTCTTTAGCGTTCTGCCCGGATTTAATTTGGACTATTGCCCCCTGGATCGGCAGGCGGCGCACATCTTCCACCAGGAAAACGGCATGACGCCGGGAAATTACTTCGGGGGTAAACACGATTTCTTTTCCACCTTTTTTGAGAACCGTTGTCCTGACAATATCACCTTTTACGGGTTTGCCGAATTTACAGTCGACCATTTTGATTTTTCCCCGGGTAATCCGCCAGTTGTACTGATTGTCCTGAAATATGCAGTCCTTCAGTTCAATATTTAACGAATGGCCCTGGCTATTAATCGCACAACCAAGATTTTCAAGGGAACAACCTTCCGCCGTGAGTGGAATCGGACAGCCGGTGAAACCGCTACCACTGTCCTTCAGCACTGTATTTTTAACGACGCAATTGTGTCCGGGCAAACCAGCCATGATTGCCTGGTGGAACCCTGAAAGCATGGAATCCTCGAAAACAATCTTTGTGCCGCGAAGCGACGGCTGTGCAATCCGGCAGGCGTTCCCCGGCTGGGCCGCGGTTATGTTGCTGTTGTAAACCAGCAGTTCCCCGCCGTAACCGGTGGAAAATCTCCTGCGTCCTTTGCCGCCATCGAGTCTCGGCACTCTGCCGAGATAAATCGAATGCTGTTCATCCGGATACTTGCTGTAGATTTTCAGTGTGGGAGTAATCTTTTTATTTTTCGGATCGCCGATGGTTAGACGATTAACGCAGCGCTTGACCTGCTTGGCACTTTTTTCCTTGTTCTCGCCCTTTATATAATAAGGACAGATCACCAGATCACCTTTAATTATAAGCTGTTCTTTCAGGGCTTGCGCCGTGCCGATTTGTACGTAGGTTTCCGTGCCGTCGTTGTTGCCTATCCAAAGATGGGCGTTGATCGTGTAGGTATCGGTTTTCTGATCGTAATCAATTATGTTCCAGTTGCTTGTATTGTCGATAAAATCTAGTCTTTTCAGGAGCAGCGGATTGGCCGCCGGGAAATTACTTACCCGGATGATATTTTTGTCGGAGTCATAAGTGCATTCCCCGAAAACTAAGTTACCCGCTAGCAACAACGCCGCCAGCGCCGCTTTCACCAGAAAATTCCTCCTGCACATCATTCCTTATCCCCTTGTTAATGATAACTACGATAGCTTAATATAATTTCAACTCCGGAAGCATTATTTCAAGTAGATTGCCGGAATAACTTCATTTATACCGAATTGCGATCTGAAAGCTATTAATGACAAGGGAGATTTTTGAGAATCAGGTAAAATTACGACGCCAACACGATATGAATATCGGGCAATGGAGTAATTTTTGCATGAACTCAAAAGTGCCGCAAAGCGGTATTACTTGTGCCTTCCGAAATTGCTCCCTTATTGTATTTGATTTTTACGCTTCAATAGGTTATTGTTAGTCGAATAATAATTAAGGAATTTATGACCATGCCTTTTAAATCCAATTTTTACCGCTCAATCATAATCTGCGCGCTTTTTTCTTTCTGTCTGATCTCAATATACTTATCCGTTTTTGCGCAAACTGTTTCCCCCACAACCCCGGATCCGGAAAAGGAACAGCTACGGACGGAATTGGCGGTACTGAAGATGAAAAGCGACATTGAGAGCAATCTTGACACGGTCATTCAGGATGGATTCAGAAGAGTAAGGAAAGATGCCGAGCAAAAAATTAAAGACAATCAGGAAATGTATGAAAAAAAGCTGAAAATTACGGAAGAACGCCAGAAGCTTCTCAAAGAATATTTAAATGAACGTATTCAGGATAAACAAGTAGATACCCTTAACAAGATTTACTGGTGGCTCACCTGCCTTGTCGCTATTTTTATCGCGATCATCATTATCCAGTTTATGATACTCTCCAGATACCGTCATGAATCAAAGGTTGCAAAAGAAGAAATACGCGAATATCTGGCAATTGCCAATAAAGACTCTGTAGCGTTGCCATCCAATCTGTCATCCACTCCCCAGATGGAAAACCGGATGATGCAGCCAGGGCTTCTCGACCTCGGGGAAATCGCGGATGAAAAAGAAATGGACATGAGCGTCAGTGACCACCACCGGAACTTAGGCGTAAAAGCCTTCAACCAGGGAAGATGGGAAGATGCCGTTGATTATTTCACTTCCCTGCTGGCCCTCACCGGCAAAGAGGATTTCGAAGCCCACGCAAAACTCGGATACTGCTTTCAGAGACTTTCCGAAAAAGAACCTGATCTGACCGGCAAGGAAAACTTCCTTTCCCAGGCCATCAAACATTACGAAACCGCCGCCGAAATCGATCCTAATCAGGCCGAAAATCTGAATAACTGGGGCAACGCCATGTTTAATCTGGCTGGAATCGAGGCCGGGGCTGAATCGGTAGACATCTATCGCGAAGCTTGTGACAAGTACCAGCGCGCCACTGAAATAAACCAGCAGTACGCCACCGCTTTCAACAACTGGGGCAACACCCTGATGAATCTGGGCGGTAAACTTGACCGTGACGAGGCAATTCCTATCTATCAGGAAGCCTGCGAGAAATATTCCACCGCCGAAGATATCAATCCGCGGTATGCCGCCGCATTCAGAAACCATGTGAACGCGTTGCTTCTCCTGGTCTACCTGACTTCCGGTGAGATTCATAACCAGTTCCTGGAAGAAGCCAAAACCGTATGCCTGATGGGAGAAGAGGTTACCCCCGGCAGCTGCACTTACAACCTTGCCTGCATCGCCGCCCTTCAGGACAATGACGATGAATGTAAGGAATGGCTCGAAAAAGCTCATAAGATCGGCAAGCTCCCCGAACTCTCACGGCTGGAAACCGATTCAGATCTCGAATCGATCCAGAACAAAGAATGGTTCCTGGAACTAACCGCCCAAATCCGGAGCGAACAGGAAAAAGATACCGAAGAAGCCTGATCACTGGCCAACCAAACATTGTGCTTGGGGATAATTGCCAGGTTGTTCCACTAACCCGCAAATTTCCGGGTTAACCCGTCAGCAAATAACCTTTGCATGGAATGGCCGAAGTGTTTCGCTACTTCGGCAAACTCGCGTAGCTGATGACTGCCATAATTTAGTTGCTTATGAAAAACCCCGGTTTGTGCCGGATGCGAGGAAATAAACCGAAGCTGTGAACAACAGATCATCTGCATTGCCAGCGACAGCGGAGCAATGCAGTTATCAGCCAAAATTTGTTTGGTTCAATCCAATGATACTCACTGGCTGTTGAGGAATTTGTAGGCTTCGTTGATCACCGTCATGGCCTGATGGTTTCCGCCTGCATCCGGATGGAACCGTTTTGCCATCATCCGCATCCGCTTGTTCAGGCTGTCCCTGCCCGTGGAAATATCCAGATCAAATAAGGAACGATACGCCTGTTCCTGGTTTGCGCGGCTCATTTCCGCGATATCCTTGAAATATTTAAGGGTAAGCACTTCAAGTTTACGATTAAAACGACGGCTTTCTATATCCTCCTGAATCTCCGGGGTAGTGACATATTTCACCACGAAATTCAGGATTTTCTTTTTATCGAATCCGGCAAATTTGCCCAAGGCGATAAAGTTTTTTGACGCGTTTGTGTCCTTGAACCAGAGAATATACGAATTTTCCCCGAATGGGCTGTGGGTAACCTGAAATTTACAGTTGTCTATGGTGATTTCCGAAACTGGAGTTGTGTGATCGCTCATATTCCACCAGAAATTTTTAGCTGATCGTCCTGAATCCGATTCATTGATCCAGGAGCCGGCGGCATCTGGGTGGAATATGCCCGTTTCCTGCTTAATTACCGTAGTTTAGCACAGTACCGCCGTTTCCGCAAATTATATTCGTGCAATACTCATAAACTTGTAGAAATACAATGCAGTGCAATCAATGCCAGCATCGACACTAAACGTGCAACTATAACCATTAGTACAGTATCCGGCCACAAATCCGCGCCTATCCATCTCCAGATGAGAAATCCCATTACAAGGATTGCTACAAGCCTGCCAAAACCGGGTAGAAGAAACAGCGCCAGACAGGAAACTAACGCGATAACCAATATCTGCGGAAAATTCCCCTCTACCTTTGTAATCTTCATTGCCGCCCACAGACAGAAAGCCGTAAACAAAGTAGCTACGACATAACCAACAATGATTACCAGCATTTTGCACCTCCTCTTTTGTTTTCTGTATAAATTATAATCCGATATACTAATAAATGAAAAGTGTAATTTCGGCGGAAAATTACACCGGGTGGCTATTCCTATTGATGTATCGGGAAAATGTTTTTCGGGAAACTTCCGCAAGTCTATTTGACTTTTATTGTGTTTATGAATATATTTTATTCATGCAGAGAATAGACATTAACAATCACTGCTCGCGCTACCTAGCGGAACGCCTCGAATACTTGGTCCGCAACCACTCCATTATTGTGCTTACAAGTCCGCGCCAGACAGGAAAAAGCTCATTTCTTTATCGAGTCCTCGCAGGTAGTTGGCGATACGTCACCCTTGCCGATTTCGACGTTTTAATGCAGATGCGGAACGATCCCGAGTTCTATTTGAAAGACGGCAAGCCAACCATTATCGACGAAGCCCAGAAGTTCCCGGAAATCCTTACCGTGGTTAAAAATTTGGTCGACGCCAACCAGGAACGGAAGTTTATCATGTCAGGCACCCCGGAACTGATGATGACGGTAAAAAATGACGAATCAATGACCGGCAAAGCGGTATACCTGGAAATCGACCCGTTGAATTACGGCGAAATCAAGAACCTGGCAAGGCCGCGTCTGCTTGATACCGTGCTGCATGGCAATACCGATTTATCTGGAACCAAGGTTAATCTTGACTCAAGCATCACCTACAGTATCGAGGATTTTGTGTGGCGGGGCGGCATGCCCGCCATGCTCCGCAAAAACGACCCGCTGGCAATCGTGGACTGGCGGGAAAGCTACCTGGAAACCTGTGTAAACAACGACCTTACCCGGCTGAGCAGAATCGAAGATCCCACCCGGCTCAGGATGTTTATGCGGGGCGTGGCCCGGGAAAACGGCGGTCTGGTGAATATTAACAAACTGTCGGGTGAAATCGGACTGGCGCAACCTACCGCGCACCGTTATCTGAATCTGCTTGAGTCTGGAATGCTGGTAAAAAGGATTCCCGCGTATCCCGTCACAAAGGGACTCCGCGTATATAAAAAATCAAAGACCGTGTGGTGTGATTCCGGGATCGCCGCCCACGCAGCAGGATTCTTTTCAGCGGAAGAACTTCAGAAAAGCGAATATTGGGACGGGTTCTTCAAGGCATACGTAATTAACCAGTTGCTGGCCCTGTCGAAACTGCTGGTTCCTATCCCGAAGGTTTATTACTGGCGCACCCGCAAACTCGAAAACGTGGACTTGCTCATGGAACAGCACGGGAAACTACTCGCTTTCCAGATTGTCAATACCCGCAACATCAAGCTACGTGACACTTTCCATATTCAGGAATTCCTTAAGCATTACCCCGAAACCACCCTCGGAATCGTCATTTACAACGGCCTGATCGTAAAAAAATTCAGCGAAAACCTCTACGCCATCCCCCTATCGGGTATTTTTACGGAGTGAATAAATATTTTTTATCGCCGGTTGCCGCCCATTATTCTTAAGATCAACAGTAACAGGTTGATGAAATCAAGGTAAAGGGCAAGAGCACCGAGAATAGCGGTTTTTCTGGCGACTTCAAAACCTTGTGTTTCTACATCACTCATCTCTTTAATTTTCTGGGTATCATAAGCGGTGATGCCAACAAAAATCAGCACACCGACATAGTTAATAATCCAGAAAAGGGCATTATTTGCAAGAAAAATATTGACTACTGAAGCGATAATTAACCCGACTAGCGCCATGTAACACAAACTCCCGATTGCGGTAAGATCACGCTTGGTAAAATATCCGTACAAGCACATTGCGCCAAAGGTACCAGCCGTTACAAAAAATGCGGCGGTAATTGTTGAGGTTGTATAAATCACGAAAATCAGTGATAATGTTACTCCATTCAGCGCCGCATACCCGATAAATACCGCAGTGGCGGTTGCTGCCGCCATTTTATCGATCATCCCTGCAAGGCCAATTACAATCAGAAATTCTCCAATAATAAGTCCGTAAAAAAACCACCGGTGAGTCATGAAAAATTTAATGATTGCCGGATTTGTTCCGCAAAGAAAAGCTACAAGTCCGGTAATTGCCAAAGCAAATGCCATCCAACCAAAAGTTTTAGTCACAAATCTTATCTGGATGTCTTCCTTGGTAAGAGTTGCGGAAATATCGTATTCACTGTTTCGGTATCCAACTGACATGATATTATCTCCTAAATTTAATTTATAAGTGATTAAAATATATTATTGCCCCTTAAATTATCAACCGGACCACGGGATTCTAACGGGTAAATTTCGGGTGGGTGTGGTTAAATTGGCAAACCGGGAGTAAATTAATGGAATTGACGGAAATAAAAATAAAGAATTGAATTGAAATCATGCTGAATTTGAAACTTGACAAGCCGCTGGTGTTTTTTGACCTGGAAACAACCGGCGTTAATATTCAGAACGACCGGATTGTGGAAATTTCGGTAATCAAGTATTTCCCGAATGGGGAAAAACAGGAAAGGACCCGGCGGGTGAACCCGGAAATGCATATTCCGGAGGAATCGTCGGCGATTCACGGTATTACCGACGCCGATGTGGAAAACGAACCTACTTTCCAGGCAATCTGCAGGAATTTTTATATTTTCCTGGAAGGTTGCGACCTGGCAGGATACAATCTGCTGAAATTCGATATCCCGGTTTTACAGAAAGAGTTCAGCCGTTGCGGATTAACGTTTTCCACCGAAGGAAGGAAGATTGTCGATCCTTACATAATCTTCTGCGAAAAAGAACCCCGGAGCCTGGAAGCGGCGCTGAAATTTTACCGCGGCAAGGAACTTACCGACGCCCACAGCGCCGCCGCCGACGTCGCAGCCACCGTGGACGTGCTGATGGGACAGCTTGAAAGATATCCGGACCTGCCGAAAGACCTGGAAGGATTGAATAACTTCTGTGACCGCAGCGATCCGAGCTGGATTGATTCGACCGGTAAGTTCAAATGGCGGGAGGACGAGGCTGTAGTCGGCTTCGGCCGCAATGCCGGAACACCCCTCAAGGACATTGCCGCCGACAACCCCGGATTCCTGCGCTGGATGATAAATGCAGACTTTGCCGACGACGCCAAGGAAGTCGCCAGCGAAGCGCTAAAGGGATATTTCCCGGAGAAAAAAACGGATGAAGAAGCCTGACGAAAATATCCGGCATTTACTGTCGTTGCTGGATGATGAAAATCAGCAGGTGGCAAGTCTTGCCATGGCGGAACTCCTTAAATTCGATGACATTATCGATCCTTTTCTGGGAGAACTGCAGGAAAGCGGCAACTCCCGGTTGCGGAAACGTATTCATCAGTTGCAGTCGGTTTTGAGTTTCCGCCGCCGCCGGATTGATTTTTCCAAAAACCTGAAAAATAAGAATCTCGACCTTATCACCGGGCTTTTCGAGCTTCATTTCCAGTGGTACGACAACGATGCGGAAGCGGATGTGCGCAAACTTTGGGACAAGCTGATTGACAGTTCGCGAAAATTCAGTCCGGACACTATCGAAAAGCTGGCCTATTTCATGCGTAAGTTCAATTTCACGGTGGCGGAGCGCGACAACCTCGATCCCGATTACTTCTGCATCGGAATCGTGCTCGAAGAACTTATCGGCTCTGACTTCATTCTCTGCGCTATCGCCATGGAAGTGGCCGCGCACTGGAACCTGAAACTCCAGGTCATCCAGATCGTCGGCGACTTCGCCCTGCTTGACCCCAACGGAAAAGTGCTGCTTCCCGGAAACGGCTGGCGTCTGCTCCCACAGGAAAAAAAGGGGTACAGTAAAAAGTGGAACAACACCATGCTCCTCAAGCTGACTTCAAGCATGCTTTTCCTGGCGGCCGTAAGCACGAGCAGTTTCCGCTACATCAACACCATCGGACACTGCCTTGCCAGGATTTCCGGGAAGGATGAACTCGACTTTCTGCCGTACCCTTACAACTCCTGATGAAATTTTCCGGAATTACCACTTTCATATAGACGATATCAACGTTATGTTGTGTAATGCTTAAGCGATTTATTTCCTATTACAGACCTCACTGGAAGCTGTTCACGCTGGATATGTCGGCGGCGCTCATTCACGCAGTGGCGCTTCTGATAATTCCGATATACGTGCGTCAGCTCCTCAATCAAAGCCCGAAAACGGAACAGATGGAGTCGGTCATTTTTACGCTGATAATCCTGTTCCTGCTGGTGGTTACGGCATCGATAATGATCTACCTTACCACCCGTTACGGACACGGTCTCGGGGTCAAAATCGAAACCGATATGCGGAGCAAGCTGTTTTCACATCTCCAGAAGCTGTCGTTCAGCTACTACGACAACACCAAAACCGGTCATATCATGAGCCGGATATCGAACGACCTTTTCACGATTTCGGAAATAGCCCACCACGCTCCCGAAAGCCTGTTCATCAGCTTCTGCATGATTGGCGGCGGCTACTATCTCATGTTCTCGTTCAACTGGCGGCTGGCCTTGTTTTCACTGATCCCCACCATTTTCCTGCTGGCCTGGGGTTTCTATTTCGGGGGCAGGCTCCGGGGCGGATTCCGGGAAGTCAGGAAAAAGATCGCCGACATCAACAGCAGCGTGGAAAATTCGATTCAGGGGATCCGCGAGGTAAAATCATACACCGGGGAAGAAGCCCAGATCGACAAATTCGCCGGGGTGAACCTGAGCTTCAAGACCGCTAAAGAAAATATGTACCGGGGACTGGCGTTGTTCCATTCGGTAATGGTTTTCATGACCACTTCGCACGATTTCGTGGTAATTGCCGGCGGGATCATCCTGAAATACTACGGTCTGGTAACCATGCCCGACCTGGTTGCTTTTCTGCTGTTCAACCGCTTTATCGGCATGCCGATCAGGATGCTGGTCCACTTTTCCGAACAGTTCCAGCAGGGCGCCGCCGCGTTTGAACGCTACACGGAAATCATGGACATCGAACCGGAGCTTGTCGATGCCTCCGGAGCCGAAGAACTCAACGGCATCAGCGGAAAAATCGAGTTTAAAAACGTCAGTTTCAAGTATGACGCTGACAGTTCCGAAATTATTCTGGATGATATCAACTTTACGGTCCTGTCAGGCGCGACTTATGCGCTGGTTGGCGAATCCGGAGCGGGAAAATCAACGCTGGCCTCGCTGATTCCACGCTTTTACGACGTCAGTTCCGGAAGTATTGAGATCGATTCGCACAACGTCAAGGACATAACCCAGTATTCGCTTCGCCGTTCCGTGGGAATCGTTCAGCAGTCAAGTTTTATTTTCGACTTTTCCATCCGGGAAAACATCCTGATCGGCAAGCCTTCGGCCAGCGATCATGAAGTTATCGAGGCCGCAAAGAACGCCAACATCTGGGAGTTCATCAAATCATTGCCGGAGGGACTCGATTCCCAGGTTGGCGAACAGGGAATAAAACTTTCCGGCGGACAGAAACAAAGACTCGCCATCGCCAGGGCTTACCTTAAAAATCCGCCAATCCTGATCTTTGACGAAGCCACAAGTTCCCTTGATTCCGAGTCGGAAAGCCTTGTCCAGGAATCCATGGAGCGGCTTTGCACCGGCCGCACCACTATCATCATCGCCCATCGGCTTTCCACCGTGAAAAACGCCGACTACATTATCGTTCTGCGCAACGGCAAAGTCATCGAACAGGGAAAGCATACCGAATTGATCAGTGCCGGCGGTTACTACAAAGGTCTTTACGAGCGGCATATTTTTTAAAAATTCGAACAAACCTCCCCGATTAAACCGGAATTTCTCGGGAAAACTGTTTAAACGTTTAAATTTTTTCTCTTTCCCGGTGGAATTATTACAAATACAAGGATATTGTCATTTACGGTTAACCCGAAAATTATTTAACAGGAAGTCCAATGAAACGGAAAAAAATCGTTATCGTCGGAGGCGGCAGCAACGCCTGGACGCCTAAAATCATCAGAGACTTAATTCTTACGGATTCTATCAGCAATTCGCAGTTCGTGCTTTACGATATCAATAAAGAGGCGGCCGATCTGGTCAAGGTATACCTTGATAAAATCAACGGCATCCTGGGAACAAAGGCGGAATTTATTGCCAGTGACAATCAGGCGGAAGCTTTCACCAAAGCCGATTACTTCATAATTACCATCTCCACCGGCGGATTCGACGCCATGGCCCACGACCTGGCAATCCCGGAGGAATACGGCATTTATCATACGGTGGGTGACACCTCCGGGCCAGGCGGATGGGCGCGCGCGATCCGCAATTTCGAGGCTTTCAGGAGTCTAGCCGAAGGTTTTAACAAGTACGCTCCGGGCGCAATGGTACTCAATTACACCAATCCAATGACCGTGCTTACCGCCGAACTCTGCCAATTGTGCGAAGGCCCGGTGGTCGGACTCTGCCACGGACTGTTTGAAAACCTGCGTTTCCTGAAGGATTTTTACAAGGCGGACAGCGAAGATGATTTCTCTGTCCAGTACGCCGGACTCAATCACTTCTTCTGGATGTCTGAAATCAAGTATAAAGGTAAAGACATTCTGGCTGATCTCCGTAAAAAGATCAAGAAACAAAGCATAACCGACTTGTTGAAAGAAGCCCACAAAGACGAAATGGGATTCTCTTCAAAGCGCGAACTCGCCACCGAACTTTTCCGGATCAGCGGTATTCTGCCGTATCTCGGCGACCGCCATACCTGCGAATTCCTGCCTTCGTACATCACCAGCAAGAAAAACATGCGCAAATACAAACTGGTGCGGACTACCATCGACGAACGCCGGAATAATTTCAAAATACGCGGAGAAAAACTGCTGAAACAGATCAAGTCGGACGATCCGAAAGATTTTGACATTATCCGCAGCCGTGAAACCGCCGCCGATATTATCGCCGCGCATTCCAGCGGCAAACCGTTTATCGACGTCGGTAACGTTCCAAATATCGGCCAGATCGCCAACCTGCCGCTCGGATCAGTGGTCGAAACCGCGGTCCGCGTTGACCAGAACGGCTTTACCCCGCTCGCTTACGGAGAACTCCCGGAAATCCCCCGGGCTATGCTCGAACCATACTGTCAGGTATTCGACATGACCCTCGAAGCATGCTTCCGTCAGGATCGCGACCTCGCGCTTCAGGCTCTCCGCATCGACCCGGTCTGTTCGCATCTGAACGGCGAACAGGTTATCGAAATGGGCGAAAAACTGCTCAAAGCCCACAAGAAATTCATCAGCCTTTAATTTATAAGGGTATCTCTAAAAATTGACTTTCATGGCGAAGCCGGGAACGGAGGCGTAGCTTGAAGCTACGTCGAGTTCCCGCGACAAAGCAGGAATAAAAAAGAACCTCCTGGAGCCGAAACTGCAATTATTAGAGGTGCCCATAATTATTGGAAAAGGCAATCCCATACAAATTTTGGCTATTACTGCCGGGATACTTTGTTATCCCGGCATTTTTTTCTTCATAAACAACTTTTTTATTTCCTGGAGCCTTTCCCTGTAATAATTCGGTATTAAAACTTACAAAATCCCGATCTCCGGGGTTGACACAGGGAAATTTCGCCGTTATAATTTCAATAGTAAAATTAATAATTTCATATATGAAACATGAATAAGCTTACTGACATCTCACACCCGACCGTAAAAATTGTCCAGGTTATGGAATTTCTGGGCAAGCAGCGCGGAGGAACTTCCCTGACGGAAATTGCGGAAAACTCGGGCATAGCCAAAGCCACCTTGCTGCGAATCCTCAATACCCTGATTATGACCGGATACGTGCGCAAGAACCGGGAGAAGAATTATTACACCTGTTTCAGATTGGATAAAATGTCATCTATTCCTTTAGAGTACGATCCGTTGATCGAAAAAACGGTAGATGAGCTGGTTCAGGCGACCGGACAATCAGCGGAAATTATTACTGTCGGCGGTAATTTCATTTATTGGTATTACAAAAAAGAGCCGCCGAATTTGCCGGTGAGAATCAATGCGAAAACCGGTTTCACGCGATCTATTTACGAACTGGACGCGCCATCACGGGTTTATTTGAACCTTATCGGACCCGAACGGGCGGGGAAAAAATACGACACTAAATGTTTTTATGATGTCAGTTACCAAAAATGCGACTGGAAAACCGCGGTGGAAATCTTTACCGCCGAAACCGGCAACATCGTAGCTTATGATGTTCAGGGAAATTCCAACGGCATCAGACGATACGCCACCGTTATTACCAAGCCGAACGGAAAATTTGAATTCATCCTGGCAATCGCAGAACCGGCCCTGCCCCGGACTAGTACCGAGGCCCACTACAAACAAATCATCGAAGTATTACTGAAAACCAGACAGGGGTTGAACGAAAAGCTGGAAAATATACGGGAAATAATATAATCAGGCTTTGAGCTTCAGACTTGGGCTTTGGGTAAGATATAAAAAGAGCGCTGAAAGCGCGAAATATGTAAACCCCAGGCGCAAGCCCGGGGAGCAGGCAAAAAAAAAGAAGCCCTGAAGGGGCGGCATAAAAATCAAAACCATGGAGCAAAAACAATGAGAGTTCTGTTTCTCGACCTCGACACTTTGCGTCCGGACCATCTGGGATGTTACGGATACCAACGCAACACTTCGCCGAATATCGACGCTATCGCCGGACAGGGAGTCCGTTTCAACAACTATTACTGTTCCGATGCGCCGTGTCTGCCCGCTCGTGCCGCGCTGATGAGCGGCCAGTTCGGTATTCATACCGGATGCATCAACCACGGTGGCGTCAACGCCGATTTCAGGATTGAAGGTCATACCAGGGGATTCCGTGACCGTCTGGCCTACCACAGCATCCCGGCCCTGTTGCGTTCCGAGGGAATGAAAACTGCAATGATCAGTCCGTTCGGGGAGCGTCACGCCGCCTGGTGGTTCTATGCCGGTTTCAGCGAAATGTACAATACCGGCAAGGGAGGAATGGAGTCGGCAGAGGAAATCTCCCCCACCGTCCTCGACTGGGTAAAGCGCAACGCTTCGGAAGACAACTGGTATCTTCACATCAATTATTGGGACCCGCACACTCCGTACCGCGCCCCTGAAGGATTCGCCAACCCGTTTAAAGACGATCCCATCCCGGCATGGATGAACCAGGAGATAATTGACAAGCATAATAATCTGCCGGGCGGACACAGTTCACGGGACATCGCCATGTTCAACAACCGGGAAAATCCTCAGTATCCCCGGCAACCCGGGGAAGTCCGCGACATGGACGGCTTCCGGAGAATGATCGACGGTTACGATTGCGGCATCAAGTACATGGACGACCATATCGGACGCCTTTTCGACACCCTCGACGCCCAGGGCGCCCTCGATGATACGGTGATTATCATCAGTTCCGACCACGGCGAAAACCTCGGCGAAATCAATTCCTATGCCGAACACGGAACTTCCGACTACATCACTCATCATATTCCGATGATCATCCGCTGGCCCGGAAAAGGACAGTCCGGACACGTCGATAACGGTTTCCATTACAACCTCGACCTGCTCCCGACCCTGGCGGAAATGCTCGGGAAAGAACGCGCCCCGCACTGGGACGGCACAAGTTACTCCCCCGCATTGCTGAACGGCGAGGAATGCGGACACGACTCCCTGATACTCAGTCAGTGCTGTCACGGCTGTCAGCGTTCGGTAAGGTTCGGCGACTACCAGTACATCCGTACCTATCACGATTTCTATCACCTGTATCCGCGGGAAATGCTGTTCAACGTGGCCGAAGATCCGCACGAAACCAACAATCTTGCCAAGGAAAAACCCGAAGTCTGCGCCGAAGCTACTCACAAGTATATGGACTGGCACGATACCATGATGGCGAGCAGCGCACATGCGTCGGATCCGCTTTGGGAAGTGATCAGAGACGGAGGTCCGTTCCATGCCCGCGGAAATTTGCCGGTATACAGCAAATGGCTTGAGGAATCTGATCGCGGCTGGGCCATACCGGAACTCAAAAAACGTTATCCCGGCGAATTCCGGGGCCGGGGAGTGTCCCCGGTTTGATTGGTCGGAATGCTACGCGATTCCTCCAGTTTAGGGAGTGTCCCCGGTTTGATTGGTCGGAATGCTACGCGATTCCTCCAGTTTAGGGAGTGTCCCCGGTTTGATTGGTCGGAATGCTGCGCGATTCCTCCAGTTTAGGGAGTGTCCCCGGTTTGATTGGTCGGAATGCTGCGCGATTCCTCCAGTTTAGGGAGTGTCCCCGGTTTGATTGGTCGGAATGCTGCGCGATTCCTCCACCCGGTTTGAAATTTGGATATGAAAAAAGAGCAATCCCGGTATGGAACTGCTCTTTTTTTATTGCCGAAATCGTAAAGCACTTCGGCCATTTCAGTCCAGGAATTATCCCTGGTTGCGGAGGGTCTTGGCATTGAGTTCGCCGCCGTTCTGGAGGTAAACCAGCGGAACGGGACGGTCAACGCCTTCGATGAACTTCGGCCGCGCCGACCAGTCGTTGCCGGACAGCGTATTGGTCATATCCATCCAGAACTGGAGCCGTGCGGGGCTGAGTCCCCAGATCATGTGGAAATGGTTGGCCGGGGCGTAATGCTTGTATTCGTACATGGTGGCGTACTTCGGACACACATAGGTGTGCGGCCAGTCGTATGAAGAAGTACTACGGACCTTTTCGCTGAGTTCATGCGGCATGGCAATGGTTTCCGCCTCGTCCCAGAACATGGTGAACATGCCGGAAAGACTGCTGTACGCGAGGCGTCCGGCAATACCTTCGATACCAGCCGGGGAAACATAGGTTACGCTGTTGCCGAGGCCGGGGAAATAACCTTCGTCGGCGCGCGGCATGGATACGCCTTTCATGATTTCATCAACGGGAGTTCCGGGGAGTGCGGCCCAATCGAGGGAAGCGCTGCCGGAGTTGTCGCCGTCCACGAAACCTTTCTTCGCCCAGATTTCGTCGCCAGTGTAGGAGACGCCGATCTCGTCCGCGACTTTGCGGATTTCCCACGGTTCCCAAACTTTCCGGAAGTCCATGAACAGCGGAGGATTGCCGCCGGTCAGGGATGAGAAGAAGATCATGGTCAGGAGGCCCTGAACGTCTGCTTCGGTTGCGAACGGGATCGCGGCTTTCGGGCCATTGTGGTCAAAAGTGCTGTTGAACAGAGACTCCATGGCGTCGGCCACGGGCAACGGAATACCGCGACGGTCTGAACCCCATTCAAGCTGGCTCATGAAACCGCCGCCGATGGCGTTAAGGTCTTTCATCAGGTCGCGGCAGATAAGATACATGCCGAGGCTCTGGTCAAAACGTTCGCTGTCGCCCGGCTGGGGAATGTCAAGACGGTTGCCGACGTGTTTGTCGATCCAGGCGCGAAGTTCTTTAAGCTCTTTTTCGTCGTAAGCTTTCTTTTTGAGCATATCGGCGAGAAGTTTCATATCGAGCCGGGTAATTTCGATGCCGTACTGATTACGAGTTTCGATCACGTGTGCCAGGGCGGTTTCCATCCCCATCGAGTCGTGGCCGAGGATCATTACCCGTTTACCCTTGAGGGACACTGCGGAGCAGGCCGCGTAAACCCATTCGACCAAGGCGTCTTCAGTGCTTTCGGTCATTTCCGGATTGAGTCCGGTGTCCGGCCAAGTGCCGACGTTCAGATGCGCGAGGCGTCCGTACTGGGCCAGCGCGCCGTTCAGGGCATGGGCATAAACCACGCCGGGTTTCGGGCCGCTGTTGCCGCAGGTAATGTTCAGCGGAGTGTCGGCCGGGAACTGCTGGAGCAGGGAAATAGCGGTAAGCTGCGGAAATGCCCAGGTGTCAGGACAGCATACCAGGATTTCGGCGTTCGCGGCTTTCAGGCTTCTTGCCACCTGGTCGGCCTGGGCTTCACCGTCAACCAGCGTCAGGTTGTAAACCACGTCGAGTTCGGGAACTCTTGCGGAAATTTTGTCCGCCACCATTTTAATGATGTTCCGGGCGCGTTCCCGGGATTCTTTGTCGATACGCGGGTCGCCGGTTGCGAATACTCCAAGTACGGTTTTTTTACACGAACCGGATTCCGCGAGTGCTTCTCTGGCTGCCATTTCAACCTCCAAAATTGTTGATTATGTATAGTTAATTAAGAGTTAAAATTCAGAGTCAAACAGAACAAAATACCATCGCCACGCTATCTTTCCACTGTCAAAATTGAAAATTGACTGAAATATAAAAATGGATAAATTACTGAATCAGTATCCTTTTTCGCATCTTTTTTCACCTTTTTCGGAATAAACGTCTTGCATCGTCCGGCTTTTGGAACAACACTAAAAGTAAGAGGAAAGAATTTTATGAGCAAATCAACATATCAATTTAAACGGTTGACGGGAGACCAATCCAAGTTGCTGGTGTGTCCGTCATGCCTGGAAACCCTTACGCAACAGGACATTGAGAACTATTCCGCGTGTCCGTACTGCGATTATCACCTGAAACCCGACCGGGAACTTGAAGACTTCCTGATGGAACCCGTGGCGGAATACTGGGCGAGCCAGTACGATATCAATTTCAGCGACTTCCAAGGCCAGGGAATATCTCTGGACTGACCAGGGAGTATTCCTGGACGATAACTGTCAAAGCGTTACACTGTTTTGCAGAAATATTTCTTTTTTGTGAATTGCCTGCAGGACGTTGGATATTGCCGAAGCCGCGCGGCATTTCGGCCGTTTCATGAAAAACCTGTTTGCGCCCCGGATTTTTCCATTGTCCGGGGAAAATGATTTTTTTTAAAAATTCTAACAAACCCGCCTTGATTCTTTTTCGATTTGGTCTAGGTTATAGGCTCTGTGTGTCTTTTTCAGTGCTTGAAAAGCCGAAGAGGATACGATTTAACGTGACTGAAAACTGTTTAATACATTAAATATATATTAAAAGATAAAAGAGGTTTCAAAATGAAAGTCAGGGCTTCCGTAAAGCGCCGTTGTGAATATTGCCAGATCGTGAAACGTCAGGGCATCGTGCGGGTACTCTGTCCGCGCAATCCCCGCCACAAACAGCGTCAGGGATAATTTAAGACCAATCATAAGCTTGAATATAACAAGAGAGGATTTAATACAATGCCGCGAATTATAGGTATCGACATTCCGGGCAGAAAGCGGATTGAATATGCATTACGCTATATTTATGGCGTAGGGCCTGCCCTGGCAATGGAAATTATTAAGAAAGCCGGGATTCCTGAAGGAGTCAAGGCTGATGATTTGAGTGATGAACAGATCTCCAAAATCACCACAATCCTGCAGAACGACGTAATGGTGGAAGGTGATCTGCGGCGAATGGTTGCCGGCGATATTCGCCGTTTGCAGTCCATCGGTTCTTATCGCGGTATGCGTCACCGCCGGGGCCTCCCGGTACGCGGTCAGCGCACCAAGACCAACGCCCGGACCCGTAAAGGCAAGAAAGTCACCGTTGGCGCAATTCGAGACAAAACCCAGCGTAAATTGGCCGGCGAAGGTTAAGCCGGGACAAGCAAGAGAGTTCAGAAAGGCGATTGAACAATTATGGCGGAAAATACTGAAAAAGTTGATACTCAAGCAGCCGAAGAAGCTGCGGCCGTGGAAAGCGCGGATGTCGAATCTGCTGAAGGTGAAGGTACGGAAGTTGCAAAGCAACAGCGCGCAAAAAGCGGCCGGTACGTTCCTTCCGGAATTGCATACATTCATGCAACTTTCAATAACACCAAGGTAACTTTCACCGACCTTCACGGTAATGTGCTGTGCTGGTCAAGCGGTGGCAAAAACGCATTCAAAGGATCGCGGAAAAGTACGGCCTATGCTGCTCAGGTTATTGCCGGCGACGCCACCAAAAAAGCCCAGGCCCTGGGTATGAAAGAAGTTGAAGTACGGATCAAAGGTCCGGGTTCGGGACGCGAATCCGCGGTTCGCGGCATTGCCGCTGCCGGCGTTGAAATCACCGCGATCAAGGATATCACCCCGGTTCCCCATAACGGCTGCCGTCCTCCCAAGCGACGCCGTGTTTGATCGGGTTATATAGATTTTTTTTCTGGAATAATTAATACTGGAGGTATAAGAAAATGTCGGTTGCATCAGCCCAATTCCCGATGCCCCAACAACTTGAAATAGATGAAGCTACCGCAACGGATCGTTACGCCAAGTTTACCGCGGCGCCGTTCCAGAGTGGTTTCGGGCACACCCTGGGCAATTCGTTGCGCCGGGTGCTTCTGTCCTCCCTCGAGGGCGCGGCTATTTCCGCTGTAAAGATCAAGGGCGCATCACACGAATTCACCTCGCTGCCTCACGTGATCGAAGACGTCACGGAGATCATTCTCAATTTGAAACAGGTCAGGCTTATCGCCCACGGCGACGTGCCGAAGAGCCTTGAAATCAAGAAAAACAAGGCCGGTGAAGTCACTGCCGCCGATATCATCACCGACGGCACGGTGGAAATCCTTAATCCCGAACTGGTGATCTGCACCCTCGACAAGGACATTCCGTTCCAGGCCGAGGTCGAGATTATTCGCGGCCGCGGCTATCTGCCTGCTGAAAAAATTAAAAACCCCAATCACCCGATCGGGACCATCCCGGTTGACTGTCTGTTCAGTCCGGTAACCCGCGTTCGTTACAACGTCGGCGCCGCCCGGGTAGGGGAAGAAACCGAAATGGACAGTCTCAGTCTGGAAGTTTGGACCGACGGCCGGATCAACCCCAATGACGCGGTTGAAAAAGGCGCGAAAATCCTGAAAGACCATCTGCGTCCGTTCCTCGGTTCCCATGCCGGTGAAGAAGACGTGCTTTCCACCATCAGTGATGAGGAAATGAAGATGTACAAGATCCTCACTCAGGATGTTGAAAGTCTTGATCTTTCGGTACGGGCCATGAACTGTCTTAACAATGCAAATATCAAACTGCTCGGGGAATTGTGTTCCAAAACCGAAACCAGAATGCTCAAATATCGCAACTTCGGGAAAAAATCGCTGGACGAGATCAAGGAAAAACTTGAGTCTCTCGGTCTTGGACTGGGCATGAGTTTCAGCGAAACTTTGGAAAACGCCGTTGAACAGGAAGCCGAGCGCGTGAAAACCGCCGAAAAGGAGGAAGAGTAAATGCGGCATCGGGTACATACTTTTAAAAATGGCAAAACCGGCTCTCACCGACGTGCCATGCTGGCCAATATGGTTTGCAGTCTTATCGAGAACGGTGAGATTCGCACTACCGTAGCTAAGGCCAAGGAAGCACGCCGGCTGGCTGATAAAATGATTACTTTCGGCAAGAAAGGCGACCTCCATCACCGTCGCCTCGCGGTTTCCAGACTGCGTCAGAAAACTGCCGTGAAAATTCTTTTCGATGAACTTTCACCGAAGTACAGCGAACGCGCAGGCGGTTACACCCGCATCGTCCGTACCGGACAGCGGCGCGGAGACGCTGCCGAAACCTGCATTCTGCAGTTGGTTGAAGCCGAATTCACTCCTAAACCGAAAAAAGAAAAAGCCGAACCCAAGGCCGAAGAAGCAGTAAAACCTGAAACTGAAGAAACTGCTGTTGAAGAAGCCAAGGAAGAAACTCCGGCTGAAGAAGAAAAAGCCGAAGAAGCTCCCGCCACTGAAGAGGCCAAGGAAGAAGCTGTTGAAGAAAAGGCTGAAGAAAAAGCCGAAGAAGAAAAGAAATAATCCTCCCTCCTAATAAATTTTTTATTAGGCTTAACCCGGGCTCTGCCCGGGTTTTTTTTCCCCCAAGGAGTATCCTTGGAATAAAATGACCGGAATGCTTCGCGATTCCGGTGGAAAACAGGTTTCTTTGCCATTCAAAATTTCTTCCTTCTTGATTCTTCCCTTGCTCCTTGGATATTCCGTGTTGTATTGGATATTCCCCAATGCCTGTCTTGGGTTAACAAAAAACTAATTTGCACATTGGCCCATGCAGGGATATTTTGTGCAAAGAGAAAGATTAACATCCAACGCTTATTGCGGGTACGCGAGGAATTATGAAAGAGACAAAAGAAGCTTTGAAAAGGGAATTCCGCCACCATTTGACATTAACTCTGGGGAAGCGACCTGAAAAGGCCAACGAACTTGATCGTTATCAAGCTATGGCGTTGAGCATTCGCGACCTGATGATCGAACGCTGGATCGCCACCCGCGAAACATTTGAAGAAGACAAACCCCGGTTCGTCAGCTACATTTCCCTGGAATACCTGATCGGGCGCACCCTCGGAAACGCCATGATCAATCTGGGCGTATTCGACACTGCAAAGCAGGCCATGAATGAAATGGGGTACGATCTTGAGGACATCCGGGAACAGGAAGTAGACGCCGGACTCGGCAACGGCGGTCTCGGCAGACTTGCCGCGTGTTTCCTCGATTCACTCGCGACAATGAACCTTCCGGCAATGGGCTATGGAATCCGATATGATTACGGCATTTTCACGCAAAAAATCGAAAACGGCTACCAGGTTGAGGAGCCTGACAACTGGCTCCGGCGCGGAAATCCCTGGGAAATCCGCCGTCCGGAACTCCACCGGGTCGTCCATTTTCACGGCTGCACCGAAAACGTTCCCGGCGACAAAAATCCGCTGCGCCGCCGCTGGGTAGACACCCAGGATGTCATGGCAATGCCTTACGACACCCCGATTCCCGGCTACCAGACCAACAATGTCAATACCCTGCGGCTGTGGTCGGCGGAATCGCTTTACGGATTCGACCTCGGCAGTTTTAATAAGGGTGACTATCTTGACGCCAACATCGAAGCCTCGATGACTGAAAACATCACCAAAGTCCTCTACCCCAATGACAACAACTACGAGGGCAAGGAACTGCGGCTTAAACAGCAGTATTTCCTGGTGTCGGCCACGATGCAGGACATTATAGGCAGATTAGATTACGATGGCGGTGATATTCACAAGTTCCACGAGCGCAACGTTGTCCAGCTTAACGACACCCACCCGGCCATGGCGATTCCCGAGCTGATGCGCCTGCTGGTGGACGAAAAAGGCCTCGGCTGGGATGAAGCCTGGAACATCTGCGCCCACACTTTCAATTACACCAATCACACGCTGATGTCGGAAGCGCTGGAACGCTGGCCGGTGGACATGATGCAAAAGCTGATTCCTCGAATCCTTGAGATCATTTATGAAATCAACTTCCGTTTCCTGAGAAAAATCTCGACCCGTTTCCCCGGCAACACCGATCTTCTCCAGAGAATGTCGCTTATTGAGGAAGGCCCGCAGAAAATGGTGCGGATGGCTTACATGGCCGTGGTTGCCAGCGAACACGTAAACGGCGTGGCCGCGCTTCACACCGAACTCCTTAAACACGGACTTTTCAAAGACTTCTGCGATTTCTACCCCGATAAATTCGTCAATGTCACCAACGGCATAACTCCGCGCCGCTGGCTGCGCAAGGCGAATCCTGAACTGTCGGCGGTGATTTCAAAGAAGATCGGCGAAAACTGGGTCAAGGATCTTGACGAACTCAAGCAGCTCGAATCGATGGCCAGCAACAAAACTTTCCAGAAACAGGTGGCTGACGCCAAACGCAAAAATAAGGTCCACCTCGCGGAAATCATTCAGAATAACATGGGCGTTACGATTGATCCCGATTCGCTGTTCGACGTGCAGGTGAAGCGCCTACATGAATACAAACGCCAGCTCCTTAACATTCTCCACGCTATTGCCATGTACCTTGAGCTCAAGGACAATCCGGACATGGAGTTTACCCCGCGTACCATCATGTTCGCGGCCAAGGCCGCCCCCGGATATTACCTCGCAAAAATGATTATCAAGCTGATCAACTCCGTTGCCGACGTGGTCAATACCGATGATCAGGTAAAGGACAAGCTGAAAATCCTGTTCCTGCCCAACTACCGGGTATCGCTGGCGGAGAAGATCATTCCCGCCGCCGACCTTTCGGAACAGATATCCCTGGCCGGAACCGAAGCGTCCGGAACCGGAAACATGAAGTTCTCCCTGAACGGAGCCCTGACCATCGGCACTATGGACGGCGCAAATATCGAAATTCATGACGCCGTCGGCGCCGACAATATTTTCATTTTCGGGATGTCCGTTGCGGAAGTTAAGACTCTTCGCGAACAAGGCTACCATCCCTGGGACTTCATCAACCAGAATCCACTCCTGAAACGCGTTCTGGGCTTGATTAAAATTAATTTCTTCTCCCAGGCCGAACCCGGAATCTTCCAGCCTATCCTGGACTGTCTTAACAACGATTTCTACATGTGTGCGGCTGACTTCCATTCTTATTACGAAACTCAGAAAAAAGTTAGTGAACTTTACCGGTCTAAGGGCGAATGGACGGAAAAAGCAATCGTCAATATCGCCAATATGGGCCGGTTCTCCAGCGACCGCAGCATCAGGGACTACGCCAAGAAAATCTGGAAACTTAAACCCGTCAGCGTCAAGGATCCTGAATTTTCCAAAGCCATCGCCGGAGGCTAACCAGTGCAAGCACTGGACTAAAATTGCATTTTCACGCTTCGCCGAAAATGCAAAAAATCTGTTGGAGTTCACAACTTCAGTTGTGCCTTCTTGCACCCTTTCGGCAAAAGCGGGCTACTCCGGCAAAGCCGGAAACAGTAGACTGGCAAGTTTGCCGGAATTTTCGGTAAGCTACAGCTTTAACGGTGTCTTTTAATGTTGTTTGGTTGAATTACATATTTCCCCGTTGAATATTAACATTAGTAAATATATACGGAGATAGCATGATTCGTAAATCAATGTTCCTTGTCGTTTGCCTGCTTGCTTTTCAACTTTTCTGCGGCGAAATCAAGAATATCCCCGTCAGTGAACTCGGAAAAGAATACCAGTTGACCGGCAAGCTCAATGTACATTTAGGTCAGGATACAGAAATCGAAGGAATTCTGATCAATGGTCCGATAAAAGGTTCCGAAGGAGGGGCGAATCTTCTTGTCCAACGCATCAACGGCAAAACGATTCAGGAATTCACGAGAATTTGCATAAGACCTTTTTTATATGGCTGGAAAGAATTATCTATTAATGATAGTTCGTATTATGTTAATCATGATAAAGAAAAGATAAAGCCAGTTACTCCCGGTAAAACTTATAAACTCAATGGTTATGAAACTGGAAGATATATTGGTGTTCCATGGGAAATATATAAAAAAGCTGGAATAATGTTTCAAACCTCCGGTTTTTACTTTCGCCAGGAATTTATCTTCTATAAATTTCAGGAGATAAAACCAATAATTTTTACACCCGCTGATTTTGAAGGGCGCAGGGCAATGCTCCAAGGCAAGGCAGAAAACGTCAAAAATCAGGCCGTGATAAAAGGCAAAAATTGGGTAGTCATTGTAAATGAAAAGTCAAAGTGGCCTAAAGACATTGTCGGCAAAGAAATTGAAACTAACGGCATGTATAACCCCGTATCCGAAAATTACAGCGATAAAACTTATCGGCTGGTTGACGGGAACTGGCATCTCGTAAAACTCAAAGATCAAGTCGGGAAAAAAGTGGAACTTCGCGGAAAAGCCTGGAGTTTGAACAGGATCTGGTGGTTCAACTACAGGGGAAATAAATTATATGTGGAAAATATGAATGATATGCCCGGCTGGTCAGTTTATAATCACGGCCGACCAATGGTTGTGAAAGGTATTCTGGAAAAAGCGAAACGTCCCAGCCTTGATCAAATCAGCTTGAAACCCGATCGTGATCTGAAAGAATGTTACATTATAAGGAAACCTACATATTCACCTATTCCAACCTTATTTAATCATGAGGAAAAGGTTGATACTAATCCTCCTTGTGGCGATATCGAATTATAAATTGCCGTGTCTCCGTGAGAAAAACAAATAATTCTGGCTGATTGGCTTTTAAAATTGTTTTTTATCGGTAAATTTGAGGGTTACGACACTTAATTTTACAGGATAAAAATGGAAAACTGTCAGAAAAAGACAATTTATCTCAGCGGGCCGATCATGGACGAACATGAGGGCGAAGCCAGGAAGTGGCGCGCCGTGGCCAAAAAACTGCTTAAAGATAATTTCAAAATGCTTGATCCGATGCGGCGCCGGTTCGTTGACCGTCAAGTCGACAGCTCGAACGAAATCGTGGAGTTCGATCTTCAGGACATCCGCGATGCCGACATTATCATGGTGAACTACAACAAGCCCAGCATCGGTACGAGCATGGAGGTATTTTACGCGGCCTATGATCTCGGGAAATTCGTGGTAACGTTTTCTCCGTTCGAGTTCAAAGACTGCAGCCCGTGGATGGTAAGGTTCTCGACCAAGATACTGCCGGCGCTCGAAGACGCCTGCACTTACATCAACACCCACTTCGGCCCCGATATTGAATAAGAAAGACATTTTACATCATGAACAATAAATTTTACGTTACAACCCCGATTTACTATGTAAACGACAAGCCGCACATCGGCCACTCGTACACGACCGTGCTTGCCGACGTGCTGGCGCGCTATCACCGTCTGCTCGGAACCCCGACTTTCTTTCTGACCGGAACTGACGAGCACGGCCAAAAGGTGGAAAAGGCCGCCAAGGAACACAATATGACTCCGCAGGAACAGTGCGATTCAACCTCGCCGCGATTCCAGGAACTCTGGAAAAAACTGGAAATTTCCAACGACGACTTTATCAGGACCACCCAGGAACGGCATAAGGTTGTGGTCAGGAAAATTCTCCAGGACCTGTTTGACCGCGACCTCATCTACAAGGCCGAATACGAAGGCCGCTACTGCATCCCCTGCGAAAGATTCTTCACCGACAAAGACCTTGAAGAGGGAAAGTGTCCGGACTGCGGCCGCGAAACCGATGAAATAACCGAGGCCAATTACTTTTTCCGGATGAGCAATTATCAGGAATGGCTGATCGACTACATCAACACTCATCCTGACTTCATTCAGCCGTCATTCCGGGCCAACGAGACCCTTGGTTTCCTTAAGCAGCCGCTTGGCGACCTCTGCATATCGCGTCCGAAATCGCGGTTAAGCTGGGGCATCGAGCTGCCTTTCGACCCGGATTACGTGTGTTATGTCTGGTTCGACGCGCTGATCAACTACATTTCCGGGATCGGCTACGGCGCAAATGACAAGGAATTCGAGAAATGGTGGCCGGTGTCGTATCACCTGATCGGCAAGGACATTCTCACCACACACACAGTTTACTGGCCCACCATGCTCAAGGCCATCGGGCTGGAACTGCCGGAAACTATTTTCGCACACGGCTGGTGGCTGGTCGGCAAGGATAAAATGGGCAAGAGCCTCGGCAACGTGGTCAACCCGATGGACATGGCGGAAAAATACGGCGTGGATGCTTTCCGCTACTTCCTGATGGCTGAAATGAGTCTCGGGCAGGACGCCTCGTTCTCCGAGGAAATCTTCGTGGAACGTTACAACAGCGACCTCGCCAACGACCTCGGCAACCTGCTCAGCCGGGTAATCAAAATGACCCTGAAACAGTGCGGCGGCAGACTCCCGCAACCGGGCGAACTCACCCCGGCGGAGGAAGAATTTCAAAACGCCGTAACTGAAGCTGTCACAAACATGCCCGAAGCGCTTAGAACGATGAAGCTGGAACGCGGTCTCGAAGCGGTAATGAATGCTGTCCGGGCGGGTAACCGCTATCTCGAACAAACCGCCCCGTGGACACTTGCGAAACAGGGCGATACCGTTCGTTTGGGAACCGTTCTTCACACCGCCGCCGAAGTGCTGCACGTAATTTCGTCATTGCTGTATCCGGTGATGCCGCAAAAAATGGCGGAACTCCGTTACACCCTGGGCATTCCCGAGGAAAAACTGAATGACGCTAAACTCCCCGGAGAACCGGGATACTCCCCCCTGCCCGCGGGACAGCAGGTAAACGATATCAAGTCGCTGTTCCCGCGCATCCAGCCGGAGGAAAAAAAGCAAGCTGAAAAGAAACCTGAAAGAAAGTCTGAAAAAATGCCGGAACAAACTGAAAATACCGATAATCTGGTAACGATTGACGAATTCTTTAAGACCGAACTGAAAACCGCGAAAGTTCTGGAAGCCGAACGGGTGGAAGGAACCGATAAGCTCATGAAACTTCAGATCGACGTTGGCGGCGAATCCCGCCAGCTTGTCGCCGGAGTTGCACAGTTCTATACTCCCGAAGACATCATCGGGAAGACCATCGTGATCGTGGCCAACCTCAAACCCGCGAAAATCCGGGGCGTCGAATCCCAGGGGATGCTTCTCGCCGCCAAATCAAAGGACGGCTTGAAACTGGTAACCGTTGATTCCGATTGCGAATCCGGTATTTCCGTCGGCTAGCAGGGGTTGCCCCTGCACGGAATTGCCGGAATGCTACGCGATTCCGGCAAAAAAACTTCTTCGGTTGGATATTGAAAAATGCCGAAATCGCATGACATTTCGGCCGTTCCATGCAAAGTTTGTTTGCTTTTTGGAAAAAAATTAAATTTTCTTTTAAATTTTTCAAAAAAGATGGAACAAAACGTTTAAGGGGGTGTCCAACCATATTAGACATCCTTTTCTTCCCCTTTTGTCTGGCCCTCCCGGAACTCCCCACCGGGAGGGCCCCTTTCTTTATGAAGAATCCGGTATTATTATAAAAAAAGCTCCCGGGCACATTCGTTACGAAAGAGAGCAATTCTTAACTATGGCCGCTTCTCAGCGGAGGGGCTATTAATGTGCGCCCGGGAACTTAATTTTCAGGTAAAAACGGTTTCAACAAGGTCTATCAGCAATTCGAACACGCCCTTTATGGAATCATAAATCTTCCGCATGAAACCTTGATGTTTATCATTCATTTGCCTGCCTTTTCAGCTTTTTTAAGTTCTTCGACCTTCTTTTTGATCATCGGCATGATGCGTTTGAGCTGCTTTCTGGTTACTTGCATTGAACGTTTCATCAGTTCCGGATTTTTGGCGATGATCTTTTTCCCGAGCGGACTGCTGAAGAAGTCCACCAGGGCGCGGAGTTCATTTACGCTGAAAGTTTCGGCGTAGATTTTGATGTAATCGTCTTTCATTTTTGCCCAGCAGAATTCTTTTTCGTAAATCGCGAAAAGTTTTTTCTGGACTTTTTCGGCCTTTTCCCTTTCCGTGGGAGAAATGCCCATGTCCTTCATGACACCCGGGAGGAGTGAGTCCTGGATCTGTTTGAAAGCCTGTTTAATGGATTTATCCACGTTCATCAGGCCCATCAATATTGAAGCGAGTTGCATGCGTTCCTGCTTGTTATTTCCAAGCAGCGTTTCATTTTCATTGTATCCCTGGCTGTCATCCGCGAACAGCGTTCCTTGTCCGGCCAGCAAAGCGCAAACTCCGATCAGTATCATCATTTTCTTCATTTTCACTCTCCCAATTTTTGTATGTCTGGAATAATATTAGTTTATTATCCATTATAATACAAAGTGTAAATTCCCGATAAATTTACACTGCCTGCCATCCTTAAAGGGCATTTTCAGGGAAAAATAAAGTTGCGCGAGTTCACCTTGATTGGTAAAAACGCCGGGGGGTGTTAGTGTTATGTCAGTTGGTAAAAAGTTTATAATAGGAGGAAGAATCATGAAGGGCGGAAAATTCATCGTATCGACTATGCTCCTGTTGACAGCGGCGACATCTTTCTGTGGAATGAACCACGTGGTGGTGGGCGAATCCTGCGGACTGGTCAAGAACAACAGCGGAGTATGGGTGTCAAAAGCGTTAATTGTCTCCGACAACAGTGAGCGGACCATCTTTCTCCAGGCAGGAGCTGGATACAACTCCCCGATAGGAATAATCACGCAAAAAAATGTCGGGCCTTTCGCGGTAGCGCTGATAAAGAGCATAACCATGGCAAAGAATGCCAAGCAGAACAAAAAGAACGTTGCGCCCGTAAGCCTGGGAGACTTCGGAAACGTGAATCTTTGTTTCCAGGCCACAAACTCAGGCAGCAACTCGAAAATAATCATGACGATCGGACAGCGTTCAATGTATATGCAGGTAGTCAATGTACAGACCCTTCTCGATCTGATCGAGAATGTTCAATCCACTACTTACTGGAAGCAGCAATAGTCTAAATTACTCAGGATAGGCTCTTGAATGCCGGACAATCCCCAAAAACCAGAAAATCCGGAAAAGGCCGCTGAAGAACATTCCGGGAATACAACCCCGGTCGATCCGGACCATGCTCAATCCTATCCGGATGAGTCTTTCGGCGAAACCATGATAACCACCCCCGACCGGAGCGACGATACCTATATCATTTTCGAAGACCTGCGGGAAGTAGTGGGCATCAAGCCGGAAAATACGCTGAAAAAGTTTGAAAACCTGAAAACCATCGGCGTGGGCGGAGTAGGCTCGGTAATGGGGGCCCATGATCCCGTACTCGGAAGGGATTTGGCGATCAAGGTTCTGCGTCCGCGATTCCGGAACAAGCGCAAGCCGATTGAAAGATTTATCCGGGAAGCCAAAGCTTCGGCGCAAATCGAACATCCGAACATCGTGCCTATCCATGATCTCGGAGTGCTGGAAGATGTGGGCGCTTACTTCACCATGAAAAAGGTAGAAGGCGAAAACCTTGACCAGATAATCGAGAAGATCCGCGATAAAAATCCCGAGTACCGCCGCAAATACAACCTGATGCGAATGCTTGAAATCTTTATTTCGATTTGTCAGGGCGTGGCATTCGCGCACAGCCGGGGAATCATCCACCGCGACCTTAAACCGGAAAACGTGATGATCGGGGACTTCGGGGAAGTGCTGGTGATGGACTGGGGACTGGTAAAGCATCTCGACGAAATCCCCTCGGATGAAGAAAAAGAAGCCGAAGAAAGGGGCAAATCGAGAATCGACATCACCGCCGAAGTGGAAAACACCAACCCGATGCTCACCATTGAAGGTTCAATAAGCGGCACTCCGATGTTCATGTCGCCTGAACAGGCCAAGGGCCAGGTTTCACAGATAGACAGGCAGAGCGACATTTACTGTCTGGGCGTGATTCTTTACTCGATCCTCACCCATGAAAGGTCTCCGTTCGATACCGTCGACGGCGGTCTGCGGGAAGTGCTGGATGCCGTGGTGTCAGCCGATTATCTCCCTCCCCGGAAACGCGCAAGCCATACGAAGGTTCCCAGGGAACTCGAAGCTATATGCCTCAAAGCGATGGCAAAGAACAAAAAAGAGCGCTACAAGCATACAGAAGACCTCATCGAAGACATCCGCAACTACATTTCCGGATTTCCGGTAAGCGCGTATCAGGATCATTTTCTGACCACGTTCTGGAAATTCTGCAAGCGTCATCCGGTAATTTCCACCACGATCAGCGCCTTGGTCCTGACTATCGTGATATTCGTGATAATCATTCAGAGTTATCGTCATTTTGAATATTGCCACTACATGGCGGCCGCGGAAAAATATCTTATCGAAGGCAATAAGGACTACAAAGAAGCGCGCGACCTGCAACTCAAGCTCAATGAAATCCACTCCAAAACCACCACGCTGGCAAAAAGTCCCCTGGAAATCAAAACCGAAAAGAAGCTGCGGATAAGTCATTCGGAAATGCTTAACAATTACGAACTGGCGCTGATGCTGTTCAGCAAAGTCGAGGAGTTCTGCAGCAATGACACAAAAGTGAATAACTACATTGAGGACATTTATCGCAACCGGATAAGATTCAGTATTTTAAGGGAAGACTACGAAGTTACGAAAAAGCTGAAAGATCAGATTATGGTCGGTGTGAACAACGACTCGAGCAAACTCACCGACAGCGAACGCAAAATCATGAAAATGCTCGATGACATCATCGCCGGAAAGGGGTTTCTGGAAATCAATACCACCCCGGTCCAGGCTGAAGTGTATATGTGGGAACTCAAGGAAAACAGTCTGGGAATAATCCGCCCCACATCACCGAAAGAACTTGGCCTGACCCCGATTCCCGGTTTTGATATCGCAAAAGGATCATACCTGCTCACCATCGAAGCAAAGGGCTATCCGATAGTTAGATATCCGGTGAAGTTAAATCACGGCGAAACCGTGAAAACCAGTATTTTTCTCCCGAAAACAGTTCCTGAGGGCATGGTTTATATTCCCGCCGGGCCTTTTTACGTGGGCGGCGAGTACTCCAGAAACACCAGACTCCACCGGGTGAACCTGCCGGGCTTTTTCATCAAACAATATGAAGTTACTTTCGGGGAGTATCTCAAGTTCTGGAAGCAAATCAAGGATCCGAAGTTTAAACAGAAATATCGCGGACGGATCAGGTTCAAACACGACGAATATTACTTCCTGAACGCCTGGAACGACCGGGGAAAACTGTTCCCGACATTAAACGAAAACCTGCCGGTTACGGGAATAAGTCATCAAGCCGCCTCCGCATACTGCGCTTGGTTCAGCAAAAAAACCGGAATGACCTGCCGCCTGCCCTCCGCTAACGAATGGGAAAAGGCGGCCCGGGGAGTCGACGGCAGGAATTTTGTCTGGGGAAACAAGTATTTCAGTACCTACGCTTACATATTTGATAATACCCAGGCGCATAAGATGTATGGGATTCCGGCCCCGCCGGGTTCACTGCCTTATGACCGGTCAATCTACGGGGTATACGATATGGGCGGTAACGTAAGGGAATATACCAGTACGAAATTCCCGCCGCCAAGCCCGTTTTACCGGTTGAAAGGCGCCAGCGCCCACACTACCAGAAGATTCGTTTACTGCGCCTACTCAAGCGACACCCCCGTAGTCCCAACCGATATCGGTTTCAGGTATGTTATCCCGCTTGACCACGCAGAAAAAACCAGTAAACCAAAAAAGCAATAATCAGCGCCGCCACCAGAACGATGTCGATTATGATCACCGTTTTGATGATGCTTCTTTTTTCACCGGTTTTTTCCGGTTCGTCAACTTCAGTGGTTATGCTTTCATCGGTAACAACATTATAGCCGCATTCCATGCAGATTTTGGCGTTGCCTTCCCATTTCCTGCCGCATTTCGGGCAGGTCAGCTCGAATTTCTCCTCCGGAGAAGCTTCCGGAGGCTGCTGGGACTCAGTAGGAATTGTCAGGTCTGCCTTGCATTCAGGACATTTCGCCCGTTTCCCGGCTGAAGAATCGGGAGCGCTGAGCCGGTAACCGCATTTACAGGAAAATTCCACCATAATCAGTCCATCCTCGATTTTAATTTTATCAGGGGCAATCCCTGTTTTTCAATGCCTCTGGCATTGCGTTGACCCGTTTATGAAGTTATTTTAGCCGTTTAATACCATTTTTTAAACTATACGGAGAATAATTATGGCAATCTTTGCTGAAAAAAGCGGCGAAACGCTGAAAATTTCTGATGCGGAACTTACTTCCCTGCTGGAACAGACCATTAAGGCTATCGGAAAACCCCTGGAAAAAATCCTTCTGCTCCCGCCGGACATTACCAGGCTCAATTCATATGCCGGACCTATTACCGGCAGCCTTTATAAAATGCTGGGCGATAAAGTAAAAATCGACATCATGCCGACTCTCGGCACCCACAACCCAATGCCTCCCGAAGAACTCCGCGCCATGTTCGGGCCAGACATCCCACTCGAATGCTTCAAGGTTCACGACTGGCGCAACGATATTGTCCACAAGGGCACCGTTCCCGGCAGCCTTCTCGAAGAATGGAGCGAAGGCAAAGTTGACTACTGCGTGGACGTGGAAGTAAACAAAATCCTCTTTGAGGACTACGACCTGATCTTGTCCATCGGACAGGTCGTACCCCATGAAGTGGTGGGTATGGCAAACTACACCAAAAACCTGATGGTCGGCGTGGGTGGGCCCGACACCATTAATAAAAGTCATTTTCTCGGCGCCGCCTACAACATGGAAAGGATCATGGGCCGGGGCGACACTCCCGTGCGAAAACTCTTTAACTACGGGGTAAACGAGTTTCTCGGCGATCTGCCGTTCGTTTATATCCTTACCGTAATGGCGCGCGATGAAAAATCCGGAAAAATGGCAATGCGCGGATTTTACAGCGGTGATGATGATGAATGCTTCCTCAAAGCCTGCAAGCTGAGCCAGCAGACTAACTTCGAACTCCTTGACGACCCTCTCGACAAAGTTGTGGTATTCCTCGATCCGGAAGAATTCAAAAGCACCTGGCTCGGGAACAAGGCCGTTTACCGCACCAGGATGGCCATTGCCGACAACGGCGAACTGATAGTCCTGGCTCCCGGACTCAAGGAATTCGGCGAGGACAAGGAAATTGACCGCCTGATCCGTAAATACGGTTATCGCGGAACTCCCGCAACCTTGCAGGCCGTTAAGGAAAATGAGGACATCCGTAAAAACCTCGGGGCCGCCGCG
Organism: Victivallales bacterium; assembly: GCA_963678815.1. Taxonomy (GTDB): domain Bacteria; phylum Verrucomicrobiota; class Lentisphaeria; order Victivallales. Next base: position 6,564,295 of record OY787460.1, read on the forward strand.
CATCTTATCCACGGCTCCTCTGAAGGGCGCTTCTCAATTACATATTGTCCGGGCCCTAAGGTTTCCCGCGAAGAAATCGAGAGCGTCAATTTCCTGTACGCCGACCTCGAGGAAACCTGTAAAAAGTACAATCCCGATACCCTCAAAGATGGAGTCAACGTACTTCCAGACGGCGAAAAGATTTTTTATATCAGCAATCCCGCCCTCGGGCTCTGGGCATTAAAGGAAAACTTCAGCTAACAGGCTTTGCTCATCCATTCCGTGGCTCACTCCCCGCATTGCCAGCGTCAGCGAAGCAATGCAGTTTCAATCCACGGCTTGCTTGCCTTGGTTAGTAAGTTTCAGTCTAGGGCTTGCCCTGGTTTATTGTGTTTGCGAGCGGCTTTTTCAGCTTTTTCCCTGGCATTAGGGTCTTTGAGGAACGTGCTGGCGCTATCGCTTTCGTCCTTGATGCTTACTTTTTTGCCCTTGGGAAGATTGTGCTTTTCGGCTTTGGCGTCGCACTTTTTCTGGGCATTGGGATGCTTAAGGACAATATCGGCGCTGTCGTCTTCGTCCTTGATGCTTACTTTTTTGCCCTTGGGAAGATTGTGTTTTTCGGCTTTGGCGTCGCACTTTTTCTGGGCATTGGGATGCTTAAGGATAATATCAGCGCTGTCATCCTTATCGTGGAAAATGGATTTTTCTTTTTTTTCTCCGGCGATGGTGTTCATGCAGATAATGGAGGCGATCAATCCGGCGGAAATAATGAGTTTCTTCATTTTTTTCTCCCCTTCATTTTAAATTCCCACAATTACAAGTTATTTTCATAATTCCGGTTTTTACTATACCGACAACAATCAAAATATAGGTCAAATTTTTGAAATTGCTTGCTTCTGAACTATCAAAAATCAACGAACAGACTGGAAAACTTATAGAAAATGATGATTTTCCTGAAAAAATCCAGCCTGAAATACTTCGTGAAGCGGTGCTGGCCTATCCCCGGCGGGGTGGAAAACGTTTACGTCCGGCGTTGTTGATGTGGTGTTGCGGACTCTGCGGGGGAAATCCGGAAAAAGCGCTGTATCCGGCGGCGGCGGTAGAAATCTATCACAACTGGACACTTGTCCATGATGATATTATCGATAACGACAACGTCCGGCGCGGGGAACCTACCACGCATATATCCCTGGCGGACACCGCCGCGAATGAACTTGGGTTGAAAGACGGCCCCGCAAACCGTCTCGGCCGTGACCTTGCGATCCTGTGCGGCGACCTCCAGCAAGCCTGGGCGGTAAACATGATCCTGAAAGCCGATCTTCCTCCGGAATTGATACTGGCTTTGTCGAAACGTCTTCAGGAACACGTCGGGAGAGATTTAATTTCCGGGGAAGCCCTGGATGTCGAATTCGCGTACCTTAACCGCAATAAACTGGGTTGGAACGATATCGAAACCATGTTGCGCGGTAAAACCGGAGCGTTGTTGAAATACTGCGCCGAAGCCGGGGCCGCGATTGCCCTGAACGATCCGGATTTCACCTCGGAGCAGGTCCGGAAGCTTGGCGATATGGCCGAGGCCGCCGGAATCGCCTTCCAGTTGCGCGACGACTGGCTGGGAGTGTTCGGCGACGAATCGGAATTCGGCAAGCCTGTCTGTTCCGACCTTTCCGAAAACAAACCTACGCTGCTGCTGATAGGTGCGCTGTCTGGTCTTCTGAATCCCGAAAAAGCAGAACTCGAAAATCTCCTGGGACGACCGGAATACACGGAACAGGAAATTCGACGGATGCAATTTCTTATCAAATCCTCCGGCGCGGAAACCCAAATACTGGATTACGCCGAAAAACTCAGTAAAAAAGCTAAAAACTTACTGGCGGAATTCCCGGAAAACCATTATCGTCAACTTCTGGAGGAATTCCTGGATTTCCTCCTGACAAGAAATTATTAAAAAATAATAAAAATTTGAAAGGCATAATTATGCAAAAAGTCGATTTCATGGGCTGGAAAGATTGTATTGAACTCAAAAGCGGCGATTTCAAACTGATCGTTACTACGGAAATCGGACCGAGGGTCATCGGCGGATTCGTCGGCGACAGCGAAAACCTGTTCTGCGTAGTGCCGGACACCGCCGGGAAAAGCGGCGGCGATGAGTGGAACCTGTACGGCGGACACCGCCTCTGGCATTCCCCGGAAATGATGCCGAGATCATATGCCCTGGATAATTCCCCGATAGAAGTTTCCGAAACCGGTGAAGGCGTTACCTTTTCCGGCGGCATCGAAGACACCACCGGCATTTATAAGAGCATTTCCATCAAAGCCCTCCCCAAGGGTAAATTCCAGATAACCCACAAGCTCCGCAACGAAAACATGTGGGACGTAGAGCTTGCCGCATGGGCGCTTACCGTAATGGCTCCCGGCGGAACCGCCGTGGTTCCTCAGCCTCAAGGCGATTACGATGCGCTGCTTCCCAACCGTTACCTTACCGTGTGGCCTTACACCAATATGGCCGATCCGCGGCTGACCTGGGGAGACGAGTACATTCTGCTCAAACAGCAGCCGGGCAATGAACGTAAATGCAAATTCGGGATCAACTGCGAAGACGGCTGGCTGGCCTATGTGAACAACAACGTGGCCCTGGTTAAAAGCTTCAATCACCTTATTGATGCCGCTTACCCGGACAACGGTTGCAGTATCGAGTGTTTCACCAATGAATTTATGCTCGAAATCGAAACTTTGAGCCCGCTTTACCAGCTAGCTCCGAACAAGGAAATTGTCCACGTGGAAACCTGGAGCACCATCGCCAACACCGGTGAGGTAAACACAGAAGAGGACGCCGCAAAACTTTTCGGTTGATAACGAAAGGAGTAAACATCATGAAGAGTTATCGCAAAGAACTCACTTTCACTACCCGCAACCGCCGCGAATACATCAACATCACCCCGGAATGCGAACAGTGCGTCCGGGACAGCGGCGTTAAAGAAGGTCTGCTGCTCTGCAACGCCATGCATATTACCGCGTCGGTATTCATCAACGATAACGAGAGCGGCCTTCATGCCGATTTTGAACGCTGGCTCGAAAAGCTCGCGCCCGAAAAACCGTACTCGCAATACGCCCATAATGGCTACGAGGACAATGCCGACGCCCACCTCAAACGCTCCGTGATGGGACGCGAAGTGGTGGTGGCGATCACTAACGGTCAGCTTGACTTCGGCCCGTGGGAGCAGATATTTTACGGCGAGTTCGACGGCAAACGCTCCAAGCGGGTGCTGGTGAAAATCATCGGCGAATGATCCGGCTGTGCCGGAAAATTAAAAATTCCAAATAAAAAATTATAAAGTTGTCCGCCGACCGGATTGCCCGGTTTGGTCTGTGCAACTGTTAAATCAGTGACAATCCCTGTTTTTTCCCGGAGTGGCGCTTTACAATTGCGCAACCCCGGCTATAGTTATTTTTTTTATATTACCACCAAGTTAATGTTCAGCGGAGAAACCGGATGCAAAATACATACATCGACGAATTTATGTCACGTTTCAAGTTTGAGGGGCTCACCTTCGACGATATTTCCCTGGTTACCAGATACGCGGATTTTCTCCCCGACGACAGTGATACCAGCTCTAATTTCACCAGGAACGTAAAATTGAAAATCCCGTTCGCCAGCGCCGCGATGGATACAGTTACGGAAAGTGAAATGGCAATCGCCATGGCGTGCCTGGGCGGTATGGGCATCATCCATAAAAACCTTACCGTCGACCTTCAGGCTGCTGAAGTTGCCAAAGTCAAACATTACCTGAACGGCCTGATCAAGGACCCGGTAGTTTTCAACCCGGAACAGACCGTTGAGGAAATGCTGAATATTAAAACCGGGAAAAGGTATTCTTTCTCCGGATTCCCAATCGTGGACAACGAAGGTACTCTGAAAGGCATCATTACCCAGCGCGACATCAAATACATCACTGATACCTCCATGAAGCTGAAGGACGTAATGACCGCCAAACTGGTTACCGCTCCCCCGGAAACCCAGTTGCAGCAGGCATTTGAAATAATGATGAAAAACCGGGTAGGAAAACTGCCGATCATTGACGACGCCGGAAAACTCAAGGGCCTGTACAGCTTCCATGACGTCAAAACCCTGATAGATAACGTGGAACCGGATTACAACCGCGACTCCGAACATCGCCTCAGGGCCGGGGCCGCTATCGGGCCTTACGATGAAGCCCGGGCGGAGGCCCTTGTCAACGAGGAAGTCGACGTTTTGGTTGTCGATACCGCCCACGGACACAGCAAGGGCGTGATCGAAACCACGAAAATGCTTAAAGACCGTTACGGCGACAAAGTTGACGTGGTGGCCGGAAATATCGCTTCGGCCGACGGCGCGAAAGCTCTCGCGGACGCTGGCGCCGACGCCGTAAAAGTCGGTATCGGGCCGGGGTCGATATGTACCACCCGCGTAGTGGCCGGGGTCGGTATCCCGCAGGTTACCGCTGTTTATGACGCCAGCCGCGCGATCGGTTCTGAAATCCCCATAATCGCCGATGGAGGCATCAAGCAGTCCGGCGACATCGCCAAAGCCATTGCGGTCGGAGCTTCAGCGGTGATGATGGGATCAGCCCTGGCGGGAACCCAGGAAAGTCTCGGCGAAAAAATTCTCCATCACGGCCGGCGTTATGTTATTTACCGCGGCATGGGCAGTCTCGAATCCATGAAGAGCGGCGCGGGAAGCCGGGAACGCTACGGACAGGCCGACGTGGATGACGAAAAGAAGCTCGTCCCGCAGGGAATCGAAGGACTGGTTCCATTCCGAGGACCGGTTGCGGACGTAGTTCATCAGTTTGTCGGTGGCCTCAAGTACTCGCTGGGGTACTGCGGAGCTAAAACCGTTCCGGAACTTCACGACAAGGCCAGGATCGTCCGGGTAAGTTTCGCCGGACTCAAGGAAGCGCATCCGCATGACATCCTCATGCTTAAGGACGCTCCCAACTACTACACCGACAAATAACCAAACAGACTGCGGAAAGCTATTTGGGTTCAATGTTTATCTGCGTCTCTCGCCGGAATAAAGAAACATTCCGGTTATTTTAGTTCACACGGGCGTCTGGAGATATTTCCCTGAGAAGCTCGGAGAGACGTGCCGCGCTGAACTGTCCGGGGGCGCTTGGGGTATCGAGATAGCCGTAAGTGAGCCGGGAACCGAGGCACGGAAACACGATCCGGGTATCGGCGGCAAGATCACCCATCCCGATTATACATACAGGAGCATCTTCCTGCGCCAGTATTTTTGCCAGCAGTTTCTTATCGGCGGGAGTATTAATCATGGCGGCAACTTTGGCTAAGTCAGCGCCGAGTCCCCTACTGGTGCGGATAATGTTAAGCAGTTCGTCCTCCGGGGGAGTTTTCTCAAAATCGTGGAACGAACCGACAGTTTTCACGTTTGCATTGGCGGCGATTCCGGCAAGTTCGGAAAAAATGTCCGAATGGATTTCGGCGTCCACCGCACTAACAGCTTCCCCCCGGATGGCATCGCGGTAGAGTTCGAGACGGTCAGACTCGCTTCCATTCCAGCTTCCGCCCTCGGCGGCGCTCCGGATCGTCAGCAGCACCGGAATCCCGGAGTTCCGGATTGCTCCCAGCTCATTTACCCAGCCGGGAAATACCCCGATTGTGTCCAAACGGACTTCAAGCCCACCGAATTCCACTTTCCCGGCGGTTGCTTTGACCATATTAAGGGCTTCACGGCTCGAAGCCACCGCCATCACATATGGTCTGCCCGAGCTGAAATTAAATTGTGCATTATCCATAATTTTTTCCAGTTTTTTTAATCTGAACCATTCAGACTATTCAAACCTTGCAATTTTAACATCAATTTCCTTACCGGTCAATTCGGTAAGCATTTTATAAAGTTCCGGTCTGCGGGTGCTTATCCAGCGGCGGCCGATGCTCTTTTCGATCATTGAGGTATCGAGTTCCGCGCAAACCATCAGATCTTCGGGTTTTTCCGCTTCCGCAAGAATATTGCCATAGGCGTCAAGGATCATGGCGTTGCCGGTCCTGACTTCGTTGTCATCACGTCCCACGCCATTGCTGAAAATCAGGAACATGCCGTTGTCGTGCGCCCTTGCAGGAAGCCATTTCATCAACCAGCCCCTGCCTTTGGGACCCATGACTTCATTGAGCAGTTCCGCACTGCGGGTTTCGCGCTGCTCCCAGAGGTCAACATCAATCAGTCCCATGCAAAGCGGACTCGGAGTACCGCACCCGCCAGTCTGGTGAGGAGCCAGCAGAATTTCGGCGCCCATCATTGCGGTAATCCGGGTGTTTTCAATAATATTGTTGTCGTAACAGATCAGGATGCCGGCCTTGATTCCTTCCGGAAGCTCGAAAACAGTGAATTCGCTGCCCGACTCCATAAGTTTGCTGATGAAACAATGGATTTTACGGTGAATGGCAATTTTACCATTCGGCATTGCCACAACATAAGTGTTGTAAAGATTTCCGTCCGGGGCGAGTTCGATCAGTCCCGCGCCGATCGACATGTTATGCTTTTCCGCCAGACTTTTCAGGTATTGGGTCGAACTGCCGTCTGGAACTGGTTCCGCGAGTTTTTCTATTTCCGCTCGCGACAAATTCCTTACGTGCCAGTAACCGGTGATACACATCTCCGGGAAAACCAGCAGTTTTACATTTGCGGTGGCGGCCTGCTCGCAGAATTCGGCTATTTTCGCCAGATTGAATGCTTTGTCGCCGGGGGCATGATTGAATTGAACGGAACCAGCTTTTATCTTCATGTTCAAGTCTCCTTTAGAAATTTCTTCACGGCGTCCAGGATATCCGCGGCGATAATTATTCCTGACGTATCCTTTTCGCTGATTTCTACTTCGCCGTGTCCGGTCCTGACCATATACGCGGTTTTGCATCCGGCGTTTTCGGCGGCGCGGATGTCGCTGAGTTTGTCACCGACCATGATCGATTCACCCAGATCGATATCGTGTTCATTAGCGGCCTGGATGAACATGCCGGGTTCGGGTTTGCGGCAATCACAATTACCGGTATATTCTTCCACTTTGCCGTCGGGATGGTGCGGACAATAATAATATGCCTCTATCTCCGCGCCCGACTCCGCAAGCAGTTCATCGATGCGGCCATGCACCAGCTTGATGCTGTCCTCGGAATAATAACCGCGCGCCACACCTGACTGGTTCGATACCACGATACAACAGTAACCGGCGGATTTCAGTAACTTCAGCGCTTCCGCTGTTCCGGGTATCAGTTCCACGTCTTCCGGGGTGCTCAAATAGTTTTTTTCCTGGATTACCACCCCGTCGCGATCCAGAAAACAGGCTTTTTTCATATTGTAAATTAAACCTCAGGTTGGATTTTTCCAGTTTTCCGCCGTTACCCGGACCGATTCGTCGATAGAAATAAACGAAAAATCAAACTCCTTTTTCAGTTTTTCACTGACCAGACTGGTATTGAGCGGACGATTCTCAAGTCCCGGGAAATCGTGGAGGCTTGCTTTTTTCACCTTTTCCGGGTTGATCCCCATTGCGGCGGCGATCCTGACGGTCAAATCGTACCGGCTGATAATTTTCGGACCGCAGAAGTTGTAAAGCCCTGTGGCGTTCCGGTCAAGCATCAGGCCCAGCCCATCCACCAGATTGTCCAGCCAGGCCGGACTGAATATCTGGTCAGTGGCAACTTTTACTTCTTTTCCGTCTGCGAGCATTTTTGCCAGACCGTCAAGCAGCGAACCGTCACCCTTGACATGACTGTAAGTCTTGCTCAACCTAAAAATCAAGTGATTTTCCATGATTTCCGGAAGCTTTTCCTCGACTTCGGCCTTCTGCTGTCCATACACCGTTTGCGGGTTCCGCGCGGCGTCATCCGGGTACGCCCCTTTCCGCCCGTCGAATACGTAGTCCGAAGAAAAATAAACGAGTTTGCAATTCGTCCCGGCAAGCTGACGCGCAATTTCCAGTGGACCATCAACATTTACCAGCCGGGAATTGTCAGTATCTTTTTCACACTTCCCTACATCGGCAACGGCGGCGGCGATTACAACCGCGGAATAGTTTCTTGAGAAAAAATCCTGTTTAGAAAGGTCAGGTTCGCGAATATCAAAAAACTCGAATCCATCCTCTAATCCGTCCCGGTGATAGGTTGTTCCGGCAGTACCGGGATTTTGTGCCTTGAATACCTCGAAAATACGACTGCCCACCAGCCCGTTCGCGCCAATTATCAGTAATTTTTGATTCTGTTTCATTTTAATTCATTGATTTGCATATTTCGTAACCGGCAATAAGCTATTCCAAACCGGAAATATTACAACCCGAGGATCAAGCAAATGAACGACTACGACAGCCCCAACCGGACTAATTTTCATGACGGCGAAGGAAATTTGATCGCCTACAAACTTACCGCGGATTTCCCCGAAGGGTTCAAAAATTATTCTCCGCCCGGCGACTTTACCCATACCATGTCGTGGAACTACCCGAAGGGAAAGGAACTCCAGGCGCATATCCATAAATTCACGGAAAAACCCGTCACCAACCGCACCCAGGAAGTAATTGTTATCTTCAGCGGTAAAGTTAAAATCATGCTTTACGACGAAAACCGCAGGATCATTGCTGAACTCGTCGCAAAACCAATGGAAGCGGTGGTTTTCCTCGCCGGCGGACACGGTTACGAAATTCTCGAAGACAACACCAGGGTCCTCGAAGTCAAAAACGGCCCCTACGTCGGCGCCGATGCCGATCGTGAAAAATTTTAATCTCTCATAAAAATTTACTCCTGTTTGGGAAGAAGCCATTAGGGATTAGGTAAGAAAATCAGGCGTAGAACCTATCGCCTCTTAATCGTTATCGATTCTTTACCGAAGGTAAGTAGGCCACTTTTGCCGAAAACGGACAGTATTGGGGAGTAGATAGGAATTTCTTTTCGCATTTTCAGCGAAGCGGAGAAATGCCATTACCGTTCAGGGACAATCCCTGAGCCAGCGGGGAATGCCGCGTTTTTTGAGTTTTTTCAGGAGTTTTGCGCGGTATTTGAGGATTTTTTTGCGGGTCTGGCAAAGTCCGGGATCACGGTACGGGACTCCGGCGGTGGAGCGTTTGACAATGCCAAACTCTTTGTCTGGGAGCGGTTTTTCTATTAATCCGGCGTTGAAAGCGGCAACGGAACCACCGCGTTTGCGTCCGAACGGTTCGCTTTCGCCCAGATGCAGGGCACACCGCATCAGCGCGCCCCGTATCGGATACGCGCTGGAATAGGTTGCGATAATTCCGTCCGGGCCAAGACGTTTCGCGAGCTGGCGGATGAAGTCGAAAGTCCAGAGTTCGGGGTTGGTTTCCGGGGAAAATCCATCAAGGAAGACGGCGTCAAAACCGGTTCCTGTTTTTAAAACCGATTTCCTGGCGTCACCAAATTCAATTCTGATTTTCGCGTTCTGACCTTCCCAAGAACCATTTTCAAGCAAAGAATCGAGGATTGTTTTTTCAGCGGAATCTTCCGGGAAAATTTTCCCGGCTATCTGCAAGGGTTTCCGGTTCAGTTCCAGTGAAACGATCTCCACGGGACCGGAATTTTCAGCCGACGCGCCGATGGCGGCAAAGGCATTATAACCGAGTCCGAATCCAACATCAAGAATTCTCAGACTTCTACCTGAGGCAAGTCTTTTCCGGACACGGCACGGATGAATGAATTTCTTTTCGGCTTCGGTTTGCGCCCCGGCAAGGGTGTGAAAATGCTGCCGGAATTCCGGATGATAAAACGTACAGGAACCGTCTCCCGTGCGAATTTTCGGATAAGCGGAAGTATCAGTTTCGCCTGATTCCATAATTTCGGTAACATACTCGATGAACTGTCCTTTCTTCATCCACCATTTCGGGGCAACAATCTGTTGCGGTTCGGCTTCGGCGGTAAGGCGCATCACCGGCCACGAATCGGGCAGGCAATGCAAAAAAGCCACCAGCGCTTCCGCATATTCGTATTCGTTGAGGGTTTTCACTTTCCCAGCTGAGTACATTTTTGCCAGCGGGGTGTTTTTCAGTACCAGCAGATTATGGATCTTGATCCCGGAAAACGGCAAAGCACTGAGTGCGTCGCCGGTGGCAAGGTAGTCCTGCATGGTTTCGCCGGGGAGTCCGAGGATGACATGCGCGGCGGCCTTGATCCCGGCGGCATGCAAACGTTTAACCGCCGATTTGACTGCCGCGAAATCGTGTTGGCGGTTGATCAGTTCGAGGGTGCGGTCATGGGCGCTCTGGACGCCAAGTTCGATCCAGACTTCATATTCCTGCTGAAGCTCCCGGAGCAATCCGATGACCTCTTCACTGAGGCAGTCCGGGCGGGTAGCGATGATAACCATAGAAAAATCGGCGCAGTCGAGTACCTGACGGTAGTAGTTCCGCAGTTCGGAAACCTCCGCGTTGGTGTTGGTGAACGACTGAAAATAAGCAATATACGGCGCAACCGCATCGTACCGCCGTTGAGCGTAAGCGATGCCGGTTTCAACCTGGGTTTCAAGGTCGAGTCCGTACTGGAGATGCCGCGCCCTGGCGCCGTCGTCGGCGCAGAAAATGCAACCTTTGCCGCCACCGCGAATCCGGTGCGGACACCCCAGCGGCAAATCAATCGGAATCCGGTACAGCGGCCTGCCGAAATGCCTGGTAAGATAATCTTTGAAAAACAGGATTTTTTTCATGGCAATTGAGCTTTAATGCAATTCCTGTTCAATTCCGAATAACTTTCTAACGAACCCAAGCATTGACACATTCCAAAAATTCAGTAAGGTATTGGCGGTGCGGGTATTTATCGAAAGATAGTATAAACCCGAATTAAGGCAATTCAAAAAAAACGGCATCATTAAGCTGATTGAAAAAAGCTGTTTTTTTAAATATATTTGACTAAAACAATAAACATTGGGAAATCATGGCCGCCGGAATAAAATCTGATCAGCACGGTTCCGAAGAGGAAAAAAGCAAAATCCTGCTCCATGAGGTGAGGAGAATCACCTGGGTGGGATTCTGGTTCAATATCCTGCTTTCCGGCCTGAAACTGACCTTGGGAATAGTGGGCCGAAGCCAGGCGCTGGTTGCTGACGGCGTTCATTCCCTTTCCGACCTGGCGTCCGACATTACCATAATCTGCGGAGCGAAATACTGGACGGCCCCGCCCGATAATGCTCATCCCTACGGCCACAAGCGCATTGAAGCGTTGGTAACGCTGGCACTGGGGCTGCTCCTAGCGGGAGTGGCGTTTGGAATCGGGTACGATGCAATTGTCAAGATCGGCGAAAAACACGATACCCAGCCGGAATTCATTGCGCTGATCGGCGCATTGGCCTCGATTGTAATCAAGGAATTTCTTTATCAGTGGACAAAACGGGTAGGCGTCAGGATCGATTCCAGCGCCGTGGTCGCCAACGCCTGGCATCACCGTTCCGACGCTTTCAGTTCGATTCCGGCGGCGGCGGCAATCGCCGTTGCCCTGGTCAAGCCTCAATGGGGATATATTGACCACATCGGAGCAATTATTGTGTCACTGCTGATCCTGTATTCCGCCTGGGAAATCGCCAAACCTGCCTTGGCGGAGCTTTCCGACGCCGGTATGAAAGAAACCGACCTCAAGCGCATCCGGAAGATTGTTATGTCGATCAACGGCGTTAAGGCCATGCACGCAGTGCGGTCCCGGCGGATGGGAAGCGGAATTCTCATGGACCTGCACGTGCTGGTTAACGGCAAACTCACCGTGCGGGCGGGACACGACATAGCCGCTGAAGTTAAGAAAAAACTCATTCATGACGGCCCTAAGCTGACCGATGTGGTTGTCCATATCGAACCTTTCGACCAACAACATGACAAGGTATAACCTTTCCCGGATTGAAATATTCCTCATTGGTGGTTAATTTTATATAGAACTTACAAAGATAACTACTGTAGAAGGAGTACACCGATGAAACTGAGAATCTGGTTGGGAATCGCGGCTGTAGCGGGATGTTTGCTGGGAATGACCGCGCAGACTTCGGCGGAAGAAAAAGTATTGATGTCAGTCTCGGTACGGGCGCCGAAAGTGGTATTCAATATCCGTGCGGCTGACGCCAGCGGGAATTATCCTTCCGGAATCACCGAAGTAAAAGTTTTTGCCGATATCCTTCGGAAAAATAATATCTCGTCGAACCTGGTTGCGGTGTTTCATAACGAAACCGGCCGGTTCGTGCTGAACGACGAATCCTACAACCGGATATTCAAGGTGAATACCGGCAATCCGGCGAAAAGCGCCATCCTGGAATTACAGAAATCCGGGGTAAAAATCGAGGTGTGCTACAAGGAACTGAAACGCTTCGGCGGCGGAACCCGCGACCTGCTCCCCTCGGTAGTCCCGACCATTCAGGGATTGCTCCGGATTGTTGAACTTTCCCAACAGGGATACACTATCATTCAGCCATAACTTTACATAAAAGGTGTCTCTATGCTAAAAGGTATTTTAACCGTACTGGCCGTGCTGACAATCGCAGGAAGCGCAATCGCGGAAACCATCAAACTGCCGCCGCCGCAAAAAACCGGCGGCATGCCCCTGATGGAAGCATTGGATAAACGTTGCAGTACCCGTGTATTCAGCCCGAAACCGCTGTCGAAACAGGATATTTCCAACTTGTTGTGGGCGGCGTTCGGAGTTAACCGGAATAACGGCAAACGCACTGCGCCTTCAGCCAGAAACTGGCAGGAAATCGGAATCTTTGTCTGTACCGCCGAAGGACTTTTCAAATACAACGCCAAGGCCAATACGCTCGAAAAAATCTTCGGGAAAGACATCCGGAAAGAAGCTCACAAACAGAAATTCACTCCCGAACCCCCGGTTTTCCTGGTCTATGCCGCGGACTTCAGGAAAATTTCCACCAGGAATATGCGCGACAAAGTTTTTTACTCCGCTACAGATACCGGTTTTATCAGCCAGAACGTGTACCTGTTCTGCGCGGCCAACAAAATGTCCACCGTAGTGCTGGGTTACATTGACCGCGACAAGTTGAGAAAAGCGATGAAGCTTGACCACAATTACAACATCATCCTTACCCAACCTGTCGGATACATGGCAAAGTAATACCGAAATAGCTTTTTGATTGTAATCTCGGTATAAATTTGGCGATTAATCAGTTGGCATGGGGAACTCGTCGCCGGTTTTGGCGATCCATTCGGCGGTTTTGGCGAATAGTTCGTCGCGTTTCGCCCGGTAAACAATATTAAACGCATGGTTTACCTGTTCGTATGGGTCGTTGTTCAGGTTGAACAGCATATGGTGCTGATTGGGAATAGCCACATACTTCCAGTTGTCGCGGGTAATGACGCCGCGCCAGGCAACGTCGTAACTGTTGCCGTGTCCGGTAGGTACAACCTGCTGGATGAACGCTGAATCCGGGGCATGTTCCATCCTGTTGCCTCTTTCCAGCCGGAGTGGGGAATAGTCGAATCCTTCCATGTAATCCGGTGGAGTAATGCCGCATAGTCCGAGCGTAGTCGGCGCGATGTCGACATTGTTTATCACTACATTGCTGTTGGCGCAGCTCATATTGTAACGTTCCTCGCCGCCGCCAATAATAAACGGAATCCTGATCGATTCCTCCAACGGTGTGGTTTTTCCGTAATAGCCATGCGAACCGAGATGATTGCCGTGGTCGGAAAAGTAAATGACATGGGTATCCTGGGAAATCCCGGTTTCTTCGAGCAGACTGATGACCCGTCCCACGTTCCAGTCGATATTTTCCACCATGGCATGGGCTCCGGCAAGAAACTTCCTGGCGATAGCGGTCACCTCGGGGATGTCCGGAACGTTGGGACGCAATCTAACTGATTGCGGATTGTGCCGCGCCATGTATTCAGGCGGAGCGATATAGGGATCATGGGGCGGCTGCACCGAAAGCGCCGCGAAAAAAGGTTGTTCCGGATTTTTCGTGCGTTCACGGAGATAATCAAGCAGCAGATCGGTCAGGCAATCGGTTTCGTAACCCGGCAAACGGTAATGGAAAGTGTCATTGCCTTCGCCGCCGTGAACTCGGCAGTCGTATTGGCAGTTGTTGTTTTCGTATCCTATCCAGGTATCGAATCCGCCGCGACGCTCCGGGGGAATGATGTGCATTGCGGCGCGGCCGTTCCGTTCCTTGAAACCGTCCACGTGCCACTTTCCGAAGTATCCGGTATGGTAACCGTGTTCTTTGAAAGTATGGGCGATGGTGGGCATTTCCGGGGGCATTTGGTATTCGTGTCCGGGAACACATTTGTGCGGGTAGCGGCTGGTCAGGAGCGTACCCCGGAACGGGCAGCACAGCGGGAATCCCGCCACCGCCGAAGTGCAGTTGACGCCGTTTTCGGCCATGCGGTCAAGGTTCGGGGTGCTGACATTAGGATTGCCGTTGCAGCTCAACATATGGGCGGGTTGCTGGTCGCTGAATATCCAGATAACGTTTTTCTTTTTCATTTTATTTCCTGATTGTGAACTATGGGTTATCGATTGGCGAGTAGTTCCTTGGTATAATTAATGATTTCTGTAGCGTTCTCCTGATTTATTTGCAGCGGTGAAGCACCGATTCCCAGGATTCCGGCGAGAATTTCCGGGTTGTCCGGTTCGAAAAAGGGAAAGCCGATCCTGACAAAATTGACCCTGATTTCGCAATTCTCGAAATAGTGTCCGTGGTTGCGGATTGTATAAATTTCCTTCTGTTCGTTTTCGTTGTACCGGAGCATTACTTTTTTATCGTAGGCGGCGAGGATCTTCATCCAGAGGTCGTCGCGGTTCGGATGTCCGGCGCCGACAACAGCCATACTCACGGAGGAATCCGTCTGGGTCTTCCACACCGTAACCGGAATGCCGGAAACATTTTCAAGAATGATCCCGGTAACATCGAATTCCGTGGAAATTGTTTTCAGGGCCGCCCGGTATTTTTCAATCAGCGATTCCCGGCGCGAACGAGGGCTGGACATCGCGAAAATCCCCATGCGGTAACCGCTTTCATAGCAGCCGCCAGAATCGTTTTTATATACATATCCCTGTTCGATTAGTTCCGCGAGCATTCGCGACAAACTTGCCCGGCTGATGTTTCCCAGCGCTTTGTTTATTTCTGTAAACGTGACCGGTTTCCGGCTCAGGGCCAGACATTCCAGAATTTTCAGACTTCTTTCAATTGCCGCTGGCATAATATTCGCTCTGTATTAAGTTTCATTTTTGATACTTAAGTTTCAATATTAGTATTATACTTGCATTTATCCGGATTGTCAAGAAGATATTAAGGTTTTCCGGTTAACTGCGGATTTGCCATTGACTTTTTACCTCGCGCCCTTAAATTTACTGGTTCGTGAATTCGGGAAATAAAATGAAAATGTCTGGTGAACGGCAAATGCGATTGACAACGACAATTTTAACAGTTGGCGCTATTCTGACCGGAGCGGTACTGACCGGTTGCAGGTCAAAAGCCTATTACAGGGCACAAGCAGTCGAGGAAGCCAGGGAATACGCCATGCCCAAAGTTCGCGATTTGACGGAAATTCAGCGCGACTATATCCGCTACGCTCCGCCGCAGGTCATGGAAGAAAAAATTTTTTACGGAAAGAGCAGCGGCTCCGGGAAGTTCGACCGGATACAAACCTGCATCGCCTGGAAAGTGCCGGACATGGATGAGTATCTTGTGGTATTTGGCTGGAGCGCACCGAATATGGTTGACTGGAGTCCTTACCAGGTAATCCGGAAAAAGTATATTATTCCGAATACAAGCTGGAATCTGGCACTAAAAAATGCGGTTAATTATTCCATGCAAAACATGCTTTACCTGAACAATGCCACCAGAAACCGGATCCGGTTTGTTCCCCCGGAAGTTTGCGAAACCAAGCTTGACATGAAGGGTGTAAAAGCAAAAATCAACAATGCCGAAAAAGCTAAAAATACTGAGATCAGTAAGGATTCTGTCCAGATATCGATGCTGTGGGAAGGTCCGCGTCCAGATGAACTGGTAGTTGTCACCGGGTATGCAAAAGATATGAACCTGGCGGGATTTCAAATTGTTCACGCCGGAGTCAAAAAGAGTTCCGAAGTAAGGCCGCATGTGGTCAAAGAGATTGAAAGCACCTATAAATCCGGGATAAATCCGGAAAAACTCGATGAAGTGCATATCCCTGCAAGTTTCCGGACACGTCAGAAAAATCTCCAGGACCAAAAGAAGCAGCTCAAAGCCAGACGCAGTTTCCAGTACCGCCCGATCCAGTACTGATAAGATACTGATTTGACCTTTCGCGCACTCCGGTTAATTTAACCATTCTGAATATATCAACAATCCGCACGGTAAGACTATGAACAGTATGACAGGATTCGGCCGAGGCCAGGCAAGCGCCGCGGACAAAGGTGTGGGATTCGCGGTGGAAATTTCCTCCGTGAATCGCAAACAACTTGATATCCGTCCCAATCTGCCCAGGGAAATCAGCGGTTTTGAACCGTTGCTCCGGAAGCTGATTTCCGCGAAAATTTCGCGTGGAACCGTAATGGCCAGAATTGATATTCAATTTGATGAAAATTCAATGAGCAATACCCTCAGGATTAACCGCGCCGCCGCCGTGCAGCTCGTGGAAAAAGCCAGGGAACTTACCAAGGCTTTGGATATTTCCGGAGAAATCAACATATCCGAAATCCTCACGATTCCCGGCGTAGTGGAGGAGATTACCCCGGAATACCGCCTGGAAGAATTCGAGGGAACATTCTCTTCCGCCGTCAATGCCGCGCTCGATGAGCTTCTGAAAATGCGCGCCCAGGAAGGCGGGGAACTCCGCAAAGACCTGGAAAACAGGCTGGAAGTCCTGCGGCAACTCGCCGACGGATTCAAAGAACCGGTGAAAGATCTTCCCCGCAAACAGCGGGAAAAGATAATCCAGAGACTCCGGGAAGCTGATCTGCCCGTGGAAAAAGACGATGAACGTCTCCTGAAGGAAATCGTGATCTATGCTGACCGCAGCGACGCCACCGAGGAAATTACCCGCCTGCACAGCCATTTTTTTCAATTCAGCGAATTTCTGAAAGAAACTACTCAACCGGTTGGGCGCGGACTTGATTTCCTGGCCCAGGAGATGAACCGTGAAATAACCACTCTCGGCAACAAAGCGGGATGTCCGGAAGTCACCCCAAAAGTTGTGCAATTTAAAACCGAACTGGAAAAAATCAGGGAGCAAGTGCAAAATGTCGAATAATAATATTACCGACCGCCAAAATGGAGATGCTGATTGCCCCCAGGAAAAATTCAAGGAACTGGCCGGTTGTGACTACCTCGACAACCTTGTTGACAAAGTTTGTGCCACTTACCAGGACAACACCGGAATCAACCACATCGAGGGATTCAACCTGCCGAGCCGGCAGGAAATCGAAACAATTATCCACGACCTGCTCGAAATCGTATTTCCCGGATTCAGCGGTAAAAAGAGCTACAGCCTTCATGCCTTGCGCTACAATGTTGGCGAAGTTATCGCCAGGATTTACGTGGAACTTTACGACCAGGTTTTCAGATCGTTCCGCTACAACTGCCAGATGAAAAAATGTGCAAATTGCGACGTCAACGCCATGAGTGAAAAAGCAGTCAGGGCCGTTCTCGACGCCATTCCTGAAATCCGCGAAGTCATGAAAAAAGACGTACAGGCGGCTTTCGACGGCGACCCCGCCGCCATGAGTCTCGACGAAATAATTGTCAGCTACCCGGGTGTCACCGCGATCACCGTGCAGCGGTTCGCCCATGTGCTGTACCACGAGGAAGTACCGCTGATCCCCAGAATCATGACCGAATACGTTCATGGCAAAACCGGCATAGACATTCATCCCGGCGCCCACCTCGGTGAAGGATTTTTCATCGACCACGGCACCGGCGTGGTGGTCGGCGAAACCGCCGTGATCGGCGACAACGTGAAAATGTATATGGGGGTAACCCTCGGGGCCCTCAGTTTCCCCAAAGACGCCTGCGGTAAAATTATCAAAGGTCAAAAACGCCACCCGAGCATCGAGGACAACGTAACTATTTATTCCGGGGCAACCATCCTCGGAAACATCACCATCGGCGCGGGTTCGATCATCGGCGGTAATGTCTGGCTCACGGAAAGCGTTCCGCCCGGGACCAAGATAACCAACCCGCAACCCGAACTGACAATCCGTACAAAACAACCCAAAAAAGACTGACACACCATTATGAGCGACATATCCCCGGAAGCCTTGAAAAGCGCCGCAATAAACGCCTTTGAAAAATCATTCGATATCAGACCCGATGAGCATGCATTGCTGATTTATGACAAATCCACCCCGGAGGTGTCGGAAGCTTTCATCCAGGCTGCCGCCGAACTCAAGATAAAATTGACAAAACACAAAATCGAGTTCACCAAGGGACACGGACAGGACCCGGACCCGGAAACAGTGTACATGATGACGAAATTTCATGTGATTATCTGTCCCACCCTGTTTTCCCTGACCCACTGTTCGGCAATGCACGCCGCCAGGAAAACAGGAGTGCGCGGGGCCACATTACCGGGCATTACCCCGGAAATTTTCGCCAGGGGCCTGAAAGTCGATCCCAACGAACTCCATACGACGGGCCGGAAACTTATCGCAGCAATGTCAAAAAATTGCGAAATCCACCTTACTTCCAGGGCCGGAACCGACCTTCGCTTCAATCTGGGGCTTTATCCTTACAAAAATGATGACGGCATCTTTCACAAGCGCGGCGTGATCGGCAACCTTCCCGCCGGCGAAGTGTTTATCGCTCCAAACCCGCATACCGCCAGCGGCAAACTCGTGGTGGACGGCTCCATCGGCAGTCAACCCTGGCACGAAGGCATGGAACCTGCCGAAGTAATGATCACCAACGGGTCAGCAGCCGACTTCTACGGATACCGCGGCGAACGTTGGGACGCCGACCTGAGAAAACATGGCCCCAAAGGGCTGATGCTGGCCGAATTCGGAATAGGCTCGAATCCCTATGCTAAAATGACCGGTAATCTCCTTGAAGACGAAAAAATCAAGGGCACTGTTCACCTCGCTTTCGGCAATAACTGCGGATTCGGCGGCGACAACGACGTGCCAGTGCATATCGATGGCGTGGTATGTCATCCCACGGTAAAATGCAACGGACAACTTTTAATTGAGGACGGAAAATGGCTGGTGAGTTGAATCATGTCCCCGCGCAACTGCAAAAAATCAATGAAAGAATTGCCGCCGCCGCTGAAAAGGCAGGCAGAGATCCGGCGGACGTTAAGCTGATCGCGGTCAGCAAAACCTTTCCCCCGGAAGCCGTCGAGACAGCTTATACCGCCGGACAGCGCCGCTTCGGGGAAAACCGCGTCCAGGAACTCGAAACTAAAACCGGCATCCTCCCTCAGGACATCGAGTGGCATCTGATCGGACACCTCCAGGGCAACAAGGCCCTGAAAGCAATTCAGAACTCGCACTGGATTCACGCCGTGGACTCGGAAAAACTGGTTAATCGCCTTAACCGTATTGCCGGGGAAAATTCCGCGAAACCCAAAATCCTGCTCGAAATCAACGTTTCCGGAGAGGAATCAAAGTTCGGGATCGAGTCTCGGGATGCCGCCGTCAAACTCGCGGAATGCGCCGCCAGAGCGGAAAACCTGGACTTTCGCGGACTCATGACAATGGCCCCGTTCGGTGCTTCGGACGCTGAACTCCACGAAGTTTTTTCCGGCCTCCGCAAGCTCCGCGACCGTATGGAATCCGAACTGTCCGTTAAACTCCCCGAGCTCTCGATGGGCATGAGCGCCGACTTCGAAACCGCCATTGCCGAAGGCGCAACGATGGTCCGTGTGGGTTCCGCGATCTTCGGGAAGAGGGATTAATATTTACCGTTTGCGGCGGTTCGACATAGTCTTGCCATCCGGTCAGTTATTCCAAAGCGTCCTTACAAGTCGGAAAATATGAAAAATTCGCCATAATTTTATGAAAGCCTTATGGTTATTGAACAAAAGCGTGGTACTATCAGAAAAACCGCTTTTATAAAACGGAAAACTTCGAATTAAATCAAAACTACTTCCATTGGGGCTGAATATTAATGACCAGGACGTTTTCTATTCCCACCGTACCGATGATCATCATGCGGTCCGGGGGACTGGACGGGGTGGCGATTCAGGGTAATGAATACCGTTACCTGCTGAACAAACTCGATATCAATGTGGACATGATAACCGGAAAAAACGAAACCGAATTCGGCCCGGTGGACCAGATCGGGGAACGTCAGGTGGTCGTGCCGCGGATCAACCTTTATCACCGCGAATCACAAAAACTGTTCGGGAATATTTTCACCAGAGGCCCGGAAAAGGAAGGCATCGGCGAAATCACCGACAAAGAATGGCTGGAAATTTACCATACGCACAAAGCCGCGATCAAACATGGAATCGAACGGGTATTGAAAGCCATCCACAGCACCGCTCCGGTATTTGTTTTCAACTTGCTGTCGCTGCGGCACATGCACCCGGCGGCGGCAGTGGCGATAAGGGAACTGATCGAGGAGAATCCGGAACGGGCATTTATCAGCCACGCCGCTGACCCTGACGCGGAACGTCCGGAAAAAATCGCCAGGGTGAAGAAAAAATTCCTGCCGATAATTTCTTCCGCCAACCCTGAGGAACCTTATTCAGGCGGTTGTTATCACTATGAGAATCTTTACCATATTGTATTGAATCCCACTCAGCGCAGCAATTTCATTAACAAATACAAGATTCCGGAAGACCATGTTTTCGAGATTCCGGATTTTCTGGAATTCAAATCGAAGAAACCGAAAATCAAGAAGAATGTCAAGGACATTTTCCTGGCGTATCTTACCGAACATCACCTGGCGACCACGAAAAATTCCTACAAATACAATAACAAAGCGGAAATCAGCCGTGATACGCTGTTTTTCCTTTCGCCGGTGCGTCCGGTTTACCGGAAACGGCTGAAGGAGTCGATGCTGGTGGCGCAACAGTACGCGAAAGCCAAAAATCTGCCAATGGCATTCGTGGTTACCCATCCCAACCTGGATGACAAACCATATTTCCTGGAAACCGTGAAATTCGCGGAAGAACTGGGCGTACCGTATTTTCACCTCGGACGGAAATTTTCGCTGGAAGCTCTCGACAATGTTTATGAAAATTTTGCGGCGCTAAAAACAGTTGGAGTAGTTGCCAGCAGCGCCGGGGGCTGGGAAAACGCCCTGAATGAAATGGCCCGGTACTGTATTCCGTTCTACATGAACTCGAACCTGAATTCCTATGTGCCGATAACCGAAACCATCAGGATAAAAACCCACGGGACCGACTTCAGTGTATTTTCCGAGTATATCGAAAATGCTTCCCCGGAAAAACTCAAGGACATGAACCTGACGAAGCTTCCGGAAATGCGGCGCGCCTTCCAGTGGATAGATAAAGTCCTGTGCCCGGAAACCAGGGAAGACATAATCTTCCATAATTACCGGAAGTCATACAATTACCTCTCGCACAAGGCCACGCTTCCCAGACTGAAAAAAATGCTCAAATTCATCGGGAAG
The DNA here is from genome assembly GCA_963678815.1 of Victivallales bacterium. Taxonomy (GTDB): domain Bacteria; phylum Verrucomicrobiota; class Lentisphaeria; order Victivallales. Next base: position 6,585,812 of record OY787460.1, read on the forward strand.
CGCCACGGCAAATTCCTGCCGAAAAAGAAGAAGCATTAAAATCGCTCGATTTTACAGGCCCCAGGGCTTATTTTCCTCGGTGGTTCCATCGACCGGTTCAGGAAGCGCGTCGAATTCCAGTTTGGCAATCATCACGGTATCGTTGAATTCTTCTACCGGAAGATGGTTCAAACAAAGAACGTTGTTTTCATTCCTGAAAAACCTGGGAAGATTTTCCATGGCGAAGTCGAGGCTGCGTCCGTCGTTAAGGAGGGTTGCGGATTTCGGCGCCACGGAAATCGGCCCAAGGTCAACGTTATATGTATGCGGGTCCTGGAAAAAATGGACATACAGGCTGTTGCCTTTACGGGTCAGCAACACATCCTGGTTGTTCGTGTACTCGGAACACGGTTCGGCGTCAAAAATAGATTCTTGCACCTTATCGAACCACTTACCGATGTTCCTGAGAATCCTGGCCTGGCATTCAGGGATCACGCCCTCGGCGTCCGGGCCAATATTGAGCAGATAATTCGCACCCTTTGCCAGCATTTTATCGATGCTTTGCATCAGGTATTTATCGGTGTAGAAGTTTTCGTTTTCCCGGTATCCCCAGCTTTCCAGGCCAACCGACTGGCAGGCTTCCACAGGAGAGGAATATGAGCGCGACGCGGCATCACCGCTTTCATAATCACGTTCCGGAGTGGAGAAATCGCCTTCGCTCAACCCCCGGTTGTTGATCATGATCCCGGGCTGGAGTTCCCGGATAAGGTTATTTACGTCGTCGTCACTGTATTCCAGACGTTTATTGTCCCACCACCAGCCGTGGATTTTGCCATATTTGGTGCAAAGTTCCCGAATTTGGTCTTTCATGAAATCAACATATTTCAGTTCGTCCGGTTCGTCACCGGGAAGTGGCCCATCGAGTTCGTGGGCCTGTCCGCGATTCGGGTAATAGGGGGAATACCAGTCAGGCAGCGAGTAATAGATGCAGAGGGGAACGTCCCTGCGCTGACATGCCTCGGCAAGCATTCCGAAGACGTCTTTGCCGTAAGGGGTGTTCATAATGTTGTAATCAGTGCATTTGGTGTCCCACATGCAAAAACCGTCATGATGCTTGGTGGTAAAAGTCAGGTATCGCATTCCGGCGGCCTGGGCCAGGTCCAGCCAGGCGTCGGGATCGAATTTCACCGGATTGAACTGTTCTTTGTACTTGCTGTATTCGTCACGATGAACTCCGCCCCGCCATTGCAGTTGTTCGTGCCAGGCAGGGACTGCGTAGATGCCCCAGTGAACAAACATGCCGAAGCGTTTCTCGAAAAACCAGTCGCGACCGTCATTGAACCGCGGAATCATTTATGCCTCCAAAAATTTCCTGTATGTATTCAGATGAAACAAGTAATATGGCATCATTAGTATTTTTTGCTTGCCGTGGACCCAAAATTGGCGGGATTTTTATCAATAAACCATTAGAATCAGGTTTTATAATGGCAAAAGTGCTTATCCGCAACTAAGATATGAAAATTAACAAAAACGGGAAAACATGAAAATTTCAAAATTTTTTACCGGGACAGTTGCCGCGGGATTGCTTTTCGCGATCTATTCAGGATGCTCATCTTCAACCGGTTCCTACCAGTCCTCCGATGTATACAGCAAACCGATCTACGGCAAGCTTGCCGCGAAAACCGTAGCATACGAAGGACCGGCGCGTAATCCGGTTATCATCGTCCACGGTTTCCTCGGGGCAAAACTCAAGGACACCAAAACCGGGAAAAACGTCTGGGGCAATTTCAGGGGAATTGACAGCATTGAATCCATGTCTGATGAAAAAATACGGGCTTTGGCAATTCCGATGGAAATCGGGAAAAAGTTCAGTGAGCTGAAAGGTTCCGCGGTTCCGTCCGGCATGCTCGAATCGGTTGGCGTCAGGATCATGGGAATCAACTTCAAACTCGACGCCTACAGCGACCTGATCAAAATCCTTACCAACGCCGGTTTCGTACTCGAAGGCACAGAGCGCCCGAAAGGTAAAAGTTACCCCAACCTCTTCCTTTTCTATTACGACTGGCGGAAAGACCTGCCCTGGAATGCCGCCAGACTTCATGAATTCATTGAGCGCAAACGAACCATATTGCAAAAAATTTATAAAAAGAAATACGGTCTGGCAAATTTCGACGTTCAGTTCGACGTAATCGCGCACTCGATGGGCGGACTGCTTTCCAGGTACTACCTTCGTTACGGAAATCAGGACCTGCCCGACGATGGATCATTGCCGAAACTCAACTGGGCGGGAAGCAAGCGGATCGACAAACTGCTGATCGTCGGCACCCCGAACTGCGGCTACCTCGACACCGTACTGGAAATGGTGAAAGGTCTCCAGGTCCAAACCGGTGCGCCGGTGCTGCCTCCGGGCATAATCGGCACCTGGCCCACCTATTACCAGATGATGCCGCAAGTCAGCACCAGATCCGTGGTTTACGCAGGCAATCCAAAGAATTCCAGTATCAATATCTTCGATCCGAAAGTATGGATAAAGTTTAAATGGGGCCTGGCGGACCCGAAACAGGATAATGTTTTGAAAGTCCTGCTCCCGAACGCGAAAACGCCTCGGGAACGCCGGAAAATCGCTCTCGATCACCTTACAAAATGCCTGAAACGCGCCGATCAGTTCATCAGGGCCATGCAGGTTTTCGCTGATCCGCCAAACGATGTGGCGCTGTTTCTTTTCCAGGGTGACGCCGTGCTTACTACCCGGCAGGCTTCCGTGAATAATAGCGGTAAACTGAAGGTCATCACCCTTGAACCGGGCGACGGGAAAGTGCTGGTCACCAGCACCCTCGATGATCTGCGGGCCGGCCGGAAAAAGTGGATACCATTCCTGGTGTGTCCGATCCAATGGACCGCGGTGTATCGTCTTACCGCCGCCCATATGGGCATTACCAGGAGCGAAGTTTTCGCTGATAACATGACGTTCTGCCTGCTCGTGCTTGCCACTCCCGCGCAGCGCGCCAGAAGAGCGAAATTTGAAAAACATCTTGATAAAAAACTGATTTCCGAGGACAAGCCGTAAATTTCCGTGTGAACGGATTATTTGCATATTATCCGTCTGAATGATATTTTCATTGGCGGAACCGGGAAAGTCAATAGTCTGGTATTTTTTATGGAATCGAAATTCTTCGCAGTGGTGTTGCTCTTATCAATACTGATTATCCGTACCGGTGCGGCTGAAACGTCAACGGTGGAATTTGATAAAGCTCTCTCTCCGGACGGCAAGCTCTGGGAACTCACTCCGGAAACCTTCATGGCCTCGCCGGAAAATGCCGGATTATTCAAATTCAACTCGAAGAACCGCAATACGGCAGTTTATTCAGCATCCAGAAAACCGTTTCCGCGAGTCCGTTTTCTCGGTTTTCAGGTATTTGAAATCATTGCAAGGTTCAAACAGGGAAAACTCGGCGATCTCGATATATCGCTGTACAACCGGGGCGACCTGGGCAATATCAGCAAGGAGAAATTCAAGGCGCTGGTGGTCGGAATATTTAAAAAATTGAATACCTGGGCCGGTGAAAAGGGAAAATCTCTCCCATCCACCAGGATCGCCGGAAAAAAAAGTTACAGCAGAATATGGGTAAAAAAACCCTATACCGTCAAGCTGATGTGGAGTTTCAGCGGCGCCGGGGGCCGTTTCAAGGCTGAATTCGCTAATCTTGACATTTCCAGGTTCAACCCTGAAAACGATCCCCGCAAACGGGATTTTACGCCCAAAACGGTCAAAAAGGTCGAGAAAAAGCCTCTCACCGCAAATGTGGTCAAGAAAAACGGTGACGTATATATATCCAACGTCCCGATGGTCGACCAGGGCGCGAAAGGCTACTGCGCGGTCGCAACGACCGAACGTGTATTCAGATATTTCGGAATTGACGCCGATCAACACCGGCTCGCACAGATAACCGAAACCGGCGACCGCGGCGGCACAAGTCTGAAAGAAATGATCTCCACCTTGAAAAGAGCAGGTGTAAAGTTCCGTGTCAGACTCAAAGAACAATACTCCGATGATTCCCTGGAATCCTACAATAAATTTATCCGGTGGCTGAACAAGTATAACCGCACGGCAAGGAAAATGAAAAAGCCGCGTGTGGAAATCACTAATCCGAAATACCGCAACGGCGATTACGTGAACCTTACCAGAATGTATCAGGATTTCGATCCGGATGTATTCGTCGAGGCAAGATGTAAAAACGACCGTACCGATTACCGGAAGTTCTACCGGTACGTGGTGTCAAACATTAATCAGGGAATCCCGATCCTCTGGGCAGTGCTTCTGGGCGTGGTTCCGGACAAAAATATCCAGAAGCAGGCACTCGGCGGACACATGCGCCTGATCATCGGATACAACCCGAAAACCAAGGACATTATTTACACCGACACATGGGGAAAAGGACACGAATTTAAAAAAATCCCGGAGAAAAACGCCTGGGCCATGACCACCGGCCTTCTCACCTTCATCCCCAGGGATTAATTTGTAATTTTCACAAAATTACCGGGCAGCAATGCCGGTACGGTCAGGACCACCGCCAGGAAACCGCCACCAATCCCAAGCGTGGCTGCAAAACCCAGTGAAACGAACGCCGGATGCAGGCCGAACAACATTGCGCCCAGTCCAAACATGGTGGTCAAAGCTGAAAACGCAATCGCTCCGCCGGTATGGGACAAATAACCGCCGTTTCCGGACATTCCCTTTGCCGATACCAGGAAAATACTGTAATCCACCACCAGTCCGAACACGAAAATCGAAATTACGCAGTTCATCAGGTTGATTTTCACGCCAAACCATCCCATCATGCCGAAACTCCAAATAAGGCTTAACAGCAACGGCAGCAGATTAACGCCCGTCATTTTAAAATTCCGGTGATAAAGCCACAACAAAATCACGATCACCGCGAACGCGATCAGTGCGATCCGGTAAATCTCCCGGTAAATCAGCTTCATGATATAGGCCACCATCGCCGTTCCCCGGTACACGATCACGCCGGGAAACCTGCTTTCAAGCTGTTTCCTGAACTCGTCGAAAGCAAATTCCGGACTCAGCGCCGCCCTGGTCATGATCATGGTTTCCCCGCTGCCGGATTTCCCGATCAGGTTCCGGAAAATATCGGCAAAAACAGTCTGCCGGAAATCCTCCAGCCCCAAAGGTTCCGCCGGAACGTTCGCAACCGACTCATAAAACGGTGTAAAAGCCTCCGGCACAAAACCGTTGTCTTCCGCGGCCATGGAAATACTTTTTTTCGTCCGGGAGATTTGTTCTTTGCTCCAGAATTTTTTCCAACGCTGACGGTTGCTTTTCACGGTTCTCGGCCCTGGCAGCAAAATGGAAATCGAGGTGACGGAGGTAACGTTTCCTCTACTTTCCATATTTTTTAACACTTTCAACAGTTCCTCGCTGCTCTGGAATGCTTCCCCCGCTGTTTTTCCAGCCACTACCACTGAAACCGAGGCCAACGGGTCACCAAACGCTCCCACGATCTGCTGACGGTCGCGCTCGATTTCCGGCGATGCGGCGTTCATGTGCCTGAGGTCGCCTTCAAACTTGAGCCGCATTGTCCCGGCAACCGCGAATCCGGTAAATAAAAGAATAAAAATTCCCGCCGCAATCCGATGGTTCGCAAGCCAGCGGAAAATTACCGGGAAGATATCACTTATCCGCAACACCGGTCTTTTGAAGCCGAAGCCCGGTTTCAACGGGATCAGCAAAGGCAGGACCAGCAACGCAAAAATGGCGGCGGCAAGCACTCCGGCGGCGGCAAAAACGCTGAGTTGGCGGTAACCCGGCAGCACTGAAAACTGTAACACCAGGAACGCCGCAACCGTAGTCAGCGCCCCCATCGAGAGCGGTCCGGAAAGTTTCTTCAGCAGCTTTATCAGACTGTCTTTTCCGATGCTTTCGCCCCGAAGTTGATCGGCATGGTAACACACGTGAATTCCGTAGTCAACCGTGATCCCCACCAGCAGACTTCCGCAGCCGATGGCGATGGCCGACACTTCCGGGTAGATCAGCCGGGTCAGCGCCAGGGCCGCCGCGCCGCCAAACAACACCGGGAGAAAGTTTAACAGCGCCAGCAGCGGCCGCCGGTAGATCAGCAGCGCCAAAATTAGTATGGATGTAATAGAAATAGATATCGAGATCATCAGCCCAAGTTTCATTTTCCGGGCGTTTTCCACGCTGAAACGGTGTCCGGCCAGCCATGAAACCCGCAACTTTTCGCTTGAATACTTCCGTTCCGCTTCTCCAATGGCGGTGTCCATGAACTCCACCAGTTTTTCCGAACGTTTGATGTCGCTGGCGGGAAATGCCGGACGCGCCATAATCAGCAGGTTTCCGCCGTCTTTCGAGAACAGCCGTCCGCCTTTCACCTGCATTTTACCGCTGAACGCTTTCATGGCCTTAAGCTTTTCAAGGAGGAAGGCATCTAATCCCACCGGATCGTTCCTGAAAGTGTCCGCCAGCACGGGCGCGGGAGTTTCGGTAAGCAGCCGCTTCCAGTGGCTGAACTTGGCTTTGAGCGCTTCCGGACGCAGTTTGTTTTCAGCGCCGGACTTTGCGGATTCGGAAAAGAAGTCCGCGCGGTGACGGCGCAGAATGTCCATGACGGTCAGAACGTCGTCGTCGCGCCATTCGAGCGTGATCGAGTTAAACAGATCAGACTTCCGCATTTTTTCCGCCAGGAATCCGGCGGCGTTTATCGGGGAACCTTGCTCCGCTCCAACGGCAATAAACATCGAGTCCATGAGTTCAAAAGCGGATAGCAACTGCCGGAATGAAGCTATTTCAGGATCGCGGTCGGGAAGAAGTTTAAACAGATCCTCTTCTAGTTTCACCCCGGACGCCAGCCATAGACATAACAGCCAGAGCACGGCGGCGCCGGCCAGCAGAAATTTCCGGCGTTTAAATACTGAAGCAAACAAAGGAGTTATTTCTCATTATTTGTAATGGTTTCTCAACACCTTCCAACTCTTCTGGACACTGTCTTTCTGGATCAGCCGCACCGGGATATAGATTTTTCCGCAGTCGGGAATCAGCGACTTCGGGTCCCTGCCCCTGGCAATCTCCGCGAGAAGCTTGACCGAGTGATAACCGAATTCGTAATTGTCTTCAATTACCGTGGCGTAAATGTAGTTGTCCAGCAGGCCGCGGAAAATATCGTAACTTTCGTCAAAGCAAACCACCTTGATCTTGCCGGGCTTAATTTTCAACGACTTTAAAGCTCCCATGATGGCGGGACCGTTATACGACCACAACCCGATCATGCCGTTGGTGTCCGGGTGTTCCCTGAGCGCTTTTTCTACGTTTTTCCTGGCTTGTTTGGGATTGCCGTGATCAAGCACAACATCCACAATCTTGATTTTCTTCCCTTTAAACACGTCCTTTACGCCTTCAAAACGCCGCTTGGCATTACCTGTCATCACGCCGGAAAAGATAATGACTTTTCCTTTGCCGCCAAGAGCTTTCACCATCGCACGCGCGGCCATCTTTCCCGCTTCCAGATTATCGGAACCGATATAACCAAGCTGTTTGCCGCCCGGCAAATCGGTATTTTGACAAAGCAGGTTAACTTTTTCCGCAAGGGCGTTCAGCTCTTTTCTCTGCTTTTCAGGATCAATCGGACATATCGCTATGCCGCTGACTTTTCTATCCATAAATTTTTTCAGCGCCGCCTGCTGCTCGGAAATTTTCGCATTCGGGGGAATGTAAACAAAGCACTTCACATTGTAATCTTTTTCGGCCTTTTTCACGCCGTCACGGGCTATCGCCCACACCTGCCCCGGATGGTTGCAGATAAATCCAACCTTTACCGGTTCCGGTTTTCCGGACATGCACCCGGAAACCGTCAGCAGGACTATCGGCAGCAACAACAAATAAGTAAATTTTTTCATTATTTATCCCTTTCAGTTGACTGAATTTACTTCTTCCGCAACGAATTCTCAAGTTTTTCAAACTTCAGGAGCTCTATTTCCACCCGGTAATCCCATAAGTAATTTTCCACCACGATCAGTTTGGGCAGAAGAAGTTTCCAGCCGGGGAAAGCAGCATATTCTTTACACTGCACCTGACGGATAATCCTGCCGCCGCGCATAAAAAGCATTTTCGCGGGAAGCATTTTCCCGTCAATAAATTCAGTGATACATCCTTCCATGCCGTAATACAACACGTTGCGCCGCCGGAATAATTTTGCCGAATTCGTTTGTCCACAATAAATGTTCTTTAAATCAATCAGCATTCCATTGGTCAATGCGTTCCGGTTAATTCCAGACGGACTCCAGATAATTTCCGGGTAGCCGTCAACCGTCTTGAATTCCAGGAATTTCCCGCCAAGTTCACCAAAAGCCACGCCACGAAAAATTTCGCGGTCACGGACTTCCAGACAGCCGGTGAAATCCATCTGCCGGCCGCCCACGGTCAGCACCACCCGGTGGTACATTTTGAAATTTGCGGGATAGCGCTTATTTATGATATCGAGATATGGTTCCGGAGCAGGAGAAAGCTCGGAAAATTTTGGGAAATCATATTCCGGCGGGGCAAGCATCCGGCAACCTGCCACCGGCAGCACAAGCAGTAACGGAAGTAAAAATATTGTCCGCATAACTTTTCCTTATTTCCGGCCCTGACACGGATTCTCAGGATCGAACAGCCTGTCGGGAAACGGCGGGTTGATTTTTTCCCGGGTAAAACTTATCACAATATAATCGCTGGCGGATTCGTTGATCCTCACTTCGGTTATCCGGTATCCTTTATTGCTGGACCGGAGGACCACCGACTTCACATATTTCCGCATTTTTTCGGATTTTGGAACCAGCGTCAGGAACCGGCAGTCCTTACCGGAATACACGCTCAAGTTGTATACGCTCTCACTCTCGCTGAAATCGCCCTGCATCCACCGGCTGATCTGTCCGATTATCCTGCGGAGGATGTCGGGACTGCCCATTTTCAGCTTGCGAAGCTTGTTTTCGCGGTAATCGAATTTCGCAACTTCCGAACCGTTGTACAGAAGGATGGAACGGTAAGGAGTAAAAACTTCCCAGCGCAATTTATCGGGTTTGGCGAACCAGCAGCGTCCGGTGGCAACCAACGGTTTTCTGAACAGGGCGGTATGGCGTTTTTGGCCAAAATCCAGTTGGAGCCGGTCAACCTTCCCGGCTGTCTTGCTGAATTTTGCCATAAATTTTTTTCGTTCGGCTTCCGAATACGGCTTCCCGGCAGGAAGATCACCGGCGAAACTGAGCAATGGCAACATTCCAACAATAAGTAAAAATTTTTTCATTTGCATAAGGTTATTACGTCAAATCCTTTTTTTCCAGTACATTCAACGCAGGCCACCGTTGCATTTTCGGGCAACGGACATTCCTTAACGATCAGGTTCATATCCCGCCGTTTCGCATATACGTCGGGTGACGGAAACAGGCAGCCTTCGCGCATCCCCGCCGCCGCCAGCGCCAGACTGAGTCCTCCGCAGGCCGGGAACGATCCCCACAACGGACTGTATGCCGCTACCGGCTTATCGGAAAAATCGAGCAGGCGGTAAGGTTTTCCGGTTTTCTTGTCGCCCTGGGAACCTATGACGACTCCCGATGCGGAAGCGACCATTTTATTTACGTCCTTTGCCTTTCCGCACAATGAAACCGACTCAAGACCGGCATAACCGCCGGAGCTTTCCCTGCCCAAAAGCAGAACCGAAAAACCCTCGCCAGGATAGTAGGAACACTTTTTAAACTGGAACGGTTTAATGTCGGCATAATTCTGATTCGCGCCAACCGCCACGGAATACCCGAGGACCTTGCAATATTCGTCGCCAAGCCCGGCCAGAACATAATCGGCACTGCCGCTTTCCAGCCAGTAACGGGCAGTATTCAGCACCGCGCCGGTAGTGTTCTGAAAAGCGCTGAACATCTGCGACGGCCCGGTAAGTTTCATCTGGATAGACACTTGCGACGGTAAAGAGTTATGCACCGAAGTAGCGAACAAAGTGGGAGAAGCACAGTTGTCACCATCATCGATAATACTATCGAGAAAATCAAAAGTTGTCTGGATCGGGCCGTGACCGGAGCCGAACACGATCCCGACCCTGTCAGGATCGGGGAACTCAATATTCGCGTCTTTTTTCGCCAGCATTGCGGCCAGCAGCGCCATTTTTGAAAAGCGGTCAAAACGGCGCAGAGCGCGAGCTGAAATAAACTCCTCTACGCCTTCGATCCTGGCCTCGTAACGCGGCAAAAAAGTTTTCCCCCGGACGGTTTTCAAAGTTTCTTTCAGCATCGCCGGACATTCCTCGCGCCTTGCCCCGGCAAGCAGACTGCCAACACCGCTTCCGAGCGGAGAAACCGTGCCGATACCAAGAATACGCGGAATCATGACAAAGCCCTTCCGAATAATAATGCGGTGTTGTTACCGCCAAACGCCAGCGAGTTGGAAATACCGTAATCAACCTTGATATCGGTATTTTCCCGGACAGGTGAAACACCGCATTCCGGGTCGGGGCCGGAAAATCCGGCGGTTGCCGGGATCCGCCCGTCCTGAAGCGCTTTTACAGTCAGCGCCGCTTCGATTCCCCCCGCTGCTCCAAGAGTGTGTCCGAAATAGGATTTAGGCGCGTAAACCGGGATTTTCGTGCCTAAAACACTGGTTATCACGTTCCCCTCCGCCTTGTCATTTTCCGGGGTGGAGGTTCCGTGGGCATTGACAAATCCCACCTGCCCCGGGGTAATTCCGGCCTGCGACAATGCCTGGCTGATCGCGGAACGCAGTCCGCGCCCCTCCGGATGCGGCCGGGTGGGATGGAAAGCGTCTGCGGCGTTGCCGTAACCACAAAGATCGGCCAGCGGCTTAACTCCCCGCGAAGCAACCGACTCCGGGCTCTCAAGGATAACTATTCCCGCGCCTTCGCCAAGATTCAGTCCGGCGCGGTTTACGTCGAACGGACGGCACGGCTCTTCGGAAGAAATCATCAGGGAAATAAATCCGAGGTAGGTGATCCGGGAAAGTTCGTCGGCGCCACCGGCTATCGCGATGTCACAAAGCCCTGACCTGATCCATGAACCGGCAATGCCGATGGCGTCCGCTCCGGATGAACAGGCATTGACCACGCTCAACACCGGACCGGACAGTTTAAGCGCTTTTGCCGCGAATTTAGCGGGATTGTTTGCCAGATAACGCTTCGGCGCTTCCGGGCCCGGACAGTATCCTTCGCGGAATTTACGGTAAAACGGTTCGTTGTTCAGGGTGCAGCCCACGGTTGTGCCGAGACACACCCCCACGCGTTTTTTCTTGAGTGCGGAAATCTCCAGCTCAGCCTGCGTGAGTGCTTCCTGAATGGCGGTAAGCGCGAGCTGGACAGTGCGGGTGGTTTTTTTCCGCCATTTCGGAACGGGCAGATTTATCCATGCGGAATCAACTTCAAAAACGGGATAAGGTTTATCCAGTTCGGAGGTTATCAATGCCGGGGGCGAGCAATTCCGGTTTCCCGAATAAAGGGTATCCATGACTTCCGGCAGGGATTTACCGGCGCCGCAAATACAGCCCGTACCGGTAACCTGAGCCATGATTTCCCCCATAAGATCAGTCGCTTTTGTTGGCCTCAATAAAATCGGAAAGGGTACGTAAATTCCGAAATGCTTCTCTGGCCACTTCCATCTCCTTGATTTCAACGCCATATTGCTTTTTCAGCAGCACCACCAGTTCAACCGCATCCAGGGAATCAAGTTCAAGCCCCTCGCCGAAAAGCGGGGTTTCATCCCCGATGTCTTCCGGTGAAACGTCCTCAAGCTTGAGTCCTTCGATAATCAGTTTGCGTAATTCGTTTTCAAGACCCATCCGGATATACCCTCTCATGTTCATAAATCGAATAATAATCTACTTGCGATTACCTTAAAACTCAATCTGTTATCGAACTAAAGGACAGGAAAAAAATGCATTACAGGAGAACATCGCCGGATTTGGAAATTACAATAACCGCCGCGCCGTTGGCGTTGCTTTCCGGAGTATTTTCCAGATAACCGGCAATCATGGTTTCGGCTTCTCCCGACTCGATCATTTTGGAGGCAATCCGCACCGGATCGGCTTTCCCCCCGATGCAGAACGTGGGACCGGCAAGGCCAAAATGGACAGCGCATTCCCCCAGGACCGTGCCGGGAAGTGTATAGGAGAACAGGTTCGGACTCGCCAGTGCGCCGTCATCTTCAAGGGTGGTGCGGTAGAAATCGAGGTCGTTCGCAAGGGAACCGCTTCGAGTAAAAATCACCGCGCCGACAGGCTTTGGGGTGTCGTCCCGAGGAATTCCGGCATCTTTCAAGGCCAGCCCTATTGCGGCGAACCCGAGCCGGGTGTAGTCGTCGAACCGTCCGTAATGCCGGAGAGGTTTTGGATAGAATTCCTTGACCGGAATTTTTTTCGGCTGTCCGGGGGGAAATTCGGGGATGGTTTTTTCCCTTAAAGTTTCCCGTCCAGCCGAGGATATCCGGCATCCGCCTTTTATATAAAGTTTCATGACTCCACCCTTTCAAGCACAACCGCCGCATTGATCCCCCCAAACCCGGAATTGGCGGAAAGAATAGTGTTCCCGGAAAATTGTTGAACCTGGTTGCCGACGGCGTTGACCGCGTATGGCTCCGGGTTTTGCAGTCCGGTGGTGGGCGGCAGGACATTCTCAGTAAACACCTTGCCGCAAACCGCCGCTTCGAGAGCCCCGGCAACTCCGAGAGTATGGCCGACAGCGCCTTTTATCGAAAACAACGGTGGCGGTTTTTCCCCGTAAAAATGCTTCAGGGCGGTAAGTTCCATAGCGTCGTTGTAAACGGTTCCAGTGCCGTGGGCGCAATAAGCATGGATTGCTTCCGGAGTGATGCCCGCCTTATTCAATGCCGAACCGGCAGCCTTGATAAGTCCGCGTCCGTCCCGCGCCGGGCCAGTGATATGATTCGCATCGTTGGCTATTCCCCAGCCGGTGACTTCGGCGACGGGGGTTCTGGCATTATTCGGTTCGCGTTCAAGCAGAACAGCGGCGGCGGCATCACCAAGCATCAGGCCGTCGCGACCGGAATCGAACGGGCGGCAAATGCCAGGACTAAGCGCTTTCAGCGCGGCGAATCCGGTGAACGTAAATCGGCTGACAATATCAGCGGCGCAAACCAGTACGGCGTCATATTTTTCCCCGGCAAGCAGTTCCGCGCCCAAGGCGATACCAACTGTTGACGAAGCACAGGCGGCGTTTACCTCCATGCCCTCGTCAGGAAGTTTGAGGAAGTCCGCAACCCATTTGCGGTAATCGGAGGATACCACGGGACCGGAGTAATCCTTTCCCTCAACGGTTTTTTCGACATATTCCACGTTCTCCTTGCCCCCGGTCCAGATGATCGCGGTTTTTTCCGGGAGCGGCGGTAACTGATGCAGTCCCCGGCACATAAGTTCCATTATCCGGTTCGGATAAGCGCCGTCATGAAGTCCGGACACAGTCGCGGCATGGTGAAAGTCCAGTTTATCAGTGGAAAAATGAGGTATGAGGGTCCTTCCTGATTTCCCGCCTAGTAATACCCGCCAGGTTTCCTCAAGAGTCCCCCCGATTGCGGTAACCGCCGCTGTGTCAGTAATATAGACTCTATCCGCCAATAGCCTTCTCCGCGAACAGTTCAGAGAACACCGCCCTTTTGTCGTTAAGCAAAGCCTTGCCTTTGATCTTTAATCCATCACTTTCCCGGACCGCTGAAACGTGCAGTTCCACGGGCTGACGGGGAAGTACCGGCAGCGAGAATTTAACCTGACTGATTCCGGTAAGCGCCAGTTCCGATTTCAGATGCAGTTCCTTAATCAGCATGACGGTTTCAAGGAGCAGGATTCCGGGAACAACCGGTTTGCCGGGAAAATGGCCATCAAAACCGGGAAAGCTTTCGTTAAATACGAGTTTCGCGGCAACGGAATTTTCATCATCCGCGTTGAACCCGATTATTGAACGGACTATTTCCCGGTCGATGTCCGCACGTTTTTCAAAGAACTCGGTTCCGTGGATATTTAGTTCACCGGAACCTGATTCAGTTTCAGGAGTTTTCTTTTCCGGCAAGTCCGGCGGATTATTCCAGATTTTCAGTTCACCCGAGGCGGCCTCGCGGTCATTTGCAAAAACTTTGCTGTCGATAACGATCACCGGCCCGATCGTTTCCTTTTTCGTAACACGTATCTTCAGCTTGTCGCCGGACATGACTTTTCCATTTACCGCAAAATCTTTGATCCCAACCAGATATCCGGAGTTTGACATATTCCGTCCGTTTCTTTTTTCCCATCCGATCCAGGCGGCAGTCAGTTGAGCGCTCATTTCGATCAGCGCCACCGGAATTAATGTGGAATCGCGCCGGACCATCAGTCCTTCGGCAGGAACCGCGAAAAATGCTTCAGCTTTTTCACTGCTTGCGTAAGTCAATTCCGGCATCAAAAGCATATTCCCGCGATGCGGAATCAATTCAGTTGCGTTAACGGGAAAATTTTCCATGGAAATCCATACAATTATTGAAAGAATATAATAGGCTGTGAGTCAGGAAATTGCAAAGCCGCGCAGGATCATTTTGCCGCGTATTTGGCAATCATCTTGCCTAGCAATTCCTGATCGACAGGTTTAGGAATGAAGTCATCCATCCCGGCCTCGATACACTTCCGGCGGTCCTGTTCCATTGCGTATGCGGTCATGGCAATCACCGGAACATGTTTGCCGGTAGTTTTTTCGCGTTCCCGGATCATTCTGGTGGCGTCATAACCGTCGAGGAGCGGCATTTGGATATCCATCAACACTATATCAAAGTCTTTTTCGCCGGTAATTTCAACAGCTTTTTCGCCGTCATCCACAATCAGCAGTTCGTGTGGAGTATCCTCGATAATTCTCTGCATAAGGTACTGATTGTTGATATCGTCGTCGACAAGGAGGATTTTCACGGACTCGACCGGTTTTTTCTTTTCCATCGGCTGTTCACCTGATAAACCATTGTCCTCGCCTTTACGGAAAATCGGCAGAGCAAGCACAAAGGAAAAAATACTGCCTTTGTCCAAAACGCTTTCAACATCAATTGTTCCTCCGAGCATCTCCACCATTTTTTTGCAGATTGCGAGACCGAGTCCGGTCCCTTCGTATCTGCGGGTACTGCCGCCGTCCGCCTGGAGAAACGACTCGAAAATTCGCGATTGATTCTCCGGGGGAATTCCGATCCCGGTATCGCTTACGGAAAATTTAACCTTTACCTCATTGCCATCCCTGTTTTCCCGGTCAATTTCGGTTATGGCAAGTTTTATGGAGCCTTTTTCGGTAAACTTGACCGCATTGCTGAGCAGATTGTTGATAATCTGGGTAAGCCGTACCGGGTCGGCCATGACAAGTTCGGGAAGGCCAGAATCGATTTCGGCGGAAAATTCCAGCGGCTTGTCTTCTGAATGCATTTGAGTTTCTTCTATAAGCTCTTTACCCATCTCTCCCAACATAACCGGGATAGGCGACAAATCGATAGTACCCGCTTCAATTTTAGTCAGGTCAAGAATATCGTTGATAATTACCAGAAGGTCGTTGCAACGGGATTTCACGATTTCAAGGTTCTCTCTCTGCTTGTCGCTCAAACTGTCCATTTGGAGGGTCAGGTCAGTAAATCCGATAATCGCGTTCATCGGGGTACGGATCTCATGGCTCATATTTGCCAGGAATTCGGTTTTTGCCCTGGCAGCTTCCTCGGCTTCGCGTTTTGCTTCACGAAGCGCGTCCTCTGCGGCCTTCTCCGAGGTAGCGTCCCGGATAATCGCCACATAATATGAATCCACTCCATCCAGGCCGGGGACAGCAAATGCCGCAATGGAAAGATACAGCAAGCTGCCGTCTTTACTATAGTTTTCCGCATAGGCAAAACCGCTGCCTTTTATTTTCATGGCATCGAACAAAGCCTGAAATTTCTCGGCGTCAACATGTACCACAGGAGTATTGCCGATCAATTCCTCATCTGAATAACCAAGCAGTTTGCGATGAGCATCATTTTGTTTTATATATCTCCCGTCCTGGTCAAGAATGGAAATGGCATCGGTTGCGTTGTCAAAAATCTTTTCATAGAGAAGCAGATCCTGCCTGGTTTTTGTTTCCGTGGTCATATCATATCCCACGGAATTAATGTAATTGACATCGCCATTATTACCGGCATGGCTGGTGCAAATCCAATGGATATAACACAATTCCCCGGTTTTAATATTTATCATTCTGCTATCTTGTGTGGCACTTTCCGATTTTAACAATAATTGCTCCACAAAAACCTGAGAGTTCTTAAGGTCATCAGGATGAATAAAATCAAGCGCATTTTTTCCGATCAGGTCATCAACGCTCAACCCCATGATCTCGGCGGCTTTTTCATTGACGAAAACAAAATTCAGTTCTCTGTCAACCCTCACAAACAGATTATCGGTTCCCTCAATGAATTCGCGATACAATTCCTCGTTTTCCCGGATTTTTGTTTCGAGTTCCCGGAGCCGGGTTATATCCTGAACCGTGCCGATAATGCCGATATTATCGCCGGTTTCATTTTTTATGTATTGCGCTTCGCTCCAGACGCGGCGGATTTCACCGTCAGGTTTAAGCACCCGATACTGGAAAGGTGGAATTATACCCTCTTCGAGAATTTTTTTGTTGCGTTTTTCCAGTTTCGGATGATCGTCAGGATGAATACGCTTGACTAATGTAGAATAATTTCCATCGAAACCGGTAATGTCAACACTGAAAATCCTGGCCATTTCCTCTGAAAGCTGTACTTTCCCCAACTCAAAAATCCATGTATAACTGCCGACATGCGCCACACGCTGGGCCTGCGCCAGAGTCGTTTCGCTTTGTTTAAGCCTGACTTCGGCTTCTTTGCGCTCAGTTATGTCCCGCAAACTGCAGCGGTGTCCGGTGATTTGTCCGGAGTCGCCCATAACCGGCTGATGCGAAATCGCCACCCATTTGACGTCGCCGTTTTTGTGCTGCACCCGAAACTCGGTGTTGATAATGCTCTCACCTTTAAGGGCTTTCTCGAGAAGGCCGCGGCATTTATTGCGATCAGCCTCCGCCACCAGGCACAGCGGATAATTCCCGGACTCCATACATTCCCTCGGAGAGTATCCGGTAATCCGTTCAACGGCGGGATTGATCCACAGCAATTTTCCTTCCGGCGAGAGCCAGCTGCCCCAATCGTAGCTGCTGTCGGCTATGGTCTTAAAGACTTCGGCGTGTTGGGACACTGTCCGGAATTCAGCTTCCAAGGTATTTATGTCCTTGACGATTTCAACGATACTTCCGGCAAAGGAAGGAACAGCTCTTTCCAGCGAAACGAGTTTTTCCCGGAGAGAATTGCTCAATTTGATAAAATTCAGGTTATCATGTTTTTCGCCGGACATCTTAAGCACCATTTTATTAACAGGTATAGTACCGCGATTATGTATAAAAATCAATATTCAGCCGGTTATGAAAAATCCCATACTGTTCTACGCTCAATTGAATTTCATCCAAAACAAGGCTATAATTATCCGTGGAATCAATTAAGCGCGGAACATGGATAAAATAAAAGTATATTACTGCAATAAATGCAATGCGCCTCTGGACAAACTAGAAGAAGACTGTCCCGTGTGCGGTCACAACAACGCGAAGGAGGAGCCTGAAAAAGCAGGAACACCGCCTTGGGCTGTCACAATTATCGTTGTCGGGTTATTTTTTATATTCAACGGTTTGGGACTGGCTTTGGGCGGCAGAACCGGACTTTCAATTTCCATGCTGTTAAGCGCTTTCATGCTGGCTCTGGTGGGCTACTGCTGGCTGATGGTTGCCGCATTCGCAAGCAATATCTACTGGGGATTCCTGGTCCTGGCGCCACTGATCTATTGTCCAATGTGTACTACCCTCACTAAGGGGGTAGGCTATAAAGTCCTGATCATTTACGTGATTGTGATGTTTCTCCCGTACCTGATCTTTACTGTCTTCAACATCAAACGGGCAATCGCTCCTTTCCTGGTGTTCATTGTCGGATTCCTGGCCTCGCTGATCATGTTGTGCATCACCAACCCGGTTCTGTAGCCCGTAAATTTCCGGGCAGACATAACTTCCTTCATTATATTTTTCGCAATTTTCAAAAAAATTCATTCCTTGCCGTAAAATCCGGCGGCCGCCGCCGAATTCCCTGACAACGCAACGAAAAAAGCTAACCGCAAAACAGGAGGAATGAAAAATGGATAGCTCGATCAAAACAATCGTCATGGGACTCATCGCCGGAATGCTGCTGCTCAGCGGCACACTCGCAACCGCCGCCGCCGCACAGCGGAACAAAGGACCCGAAATGAATCCGGCCGGAAAGGACGGACTCGGTTTCGACCTGATCCTGATCGCTCAACAGAACAAGGCGGAACTGAGAACCGATGCCAGCGGCAGAAAAATGCTCTACATCCAGATTTTCACCCACAACTACGGCCCGGAAGTCTCCGATGCCGCTCCGATCACCGCCACTTTCGACAACATGACCGTGGTTCTCGACGAAGTTCCCCGGTTGTGCTGGGGAGGAGTTTACGCCAACACCTACATGATCGAAGTAAATGACAATGTTGTCGGCAAACAGTGTGTAGTTGAAATCGAAATAGAAGACAACAAGCCGTCAAACAACAAATGGGAATTCACCATCAAATAGAACCCATTCGATACTCGAAGAATCCCCGGCGGAAACAACAACCTCCGGGGATTTTCTTTTTATCTGTGTACTTTGTCGTGGCGGTGGAATTTGATTCCGGTGTGATCGAAGAGCCGGTAGGCCAGCAACTTCATGCTGTCGGTAATCAGCATCTGCAGGCAGGCATAGATCCATACGCCGGCCACGTACCAGCCGATCGGTTTGATAAGCAGTCCCCAGAAACATATTGCCGAAACGATGAGTTTTGAAACAATCGTTGCCAGCACCAGCCACTTGCCGGGCCGGATCGACCACCACGGGCCGCGCACCCGCGCCAGAAATACGGTGAGGTTACCGGCAATCGCGAGTTCCGCGAACACCAGCGTCTGGACCTGTCTGAAATTGAGTGTGCCGAAAGTACTCACTACCCAATCCCTGAACCCGATCAGCCAGTGGTTCTGGTCCGCGAAAGCGGCCTGTTTCCACTCCGTTCCCAGGAAATACATGCCTATGATATAAACGCCGAACGTGAAAATTACGTTGGTA
Organism: Victivallales bacterium; assembly: GCA_963678815.1. GTDB lineage: Bacteria > Verrucomicrobiota > Lentisphaeria > Victivallales. The sequence continues at coordinate 6,605,021 of OY787460.1, forward strand.
ACCCCGAGCACAGTGCCGATCCCGATCACCCGTGTCATTTTCCACTGTTCGGGTTTCGGGTTGGATACGGCGTTGTCGTAGGCAATCGACATGATCGGGAAATCGTTGAAGACCGCCAGCATTACTATCATAATGGCGTCCACCGGATATTGATTGAAAATCAGGATCGCCAGCACAGTAAAGAACAACACGTCCTGGGTTTCCGAAATCCGGTAGATGGCATAACTCTGCATCCGCTGGAAAATCCGGCGGCTTTCCCGGATCGCATCGACAATAACCGAAAGGCCGGGAAGAGTGAAAACAATCGCGGCGGCGCTCTTGGCAGCGTCGGTAGCGCCGTCCACGGCAATTCCGATATCGGCCTTTTTGAGCGCGGGGGCATCGTTGACGCCATCCCCGGTCATCCCCACGATGTGGTGATTTTTCTGAAGCACATCCACGATTTCATATTTATGTTCGGGAAATACCTCGCTGAAACCGTCGGCCTTCTCGACCATCCGGATTGCCTTGCGGTCCGGCGCATCGGAAAGCTCACTGGCGGGAAGGATATTGGTCCCGATATTGACTTGTCTGGCGGTTTCCTTGGCAATTGCGCCGTGGTCGCCGGTAATCATCTTCACCTGTACGCCCAGGCTTTCGGCGTTTTTGATGGTTTCGGCGGAGTCGTCGCGCGGCGGATCTTCGAGCGAAATAAGCCCCACGAACAACCATTTGCCCTTATCGCCGGTTTTCGCCACGCCAAGGGTGCGGAGACCTTTCTCGCCGCATTCCTCGATCAGCTTATTTACTTCATCAGCCACGTCGTCATGATTGTCGCTGAGTTTAAGGATAACCTGCGGCGCGCCCTTCGCCACATGATATTCGCCGCTGGAATCTTTCAAAGTGGCTTCGGTCTTTTTCGCAATCGGGTCGAACGGCTTGAAATCCACCTGACTGATACCGTTCTTCTTTTCATTCAAGTCCTTATCGGCCTCGAGCTTAACCAGGATCGCGTCATCGATGGGGTCGCGGTCCTCTTCCTTGGAAGCCATTGCGCCATAAAGCAGCACGTCATCTTCCTTGAAATCGCCAATGGGATTGAATCCCCGCACGATCAACTGGTTTTTGGTGATGGTTCCGGTTTTGTCAGAACAAAGGATGTCCATTCCGGCCATTTCCTCGATGGCCACCAGTTTGCTGATGATCGCCTTCTTTTTCGACATCATCAGCGCGCCGACCGCCATGGTAACACTCAAAACGGCGGGCATGGCCGCCGGAATCGCGGCCACGGTCAGCACCAGCGCGAACTGGATAACTTCCCAGATGCTCTGGTGACGGCAGATGCCGACAATCACCACTACGGTCACGAGCAGGAAATTGAGGGCGATAAGATAGTCGCCGATCTTCACCACGGCCTTCTGGAAATGGCTGTCGGTTTTTGCCTCGGAAACAAGTTTTGCGGTGCGCCCGAAGAAAGTATTTGTTCCGGTTCCGTAGACAATACAGTTCATTTCACCCTGCTTCGCCACCGACCCGGAATAAGCGATATCGCCGGAATGTTTCTCCACGGGCAGCGACTCACCGGTAAGCGCGGCCTCGTCGACCAGCAGGTAATCACCTTCGATTAGTTTAACGTCGGCAGGCAGCACGTCACCCAGCCGTACCCGGATGATGTCGCCGGGGACCAGGTCTTTTGCTTCGAGGTCAAGCCACTTGCCGCCGCGTCTGACTCTGGCTTTGCTGGCAAGTTTTTCCTTCAGCGCGGCAATGGCATTACCCGCTTTGTACTCCTGGAAAAATTCGATAAAAGCATTAAGGAAAAGCAGGAAAGTGATGATTCCGAAGTCGTCCCAGTGCTGAATGCAGGCGCTGAGGATCGCGGCGATTTCAATCATCCACGGGATCGGCCCCCAGAAATTTTTCAGGAACTTGATAATGGCGGATTCATGTTTTTCCTCAAGTTCGTTCGGCCCGTATTCCCCGAAACGTTTCTTTGCTTCCTCCGGGGAAAGCCCTTCGGTGAGATTAGAACTAAGCTCTTTTACCAGATCGCCGGGCGACGTATCCTTTGCCTTATTGGTATCTATCAGGACAAGTTCCATAGTAACAACCTCCCTATGTTATTACCTAAGTTAATCATTATGATTATATTTTTCAACCATTTGCTTCCAGAGTCCAGGATCGTCGGCAAAAAAGCCGTCGCTCCCCATTTTCAGGGCCTTTTCCATGCTTTCCCGGTTATTATTCCCACCTGAAACCCACGGAATAACCATAATTTTGTTTTCATGCATTACTTGTCCCTCACTAATATTTTCAGAACAGCCGCATATGACTGCATTTCCCGTGATAAGTAACAATATCACTTTCATGGCGTTTTTCATTGTCAGATACTGAATCAAATAAACATTAAACATTTGTGGATTTCCATAATCACGGCTATTGTATTCACCTTTAGACGCGAAAAATATAAAATCGAGGAAAATCGATATGAAAAAGTTGAAAATATTTACGATTATGATGCTGGCAGTCCTGCCTTTTCTTGCCGGCGCCGGAGAAGTCAAACTCGCCGTGATCAATATGGAAAAGGTATTCCAGGGTTTCTACCTTACGAAAATCACCGACGCCAACCTGAAAAAGAAAGCCGAATCCTATAAGGCCTTCGCCGAACAACTCAACAACTCACGCAGCAAACTGCTCGAGGAATTCAAGGAACTGCGCGACGCATCCCAGAACATAGTGCTTAGCGACGTGGAAAGGGAAAGCAAGCGTCTAGCCGCCCAGGACAAGTTCCGGCAGATCAAGGAAAAAGAAAACGAAATCAAACAGTATCAGCAGAAAAAACAAATCGAGCTTCGCGAAGAATACGAGCAAATGCGGAATAAACTGCTCGAAAAAATCAAACAGGAAGTCAAACGCCAGTGCATCCTCAAGGGCTACAATATCGTTATCGACAGTTCCGGGCGCACCCTTAACAACATTCCGGCGCTGATTTACGTGAGCCCGACCCTCGACATCACCGATACCGTGCTCAAGGAACTCAACCGCGCAAACAAGATCAAAAACAAACTTACATCTGAAAATAACAATTCCCCCAAATAAGGAGATTGATCAATTATGGAAAAACAACTCACCGCCGCCATGCTGGCACAGGTTGTTGAAGGAGAAGTGCAAGGCAACCCCAATCAACTCATCACCGGACTTGAAAACCTGCGTGATGCCACTCCCGAACAGGTTTCGTTCCTCACCAACAGAAAATACAAGGACATGGTGGAAGGCTCTAAAGCCGGAACCATTATCGTCGGCAAGGACTGCGGCCTGGAAGCCCGGGAAAGCCATACCCTGATCGTAGTTGAAAACGCCGAACTTGCGGTAGTCAAAGCCACCATGGTGTTTGCTCCGGAACCCGTGAAATACGCTCCGGGGGTCCATCCCAGTGCGGTAGTGGCGGAAAGCGCCGAACTCGCCGAAGGCGTCCATGTGGGAGCAAACGCGGTAATCGAGGAAAACGTCAAGATCGGCCCCAACACCGTGATCGCCGCCGGAGCATATGTCGGCCACCAAACCACCATCGGCGCCGAATGCATCATCTATCAGAATGTCTCCATCCGCGAACGCAGCGTGATCGGCAACAAAGTTATCCTGAACTGCGGCGTAGTGATCGGCGGCGACGGCTATGGATTCGCCCCGACTCCGCAAGGCCCGGTAAAAATCCCGCAGGTAGGTTACGTGCGGATCGATGACGATGTCGAAATCGGCGCGAATTCCACGGTAGACCGCGGCAGATTCGGCAAGACCTGGATCAAGAGCGGCGTAAAAATCGACAATCTTGTGATGATCGCCCACAACGTGGAAGTCGGCGAAGGCTCCCTGATCATCGCCCTCACCGGCATCGCCGGCAGCGCCCGGATCGGCAGAGGCGTTATCCTGGCCGCCCAGTCCGGAGTCAACGGCCACATTACCATCGGTGACGGCGTTAAGCTGGCTGCAACCTCCTCCGCCCATAAAAGCATCGACCCCGGCAAAGAAATGCTCGGAACCCCGGCGGAAGAACCCAAGGTGTTCATGGAACGCTACACCCTCCCGAAGAAGGTCAGGCGACTCAATAAGAAAATCGAAAACCTCGAACTCCAGATCGAACAGCTCAAATCAAAGTTGTCATAAAGGTGATAAAATGAAAATGTTTTCCAAACTTTTCCTGTTGACCGCGCTAATGACATTCCTTTGGGGATGCGGCGGCGAAAACAAACCGAAGATTGACACCAAACCGTTCGAAGCCGCAATCGCGGATTACTGCAAATCCAAAAGCTTCGGAATGAAAATAAAGGAATTCGCCGACATCGATGTGGACGGAAATTCCGCCACCGCCGTATGTAAAATGGTGGAAGCCGAAGGCACATACAATAATATGTCGGTCAAGTGGACTTTTACCTTGGTTAAAGGTTCTGACGGCAAGTGGAAAGTTACCACTCATAAAATGTAACCACGGCAGGATTGTAACGGCATTGCTTCGCTGGCGCTGGCAATGCAATTAAGAAAGTAATGCAATATGCTTAAAACCGGTTTGATACTGACCGTTACCGCAATGGCGGTTTGCTTTTATGGATGCAACGGGTTTTCCATTAAAGGCAAAGAAGAAGTCGATAATTTCGAAAAAAAAGTTAAGCAGGAAATATATCTGGATCAAAACCCATGGTCAGCCCTGAGCAATGTCAGGATGTACGCCCTTAACAATATGATGGATCTCGACGATCTGGAACGTAAAGCCATTAAGACTGAAAAACCCAAAATGGTCAAGAATCCAAACACCCTGGAATACGTTTTCTACTGGAAATCCCCCGTCTCCGGGGAAATTCTGGAAGTGGTCTGCTCTCCACCCCCATGTCAACCGGTGGCGGCTTTCCGCAAAGACCGGGTGTATTTTCCCTGATTTAATGTCAAAAAGATATTTCAGGATATAAGTTTTTATCCGGCAGAGCCGGATAGTAGTCCGCTTTTGCCGAAAGCGGGTAAAAAAAAGACACAACTGAAACTGTGAACCCCAACGGTTTTTTACCGGAGGCCAGTGTCAAGTCAACGATGGAAAATATTACCTTTGCAAACTGGCTGGCGGCTCTTGCCGATCCTGAAACAACCATCGAGGTGGTCCACACCGGGATCAGGCGGCAACCGTTGGGCTGGCAAGGGGCCACCGAAACTTTGAACGCGCATCTGCTCTGTTTCGTTGAAACCGGCGCAATCCTCGGCAAAGCAGATGGCGCTTCTTTCCGGCTCGATGCTGGTGACGTCATCTGGTTTCCACCCGATACTACCAGACAAATCCGGAATGCCCCGAACCTGAATTCCGCGGTTACCGTCAGAATCCGTTTCAAACTGCTGAACCGCAATCGTTCAGTTTCCTGGCTGGACAAACCGCTTATCAAAACCGGCGCATGGGAGCTTGCCCCGTACCTCAACCTGATGTTAAACACCTGGAGACAAAAAGACAAAAACTGCAATGATGAATTCGGCGCACTCCTGACCGCATTTTCCATCCGATTCAATAACTGTCCTGATCAGGATGAGAAACATCCCCGCCGCGTATTTAACCAGCGGCAACGCGACCGGCTGATGGAACTGATTTTCAATCATTCCGGCCCCGGTCTTACTCCCGCGAAACTCGCAAAGGCAGTCGGCTACAACGCCGACTATTTCAGCCGTCTGTTTAAAAATTCCTACGGAGTTTCCGCCAAGACATTCCTGAAAGAAGAACGTCTCAGGCACGCCGCACAGCTCCTCCTTGACGGCGATCTGACCGTCAAGGAAATCTGCGCCGAAATCGGGGAAAACAACGTGAGTAAATTCCACCGCCAGTTCAAAGCCATGTTCGGCGTCACCCCGAATATTTACCGCGGCGGGAAATAGGACAGAAACTTTGGGCTTTGGGTAGAAAACTTGTCATCATTAATTTATTTCTCTCACGGAGGCACAGGAAACACAAACACAAATACAATTATTCCTTTTGGCCAGCTTCGAACATTTCCCTGAATTTTTGCTGTCCGATTGGGCTGTCTCCGGTGAGTTTCAGAAGTTTCCGCTGCTGTTCCGGGGTGAATAGCGGTGTCCCCTGATCAGATATATCATAGGATAATAGTAGTTATTCCATTTATAATTATCGTCATTTGCTTTATCGGTCAAGCTGCGTAATTTTGCTTTCTGGATTTTGTTTATTACCGCATCAATCGATTTTTCGCTGCCATGGTTCATCAGGAAAAAAAGTAGATCGTTGGAGGTTTTTTCATCAGCATTGCTTAATATCTCCAACAGTTTTTTTTCGATGTCATCCGAGTAAAAATTCATTGCAACAGACTTGATAAGAGAATAGCGGAATTCCGGATCGACATTAAAAATAAGTTCTAGCCCTCTTTTATGATCATGCTTGAGAACATACTCCATAATCAACTGTGCCAGGTCAATGTTTTCTTTAGTAAGTTCCAGTTTTTTTAAGGAGTTGTAAACTATGTCTACTTTTGCTTTTGACATATAGCGAAGGAATAGCCTACCATTTTTCCCATCAGAATTTTTCTTTAATTTTTTTATCAAAAATTTCATCAAGTTCAACAAGGTTTTTTCCGGAAGAGACTCCAAGATAAAAAGCGGCAATTCCGATTCATCTTTTTTTATGTCTTCAATGATAGCCTCGCGATATTTTTCCTTATCGTTTTTCAGCATGAGCAAGCTCAACATTGCAATTACTTCAGAATGTGGCTCATTTTTTTCTTTTCCCTCAACAATTGTCTTAATCTTTTCTAAATCGGTATTATCAATTTCATATTTGTCCCAATATTCTTCCAGTAAATCGGATCGAGCGAAATTATCAGAAGTTTTAAGCTTGTTAATTAACTCTTCACGATTGGCAACTTTTATCTTTTCAAATAAATGCAACCTGCGTCCAAGCAGGGATTGAACATCGGAGGGCTTCGCGCCGGCTTTTTTAAAAAATTCGGCATATGGTTTGAACAATTTACGGCGTTTGTATTTTAAGTCTTCATAAGCAAAACTTGATCCGATCAGGTCACCTTTTTCATGTAGCTCAAAAAGTTTCCGGTATTCCTCTTTCGGGATCAGGAAATGACGGAAGCAATACATATCGCCGTAGACCGGCTTAAAACCGGGTGATTTAAACTTCTGCTCCAGAAGTTTTCTCGGATAACTCCAGTCGTCGTATGAGAGCAGACAGAATGCCGCTTCCCTTGCATCCAGATTATTAACCGCCAAATCCACCGACGATTTATCGGCAATGAACCGCAGCATTCGCAGGGCACCGTTTTTCAATTGATCGTGTAAGTTTTATGGATTTCAGTTTCAATCGTTGCATCTGATCCCAGCCCTCCACAAAATACGTCCATAAAATAAGATCTCAGCGGGTCGAAGACTTTTCCCTCTCCTTCCGCATAGAATTTAACCTCATACATTCTGCCGGACCGGTCATAATTGCGAATATCGGTCCTATAGGATTTTCCGCTTTTAAAATCGGGGTCCAGGTATGTATTTCAGGTTAATTTTGGTTGGGTTATTGAAATAGTTGAACGTGCTTTCCGGGGATATTTCCAGTTTCAATTCTTTGGGATTCCGTTCCATCGCCTCCCGGTGTTTGCGGAGAAACTCCGGCGATGGTTTGATCCCGGCGGAATTTTCTTTCCCGCAGCCGGAAATCAACAATACCGGCAGTAAACCCGAAAGCACAAATAATTTCGTATAAATACGCATTATCAAATATCTCAACTTTGTTGAGTCAAAAATTCTATTTCCCGGCGTTTACCTGACCGGGATCTTTTAATTGTCCTGCTTGCCTTCAATGGCACAGAGAAGAATGCCGCCGGCCATCAGGAAGGTATGCATATCCGGTGAAACATCCGGCTCGAAATTCACCTGTATTTTCATCACGAAAGGATTGAAATTCTGCTTGAAAGTACATGCCGGTTGCCCGTTCAAAGAACAATTATAGGTTTGTGGGAGAAGGTTGGTGGCAAACCTGCGGATCAGCGCCAGCGCCATGGAATCCTCCTGGATAATCCCGATTTCCTGATCATTCTGGCCGAGGATCAGCCATTCGTCCTTGAGAATCGACTTCAATCCCTTGCGGCGGAATGCGCCAAGCACGGCCCCGGTTTCGGAGTCGATAACATCATAAGTGGCGGAAATATCGATAATGTTCCTGGCCTTGATCGAAAATATTTCCCGGGTCATCGCTTCGTCTGCGTACATTCTCAGGTCTTCCTTGAGTTTGAACGCCTTCATCTTGGTGTATCCGGCAAGACCGCCGCTGGCGTCGTAAATATGAAACGCTCCGCCCAGCAGTTTGAGAATTTTCTTCCGGATAAGATACTGATTTTCAGGAAAATGCGACATCTCTACCCCCTTATTGATTTTTCCGGCCCGTGCCGTGCGACTCGAACGAACCCCGGTACAGGAATTTAACTCGCAAACACCTTTATTCAAGGTTTTTATACCGACTTCCGGAACTCGCGGGGCGAAATCCCGTTAATCTTCCTGAACTGACGGGTAAAATAATTGCTGTCGGCAAAACCTGTCCGGAAGGCGATTTCAGAGATTCTCAAACTGGAGCCTCGCAGAAGTTCCGAAGCGGTGCGGATTCTCTGCCGGAGCACAAATTCAATCGGTGAACATCCGGTGATCTTTTTAAAGTCGCGGAGAAACGCGTTTACCGGCATTCCCGAACGTTTCGCAAGCTGTCTCAAGGTAAGGTTTTCCGTGAAGTGCCGCTTGATATAGGAGATCGTGGCGGAAAGTTTGATTACTGACTCCGCGGGTTTCGACAGATTTTCCGTTGCCGCATAGCACCGGGTAAGGAATATAACCAGTTCGGCCAACCTGGCGGTAAGCATGATTTTACGCCCTGATTCACTTTTTCTCTGCTCCTCAATGAGCTGATCAATTATTTGCTCAACTTTCTGAAGCTGTTCGCTATTCAGCCACAATCTGCCCTGAAACCGGTGACGATTGCGAAATGCCGGTTCCACGGTCAGCAGCGCCTGATATCCGGGCAAAACACCGATTTCCGGAAACACTCTGGTCAGGAACTCCGGCTCAAACATAATGTTGCTGAGCCGGAACTCCCGGCAGTCCCGGAAACCGTGGGTTTCCCGCCCCTTGATGATAAAAACGTCACCCGGCTTAACCTGATATTCACTACTTTCATATATATGTTTGGCGCTGCCGCCTAAAATTATCACCAGCTCGGTAAAATCATGCCCATGACCGGGAAATTCTTTTAATCTTAAAGTTGTTTTACTGATTTTAAAATTGAATCCGGTCTCCGGAAATACTTGCGATCCGCTGATAGTTTTATATTGCATTCAGGTTATATCGTGCTTGTTTTTATTGATATTGTTAAGGTTTTTCCGCATTTATCGACTTATTATATATTATTGATATAATGCTATTTTTCAATTCAAGGAGCTAAAAATGGACAGTAAAACCGCCGCGAACATGGAACTTTTACGCGGAATTTATAATGGAACCGGCAAGGAAAAAGTGGCGTTCACCAGCGTTCCGCCGCGTACCTGCAATACTATTGAGGGGATAGGGGATTATACCCTTTCCGACAACCCCGTTTCCGACTGGATTCCCAAGGAAATCGAACGTTACCGGGAATGGACCGATTTGGCGGAAAAAATGTCAGACGCCACCGTTCCTTCCGCTTCAATGATGACCTGCACCCATATCTTCGCCACTGCTTTCGGGTCGAAAGTCCACCTTCAGCCCGGCAACTACACGCCGTTCGCCATGCCGTTCCTGGATTCGGTCGAGGAAGCCGCCAAGCTCGAAGTGCCGGACATCTGGAAAAGCCCCACTCTTTACCGGATTTTCGAATACGGCGATATTCTCCGCAAAGAACTCGGAAACGATGTTCCGCTTGGTCCGCCGGACTTCCAAACCGGTTTCGATATCGCCTGTCTGATTGTCGACAAGCAGGAACTTTTCTGCGCCATGATGCAGGACGAAACCAAAGACGCGGTAAAAACACTCACGGAAAAGTGCACTCAATTATTAATCAATTTTCTCCGGGAACTGCGCAAGGAATTCCCCACCGTGCACCCGTGCCACTGTCCCACTTCCTGGGCGCCTCCGGAAATGGGTCCGTGGTTCTCCAACGATGAATGCGGTTCGCTCAGCCCGGAGCTGTTCGAGGAATTCTGTCTGCCGGAAATGATCGAGCTTTCCGAAGCTTTCGGCGGGTTCGGGATGCACTGTTGCGCGAGGGCCGAACACCAGTTCGGCTTATTCAACAAAATACCCAATTTCTATGCCTTTAACCGGGTTCCCGACAGAGTAAGTGGTCTCGGATATGATCCGCTGCTTGAGCACTTCTCTCCTGATACCGCCCCTGTTTTCGTACTCGGAACCACCGATGAAGTTGCGGAAAAACTCCTGGCAAAAGCTCCTGACGGCTTCAGGTTCATCTTCTGCCGCCGAGGAGTGTCCTTGGATTGAAACTGCATTTTTACGCTTCGCAGAAAATGCCAGAGCAGGGCTCTGGACTAAAATTGCATTTTTACGCTTCGCTGAAAATGCGGAAAAACTGGTAAAGGTCACAGCTTTAGCTGTGTGTCTCGAAAGGTATTATCTATTGATAACCAGCATTTGATTGCCGCCGCGCTGGAATTCGTAAGGGACGCTCCTCAACTCAGTTTCAAAGCCATTTCCGTGAAAATATTTTCTCACCGGTTCAACAAACGGTGACAGCTCCGAGTCGAAATCAAGCAGCGGGAATATCCGGATTTCCGAAGCCACCCGGCAAAGTTCCCGGACAGCCTCGACGTGAAATTCCAAACTCAAATTGTGGCTGTAAAGAAACAGGAAATGTCCGCACAACGCCAGGTCGAACCGGGAATCCGGGAACGGCAGATTCGGGAGCGCGGCGGCAACATAGCGCTTGTTATTGACGGAAAAATCGGCCAGGAATTTTTTCATGGCCGACATCCTGGTCCTGCCGAGTTCCTCGACATCGCGGATATTTTTCCAGACAAACTTATCAGCGTTGGCGGCGGCGCGTTTCAACGTGGATTCGGCGTGAGCATCGATCATTGCGGAAATTTCCGCCGCGGAAAACTGGTAAAGCGGGTCGCAGGAGATAATCTTTCCGCCTTGAGCGGTCAACTCGGAATTAAACGCGGCGGGACCGTCGCCACATCCAAGAATATCGCGGCGCAAATCCTCCCTACTGAGGCCGAACATTGCCGTATATTCGGCAAAGGAACGGCCCCAGGGAAAAACCTGTTTTTTGTCAAGCATTGCCTGATCAACACCAAACGGTCAGCGCATCGACAGTGTATTTCGGCACGTGAAGCCGGTCATTATCATCCAGATAATACTTGTTGGAGCCAGTCAGTTCGATATTTTCCTGAACCGGTTCCTCGTCTGGATGCCCCACCGCCAAAAGGTAGTGCGGCTCGTAATCGACCGGAACCTTGGCGGCTTCAGCCGCCTTTTCACGCTTGAACGCGCCAAGCCAGCAAGTGCCGAGTCCGAGTTCGACGGCCCGATACTGCATACTCATGATCGCTGCTCCGGCATCGCCATGAATGTGATTGGGAGCGCCTTTCGGCCCGACCACCATGATAAACGCGGCAGGAGCGTCCTTGCCCCAGACTGGCTGCCGTTTAGGTTTTACGAACATACCCCAGGCGGTCAGTTTGAATATTTTTTCCACCATTTCCGGAGTGCGGATCACAATGTAGCGGAGCTGTTGCTGATTACCGCCGGAAGCCGCGACTCTGGCCGCGTCGATCAACTTGCGAAGATCTTCGTCGCTTACCGGTTGCTGCTTGTATTTGCGGATTGTCCGCCGTTTTTTCATCAATTCTGAATATTCCATGATAATCGCCTCATATGTTAGTTCCTGAGACTAATATAACACCGTAAACAAGTTAATTACAGTTACATATCCGGTGCGGCAAGCCTGGACTGCGGACTCGCGGCAAGCAGTTTGTAAAATTCGACCTGACTCACGGCAATTTTCCGGAGCCGCCGGACAATCCACCGGCACAGCAGCAGCACATGGGCGGTGTCCTTTTTAAAATCCATGTTCCGGCCTTTCAAAAGCTGTTCCTCGCGCAGACGGTTCACCGCCGCAATTATCTCCTGGTCAAGTAATTCTAGCCTGGAATCCGCATCCTGACAATGGGCAGCGTTATGCGTAATGGCAATCATCGAGGTTATTTCAGTTGTTTTTTCACCGAAACCGGGCAGCAGCCCGGAAACAAAACTTACAGCATCCGGCGAACATTTCCGGAATACCGCGTCTTCCCTGCGAAGCCTTGCGAGCAATGTAAGCCATTCCCTGATCTGGGCTCCCTGATCGCCCGGCAGTTCCTGCTGGAACAACAGGGCCTGAAGATTGGAGTCAATCGAAGCGATATCCAGCGGCATTTCCGGGGGAAAATCCTGCTTCGAGAATGCGGCGGCGATCACCTTGCCGGTCAAGGAAATCTGTTTCTTCGCGTATTCCAGCTCCCTGCTCAGGTAAGCCAGGAAATCCTGGGGCCAGACCAGCATGTTGATTATCCAGATAACCAGCACCCCGAGCGTGATTCCCACCAGCCTTTCGACCGGGGGGGCCAGAGACGTCACCGGCCCGGCATCGTGAACCACCGCGATCATGAAAGCAAGTCCTGCCTGACATCCCAAATACGCCACTCCCGGACGCGCCCCCCAAATATAAGCGCAACACGACGTTACCATGAAAAGCGAGAGAAACAGGACAAAAGTTGATTCAACTTGCAAACCAAGGAATCCCAGCCCGATGATTGCCCCCACCAGACATCCAAGGAGACGCAACAGGCCGCGATGGTAAGTGCTCATGAAATCAAGCTGAAGCACCGTAACCACCGCCAGCGACATATTGATGCCGCCACCGGGAATTTCCGCCCAGAACCACAGCCAGAAGCAAATAACGATCCCCAACGCCCCCTTAAAAGCGTATTTCAGCGATGGAATGTGAAGGGCAAACGCATACTTGAAGAACCGGAAGCGGGCAAGGTCAGATTCCTGAGGTTCAGTTTCCGTATTGCGGCCGGGATTCGATTCCGTATAGGCGCTGACAGTATGTTCATCCGGAGTCGCCGCCAGGTCATCCCTGAATCCCTCCAGCAGGTTGATCGCCTCATACAAAGTTATTACGTCCATAACCGGATAGCCGGTATTGCTTCCTGAAAATATTTCCCGCTGGACGGCCCCGGTAAGATTGGTCAGGAGTTGATAAGAATCCCGGTCAAACTTCGCAATATCTTCCGGGTCAGGCTCGGGGACAGCAGCAATTTTTGAACATGAATTCATTAATTGCCTGATCTCCTCATCCACCCTTTTCTGAAATTCCGGAGGTTTGCCGGATTCCTTGACATAAACCGTCAGATTCTGGTAAAAATCCATAAACCTTTCAACGCAGTTGCTGAGGCGTTCACTCTGGATATCGAGCATACTGTACTGTTCTTTCAGCAACTTGATTTCGAGCGCGGCGTCTTTGAATAATCCACGGTTGCGGCGGATAACTTTCTTGAGTTCGCTGTATACTCCGTCAATTTTCTCCCTGCTGATTTCACCTGAAAGGTATTGGGAAATGATCTCGTTTATGAATTCATAAACCTGGAGCGCGAAACTCCGGTTTTTGTCCCGGATTTCCTCGTGGGCGTAATCCGGCCATAAGACCACATTGATAAAAAGCGACGACAGCACCCCCATGGTAACCGCCGCACCCCGGAATACCGCAATGTAAAGCGTCACCGGCGGATTGACCATCGACACAATGGAAATGATTACGGCATTCAGCGCAAAATAACTCCAGAAATATCCGTATCGGCATGTAGCGCCCTTATATAGTCCAACCGTACACATCCCCAGCATTACCGCCGTAAACAGATAGTGCTGCTGCACGCAGATCCCGGTGATAATCACCCCAAAATATGCGCCAAGACACGCTCCCCCGGCCCGCATCCAGCCTTTCTGGATGGTCAGCGCCAGATTCGGACGCATCATGATCATGGCGCTGATCCCCGCCCAGTAAGCTTCATTTAAATCCAGGAAGTACATCAGGAAAACCGCCAGACAGCAGGCAAGCCCGGTTTTCATTGCCTGCCGGGTTTGACGGCTCTCCCATGAAAAGTTCCTTAAGGCGTCGAGGAAATCCGCCTTGATCAGGGAAAAATGACCGTGCAGATTTGGGAGCGGCTCGGAAAATCCGGATTTTTTCGCCGATTTCGCGCCGGACGCCATGTCACCACACCCAAATCAGTGTACGGACGTCCGCGCCCATCCTCGGTTTCACGTCCGGAGGAAGGTCGGTAAATTTGATGCGCACGGGAAAGCGGTACTGAAGCCTGACCCAGTCGATAGTCGGTTTAATGTATGGCAGCGCGGTATTCTTGTCATCGGACCGCTTGATTCCGGTCCCGATACTCACCACCTCCCCCTTGAAGAGCCGGAACGGGTACAGATCGGTGTGGATCAGGACTTTCTGGCCGGGCTTGATCTTGCCCACATAACATTCCTTGTAATTGGCCTCGACCCACCATTCGGTGGTTTCCACGATCCCGAACATCGGCTCTCCCACCACCGCGTAATCACCCGGACGCACATACATGTTGTTCACGTATCCCGGATTCGGCGCTTTGAGTTTACACATCGAAAGATTATATTCCGCGAGCGCCACCCTGGCCCTGGCGGCGTCGATCACGGTGCTTTGTTCGCCAACGGCGGCCTGCCAGTACTTGGTGTTCTCCATGGCTTCGGTAAGTTTTACCTTGATAACGTCCAGCTCCTGAAGCACGTCCTGATACTTCTGTTTCGATTCCGCCTGCTCCATCCACAGTGTTTTGTAACGCTTCTTTTTGTCGAGGGCCAGATTGTACTGGTTGGCAATGATCTTCATCGATTCAATCGCGTTGTCGTACTTGACCTGCGTAAGCTTCAACTGCGCGATGTTCTGCTCCAGAGTTGCCTTGCGGACATTCAGCACCAGTTGATATGGATACTCCTCAAGCTCAATCATGAGCTGATCTTTCTCCACGTGTTGATTATTGACGATGTGCACCGCCTGGACATGCCCCTTGACCCTGGGGCTGATCGCCGCCCAGTTACCCCGGATATATGCGTCAGAAGTGTAAACCGCGAACTCAAAAAGGAAAATCCAGGCAATCAGGACAAATACTGCCAGAATAATGAACCCGATAAGAAATTTATGTCTTGTTTTCAATCCTGCCGCCCTGAACTTATATATCTGGGAATTTAATATAAGCTGTTACCCGGCAATTTCCAGCAAATCGCTCAATGCTAACCGAAACCTCTTAATTTTCAGTAAAAATGCTTTAGACAGGATTAACAGAATTACAGGATATCTGGGGTTGCCATTGGCTCCCCCAGATATCGATTGCAAAGAAAGTTTTTCGCTGAAAACGATATACAATCAAATTAAAACGAGAAAAGGCCGCTTTTAATGAAGATCATGTAAAGGAGCAGTACAGCGCCGAGAAGGTAGGTAAGCCATCCGATTTCCCTGCCTTTGCCGGAAATAAGTTTGATTATCGGGTACAGGATAAAGCCCAGCATCATGCCGTCGGCAATATTGAAACAGAGCGGAATCCCGATAATAATCAGGAACGCCGGGATCGATTCGCTGTAGTCTTCCCAGTTGATGGCCTTGAAACTCTGCATCATCAGCGCGCCCACCACTACCAGCGCCGGAGCAGTTATCGCGGTGCAGTTCGCCACCATTTCCACGAACGGCGCGAAAAACATTGCCAGCAGGAAACAGATTCCGGTGATTACGGCGGCGAGTCCGGTGCGTCCGCCCGACTCGACCCCAGTAATGCTTTCAATGTAACAGGTAACGGTGCTGTGTCCGCAGAGCGCCCCGAAAAGTGTTCCCCCGGCGTCGGAAGCAAACGCGCGATTGGCATTCGGCAGTTTGTCGTTTTTCATCAGTTTTGCCTGGGTAGCAACCCCGATCAGGGTCCCCATTGTATCAAATACGTCCATAAAGGTAAGGATAATGATCACGGGAAGAAGTTTAATTATATATTTCCAGATATTCACCAGGTCCATCTTGGCGAAAATCGGCATGGGATTTTTCGGGAGGCTGAAAGGGTTTTCAAAATGGACCCTTCCAAAGCAGATTGCGGCGGCGGCGGCGATCAGGATGCCCCAGAGGATGCTTCCTTTAACCTTATATATATGCAGTACGACAATCGCAATAAGGCCGATGGTAAAAATCGCCACCTCGGGAGAACAGATACTATGCGTCATGCTGATCGTTTTGTTGGCAATAACCACGATACCCGCGTTTTGCAGTCCGATAAAGGCAATGAACAGTCCGATCCCGGCGGCGATACCGGCTTTCAAACTCGGACTCACCGCGTTAAGCAGCAGTTTCCGGATATTGAACACCGTGAGGATCGCGAAAATAACTCCGGAAATAAATACCACGCCGAGTCCGAGCCGCCACACTTCCGCCTCGCCCAATTTCGCGCCAAGCACCCCGGCCGACAATGGCAGAATAGAAAATACGAAAAAGAAATTTTCGCCCATGCCCGGAGCAAGCCCTATCGGATAATTCGCCAGAAGCCCCATCAGGATCGACCCGAACGCCGCCGCCAGACATGTCGTGGTAACCAGCGCCCCGAACGGCATCCCGGTATCCATGCCGAACATGTTGCCCGACATTATCTGGGGCTGTACAAAAATAATGTAAGACATTGCGGTAAAAGTAACGATCCCCGCGAGAATTTCCGTTCCCGGCCTGGTCTTGCGCGCATCCAGATTAAAATATTTATTCAGCATGGCAAACATTGATGAAAATTCCCCTATTAATTTTTTCCACCGGAAAAATAACTCAACAAGTACGAAATTTCCAGAAAATTTGCTTTTGCGGCGGTATTACTTTATATTACCGGAATTGTATGGGAATAGTGGCATGAAGAAAGAAATTATAACTTTCAAGGCTGATTCGGGACTTCTCGAGGCTATGGCGGGAATCGACAACCGCTCCGAGTTCATTCGTTCCGCTATCCTTTCAGCCCTCGATTCAACCTGTCCGCTCTGCCGCGGCACCGGTATTCTCACTCCCGAACAGCAAAAGCACTGGAAAAATTTTTCCAGCAGTCACTCCGTGGAGGAATGCGAGGACTGCCACGCGGTATACCTGTCATGCAAACAACAGCATAAAAAGGACATTCACTGACATATGAGAAACATTTTCAAGCTTACTTTGGTGGTAATGGCGTCGCTTCTGCTGGCGTCCTGCGGGGAAAATCCCCATCATCACGGTCATGATGGAAAGATTACGGTATTCGTTGGTATTCAGCCGATAAAATATCTGCTCGAACAGATCGGCGGAGACATGATAAGCGTGGAAGTAATGGTTCCCCCCGGCCGCGAACCACACGACTACGAACCTACTCCGCGCCAGATGCTGGCCCTCGGCAAAGCAAAAGCCTATTTCTCCTGCGGCGTTCCGTTTGAAACCACACTGCTGGATAAAATCCGGGGTATGGGCCTGAAAAACCTGAAGATTTTCCACCTCGAAAAGGGCGTTACAAAGGTCCCGATTGAAAAACATCTTGCCGGACACGTTGGAGAATTCGAAGACCATGACCATCACCACGGCGAAGGAAGTCTCGATCCCCATATCTGGCTGTCGCCCATGCTGATCCGGAAAATGGCCGAAAACGCCGCCTCTGACCTGACAAAGCTCGAACCGGCGGAAAAGGAGGAATTGGACGCCAATCTAAAAAACTTCCTGACTAAACTTGATGATATTGACAGCAAGCTGAAGAAACAGCTTGCCCAGTTCAAAGGCCGCAACTTCCTGGTTTTTCATCCGGCGTTCGGGTACTTCGCCGATCATTACGGGCTGAAACAGAACGCGGTGGAAATCGAGGGAAAACGTCCTACCCCGAAACAAATCCAGAATATTATCAAAATCGCAAAAACCGACAATATCAGAATTATTTTCGTCCAACCCCAGTTCGACCGCAAAAGTGCAGAGGCCGTGGCAAAAGCTATTCACGGCGTTGTGGTTCCGCTCGATCCGCTGAAAGAAAACCTGCTTGAAAACCTGGAGACCATCTCCACCGAAATTGAAAAGGGACTTCACGGGAAATGAGCCGAACCGACGGAGCAAAAGAACCGGTAATCCACCTGGAAAACGTGAGTTTTTCCTATCAGCGGAGGATTCCGGTACTTGAAAACGTTAACCTGACCATTGAAGCCGGCGACTCGGCATGTCTGGTCGGTCCGAACGGCGGGGGCAAAACCACGTTGCTGATGCTGATCCTCGGCCAGATCAAGCCTGATTCCGGCACGGTTCTGGTTTTCGGCAAACCGGCGGAGGAAGCAAGAAAAATGGTCGGCTACGTGCCGCAGTTTCCGAAGTTCGACGGCAAATTCCCGGTTAACGTAATCGAAGTGGCGCTGATGGGACGGGTGGAACGGCTCATATTCGGGGGATATTCAAAAGAAGACCGCGAAATCGTGATGGACGCCCTCGACCAGGTAGGCATGGCTGACCAGAAAAAACGCAACTTCGCGGATCTGTCCGGCGGACAGCGTCAGCGGGTGCTGATCGCCCGTGCCCTCGCATCCGAACCGAAAATGCTCATGCTCGACGAACCCACCGCCAGCGTCGATCCGGCAATCGAAGCGCAGATACTCGACCTGCTCCGGGAACTCGGGAAAACCCATACGATCATTACGGTCACCCACGATCTCGGGTTCGTTTCGGATATTTTCAAGCACGTGGTTTGCGTAAACCGGCAGGTACGGATCCATCCCACCACCGAAATCTCCGGGGATCTGATCCAGGAGGTTTACGGACGCGACCTGCGTATGGTTCACCATCATCATGAATGTCCGGGGTTGAAATGATCGATTTTATCCACGCAATCTCAGATCCGAACATGCCGATCGTGCGGTTTGCCCTCTTTGCGGGTATCCTGGCGTCGGTGCCTTTCGGAATTATGGGAAGTTACGTGGTTACGCGCCGGATCAGTTACATTGCCGGAGCTATCTCCCACAGCGTCCTCGCGGGAATCGGCATAGCGTTGTTCATCCAGTCTAAAATCGGCGAGGCGTGGTGGTGTCACCCGATGCTCGGAGCGGTTGTCTCGGCACTGCTTGCCGCAATCATTATCGGACTCATCAGCACCTACTCCAAGGAGCGGGAAGACACGGTAATCGGGGCAGTCTGGGCCACCGGCATGGCTATCGGGCTCATTTTTATTGCGATGACCCCGGGTTACTCCACCGCCATGAACTACCTGTTTGGCAATATCCTGATGATCACCAATACCGACCTCTGGGTAATCGCCGGACTCGACTTCGGGATCGTGGCGGTCTGCCTGCTTTTCTACCATAAGTTCCTGGCAATTTGTTTCGATGAGGAATTCGCCCGGCTCCGGGGTCTGAAAGTAAGCTTTTACTACCTGCTGCTGCTCTGCCTGACCGCCCTTACCATCGTGCTGCTGGTGCGGATCGTGGGGATCGTGATGGTTATCGCGTTGCTGACACTCCCAGCCGCCATCGCCGGATATTTCACCGCCCGGCTGTCGAGGATGATGATCCTTGCCGCGATCCTGTGCATGGTGTTCAACATTCTCGGACTCGCCTTCAGCTACAGATACGACCTGCCCAGCGGATGCACGATCATCGTCTTCGCCGCTATCGCATATCTGCTTACCACCTTCGGGTTCTTTATCGCCCGGCGAGGTAAAAACTGATCCGGAAATTTGACGCGTCCCCGTTCATCAAACCGCTTTTTACGGGTTTTTGTTTGACGCAATTTCCATTGTTGACAGGTCAAATTAAACTCAACGAGGTGAAAACATGATCGAACAAATCGGCGGCCCGGAATCCGCAATCACGGAAAGCGGAACCAGCTTTGAATTGTCATTTTACGTTAGTCAGGATGACTACGACAATTTCCTCGCAACCTACAAACCCGGTTCGGATGCCGACTGGGTCCCGGAAAGCGAACGGAAAAATCCCAACGGAACCACGATCCAGTATGTCGTTACTGAACTGAACAAAGGCTGGAAAGGTCCTGACAGCTGGACTGTTACCGTTTCCGCCAAACCCGCGCAGGAAGCTGTGTTCAACAATACCGAAAGCAATCTGGCCGATGACTATTCCGGAAGATATTTCTCCGGGAGCATCACTCTCTCTCCAAATATGTTCGGGGCAAGAAAAGCCAGTCAGACCGATCAGGACAGCACCCTCAGAAACGTCGATAACAATTTTTGCGTAGTAGGCGATTACGTTTACCGCGACGCCACCAACTCCAGCAAAGGCTCCCCGAACTATTCCCGAAGCCCATTCAGCAACAGTTCCGGTCTTTCCCATCCGGAAAAATACATCGGGCAGAAATACGCGGTCACCGTTTACGAATGCACCTTCCACCGGAAATGCCGCCTGAAAAGCGTCGGCGAATTCTGCGGCATCAACGGCAGTATTTCCAATACCGAACTGCGTCCGCACGATTGGAACACCAGCGGCAAGTGGCGCGTAGTTCCCGGCGGGAAAGGTCAGCAGCTTGAACTTCTCCACGACAACAACGGCGACGCCTGGGTAAAAATTACCCGCAGAATGATACATGCCCCCCTGAACCTGCTCTGGGATGAAGAGAAAAACGGCGGTGAATGGTCCTGGTAACCAAGGCAAGCCCTGGACTAAAATTGCCCGCTTTCAGCATAACCGGTGTTGGAACTCACAACTTATGGTTGTGCCTTATATTTCCCGTTTTTAATTTCTTATTTGGAATTTTTTATTTGTCGGCGCGGCCGGTAAGTTCTTCAAGGGTTACTTTGCCGTCATAGAGGGCCTTACCGACAATCGCGCCTTCGAGGTTGGCTTTGCCAAGGGCCTCAAGTTGCCGGACATCTTCGGTGGAACTAACTCCACCGGAAGCAATGATCCTGCAGTCCGGAACACGGTCGCAAAGTTCCGCCATTGCGGAAAAATTCGGACCTTTAAGCATGCCGTCAGTGGTGATGTCGGTATAAATAATGCGCCGCACACCCATTTCAGCGAATTTTTCGGCGAGTTTGAAAGCGTCGAGTCCGGAATCCTCGAGCCAGCCGCGCGTGGCGGCTTTGCCGTTTTTGGCGTCGATGCCGATCACGATCTTTTCCGGACTCAGTTCTTCGAGCAGGTCGGCCACCAGTTCCGGGTTTTCGCAGGCAACGGTTCCGAGAATTACCCGGCTGACCCCGGCATGGAGCACCGCCTGGATATCGCCGGGAGTACGGATGCCGCCGCCGAGTTCACAGGGAATATCAATTGCCCCGCAGATCGCGGACACGGCTTCCAGGTTCACGGGATGTCCGGCTTTGGCGCCGTCGAGGTCCACAAGGTGCAGGAACTTCGCGCCCTGTTCCACCCAGCGTTTCGCCTCCTCCGCCGGGGTATCGGAATACACGGTTTCCTGATTATAGTCTCCTTGTTTCAGGCGGACGCATTTTCCGCCCCGAATATCAACTGCCGGTATAATCAGCATAATATTTTTCCTTCAGTTTTTCCAAACAAACTTTGGATGGAGTGGCCGAAGTGCTGCGCGACTTCGGCAGTTTTAATTAAAGGACAATCCTTGACACAGCCAATGGCTATTTATCTATCTGTAATTCCTTGCCATCGCCATCGTAATCGAAATTCAATACACAGCTGAAGCTGTGAACTCCAACGCCCGGTCTTGCCGGGCAGACCAATATCATTTCGCATTTTCCGCGCAACGCGAAAATGCCGCTTCCGTCCAGAGCCTGCTCTGGCATTGCCAGCACAGCGAAGCAATGCCATTTGAGTCCAGGGACAATCCCTGGTTAGAATTTGTCGAGGTCGACATGGATGGCTTCAGCTTCATCGGCGCCGATCTCGGAAATTGCCGACTTGTCGAGGATTTCGATATCGCGCAGTTTGCCTTCCACGAGGATCTTCGAAAAAGTGATGCCGACTATTTCGGTCTGTCCGGAAACCGCCACATCACCGGCAATCGCCAGCTTGATGCCCCGGTCGACAACTTCCTTGCCTTTCACGGCCGACAGCGGCAGAAGCTGGGCCAACGCCTGTTTGTCAGCCTTTTCGATGACCTCCATCGAATCGATGATAATGATATCTTCGCCGATGACCTTGATATTTTCCACCGTAATCAACTGGTGGCTGCGGCTGAAAAAACCTTCCCTGCCAAGGTCGAAACCGTGAAGTTTAGAAAAACTTTCATCGAAAAAAACTTCTTTAACGATTCCCGCTTTTTTACCTTCCCGGTAGGTGTAAACGGTCTTCCCGACCAGCGAACGGCCAACTTTCAACGGCAGTAATTCAGGGGCAATAACCGGTATGCTCATAATATTATTCCTTATGTTTTTCAGGGATTATCCCTTGTTTTTAACCGCACAATTTTGTTCTGCTGGCGATTCAACAGTAGGCTGGTCTTGCCGAGACCAGCCGCATTCCTTACCCGCTTTCGGCAAAAGCGGGCTGCTTTTTCAGTTGAATATTCCTCGTTGAATATTGGAATTGTTTCAGTCACTATGATAGCCTTATTTTACCGAAAAACAAGCTCCGGCAACTACGGCCTGCCCGAACGAAATTCCGCCGTCATTCGGGGGAATTTCCCGGTGGACAAATACTTTCACGTCCAGACCGGCGGTTTTCTCAAGCATCAGGCGGGTAAGGATACGGTTCATGAAAGTTCCGCCGCTCAGAACCACGTTCCGGCGGGAACTATTAGACAATCCGTATTCGAGCATGGTCACGGCGGCATCCGCCACGGCATTGTGGAACGCCATTGCGGTTTCGGCAAGCGCAGGCCCTTCCGGAATCTTTTCCGGGTCTGAAAAACGCCAGAATAACGGATTCCAGTCAATCATCAGCAAACCTTCTTCTTCATGGGCATCGAACTCAAGTGACTCTTTGATACCGGGAGCATTCCCGGCAAGGGTTTCAAGTCTGATCGGGGCCTGGGCCTCGTAAGTCAACGGGCCATCGGCCAGCCCGAGCAGCGCCGCGAAAGCGTCAAACAGCCTCCCGGCAGCGTGGGTAAACGGCGTATTCAGCTGTTTTTGACACTGCATGGTCCAGGCTGAAGCCTCAACCCCGGAAATCTTCATCCGCTTGAGCCATTCCGGAGAAAGATCGATCCCGGCATGGTACAACCGCGCCGCGAGCTGCCTGACCGGTTGGATAGTCGCCGCGTCGCCGCCGGGAAGCAGCGCGGGGGTGAAAGTCGCGATCCGGCGGAATTTTTCACGGGAAGCGTCAAGCAGTTCCGCGCCCCAGATCGAACCGTCAGTCCCGTACCCGGTTCCATCAAAAACCAGCGCCAGGCAATTTTCGATATTGTGTTCTTCGAGCGCCGCCGCCGCATGCGCGTGGTGATGCTGAACTGAAACAGTGGGAAGCATCAGAATTTCAGCCATTTCAAGTCCGGTGCAGGTAGCGTGCATGTCAGGATGAAGGTCAACGGCAATTAGCTTCGGGCGGCGTTCGAGAAAACGGGGCAGGCATTCGCAGACCTGTTCGAGTCCAGCCAGCGCCTCGGGAGTTTCCAGGTCGCCGATGTGGGGCGAGATGACCGCCTGATCTCCCCAGGCAAGAGTAATGGTGTTTTTCAGTTCCGCGCCCATTGCCAGCACACATCCGGGCATACTCCGGGAAAGCCGCACCGGGTTCGGCGCGTAACCCCGGGCGCGCCGCCATATCTGGGGGCGTCCTGACTGGATTGAAACCAGGGAGTCATCGTTCCGCAAATTTATTTCCCGGTTGTGCAACAGGAACACATCGGCAATATCGCCAAGTCTCTCAATGGCTTCGGAGTTGCCGATGCAAATGGGTTCGGCGCGGCGGTTGCCGCTGGTCATCACCAGGACTTCAAAGCCAGAGTCTTCCTGTTTTGAAAGTTCAAAAATAAGCTTATGCAACGGAGTGTACGGGAGCATCACGCCCAGAGTATGAATGTCCGGAGAAAGCAGCTTGACGGGAAAATTTTCCGGTAGATCAGGAAGCAGATCAAGAATAACAATCGGTGCTTCCGTGGATTTGAGGAGTTCGATTCCGGTTTCAGAAACCCGGCAGTATTTTTTCACGGTATCTATTTCCGGCATCATCACCGCAAATGGTTTGTGCGGACGTTTTTTCACCTCCCGGAGCCGGGTGATCGCGGAGGCATCAAGAGCGTTCACCGCAAGCTGGAATCCGCCGATTCCGCGCAACGCCAGAATTTTACCGTCGCTGATTGCCGCAACAGCTTCGGCAATGGGATTTTTTGATTCTATCTTGTTCCCGTCTGAATCAGCAAGGAACAGTTCCGGGCCGCACACCGGACATGCCGTGCTTTCCGCGTGGAAGCGGCGGTCGAGGGGATTTTCGTACTCGGCGCGGCATTCCGGGCAAAGCGGAAACTCGCGCAAAGTGGTGCGTTCGCGATCATACGGCATGGCGTCGATCACCGTATAGCGGGGACCGCAGGCGGTACAGGTGGTAAACGGATACAAATAGCGCCGGTTCGACGGATCGAGAATTTCCCGTTCGCAGTCCGGACACATCGCCAGGTCCGCCGGAATCAGCACTTCGCTCCGTCCTGAACCTGAACTTGCGGTAATGGAAAATTGCGAAATCTCCGGATCGGGAACCGTATCGCTGGAAATAACCTTAATTTTTTCCAGCTTCGCGGCAGGAGGGATTTTCAGTGGCAGTGATTCCATAAATTCATTGATTGCGCTTTGCGAACCTTCCAGACACATCTCTACTTTGTCCGGACAGTTCTTCACCCAGCCGCCCAGTTTTGCGGCAACGGCAAGCCGGTAGATCGCAGGCCGGAAACCGACCCCCTGGACCCGTCCGGTCAGTTCAAATGTTATTTTCTCAGCCATTTTTAAGAACGGGTTGCGGGATGGTAAAAGTGAATTCGGCCCATTTACCGGGTTCGGAATTGGCGGTTATCGCACCATGATGGGCCTGAATGATCCGCCAGACAGTATAAAGTCCCACACCTGTACCTTTGCGTTGCATCAGTTCCGGGGTCTTGATGCGGGAAAATTTTCTGAACAGGCGCTGTTTCTGTTCCACCGGAAAGCCGGGCCCCTCGTTCCATACCGACACCCGCAATTCCCCGTTTTCCAGTTTTACTTTCAGTTTTACTTTGCCGTTTTCGTTGCCATATTTACAGGCATTGCCGAGAAGGTTGGTCATAACAATCCGCAACAAGTCCGGATCTGCCTCAACGCGGATATTCTCCGGCAAAAATTCAGTATTGAAACGAATATTCTTGTCCACAAACTGGGGTTCGAGAATTGAATATGAATCATTTGCAAGCATCACGAAATCGACGTCATTGCGTAAATCGGCATGGAATTTTCCGGTTTCTATTTTCGCCAAATCCAGGTAATCCCGCACCAGATTCATCAGATATTCGGATTTTGCGATGATTTTCTGGATTTTGTCTTTCTGCTTTTCCGGCACGTCCCCGAGATATCCTTCGGTAAGCACAGTGCCGTCCATGATGATCGATCCGAGCGGATTCTTGAGTTCGTGGCAGACAAACCCAAGCATTTCCATGTAGGAATTATTGGCCTGGGTAAGTTGATCAATGCGATAAGCCTTTTCAACGGTCTGGCTGAGGCGTTCGGCAATTTCCAGATAAAGATACACATGGTGACGGGTATAAGCCCGGGGTTTGCCGGAACTGATGAAGAAGAAACCCACAACCCGGTCTTCCACCAGCAACGGACATGTCATGCTCGACTGAATGCCCTCCAGCAGGAGCAGATACGCGGAAACGCTTTCATGGATTCGATGATTATATTCCTCGAGGTCGTGAATTATCCTGGGACAGCCTTTTTGCAACACGGTTTTCAGGGTGCTTTCGCCCATTTCCTGCCAGAAATCTTTTTTCAGGTAAACCTGTTCAAAACGTGACCGGTTCAGATAGGAAACCGCACGGCCGCCGTTCTCCTCCAGAAAAGCCAGCCCGAGCCGGTCACAGGGGCATAGCTCCCCGGTTTCCCGGAACAGGAAATCCATGATTTCCTCGAGGGATTGCCCGCTGGCGACCTTCCGGTTGATCTTGTCCGCGGCTTGTTTTTCCTCATATGAAAGCGCTTTGTCGGCCTTCGGGATATCCTCCGGTTTGACAAATTCAATGATTTCCTTCAGCTCATCCGGGCTGAGATTGTCCATCCGCGGTTTGATCATATACTAATCCTGATCTCATTGAAACTATTAAGTTACCTCCAATTTGTAAAAAGCGAAATTAAAAAATTGTATTTACAACCCATCCGGGCAATATTCACCTGTATAATAATCTGTTAAGGAACCTGAATATTGTATAAAGAACTGGAAAAAATCAATTCGCGCCCTGAGCCGTTCGAGTTTTACACGGCAAGCGAATTATGGACGAATGAGCATACTTCAGGGCAAATGCTGAAATATCATCTGAACAGTGAAATTGACGCCGCATCGCGCAATTCCGGATTTATCGACAAGTCGGTGAATTGGATCGTTAAACACTTCCAGGTGGAAAACGGGACAAAAATCGCGGATTTCGGGTGCGGCCCCGGACTTTACGCCAACCGTCTGGCCAGTCGCGGCGCGAACGTTACCGGGATCGACTTCTCCAGAAACTCCCTTGATTATGCCCGTAAAACAGCGGAAACAAAAGGCTTGCCGGTAAATTTCGAGAACTGTAACTACCTTGACTTTGAGTCCGAAGACCGTTTTCGGCTTGTAATGATGATCATGTGCGACTTTTGCGCGTTAAGCCCGGAACAGCGGAAGTTGATGCTGAAAAAATTCTATTCGCTGCTCATTCCCGGCGGAGCAGCGCTGCTCGACGTGTATTCACTGAAATATTTCAATGAAATACGGGAAACCGCCTATTACGAGGAAAACCAGCTTAACGGCTTCTGGTCACCGGAAAAATACTACGGCTTCGTAAACACTTTTAAGTACGACTGTGAAAAGCTGGCGCTGGATAAATATACCATCGTGGAAGCGTCACGCACCCGGACCGTTTACAACTGGCAGCAGTGTTTCACCCCGGAAAGCCTGAAAAAAGAATTTACTGATTGCGGTTTCACCGTTGAGTCATTGCATTCGGATGTGGCGGGAATCCCTTTCACCCCGGAAACAAAGGAATTTGCCATAGTTGCCCGAAAATAACGGAATATAATTATGCAACAAACCCCCAAAAAATTTACCGGAAGAATAAAGCAGCTCAAGCAGGAAAAGTCCTGGTTTGTCGTGGATTTAGGTATCGGCCTGATTGTTGGGTCGCTTATCCTGTGGGGACTGCTCATTCCATTGTACTTTCTGCCAATTTCCGAGTCATGGAAAGTTTTCGGGACGGCATGTCTGCTGGTTCTTGCGGAAATAGCTTTCTGGGCAGGAACTTTGTGCGTCGGCAAAGAGCTGGCAATGCAGATAAGAAAAATTCCCAGCGTCGGGCTTTGGCTGGAAAAACTCGGAATTATTAAAATTGACCGGAATAAAACCGAAAAGAAAGCGGAAGTAGAAAAATCCGGCGACTAAGTTATAATTGTATATAAACTTGAAAGGAAGATTGTATGAAAAGGTTCGACAATCGCGGAATGATGGTTGTTCCCAATCCTGTCACTGAGGGCGCCATTTCGGATAAAGCACTGGTGGCGGTTGAACTTTACTGCCAGAACGGACACAACCTTATCAATCCCCGCGCCAATTTTAACGGTTATCCAGGCGTGGTGGTTGAAGTGGAACAGGATGGCGAACGCGGAACCGTGGCCTTAAGCCCGATCTTCGGGGAAAAATCCCGGATTGCCCTCGATATCGAACTAATCAAAGGCAAAGTTTTAAAGATATTCTGTCCGGAATGCGGCATCGAACTTCCCGTACATTCCACCTGCCCGAAATGTGAACAGGGCCAGATTGTCACTTTCTTCCTGTCGAAGAAAGGTGATTTTGCCCATTCGATCGGGATCTGCAATACCGTGGATTGTCCTTACGCCACGCTGATCGAAGGCGATGAATTGATCTCGATCCACATGCTGGAAATCATTTAGATCAGTTGGCGAGGAAGAGGAGGCCCTTTTGTTTAAGGGTGTCGACGTGGATGTACCCGGTATATTCAGGTTTCAAATCCCGGGTATTGATGAGTTTGATGGCGTCCTGCCAGGTATCTGAACGGGGAACAATTTCCTTCAACCGGTTAGGCGCTTCGTTCAGGACTGCCGTATTGATCAAATCATCCTCTTTGTCCGGGTCCATGGCCAGGTAGAGGATTTCCATTTCCACCAGGTCGTTGAAAAAATGGGTTCCAAGGGATATGTCGGGATTAAGCCCTTCGTGCATTGCGGCAATTTCGCAGATAACCGATGCATTCCTGATCTCATTAAAAGTAGCGGGAATCCCAAGCGCGGGCATGGTAGTACCCCAGCGGCCGGGACCGATCAACATGATATTTTTCAGGTTTTTACCAGAATTGCATAAGTCGCCGATCATGCGCGCAAGTTGCGAACGCTGACTCATTCCCATGTTGCCGTAAGTCTCCGGGCACACGTAAATGACCCAGTCTATCGGCCCCGCAAGGCTTTGTCCAAGAATCGGACCACTGGTTTTCAGGACCAGATTTTCGGGTTTAACGTGTTCCGGGTCCTTGATCTGGCGGAAACGCCCGGCAAAATGGAACGGGCGGCACTGCACCACGTTGATCAGGAACTCATCATTTTCCATAAAGTTGGCGGTGAATTCGATATCCACCGGATGCTGATAGGCTTCACCGATAAGTTTCAGGATTTCTTTCATTGCTTTAACAAAACCGGTTTTTTCGAGCAGTTTTTCAAAAGTCAGCACCCACGGGAAGAAATTTTTAATGCCGTGGGCCTTGGCGCGCGCTTCGAGTTTGCTGTCCTTTGACGCAAAAACCTCGATATCCATGTCTCCGGCAGCCTCCCGGACAACCTGTTCGAACTGCAGTGAAGCCTGCCGGTTCTTGATCAGGTCGAGAACGTCGATAATCTTCTGGGTGTGCTTGCGGACTTCGTCGAAATTTGATTCCGGCCGGAGCATCGGAGCATTGAGCGCCACGATCCGGGTGTAGTCGCCGCCGTGCTGATTAACGGCGCGGGTCCCGAGTCCGAACACCATCCTAAGCACACCGGTGGAGGGATCTATCTTGCGGTTCCACACAAACGGATTGAACGAATATCCCACCCCCGCAATCTGCGGAAAATAAAAATCGCCGTAAAAATTGCCGGAAACCCGCTGCACCAGCAACGCCATCTGCTCGTCCTTGTCCATCAGCCCCTTATGGTAACGGTAAGCCAGGGCCTCGTGGCTCATGGTGCTGGCGTAAATGAACCTTACTGCGTTCATCAGTTCTTCCAGCCGTTGCTTCGGAGTTCCCTGGTTCGCCAGGAAAACACTGTCGTATTTACCTGAAAAGGCGTTGCCGTAGGCGTCCTCGAGCAAACTGCTGGACCGCACGATAATGGGAGACTGCCCGTAATAGTTGAGCATTTTCTGGAAACGTTCCTCGATGTCTTCCGGAAAATTCCCCTGGAGGATTTTCTCCCGGATGGCTTTGGCTTTGTCGTAATCGGGTTCTCCGCCGTGGGCGGTAAGTTCGCGGCGCAGCCACCAGCAATCATTCTGGATGATAAACGTATAGAATACATCCGAACCGATATAAAACGAGTCGTGGGTTTCAAGCAGGTTGCCCCATTTCGGATCGGCCTTCTCGAGAATGGCCCTGGCCACCAGCATTCCCACCGATTTCCCGCCGATAAGCCCCGTCCCAATCATACGCTTGGCAATGGAAAGCAATTGACCAAGGTCAAAATACTTATCGCAAAGCTTAAACTGGGTTTCGTCACGGGTGATGATCATCTTGATCAGCCGAATGCGCAGCTCTTCCGCGTATGAGGGTGTTTCACCGGTTTCCTGAATGCGGTCGAACATTTTGTAAGCCTTGATGAATTCATTGGTCCAGATGCCGGGATTGTCGATGTTGAAATTCATCCATGGCTGCTCAACGTCCCCCATGATCCGGGAAATCACCGAACTGTGCTTTTCAGGATTGAACCGATCACCGTCAGTCGAGTGAAGCATGTACAAAGTAGGTGAAAAACGGGCGGAAACCTTGATCGGCTGGAAATATATTTTGCTTTCGCTGTTGTAGACGTCGACCACCACTTGGCTGGTGGCGTGGATGTAATCTATGGCCCAGGGACTGTGATAGTTGCGGAACAGCACAAAGTAAGCTACGGTTTCCAATCTATATAGATATGGACAGGTAAGCAGAAAAAAGTTGCCAAGCATGCGGTCGCTGTTCCAGTCCACCGCGAGTGACGACAGACAGTCAAAGACATAACAACCGCCGCGCCCGTGCGATTCCATGATATCGAAAATTTTAGATATAAAAAGCTCGAATCCGACTTGAGGTTCGAGTTCGTAACGGAACGCCGGCACATCTTCCGGAATCACCGGATCATGGTCGGCGAACCGAAAATAGATCAGGTCCTTGCCCTCGGCAACGGCATTGCGGCAGAACGGCTCAACAAAGTAGCGGTAACTGTCGAAATCATCAGTCTGCCACACCACGTTGTCGCCGGGCATTATTCCCTGGAAAACATCGTCGAGAGCCTTCATCCCGGAACTGAAAGAAAGCGGAGTGGACGAATCGGCGGGTTTTTGTTCCGGCTTTTCAGTCATATTTACAGATTCTCCAGAAAATTAATGTCCGCCGTGGGCCCGGTTGGTGGCGCGCACCGCCGCAAGCCTGATTGCTTCCTTCAGGCTTCCGGTGTGGGCCTTGCCCTGCCAGGCAATCTCGAAAGCAGTACCGTGGTCGACACTGGTGCGGATGACCGGAAGCCCGAGAGTTGAATTGACGCCCCGGTCAAACGCGATCATTTTGAACGGAATATGTCCCTGATCATGGTACATCGACAAAATTCCGTCGTATTTATCCCTGATCCTGGGAATGAAAAGCGTATCCGGAGGGAACGGGCCATCGATCTTCATGCCTTCTTTACGGAGCACTTCCAGTGCAGGTTTCACGATCTTTTCATCTTCCTCGCCCATGTATCCCTGTTCGCCGGCATGCGGATTGATGGCGGCGGCGGCAATCATCGGCTCCCTGATATTTTCCGCGAGAACCGCATTGTACAATAACTTCGCAACCTCGATAATCCGCGCCGGGGTAATTTGAGAACTTACTTCGCTAAGGGCGATGTGGGTAGTTACAAAAGCCACCCGGAAGTTTCCCGCCGACTGCATCATGGCATAATTTTCAACCTCGCAAAGCTCAGCAATCAACTCGGTGTGTCCGGTAAAGTGAATCCCGGCCATGTTTACCGAAGCCTTGTTCATCGGCGCGGTAACAATCCCGTCAACCTGCCCTTTCCGGGCATCTTTTACCGCCTTGATCACGGCATTCCGCGCAACCACGCCGCACTCGGGATCATTTTTGCCGGGGATGAATTCTTTCATTTCAAGCGTTCCAACCGGCTTGACATACGGACAGTGACCTTTAGTAAACTCCCGTGCCGCCGCCTGAATAATATCCGGGCAGCCGTAAATAATAATATTGGCGATCATCCTGACTTCCGGGTCGGCGGCCGCCTTTACCACTATCTCCGGACCTATTCCCGCGGGATCGCCCATCGTCACCGCCAAATTCGGCAGCGCCAGTTCCGATTCGGGAAACGGCACGGCTGGAGTTTTGTAAAGGTCTTTTCGTTGCATCAAATCTACTTATTAAAATATTTTGCCACGTTCGGGACAATCGGTTCGATCAATTTTTTTATCGCCACGGCGTATTCGCGAATCTCCCATTGCGCGTGCTCACTGTCTCGCAGGTCAAGGAAGTGGATCAGGTTCGCCAGATCAACAGTTGCCCAGAAAGTAACCATCATATTCTGGGGAAGCACTCCGCGCGCCTGCTCACGGCAAACTCCCTTGTCAAGCAACTCATTATACAACCTTAACGAGTCCTGATTGTGGATGCTTATTTTTTCCCGCAAAGCCGTGTCGTCAAAGTCCGGGACTTCCACCGATGCCTGCCGATTGTTTTCCGCCTGCATCCGAAGATGCGGAGGAGTATAAAATTCCAGGTCGATTTCCGTGTAGCGGCGGGAAATTTCGTTGTACGACCAGGTCCGGTGACGATGCCACTGGCTGCGGACAAACAGCGGACAATGCACACTGAAAGTAAACACCACATGCTCCATCGGACTGGTGTGACGGTGTTCGATGAGGTAATGGAGCAAAGTAATGTCTTTTTCACTCATTTCCTGCTTCATTTTTCCGAACGACACCCGTGCGGCATTAACAATGGTGATTTCTTCGCCAAGGTGGTCGATCAGTCCGATCCAACCCTGGCCGTCCAGTACTTTTACGTGCTTTTCAGGAGGAATATTGATGTGCTGCATACTTTTTTCGTCTGTTTTTAGGATTTACTTCTTAAACCGGGTTACGTTAAGCAAAATAGTGGGGGAAGTTGTAAATTCAAGGATGGTATTCACCGGCCTGAATTTTTATTTCAAGGATTTCTCCTATTTAGATTAATTCCCCAATAAAATTTTCTCTTGTGCGGCAGTAATTAGTAATTAATACTAATTGGTATTTAATATCATTTAGTATTTGATACTATTTAGTATTTAATATCGTTTCATGGAATATTTTGTGTGACAAAGCATTTTTAAAAAGGTATTTTTTGAAAATTTTCCTCTTTTTTTGGTTTCCCCAAAAAATAATTAAGGTATTATCAAAGATTCAGGCTCTGATTGTTGAAATCTTGCGTCCAGCAGATAAAATAATCTTCCGGTAATCAATAAAATTCATTGCAATATGTGTAAACAAATAATTTTCATCCATTCCGTGGCAGGCTTGAACGGGCTATTCGATCAGCTCAGCGCCAAATATGTACCTGCCGCAAAAACAGTCCACATAGCTGATGAAAGCATCATCAAATCGGTGCTTCGCGCCGGCGTGCTCACTCCGGAAATCTACTCCCGGGTGACCGATCATGTCCGCTGGGCTTCTGATTTCGGAGCTAACGTGATTCAAGTAACCTGTTCGTCGATATCCCCATGTGTAAACGCCGCGAAGCATTTCTCCAAGGTTCCGGTTTTAAAAATTGATGAACCGATGGCGGAGTATGCCGTTGAAAATTATTCCCGGATCGGGGTAATCGCCACCGCGCCCACCACTTTGGGACCCACCAGCGAACTGGTCAGGGAAAAATCCGTTGAAAAAGAAAAGTTCATCGAGATTGATCCGGTTTTGTGCGAAGGGGCTTATGATGCCTGGTTTGCAGGTGACATGGAAAAACACGACCGGATAGTACGAAAATGCCTCAAGGATCTGATGAACCGGGTTGAGGTAGTGCTGCTCGCGCAGGTGTCAATGACGCGGGTAGTAGAATCTCTGGACAAATCCGAACTTTCCGTGCCGGTACTGTCAAGTCCGGAACCGGCAATGCGCTGCCTTGCGAAAGTTGTAAATACTTTAAATAAAGAGAAGAAAATATGAAATTCGGGATTGTCGCAGATGACAACACCGGGGCAACCGATGCCGCCGGAATGCTTACCGAAGCAGGTATTTCCACCGTGTTTCTGGTTGGTACGCCGGGATACAACAGCAATCCGGAAACCATTGAAAGTTTTGACGCCGCCGTTATCGGCACCTGTTCGCGTTCGATATCCCTTCATGACGCGGACATTCTTACCAGTGGCGCATTCAGGTTTCTTAAGCAGTCGGGGGCCGAAAAATTCCAGCTTAAATACTGTTCCACTTTCGATTCCACTAAAAAAGGAAATATCGGGATTTCCCTGGATGCGGCTTTGAAAGAGCTTGGAACCAACCGAACAATCGTAGCGCCGGCGCTACCGGTGAACGGTCGCACAACGTATCTGGGCTATCATTTTGTCAACGGTGTTCCATTGAACGAATCCCCCATGCGGAACCACCCCCTGAATCCGATGACCGATGCAAATTTAGTCCGTTGGCTCCAATACCAGACTGAAAAGAAAGTTGCTCTCGCGCCCCTGAATATTATCAGGAAAGGCAGTTGGGCCTTAAAAAGACACCTCAACCAGAAAGTCAGGAATGGCGCATCTTACATCGTAACCGACGCCACGGAACAGCAAGATTTGGAAATCATTGCCGAAGCTACTGAAAAATGGCCGTTGCTGAGTGGCGGATCAGGAATAACCGCGGCCATACCCAGGCAACTTTTCAAAAGACGCCGCAATCTTGATTTCTCGGAGCGGCTGCAAAAATATTCCAGGCAAACACTGGTAGTGGCCGGAAGCTGTTCCGAGGCAACCCGCGCCCAGAATAAACTGGCGTCCAGACACGGGTTCAAGTTGTTTGTTGTCGATTCGCTGAAAATTCTCGACCGTTCATTTTCAGTGGAACGTTTCCGGAAGCGGATAGTCAAACACCTCAAAACCGGCGGTAATGCAATTATCGCGTCCTCTGCTACCCCGGAAACCATTGAAAAAGTCCACAGCGCGCTGGTTGAGACTAAAATTTCCCCGGAAATCTTCGGCGAGCTTGTGGCAGGAACCCTAAGTGAAATAATTTCTTCGGTTTTTGATTATGTCATGCCGGGACGCATGGTAGTATCGGGAGGGGAAACGTCGGGGGCAATCTGCCAGAGGCTGGGAATTTCCATGATGGAAACAGGACTTCCCATCGCTCCGGGCGTCCCGTACTGCTTTCCGCTTCACGGTCCAGACGTACTCACCATACTGAAATCGGGTAATTTCGGCGGCGAGGATTTTTACCTGCAAGCCCGGGATCTCGGTTGAAAAACACGATCATTACTTGCCTTTAGAATGCAAATCGGTATAAAATCACAGATGCCGGTTCAGGAATTCCCGGGCTTTTTCCCAGATCAGGATGTGTCCGTCATCGTTGAGGCAAAAATCCAGATTTCCGGCGGCGTTCATTTTCCGGTAAACCAGTTCCACGGTATTTTTCATGTTATCGCGGTCAGCATCATTGATCAGCGGGTCCCTGGTTCCGGCCTGGAGCTGCATTGACCGGGGAGCGATCAAACTAAAAAGCTCCGGAACGTCGCCATATTTCAGGATACCCGGAAGATATTGGATAGCACATGATCCCATTTTGAGCGATCTTTCCCGGAAAGTATTCATGGCGCCGGAAACCACGCATGCTTTTATTCTTTTATCGAAAATTGTCAGCCACATCGTAGTTCTGCCGCCGTAGGAATTACCGATGCAACCGATCCGGTCCGGGTCTGCTTCAGGAACTTGCTGAAGCACGTCAATCGCGGCCTGCCCGTCCTGGATATGCAGGTCGAGAACGTTGATTCCGTACATTCCGGCAGCCATCTGGGCTACGTTGCACTTGTCGCGTCCACCGACTTTTTCCACGTGTCCGTTTCTGCCATTCCACCCCCACCATGCGGGAGCCAGCACCACAAAGCCTGATTTCACGGCGTGCAGGCCATAAGCGCGGCGGAAATCTTCATCCGTATCAATGCCCTCAATTCCGCAAATCGAATCAGGACCGAATTTAGTGTGTCCGTGCGAGGCAATCAGCGCCGGACGCTTCTCGTTTTCCTGAATATTGTCCGGAACAAGCAGGTACGCGATCAGTTCGGAAATAGCGCTTACCTTGATTTTCAGCAGGTCCCGGCGGTATCCCGGCAACTGTACGGATTGTAAAACCTCGTACCCGGTCTTGACGGGTTCAGGCAATCTGCCCCGGAGAGACTCAACCTTGCCCATGAACCTGATCTGCCAGGCTTCGGGAGCCTCTTCGCCATCGTATTTCATGGCTGGAGGATTAATTTCGCCGAATTTTTCAAGAAAATCAGTGAAAGACAATTTTTCCGGTATCATTTTCATTCCCCTGTTTGCTGGATTAACAAGACAAATATCAATATATATTTGCCGGAGACTGCAAATCAAACGCTTTTGAAGATTTTTTCGGGACAGCATGGCTTGTGAAATGGAGTTTGCGATTATAGATTAACTGCTCCGGTTGTTCTTAAATAATATATTTTCGAAGGAGTTTTCAAATGGCTAAGGTTCGGGCTTTTCACGGGTTACTCCCGCCTCAGGACAAAGCGGCACAAGTAGCGGCCGTTCCGTATGACGTGGTTGACAGCGAAGAAGCGGCGGCGCTCGCGGAAGGAAATCCGCTGAGTTTCCTGCGGGTATCGCGTCCGGAAATCGAAATGGAACTGGGCATCGACCTCCACGACGACCGGGTTTACGAAAAGGCAAAAGCCAATTTCGACCGGCTGTGCCGTGAAGCTCCGCTGGAACTAGACAAAGAACCCCACCTCTACGTTTACTCCCTGAAAATGGGCGATCACGAACAGACCGGCGTGGCTGCCGCCGTGGCATGCTCCGAATATGAAAACGGCATTATCAAAAAACACGAAAAAACCCGCAAGGACAAAGAGGACGACCGCACCCGGCACGTCATCACCCTCCGGTCCCACACCGGCCCGGTGTTCCTGACCTACCGCGACAGCGCTGAAATCGACAAGCTGATCGATGAAGTAAAGACTGAAGCTCCGCTTTTCGATTTTACCGCCCCGGACGGCATTGTCCACAAGTTCTGGAAGGTTGATGCCGCCAGAAGCGAGCAGCTCAGCAAGGCTTTCGAGTCGATCCCGTACCTGTATATTGCCGACGGACATCACCGTTCCGCCGCCGCCGCCCGTTCCGGCATCGAATGCCGCCAGAAGAACCCCAATCACCGGGGCGATGAGGATTACAACGAATTCCTGGCGGTGGTTTTCCCGGCTTCACAGCTTCAGATCCTGCCATACAACCGGGCGGTACATGACCTCAACGGCCTGACCCCGGAAGCTCTGCTGGAAAAGGCCGGCGAAAAATTCACCGTTACTGAAACAACCGATCCGAAACCCGGCAAGAGCGGCGAATTCTGCATGTATCTTGACGGAAAATGGTATCTGCTCGAACCCAAATTCGATATTTCTCAACTCGGAGTAATCGAACAGCTTGACGTAAGCATTCTTCAGGACAACATCCTGGAACCGTTGCTGGGCATCGATGATCCGCGCACCAGCAAGTGCATCGATTTCGTCGGCGGCATCCGGGGAACCGGGGAATTGGAACAGCGGGTCGATACCGGACGCGCTAAAGTGGCGTTTTCCATGTTCCCGACCACCGTTGAACAGCTTATGGCGATTGCCGACGCGGACGCCATCATGCCGCCAAAATCCACCTGGTTCGAGCCGAAACTGCGTGACGGCATGGTTTGTCATAACTTTTAACCACCGCCGGGAAACCAGTAAATTATGGGCGATGAAGTGAAAAAACCAGTATTCGGTCTGTTCTCCAAGCTTGCCGGCTGCGGCTGCGCTTTGCTTGTCATTATCATCCTGCTGGCGGCCTCGTTTTTCATCGGGGCCAAGTACGGCAGGGAAGTGGTGGACAATCTCTCGGACAGTATCGGCAGATTGACCGGACAGGTGAAGGAAGAGCTGGAAAATACAAAGGATGGCGTCAAAAAAGGCGTCGACCAGGCAAATCAGGACATCCAGCAGACCAAAGAGAAAGTCCAGGACAATATTCCTCTCAGAAATGACGATGAAGAATAGGCGGAGCTGATTATGCGGATTATTTCCGGAACCGCCAGGGGTATCGTGCTGACCGTTCCCAAAGGTCTCGCGGTGCGCCCTACAGCCGACCGCGCCAGAAAAGCCCTGTTCGACAGCATCGGGATTTTCAGCGGAAAAGTCGCGGTGGACATGTTCGCAGGTTGCGGCGCCTTGGGTTTGGAAGCCGCCAGCCGAAGCGCTGATCAGGTTTTTTTCATCGAGAAATCTCCGCATCATTGTGCAATTATCCGCGAAAATATTCTCAAAGTTGCAAAAGCCGGCGTTGATTCCACCATGGAAATACTCCAGGGAGATGTTTTGCGCTTCCCGTTTTCAGTAAAAATTCCGAATCCCGGAATTGTCTTTGCCGACCCCCCATATAAAATCTCCCGCCGCTGCTTCCTCAGCATCATTGAAAATGAACTTTTTTTCAGTTGGATCGGCGCGGCCCCGCTGGTCTGGGAAATCCCGGAATCGGAAAGTCCGCAAACCTGGCTGGACAACGAAAAAAAATGGCGGATAGAGTCGTTCAGGAATTTTGGCGGCCTGCAATTCGGGATTTTCAAAACAATTCCGGCATGAAAATTGCTTTACTTCCGGTCACACCCGAAAGGTAGTTTTTGCATTTGAAAATAAGCCTGAAACAGAGGCGGGACAAAAATTAACTCAATCTGAATTTTCCGGTTGACTTTTTTTACTTTAAATGCTAACTTCTCCTTTCTGGTCTCTGTAAGCATATTCCAGACCAAAAAATATAAATAATAAAGAAGTTGAGGAGATTTTTTATATATGGGCACATTCAATCGGCTCGTTAATATTCTGATTCTGATACTTGCACTCGCCTCCGTGGCTCTTTCCGTATTGCTGTTTCAGAAGCGGGAAAACTTGGTGGAAGGCTATAAAATACTGGCCGGTGCGATTGCCAATACTTCAGCTAAACTTGACGAAGGCAGCGGCACGGGAATCTCCAAGGAACTTCAACCGGGTGAACTCGCGCATAACAACTTTGATCAACTCAAAACACTGGCCCCCAAACTTGAAGAACAGGCAACCGCCGTTATCGGCCAGCGCGATGCCATGGCAACCGCCCTCGTAGACATCTCAAAATCAATCAAGTTCCTCGAAGGACAGCAGATCGATGACCTGAAAAGCGTTGAAAAAGGCAAAGATAAACCCGCCGCCATCGCTTCACAGGTTGCTGATATCATGCAGGCCAATGAAAAAGTTATCAATGGCATCATTGCCGCCGCAAGAAGTTCTCTCGGTTTGAGGCTGAGCATAAGGGACTTTGCTCCCGATAAATACGCCGCTACCATGAAAACAATCTCCAACAAAATTGCCTCCGTCAAACGCAGTTATAACACCTACAAAGCTCATTCCGACCAGTTGGCAAAAACACTGCAATTGAAAGGTCAGCTTCCTGAGCGCGTTAAACAGGCAGGTAAAATTCAAGGTAAAATTAATTCCCTTTCCCGTCAGGTATCGTCTCTGAAAAGCCAGAAAACTAAAGCTGAACTCGCACAGAAAGCCGCGGAAGCTAAAGTTGCCAGTCACCAAAAAGACATCACTAAACTTAATAAAGATGTAAAATACTGGAAAGATAAAGCTAACAGTGGATCTGGAGGAACTCAACCACAAGACGACCGTCCTGAAGACAGCAGTGATCCGGCATTATTGAAAAGAGTCAATGCCAAAGTTCTTGCGGTAAATACAAAATGGGATTTTGTGGTCCTCAATATCGGCAAAAATGTTGAAGTAAAAGAGAACGATAAAAAATATAATGTCCCAATTCCTTTGAATGCCGAAATGGTAATTGCCCGTAACCTTAACGAAGGCAAGGACAGCAAGTTCATCTGCAACGTAAAGATCGTGAAACTGCATGATGACTGCGCCATTGCGAACGTCCTGCCGAATACCGCCGGTGCAAGCAGCAGTGACATTGACAAAGGCGACACCGCTTATTTCAGCAAAGAGGTAATTAATAAGCTTGTTGCGGAAAATGAGAAGAGCAAGGGTGGTGGCGAAGAAGCGTCCGCCGCGACAAAACCCGCCGCGAGTGCTCCTGAGTCAACAACCACCAAGCCGGCTCCCGCAAAAAAAGAACCTGCCAAGAAAAATGAAGATACCTGGGAAGGTTTCGGCGATTAATATAAGGAACTGTTGAGCAATGTTTTCATCAAAATTATTTACTCTGGTATCATTGCTGACCTTTTTGGCGTTGATCGCCGTGATCGTTTTTCAGTTAATGGAAATGAACTATTACGAATGCGTTCCGTTTTTGGGTACGCTTTTCTGATTAATCATTTTTCTTCCCGGATACAATAATGAAAAAGACTGTTATAATCGTTTGTTGTTTTTCTCTGCTGACCGCTGGCTTTTTTGTGATTTCCGGTTGTAAGAGCGAATATGAGAAACGCGGTTATTCACCACTGCCGCGAAACCGGCCGGCCAACTGGGAAAACAGCAATCAACAATACGCCAGATAATCAGGTCTAATTTAAAATTTTTTCTTGCCGAATCCATTCCGGTAATGTAAAATACCATATACCGTCGGGGTATAGCGCAGTCTGGCTAGCGCATCTGCTTTGGGAGCAGAGGGTCGCAGGTTCAAATCCTGCTACCCCGACCATCTGCAGTGGCAGCGACTTTTGAGACAGTTTTTGCTGAACCGTCCCAAAAGTCGCTTTTTTGTTTTCTCTTTAAACCTGGGGAGTTATATTATTTTCCCAGTAAGCCCGTTCGAATTGGTCGGGTGTCTGCAATTTTAACTTTCTGTGGGGGCGGTGTGAGTTAAAGAACTCGATGTATTCTCTGACCGTTTCGTCGAGACTTTCCGGCGTATTGTACCAGTTGTGCGACAACTCCTCCCGTTTCAAAATGCTGAAGAATGCCTCTGCTACGGCATTATCATGCGGAATGCCCGGATTAGATAAAGATTGTCTGACTCCAGAATCTCGAAGCATTTTTCTGAAACGATAAGCGGTATATTGCGCGCCTTGGTCACTGTGAAAAGTTAAGCCTTCTGGACTTTTTCTGGCTTCAAAAGCTTTTGAGAAGGTATTAAGTACAAGTTCAGTATTCATTTCAGGCGATGTCCCATATGAAAGCACCTTTCTGGAGAAAAGATCAATCACGACACAAACGCCATAGAATTCATCATTGACTCTGGCATATGTAATATCGCTTACCCAAAATTTATTGGGTTCGGCTTGAGTAAAATTGCGCTGTAGGCGATTACGGCGATACTTATATTTTCGATGGGTTGAATTGAAGCACCTTGGTCGATTCTGTTTGCATACAAGATTCATTTCTTTCATCAGGCGCTGAATATGTTCTTTAGAGACTTTTATCCCTTGATCATTAAGCTTTACTTTGATCATCCTTGGGCCGAAACGTTCCCCACTGTCATTAAAAGCAGTTTGAATTATCGATCGGAGGGCATCATCCGTCTGTTCATAAATGGTCTTTTTCTTTTTATTCAAACTTACCCGATAATAGGTGGCTCGTGAAAGTTTTAATGCCTGGCAAAGTGCGTAAATTGTATATTTCCCTTTCAGTTCTTCAACAGCGGCGACTTTCTCTTTTATTGAAGAAGATATTGAACAACTGCAAACGTGTAAGACTTCATTTTTGATTTGAAGAGAATTAAGTTTTCGCTCCATTTTGTAAATTTCTTGAGCCGTATAACTTTTTCCTGTCGATCTTGCCAAAATTTTTGAGGCTCTGTTCCAATTGAACAAAGTTGACTTAACAATATGATATTTTGCACAAATAATTTTTGGCGACCGGCATTCCGCATATTCTTTCAATATTTGCTTTTTATCATCTTCTGAGTATCGTTTTATTTTATTTCCAAATGCAGGACTTTCCTTTATCCATCGCTTAAGTGTATCTGGCGCAATTCCGAATTTCAGACAAATGGCTTTAATCGTTTTGCCCTGTCTTCTGGACTCAAGAGCCGCCTTTCTAATTTCTGTTGAATATTTTTTTGTCATAATTATTCTCCGTTTTGAATTAAATAAAGCTATAGGATTATTTCTCTAAATTTTTAACCTTCCACCATTTTTTTAATTTCTGCCTTATCGATTATTTATAAAGCAAACCGGCAATGATATATAATATTTATTGCATATTTATACTCCTTTTTTAATAGTTGTCTTTATTCTCTATAGCGGATTTGAGTCACCCAAAAATAAAAACTGATATTGTTTGGGGGCTTGGGAGAATTAATCTTTGATAACCGTGATTTTGGATACTGCAATATTCAGTGTATAGCCTTCGTGAAGCAATGTAACATTTCGCCATTCAGGATGTCAGATAATACTGCGGTGCAATGGTTTACTATCGCAAGAGAGGTTTTAAATCTTGCATTTTACAAAAATGGCAATGAAAGGGAAAGCGCGAATTTGCCCCTTGTAGAATATGCTCCAAGAATGGCCAGTAAAGTCATATCTCCCCGGAAGTACGCTCTATAAACTCCCACTATCGCGATTCATAATAATTATCCACGTGTCACCGGGCAGGTTAAACCGGCCACTTGTGGGCGGGTTCTATTAGGCCACTAAAAGCACCCAACAACCTTAATCATTGTTTTAGTAATTGCTTATACTAAAACATTTTATAGATGAGCAATTACTAAAACCGGCCGTAAAATATTGGCCGGTTTTAACCCGCCCTTTCGTGGCCTATTTTACCCGCCCCCTACACGTACAAGCTAACTCAAGTACCTAAAAGCAACTTTTCATTTTTTATATACAATGTTCCCTGATAAAATTGGCACAGCTTTTTTTCGTTTCCTTTCCACTGGCAACTGATATTGTGAATTGATACCAGGCCTCTTGATCTCTTGAAACATTAACACCATTTGTTTCGAGGAATACAAAACATGCGTGAAGAGCAATGCGTTTATTTCCATCATTAAAAGCATGATTGCAGGTTAAATGGTATAAGTAGGCTGCTGCCTGATCATAAATTGTGGGATGTACCATTTCTCCA
Source organism: Victivallales bacterium (assembly GCA_963678815.1). GTDB lineage: Bacteria > Verrucomicrobiota > Lentisphaeria > Victivallales. The sequence goes on from OY787460.1 coordinate 6,647,622, forward strand.
AAAACTTCCATTTGTGGTTGGCTAGCCGCCGATTCAAGTAATCCCTGGTCTTTGATTCCCTCTAGCCCTCCAAACCGTTTTAGCAACTCTGAATGAAGCCCAATTATATCTTCGAGAGTAAGAAAATAAGGTGTTTGGTCCTCACTCATTCAGCCAGCTTCCTATAAGTTTCTGAAAAATCATCTAACAAGCGGTTACTGACTGTTTTTAATCTTTTTTGAACAGCATTCTTGCGCGCTATTGCACGAACTTCAAGTTCAAAGTCATCACATAACTTTTCTTTTAGATCTTCCGTTTCTTTGAAAAAGTAGTCACCTACTGTTTTGCGTTTTAGTGCGCGGTAGCGTCTATATATCTTAGAAAAGTCTTCATATAATTCATCCTCCGCAATATGGGAATTGATTTTAACAACTAAACGCTGACCATCTTTAGAGTCCTTGATGTATTGAAAAAAATCTTGGATTTTTAATTCAAAGTCTTTAATTAACTCGGCAAGAGCTGCTTGTTGTTCATTTCGCGCTTCTATAATTCGTAGAATATTGTACTTATGCTTTTGCCCTGATTCTCTGCCTTCAGCAATTCTGGGGGTTTTTTTCTTTTTTGACTTTGATTCTTCAGCTATAGTTTCGATGATGCCAATTTGGTTATCAAAGTAGACTTCTATTGGATCTTTAATGTCTTGTTGCCTGTGTAGAATATTATATATAGTGTTATATTTTTGAAAAAAAAGTAGGAATTTTTCGGAGCTGAATTTTTTATCCAATGATATCACATACTCAATTCGATTGAGTATTGTGAAGTATTGTGCTGTTTTTGCTTTAATGTCTGCTGTTCGACGAGGATGTGCATAAATATACTTCTCCAGGCTACTTTCCCAATCCAGATATTTATCTGGAGTTTCTGAGTTTTTTGCGTCTTCAATAAGCATAACAAAGGATTCATAGAATTTCTCATAGATTTCTGAATTGTATAGTTCTTTATAAAGAATATCGAGAACCTTATCATCTGCAAAGGGATCCCAGTCGCTAACTACTACGTTTGAGAAATGTTCGAACGCATCTTTAATGTTTTGGACATTGACGTTATTATATGAAAAGTCAATGATCTTGCAATCATTTTTGTACTTAATTTTTCGATTCACGCGTGATATTGTTTGAATTGCTGGTATACCCTTGACCTCTTTGTCAAGGAACAGAGTATGCAATTTTCTATCATCAAAACCTGTCTGCAATTTAGATACAACAATAATGAGAGCATTTTTTGCCAAGGCAAATTTTTGAAGAACTTTTTCTTCAGACAAGCCTTCGTTCAAGCTTCTTGATTTTTGCTTTTCTTGATTATCTGAATAAACAATATAGATAGGAGCTTCTTTGAATTTTTCATATTTAGATTCAGTTACCAATTTTTTAAATTCGGCTGTAACAGCCTCCTTATAAGCTATGGCAGACTTTATTGAGTAAACAGCAAGCATTGCCTTGCCTGTTCCGCGAATTTGTCGATATACATCTTTTACTAGTAGATCTGCCACATATTTCGCAATTGCCTGAATTCTCTCAAGGTCCTCATAAATTTGCTTTTTTTCGGCGTCCCGAAAGTCTTTTTCCCAAAAACCTTCTAACTTGTTTTTTGGTAAATCAAAGAGCATCTTTGATGCAATTGGTACAATATTCTTCAAGGGGTTTAAGATAAAATCATCCTCAATCGCTTCCTTCATGGTGTAGGAGTCGAATGGAACCCAAAGCTTCTCGCTTTCAGCATAACCGCTGAATTCCCCAAAGCGAGCCAGCGTATGATCACTAGGTGTAGCAGTAAAACCAATAATTAAATTTTTCTTTTTTATCCCTTTGAGCTTATTGGCATTCTTATCAAAAGGATCTTGCAATTCATCGAAAATGCTGATCATTTCCTCGTGCTGCTCTCCACTCTGAGAGCGGTGAATTTCGTCGATGAGAAAAACCGTTCGTAACTTGGCGAGTTTGGCTATTGTATTGGAATCCAACATTTCTCTGATAGCACCAAACTTTTGAAGGTTTACAATAACCAACCTAATATCAGACTTAAGTGCTTCCTGAAATGTTTTCTTGTTATGCGCCTCAATATACATTTTTTTATCAATATTCATATTCAGCATTTTTGAATCAATTTGACTGCGCAACTGCAAACGATCCACAACGATCATAATTTTGTCATAGACATAGGTGCCATTTCTGATCAAGTCTTTCATTTGTAATGCAGTCCAGCCAATGATATTTGACTTTCCGAAGCCAGCAGCATATTGCATGAGAAGAGAGTAAACATTACGGTTGTTTGAATACTTACGCCGTTTATTCAATAACTCATTTCTCCGTGCTTCCGAAACTCCTGCCAGTTGTTTTTCGAGCAATTTCTCGAAGTAGTCGTCTTCCTGTTCGTGGGCAAGAAACTCGTCAATTTTCGCCAATATCTTATCTGTTCCAAACTTTTGCTTCGGGCGGGGTGCAATCAGCTGCCCTTTTTCATCTTTTAATTCTTTGCGTTTATTTACTACATACACATCGCGTTCAATAAAATTGTAGTATAGAATTTCCTTCTCTATATTTCTTTTACTATAGTGTGCGCCAAATACTTCCTTCAGCTTGTTTTTTTTCTCCGCATTCGGATTTAGAAGGGGATATGACTTGAAAGTCTGAGTCACTTTTTTATCATATTCTTCGCGATCAAATTTACCTTCACGGCACGTTAACAATGCATCGTCAAAAAAGTCAGTTAGAGTTCTCAAAATGTATGTTTCTTTAACGTCCGTTGCAGAAATGTGGATTGCCTTTTCAAAGATTTTTAGAAAATCCTTTCTATGCATTTCCTTTTCTTTTTCACTGAACATGTCGTTTGAATCGAAAAATTTATGATAGACTCGCACCGCTTCAAAATAGTCCTTAATAACCTTTCTTCGTCCATTCTTCCGTGCATTTTGGTTCGTGTAATTGTTCTTCAGTTCACTGTACCCCAAATAAATACCATTCACGAAGAAACATAAATCAGGGCGAAAGGCAAATAGGAACTCACCTTTCCAGGTATACTTATAGGGAAACTCCTGCACGACAGAAAAAATATTTTCGCCAAACGGTTTATCGCCATGGACAAGACTGTCGCTAGGGTAGAACAAATAGAGTTTTACCCCTTTCAAAGTAACCGATTTATTCTGGTTGAGAAACAACGCAGTATTCCGACTTGCTCCAATCCGCTCTTGAATAAGGTCAATCAGATCTTTCAATATTTTTGTCCGTTTTCCTTTATATTTGCGGAGCAAATTTTCATAGGCATTCCGGTTAAGTGAAGTGTCAGAAATGAACTCTTCAAGGTCCTCTTCAATGATGAGTGAATTGCTTACAGTATTGGCTTTGACTTCACGGTAACCTAATTCATTAACCAAAAAAGGCACAAGAAATTTATCCTGTAAATGAAGTTCGTTCATATGGATGCCTCCGCCTTTTCTGGAACACGAATTTTTCCGGTTACCACATCATTAATTAAAGTCTTTCGCAGTTCCTTAAGTAAATTAATTTGTTTGCCAATTGTCTTAACAATTTTGTCTATTTTAACGGTCTTTTCGTCAAGGTATTCAGCTATGATTTTCTGTTCATTAAGGGGAGGAAGAATTATAGGCAATACTTTTATATCATCAAACTTCATTGATTGGCGAAGTCCACCACCTTGCCAGTAGAATACTTTTGCAATGTCGAAAGAGTGCAAAAGATAATAGAAATATGTTGAACACATATCTTTTATGAAATTGAGATTCAAGTATGCTGAAGTAATTATTCCTTTTTCCTTGACTAACCCTACACGCAAACTTTTCTGATCATTCTGTAAGTCTGTAAGGCGTAAAATTATATTTCCTTTGTGAACAATCTGATAGGTTTCAAAGGATTCTGGTAATAGTCCATGTGCAGTGTCAAAGTTTCGACGTACAATCCGACCGTAACTCAAAGAAAGAAGATTTTTATTTTTTAACCCTATATTCCTTATTTTCTGTTGCGAAGCGATATCGACAACTCTCCGAACTTTCCAGTGCTTCGGAATTTTTACAATCCATTCGATACCACTGTTTCGAAGTGGAGTGGATTTATTAAGACCTCTAGTAACTGTCTCATTAATGAGCGACTGTTTCAATTCCTTGTAAAGCTTTGACTTTTCTTCTAATAGGATTATTTCCCGATCAATTCCCTTAATTTTCCTATTTAAATATTTCGCAATTGATTTTTGCTCTGAAAGAGGAGGCAGGGGAACAAATGCATCCAAAAGAGCTGATTGGCCCAATCCCACTCTTGTTATTCCTTTAGCCTGCACATGAAAACGGTATCCAAAATCTTGCGCTTGAAATAATCTATGCAGATAAGGTGCATAGATTATTTTGGGATGACAGCGTATTTGTGACAGATGATATCCACACAATACATCTTCAAAATCTTTTAATACAAGTGCCGGATTGGCTATATCATCATGGCTTTCAGAGTCCTTTGTAATTAGAATATCGTATTTCCTTAATAAGAAGTTTTTTATCTCATCAGGTTTTGCGGAGGCTTTCATGAAATTAATATTTTCATCAATCATATCGTTGTTGTAAACATCTACATAATTACATAGGGAAATAGGTATTTCTTCTTTCAGTAAATTTTTGTCAACATTACTATTTTTTACATCAGAAATTTCTTTAAGTCTTTTTATTTTCCACCCCTGAGGAATAGCCTTAATCTCGCCCATATCAGCAATTTGAGCATATATAGAACAATTAATATTTGAGGCTTTCATCGAATAATGTCCCTTTCAACTTTTGCAATTTTCAGCTCAAGAGCTTCAAGGGCTTTTGAAATTATTTTTACACTTCGTAATTTTTCAGGTTTATAAAAAATCTTATTGAAATTAATTTCTACACCAATCTCATTGCCAAGATAAACGAATGGTTTAAAGATGTATTTCTTCATGAATTCTTCTATATTGGACAGATTTACTTCAGGATCAGGATTATATGGTATAATCTCGTAATCTTTTTGTAAGTCAGGAGTCAACTCGACACTGATTTCAATACGTTCAGGGAGTTTTTTTGTTTTCTTCTTAAACGATGCTTTTACTATAATTTTACCGCATCCAAGAGCTTCTTTATTCTTGCCGATCGTTTTTACCAAAGTTTCACTTTCATTATCGAAATGGTATTGGGCATCTGCCGTCGTAACAACAAGTGGTTGCTCTTTGTAGTCCAGTGACGCTATCCACGGTTTCCAGTGTTCCTCGTAAGAATTCCTAAGGGATTTGAAAGTTTTTTTGTCATAATCAATAATAGAAAATTCCGTGATTGTTTTCTTACCATCTGTCAGAGATAATGGTGTTAGTTTTTCCGACTTTGCCCTCTCTTGAGAGCCGTTACGTTTGGTAATAATTGGCAGATGGTCCGCAAAGGTATTTCCATCCTCATCCAGGTTAGTTAATTGGATAGCCTGTTTGTTATAATAAAAATGGTATCTGCTGAGTTTGCGTGCAAACTCACAGTCTTCAAAACGAATTAGAGCTTCAACAATTTCTGTGCGATTCCGTTCATTAATTTCAACCCGTTTGTCTCCTCGGTTCTTCTTAAGTGGGGTGAACTTATTGCTGGCATCAATCAATAGAAGCTGATTTTCCCTGTCAAGGGCTTTGTTTTTATTAATGATCCAAAGATATGTGTAAATTCCAGTATTGAAAAATTCATCTTTAGGATTTTGGATTATAGCCTCGACCAAATCATTGTCAAGCATCCACTTCCGGATATTACTTTCAGACGATCCCGCATCCCCGGAAAATAACGATGAACCGTTGTGGACAACTACCGCCATACCATTAGCTTGTAATTTGGATATAAGGTGTTGCATAAAAAGCAATTGACCATCGCCGACAGATGGAATGTGATGGAAGCGTCCTGTTTTATCATTTTCAATAGATTTACGATATCCCTTCCAGTCCACACCGTAAGGAGGATTAGCCGTGGCAACGTCGAACTCCTCGTTGTAAAACTTGTCATCCGTTAGTGTATTGCCGTATTCTATCTTTGAGTCCTCACGGAAACGACTTTCAATCCTAGCCATTGCGTAAAGTGCATCATTCCAATCTTGACCATAAGTTGCTGTAAACCTTTGGAATTTCTCTTTAATTCGATCTTCTACCCCGAAGAGAAGGTTGCCGCCTCCACATGTACAATCATAGATTTTGAGAAGTTGGTCCGATTCTTCAACCTTAGAAGCAATGATTTCAGAAATCAATGCAATTATATCGTCAGGCGTATATTGCTCTCCGGCTGTTTCTGCGGACATATCTGCCCATTTGCGTTTGATGTGTTCCTCAAGTGTAGTGATTTCCGAGTTATTGAAAGGCAATAGGTCTATTTCGCTCCAATCTTTTGCATACCCCATCAGCACCTTTTTAGCCTTCAGTTTTGCAATTACGCCTCGAATATCAAGAAACTTGTCGCCATCGTTAGCATCGACTCCGAGCAAATCTTTTGTTTCTCCATCAAAAGCTTTCAGGTACCCATCAAAATCAAGCTCAAAAGTTTTATCATTTTTACATATGTCTTTAAGCGTCATGTTGCGCTCAAAAATATAAGTATTATATCCCTGACCTTTGTCGCGGATTATGCCAATCAAATCTTCCTTATCTATTTCCTTAATGTTTTCTTCTCCAATTTCTTCCTTCAGTTCTTCGAACATTCGAACAAGTCTAGATTCAATCATAACCAGAGCAAAAAAAGGCATCATCATTGATGGCCATTCCGATTCTTTAATGCCGGAACCTCGAAGAAGATCGGCCGTTGACCAAATTTTTGATTCATATTGTAAGATATTTACGCTCATATCTTTTTTATTCTCCAGTTTTTCCAAGCATTCAAGCCTTGAATATAGTAAAATTAGCTGTTCGTCAATAGTTTATTTGATGTCAAGCATGACTCAAGCAACTATCCTGATACTTTCATCGAAAGTTAACTAATATCTACTCCTAAAAATAATAATCAAGCTAAATCTACATAAATACTGTCTTCGTGATTTACATAGAATCAATATAGAATCAAGGCGAGAAATAAAAAAACAAGTTTACTTCCTGCCCCAAATTATATATGTGGGCGTGTCATTCATAATAAAATGCCTATCTGCTCTCCAGCCAGCTTTCAGGAATTGGCTTTTTGAACATGGCCAGAGACAAATCTTTGGGGGCCTTACCCTCCTGGATTCAATTATTGCGGGGAAGAGGTTGACTGCCTTCAGGTGATACTGGGTATGTACCCGATGATAGCCGGTTTTCTTCGCGAGATCGTAGATCTACCATCCTCGATCATTTTCGTCCAGACATTTCTCCTGGCAATTATCTGAACCAGTAACTCTTGTACCCGTGGCTTGGTGTTCGTTTTTTTTGCCGTCGAAAGCTTTGGGAGAGATGACGACTTTTCTGCCGTTTGTGTACTTGATTACCAAGGGCGCGTGAATGCAGAGATTGCCGTTCTCCAGAATGAAAATTTCAGCCTTTCCGTTCATTGAAATGCAACACAATCCGCCCCCCCCCCGGTACTAGGGTGCGAGTTTTACAATTGCAACACGAGCACAGCTTGTAATTTCATGGAAATATGACACTATATTTACCAAATGAAACGGCAAAAGGAAACGTTTTTCGACGGATTTCCCGGAAAAGGAAATCTGTAAAAACGCTTCTCGCATTATAACATGTTAATGCTCGACGCGTTACACAAGTAGGGCGGTTCGTTTTTATTCGCGCCTGCTCGACCATTTCTTTTTTCTCGCACAGCGTTCTATGTAAAAACTCATCCCATCATTTTTCGTTTAAATGACGGATGGATGCGAATATGACGGATTGGATTTTCAATAAAGTTTTGATCGAAAAATCTGAGGATCATCCGATTTTGGAAAATTTTTCACGGATTCAGGTTAAGGTAATCTATCTCCAATGCCGCCTGTTTGTTTATGTCAACCTTCAACAGTTGCAACAAAACGCAACCCGCAAATTCCTTCTCACCTTATTTCCCCTTTCTATGCAAAAACGACCAAGCTGCCATCAGCACAAGGAAAAGCCAATACTGAATTACTTTAAAACTCCTCACATACTATTCGCTATTGCGGGGCTTAGTCAAGTTTCAGGTAGTAGTTTATATACCAGCTCATTCTTTCAAATCCCGCCTTTTCGTAGCTTTTTCTCGCCTTTGCGTGTCCATCGTCAAGCCCTGTGGTGACAATCGCGTAGCGCATCCCTTCCTTCTCGAATATTTCAAGAACTTTTCGGTGCTGAAAAGTACCGATCCCGGATCCTTGAAATTCAGGGTCCACGGCATTATTGCCTATTTCCCCGATACGCTTAACAGAATCGAGACTAAAGGTGGTAAACCCGGCAATTTTCCCGTCCAGTATTGAGACGAATACTTCATTGGGGCTTTTTTCCGCTTTTTTGCGGATGTTTTGGGCTTTTATGATTTTCCAGTCCGCGTGAACAATTTTGAAAAGATCAGCTCCCATATCTTTCCGGTATGCGGCATAAATCGGGGCCCAGGCATTAACAGCAATTTCACATATTTTGGGTATATCCTTATTTTGGCAGGATCTGAATTCCGGTTCTTTTTTCATTATTTCGCTATTCTCCCCTTGTTGTCATTCACAGATGACAACTATTCTGAAGTTGAATTTCTCCGCATTTTATCACCGCAAGAATATTGTCCCTGTCCGTTAATGACGCTATATCGGCCAGTGGATTTTCATTCAAGATCAGGAGATCGGCTTCCTTTTCAGTTTCAATGGAGCCCAATTGGTCCTCAAGACCGATTATTTCGGCAGCGGATTTTGTCGCCGCGCCGATGGCCTGCATTGGACTGAGGCCGCACTCCACAAGGTATTTCAGTTCCACGGCGCTGTCTCCCGCCTGCCATGGCGGGGAACTGGGAAGATCGGTTCCAAGGCCGATTTTCAACCCCAGTTCAATTGCTTTTCTCACGCCTTGCCGGTGTATTTCATGTGCTTCCGTCATTTTTTTTGCTTCCCAGGGGCGACCGGCACGCAACTTGATATCGATGTTTTCCCGTGAAGTGACGCGCAGTGTCGGGACAAAGGCGATCTTTTTCTCCGCCATAACTTCCAATGCCTGGGCATCAATGAACGCACCGTGGTGAATCGCGTCGGCTCCGGCCATTATGGCATTATCAATTCCAGGTTGAGAGTGGGCGTGGACCACCACTTTGCGGCCCATCGAATGTGCCTCGTCCACAAGCGCGGCAAGCTCTTCGCGGGTATAATCGACCCACCAGCATTCCTCATCTTCCGCCCAAAATCCTCCGCTTGCCGCGGTTTTAATAAAAAATGCTCTTTCCTCTACCGCTTTCCGGACCCACTTCCTGACCTCCCAGGGACTGTCGGCGATATAGCCTTTCACGTGACCGTTGGTGGGGGCGACCACACCGCCGGGAACAAGTCTGGCACAGTTCTGTACGGAGCCGTCCTCGATGGCGTTTTTCAGCTCAGTTCCCTGGTTCGGCAGCATACCTCCCACGCAGACAATTGTCGTAAACCCGGATTCAAGGAACTGCCGTAGTTCCCTGACAGGCTGATATGGCGGATTGTTCAGATGTACATGGAGGTCTATCATGCCGGGCATTCCCCATTTGCCGCCGGTATCAATAATTTCCGCGCCGGATGCGGAAATATCCTGTCCGATTTCACGGAATACTCCATCCTCGATAAGGACGTCCGTATTTTCCCGGATATGTCCGCCCGTACCATCGATAAGGTTGAGGTTTTTAATCAGCAGTTTGCTCATTATTATTGTTTCTTTCGGTAAGTTGATTTTTTACTGCGTCAGCGGAAAGCGTACTGGCGAAAATTGTCATCTGCCCGATCATCCCGGTATTCAATATGTAGAGTAGAATCCCGTTGAAGACTGCTCCGAACTTTTTCTGAGAGTCGTGGCGTCAAGCGCCAATACATGCGCGTCGGCAAACAGGAGATTCGCCCGGCGGGAATGACGCAAATGAAGAGCGATATTTGTTGTACAGTGGCTGAACTGGTACCACTGTTCATTGGAATCGGTATTGATGGTGTCCCCGATATAAAAAAATTCCGAAGGAAAACCGAAACTGGTGGAGGAATCGGCAAGCCTGACATTGTTGGAAAGGATTTTGTAAGGTTTATACGAATTTGTCCAGATGCCATAACTTCTGGCCCGCTGATACCATCCGAAAGGCTGTAGGCACGGACAGAGCAATGTTGTTGTTTCGCCTGAGACCGGAGCGGGCAACAGTTCCTGATCGACCAGCATTTCAGTCCAGGACAATCTGTCCGGATGGTCTGAGAGACTTCCCGGATAACAGCTCCATACCGGGGTCGACCAGCCGCCGAAATCCATCGCATAACCATGCTGGGCGGTGCCGATCTGTTTCAGGTTGTTAATGCAGGTAATGGCTTTTGCCGATTCCCGGGCATTTTTCAGCGCCGGTAGCAACATTGATACAAGTATAGAAATTATCGCTATTACAACCAGCAATTCAATAAGCGTAAAATTCCGTGTTTTTAATGAAAACATTTTCATTTTGAGTTCCTCCTGAATTTACTTTCCCGGCAACGGCCCCGTTAAATTCATTTTTTCCTTATAAAGTTGGTCGAACTGCGGACAATCAGTTCGGGATGGGTAATGACTACGCACTTTTCCGGTTGTTTTCCTGAAATTATCTCATTGAGCATTGCTATGGCGTTCCGTCCGTTTTCCCGTGACGGAATGTTGATGGATGAAAACCGGAGATTGCCGCTTCCGAGGAGAGCGACATCTTCAGGAATCTTCAACTCTTTGTCAAAAATTGCATTTGCAGCCCCTCTGGTAAGACTTTCGTCGATTGCAAACAGGGCCGTAGGGGGATTGCCGGAATTCAGAACTTCCATGGCCGCGGTATAACCGCTCTGTTCCGTGTGGTCGCTAAATTTTATATCGATGGAAATGTTCAGTTCGGCGGCGAGTTCGGAAGCCTTTTCCGCCAGATTGTCGTTCACCAGCACCGCCGCTTCGTTGCCGGGATTGGAATAACCCGTAATGAACGCAATCTTTTTGTGTCCCATTCCGGCAAGGTGGTTGACCGCAAGAGAAGCAACTTCCGAATAATCCGTCGCCGCGACCTTCACGTTGAAGCCATGATATTTATGTACCGCGACGAATGCGGTATTCTGTTTCCGCAGCAACAAAATGTCTTCCCGTTTCAACGGCGAAAGGATCACTGCCCCGTTGATATCGCTCAACGGAACAATCCGGTCCAGCGATTCCAGATTGCCGTTGTCCCCGAAGCGTCTTCCCACCGGATACATCCGGCAACGCAAGTTCAGTTCTTCGCATGATTTCTCAATACCGTTAAGGTAATCGGCAATCGAGGGACGGGTGATTATATCCATGCTCGAAAAAAGCATCCCGACTATTTTGCTGGCGGTTTTTTCCGGTTTGAGCTTTTTCAGGAAAGTGCCCCGCCCCTGGCAGCGCACCAGGACTCCGTCCTTTTCCAATTCAAGTAATGCGCGCCTGACTGTCCTGATCGAAATATCGAAATCGCGGCGGAATTCGTTTTCCGATGGAATCTTGTCACCCTCCTTCAGGTTCCGTTTCTTTAGTTCTTCAAGCACGTTCCGCTTGAATTGCAGAAAAAGAGGCTGCTTTGCGCTTAATGAAATCATATCTATTATATCCCTTATTACTATTATATCATAACAAATATTTACGGTTTTGTCAATACCTTTTTCGGGAATTCCGCAAAACTTCCGTAACTTATTTGTCCCGGCTATATGTCCGCTTTTTGATTTTTTCGATCAGGCTGGCGGTGTTCCGCCGCAGTTCCCGCAACTCTCCGGACTGGATGCCGTTTTCTTTTTTCAGGGAAGCCAGGAGATTTTCAGCCTGCTTTCTGAGCGGATCTTTTGCATCCAGCCCCGCAGAAAGTTTTTCCAGCAGATAAAAATATTCATAATCCTCAAGTCCATCCCGGATTGCCTCGGCCCGGATTGTGGGCAGGAATGAACCATTTGGGCCGCCACAGAAATAACTGCCACCGCCGTTGGCATTAGGAAAAGACTCCGGGTTCCACTGGGTATACGGGCCACTCGTGATCGGAATTTTATTATTATTCCAGCGGTTGACCGTCCAAACCAGGAAGCCGTCCACCCGGTTGGCAAAAGAACGTGATCCGAGAAATGCCCTGATATCCGGAAGTTTATCCCGATCAATGGTCATCGTGGTAGTATACCACCATACTTGTTTTCCCTGTTTTCTGACTTTTTCAGCAAGTTCGTAATTGTATCTGCGGAATGAAGCAATCCAACCGTTCAAGGTTTTGCCGAAAACACTTTTCGTTCCGTATGACTGGTCAAATACGGTACTGACGATTTTAAGGCCCGGATATTTTGCTTTGAGAGTTCGGCAGAGTTCGGCGCAGGCAGGCCATTCCGAAGGGTCGGCTTCATCGAAAGCGTAGCAATAGGAAATATCCCAGAGACCGGCTTTTTTCAGTTCCGGAATCTTCTTGCCAAGATATTCGAGATACTTTTTCTTCCAGGCTTCAGGATAATGTTTCTGGGCCGCGGAGGACATTTTACTCCATTTTATTTTTGATTCCGTCGAAGTGCATTTTGTGAATAATGTCTGGCGGGGCAGTTTCAGGTAAATAATCGGAATGAAATTGAGTCCCATGGGCTTGCGCCTGACGTAGTCGGCGATTGTCGGCCGATAGCGCTCCTGGTCATTGTAAATGCTGAAGGGGCTAATTCTATAGTTGTCCAGAATATAGTCATAGAAACGACCTTTACGGCTTTTGGGCATCAGCTTGCTGCCGTAGACGGAAGTCGCAAATTTCAGATGCCCGGTCTTGGGAACGGTAAAATTCCAAACTTTGATTTCCGCTGGAATTTTTACTTGTCCGGCATTTTTGCCGCGGAAAACAAACGCGCCTTTATAGACGCCCGGTTTGGTATCCGCATCAGTCTTGAACCGTATCCAGAAAGATTGCGCTTCTCCTTTTTTTACATCTACCGCATCAAGAAATTCAAGAATCGGATCGGGATAATAACCACAGTACCGGGCGAATTTCGTTCCTTTCCTGGTTTTCACAAACCCGACCGGCGCAGCCTTGATATTCTCAGGCTTGAAAGTGACGCCGGGAGCCCCCTCGAGCTTGAAAGGAAGAACTTTCACGCTCAACTGCTTCAAGCCTTCATTGCCGGACGCGATGATTAACGCCTGAATCGCCTCAAACTCGTTTTTTGCCATTTCCAGCTTGAAGACCGGAACGATTGCAGCATTAAATCCCATGACCGAAGGAAGGACTTTGTCCATGCAGTCAACCTGGGCCACGGTGAAACGGCCGTCCGGGAAAATTTCAGAAAACTTTTTCGCCAGAAGTTTCTTCAATTCTTCCCGAAATGAGGAATTATATTTCTCATACGCTGCCGCCGCCTCCTTGAGCTGGATCTTACCGTCCCGGAGTTGATTCAACAGCAAACGAATCCGAGCCGACTTTTTCTTTGCTCCAATCTTATCATATTCGACAGCAAGGTCTTTCAGTTTGTCCGGAATGGAACTTTTTAACTTGATGTTGTCAATATAGATAACCTTGTCGAAATGGGTATGGCTCTGGTAGATATTTAATTCCAGGATAAGCGCGGAATTGAAATTCCGCCAGTGAAGCCAGTCTTTGTCAATATTGATACTGACAGTTGTCCATTTCCCTCTGGGGATTGTTGGTTTTTCGAAATATTTCTCTTTGCCTTGACCTCTCAGTAGCACGGGAAATGGCGAGTTCGGAATAATTTCCGTTTCAAGCAACACCTCAAAAACCAGCTTATCGTAACAAGGCCAGTTCTGGGCTATTTTTTTGTCACCGATGACGTAAAACGCGGGCCATCTTGTTTTAGGTCCAGTATGTTTTGGGAAAAAGATTCTGGCGCAGGTTCTGCCGTCTTTTTTGCAAATGGAGACTTTGGCCCCCTGCTTCACTCCCCATTTCTCCAGGTCCTGTTTCGATTTAAAATCAAACAGCTTCTTTTCACAGCAGTTATTCCCGCGCTCAAGCGCATTTGTCCGGCAACACAGGAATGCAAGCGCAAGCAGAACTCCCGCAACTATGAAACTCGCCTGGTTGAACCGCATTGGATACCTCCGTATTTATCCTCGTTGAATTTATAAATTTTACTTATTGTATCTCTTGTATCACTTCTTACTGTTATACCATAACTAATATTTAAGGATTTGTCAATATCTCAATTGAGAATTTTTCTAAAAAAAGAGCCTTCCCATTTTTGAGCAAGCAAGGATTTATCACGTAATACAAGTTTTTGGCTATTGATTATTTCTCTGACGGGATGTTCTATTTCCCAGGCATCAAAATGTTTTGCCGCAAAGATCCTGCAATAATTGGTCATATCCTCAATGCTGAGACCTTTTGACATGTAAAGTTCGATTTTGAAATCGGGCCGACAAAGAACCGGAATCAGCAGGGAAGCGATATTTTTTCTCTGACCCGGCTGACGAGAAGCAATTTTCAGCTCGGAATGGAAGGATGCCCCGGTACTGGAAATCAACCGCAAGAATGTCAGCGGAACCCCGGTTCAAGTTCCAACCCGAGTGATGTTGGGCAGAAAGGATAATAACCTTTGCGTATGCTTTATCTGCCGGGAACCTGACATCACCAACTTGCATGACGTGATTAAACGCCGGGATGGGAATGTCTGGAAAGATTCGGAAAAATCATCTTTCGCTGAGACGGCCGGGCTTGTTCAAGCCCAGCCAATGATCAGGTAGACGCTCAGGACCAGCAGTCCGACACCAACGGCTTTGCAAATATTCAAAGACTCTTTGTACAGGACCAGGCCGACCAGAAACGAAACCAGCGGCCAGGCCGAGGTGATGATAACCGTTTTGCTTATCCCGATGTAATTCATGGCGGCAAAAAACGCGCAATACCCGATCCCGAAACTCACCGTGCCGTGAATGACATAACAAAGCTTGTCGTGCCGGGGCATCCGGGCAATTTTCCGGATATCATTTCTTACTGCAATCCAGGTGTAGAATACAATCATGCCCGCAAAAAGACTCAGCGGAGTAACCACAAGCGAAGAAAAATGCTGTACGGCCTGATTCATCATAATGTCGCCAAGGCTCCAGAACAAGCATGCGAACAAAACCAGAATAATTCCTTTTTTGAGTCCCGGACCGGTAGTACTGGCGTTTTGCGATAAACTTTTCGATTCGGGAGAATTTTCCGTGAACGCGTAAGAATGAAAGCACCCGTCGCACCGATAACGCAGGCAATGAAAGTCTTCAGGGAAATACTTTCAATGCCGATGAAAAACACCAGGAAAACCACAAACATGGATTTCAGACATTTCAACGGTGCTACCGCGGAAATTTCGGCGCTCCTGATCGCCTCATAATAACAAATTGTCGCCAGCGGAAACTGGAAAATACCTCCGAAAATAATAAAAAAACCGTTGCGGGAAAAGAACTCAGGCAACACCGGCGCCGGGGAATGATAAAAGCCATACATAGCCGCCGGGAACAATATCAGCAAACCCGAAGGCATGCTGTAGGCAATCCCGGAACTGCCGGGACTGCGGGCGTTTTTAACCGGAATTACTACCAGTCCCCAGGCAAGAGTTGCGGCCAGCGCCAAAATACAGCCTATGGAAAAGTCACTCATGCTTTTTTAAACAAATCCTTGGTAGAGTAATCATTTTCACACGGATTCCCCCGAAGCCAATGCCAGCGGATGCATTCTCCATCAATGCTGATTATGTGACTGCTTTCCGTCAGTACCCGTTCACTGTGAACGCATATAGAACAGAGCCCCTTTTCCGGAACATGGCTGCGGAGAAGACTTTTCACTCCCCCAAGGTTTTTTATGCCGTCAATGGCCCCCGATGCAGTTTCGAGGCGTTGCAGGGAGCTTTTCCTGTCATCAGGATTCCGGGGGGGAATCGGGTGGAGCAGACTGAAATGATTGGTGATAACTGTCCTGTTTTTAACTGGTTCCATTTGAAAATCTTTTTCGAATACTTCCAGCAGAATCCCCCAGCCGGGAGCCGCCACAATTATTCTTCCTCCCTGAAGTGCGTGGCCCGAAATAAAATCTTTTACCACCAGTAATAAGTCGTCCTGTTTTTTTACGTTGCTGAGGATTGCTTCACACAACACATCATAGGTGACATCCCGGTTCGAAGCAACATGGGTGTTTGCGACACAGACTCCTGAACGGTTCACCCCTATTGAAACCCCTTCGGCTCCGGTGTTTTCCAGGTTGTATCCCTTGAGCGAGAAACGATCAGGTGTGGAATGGAAAGTTATATTGCCGTTCAATGCGTATTCCGCTGACAAATCACGATTTTTAAACAGAAGGAAACAGCCTGGTTCATTAATCACTCCTACTGTACAACCAAACGTTTTCTCCGTCGCGGCGGCAACGCCAGTTTCGTGGGCGGACTTACTCATAATAACTCCAGGTAATCCGGAATCGACTTTCTTTTCCGGGAATCCCGTTGAATTTCAATATATTTACAACAGGATTGAAATCATCCAGATGCAGCCTGGAAACAGCACTGTCAATGTCGACAACCCGCCACTTTGCATCAGGCAACGCAATATATAGCTGCGCGTTTTTCTGGTAAAAATGCTTTACCGAGATGTCCAATGCCTTTGAAGAATCGTCCCAGCTTGCGGAAACCTGATCGGCGGCGCCCTGGGTAAAATGAAGATTAGTCGAAAGCAGTTGCGGATGGCTGGTCTGTTCCCGCAGACAGACAACCTTGGCGCCGTGGGCGGTAACTCCTTTTATCTCTATCTGGTTTTCGACCACACCCAACAGTTGCTTATCGAACCAGGAGAAAGCGTAATACATTTTCCCTTTCGTCTTTTCCGGCAGAATTTTTTCCAGCGGAAAACTGAAATCCGCCACCTTTTCGCCCCAGTTGACAACTGCCAGCAGCGTATAAGCCTCCGTTGGCAATTCAACATTTATTTTCCAGGCGGCGGGATAGCGCCCGTCCGGAAAAAAGTCGACCATTTCCGCGGCCTGAGGCCAGACCGGGAGCAGCTTATGAATCCAGCTCATGGCCTCCGGAAGACGTTCAAGTTCCCGCATGGGATCGGTGAGAAGCAAGCCGCCGGAACTCAACGCGGCTACGGCCAGTTGTGTCCGCATTTCCGCGGCGGTGAACAATTGCTCCGTCATGTCCGAATCCACGGCTTTCTGGTGACAGTGGGGAGAAGGGAAGTCGCGGAGAATCACGTTTTCCCGGTGATTGCACCACCAGCGGCCATGCAGGAACCCCATCACTGCTTCCTTGCCGTAAACCATTGGCGCGTGCGGTAATGAGGTATTGTTATCCCTATGCCACCTGGAATGATTGTCGGTTTGTACCCGATGCAGATCCACCCGGCCCAGAGCCAGTCCCATCATGCCTTCGCCCTCCACCAGGACATCTTCCCCGGCTTCTTCCCGGATGATGTCAAAAGTCATTGCCAGCATCTGATGGATGGTTTTACTACGGTCACGGATCCTGCCTTGGCGGTAAAGCTGATAGCTTGGACCGTCAAGTTTAATCCAGGTTACCTGCCATTCCCTGACGAACAGCCGCACCTGTTCGCGGAGCCATACCGCCGCCCCGGGCGCGGAATAATCGATCAGGAAACTGGCGCCGACGTTTGAATTCGGCAGTTCCAACGGTTTTCCGGTATTGTCCAGCAGCAGCCATTCGGGATGCTCCCTGACGACCTTGGTATTGACATTTTGAATATAAGGCGCCAGCCACAGCCCGAATTTCAGTCCCATGTTCCTGATCTTCTCCGACAGGTTGGCGATCCCCGACGGAAAACCCGGTCCCGGTTCGCTCCACTCAGAAAGATGCAGGCAAAACCCGCCGTCGATCTGGATGAAATCCAGCGGATAGCCTTGCCGCTTCAATTCGGCGATTACTTCCGCGCTGTCAGTCACGTTCTGTTCCGTCTTGTCGTTGCGGTAATACTGCCAGTCATTCCAGCCGGTGGGGATAACTTCCGGAATCCGCGGGGAGGTTTGCGCGACGGTGTAGTCCGCCCAGCCCGCCAGCATGACATTAAGGTTTGTCCCGGAAATTATCACCAGTTCATCAAGCTGGTGTTCGCCGGGAGCAAATTCCGCGCCGTCGAGATTGCAGAAATAGCGCAGGTTGAATTTTCCGGCAGGCTTATCGCAGCTCAACTGGATATTGCCTTCACAGAGCCGGAAACTTCCCGCCCCCAGCAGATGAAATTCTTTCCGGGCGAGATCACTGAATCCCATCAGGCTGTTGCTTCGGAGCGAACATCCGGCGGATTCGTCATAATTGCCCGGCTTGCCGGACAGACGGAAGGACAGGGAGGGGTGAATCCCATCCGGCCCGATGGTTCCGAAGAATACCGGATCGCCCGGCATGTTGAATCCAAATCGCAGAAATCTCAATTGGTTGTGTCCGGCAATCGGAACATTAATGATTTCAAGGGTTTTTATCGCAATTTTCTTCTTGAGCCGCAGAATCGGCGTCAGACATTTTCCGCCCGGAATCACGGTTTCCCGGATTTCCAGTTCTACGCCATCCGCAAGCCAGTGGTTGTCCGTTACTGATTTAAGAACAATTTCCGAATCCTCCGTAGCAATGGAAAGATTTTCAGAGGCAAGGATTGATTTCAGCATACCATCAATTTTCCAGTTTCTTTAATTGATTGATTCACAAACCTTAATGAAGGTTTCCAGGCTTTGCAACCCGATTTCCCGCATCCGGGCACAACTCCGTCCGAACCAGGGAAATTCCAGGCAGACGGCAGTGCCGCCGAAATTTTCCAGAACATAGTCTTTCCAACTTTTATCCTGGTCCGGCACTACTTTCAGGTTGCGCCGCTTAAGATATAATTCTATCCAATCCTGATACCAGTATTTGCCGTCGCGATGCATATCCGGCATCAGTTCGGAGAACTTTTCCGTGAATTCCCTGGAATTGCCAAGCAATCCATCGGTATCTTTGCTCATCCAGTTGTGAATATTGATGAACATGGATGGCCGAACCAGGTCGAGATAGTTTTTCAGGGAATACCAGGCGGCGTCATCCTGCTTCCGGGAACGGTTCAAGTCGGCGCCGCGGGGTGAAGTTAACCGGCCCATGCCGTTGTAAACGCCGTCGGGATTGGTCAGCGGCAGAAAATGAAACCGGTAATTTTTCCGCAAACGTTCTGCTTCCGAAGCCCCGGAGGTGAGGAAATCAATCATTCCCTCACAGCAGAAATTTCCGGCGCTCTCATATGCATGGTTTCTGGCAACGATAACAACATCAGCAGCTTCCACGCAATCACGCGAAGGATGCAGAACCAGTACCGGAATGTTCCGCCCTTCTTCGCTGTTGCCGGCGCTGAGATATTCCGCGCCATCAGTTCCGGCCTTGCCATGAAGATATTCCAGCCCCATACCGTAACCGTAATATGGCGACATCCCGATATGGGTGACGCCGGGCGGCAGGGAAATTTCAATATAAGCCCCCGGCGGCCGCAGTTGCGCCGGGTAAGCAACCCACGATTCTCCCGCGCCGGGAAACAGTACGCAAACCCAGTCGTGAAACCGCAGCCTTATTTGCGCGTCGTCTTCCCAATTTATATAGCAGCGGAAAAGTTTATGGGCTAAGCCGGGGTTTTCCACCTTGACCGAGAACCTGCTACCGCCGCCTATAGCTTCCTCGCCGAGTCCGGGGGCCGGACGCCATGAGGGTTTTATTTCGCAGACGCCATCCGGAAGCGTGGAAATTCCCTTCCGGGAAAACGGACACGCCCCGTCGAACCCGGTGATAATGCGCAGATCGCCGTGAAGATAAGATTCCAGTGATTTGTTCATGCTTTTACCATTAATTATTATATTAATATATATAATTTCCCATAGATTCAGCTTATTGCAACCCGTAATTCTGAATAATTTGCGCTTATTATATATATAGCATTGCCTTTATGGAAAAATCCTCTATATTATATATATAAATAGATGTAATATGAGGTTGGCATGGATTTAACGGTGCTGCAAAATCCAGACGTCACTCCGGAACTGGACCGGGAAATCAGGCGGGGACTGTGTGAATGTTTTCCGCCGGATGTCGAATACTATCCGCTGAAAATCAAAAACTACCCGCCGGGAACCATCGACCTGTGCGGCAACGACTGGTGAACAATTATGGATAAAATAAAAATCGATAAAAACAATGGGATTCCCAAATACATTCAACTTAAGGATCTGCTGGTAAGGGAAATCGCCACTGGCAATTTCCGGACAGGTGATAAATTTTATACCGAACGGCAACTCATTGACAAATATCAGGTCAGCACCGCCACGATCGGCAATACCATGCGCGCCATGGTCCGGGATGGCTGGCTGACCCGGCGGCGTGGCGGCGGAACCTATATCGATTCCATTTCTCCGCAGCTGGATTCCCAGGCAGTGCAAGTACCGGAATTATTGCTCGAAGGCTGGCCGCGGGAACCGCTCCGTGTCCGCGATTCCGTCAATTGGTTCATCAGAAACGAGATCCAGAACGGAATTCTCAACACCTATCCCGGTCTGGTTAAAATCGCCGCCGGTCACGGCCCAGGCGGCAACAAGCCGCAAAGCGTCATCACGCTGGTTCCGTCATCATTACAGCCGGAAAAACTCGCGGCCAAAGGCATTCATTATATAGTCATCGACGTCAATTGCGGAGTCCCGCCTGCCCAAAATTGCGTTACCATAAATCAGCTTTCCGGAATTTACGAACTCATAGCCTATCTGGTTCGAGACCTTGGACATCAGCACATTGGCATGATTTCAGTGAACAATTCTTCTCATGCCGCCAGGATAGCCGGCTTCCAGATCGGGTTGCGCTCGTTCGACCTGCCTTTCCGGGAAAAATATCTGGTGCGGACAATCACCGGAACCGAAGAGGATGGCCGGAAAGCCATGATGCAGCTGCTGGAGCTGAAACCTCGTCCTACCGCGGTATTTGTGGACACGGACATAAAAGCCATCGGCGCAATCGAGGCAGTCAAAAACGCAGGTTTGCGGGTTCCGGAAGATATTTCGATTGCCGGATTCGACGACATTCCCGGCGCCGATTCAATTTCACCCCCGCTAACTACCGTCAAAGTTCCATACTACCGGTTGGGGTGTGAAGCCGCAATCATGCTGCAAGAACGCCAACAAAGGAATCAGGACATATCCAGCCGGATACTGCATACTTCTCTCGTAATCAGAAATTCATGCGGAATAAATGACGGGTGAGAGGACATAGTGAGTTGCAAGAGGGAAAAACGGATGATAAAGATTCAAATGAAGATATGTATAACTTCACAAGGTATATGTTCTTATGCAAAAACAGGAACAATGCTTATTATCCAATCTATATGAGAAAAAACAATGCCGAATTAACCTGAAATTCTACTTTCTAAACAGAGAAAAATTTTAACCAAAATTTCAAGAAAATTCGCCCGTAATTACGCCCGGATGAATTTCCGGATAGCGCGGGGTTGGATGTTTCACTGATGTCCCGGTTGCGGACAAAATTTTACCGATCCCTTAAAATATGGATTGTCCGCAACCGGGAGATTTTAATTTTTCTTTTTTTCCGATGCGATAAACCGCCTCGATCAGTTACTGTTTATTCGTTCAGTTCCTTCAAAGCGGCTTTGACGTGGGCCGCGTAGATTTTTGCGAAGACAGGATATTCACCAAGTCCCTTCAGTACCGGCACGCAGGTAAATCCCTGCTTTTGCAGTTGCTTTTTCCAGGAATCTTCTTCATCCCCGGCCAGGTCGTTTTTGGCGTGGTCTCCCGCTACCACCAGCATCGGCATCAGGTAGACTTTTTTAGCTTTGCTTGCTTTCAACTCTTTTAATGCATCTTCAAAGTCGGGCTTGCCTTCAACCGTCGCCACGAAGATATTCGGATCCTGCCGCTGCAACGCCAGCCCGGCCGCGATATAGAACAAGTCAGTACCGGCGTTCTCGTGGTTATGTCCCATCAGCAGAATCGCGTCTTGTGGTTTGCGGCTTTTGGGAAGAATCGACAGCATCGCCCGGCAGAAATCCCTGAGCGTTGCGGCCGTAAGCAGCATCGGCTTGCCGATCACAAGCTTTTTGAACGAGTTTTTCCCGGTCTGGAATTGTTTGACGGCTTGCAGGATTTTCTTTTTGTACTCGAGTCCAGTAACCATATGCAAGGACTGCACCACTGCTTCGGTAATTCCATCCTTACGCATTTTCGTCAAGGCTTCGGAAACGGACAACTTTGTTATGCCCCGCTTTTTGAGAATTGCCCGGACTTTATTTGAGGTGTAGGCCCAGTAAATGGGAATCCCCGGATTCTCCTGTTTCACGAAACGTTCAATATTTTTGTACGACTTGTTAGCGCCGGGCACAGTAGTGCCGAACGCGGCCAGCAGAATGGCTTTTCGGGCCGCAAAGACGTTAACGCATCCAAGCAGCATGGCGATAAGCAGAACGGCAATTACCGTTCTCCGGACAACAGGGTGATCTTTCATGGTTTCCCTTTCTTTTTTCTCAGGCCGCAACTTGATATCACGGCCCGGTTGGTTATTTATATTTCTTCTTACGGTTCCCGATAATAATCGCGGCAAACAGCAACAGGATCACACCGGCAGCCACCAGTACCGCGAACAGATTCGACTTCACCATGTCCTTAACGGTGCGTGGCTTGATTTCCTGCTTCTCCATTTTCATCCCTTCCACGTCTTTCTTTTCCACCGGAGCGTTGCGGATTTTATCGAGGGCGGCATTGTACTGCTTCCGGGTGTCGTCTCCGAGGAGGGAGGAGATCATGCCCATGAGTTTCTTGTTATTGCAAACGAAACCGCTGCATCCGGGCTTGAATTTCTTAATCAGCTCCGCATGGAGCTTCGCGATGTCCCGCTGAGTCTTTTTGTCGGCCTTCCAGTAACCCTTGCGGATGGTTTCGAGCATTACGGCGGTCATTTCCTGGAGGGCATACGGATTCTTTTTCTCGAAATACTGCTTGATCCCGAGCTTCAGCGAGTCGTCCACATACACATGTTTCAGGTCTTCCCAGAGATAGTCTTCCAGCATATCAGGTTTCATTACCTCCCATGCGTAAGTATTGCGGAAAGTTTCCGCGAAAGTCCCGGCGCCGGTCGGGCCTTCTTCCATCATCTCCTTGATGTATTTGGGGTTGAGGAGGGTTGACCTTGCTTCCATCATCGCGGCTTCACGTGCATCCTTCATCAATGCCTTGCCGGGTTGCCGCAGATCCAGGAAGTATGCGTCCGGGTCCTTGCCGGTGACGCTGCGGATAGTCAGGTTGATCCCGCCCATGAACTCGTAAACGTGGTCCAGCGACAACGGTCCCCAGGTGTTCGAGGAGCGCGAATGCACCACCGTGTCGGTATTCTGGAGTGCGGCCTCAAATACGCCGGGGATGTACTGACACCAGCAATCTTCGGTGTAGACCGCGCCCATATTTTTTAGGTAGCGGTCGGCAATTTCCTTTTCATTTTCCCACTTGTCGCCGGCTTCAACCAGTCCGCAAATTCCGGTTCCGTAAGCGCCGCCAGCTCCTCCGAAAATCCTGACTTTTGACATCTTCCGCGCCTGGACAGGCGACAGTCCTTTCTTGATCATGACTTTTTCAGCGGCGGCATTGCCTTCTTTCACATAATTACCGTATTTGCCGTCATCGGCAGCGTTACTCGCGAGTCTGACGGCTTTATCGATCAGATAGATCCGGGAAGTAGCGGTGTCCCGGAACTGTCCGGAGGTTTGGATAACCACGTCGATTCTCGGGCGTTTGAGTTTTTCCATCGGAATCAGCCTTACATCATAAACCACCCCTCGGGAATTCCAGACCGGTTCGACTCCCAACAGATAGAAAATCTGGCCGATAGCGGCCCCGTAAGTCCTGATGAATTCGCCTCCCCATAACGTAAACGCCACTTTCTTGGGGTAATGCCCTTTCTTTTTCATGGTGATATCGATAAGCGACTGGGCCATGGTTTTCCCGACCTCCCAGGATTCGCGGGTCGGCGCGATCTGGTCGTCGATGGGATAGAGGTTTTTCCCGGTCGGGATGCTGCGCGGATTGACAATCGGGTCGCCGCCCGGAGAGGGTTTCACGTAGCCGCCGTTAAGCGAATTGAGGAAAGCCTCGACTTCAAACTTGCCGGATATTTGCAGTTCATGTTTGTATTTTTTTACGCTGCTCAATGCCTCATGAAGCACTTTCAGCGCGCCCAGATATGACTTGTATTTGCTTTCCAGCCTGGCAGTGGCTTTTCGCACCTGGCGAAGTTCCCCGGCGAAATCGACTTTGCCGGAATCACCATTGCGGTTGCGGATAAGGAATTCATAGTCGGCCGCGAGTTTTTTCAGTTGCGCGATTCTTTCCTTTATTAAATGGATATCCTTGATATCGATATCTTGGTAAAGCTTTCTGCGCTTGTCCAATCCCGCGAGTTTTCTCCGGTATCTGGACTGCATGCGCCGTTCAAATTTTTTCCCGGCCGCTTCCAATTCCGCCTTGAATTCCGGATCTGACAGCTTACTAAGTACTTCGCTTCGCGTCTTACCGTCCTTCATGAGCGTCAACAACGGCATCACCTGGGGATCGGCGGCGAGTTTAAGGAATTTCCGCCGTTCTGGAAGATTGACGGCAAGCCGCATTTCCTTCATCAGGCTGCGCGGATTGGTCAAAGCAATGGCGTTTTTATATTTTTCTTCATCTTTGAGTGAAGCAATGAACTCCAGACTTTCCGGTTTCCCGGCAAGGTTCAGCAACAACTCCTCCGCTGATTTCCGGCCTGTCTTTTTTACATCCGGTGGCGAAATGTTACGCCGCATTCGCATCATTCGCATCCTGCCCATCCGCCTGGAGCGTCCGGAACGTCCCATCCGGCGCGTGTTGTTTTGCGGTTCCGGCTGTGATGCGAGAAGCGCGGAATCTTTTTTTCCGATGACGTCTTCCGGCTTCTTCCGGTTTTGGAAAATCGCATCAATGGCGGCTTCCGCTTTTTTGCGATAGTTGAACTCGTAAAAATGCAAATCCTCCAATTGTTTAGACGTGATTTTTCCCCTGATAAGGTCAAGTTCGGCCATTGCCCGCGCGATAGGGTCGTTGGTCATCTGCCGGGCGGTTTCCATGGCCTCATCATCGGTATAGGGACGATCAATGACGTAGCGTCCCCGGTTGATTTTCGCGGCTCCGACTTCGTGCAGGTAGTTATGGATTTTTTCGATAGTTTCCTCTGATGCCGGAGGCTTCAGCTCTTTAAGGCTGAGATCTTTCTCCAGATTGAGCTTCCTTACCATCTCACAGATACTTTTGTTGTACACGGCGCGGAGTTGCGGTTGCTCTATAACTTCATACTGCGCGATTTTTTCATGAAGCGTATCGAGTTCCCCGTGGAGGTCGGCCGCCATGAACGGTGCGGTCAGGTGCGAAACCATCACCGCGTAAGTGCGGCGTTTCGCCAGCACCGCCTCGCCAATGTTGTTGATCGAATATATATAGCTGTGGGGAACGGACCCCATCAGGATGTCCGGCCAGTCATAGCTGGACAGCGCATTCTGTTTCCAGGGAGTGAATTCCACGCTTCCGTGGGTTCCGAAGTGGACCAGGGCGTCGGCCTTGAAACCGAATCTGGCCCAAAGATACACCCCTATGTATGCGTGGGGCGGAGCTTTTTTAGTGCCGTGGACTATCTTATTGGTGTCCGGTCCGGACCCTGCCATCGGCAGTGGCATAATTACTACGTTGCCAAACCGTACCCGGCTGATGGCCAGATATTTCTTGCCGTCTTTGGTAAGGGTCAGGTATTCACCGGGAGGCTGACCATACATCTTTTCCACATCGGCATAGAGATCGGCCGGCATCGCGGCTTTCGCCCACTTTACATAATCTTCCGCCGACACGAGCTCGGGATTGCCGTCGCGCAGGAATTCGCTGATCGAGCCTTTTGCGTAAGCGCCGAGAACCTTTCCGTACTTCTGGATTATTTTCAGCAGTTCATCGGCATTTTCCGGCAAACCTTCGACATTGTATCCCGCTTCCCGCATCCGTTTCAAAACGTTGAAGAGCGATTCGCCAACTTCCAGCGCCTGGGCATTCAGCGCGTTCTGTCCGGGACCTTTGTAGTAGATGATGACAATTTTCTTTTTTGAATTGTCCTTCTTCCGCAGGTTGATGTATTTCTTGACCAGGTTAACCCAGTTTTTCAGCCGTTTCGGGAGCACTTTGAAAACATTGAATCCGCGCTTATCGGGAAACTGGGCGGTAACGGCATAAGGGACAATGCGCCCGTCGGTTTCCGGCCAGACAATGTTCCAGGTAAGAAGTCCCCCGGTGAAGCCGCGCTGGTCTTTAAGCCATTTGTCATAAGGACGGTAGACGTTAACCGGACAGAACACCGGCAGATTGAGTTTTTCAAACAATTCCCGGCTGCGTCCGGCCCCGGTTCTCCAGATCAGAATATCAGGTTTTACCTTGCTGATAAATTCGTTCTGCTTTTCCCTTGCGCTGACGGGAAAAACATTAAGTCCTCCGTCTTCGAGCGCTTTGATAATTCCTTTGATATGTTCGTTGCCCGAACCTCCGGCCCTTGCTCTTGAAGCCATGAAAAATACTCTGGGGGCCTTTTCTTTATAAAAACCTTTAGCTTTATAATATTCGAGATATTTTTCGTAGCTGGGGAATATTGCGTCATCCGCGATATGATACAGGCATTCGCGGGGCATCGCTACCGGGGGTTTGATGTCGTCAACAAAAAACCGTTTGCCGTCGATTTCCCGCCGCAGGTAATTAAGCAGCCGCCGCTGGTTTTCCACTCCGCCCCCGCGATAATAAGACTGGATTTTATTAAGCTTATGCATTGGGATCGAACTTAGTTCAACTTCCGTGCTGGTCGCGGAACTCACATAAACCGGCACACCCTTGGCGATCGCGTTTTTTATCAGCGTTTTTTGCTCAGGGGTCAGGCGCAAACCCATGCCGCGAATCATCAAGACATCGTATTTCAGCAAATCAGGTTTGATTTTTTTCCCCCAGGGAACCTTTTCAATGACATATGAAGAGTTGCCTCCCGCCGCCTCCGCGTAACCAGCGAGCGCCTGGTCACGGAATCCGATAAACCCGATCCGGGTGGGAGACGCCATTCTATCATATCCGACAGCCAGTAAAATCAGGACCAGGAGTAAAATTAACAATAAAATCGGCGGAATCAGAAATTTCTTTTTCATTTTTTCTCTCCGGATTGAGAATTTTCAGGGACATAGATGATGTCGCCGTTTTCGAGCTGATAGGCGATTCCCACCCGGCGGCCCTTGCCGTTTCCGGAACTTTTTGTTGATTTGTAACGGGTCACCTTGTTGTTTTTCTTGACGATGATTTCCATATTTTCCTTACCCGCGTTTTTGACGAAAGTCGCATCTTCCTTAGTCAGGAATTCGGTCATTTTCATTCTCACGGCGAACGCCACCATCAGCGCCACCGCAAAAACCATTGCCACATCAAACAAATTGGTGAGTCCTGACAGCGGATTAAGCTCATCTTCCCCGCCCGGTTCGTTTCTGAGATAACGGTTATTCTTCATCCTGAGAATCTCCTTCATTACGTTCAAGATCGAGCGCATATTGCAGCCTGATGATCTCTTCGCGGTACCAGTTGTTCTTGACTTCGTAGGTGATAAGTCCGACCGCGCCAACGAAGATCCCCACCACCGTGGTGGTAAAAGCCAGATGCAGGTTGTGGGCCATCGAGGTAATATCGCCGTTAGCGAGTCCGACCAGCGCCGGCCCCATCGGGATAAGGGTCAGCATCAACCCCATCAATGGACCAATTTTGATAAGGAACTTGGAGCGCGCCAGGTCCCAATTGTTTTTCTGGTTGAAGTCCGCGATCCGTTTTTCGCAGCGGACGGAATGCCAGTTCAGCTCAGCGAGCTGGCGCAGTTTCAGCGAGAATTCATTTTTCGGCAGAATTCCGATCTCGAGTTTTTCGCCCCGGTCAAGTTTTCCAATAATGTCTTTTGAAAGCCGTGAGCTTCCAAGTATCCTAAGGTAAAGGGAAAAGAAACACCCCAATAAGTACATCGAATACACAAACATCGCCACCAGCAGGATTGTCCCCGGAAGCATCAGGCTGTCGGAAATCAGCGCCAGGATTTTAACCATAAAATTCATTTTTTGAACTCCAATATTTGTTCAGTTTCCGGCTGTGCCGGTATAAATCAGCGGCTATTGCCGCAAAAACAATGATAATCATGCAGGGAATTATGAAAAGCGCCGCGTGATAATCGGCGGTTGCATAGTCGGCATTGATCTCCCCGGAAACGATCTGGGGCAGAAACATCGCAGCCACGATGGTCAGCAGGTAAACGCTGGCCACGATTCCTTCCCGGCTTTCCCTCAGGGGATACCTCCAGGCAAAAATCTCCGCTAATACTCCCAATATGCCGAATACCGCCGCCACATAAGCCAGTCCGAGCATTCCGAAATTCCAGCCGGTGGCCGTATTGAACAGGAAAATCATTCCGCTTGCCACTACCACCGGGAACAGTACCGGCGGAACCCACGCCAAATACATATAGAGCGGAATTTTGACTTCTTCCGAGCGCCGTTTCTGAAGACCGGTCATTAAAAGCAGCGCAATCAGCGACTGTCCCATGGCGATTGTGCAACCGGCCACCAGGGTCTGCATGTCGTTCATTACCACGGTAAAAAGTTTGATATTGACATTGGCCGCCGCGGAATAAGGGATATAGGCGGCAATCGCCGCGGCAATAACCAACGGCAGACGAACGCGCCGCCGGAATATCGACAGCCATGCACCGGTCTGGAAAAACACCGCAAGGAAAATAATAAAAACGAAACCCCACATGATTTGTCCTTATGACTGAAGCCTCAAACGCCTTGCGGTGGTTTTGAGAAAACAGGAGCGGAGAGATGCCGTTTGGCGAAAGATAAGAAATTCATCATTTTTCCTTTTTAACTTGTATCGTGCGTACTCCATGACGTTTCCGCACAGGTCAGAAAAATGGCCTCTTCTGCGTTTTGATCCGTAAAATCACAGTTTTCTGTTGGTATCGATATTGGGAAGGTCGAAGATTTTGAGGTGGAAATATTCCTGGTCGCGATATCCGTAGGCTTGCCGGATCAGCCATCGGATTTTATTGTTGAATCCTTCCATCGCGGCGTTCGACAACTTATCGGTGCGCCAGTAGGCCGTGATGCCGCCGAGGTGGTTTTCGATGGTTTTCGCCATGTCGGAGAGTTCCTTGATGTCCGTTTCCCTGGCGATGTCGCACCAGTTACGGAGTGCCGCCTTGGCCCGGAACTCGTTCCCGGCTTGGCGGTAGATGCTCCGCAGCGCCTCCTTCATCATGCTGACCTCGCCCAGTTCCCGGAAAGTTTTTCTCAGGTTGTCGAGCAGCAGTTTGGCGTCGGGGGAAAGGTTCTCGACGTTACGCAGGAACAGAAAGCGTTGGTTTTTAAGCAGTTTCCGATGTTCTTCGTCGAGGTTTGCGGTGATTCTGCGCCGGACTTTATCGAGCTTTTCATTCATCAGTTTGATCACGTGGAAGTGGTCGAAGACGATTTCGGCGTCCGGCAGGTTTTCCCCGGCCCAGGCGGTGTACGCTTTCGACATATCCATTGCGATTATTGCTATTTTTGTTTTTGCGCGTTTCAGTTTCGCGGTGAAGTTTTTCAGCGCGTCAACGCCTTTGCCTTTGCCGACATACAACACCGCCCCGGACTCCAGGTCACGGACAATCGTCAGATACTTTTCAACGCCTTTTTTCCGCGAGACAAAAATTTCGTCAATGCCGATTATCCTGACGTTTTTGAGTTCAATCTTATGGTATTTTTTCTTGAGATGACGCTTTTCAACGTTTTTTACGGTCCGCCACGGCAGGTCGAAAAAACCGGCGACGGCATTGATGCTCATTTCGCTTCTCAACTCGACGATCGACCTCTCCAACTCCTTGGTTATCCGCGATTTGGACGAACTCAGAAACGGCAGCTTCTCCACCGTCCAGCTCCCGCACTCGTGGCAGTAGATACGGTGAACGTCAATGATAAAACACAACTGCCAACGACCGCTTTTGACTCCTTTGATATCCCTGGTCCGCAACCACTTCGCGGTAACTTTCGAGCCATTGCATTCAGGACAGCGCAAATCTTTCCGCACGATTTTCTGGTAAACAGTTCCATGTTTACGGCTGAAATCAAAGCTCTCATGTTGAAATCCACGGATGCCCTGAGTAAAATACATCAGACTGGTAGACATAATTCCCTCGCTTTCTGGTAAAAAACGAGAGTTATGCCGCCAGTCTTTTGCTTTTCCAGTGGCGCAGTTGAAAAATTGCTTTTTTCAACTGCCAACAGTCGCTATTGGCGGATTTCTGAAGCTGTCAAGGCGCAAATGGAATAAAAGGGAGCAAGCGCGACCGGTTATGCCGGATTGCCCTTTACAGCACAAGACATCCAGCTACTCACCTCCGGATCAAAACGCAGAAGAACCGAAAAATGATGCTCAGGCAAACCGTTTCTGACGCGGAAACAACCTTGATATTGATTCTGGAATCCGGGATCTGGCTTGACCTTTCGCAAGGCTCACAGTTGCGCGACAGCTTCCGATTTTCACGGAATTCACCGCAATTCCATAATAGAATTTATGACATTCATTAACAACAATCAAACATATAAAGTAAAAAAAACTAAGTTTTCCGGATTTCTCCCGATCTCGATCCGATGCTCTACCGCATGTTTTGGTTACATGGGTGATGTCGAGTTGGAGCTTTCCGCGAGTTGGGTGGCGATGGCAATTATCACCTTACGGCCGTAAACGATTTATTGATATTGAAAACTTGCTGCATTTTGCTATAGATTCATAACGTTTCATAATGCTTCCGGGTGTTACACGTTTATGTGATTCTCAAAGTTTAGGCAAGCCCTACTCTATTGAAATCCGTTTTTGCTGAATATTGCCGCAATTCTTTTCATGTCGAACTTTTCGGTGCGGTCATAGTTGTATATGCCGTTCTGTTCCTGCTCGACATCGGTAAGTTGGGTATAGCAGTAACCGGAAATATATTCTTGTGACAATATGGCGTTCACGATGCCTTCCAGCCGGGTATAAAATTCCTCCTCACTAACTTTTTCCCCGTTTCCGTATCCCCAGGAACCGCTTGAGTATTCCTGCCGGTCTTCCGGAACAAACATGGTTCCGCCCATTTCGTCGATGTAATAGGGCTGGCCGCCGTAACTGACGCCGTTGACAGTGTCAGGAATAGGTGACAACGAGTCCTGAGGCGTAGCGATTTTTTCTTTCAATTTTACCGGATCCTGTTCGTAACAGTGGACGGACCATAAGTCGGTTATCTGGTGGACATATCCGCTGGCTTCATTAATCGGTCTTGAAGTGTCCAGGGATTTAGTCAGGTAGTAAATATCTTCGTGAAACCTCCGGTGCATTTCCCAATCGGTGGCATGGCGGGTTTCATTCAGGGGGACCCAGGCGATAATTGACGGATGATTAACGTCCCTTTCAACAACACTTCTCCATTCGGAAAGAATAGTCCATGCCGCGGCTTCGGGGTTAAGGCCGTTGGTATGTTTCCAAAGCGAGATGCCGAAACTCGGGTATTCGGCCCAGGTAAGATAACCCAGTTTGTCCGCCCAGTAATGGAAGCGTTCCTCGAAGACCTTCTGATGCAGCCTTGCTCCGTTGAATCCCGCTTTCAAGGAAAGTTCAATATCTTTTTTCAATGCCTCGTCCGAGTCAGCTGTCCAGATTCCATCGGGATAATATCCCTGATCAAGCGCCTGCCTGAGATACAAAGGCTTATTATTGAGGAAGCATCTGTTTCCCTCGACATGGATTTTTCTCAGTCCCGCATAAGATTCGACCTCGTCCAGGATATTGCCGGAAGCGTCCATGACAATCAATTTAATATCGTAAAGGAAAGGATTTTCCGGAGACCATGCTTTCGGATTTTCAAGTTTAATAATAATCGGCACGGCATTATTGGCGGAGCTTTCGATGCATGATTTATTCTGTCCGCCGCTGATTTCAATTAACAGCCGGTTATCGTGTTTCACGGAATAAAAAAACGGGGTAAAGCTGAAAGTTCCATTATCGAAATCCGGCATGATCCGGCATGATTTCAAACTTTGCGGATGCACCGCCTCGAGCCATACGGTCTGCCATATTCCGGTAGTGCGGGTATAGAGACAGCCATATGAATCAAACTCCTTACACTGTTTTCCCAACGGCTGATTGCCATAACGAGTGTCGTCTTTCGCCATTACCGTCAGTTCGTATTCTTCGCCGGGAGCCGCAAGTGAAGTAATATCGAACGAGAACGAAGAGCTTCCTCCGTAGTGCCGTCCGGCCAATTTTCCATCAATGTATGCTTCGCATTCGAAATCGACCGCGCCGAAGTTTAGCATTATCTGTTTGTTCCGCCATTGGGCAGGAATACTTATCTTTCTGTGATACCACATCATGTCAATAAAATCTTTATGCTCCACGCCTGAAAGTTTGCTTTCAGGACAGAACGGCACGATTATTTTATCTTTGAATCCCTTGCTTTTCATTAATTCCCGTTGGTGTCCGGACTTGCCGAAATCGAATTCATATGTCCATGTGCCGTTGAGATTGACCCATTCTTCTCTTTTAAACTGCGGCCGCGGATATTCCGGTCTTGGAATTACATTTGTGTTCATATAATCGCCTTCCTCTTTTAATATGTTGCAGATATACTATATTATCATTATACAGCTTTGTGAATGGAAAATATCAGCATTATAATGAGGTATATGAGCATGCGGGAAGATATAATAAATCTGACGAAAAAAGCTGAACGGCCCGATATATTCAATCTTGAACTGGCCGGGATTTCATACTGTGACGGTTCCTATAAAATATCGCGAAAGAACAGCAGGATATATGTTTTTGAATATATCATCAAGGGGCAGGGGTTTCTGAATATCAATTCCCGAGAATTCGAGCCGAAAGGCGGAGATGTATATATTGCACATTCCGGAACTGATCACAGCTACTGGTCGAGTTCACAAAATCCCTGGACGAAAATCTGGTTCAATGTAAGCGGATTGCTGGTGGAGAATCTTATGGAGACATATGGACTCAGTAATGTTTTTCATATAAGCAACTGCTATCTTGAAAAACTTTTCAAAGAGGGATTG
This sequence comes from Victivallales bacterium, assembly GCA_963678815.1. Taxonomy (GTDB): domain Bacteria; phylum Verrucomicrobiota; class Lentisphaeria; order Victivallales. The sequence goes on from OY787460.1 coordinate 6,680,895, forward strand.
GTAAAAATCAGGCAGGATATATTTTCCGCGCATTATCTTGCCTCGCTGATCATCCATGAAATTATAATGAAAATTTCTTCCTACGTGGCTTCACAAAAGGAAAAGGTTATTTCTCCAGAAGCCATAAAACTGAAAAATTACCTTGACGCGAATATTATGAAAAAAATGACTCTGAATACGATGGGTAGGCTTGTTTCAAAATCGCCTTCGCAAACCATCAGGATTTTCAAGAAGGAATATGGCACAACCCCATATAATTATTTGCTTGAGCAAAGGATCCGGGTTGCAAAACTCCTGCTTGAAAATACCATGAAAACGATTAAGGAAATTGCCTATGAACTGGGTTTTAAAGATGAATATTATTTCTCAAACATATTCAAGAAGAAAACGGAAACCTCTCCATTATTTTACCGGAAAAAACATCTGGAGCAATAGTTTCGCGCCGTCAGCCTTTGATGGCCCCGGCGGATAGTCCTTTGATAAACAGCCGCATGCAGAAAAAGAACATGATGATCAGTGGAATTGAAGCGATAGTGTAACCTGCCATCAGTTCTCCCCACTGTTTTGTGTATTCGCCTTCGAGATGGAGCAGCGCCACTGAAATCACCTGGAGTTTGTTGTCGCGCAACATGATCAATGGAGCTACGAAGTTGTTCCATACGCCGATAATCCTGAGGATTGCCAGGGTTCCGATCACCGGCATGGAGAGCGGAACCACAACATGCCATATCTGCTGGAGCACACTTCCGCCGTCGATTTCCACGGCATCGAACAAATCCTGCGGTATTTCCTCGATAAAATTTCGCAGCACGTAAATGGTAAATGCCTGACCGCTTGCGATCCCGAGCAGAATCAATGCCCAGTGGGTGTTGTAAAGTCCGAGGGCGCTGATCAGTTTGAATGTCGGAACCATATTTGCGATGCCGGGATACATCAGCAGGATCAGGAAAATAAGGAACAGGATTTTTGAGCCCCGGATCTTGTAACGCGCAAAAAAGAACGCCCCCATCAGGGCAAGGGCAAGCAAAAGGATAGTAGTGGTGATCGCCACGAACGCGGTGTTGAAAATTTTATCGCCGATCTGGTTCCAGCCCACAACAAAATTTTCCCAGTGGAACGGGGGTTCGGGAAACCACGGGTTCCTGGCAAACTGGGTATTGTCCTTCAGGGAAATGTTTATCATCAGGTAAAGCGGCAAAAAGGTGAAGAAAAATATCCCCCAGATAAACAAGTGCTTGCATAATTCCTGAAATTTGCCTCTTCGCCGCATATTATCGATATCCTTATGTTTTCTTACTTTTTAGTCCGGACAAATTTATTGTTAATTCCCGTGAGTGTGAGGATGATCAAGAAAAGCAGGAATCCCACGGCGCAACCGTAACCGAACATTCCTTCGGCGAATGCCTCACGGAAAACGAGGAGTCCTGGAACGGTGGCAATGCCTCCCGGCCCCCCGGACTCCCCCAGGAAGAGATAAACGTTCTGCCAGCCCTGGATTGTGCTGATCACCATCAACACCAGATTAATCCGTATCTGAGTGGTAATAAGCGGCAGTTCAATACTGGAAAAAATCCGCAACGGTCCGGCGCCGTCGATATCGGCGGCTTCGTAGACTTCATTGGGAATATTGTTGAGTCCGGCCAGATAGATCAGCACCCCGAATGCGCCGACCCAGGGAAATCCCTGAAAGATTAGCGAAACCAGCACCAGGTATTTACTGGACAGCCACTGGATAGTATTGTTCATGCCAAGAAACCCGAGGTTGCGAAGGAGCTGATTGAGAAATCCGGCGTTCGGCTCGTAAAAATATTTCCACATCAGGATCGCCACCACGGCCGGGACCACCATCGGAATCACAAATCCGATACGGTAGAAGTAACTGGCGCGCTCATTGGCGATATGATGCAGAATAACCGCCGTGATAATGGGTAAAATCATTTTAACCAGGCTGGAAGCAACGAACAGCAGCACGATCAGGAATGACCTCCACAAATCCATATCGTGAATCATTTTCGTAATGTTTCCCAAGCCTATGAATTCCTCGACCCGGCTGCCGTCCCAGCGATAGAAAATGTGGACGAATCCGTTGATTATCGGATAATAATTGAACAGCAGCACCAGTCCGAGCGGAACCGCAATCAGCAAATACACCGGCCAGTAATACTTTAATTTTCTGTCTGATACGATTACCGCCATTATTCCGTCCCTTTTTTATCCCGTTCTTTTATTTGCCGCCGGGTCAGCTCAAGCCTCCGCTTCTGCCGGTTGCGCAATTCCTGATTGCCGGGATAACTTTCCAGGATTACGCTGCGCCTGAATTCCAGGGACTTTCGCGCTTCCGGAGACAGGTTTTTCCTTAATAAACCAAGCTTGATCTGGGAACGCTGCCGTTCCCCCTCCAAAAGATTGCGCTCGATTCCTTTGCCTGCTTCAACAATATCGGCGGAAATTCTTTCAAGTCTGCCTTGATAGTTTTCCCAGAACAGTGCTTCCGCGTCACCAGGCTGGGTGATGATAATTTCTTCGAGATCCTCGAGCATCTTGCTTCTGGTTCCCCGGCTGTAAAACAACGGATTCGCCACGCGCTGCTGATCACCCGTTTCGACAGGTTTGAATTTGGCCAGCAAACCTTCGTATTTTGCCTTGCGCACGGCGGGCGGCCATTTGCAATGGCCCATCACCATCTGATTGGTTTTGAATGAAGTCAGAAACTGGAGGAATTCCAAGGTCAGGTTAAAATTTTGGCAGGCTTTCGGGATTCCGAATTTGCATCCGACGCCGATCCCCTGTTCGCTCAATGTTCCGGTAAAATATTTTGAATAAGGATGATTTTTCCCTATTCCCGGAACGGTCATTACTTCAACATCAAAAGGAGTGTTTTTGATCATTGAATATGCATTCCAAGTGCCGTCGGGAAAAAAGCATACTTTACCTGAAAAAAACAGGAACTTGGTTTGTTCCAGGTCCGTGGCGGTAAATCCCTTGCCGAAATACTGTCCGAGGTCTTTAATGATATTTACCACGGCGAGATAACGTTCCAGGCTTATTTCGCCATTGATGAGCCCTTCCAGAACATCGGATTCCGTTGCTCCCGGGGCCCCGGTCAAGTTTTGGCGGTCGTTGATAATCCCGTTCAGCTGGGCAAGATAGTTTCTGAAGAGCTGGCTGAGGGTCGCTTTGTCAAAACCCCTGACGCCGATTGGAATTAAAGGTTTGCCGATTTTTCTGCCATATTCTTTGACTTTCCGGCAGTCTTCCAGCCATTCGGAAAGGTTGCGCGGCAATTTCCTGCTGCCGGTGGCTTTCTCAAGCAGTTCCATATTTACAAACATCCGCATGGTATGGAAACACACCCCCACACCAAAATGTTCAGCGTAAATATAGTCCAGGGCGTTTACCATCCCGTCAATAAAAGTGTCTTTCCAGGGAACGCCGTCAAGCACGGTTCCGCGATTGAAAGGATTGGGTTTGTTCACATAGTTGGAAAGGGACCGGAAATACTGATTGAAAAGGTGTGATCCGCCGGACAGTTCGATCAAATCAGCCGGTTTGCCTCCAATCAACTGGGTAAGTACCCACTGCTGGTATCCCCTTACCGGGATCGTGGATTGAATTACTTTTACCTTCTGCCCCTGTACCGCTTTAATTTTTTCAAATTCCCTGATGGCCTCGTCAATGCCTTCCCGGAAACCGTCTTCAAGCTGCCAGTGCGCTATGGTAATGGTTTTGCAGTTGGGATCGAGAATTTCCTCTTTGCTCTGGTTAAGTATCACCATGATCACGGATACCAGGTAAAATATCCCGAACATAATAAGTCCGAATTGCTGAAAACGTCCGGGACGGGCGCTCAATTCTCTGGATTTGTCCGGTTTATCTTTCACTTTTTCAACTTCCTCAGGTAACGTTTCACCACCGGTCCGAACCTTGAATTAGGGTACTCTTTCAGGAACTGGCGATAGTAGTTGTATGCTCCTTTATAATCATGAAGCCGAAAATCCAGCAACCTGCCGATCCTGAACAAAACCTGTTCGCTGGTCCTGGGATTGGCAATCCCCAGCTTATAAGCGGCTTTCAGATGTTTTACGCTTTTGTGGTAATCACGGTTAAGGTAAATGTAATTTATATCGGCGCTGAGATGCACCGGCACAAGGTAATGGGCCGGACCATGATATCCGGCAATAAATTTCTCCAGAATATCGAAACCCTCTTTCCGCGATTCCAGCGACGGAGCGTCAAAATAACTTTCCGCAAGATATATTGCCGCCTGACACGCCGGCAGGCTGTTCGGATAACCGCTGATAAGCCTCCGGAAAATTTCCCGGAAATTTATCTTGTCCGCCTGATGGTAAATCCCTTTGCGCCGCTTCAGCAGTTGCGAAACCCGTCCGAGGGACAATGCCGCTTCCCGCCATAACGGTGCGGGAAATTTGCCTTCCCGGGAATAAATATCCTTCAGCTTGCGCAATCCTGAACTGATGTCCTGACAGTCGGAATCATGAATATCGCAGAGCGCGGAAACCAGTTTGCTTTCAGGCAGTTCAGGATATTTTTTCGTGAGCCGCAACGCTTCCTTCAGATTCATCTGCTGATAAGCTTCGAGGATGTCGTCACCACTGGAGTTGCCTGCGGCTAACTCACCGCAGCAACAAAACAGACTCAGGATCACGGACAATATGATTGCATTGCTCCGGAACTTTACTTTTTTCATGTAAACTGTAAAATTTGTCATAAAAAAGACTGCCGCGGAATAAAAAACTGTCCGCGGCAGTCTCCCCCATCAACTCAGTCAAGGTACTTGAATTTAATATTGTCCAGCCAGAGTTTTCCGGTAACCGGATTTCTGTATCCTGTTTGCCAGCCTATTTTATCCGTACCGGCAGGAAGCACCAGGATAATCTGTCCGAGCCTCCAGCCGGTGGTTCCCTGGATTCCCAGGAAATTAGGATCTCTGTTATTAATTCTTGACGGCCAAAAATGGATAGCGTTATAGAAGCCGGGCTTCTGATTCATGAAGTCCCATATCTTGTATCCCGGCTCCCAGGTTTTCATATCTTCCAGTTTATACATGAATTGGATAGCCGCGCGTTTATGGGCGTTCTTCTTGACCTTGAAACTTTGGTTTACATAACCTGCTCTGCACTTCTTCTTCGCGAAAGCCCTGGCGGCGCTCTCCTGTACATTCGCGTAGACTCCGCCTGACCCGAGGTAACCATACCCCTTCCCGATGGCGTCGTCAACAATTATTTTAGTATAACGGGGTTGCGGGATATATTGGCAGGCATGATTGTCCCATCCTTCCAGCACGCCTCTTCCCACGAGTTTGCCTTCAAAATCCCCGCCTTTGATGAACCCGCCGCCGAACAGCTCCATCGTATTGTCGCGGTAATACTTGAGAGCCGCTTTCGGCAACCTGAAAAGCGGGTAATGGAGTCTCTCCAGATACGATTTCCCCGGTTTCCCGCCAAGGGACTGTTTGGGAGTCCGGCATTCGTCCTTAATGTCGTCCTTGTCGCTTATTTCAATATCAATCCCGAATACGTCTCCAGGCGCGAACATTGGCGCGATTTCCCCCCAGGGGATGATCACGCTGACCCGGTAGCCGTCATCGGTTTTTTCATTTTTATAAACGGCATTCGACTTGAATTCACCCTTTACTTTGTTGGCTGCCCAGAATTTCGAGCCGTCCTTGGCCGGAGTCGCGGCAAGAAAATACTGGAAAACATTCAGTTTCTGTGATCCCTTGATATCTTTCTGGCTCAGGCTGTAGAAAGGATTTGTGTCGATGAATATTTCCACGGCGTCAGTCAGGTAAAAACGCTTGTCCTCGGAGGCGACAACTTTTTCGTCAGTGACGTCAACTTCGATTTTCAGGCCGGCTTTCACTCCTTTGATCCTGGCCACGGCATTGTCGCCGATCGGCAGCGTCAACGGCTTGGCGCTGCCCGACGGAATGCTGTATGAGCCCGTATCGGGAAGAATGTTGACGGCCGATGTCCCGGATTCGTCTCCGTCGGTATACAGAGTCCATTTCACGGAATCATCTTTGCCGGGCCTTTTGCTGACAACGTTGTCCAGAACCACTGAACTGAGCATATTGCCTTTGTAGGCGAACATTATCCTTTCCGGCGCCTTAAACCATTTGTTCTTTTCGATCGCGGCGTCGAAATGACAGTCGGTGCCGAAGAAGTTTTCAGCTTCCAGGACCAATTTGTCCTGGAAAATCCTGGCATTCAGCTTAACCTCATTATTGGAAGCGTACATCCCTCTGAGCATTGCCAGTCTGATTGTTCCCGGATTGCCCTTGACGAAAACGGGATCAAGCGAAAGGAAAACTCCTTTGCTTTTATCCACGGTAATGGGATTGCCGTACAGGTCAAAAAATTTCAACCCGCTGAAATATTTTTCCGGAACAATCCAGTTGGATCCGGAAGGGCGCAGGTCCCAGATAAATCCGAATCCTTTTTTGCAGTCGTTGCTTGTACATACCCCGGCACGAAGGAAGCGGTTTATCTTTTCATCAAGCCTTATAATTCTATCCATATCTTTCAGGAACCAGGATAGCGCGTTGCCGGCGGCCAACGCGTCATTGGGAGTATCTCCACGGTTATAATTACCTTCAGTCATGGCCGTCACGGCTTTTACGCCGTGCAGGTAGTTTAACAGGAAATGACGCAGATGATCGCCGCCGCCAATAGTGGACCTTCCGGTCCAGTCGTAAGGATACTGGTTTTTCGTGGCGGAGTCATGCATGTAACATTCCGTATTCCACAATGTGGTTTTCGGCTTTTTGACGCTTTTGATCCCCTTGATCAGGTTTGAAAATTTGTTGTATGATCCCTTCTGGTAATCCAAAGACGCGGTATACGGATGAAAAGCAAATCCGTCAAGGTAATTTTCATAATTCGGGTCGGTTTTAAGCAGCGCATTGCACCATTCCACGTTATTCAAGCCAAAATCCCCGGTCATGCCGTTCCCGATAACGATGGATTTGGGATATTTTTTCTTGACAATATCATAAGATGCTTTGAGCATTTTTAAATAAACTTCCGGCGATATATAGCAATTCGCCTCGTTGATAACTTCCCAAAGACCGTCCGCTTTTACATATTTTCCGAAGTGGTCTACGCAGAATTGCACGTAATTTTTCCAAGCTTTCAACGGGGGAAGAACGGCTTTGTGTGAAGATAATTTGCTTATATGTTTAATATGTTTTTTATAGGCCCATAAAGGCAGTGTGAACATTTTGCTGCCTTTTTCCCAGCCCATGTAACCGCCGAGTTGAAACATGATGCCGAAACCGCTCTTCTCATATAATTTCAATTCATTGCCAAGATAATCAGCGGTCATTTTTCCTTCTTCCGGTTCCACCAGCCGCCAGTGTGCCCAGATACGCAGCAGGGAAATTCCGCCCAACCTTAAAATTTTCAGTTCTTCGTTGAATGGTTTATTAATACGGATATACATTTTTTTAAACCAGTACAAGTTAGGCTGGTAATTCGCGCCCAGTCCCCAGCCCGGAGAATAGCGTTTATGGTTGATGACCGGGTGAAGCGTCGCGAAAGTCGCATCCAAGGTTCTGACCTTAACTTTCGCGTTTTCTTTGCCTTCATATTCCATAACGCCGGTGAAGCTGCCGTAGCGATCGGCGGGAATGATTAAATCGGCTGTATAAATTGTCCGCCCGTCTTTCAAAGTTTGCTTCGCGGCTTTTTTCAGTTTAACGGGAACGGTTTTATAGAGTTCCTTGCGGTTGTTGTTGCGGAAAATGATCCGGGCATTTTTCGGGGCGTCCTTGCAGGTGAGTAAGGCTCTGACGTTGAGTTTAATCTTTTTACCTTTCAAGTAAACCGGATAGCTTTTATCCGGATTCAAAGCGGCCTCCTCAGTTGCGGCCACTTTGCCTTCACCCACAACAAATTTGATGTCGTTGAAGTAGATCGTATTCATGCCCTTGAAGCCTTTGCGCCTTCTCAAATTCAGCCACGCATAGGTAACCGCATTTTTATATACTTTGCATGGAAACGTGAATTTTTGCCATTTCTCCGTTGGCCTGAATACAAAATCCTGAATAGGAATAAAACCTTTAATTTTCGATTTGCTTTGTCTGCGGCTTAACAAACGGGAAGATATGCGTATAACTCTGGTGGCACTTTTCCTTTCAGGATTAAGTTTGCCATTTTCACCGGGACCAACCTTGGCATAAAAAGAAATGGTGGCTTGTCCCGATTTCTTGATCTTTCCGCCGGTAAGATTCACGTTGTAATGATATATGCCGTCAAGCCCCTTGATTTTCATGCATCTCCCGCGCTCGGTATCTTGAACTGTTTCCGGGGCAAACTTAAGATCCGGATTCGCGAAAACCGTTTCAGGATCAAAATAGACATGTTCCTTATAACCAGGAGGGGTTTCCCCCAACACTCCAAGTTCAAAGTCGCCATTGCTGTTAAGTTCCTTCCTTTCGGCTGAAACCGATACAGCCAGCAACATCAATACTAAAACCCGTAAAGCTGCTTTATTCATGAATGTCTCCTTAAATCCTGTAATTATTTTTTATTAACCCGCTTTTATAAATGACATATTTGTTCAATCATATCATGCTTTTTATCTTAACATGTCCTTTCATTTATTTTTATTAATAATGCTTATTTTATGAATTTCAGAGTTCCGAATTTCTCCGGTTGATGGTTGTCCCCGAAAACAGTTGGATACTGCATTTTTTCTTTTGTCCGGGTTCTGGTCCTGACCAGAAGCAGTCTCATTGTCTGGGCATTTATTGGCATCTTTCCAACTTTCAGGTTTCTCCACGGAACCGCCATTTCCAGTGTCCAGAAATTATTATTCAGACATGCGCGCACTCGGGGATTTATATCATAACCGGTGTTGCTTGCCTTGTTTTTAACAGAAGAGTCATAAATGACTGCTGACGGATTCACCGCTATCTGATAATATGTCTTTTCATCTTTATTTGTATCAAGAAATATTTCTATTGAATCATCCGTCCACACCGGCCCGTCATGCTTTTTAACCAAACTTTTCAGCTTTTTCATATTCGGTTCCATACACATGAATGACAAATAAAGATTGTCTTTATCGTAAGCGCATCTGGCTACGGTTTTCGCGGAAACCGGATCTCCCCGCACGGTAAAAAAGCAATCGGCTTTATCCGCCTTTTTCCAGACCGGATCATCAAGCTTTCCGTCAATTACCGGGCTTTCCTTTGTAAAAGCAGCTTTCACGGACGGCTGTTTGACCTCGGCGACAAGCCGCTTTGTATCTAATTTAAAATTAATGTCCAATTCGTTTTTTGCCTGGAATTTTGCGGTGCAGGTTGGCGCCGCATTGCTGCCTCGCTTTGTTGTGGACACAAAATGCAGAACTTTCTTTCCTCCCGGTTTGATAAATCCTGCTGATTTTTCAGGTTTTGTTTTCCAGGCATCTGAAATCCCACTCCACGAAATATCATATTTCAGTTTATGATTGAAAGTATTTTTCAACGGTAAACTGAAGCAAATTTTGTCTTTCGATGATTTTTTTTCATCAAGCTCAAATGAAATATTTTTTTGAAAAGCAGTAGTAATATCTTCCGGAAGGATCCCGTCGATCATGAGATTGGCTATTGCCGGACCTTTGCCGGTCATTGTTACCCAGACTACTTCATCAAACTCGCCGTATAATGGTCCGCGCAACTTGCTGACTCCTCCCGTGGTCGCGAAAATATAGTACTTCCTGCCGTTCCTTGTGCATTTTCTATATTGATGAAAATGTCCGGCGAAGACAGTATATTTTCTGCTTTGAAGCATCTTTTCAAGTTTTTTAAAACTCTTATCACGGTCGTTATACCACAGAGGCTGGTGCATGAAAACGCAGGTCCATCTTACATGCCGGTGATCTTTGAGGACTCTTTTGATCCAGGCTAGCTGTTTATTTCCCAGCAACCCTTCGTTAACATTACTTTCTTCGGTGTTCAAGCATAAGAACAACACATTCTTATAAACAAAGCTGTAATAAGGAACGCCGAATTGCTTTTTCCATAACGCCGCCATTGCCTTGTTCGATATATCATGATTGCCCGGAACATAAAAAAACGGCATTTGCAGCTTGCCGATAATATTGTTAATTTCCCCCCACTCGGCAGACAGTTTCGCGCTATCCTTTTTATATCCATGGATCAGGTCGCCGACACTCATGACGAATTCGGGTTTGAGCAGGTTGAGCGCTTCTACGGCATTCCGGAAAACATTTTTACGGCATCCGCCGCTCCTGTCGGAAACAATCGCGAATTGAAAATTGTCCGGATTGTTGTGAAAATTCAGTTGAGTCCACGGCTTTGCTTTTGTTGTGACGCCATGAGTGAATTCCGAATTCATACAGCCCGTTAACATCCAGATTAAACAAAGCGTAATCAGTGGCAGTATCTCTAGCCGTTTCATCTTAATCTTGCTCATTTCCCTCTTTAGAATTCATATTAAGTTTTTTTTAATTCATTGCCGCGGCAGCAGTCTGAATTAATCCGGGAACAAGGTTTTACTGTCACTCCATGAGGACTTTCTTATTACGATCATCGATCCGGTTATCGCCTGCCAGGGCAGCCATTCGTCATGACCGTCGGCGAACAGATAATTGCTGCCCATTGAGTGGTGGTAATGCCCGAGGGTTTGATAACTTCCCCCTGTTTCGCCCAGTTTGATAAAATGATAATAACTGGGGAATGTCTGGATCCAACAAGGAGCGTAACTCATGGTGGAGTTTATTTCGCGGTCTCCGATCACGCAGAATGCGGACGGCTGAGGGATTTGCGAGTTCTTGCAGCCTGGTATAGTATTTCCGTCGCCATCTCTATTAACGCCTCCAAGCCCGCCGTCGTATCCCGGGGTAACATTGTTAAGCATATAATCTCCCAATACCCGGCCTTTGGGGAAAGGAATAGAAGGACAGGTCAAGCTTGACTCATAATATTTTTCGTAATTATATACCCCTTGCGCCGAATTTGCATGACGATTTTTGTCACATGGGCTTAAATAGTTGTTATTCACAAAATACCTGTTCCAGTAACGGTTGATTTCAGTTGAAGTGCTGTCATAAATCCACCAACCGTCAAAATCTCCCAGATAACCGTGCAAAGCAGTTCCGATTTGTTTGTGATTAGACTGGCAGCAAGTACGGTTGGCAACTTCCCTGGCCCGTTTCAGCGCCGGCAGCAGCATTGAGGCAAGTATGGCAATGATAGCTATTACAACCAACAACTCGATAAGGGTAAATACCGCATGTTTTCCCGTAGAATCATTATTTACTGATTTCATGGCACGTTCCTTTTTTGTTATTAGTATTATTCAGTTGTATTTCTTATTTATAAATTGCATTAATAATTACACACTGTTTAACACTATGTAAATTATACGGCTATTACAATGAAATGTCAATACTGGCAGGCTATAATTTCACCATTTTAACGCTTGATTGTTGATTACCAATGACATACGATAGGTAATCTAGGTTAGTTAAATCGAAAAATATCGCCGTAAGAGGAAAAAATCGTGTTTCTCTGTAACAGTTAATGTTTTTTACAATGAAAAAATTCTTTTGGGATTGTTGTACAATATGTCTTTTGCAATCTGTACGGCATCATCCATTCCCAACCAGCCGGAATCAATCAGATCAGACAAAGCTATTGCAATATTATCCTTTGCCTGAATTAAATAGCCTATCTGACATTCAACACATCGGGTATCTCCGCCGAATCCGAGAATTTTGCTGTGCGGCACAGTCATAATGGCGCGTTTCAAAAGTTCAACGCAATATAACGGATCTATCGCATGAGCCCAGCACATGTCAAGCATTACGTTGGGATAATTCTTTCCGAGAAACAAAAATTCTCCCATGTACGGCCAACCGGCATGGAAAAGATCAAAAACAACATCCTGATGCAATTCCAGAACATTTGACAAATGAACTGGATTAGTTTTGCTGATCTCATTCCGTATTCCAGCCATGTGTCCGGTATGAATTTGAACTGGCAGTTTATATTTCGCGGCCATAATCATAAACTGATGGAACAGATAATCATCAAGCGGTTTTACCTGTTCAGTTCCGAACGTGTCCCGTGGATGCGAGACTATTTTGTTAAAAATATTTTCAGCCTGGCCACGGGATGGCATATCATAGGAAATTTCACGGCGATAAGCCGTTTGGTCTTTGATCCCTGCAATTCCAAAATCAATGCATTGCTTGAGAAATTCTTCAAAAGCCGTCAGGTAATCATCAAGAGATACTATTGCCTTGCCAATAATTTTCTCCAAGTGAGGTTTTCTGATACCTGCCGCGGTAAAAATCGCATGATATTCCGGCAACGGAAAAACAAAACGGCATAAGTTTTTATTATATTCGACGGTATCATTTATGATCCCATTGATATCGGTATTGACAATCATTGTCTCTATTCGGTATTCCTGATATTTTGAGTCGAAAAATTTCTGACTGCGCTCCGAGCGCATCTTTTCCTGTAACCCCAACAATGTTTTCTTCTTGTAATCTTTAATTCCCCAACAAGCTTTAAGTCCCTCAAAAAGCCCTTTTGCATATGCAGTGTGACAAGTTTTGTTATGAAATTTTTCCCATATAGAATAACGCTCATCAAAAGAAATGCTTGTATTCTCCAGATATGAACGAAGCGCTCCAACCGGAAATGATCCATGCCTATCAATTCCAAAACCAAAGGACGAACTTGTCAAGTCGGATGGATAATAACTGCTCTGTGAAATAAATGCGATAATATCCAAATCATTACTTGCCGGACATACACCGACATTATGCTCGTGAGTCTCTATTACCGAAATATTATCAATCTCAGCTCGAAATTCATCAAATATTTTACTTTTTCCATGCCACATTTTATTTTTTCCTTCTTTCTTATCATATTCAACAAAATTATTGTTTTCGTTATCATAAAAAAATATCCATCTACTCGCATTATGCTGAGACTTTCAGCCGGGAAAGCATGTGGATTCGGACAAATTATACATAACCGGACAAGCTATCTCCATATGGAATTGATCCTGTGGATTTTAATGTTTTTCAATAGTCCTTTTCCTTTTCCGTGATTCGCAAATATCAATGGAGGCGTGGAAATTGTTAATTTCCGTTTCGAATACCATATCCTGCCGTTGCCGCTGAAGATTTCAATGGATGCCCTGTCTACGATGATTCTTACATTGAAATCTGCTGTTGTGCCGGGAAAATGCAGTGTTTCGGCGGACAAGCGAATTTCACGTGAAATTGTATCAAATGTAATATCCTCTCCGCAAATTTTTACCGTCAGATCACAATTTTCGTCAAGTTCAAGTTCAATATCCCAGGTATTGCCTTCCGGTATTTGCAAAAATTCATCAGGGGTGCAATCTAAAGATTTCATTTCAATGTTTTTGAATTCCCAGCTTCTGTCTCTGATTTCATTGAATTCCTTTACCGGCTCCGCGCACAAACGCGCCTCTCCCGAAAATGTTTTGAGTGATAATTCTACCGGAATTGTCATGGTTTGATTGAATTCCGGCGCTTGACATTCGCCCCGCTGCCAGCAAAGCATGATCTTACGGTTATCCGGCGCATCACTCCATACCTGACCTGCATAACCGGATTCGGCGGAATGATAAATGAAACTGTCAAATGGTCCAGCTTCAGGTTCAAATTTCCTGCCGTCGAATGAACCCGCCAAATACCTTCCGCCGGCGGTCATGAATATCCATTTCATATTGCTTTCACAACCGTCAAGCGGTAACGGGAAAAATTCCGGACACTCCCTGCCGCCAGGGATTTCTATTGTCTGTTCAATATGCCATTCCAGCAAATTATCAGAAGTCAGCAGATTAAACACAAGTTCCTCATCACCGCGGTAAAGCGCCATCACCCATTTTTTTGATTCTTCATGCCAGGCGACCTTGGGGTCGCGGGATTCCCAGGCAATAGCGCCAACAACCGGATTTTTATGGTATTTCCTGAAGGTTATCCCGCCGTCAACGCTGTACGCTATACATTGAGTGTATTCGCAAGGGACCGGGGCATGTTTTCCCGCCGCCGTATAAAACAAAATAATCGGGGGGTATTCACCTTCCTGCAATCCGGAGGTGTTATTCCAGTCAACAACAGCGCCGCCGGAATACATTGAGCCGGTTTCATCCGGATACAGCACAACATCTTTTTCGCGCCAATGCATCAAATCCTTGCTTACCGCATGCCCCCAATGCATGTTGGCCCAGTTTGTGCCAAAGGGATTATACTGGTAGAACATATGATACTGGCCGTTATAATAAAACAGTCCGTTTGGATCGTTGAGCCGTCCGCGTTTCGGAGAAAAATGGAATTGAGGGCGGTACTCTTCCTGATATACGCCGTCCAGCCCGGCAGGTTCTTCGCTCTGGGTCAAGCCGGAAAAGAAAATTTCCGCGATTTCATCATTTCCCACCTCGAAAATTAATTCCTGCCCGGTGAATTCCGCCATATCGTAATTTGCAATAAAATCATGTTTGCCGTCAGCGGGACTTACAGAAAAATACCTGAGAAGACGGTGTCCGCCGGAATCTTTGATTGTTACCAGCGCTTTCGCCGATGATTTCTTCACTGGAATATTTATGTATCTCTTGACGAGATTGATATTTCTTTCCATATTATAATGATATGCGCGTGATAATAGATTTTTTTTACATCACCGGAAACGGTATGGATTAATCAGGGGAACAAAGTATAAGCTTTCAACCAATTTTCTTTTCTGATCGCAAACATTGGCCAAGCGATATTTTGCCATGGCAGCCATTCGTCATGCCCGTCGGCATATAGGTAGTTGCTGCCCATAGAGTGATTATAATGCCCCAAAGTTCCGTAACTTCCCCCCACTGTTCCGACTTTAACTAATGCGGATGGTTTGTAAAAAGTCTGTATCCACCAGCCGGGATAGCTGGTAACCGAATTTATTTCGCGGTCTCCAAGCACGCAGAATGCGGACGGCTGAGGGATTTGCGAGCTCTTGCAGCCAACGTTATTCTCCGTCACGCTTCCAAGCCCCCCTCCGTATCCAGCGGGAACATTGTTCAATATATAATCTCCCAAAACCCGGCCTTTGGGAAAGGGAATCGAAGGACATGTCAGGCTTGATTCATAATATTTGTATGTTTCATAATCAGCCGCGCCCTGCGCCGAATTCGCGAAACGGGCTTTGCTGCCTGGACGTAAATAGTTGTTATTAACTAAATGCCTGTTCCAGTAACGGTTGATTTCAGTTGAAGTGTTGTCATAAACCCACCAGCTGTTGAAATCGTCCAGATAACTGTGCAAGGCAGTTCCGATTTGTTTGTGGTTAGATTGGCAGTAGGACCGGTTGGCGGCTTCCCTGGCGCGCTTCAGCGCCGGCAACAGCATTGCGGCAAGTATGGCGATAATAGCTATCACTACCAACAGCTCAATCAGTGTAAAAATGGTTAGATGTTCCGGACAGACCTTTTTAGTACTCTTCATGATATGTTCCCCGTTGTTTTAGTGCATTAGCATTTCGCTGTAAAAGAGTTCAATCGGCTATACACTGTTTAACACTGCTTTAAATTATAAGACAATATGCATAAAATGTCAACATCAATATGCCGTTTTTTTCGTTTTTAGCCTTGACCGTTGATGAAAAATGGCATATGATAGCCTAATCTAGGTTATTACTGTTCTTGGAGTAAATGAAAAAATGCAAAAAAAGAAAAAAAAAGCAGCGCGGCAGGACGTAGCTGATGCGGCGGGAGTATCAAAAGCAGTTGTTACGTGGGTGATGAACGGCACTGCGAAAACAGAACATTATATTTCCGACGCCACAATTAAACGAGTGCGAGCCGCCGCAAAAAGATTGGGATACAGTCCGAGTATCTGGGGTAAGTTGATCAACTCCCAGAAATCCGGGATTATTGCCCTGGTCAGCTCCGACCTTACGGACCCGGCAGTCGGGGAATTCGTCAGGGAGTTGAATGCCGCAACCATCAAGCGCGGTTACAAGCTGGCCCTTATTGACTTGGCTGGCAAGGACACTTTCAGCAAATCAGTCCTGAAAGATTTTGAAGACGGGCTGGCGGAGGGATTTATCCTTGACGTGCTGGGGGGGAAGTTGCTGGACCGCTTCAAGGCTAAAGCAAAACGTGGCGAAGCTATCTGCGTCCGGGGGCGGGATATGAGCGGAACCGCGCTTGCATCGGTTGAAATTGACAATTTTGATGGCTGCATGCAAGTGCTGGAGCATTTATGCACGCCGTCCACGGAGTCTGTGGGAATTATTTCGGATTCACCGGAGTTCGCCTATACTGAAGAAAGACTCGACGCCATAAAACAGTTCATGACCGAAGTTCCGGACTGTCAATTTCAGTTTTATTACCGGAAAAATACCGAAGACCAGTTTGAATCCGGAAGTAGCGCCGTAAAAGAATGGCTGTCCCGGAGCAAGCTTCCGCAAGCGATATTTGCCCTTGGTGACGCAATCGCTCTTGGAGCAATGAGTGAAATGACCGAAGCGGGAATCACGATTCCGGGAGACGTAAGGATCGCGGGCTTTGACGGAACCATCTATTCACGCTACGCTTCTCCTCCGCTTACCACTGTAGCACAGCCATTTAAACAGATGGCTGAGGCCGCGCTGGATATCTGCCTGGATTTGGCGAATACAGGAACAACTTCGCTGAAAAATCTGAGATTCAGGCCGGAGTTGCTTATAAGAAAGTCATCAATGTGAGAAAGGTGAATGAATGAAGAACAGGTCAAAACTTCAAGTTCAGTTTATGCTTCCGGAAGAACTGAACAAAGCCAAAAAGGAACTCCCGCTGATCTTTCTGCCAGTGGGACCGCTGGAGTGGCACGGGCTGCATCTGCCTCCCGGCACGGACCCGCTGATCGCGGAAAAAACAGCGCTGGCAGTGGCGGAAAAAGTCGGGGGGGTAGTGTTGCCAACCCTCTTTGCGGGAACAGAGCGGGAAAGACCCCCGGAAATGCTTAAAAGCTTGGGATTCAACGGCGATGAATATATTGTCGGAATGGATTTTCCGGAAGCCGAGGGCATCTATAAAAGTTTTTATTTTCCCGAAGAAATTTTTGCCCTGACAGTCCGTACTTATGCCGAATTGTGCATTAGCAACGGTTATAAATATGTGTTTATTGTCAACGGACACGGCGCGGTAAACCAAAACGATACCTTGCGCCGTCTTTGTAATGAACTTACCGCGAAACATGAAAACGCCGCGGTTGAGTTTGCGATCAATTTTCCGGTAGAGGAGGAGGAAATCGGTTCAATTGCCCACGCCGGCAAATCGGAAACTTCGCTTATCATGGAACTTTATCCCGAGGGAACGGCGAATACCGGAAGGCTTCCCGATAAACCGGCAAAACTCGTATACCGGAAAACCAGTATCGTTGACGACGGCGGTTTCAGCGGCAACCCCGGCGAAGGTTATACCGTCCCGGAGGGAAGTGATCCGCGCAACGCCTCCAGGGAATACGGACGCAAGATATTTGATGTCATCGTCGCTGGAATCAGCGAAACCGTCCGAAAGTTTGTTGAAAAGGAAAAGTGACCGGCAAGGTCACTTTTTCTAATTACAGCAGCGCGTCTGAAACTTTCCTGATCGCGAAAATAATATCATTTACATCCTGACCATTAAGATTGGACGCAATACACATTACCACCGTTTTTTCCAACATGGAATCCAGCTGCGGGCAAGCACCCCTTTTGTATGAAACATCAGAGTCGGAGTTTTCCTGTAAATCCCATACGCTGATTTTTGAAATTCCGCGTTTGTTCACTAAACTGGGAATATTGTAATAGATATGCAATCCCCAGTCATCCATATGGATGGGGTACATGCCGCCTTTGTCGGCAATAATTCCTTCCGCCCTCAGCGCCTTGACGAAACGAAGCGAAGTTTCCCTTTTCAGGAATGAAAGCAGCAGGAATGATCCTGCGTCGCCTTCCTGGTCAATAACGGTTCTCGGAATGATTCCGTCAATATCGGCAATAGCCTTTTTTATTTGATTTTTGGCCGTGCGCATATTCTTGCAAATGCCGTCGAGTTTTGTGAGTTGTACCCTTGCTACCGCGCCGGTCAATTCGCTCATCCGGCAGCCTATGCCCCAAAGCTGGGTGTCCGGATCACCGAAATCCAAACGCCCTTCATGGCGCGGATAACCCAAATCGTGGATTGCTTCTGCTTTGCGGAAAAGCTCCTTGCTGTTAGTGACAATCATTCCTCCTTCCCCGGCAGTCATATGCTTGTTCATCTGGAAAGAGTATATCGCAACATCCCCGAAAGTTCCGGACTTGGCTCCATGTTGCGCGGCGCCGGTTGCCTGGGCGCAATCCTCCAGCAATGGCAGGCCATGTTTCTTCGTCACCTCAACCAGTTGCCTGACCCTGCCGATCACCCCGCCCATGTGAACGGTAATGACAGCTTTAGTCCTGGAAGTTATTTTCTTCTCCACTTCGCCGGGATCAACCGAAAATGTATCATCGGAATCAGCCAGTACCGGAATAGCGCCGGACCTTACCACGGCCCCAATTGTCGCCACCCAGAAATATCCCGGCAGAATAACCTCATCCCCCGGACCTACTCCAAGAGCCCCCAGCGCAACCTGTAACGCCGATGTCCCGCTGGATACTCCCAGGGCATATTTTACGCCTATATAACCTGCAAATTCTTTTTCCAGTTTTGATACTTCATCCTGCAAGTCCAGACCGTAAAAACGGAACGGGCTTTTTGCGCGTATTACTTGCGCCACGGCTTCCAGTTCCTGTTCATTTATGTGGTGTACCCCGCACCATTCCTGAGGCAACGGAATTTCTCTCACGGCATTACCGCCTTTGATGGCAAGCTGATTATTCATACTTATTTCCCTTTATTGTTTATTATATTGTTTTAATTATACCTGTCATAATTGTGATTTTCCGGATATTTTAAGTTACCTAGGTTATTATCATATTTCAATAATACAACAATGTCAATAGCAAACCGGTATATTTTTTTGATGCATATACTGAAAAAACATAATAAATTTGCATATTATGTACTTATTTATACCTTTTCACTATTGACATTATTCTTAATTAAGGTTAGAGTCTAAGGTGTAAAACAGTGTGAAATTGTGTGAAACAGGAAAAACAGAAGAATAAAATGGTAAATAAAGATGATGCCCGCAACGCGAAAATACGATATTGACAATTGCGATAAGATAATATTATTATCGCATTCCGGAGTTGATTTCGGAGGCTATATCAAAGGTAAATCCTGGTATCAGATGCTCTCGGAATTCAGCGATTACAACTGGCTGCCTTATGCCGTGGGCGGAAGCACCACAACCAGAGTTCTGCAGGACATGTCAAATGGGCAAGACCGTAACGGCGGCTTCAATCCCCGGCGGCATTCCGGCAGTTTCGGGCTGATCTTTTGTGTAGGAAACGATACTAATCGGCTGGGGGATAATAAATCCGGCAACCTGAACTACTACCGCCTGACCTTGAGAAAGCTTATCCGGCAAACGAAAGCCGCCAATCTTGTTCCTGTTGTCACTGATGACCAGATCTGCCCCCCTGAGATAATTTCCGTGATAAGGGGAGTGGCTGCCGAAGAAAATGTTCGTTATATTCCGATGAAAAGCAAGCTGGACTATCTTGTCCATAAAATTCCTTTCAAGGGAGTTTATTACTGGGGAGCGCATCCAGGGACCAGGGTGTCGATGAGCATGTTCAATGTTCTTCGGGAAGAGTTGGAAAATATTCTGCCGCCGCCGATGAGCGGCATTAAGTTGTTTCGGGCAGTCAATCCTCATGTAAAAATCAATTCACTGTTATATGATTCCATGATTGACCGTCATCGCCGCTGGAGGGAAATAAATATTGGATTAGCAGTCCTGAAAAAGAAATTCGAGAAGAGATACGATACTTCTTTGCCGTTCTACGGTCCGGACAATGCTGGTAAAAACATTGCAAATGAATATGAGCGGATCGGTGAAGGGATAAAATTTAAAAATTACATGCTTGGTGAATTTATCTCTGATTGCGGCAATCCTGACAAAATTTGCATAAACCTGTCCGGGGAACTGGATAGCCTTGACGCTTATCTGTTAAATTCAACTGTCCATTCCCTGGCCTCAGGTGCGGATAACAGAATTATCCCTTTGAATGCCAAGGATAAAACAAAAAGTTTGGAATGGGGTATCTATCCTGGTTTAAAGCGTTTTGTTAACAATTCCCTGTTCAGTTGGGATAAAGTGAATATTGCGGATGGGAAAATAATTGTGAAAGATATGGTTAAATATCTGAACAACCGGAAGGTCACTCTCCTGTTGCGTAAAAACGGTGAATTTACCATTGACAACGTAAGTTATGAGATTACCGGGGGAATTCCGCAGCCTTTACCCGTTCTGCCGGAAAAAGCTGTCTGCAGTGATAAACTTGCTGAAATAAATTTCCCGAAACTGCCGCCGAAGCGATGGAAAATTTCCGGCGAAATTACTGAATATGAAATGGATCCGAATGATCGCGCCCCTTACGGAACTGAAAAAATACTGCATTTGGCAAAGGGGGCATCCCTTGAACTGACCGGGGAAATCCCTGTTGAACCGTCACCTTTTGAACGAGAATTGTTGCTGTCGATTCCTGCCCGTTATGCCCCGCTTAATGAAAAAGGCAATATTGCCGACGCACCTCAAATTAATACTAAAAGCTTCGATTTTGCCTGTCTTGCCTGTGGTTTGTCATGTAATAACGCCGAAGAAAAAAGTTTCTGGAAGGAGTTTATTTTTCTGGAAAGCTTCGCCAGCATCATGTGGGGAGAAATGAAATACCGCTTTACGGTTCCGCCACATGTGAATGCAATCAAAATAAGGATAGAGGCAGGGGATTCCGATATCCAGATTACCGGCGTCAATGCATATCTTGAAAGATAGGAACCGGGACTCCGGGAAAGAGCAATATCATTCATAAATTCAACGTTGGTCAGCAAAAGCTGAACCTGACTAAAAAAATATTATTAAAAGGAATCATCATGGAGAAGGACACTTTTTTCGAAAGGCGCAGAATGCTGTGCGATTTTCACATCCCAGGCTGGGTGGATGATATAAATATGGACTGCAAAGACTATGTCAGCAGAGCAAAGGCAGCGAATGTCCAGCGGATAGAAATAATGTCAAAACCGCATTTCGGCAACAGTTTTTATGATACCGCGACCGGCTGGAAAGCCAAAGGCATTAAGCAGGATTTGCTGGAGGAGATTATCCCGCTCTGCCGTGAGGCCGGCATAAAAATTGACGCCTATTATAATGTGTGGCACAACAACATCGCGGGAAAAGAGCATCCGGAATGGCTCCAGATAAAGGAGGACGGTGTTCCGGTGGATGACAGACACATAATGGATGAGATGTGTTTGAACACTCCTTATCGTGACCACGTTATTGTCCAACTTGTTGAAATGGCGTCAAATTATGACTTGGATGGTTTCTGGCTGGACCAGATTACCGTATCCCATCGAGGCTGTTTCTGCGAAAGCTGCAAGGAAAAATACCGGAAGCTGTACGGGCGCGAATTAAAACCGGCTTCCCGGCAGACAGTTGACGAGCGTTTTGAATTTCAGGATTTCCGCAGGAAGACCGTTAACGATTTCGTTGTAGACGCAACTACAGCAGTTATTGCCGTAAGGCCGGGAATGGATTTTTTCTGGAACAATTCGGGAACCCCTCTGGCCGAACAAAGCAACCGGTCGATTACCAAACTGGCAAAGCTTTCAAGCTGCGAGATGCATCATCCACATATTATCCACGGCATAAAAGCATGCCGGTATATGCGCAACCTCGGACGCCCTTTCGAATTGATGATGCCCGAGGGATTGGATTCGTGGGGCGACTATTCCATAAATACGGAAAAAACCCTGGGCGGAATGGTTTCAGTAATTGCCTCCCACGGCGGATCATCCAATATCTCCGCAGTTCCGTCTCCGAACGGAGTATGGTCAGGACGGGTTTATCCGGGAACGTTTGAAACTATCGGGAACATTTTTGGCAGAATCAGGGACATGGAGGATTACCTGGACGGCGCCACTCCGGTAAGGGACGTGGTAGTACTCACCAGCGAGAAAGAACTCATGGCCAGATCGGTTATGGGAAATATCGCGGGAAATCCCTGTTGCGCGGAAAACAATTTGCTGGGCATGGCCGAAGTCCTGATCAGGAATCACATCCAGTTTGATATTGTCAATACCGATTTTCCCGATGCGGAAGATATCGTCGGCAAAGCCAGGTTATTGATCCTTCCCGACATGAGTAATCTCGATGAAAAATGGGTGGAGCTGATTAAAGAGCGAGTTTCCGGGGGAGCTGCCTTGATTGCAACCTGCAGAACCGGACTTTTCACGAAATTAGAACAAAATGACAATTTTCTCCTCGCGGATATGCTTGGAGTGGACTTTGAAAGTTTCTCCCCGTATTCCCATATTTATCTTGATAAGAAAAAGCCTGAACTGTTCGAAGGCATTCCCGAAGCTCCACTGCTGGTCAAGGGGCAGTTCAATGTCGGCAGCATTGAACCCAAAGAATATTCTTGTTACGTGAAGGCCAGGCCCGGAGTTGAAATTCTTGCCAATTACATCGAACCGATAATAGAATATGATCCGTCAAATATCAACGCAATGATTTACATGCACGGACATCCTTTCAAGACCACGGATATTCCCGCCGTAACCCTGAACAAATATGGGAAAGGACAATGCATTTACATGGGGATTCCTGCCGGCGTCGCCATGCGTTGGACAAAATCCCCGTGGCTTGAAAAAATGCTGGTGAACGCGGCAAAACTTATTCACCGTCCGGTGCTTGAAGCCAAGGCCCCAAGCATGGTGGAAGTAAACTTGATGGAACAGGAAAACCGCTATATTCTTCATTTGATTTCGTTGCCGGTAAAAATGGGAAAAAGTTTTATCGAGGACGATATTACTTTGACGGATATCGAGATAAAACTGAATCTTCCGGAACCACGTTCAATAGAAGGCAAAAATGTTGAATTCAAATGGGAAACGGACGGAAGCGGAGTAACCGCAATTAAAGTCAGCAAGCTTAAAGATCATGCCATGCTGATATTGAATAAAACAGTACGGTAAAAAAACATAATTAATTTTAACAAATCAAATTTCCACAGGAAAACTTGCGATGCGGGACTTGGTCCCGCACGCTTTCCGCAATGAACCGCAATTGTCAATATGGTATACAGAAATTTTTAATAACGTATAAAACGGGATATTAATAATGAAAAATTGTAATAGTAGACTTTTCGCCGTTTTCTTTGTTGGCGTATTGATGATGGGTGAACTTTTGGCCGCCGAAAAAGCGGACGCAATTTCAGTTGGGAAACGAAAAACCGCATCAGAAGAAACGGCTTCCATCAGTAAAAAGGGCATGAAATTATATTATAAAAATAAATTTCATGAAGCTCTGAAATGTTTCGACCGTATGGCCGTAAAAGGGGACAGTACTTCTCTGCTGATGCTGGGAGTTATGAACTATAAAGGTCAGGGCGTAAAAAAGGATTACATAAAGGCAAAAGAATATTTTCTGAAAGCCGCGAAGCTGAACAATAGATATGCGGTCCGATATTTAGGAATGATCTATTTTTACGGCAAGGGTGTAAAAATAGATTATCCCAAATCCATAGAATATTTTGAAAAAGCCGGAAAGATGGGAGATGCATACTCATATTACAGGCTTGGAAAAATGCATCACGACGGGACAGGATTTAAAAAAACCTACAAAAAAGCTTTCGAGCTGTGTCAAAAAGCTGCTAAGATGAATGAACGCAACGCCTTGAACGAAATAGGACGGTATTATTATTCCGGGCACGGTATCGCGAAAGATTATCAAAAAGCCAGAGAGTATTATCTGAAAGCCGCGAAACGAAACGCTCAATTTGCAAATCGGAACTTAGGTATACTTTATTTATATGGGCATGGGGTTGAAAAAGATTATCAAAAAGCGCGGGAATATTTTATAAAAGGTGCGAAACGGAATGATAAAACTGCGTTGCGATATTTAGGGAATTTATATTTTTATGGCTGGGGAGTAAAACAGGATTACCATAGATCTTTAGAATATTTTGAAAAGGCGGCGAAAATGAACGATAAAGCCGCTCTGCGATTTTTAGGTTCTTTATACTATTACGGAATGGGGGTAAAACAGGATTACCATAAATCTTTAGAATATTTTGAAAAGGCGGCGGATCTGAATGATATAGAAGCAATTTGTTTTTTAGCCTCTCTCTACTACAATGGCGGAATAGTAAAACAGGATTACCGCAAAGCTGGAAAATATTATGAAAAAGCGGCAAAACTGAACAATTTAGACGCGTGTCGTTATTTAGGCTATCTCTACAGCAGCGGTAAGGGCGGGAAAAAAGATTACGTCAAAGCGAAAAAGTATTTTCTTGAAGCCGCGAAGCAAAAAGATGCGTATTCCCTGTATACTTTGGGGAAAATGTATTTTGATGGATATGACGGTGGAAAAGCGCCGACAGAAGCGTCGGAAAACCAAAATAATGCTGGGCAACATTCTAAGATTAAAGATGTTGCCGCGAGTTTTAATCTTATTCCGCCAAACTTGAAGAAAAGCAGGGAATATACGGAAAGAGCCCTGGAATGCGCCATTGCCTCTGGAGATGAAAGAGTAGCGGCAAAAGCAAAAGAGCTGCTTCGGAAGATTAAAAAAATGGAAAATGCATTTGGGATGATTACTGGCGGAAATGGTCTGTTTGTTGTGTATTATATATTTCTGCATGGAATATTTTTGCTTTATCAATTCATTGTTATCGCGGCCTTGATTTACTGGGTATGGCAGAAGTTCCGGAGAAAAAAACGCGCGGAAATCAAGCATGAAACATTTACTGTCTTTGACGCTATATTCGCGATTGAATTATCTTTGATAATTATCCTGGTTGTCAGTGTAATTATGGTATTCTCAGGATTCAGTTACCAGAACGGGAGCGCTGTTAATGTTGTGATATTCTTTGTTTCGGTAATTGTAACCGCTTTTTGGCTGATTATTGTGAAATGGCGAAAATGGAGCGTCAAAAAAGTTTTTAAATTAATTCCAATAAGCAATATGAAGTTGATAGTTTGGGTTGTTGTATGTTTACTCATTTGTAGTGGATTTGACATTTTTTATAAATATTTTTGTGAATTTCTAGGAGTGACTCTAAGTCAGCAGGAAATTATCGGTGAAATTAAAACTCATGCCTCAGTAAGTATCTGGAGCGGAGTAGCTTATCTGCTGATTATCGGAGTTGTGGGGCCCATAACCGAAGAGGTGCTTTTCAGGGGGGTTATCTTACAGGGGCTTTCGACGAAAATACCGTTTTGGGCGGCAAGTATCCTCTCGACAATTGCTTTTTCAATTATCCATGTGGAGATATCAATAATTATTCCAGTTTTTGTGTCAGGAATAATTTTATGCTATGCATTCAGAAAGAGCGGGACGCTTTTAGCGCCGATTGCAATCCACTGCATAAATAATATTCTCTGCTGCATTTTTAATTTTTAATAAAGTCGAAATTTTAAAAAAACCTTTCAGAAAGGAATAATATTATGAAAAAAAAAATATATGGCATCATTATAATTTCCGGCCTGCTGTTGCTGCCTTTTACCGTTTTTTCCGCGATGAAGATCAAACCGTTTCTTGTTAATCCCGGACAAAAAACCGTCACGGTAAGATGGGAAAGCAAAAGGTTGAAAAAAGGAGTTGTTGTATACTGGCGGGACAATGCCCCGGAAAAGCATCAGGCGCAATCGAAGGTTAAAGCTGTGATGTATGTTACGAGGTCAGGTATTGCGAAAAGGTCTTACTGGCATCAGGTTGTTCTGACCGGGCTGGACCCCGGCACGGTTTATTGCTACCAGGTAAAATGCGGCAATACTGAAATTCCGGTGAAACGCTTCCGGACTTTTCCTGAAAAAGTTGACGATTTCACATTTATTGTCTATGGGGACCCTCATCACCGTCCAATGAAACACAGGCAAGTAGTAAAAAATTTCAAACAGTACAAACCCGCGTTTATTATTTGCGTTGGGGATTATGTGCATACCGGAACCCGGTATCACGAATGGAAAGAGCAATGTTTTACTCCCCTTAGTGACGTTATCGATGAAATTGCCATAATACCGATTCGCGGAAACCACGACTTAGGCAATCCTTTTTTCGAGCATTTCGGCGTAGACCCGAAAAAGCCCTGGAGTTCTTTTAATTACGGCAATGCCCATTTTTCACTTCTGGACGTCCGTTTTTCTGACAGAAGAATGCTTAAGTGGTTCAGGAAAAATATAAAGAACACAAAGGCCGAATGGAAATTCGTATTTTGCCATTATCCGATTTTTGATCCGGCATTCCGCGGAAATGCGTACATAATGGACAACTATGTGCCTATATTTGAGGAATCCGGCGTGGATGTCTACTTTTCTGGACACTGCCACAGTTATCAGCGTTTCTGGCCGTTGATTTCGGGTGAGAACAAAAACCGGAAACCGGTAACATATGTAATAACCGGTGGAGGAGGCGCTCCGCTCAGCAACTGCCTGAAAAAATATTGTTATCATGCGGCCGCGGCGCGGAAACACAATTTTGTTGTAATGAGACTGAAAGGAAAAATATTAAGCGCCCGTGTGTATGATGAAAATAACAATTTGATCGATTCATTTACTTTTTCCCAAAAGGGGAAATTTTATAATAAAGAATATATGGCCTCAACAAAACTGAGCGACCCTATTAAGGATGAAACCGTAATCAGATCCCGGATGAATACCCGCATTACCAATACTGAACTTTTGCATAAAGGGAAGCCTTATAAATTCCATGGAGAATTGAATTTTCCGAACTTGAAAACGAAGACACTTATAAAAATACAACTTAGCGAAAAAGCCGGGAAATCTTATAAAATGGTCCCGAAAGTTTGGGAGGGCGTCATTGTCCCCGGCAAAAAGCCTCCTGTTTTCGATGCGGTTATAACTCCACTTGTTGAACCCAGGCGCGCAAAGTGGGCTTTCAGTCCTCATATAATGCTGGAAGTCCGGTACTATATGCCTGACAGCAAAATCGAAGGCTTCTCATTTTTTACTCCCGCATTGAAAATTAAAGACTGAAAATATCCCGGCCAGGTGAGTGATAACCCCGGTCATTACCGACTTGACATCAAGGCGGTAACGGGCTAAATTGCATGTGTTCAGTAGTGTGCAGTTTTTTGTTGGCGAAAAATATTGATACAGGATCATCATGAATAAAAATCATGGCAATGATATGCCATCACCGGTATATATGCAGATAAGGCAATATGTGCTGGGTCTGGTTTTGCGCTCCAAAGGCAAGCCGATTAAAATAATGTCTTTGCGTAAATTATGTAAAGCATTCAACTGTTCTATTCCAACCGCCCGGAAAGCGTTGGGAGTACTGCTGGAAGAAAATTACCTGATGACGGTTCACGGCGTTGGAACTTTTGTGAATCCATACTCCCTGCAACCGGATATAGATAAACCCATGATCGGAATTATTGTTGAAGACGGCACTCAGGTAAATATTTCCGAAACTACCTTGCTTGCGGGAATTTTGACAGTTCTGGGAAAGTACTTTTATCCTTTCAAAATAATAAACCTTTCGCGTTCGGGAAAAGAAAGCGTCGAGGAAATAGGTTTATACAGTCTTGACGGCCTGTTCTGGATACATCCCACCGGAGACGACGCGATCGCCACTATCAGAAAACTGCAGGATGATAATTTTCCGGTTATTACATCCGAGATATTCTGCAATTGTCCGGAAGATATCAGACAGGTGTCGATGCGTCCCGCTTCCCCTGACGAAACCGGCGCTGAATATTTCATCAAAAAAGGATATCGCCGCGTTGTATGGATAGGTCCAACCGAAAGGGCAGGTTTCAAGGCTTTTCCCAAATACTTTAAAAATGCAGGTGTGCCGCTGGAAAAAAAATACATCATTGCCGATGACAGGGACACTGGCGGGGTAACGCGTCTGAAAAAATATATTTTTAATGATAAAATAACGGCAGTATATTCCCATGGCGGGGCACGCCTGAATAATATTTTTCCGGTGCTGCAGCAAGCCAGGGAAAAAGGTATTGAAATTGACTTCGTAACATATGACTGCATTAATTCTCTCGGTCACGATGATCTTATTTCAGCCAAGCTGTGTCCGCCATACATTAAAATTGGTAATCTGGCGGCGGAAAAACTCCACGAAATGATCACCAAAGGCTCTCGCCCGGAAAATATCTTCCTGGAAACCGAGCTGAAAATACTTTCACACTCATAAGGCACGGAGCCGCGCATGGGAATGACGACCCGGGAATTGGTTGTCCGGGTTCAGAGAAAAGTTGTTTGCGGCGGAAAAGCTCAAAATGATTGTGGCTTTCAGCTTTGCCGGTATTAATTCAGTTATTTCCAACCTTCAGCCATTTTCGCGCCATAATTGATACTTTCTTCAAAGAAAGTTTTTAGGTTTTCCAATGGGCAATCTTTTTTTATTTTGTTTCCGGCGGAAATAATCATTTTTCCTTGTTTTCTGTCGAGAAAGGTATCCACCATCCAACGGAGTTCGGACCTGACTTCTTCAGGCGTGCCCCAAGGCAAGGCCTGCTGTACATCAAGTCCCGCGAGAAATGAAATTTTTCCACCAAAGCGCGATACTACTTTTTCCCCGTCCATGGCAAATTTCCGTATGGGATGGATGACATCGACGCCGATTTCAAGATAATCAGGCAAAAACAATTCGATGTCTCCGCAAGTATGGAGCCAGAATTCCATTCCATTCCGATGCGCGGCATCAGCAAGCTTCCGATAATAAGGCTTATAAAATTCCAGGAATATCTCCCGGGAGAAAAAAGGGCCATTTTTTGTTCCCAGATCATCCGAAGTCCAGACGCCGTGGCATTTTTGTTCAGTTCCGGCGCGTTCGATTATTCTGCAATAAAACTTTGTAACTGATGAAAATAGTTTGTGAACCTGTTCAGGATAATCATAATAGTCGAGGAGGGCATTTTGCATGCCGCGCAACTGCCAATGCCGTTCAAAAAGGCAGTAAAACCACTTTGCCAGCCGGTAACGACCATCAGGCGGGTTGTACCATGTAAACAGGCATTCTGATTCTGGATCGGGAAAATTTTCCAATACTTCATCAAGGTTGTTCCAGTCCGGCAGAACAATACGCTCGTCTCTGGGCAAGGCGTCAAAACCGGCAGGCTTTTCTATTTGAAGCCAACTGTATTGGGGAGCCGTTTCTATTTCATCTCTGAATACGGACGGCATCATGAAAGGGCAAAGCTGTACATCTTCAGGATATGAAGCCAAGATTTCCTCTACCTTTTCCTGCAATTCCTTAAAGGATCTGGGGTTTACCCAGGAATGGATTAAAAGCGGAATGCGCGGCGCCTTGGGATTCCCGCGTATAAAGGAACGAAATTCCTCCAGTGATAACGGTTTTAATAGATCCGAATCGTTCATATTCATATTTGCATACTCCATTAATGTTAAAGTTTCAGGTTCTTTCCGCCATGAAAACAGCATCCTGACGTTCATAGGATTCCGAGGAGCCGATTAAGTAATTTTCACGAAGCCCGTTGCCCTTTTGCAGGTCGTCGACAACCGTCTCAAGCGCTTTTGCAATGTCACTCCACGAAAGAATGAAGGTATGGCGGCCGACCAGGAGACGGTAAGGACCATCGTATTGAAGAACGCCGGAAATCTTCCGCAGCAGTTTCGCGGCTTCATGAAAACAATGTATCGCCAAATCACTTCGGTTATCAAGGAGTTTCCTGATGCCGTCCGCGTGATTTACCCAGGCGGATGACATGTAGAACAGGGCAGTCACGTCATTTTTCCATAATTCAGCCGCGGAATGCCGCCGCGAAAGTATGACAGGGGTATCCCATTGATTAAGAATGCTTTTCAAATCATCAACAAGATTGTCCATGGAGTAACCGTCGTGGTCGTCTCCAGGGTAACGGACTCTCCTGCTTTCCAGTTGCTCCATCCATGCTCCGTATGACTTGTCCGTCTGAAACCTCAGTCTGTTCCAATGCCTGGGGAGTTGCAGTTCGCACTGCTTTCCGGAATTGCTGGCCACGACGCTCAACAACTGCGGCTGAATAAAATTCTGCTTATTGCCAGTCATGTAATAACTGGTTTTTATCATCGGGCGCGGCGACGAAGATTATGAAGGACGTCCCCTTCTGGATGACGGAATCCTGCTGAAAGCCTTCAGACTCAGCGGTAACGAAACTTTCCGGGAAGCTTTTTTTGAAACCGCCGACAGACTATTGAAAGATGAATATCCCGAAGGCAACTGGTTAAAATACCGTCCATGTTTCAAGGACAAGGGGTTAATCCATCCCCGCCATGCTTACTGGTGGGGATACCCAATGTTTATGGCCTATGAAGAAAGCCGGGACCGGAAATATCTGGACTGCGCGTTGCGCTCCTGCCGCTGGTACGCAAAAGCGTTGCGGCGGGACGGCGGCATAATCAGGGGAACTTACCTGGACTTCAACACAAACTCCTTCGGACACGCGACTTCTGGGACTGCCGCCACAATAATAATGTTCACCAAGGCCATTGAAACTACAAAGTCGGATGAATTCCTCGAACCCCTGGCGCTGGCGCTCAGATACTGCCTGAACATGCAGTTTACCGATACCCGGGATGAAAATCTGCCCGGCGCGATTCTGGAAAAAGTCAGACCTCCGGGCGGCACTGACTGGAGCCCGTATCACCTTCGCGACCTTGGTACAATATTTTTCGTCCAGACCGCGGCCGGAATCCTCTCGTCTTTAAGGTGATCTTTGAATATGACGGATTGGATTTTTGATATAGTTTTGATCGAAAAATCAGAGGATTATCTGATTTTTTGGCGGATTTATATCGAAAAATCATACTCAAGCCATGCAGCATCCGGAGACAGGTTGTCCGGAACCAGAATTTTTTGCCGCGAAAAAGTTCAGGCTGCATCGCGATAATAATATTTCAGCAAACCGCCAGAACGTTCCTTTTTTTGATTTCTCCGGTAGTTTCGCCAACATGATCGGCACACCCATAACAGGAGTCTCCAGTCCTGCTGTCCCTTTGCATGCGAACTTTGTCATGCCGGAAGGAAGTTTGCCTTCAGTCTGTTTTACTTTGGCTCCACATAAATTAATGCCGAATTACGTCATTTTTACGTAGTGTTTAATCATGGACGTCTATTAAAGGTTTTTTATAACAGGATATGGATTTCAGGGACAAGGATTTCAGTCCATTTGCCATAACCTTTTTCATTCGGATGCAAACCATCCCTGAATAGTTTCGCATCAAACTTTCCGTTCTTATCCATGAATGCTTTTGACGAATCGAAATAGAAAATATGCTTATTGTCGGCATCATCTTTGATGATATTATTAACCTGTGCCGTTTTGCTTGCGATCATGCCCTTTTTGTCCCAGGCGACTTTGTTGGGCAGAAGCCCCAGAAGGAGGATTTTTGCATCCGGATGGGTTTTGCGCAAAACTTTAAGTACAGCTTTAATCCCGGCCACGGTATCTCTTACGGAAGTTCCTCGAAGAATATTATTGACACCGATCATAACCACAAACAATTTTGGTTTCATACCGTCAATGGCTTTGCCTTCGGTAAGTTGCCAGATCAGGTTCTGGGTTTCATCACCGGCAAGGGCAAAGTTCTGGACATTCATCGGCACGAAGTCTTTTTTCCAGAATTTGCTGCCGTTTTCATATCTGGGATTGAGAGTCCAGCCTTGAGTAATTGAATCACCCAGAAATACAACTTGGGCTTTCAGGTTTCGTTTTGCCGTTTTCTGGGGAAACGCGGCTTTCCGCCAATCGGAATAGGGAACGGGAATAATCGCGGAATTCGCCTGAAACTCAATGCCGTATTTGTCCAGCGTCCAGACAAATGGTTTCATTCCGGTAAATCCTGGTCCGATCTCAAAATATTTTTCCCCGGCGTTTTCAAATCGGCAGTTGCGCCCGAGATTGTATGGCATCAATCTAATTTGAATGACTGTTCCTTTCCAATGGGGATTCTTTGACATATCGATTTTATATGCCTCAGCCTTGCCTGTCCCCACGGCCCTGAACTGAATCCGTTTTCGGCTGTTCCACTTTTTATCCTGGTCAGTAATGAAGTGAATGAAAGCATTGCCGTCAATACCGGATTCAAGCTTCATTTTGAATAAAATAATCCTGTTTGTTTTTGCATCCAGATTTATTTTCGGGGAAAAAATCATTGGGCATCCCGCATACGCGATTATCTGCATAAGACCGTCCTTCACGCCAATACATGAGGATATTTTCGTTTTCCAGTTATTCGCGTTTTTTCCCAGAGAGGACAACTCAACATTTCCCGCATTGTCCGCAAGAATCACGCATGTCATTACAAGCAGGACGACAGTGATTATTTCCTTAAAACATTTTCCCGGCATTATTTTCATCCAATCGTTTCCTTTATTATTTTTCCGGTTTCAAACGTTTACTGAATTTACCAGCGGGACCGATATACAGGAGTCGCGCTTTACGTTGTGGATCCAGTTTGATAGTCAGCGTCCTGTTCTTTGCGGAAACGGTTCCGAGTTTCTCTTTGCTCCGGGCGTCGAAAATTTCCGCGTTGCTGTTTCCGGGTACGGTGATGGTGACTTTTTCAGTTTTCTTTATATCGTAATCGCGAACCAGCAGCAATGTTTCATTATTCAGAGTTATCGCCCTGCCGCTGGAATTTCTACCTGAACATGGAACCGAAACAATGACTTTGCCGTCGAGGTAAACATCCTCAAATGGTCTTATGGCGCGGTAACCATCCAGCATTGCTTTAAGATTCAGCATGTCAAAAAAGCAATAATAGAACCACTCAAATCCCTGGGTTTTGGCAACCGCGGCTTCAAATACAGCATAAACATTGTCGGTTGGCGGAACTTTGGCCGACTGAAGCCAGTACTGAGTTGGCGCACAGGCGGTGGAAAGCGAGTGAAAATCATCGCCCATTTTTTCGAGAAACCCGCTAAGACGTCTATAGCATTCCTTTGGAGAATGATAAAGATTGACGTCAAAATAGTCAATAGTGCCGACCAGATATTTTCTCGGATTGCACCATTCTGATATCGTAAGTCCTTTTTTCGGGCCAGTCCATTCTTTGCAATTTGTGAACCCGGTTTCAAGTTTTTGGCGGATATCGGCGTAAAACTTATATGCCCGCCACTCGTTGAATTTTTTCCAGGCTTCGACTTCTTTCGGATATTTTGGCTTCTTTTTCATAAAAACCTTAGGAGAAACAGTGATGTTTTTGAAGCCGTTTTTGGGACACCATTCTTTAAATATCTGAAGACAATTGTCGTTGTAGCAGCCTTCGGCCTCTATTGCCTCGGACCATAGTTCAAAGTCAAATACTATCCAACTGACGCCATATTTTTTCACCGCGGTTGAATTTATGATTTTGTCCAACCATTTCTGAAAGTATTTACCGCGATACAGGAAACAGATGGTTGGACGCTGAAACTGGTTTATCACGGGACGGCCGTCTATGTCAAGCCATCGACTGGCTATATCCGCGTCTTTGCCGTAAGTCCATCTGTACCACGCCGGGTTGGTATCATTTTGCGAGTATAAAAAATATGAATTCTTTTTCAGTTCCGGAATTAATTTTTCGTAGAGGGCGTTTTGGGTTTCCCCGATCCGGAAATACTTTTGTTTTTCCGGATACAGCGGAACCGGTATCGCGTTAATTCCGAGTTCTTTTAAGTCTTTAACCGGATTGTCCAGCCAGGTGTAAATAAAATCGGCGGGCATGATGTCCCACCTGGACGGAGTACGTTTGAACGGCTTCATCCTTCCGACTTTGAGGACTTTTATTTCATACTCCTGCCTGGGCTGGCTGCCGCCTTTCCAGCGCGCGTAAATATAGGCTTTGCCCTTTCTGCCGACTTTCCAATTGGTTTTGAAAAATATAACTGATCTTTCGCGAGTTGTCAGCGCCGGGGCCGGAAAAACGTAAATGGTGTATTCAATGCCGTTGCGAATGGATTTCCCTTCTTTTCGTGACGGGCTTGGCTTGAATTTAGTCCGGCCCCATTCGATGGAGTAATAATATGTGGCTTCAATTCCTGGGGGCAGTTCAACGACAATATCCGCGCCGGTTTTTTTCCTTGAAATAAAGTGTCCTATATCGTTTTTGAAATTGGTTTTCAACTTAAAGGCTTTGAAACTGCTGTTCAGGTCCGATGCCAGCCAGAGACTGTTTCCGATAACGTTTTCCGGATCATAATATGTGATGCTGATATATTTTGAATACGGTTTCAGGCCGTTACGGTAGAGGAGCCGCTTGCCGTCCCATACCGACACCCAGTACAGGTCATTGGTTTTTTCTACCTTGAAGCGCAGGTTGGCATCTGTTGCGTTTGCTCCAACAGTCTCCTGTTTCTGTCCCAGGTTTATAAAGCATTTGTCCGCTAGGGCGTCAACCTGGACTTTAATATTGGCGGGTGAAGAAGACAGGTTGCTGATGGATAGGCTTAAACTGGTATTTTTCTTGTCTTTTGAGAGCATGAAAGTTCCCACAGCCGGAATACCTTTTGCAAAGGTCCATCTGCCCCAATCGGAATTTTTTTGAAAAACCGCCGCGGGCAACAGGCTCCAGGATGAAAAAGACTTTTTGCCGTATTCGCCTCTGGCGATGTTCGCCAGCCATTTTCCGTCGGCGGGACTGCCTTTTACTCCCAGGTTTTTCAGGGGGATCTTCAGTTCCACAGTCCAGGCGTTGTTTAATATCTTCACTGAAGAGTCAACGCCGGAATTCCAACTTTTATCCGAATCCGTAAACGAGCTGTG
The DNA here is from genome assembly GCA_963678815.1 of Victivallales bacterium. Taxonomy (GTDB): domain Bacteria; phylum Verrucomicrobiota; class Lentisphaeria; order Victivallales. The sequence goes on from OY787460.1 coordinate 6,715,795, forward strand.
TTCATTTGGAGTTTTCCGCCACTTCTCGCTCAAATCCATTACGGAGCCTGCCGGGTCGATGAGAATATGGTACTGGGTGTCAGACTTAATATCCGGTTTGAAAAAAAACTCAAGAACATCATTCTTAAAGTTAACTTTGTCTGCTTTTGCGCGGGTGACTTTTTTCAACGCGTCAGGATTTCCACTGAAAGCTTTAACAAAGATATACAGGTTTTCCGCATCGGCGGCAACTTTTGCATCGGTATGTTCCCGGACTGTCATATTGCTGCCCGGCTGAGTAAAGTTGGACAGGGTGACAGCCTTTTTCCAGGCGGGTTCATCCGCTTTCCCGTCAACGTTTATTTTTGCCTTGTCCAGCAGGGGAATTGCCGCTTCCGCCACGGGCATTTCCTCAGGTGCGGTTTTCGTGGCTCGGACAAACGAAACATCGGTTACCAGAATTGTTCCTTTCACCAGCGCTCCCTTTTTATGACAAGCATAGGGATAGATTTTAATGACGGCTGTTTCCGCGTTTTCCGGAGCCTTTATATTTTTGAGGGACATAGTTTCAAAGCCGGTATCGGAGCCGGTGTCATAAGTCCAGTCATAGCTGCCCACTGACTTGCGGTTTTTATCTCGCCACTGTACCGCGATTGCAAAATGCCAACCAATGTTTACTTTCTTAAGGCACGACAACTCATAAATTTCCCCGCCTTTCACCTTGACGCTCTGGACAAGGCTGTGCCTGGGAGAGGCACTGGTGAATTTTACCGTGTTTTTATTGGAAGATGAATCCAGTTTTTCACGTGTGAATTCTCCGGGCTTGAGAGTATCACGATTATATATATACCAGTAGGCCGGAGTAATCGCCCCCGGTTTCCAGTTGCTGAAATTTCCGTTTTTCAGCAGGTTTTCCGCTGCATAAATCGGAATGATAGATAAAACGATTACGATTGCAGATGCAAAAATTCTCCGGGTTTTAGCCATTTTTTCTCCATGAATTTAATTAGAAAATTATCTTGTGAGTAATATGCATTGAAAGCCTTTTGGGGAACAGGAAATTTATTCCAAGGTTATCTGCTCTTCTTTAATAAGCCCCATTTTTTCCGGGGCTGCATGCCCGTCAACAAAGAGGACATTGGCAAATGAATTATGTCGCGGGTCACAGTTGTCCATAAAGCCGCCCCAGCCTGCGCCGTAACTGTTGAAAAACCAGGTGGAATCAGACATGTTGTTATCACAAAACATAACTTTTTCACTGGTCTTAATTATTTTCGGCAAAGGAACGCTTTCCAGATATCTGTTGTACATATAATTTGTCCGGCTCCATACTTTTCCTACATTCGGAATAGCCGCGGCGGTAAGGACGGTTTCATCACACGAATCGCATATATACATTGTTGAGTTCTTATATATTAACGGGTCCTGATTGTCGTTAACCTCACTGGCCTTGACGTAATCCATATTCATGTAAGGTTTCAGCAGATCAGGCCAATGATTCTGGCTGACCGTGTACAGCTGTTCAATGGTCATTACCCCCATGCAAAAATGATTATAATCATCAAGATACAAAAGGTTTGCCTGTCCCAACTGCTTTTGCTTATTCAAACATGAAATAGCGTTGGCCCTTTCCCGGGCCTTTTTCAACGCTGGAAGCAACATTGCCGCAAGTATGGCAATTATAGCTATTACAACCAATAACTCGATCAACGTAAAGTGCGTGTTTTTCTTCTTTGCTGTTTTCATAATATTTACCTTTTCCTTATTTTTTCATTTATTTACATTCCGCCAATGTTTTTCCGGGAAAATATTCCGGTTTGATTAAATATTTCTGGAAGGGCAATTTTTTTCCGTCAATCAATTGCCGCAGAACTTCCAAAGCTGTCCTTACCATCTGCGGCCAGTTGTACAGATTGGCGCAGATTTCCAGAGCAGGAGGACGGAATCCTGAATGAATAAGAGCGGCAATGGAAACCTCTTCAGGCACTTTCACTCCCAACCCGACTAGATTCTCATATAAAACTGTCGCGTATGTAGTGTGTGGACAGACAATTGCGGTGACTGCTCTTTCCCTGACAGCCTCTTTAAATTTTTCCGCGATTTTTTTCATCATTACCGCGTTATTTTCGCGGACAATATCATCAGCGATTACCCATTCCGGCAATATTTCCATGTTATTTGACAGCGCCACCTCGCGAAAGCTGTTCATCAACGGTATTTCCAGAGATACTCCATCTGTAAGGTGAGTGGAATACATCATGCCAATCCGCCGGTGTCCCAGCCGATACAGCTCATCGACAATTTTCAAAATACAATTCTGGGAGTCCATATTGACAACGGTTGCATCCTGACATCCGAGTGTCAACGGAACATCCATCATTACCACAGGCAATTTGTCTTTTAAAATATTCACCACATCCATGTGCAGGGTTCCGACGATGGCCCCGTCGACCGTGCCGTTAAGGACCGGAGGACACTGAAATCCCTTCCGCTGATAATACCAGTAGGAAATCGGATACAAACCGACCTTTGAAGCCTCCCAGGACAACAGCACGGACCTGTCCGATTCAAAACTGTTCCCCACCGGACTTTCTTTTCCCAGGTGGGCCACATGAAGAATCACCCCGGTCTTGCTTCTTTTCCGGGTAGGATGCCGCCTGGAACGCAACTGCTTTGCTTCAGTGTTCGGGGAATAATTTAACTGATGCGCGGTTTTCCATACCAGCTTTTTTGTTTTCTCGGAAAAATTATTATTGCCGTTCAAAATTCCGCTGACCGTTCCCAGGCTGACCCTGGCCTCACGAGCAATGTCACGGATTGTTATGCTTTTTGAAATCGTTTTCATTTTTAATATACGTAATAATTTTAACGTTTCAATTTTTATTATAACAGCATTCCAGGGGATTGTCAATATCATTACAAATAATCTTTAAAATTTGAACTTCAGAAATATAAGGAATTTGTTAAAATTGCACGGCAGGTATTGACAATTCCAAAATATCCTGATATAATTGGTACGTGCCAGACCAGTCCAGAATGGGCCAATCAAAAAAAGAAGAGATTTTATATTATGCCGGTATTGGAAAACAGCAGCAATGATACCCTCCATATTGCTTTAAAGAAACATTTCGAAAACCTGATTACTTCCGGCGTACTGGTTCCTGGTGAAAAACTGAAAAGTGAACGGATAATTGCCAACGATTTTTCGGTCAGCCGATGGACTGTAGTCGAGGCCCTCAAATTACTTGAGCAGGAAAAATATATCAGGCGGATTGACCGGCGGGGTGCATTTGTCAATGACCTGAAAACGAGACAAATCCGGCAGATCAATGTGATTTACGCGTTGCCGGAAGGTGAAATCAGCGAGGAAAACCTGGGATTTTCCGGTTGGCAGCGGCATCATGAAATCCAGACAGGATTAATGGCCGGAATGCGGAAATTTGATATAAATCTGCAATTTATCGATCCGAAAAAGTTTACCCTGGAGGAAGCAGAAGAACTGTTTGTGAAAGCCGGGGGAGTGATTTTCTGGGATACGGCTCAGGAAGAACTTCTCAGACGGCTGTCCAATCGTGGAGTAAACTGTGTAATTCTCGCTCCTTTTCCAGGTGTTGCCGGAATTTCCAGCGTGGGATATGGCAGGGAACAAGGCATCAAAATAATATCAGACTATATTATTGAACATAAATACAGATCAATTGGGTTTCTTGTACCGCATGGAAGCGCGGAGCGTTCCGCCAGAATTAAAATGAATCTGGAAACAGCCGGGGTCAAAACCGCGCCAGAGTGGATTTACCAGCTTGGAAACTGCACAATCAATCAGGGATATGAAATCTTGCGGAAAGCGCTTCCGGAGGATTTATCAAAACTTCCGGAATTGCTGTACTGTGACCTTATGATCTACCCCATCCCGCTTTTGCGGCTGATTTACGAACGCAACTGGAAGTTGGGTAAAGACATCAAGGTGATGTCGTATACCTGCCGCCAGGCCATCGGCAATATAAGTTCCGATCTTACCTATGTGCGAATTCCATATTTTGAGATGGGGTTCAAGGCATGTGAACTGGTTAGAAAACTTTACGAGAATCCCGATAAAAAAATCCGGCATATCGAAGTTCCACCCGAACTGGTAAGGGGGATTTCCGCTTAGGATAAACGGCCAAAGGATAATATGATATTAAAATCATTCAAATTAAATAAAGCAATAAAAGTTTTTGCCTTATTCGGCATAATTACTCCGGTTTGCGGTGGAGACATTGGGCGTGCGCCAATTGTCCACCGGGACAAGTTTCGTCACGAGCCGGAGCTTTTTGGGTATAAACCGGAATTCTTTCCGAATGCAGTTTCATTTGACTGCCGCAACCAGTCATACATGCGCAGCCGGGGCAAAAAACCTTACCTGGAAATTGTCGGCAACACAGGAAAGTGGCGTAAAATCGACTTTTGCCGGGAAATCGGACAAAAATATCCTGACTGGAACGGAAAAATCGCCACCGGCCCGTTCTCTGAAGAGCGCATCGGGGTCGATGACGACGACAATATCTATCTGCTGGCGGATTTGTCAAAAAGCAATCTTCACGGAACTTTCCTGCTGGGATCTTCGGATCATGGGAAAAAATGGCGGATACTAAAGTTACCCGGCCGCTCGCGCCATTATCTGATTGAAGCCCCTGACGGCAACAATGACAAATCGTATCCTCCAGCAATGCTGGGAATAGACAGAAAACAAAAAAGGTTGTGGCTGACATTGCCGGAATGGGACAAGGCCGGAAACCTGAAGATCCAGCATAACGTGCTGATTTCAAGTACTTCGCTGTCTGGAGGCCAGCACTCGGGAGGGGGGAACGGTTGTTTTTCCAAGGGCGATAAAGTCTATGTGATATGGGCGGACAGTGTTACGGTTCCTGGCAAAGACGGCACTCCGCAGTATATCGCTGTTTACAACCGGAAAACCGGAAAATTGAGCAAACCGGTGTTTTTGGGAAGCAATGGCCACGGGAAACCCGATCCGCACAATATCCCGGCTGTGACCATGGATTCAAAAGGTTACCTGCATTGTCTGCTCGGGTCGCATCACGCACCGTTTATGTACACCAGATCACTCAAGCCACTGGCTGTCGATTCCGGTTGGACCAAACCAGTAGCCATCGGTGTGCCGAAGCGGAAAATTGCCGAAGGAAGCTATACTTATGCAGCCCTGAACTGTGACCGCTTCGACAACCTTCACGTATCCGCGCGATGGACCGGGGACGGTTATATCAATCGCCTGGTGTATATCCGGAAGAAGTGCGGCGGCAACTGGGAACCGCATAAGATACTGGTGCAGCCGTTCCGGAACAATTACAGCGTTTTCTACCATAAACAGGCACTCGGCCGCCGCGGACGGATTTTCATAAATTACGTTACTTTCGCGAATCATCTGGTTGAAAGTGACGCCAAAGCCTACAACCGGAAATGGCCTGAGGACAAACTGCCGCTTCCCGCCGATCTCGACCAATATGTAAACGGATATAATTTCTCACGTAATCCGGATGGTTCCCGGTCGAGAATCAAACCAGTATGGCACGATCCGGCAATTCTTGTGAGCGGCGACAACGGTGATACCTGGCGGCTGGCGGATACCCCCGACTTTATTTCCCGTCACGGAAATCGTGATACCGCTAAAACTTTCCGGAATTCAATCGGCATGCCAATGATAAAAATTCTGCCGGGACATTTCCTTATGGGCGACATCAAGGGTGACGCTGACGAGAAACCGCTGCATCCGGTAACAATTTCAAAACCGTTTTATATCGGGCAATATGAAGTAAGAGTAGGGGATTTTAAGAAATTTGTCAACGCAACCGGATATGTAACCGAACTTGAAAGAACCCCAGTAAAAACCCACTACGCTTGGTTCGACAACGGATTCAAACCGCTGAAAAACGGCTCCTGGCGCAATCCCGGTTACGAGCAAAATGACAACTATCCGGTGACAATGCTCACACCCGGCGACATGTTGGCATTCTGCGCCTGGCTTAGCAAAAAAGAGAATGGTGTTTACCGGTTACCAACGGAGGCGGAATGGGAATATACCTGCCGGGCCGGAACCGCCACCGAATACAGTTTTAGCGGTGATTCAGCAAAGTTGCCGGAATACGGCTGGTTCCGCAAAAACAGCGGGGGACACCCGCATGAGGTTGGCAAGCTTAAACCGAATCCGTGGGGGCTTTACGATATGTACGGTAATCTCTGGGAACTTTGCCGCGACTACTACGGAAAGTATTCCGATCTGCCGCAAACGGACCCGTCTGGAAGTAAATCCGGAATTTGCGGACGCAGTCTGCGGGGCGGCAGTTGGCTGGATGACAAATACGGCAACGGCAATGGTTTCAACCTGCGTTCCGCCGCCAGGTATTACATGGTCTTCCCAAGGGTGCAGACCAACTGGATGGGATTCAGGATTGTTAAGGAAGCAGAAAAATGATTAGAACAATATTGACAATCGGGGGTATTTTATGGACGGGAGTAATCTGTGCCGCACCGGAACCGGAGTTAAACGGTGTAGTTAATACCCCGATCATCCAGAAAAAATATTATCGCGGCGCAAGGGAACTTTTCGGATATAAGCCCGGATTTGTCCCGAATGTCGTGACTTTCGGCCCGGATAATGAACCGTACATTAGAACCAAGGGAAAACATCCGGTCATCCAGACGCTGGACAAAACCGGCAAGTGGATAAAGCTGGATTTCATCCCCGCAATTAAACAGCGGTATCCGCACTGGAATGGGAAAATCAGCACCGGGGAATTCCGGGATGAACGGATTGTGTTCGATAACCGCGGCAACGCCTACATGATTGCGGCAACTGGACGCAGCAATCTGCACAAAGGCCTGTTGATGTTCTCGAAAGACCGTTGCCGTTCCTGGGAGATCCACCCACTAGCCGGAAGAGAGTGTTTCAGAATGGAAAATTGCCGCGGCGACAATCCCCCGGTGATCGTTTACGGCAACAGAAACAAGAAATTATTACAGATTGTCGTTCCACGCTTTGACACCGACGGAAAACTGATTGTGCCAAAACCGGTCACGATTTCGCACAATTCCCTGTACACCACTTTTCACTCAGGCGGGGATTGCGTGGTATCGGCGGGAGACAAAGTGTTTGTTGTCTGGCCGGAAGCGGAAAAAAACATGAATATTGACGGCAGTACGCCGCAATTTATCGCCGTATATGACCGGAAAACGGATAAGCTCAGCAAACCGGTATTGCTGGGAGCCAATGGAATCGAAGACACCCCTGACCCTCACAACCTGCCTGTGCTTGCCATTGATTCCAAGGGGTATATTCATGTGATTCTGGGTTCGCATCATCATCCTTTCAAGTATATGCGTTCACTCAAGCCGCTGGACATCAACGGGGGATGGACTAGGCCGGTATATATCGGGATACCGAAAACCAAAAAACGGCAGGGCAGTTATACTTATCCCGCATTGCATTGCGACAACCGGGACAACCTTCATCTTGTCTCACGCTGGGCCGGGGACAGGTATATATTCCGGCTGGTTTACATGATGAAAAAGCCAAATGGAAAATGGCAGGAACAAAAATACCTGGTAGTGCCGTTCCGAAATAATTACGTTTGCTGGTATCATAAACTGACCGCTGACCGCAAAGGTCGGCTGTTCCTGAATTACAGAACTTTTGTTAACCACATCCCCCGGGAAACCCTCGATGCTTATGATAAAAAATGGCCAGAGGAAAAAATCAAGACAAAGCAACGGGGAAAATGGCGCGGCAGTCCCGGACGGCAAATCGCGAAATTCAAGGTGAAATCGCATGATCCGGTAGTCCTTATTTCCGACGATAACGGGGAAAACTGGCGTATTGCCGTAACAGATGATTTTAAACAAAAAATGGAGTGAATAATCAAAAAGGAGACGGATGATGAAATCAGGAAAAACAACCCGTAAATCCCGCTTCACGCTAATTGAGCTGTTGGTTGTGATCGCTATCATTTCCATACTGGCGGCAATGCTGCTGCCGGCGCTGAACAAAGCGCGATCAAGGGCAAAAAACATCAATTGCCTGAATAATCTGAAACAGTTGGGAGTGGCGATGGGAGGGTATGTCAGCGAGTTTGACGGCCTTATGCCGCCATATAAACAGGGCCCGGACAAAATCCGCTGGAGCGCTACTTTGCTTATGCATGCAGGATTGGGGGGAAGCGTGATGTGGTGCGATTCACTGGATAATCCCGAGTATTTCAATAATTATATGAATGTTTTGACCCCGGGATACATTGTGAGTCATCCAACCACAACGGTTTTCAATTATCCGGCCTATGCCATGCAGAGAATGCTGAGTGAAACTATCGGCAGTGATTTAGTGGTGAAGTCAAAAGTCGGCAGGATTAAATCTCCGTCGAAAACCAATATTCTTTTCGATGGTGTCGGACTCGCACCCGTCGATGGTTTTTACCGGGGGTATTACATCGGCCGGGAAGTATTTGTAACCAGCGGTTCATGGGCGATTCTCGACAATCGTCACGACCGGGGAACCAACTGTCTGTTTGTCGACGGTCACGCGGAAAGCATAATCACTTCGTGTCCGCAAGGCAATTCACATTATTCCAGTAACATGAATCCGTACCTGTTTGAACCCTTTACCAAATCGGATTTCTGGGTGCCAACCTTATAAACATCCAAAATACATTATGCCAGACATTTTTGCAAAAATCATCTCGGTAGACTGGGAACGGGCCTTATTCGCGTATGACACCCATGTACCGGGCTTTGTCTCTGTGGCGTTGACTGCATCAGGCGAACCTGCACGGGAATGGCGTTCCGAAGAGGCTTCCGGTACGGGCCGACTCGAACTCAACAATCTTACGGCCAATACCTGCTATCTAGGAAAATTCACTTGGCTGGACGGCGAATCAAAATTCAGCTTCCGTACTTTACCTGAGCCGAAAGGCAGTCTGATCGGAGCTTATTCCGTAGTCGCCGATCCGCATTTGTCGTGCAAAAAAGAAAACCGGAAAGGTCGTTTTTTCCTGGAATCGGCAATGCTGTTTCAGGATGTGGTTGAACAATGCAACAATCTGGACAGTGATTTCGTCCTGCTGCTAGGCGACATTACCAACAGCGGCGATGAAACGGAATATGCCAGGGCCAACCGGATTCTTTCCCAACTGCAAATGCCGTATTTCATGGTGGCGGGAAATCACGATCTCGATGGCAACGGCAAAAAAGAAGCACTTTGGCATTCCTGTTTCGGAAAATTCGAGTGTTCGATGGAAACGCAATACGGATTGTTTCTGGGCTTGGATACCAGCCGCGGACAATTGACAAGTTCAAGCGCGGAAATGCTGAAAAATGCTTTGCTCAGAAAAAAACAGCTCATCGTTTTCACCCATTACCAGCTTTTTGAAAATGACCATATCAACCGGGGCCGCAACCACAAAACCATTACTAACACCGAAGTGTATAAAATCCTGCTGGACAAGCTACTGGAAACAAGGGCAATCATTTACGCCGGACACCAGAACGTGCCGTCGGTCCAGGTTTGCGGAAAATCTTATCAGGTAAATCTGCCGCAACCGGTGCAGTATCCGTGCGGATTCACTTTTGTCAGACACTATTCGAATGGTTTCTATCACACGTTCATACCAATAAACAGCGAAGTTCTACGGCAGTATTCGCTCCGTGCCAGCAACCAGGCTGCCGGATTTTACAATGAGTCGCAATGGGAAAGCGCTTATCGCGAAGGCAAATGCCTTAACCAATTGAATTTTATCATTGAAGGAAAAAATCATGCCCCCAATACCGCTCTCAATAAGCACCTCAGTATTCGAAATGGAAGCTCCCGGAAGAAAACTGCCGCTGTTTCTTGATATTATCCGCCAAGCTGGATTTTCAACCATTGAAATATCACGCAAACAACAGAATATCGCAGCCCGTGAAGCACAGATAAAAAACTCCGGACTGAAAATATGGTCTGTTCATGGTATTTATGGCTTGAACATTGTCAACCCTGATGAAAGAACCCGCCGGGATGAAGTTGACGCCGAAATTGCCCGTATGGAAGATACCGCCATGTTTGCTCCATGTCCTTATGTAGTGCATTACCTCGACCGTTACAACGATCCGGAATATGGGAAAAATTTCCGAAAAAGCATTGAGGATATTTATGTCCGGTCATCACAGTTGGGCTTTGACCTGACGGTGGAGACTGCCCCATATAAACCCCTGCAGAATGAACGCTATCCCGACAGCCGGGAGATTGCGGAATTTGTCCGGTCATTCAATGCCCCTGATCTGAATATGACAATCGACATCAACCATTCCAACCTGAGAGAAGATTTGGAAACTGTGTGCGAAAACTGCTGCGGCTTGATCAGTAACGTCCATATTTCCGATAACCACGGGGAATGGGAAGACCATCTTCCGCCCGGCAAAGGAAGCATTGACTTGCGAAAGACTTTCGCCGCGCTCCGCGCCAACGGTTACACCGGCCCCTGCAACCTGGAATTTCACCTGCCGGAATTTCCGGACGTATCAACTCTCCGCAATATAAGACTGAAAACCGAACTCATACTGACATAAAACTTAATGGATTTGAATATGACGGATTGGATTTTTAATAAAGTTTTGACCGTAAAATCAGAAGACTATCCGATTTCTGGCTAGCTATTCAGAATTTTTCTGATGGTTTCAGTGATATCGGCTTGTTGCGGGAAACAAGTTTTTTCCAGTTCCGGGCTGAACGGGGTTGGCAGGTTTCTGCCGCCCAGGACTATTGGCGGACAGTCCATGTAGTCGAATGCTTCTTCATTGATCCGGCGGATGATTTCCGCACCGAAGCCGCAACGCGCGGGGGCATCGTGGACAATCAATAAGCGTCCGGTCTTCTTGAAGGAGCCGGTTATGGTATTCATGTCCAGAGGATTAATGGTGCGCGGGTCGATAACCTCCACGCTGATTTCGCCGTCCAGTTGTTCCGCCGCCGCCAGCACCCGCCGCCGGGCAAGGCCCAGCGCAACCACGGTAATGTCATTGCCTTCCTGGACGATTTCCGCTTGGCCTATCGGCACAATCCAATCGCCATCCGGAACTCCCTCTTCTTCGTAGTAGAGGTTGCGGTTTTCGATGTACAGCACCGGATTGTCGTCGCGAACGGCCGATTTGAGCAAGCCTTTGGCGTCGTAAACCGTCCCCGGCATCACCACCTTGATTCCCGGCGCATGAACAAACCACGCTTCCAGGCTTTGGGAATGCTGTGCCGCCTCGCAAGTTCCGATTCCGGCCTGCACCCGCACCACCACCGGCATCTTCAGCCTGCCGCCCGACATCACCCGCATTTTCGCGATCTGGTTAACAACCTGGTCCATCGCCACCATCACGAAGTCGAAATACATGAACTCGAAAATAGGGCGCAAACCGGTCATGGCCGCTCCGGCGGCAAGCCCGGCGAACGCCGACTCGGAAATCGGGGTCCCGAACAGCCGTTTCTCCTTAAAGCTTCCCTCAATGCCAACGGTTGCCTTGAACACCCCGCCGAACAAATCAACGTCTTCACCGGTAACGAACACGGAATTGTCGCGCTCCATTTCCTCTTTCTGGGCCTCGGCGATGGCGTTTATGTAACTTAATTTCCTCATCTCAGGCAAACTCCTCCAACAAATCCTCCGCCCCCGGAAACGGACTCTGCCTGGCAAATTCCACGGCCCCGGCAATTTCCGCTTCAACTTCCTGCCGGATTTTTTCTTCATCTTTTTCAGAGAACCCGGAAATTCTTTTTTCCATGATTTCCAGCGGGTCTTTCTCCGCAATCCAGGATTCGCGCTCCCCCTTGGGACGCTGATCGGCAATGATTCCGCAATGCGGTTCGATCCGGTAAGTTTTACATTCAACAAGAGTAGGCCCCTCGCCTTTTCTCGCTCTGGCAACCGCTTTTTCCATTACATCAAAAACGGCCTCACAGTCGTTGCCGTCGACTATGATTCCGGGAATGCCGTAGCCCTGGGCGCGAGAGGCAATGTCCTCGACGCTGGTCGATTTTTCAACGGGAGTAGTTGCGGCATAACGGTTGTTCTCGCATACCGCGATATAAGGCAGTTTCCATAAAGCGGCAAGATTCAATGTTTCGTGAAAAGTCCCCTGGTTCGCCGCGCCCTCGCCGAAAAACGACACCGACACGGCATCAGCTTTGCGGTACTTCGCGGAAAACGCCGTCCCCAACCCGATGGGAATTCCGCCCCCGACAATCCCGTTGCCGCCGAGAAAACCTATTTCCAGATCAAACATGTGCATCGAGCCGCCATAGCCGCCGGAACAACCGGCCGACTTGCCCATCAGCTCCGCCATCATCTCCCTGATATCGCCGCCCTTGGCGATAAGATGACCATGTCCCCGGTGGGTGCTGGTGACATAATCAGTGTCGCGCAGAGCGGAACATACCCCCACCGCGATTGCCTCCTGCCCGATATACAAGTGGATCGCGCCGGGAATCTCCCCCGCCCGGTAAAGACGCTTTACCTCCTGCTCGAACAACCGGATCAGCAGCATCCGCTTGTACATCGAAAACATTAATTGCCGGTTTTGAGTCATAATTACTTTTATCCTGAAGTTTTTATTTAACTTTTGAAAGGTCACCGTTGATGGTAATCCCGCCATCGACCGGGATAATCGTACCATTGATGTAGGAGGCTTCATCGGAAGCGAGGAAGACCGCAAGACCGGCAACTTCACTTGTCCCGCCCCAGCGTCGCAATGGGGAACGCAGTTTCAGGAACGCCTCTTCGTCGAAATCTCCGTTAAGCGGATTGCTCTGCTTCACCATACCGGTTTTGATGGCGGCCGGAGCAATGCAGTTTACCCGGATGCCGCGCGCGCCGAACTCCGCAGCCAGTGACCGGGTCAGGGCCACGGTTGCTCCCTTGGTAGCGGTGTAGGCGTCGCATTTGGGGATTCCGATCACTCCTGCACTGGAAGCCGTATTGATGATCGAGCCGCCGCCGTTTTCCAGCATCAGCGGAATCGCATGACGGCAGCAATGGTACAGGCCGTTGAGATTAACGCCAATAATTCTATGCCAGGTTTCCGGCGTAATCTCGGAAATAATCCCGTCTCCTCCAAGATACACCGAGGCATTATTGTACAGAATATCCAATTTCCCTGCTTTGTCCCTGATAATCCCGAAAGCTGTCTTGACCACTTCGTCGCAGGAAATATCGCAGGGAACGAACGTTGCTTTACCGTGTGATTCAGTGATTATTTTTTCAGCGGTTTTTCCGGCATTAACATTGTTTTCGAGGATGAATACTTCCGCGCCTTCTTCCGCATAAAGTCTTGCCGCGGCAAGGCCAATGCCGTTCCCGGCGCCGGTAATTGCACAGATTTTATTTTTCAGTCTCATTTTCAAGTTCCGTTTTTCTATAAATAAACTCCGGTCCGGTGAACGGTTTCAACGCAGGCTTTCACGTTTTCCGGCGGGGTGTCATGGGCGATGCCTTCGGCGGTGCAGAAAATGTATCCAGTACCCTCCATTCCTGATTTCACGATTCTTTTAGTTTCCCGGAGCACGGTTTCCCTACTGCCTCTTTCAAGTACGGTCAGGGGATCGAGGTTGCCCATCAAGCACTTTTTTTCTTCCGTGGCACTGAAAGCCTTAATGATGTCGAGTTTTTCGCCCAGGTTTATTGCGCTGGCGGAAACGTGCCGTGCCGCGGCTGTCAAGTGTTCCAGGGACGACTCGCTGCCGTGATAAAAGGAAAATGCGCCGTATCCTGAAATCATCCGGGCGGACTTGTCGGCATGCGGTGCGGCGATGTTGACAAAATCATTAACGGAAATAAAATTTGATGTTGCCAGACAGTCTCCCAACCAAAGCGCATCGGCCCCGGCCTCGATCTGCGCCTGCGCCCAGACCCGGTTGCATTTCGAGATATACTTCATCCAGTCCTGAAGCAAATCAGGATCTTCGAGCATCATCATTAACATTGCCTCTACCCCGATCAGCAGGGAGACTCCAGTAAACGGTGCGGCGATCCTGCCGGTAAGGCATATCGTATCGCCGAAATATTTTTTTATTCCCCGAAGCCCTGCCAGGTGGAGCGGCATTCTGCCGGATTTTTCCGGGTCGGGAACCGGCAGACGGTCTAAAGTTGAGCGCAACGGATCGAGATACTTGCTTACCGCTGGCGGAACTATTTCATCATCAGTAACTTCGATGCCGGTTGATTCCCATTCAATCAGGTCGTCGGGGAACAGGATAAACCAGTCGTAATCGAATTTTTCCACCGCATTGATTCCGGTCCGGATCATGGTTTCCGGGTTGTTCCGGTAATCGCGGTGAGTTGCGCCGCCCTGCCAAACGTCGAAATCGATTCCCAGCGGAAAGCATGGAACCCTAGAAGGTTTTTCCAGCGCAATGCATTTTTTTAGATCATCTAAAATTCCTTGATAAGCCATTATGAATTTTCCGTTATTTATTCTCTCCAAAGCCGTGTGTGAAAAATTTATCAAGCAGTATCGAACCTGCTCCCATAGCAGCACTTTCCTCCTCCTGTACGGACTCGATGATCGTCAAGTCTTCCAGAAATGACGGGAATGCCAGTTTCCTGACTCTGTGGTCAATAATATTCGAGAATTTCTCGCCGAGTTTCAGTATCGGGCCGCACAGCACGATTTTATTGGGAATCAGCAGGTTGACCAGATCGGTAATAGAGGCGCTGAGTGCCGTCGCTGCGTTGTCGACCACTTTCGTTATTTGCGGGTCCCCGCGACGATACATTTCCGCAATTTCTTCAAAAGATATGGTCTTTTTAAGTTTTGCCTTGACCGCTTTTTCAATGGCGGGGATCGATGCAACAGTTTCAAGGCAACCGGTGCGGCCGCAATCGCATTTTTCTCCGTGGATATCGTAAACCGTGTGGCCGAATTCGCCGGGATGGGAATTCCGGGTAAAAGAGATCCGTCCGTCTTCCGCAACCGCAAAACCGATCCCGGTCCCGAGATTTAGCAGAATGAAGTTTCCGGCGGTATCGCGGTCTCCGAACCAGATTTCCCAAAGAGCTTTGGCAATGGTGCCGTCGATCAATTCCGGCCTGGTGGAAAATTCACGCTCGAACAGTTCCGCAAGGTCGATTCCCTCGAGTGCCTGAAAATGAGCAGCTTTGCCAATTATGTTCCGTTCCCCGCCGCTGGCGGCCCCGTAGGTGCTGACCGCCATCCCGAGCAACCTGTCGCGGCTGGACTGTTTCAGCAACCGGTTACACGTTGCTTTGAGCGCTGCAATCAACTCTTCCCGGGTAATATCGGTCCTGAGCATTACCTGGTCGCGCATTTTGATTTCACCACGGAGATTCATCACCACCCCGATGATCGCCGACGGTTCAATACTGACTGCAACCGTTTGACGGCAGTCCGGATCGAGCTTGATAAGTTCCTTGGGACGGCCGCCGGTGGAATCGGCGATCCCGATGCTCTTAACAAAACCGTTGTCCATCAGATCACGGACAATCCGGGTGATGGTAGTACCGTTGCATTTGAGTTCATGGGTAAGATCGATCCGGGAAATGGTATCCCGGTCTTTCAACAGACTCAGTACCGCCTGCCGGTTGGCAATGCTCATTCTTCCGTGATTGTAAAGATTGTTTTTCATGTTGATGCATTATCTCTGCATTGTTATTATATATAATATAACAAGTTTTATAAATGTCAATATAAATCCGCTAAAATACAATATTCTGCTTGATATTGTGGCGAAAATGCGGCAGAATACATATATTATATTATTGTAAATAAGATCATTTGAGGCGAATTGATTCAGGCAGGTTAGATTCCATCAGTGAAATACCGGGCAGGATATTGATCAGTTCCTGGAGCTTGCGGATTTCTTCAACCGTCGATTTCAGGATTTCTACGTATTTTTCCTTGTCCCTGGGTTTGGACGGCACTACCTCGATCCCGCTGCAGATCCGGGTCAGTGGCGAACTGGAATATGTGGTCGATAACTTTCCGGAAATCGAATCGTATTCCATCACGTCCCCTGCCCCGCTTAACCTGCTGAAGACGCACGGGAAGAAAATCCGGCTGATGGCTGGACTTGAGCTGGGAACGCTGTACTCTCCACTCACGGCCGAAACCGGCCTTTTGTTGGAAAAAATGAAAGACCGGGGATTTCTAATCGGCAAGACCGGTATCAACCGGGACGTACTGACTTTCCTGAAGCGCTGCCAGAATAAAAAACTTATTCAAACACTTCCTGAACTAAATTTTATAGACTAATCTGAAAACAGAGAGATATCTAAACAAATTTCCTGTTGTTACAATGGTATAGTATTTTGGTTATCACAAAATTCTGACATTGGGGATTTGCGTATGCGGCAAAATCATAATTTATGAGTTTAGCATCTTGACAAACGGGTAAAAACCTGCTATAATATTACCGGTAATACAAGAGGGAGTCAGGTGTGTTATGAAAGTGAAACGTTGTGACTGCCGGAGAAATTGTTTGGGTTCAAAAGTATCTGGAGTTAGTTCAAATACACTTATCTGTAAATCTGGTTTTACCCTGATCGAGTTATTAGTTGTAATAGCTATAATTGCCATATTAGCGGCAATGCTTCTTCCGGCACTCAAACGGGCGCGGGAGTCGGCTTACCGGTCGCAATGCGTGAATAACTTGAAGCAACTTGGCGTTGGGTTCTCCGCGTATGCCACGGATTTTGAGGGGATGTTGCCGCATGGAGTGGTAATTGGCGGACAGGCCTATATTCACTATTACTACAACAGCGCCGGAGAAAACGGTTACAAGCGTGGCGGGGTGGGATTGCTATATAGTGAAGAATATATTCCACGAAATATGGCCGGAAGATTAATGGCATATTGCCCGCAGGCGCAATTATACGAGAAAAACGGCCGGATTTATGGCTGGGCTTACGGCGGAACCTATTCCGATGATGATGACTGGATAGATTTAGAAACAGAAGCATCGGGTTCTTGCCGCGGTGGATATTTCTATCGGGTTGGAAACGTATCGCTCAACGAGAATTCTTCGGGATCACTGTATAATGAAAGGACTCAAGGCAATCCGAATATTGCGCCTTATCTGTCGAAGACGGAAAACCGGATCATCCTTACTGAAGCATATGTGATGAAAAACGGGGAAAGTTCCGCCAACCATCCGAAACCAATCAATTCGGGTGAGGGATATTCAGCCATTCCCAATGCGATTGACAACAATCTCTATTCCGATGGCCACGTTACAGGCCAACTCCGCGGAGAATTCACCGACACTTTAAAGTATTTCCAGGCTATGGATAAACGATAAGGATAAGTTTTTCCATAATGTTTTCTTCATTTCTTATAAAATCCCTTGTTGTTTCCAGTTTTTTATATACGCTCCTTGCGGTGAGTGCAATGACAAGCTTTATCTCGACAGTTGATGGCGCGGAAAACAAGAATCCCTCTGCCCCTGTCGAAATAATCGCGGCGATTATCAAACTGCAGGAGTTGAACCCCGGATATGATGGTAAATATATTTATAATTCTAAAAGAAAGTCATTAAGTATCAGGTCGCAAAAAGTCGGGAATGTTTCTCCGTTGCGGGAACTTGAACTTAATCGACTGTCCTTGAGCGGCTGCGGCATTGATAATCAGAGCTTAAAAGGATTGAAAGGCATGAAACTCAAATGCCTTAATCTAAGCAGGACCGGCGTGACTGACGTATCGCCGCTGAATAATATTCGTGGACTTAAAAGCATACGTTTGAGCGGCTGTAAAATTCGAAAAAGTTTGGCATGTTTGAAGAGAATGAGTCTGTCAATGCTGGATTTGGGGAAAACAGATTTGCGGCAGTCAGATTTGCATATTATCGCGGAATTGCCTGTTCAATGGCTGTCACTCTCCCATACCGGGATTGCCGATTTGACCCCTCTAGGCAGAATGAAGACCCTTAAAGTGCTTTATTTGTCTGGGACGGCAATCAATGATCTTGCTCCATTGAGAAATGTTCCGCTAGGGTATTTGGCTGCTGACCATACCGGAATCAAGGACATATCGGTTCTGGAAAATAAAAATATGTGGATACTTGGAATTAGCGGTACTAAAGTAAAATCCCTTGAACCATTGCGCGGACAGAAGAAAGTCAAAAGATTGTTTATAAACGATACGCTTATCGAGGATATTACCCCGATTAAGGGAATGCCGCTGACTCACCTGGGACTTGACCCGGGAAAAATAACCAAGGGACTTGAGCTTATTCCGCGAATCAGTCCCCTCCAATGGATTTACGTTTCAGAAAACGGGAAATTGAAACGATACGGCAAAAATGGATTCATGGATAAATTTTCAAAGGTGAATAAATGATTAAATATCAGGAAAACGGATTGGTCGCGAATGAATACGGAGCTTGTTTTCCGGAACGTCCTTACTTTCCGCTTTTAGCTGCAAATGGCACTGACGGTATCCTGCTGGGACTGACCGGGGCCTCGGATGAAGTCGGCAATATTCCATATTCCACGCAATTGCCTTTTCATTGCAACATCGGATGGTATAAAACTGCTCGTAAGGATTATGACTACAACGACAGAGCATACGGGACGGCGCCATGTCTTGCAAACCTTCCTACCGTTCCGGTGATTGGCAAAGAAAAAACCTCACTCCGTGCCACTGAGCAGTTTTTCTGTCCGGAGAACCGTGTGCTGACCACTGTTTTTACCATGTTCGAATCCCGTGGAACCGCCCCGGCCAAAGTAAAGGTTGCCAGCTTTATGACCGATGAACATTTATTGGTGGAGCATTACGAAATATTGCAGGCGCCGGAAAATGGTATTCGTTTCGAATTTAAGCTTGGTCCGGCGGTTCAGAATACTTTATATGATATATGTGTCCGTCCGGAGCAGGTTGAGTTCAACAAATTGACCGGGGCCGGAACCGGATTTAAATACGCTTACCACTATAAATCCCCGGAAATCCATGATGGCGCGGCGGCGGTATGGAGCGATAATGACGGCAGTGAATACCTCCCGCCCGTAAAACCGGTTTATGACCGGAAAAACTATTCATTGCATACGATTATTACGCCAGTAATTCCGGAAAATTCCTCCGTTACCCGCTACACAGCGGTAGTTGATTCCAATGATGTTACAGACTTTCATCAGGAAATAGAGCGGTTGGCCGCAAAAACTCGAGCTGCCGGTTACAATGAAATCTTCAGGGAACACGTTGCCGCCCGTAAAAAATATTTTGGCGCGGCAACCGTAAAACTTCCGGAACCCGATCTTGAATATCTTTACAATTTCTCACGATACCTTCTGGATGCGACTTTTGAGCAGAAAAGCGGTTTTATGCCGATGGGAATCATGCCGATGAACTGGCATAATGCCATGTTCTGGGATTCGTGGTTTGCGTCGATGGCCTGGTTGGGCAACAACAACCGCGACTATTCCGCACGAATATCGCTTTTTTTCCTTGGTAAGCTGGAGGAGGCAAAAGAATTAGCCCGGAAGCTTGGCAAGTCCGGGGCAAGGTTTGGCTGGACCACCGGACGGGAGCATTTCGATTTGCGTCAGGAGTCAATTGTACAGTTTCACAACAATGCGGTAATTGCCATCCAATGTTTACAGGTATATCAGGCAAACGGCGATTTGGATTTCCTCCGGAAAATTATTGATGTTCCTGAACAGAGCCTGCTGTTCCTGTGCGAAGCCCTGATCAGGTTTGATGATGACCGCGCGTACCTTGCAGAATGTTCCGGCATTGATGAATCGACCCATGATCTGAAGGTAACCGATACCTGGACAACCGCAACTTTTATCAAAGCATCAAAGATGTACATGGAAGCCTGTCGCGACCTGGGACGCAAGCCATTCAGGAATGACCTGGAAGCAATTTGCGGCATGCTTAACGACGCCCTTAACCGCAATGTTGACGAACAGGGAGTGCTGCAATCGTTTGAAGGCGGCAGAATACCGCACTGGGGAAGTCTGGTTTTTAACCTTTTCCCGAACCATCCGGCAATCCGGAAAACTGTCGAGGCCATGTCGCGCTATGACAGGGAACTCGACAGTTGGAACAGCCACGGAGTAATGACATACCTTGAACGGCTTTTCACCTGGACTGAATTCTGGATTGCCCGTATCCTTGGAGAACAGGAAGATGCGGAAGGTTGGACCAGATTGAAAAAATGCGCTAAATTCACCGGTTGTTTCGGCAGTATTCCAGAGCGAATTTTTTATCGCGGTGAGCCCGTCAAACACTATTTTATGACTTCTCACTCCTGTTTTGTTTGGGCAATCCATTCCCTGCTTCTCTCCCGCAAAGGAAAACGGTTGGCGGTGCTGACCAACCTGCCGGAAACCTGGAAAGATGCCGCCTTTCGTAACCTTACGACACCTGACGGCCTCCAGGTGTCCGCGAAAATGCGGAACGGCATTATTGAAGAATTGGAGATTGTAAACCGGCACCGGCAATCCCGAGAAATTTCACTGGTTGTTCCCGGCCGGAACGTTTCAACCGAAATCTCCCTGGAACATGGGAAGGCATATACCATTAAACGCTGATGTAGTTAATATTGGGAATCCGGTTGCCACTGACGTGGATGATGCAGAGCTTTTCCGGGGAAACGCTGAAGTTTATTTTCCTGCCAAAAATATTTATGCATCCCTTCCGGCTTTTATTGCCGGAGTACCAATCATTGGAAAGAATAAAAATAGTAGACTTCTGTTTTCCTTTCCGATAGATATAGTAATTAAGGCACTTGCCCGATTCCAGGGCAATTTCGCGAGGAATATTCCGTTCGACAACATCCCGGATGGCTGCTGAAATTATTTTATAAACAAGGCAGGTGGAAGTGTATCGTGCAATATTACCAAGATAGCAGTAACCCTTGCCGATTCTGTTCCGGGTCAGAAATGGAAATCCTGAATTTTTTTCATAAATTATCGTTTCTGAATTTTTTCCGTAAATACTTAACTGCTTGCATTCTGAGTCATAAACAGGTACTCGGAAATAATGAGTTTTCGGGAGCTTTTCTAAAATCCTGAAAACGTTTCTGAATTTTTTTCTATGAGAATTATTAATACACAAACGGTTGATAGGAACATCTCCGGGTGAATGCGGTTCATGAGTAACACCGCAAAGTTCGGCAAGCCATTCCTTGTTCAGATTAGTTGTAGGATTGTTGATATCTTCCGTCTCAGTGAGTTGCGGAGCAAGGAGAAACAAGGTCCCTCCATTTTTTACATAATTGAACAGCTTCTGATAATTATCTTTATCTAGAGTGTTCCAGCCGCCCATGATCAGAAGCTTGTAATTTTTCATTATTTTTTCCTCGGACTCAATCGGCAGGATATCCGCATCGCCATACGGGGTATCGGAGATTAACTCCCTGGGATGGTATCTTTCCAGAAACCAGCTTCCTGAGTGTTTATGGCGCTCTTCAAACCTAAAGTTCACGAACAACGCTTCGAGCAGGTTCCAGGAGAAATCGGCGTTCCCGCATGCCTTGCTTATTTCGGGAACTACACTGGGTTTGGATATGTCGTTTTTTCCCTGAAGATAGGCAAACCCGCACAATGGTTGTTCTTTAAAAGGATATTGTTTAACGAAATCGATAAAGTTTTTCTGGATGTCCTGGAGCTTTTGTAAATGCGGACTGTCGAATTCACGCTTGATCGTAATTTTGTGATCAAAAACTCCTGATTCTGTGTAGATAATTCTTGCGCCGCCGAGGTAGGCGGAATATTGCATGAGCCGCCACAGGTTTTCCCGTTTTTTCTCAAAATGTTTGTCATAAGCCGCGTGGTGTTCCCGCATCATCAGACCGCCAAACGTCTGGCACTCAAAGGAATTAATGCAAACCCAGGTTTTACGCTTGAATCCCAAGCAGGCGCCACGGGTGGAAGCAATATCCAGAGAGGCATTGTTGACGCATAACTCGGTAGCCGGAATGTCTGCGCCGGCCATTAGGTAATAGCGGGAATAAAAACTAGGATCAGTGTCCCATAAAAGTGCGCTGGCGTCAAGATTCTTTATTGCTTTGAACGGACCGCCAATATATGACTTTTTAAACAATTCACATATTCCGGAAAGTTTTTCTTCCGGGTGTTTTTTTAGAACATTACTCATCAGGGCATGATGCTCATGAGGACCAAATCCCACCAAAATTTTTTTTGCCCGTTTTATGAAATTTCTGAGTTTTTTTTCGTATATTGCAATATCAATTCCCGGATATTTTAATTCTTCACACCGAAAACCTATATGCAGTCCGTTATCTTCAATTTTATCCAGATTTATTTTATCCCAGTCAATTAAAGCGCCGCCAAAAATTCTGTGCGGTAAAAATACCATTAAATTCCCCTGTTCCATTGCTCGGAAAAGATCTATATTCAGTTGCCACCATTCAGGTGTTGGTATGTGATAAACCTTATGTCCATTCACAATATGTCCGATATAAATATCTTTTGGAAAATCCGCAAGATAATCATTAAATGTGAGATTAAGATCAATAACCGCAACATCACTTACCTGAAAAGAGGAGTTTTTTAAAATACTTTCCGGAAATCTGGCATTCGCGGAATTAAGCTTGAATTCACTATTCAGATTAATAATTTTAAAGGTATTTTCTCCGGTATGGAATGCATTTTCCGGAAGCGGAATATCCATGGCCGTCCAAAACCTCCATTGACGATAATGACAAAAATGGATAACTCCCCGGAATACATCTTTATCGTTGAGGACCACTGCAAAATTTGTACGCTGTTCAATAAAGCGTCCCATACTGGAGGCCTCCACTGGCAGATATTTGTACGTATCCCACATTCCTCGTATCCTGAATATCCGCCGGTTGCCCGAAATTTTATTCTTCCAATGGAACTTGCCGGAAATTTCCTTTTCCATCTTTATGCATGGACGCGGTTCCGAGAACTGTACGGCTGTTTCTCCTCCGGGAGTTCCGACGGTTTCGACACCGTAGAAAATTTCCTTTTCCCCACCGGTCATTTCCGCTGGGGAGACAACTTTTTTACACTTTATTTCTATTGGCATGCCGTATCTTTGAATTACTGTTTATATTTTTTCTCTATTGATTTATAAAGCTCGATGCCGGTTTTGGTCAACAGCATTTGCTTCCAGGCTTTGTTGTATTCGCCGTTTTGAATTGCCTTGCGGCACTCGTTGACCAGTGACTTTCCGGCGTCGTTTTTTGCGGCGGCGGCGTAGCCATCAAGCAGCTTGTTGACTTTGTCCAAATCATTTTTATCAATTGTAAATTCGCAGGACTTGATTACGTCCAAATCCTTTGCACCTTTTACTTTAAAGGTAGCCATTGCATACGGTTTCAGCAGCAGTTTCAGTTCCGGAGCTTTTATTGCTTTTCCATTTATCAGGGAAATGATTTCCGTTCCTGGCGATAACTTCATTCTTATTTTTGCTTTCCACCATTGCGGATTGACAATATATCCGTAGATATCTCCGTTGAAACGGGCAACCTGAATCCAAAGATTTTTGTCGCGCCCTTTACCGGTCAGCCGGGAGTATTTTGCGTTCGGCAAAGAAAGATAGCCGGCGGCGATTCGTGAAAGCTCCAGTTCGTGTCCCTGCCACAACGCAATATCGCTTAACGGTTGAACCACCATTGACGGATTGCTCCTGGCCAGGGCATTCACATAGTAATCCCCGAAGTAGTTTCCGGGAGCATGCATCCAGGTTTCCACCGTGGTGTGATTCAGGCGGCGGCGTTCCGGACAAAGCCCCCAGCCTTCCGGCCAGTCAAGATCTATTTCCGTCCAGTTGTAGCGCACTGCAATACCGTTTTTGCCGTCGTCGGCAAAAGGAGTAATACTATCATCATTATAAACCGATGCCCTGCGATTGTTCCTGGCGGTACACTGCACGTTCATCGACAAGATAATATCAGGATTGTCCTTAAGCCACTTCAAATCCATTCCGCAACGTTTGCCGTAATCGTAAATCGGCATGGTTGCCTTTTGCCCCGGTTTCGGGACAATGTAATTCATGGCTTGAGGATAAACGATCAATTTCAGATCCGGGCGCGCCTGCTTCAAACGCTTCGCAGTCCATTGATATATCCCGTTCATTTTATCACAACGCCATTTTGTCCATTGCGGTTTGGCGTTGTCCATCAGCCATTTGTAGCGTTTGGAAAAGCGGTTGCGATCAGTTTTTTTCACCGGGATTTTCACTCCGGTTTCTTTTTCGAACAGTCCGATGGTGTAATCGTCGTAGCTTGTCAGGTACGGATCACGAAGCGAGAACCAGGCTGGTCCCAGCACTTCATTGATGCTCAATAAAACTCCTTTCCAGCCTTTTTCCTTTCCGTAAAGCGTAATCTGTTCATCGATATAATTTTCGTATTGTTGCCTTACTTTCGGATGAATCCAGTTGGGAACGACAACGTTCTGACCGTTTACGGTGAAAGCCTGACGTTTTTTCCCATCTTTGCAAACCTGGGCGATGGTTTTTGCTCCCCTGGCAACTTCCTCGTCACTGTAATCGGGAACAAAGCAGGGAAGTCCCATGATTTCCAGGCAACTGAACCAGCCCATGTTGTTTTCATGCATCATCCGCGCCATGAGTATCCCGTAATTGCGCAGCGAACCGCTTTGATTGAAGTCAAGATTAGTTCCAAACGACCAGCGGCCTGGATGCAGTGTTCCGGTATACATAAGTTGTCCGAGATAGTGCGTGTTGGTTCCATCGAATTTCATGCGCTTGATCAGGTTGATATAGGAAACCATCCAGTTGCGGTAGAAATTAGGAATATTTCCGTATGCTATAAACCTGAAATAAGAAGCAAGCGGCCCCTGATAACAACTTTGCAGAATTTGCGATGGACCGCGTTCAGTTTGTTGTCCGAAACACTTGTAATCACCGGGAGTTTCCGGCATTATTTTTTCCGGCACATCGTTCAGGATTTCGTAAATGCGTATTTTGCCCACCCGCACGGCGATTTTCTTGTCTTCCGCCGATCGCCGATTTCTCAGACAAGTCATTGGAAACCAGGTCATGAACGACACCATGCCTTCTTTCCGGCTGGGAAAGAACAAAACATGGTGGCTATTTACTGTGTAAGTAAGCGGATTGTAGCCACCAAGCTGGTAACCATCATTGCCGAGTTGCTTTATCGGTATTCCGATTCGCAATGAACCGAGGGTGAAACATTCTTCTACCCGCATGCTCTGGCATCGGAAAGAGTCGGCGGGATAATCTGCGATCACCACGTGCGGACGTCCCGGATTTTGAATTGTATATTTAAACGACAATAATGCCCGTTCGCCCACCGGTGTCTGCCGCCATTTGCCAATTGGGGTATTTACAACCGAGGTGTTAGACAGTGGAATTTCCCGGCCCTGGAAATCGCAACATAATACCTTGCCTTTTTCAAGTTTTGCGGTAGAATCATATTCCCACACCAGTTTCAGCTTCATGCCGTCAGTGTAGGTTTTCGGGTTCTTCACCTTCGGAAGCCGCACCGGGCCGCATACCGCGATTTCATACCGCCGGGTTTCAACGGTTTTGCCGGAATCCTTCAATTGCAGGTCAACCGCATAGGCATGATTGGGGGTGAGTTCTCCGGAACGGAATTCCAACTTTCCGGCAAACATTGTTCCGGATCTCCGCAAAGGGATTTTTCCTTTGCTAACTACCCGGTCTCCGGCCTGAAAATTGTTGCCCATTTCATCCAAAACCCGATACGTCAACTCCGGGGATTCTCCGGTTTTACCGGGGACAGAAAACTTCAATCCTATTTTTTCCCGGCTGCCGAACACCGGTTCTGGCCGTCTATCGCCGGGACGAGTCATGATTTGTCCTTTATATGAAGGGTTGAACCAGTATCTCAGCCAGTAAGTTGCCCAGTTGTAACCTGAAAGAGTGGCATTGCTCCAGCTTGAAGCATCGAATCCGGGCTTTGTCCAATCCAGTCCTTGCTGGTTAAATTTTCCCTGCCATGATTCGTTGGTATCGAAGCGCAGATATGTGCCATCCTCACATAACAATGCGGCATCCATCAGGGCCAAGCCGAAGCGGTTCCAGGCGGGGCAATCAACCGCAATTACGTTTTCGCCGGTTTTGAAAAGTTTCGGGTCTATTGTGTGGTTCCACATCTGAGTATAGAGTACGGCGGGATAATGGTCCGGAGCCACGCGCTTGCCATTGACGTAAACCCGATAGTCACAGAACGCAGTAACGGAAATCTTCGCCCAACGCACTTTTGCCGGAATCTTTATGACTTTACGAAACTGGGCATGAACCCGCTTGATTGCCAGGTCGATCCAGTCGATTTCCACTTTATTTCCGGGGGAAGAGGAGGATATTTCCAATCCGTCGTAAGGGGGAAACAGCCTGACTTTCCCGCGTCGGCTGAAAGGAATAGGCAGAGTCAGGATTTGCCATTTTGTTCCTTTCAGCGTCACCGGTTTTGAAGTTCCGGCAACAACCTTTTTCGGGTTTTCGGCGAACATTGCGTAAGTGTTGGCAACAGGACTGGTCCGGATTTTTGCCTGCCATTTACTTTCCGGCAGTGACTGCCTGATCCGCACCCGCACCGCCATTGGAGTTGAGTAAGGGTAAGAATACGACCGTGTCTGACTGCGGATATCAAACCCTATCCGGAGTGGAGCTTTTCCAGACGCCATGCTGCCCCAGGCAAGGCTGCTCCCGGCGCCGGTTGTAAATGCAAGTTTCCCGTTTTTCACGAGAAGATTTTTTATGCCCAGTGCCTTTCCTAAACCGCAATCAGTTCCGTTGTCAAAATTCCACTTGTAGGGAAAAGCTTCCTGGGGCAATGGCATAAAATCGTACTTGGCTCCGCGCATGTAAATCAATTTCCCTTTCAGGAATGCATTTCGCGGTCCAATGCCTTCCTTTGCCATTAGGGTCAGCAGTTTGTTAATTTTCTCCAATTGAAGTTTTCGGGCTTTGAGCCTTGCCGCACGTTTTTCCGCTGCCGCCGGCTTCTTTTTTACGCAATAAGCCGGATCAAGCAGACAGCTTCCAATCAGAACACAAATCATCAATTTGGCGAGTAGCTTCATCATGTATTTCTCCAATTATTTTTCTTTATAATTCCCCAACCGGCACTGCTGGTACATTGCTCTTCCCTGAAATCTGGTTTCCTGCATCCAGACGTGGATATCCTTCCGCAGTTTTTCCACATCGTCAGCATAAGCCGGATCATCGATCAGGTTATTCATTTCAAATGGATCTTTATCGAGATCGTACAATTCATCCCGGTTTGAACAGTTCCAGCCGTATTTCAGGTTCCCGGCCCTGACACTTACCATTGACGTGGCAAGCCCGTTGACGCCGTAAAACTCAACAAAAACCTTGTTCCGCCATTCAACTGGTTCTCCCCGCAGCAGTGGCACTATCGAACATCCGTGATTTGGCCGCCCGGTCCCGTCGTCACCGGCAAATTCAAGGACAGTTGGGTAAACATCGGCAAGCGACAGCCATTCATTCCTGACTGCTCCGGGGACCACGCCTTTCAGGTTGTATTTTTCAGGTGTCCTGATAATAAACGGAATGCGCTGAATCTCCTCAAAATGATGCCAGCCTTTGTCGGTAAGTCCGCCGTGGCTGCCCAGAGTTTCCCCGTGGTCGGAGGAAAAGATTACGATGGTATTTTCCGCGAGTCCGGTTTCTTCCAGGTGATCGAGCATCCGTCCGATCTGACGGTCAATAAGGGTGGCAAAAGCGTAATAGTAGCGAATACCCTCCGCCCAATCCTCCCAGGTCAGATTTTCCGCTGAGGGATGGATTTTCACCTGATGGGGCCGATTTATCTTCCGGGATTCCCAGCGGTAGTTTTCCCACTCGGGAATCTCTATATTCCGGTAAATTTCATAAAACTCTTCAGGACAATAGTAAGGAGAGTGCGGACCCCAGAAATTGTGCCAGATAAAAAACGGTTCTCCGGACTTTTGGAATTCATCCATCAAGCCGATGGTGTTTTCCGTCAGGAAATAGGGAACAGTTGATTCTTCGGGACCGTCAAGAAGTCCGTAAAGCATCACCCGCTCCCGGTCTTCAGGTTCAATTACTTTATGCTCAAAGCCATGTTTTTTCAGATAATCCTGATACTCCGGATACAGGAAGCCGCCACCGCCGTGTCCGGGAAAATTCTGTCCGGTAAATCCAACATCTTTGGGCAATGAAGGCGTACAGTCCGTGCCGAATACGTTTTCAGAGCCATGCCCCAGATGCCATTTGCCGGAATATCCGCATTGATATCCCAGGTTTTCCAGACGGCGGGACAGCAAATCCGGATTGTCAGTAAGTTCATGTACTGAACTGCCCAGGTTGTGCACGTTCGAACAGATCCCGTGGGAATGAGGATACAACCCAGTCATGATTGTTCCCCGCGCAGGGCTGCAAACCGGACAAACCGTGTATGCGGTTTCAAAGCGTACGCCTTGAGCTGCCAGGCGGTCGATATTTGGAGTTTTACACGGAGTGTCACCGTAGCAACCGACAGCCGACAGCCGGTGCTGATCAGTGAAAATGAAAAGAATATTCGGTTGGGCAGACATAGTTTTTCCCTTAAAATAATGTGTATTTATATTTTTTCGTGTATGTGTTTCAGGCTGACGATGCGCGGACTTTCAGTTGATGCGGCAGTACTTCATGAGTGTAAGGGGCATTCGGCTGGGTAAGACGGCGGTGGATAATCCGGATTGCGCTGGCGGCTATCTGCTCGACCGGTTGTTCAATGGTAGTAAGCGGAACCGCTTGATACGGCGCCAGGGAATAATAGTCGTATGAGACAATTGCCATGTCCTTCGGAACCTGTAAGCCGGAATCGAGTATCCCGCGCATAAAAGGGATCGCTTCAGTGGTCCCGCCGAAAATCGCCGCGGTCTCCGCGGGTTTGCCATTTGCCGCAAACAGCCTGGCTTCATCATATATGTTATCGTCCTGGGTCTGATTGGCGCCGGAGAAAATACTCACCTTTCCGCCTCCGGCTTTGATCCGCTTCAGGCATTCGTCATGAAATGGCAAGTGCGATGGAACGGCAAGCAGGAAGTTGCGATGCCCTTTTTCCAGCAGGTGGTTAACCGCAAGGTCACCGGCTTCACGGCGGTCTAAAGCCAGATAATCGCACGGCAAGGCGTTATTGGGATAGCAGCCAACCACGATCACCGGGGTATTGCTTACCCATTTGGGCAACTCTTTTAAGACTTCCTGGCTAATGACGATGATCGCATCGGCATTCAACTCGCGGAAAATCTGCATCCAGCTTGACTCCTGCCACTCTTCTGAAATCCCGTCCTTTAAACCCAGGATCGGGCGATATCCCGAATTGTGCAAAGACCGCAAAAGATGGTGGCAGATACTGATCCGGACCTCATCTTTCAGACGATTGGAGTAAATTCCCACCATGCCGCTGCGCTGGGCGCCAAGTTGCCGGGCCGCAAAGCTGGGAATATATCCAAGTTGTTCAGCGATATCATGGATCTCTTTCCGGCGCTTCACCGATATTCGCGGAGAATTGCGCATTGCCAGGCTGGCGGTGTTCCGGGAACAGGCGGCTAACCTGGCAATATCCTCCAGGGTTGCCCGGCGCTGTTGGCTTGTTTTATTCATCTGAAACTCCGTGGTTTTAAGCATTTGAAAAATGAGAAATTGTATTAACGATAATATTATATCAATTCATGAAAAATGTCAAGAGGAATTATTGATAAACTTTTGGTCATGATAGATCAATGAAGGTATATTTGCATATTTATTGTGTTGCAGAAAGGCATAATAATATTTTCATTATAAAAGTAGATGATGCCTTGACAAAGATATATTTATCTGTTATAATATTACCGATAATACAAAAGAAAGGCTTGCATAACATGAATGCTGAAAGATGCCGCAGTTGCGGAAGTTGTCCTGCTGAAATGAAAAAAGTCATCAAATCCGGCCAGGCAATAAACAGTACTTTCACATTGATTGAATTGCTGGTTGTAATTGCTATTATTGCTATATTAGCTTCAATGCTGCTGCCGGCGCTGAAAAAGGCAAGGGAAACGGCTTACCGTTCGCAATGTGTCAGCAACATGAAACAGCTTGGTATTGCCTTTTCCGCTTATGCGGCTGATTTCGAGGGGAGACTGCCGCACGGCGTGGTAATTTCAGCCCAGGCTTATTCTATATACTACTACAGCAGTGCCGGAGAACTTGGTTACAGGTGCGGAGGTGTGGGATTGATCTACCGGGAGGAATATATTCCAAAAAACATGACCGGGAAACAACTTGTATATTGCCCCCAGGCACAACTGTATGAAAAAAACGGCCGTGTTTACGGATGGGCTTACGGAGGAACTTATTCCGGCGACGCATCCTGGAACGACCTTGAAACCTCCACTTCCGGCAGTTGCCGAGGCGGTTATTTTTACCGGGTAGGCGACGTTTCGTTCACTGATCCATTGATCAACGAACGGGTAATATCATCCGGAGGAGATCCGTACAAAGCACCTTACTTGTCAAAGACCGCGAACCGGATAATCCTTACTGAAGCGTATCCCAGAAGCAACGGGGAATCCTCGGCAAATCATGCACAGGCGATTAATTCCGGACAGGGATATTCCGCGATTCCCAATGCCATCGATAACAATCTTTTTGCGGATGGTCATGTTTCCAGTCAACTCCGTGAGGACATCACGGAGTTCAAGGATTATTATGAAATTATGGATAAACGCTGAGTAAATTTATTTATTCCAACCTGAAAAGTTTTCGAAAGCCATTGGCTAAACTACGGTAGTATCATTAACTTAAAAACAAGCCTAAAAGGATATATTATGCCCGTAAAGCCCATTACTGTTCTTTCTGCCGCGCTGATTTCAGCAATGATGATCCTGAACCCTCACAAAATGCATGCAGGAAGTTCTCCGTTTGATAATCCTGAACTTACCAGGCTGAGAAATATTCTGGAAAAACAGGGTTACAGTCCGGACATGCAATATGTCAAAGGACGGTATATTCAGGTCCCCGGAATAAAAGCCGAATTCAAGCGTCTGGAGCCAAAGGCATTCCCCTACAAGTGGAATTTTGACAACGGAACTGATTGCGGTTTAGGAAAGGCACTGGGCATAAAAAATCTTCTCGTGAAAGACGGGAAACTGGCATTCACAACCGGCGCCGGGAGCAGCCTTGCCTGGGGAACTCTGGCGGCAGGAAAAAAACCGCTCCGAATCGGATTTGACATTACCGGGCAGTGCCGGAATTACCGGTATCCCAAAATGACCCCGATGGCCATCCGGGTGAGAATGCGGCAGAGCCTGCCGGAAAGTACCTGGAAGGCTGCGGTCAGGACCAGTCCCGCCGCCAACGTTTATGCCATGCAGAGTGAAAAACCAAAGAGGGTGGTCACCGGCAGTTCCGGGGATGTTATCGTAAAAGGAACGGAATGGCAGACCGTGGTGTTATCTATTCCTTATACCCGGGGCAAGGGCAAAGTGGATTTGCAGCCTCCTTACGATGGGGTCAGGATTTCAACCTCCACGCCGGGAAACAAAATTGAGATCGACTGGGTTGATATGGCTGTTCAAAAGGTAAGCGCTCAGTTTCGCAAAGTCATCAATATTCCCGCAAAAGTGCGTTGGGCCAAAATTTCAGTCTCGGCATTTTCAAACTATCGCATATACGTTAACGGTAAGCGAGTTGTGCCGGACCATTATCCCGCCGTCATGTACGCTCAACTTTGGAACCGCGAAATCGATCCGAAATTGTTTAAGCCCGGCAAAAACGTGATTGCCGTGGACTGTCCGGCGCTTAAAGAAAACTTTTCCGCTTTTATGCTGGATGGCGCTTTACTGTGTGAGGACGGCTCCTACCTGCGTTTTGACTCCGGGGAGGATTGGAAAGCAAACCAATGGCAGTCCGGCAAAACATGGATGCTGTCTGGTTATGACGATTCCGCCTGGAAAAAACCGGCTTATTACGAGCGTTTGGTAAAACACGATATTTTCAGTTACTGGTTCAATCCATCGTATAAAGGCCAGATTGCGGTTTGTCCCGGCGACGGCCGTTCCGAACCCGTATTTGGTAGCCGGGAAGTCGTGAAACTGAATATTGAAATCCTTGGAAAGTCCCCGCAATTGTCGTATCGGGTTATAGACGAAATGGGTGATTATTTTGAAATCGGCAATAAGGAGGTTGACAAAGGAATAATTTATCTCAAACAGCAAGGCTCTGTTTGGATTGGGAAAATTATTTTAAAAAATCTTGCTGCTAATCATGCCTATGCGGTTGACCTGCAATTGAAGGATTCCGGCAAAACCGTTGAAACCCGGCGGTATGAAATCGCGGTATGCGGCCCGGTGCGGCTTCCGAAGGTGAAGAACCCGAAAACCTACACTGACGGCATGAAACTAAAACTGGTGTGGGAAAGCGATCCCACGGCGGAATTGTCAAAAGATAAAGTATTGTGCTGTGATTTCCGGGGCCGGGAAATTCCACTGTCTAAAACCTCAGTAGTCGATACCTCAATTGGCAAATGGCGGCAGACACCGGTGGGCGAACGGGCATTGTTGTCGTTTAAATATACAATTCAAAATCCGGGACGTCCGCACGTGGTGATCGCAGATTATCCCGCCGACTCTTTCCGATGCCAGAGCATCAGGATGGAAGACTGCATGCCGGAACTGGCAATTCGCGGCCGGCTCCGGCCGGCACTGCCGATCATGCAGCTTGGCAATGATGGTTATCAACTTGGCGGCTACAATCCGCTTACCCATACCGTGAATCAGCATCACGTGCTGTTTTTCCCTAATAAAAACAATGGTTTTGTATCGTTTATGACCTGGTTTCCGATGAGCTGTCTGAGAAATCGGCGATCGGCGGAAGACAAGAAAATCGCCGTGCGGGTGGGCAAAATACGCATTTACGAAATCCTGAACGATGTGCCGGAAAAAATAATGCCGGAAACTCCCGGTGATTACAAGTGTTTCGGACAACAAACTGAACGCGGTCCATCGCAAATTCTGCAAAGTTGTTTTCAGGCTCCGGCTGCGGCGTATTTCAAATATCAAGGGTTCAGCAACACTCCGTATTTCTACCGCAACTGGATGGTTTCCTATATCAACCTGATCAAGCGCATGAAATTCGATGGAACCAACACGCACTATCTCGGGCAATTTATGTACAGCGGCACTTTGCATCCCGGAAAGTGGTCGTTCGGAACCAACCTTGCATATAATCAAAGCGGTTCGCTGCGCAATTACGGGATACTCATGGCGCGGATGATGCATGAAAACAACATGGGTTGGTTCAGTTGTCTGGAACTGATGGGACTTCCATGTTTTATCCCGGAATATAGTGATGAGGAAATTCGTAGCGGCGCTGAAACGCTTGCCCAGGTAACAAAAGACGGCAAAAAAATGCAGTCGTTCACGGCAAATGGACAGAGCGTGATTATTCCCAACTGGATTCATCCGAAAGTAAGGAAGCAATACGAAAATTATATCGATGAACAGATCCGTTTGTATGGTATTGAAAAGGGCTGGAAAGGAGTTTTATTGAGCATCAATGAAGTGCTGGGACCAGCCTGGTTCTCGCTTCGTGATCCGTACCTGACAAGCTACGACGATTACACCATCGGACTGTTCGAAAAAGAAACCGGAGTGAAAATCCCGGTGAAAAAAACTGATCGCAACCGCTTTCCCAAACGCTACAAATGGCTGATGGACAACGCCAAACCGCAATGGACAAAATGGCGTTGTGATAAAATGAACGGGATATATCAATGGACTGCGAAGCGTTTGAAGCAGGCGCGCCCGGATCTGAAATTGATCGTTTATCCTCAAGCCATGAATTACATTGTTCCGAAGCCGGGGCAAAAGACAGCCAGGCCGATTTACGATTACGGCAAACGTTGCGGAATGGATTTGAAGTGGCTTAAGGACAATCCTGATATTATCTTGTCGATGAACGTGCAGTGTACCAACCGGAATGACCGGCGGGAATCAGTGTTCCGGGATGAATGCCTGATCCCGTTTGCAAACGATACAAAAAATGGAGTGGCGGTGCGCTACAACTGGACGGAAATAGATCTTGATTGGCCAAAGCGCTGGGGGCTTTGTCAAGGCCATAAATTGTGGAATCACACCACAGTGGAAACCTGGATGCATGCTCCCGGAAACTACTTCGGGGATTACTATGTGAATGCCCTGGCCAGGAGCAATCCGTCAATGGTGGTTCAACCGTTAAGCGATATTGCGTTGTGGCAGGGACACGAACTGGAGCTTTCACGAATCGCCGCCGGCTATCTTTCTTTGCCGAACGCAAAATACTCCCGGCTGACCGGTAAAGGGCGCGACAAAAATCTTTGGATTCAGGTTGCCCGTTTCAACGGAGATATCTACGGATATATTGTCAATCCGCAATGGTGGAAAGCAAAAATAAGAATGAAGTTATCGCCAGGAACGGAAATCATTTCCCTGATAAATGGAAAAGCAATAAAAGCTCCGGAACTGAAACTGCTGCTGAAACCGTATGCAATGGCTACCTTTAAAGTAAAAGGTGCAAAGGATTTGGACGTAATCAAGTCCTGCGAATTTACAATTGATAAAAATGATTTGGACAAAGTCAACAAGCTGCTTGATGGCTACGCCGCCGCCGCAAAAAACGACGCCGGAAAGTCACTGGTCAACGAGTGCCGCAAGGCAATTCAAAACAGCGAATACAACAAAGCCTGGAAGCAAATGCTGTTGACCAAAACCGGCATCGAGCTTTATAAATCAATAGAGAAAAAATAATGAGTAAATTCAGTTTTCCGGTAAGGACGTTATATGCGCCGCTTCATTTCGGCAACAGTTATGAATTGGCCGGGCGGCATGAAATTCGCGAAATTCTTAAGGAGGCAAGATGGTGGGGATTCAATACTTACAGCAATTTTTATAACCAGCTGGGGATTCCAAAAGACGCGCATTCTCCGATATATTATTCGCATTGTTCACCCAATTTCAGGAAATGGGAAAGAATAAAATTGTGGTTCCGCGAAGCCCGGGCTGCAGGTTTTGATTTGGAATACACTATCTGTGCGAACATGGTTTTTGTTGACCAATGCCGTGAGAATCTGATGGCACGGGGAAAGGGATTTGGACATCTACTTTGTCCGTCGATACCGGAAGCCAGATCAATTATGATGAACAATGCAAAAGACTGGTTTGCCGATCTTGCACAGAGCAATATTGTCCTGAACACATTAACCGTAAGCGCTTATGATTTTGGCGGTTGTGACTGTGAAAAATGCCGCCCGTGGATTATAACCGCCGGAAAACTTGCCAGGGAATACTATAAATTGGCTGCAATGTATTTTCCGGATATTAAACTGCGGATGATTGGATGGTTCTGGAGCGAATCGGACAGTCAAATTTTCACAGAGTGGGTTAACCGGGAAAAACTTACGGACTTTGTTTCGGTATCATTGTGGTTGAAGTACAATAAATCCGATCCGGTAAGTATGATGGTTCCGGATTCGTGCCGCCGGAACTATTTCATTCATGCCGGATACAATGATGGCAATTCCCTGTTGAATGACCGTTATGCTCAATGGGGCCCCGTAGTTGCCCCGGAGAGAATACCCGCGACTTTGGAATCTTTGAAGGCATCCGGCGGTGAAGGTTTCATGGTTTATTCAGAAGGTGATTTTGATGAATTGAATCGCGCGATTACAACCGGACTTGGTTCCGGAAAATTCAGGTCCGTTGATGAAATTTTGAAAATATATGCGGAACGTTATTTCAAGGTGTCGGCAATGGAGGCACAAGCGTGGGCGGAGTGGTTGAAAATGTGGGGACAGCCACTGGATGTTGATCTTGTCGCGACCAGAAAAATGTTTGATAACCTGGCGGCTAATGCTGAAAATTCCTGGCGGCTGAAACAATTTGATGTAAAATTAAAACTGTTTGAATTAAGAAATAAAATTGAGCAAAACGCTGTTCCAGAAAAACAGAATGAATTGATTTTTCAATTTGATCGCGAGCGTGAACGCCTTCTCCGGGAAGTATACCGGGTGGACGGTGATGATTATTTTGAAAATATCGTGCCACAACCTGGCTGGTTGACCAAATGGCAAAAAGAATTTATACATCAAAATAAAATGGAGCATTTCAGTGCTGAAGCCTGATGAAGCTTTGCAGTATAAGTATACGCCTGATAATAAATTTAAACGGCTGGCGAGCTGGTGGCTTATGCGGGAAGATTTGGACTCGCCTTGTAAAAACCGGTTTCTTGAAAGGGCCGATGCATTCAAGGATGCGGGAATCAGTGCGGCGGTGATTTTCGGGGCACACTTCCGTTGGGATTTTATCGAGATATTCGACCGGCTTCACGAACTGCTGAACTATCTTGCGGAAATCCTTCATCAACGTGGAATATTGCTTATCGACCACCATTCCGCTAACCTTGTCCACCGTCCGCGCACTTCGGAAGGCCGCCGCGAGATCATGCTCTACAACCGGCATCATTTGCCATTTTATCCTGATCTTGATATTGCTTCAACGTTGGAATTCAACGGCGCAAAACTGGACGGTTGGCGGATGTGCAGTGTTAAAAATAATGCGCCATGTTTTCTTGAGAGATACCAGGCGGAAATTTTCTGCATGAACAATTCGGGATTCCAAGAAGCATATAAGCTTTATTTGAAAACTTTGTTTAATACTGGTATCGACGGTTTGATGTGTGATGATACTATCTATTATCCCGGTTGGGATGCATGCGGATGTGGGTATTGCCGGGAGTTGTTTCGTTCACAATACGGACATAAATTACCTCCGGCGAATGATGCCGCTTTTTGGGGCAATTTTGCCAATCCGGATTTTCGCGACTGGATAGAGCTTCGTTATCATGCGTCTTCTTCTTTTCTAAAAATGGTGCGGAAAAACTGTCCTGAACATAATTTCCCGCTTTTTGCCTGCTGTTCCGGCAGCATTGGGAAAAGGTTGAATCTTGCTTCGGCAATGTCAGCGAAAGAATTTGCCGGGGGAGTAAACGCGCATTTACAAGAATTGGTTGGAGAAGTAACAAGTCCAAAATCTTATTTTCGTAAACTTCCATCATTTATGCTGCACCGGGCTATTGCCGCAAGAAAAGATGAAACCAATATAGGTTTGGGGTATGCTCACTTTCCGGACCCCGCTTTTTTTATCTGGGCTTTTAACAAACTTTTCGATTCAACCTGCTATCTGTCAACTCTCAAAGGCCGGACAAATCTGGAAGATCGCCAATATGATAATACACCTTGCGAAGACGAACTACTCAAACCGTGTTTCCAGTTTGAAAAAGCCCATCCGGAATTATTTGGTGGTGAAAGCGCAGCGCAAATTGGCGTATATTATTCTTTTGACACCGAAGTTTATTATGGTTCCCGCGAAGATGATTACAGTACGAGGTTCAGGCGTAATATTGATGATTTATTCAAGCATAATATCCAGTTTCACATAGTTGAAGATTCCAACCGCCTGCAAAATTATACAGTGATCCATGTACCGGGTGCGGCTTGTCTTTCAAGGAAGGAGAAACAGGATTTCCTCAAGTTCTTGGAAAACGGCGGAACACTTTTTTTATCCGGGGCTTTCGGAACACGCGGGAAAAAAGCCGCTCCTTCGGAAAATTTCATGAAAAAACTTGGTATTGACGCTGAAATTTCGGAACCGGTATGGCGGATATTTCCCGCTGATTTGTTTGAATATCGGGATGATCCACCGCCGGAAAAGCTTGAAAAAACAGGAAAAATAGTTTCAGGAAAAAGGAAAATCAGCTGGTTTCCGGAAAGCGCCTGGAATTTGTGCCTTGAACAAATAAGCGATGCAGATAAAAACAGTCTTGTAACTGAATGTTCCCCTGGATACCATTATCGGATATACCATAAAAACGGCAGAACATTGATCCATATAATGTCCTTCAACTTTAAGTCAATTTCCCATCCAAAGATAAAATACAATAATGGCCGTCCGGTAATCGAAAAATTGCAATATACAGTGAACGAAAATGATAAAATTGTGATAAGAGCGCAAAATGCTCAGTTGTATTCTCCCGATTTATGCAAAAAACAAGTTTATACAAGAAACGAAGGGCAAATAACTATTCCGCTGAAGACCACAACACGCTACTGTATTATAAAAGTATGAGAGTTAGCAGGAAAAATAAATGGCTTAACATAAATGGATATTGACATTTGCGTTTTCAGGATTAAAGATAAAAGTCCATATAATTTTACAGGATAAAAGCTATGAATTTAAATAAACTGCTCGAGACCATGCCGATTGAACAGAAAATCGGACAGATGTTTATGGCGCGCGGATTGAAATTTTTTCCCGATGAAACTGCTGATATGATTGAAAAAGGATTGATCGGCGGCATGCACGTACGCGACAATGATAC
The DNA here is from genome assembly GCA_963678815.1 of Victivallales bacterium. Taxonomy (GTDB): domain Bacteria; phylum Verrucomicrobiota; class Lentisphaeria; order Victivallales. The sequence goes on from OY787460.1 coordinate 6,754,156, forward strand.
CGCGGAGGAAGTTAAAACAGCCCAGGAACTCAGTCCCATTCCGATGTTCATGGCAACCGATATGGAATCAGGATTTTGCGGCGCTAATTTCGGTGGGACCCGGTTCGGATTCCAGATGGGACTGGGCGCTCTCGCCTGTGAAAAAACCGCTTATGAATTCGGGGAAGCCGGAGCCAGGGAAGCCAAAGCATTCGGCGTAAATTTTGTGTTCGGCCCGGTGGTGGACGTTGCCAATGAACCGGCAAGTCCGTTTGTGAATATCCGTGCATTCAGTTCAAATCCGGCTGAAACTGCAAGACTGGCCGCAGCTGTTGTCAGGGGATATCAGGACAACGGTATGATTGTTTCCGCCAAGCATTATCCGGGAGCCGGACGTGCCAGCGTCGACAACCATATAGAGCCGATTATCCTGGAATGTTCCCCGGATGAATTCAGCAATGTCGAGCTTTTCGTCTACCGCGAACTGATCAAAAAAGCGGAACTTTCAGGGGTAATGAGCGGACACATCGCGGTGCGTCATCTTGATGGTGAAAACATTGCCACACTGTCCGCGAAAATAACCGCCCCGTTATTTGAAATGGGCTTTAAAGGATTGCTTATAACGGACTCCCTGGCAATGAAGGGAATCAAAGGCAGCGCCAGTTCGGAAGAAATCTTCGTTAAGGCGCTCCAGGCCGGACATAACATTATTCTGGGCGATTATAATTTATCGCCGCGCGAACAGTTCAATTACATGTTTAACGCGGTAAAAAACGGGGATATTTCCGAGGAACAGGTGGATCGTTCCGCCGCTAAAGTCCTTGCGGCAAAAAATCGGATATTCAGCATGAATCCACCTTTGCCGGATAAGGTTGCGATACAGCTTGCCGCAAAAGGCTTTACTACCAAGTCAGTCACAATTTCCGGGGATGTGGCACAAATTGAAAAATTCAGATCAGGCAGGAATTTAATTGTTGTAGCCAGGGAAAAACTTCCTCCCGCCGTCATCGGCGAGATCACCATGGAATCCGAGGACAGCGATATAAGCGGTATCCTGAATCAAAATTTCCCCCATTGCGAAGTTGCGGAAATTTCCGACATTCCTTCCCCCGCGGAGATAGAACAGACCCTCGATAAGGCGTTGGATTACGACTTTATCCTGGTGGTTGCTTTCGCGAAAATTCATTCCTATAAAGGGACCGCTGATTTTTCAAATCAGCTCCTGGCGCTGGTCAGGGGAATCAGGAAACGGATTAAAATTTTTGCGGTAATCGGTAATCCGTTCGCGGCGCGGGAACTGCCGGAATCTCCCTGCCGGATGTTTATCTTTGACCAGACCGAAACCGGCGAACAGGCTTTGGTGAAAGTCCTTTCCGGACAGGCAGAAGCAAAGGGGAAATTACCCATATCATGGTAATTTTCATCAGCTTTACGATGAGCAAATATTTTCGCCGTTGGTTTCCCTGCTGAAAAATGAGGCAATAAAGGGAATAAGCGCAACAAAAAGAAATACGCCGAATAAGGTGATGTAAGCTATACGAGGGTAAATAGTTGCATTATTAATTACTGTTGCGCTGTCTCTGAATAAATCGAGGATTCGCCCTGTTACCTGGGACATTATCGCGACCATCCCGTAGGTTACCGTATTCATCATTCCAACGGCAACCGCGGCGTTGTCCGCACGGTTAAGCTCTTTCATCATTGAAACCGTTACTGGTGTAAATCCGGCGCTAATTGCCGGAAAAATATATCCGATCAGGAAAACCCATGATGGAAATTTGAATATTGTAGCCAGCAATAATATAAGCATCGCGAAAAGTGTCGAAACGCTGTATACAATAATGAATAGCTTGCGTTTGTTTCCAAGCACCCGGCTCACCATTCCCGACAACAACATCGAACTGATCGTGCAGAACATCATTATAAAAGTATAGTTTGTTGCGGTAAGTGACGATATTCCACAGAAATCCTCAAGCACTTTCGGTCCGATAGTAGCTTGGATGGTGAAATACAGTGAGAAACAAAACGGAGTTGTCAGCAACAATGGATAACTTAATTTGTTACTGAAAACCAGTTTGATGCTTTGCAAAATATGCATTTTCGGACGAATGATTTTATCCCGGTCAACCTTCATCATCATTATCCAGGTGAAAACAAGCATGATGATGGTTGCGGCGGCAACGTAAACACATGCTTTCTGCCACCCTAAAGCTTCCACAAGCATCCGGAAAGGTCGTGTTCCGGCGAGTCCCCCGGAATAACCGATAAAACAAAGGAGTCCGAAAATCGGGGCGAAATTCTTACCCCCGAAATAGTGGTCGGTTTCCTTGACCATGCATAAATACATGGTGCTGGCGCCGAGTCCTACCAACGCCCTGCACAAGTACAATTCCGTTGTAATCCGGGAGAATGGAAACAGCATCGATCCCGCGCAGAGCAATACTCCGCTTACCAGCACAACCCTTATTCCGCCGAAGCGGTCGGCAAGATATCCCGCGAACGGTTGCATCACTGCGTAAACGAACAAATAAATGGCACTCAGCCGGGTTACCGCCGCCGCTGAAATTGAGTAATGAGATTGCAGATCGTTAAAAATCGAACCAGGAATAGCCACCCGCTGGAAAAACGAGAAAAAATACAATCCCGCCATCGCCAGCAGCATGATAATTTCATATTTTCTTGTAGACATTGTATCTTGAGAAAATCTGACAGCTGCAATAGTTATTTATTTACCATACTGATAATGGCAGGTGTTTTTAACAATTTCCCGGATGAATTCACCATTATCATTTTTACCGATACAGCAGATATTGAATACTTCAGCGGATTCACATCCGCAAACTTTTCCGCGCAGACCGTCCTCCAGGTCCAGCTTTTCCGGACACGGAACCTGGCAGGCGTGAATCCCGATAGCATCGAATTTTTTTTGAAAATAACCGGTGGTATCAATAAAGGTATTCCACAAGTTGAAGATTTCACCACGACCGCTGGCAGTAACTTCCAGCCAGAAAAGCAGGCTACCCTGATAGCCCTGTTTTTGTGCCTCCAGAAATGCCTTGTAGACTAACAGATTCGTGCAGGAATGTTCGGGATTGCTGTCAACTGCCGCATGAGTGAGAATTGCTTCAGGGTTCTTTTCCAGAATCAGGGCGGTCAGTTTTTCGACTGCCGGTTTATGCTCGTGCGCGGTCAAAATCGTGGGAGTTCCGGGAGTTACGCAATCTGGTTCCGGAGTGCCGTAACCCAACTCGATAATTTGCATATTATCATCGGTATAATGCCGTTGCGGATGATCCAAATGGATCGGTTCGGTATTAAATAATTCTTTTGCGGCTTTCGCACATTCAAGTTTGCGTTGCGGCATGAGTTCATGCCAGGGAACGACCCGGGATTCACGAGTCCCGTCCGGAAGAATCCTTGCCCACCTCCCGGACATGTTATTAGTGGACATCACATATACTACTTCATAGCCACGTTCGTGATATTTTAAAAGGGACGAGGAAACATTGAATTCAATGTCATCGGCATGGGCGCCGACCGCCATGATATTTTTTGTGTTCATAATCCGCTGTTGTTTTACTTGAATTGGGGTAAATACTCTTTCGTGGCTTCCAGCAGCTCATTACCCATCCGCCTTACTTCCGATGGAGACAGTTTAGCGCACAATGGATCAAGAGTCAATGCCTCAAAAGCCAGTTTCCTGTTTCCGGTCATTGCCGCTTCAAGGTTCATTAACTGAATGTTGCAGTGAATTTCCGTGATCTGTTTCAGGCTTGGCGGCATTGGTCCGGCGCAGATTGGCGAAAATCCTACCGGAGTTACGACCCCGAGTGTTTCAACTACCGCTTTCCGCGGCAGGTTGTCGATTTGACCTGTATTGGGAAGGTTTACCACGTCAACAAAAGGTTTGCCGTTAACGAAGGCCTTCATAATATCGATTGCGGTTTCCATGCTTTGCGGAAGCATTTTTTCTTTCCCGGATGCAAGATCCTGTGTAAAAAGGCGTTTCTTTTCGATACCCTTCCGGCGGTCCTCTATGCTGGTCCGGACAAGCTTGAATTGTTCAATCATTTTGGGGTCGGTCAGGTAGCCGGTAAAAAATTCACTGGTGTGACGGTCGGCGGAATAAGTCAAGTAGCCGAAGTTTTCGTAGAGTTCAGTAAATAAATTGTGATTGAAATCGGAAAATCCGGCCGGATCTTCGCTTGATTTGTCAAATTTAAGGAGAGTATCTTTTCCCAGTTTATTCCGGAGTAATTTATAACCGTTTTTGCCATTTACCGTGAAATTAAGAATCCAGAAAAAGTGATTTACTCCTCCATAGCTTAATGAAATCTCTTCAGGTTTCACGTCGAAAACCCTCGATATATATGCCCGGGTGCCGAATACCCCATGACAGAGTCCCACGTTCCTCAAGTCACAGACTTCACTGATCGCTCCGGTCAATCCCGCCATCGGATTCGTGTAGTTAAGGATAACGGCATTCGGCGATAACTTTTCAATTTTCCTGGCCATTTCGGTGAAAACCGGAACATTGCGCAGCAGCCGTGACCAGCCGCCCGGTCCGACTGAGTCCCCAACTGTCTGGTAGATGCCGTATTTTTCCGGAATCTCTATATCGTGTTTCATCATTTCCAATCCGCCGGTGGAAATGGTAATAATCACGAAATCCGCGTTTTTAAAAGCCTCTTCTTCGTTAGAAGTGGCGATAAAGCGAAAATTTTTATTGTTGTCTTTGCATAAACGATCGGCGGCGGCCTTCACATCCTGCGCGGCTTTCAGGTTTATGTCCAGAAGAAAAACATCGCTTTTTTCCAGTTCCGGGGCTTGGATTAAATCACAGATCAAGCGGGGGCACCAGTTATAGCTGCCACCGCCAACCATGACAATTTTTGTGTTTTCACTCATTGAGATTTTCATAACATTATCTTCTTTTTGTTTATACACGGTTTTTTCTTTATTGATATTTTAACTTTTCAGGTTAATATATACAATGCAATATCCGATGATATTACTGCTCTAAGCGATGATATTGCTGAATAGATTAAGGAATAGATTAAAATGAGACTGGATTATAGGTTTAAACCCACGGTAGTAAAAAAAATTTTTTACATATCCCATAAGGGAAAAGAAAAGAATTATAAGCATCCCACACATAAACATGCACAAGGGGTTTATGAAATAATTTATATGGATTACGGGAACATACATTTTGAACTTGACGGTAAGCAATTGAACGTAACGCCCGGAGAATGCATTTTTATCAAAGGAAACACAAAACATTCTTTCAGCGGCAAGGATGGTGTGCCATTTAATTTTCTTAATATCATGTTCGAGGGACAACTTCCCCCGGAACTTGTTGGAATACCTTGTAAAGTCGTTCATGGAGAACAAAATATATTATGGAGGATTATCCATGAAAGTCTTCGGCAAGCATCTCTGTCTTATGAACTTACTGCTTGTTATCTTACGGAGTTTATTATTAATTTGATAATGCGTCAAGCGCCACTTGAACATTCCGGAAAAATACCACATGTTGAGAATCTTCAACATTATCAGTCGGAAATCGTACAACGCGCAATATCGGTAATAACAAACGAATATTCAACCCGTCTGACCCTGAAAAAAATATGTTCCGCCATTGGAATAAGCGAATCTCACCTGCGCGCGCTTATCAGAAAAGAAACCGGAAAAAGCTTCAGTTCCCTGTTGCATACGCAACGTATTGCCGTTGCCAAGCATCTGTTAAACAGTTCAAATTTTTCATATGAAGAAATTGCTTCAGCGATTGGTTACAATTCCCCATCATTTTTCTTTAAAATTTTTAAACGGCTTACCGGCATGACCCCGAAAACATACGCTTCCAGTCTTGGTGACACGGAAGGTTGAAATCCTCATTGGAATTTACTGTCTGTTTCGCAATTTTTACGCCGGTTGCATCAGGAAATCCGGCGGTCACTGTAACCGGACACTGCCACGGAGTTGAAATTGCGCCGGACACTTCATTCTCTTTCGAGGTAAATTTCACAATTTCATAGCCGCCCCCGGTGATGTGCAAATCGGTTCCCAGCAGTTTTGGTATGACTCCATCCCAGGGAGTCAGCCTGAGAACTCGTGTTCCGTGGGCTGGAATAAGCAGTTCCATGAAATCTTTACGGGAAAATATTCCGTGGAACTGCTGAGTATAAATTTCAAATACCGCAAAGCAATTTGTATTCCCCGGAATCATGTTATGATCAAGGAAAATTCTTCTTTTGCGGGATTTGTCTTCCCAGTTGCAGGCGGACAACAGCCACCATACTTCCAGTGATGGACATTGCGGCGTGACTTCAGTAAGAAATAACGACGGACAGTCTGGATTATCGAAGTCCAGAATTTCCGCCGGATTAACCCCACAGGAAGGGGCAACTTTCCTTAATAACGCCAACCGTTTTTCCTGCAATTCCGGGAAGCGTTCCGAAATCATCACCAGACCACCGCAGGCATATTGCTGCGCGACAATCGTAAAAGCTTCCTCGTCGGTATAATGCCCCTCGGACTGATACACCCCGACGCATTTCCGTTCGGTCTCGAAAAAGCGTTCCTTGCGAATCCGGATCTGGGAGGCGTCCGGATCCGAATGGTAAAATTTATTGACGTAATTACGGAGGATATTTTGCTTGATGTGAATAAGTGCGCCCGACTTGCTAATCTCCTCGGGGCCGCGCCAGATTCCGCGCACGTCCTTGCAGGTGCGCAGGGCGTCTACAGTGCCGAAATTACCCGGGTCGGACAATCCCCCGCAGGCGCAGATATAGCAGTTCCGGCCAAGGATTTCGCGAATGGCTTTCATTGCTATCGAGTAGGCCGCGGCGCGATTCACCGACGGGTCCCGGAAGCGGACGCTGGAAAATTCATATATTGCCCGCAGCCAGTCGAGTTTGAAATAAGTATATCCCCAACTTTTCAATTTTGTCAACAGTTCCCTGAGGTAATCGATAGCGCCGGGAGCCGTTGGGTCGAGAACATAACAGTGGTTGAGAGAGGTGTCGTAAATAATTGGTTTCTTTTCGGCGTCGCGCTGCATCAGGTCGGGATATTTTTCCAGTACCGGCGAATCAACTTCAATCACAAACGGACACGCCCAGATACCGGGGGTTATTCCAAATTTCTTTATCAAATCCGCCGCGGCTTTCATACCGCGGGGAAATTTTCCAGGGTCGGCTTCGAACTGCCCGTAATTGTCCATCCATCCGTCATCGATCTGGAAAACATCAACCGGGATATTTCTCTGTTTTATGGCAGTTAATTCCTGCTCCAGGTATTTTTCATTTAAATTCAGGGTGTAAAAATACCACGAACAATATACGGTTGGCGGAGGGGATTTGACTGGTTGAAGATTGTACATTCCGGCAACGGTTCCGGTATATACATTTAACAGGCTGCTTTCGGTTTTCCCGGCGGCAATCAGCAGCCAGTGCATTTCAGCTTCCCTGCCGGGTTTGAGTACGATACCGTCGAAATTGCATTCTATCTTGAATTCCTTGAGTTTTTTCCGGTCATCCGTTGTAGTCAGGAACATTTCCAGGAAATGCTTTTCAACGCCGGTGGTGCAGAGCATAAGTCCCGGTGCGGAGTCGTCAGCACTGTTCCTGATGATGAGAATCGGACCTGACGAAACCGTCCGCGATTCGGCGTTCAGGCTGTTGTAGATAACGCCCTGTCCGGGAACAGCGTTGACACATGAAAAAACCGCGTCCTCGAAATCCCTGTCGGCAACGGATGGCTTGAAGTAAGTGGGTATGTCACTCTTGTGGAATGGGTAGCGCAACATTTTCCATTGTTCCATCCGAGCCCCGGCAACCGTGAACGATCCATCACTGTTAATCTCAACCGGATTCATGCTCTCAAAGCTGATATTCCCCTTGCCGGTATTTCTGACAATAAAGCGCAGGGCGGACGTGCTTCCGTTATCAGCAATAAACAATTCCCGTCTGACTTGCAGCTTTGCGTTTCGGGAAACGTCGGCCCTTATCCTGCCGCTTATTCCTCCAAGGTTGTATGGATATTCTTCCGGATTGCGAAAATCGAAACGGGTGATTTTTTCTCCTGAAATTGTAACGGAAATCGATTCAGACCGAAAGTAAAATTGTTCATTGGAAAAGGCATAACCGCCATTATTGTCCGTATTGATTGAAATATTGTCACGCATGATAAAAACCTGGAATTATTGATTTTGAAGAATTATTTTGCCCTGATATTGTAGACGCGCGCGGAAGCGTCGCCATTGGTGGAAATTACCGTCAGCTGAACTCCGGTTATTTCCGTTTCCGGGAAGCTGTGGCGTCTTAATCTCTGACGGTTGTCATTCTCGTGGGCCGCGAGGATTTTCTTTCCGTCAGCAACGAGTAATTCAAGGGTGTATTCCTTTACGCATTCCGTTGCCGCGCCATACCCCTGTTGCTTGTCGAGGTTCGTATCGAAGACAATTTCCACGCTGGTGCATTTTACGGGTTTCCGGCTAGTCACCGTCAATTTTTGAGGGAATCCTTTGGCGCTGTCCGACATCCAGATATTCGGCTTCAGCCCCGGACGCGCAGAGGTGAAAATGACATTTTCCGGGGAAAACACCCGTTGTTCGGGAAAGATGCGGAAAACAAAATTATCGTTCGTGAAATAAGCGCTGTCCGGTTTGCAATAAAGCCCCGGAAAATGTCGGCGGGAGATGCAAACAGAAATATCTTTTTCCGGGGAAAGCACAATAAAACATGCCTTTGCCTCCGTTCTTACGTTGAATTCAAAACGTCCGTACTGTTCCGTTCCGGGCGCAATGTCAGTGGAGCTTTCCGCGAGAAGTTTTCCTTCGAAAATCCCCGGTTGTTCAGCTTCAAAAAGTTCCGCTTTAACATTTTCAGCGGCGGCGGCATAATTGTTGAATGCTATTTCAAGATATGAAATTTGATTGTTTTCTACAGGGAACATCTGCGCTCTGCGCCGGTCATTCGGCGGAATACTGCACGGGTCAAAGATTTTGCTTTCCGGGTTTTGTGCAATAAGCGGCAGTTCCCCCGTGACTTCCTGCACTTCGAGCGCTGCTTCACTGCCGGCGGATGCTTTGCTGAAAACACTTGTTTCCGAAACTTCCGCATAGGGAAGAACTATATCCGAATCGTGAAGCATTTTCCGCAGTTCCGGAATATGTTTTGTGGAAATTTCTGCCGGACCGCATCCATATTTAAGACAAAGCGCCGCCGCCGTGCCGACCGCCTGACCGCAAGTTCCGCAGGTGGCCATGACTCGGGTTGTTCCGAGCGCCACGTGGGAAACACTGATGTTCCGGCCGGCCATCATCAGGTTGGAGATATTGCGGGAATACAAAGCCCGGAACGGAATATGGTAGACTCCGGGAAAAACGAAAGGGGGTGTTGATCCGGGGTGGCCTTTTCCGAAAACCCCTTCCGGCGGATGCAGGTCTATCGGCCATCCACCGTAGGCGACGGCATCGGAAAATTCAGTATGATTGACCACATCGTTCTGGGTGAGGATAATTTCACCTTCAAGCCGGCGCGATTCCCGTTTTCCCGGAATTGCCGATATCCAGTTGATCGCGTAATTGTCCGCGCCGTGGTCTCCGCCGTTCTTCACGTGGTTCCAAACGCCGTAAAGAACCGACAACAGTTTGCGGTAGATTTCCTCGTTGTCGCCGATGGTATCGCATTCTCCGCCATACTCCAGCCACCAATAGCCGTGCCTGGGATTATTGTGCATCCGGTACGGCAAATCTTCATCGGAATTTATTTTGTTTGCCCAGTCCGGGGCGAAAAACGGCACGGGAGAACCGGTGTCAATTGCGCGGAAAGCAATGGAGGACCCCATGGTTTTTCCATCAGCTTTTTCTGGCGCGAGCGACTCGCCGAACTCGGACGCAGCTTCGCGGCCGACCCGGAACGCGGCCCCCGCGTTAAACCCGAGGAAGGAGTCCCCGGAACAATCCGCGAAAACCGGCGAAAAAATCCGGTAACGTTTTTCATTACCCTGGGTCATGGCCGTGACTGAAACTATTCTGCCGCCATCAGTTTCAACCTCAGTTGCTTCCGTGTTCATGAGCAGCGTCAAACCCTTTTCCCGCTCGCACCATTCGCGGAGGATTATGCTCCAATGCTGACTCCAGCCGTTGGCGGCACGGAAAAAAGCTTCACACTTCATTTCCTCGAGGATTCCGGTTTCGCGCGCCGAACGGTTTACGTATTCCGAAGCGCCGGTAACGAAACGGCCGTCGCTGTCGGCGCAGCATTCGGCGCCCGAGGGACCACCGAGAAACGGGCGGTTATGAAGAAGGACGGTTTTCACGCCAAGACGGGCCGCGCTTATTGCCGTGATACATCCGGCAACCCCGCCGCCCACCACGGTAAAGTCGGCATTAAGGTTCACAGCATGTCCTCGGCCAGCTTGTTAAGTTGATTTTGCAACGCTTCCCGATGTTTGCCGTCAGCATTTTTCACCGCTTTTTCGAGAGCGCCCAGAGCTTCCGATTTTTTATCCAGAGCTATCAGTGTTTTTGCCTTGCTCGAATAGAGAACAGCTTTATGCATGCGATTCGCTCTTTTCATCAGGTCTTCGGAATATAAATTCAAAGCCTCATTGCCTTTGCCTTTCTTTACCAGTATCTCCGAAAGCGTTACAATGGTCCTGCACCGCCAGGAGTAAGCACCGGGAGTCGATGCTACAGCTATTTTGTAATACTTTTCCGCCGACTCTTCATCATCTTTTCCAAAGTACATATCCCCAATATATTTTGCGCTTAGTCCTCTCATTCTGCCGCCGGGGAATTCAAGGGATTTTTTCATATCCTCCAGTGCGCGTTCATTATTTTTCATTTTCATGAAAGCAATTCCGCGGAACGCATATGCGTCACTGATAAGCTTTTTGGGCATTGCCGATAAATCGAGCGCCACGGTTTGGGCGATTACCTGCTTTGGCGGGAAGAATTTCATCAGCACGTAGTTTTTCCGCATTGGATCATCAAGGAGATCAAGCAGTTTTTCGGCTTTGTCCTTATTTTTTCCTTTCAAGGCGATCCGGAACGCCATTTCAACATAGTATTGTTTATCTTTAGGTTTTTCAGTCTTTTCAGCCATTTTGCGGCAGAGATCGACAGCCTCGTCATAGCGCTTCTCCTTTAAGAGGTTGCGCGCGTTTCTTATTCCGTTATGGTCCAAGGCCAAAACCTGGAAAAATAAACAGGAAATGAGCAGTATAATTATAAATTTCATTGTGATCTATTCTTTTTCAAAAGTCAGGTTTCCGAAAAAAGCGTCCCCGGGAATATATGATTTATTAAGATTCTTGTTCCATGCGGAATACTCGCGTTTTCCGTTTTTCATGAAATGTACGCGTCCGATGTTGAATGCCCACACGTCTGACTTGTCAGGGGCTTTCGCCTTGATGGTCTTAAACGGTATTACCGCCATCGATTTCCAGACATTATTCTCAATTTTTGTTTCATATTTCCAGTTGCCGTTCCACTGCCAGTCGTTCCATCCGTAGCGCGGATCCAGGGTGTCGGTGATGAATCCGTGTTCGGCGTCGGCGAATGAGTTCTCAACGTTATCGTATGAGAAATAATAATACCTGCCTTTATCAGCGTCCGGGGAAATCTGGAAAGTGATGGACTCCGCCAGCCAGATTTCGGCGTCGCGCTTACGTGCATTGAATCTTTTGAGCGAGGCACGTTGTTTTCCCGTGACCCGGAGATACAGATTCCGGTCATCATACATAACTTTGAATGTGGTTTCCGTTGAGAGCGGTTTGCTGTTTCCGTTTACAGGGCCCAGCTTCATGGTCCGAGCGGCATCCCACGCCTTCGAGTTAATGGTCAGTTTTCGCGGGGAATAAAGCGCAACCGCGGTTTTATCTTCGAGTGCGGAAAAGCCTTGCTTACGCATCTCGGCCACGTTCCAGTTGAACGGGGGGATGCCCATGTACCTGCCGTTTGTTTTCAGCCGCTCCAATCTATTCTTCCTGAGGTTGCTGTTCCTTTTTTCAACTGCGTCGAGAAGCTCGTTGAATGATTGTGCGTTGCGTTTGAAATGAAAATTGTCCCAGGCAAAAATCACATTCATAATATCTTTCAGGAAATTAAATTCCCGCCTGACGGACGCAAGGCGTTTTTTCACACTTTCACTGAATGCCGTCTTTTCTGCCGCGGAAAGTTCTTTCTCAAGTTTGTTGATTATTTCCGGGGTGTACATGATCCTCAGCGCCCTGACCGGGTTGCGGCCCATCTTCCTGATGTATGCTTTGTTGATCCCCCATAATTTCACGGCCTTCTGGAGTTCGATGAAAAACCGTTTCATCGGAACCGTGGATTCCAGAAATGCCGAATCGGTATACTCGTTGAAAAGTTCGTCGACACTTTTAAGACCGGGATACATGCCAAGACGGAGATAAGCGTAGATGTTCGGGCCTTCCAACCCGTATTCAAATTGCGGACGCCCGTCAAGGTCGAAAATGTGGATATTGTTTTTGACAACTAACTCCTTGAACCTACGCATATAGGAAATATCCCGCAAAGGGGTGTATCCCGGTTCCTGATAATTTCCCCAGATGTAAAGTATCGCGCCGAACCCGGCGGGAACTTCGACATCTTTCCAGTATTTGAAGTTGTCCAATGACGAACTGGCAACTTCCACAATAACATTGTCGGGGAATTTTTTTATTCCTTTCGGCGGGTGCAAACACGGGCCGTAGGCAACGAGCATCAGTTTTTTGCCGGGGCGGTCTTTTTTCAGTCTTTCGGCAAGCTCCAGATGCACTCTCCATATTTTTTCTCCCCACGCCGGGTCCTGAAGCCAGCGGATGCCGTCCACCGGGGTAGTGACCGGTTTAATGCCGTACATCTCAATGCATTTTTTACATTGACAAGGAGTAAATCCGTCATTCTGACCGACCTGGATTATGTCGTATCCTTTGTCGCACTGCTCCAGGATATGTTTATAAATAAGTTCCCGGACCTCTGGATTGGAAAGACACGGATGCCCCCTTCTTCCCGTCACGGTGCGCACCCCGTTAATCAAGCTGAAATATTCAGGATGAGTTTTGAAATGTTTTTCCGGGACAATCGCCTGCCAATGCTGATGACCGCCGCCGATCCACACGCTCTGGAACATTCCGCAGTGATTGGCGATGGCAAACAGCTCATTGCTTTTCGTACTGAATTTATTTTCCCGATTCCAGGGCCCCTGGGTTGTGTTGAGATTATCCGGGACCCTTATAATGGGCAGCCGAAGAAATTCGGTCCCGTTGTTACCGGGCTTCAAAAACCTGGCCCCGGCATACCGGTAAAGAAATTCGGCGGTCCCGTGAAGGGTGGGGTAATACGGTTCCGGTCTAAGCCTTCTTTTATGGTTCCACGGGGAAACTCTTTTAGATATCGGATCATTTTTATCATTGCCGGCAATGATGATATTCTTACCGACGGCTTTATGGACATGTTGCCAGCCGGTCAGCCGGTCAATATTCACGCCGTTTCGTTTGGCGAATTCAGTTGCGCCAAGATAAATACCATGCATTCCCTTGGTCTTTTTTGACTCCCTGACAATATTCATTTTTATCTTGTTTACCGCGAAAAGCCGTTGAATTAGTTTTGCGGAGCGTTCCGCCGATACTTCCGCGCTTTTGTTCTTGAATTTGTCTGGAATGACAATTTCATGCCTGGTTTTTCCATTGACGCCAAGAATAATATCTCCAGCATGGCAAGTGCATATTCCGAACATTAAAACGATGATCGCGGCTGTAAATCTCATAAATAATACTTTCCTGTTATTTTTCACTATTTTATGATTTTTGTTTTTTTTAATAAACAGTTACTGATTATTAGACCAGAATTTATCTGTTGTCGGCAGAGCTTTCAGGTTTACACCTCTCCTGGATTCCACATGCCCATCGTAAAACAGCACATTGTTCATTCCGTTATGCCTGTAGGCAGTGCGGGCAACGGTAAACTGAGGGGAATTGCTGAGGAGTTGTCCATCGTACTGAATTTCTCCGATATAAGCGAGCGAAGAAGGATATTTAACCTTTTTGTAAGCTCCGGTATTATATACGTTTCCGGCAATGGTGTAGTAATAATACTTGCTATCGATAATCACCCCGATCGGTACGCTTGGACAGGCAAACTTCGATCTCGCGGTAGTGTTAATCTTGCCAATTTCATCATCCTCGTAACTGCCGAGGGCACATTCACAATTATTGTATAAATAATGGCCGGAATGATCTCCGGTAAAACCGGCATCGCTCCACCGTTTAGTCGGGCGGAAGTATCCATAGTCATTGTGATAATAAGATGCTATCATGCCCACCTGTTTCATATTTGAAGCACAATTTATTGATCTTGCCTGTTCCCTTGCCTGCCTCAGGGCCGGGAGCAGCATTGCGGCAAGTATAGCAATGATAGCTATTACAACCAGTAACTCGATAAGCGTAAACAAAATCATGCAACTTTGTCTTTTTTTTGTTTTTGCTTCTTTCATTTAACTTCCTCCTTATTTTTTCTTTATTAAACTCATGAATTTTTTTATGTTGTGGCTCCGCGGTTGAATTCGGAGTCGAAAACAAAATGTTTTGCCGTATCGGCGCCGGTTTTGTTTTTGATCATATCCAGGAGGGCGTCAAGGGCGGTTTTATACATTTCGTTGCGGTTCGCGCCGATGCTGGCGATATTGTTTGCCTGGAATGAATCGTCTTTGTCAATCCCGACCACCGCAATATCCTCCGGGATTTTATAGCCATTGAAACGCAACTCCCTGAAACACCAATTCGCGATAACGATATTTCCGCACATTAGCGCGTCAAAATCGTGTTTCGGGTATTCTTCAACAAGCTTCCGGATTTCGTAATAGTCACTCATTCTGAAGTGCAACTCCGGATCGTCGATTCCGTATTTCCTGAAAATGGTTTTCTGCAGTTTGTTTGTTCTGTCGGAACCGCCCAGTGACTGGACCCAGGCAATGCGTTTGTGTTTCGATTCCAGAAGATATTCCACCGCGGCGGCAAATCCCGTTTCCCTGCGGGTTGCGACCAACGGCACGTCATGACGCAGTGGATCGATAACATCTCCCACGAACATGTGCGGAATGTTGGTTCTGTTCAGTTCTTCATGAAAATCCGTGCCGTCATAACCGATGAACAGGATACCGTCGGTAAGGTCGGGAGTTACTACCCGCCTGGCCATTCGGGTAAGGTCTGTCTCCGAGTCGGTATACTCCAGTTTGATATCGTATCCCGCTGAACGGATCATGTGTGAGAGCTTGTATACCGTCATGGAGGCGTAAACCGGGCTTATGAATTCCGGGGTTGCCTTCAGGTCGTCAGGCAGGAACGGATGAACAACAACGGTTATTACGTTTGTCCGCTTTGATTTCAGGCGTTGCGCCGAGATGTTGAACCTGTAGCCGATTTCTTCGGCCACTTTTTTTATTTTCTGGTGCTTCTTCGCCGATACCCGGGTGCCTCCGCGACCGGTCAGGACAGTAGATACCGCTTGTTTGGAAACGCCGACTCTATCGGCGATCATTTGCATTGTTACTCTCATTCGGGCGGAATCCTTAATTAAATTACTTTTGAATGACCGGTCATTCTATTTTAATTTTAACGCATCTCCCGATAAAAAACAAGTCGGATAGTTACAAAACAGCCAAAAAACTGGAGATTCCGGTAAATGACGGAACCGTAGTGAACGGTAACTTCTTTTACCATACCGGAATCTGATATGGGATGAATTTCTCGCACGTTCGCGCGCTCTCTCAAGGCACAGAAGCGCAAAAAAAGAACTGCCCGGAGCCGAAAATGCTATTATTAGAGCTACCCTAAATAAGAATAATGAACCGACTATTTATCGAAATCCGGAACTATTCCCGTGAGAATTTCGTCACCGGTGTTTTTCAGCCAGTCAAAAAGTTTGTTGTGCAGGTCATCGCGAATTGATTTATATTCGGGATTGCCGGTCAGGTTGCGTCTTTCCAGGGGATCGTTTTCGAGATCATACAATTCCTCCGCCGGCAATGGCGACCATTCTTCACTGAATTTTTGGGCATAAGTGCGGTTTTTCAGCCAACCGGCAACAACAATTTTATGGTCGCCCTTGAAATTACAGGAATATTTAAACTTTTCAGTCCTGATTGTTCTTGTCGGTATGTCTTCGGCGAAAATATATTCTTTGGGGGGACATGTTTCACCATTCAAGGCCGGAACAAAGCTTGTTCCTTCAAATTCAACAGGCGGCTCAACTCCGGTCAATTCCAGTATGGAAGGAGCTATATCCACGTGACTTGTCATCGTCTCAACCGTGCTTCCCGATTTGAATTTTTCCGGACAACGCACAAGCAAAGCGCATTTTAAGTCGGGATCATATGTTGTGCATTTTGCCCTGGGCCAAGCGGGACCATGATCGGTGGTGAATATGACAATCGTATTATCGGCGAAGCCATTTTCCTCCAGAGCGTCCAGGATTCCGCCGATTTTATCGTCCATATATTTGATTGCGCCCTGAAATTTGGCCAGGTCCTCCCGCGCTTCCGGACATTGAGGCGCATAATCAGGCAATACCGCCTTCGCGGGGTCAAGACTTTCGTAAGCATCGTAGGGATTATGGACTTCATAGGTTCCGAGAGAAACATACCACGGCCCGATCTCCTTTGCGCGTGAATTAAAAAAATCGACAGCAAGGGGAAGAACGTCTTTTAAGCGGTTTGTCTCACCTTTGATGCATTCGTCATAGCCAAGCCTGTCCAGTTCTTTGGGAGGGGCTTCATGCTGGAAGCCGATAAGTACACTGGTGTATTCCGAACCTTTGAGCATTTGCGGCAAGGTTTTAACATCCGGGTTCAGCTTCCAGCCGTGATTGACAAGCCCAAGGAGGCCGTTTACGTGCGGATGAAGTCCCGTAACAATACTGCTTCGTCCCGGGGAACAATATACGCCTGTGGTAAAATGCTTTGTAAATCGCACTCCGTTTGAGGCCAAACGGTCCAGATTGGGGCTTTCAACGGACTCGTATCCGTAGCACCCAAGATAATCTCCAAGGTCATGGACTGTTATTAAAAGAATATTCGGCTTGCTCATTTATTCTTCCATTTTTAAATTCAAAATTCCGTATCTGCTGAAGCCGTTCAAGGTAAAAGTGATGTATCCGTCTTTTGTTCTCGCCGGCTGCAAATTAACAATTTCCTGACCGTTGCTCAGCCATTCCGCGCTTTCAGGTGAGGAAATATCCGGCCTCAAGGAAAGTTTCAAATCCTGTTCGCCGGAAGAGTCTTCATAAGACATCAGGGAAATTACAACATCGCCACTAACATTTTTTGACAATGATATTCCGATACATTCATTTGAATCAATAGTAACCTGTCTGCCTGTTTCATGCAGCTCATCCAGCGTTTTGATGATCGTGTTTTCATGTTCCGTCCATGCCGGCATATTGACTTCATTATGTATACAGGGAATAGTTTTTTCCGATGTTCCCCTTGAAGGCAGGAATGCTGCTCTGCCTTTTCCGATGTTGTTGACCGTCATTTTATCTAAACGGTCAAAATAACTTACCCCGCTGGCGTTTTTCAAGACGTAATCTTCCCGGATAAATCCGTATTCGTTACGCAATCCGGAATCCCCGAGGACCAATATTTTTCCTCCGGAATTAACGTAATCTTCGATTGCCTGCGCTTCCTTGTCGCTCATGAACAGACATTCCGGAATAACAACGATTTTAAAGTTGTTGATATTTTCAATTTCTTCGGAAAAAAGAATTTGATACGGAAACCGGTTCCTGAGCAGCATTTCCTCCATGCAGAACAGGGATGAACATGCGGTGGAGTGCGCGAATGACAGTGAGCTGCGTGAGTGGAATATTCCTAACTCCGCGGCGTTTTTCAAATCTTTCGGCAAGGCTGTTTTTTTAACGGCGGATAAAGATTTTTTCATCCAGGTGTTGATGTCGTCTTTCTCGAAATACATCTGCATCAGTTGTTCCGGAGTGTCGCAAATTGCATGGTAGCGGCTGCGGACAGCCCAGAACATGCCGCTGATATTGTTGAAACATTTTCCCTCGAAGATCAGTCTTTCCACTTCGCTTTCACAATCCGGCATGCCGCTGCTGCTGTTGGTTACGGTGCTGTCAAAATCAGCGCTTCCTTTCCAGGAACCGGCAATGGCAATACAGTCCAGGGAACCAAGCGAGATGAAGTTGTGAAAATTGCCGCTGATAAAATTATCCTCGGCTTTAGGGCATAACTTATTTTCCAGGTAAAGTATGTCGTGAAGCTTTCCCATTTTGTATAAATCCGTTCCCGCCGCGTATTCGTTTTTTCCTCTGCTCAAAGCGGGATTGGATGCAAGCAAGCCGCTTGGCAGCAATTCTTCCAGGGTTTGCTTTATTTCACTTAATATATTGATATTACGTTGACAGTTGAATTCCATATATGCCTGTGCTACCGGGTCCAGGACTCTATCGGGAATTCCGGACGGCATTTCCACTTTGTCAAAATTTTCCAGTTGCAGCAGATCCAGGAGGTCTTTCCGTTCACTGCCGAGATATTTGCGGAAACCGGCCTTACACAGCGGACAGCGGCACGGTTGGAGATAGGTATTGTCAATCCAGATACCGTCGGCTTCGCGCTTGACGGCATCAGTGACAAGCCCTTTGAGATAATCGATAAAAGGGCGCGATGATTGACACACCGTACGGCGCCAGTAGGCATACTGCCTTCTTGTGCCATCCAGGTTAACGGCCCATTCCGAACCTTCCATTTCAAACGCTTCCTGAAGAATGTTCTGATATTGGAAATACGGAAGTGATACAATGTTGTATTTGTGAAAATATGAAGTCATTCTCTGGAAATCGTTGCGCTCTTCAGCCTCGATGCGGCCGTCCCCGCCGATTGAAAACGGCAGGATCACCAGATTTACCCCCATATCGGCAAGTTGTTTCGCGGTACCTTCCGACATGGCCCTGGCATACCATTTATCGTAATATTCAGTTTTTCCGTCAATGGCTCCGGCAAATCCGCCGCCGCGTTTACGCAATTTTGAAATTCCCCACATCGGCACCCAAACAATCGGATTTTCCCCAAAGTAGTGTTTCAATTTTTCAGGAGTATTCATCTGTCGCTTCCGTTATTTATAATTATTATTACTGTATTATTATGCATTGCTTCATTCATAATTCCAATATCATAACAGTCAGTTCCAACTGTCCGCTACCGGTCATTCCGCAGTTCTCTGATTTTAAATGCGCCTCCTTTTCTGTATGGTATTATCCTTACAGAATAACACCTGTAATAAATTTTTGCAACCGCGATAAAGCTAATTTAGCATTTTTCGCATCAGGATTAATATCGTTGCAATAAAGGTTAAACGCCTACATAGTCTGTGCCTGCCGGGAGAAAATTGCCGGATTAATGCCGCAATGACTTGTTTTTTACTGTAATCTGGTGTACTGTATGGTTATTACATTACAGTATGGAGCAGTTAATGGACAATTCTTTTATAATTCCTTCTGAAATTAAAGAGGACAAGTTCCTCGCGAAATATTATCAGATTTATACTCAATTAAAGAAGGAGTTGTTTTTCAAGAATTACGGAGCCGGGGAAAGGTTCTATTCGTTGCGCGCTCTGCGGGAAAAATACGGCGTCGATATGCAGACCATCCAGTCAGCCGTTGATTTGCTGATGCATGACGGATTGCTGTATAAGAAGCCAGCCAGCGGAATCTACGTAAATGGTGAAAGGGAGCGTAACGCCGGATTGGTAATGGGGAATGTCTGGTTTTGCCTGTTGGGGAGGGAAAAAAACAGTCCATATTACAGCGGCTTGCTTAACGCCCTTCAGGATACAGCCTCAGAGCATAAGTTGAACGTTATTGTAGACCGCAATGCCGACCTCAAAGAATTCAAAAGCTGGTTTAAACCTGAAACTGGCGATGCCCTGGTTTTGACCGGCAAGGTGGATTTTGAGATAATAAAGTACTTGGATAAAATCAGGTTTACCCGCTACAGCGTAATCGGGAACTATAAACTTGCGGACAATGTTCCCAATATCCATCCGAATACAAAAAGCGCGGTATTCAAAGCCATGGAAATCGCATCCGGAAAAAATAAACGGAAGATTGCGATTATCGCAGGCGCAAAAGGCAGACTGACAACACAGAATATTATTGCCGCCGTGAAGTCTGCCGGCGATGCCGGATTAATTGATTATGTGGATGGAATTTTTAACATTTCCGAAGATGGTTACGGCGCAATGAAAAGACTGGCGGAAAGTGATTTAGATTGCGTCATTGTTACGGAACCGGCATTTTTCGGACTTGCCCGTTATGTCTTCGAAAATAATATAAAATGCCCTGAAGACCTGTTTATCATCCGTCACGGCAACAACGACGAATACAATCTTTATAATGATATTGTCGGACTCTCAATGACCGCAAATAAAAAATTGATCATTGAAAAGGCTTTTGAAACGCTTTTAGGCAATGGCCCCAAACAAGTGGAAGTGGATATTGAAATCAGTAATTAATTAAAAATAAACAAGGAGATGAACTATGTATAAAAGAAAAAATTCATCATTATTGAGTTGCTCACAGTAATAGCTATCATATCAATACTGTCGATTATGCTGCCGCCGACCCTGGATAAGGTATATGAACACACACAAGCAATCAGTTAAATGAATTTAGACATTAATTGAGGTAACAACAAAAAATTACAAAAAGATGATTCTATGAAAACAACAGAAGAAATTAATATGGAAAATCCGCAAGAAGCCGCGAAAGCAGTAAAAAAACAAGCCTTGGCGCTTGGCGCCGATCTCGTGGGAATCGCGCCCATGAGCCGCTTTGAAGGCGCACCGAAACAAATGGACCCGCGTTATATTATGCCTGACGCAAAATCATGCATTGTAGTTGCTTTCCGGGTGCTGCGCGGTTCCTTGCGCGGTATTGAAGAAGGTACTTTCTTCAGTAATTACTCTTCGATGGGGTACGGTGCAATCACTTACACTTTTATGCCGATGATGGTCAACAATCTGTGCAGGCAGATCGAGGATTGCGGCTATGAAGCCATTCCCATGGGGCACATGAGCGATTGGCGGGCCATTGACAACGAAGGAAACTTCCGTACCGGTTTCAGCAAACCGGTGGAGGAAGGAAAACCCGCCCCCGACATCATGGTGCATTTGCGACTTGCCGCTTACATGGCCGGTTTAGGGGAAATCGGCTGGAGCAAAATGCTGTTGACCCCGGAGTTTGGTCCGGCACAGCGTGTCGGGGTGATTCTTACCGAACTGGACCTTGAGCCTGACCCGATCTATGAAGGCCCCAAGCTGTGCAACAAATGTATGGCTTGCGTGAAGTATTGCCCCGGAAACGCCATCAGCAGGACCAAAAAGGTTTCCGTGGTGATAGACGGCCATACTGTAGAGTGGGGAGAAATAGATTGTGACAGCTGTGACGTGGCTTTCCGCGGCGCCGAAGAAATCAAGGATGGAGAATCCGAAGGGCATTATATCCAAGGATCAAAAAGCTTCAGGCCAAATCATATTTCACCATTTTACAATGCTCCCCCGAAAGTTTACAGCGCAGGTAAAGCCGTATGTGGGGCCGGAGGCTGTACCCGCGCTTGTCTGGCAAGTCTGGAAGCGCGTGGTGTATTGAAAAATAAAATGAAAAGACCGTTCCGCCGCAAGAAGCCCTGGCAGATGGACTGGAGCAATTATGAACAGGAAGTTGCAAATCTCCCAAAAGGAACGGTCGGTATAAATACAAGGCTCGATACTGATTGAAACATGACAAATAGCATGTCTTCGTTTAATGCCGCCGGATGCTTATAGCCCGTAAATTTCAATCGAATTATTTTGCGGATTTGAATTCGCATATCTTTTTCGCGGGTTTGCCGTCCGGCAGGGCAACCGGTTCAATGATTGCTTCGCTGTGGAGCGCCCACGGCAGGATCACCGCGGAGTGTCCGCCCCGATTCCCGGCGATTACCACTTCGATGTCCTTGGGGGAACGCGTTACCGGCATCGGATGGCGGTTGGCAAAGTCCTTCGGGCGCACGGGAACGAGTCCGCGGTTATTCACCATCGGGACCGGATGGTGCGCGTGGGTATGGATGAACCGTTGTACCTGTTCCTTGGTGATACCGGATTTTTTCAGGAGTTTGCCGTGGTCCGGGGTAAGGACGAAGATCATCGGGCCGGGGATATAGGCGTTATTCGATCCGAGCGTGGTAGCGCAGTCCAGCAACGTATCCAGCAGATCTTCGCCAGTTTGACTGAGGAAGTCGATGATGTCGTGCGGAGGTTCGGCTTTCAAGACCATCACCGCCGTGGTATCGGCGTCGAAATGTTCCCGGTTGATGGTGTCGTAAACGGCCAGGTTTTCATCTTCCGCGAAGCAGTAGGTAAACTCCGCCTGGGATGCCAGGCAATCGAGGTCGCAGACTCCGGGGACAGAGCGGCAAACATTAATCAGAACCAGGTTGACCGCTCTGCCGATGGTAGCGTTCGCGGGGAATCCGGGACCGAGGCATCCGGAACCGCCGTGAATTTCAAGTTCTTTTGCCAACGGACCGGAAACAAGGATCATGTTTCCGCCCGGATGGGACGTGGTGACAGACTGCAAAAAGTTATATTTTTTATTTCCCAACGCCTTGAACGCAGTTATCAGAACCGGAACGTGCGCCGGTTTGCAACCGGCCATTACCGCCGCAACGACAATGTCCTTGACCGTGACGTCCTGTCCGGTGGGACCGACATCGGCGATAATAGTTTCTTCCGGCGAAAACGGACAATATTCGAGCATTTGCTGATAGCGTTTGAAAGTGGGAGGAACGATCGGCAGGCCGTCGGAAAGACGGTGTTTGTCGAAGTATTCCTGAACTTCCTGAAGGTTGTCATTTTCAAATAAATCAAGCAAAGCGTCCTGTCCGGAAGGTTCCCGGTCGAGCGGGAAATCGATTTTTGAAAGTTCGGCGAGTTTTTCGCCATTGCAGCTTAACGAATCAATGATGTCTTCAATACGCTGATCGATTTCATTGCTGACCTCTTCAACCGTGCTTCCCTGATAGATGTCGATCTGACAGAGACACAGGTTTCCGGCACGGTAGTGCGCCACGGCTTCGGCAAGTTCGGCGCCGGGGCTGGCGGTGAGGTAGACGGTGGGTATCCCCAACCGTTCCAGTTCAATGGATACCACCGTGGTTGCCGGGGTCGTGCCCATGTCCCCGAGCGCCACAACCGCCGCCACGGGGTTTGTTTTTGCCATCATTTGAGCGTATTCACGGAGCATTTGCGAAGTTTTGCCCCTTACCGTTTCCTTGAAATTTACATAACTGGTGATGCCGCGTTCGGAAAAAAGTTCTTTTATCCGGCGGAAGCTTTCACCGTAATTGCAGAAATCGAGCTTGGTGTTGTTGTAGAAAAGCACTGGTCCGGCCTTGAGCGCATCGAGATTTTTTCTTTCCGCAAGTTTCAAGCTGCCCTTAGGTTGGATATTACGGGGATCAATAATCCGGTTGCCGGGAATTTGTGAATTTGACATTATGTGGTTCTCCTTAAAAAATTTTTCTTTTAATTACAGGATAACCATAAAAATGCCGCATATCTATAGTCAATTCGGCATATTTCTTTGAAATTGTGTTATTTATCGGTATTATCTTTAATTATATAGCTTTGATCAGAAAGGTTTTGACCAATGAATAAAATTCCGTTTTATCCCTGGGAATTGGGGAACCAGTTAAGCATGAAGATCCAGGCGCGCGATGCTGAATCCGCGAAGGAAACTTTTTTCAAGCTCCTGCGGGTGATAGAAACGGCGATCCATCCTGACGACCTGACAAGTCTGAAAATGCGGTCGATCCAGATAACCACACTGGCGGTGCGCGGCGCCTACGACGCGGGGGCCGACGCCCATGCCGACGAGTTGATGCGTGACAATATTGAATTTATCAACCGGATATATCATGCCAATACGCTGATTGAACTGAAAAAGGTTATCGGTGAAGCTATGGATAAATTCATTGAATACGTTCCGCAAGACAACTATTTCGATAATAGGAGAATAGAAAAAGCCGCCGCTTTTATCCAGAAGAACGTCAACCGGAAAATCTCCCGGCGGCAGGTTGCCAAGGCGTCCGGCATAAGCGAATCATACTTAAGTAAATTGTTCCGGAAAGTTACCGGGCATTCCTTTAAGGATTTTGTGCTTAAATTAAAGATCGAAAAATCCATGGAAACAATGCGCCGGAACAGTAATAAAAATATCAGCGAAATTGCCTACGAATTAGGGTTCCATGATCCGAATTACTTTTCCACGGTTTTCAAAAGGATTGCCGGAGTCTCCCCGGGAAAATACCGGAAATCCCACTCCGGGACGGTTACAAAACAGAATGGTGCATTTCGTTCTGATGCCGCGTCAGGATGCCGTGATGCCGTCTCCGAGATTAAAGGTGTACGGGCATGATACCGGGGAATGGCCTTTGAAGGGAATTTCCCCGAAGATCAGTTTTACCACGGTTTCCTGCGTCGCTTTACAATCGGAATAAGCGTTGATGCAGGTGTCAGCGGAAGCTGTGTCGTAGAGGAAATACGGGGTAGCGAACGATACGATTATCTTGTTCTTTGCTTCGTGATCAGCCATGAACGGCCAGATTGCGTTCGGCACTGATGGGAAATTTCCATACAGCGGTTTGGCGTTGTTCAGCAATATCACTGCCGCAAATTTGTTTATTTCCTTGAGGTAGTTTGAGCGGAATTTTGTAAAGCAGCCGTATGTGACCCGATAGCCCCGTTTCTCAAAATTATTTTTGAAAACACTTAAAATTTCCGGGATTTTATCATGCTCCGGCATGGTGAGGACCAGGACATTAGCATCTTTTTCCAACTTGAGTGGCAATACGTTCTTGCGGTTTCTCAACAGCGTCACGCCGTTTTCGGCTATGTCCAGCGCGGCCCGGTAATTCTGCTCCAACTGTTTTTCCGGAAAAGGAATCAGTTCGGATCCAGGTTCGTGAAGCCCAACCAGCGCTTTCAATGTGAGGATGCGTTTTACCATCCGGTCGATCTGCTCGATTTCCGCGGTTCCTTCTTCCAACGCCCGGTAAACCAGCTTGAAAAAACTTGCCGTACCGGGCCACAGAAAGATGTCCGCTCCTGAATTCAGCGTGGCCAGAATCCGGCGGTCATAACCATCCCAACTGCAGTAACCGGCCATGCTTAGAGCATCGGTGACGATCACACCTTCGAAGCCCATTTTTTCGCGGAGAAGTTCCGTGAGAAGCTTTCGGCTGACCGTTGCGGGATTGTAATTTCCGGTAACTGTATCCGGGCCTTCGTAAGCGGGAAAGGCAATGTGCCCGTTCATGATGGAATAAACCCCGGAATTTATAACCTCCTGGAAGACCCGGCCGTGCAGCTTCCGCCAGTCTTCCATGCTGAGTCTGTTTACGGAGGTAACGTAGTGCTGATTGCGGGTGTCGGTTCCGTCGCCGGGAAAATGTTTGGCGGCGGCGGCGAGCCCGTGGTCCTGCATGCCCTTAATCAGCGGAATAATAAGCTCAAGGGCCAAATCCGGATCGTCGGTCAGCGCCCGGACATTCGTTACCGGGTTGCCCGGATTTGTATTGAGGTCGGCTACCGGGGAGAAAGTCCAGCGCACGTCCAGACTCCGTGCTTCCCCGGCGATGATTCTGCCGTATTCATAGGCAAGTTCGGGGCTGGCGGTCGCACCCAGGCCCATCAGGTCCGGCAAGTGGGTAAGGCCACTCACTTCCGAGCCAACGCCGTGTTCGAAATCGCCGGTGAACAGTACCGGGGTTTCAACTTTCTCCCGGATCGACGCAATATTTTTCCTGACGTTCTCCGTGTGGTCGGCATTGACGTCGATGATTTCCGCTCCGGCAAATACGCTTCCCACCGGATATTCTTCAAGGAAACCCGCCAGGTCTTCCTGCCTCAGCAGTGTACGGTCGCGCTCACATACCAACTGGCCGATTTTCTGTTTAAGATTAAGGTTCTCGAAAGTATTATCGATCCACTGTTGCTGAGACTGATCAAGAGTAAATTTCATTTTTTCTATCCTGATTATAATTCATCCGGTTTCCATGCCTGCCACGGTTTGCCGTTGGTGATTTCTTCCTTCTTTAATTCTTTTTCCGGGCTGAATCCGGAAAACATTTCAATGATTTTCCCGCGGATTTTCTGTTCCGCGTCCTTTTCAAGAAAACTTCCGAACTTGAATTTGCCTTCGTAACCACCTCCGTGCGGGCCGAAAACCTCTGAGGTGGGCAGGTATCCCAGCCAGTTGTTGGTAAGTTCGCTTACCATAGTGTATGGAAGTGTTGATGCCGCCTTGATATCGAGTCCGGTTCGGGCAAAAGTCTCGGTGGGGAGTGTAACGATGAGCATATTCCCGAGCTGGAGCAAATTCAGCTCACAGTTAATTTCCGGATACATTTTTCGCTGGGTATTGAGGATCATTACCCCCATAGCCCACCAGCGTCGATAGGAATTATCGGGCGGTGTGTTTGCTTCCCTGACGGCGCTCTCGTAATTTTTTTTGCCGGGTTCCCGGTAGGTAAGAGTCAGGCTTTCAGTGTTGATAGCGATTTTTTCAAATTCTTCCGGGGTTCCGGCGGCAATGGCGTCCACTGCCGCGAACCCGACTCTCTGGCCAAGAATTTCAGGCCATTTACCGCTAAACCGGCGGGGTTCGGCATTCATATTGTTCAATTGGGTAACATCTCCGCAGCAACCGTTCAGGAAAACCGTTACGGTCTCTTTCCCGATCATTTTCTTGACAGTTTTGCGCATGAAATAAGGCCAGTCGGCGGAAAAGTTATTGCTGCTTTCCACTGTGGCGTGACAGGCGTAATTGACAATCGCGCCAATTATTTCGTCATTCTTGTTTATCGCGGCAAGCACAACGACTTCCTTGTCGACCGGACCCGCAAAATTAACAATGTCCGGATTCCCTTTGCCGCCGTGAGTTACGGTGAACCCGTTTTTCATTTTTTGTCTGCGGTTATAGCCCATGTCCTCCACATTCGCGCGGCCATTGATGAGTTTGACTTCCTGCATCCGCGCGATTGCCCCCGAAACCGCTTCCACGATCTTTGTTTTCAGGGAATCGCGGTATTGCCGGTTAAGTTCCGTGCTTCCGCACTGGCCTTCAGGACACAGATAAAGATTTTTATGCATCCCGAGCTGTCTGATTTCCGGCGGGAGTTCATTGATGTTCCGAAATACCTCTTCGTCACCGGCCCAATTTTCGATTACCGGTCCGCCTTTATGAGTGTGTGAGGCTCCGCAAAGCAGCAGGTCCAGATTATGCTTTTCCCGCAATTCCCGGCAGGCGGCTTTCACGATGTCCTCCTGGATAACAATCACGTCCAGGCCGGCCGCGGCAACCAGCTTTTTGCCGTCGCTCCAGGACGATGCCGTTATTGAAAAAGGCGTCAGAATTCCTTCCGCCGCTCCGTCGTTAAAACAAGTGCACGACATCCCAAGTTCCGGAGTTATATCAACTTCATAAAATCCCGCTTTCATCCTGATTAACCTCTATTGATTAATTTGGCATAAATAAAACTCTCTTTGTTATTTATTTTAACCGCATAAAAGTCGATTGTAAATGACATTATTGTCCAAATAATTGACACATATGGCAAGGTAGGTTTGTTGTGCAACCGATACATTTGCGTAAAAAAACGGCTCCTTGAAAAAATCTTTAGTATATGCAATTTAAAAAGGATTTCACAAACAAAAGGCGAACCATGAAATTATGTATGATCGGTACGCGGGGACACAATAATTATGTCTTCGGCTGTTTGGAAGAACTGCCTGGAGTAAAATTATCCGGAATTTGCGGCAGTGACGAATCAGAATGCGTTTTGCTTGCTTCTCAATGTGAACAGATAGGTTGTAAACCGGAAAAATTCAGCAATTACCGGGAAATGTTCGATGCGGTTAAACCCGATATAGTCAGTATTGCCGGTCCTATGGAACGGCATGCGGAAATGTGCGTGGAAGCTCTTAACCGCAAAATTAACGTATTCTGTGAAAAGCCGATTGCCCTCACCCTTGAAGAACTGGATATGATAAAAAAAGCGTATTCGGAAAATGGCTTTCCGCATCTCGTATCGATGCAGGGACTCCGTTATGAACCCGCTTTCCTGGCAGCCTGGAATACCGTTCAAAACGGCGGGATTGGCAAGGTAAAACTGATTACCGCGCAAAAATCCTACCGCCTGGGAACCCGTCCGGAGTTTTACAAGCGCCGCGAAACTTACGGGGGAACAATTCCGTGGGTGGGCAGTCACGCCATCGACTGGATTTACTGGTTCAGCGGCGCCGGGTTCAAGTTG
Organism: Victivallales bacterium; assembly: GCA_963678815.1. Lineage (GTDB taxonomy): Bacteria > Verrucomicrobiota > Lentisphaeria > Victivallales. The sequence goes on from OY787460.1 coordinate 6,782,517, forward strand.
GTATACGCCGTCCACACCGCCGAGGACAACTTTGATCACGGCGATCTGGAAATCGCCGCGTTATGCCAGTTTACCATGAACAATGGCGTATTGGCTTCCTGCAATATCGATTTCCTCCGCCCCGGGAAAGCGCCAACCCACGGTGACGACCGAATCCGGCTGGCGGGAACCAAAGGAATTGTTGAAGTGATTGACGGCAAGGCAAACCTGATCAATCAAGACGGTGTTTCCCAGCTTGAATGCAAGGAAAATCCGCGGCTCTTCACCGATTTTGTCAGGCACGTTCAGGGAAAATCCAAGGCCCTGATTGACGCCCGTCAGACTTTCGACCTTACCGAAGCGTGTCTATTAGCTCGTGAATCCGCGGACACCGGAAAACCGGTCTGTTTCCCGTAACCCCGGCTTATGATGTGCGGGGATATTTGCCGGGACTGTGTCCGGTAATTTTTTTAAAAACCGTGGCGAAATGCTGTGATGAAGAGAACCCGAGTTCATAAGCAATGTCGGTGATCTTCATTTTTGACTGTGCCAGGAGATACTTTGCCTCGTCGATTTTCCGCCGTATCTGATACTGTTTTATCGAGCATCCGTAGCATTGGCGGAAGTATTTGAACAGCTGCCGTTTGCACAAGGGGATCGAGTCAGCGATTTCCTCGATCTTCGCAGGGGTGTAAACATGCGCGTCTACCTGGCGCTTTACCTGCCTGGCCCAGAATTGCGGATCGTAAGTCCGGCCCGGATTCCGGTGTTCCTCCCTGAACCGTAGCGCCAGGGACGAAAAAAGCTCGAAAAGGACCGGCAGCACTTCTATCTCGCTTTTAACCGGCGCCTGGATTTCCGAAAGGATCAGCTGGGCGGTCCTGAAAAGATCGGGGGCCGCCGGGAACACCCCCGGCTTGACCCAGCTCAAGGCAGGATCAGGTTTGAATACGGCGAAAACCCCGGTGTAGCCTTCTTCCGGACTCGCCAGCCGCACGGATGTTCCGGGAGTTATAAAAAAAATCATACCGGGTTTAGCGGTCCGGTGCTGTCCTTTCAGGGATATACGCAAACTGCCTTCCATAATCAGATTTATGTGAAGATTGGTGTGGTTTTTGTTCCTGAAAGTGTATCCGGGCTTTTTAATCTTTAATCCATGTGAAGTTGCTTTCAGCATTGTAATTCCTGAATTTATACAAAAAAACGCATGATTTTGAAAGATAGTTAGTAATTATGAACATATTATATAACATAAATTGATTATTTAAGCAAGTTTTAAAAACCGGAAAAGGACATGATATGAACAGCAAACCGAATATTATTTTTGTGCATACCGACAGTTGGGATGGCCGGGCTTTGGGGTGCATGGGAAACACGGCGATGAAAAGAGCCACTCCCAATATCGATGCTTTGGCGGAACGCGGAGCATTGTTTTCCAACACCTATTGCTCGCATCCTATCTGTTGTCCTTCACGGGCAAATATGTGGTCCGGCAAGTACACGCACCGGATCGAGAGCTGGAACAATCACAAGGGAATCGAACCTGATACGCACACTTTCAAGGATGATCTGGAACAGGCCGGTTACGAGTTCGCCACGAAAGATCCCGGCAAAGGGGGATACGGCAAGCACGATTACCTTTCCGGGGCACACACACATCTGGCGCGGGTGACCGCCTGGACCGCGTCCGCCGACATCGAGCTTCCGGTTTACGATACCAGCCTCACAGAACATGCGAAGATTGAAGAGTCGCAAGAAAAGGAAATCCACGAAGGCGACTGGCTGGCGATTGCCCAGGCGAAAAAATTCCTGGAAAATCAGCAGGATTCCGAAAAACCGTTCTTTCTTTATGTCGGGCCGTGTTCACCGCATCCTGCATTCAAAACTTCCGAATACTGGCTGGACAAAATCGATCAGGACAAAGTTACCATTCCCCCGAAAGACGACACCGCTCATCCGGCCATCCGGTATCAGCGGATTGCCAAATGCTGGAAATACGGTTTCGATGAAGAAGTGGTGAGGCAAACCCGGAGCGTTTATTACGCAATGTGTTCCGAAACCGATGCAATGGTGGGTGAACTTGTAAAGCTGATGGATGAGCTGGGACTCGACGAAAACACTTATTTCATTTTTTCCAGCGATCACGGCGAGTTGGCGCTCGAACATCAGGACTGGTATAAAATGAGCCTGTATGAAGGCTCGGTCAGGGTTCCGCTGGTTATTTCCGGCCCGGGAATCCCGCAAGGAAGAAAGATCGACAATATCGTTTCGATTATCGACCTGTACCCCACGTTTCTGGACATGGCCGGGTTGCCCCCGAATCCGGACCTCGACGGTGAATCGCTGCTCCCGCTGGCCAAAGGCGAAACTCAGGATTCCAGAAATTGGGCTTATGCCTGTTTTACCGGCTCTTCCGTGAATACCACCATGTACATGCTCCGCAAAGGTCCGTGGAAGTACATAGCCTACGCCGGTTATCCGTCACAGCTTTTCAACCAGGAGGAAGATCCGGACGAAATCCATGACCTTTCCGCTGAAAAACCCGAAGTCGCGAGACGGATGGACAAGGAATTAAGGGAAATAGTCGACTTTGAAGAATGTCACGAACGCTGCGTAAAGTATTGCAAAGAAAGCTTCCGGCGGTGGCGGAAGGACGCCAAGGCGGGTAAGTTTTCGGACTGCACATACAGCCGGAGAAATCGAGAACCGGCAACCACCTACGAAGAAATCATGGACAACTGCTACACCGGATTTTCCACTAAGCACGAAAAGAAACTGCAAACCTGGCTCGACAGTTAGTCCGAGCATATAACAATACCGGGAATCTGTTTTTTAGCGGAGGGGAACGGTGGCGGATGCCACAGCCTCACCTCTGCTTTTTCTATCCGCGCTATTCTTTCAAAACCCGTGATTCAGCACAATAGTGTTAAAAGTGTGCTATTAATATAATAATATTTTCATCTGACAGCTTGACAATGAGCGTATTGCAGGTTATAATGCAATTACAACAGTAATAGAACTGTGCTAATTATGAATTCAGTAATGATAAAATCGGAACCACGAATAAAGTCACTGCGGCGGAAAAAAGGAAGCTTGCGGATTGCGGATGAATTGCGCGAAGCGATTCGCACGGGAAAGCTGCCTCCGGGACTTCCGATCGTATCCGAACGCAAACTTGCCGACAGTTATCAGGTGAGTCATGCCACGGCCAGGAAAGCAACCCAGATGCTGGTGGATGAAGGTTTGCTCGAGAAACATCCGGGAAAAGGGGTATTCGTCAAGGACCGCGATGATTTGAAAGTCAAAACCATCGGGATTTGTGTTCCTACCCTGACGTTATCGATTTATTCGGAAATGGTGGAACTGGCTGAGCAAATGATCACGGAAGCCGGCCACCGGCTGTTTTTGATCCGCCGCGATGAGGAGAAAGACCATTCGGTCAGGCCTCAAATTGTGGAAAAGTATCTGCATAAGACCCCGGTGGACGCATTAGTGTTTTCCTCGCAGCCTGCACCGGGAGAGATTGATGCGATCAAACAATTTCTGCCGGATATCCGGGTCGCGGCGGTTGACGCCGATTTGTCTAAACAGAAACTTAATTCGGTATACTGCAATAATGAAACCGGAGCGTTTTTAGCGACAGAGCATTTGCTGATGCAGGGAATCGATGAAGTATTATACATCGGGCAGCACGGGCCGACGTTTACCGCACGGGCACGGGAACGGGGCTATCTTTCCGCCATGAACAAATGGAACCGTAAACCTTATATAATAAATACCCCCAGCTTCGATTTTAATGGCGGTATTGCCGGAGTGGAACAGGCCATCAAACAAAGCAGAGGCGGGATTCCCAAGGCAATTTTCGCGGTGACCGACCTTGTCGCGTTAGGAGCAATTGAAGCATTGCGAAAGCACGGACTGTCGGTTCCTGGTGACGTTAAGATCGTTGGTTTCAGTAATCTCCGGGAAGCGCGCTATCATTCGCCATCGATCTCCTCCGTGGAATGTCATATGCTTGATATGATAAAGATCGCTCTGCGCCATCTTTTTAGCGAATTAACGGACAAGCATATCGATAGTCCCTTGAATTGTATGCTTCCCGCCAGTCTGATGATCCGTGAATCCAGTCAACCATCCTGGGAGGAATAAATTAAAAGTTTACTGCCGCCGGTCAGACGTAAATTTGCAAATCGCTATAAATCCGCATAAAACGGGAGATATAAAAATGAATAAGCTGAAGACAGGAAAATGCCGCCAAAACGGTGGTATCGGTATTTTCACTCTAATTGAATTGCTGGTTGTAATTGCAATCATTTCTATACTTGCCTCAATGTTGCTGCCGGCGCTGAAAAATGCCAGGGAGCAGGCGAATCGTTCGGCTTGTGCCGGGAACCTGAATCAGATCGGCAAAGCGTGGCTCAGTTATATTGACGATGCCGACGGCAATCTTCCCCCGGCTTCCTGTGGAACCTACGCCAATGACGGTACGTTGACTCCGAAATCAGAATATTATTACGGTTGGAACGAGAGATTGGATGAGTATCTCAACGTTCCGGCTGACTGGTCGATCAAGGATCTCAGAAATAAAAAAACCGCGCTCTACTGTCCATCGAATACAGGACCTTTCGAAATGCCGTATTATGGGCTTAGTTATTTGGCAAATCCTTATGTGGGAGGAGAATACGATGCCACTGGCGCATTGAAATCCGTCCAGGCTGGTAATGAATATATTATATTTAAGCTGATTCATATTAAACAGCCTTCCTCACTATGTTTCCTGTTTGACACCGGATATTCCTGCGCGCTGGGCAGCCAGGACAAGTTAACCGGCGACTACCTGGGAGACCGGCATAACATAGGATACAATATGCTGCAGTGTGATGGACACGTCGAGTATAAAAAGCGTGGAATTCCCTGTACTCACAACGGGGGCGGATCAACAAAACTGGTGTTCCGTCCGAAAATGTATGAAGACTGAAATAATTTAAAGGAAGTTACAAAGAATGAGTAGAGCAGGATTGTTCAGAAAAACATCGGTATGGAGTGTAATCGGACTGTTGTGCGGATTTTTTAATGTTTATGCACAAAATCAAAAATCTCTCGTGATTGTGCGGGACGGCAAACCTGCGGCGTCAATCGTGTTGGCGAGAAAGCCCCGGAGCGGCGCAGTGCTGGCGGCAAAAGAACTCCAGAACCATATTGAAAAGATGACCGGCGCGCGTTTGCGGATCATCAATGAGACTAAGCCGGTGAAAGGCGCGAAAATATTTGTCGGGGAATCTGACGCGACTAAAAAAGTGGGACTCGAAAACAAGTCTTTCAAGTCCGAGGAATATTGTGTAAAAACCGTTGGCGGCAATCTGTTTATCCTTGGCCGCGACCAGGATATTTACAATAAATCCACTTATGGAAAAAACGGGGTTTATGCTGATTTCAAATGGTATCACGATATGGGAACTCTCTGGGGAGCATATGATTTCCTTGAGAACGAATGCGGGGTGAGATGGTATTTCCCCGGCAAACTCGGAACGATAACACCCAAAACTAAAACTTTGACGGTTTCACAGGTTGCCCGGAAACGTCGTCCCTGGGCAAGACACCGGTTTGTGTGCCCTGATCCTTTTCCGGAGAAGCTTTACTGGTACCGGGGGCTGGAACCGGTCAAGGGACGGGACATGGCGGACTGGCATACCGTGAATCTCTGGTGGTTGCGGTCAAGACTGCGTAAGGAGCCGGTTTCATTCAGCCATGCCTATCACCACCTGCTGAAAAAGTGGAAGAAAGAATCCCCGGAAAAAATCGGCAAAGGCAGGAAGACCAATGACATCCGGCATTTGCAGCCTGCATATCATAAACCTGAAGTTGTGGATGAAGTTGCCGACATGGTGATCGAACATTTTAACAAACCGTTGAAAGACCGCTGGAGTGAAAAACTGCATGTCTTTGGTCCGGAAATGGTCGGTATTTCCCCGATGGACAATAATAAATGGTGCAAAAGTCCGGAAGCACGAAAATATTTCGAAGGCAAAAGGCCGAAGGTTTTCTGGAACGGCTACGCCAGCCGTTACGTCTGGGATTTTGTCAATGCGGTAGCGCGCAAAGTGGCGAAGAAGCATCCTGACAAATTTGTCGGTTGCTTTGCTTATGCCGAATACCAGGAACCTTACGACGGTATGACGATCGAACCGAATGTGGCGGTTCAATACTGCCGTCCGATTACCCAGTACTGGCAGCCGGTCATAATGCTGAACTGCGAACGGGCATTGGATAAATGGCTAAAGCTTAAACCGGCACGGCTCTATCTTTACGACTATTTCTGTTTCCCGGAATTCAGGGCGCAAAATCTGTTTCCCGGCTGGTTTCCGCATCTTGTCGCTTCGGATATGAAGAGGATGAAAAGAATCGGGCTTCGAGGCGCATATAACAACCTTGTCCGGCTTATTCCTGCCGGACGCCGTGTTAAAGACGGCGTGAGGATTCCCCGGTTCTGGCCGAGCCCGATGCTGGATTTTGTCAATCTTTATATCTGGTTCAAGTATCTTGACGATCAGAGTCAGGACGTGGACGACCTGCTCGACGAGATGTGTGAAAAACTTTATGGTCCCGCCGGTCCGTATATCCGTAAGTTCATCAACAAGATGGAAAGCACCGCTTCATGCTGGCCGAATTATCAACGTAAGGTTGACAATTACAGCCAGATCGACGGCGAGGATTCCTGGAGGTTCCTGTGCCCCCCTGAAAAACTTGCGGAATTCGGCAAATTGATCGAAGCCGCTAAAACCGCCGCTAAAACCCCGGAACAGAAGGCAAGAGTCAAATTGTTTGATGATGGGGTTTTCCAGATGATGAAAAACTGTTCGAATGCCTGGCGCAAGAAAAATCCGGTGCTGACCGCCGATAATTCCCTGCCGCTACCGGTATATTGGAACTTTATGCTTGATCCGGAGAAAAAGGGTGAAGCCGCCAAATGGTTCGCCGCCGATCTGGACGACCGCAAGTGGTTTGGAATTTCCACTCACACCACTATGGAAAAACAGAAACATTATAAATACAGGTATGTATGGTATCGGACTAAAATTGAAATTCCCGCAAAGTGGAAAGGGCGCAAAGTGGAATTGATGCTTGGCGCCGTGGATGAAAGCTGCAAGGTGTGGGTCAACGGCAAACCGGCGGGAAAATTCACATATAATAAGATCCTGAATCCCAATTCCTGGAAAGAAGCGCAATTTTTCGACATTACTCAATTCGTGAAATTCGGAGAAAAGAATCAGATAACCGTGATGGTCGAAAACCAGCGCGGACAAGGTGGGTTATGGAAGCCGTCATACCTTATTGCCTTAAAGCCGAAAAAGGTAGATAACGGACACTTTTATAAATAGCCGGTTCTAATCATGACCGCAATGCGAGAATGGCGGCGCCCTGGGCGGCTTCTTCGTTGAGTTCGGAAACTTTCAGCGGCAGACCGAAAACCTTTTCAATCGCCGCGCGGACAACTTCCAGTTTCCGTATGGCATTGCCGCTGCCGATCACGGTTTCGCGTCCGGTCAGCAGTTGCTCCGGGAGCATGGATTTCAGGTTTTCAGCCACTCCGAGGGCAAGCGCTGCGGAAATGTCTCCAAGGGTGAAGTTGGAAAAATCGATGTTTCCGATCGAGCCGCGCAAGGAAAGGTCATGGCGCTCCCCGAGAAAATTCGGCTTTATTCTCAGGCTGGTATCGAGATGTTTAATGCCCAGGCTGTCGATCCGCCGGTAAATCCGGTCGTCTGACAGTTCTTCTCCAAGCTCCAGGCCCCGCATCCAGTTCCGGCAGACATTCACCAGCCAAACAATGGATTGCCCACCGCATAACGGGGCCGCAACCGCGAGACATTTTTTATCCGGGAACGGACGGCATTCCATGGTGTCGGGCAACTGGAGACCAAGCAGTTCGGATGGATTCGCGACAACCGACAGTTGAGCGCCGGTGCCGATTGTCAGATAAACTTCTTTCTCAGGATTGACGGCGGTGGCGAGGATCGAAGCCTGATTGTCGCCAATTGCCGCCGTTACCGGGACTCCCTCCGGAACGCCCAGGAGTTCAGCGGCTTTCCGGGTAAGGCGTCCGGCAACGGTCCCGCAGGGAACCACTTCCGGGAGCAGGTTTCCGGGGATTCCCAACTTGCTGATGGCGGATGTCAGCCATTTTCCATCCTGGATATCGAATCCGCCCCAACTGGCGGAATCAGTGGGATCGGTAACTGGCTTTGACAAACCGCACATCCGTGCGGCCACAAAATCATGGATAGTTGCGGAACAAGTCCAAGAAGACAACTCGCCACGGGCCGCCAGCCATGCCAGTGTGGTAATGCCGAAACCGTCGCGCAGATTTTCAAGGCCGTTTTCCGTTTGAATCTTTTCCAGGAAACCGTCTTCCGAACCGCGCCGGTCTTTCCATGTGAATAAGGGCGAACAATCGGCGTTATCCCAGAGCAGTACGCCATGCATTTGCCCGGTGACCCCGATAGCCGTAACTTTATTTCTTAATTGCTGATCAAGGTCATTTACGCAGGCATGGACAGTGTCAGTGATCTTTCTTACGTCCTGTTCCGAGCGGGTGGCGGTAGTGGGCAGGTCCGCTTTTGTCGGACGCGAAGCCGAAGCCAATAAATCATGGTTTTTTGCGTCCAGGATAACCGTGGCAACTTTCGAAGTGCCGATATCGATGCCAAGCAATGCTTTCATAAAAGCCCTTATATAATGAGAAATGGAATAATTTTAAATCGTTTCTCACTATAATCATTTTTTTTATACTTGCCAACGAAAGAAAATTTTGTTGGATGGTATGTGTATCAGACTCCTTTCGGGCCAAGAGTGCGTCCGGGAAAAGTCCCGTCACAGACCTGGCCTGCTTTTGCGTTGGTAATCAAGCCGGGAGAAATACAGTTGACGTTGATGCCGCCCCGGTTACAATTGCGGTCTTGTCCTTGAATTTCATTTTATGAATTCCTTAATCCTATTTTAAAGGTCATTAACGGTCAATACCACTTTTCCGATGTTTTCGCAGCGGCGCAGTACGCTGTGGGCCTGTTCTGCCTCCCGGAGCGGGAACACCGCGTGGATGTTCGTGATAAGTTTCCCCGAGGTAAAGAGCGGCCACAGTTTTTCCTGGAGCGCTTTGAGAATCGCGCTTTTTTCCTGCGGGGTGCGGCTGCGCAGGGTGCTGCCGATCAACTTGATGCGTTTGCGCCAGACAGTTTCCAGATCGATTATCGTCTCGCTGCCGCCCATGGTGGCGATCATGATCCAGCGGCCGCCAAATACCATATTGCGGAAACATTCCCCCATCAGTGGGCCACCGATGCAGTCCAGCGCCATGGTCGGCGGATGGGCTTCGATAACCGGACGCACATCTTCGGTGCGGTAGTCCAGCACGTAATCTGCGCCCAGCTTGCGGACGAATTCCGCTTTCTCCGGTGAATCAATGGTGGTGATGACTTCAGCTCCAAGCTGTTTGGCGTATTGGATCGCGGCCAGTCCGACGCCGCTTGCCCCGGCCTGCATGTAGAATACATCGCCCGGATTCATACCGCCAGCCTCCATCTGCAAATTGAGGTAGACTGTAGCCCATACTTCCGGCAGCGACGCGGCTTCGATCATCGACAGTCCTTCGGGAATAGGAATTACCATCCCGGCGGGAGCCGTGACCAGTTCCGAATAACCGCCGCCACCAAGCAACGCACAAACTTTGTCGCCGGGTTTAACTGCGGCATCGGCAGACGCTTCCAGAACTTCGCCGGAAGCTTCGAGTCCGCACCATTGCGGCCAGCCTTCCGGGGAGGCGTAACAGCCGTCCTTCTGCATCAGGTCGGCGCGGTTGACTGCCGCCGCGTGAACTTTGATCAGGACTTCATCGTCCTTCCTTACCGGGTCCGGCACCTCGCGCCAGTCGAAATTTAGTTTTTCGTCAAGGATCATTGCATACATGTTTCATTTCCTCCAGGTTGTGTATCCGGAAGCGGCCAGAACCACCTCCTGAACCAGAAAATCGTGTTCATATGTATATGGATTTGCCATTTCACCGTTAATTATTTTTGCCAGCTCAAGCAACTGGTCTTCATAACGGTCAAGCTTAATTCCGAAATCAATTGTATGAGTTCCCGCTTCATATTCCTCGTTGCCTTCCGACAGCGTCATGCGCATGGTTAAAGGCTGTCCGTCGAAACGTTCCAGCGGACACAGGTCAACCGAGCCTTTTGTCCCGCAGATTTTGAGACGGCGATGGCTTAATCCATCAATTTCCAAACTGCATGCCCGTAAAGTCACGGTTGCGTAGGGATATTCCAGGATTGTCAGACAATTGTTTTTGATCTTTTCGGGATAACCGGGCGCGGATTTCAAAAATGGAGTGATTGTTTCCGGGCGGCCAAGCATGACAATGACAAAGTCGATAAGGTGGCATCCCAGATTGAACATTATACCGCCTTGAAAGTTGCCGAGATATTCCTGATAGGCGTCCCCGCCGTAATTGTGGCTCATGTTGGCCTGGACCTCGAAAACATCGCCCAGCCAGCCTTTGCGGATAGCTTTCAAACACCACTGCATCGCCGGATTGTTCCGGAACATGTAGCCCATCTGGAATGGCAGATTGCGTTCCTCACAGCCTTTACGCAGTTTTGCGAACAGTTCAAGATCATCGCCGCCGGGTTTGTCCATGTGCATTGCCAGGTTGTGTTCCATGCAGCGGAGAGCCGTCGGGACCAGATCGAGGTTCGGGGTTTCGACCGTTACCGCCTGTAATCCGGGAGTGTTGAACAACTCTTCCTCGGTTATCCATTTCAGTCCTTCATAAGGATTCAGATTGCTTCCGCCGAACTTCGCGGCTTTTGAATCGCGGTCGTCAACTACTCCGACAATTTCAAAAACCTCCGACATTTTCCGTAAAGTGATGATCTTGCCGGAAGCATGTTCGTGACAGACACCGATCTGGCCTATTTTGATCTTTTCCATCATGCTTTTTTTGTATTGTTCAAATAATCGTCCATCCTGTTCCAGATGGCGCTTGCGTCCGGCCATACCGCGTCCTTCGGCAATGCTGACAATTCTTTTTCCAGGCCGTTTCGAAGCGGCATGAAATCCTCCTGTTTCAGTCCGGTTACGCGCAGAACCTTGGAGTTATCGATGATCCGCTGGAACAGTCTGTCGTAAGCGAGTTGGTATCCCGCTCCAGCGCTTCCTCCCATGATCTTCAGATAATCCTCGGTATCAGCCGCCACATATTTCAAGCCGATGATTTCTTTATAATATTCCGCTATTTCTCCCCAGGTATGGTGTTCGGCGGTAGCCAATGTGAAGCATTCGCGATAGGCCGCCGGGTTCAGAATCAGCCGGGAAAACATTTTTGCCACGTCTCCGGCCCAACTCATCGTGCCCTGAACCGAAAGCGCTTCCGCCGGAAGAACCACCGGCTTTCCCTTCAGAGCCCTGGCAACTACCACGGGAGCTTCCAGCGTTACCAGTTGGAAACGGCGCTTCGAGTAGGTAATGGCCGGCCTCACAATCGTCCAGTTACCGTATTTTGAATTCTGGAGAATGTCTTCCTGCCTTGCTTTGTACAGGGAATAATCTTCGGTTGCCAGGAAGTCTTTGTCTTCCGAAACATCCAGCAACCTGGGGCTGTCTTCCGTTATCGGTGAATCACCGGCATATACGCGGTACGAAGCCAGGAAAAAGTAATGATCCGTATTTTGCAGCAGAATATCATATCTTTCCTTGAACTGCTCCGTAGAATAGATCAAAAAGTCGACGATGACATCGAATTTCCCCTCCAACAGCTCTTTCAGATTGCCGATGTCTTTCGCATTGGTCTTCACATAAGAAATCAGCGGATTGTCCGAAACAACATCATCGAATGAAGCCACCTTTACTTCGTATCCCATTGCCGCAAGTTCCGGCACAAGATATACCCCCATCGCCCCGGTTCCGCCGAGAACCAATGCCTTGCGGCCCTTTGAGTTAAGGCTGTCATCCCCGATTTGATTTCTGTCCATAATACTTTTCCTTTCATGGAAGCTGCCGGGTTTTTTTAATTTTCTTACAGTCATTATACCGTTCCTGAATTTTTTCAGCAACCTTGGTTTTCGCTTTTAATTGAAAAGTTAAGTGGAATAAATATTTACTTGCAACAAAATCAGGTATATATTGCAAATGAATCAAACAAAAGGAAATGATTGCATGAAGCTTCAGGAAATAGCCAAACTTGCCGGGGTTTCACCAGCCACGGTTTCACGGGTGTTCAGCCACCATCCAAACATCAGGAGCGAGGTAAGGGAACATGTCTTCGCCATCGCCAGGAAACACAATTATCATCCGCGTCTTTCAACCAAACAGCGCAACGTGGTAATCATTCTGCCGGGAGATCAGATCTATCCGATCAGGAATTGTCTGGAAATGGTCATGATGGCCTTGACCTTTGTTCTGCCCAAGCGCGGTTTTCGCATCGAAGTGCTGCCGCAGGACAATATCGAACGGCTCGACAGCATCCAATTCTGCGGCGCGGTAGCGATCGGGGCGGAACCCGATGACTTCAAGAAATGGGCGAAACGCTTTTCCGCGCCGCTGGTGCTGGTGGACCGCGACGCTCCCGCGAACTGCCCGAATGTCTATTCCGTCCGGTCCGGCGAAGCCCAGGGAATGGACCTTGCCATCGGTCATTTTCACGAGCGCGGCTGTAAAAAGATCGGCTGCATAATCCACGGAGTAAAAGGACAGGGAAACGCCGATACACGATATAAATCCGTACTCAAGGCGCTGAAATCCAGAGGACTTCCCGCGACTGAAAACCTTATACATCTTTGCGGAAATGATAATTACGTTGAGATCATCGGAAAACTCCTGAAACTCGAAATCGACGCATTGTTCTGCCCAGGCGGAAACGCCGGAATCGTAGCCGCATACGCATTGTCGCTTTTCAATAAGCGTATCCCGGAAGACATCTCCCTTATTGCATCGGAAAACAAACTTTATTCCCGCTACGCCACCCCGCCGCAAACGACAATAACCCAGGATCATATTGCTTTAGCCGAGATAACGGCGGAAATAATTGATTCATTCCTGGAAAATCCGCAAGCCCCCGCCCATCCGGTTCTCCCCTACAAATTAATCATCCGCGACAGCGTAAGGTTTTGACATTATGAATCTGTAGTGGCGCTGTATTGGAAAAAGATTATTTCCGTGTATACAGATTGTTGCCGTGGCAGTCAATGGCGGTGATGGCCGGAAAGGATTTCACGGTGAATTTCCGGACCGCTTCCGCACCCAGGTCTTCATAGCAGACGATTTCGCTGGCAACAATGCATTTCGACAGCAGGGCGGCGGCTCCGCCGGTAGCGGCGAAATACACGCAGGGACCTTCCCGCATGGCGCCGATTACTTCATCCGAACGGTTGCCTTTGCCGATCATTCCTTTGAGTCCGCATTCCCGGATCAACCGGGGTGAATAGGCGTCCATGCGGTAGCTGGTGGTCGGGCCGGCGCTGCCCGTTGCGAATCCCGGCGGGGCCGGAGTGGGGCCGACAAAATAAATAAGCTGTCCGGAGAGATCAACGGGCAAAGATTTACCTGCGTCAAGCAGTTCCACGAAACGGCGGTGCGCGGCGTCACGGGCGGTATAGATGCATCCGGAGATTTCCACCTGGTCTCCCGCACGGAGTTGTTGAACGGTATCGTTGGTAAACGGGGTGGTTAAGCTTATCATAAAATTATCTCCTTGTGCCGGGAGGCATGGCAGTTCAGGTTAACCGCCACCGGCAGCGAAGCGATATGGCACGGATATGTTTCGATATGGACGGCAAGTGAGGTAGTGTCGCCGCCGAGTCCCTGCGGCCCTACGCCGGAAGCGTTGATTTTTTCCAGGATGGTTTTTTCCAGTTCGGCGTATTTCGGATCAGGATTCGGTTTACCGAGTTCCCTGAACAAAGCTTTTTTCGCCAGGACCGCCGAAAGCTCGAAATCGCCGCCGATCCCGACCCCGACAACTGTCGGCGGACACGGATTGCCGCCAGCATTGACCACGGTATTGACCACGAAATTAACTACTCCGTCTACTCCGTCGGAGGGCTTCAGCATTGCCAGCGCACTCATATTTTCGGCGCCGCCGCCTTTCGGGGCAAGGGTGATTTTCAGCTTGTCGCCGGGGACGGATGAGAGATGGATTACCGGCGGGGTATTGGTGCGGGTATTGATCCGGTCAAACAGCGGATCATCCACTACCGACATCCTTAAAAAACCTTCCCGGTAACCTTTTTCCACCCCGGCGGATATAGCGTCATTCAGAGTACCGCCGGTAATTGCGATTTCCTGTCCCAGTTCGATGAAAAACACCGCCAGGCCAGTGTCCTGGCAAATCGCAAGTTTTTCTTTTCCGGCGATGTCGGAATTGGTCAGGTACTGGTTGAGAAAATTCCGGCCGCGTTCGCTGGTTTCCGTGGTCAGCGCCGTTTTGATTGCCTGCAAGGTGTCCTGCGGCAGGTTATATGCGGCATCGAGACACATTTCCGCCACTGCATTGGTAATGGTTTCAGCCTGGATTTCCCTCATCGTCAGTCCTGTTTGAATTGTTGTAAAAGCGCCTGAAAATAATGGCTGTCTTTCACGGTAATGTCAAGCGGAAAATCAGGATTTCAGCATCTTGTGGATATTCTTACGGAACTTCAGGGGCGGCATGCCTTTGTGCTTGCTGAAGAAACGGGAGAAATAGTATTGGTCGTTGAAGCCTAATTTTTCGGCGATTTCGGAGATGCTGTCCGATGTTTCAATGAGCATATCCGCTGCGGCGCTGGCCAGTTGGCGCGAGATAAATTGTTTGAGCGATATCCCGAAGTCGGCGGAAAATCGTTTTGAAAGCACGTCACGGTTTATCTTGAATACATCAGCAAGCTCTGCCACGGTCAATCCGGCATTAAGATTCCTGTTTATGTAATCCATAAGCTCGGAATAGCGCTGTTTGAGCAGGAATGCCTTCGGAATATCGGTTTCATTTTGATAAAAGAGCATGGCGGATTCAATGATTTTCCGCTGAAGATTTATGGTTTTGCGAAGCCCTGTTTCCTGCTCCAGCAGAACAAGTGTTTCTTTGATAATAGTTTGCTGATTATCAATAAACCTGCATTGCTCAATTCCTGAAAAAACATCACATCCCGGAAAAATTTCCAAAGTGAAATGGAATGCTATGATATGCAGATTTTGGGTAAATGTGAATTCCAGGTCAATATCCCTGGGTATAAATATTATTCTTCCAGGATGCAGTTTTACTTCTGAAGCTAAATGTGCTTTGTCTTGATGATTTACCATGCCTCCATTGTGCGGAGTATCTTCGCAGATCATGAAAATCCGATTGAAGTGGATCCGGTTGGAACCGGAGTAAGCACGATGATACCCGTAAACCGCATGGCTGACCTTCAGCTCCAGCATGTTGGAAAACTTTATAAACTTGTCTGAATGTTTCATTGTCATACTGGAATTATACACTTTCGCGAAAATGCAGTCAAGGTCTTATAAGTACAAAATATATACGTATTAATACATTGTAAATAATAAATATAAATCTTATAATTACATAAAATAAACAGAGGAAAATTAATGAAGAGTATATTTACGTCATCTGAATGGCCGGTTTTAAAAATTTACGATAAAGAACATATTGGGAAGATTGCTCTGCCGCTGGGAGGGATCGGCACAGGCACGGTCTCCTTTTGCGGAAACGGCAGTTTGAAGCACTGGGAACTGTGTAATATGCCCGGGAAAAATTTTGTTCCGCGTCTGGGTGAATTCAATCATGGAACCAGTTTCTTCGCCATCAGGACACAAGGTGAGAAGAGTGGAATTCTTTCCCGGGGGTTGGAAGGGCCGATGGAGCTGTACGAATACGAAGGGGCCAGGGGATCAACGGCCCTCAATCACGGACTGGCGCGTTTCAGAAATTGCGAGTTTCACGCCGCTTACCCATTTGGACAAGTGTTGTTAAGCGATCCGGAGATGCCGGTAAAAGTACGGATTAAGGCTTTCAATCCGCTGATTCCCGGGGATGTTGAACGGAGTTCTTTTCCGGCGGCGGTGATTTGTTTTGAAGTTGAAAATCTTTCTATGGAACGGTTGGACGTTTCCGTTTGCGGGACCGTGCCGAATTTTATCGGCGAAGAAAATTCTCCGGATCCGCTTCCCCATTCCAAGGATGGTTTCACGGGGGCAAAAGGCAATCAAAACCGGTTGTTTTCAGGGAAAGTTTTGCAAGGCGTTGTCATGGAGGCCCCGGAGCTTCCTGAAAAATGCCGGCACAAGGGCGACATGTTCCTCGGAGTGCCGACGGCCGAAAAAAACTCCAGTTTCCGCACCAGTTGGAAATGGGGGGCATGGAATCAGTCAGGGCTTGATTTCTGGGACGATTTCAACGAGGACGGCCTTCTGGAAGAACGGAAATGCAGTGGCGACAAACCTTCCGCCTCCGTTGCGGTAAAACGTGTTGTCGAGTCAGGAAAAAGCGCCGAATTCGTTTACATCCTTGCCTGGCGATTTCCAAACCGGAAATCCTGGAATAAACGTGTCGGCAAAGACGGCGAATTCCTGGATGACGAGTCCTGCCAGAGTCGCTTCGACGTCGGCAACTGGTATGCTGAAAGATTTTCCAACTCCACGGAAGCGGCGGAAGAATTATATTCCTGCCTCAAAGAGCTTGAAGCGGATACCATTTCATTTGTCAATGCGTTTTGCGAAAGCGACATTCCCGAAGTAGTCAAGGAAGCCGCTCTGTTCAATTTAAGCACTTTGTGCACGGAAACCTGTTTCCGCACTGCCGACGGCAAATTCTACGGCTGGGAGGGATGCGGAGATACTTTCGGGAGTTGCCACGGGAATTGTACCCATGTATGGAATTATGAGCATTCGCTGCCGTTCCTGTTCAGTGAAATCGCCAGGGACCACCGCAAAACCGAGTTCCTTTACATGACCGGTGACGCCGGAAACATGTCGTTCCGGGTCGGGCTTCCGCTGAACGTCAATGCCCGGATTTGGAGCACCGTTGCCGCTGACGGTCAGATGGGCTGCATTATGAAAATTTATCGCGAGTGGCAGATTTCCGGCGATGATTCGTTCCTTAAAAAACTGTGGCCGGATGTGCGTAAAGCAATGGAGTTCTGCTGGGTCAAAGGAGGCTGGGACGCCGACCGCGACGGTATTATGGAAGGCTGCCAGCACAATACCATGGATGTGGAATATTACGGCCCGAATCCGCAAATGGGTTTCTGGTATCTCGGGGCGCTGAAGTGTACATACCTGATGGCGGAATATTTGCAGGAACATGATTTTGCGTCCGAGTGCCGGAGGCTTTACGAAAACGGCCGGAAAATGATCGATGATGAACTGTTCAACGGTGAATATTACGAGCACTGCATTATGGCTCCGGGTAAAAACGCATATATCACCCCGGAATTGCTCCTGAGAGGAAAATATCCCGAAAACCTTGAAAATCCCGACTTCCAGCTAGGAGCAGGATGTTTGATTGACCAGCTTGTCGGGCAACTCACCGCCCATGTTCTGGACTTGGGGGATTTATCCGATTCGGAAAAACACCGGAAAACATTGAAAAACATTGTGAAATACAATTCCCGGAATAACTTTTACGGACACTGTAATACCATGCGAAGTTTCGTTCTCGGAGACGAATTGGCTTTGCTCATGGCAAGTTTTCCGCACGGCAACCGCCCGGAAGTCCCTTTCCCGTATTTTACGGAAGTCATGACCGGATTCGAGTACGTCGTGGCCGTCCACATGCTTTACGAAGGCATGACGGAAGAGGGCTTGAAAATTATCAGCAACATCCGTTCACGTTATGACGGACGTAAGCGCAGTCCTTTCGATGAAGCCGAATGCGGACATCACTACGCCAGGGCAATGGCGGCTTATGGCGCGGTAACCGCCTTTACCGGATTTCATTATTCGGGTGTGGAAAAAACCATGAAGATGAAAAATCAAAACGGCACTTACTTCTGGGCTTCAGGCAATGCGTGGGGAACCTGCGCCATCAATGACGGTAAAGTTAAACTGAATGTCTTATCCGGAAATCTAGAACTGAAAAGCTTTGAACTTACCGGACGCGGAAACGTCAGTTTTAAAACTCCCGTAAATATCGGAAAAAACGAAACGAAAGCGTTCAGTTGCTCATGAAAAAATGATCTTCGCGGTTCCGGCAAGAGAGGAAAACTCAAGGTTCTTTCCGGGAGTCACGGAAATATCCAAACCCAGATCAGCAAGCTGCCGCTGGAACGACGGCCCGAACAACTCAAATGATTTCGAGATCTGTCCGCCGAATACTATCGCTTCAGTTTCATAATCTGTAAAAATGTTCCTGAGTTCCCTGGCCGCTATCTCTCCGGTTTCCCGAAAAACTTTTTTGGCTTTTTCATCTCCGGATTTTGCCCGGTCCGCTATCTGCCGGACATCTAAATCTGATGATTCATTTCCGTAGCGCGCAATTATTCCGCGCCGGGAAATAACATCCTCGAGAATCCCGTTTTTATATGGGCGGTTGAAAATAACCAATCCCGGACCGCCTTTGCCGTTATCGACGATTATGCCGTTTTGCATCACCCCGAAACCGAGTCCGGTTCCAAGGGTTATCGCGGCAATGTTATCAACATTTTTCACCGCCCCTGTCCAGTGTTCCCCGGTCAGGAAAGCATGGACGTCCTGCATGAAAACCACGGGGAGTATTTCATCAAAAATCCCAAAAGAATAAAATTCCTCCCGGAGCAAAACTTCCCTTATTGCCTGAAATTTGTGACTCATCAAGCTCATGCCGCGCGCGTAATCGAACGGCCCAGGCGTGGCGATCCCGATTCCGGAAATTGCCAGTTCCAAACTTTTCGCAAGTTCAAACCCTTTGCCGATAGCGTGCCGGTATGCCGAGATTATTTCCGGCTTTGTTCCGCTGGAACAGGCCGGAATCTGGAAATTTGTTCCGGAAACAATTTCGCCCAGGGAATCCACCAGGGCGGACTTAAAAAAAGTCCCCCCGGCATCGATTGCCAGAACAATCCCGTCTTTTGGATCAGACATATTTCCTGAAGTTCTCCTTCAAACAGGTTTTATGTACGCAAACCGGTTGGTCGCCAAGATTTTCTATCACATATTTCCCGGTGTTCGCGGGAACCACCACCACGTCCAGATAATTCTGAATATAACGCCGTTCCGGATGATTTTTTGGATAAACCGCAACTTTTTCGCCGTCAACCAGCGTCAGCACATGGAATACTCCGTTGGTGTCAGCCTCGATGCGTTCGGTAAACTCGTAACGGTAAAGACTGAAGTAGAGCAAATCGTTTTCGCCCACCACATACTCCGCCCAGCCCTCGCCTGAACGCAACTGTTTAGGATTATGCACCAATTTCTCATTGACATAAGGAGTGGTGCGGTCTTTCGCCAGCGTCCTTTCACCGTGATATGTATGGATCGGACGCGGAATGCCGTCAAGGTCGGGGCGCAGGTAGTCGTACATCTTGAATGTGTATGAGCCGACGGTAAGGCTGCCGATTTCAAGGATCAGCTGATTGCGCCCGGAGGAGTGGATGGTTCCGGCCGGCAGCATAACTTGCACGCCCGGTTTGGAGTCCACGTGATTTACGTATTTTTCATAATCGACCGGGGAAAAGTCTTTTTCGGACTTCTTCGTCAGCTCAATGAATTCATCAGCGTCAACGCCTTCGTTAAGTCCAATGTAAGTCTTTGCGCCGTGCCCGGTTGCGATAACATAATAACTTTCATCTTGGCGGCCGTGTTCGTTGAAGTTTTCCTTAATGTAATCGGCGCCGGGATGAAGCTGGATCGACATGTTGCCGTTGCTGTGATAGGTGTCGTCGTAATTGAACCGGATCGGGAAATAGCCGTTGAAAGTATCCACGCACTCTTTTCCCATCAAAGCTTCGCCTTCCTTGCAGACAAATGTGAAAAACGGCAGTTCCACCACCTGTTCCCCGGCCTGGACCAGCAAACTCACTTCAAGCGGAATCAGGTCAAAAATCCACGCGCAGTTTTTCATTGCGTCCGGCAGGCCGCGCAGTTTCTTGATGTAATATCCTCCCCAGACTCCTTCCAGGTATACCGGCTTGCACCGGAATGGATATTTTACCAGATTCGAACATATTTCATCAAATGCCGCTTTAGGAATAATTTGCGAATTATCCGGATCGTCGCTGGCAATATAAAAATCGATAACTCCTTCTTTCATAAGCTCTTTACGCAAATGCATGGCAAGCTCAAAATCGTAGTAATAACAGCGCCGCATCAGAGCTTTAAACGGTCTGGCGCTTTTATCGCCAAGATTTTTATATCTGCCGTTTTTAATTCTCAATACCGCTTGTTTCGGAGTGACGTCCAGATAAACGGCGATATCGCAAGTACTTCGCAATTCATGGGAAAGAGTTCCCGCGCCATAAACGATATTAACGGTTTTTCCACTGCCGGATCCGGACAGTTTTTGCTTCAGTGCATCAAGTTTTACTGCATCGAAAAGTGTTTCATAACCTTCCTCGAAAAGCTTCCCGAAAAGCAGCACCGGATCTTTTTCCAGATCTTCGGCAAGGTTCGGTTCCAGCATTTCATTGAGCTCATTCGCGGACTTATAGCTGTCGGCGGCGTTAAAAACATTGACGGTGTAATCATGTTTTTTCAGTACGCCGGTGAGCAGGTTTACCTGACGTACCCACTCGGCGGCCACATAGCCGTCCATGCAGATTGTTAATTTCTCACTGTTGCGGCCTTTGATTTTATCAACCAGCCTTGCGGTAACCTGATGGATTCCGGAAATAATGGAATTGACGGTGCTTTCCGACAGCTCCGGTTTATTAATCGGATTGGGGTCCTCATAGGGGTACGGATTGAACATGAAGCTCATAATTCTTTTTCTCTTTCTGAAATGTTATAATTTATAAATATTATGTTATTCTACCTCATCATAAACTCTGACATAGTCCACGGTAAAACAGTCGGGCAGGATCGCCTGTTTGAGTTCTTCGGCAGGAGTGTCACCGTCACGATAGCCGTTGCATTCAGTTGAAACGAGGATGAACTGTTCGCGGTGGGAAACCGGGCCGCCGCAACGCCATGATTCCTTTCCGTCGATGTAGTAAACATAGCCGTTTTTGCTCCAGTCCAGCCCGAAAACATGGAAGTCGTCAGGATTGTCCAACTGGATATTGCCGGAACCTGCATGCTGATGGTCGGAACCATACCCGTTCCAGTGGTTATTGTGCGAAACCTTGCCATCACGGGTGAAGTTTTCCATGATGTCCAGTTCCATTCCGGATATCGCCGGATCGAGAGTTGAGCCGATCACTGGTGACTGCATCCAGAATGCCGACCACCAGCCTGGCTGTTTCTGCAGCTTGCAACGGATCTCGTAATAACCGTATTTATGCATGAATTTTGGCTCTTCGATTTTGGCGATCGGCCACTTGAATTTAGTATTGCCGTAACTTTCGCCCGGGCGGTCCATAAAGTTGCTGCCGGTTTGCAGGTGCGGGGAATAATATTGCCCGTCTTTCTCGATCAGTTTCAGGATGAGATTACTGTTGCCGTCAAGTTCGGCGCCTTCATCGGCAAAGGTATGATGGCGGTTCTGCATCAGGTGCAGGCGGTAGCTCCATTTCGACATATCGAGGGTGTCGCCGTCGAATTCATCGTGCCAGACAAGTTTCCAGTTTTTGTTTTCAGGTAAAAGACTTGGGGCGTGTCCGGATAATGCTTCTTCGTTCATAATATTTCCAGGTTTATTAAAATTTAGAAAATTCGAAATTGTTGATATTTGCGAATAATTCCAGTTCTGATGTGAAGTCTCCTTCCAGGGCGGCAAAATGCTGGGTCGTTCCGGTGGATATGATTTTTTCAAAAAGTCCAGTCACCGGGGTTGTGGTTTTAAAGTCCGTATGCGAGTAGCTGCACAGGCCGTGTTTTCCCGGCAGCGATTCCGCCATGAAGCAGACGATCCTGAAACTGTCTTTGCCTTGGGAAAAGTGCGCCAGGGTGTAGTTTCCGGGAGGAATCCGGTACCATGCAAATGGCGCGCCGGCGTACTTGTATGAGGTTTTCGCGAATCGCACGTCCCGCGAGATTCTCACCATATCTTTGTGCTTCTTATTGGTGTAATCGTGAGGTCCGGCATGACCCGCCGAGAAGGTGTCCGATGCCTTATCCAGATAGAAAGGCTCCACGAAGCTGATGTTTTTTCCGGTCATTTGTTTCAGGGCGTAGATAATGGTTCCCGCGCCTAGATCACCTTCCGGGGTAAGGATGGCGTTGTGCTCGTTAAATGACAGCGGATAGAACCCCGGACGCAGCCCGATAGTCTCGAACAGTTCGTGATCGACGTCGTTCAGCACGAGCGCGTCAAGGTCCATTTTTTCGCGCAGTTTTGCGAGTCCGAGAGATGCGCGCGCCGACTCGAGGAAAAGCTGTGCATCCACATCATCTTCTACCGGATAAAGCTGTGAAAGCTCATGCCGGTACGCTTCGGCTTCCTGATTACTGATTGTTTCAGTTGCCTCTTTCAACCGGGCGTAGCTGATGAAAGTTAGTTCCGGCCCGATTTCGGTAAACATCCTGTAAGGATCGATGTAAGTCGACCACATAATTTCGTTGTAATTTGCAAGAAGGCCGAATTTGGCCTTGCGGAGCTTTGCTTTGGCTTTTGCCGCACGGGTAAATGCGGTAAACCTGGGAAGTGCGGACTCGAAATCGTCAACCACCACTTCAATGTTTCTGCCGCACCGGGCAATTGACCCGGAACCTTCCAGGCTTCCGACCAGCCCTCCCCTGGCGAGGAATTCGATAAAGTCGTCTTCATCGCGGGTATTTTCCAGCAGCGCGTCTGGAACTTCCGGCAGATAAAGCATAAGCGGAACGTCAAACATGTCGCGGAGGAAAGCGATCCAGGCGCGGTCTTCACTCCACGAAAGGAATGTACAGATCACGCAATCCACCCGTTCCGCCCGAAAAAATTCTATTGCATTGTCTACGTCAGCGCGGCTGTAAACAATGCCGGAAAACGCCACATCCGCAACGCCATTGAATTTTGATATGAAATCCTTCGCGAAATTTTCCTTGCGTGTTTCATAATTGCCGTTTCCGCATCCTTCGCCGAGTTTGCGGAAACGTTCACAGCCAATTAAAAGCAATCCGGTTTTTGGTTTTTCCATTCCCATTTTTGCACCTATTTTTTGTTTTTTCCGCGGATAATTTTATGGGACTTTAAAATGTTTTCCTCGCTGCGTTCCATGTTACGCAGCGTCATATTTATGATCAGGAAATCGATGATAAAATATTGAGCGATACGGGAAGTCATTGCTCCCAGCCGGAAGATTTTTTCGTCGGATGCGGTCAGGAGTTTTATGTCGGAAAGTCCGGCAAGCGTGGAGTTCGGGTAATTGGTTACGCTAATTACCGGGCTTCCGTTTTTTCCGGCAATTCCCGCCAATTCGCATACGCTGTCAGTTTCACCGCTAAAGGAAATCGCCAGGACCGCATCGTCCTTGCCGCACAAACTGATGAGTACCTTGGAGAATTCCACGTCGTTTTTGAAGATCGCATTGAACCCCAGCCGCATAAGTTTTATCTGAATGTCCTCGGCCACTACGCCGGAAACCCCCGCCGCCAGAAGATAAATATTTTTCGCGCTTGATAAAATCGTTGCCGCTTTTTTTACGGATTTTTCCTGGAGCAGGCTCACGGTGTCATGCAGGACTTTGATATTGTTGTCGAGAAAATTCTGCTTCATTTTGGAAAAGGAGTCCTCCGGCGTGAATTCCTTGTCGGCAATGTTGATTTTAACGGGCATGAATTCAGAGGCTATCGACATTTTGAATTCGGAAAATCCCGAATAACCAATTTTTTTACAAAAACGAATTATCAGCGCGTCATCACAAACGCAAGCGGCGGCAATGTCCTTCACTTTCTGCTGGACAATCTTTTCCGGGGCCGCCAGGATGTAATCGGCTATTTCCTTAAGCTTGCCGCTCAATTCAGGATAACAGTGCTTAATTTTTAAAATGCATTTTGGCGTAACGTTCATAACTCCGCTCACGTATCAATAAAAATGAATTAATATAATTATAATAGTCAATAATTTTGACAATGTCAATATGCGAATATGTTTTTTTGTGTAAAACGAATAAAAAAGGAATCGGTCAATCCAGTCATTTTGTTTGATGATTCAGTTTTTTTATTCAAACATCAGGTCAAAGTTTGAAATATCCCGAACGGTGCAAAATAGTATCCCGTGAATATAAATCTGGAGGTCTTTGATGTTGGAAAATCTTCATATGCAGAAGAAATTTAAGCGAATGCGGGAGAGCAGTTACAATCCCACAGGAGGAAATGCTGACTTTGTTGCCATTAAAGGACGTAATGCGCATTCCCTCCCGATCCTGCAAGGACCGGGAATTATCCGTCACATTTGGTTAACCTTGAATTCGGAATCCGTAAATGTGTATAGGGAAATTGAAATGGTGATGCATTTTGATGGAGCGGAAAATCCACAGGTGCATGTTCCTCTGGCCGATTTTTTCCTGTTTGGACACGGGTTACTTGTGGACGTGAATTCCATCCCGATCCAAGTGTCCAGGCAGCCGCATCTCAATACCTATCCATATTCCGGTGGTATGAACTGTGTATTTTCCATGCCGTTTGCCGAAGCGGCGAAAATAGAATTCAGAAACTGCGGCAATGCCCTAATTAAGTTTTTTTACTATGTGGATTGGGAATCTCATGAAGCACTTCCAGAGCCGGTGATGCACTTTCACGCCACACTGAATGAAGAAAATACTAAAACTCCGGAAAGACAGATTCCGCAGCTGCATAACAGTTCCAATGCTGAAATCATCAATAAATCCTGGAAAGAAAACTATACTTTCCTTGATGTGGATGGTTATGAAGGACATTATGTTGGCACTGGATTGAGTATTGAATGCAAACCCGGCTGTGCAGGTAAATGGTGGGAAGGCGATGACATGTTCGCGATAGACGGCGAAGATTGGCCGCCGCGGCTTCATGGCACCGGCACCGAGGATTATTTTAATCTTGCCTGGGGATTCAGAAAAGTCGAATGCCGTCCTGAGTATGGCATTACTTGCATTGAAAAAAAGCCTAAGGATGTTTCCCAGATTGACGGACGTTTTTCAATGTACCGTTTTCATATTAACGATCCGATTCCGTTCACAAAATCAATCTGCGCGTCCATTGAGCACGGACACGCCAACGATTGCGAAGCATATTACCGTTCAGTGGCTTACTGGTATGGCCGCAAAATCAGGTAAATAGCCTTCGTGCAGGCTACCGGCAGATATGATTATTTTGCAGAACCGTGATAATCGCGGAAACGGATTCTTCAACTGACAGCGTCGTGGTGTCCAATGCAAGTTCAGGTTCAACAGGTTCCTCATACGGCGAATCGATGCCGGTGAAGTTGCTGATTTTTCCATCTTTTGCCTTGCGGTAAAGCCCCTTGGGATCTCTTTCCATACAGATGGCGATATCAGTTTTAACAAACACTTCACAAAACTTGTCGCCAATAACCTGGCGCGCTTCTTCCCGGTCGGCCCGGAAAGGGGAGATAAACGAGGTAATAACCAGCATTCCCGCATCGTTGAAAAGTTTTGCAACTTCGGAAATCCGCCGGATATTTTCCGTGCGGTCCTCGGCGGAAAATCCCAAGTCACGGTTCAATCCGTGCCGGACATTATCTCCATCAAGCACAAAAGCGTTGATTCCCATGACAGCCAGCCTTGATTCCAGCGCTTTGGCGATGGTCGATTTTCCGGAACCGCTCAGACCGGTGAGCCAGATTGTCGCGGAGCGGTGTCCGAGAAGTTTTTCGCGGGATTCCGGGGTTACTTCGGTTTTTTCCCAGAAAATATTCTTGCTGACCGGTTCCATGCCGGAAGTTTTATCGAAATGAGTCTGCCGGGTCTGTTCCAGGATCATTCCGGCGGCAACCGTGGCGCTGGAGGAAGGATCGATCAGGATGAACGCCCCGGTCCTCCGGTTTCTCGCGAAGGTGTCGAAGATCAACGGACGGTGAGTGGTGATCGCAATTCTGCCGATGTCGTTTACTTCCAGCGAGTCCGTATCGAGGCGGTGCAGGTTGTTAATGTCGAACCGGTATTGAATTGCGTCCACGGTCAGCGGCATGGTCTGGGTGTTGGCCTTCAACAGCAGCCGGTCGTGTTCGTGAAGAGGTTTTTCACTCATCCACACCAGGTTTGCATCGAACCGGGAACCCACCTCCGGAACGTTATTCGGACGCGAGAGCATGGAGCCGCGCGAAATATCAAGTTCTCCATCGACAGTTACAGTAACGGCCTGCGGCGCAAAAGCCTCTTCATGTTCACCGTCGAAAGTCACTATCGACTTAATTTTTGCGCTTTGCCCGGACGGTAGCACCGTAAGATTGTCGCCTTTGCGAATCACCCCGGAAGCAATTGAACCGCAATATCCCCGGAAGCCCCGGCATCGGTTTACGTACTGTACCGGGAAGCGCAGGTCGATCAAGTTGCGGTCGCTGGCGATTTGGATATTTTCCAGGTATGAAAGCAGAGGTTCCGACTTGCTCCACGGCATATTGTCTCCGCCATCCACGATATTGTCTCCCTTGAGTGCGGAAATGGGGATAAAATGGATGTCCGGCACGTCCAGTTTCGCCGCGAAACTTTCATAATCATTCCTGATCTTCAGGAAAACTTCTTCATCGTATCCCACGGCGTCCATTTTGTTTACCGCCACCACCAGGTGCTTTATACCCAGAAGGCCGCAGATGAAACTGTGCCGTTTGGTTTGCGGCATCACTCCGTTGTGGGCGTCGATCAGGATGATCGCAAGGTCGCAGTGTGACGCTCCGGTGGCCATGTTGCGGGTATACTGCTCATGTCCGGGGGCATCGCAGATAATAAAACTGCGCTTGGTGGTGGAAAAGTACCGGTAGGCAACATCGATGGTAATGCCCTGTTCGCGCTCGGCCTTGAGTCCGTCGGTGAGCAGCGCCGGGTCAAATTCCCCGTCAACCGTGCCGTGCGTTTTTGAATCTTTTTTCAGCGCCTGAAGCTGGTCTTCGTAGATCATCTTGGCATCGTAAAGCAGTCGTCCGATCAGCGTGGATTTGCCGTCATCGACGCTTCCGGCGGTAAGGAACCGGAGCATGTCCTTATTTTCATGCCGCTTCAGATAAGCATTGATGTCCAGGTCAGTTGTCATTAAAAGTATCCGTCGCGCTTTTTTTCTTCCATGCTTGCGGCGCCGTCGAAATCGATCACCCGGCCCTGCCGTTCGGAGGTAGTGGCAAGCAGCATTTCCTTTACAATTCCCTCGATAGTGTCGGCCTCCGACTCGATTGCTCCGGTCAGCGGGTAACATCCTAGGGTACGGAACCTTACCTTTTTCATGACCGGCTTTTCGCCGGGTTCGAGCTTGATGCGGTCGTCGTCAACCATGATCATACAGCCGTCGCGCTCCACCACCGGGCGTTCTTTGGCATAATAGAGCGGCACGATTGGAATATTTTCCAGCTGGATGTAACGCCAGATGTCAAGTTCGGTCCAGTCCGAAAGCGGAAATACCCGGATGGATTCACCTTTGGTTAACCGGCAGTTGAAAATATCCCATAATTCCGGGCGCTGATTTTTAGGGTCCCACTGATGATGTTTGTTCCGGAAGCTGAACACCCGTTCCTTTGCCCGTGATTTTTCTTCATCGCGCCTTGCGCCGCCGAAAGCGGCGTCGAAGCCGTATTTATCCAGGGCCTGTTTCAGCGCTTCGGTTTTCATGATCCGGGTGTGTTTCTCCGAGCCGTGCTCGAAAGGATTGATGTTTTCAGCAAGTCCTTCGGGATTTTTGTGGATAATCAGCTCAAAACCGAGTTCCCGGGCGGTTTTGTCGCGAAACTCTATCATTTCCCGGAACTTCCAGTTGGTGTCGACGTGCATGAGCGGAAACGGGACCGGGCCGGGATGAAATGCCTTTTGCGCCAGCCGGAGCATTACCGAGGAATCCTTGCCGATGGAATACAGCATGACCGGTTTTTCAAATTCCGCCGCCACTTCACGGATGATGTGGATCGACGCGGCTTCCAATTGCCGCAAATGGGTGATTCTATATCCCGACATGCCCGGTAACTTCCAATCGTTTTAATGGAAAAACTTCAGGAAATAATATATTACGGCTTAGGATTAATTCAAAAGCGCATGATCTTCAAGTTCAGGCAGGAAGTTTGTGCGACTTTGCCAAAGTCTTCCGGTGCTGGAGATAACTCATCAGGCCCTGATCGGAACTGGAGCCGGGAAGGGAATAGCCGTGTCTGATTTCCGCGAGATACTGTGGGTAATGACTCAGATAAAAAGCAAGTGCCCGTTTGAAATTCCTGCCCGCGATGCCGTCAATAAACAACTGGCTGATTTCCTTTTCCCGTTTCAGGACAAACTGTGAGTGCAAAAAGATTTCCCGTTCTTCGGCGTTCATCCGCTGCAGGATTATCTTCATGCCATTCAGCGCCTGTGGTTGGTACATCCGGAAGTACATCAGGTCCAAAGCGTTGATTATCATGGTATTTTTAAGATCTGGCCCTTCCCCGGAAATATCCTTGATAAGCTGCTTTGGGGCATCCATCAGCGTAATCGTATCCTTGTCGGGAAACAACAGTTCGAGCCGGGAATAAATGGAAAAGATCGATTTGGATTTTGCAAGATAGTCGCTGATCCGCATCGAGAGGTTTTTATTGCGGTCGGCGAAACCTTCGATGAAACCGGCAACGGTGTCGGAAGCGGTTTTGGAAATCACCGCCGCCCACTGTTGGAGAATCACGGCAACCGCGGCAACTCCGCAAGCCGTCAGGATTCCCTGGAAAATGAAGTTGAACGCCACTGCCAGCGGAATCGACAGAAACGACCTGAAGAAGTTACCGGTAGCCGCGGACGCGGGGAGTCCCCGCAACCGGTTGTGTCCGGAAATATACAGTCCGTTGATTGTGGCCATACAGGTAAAAAGCACTACCGGGTTGTGCTCGGCGGTAATCCCGAAAGCGTTTTTCATCATTACGGTTTTAACCAGGTAATCGAGCAGCGGCACGGAAAAACCGGTATAGAACAGGGAGTCGGCCACGCGCTGCCAACTGATGAAGTCGTTACATTTCAACAGGTTTGAACGGCGGATGCCGCCGCCGCCAAGCACCGACTGAATTACGTTCCGCGTTCCGGTAATCCCGAACCAGATAACCGCACCGAACCAGGTGAGTACCCACCAGTCCTTGGTAAGCATGAACGACATAAAGGCGGGGACAAATCCGCAGGCAACCTTCAGTGTGATTTTCAGGTTTGAATTCATATACAGCCAGTAATCGCCGATCCCGGACAGCAGTTTTTTGCCGGAATTCTGCTCCGGCAGGTTCCGGGGCGACAGGGAAATGATATTGCCTTTCTGACTGAACCGGGAGACGTCGTCATTGACGATCCAGTATTTCCTGACGGCGCGCAACCATTTTCCTGGCAGGATTTTTGCCAGGATGTTCAGCCTGAATATGTTTTTTACCGGCATCGACGCGCGGCATTTTACCACTTCCTCGGAAACCGGGAGTACGTCGAAATGCTCATGGCGGAACCGTTTCCGTGCCGTCCGGGGCAGGGTCGGCAGCACTGCGAATCCCATTTTCGGGTAAATCGTTGAAAACTCGGTGGAATCGCTACCGATCCTGGCTTTGAGCTTGTGTTCGGAATACATGCTTACGAATCCGGACAAATCTTTGCTGATCTTTTCCAGAGCCGCGATGCTTCCGGAGTTCTTTTTGCCGTCTTCGCGCAGTCCCTCCAGCACATTGCGAACGATCTGCTTGAGCCGGATCACGTTACCGTCGTTCAGCACCGTGCGCAGTTCGTTGATTTCCGGATCGTCCCTGAAGACCCCGGCAAGTTGATCTTTGGCGTTGAAAATTTCGAGATAATTGATTTGGCCCCAGCATTCATAAAGCAGCTGAATTACTTCGATCAGGGTAAGGCCGCTCAAGTTGAGGGTGAGCCGGAATCCCGGTGATATCTGATTCAACTGATGAATCAGTTCCCGCGGAGTCATTTTCGGGGAATTTTCCGGCTTTGCCTGGGTTTTCCTGGCAATGATCCCGGCCCCCGCGAAGAATTCCTCAACGGCTTTGAAGGTTAATTCATTTACATTGTCGCCGACTTCGGCCTCCCGGAAAATATATCCGATCAGGGCGTGAAGGGTTGGTTCAGTTTTGCCGACGGAATGCAGGAAACCCTTTATCGTGATCTTTTTAAGTTTTGTCCCGAAATTTTCGTTGAATGCGGTCAGGTGATTTTTGTTGAATTTTTTCAGGCAGGAAATGACGAACTGCCGATTGGTTTCCGATGCCGTGGTCTTGTTGTCGAAAAACCTGTTTACGTCCTTGCGGTCAAGAAATTTCAGGAAACCTTTGTTGCCGATGAAGCCACGCGGGGTCCAGATCAGAGGGACCCGGCGGTTCTGCCAGTGAGTGACGAACTCCACGCCGATCCGGATGTCGATCTGCATGATCCTGGCGGTTTCCAGCAGTTCCCTGGCGGCCTGGCGCGGGATGGTATCGTAGTAAACAACCTGAAGTTTCCTGATGCCCTTGATCCAGGCGTCCATGATCAGGTGGGCAGGGGTTTTGCGGCCTTTGGTGCTGGAGTCGTGGACATGGTAATCGAAGGCTATCTGGTTCCAGGATTCGGGCATTTCGAGAAGCTGATATTTCCGGAGTTGGGCCCTGATGAAACGGGGTTGCCCCAGCAGTGCGGTTCGAAGGTCGTGAACGAGTTTGAGCGTTTCCGTCCGGTTCAACCGTTCCTTGTTGAACATCAGCACTTTCAGTATCTGGAGAACCACTCTGGCGGTATTGAGATGCATGGAACTGTGAATCCCGTCAAGCACTTCCTCCCGAAGTGAGCGCAGCGACTGAATCCGTTCTTCCGAAGTCGAACTGCCGTACTGGCAGGCTTCCGCGAAGTTCAGCATCGCATAGATCAGCCGGTTTTCCTGCGGCGCGGCAAGCTCCTTGATGCCCCGCGGGTGGAAACTCGATTCAAGCAGCTTGTCATATTTCCTGACCCGCTTGCCCTTGCTCTCCAGTTCATTCAGAGTATCTGCAAGCCGGTAGTCGGCTTTATCAAACAAAAACTTGGCAAAAAATCCCGTCATCGCACAGTTGTTCTTTCTTGGTTCTCTTAACAATAATCTAACATTATTTTAATAAAATTCCATTTCATCAAATTGACCACGACCATGCGGGAAAATCAGGATTTCCCTGCTTTGGCTATTGACATTTTTGCGGAGGTGGTATATACTAGTAAAAGCAAAGTAAATGCTTGTAATAATCATCAGGAATGCAGATGGTCAAGGAACTGATAAAAAGCTCACCGGAAAAGGCTATCCAGCCTTTCATGCGTATCCGGCAATACGTTGCAAGCATAATTCTCCGGGCGGAGGGGGAAAACGTCAAGCTGGCGTCTAGCCGGGAACTCTGCCGCATGTTCGACGTTACCAGGCCGACAGTCCAAAAAGCACTCAGGCAGCTTGTAGAAGACGGGGATTTAATCTTCAAACCCGGAATGGGGATTTTTGTAAACACCTTGAGAAACCGCAACACCCATATGGGGATGAAAAAATCTAAAAAAATCTGTGTTATTTTTCATTCCGGGGGTATGACCCATTTCCAATCATATTACTGGGACCTGTTTCATGAATCCGGATCTTATATGGCGGAGAACAACGTTCTTATGCAGTTCATCAGTTTGTCGTATAAGGGGGAAAAGGGAGCGGATGAAATCAGTTTATATCAGCCTGACGGGGTATTGTGGTTCATGCCGCCGGGAAAATCCAGATCAACCATAAAAGCTCTCGTTTCGCGGAAAATGCCTTTGATGATAGTTAACCACGAAATGCCGGGAATGAAAATTGATTGCGTCCGGCTGGATTATGACAAATTGGGATACCTTGCGGGAAGGTATTTTATCAAAAAACGGCATAAGCAGATTCTTTTTGTTGCCAAGGGAGAGAATGGGCCTGTTTTATCGGCATATGAAGGCTTCGAGAAAGCTTTTCGTGAGGAAAATGGCCATGGCGTTTCCAGGATCGTTTTTGATACCAGTACAAATTTTTATAAAGAAATCAAAAATTATTACAAATACGGTAACGGGTTTACAGGGATTTTTACTTTTGCTGCTTATTTGACTAATGTTTGTGAAGGAGTGAAAGCCGCCGGAAAAAATCTTGCCGAAATTGATATCGTTACCCAGGACACGCCCCAGTTGAAATTTTTTCCGGAATTGAAACCGGTGATAATCCGGGAGCCGCTAGGGGAAATCGGACGTCTTGCGGCGGAAAAACTGATGAAAAAAATAACCGAAAAAAGCTCGGAGACTGTAAATATAACGATGGATCCGGAACTGGAATTTTAGAATAAACTTAAAAGGGAGTCAGAAATGAAAAAGAAATTCACGCAGTTCACGCTTATCGAATTGTTGGTAGTTATAGCTGTGATAGCGATACTTGCTTCTCTGCTGTTGCCGGCACTGAAGAAAGCCAGGAATTCAGCATTGATTCCCGCATGTGCGAATAATCAGAAACAAATTTATCTGGCGGCTATGAACTATGTTGACGATTCCCGCGGATATTTAAGTCCATTGGGACTGAAATGGCAGGAATGGATGTTGCGGCTGGTTGAATACACTGAAGCTGACGGCAGACCGGATATGATAGATACTTACTATGCCTGCTGGAAAAAGCTGCAAAATCCGTATCACTGTCCGGCCACGGTATTGCCTCCGGACGGAGAAGCATGGGACAACAGTGATCCATATGATCAATCCACGGATTTTTTCGCATCTTCGTATGGGCCAACTATGAAAATTGATAATCCCTCGGATGCCGCGGCGGCTGGGAAATGCGGAGGATGGCAATACGCATACAAATACACGGATACGAACGGAACCAAAGGATGCACAATAGCTAAAAAGTTGAATCATGTTACCGATAATTCCGTGATTCTCATTGAAAAACATTTTTATAAAATGTTGGGTAGATCTGTGGTTCCGGCACATTACAGCAAAGCAAGCTATACCACGGTTCCAATGTACAGCATCCGTGCATTTTATGCACCGGCCTGGAAACGGCATCAGCAAAGAAGTAACTTCCTGTTCAAGGACGGGCATATCGAAACTTACAGACTCGGTGACGTAAACTTTAATAATGATTGGCAAGTGCAGTAAGTCTTGATATAAGTAACGGCAGAATCTTTTTTTTGAATGAATGGAATGGAAAATTATAATATTTAGAGGAAGTATAAAATGAAAAAGGTATCCGCGGTGTTTACCCTTATTGAATTGTTGGTAGTTATAGCTGTGATAGCCATACTTGCCTCCTTGCTGTTGCCGGCACTGAAGAAAGCCAGGAATTCAGCACTGATTCCCGCATGTGCAAATAATCAGAAACAAATTTATCTGGCGGCAATGAACTATGTCAGCGATCACGATGGCTACTTGCCGCCGATGGGCAGGAAATGGGATACTTGGATGGTTGAGCAGATGGAGTATCTCGAGTCTGACACCGAGTCGGATTACAGCCATGAATTTTATGCGGCATGGAGAAAAATCAAGGGTCCATATCACTGTCCTGCCACGGAAATTCCGCCGGACGGTCCGGCCTGGAACGGTGATACGTTTGATCTGTCAACAAACTATCTTTTGTCTTCATACGGCCCCACGGTAAAGCATGATTATCCTTCCGAGGCTGCCGCCGCCGGAAAAAGCGGGGGTTGGCAGTACGCTTATTTTTATGCGGAAGGTGTTGGCAACATGGGAAACTATATCCCGAAACGAATTTCTTATGTTTCCGATATGTCAGTGCTGTTGATCGAAAAACATTTTTACAGGATAAATGGCAATAGCGCGGCTCCTCATCATTACAGCAAGGCTTGCTATACTACGACAAGCAGATATTTGGACAGACCGCACTTTGCACCGGCCTGGAAACGGCATCAGCAAAGGAGTAACTTCCTGTTCAAGGACGGGCATATCGAAACTTACAGACTCGGTGACATGAACTTTAATAATGATTGGCAAGTGAAATGAGCTGTTTCAAGAAAGATTACGACGTAATAATTGCCGGGGCCGGAACCGCTGGCTGCATCGCGGCAATCCAGGCGTCCAGAGCGGGAGCGAAAACCCTCCTGATCGAAAAAAACGGCATGGGCGGCGGAACCATGACTGTCGGCGGGGTGAATTTCCCGGGGTTGTTTCATGCCTGGGGAAAGCAGGTTATCAGCGGTATCGGCTGGGAACTGGTTTCTAAAACCATGGCTGAATCAAATGACGCCATGCCGGACTTCAGCCGTTACGACCTGCCACATTACAAGTTGCAAGTTTTAATAAATCCATATATATACGGATGTCTGCTGGATGAAGCTTTCGCTAAATCCGGGGTTGACGTACTTTATCATACCATGCCGGTTTCGGTGAAGGAATCCGATGAAGGCGTTTTAATTTCCGTGGCGGCCAAAGAGGGGCTGCGTGAATTGAAATGCTCTATTGCCGTTGATACGACGGGTGACGCCGATCTTATTGCAAAAGCCGGTTATCAAATAAATGAAAATTCCGGAAAACAGCCTGCCACGCTGATGTTCAGACTCGGCGGATACGACGTGAAAAAACTGGATTTGGATTCTATCGACAATGCCTGTGAAAAAGCCATCGCCAATGGTGAACTTGATAAGCTTGATTATATGTCAGGACCGATCAGGACCGTACTCGGTAAATACGGAAACAACAGTATCCACCTTAATGCGGACAATGCGTCAACCAGCGCGGGACGTTCGGAACTAGAACAGCGTGCCAGAGGTGTTGTCTTGAAAACTTACCGTTTTTTACGAAGGCAGCCGGGACTGGAAAAGCTCGAACTGGAATATATGACAACCGAATGCGGTATCCGGGAAACCGCAACCATTGCAGGTGAAAAAACTATCACGGCTGATGATTATGTCAGCGGCCGGCACTGGAGCGATTCCCTGTGTTTCAGTTTTTATCCGATTGACCTTCATCAGATGAAAGATGACAGCGGATTAATGAAGCGTCATCTCGCGGAAGGAGTCGTACCCACAATTCCTCGCGGCGCTCTGATTCCGCATGGAAGCAAACGGTTGCTGGCAGCCGGACGGATCGTTTCAAGCGACCAACTTGCCAATTCCGCGTTGCGGGTCCAGGCCTCCTGTATGGCAATGGGGCAGGTTGCAGGGGCAATGGCGGTGTTGTCGGCTGAAAACAATATAATTCCATCGGAATTGGACATTCCTGCCGTAAAAGAACTGCTCGAAGCAAATGGCGCAATCGTGCCTTAAAAACAATCAAAGTCTTCAAAATAATCAAAAAGGAAAAACATGAGAAAACTCTTTATTCTGGGTGTGGCAGGCCTGTTGGCGATTAACGTTCTTGCTGGAGTACAGTCAAAACCTCCCGTTATCAATCTCAAGCGTTGCGAAAAAGGTCCGGTCATTGACGGCAAGTTGTCCGATCCCTGCTGGAAAGATGCCTGGAAAAGCTCGAATTTTACGAAATTCGTTCTTCAAAGCAAAGAAAATACTCCGAATAGTGATACAACATTATATGTGACCACTGACGGCGCCTGGCTCTATTTTGGTTTCGACTGCAAACATCCCAAACCGAACGAGATGAAAGCCACTATCCAGAATAATTTCGGCGGACGGGTTTTCGATGACGAATGCATCAAGATTTTCCTTAATCCCGGAATGAAAGGGACCTCATTTTACCGTTACGTGCTGAACTGCGAAAACGTGTATACCGTCAGGACATCTTTCAGCAACAAGCATCCCGATCTGTCCTGGCCTTCCGCCACTCTTATCAAGGACGATGGCTGGAGCGCTGAAATAGCTATTCCGCTTTACGAACTGGCCGGGTACGGCGAACTGAAAGACATTAAATTCAACGTGTTCCGCAAGCAGATAGTCAAGGAGTTTGACCACCTGGGCGTTGAAGTCGGATTCAAGGAAACCCTCAGCTGTCTCTGCCCGACCAACGAATGGCTGAACATGGACAAGTTTGCCCAGGTCAAAGGATTGGAAAAAGTAATTCCGGCGTTTCCGTTCATCGCCAATGTCAACAATGTCGAGGTTGGCGATATTTACGATAAAAACGGCAAAATGGCATATGATGTGAAAATGACCCTTGCGGCAATGACATCAAAAGGCGGCGCCGCAAAAGTGAAAATCAGCGAAAAAACCATCAATGGCAAAAAAGAAAAGGTGGTTAAGACCATTCCGCTTAAAGGCAATCAGGTTACCCGGCTTAAGATTCCGGTAATCATGGATGGCGGAGATGTTCAGAGGATAGAAATAACGGTTAGCGACGCCGGTAACGGAATGATGTTTCAGACCGCGAAAACCCGGAATTCCGGATCGTTGAAACTGCTTTCGGCCATTACCCGGTTCAACTATTATACCAGTGAAAAAGACGCGGAAGTTCTGTATACCGTCGGCATGTCGAAAAAATCTCTTGAGGGCAAAGTTTTGTGCGTACTGGACAAGAAAGGCAACGTGCTGGCGCAACTGAACAGGATTGCCAAAAAGGGTTCCGTTAAATTACCGCTTGCGAAAGTAGCGGACGGAACCAGCCAATTTAAACTGGTACTGAAAAAGAAAGGCGGGAAATCGGCCTTGAACGAAGCACCGTTTTCGCTGGAAAAACTTCCGCCGAAACCCGGCTGCGAATGGAAAATCGACCGCGCCGCCGGAGGTACGCTCTATTACGACGGTAAACCGTTTTTCCCGTTCGGAGTCGCCGTGTCGGATGCGAAGGGAAATATGTATCAGTTCAAGGACGCGGCAGACGCCGGAATGAACTGCGTGATCTGGTGGAATGAAACCGGAAAGCGCTCTCCGGAATATTTCGCGGAAATTGCCCGGATGTGCAAAAAGGACAACCTCAAGGTTGCTTTCCGGCAGATGTGCGATTCGCGTTCCGCGGAATTGGCTACATTGAAAAAATATTTTAAAAATGACAAAAAGAAGAAAAGGATTGTCAAGGCATTAAGGGCTCTGGTCCATTTGAAGAAATTGAGTCATTATAAACTTACCAGGGCGCAAATAAACGAAATCTGTGACGAATGGATGGATCTGCATTTACCCGCTTACCTGGCGAATGTCCGTGCCGTGCGCAACATCACTTCCACGATGGGATATTTTACCATGGATGAACCATCTTTCAGAAGCTCCGACCTTAATGAACAGTTGAGAAAACTTTATCTGGCGGAGAAAAAAGCCGATCCGTACCGGCCGATGTACGTACTGTATTCATCGCATATCCCCCACGGGGACAAGGCCACCTGCTTTGCCGACTGTCTGGGCACTGATCCATATTGGACTCCAGGACGGAAGCTGCCCCGGGGATCGATCAACTGGGTTTCCACGGTTACCGCCAATACAGTTGCCAGGGCCAACGAAAAAGGCATGTGCCCGTGGAGTATGCCGCAGGACGGATTCTGGAGCGACATCATCAAGCGGATGATCACAAAGGAAGAACAAATATGTCAAACCTACCTGGCGCTTATCCACGGAACCCGCGGAATTATCTACTGGTGGTTCGGCATGATTGCCACTACCGAACAGTGGGAAGCGCTTGAGATATTGGCTAAACGGATAAAAGTGTTGTCTCCGGCGCTGTGCGCGCCCCGTCCGGAACAGAACATCAAGTATTCTCCCGGTAAGTTTGATCCGATCAAAGGGCAGCTTCCCGATGTCCAGGCGAGCTTGCTCAGGTATCCGGACGGCAAGTTTGTGCTGCTGATGGCGAATGTCCGCCGGTCACCGGTTGAAGTTACGGTATCGGTAAAGAAACTTGCGAACGGCACGGTCAAAGATATGTTCTCGGACAAGAAAGCCGCGGTAAAGCGCGGCATGTTTGTCGACACGCTTGCTGGACGCGGAGTCCGCGCTTACGATATGGGCAGGAACATAACCGCTCTTCCCGCGCAAATTTCCATAAAAATTAAAGCCCTGGGAGATAAAAGCTCCATCGAAGGAGGCACTCGCGGCGAAGGGCGTAAAGGAAAGAAAAATATTATGGCTAACCCCAGTTTCGAGGATTCCACTCTGGGAGACTGGCCTGATTATCACCTCCCTTACGGCCCGTACAGAATCGGTTTCAATAAGAAAACACGAATCGGCGGAACGAATCCAGGTTTGGGATGGACAACTGAAAATCCGTATCATGGCAAGCATTGCATATATATAGGCGACGGATTTTGGATCAATATTAAAATATCCCCATACCATCAGAGCGGCCAGACTTATGTTCTCTCGTTCTATGCAAGAACCGACAGCAAAACCCCGGTAATCCTCAGGGTTTCCGGGAACGGCTGGCGCGGAAAAAACAGAAGCCCGTATTCTTATATCAAAATCTCCGGTTCGGAATGGAAACGTTACAGCGCTGTCTTGCGATTGTCGCCCAGAAGCGAAAAAGCGGCCCTTCGTCTCCAGGTGAGAGAACCGCAAAAAGTCTATATCGATACTCTTCAGCTTGAAAAGGGCGTGACGCCGACGGAATTCCAGCCATGAGTATGCGTATATTTCTATTTGCCGTTGCCGTTCTGTTTACGTGGGGAAGCGTTTTCGCTGGAATCGAATACGTGAAAGCTGAAAACAGGATTCAGGTTACCGGCTATCCCAAAGAGCGCCCATGCACTCCCGCCGATCTGGTCCGGGCAGACCGGATTTTCGGCTGGAACAAGGTTACCTATGACCCGAAAATCGATACCTGCAAGCTTGATTGCGGATTGACCATAGGCCGGAACGACTGTTCAAGCACCTATTTTCAGTTGGGTAGCACAGACCATCCGTGCGAAACGCTGATCGTCAAAGGACCTTTGCGGGTTTATTCCACTTGGCTGAAAGACGAAAACAAAGACTTGGCATATCACCATATTCGCGGCTTGAAGCGAAACAACCGCCTGACGCTTGGTGTTCCCGGCCATCCGGAAATCAAAGCCCGGTTTCTGATCGACAACCGGGACCGGAAGGGATATTCAATCACCATTGGCGGAACCAGCGGCTACGGACGCGACAACGGCGGCGGTGAACTTCACGTTTATAACAGCGAGATCGGGCCTTGCGGGGATGTCAGGATTGGTGAAAAGAAAAGACGTTTTACTCCTGTTTATATGGGGGGAGCGCACAGCGTGATTCTCGATGGCGCAATAATCCGGGGAGTCACCGGAAGATTCGCAAGAAACCTGTTTGCCGGCAAAGTAACCGGCACGACTTTTGAAAATTGCATTGGCGGCTACATCGGGAATTTCCAGAAAGTCATCAACAACAGCAAATTCCTAAATTGTAAACTTGGACTTAACGGTTCGCTCAGGCATGATCTGTTTATTTATGATTGTGTATTTAAAGGTAACGCCAAAAATTGGTCATTAACTAGAAGGCCGCTCATCGCCATTGACTGCAAAATCGATTCATTTGATAAAGGCGTTTACTCAAAAAATAAAAAGGCCGCTTTCGTGAGCAAGCGCCATGTGATTGTCAAGGTGACCGACTCGGCTGGCCGGCCGATCCGCAAGGCAAAGGTTAAATTTGTTCCTGACTCCAAGCCGTTTTACAATTCCAGCGATGTAAATGCGGCGATTACCGGAAATGATGGGCTGACTCCCGGCAAAAGTAAATCCGGAGTCTTGTTGTTGAGCGAAATTATGGCCGATTCTACAGGCAAAACCGGTTATCAGTATGTGCTTACCGCGCAAAAAGGAAATAAAACCGGAACAATAAAAAACCTGAGCATTACCGAAAGCTGGAAAACCATAACGATCCAGATAAAATAGCATTTCAGAGTAGTTTGCCGGTTAGATAACCCACATACTTTGCCGCGCCGTGAAAAAGGAACTGGAACGGGCATCTTTTCATTGTCGTGGCGGCAAGTCCGGCTCCGCTCTTTTCCGCTTTACCGAATTCCCGCAACAGCCAGGGATTGTTGCGGTGCATTTTTCCAATGGCCGTGCCGCGCTTAAAGTCGTCGAGGATTGAAAGATTGTGAGAATGAATCACTGTTGCTTCAGCACAATATGCAACTGTTTTGCCGTTGAGAATAAGTTTCGCGGCAGCCAGCATATCTTCGCCAAAGTCCGTATCCGGGAATCCGCCGCTTTCAAGCAGATCAGATACCCGGTATGCCGCGAAGGAGTTTGAACAGAACGCGGTTCTGAGTCCAAGTTTGGGAATGTCATTCGCGGTTTTAACCAGAGATTCTTCCGGATAATTGAATAATCTTGTATATTTTTCCAGCTTTGAAGCCGAAGCTTCGGGAAGCTGCCGCCCGTATGCGGCGCTGACCCCGGGGTTGTTCAGCAGGCATTCAACAACGATACGGATACTGTCCGGTTTTGCGAAAATCGTATCCTGAGTAATGAAAATGACGATATCGTCTGGCGAAAGCATCTCGAGGCATTCCCTTCGGGTTCCGCCGTGATTGAAATTTTCAATGTAAAATATCTCAAAATTATTTTTTTCCGCTAATTGTATAATTTCCTGGTCAGATCCTGAATCAGCGAATAATTTTCTTTCCGGCTGCATTTCCTGAAGCTCCAGGGAATCCAGTAATTCCCGCCATTTTTCAACGGCAACATCCATTACTGGAACTATTAATGTCAGATTATCCTGTTTCATTTCAGTGCCAGGTAAAAGCCGGCAGTCCGGCAAATACCGCTCTTATGAAATTTATATTTAGCCGCAATGAAGCGGCTTGCGAGAAATCCTTTTGAAGGAAGCGAACTGTATGCTTCCACTATTTTCCGGTCAGCTTCGCTTAACTCTTTTTCAAAACGATCAAAAAAAAGTTTAGCCTGATGCTGACCTGTCCTT
The DNA here is from genome assembly GCA_963678815.1 of Victivallales bacterium. Classification (GTDB taxonomy): domain Bacteria; phylum Verrucomicrobiota; class Lentisphaeria; order Victivallales. The sequence goes on from OY787460.1 coordinate 6,823,450, forward strand.
ATCTTTTCTTTCAGCGGAGAAAGACCATTAATAAATGTTTTGAAAATATATCCCGGATTATAGCAAAATGCTCCCTCCCGATTTTCATCGTGCTGCCGATATTTCACCAAGGGCTTGTCAAGGTACTCCAGGCGGCCGGCAGCAACCGCGGTCAGGGCCAACCACCAATCGTGCATTTTTACTTTATCCGGAATCGGCAGGGCCTTTTGCGAAAGCGCCTGGTTTATTATTGCCGTGCAACCGCTTACCGTGTTTTGGACCAGAAGGTTTTTCAGGTTGGTCTTTTCCGCCGGATGAAGCTTCTGGTGACGGTGGAGCGACTTGGATATTCGCTTTCCTCCGGCATCGATAATTTCTGAATCCGAATGGACAAGGATAGGTACTTTATTGCCGATTTCCTGTTCGATTAGCGTAATTTGTTCACGCATAAGCGCTATTTTTTCCGGCAGCCAGATGTCGTCCTGATCAGCAAGCAGAATGTAAGGGGAGCCGCATTTAAGCAAAACGGAATTGAAGTTATTAATGACGCCAAGGTTTTCTCCGTTGGAAGGAATAATCACAACTTTTCCGTCAGGATGATTTTTCTGAAAATCGCGCAAAATATCCAAACTGTTATCTTGTGACGCATCGTCGCGGCAGATAAGTTGCCAGTTTTGATCGGATTGCCTGTCAAGCGATTCAAGAAATTCCGGCAGGAATCTTGCGCCGTTGTATACGGCAAGCGCAATGTCAATGCTTTTCCGGTCATTGTTCATAATATTGACGTTTTCCGAATTATCTGGAAAATATGGGTGATTCCGTGTTTTTTGATCAACCGGACGAATTTAACACAACGTTCCGGTGATAAAATCGAGTGCAGGTGCCGCAAAGAAAAAGAAGCCGGGAGCCGTTTAATTTTCGGATTATCCAGAGGATGAACAGAAAGAATTTTCTCAAAAAGTTCATGCCATTTTTCCGCGCTGGCGCCGAGACTGTAGTTCTTCCGGTGTTTTTCATATGCATTCTTCGCAAGCGACAAACAAAAATCCGCATTGTCAAGTACCCGGACAATAGCATCGTACCATGCTTCAGGATTATTTTCAGCTAAAATTCCATCCTGGCCCGGAGTGATAATTTCCCGGTATGGCGGCACATTGCTGGCAATCACCGGAATTCCGGCGGCCGTGTAATCAAGGTATTTTACCGGACTCTTGCAATTCGAAAAATTGCTGTCGTCCAGCGGAATAAGGGCAACAGGATTTTTATGTCCGGCAAGTTGTTGATGGAATTCACCATAATCGGTAGAGGGATGAGGAATGAGCTTAATGCCGGAAGCGGCAAATTTTGAGAAATTAGGGCCATAGACATGAAACTCGGTTTCCCGGTTTTCCCGCTGAAGCCGCTTTATGACTGGTATCAGGACATCAACCGAGACGGTATCGGTTGACGAAAAAATCAGATTTACGGCGCCGCTGCCGAATTGCCGGTATTCCGGGGGATTGGAGAAATCTATGCAATTTGGAATTATCCTTACTTCCGGATTTAATTTTGCCAGGTGTTCAGCCAGGATGGTGGTGGTGGTGGTGACGTAATCAGCGTCGGAGATCATAATTTTGAGATTTGCCGCATTGCGTTTATTGATCGAAGCGGCATTGAGAAAATCCGGCATATCAAAAAGCAGGTCGTCGATTTCGAATATCACCGGGACAGCGCCTTTCAACAGGCGCATCAGGCGCATGAGAAAAGCCGTTGCGATCCGTTGGATGATTACAATGTTGGCGTTATTGACGTCCTGAACGTTGAGGTTGACAACTGACTTGAAGTTAAACTCGTAAAGGCCGGGGTATTTCGATTCCAGACGTTCGAGAGGTTTCACCAGCCGGATGTCGCCGACTGTCCAGGGGTGGACCGGCATGATACAGAGCACTTGTGCCGGGTTACTGTTTTTTGGAAGCATGGGTTTCCATATATTTATTCATGGTTTCCGCAACCGGCATTTCCGGCATGGAAACGCCGTCTTCAATCCATATTATCCGGTCACAAAGGCTTTTAATGATCGGGAAAGAATGTGAAACAAGAACAACCGTGTGGTCGGATTCGATTTTTTCCTTGATCAGATTTCCGGATTTTTCCTGAAATTCCTGGTCACCCACGGCAAGGGTTTCATCGATCAGAATAACGTCGGCATCGGCATGATACGCAATGGCGAACCCCAGGCGTGCCTGCATTCCGGTGGAGTAGTGACGGATGGGTTCGTCGATGAAGTCCTTGATGTCGGCGAGTTCAATGATGGAATCGATTTTCTTTTTGATGTCCTTTTTACTGATACCCAGTAGCAAGCCGTTGAGGATGATATTCTGGCGGCCGGTAAGATAGAAGTCGAAACCGGCCCCGAGGGAGAGCATTGTAGATTGAAGATGGCTGCTTCGTTTGATTTTGCCCCGGTCCGGCTCAAGGATTCCGGCGATAATTTTCAGCAGAGTGCTTTTCCCGGCACCGTTGCGGCCGATCACACCGACGGTTTCGCCGCGTTTAACCTGGAAAGACACATCTTTCAGCGCCCAGAATTTCCCGGTGTTCAGCCACGGTACTACCGCCACTTTTTTGTAATAAACGGCAACATTGGAAAGTTCATAAATTACGTCATTCATATTTCAGCTCAATTTCGGGTAAACTTTGTTGAATTTGTTCAACACAAAAAAGCCGATGAGCAGGCAAATTACCGCTTCAACCACAACTACGCTCAGCGTGGCGAGATCGGGCCACATGTTGTCGAACAACACTTTACGCATCTGGTCGATGAGAACCGCCATCGGATTCAGCCGCATGATAAACCCAACCCAGCCGGTGAGTTTGTCAATACTGTAAAATACCCCGGAAAGAAACATCATCAATTGCAGTACGGTCATCAGCACCAGATGGAAATCGGGGAAGAAAGGCGTAATGCTTGCGGCAATCATTCCGGCGCCGCAGATCAGCATGAACTGGACGAAAATGATGATGAACAATGCAAAATACGACCACTCGATGGAATAACCGCAGAGCAGCGCGGTAACGATTACCAAGGGGAGAGTAACGCTGAATTTAAACAAGTCCACTATGGCGATAGACAGCGGAAAAATCGATTTATGCACGTTAATGAGCTGCATTAAAGGATGATTTACGACCAGACAGTTTGAACATCGCAGGACGCAACTGTGGAACCAGCGCCACGAAACTATTCCGCAAAACAAAAATACCGCGAAGTTTTGCTGAGGATTCTTGAAAATGTATTTAAAAACAATGTAATAGACCACAAGGTTGAACAGCGGTTCAATGATCCACCAAAGGTAACCCGCGAAAGTGCGCTTTGCCTCGGAAATCAGTTCGGCGGCGGCCTTATATGAAATAAGATTAAGAAATGTAAACAATGTTGTATCCTTATTAGATTAAGGCTAAATATAGTTTTTCCTGCCGGTTATTCCAGTCGGAAATTATCAGGAAAGGCATGCTGACGGTGTTTGCATGATTGTCACGATAGCGCCTTGTCCCAGCATTTACCGTATTCTTCAGCTATTTCATTCAGAGGTTTTCCGCTATCGATTGGAATCAGATCAATTTTTTCCCGGGGGATGCCATAGGTATTGACGAATTCATGGTAAATTTTTTGATTGACGGCAACAAAACGGTCCGACTGCTGAATGGAGAAATCGCGGAAATTCCTGATCCACTCGGAACCGGCATCATGAACCTGCTGATCGATAATACTGGTGGTGTTCATTACTTTACGGAAAGAATGTGTATTTTGAGCATACCACTTTGATCCCCCGCAAAGCCAGCTGATTATTGGATTGTAATTATCCTGCAGTTTTTCAAGATTGTAAATAAAGTCGTTCCGGTGAAAGTATTCCGGCAGGTCGAAGATGGCTTTAACATGGGGAAAGAACCGGGAATGCATACTTTCGGAGTTCTCCGGCATTTTTATCGTATTGAAAACAACAAAATCGTATTTGCTCTTTTGCCGTTTTATGATTTCCAGAAGAATATCCGCCGGAGGCTTTTGTTCCAGGGAGCCGGGAAAAACAAAAATCAAAGGTTTCCGCTTGGGAAATTCCAGTCTGGATCTTGGATATAATTCAATGGGCTGAAGTTTTTTTAATGCGGAAAACCTTTGCGTGAGCAGGTTATTGGCGCTGTCATAAATCACTCTCCGCCCGGTGAGTTCATGCAAATTCGCTGATTTTCCCGGTGTTCCGCCGGGGAATCTCACAAGCTTATGGAGGGCGTCCGGTGCGCGCAATGCCATTTCAGCAGAGGTGTAGCCGCTCCTGAACACAAAGTTGTCGGTTATGGAATTTATCGATACTTCAGGCGGCAGTTTCAAGGATTTTGATACCAGGATGCCATCAATAAATTTCCGTTGAGCAGTCAGGATAAGCATTACCTGTATCAGGTCGTTTGGCGTAAGGCTGGCGTCGAGGCTGGTTGGTTCATATCTGAATGGTGAACTGTTTTCGCTGTTGCCGGCGGTATTGAACCTGACCATCTCTTCAAACCCGGAATATCTGGAGCGGAAGCTTTCCAGTTCTGTTTCGGGAACCAATATTTCCAGCAGGCAATCATCATTCATATCAAGGATTTGACGGTAGGCGGCGGCCCATTCCCGGTCCATCCGGAGGAGTCCGGTCAATTCAGAATCAGGAATACCATTTACTGATTGACGATGATCTTCAATGTATTCCCGCAGCATTTTAAAGCTGTCCGTGAATTTATTGTTACAGTAAAAGTAAATAAAATATTCGTTGCGATACTTTGTGAAGTTTTCAGGATCAACTTGATTAAGCATGCCGATGTCGTAAGCATAGTGGAAAAGGGTAATAAAGAGGTTGCTGAGCGCCATTTTCCGTGAAAAATCCGGAGGATGCAACACAAAAAGATCATTCACGATTTGAGTAAATCTCACCAGTGATTCAACAGGATCACGCTGTAAACATATTCTTTCCGGCAATTTGGTATTTTGCAGGAAGTCCCGGAATCTTCCGGTAATTCTCAGGTATCCGGTAAATTGATGGAAGTCGGAGTCGTAATCAGATACCTTTGCCGTGGATTCACCGGTAACTTCCTGACGCGTGTAAAATCTGTCAATACGGTCATAGACGTGATAATGCTCCACATAAGCTTCCGGGTAATAATAGATTTTCAGACCTTTCCTTGACAGACGCCATCCTAATTCGATATCTTCAAATCCCCATTTGTCAACCCTCGAATCAAAGTAGTAGGGTTCGGTATTGAGCAGCTCCGCGTCAACGCTTATGTTGCAGGTGTAGAAATGGTGACATTCAGAGAGGGAATACGGTTCAATCCGGCTGTATTCGAATTGTTCATTGCCGATGTCCAGTATATGTTTCATCAGATAGTTCCGGGGGATATCCTTGTGCCACAGGGCATTGCCCAGTACGGCCCGGTACGGTCCCAGTTCAACAAGTTTTTCATAATGCTGATTGATCAGTTCCGGGTTGGGGTACATGTCATCGCCCATGAAGAGTATTTTCTCTCCTCTTGCCCTTGCGGTTGCCGCGCTTCTGGTTCGGCTTACCCCCTGATGTTTGCATTCCACTACAGTCAGCGGCAAATCGTCAACTTTTTTAAGGATTTCCAGGGTATTGTCATCGGAGCCGTCGTCGGCCATGATTATTTCAAACTTATATTTTGAACATGCGGCGGTTTTTCGCCAGGCGTCAAGCAGCGCCGGCAGCAATTCCTGGCGGTTATACGTTGCCATTACCGCGCTTACTTTGATATCATAATCCTTTCCGCTTGGCTCAAATTGATATGGTTTATGCGGAAAGTGAATGGTTAAAGGAACATTATATTCCAGTTCTAATTTAGTTTCATCCCATGCACATTTTAATCCGTCGTTTTTCGCAATATCAAAAAATGATTTCCAGAAAGCCGCTTTCGAAAGAAATTTTATTAATAGCAGGGATTTCTTTGCTCTGACTGTAACAAGTTTCAGGAAAAGTCTCATTATTCCACGTAAACCTTCAGCTTGAAAAATAGAAAATACGGCAACTCGCCCCAAACATTATCAGGATTCTTTAACGAATACGGTTCTATTTTAATGCAAATGCTTTATTTTTCAACACAAGTCGGGACAGGGAAATGCTTTGAACCGTTAATTGTATATTGACAAAGCAGTTATATTATATTTTTCTGTTATATCGAATTTTCATGAGGGGGAAGATTTATTTTGAAAGATAGTATTTCCAGGTTTTGCAGGGCCGTGGAGTCAAGGAACCTCACCCCGCTGGTTCTCTTTTTTGTGGCGTGGCTGTTCTGCCTGCCCCTGTTATTGCTGCATGATATTCCGGAGCACGACGTGATTGGGAGATACGCTCCCATGGCTGACGCTTTTGCCGCCGGGGATTGGCGTTACGCTTTCCATCCGAGGATTCCGATGCTGCATCCATTGGCCGGCGGGATTATTGCGTGGATATTCGGCTGCAGCGGCCTGGCGGCCGTAATGCTTGCCAGCTCCTTGTTTTATGCCGCCGCGATTTTTCCCCTTTACGGCATATTTCACAGGATTTTTGGTAAACGCCTGGCATTCTGGAGTTGTTTTCTGTATATATTCTGTTCCCACCTGACCAGGCTTGGCTTCAGCGGTTTGCGTGACAGCGCAAAAAGTTTTGCCGCAATCCTTGTTGTTTACGGTTTGATATGTATTTACCGGGAAAGGAAGCATTTAACGGGATACTTATGGTGCGGTTTCGGTTGTGGTCTGCTGGTGATAATCCGGGGTGATTCAGTACTGTTCGCCTTGCTGCTTTTTGCCGCTGCCGCGATCTTTGAGATTTTCCGCGGCCGGAAGGTGTATCTTCCCTGGCGGTCGGCGCTTGCCGGATGCGTATTGTTCCTGACTGTGTTGCCATCGCTTATTTATAATTATCAGGTGATCGGTTATCCGGTGCCGGAAACGCGTTTCGGGGTTATTCTGTGTAGACTTGAAAATTCAACCGGGATAAATTTTCTCAGTAACGACAACCCGGAAATCCAACTTTCCGTACCCAAAAAATTGAAATCCAAGGCAATTCCGGTTCCCGCGGTGAAAGCCGCGCCCAAAGTTAAACTGATTGATTACAGTCCGCCGCCAGAAGCACATCCATCTGCTTCAGAAGCCATGTATGAATTTATTTCGTCACTTATCAAAGGATTTTATCCATACTTTTTTATCTTTGCCATTCCGGTGATTATATGGAGGATCCGGAAACGGAAATGGCTTCCGGAGGAAACCATTCTGTTGACCGTACTGCTTGGCCACGCATTCGTGGTGGTCGGACAAATACTCGTTCACAATCACTACTTCTATGTGTCGCGACGATACCTTCTGCCGCTGATTCCGCTTTATTTCGCATGGTCGGCGATCGGGGCATATTATGCATGGAAGTTTTTTCATGATTGGAAGCCGAAGATCTTCAATTCGGTTTTCGCGGTTTGCCTGATTACGGTCCTCTGCATAATTTTGTATCTTGACGCCTCAGACCGGATCATCAAGAACTATACTTCCAGGAAGAAACGCAACCAGCGGAAAGCGGCCCTCGCTATTTCCGGCTGGATCAGGAACGATTTCAATGATCCTTCCGCACGGGTACACCGTTCCCTGCACTGGTATTCCTACCGGGGAAACCTGCGTCCGGTGGTTGCGTCGAACGGTCTGGAGGAAACCGGTTACTTGTCCGGCGGACAATTTGTCCCAATTACCTCCCGGGAAATCGCCAGCGGCGGATTCCTTCCCGATTACATTGTTTTTATTGGCAGAAAACCCGGAAAGAAAGTACCGAAAACGCAAAAAGCGTATAAATTAATGAAAAATTATGAATTCGGTAAGTACTACTACTTTATTTTCAAGAAAAATCCGGGGGAGAGATTGTGACACGCGGCAGGATACGGGTTTTTTCGCTGGTAATCACTGACTTTTTGACGTTCTGTTCAATTCTGCTTCTAACCGCCTGGTGTTATTATTTGATCGGCGGAAAATATACCATGCAACTGTATTTCCCGTTGATTTTCCTCGGGGTGATCCTGATTGTCTGTAACGGTTTTATCAGGTTGTATCAAGGGAATTTTTTCTATCCCGGCGTCGCGTTGAGTCCCGTTGAGGAAGTAAGGAGATGCTTTTTTTCCGTCACTCTGACTTACTTGTTTCTGTTTGCATATCTTTCACTTTCCCACCGGGTTGAAGTTTATTCCCGCGTGGTCATCGTAACGAGTTGGGCGTTTAATGTGCTGATGGCCCCGCTAACCCGCTGTTTTGTCAGAATGATGTTGAAAAAACTTAATCTGGCCCAGATTCGCTGCATTATTGCCGGCGCCGGATATACCGGGGAACTTGTTACCCGGCAAATCAACGGGAGCTACCATTTCGGGCTTACGGTTCTGGGATATGTTGATGATGACCCGGAAAAGCAGTCCATGCGGCTTGCCGATGTCCCCGTACTTGGCACAACCGCCGATTTGCTTGAGGTCAGCCGCAAATATGATGCAAGTTACCTGATCGTATGCATGCCGGTTAATGTTATTCACCAGATCGTCAGTAAGTATTCGACAAACTTCAAACACATCCTGATCATGCCGGACAACCGGACTTTTCCCGTCGCATGGTGTTATCCCTGTGATTTGAGCGGATATCTTACTCTTGAACTGCGCAATCAGCTCCTCCTTAAAGGGCCGAGATTCCTCAAATGGCTTTCCGAAATGGTCCTTGCCACTTCCGCAATAATATTTCTTATGCCGCTGTTTGTAATTATTGCCGCGCTGGTGAAACTTACCAGCCAGGGACCGGTTTTTTATATGGCTTCGCGACTCGGTAAAAATGGCAAACCGATTAAGGTTGCCAAGTTCAGAACCATGTATATAGATTCTGAAAAACGCCTGAATGAAGTACTCAAAGACAATCCGGTGTTACAGGAGGAGTGGAAACGCAATTTTAAACTGCACAACGATCCCCGCGTGACCCCGCTCGGACGTCTGCTCCGGAAAACCAGTCTGGATGAACTCCCGCAGTTTTGGAATGTCCTTACCGGAGAAATGGCGGTTATCGGGCCGCGTCCCATCATTGAGGAAGAAAAGATATTCTACAAGGAAAATTACGAGATTTTCTCCCGGGTGAAACCGGGTATTACCGGCCTTTGGCAAGTTTCCGGCAGAAGCAACACCACCTACGACCGCAGGGTCTTCCTGGACATGTACTACATAATGAACTGGACAATCTGGCTGGACTATTACATCTTCCTGAAAACCATCAAAGAAATCATCAGCGGCCAGGGCGCCAAATAACCCCAAACAGTGTGTTTGGATCGAGTGGCCGGAATGCTTCGCGATCCCGGCAAAGTCGTTAAACACTTTGCCCATTCAATCAGGGGACACTTCCTGCGGCGAAATCGCATAGCACTTCGGCAGTTATCATCCAAAATCTATTTGGGGGGATTGTATTTATGCCGGGGATTGGTTATATTATTTGTTTGCCGAAATTCAAACCAAGCAGGGGAGAAGTTTTTTAAATCATGAAAGCGATGTTTGTTTTTGCCGGTCAGGGCGCGCAGCAAGTGGGTATGGGGAAAGACCTGTACGATTCCAGCGCGGCAGCGAAGGCGATTTTTGACGAAGCCGACGCCACGCTTGGCATGCCGATCAGCGAAATTTGTTTTGCCGGTCCGGAAGAAAAGCTTACGGAAAGCCGCAACTGCCAGCCTGCAATTTACACGATGAGCCTGGCTTGCCTGGCGGCATTCAAGGAAAAATTTCCGGGAATCGAACCGGTGGGATGCGCGGGGCTGAGTCTCGGCGAATATGCCGCGCTCCAGTCCGCGAATGTTTTTGATTTTGCCTCGGGCCTTAAACTGGTGGCGAAACGCGGCGAACTGATGGACGAAGCCTGCCGGGAAACCGTCGGCGGAATGGCCAGCGTACTCGGCGGCGACGAAGCGATTATCGCGGAAGTATGCGAAGTCTGCGGCATCGACGTGGCGAATTATAACTGTCCGGGGCAGATCGTGATCAGCGGCGACAAAGAAAAAGTCGGCGATGCGGTTGCGATGCTCAAGGAAAAAGGTTTGCGCAAGGTTATTCCTCTGAAGGTTGCCGGCGCCTATCACTCCCGGCTGATGGCTTCCGCAGGTGAAAAACTTGACTCGGTACTGACTGATATTGAACTCAAAGCCCCGGAATGTCCGGTGGCCCAGAATTTCCCGGGCGGAATCGTGGAATGTCCGGCGAAAATCCGCTCGAATCTGGTAAGCCAGGTGGCCGGAAGCGTTCGCTGGGATTCCTGCGTGAACGCGCTGGCGGCCCTCGGCGCCGACACCGTTATCGAGTTCGGCCCCGGAAAAGTGTTGACCGGATTAATGAAAAGAATTGACAAAAGCGCAAATACCTATAATATAGGTAATGCCGGGGATTTGGGAGAATTCCCCGGTTAATATATCTGAATTTAAACCCCATCTTATTATGTGAAGGGAAAAAATATGTGTGAAGGATCATTAACAGGCAAAGTGGCATTGGTAACCGGCGGGGCCAGAGGTATCGGCCGCGCAATCTCCGAACGCCTGGCCTCCGAAGGCGCGAACATCGCAGTTGTCGACATCCTCCAGGAAGTTGCCGACCAGACCGCCAGGGAAATCGCGGCAATGGGCGTGGAAACCATGGCTTATGCCGCTGACGTTTCCAAACCGGAAGACGCGAACGACACCGTAAAGGCCGTGATCGAAAAATTCGGCAAAGTGGACATTCTGGTGAACAACGCCGGAATCACCCGCGACACCCTCATCATGCGGATGTCGGAATCCGACTGGGACGCGGTAATCAACGTGAATCTGAAGGGTACGTTCAATTTCACCAAGGCGGTATGCCGTCCGATGATGAAAGCCCGTTGCGGCAAGATCGTCAATGTAGCGTCCGTAGTCGGGCGGATGGGCAATGCGGGGCAGGCGAACTATTCGGCGTCTAAGGCCGGAGTCATCGGTTTGACCAAAACCACCGCCAAGGAATTTGCGTCCCGCAACATCCAGGTAAACGCAATCGCGCCGGGATACATCGTAACGGAAATGACCGAAAAGATTTCCGAGGAAGCGCGGAACGCTTTCACCACGGTAATTCCGATGCAGCGGGCAGGTAAACCCGAAGACGTTGCGAACGTGGTTTATTTTCTCAGCAGCGCCGATTCCGATTATGTTACCGGGCAGGTAATCAATATCGATGGCGGTTTGTTGATGTAAATAGAGGGACTTTTAGCGGTAAATCCCTGAAAAAAATTTGATTTTTTCAAAAATCGCCGCATTTTATTGCGTTTACTCAAACGATAAACGGAAATTTTTAATTAACCAAGGAGCTAGCAATGGCTGAGTCTGAAATTGCAAAAAAAGTTAAAAAGATCGTCGTGGAACAGTTGGGCGTATCCGAAGACCAGGTAACGGAAGATGCTAAATTCATCGAAGACCTGGGCGCTGATTCCCTTGACCAGGTTGAACTGGTAATGGCCCTGGAAGAAGAATTCGGTTCCGATATTCCGGACGAAGACGCGGAAAAAATGACTACTGTCGGCGAAGCGATCAAATACATCGAAGAAAGACAGAACGGTTAATTCCATTTTCCAATGTTATAAATGGGTCATTTTTCCGTTAGGGAATGGCCCATTTTTTGTAGGTAACAAACCTTGAAGAGAGGCTAAACGGATGTCAATTGAAGCCAGACGGGTTGTCGTAACCGGAATGGGGGTAATATCTTCCGTCGGCACTGGAGTGCCGGTATTCTGGGATGCGATCAAGAATGGAGAGCACGGAATCACTCGCGTGACCAAATTCGATCCTTCGGCATTCCGCACTCAAATGGCGGGTGAAGTAAAGGATTTTGATTTCAGCTCATACATGCCGGTCAAGGAAGCCAGACGGGTTGAACTGTTCTGTCAGTACGCGATTGTGGCTGGGGACGAAGCATTGAAGCAGGCGGGTTTGCCCAGCGACTTTGATGAACAAAGCGAAATCGATCCCGGCCGGGTGGGAGTAGTGGTAAGCAGCGGAATCGGCGGACTGGATACAATGTCCTCACAATCCGAAGTGCTGCAAAACCGCGGCCCAGGCAGAGTGTCCCCGTTCCTGATTCCGATGATGATTATCGACATGGCCTCCGGAACGCTGTCGATGCGCTATCACGCCAAAGGCCCGAACATGTCGGTGGTAACCGCCTGCGGAACAGCCTGTCACTCAATCGGCGAATCTTTCTGGATGGTGAAGCGCGGCGATGCGGACGTAATGATCACCGGCGGCGCCGAAGCCACGATCTGCCCTCTCGGTTTTGCCGGATTCTGTTCAATGAAGGCCATGAGCCAACGCAATGACGACCCCGACCACGCCAGCCGCCCGTTCGACAAGGAACGCGACGGATTCGTAATGGCGGAAGGTTCCGGCGTACTGGTTCTCGAAGAACTCGAACATGCGAAGAAACGCGGCGCGAACATCCTGGCAGAAATCGTCGGGTACGGCGCCACCGGAGACGCCTACCACGTAACATCACCGGCCCCCGGCGGCGAAGGCGCGGCACGGGCCATCAAAGTGGCGCTGGACCATGCGAAACTCAACCCCGAAGACATTGATTACATCAATGCACACGGGACCAGTACTCCGCTGAACGATAAATTTGAAACCCAGGCGATCAAGGCGGCATTCGGCAACCATGCCGGCAAACTGGCGGTAAGCAGCACCAAGGGCGCCACCGGACACGGACTGGGCGCGGCCGGCGGTCTTGAATCGGCGGTGTGTGTGCAAGCGATTCGGGACGGCGTACTGCCGCCTACCCTCAACTACGAGGTTCCGGACCCGGAACTCGATCTGGACTATGTCCCGAACGAAGCCAGGGAAAAAGAAATCAAGACCGCGGTGAACATCAACCTCGGTTTCGGTGGGCATAACGGCGTTTTGATTTACCGGAAATATACTTAAAAATATAGCGAAGACAAACAAGGATTGAACATCATGAAAAGCTTCTGGTTGATCACGTTGGCGGTCTGCGCGGCATTGCTTTACAGCGGCTGCGCCCCGAAATTAGATCAAACTCCCTACAGCCCGAAAGAGCAGGAGTGGATTAAATATCTTAAACAATGTTACGTCAGCTGGGAACCTCCGCAAACGGTTCCACCGATCGCGTCAGTGGAGTCTCCGGAAGCGGTTGAAATAGAAAAAACCAATATCGTGATCAAGGCTGAGGAGCCGGTTTCAAAGGAACTGCCGCCCCTCGCCATGGAACCGGAAGAGAAAAAAGGTCCGGTACTCCCGGCCGTTGGAGCCCAGGGGCAGACGTACGTTGTCCAAAAAGGTGACAGTCTTTGGAAAATAGCCAAAAAGTTTTATCAGGACGGAAGCAAATGGCGTCGAATCCAGGAAGCGAATCTGGACAAACTAGAAAACCCGAGGAATCTCAAGATCGGGATGGAGCTGAAGATCCCTCCCCAATAATAGGCGCAATCACCCCCGACGGGGAAAAGCACTATTTTGACAGTTGGGAAACCTTAGGCGAAGTATTTGCGGGAAATCTGACCAAGAATCTGCGTGAAGTTGAACAGCGTCTGGAAGTGCAGCTTGCCGCCCGGGAATCCTGGATCAAGGTTATTACTCCCGACCGTGAAAAGCTGGAACGCACGGTAAAATTCCTCCAGGAACTTACCCGGATTTATCAAAACTCCCCCGGCGGAGTTGACCAGCGCGATTTTGAGCTGGTGCTTTCCGCATTCGGCAACCGCCGGGAAAATGACATCCAGCAGTTTTACGCGGAACGCGTCAAAGTAGGGCCTCGCAAACGTGATATCGTGCCGCGCAACCGTGCCCAGTTCGAGTATCTGCGCAAGATCAAAAAGCAGGATGTGGTATTCGGCATCGGGCCGGCCGGGACCGGAAAAACATACCTGGCAATGGCGATGGCGGTATCTGAACTGCTTGAAGGCAAGTTCAACCGGATCATCCTGACCCGTCCCGCAAGAGAAGCCGGGGAAAATCTCGGATTCCTGCCGGGAAATCTCGAAGAAAAGATCATGCCTTATCTGCGTCCGCTGTATGACGCACTCTACGACATGCTGGAATTCGAGGAAGCTTCCGCGCTGATCGAAAAAAACATCATCGAAGTAGCGCCGCTGGCGTTCATGCGCGGACGCACGTTGAACAACGCGTTCATTATCCTCGACGAAGCCCAGAACGCCACCGTGGACCAGATGCTGATGTTCCTTACCCGGCTCGGGTTCAACTCGCACTGCGTAATTACCGGCGATCCTTCGCAAACCGACCTGCCTGACAAAGAAGTCTCCGGACTGATGCACGCCTCCGAAATATTACGGAAGATCCCGGAAATCGCGGTTTGCGGCTTCACCTCCCGCGATGTTGTCCGGCATGTACTGGTGGAAAAAATAATCAATGCCTACAATCAGGACAAAACCGCCAAATCCGGGGACAAAGCATAAATCATGATCAGCTGGCTTCAGAATATACTTTCCAAGCGCCTCAAACAGCGGAAAATGGAGAAAAAAGGACTCATCGGTTCCCGGAAACGCCGGAAAGCCGAAGAGGGCTTGAGAACCGTTGTGGATAAATCGTGGTCGCTCGGAATCCTGATTCTACTGCTGGTATGGTTCACCTCGGCGGTGGTAATCCTGCTTCCCAGCCCGAAATCCGTGGCCAAAGGATGGGTGGAAAAGCAGCATGCCACCGAAACGGTATTTGTTGATTTCGACTTCCCTTATGAAGCCGTCGAAAAAACCGCGTTAAAGCGCAGGGAAGCTCGGGAGGCGACACCGCTTTATTACCGGGTGAAGAACACATATCTCCAGGAAAGCAAGAAGAAGATAAACCGGATATTCGAACAGATCAAACAGCGTGTGGACCTGGAACGGGCGGGAAAAGTTTACAAGCCAAAACCGAACGATCCCATCGAGAAACTGGTGGCTTCACTCAATCCCGGAATTCTCAATGACCTGATGCAGATAATCCTCAATTCCGAGAAGAGGGACGAGTATCTCGAAAGGATGGAAATCTCCATCGAACGCGGAATAATGAACCCGAAAGACCGCGAAGAGCGCATTTACGGCCAGAAAGCAAGCATTATCGACACCCTCCAGCGCATCAGCAAACCGCGACAGCTCGCTAAGATTCCCGTACCGGCGAAAACCGCCGAGGAACTTGCCGACAAACAACTTGAATACTATCCCCGAGTGAGCCGGGAAAAACTGCGTCCCGCGCTGATCAAAATCAACCTTGCGGCCCTGGGAAACACCGGCAACCTGGTTTTCGACAAAGCCATGACCGACTCTTACCGGAAAACCGCGGAAGAAAAAGTCCAGCCGGTAATGAAGGTTGTAAAAAAGGGCGAGCCGCTGATAAACCGTGACCAGAAACTCACTGCCGTCGACATCAAAATCCTGGAGGATTATTACCAGAAGCGCGAAAATCTCACCGCGGCAATTAATTTCTGGCAGAAATTTGCCCAAACCGTTATAATAACCATGCTGATGATCATTATCACCGGGGTATATATTTATCATATCCATCCGGAGGTGGTGCGCAGCAACCAGAAGATCTGGGTGATCGGGATCGTGGCGATACTGGCAATGCTGATCAATTATTTCATGTTACACGCATTCCAGGCAGTCAGACCGATATGGGGAATTCCCCAACTTGGATTGGAAGTGATTCCGCTGGCGCTGGCGGCGGTGCTGCTTTCAGTATTGATCGGGTTACGGGTCGCGGTCTACGCAGGACTTTTTACCGCGATGGTGGCAGCGCAGATGGTGGGAAATGCCGAACAATTCAGCCTGCTCATCATCGAGGGGCTGATGGTATCGTGCCTTGCCGGGTTCATGGTCAGGAATTCCACCAATTACCGGTCTTTTTTCTTCCGGTGCGTATTTACGATATTTATCGTGTTTTTGCTGTTTGACTATAAATACGTCTGGAAGGTTGCCGAATCGCCGCAGGTACTCGGCTGGAGCGTGGGACTGTCGTTTTTCAACAGTATTTTCACTTCGGTGCTGGCGCTGATTTTGTTGTTTGCGTTTGAAATGATTTTCAATATCAGCACTAATATGTCGCTGCTGATGCTGTGCGACTATAACCATCCTTTACTGAAACGTCTCCAGTTGGAAGCGCCGGGAACCTACCACCACAGCCTCATGGTCGCCACCCTGAGCGAACAGGCCGCGCTGGATATCGGGGCCGATCCGATCAGGGTCAGGGTCTGTGCGTTGTTCCACGATATCGGCAAACTGGTCAAGCCTGAATACTTCACGGAAAACAATATCGCGGTGGAGGCAAAACACCGGGAACTGCACCCGCGAATGAGCAGCCTGATCATCCTCAATCACGTCAAGGAGGGAGTTGATCTCGCGATTAAGCACAAACTCAGAAAAATTATCCGGGACGGCATCCAGCAACACCACGGAACCGACCTGGTAATGTACTTTTATAAACGCGCTATCGAGGAAAATCGTGACAAAGCTAACAGCGTGGAGGAGCAGGAATACCGTTATCCTGGCCCGTTGCCCAAGGAGAAAGAGGTGGTCATTATCAGTCTGGCGGATGCCTGCGAAGCGGCTTCCCGGACTCTCCAGAAGCCGTCACCCGGCAAAATCGACGCATTGGTCTGGGAAATTTTCCGCAACCGCATCCGGAATGGTCAGTTGAATAGCGCCGACCTGACTTTCGGAGAACTGGCAAAAGTCCGTAAGAGCTTCGCCAAGACCCTGACCACCATGCTCCACGGACGCATTGCATATCCTAAAGATGAAGAAAACGAAGAAGATGAAGATGACTTATTCGTGGCGTCGAAGAAAGCTTCCGCCGCCGAACAGGAAAAAATTGAAAAGCCTGCTGAAAAGAGCAGTTGAGGTATCAGGTCTGGAATTGACGGAGGACCAGCGGATACATTTTGTATTCGTCGGGGCCAGGAAGATCGTGGAGGTTAACCGCCGTTTTCTCGACCGCGATAATGTTACGGACGTTATCTGCTTTGACTACCGTGACGGCGATGATACGGTTCCCGGCGGGGAAGAAGAAACCGCCATGGAGATTCTTATCTGTGTCGATAAGGCGGTGATGGAAACGGAGGCGCACCCGGAAAAACACAGTTACGGAGGAGAACTGGCTTTATATATTGTACACGCAATTCTGCATGCAACCGGTGAAGACGATCTCGATCCGGAGGCAAAAAAGCGGATGCGCGCCGCGGAACGGCGGGTTCTCAATGTTTTATGTAAAGAATTCGATTTTAACCAAATTTTCAAACTAAAAAAATGTAACGAAAAATGAAAGTTGAAGTTTTTTGTGTTTTACTGGTAATTTTTCTCTGGCTGATTTCAGCCTGGGACGCGTTGTTGCGCCTCAGCCGCGGAAGAGTCCGCCGGCTTGAAAGCCGCGATAAAAGCCTGTCGAGAAAAGTTGAGGAATGGCTTGAAGACCGCGATAGTTATGTGCTCGTACTGCGGATTTTGAATTTCTTCCTGATCGCATTCATGGCCGGAATCGCCTACCGTTATTGTCAGGACTTCAAAGCATTTGAAAAAGTTTCCCCGCTCTACGGGGCCCTGCTTATTGCCGCCGGGATCTTCGCGATGTTCTTTTTCGCGGAACTCATCGCCAGGTTCCTCCTGCACCGCTTTGATCTGGTCCTGCTCAAATTCACCGTGCCGGTGATCAAGGTTTTCAGGTATTCTTTCCTTTACCCGGTGGTTTTCCTGCTGCAACGGGTGGAAAGTCAAGTGGAAAGCTGGCAAACAAACGACAACCAGGAAGACAGAACAACCACCGAGGATGAAATCCTCTCGCTGGTAGAGCAGGACGACGATGAACCCGACAGCGAACAGGAGCTTGAAGAGGACGAACGGCGCATGATCAGGGGAATATTCGACCTTGACGATTCCCTGGTGAGGGAAATCATGACTCCGCGAGTCGACCTTGTGGCCCTCCCCGCGGATACCACGATCGAGGAAGCTAAAAAAGAGATCGTGCGCAGCGGTCACAGCCGGATTCCCGTTTATGACGACTCCGTGGACGATATCAAGGGAATTATCTACGCAAAGGATTTCCTTGATGACGAACGTTGCTCCGAAAACAAAAATCTCAGCGAATTCGCGCATATCCCTATTTTCATCCCTGAAACAAAAAATGTCGGAGATTTGCTCGAGGAATTCCAGAAAAATAATGTCCATTTTGCCGTCATCATCGGCGAATACGGCGGGACCAGCGGCATCGTCACCATGGAAGACATCCTGGAGGAAATCGTGGGTGAGATCCGCGACGAATACGACATTAATGAGAAGGAAGAGGACGAACCGAGGATAATGGGCGACGGTTCCGCGCTGCTCGACGCCAGGACCCTTCTCGGGGACGTTAACGAGCTTCTCGACGCCGACATTCCCGAAGACGACGAGGACGTCGATACCATCGGTGGATATATCTGCGCCAAAATCGGACGGATTCCCCGCAAAGGCGAGGAGCTGACCATTGAAAACCGTTACCAGGTAACTATTACTGAAGCTGACGAAAGGCGCATCTTCACTCTCACGCTTAAAGTCCTTCCCGAAGAAAACTAACCAGGGAGTGTCCCTGGACGGAAACGCGGGAAATTTATTGAGTTCACAGCTTTAACTGTGTCTTTATATCATTTCGCTTTCTATAATAGACGATTTGTATATTGCTTTCAGCGAACCATTCGTTAAATAATACCGAATTGCAATCTAAACATTGAAAATCCTGTCGAGGATGACGGCAAGGTCCATTTTCAGGAAAGGTTTAACCAGGATTTCCCTGATCCCGAGTTCACCTATGATTTCTTTCTGTTCAATTACTTCATTGCATCCGGTACACAAGACCACGGGAATTCCCGGACGGATTTGCATGATTTCCCGCGCCAGTTCATCACCTTTCATTATCGGCATTTTCAGATCGGAAATAACCAGGTCGTATTTGCCGGGCGATTTCCTGAAAAGCTCCAGCGCTTCGTCGCCGCCGACAACGGAAGTGGCCTGATATCCCAGGGAAACGATCAGTTGCCGCATGATTTCAGTGCATGCCGGTTCGTCATCGACAAACATGATATGTTGTTTCATTTTCTTTCCGGAAGATTTTTTCCGGCTTTTCCTCTCCGGCTTCTCCTTGATGAATTCCGGAAGTAAAACTTCAAAGAGCGATCCTTTTCCGGGAACACTCTCAACCTTGATGCCGCCACCGAGACTTTTCACGATACCATGAACCATGGACAGTCCCATGCCGCTGCCTTTCCCGGTTTTCCGGGTAGTGAAAAACGGGGTGAAAATTCGTTTCCGGGTTTGTTCGTTCATCCCCTTGCCATTATCCTTTACCGTCAACTTCAGGTATTTTCCGGGTTTAACGTCTCCATAGGCGGAGGATTTATTTTTGGTAATCGCGCAGTTTTGCAATTTAACCGAAACTCTCCCTTTCTTACCCTCAACCGCTTTTACCGCATTGTCGCAAAGACTGATTATCAGCGTATGGATTTCCAGTGGAGCGGCTTTAACCATCCCGCAATTCTCAGCGATATTGGTTTTTAGGGATACTCCAGGCGGGATTGAGGTTTGAATTTTTTTCACGGCCTCCTTCGCCATCGAGGTTACAGCCAGCGGGGTCCTTTCGCTGATTCCCCGGCGGCTGAATACCATGATCTGGTCAACCAGGTTTCCGGCGCGTTGGCTTGAATTAATGATCCTTTCTAGGCAACGGTTCACTATTTCCGGTTGACCGGGATTATTTGCGGCCAGTTCGGCATTGATCATGATGGTCATGAGGATATTATTGAAGTCATGGGCGATACCCCCGGCAAAAGTTTCGAGGGCCTGCAGTTTCTGGAGTTGCTGCATCCGTTCCTCGCGGAGTTCCTTTTCCGAATCCCGCAGGTCACTTACCTCAGTAACCGAAATGACTACTCCACTGATCTTTGCATCCTCATCCTTGAATGGACTGCTGAAAGTCTTGAACGAACGCCCTTTGAGAATACCTTTCCTGGCAGTGCCGGTCTTTACCACGGTTTTTCCGGTGGCGGCGGTTTCCGCGGCGGGACATTTTTCGCATGGGACTTTTTTGCATTGAAAAGCTTCGTAGCATTTTTTCCCGATGGCCCAGTCGCGGCTTTCCAGTTTGTATAGATCCACCAGGCTTTGGCTCAGATCCAGAATGGTGTACTTATTGTCCAGCGCCAGAATATAGCCGGGAATAGTATTGAGGATGTTCCGCAAACCCGGCCCCGGATATTTGGATTTCGTTCCGCAAATCCGGTCTTCACTGCCGACCAGGATTGCCGACAGCAATGCGGTATCGGTTTCATCAACGGCAATTTGCGGTAACTTCATATTGTGAACCTTATATTATAAGAACCAAAAGATACAATATTCGCTTATATAGAAAATAATGTGCCAGATTGCCGGCAGCATGGATATTAAAGATTAAGCGATTAGAAATCAAGCACTTACACGCAACAATACAGGAAATATCCTGATAATTAAGTGAGTAAATATAATTTGACGGAATCAGTCAAAAAATAAGTTAAGATTTTGATTATCAGAACAATACGGCCATGAGACCTTATTATTCACGTAAATAAAAGTTGATGGAGTTTGGCTTTATTTGACAGCCGGATTTTTCGGGTAATCGAAAAAAACCATTGCTCCGCATCCGGGAGTTATTTCGCTCCAATCCGCTACCGGGAATTCCACGCAGAAAACGCCGCAAGTGGGAATATTGTCGATTCGGCAGTCGGAAATCAGATTCGCGAGTGAAGTAAAGCCCGGATTATGGCCGAACATCATCACCTGGGAATGGGAGTTGTCGAATTTACGGATTACCTCGAGCAGATCGGAAGTTCCGGCCTCGTAAATTTCCTGACGTAAAACTATTTTGTCCTTTGGATAGCCAATTTCCTTAGCGACAACCTTGGCGGTTTTCCTTGCGCGTTTGGCCGGACTCGAAACCATCAGTTCCGGCAGGATTTTCAGTTTTGCCAGCCTTTTGCCCATTTCCGGAGCGTCGTGTTTTCCACGCGTATTAAGCGGACGTTCAAAATCATTAATCGCTGAGTCGTCCCAACTCGATTTTGCGTGCCGCATCAAAATTAATTTTTTCATAAATGAATTTCCCCCGCATTTCATAATCGACTAATCTAATGCTTGCGGATAAAATAACAATTGCAGGTGGAAATTTGCGAGTGCATTATTAACTTAAAACAAACAATGATTTTAACTAATCTGGATTATTTACGGATAGTTCAGGTTAACTAACACCACCCGGAGGAAGAATGTTATTCCAGGAAGAAATTACTAAGTTTGAACAGGGTCTTTACGACTTTGATCCAAAAATCCGCAAGAACGCCATCCTTGAACTCGAAGAACTGGTGAAAAGCGGCGAAATCCAGCCGAAAACCGCCAATAAGGACCTGAATCTCCATTGCCATACCTTCTATTCCTACAACGGCTACGGCTATTCACCGTCGTACCTTGCCTGGCTGGGAAAAAAAGACGGCATGTTCGCGCTGGGCATCGTGGATTTCGACGTACTCGACGGTGTTGACGAGTTTCTCGCAGCCTGTGAACGTCTCGGCATACGCGGCGTGTGCGGACTCGAAACCAGGGTGTTTATCCCGGAACTCGCGGAACACGAAATCAATTCACCCGGCGAACCCGGAATTTCATATCACATGGGTATCGGCTTTACCTCCTGCGAAGTGCCGGAAACAGCGAAGGACTTTCTCAAGCTGATGCGCGATCAGGCCGCCGCCCGTACCCGCGGGATCGTTGAACGGGTCAATCCGTTCCTCGCTCCGGTGGAACTCGACTACGCAACCGACGTGGTTCCGCTTACTCCCGCCGGAAATGCCACCGAGCGGCATGTGTGTCAGGCGTACTATGAAAAAGCGGTAAAGGTTATTCCCGATGCGGCAAAACGCGCGGAATTCTGGGCTGAAAAACTCGAAACTCCAATCGAAAAGATAACCGCCATTCTGGATGACCCGGTTGAGCTTCAGGGACTGATCCGGAAAAAAACCATGAAGTCCGGCGGAGTGGGCTACGTCAAGCCCGACCCGGCCGCGTTCCCGCTGCTCAAGGACATGAACAAATTCGTGCTCGAATGCGGAGCAATCCCGGTGATTACCTGGCTGAACGGTGAGTCCGGCGGTGAAGCCGCCCCGGATAAACTGGTTGAACTCCATATTGCCCAGGGCGCAGCCGCATTGAACATCATTCCGGACCGCAACTGGAATTTCTCCGATCCAGAAGAGCGCAAACGCAAAGTTCATGAACTCAATCGCATTATTGCCGCGGCAAAAGCCAGGGACTTGCCAATTATCGTGGGTACTGAAATGAACGCCCCCGGACAGAAGCATGTCGACGATTTCGGTTGTGACGCCCTCGCTCCGTACCATCAGGATTTTATTGACGGCGCGGCCATCATTTCTGCCCACACGATACTTCAGCCACAGGGCAAGGGATACCTGAGCAAGTGGGCCGCTGAAAAATTTGATACCGTAGCGGAAAAAAACAAATGGTTTGCCGCTTACCAGGATTCAATCCTGGACTGAAATGGCATTTTCCGCTCCGTATTCATGTCCCTGCCCGGATGCCTGCGGAACCGGGCAGGACATTAAAAAGAAGTAACGTTTGAAATGTATTCCGGCTTCGGATTTTCATTTCCGGAACCGGGTAATCGCGCGGGGGTAATTTATGCTGAAGCATTCACTGGTAACATCATTTTTCTTTTTGTCCGTCATTGCCTATGCGAATGTAGGTATTTTCGGCGGTTTCGGACATTCCGTTATCCTTGAAAAAACTTCTGACATCCAGATGGTCTCCGAGGAAGTTTCGATTTCCCTCGGCAGGGGCATGATACCATTTACCGGGAGCCTTCGCGGACTTGACCGCGCAGAATACCGATGCAAGTTCCTGCTGAGAAACCTGTCAGACAAAAAAGTCACTGTACAGGTTGGTTTCCCATTGTCGTCAGGCGATAATTATATGATTTCCGCGGCGGAAAATCCATCCGCTTTCGATATTATTGCACGTCACAACTTTATTGCAGGAACCGATAAAAAGATGTATCCAGTGCGATATGTCCGGCACGATAAAGCCAAAAAGTTCCGGCAGATTTTCCTCTGGAACATGACCTTTGAACCGAAACAGGAAATCACACTCAAAGTTTTTTATGCGTTAACCGGATACCAGGGACTTGGAACTACTAAAAGACGGCCATATAACTGGAAACCCTATAAATACGATTATCTTGATTTTCTGGACCGCGGCATTGGCGAGTCTTTCGGATATGTTACGGAAACCGGCAAGTCCTGGAAAGGCCCAATCGAAAAAGCAGTTTTCAAGGTATATCTCGATGATTTTGAAAAATATCTTGCCAAACGCGGCATGACAGAATACGAATCTCAAAAAGATAAAAAAAGAGCGTCAGCACGATTGCCTGTAAACTACGGTCAGATTTTCCGCGAAATATCCCCGAAAGGTTGGAAAGAAGTCAAGGAAAGACGTCAAACCTATATAGTCTGGGAGTTCAAAAACTTCAAACCCGGACCTGAAATCCTGATCAATTACGTTTATACCCAGATTCCCCGGAATACAAAGGATTTCAAGCTTCTTCTCGAGACGATTGAAAAGCGATACTGCCAAGAACGGCAACGCAGATTGAAAAGCAAAAAACTTAAAGGGAAAATTCCTCTGGAATTCAATGCGGCGGCAAAGAAAAACGTTGCGGACGTTATTCTTGAATATTATGGGGTCAATACCGGTAACAAGAAGATTGGTGGATTTCTAAAAGACCAGGCATGGTATCCGCCGAGAAATCCGCCGAGGCTGGACAAGGACTTGAAATCAGTCCTTTTAAAGTACAGTAAATGAGTCTGACTAACTATAACCATATCAACCGGAGATAAAGAAATGATTCTTGAAGAAGTCGAAGGTCTGTACAAGATTATCACGCTGAAAGAACTCAGAAGAACCGAAAACGTCAGGTTTGACTGTCTGGACACGACGCTGCTTCCTCATATCGACGGCTTCGACCGGGTGATCCACGGTCCGGGGGCGCTGTCGCCCGGAACGGTGGGGGAAGTGGAGCGCCCGTGGTACATGCACCCGCATCAGGAGGACAACCTGATGGTGCTGCACGGGACCCGCTACGTGGATATCTACAACAAAGAGCACGGCAAGGTGGAACATTTTACCGTGACTTCCGGCAAGGTATGCCGGGGCGATGAAATCTGCTACACCGGCGCCGCGATGCTGGTGTGGCCCACGGGGGTGTTCCACCGGATCGTGAGCTGCCCGAAGGAGGGTTCGGCATCGATCAATTTCGCGGTCCGTTTCGATGGGTTCGACATCAAAACTAATTTCAATATATATGACCTGAACACGGAAACCGGGGAATACCGGGTCATCAGGGAAGGCCATCTTGACCAGATGGCATTATAATTCGGGGGTAATATGCCGGAAAAATTGACGCGGGAACAAGTTTTATCAATGTCCGGGCCGGAGTTGGCCGCAGCCATCGATTATCACAATCAGCGCTACTGGGACGAGGGCGAACCGGAAATCAGCGACGAACTTTACGACCTGTTGACCCGCCGTCTGACCGAAATTAATCCTGACCACCCCATCCTGGAAAAAGTCAACGCCCCCAAGGTGGCCGGGGAAGGTAAAGTCAAACACGAAAAGCCGATGCTTTCCCTCGACAAAGCCTACACTTACGAGGAGCTTCGCAAATGGGCCGAAAAATACGCCCGGAACGATAACGAGGAATTCCTTATCGAACCTAAATACGATGGCATTTCAGCAATTTACACAAATGGAACCCTCGCCACACGCGGCGACGGCTACCTGGGCGAGAACATCACTCAGAAAATTCCCCTGATCGAACTTGAGAAAAAAGATTTCACCGGCAAACTCGCGAATTTTAAAGGCGACTGCCGGGGCGAAATCGTTATCCGCGACGACGATTTCAGGACCATCTACGCCAACATCAAAAAGAAGGACGGCAAGCCTTACAAGAATTCGCGCAACGCCGTGGCCGGAATCATGGGGCTCAAGGAAATCGACAACATGATCGAGCAGGGCGCGAAGCTGACGCTGGCAAATTACGATCTTAAAAGCTACCGGGTGAAACTAAAAGATCTGGACGGCGAATGGCCGGAAATGGTTCGGGAAATCGAAGAAATGCCCTACCCGATGGATGGTATCGTGGTAAAACTGGCCGACGAGGAATATGCGGAGTCGTTGGGCAGCACCGCCCATCATCCCCGCGGACAGATCGCGTTCAAATTCAGCGGCGTCAGGGAAAAAACAAAACTGCTGGACGTCAAATGGAGTTTCGGCAAGAATTGTCTGACCCCGGTTGCGGAGTTGGCTCCGGTGGAGATCGGCGGCATCACCATCCGCCACGCCACACTTCACAACGCCCAGAATATCATCGACAAGGACATCAAGATCGGCGACATGGTTACCGTGGAACGCGCGGGGGATGTGATTCCATACATCATCGAGGCCGAACCCGGCGAAAACCGCGTTGACCCGATGATCGATGCGTGTCCTGGCTGCGGCGGTGAAGTCAAACGCAAAGGCCCGGAACTGATGTGCATTAATCCGGACTGCTTTGAAACCAAGGTCCAGCGGCTTACGGCGGCCGTTAAAAATATCGGCATCGAAAACCTGGGGGAACCCAATATCCGGCGAATGATGAACACTCTGGGCATCAAAAGCCTGCACGATATTTTCAATCTCGGCTTTGACGACATCATGAAGCTTGAGGGTTTCAAGGAAAAATCCACTAACAATCTTCTGCGGGAAATCGCCAGCGCCAGAAAAGTGCCGGACTATCAGCTGCTTGCCGCGCTGAATATCTACGGTATCGGCCAAACCGTGGCGCGGTCGATCCTGACGGAATACACTCTTGAAGAACTCCGCCAACTTGATCTCGGTCAGCTTTCGGAAATCAGCGGCATCGGCCCGGAACGCGCCGCCGCGCTGAAAAACGAACTTGCGGAACAGTCGGAAGTAATCGACGAACTGCTTGACACGGTGGAAGTTGTCCAGACCAAGGGCGGAGGCGTCTCGGAAGCTCCCACTATCTGCTTCACCGGCAAGATGCCGGAAAAAAGATCCTACTACGAGGATCTGGCCAAAGAGCGCGGATTTCAGCCCACTGACCACGTTACCGCCGACTTGGGCATCCTGGTTGCAGATGATCCCTCAGGTAACAGTTCCAAACTCAAGAAAGCCCGAAAAGGCGGCGTGAAAATCATATCCCTCGATGACTGGCTGAACGAAAAACCAGGACCTGCCCCCACTCCTGAAACTAGTCCCCCGGAAGGAACATCAGACGATCTATTCGGTGGAAATAACGGACAGATGACTTTTAATTTTTGAATTTCTTGCCTTGCAACAAAAAAACCGGGATAGCGAAGTATCCCGGCAATTCCATCCAAAATCTGTTTGGTCAGTCGCTGGCGAAACCGGCTTCGTCGGCAAGCATTGCCTTGAGCTTACTGAGCGCCTGGTTCTGGATCTGACGGACGCGCTCGCGGGTCCTGCCGATTTCCTGACTTACTTCCTCGAGGGTTCTCGGACGGCTGCCGTCGAGACCAAAGCGCATTTTCAGGATCATGCGTTCGCGGTTGTCGAGTTCGTGGAGAAGGTCGAGCAGGCGGTCGACTGATTCGACATCGCCGAGGATGCGGTCGGGGGTCATTGCCCCGCGATCGGGAATAATGTCCTGGAATTCGCCGTCTTCGCCCTGCTGAATGGGATCGTGCAACGAGAACGTCCGGAGGTCGGCGAGGCGCAGGCCGGCAACGGTGCGTTCGCTGAAGTCCAGATGTTCGGCGATTTCGGCATCGGTGGGTTCGCGGCCGAGTTCTTCAGCCAGCTTCATCCGCACTGATTTAATTTTATTGATCTTACCGGCGGACTGAACGGGAATACGGATGGTCCGGCTCTGGTTTGCCAGGGCGCGGCGCATCGACTGCTTGATCCACCATGCGGCATATGAACTGAATTTCGCGCCTTTGGCGGGATCGAATTTTTCAACGGCCCGCATCAGCCCGATGTTGCCTTCGGAAATAAGGTCGAGAAGCGGCAGGCCCAGTCCTTTGAAGTCGTGGGCGATTTTCACCACCAGCCGCAGGTTGGCCTGGATCAGGGTGGCGCGCGCTTTGTCATGGGCGTCCTTGTTGTCGCCGTGGATGGCGGCGGCCAGTTCGACTTCCTGTTCCTTGGTCACCAGGGAAATCTGCCCGATGTCCTGCATGTACACCTTCATGGTGTCGTTTTTGGAAGTGGAGGCCGCGGACCGATTTTTCAGGGCTTTCTGACGTAAAGCTTCCTTGGCTTTTTTTGTCAAAGGCCGTTTTTTGCCATCCTTATCGTTTTCGTCATCGCTGGTTTTAGCTTTAGCGTCCTGATTTTCAACGATTTCAGCATTTTCAGCGTTAATCAGTTCTTCAATGGCCGACTTTTTCTTCCTGGCGGAAGCTTTTTTGGTTTTTCCGGCAACCGGTTTTTTTGCGGCTTTTGCGGAATCTTTGGTTTTCTTTTCAGCAGACGCGGCGGCGGACTTCTTTACCGCTTTGGCAGCAGTTTTAGAAGTTTCTGATTCATCGGTTTCTACCTTTTTTGAGGCATTTCGATTTTTTTCTTCCGCTTTCTGGTCTTTTTCTTCCTTGGCGGTTTTTTTCATATTAATATCTTATTTTATTACTTTTCTTCCCAATACCCCATCATCATTAATCGGGTATAACGCAAATTTCTCAGTAAAAAGTTGTTGGTTTATGCACAATTCAATAAATGGCTCTATATTAATAGCCTTGAAAAAGAACGCACAAAAACGCACACTTAAAAACAATAAATATACTAAATATATTGTTCAATGTCAAGGGCTGAAACAAAAATAAGCGGTTGGAAACGGAATGTTTTTGACTGGTTGAAAGACCGGAATCCTCCCGGACAGGAGGTTTCAGGACTTGAACCGGAAATTCTGGCTCCTTTGCTTCTCCGGTTCTGCAATGCGAGTAAAAGGCCGCTTGCGGCGGTTTTTCCGCTGCTTGCGCTGGCGGATGACATTAATTTCCAGCTTCACCGCTGGAGCTGTGAGTTCTCGCTGTCCATTGACGCCGCTTATCTGCCGGAAACCGGCTCCGGGAAACGTTTTATCCCGGAGAACGAGGCGGAACGGGCAAGGTTGCTCTACCGGGTGTTGAACGACTGTCCGCGGCTGATCACCGGCAGTATCGTTTCGTTTCTGACCCCCACGCCGCCGCTTTCGCAGGTTCGCGATTCCCGGATTGAGCTGCATACCGGCATGGATATTCCGTTCGAGGATTTGCTCAGAAAGCTTGTGGAAATGGATTACGATGACGAATTTGAGGTAAATGTTCCGGGTGAATTTTCCCGTCGCGGCGGAATAATCGACATTTTTTCGCCGTCACATGATTTTCCGGTGCGGCTGGAATTCTGGGGTGACACTATTGATTCGATGCGCGAATTTTCCCCCGAAACCCAGCGTTCGTGCGGAGAAGTCGGCGCTTATACCGTGATTTCCCGCGCGGGGATCGCTTCCGAACCGGGTAATGAGGATTTTTTCACTTTCCTGGATTCGGTCAAACCGGAACTGGTAATTGTTTTCCCCGAACAATGCACGGCCCATCTCGAGCGTTTCGGCAGCGAGACCGATATGGAACGCTGGAAGGATATTCTCAAAAAAACTCCCGAAGAGCGGATTATCAGATTGCTGGATGTGGCCGAATCAGCTAAATACCCGAATGCCGCCACCTGCGGATGCTTCCCCGCCACCGGACATCTCCGCGATTCCGCCGGTGATGAAGCCGATGACGGCGCTTCAACTGAACTTTTGCGCCAAATCACCGCCAGCCAAATCAGCCAGTGGCTGGATACCGGTTACCAGGTGGCGCTGCTGGGCATTAATGAAAGCTCGCTCGACCATATCCGCGAATGGTGTGAAACCTGCGGAATCCCCCCGGATACGGAAAATCTGGAAATAACGGAAGCTGACCTGCCAAACGGTGTCATTTTACCCGCCAGGAACCAGGTGTTCCTTACCGAAAAAGAACTGTTTTCCGCACCGCACCGGCGCAAAGTAACTACCTCGACCCCAAAAGTTACGGAGACTAAGGAAGAGCTGATGGCCGCCGGGTTCGCCGACCTGGACGAAAGCGATTTCGCCGTCCATGTTCTCCACGGCATCGGAATCTTCAAGGGCATTACGGAAATCGAGTCAATGGGCGCGAAGGAAGAAGTCATAGAGATGGAATATGCCGACAACGCTACTTTATATGTTCCTATCTGGCAGTCACATCTGGTCAGCCGGTACATCGGTGCGAAAAAAGGCTACACCCCGTTGAGCAAGATCGGCGGCAGAAAGTGGAGCAAGGACAAAGTCGCCGCCACTCGCGCGGTCCGGAGCCTGGCCGTGGAAATGCTCCGGATGCAGGCCATCCGCGCCGCTTCGGAGGGCTTCTCGTTCCCGGACGACGATGTTGTCCAGAGGATGTTTGACGACGCGTTCCCGTTCGAGGACACCCCCGACCAGGTACGCTCCACCCGGGAAATCAAGGAGGACATGACCTCAAACAAGCCAATGGACAGGCTGCTTTGCGGAGACGCCGGATACGGTAAAACCGAAGTGGCGATCCGGGCGGCGTTCAAGGCGGTCATGGCGGGACGGCAGGTGGCGTTGCTGGTTCCTACCACGGTACTGGCGCAACAGCATTACTACAGTTTCTGCGAGCGTTTGATCGAATACCCGATAATCGTGGATATGTTAAGCCGCTTCCGGACCAAAGCGGAACAGCGGGAAATCCTTTACCGGCTCAGTCAGAAAAAAGTGGACATCATTATCGGCACTCACCGGCTGATCCAGGATGATGTGGAATTCTCCGACCTCGGACTGGTGATTATCGATGAGGAGCAGCGTTTCGGGGTTGAGCATAAGGAAAAATTCAAACGGTTCAGGTCCACCGTGGACGTCCTGACCATGACCGCGACCCCCATCCCCCGTACCCTCCACATGGCCATGACCGGCGTCCGCGACCTCAGCACCATTATCACCGCACCGGGGAAAAGACTGCCTGTCCAGACCGTGGTCAGCCAGTATGATGAAAACCTGATCAGGTCGGCCATAGAGCGCGAAATCCAGCGCGGCGGACAAGTTTTTTATCTTCACAACCGGGTAAAAACCATTCAGCAGGCGATGGAAAATTTAGAGAAGCTGTTTCCGGAAGCGAATTTTGCCACCGCTCACGGACAAATGCCGGAAGACGAGTTAGAGCAGGTAATGGCTGACTTCCTCGACGGAAAGGTCGATGTGCTGGTCTGCACCACCATTGTCGAGTCCGGACTGGACATCCCAAACGCCAATACCATTATCATCGAGCGAAGCGACCGGTTCGGGCTGGCGGAACTTTACCAGCTTCGGGGCCGGGTGGGACGCTGGAACCGGCAGGCATACGCTTACCTGCTCCTGCCGGTACACGAAATCCTCACCGGCGACGCCCGGAAAAGGATTGCCGCCATTCGCCGCTACACCCATCTCGGGGCCGGATTCAAGCTTGCTCTCCGCGACCTGGAAATCCGGGGCACGGGCAACCTGCTCGGGGCCGAACAGAGCGGACATATCAATAATATCGGGTTCGATCTGTACTGTCAGCTTCTGCGTTCAACCGTGGCACAGCTTCAGGGAAAACCGGATGAAGTCCTGCCGGAAGTGGAAGTCGTCCTGGATTTCATCGATTTCGCTCTCAAACCCGCCAAAGGCAAGACTGCCGCATCGATTCCCGTTGAATATATTCCGTCGGAACGGCTCAGAATCGACGCCTATCGCCGTCTCAGCGGCTTTACGAAAATTGACGAGATTGACGCTTTCGCCGAGGAATTGCGCGACCGGTTCGGCAAACTGCCGCACATTGTGGAAGTTTTGTTGAAAATCGGCAAACTCCGGATTATGGCTGCCCATGCCGGTTTTCACTCCCTGAAAGTGAAAGATGACGCCATTCTTCTGGAAGGACCGCGCGGTCTTTACAAGCGTCTCGGCAAACTTCCGAAACTCAATCCGAAGTCCCCGACGGAAGTGAAACTCGACCAAATTAGTAAGCTGTTGTGGACCTTGGTAAAATAAAATTAAAAAATTTATGAAAAATTGTTGAAAATCTTTTGCATGGTGAATGTTATGGGTTAATGTAGAATTAACAGGAGGGCGAGCAAGCTAGTAAAATATTTCGATACAGCAACAGAAAGGGAAGAACCATGACAAAGAGAGATTTAGTGGTAAAAATCGCCGCGAAGACCAACCTGACCCAAAGCGATGTGGCCGCGGTTGTCCAAAAGACCCTCGACTACATGGCTGACGAGCTGGCTACCGGAAAAAATATTGAACTGCGTAATTTCGGTGTATTTGAAGTTAAGGTTCGGAAGAGCCGCAAGGGACGCAATCCCAACAAGCCGAAGAACGAAGTTGTCATTCCCGAACGGGTAGTTGTCAAGTTCCGGGCAGGCAAAGAACTCAAGGAACGTGTGGAAAAAATCAAACCCGGCAAAGTAAAGTAACTCATTTACCGGTGAGTTTGAGATAATTTTTAAAAAGGTGCTTCGCTTCAACCCGAAGCGCCTTTTTTTTCAGTGTAAAGGAAACAGCTTAGAAAAATGAGTAATTCTAATCCCCCTCCGGGAACTTCTGATGTGTTCCCCGAGGAAATTCCCCTGTGGCATCGCCTGGAAGATTCCGCCCGTGAAGTGTTTCCGCTTTACGGCTACGGCGAAATGCGCACCCCGGAATTCGAGTATACCGAAGTTTTTGAACGCGGTCTTGGCAATGAAACCGAGGTTGTCCAGAAAGAAATGTACACTTTTAAAGACCGTGGCGGACGAAGCCTGACCCTGCGCCCCGAAGGGACTGCCGGGATCGTCCGGGCGCTGTCCGGAACCGACGTAATGAACGGAATTGAAAAACGGGTGTACTATCTTGGCCCGATGTTCCGCGGGGAGCGTCCCGCCGCCGGCCGCCGCCGCCAGTTTCATCAGGTTGGCGTGGAGAACGCCGGCCGTATCGCGCCGGAAATCGATGCCGAATGTATCGCCATGCTGTTGCATTACCTTGAAAAAATCGGCATTACCGGGTCGACATTACTGCTTAACACCCGGGGAACTCTGGAAGACCGGCCCCCGGCTGAAAATGCCCTCCGCGAATATTTCGGTAAGGACATCGAAACGATGTGCGACGACTGTAAAGACCGCCTGAACCGGAACGTATGGCGGATTCTCGACTGCAAACAGGAACAGTGTCAGAAAGTGATTGAAGCCGCGCCGGACGTGGTGTCGCTTTTCAGCCCCGAGACCCAGAAATTTTTTGCTGAAGTGTGTGAAATTCTCAACCGTCTCGGAATTAAATACGAAATTGCTCCGCGCCTGGTTCGCGGCCTCGACTATTATGTCCATACCGTTTTTGAAGTGACCCATCCCGGACTCGGGGCGCAGAACGCGCTTGCCGGCGGGGGACGTTACGAACTTTACCTGCCCGGCAGTAAAAAACCGGTTATCGGAGTGGGGTTCGCCGCCGGACTGGAACGGTTGCTCATGGCCCAGGAAGCATTGGAACTTGCACCTCCGGAAAATTTGATCCCGCCGGTTTTCCTGGTCGGTCTCGGCGGCAACGCCAGAAGGCTGAACATGAAGCTTGCCGGCGATATTCGCCGCGCCGGAATTCCAGCTATGGCGGAAGTCGAGGACAAAAGCATGAAGGCCCAGCTCCGCGCCGCCAACCGCATCAACGCAAATTTCGTGCTGATCCGGGGCGATGAGGAAATCGACAAGGGCATTGTGGTAGCCAAAGACATGAACGCCGGAACTCAGGAAGAGCTTCCTGAAAGCGAGGTAATCAAGTGGATGTTGCCAAAAATCATAAAAAAATGTTGAATATTTAAATAAAAATGTCTAACTTACTGGTTTAGGCACATTCATTTCAGAAAAGGAAAAAAGAATGATTTCAAAACGTAATCTGGTTTTATTAGGTCCTCCGGGCGCCGGAAAAGGCACCCTCGCGGTAATCCTCGCTCAGGAATTCAAACTTGCCCACATTTCCACCGGTGACATTTTCCGCCGGGAAATCAAGGGCGGCACCGAACTCGGCAAGAAAGCCCAGGAATATGTGAACCAGGGTAAGCTGGTTCCTGACGAACTGGTGGCTGACATGGTCGGTTCGCGTCTTGCGGAAAACGACTGCGAAGACGGTTTCATTCTCGACGGCTTCCCGCGCACCGTTAAGCAGGCCGAACTTTTTGACGAAACCATGAAAAAAATCGGCAAAAATCTTGATCTTGTAGTGCTTTTTGAAGCAGGCAATGAATTGTTGCTGAAACGCCTCACCGCCAGGATCACCTGCAAAAAATGCGGCGTGAACTTCAACAAGCTTTTCAGCCCTCCGAAAGAAGAAGGCACTTGTGACGAATGCGGCGGCGAACTCTATCAGCGCGCTGACGACTCCCTGGAAACCGCCACTGGCCGCCTGAAAGTTTATGAAGAACAAACCGCCCCGCTGATTGAATATTACCGCAAATGCGGAAAATTGGCCTCGATTAACTCCGAATTGCCAAAGGAAGAAGCGTACCCGAGTCTGGTTGCGCTCCTGAAATAGATCATGGCCAAGCCGGATTTTGTGGTTCACAGCGAGGAGGAGGTCCGGGGGATCCGGGAAGCCGCCGCCATTACCGCCCAAGTGCGGGACCAGGTTGCTGTCGCCGCACGTGCCGGCATGACCACCAAAGCCCTTGATGAAATCGCCGGTTCCCTGATTGCCGCTACCGGCGGGACCAGCGCTTTCCTCGGATATCGCGGATATCCCGCGAACATCTGCATTTCCGTTAACGACCAGGTGGTCCACGGGATCGCCTGCAATACGCTGTTCCTGAAAACCGGCGACGTGGTAAGTGTGGACATCGGGGTTAACTACAATGGATTCGTGGGCGACACCGCCACTTCGTTCGTTATCGGGGAAAGTCCGGGGAAAGACATCGACCTGTTGCTGGTCAATACCGAGAAAGCCCTTCTTGAAGGCGTCAAGGCAGCCCGGGCCGGAAATTATATCAGAGACATCAGCGCCGCCGTGGAAGCGGTAGCGAAAAAAGCCGGACTCGGGGTAGTCCGCGAATACGTGGGGCATGGTTGCGGCGTGAAGCTGCACGAACCCCCTGAAATACCGAATTTTGTCAGCCGCCATGCCGGGCCGAAACTGCGTCCGGGAATGGTGCTGGCTATCGAACCAATGTTTAATCTAGGCACTTATCGGGTATTTACTGAAGCTGACCGCTGGACAGTGCGTACAGTCGATGGTAAAGTATCCGCTCATTTCGAGCACATGGTGCTGGTAACGGAAAAGGAACCGGAGATTTTAACGTGTCAAAAGACGTAATCAGAGTTGACGGGATAGTCAAGGAACTGTTGCCGAATACTATGTTTCGGGTGGAATTGCCCAACAAACATATTGTTCTGGCGCATATCAGCGGTAAGATGCGGCTGAATTTCATTCGCATTCTGCCAGGTGATACCGTTACCTTGGAAATGTCCCCTTATGACCTTGAAAAAGGCCGCATTATCTACCGCAAAAAATAGCCTGCTGATTGCGTTTTTTCCGTCAACAACTGACCGGATAACCAATTAATGAGCAGATTAAAAATAACGGTTTTAGTTGACGACCATGCCTGCATGTACAACAGCGGTCGCGGGGAACACGGATTTTCGGCACTTACGGAAAGCCGCGATCACAATATCCTTTTCGATACCGGCGCAAGCAATTTGTGTATCCGCAACTCCCGCCAATTTGAACTGGAAATGTTCGGCGTCGATTCGATTGTCCTGAGCCACAACCACTACGACCACGGCAATGGCCTCCCCGCCGCGCTTACTGAATGCCACCGCGCCCAACTCTGGCTGCATCAGGACGCCATGAATGACAAATATGCCAAACTTCCTGACGGATCAATGGTCTATGCCGGACTTGACGAAAAAGCGCACAAGGCAATCGTGTCAGCCCGGCTTGCCGGACGGGTCAGTTATCTGAAGCACCGTAAACGGATTTCCCCCCATCACCTGCTGTTCTCCGCCGGGGAAAGAAAACACTTGCCCCCGGACTGGATGTTCTACGTGGAAACTCCGGACGGCAAGGACATTCCCGATACTTTCGAGGATGAAATCAATCTGTTGATTATTGGCGACCATAATTCCTGTCTGATCACCGGCTGCGCCCATGTGGGACTGATAAAAATATTCAAGACCGCCAGCAAACTCACGAAACGTCCGGTCTCGATGGTTGTCGGGGGGAGCCACCTCGATCAGGTCAGTAATGAAGAGATTTCCGAAGTGGCGGATTTTTTCTCGGATAAGGACGTAAAACTTTATCTTGGTCACTGCACCGGCTACTACGGTTTCTCCCGGCTTTATTCTCTCCTCGGCAATCAAGTCGAGCCGGTCCACGTCGGCTTCCAGCTCGAAACCCAAATCTAACCAGGGCAAGCCCTGAATTGAAATATCCAACGAGCAACAATATCTAAGGAGCAAGTAGCCCGCTTTTGCCGAGAGCGGGTGTAAAGACACAGCTGAAGCTTTGAACTCCAACAAATTGTTGCGTATTTCCGGCAAACTTGCATAGCACTTTGCCCATTCAATCCGGGGACACTCCCCGGCCAAACAGTGTGTTTGGATCGAGTGGCCGGAATCGCAAAGCATTCCGGCAGTTTCAATCCAAGGATGCTCCTTGGTGTCCGAGGCGGTATACTTCCTGGCGGCAGGTGTACCATGCGTAGAACATAAAAACAATCGAGAGCCAGACTTTGGCAAGACGGGTGGCCGGCAGCACCACAAACCAGTCGTAAATGAAAACCTGTCCGAGCAGGATGGCGATCAGGAGCAGTTTCGCGGCAACCAAATAGCGCTGGTAATCTGAGGGTTTCTCTCCCATCATCCAGATTTTGCTGACGGAAAAGATAATCAGGATGACCAGCCAGGCGGCTTCGCCTTCGCTCCATAGATTGAAGATGTTGAATCGCAAACAAAATGCAAGGGCAAGGAAAACCAGGGCTTCCTCCGCGTAAAACCATTGCAGTTTTGGCTTTGCGTGTCTCAACCGGGCGCAGATATCGGTAATGGCAAGCAGAACCGCGGTGGCGACAAGCATCATGGTTGAGAGCGACAGCGAGAGACCATAAAATTCCGGATAGAGCATTTTGTAATTAATGTTGGCGGCAATCGGGGCGATGTATCCGGCAATCAGGTCGCGGCCGATAACACAGTCAACCGCCAGCACTTCAAACGAAAGCATAACCAGACAGGTAATCAGGCCGTATTTGATGATTTTCAGTTCCAAACCGGTGCGTCCAGGCGCCGGGGTTGTATCGGGGTCGCCCTTTTTCGCCAGTTCGGAAATTTTTGCCATCGCCGAATACCAGCCGTAAAGGAACAGGAAGAACGCCGACCAAAGTTTGAACAAATCTTCCAGCGCCAGTCTTCCCCGGGTAAGGTAGGTAATGCATTCCGGACAGGGAATTTTTGCGAGAGCATCGCTTGCTCTGCCAATTGACAGGAAATCAATCAATACCATAAGGCCGAAAAATCCACCGGCAAGAAGCAAATAAATGTTCATTTTCCAACTGTCGCGGCGTATTTTTTTCAAGCAGAAAAGCAGGGATAACTGAAATATTCCGAGAAAAGCAAAGATAAAAACATCTTTTATGCCGGACATTTCCTCATAAGTTTCATGGAAAAGGAAGCGGTCATCGCAGGCGAGGTAGAAGAAGAAGAGAATTTCGACGAAATAAAACATGCGCTCAGAAAATCTCAGGTGCATCCTCCTGGCGCACAGGTAAGCGATTGCAAACGTTGCGGCGGTTCCGAAGAGCAGCATCACGCCTATGGTAGTATTGAATCCGTAGAATCTTGACAGGTCGGGAAGATTGGGGATTTTCATGCAGTGCATGCCGGCGTCGTGAACATCTGAAAAGAAGCCGCGCATGTAAAAATCACTGTACTTGATATTCAAAACAAGCATTATCAGGGAATACACGGCGAATGCCGCAAATACGGCGTATTTAAAATACTTGAGAATATTCACTCGTCGCACAGCCGCCATAAACAGTGTCCCCAACTTAAATACTACCCCAAGGGATAATAATATACTTGTATTGGATTTATGTCAAGGAAGTAAGAATATCTCCGGGCTGGAAAGGGAGCGGCCGGGTTATGCGGATAACTGCAGCCGTTCGGTTATCCCAGGGATAAGGAATTGGGGATGAGAGGAAAGAACCAGCCGCCCCCTTTCCAGCCCGGAGAAGCTAATCAGGGATGAAAATTCGAATTTCCCTTACGAATC
Organism: Victivallales bacterium; assembly: GCA_963678815.1. GTDB lineage: Bacteria > Verrucomicrobiota > Lentisphaeria > Victivallales. The sequence goes on from OY787460.1 coordinate 6,860,865, forward strand.
GCCGGTAATTGAAATGCTGGTTGAATTGTTTCCAGCGTTGTATGTGGCGGTTACCACCCCAGTCATGGTTTTGATTGTGGTTTCGCCGTCTTTCAGGGCGCAGGTCACCCCGGTGCCAGTGCCGGAATCGAGTGAAGTCTGGTCTCCGTAGCACTCGAATTGTGCCTGACTGTTGATCGATTCACGGATATTGTGAATCCGTCCGTCAGCGGTGGTAACGCTTTTATCGGAGCCCTGTTCGGTAAGGGTTCCCGAGCTGTTCACAAATTCAGACGCGGCAATATCCACGCTGTTAATGGTGGCATTGTCAAATGGTAAAATACTGGCCATGGTTCAAACCTCCGGTTTGCAAATTAAAAAAATTTTAAACACTTAATGATTTCGCCGGAATCGCGAAGTATTCCGACCATTTCAATCCAAGGTTAAACCTTGGTTCCTTTCCAGGAAATCTTGGCGGTCTGGACTGCGTCGCCGCCGATTTCAACATCGATCAGGGCATCGTAACTGGTGGCATCGCCGGTAATATCCACATCTCCTTCGCCCACGCCGGAACGCAGCGCGATGGCATCGCTGAGAGTAAGTCCGCCGTCATCGAGTATGACCTCGCAGCTGCCATTTTTCGCGATGCCGGCCCTGATATTGGGAAGTTGTCCGCCGCCGCGGTCATCGTGTCCGCCGCCGACCTGAAGAGATCCCTGGATTGGAGTTACCGCAACCGGGGAGCCGCCTTCCGGGGTAAAAGTGATTGCCATTTGCTTTTTCTCCTTTGTTTTTCGTTTTGTTTTATTGTTTAACTGTTCCGTTACTATCTGGAATCGGCGTCAAACAAAACTCCCTGAAATATTTCGTTTTATGCTTAAAACCGTCAAACCGGGGCAGGTCGCGCCGAATAATCCGCCACGCGTGAAAAAAATATCAAAATACGGTTTGACATTTTCCGGGTTTGTCCGGATAATACATGGCAACAGACTGGAGAACACATGACGCTTGAAAGTAAAATTATCGATATTGAAATAGCGAGAGTCGCGTTCGGTGGCGACGGAGTCGGGCATGACGAATCCGGGAAAGTAGTTTTTGTGCCGGGAACGTTGCCAGGCGAACGGATAAAAGCCTTGCTGGTGCAGGAAAAAGACCGGTACAGCCGCGCGGAACTGGTCAGGATAATCACCCCGTCCCCGCAACGGATCACCCCTGCGTGTCCCTACGCCATTCAGCCTGGAACCGACAATCCCGGCGCGCCCCGGTTCTGTCCGGGCTGCTGTTATCAGCACTTGGCATATTCCGATGAACTTGAACTGAAAAACAGCCAATTCAGGGATTTTCTCGAGCGTCAGGCCGGGATTGATCCGGCAGAGGTATGCAAATCTCCGGTTCCGTCCCCGGAAGAACTTAACTACCGCAACAAGATAGTCCTTCACGCCCAGGGCGAACGGGATTTCATGCAGCTCGGATATTTCCTGTCCGACAATTCCTCGGTACTGGACGTCGAGGAATGTCCGCTCGCGAAGAAACCAATCAACGAACTGCTCCGGAAACAACGGAGCCAGACCGGATTTTTCCACACACTGCGCGACCGGATGACCGTAACCTTTCGGCATACTGAGCATGACGGCGCAATTCTGTGGCGGAATCAGGCAAAGACAAATGACAAGTGGCTGCGTGAAGAAACCTCTCTGGGAACTCTTGCCGTACCCCGGGGGAGCTTTTTCCAGGTGAACGGTTCCGCCGCTGAACTGCTGATTTCCGAAGCGTCTTCAATCATAAAGCGAATTGCCCCGGATACGGTGCTTGACCTGTTTTGCGGAGTGGGAATTTTCTCGTTCGTGGCCGCGAAATGCGGAGTAAAACGGGTTGTCGGGGTGGATTCCGACGCCGGGGGGATTACCGCCGCCGAATACAACGCCAAACAGTTGAAGATGAAAAACTGCCGTTTCGTTCGGGGAGACGCCGCAAAAAATCCCGACAAGTTTTTCCGTAACGTAAAAGGGAAGAGTTCCCTGCTGCTCGTTGATCCGCCGCGAAAAGGTTTGTCACAGGAACTGATTCCGTGTATCGAAAAAAATAAAATGCGTTACATTATATATATTTCATGCGCTCCGGATACTTTATGCCGGGACCTGAAAGAATTGATAAAACGCGGTTACCGGGTAAAACAGACCGGATTGATCGACATGTTTCCACGGACATCTCATTTTGAGTCAGTAACCTTGCTGGAGAAGAACTGTTGAAGGAAAAGCACAATCAGGGACATCGGGAGCGGCTGCGGAAGAAATTCCTGAACGCCGGGATCGAGGGACTGCACGACTACGAGGCAATTGAGCTCCTGCTTACCTTCGCGGTTCCGCGCAAGGACGTTAAGCCGATTGCCAAACAGCTTCTAAAAAAGTTCAAAAATATTTCCGGACTGCTCGACGCTTCTCACGAAGAACTCCGTTCCGTGGCTGGCATCGCCGAAAGTTCCACGGTGATAATCTCGCTGGTGAAAGAGCTGTGCGGGGAATATCTGGCCGATAAAATGAAAGAATGCGACGTGCTTTCGTCGCCGGAAGCAGTACGGGATTTTGCCAGGATGAAAATGGCGGGAATGCGCGATGAAGCTTTCATGGTAATCTACCTGAACACCAAAAACCATGTGAACAACTACGAAATGATCTGCGAAGGCACGGTTGACCACGCCGTTATTTATCCGCGAAAAATCGTGAAGAAAGCCCTGGCATACGACGCTTCCGGGCTGATCCTGATTCATAACCACCCGAGCGGCATGTGCGAACCGTCCAAAGAGGATATTTCCCTTACCGAAATGATTAAAGATACCGTAAAAACGTTGAACATCAGGCTGCTTGACCACATTATCGTGGGCAAATCCGGGTATTTCAGCTTCGTTGAAAAGGACATTTTGTAGCCTGGCCTGTGTATTTTCATGGCAAATAGTTTGCTTTTTTCCTTGTAACTAGCGAAAAAACAAGGAACTTAATGAAATTTGACCTGTCTAATCTTTACTGAATGGACATTAACAGAAAAGGCAATTACTGAAAGGGAAGTAAATATGAAAGGTAAAACGATTGCTGTACTGGGCGCTATTGGCGCATTATGGGTAGGTGCGTTCTATGCACTGTCGCTGACTGGTGACGACAAAGCCGCTAAAAAACCTGATGCAAAAGGAAATCCAGTTTCCGCGAAATCGATGAAACCTGCTGACAAGTTCGCGTTTCTGCCGAAAATTATCGCCAAGGTTGGTGACAAGGAAATCACCAAGGAAGAATTTATCAAGGATATTACGGCAATGTCAGCGCAGCGCGGGATGCCTCTCCAGATGCTACCTCCCCAGCTTATTCAAGCCATTGCGCCTCAGATGGTGTCACAGATGGTCAACAAATTGGTCTTGCTAGAAGCCGCGGTCAGGGCCGGATTTAAACCGAGTCCCCAACTGGTTAAAGATGATTTTGATGAAATGATCAAGACCGTGCCCCCGAAGAAACTTGATAAATTTAAGGCTGAACTTAAAAAAGAAAATAAGACCCTCGCGAACTACCGGGAGGAAATAAGCAAGGACAAAAACGCTCAGATAGAAATGGCGGTCGATAACTGGATCAAGGAAAAGATTATACCTTCGATCAAGGTTACCGACAAGGAAGTCCAGGATTTCTATGACAAAAACCCGGAAATGTTCAAAACCGCGGAAGTGTCCCATATCCTGATTCAGCCGAAAGATAGAACTCCCAAGTCTAAAGAGGAAGCCCAAAAGAAAGCCCAGGATTTGCTGAAAAAGCTTACCAAGGGCGAAATCAAATTTGGAGAAACCGCTGAAAAAGAAAGCGCCTGCAAGAGCGGCAAAGAGGCAAAAGGTTCGCTTGGCGTAGTCAAACGCAACCAGATGGTTCCGGAATTCGAGAAAGTCGCTTTCGCGACTCCGGACGGCAAACTCAGCCCGGTTGTTGAAACCCGCTTTGGGTATCACATCATCAAAGGCGGCAAGAAAAGCAAAACTCCTTTCCTAGAAGTGAAGGCCAAACTCCACGAATTCCTGGTTCAGAGGGAAGTCCAGAAGCAACTTCAGAAAATCGTCAAACATGCTGAAAGCAGCGGACGGATCAAGATTTTCCTGAAACCGCCGAAAAATAATAGAATGATGATGAGGATGCCTCCCGCTCCCGTCAAAAAATAACCGGATATAAAATCTGGACTGTTACCGCCGAATTGCCTTAGAGTGTTCGGCGGTTTTTTTTATGGAAATGATGAAACATCCGGTTGTTCCATCAATTGAAAAGGTCTGCATAAGCATTAGCTTACTCCTGTGGCGTTCCCGGTCAGTAATTTTATGAATTCATAGGTGGCGATTTGGCGTCAAAAGACCTTAAGAGGATCATGCTCAGAAATACCATTACCCAATACGTAGTGGTGTTTGCAAGGATGATTACGTCATTTTTCACCATCTACATGCTGTTTCATGGACTTGGTGAAAACGATTACGGTTTTTATTCGTTACTTTGGGAGTTTTTCGGTTTTGCGATAATTCTGGACTTCGGTTTCGGCATGGCGGTCCAGAAATATACCGCTGAGGCAAGCGCAACCCGCGATTATCCGCGATTGAACCGGCGGTTAAGTGCAATAATCGGTTCTTATCTGGTTTTAATGCTGATCATCATTGGGGTCACTTACTACCTTTCCACCATTCTTGGTGACATTTTCAAGATTGAAAACCAAACCAAACTGTATCTTTATAAACAGGTTTTCCTGATAATCGGCATCGGGTCAGCGTTGAATTTCCCTGTTTCGGTGTTTTCCGAAGTGCTCGACGGACTTAAACGATACGACTTGAGCAATTACATAAAAATCACCAACATATTTCTTACGCTGGCAGGTATCTACGTGATTATCTATTATATGAATCATTCAATCCTGGTGCTAGCGGTTTATATCGTTATTTTAAACTTTATAACCAATCTCGCCATGTTTCTGGTGAGTAAGTTCCTGATGCCGCAATTACGGATCATGCTGAAGTATTTGACCTGGTCCAATCTTAAGGACGTTTTTCATTTCAGCTTTTACGTTTACATTATCTCGATGGCCACGCGGATTATAAACAATACCGACCGCATTGTCCTGGGCGTGATGTTGGGAATGGCTCCGGTGGCCCTGTACCAGATCGGCATAAAAATTCCCGCCATCATGCATCAGCTTACCAGCCAGTATCAGAGCACACTGACGCCGGTGGTGGCTTCGCTTCATGCCGGCGACGAAGAAGAAAGACTCCGCAAGGTGATGTTTATCAGCAATAAACTTACCGCTTTTGTCATTACCGGATGCGTATTCATTTTTATATTTCTGACCCGCGATATTCTGAAAGTCTGGCTGGATGTGGTCAACGAAGACATCATTATGATTACCTATATATTTCTGATCGGAACTTACTTTGAAGTGCTGTTCAGAAGCGTATTCAGCCGCTACCTGCTGATGGCGGATTACCACCGGATTCTGGCCCTGATTATAATTTTCGAGGCAGTCGCAAATTTGGGAATCAGCATTTTCCTGATCTGGAAGATCGGAATCCTGGGGGTTGTCCTCGGCACATGTATTCCGAACTTTATTTGCGGCATATTCATCATTTTCCCCCTGGCCTGCCGGGGATTGAAAACGTCAATGTCAACCTATATATTTAAAGTATTTCTCCCGATAGCGCTGATTGCGGTTCCGGCAATGGCGCTGATGTTGGCCATAATTTATTATTTCCCGATGGACCAATTTATTGCAATGGTTCCGGAAACGCTTCACATGGAAAAATGGGGAGAAAGAATTTTCGGGCTTATCTACATCGGAATTACGGCAGCCATTGGCGGTTCCGTTTTCTTTGTAATGGGCATGTTCCTGTATATTACCCGCCGGGAACGGCATGAAATGCTTCAGATGATGCCGGGATTTATTCGGAGCGCGACCATGAAATATAAGTTTATCAGGAAACTATTTCAGGCGGAAACGATATGAATAAAATTTTTCTCAGCAGTAGCAATCCTGATTTGCTCCCGGTCATCACGGCAACGGAGCAACAAGTTGGTATTTCACGGCTGATAAAGCTTTTATATACGCCGCCGGGAAAGGTCGCGGAACCGGTTTCAAAACCACCTTTCTGGCATCCAAAACACGTTCTAAATAAAGTTTCCGACAGGATTAATACGCGATTCAGGTGGCAGGAAAAACAGTTGCTGGATAATATTTTTCAGGAACCGGAATCTCCTCCACTGCCAGAAAAAACCGTGGAAATCTCCCGGAATTTAATCAACAAACCACAGGGGATTGCTTTGATCAGAGAGTCTTCTCCTGACCTGATGCTGGTGGCGGGAGCGCCATTCCTGAAGCCGGAAGTTTTCAATATCCCAAAACTGGGAACTGTGAATCTTCATTTCGGGTGTGCGCCTGATTATCGCGGTCTCCACACCCTGTTCTGGCCGCTTTATCACCGCGATTACGGGAAAATCGGCATTACCATCCACTACCTTGATGAAAAACTCGACCACGGGGCTGTACTTGCCAAGGGATTTCCCGCCATCGGCCCTCATGATAATAGTGAAGTAAAGATATACGTCAAATGCGTTAAACTTGCGGCGGAAATGCTTCCGGAAGTTGTCAAGGCATTTGAAAAAGGATCAAAACCTGAAGGACGCCCACAACCTTCCGAAGGAAAATTATATCTGGATAAACACCGCCTTTTACGGCATGACTTATACTATCGCTTTCGGCTGAAAACAACGGTAAGAAAACTCCCGGAACTCCCGGAAAGACGCGAATACTATTTCTGACCGGAGAGTGTCCCCGGATTGAATGGGCAAAGTGCGGTGCGACTTTGCCGGGATCGCAAAGCATCCCGGCGATTATCATGCAAGGTCTGCTTGCTCGAGGATAACGGTGGCGGACGCCAGGTTTTTTTCGTGGCTGATTGAAAGATGGACGGATTTGACGCCAAGTTTGTCGGCGGTGGCTTTAGCTGATCCGGTAATCTCTACTTCAGGCTGACCCTTGCTGCCGTTCAGTACGGTAATGTCCTGCCAGGAACAGTTTTCCCCGATGCCGCAACCGAGGGCTTTCGACAGCGCTTCCTTGGCCGCCCAACGTCCGGCGTAGAAACTCGGCAGGTCTTTACGGTCTGCCGCCATTGCCCTTTCCGCCGGGGTGTAAACGTGTTCAAGGAATGCATCGCCGTGGCGCTTAATGGCCCTGGTGATCCGGTCGATAACCACGATGTCGGTTCCAATTCCTGAAATCATTCGGTTTCTATTCCTGAAAAACGCATTGAATATTTTATTGTCAGGCGTATGTTTATTCTGAAATTATTAAATTAAAATTAACGGGAAGCAATATAATTCCGGAAAGGTGTAAATGTCAATTGCCGGGGAACGAATTGTCATAACGGGGATAGGGCTCACCTCGCCGAACGGCAACAATCTCGGGGAATTCCGGGAAAATCTGTTGAACGGCGTATCGGGAGTGGCCGAAACGGAAATCAGATACATGGGCAGAGTTCTTGCCGGATTGTGTAATTTTGACAACCGGAAGTACCAGAGCAAAAAACAGCTCCGTTACGGAACCCGCGCCGGGTCGATTGCCATTTACTGCGCTAACGAAGCAATTACCGATGCCGGAATCGAGATTTCCGATGACAACCGGTCAAGGACCGGCATTTTTGTGGGTATTACCGAGCATGGCAACGTTGAAACCGAACAGGAAGTTTACGATCTCGGAAAATTCGATTATGACGTCAATTACTGGTCCCATTACCACAATCCCCGTTCGATAGCCAACAATCCCGCCGGCGAAGTTACCATCAACCTCGGGATAACCGGGCCGCATTACTGCATCGGGGCCGCTTGCGCCGCCGGAAACGCGGGAATCGTCCAGGGAGTTCAGCAGCTTATCCTAGGCGAAATCGACCTGGCGGTTGCCGGGGGAGTCTCTGAAAGCCCACACACTTTCGGCATCTACGCCAGCTTCCGCAACGAAGGCGCACTTGCCGACCACGAAGATCCGGCGAAAGCATCGCGCCCATTCGACCGCGACCGCAATGGAATCGTTGTGGCGGAGGGAGGATGCCTCTATGCCCTCGAACGGTTGAGCGACGCCAGAAAGCGCGGCGCTAAGATTTACGGGGAAATCGCCGGATACGCACTCAATTCCGATGCTTCATCCAACATGGTGCAACCGAATCCGGAACGGCAGAGCCAATGTATTCTTGCCGCAATTGCCAAAGCCGGCCTCAAACCCGAGGATATCGACTTGATCAATACCCACGCTACCGGCACTGAAGTAGGCGATATCCAGGAAGCCGCCGCAATGAAAATGATCTACAGCGATCCGGAAAAGTCTCCCGCCGTCAACAACACCAAGGGATTCATCGGACACGCCATGGGCGCCGCCGGAGCCCTTGAACTCGCCGGAAACATTTCCGGATTCGAAGATATGACCGCACATCACTGTCTGAACCTCGAAAACCTCGATCCGGAATGTAATATCCCTAATCTTGTCATGGGTGAGCCCCGCAAACTCAAAAAAATTGATTATATCCTCAATAATTCCTTCGGAATGTTGGGAATAAATTCAACCTTGATCGTTAAACGGTTTGTAGATTAGCAATTTGCGATTACATTACTCATTTCATAAGTGACTGCTAACGGGGCAAAAGGGATATACAGAAAAAATGACCAGGGAAGAAATCAGCGACGTTCTCATCGAAATTATTGAAGACATTCTGCCGGAAGGTGATTGTTCAAACCTCGATCCGGAAAAACGCTTGCGCGACCAACTCGAACTGGATTCCATGGATTTCCTCGACATTGTCATGGAACTGCGTAAAGGCTATCGTGTCGAAATCCCCGAGGAAGACTATCCTAAACTTGCTTCCCTGAAAAGCAGCGTCGACTACCTCGAACCCAAAATGAAAGACCTGTAACAGGTTTTTCAAGTTCCAATATTCAACGGAATATCCAAGTTAAGAATTAATTTCTTGCAGATACGTCCGTATTTCCAGCAAAGTTCGCGGAGCAGTTTGGCCGTTTACGCCCAGTGCCTGACTAGAGGATGTAATATATTTATTTACCTATAATTCCTTGCTATCGCCACTCGTATTCGCAGGTCGTAATCGAATTTTATCCATTATGGCTTTGCAATTGCGGAAAAAACGACTAAAATTCTTTTTTCAACCTGTAACGGAAAGATTATGAAATACGAGCAAGTCAAAGCGCTGATAATTACCGGGTTCGGGCTGAACTGCGAACGGGAGACCGCCGCGGCGTTCACCTGTTGCGGAGCCACCGCCGAACAGATTCACCTTAACGATATTCTCAACGGCAAGCGTTCGCTGAAAGAATTCCAGATTCTCGCGTTCATCGGCGGATTTTCATTCGGCGACCATCTCGGCGCGGGAACGGTTTTCGCCAACCGGGTGAAATTCCGGATGCGCGATGAACTCGAGGAGTTCGTGAAGGCCGGCAAGCTGGTGATCGGCATCTGCAACGGTTTCCAGACGCTTTCCCGGCTCGGGCTTGCTCCCGCACTCGACGGCAAATATTTTACTCAACAGGCAGCGTTAGCCCAGAACGACAGCGGCGTTTTCCGCGACGACTGGGTAAATCTCAAGGTAAATTCCGCTTCACCATGTGTGTTTACGGCCGGAATCGAGTCAATCCGGTTGCCGATCCGCCACGGCGAAGGCAAATTCGTGGCCGGCGATGAAATAATTTCCCGTCTTGAAGCTGAAAATCTGGTGGTGCTGCGCTACGCCGACACCGACGGCAGCCCCACTGACGAATTCCCTGCGAACCCGAACGGTTCGATCAATGCCATTGCCGGTATCTGCGATCCCTCCGGCCGGATTTTCGGGCTGATGCCGCATCCAGAAGCATTCCTGTCGCCTTACAACGATCCGGCATGGACCAGAAAAAAGATCGCCGGGGAACTGCCCGAATTCGGCGAAGGCAAGGCCATTTTCGACAACGCCGTAAAATTCGCCGCCTCTAACCTCCTCTAACCGGGGAGTGTCCCCGGAGTGAATGAACAAAGTGTTTCATCTTTGCCGGAATCGCGAAGCATTCCGGACACTCGATCCAAACACACTGTTTGGCCGGGGAGTGTCCCCGGAGTGAATGAACAAAGTGTTTCATCTTTGCCGGGATCGCAAAGCATCCCGGATGCTCATCCAAACACACTGTTTGGCCGGGGAGTGTCCCCGGAGTGAATGAACAAAGTGTTTCATCTTTGCCGGGATAGCGAAGCATCCCGGACACTCGATCCAAACACACTGTTTGGCCGGGGAGTGTCCCCGGAGTGAATGGGCAAAGTGCGGTGCGACTTTGCCGGAATCGCGAAGCATTCCGGACACTCGATCCAAACACACTGTTTGGCCGGGGAGTGTCCCCGGAGTGAATGAACAAAGTGTTTCATCTTTGCCGGGATAGCGAAGCATCCCGGACACTCGATCCAAACACACTGTTTGGCTAGTGCAAAACTTACCTGAATAAAACAAAAAATTCAAAATATCCGGCGGGAACGCGAAAAAACTGCGTTTTCGGACAAAAAACTTCACTTCCGGGCTTTGATTTCCCGTAAAAACAGATATTTTGTAAAGTTTTACCTTAAATGTTCTGTGGGAGAGAGTGAAGCGTAATGGCGGAAAAATTTGATACAATTGCAGTACTTGACTTCGGTTCGCAATACAGTCAACTGATCGCGCGGCGAATCCGGGAATGCCGGGTTTACAGCCGGATTCTGCCATATCATACCCCGGCGGCGGAACTGCGTGAAATGGGTCTGTCGGGTGTTATCCTGAGCGGCGGCCCGGCCAGCGTCTACCAGGAAAACGCTCCGCACTGCGACCCGGAAATCTTCAATCTCGGCATTCCCGTACTCGGAATCTGTTACGGTCTGCAGTTGACCGTTCACACTCTCGGCGGCAAGGTTGCGCCAAGTTCCGCCCGTGAATATGGCAAAGCCGAACTCGAAGTTATCTCCGATGATCCGCTGTTTGCCGGACTCGATGAAAAACTCCGCGTATGGATGTCGCACGGCGACAAAGTGCTTGAACTGCCCCAAGGCTTTACCCGCGTGGCGGAAACCAGCAACACCGAACACGCCGCGATCGTTCTAAAGGAAAAAAATATTTACGGCATCCAGTTCCATCCGGAGGTTGTCCATACCCCGCAGGGCAAGGAAATTCTCGGAAATTTCTGTCATGAAATCTGTAACTGTCCGGGCAACTGGACCATGAGTTCGTTCGTGGAAAGCAAGGTCAAGGAAATCCGGGAAATTGTCGGTGACAAGCGGGTAATTCTCGGACTTAGCGGCGGGGTTGACTCCTCCGTTGCCGCCGCGATCCTGCACAAAGCCATCGGTAAACAACTTACCTCAATCTTCGTCAACAACGGACTGCTCCGCAAGGGTGAAGCCTCGCGGGTGAAGGAAGTTTTCGCCAATCACTTCAAGATGGACTTATGCTACGTGGACGCAACCGACCGTTTCCTCGACAAACTTGCCGGGGTGGATGATCCCGAGAAAAAGCGGAAGATCATCGGTCACGAATTTATCGAAGTTTTCGATGACGCCGCCTCAAAACTGAGCGACGTGGCGTTCCTGGCCCAGGGAACCACCTACCCGGACGTGATCGAAAGCGTACCGATCGACGGCAATCCCAGCGCCATGATCAAGAGTCATCATAATGTTGGCGGACTACCCGACAAAATGAAACTCGAACTGATAGAACCCTTGAGCCGTCTGTTCAAGGACGAAGTGCGTGAGGTGGGGCGTCAGCTCGGACTTCCGGAAGAAATCGTCATGCGCCAGCCGTTCCCCGGCCCCGGCCTCGCCGTGCGGCTGCTCGGACCGGTCAACCGTGAAGCCATCAAGGTCCTCCAGGAAGCGGATGCCATCGTGGTCCAGGAAATGAAGGACGCGGGGCTGTATTACAGCATCTGGCAGACTTTCGCGGTATTCCTGCCGCTTAAAACCGTGGGTGTGATGGGTGACGAACGCACCTATGAAAACGTGATCGCCCTCCGCGCCGTAGACAGCATGGACGGCATGACCGCCGACTGGGTCAGGCTTCCGTATGAACTGCTCGAAACCATCTCGAACCGGATCATTAACGAAGTCCGCGGCGTCAACCGGGTAGTTTACGACCTCACGTCGAAACCCCCCGGAACCATCGAGTGGGAATAATAAAAATCAACTGACCGCCACCGTTATGGCGGTATTCGGGAAAAGTTATTTAAACCTTTAAATAAACTGAAAATCAGTAAAAGGACAAGAAATGGAAAAGAAAGCTGACATAGGTATTGTCGGTATCGCAGTGATGGGAGAAAACCTCGTACTGAACATGGAAAGCAAAGGTTTCACCGTTGCGGTTTACAACCGGACCACTGAAAAAGTGGACAACTTCATCAATGGACGCGGCAAAGATAAAAATATTATCGGCTGTCACAGCGTTGAAGAACTTCGTGACAATCTCGCAAGCCCGCGCAAAATCATGCTGATGGTAAAGGCCGGCAATCCGGTTGACGCCTGCATCGAACAAATCGCCCCACTGCTGGACAAAGGCGACATCATCATCGACGGCGGCAACAGCCACTATCCCGATACCATCCGCCGCAGTAAAGCCCTTGCCGAAAAAGGTCTGCTGTACATCGGCACCGGCGTTTCCGGCGGAGAAGAAGGCGCGCTCCTCGGCCCGTCGATCATGCCCGGCGGTTCCCCGGAAGCCTGGCCTGCGGTAAAACCGATCTTCCAAGCCATTTCCGCAAAAGTTGAAGACGGCAGCCCCTGTTGCGAATGGGTAGGCAGCGATGGCGCGGGCCACTTCGTGAAAATGGTCCACAACGGCATCGAATACGGCGACATGCAGATGTGCTGCGAAGCTTTCTGGCTGATGAAAAACGTACTCGGCATGTCCGCCATGGAAATGCACGAGGTCTTCGCCGAATGGAACAAGGGCGAACTCAACAGCTACCTGATCGAAATCACTGCCGACATCCTGGCAAAAACCGATCCGGAAACCGGCAAACCCGTAGTCGACATCATTCTCGACACCGCCGGGCAGAAGGGAACCGGTAAATGGACCAGCACATCCGCTCTCGACCTCGGTATTCCGGCCCCGACCATTGCTGAAGCCGTGTTCGCACGTTGCGTTTCCGCCATTAAGGAAGAGCGTGTGGCCGCATCCAAGATCCTGACCGGTCCGGCTATCGAGTCCGGAATTGACAAGGCGGCTTTCATCGAGCAGATCCGCCAGGCGCTCTATGCCTCCAAGATCTGTTCCTACGCTCAGGGCTTCCAGCTCATGCGTTCCGCCGCCGAAGAATACGGCTGGGACCTCAATTACGGCGAAATCGCACTGATGTGGCGCGGCGGATGCATCATCCGGGCGCAGTTCCTCGACAAGATCAAGGAAGCGTTTGACAATCAGCCCGATCTGTCGAACCTGCTCCTCGCTCCGTTCTTCAAACAGATTATCGACGACTGCCAGGACGCCTGGCGGAAAGTTATTTGCGTTTCAGTCATGAGCGGAATCCCGGCCCCAGCGTTCTCCAGCGCCCTCGCCTACTATGATTCCTACCGCTCCGCCAACCTGCCGGCAAACCTGTTGCAGGGACAGCGCGACTACTTCGGCGCTCACACTTACGAACGGGTGGACAAACCCCGCAAACAGTTCTTCCATACCGAATGGACTGAAAACAGCGGCAAAACCACTTCGTCAACTTATAACGCCTGATCGGTTTACCCGGTCCGGAGGCCGGCGACGGCAGGCATACAACCGCACAAGGAGGATTGCAAAATGAAGATCTTCAATAAATTTGGAATTTTCCCGGTAGCGGCGCTTGTCGTCGCGGCAATGACTTTCCTCACCGGCTGTCACTACATGAAAGAAGCGATAGCCGGTAAGGATTTGCCCGAAGTAATGAAGTCGGATATGTCTCTTGCCGAAGTTGTTGCCAGGAACGAAAAGGCAACTGACCGCAAGGGCTTATTCGAGAAATGCACTTCCTATATGATGGAGCAGGAAATGGTATGCAAGCAGGAAGGCAAGGAAGCCTGCTACAAGGTAAAAACCATTTTCAAGAAACCGGACAACCTGAAGACCGTCACTTACCGTAACGGCATATTATTCATGACGGTACTGTATAACGGGAAGCAGGCATGGGCCGTCACCCCGCAGGGAACGCGGCCAATCGAGGGAAAGTCTTTCAAGCTTACCAAGGAATTGGCTGATATTATCCATCCGAGTAAAACGCTGCTCGATGTTTTCAAGAAGATCGACCTTGAGCTGATCCGTGAAGACACCAAGGAATATTACAAACTGACCTGCTATCCGAAGCTCAAAGGCATGGCCCCGATGATCATATATGTGGGAAAAAACAATTTTCTCACCAAACGTATGACTACGCAATATACCATCAAAGGCAAGCTTTATACGTATGAATCGATTGTGGACCGTTACACCACCACCGATTACCCCGGCGTCCTGCTGGCGGAAAAACAAACCGTTATCTCCAACGGCGCCACCCAGATCTTGAAACTGGTTGATTTCAAAATGAATCTGCCAATTTCCGACAAAGAGTTTTCCCCCCCGGACTGGTACAACCAAGGCGGCGACCCGATGAAAGTGCTTCAGGACGCCCAGAAGTATAAACCGGAACCGGACAAATACAAAAATAGCCGGGAAAAACCAAAACGGCTTAACATTATTGACAGTTGATCCGGGTTGATCAAATCCACAGAAGTTTGACGGCAATTCCGAAAAGTATTACCGCGAAGCAGCGTTGCAGAATAATCGGCTTCAACTTGCTGGCAAGCTTGGCCCCAACCGGCGCAAAAATAACCGTAAACGGCATAATACAGCCGAACGCGGGCCAGAAAATATAACCTGTACTCCAATGCACACTATGAGTATTTGTTCCCAGGAAAATCACGCAGATCGTGCCAATAACCGCAATCGGGAAAAGTGAAAGGGCCGAACTAATCCCGGCTGTTTTTTTCATCTCCACCCCCCAATACAACAACAGCGGGGAAGTTGTAGAGCCGGCGCCGACCCCGAGCATACCGGACAGTAAGCCAACAAAACCGGTAATCGGCCACAGGAATTTATTCACGGGCAACTGATCCTTGCCTGGTTTCGGTTTGAATCCGGTAAAGAGTTTGATCGTAACCAGTAAAAGATAAATACCGAAAATTACCCGCAATACCGAACTGTGGAGAAAATGCGCCACTACCGTTCCGCAGATAACTCCCAGGAAAATTCCGGGAAGCAACTTCCGCCAGATGTCCCAGCGGATATTTTTCAGCCTCTGATAGGCTATTACCGAGGAGCTTGTAGTGAAAATCATGATTGCCAGAGATGTTCCGGCGGCCAGATGCATGGTCACGTTATGCGGTACTCCCATGCTTTTTAACAGCAAAGCCAGCACAGGCACGATAATCACGCCTCCCCCCAATCCAACCAGCCCGGCGATGATTCCGGTTGCGGCGCCGAGGAAGACAAATGCCGCCCCGTAAATTATGATAGTTATCCAGTCCATATTCCGAATCTACATTTTTTCAAATTCAGATCAAGGTGTCAAACAAAATTTTAACAGCCGTTGAATTTCCTGACGGACAACGATGTTTTCCACCGGTTCAGTAATACGAATTGTCTTTTATTCTGCACAGCTCGAATTGGCCTTTACCGTCTACCGGGAAGCAGCGTCCGTCGCGTTCAGGATCGGTATAAGTATCGAACCATTCTTCGAGTTCGCCGCGAAGTTCCACGATTTTGGTTTGACTTCCCGGATCATCGATAAGGTTGGTGCGTTCGTCCGGATCATTGGTCAGGTCCCAGAGTTCGTTAGGGCCGTCGGGATAGCGCTGGACATATTTCCATTTGCCGGTGCGGATCATCCGGGTATTGCCGTACTCGTCAAAGATTACCACGCTGTCACGCCCTGAAGACCTTTTTCCTTCCAGTACGGGCAGGAAAGTCTGTCCGGGCAGGTTTCCGGTTTCGGGCATGGGCAGGTCCAGATAGTCGAGAAGGGTGGGCATAAAATCATATGCGCTGACCATATCGTCACTTACGCTGTTTTCCTGGATTCTGCCCGGATGACTGAAAATAGCCGGGACTTTGATAGAATTTTCATACATGTTGAGGGGGAAAGTGCCGTTGCCTTTACCCCAGAATCCGTGATGCCCGCAACTGAAACCGTTATCGCTGGCGAATGCGATCAAAGTGTTGTCCCGAATTCCCAGCTCGTCGAGTTTGTCGAGGATTCTGCCCACCGCGCTGTCCATGGCGGTAATAGCGGCGGCGTATCCCTGAAGCATTTCCCGGTTATTCAGGCACTTGTCGGTAAGGTGGATCGCCCAGGAATGTTTCGGTTCCTGCGGACACGATTCAAAAGGACAGTCGTCGTACATGTGGAAGTATTCGGGAAGATGTTCTTTCTCGTCCCACGGCGAATGCGGCGCGGTATAATGCACGGAAAGATAAAACGGGTCTTTGCCGTTGACGTCGAGGAATTCAAGCGCGTTATCAGTAATCAGGTTGGTTATGTAGCCCTTTTCCTGCTGGAGTTTGCCGTCTCGGACCATATCCGGCCCCATGTAGGCTCCGCCCCCCTGACGGTGGACATACCAGTGGGAAAACGAATGTTGCGGATAGTCGCTGGCCCCGAGATGCCATTTACCGGAAATTCCGCAGGTATAGCCGTTGTCCGCGAGAATGTCGGAATACGCGGTTTCACCCTCGATGTATTTAATGGCGCCGGGATCGACGTTGCCGCCGTGAACCCAGTCGTGTACGCCGTGCTGAGAGGGAATTCTGCCGGTCAGGAAGGTGGCGCGGCTGGGCGAACACACGGGTGTGGCGCAAAAGAAATTATTGAAGCGCATACCCCTGGCGGCCAGTTTATCGAGGTTCGGGGTTTTGATTTCCTTATTGCCGTAGCATCCCAGAGACCACCAGCCCTGATCGTCGGTAAGGATGAAAAGTACGTTCGGGCGATTTTGCTTGTCACTCATCATGATTCCTCAGTATATTTTTATAAAACTAATACCGATTTGCTTTAAGATTGCAATTCGGTATAACTCAAAATTTAAGAACTTTCAATAAAAACCTTAAACGGCAGTGAACATAAATTCAATTGATTTTGCACAAATTTAGGTTATAATTATTTTAACATAAATTTACTTATCACAGACTCCGGGGAACAATGGCGCAACAGAAAACCGCAAAAGTTAAAGCGAAACTGCTTTCGGAAATCAGTTCGAGTAATATCGGCGACCAGGTTACCCCTGAACTTAAGCTTGCCGAAGAACTTGGCGTGAGTCAGGTTACCGTGCGCCGGGCGATTTCCCAGCTTGTGGAAGAGGGATATCTTCAGCGGATCCAGGGCAGCGGAACTTTCGTGCGCCGGTTCCCGATGGAAAACGGTAGTGAAAAACTCAGCCTGGAAAGTTTGTTTCACAGCCATCCCGGACATCATCAGCCCACCCTTGAGACCGCTTCGGAATATACTTCTTTACGTTTTTCACTGTTTGACGATCCCTCACTGCTGCTGCTTTACGAAAAAATTATCAAAGGATTCAGGGAATACTTTCCCAAAACCGCGGTTTCACTGGATTTCCAGAAGTTCAGACAGGAAATGTCCACCCCGGAATACTTTTTCGATATGAACAAAGGAGTATTTCCGGATATTTTCGCCTTACAGCGGCATCACCTGTTCTGGCTGATCAAGAATAACTATATTCAACCATTGGACAATTTTCTAGCTGATGAGCCGGGATACCCTCTGGATACGCTGGATAAGTTTGTTCGCGACGCCGTAACCTACAAAGGTAAAATCTGGATGCTGCCCAAGAACATGCACATCTTCTACTTGTGCTATAATAAAAAGCTTTTCGATAAAGAAGGCATTCCATACCCGGATGAAACCTGGACCTGGGAAACGTATCTGGAAGCGGCCAAGGCGCTTACCAAGCCAGCCGGCAAGAGCGGAACCGGCGAACAGTTCGGCTCGGTTCCATTCAGGAGTTTGAATTACATAACCCCGCTGCTCTGGGCGCATGGCGCAAACCTGGTGGATGAATCCGGAAAAGTGAAACTCACATCTTCCGAAACAATCGACACTATCCACTTTGCCGCCGACCTTGTCCTGAAACACGGCGTCACCCCCAGCCCGGAAACATTTTACAGCGAACACCCATCCGATCTGCCGAAGATGCAGCCTAAAATTCTGTTCAAAAAATCCAAACTCGGCATGTTCCTCATGGCCAGCATGCATTACGTGAATCATTTCAGCACGATAAAAGACCTCGACTGGGATATCGCGGTGATTCCCCGCGGTCCCGCTGGCAGGTTCACCCAGGTTTCGTTTTCCGGATGGTCGGTAAGTTCCGCCACTGACTCTCCCCGCATGGCCGGGGAATTGGCGAAATATCTCGCGGGCACAAACGGAGCCAGTCATTTTGTCGCCAGCGGCAACGAAATTCCCGCCATCAATACCGGGGAAATCCTCAGGCTGTTTCTCGACAGGAAAAACAAACAAAATCTGGCCACGATCCTAGCCATGAAAAACTATCTCCGGGAGTATCCTTTCAAGGGACACTTTCTGCCGTTTGTAACCGGCGACATCTTCCGGATGTTCAGGGAAATATACCTGAAACGCAAATCTCTCAAGGACGTCGTTATCAAAACCCAGCGGCGCATGCAGCGCGCCATGGACGAATTCCTCCGCTGGGATAACTCGTAAGAATTGTAAAAAGATTGTAAAACCTGCGTGATATTCGTGGAATATTTCGGAACGGATATCAAACTTATTTTCAGGCAAAGTTTTTAATAGTTAAATTCCTAAAGAGGAGAGTAATCATGTTGAAGAAAATTGTTGGGATTGCCGTTGTAGGATTGTTAGCCGGGGGAACAACTCAAACCTGGAGTGCGGAAGCGCAAACAAAGCCGCAATTTACACTCACAAAAGACAATATTGCCCCAACAGCCTATACCCACAACAACCTTCAGGTATTTATCATCAAGGGGAAAACCGGACTCGATAAAAAAGATTACCTGACCCTCTCGGAAGCAATGCAAAAAGACCTGGTGAAACTTACGGAAACAGGAAATGTGCAGCAGTTGTCGATTCAGAATAATTCCGGTAAATACGTTTTTATTATGTCCGGTGACATTGTCAAGGGGGGCAAGCAGGACCGCACCATCCGTTACGACCTGATCATTCCGCCGCACTCAAAAAATATTCCGATTGCCAGTTTCTGCGTGGAATCCGGCCGCTGGTCAAAGCGGAGCAATGAGAGTTGCGACAAGTTTTCCGGCAGCTCAAACTTCCTGCCTTCCAAAAAGTCGAAAATTGCCGCGAAATATCAGACCGACCAGGGCCGGGTATGGGGAAGTGTTTCCAAGGTCCAGGGAAAATTAAATAAAAATATCGGCAAGATAACCGGGAAAAATGCGGAAGTCCGCGACAGCAAGTCTTCTTCCAGTCTTCAGTTGTCAATGGAGAACAAAGAACTGAAAAAAGCAATGGCAACATACACGGAAAAATTGAAGAGCGCCGTTGCCGAAGAAAAAAACGTAATGGGATTTGCCTATGCGATAAACGGGAAAATAAATACAATCGATGTTTTCAACAGTGAAAAACTTTTCAGGAAGCTATGGCCGAAACTGCTGGATGCCGCGGCCGTGGAAGCCATTGCGGAATACGACAAAAAGAAAAAGTATGAACCCCTCAGCGCCGATAACCTGATTAAAGTTTACAACAACAGGGTCAATCCGAAAATCAGGAAAATGAAATTGAATTCAGAAACCGAATTCATCATCTTCGATTCAAAAGATCTGGTAATTTTTGAAACTATCGATCTTGGCAAAAAAACCTGGATTCACCAAAACACGATCACCAAAGATCCTGATATGAATCAAGCTCCGTCAAATGATCAGGGAAGTAACTTCAACGATGGCTCTTCGCAGCAACAGACAATTCAGCGGCCCAGACGGGTAAACAGAAATGTCAGGCGAACAAATAATCTATTTGATTCGGAGTAGTGAAGCACTCCGCCTTTTTTAATCCAAAATTATCATGCAAAGTTTGTTTGCTTGCCGAAGTCGCGTAAGCACTTCGGCCGCTCGATCCAAACACACTGTTTGGTTTGGCATTGCCAGCGAAAGCGGAGCAATGCAGTTATCATCCAAAGTTTGTTTGCTTGCCGAAGTCGCGTAAGCACTTCGGCCGCTCGATCCAAACACACTGTTTGGTTTGGCTAGAGCATGATGTCCGATGCCGCCGGATCGTAAGGCGGATGCGGCACATTTGGAATCCTCATGCCGCCGGTGAGATAAATT
The DNA here is from genome assembly GCA_963678815.1 of Victivallales bacterium. Classification (GTDB taxonomy): domain Bacteria; phylum Verrucomicrobiota; class Lentisphaeria; order Victivallales. Next base: position 6,881,221 of record OY787460.1, read on the forward strand.
TCCGGAGCCTGATCGCACTCGAAACGGATTACCGGGCACAGGTCCGGGGGTGATTCCGGCAAACCGCTAACGATTACCCGTTCGCCTTCCTGACGGAAGTTCAGTTCCCGACCGCCGATCAACGCGGCTTTTTGTACTTTGCATTTGAGTCCGGCAACAATCAGCTCAGGGCCGGGCCAGTAGCGAACGATCTGGTATAGGTTGTTGCCTTTGGCAATGAACGGACCGTTGGCATTAAAATCGCCGCGATGATGTTCTTCACGCTTTTCAAGCCCGTAAATAAACAGGTCGGTATCGAACAAGCATTCTTCGTTTTTTTTAACCCACTTGCCGACAGTTCTGAGAATGTCGACAGAAGCCTGAGGCACGGAACCGTCACCCTTCGGGCCGATATTAAATAACAGATTTCCCTTGTTCTGAGCGGCAGTTGCGAGCAGGCCGATAATCTGTTCCGGGGATTTCCACTCGTTGTCGCCGCGGTGGTAACCCCAATGTTCATTAAAAGTGATGCATCCTTCCCAGGGGCGCCATGGATTGGGAGCGCTCATGTGACCTTCCGGAGTGGCGAAGTCGCCGGGGAGGGCGTTTCGCCCGTTGAAAATAATATGCGGTTGTATTTTCCGGACTATCTCATTCATTTTTTCGGCCTGCCAGCCATCTGCGTGGAAAGGCCACCAGCCATCATACCACATCACATCTATCGGATTGAAAATTGTTGCCAGTTCTTCTAACCGGGCAAAGGTATTGGCGATAAACTGTTCATAAGCGTCCTTCGATTCTAACGCGGCAACGGCGTCCGGCTGGTCCATCCAGTTGTTAAGACTGTGATAAAGTGAAACTTTGAGCCCGTGTTTCCGTGCGGCTTCCACGGTTTCGGCAACCAGGTCGCGGCCGCAAACCTTGACGGAATTAAAGTCGGTAAGTCTGGTATCATACAACCGGAAACCGTCGTGATGCATGGTCGTGAGGTTGATGTAGCGCATTCCGGCATCCACGGCAAGATTGCAGATAAAGTCGGCGTCGAATTTTTCCGGATTGAACTTCATCGCCAGTTTTTTGTATCCGTCAAGATCGATCCGGTCCCGGTTCAACACCCATTCACCGCGTTCGAGCATGCTGTAGATCCCGTAATGCACGAAAAGTCCGAAACGGGCTTTTACAAACCAGTCCATATTTGCCATAGTCATATTCCCTTTTTCTATTCATAATGTATGCCAAAAAATATAATTAAATACTCTCGGGTGGCTATTGCAAGGGCGTTAGCTTGAATCTTTTTGCTTATTGGAGAATATTATCAGCTATAACTTAAATAGTTGCTTATGAAACTCTGGGGGGAGAGATAATGAGTTATGAAGCGTCTGCCGATCATGCATCCGGCAAATCATGTCCGAACTGTCAGGCTGAAGTTCAAGCTGACGCCGTAATCTGCGTTTCCTGCGGATACAATTTCAATACCGGACAAGTCATGGGGACGCAAGTCAGTCCCGAACCGGAACCTTCATCGAAATCTTCACCGGAACAATTTGATGATTTCGATCCAAAATTTTCCGGCAAGAAAAAGAGTCCGGCAGTGGCAATAGGAATTGCGGCCGCACTGATTGTGCTCGGAACCCTTGTCGGGATATTTCTGTTTAGCGGCGGAAAGAAGAAACCGGGACCGTCTTCTTCCGACACCGCCCCACAGACGGCAAAACCTGCCCCTCCCGCGAAAAAGATAGTTGCGAAACCCGCACCCAAGCCGTTGCCGAAAATCGATTACCAGGCGGAAGCAAAGAAACGCGCCAATGAGTTCATCCTTAGTGGAGACCAGGGCCTTTGCGGTAAGGTCATGCCCGTATTGCTTGATTCAAAACTGCTCGAAGCATATTTCAAATACAGGAAAAAGAAAGGGCTGAAACCTCTGGAAATCTCCGTTACAAAAGAACGAAAAATCAATAAAAATACCATTGGAGATTATAAGGGTGGCTGGGTTAATCTGTACCTGACCGCAAAAAATCCCGCAACCGGCAAGGTCATTGCCGAGGCGAAACAGACCGCTACTCTCCCGACAGTGATGCAGGTGAACAGAGACCAGAGCAGGGCATCGCTCCAGGAAAAAGCCTTCCAGGGCGCGGAAAAAAACGTCTACCGGAAAATTCCCGAATTGATGGATAAATTCGTCCTGGAATTGATGGATAAAATCAATACCTCGCCGGACATCATTATGCCGACAATCGCAAAGGGATTAAAGCACTCCAATCCGGCAATAAGGGCGAAATCAGCGAGAGACCTTTCATTGATCGCCGGCAAGCTTCCCGGCGCCGACAAAGGTATTGACATGCTCAGGGAAATGCTTTCCGATCCCAACTGGAAAGTCCGGATGGAAGTAATCGCGGCTTTGGCCGCATACGGACGAAAGGCCGCCCGGTTTTATCCGGAAATTGTCAGCTCTTGCGATATCGCCGAATACAATATTAATGTGATCGAAAATTTTGTTGCCAAACTTGGGCCTCCCTCTCAGCAACAACTTCCCATCCTAATTAAGCTTTTGAATAGTCAGAACAAAAATGTCAGGGGCAACGCCGCTTATGCGATTGCGGTTATGGAAAAAGCCGGAAAGTCCGCTGGTCCGGAACTAGCCAAGCTATACGAGAAAGGAACCGGTTTGGGCAATGTTTCAACAGTTCAATGCATTATGAGAATCAAGGCGGATGATCCGAAATCGGTTGCCGTTCTCGGCAAAGCGCTCATTAACGATAAAGGGCATTATTATCAACTCCGGAAATATCTTGACGAACTCGGCCCCGCTTCCGCTCCGGCCGTTCCATATATGATGAAGCTCCTCAAAGACGATAAAAAAGCGTTTGAAATGCTGCAGTTGCTGAGACAAATCGGACTGGGGGCCAAAAGCGCCGCGCCCGAACTGCAGGCGATGCTGAAATCAAAAACTCCACGATTCAAAAACGCCAGCCAGAACGCTTCGTTCCGGGGAGAACTGATGGAAACAATTCAGGCGGTTTCAAACGGTTCCCCCGCTTCGCTGGTTTCCACGCTGCTCGTGGAAAGCGACAATCATAATGCCCGGTGGAAAGTTGTGGAAAACCTGAAAAAAGCATGCAGGAAAAATCCTGAAATTATTAAAGAACTGCAAAAAGTCCTGAAAGACAGTCCGCCGCCGCAAACCCTTGCCGCCGCGACTGCGCTTATCCAGCTCGGAAAAGGCGGACCGGAAACCTACGCGGCCCTCAGGAAAGTTACCGCAAAATCGAATGATCCGCGAATTGTCGGTGAGGCAGCCAATTTCCTGGCCATTCCCGGCAAAGGCAATGCCGCAACCGCTCAAAACCTTATACGGGCGCTGAAAACCGCCAAAGCCGATGAAATCCGCTATCTTGTGGAAGCGATAAAACATCCGAACATGAAGGCATATTATCCGCAAACAACCGTGGCGCTTGCCGAAGCTCTGCCCAGGGCCGACGCCTCTGGGCAAAGAACTATTGTAAACGGGCTGAGCCTGATGAGGCCGAATGAAAAATGTCTTCCGTTTTTGATCAGGCTTCTTGCCAGCAATGATTCTTCCATTCGCGAAAAAACAATTGCCGTCATCAAAAAAATGGGCCCCGCCGGTTCGGGCGCGATTCCCGCGCTTGTCCAGATGCTGAAAACCGGAAAACCGTACCAGCTCCCAGCGGGAGTCGAACCTATCAACCCGGCTGGAGGAAATGAATCAAAAAGCCGTCCGCGGCGTTCCAGATACAGCCGGTCCAGAAACGGACAGGAGAAAACCCGGATTATTGATGTGCTGATTAGACTCGAACCGGAAGGGATAAAGGCGCTGGCCCCGTTAATGAGCGACTCCAAAGTCAGGAGCAGCGTTTTATCCGCCATGTCCAGAAACCGCTATCGCGGCATGGAACCGCTGACTCCGGAACTGTTTAAAATCCTTGCCGGCAAAAAGGTTTATTACCGGCAGAAAATCACGGTAATCCATGCACTGAGAATGATTGCCGAACAAACAAAAACCGGTGACTGGAAAAGTATTTACAATCAGCTTGAAGCCTACAGAGACAGTCCGAATAAGAGTGTTGCCGCAGCGGTAAAAACTGCTTTAATAAGCATTCGCCGTAAGCGCGGGATAAAATAGCTACCGGTAAATAAAATAATTCATGATCCCCTGGATCAAGCCGATAAACAGGCCGATTATCCCGCCCATGACGGTGATCCAGCGCAATTCGCGATTGGCGATTTTCCGCACCAGCCGTTCCAGCTCGCGATTGTCATACCCCCTGATAGTGTCGGTAATGATGTCCCAGATGCCGGTATGTTCGGCGAAATCTTCAAATCTGGCGGAAGCTGCGTCTATCAGGATATCACCGGTCAGCGCCGCGATTTCGTTTCTGGCGTTGGGCTGGATGAACCGGTCGAGTCGTCCAATCGGCTGGTTCCTGAGTTTTTCGAGCAACTGGCGGAGGTTTTCAAGGAGTTTCAGTTTGAAGTCTTCGCTGCTGATAATCCGGCGGATCTGCGCGGTGAAGAATTCCGCCGCGTAATCGGGAGTCAGCCTGACCTTGAAATGGCCGAGACTTTTCCGGAGCGGAATATCAAGCCAGGGTTTGATCCATACAAAAAGCTGCCGGCCAAGCTCACTCACCGTTTCCGGTGTCAAAAATTTTTGCATGACGCCCTGGACCAGTTCCCGGATGCGTTCGTCATCCGTATTCCTGAGCAGATCTCCCGGACTTGAATCAAGGATATCATCGGCCAAACGGTCGGCAAGCGCGTAAATTTCCGAGTCATGGTCTTCCTGATCGAATTCGCGCTTGAGCTGGTCGGGAAACTGTCGGCAGAAGCTCTCAATTTCCCTGTCGATCTTGAGAAAATTGCTGATGTACTTTCCGGCCTTGCCCTGACTTACCTGATGAATGAAATTCGGCAGCTTGGCATTGATCTTTTCATGCACATTTTCCGTAATCACTTTCCGGATTTTTTCCTGAACGTCAGCGCGGCGGAGGAAATCACAAAGCTTGTCCACGAATTTGGGGGCAAGCCGCTGAATCTCCTGTTTAAGGTCTGTCACCATGTTCGGGGTAAGCAGTTCGCGCCAGGTTTTTCCGGAGTTGGTAAGTTCGTTGCGGATAACCTCAGTAAGCCAGTTGGCGATTTTGTCCTGGACACTGGGCTGTCCGGCCATCTCTACCAGCCGCATCGACACCTTTTCGATTGCGCCGCCAGCTTCCGGCCAGAGTTCCAGCGGAGTTTTATTGAATACCCCGGGAAGCTGTCCACGCAGAAAATTTTTTACGTTTTCTTCGTAAAAACGTTCGTCGCTGAAATATTCGTGAAGCATTGCCGCGGCAGTTCCGGCAAGCTTATCCTCCAGGTCGCGGAGAAAATCCTCCCGGCGGTTCGTAAGCTCGTACATCGACGGCAGTTCGCGCTGGAAGTAACCATCCAGAAATTCCGACGCACCGGACTTAACCGCCAGCTTGACCTGCTCGGAAAGAAGTTTCTCCCGGATCTTTTCCGGCGACATCAGTTCCCCGGAAATAACCCTTTGAATAGCTTCCGCGATCTGTTCTTTCTTGCTCGGAATCACCTTCCAGAACAGATACCTGATCGCCAGTTCATTGGTCCCCGCGCCTACCGCCGCGCCAACCAGCGCATTCAAAACACATGATAAAATAAAATCCTGCATGGAAAACTATATAGCTGAATACAACCCGCTGCAACTAACGCAGACTCAGTTAATAATTTTATGCCTCTTCTGCGGTTTGTGACATGGTAGGCTCATAATTGTTTCTGAATGTTCAGCTTTGGCAGGTCGAAGATTTTGAGGTGGAAGTATTCCTGGTCGCGATATCCGTAGGCTTGTCTGATGAGCCATCGGATTTTATTGTTGAAGCCTTCCATCGCGGCGTTCGACAGTTTGTCGGTGCGCCAGTAAGCGGTGATGCCGACAAGGTGGTTTTCGATGGTTTTCGCCATGTCGGAAAGTTCCTTGATGTCAGTTTTCCTGGCAATATCGCACCAGTTTTTCAATGCCGCTTCCGCATGAAACGCATTGTGGGCCTGGCGGTAGATGCTTCGCAGCGCCTCCTTCATCATGCTGACCTCGCCCAACTCTTTGAAGGTTTTTCGCAGGTTGTCGAGGAGCAGTTTGGCGTCGGTGGAGAGACTCTCGACGTTGCGCAGGAACAGAAAGCGTTGGTTTTTAAGGAGTTTCTTGTGTTCATCGTCGAGTTTCGCGGTAACCCTGCGCCGGACTTTATCGAGCTTTTCGTTCATCAGTTTTATCACGTGGAAGTGGTCGAAAACGATCTCGGCGTCCGGCAGTTTTTCTCTGGCCCAGGCGGTGTACGCTTTCGACATATCCATTGCGATTATTTCTATTTTTGTTTTTGCGCGTTTCAGTTTTGCGGTGAAGTTTTTCAGCGCATCAACGCCTTTGCCTTTGCCGACATACAGCACCGCCCCGGACTCTAGGTCGCGGACGATTGTAAGGTACTTTTCAACGCCTTTTTTCCGCGAGACAAAAATTTCGTCAATGCCGATTATCCTGACGTTTTTGAGGCGAATATTCCGGTATTTTTTCTTGAGATGACGCTTTTCGCAGTCTTTGACCAGCCGCCAGGAAACCCCGAAGTATTCCGCGATGGCGCTGATGCTCATTTCGCTCCGGAGGTCGAGCAAAGTCCGTTCCAGAACTTTGGTTATCCGGGCTTTCGGGTGCGACAGGAACGGCAGCTTTTCATGACATGCTCCCTTGCAGGCCAAGCAGTAAATGCGGTGAACACCGAGTTCAAAATAAAGGCGTTTGGTTCCATACGGCGCACCCTGGATGCGGCGGGTCCGCATTAGTTTTACACTCACGTTCGCGGAACCGCAGTTGCCGCAGACAAACGACTGCCGCTTGATCTTCTGGATGAAACTTTTCCCATCCACTTTCAGACTCTGGTGTTGAAATCCGCGGATTCCCTGGCTATGATACATCAGACCGGTAGACATGACTCCCTCGCTTTTGTGCTTAAAAACGAGAGTTATGCCACCGGTCTTTGTTTTTGCCTACTGTCCGGGGCCGGAAAAAGTCATTTTTCCGGACAACAACATCAGTTCAGGCCGACTCTTGAAGGAGTCAAGGTAAGCAAACGGAATAAAAGGGAGCAACCGCGACCGGTTATGCCGGATTGCAACTTGACGCCGAAAGCAGTCACGCCTATTCCATCACAACTTCATGTCACAAACCGCAGAAGAACCGATTTTATGCCTTTTCCTTAATTCAAAAATAATAACTGACACTACGGCAACCAATGCCACTGATATTACAAATATACCCAATACGAAAAGAATTCTCGTGACATCGTAACTTAACGGCACCGGAACAAGGTACGGACCGATCACTAAATAGGAATTATTCCCGGTTACAGAAACAACCCCGAGTCCCCATTGTCCTTCCTCTATACCGCCGATAATCCATTCACTCGCTCCGGCCGCGGCATGCAATCTGCATACCAGCATAAAGAAAAAAATGAAAATCAATAAGGAATTCTTATTCATGAACAACCATAGAACCTCTGTGTTCAGTCTGCATTCGATTGCAGATTTTGCATCTTCGCTTCGGTATATGTTTTTTCTCCATGTTTTTCTCTCTTAAATTATATCATTCGCACATCAGCTTCGGCCTATACTTTTTCTTGAGTTCTTCGGCTTCTTTTTTACTGATTTCCTTTGAATCAAGGTAATATATTTCTTTATCCTCGGTTCCCAGTTCTTTAAGCATTTTTCCGTTGGTTAGTTTGGTTATGACTACTCCTCCCCGCCAGTGACGGGGAAAATCATACCAGTGCGAATGATCGCAACCTGTAACCTTAACGGTTTCCACAGGCTGATTTTTTTCATCGAAGCTTATTGACAATTCTCCGCAGAAATTCTTTGAACATGTTCCTTTACGCACCTCTATGATTTGATCAGGAGATTTCATTAAAACATAATTTACTCCGAGAGTATAATTTCTGTGATGAAATTTAATACGAACAGGACGGCCAAGTTTAATTATTTTATTAAAATTCTCTATTGAAGGTGATATTTCTATTGATTTATAATTTTTATCATAATAGGAAAGACATTTTATTTCAGTATCTTTTTTTTCAATCATTTTCATCATGTGCTCCGGGTCAAATTTCCAAGGTTCAATAGTTAAAGGTCCGAAGCTGTATAACGAATTATTATCGATTCTTATCTGATTTGACAGAATCATCACCCGAATCATAAACGCAGTCAATAATATCCCGACTGTAAGCAGGATAACAGTTTCCAGTATTCTGCTTTTAATTTTCACCTCACTTGATTTTTTTTCTGGTCAGCATAACTTCCGGTGACAATGTGAAATTATTTTTCTTGAAGCATTCCATTAAATCTTTTTGATGAATACCGATAGTAGTGCAGTATTTTTCTTTTTTTGAAATTGCTTTGTATATAAGCTTCGGGTTTTCCGCAATTCTAACTTCCTGAACAGAAAACTTATTATTATCATACTCATTAATTTTCATTACAATAATGAATGGAAACAAAAAGGCGGAGCCCCAATAATGATAATTCCCATGTTTAACAATTTCTTTTACAAAGGGAAAACAAAAGGCATATTTATTTCCGTTAATATTGTATATTTCCGCCCGCATCGGTATAAATGGCTTCGGCTTGTTATCCTCATAGACATTAACATTTATGTAAAAATTATTGTCTTTAACATATTTTATAGACATATCAATTTTATGCTTTTTATATTCTCCAGCCCATTTCCCGGCAAGAGAAGAAAGTGATTCATTAATGTCTTTTTGCTCTAATATACTATTCCTCTCGGGTATCATTAATATTTTGGTTCCCGCACATCCGGCAAGTAAAAAGACCAACACACCAAAGGACAAAACCAGGCACATCTCTTTTTTCATATTTACACTTCCATTCAGTTAAAGTTTTTTTTCAATTCGGTAATGACCAAGGATAATAATGGCATTGCTTCACTGTGTTGGCAATGCATAAAAATTTTTATTGATAAATATTCTTTAAAATTTTTTCAAATCCGGTACGGAAGACAGTATTCCGGACATACTTTCTTCTTCATGGCTTTTCATTTACCGGTTTCTTGTCTGCTTTCCTAGTAAATATTGTTTCTTTCTCCAACTTAAATTTCCCTTTTCGGACATAATCAAACATTTCTTTTGAATGAACGTATAGCATACGATGTTTTTGATCTTTTGATTTATCTAAATTTCTTATACTTTTATCTTTGATAAATATAACTTCCTGAAAAGAAATTTTATTTTCATCATATACATTTATTTTCATTATTGCGATCAACGGATATAACATCGATAATCCCCAACCATTAAATTTTCCTTTTTCTATGATCTTTTCAATATGCGGAAAACAGATCGCGTATTTGTTACCATTTATATCATAAATCTTTGCGCACATTGGAATGACAGGTTCAGACTTACTTTTTTCATGAACGACGGTATTTATAAAAAAAGGCTGATTTTGCACATAGGTAACTGCCATATCAATTTTATATTCGTCATATTTACCTGTCCAATTGCCGCTTAAAAAAGAATAAGAACTGTTTATATCACCCCGATCTAATAATTTACTTTCATCAGGTATCACCAATATTCTGGATCCTTTGCATCCGGCAAGTAAAAATATCAGCATACAAAACGTAAAAACCGGAAAAAATACTTTTTTCATATCTTCGCATCCCTTAAAATTATACTAAAATATTCAAAAAAACATTTTTTTCAAATGCGGCGGAAGAAGATGCCGAGAGCAATGAAAATGATGGCCAAAATACCGTAAATGGGCAACGCTGACCGCCGTGCGGGAACTGATGGCGGAGCCGGACTTTTTCCCGGCGCCGGAAGTTTATTGAGCGATTCCGGGGCTTTGGTGTAGAGCAGGAATTCGCGAGGATAGTTCCACGATTTATGAATTACTTTCAGCTTGTTGTGAGTCTGGTCGGCGAACCGGAGCAGGTATCCCTGCGACTCGGGAATCGCGAATTTCGACTGGTAGCGGCCATTGCCGGTTTCAGTCATGTCCAGACTCGTTTTCACACCGTTGCCGGTGATCATTTCGGCCTTCCATTTTATATTGTTCAGCGGTTCTCCCGATGAATTCTTGCGTTCTATATTTACGGTTCCAGTACCGTTGTTTTCGCTGAATTTTGTTGTGAACCCGGCGGTGGCGTCCGGGGGAAGCACTGCTCTTACCACCTGACTCCAGAATTTGCCGTAATTTTTCCAGTCGAGCCATTCCCCGGCCCAGTCGCCGGTAAGTCCGGAGGTAAAAGCCACACTGCGCCCGAGTCCGTATTGTCCCGAGGCAAGAAGCGGGTCGCCGGTTTCGGTGATAAGCTGGGCGCGCGCGGTAGGTTTGATGCGGGTTTTCACATAACCCAGCAGGAACGGGCTTTTCGAGAAATCGATACCCGAAACGAAATCGGCGTCGCCGATCTTGACCGGCTGGAAAGGCTCTTCCCGAATGGCCGACTTCGACGCTTCGATGGTTTCACCGGTAAAGATTCTCGGAACCGATTCCGGGTCAACGGTTTCGTAATAGCGTCCGCGTCCTATTTCCGCGATCCGGTTAAGAAGTTCCCGTGCCGCGCCCTGCCCGAGCGCCACGGTTGAAATAGTCATGCCGGAATCAGCCATTTCCGAAGCGATGCCTTCGAAATCCCCGCCGGAACTCATCCCGTCGGTAAGCACGATCATGTGCTTGATTTTCGCCGACACGTTGTCCAGCAGTTCCTTGCCGCTTGCCATGGCCGGATACATATTTGTGCCGCCCCCCGCGCCGATTTGGTCGATTGCCGAATTAATCGCTGAAGTGTTCACCGCCGGGGTCATTTCGCAGACTGTAAACGGTTGGCCGTCAAAAGCCACCACGCCCACCTGGTCGCGGGGATTAAGCAATTCCACGGCCGCTTTCGCCGCCTGGCGCGCCAGGGAAATTTTTATTCCATTCATGCTCCCGGACTTATCGATCACCAGCACCATTGCCAGCGACGGCTGTTCTTTTTCCTTTTCGTATCTGGAATTGAGCGGCAAAACCTCCTCCACCGGGGTGCGGTAATAGCCGCCCAGCCCGAAACTGTTTTCCGAACCGGTCATGATAAGTCCGCGCCCGAAGTCTGACACAAATCTTTTTACGTTTTTCATCTGCTGAGTGGTAAGGATTTCCGCCGGGAGGCTGGCGATCAGCACGGCATCGAACTGAAGCAGTTCAGCCATTGTCGTAGGCATTCCGAACTTGCCCCGGATTTCCACATCGATATCCTGCGACTTCATGGCCCTGGCAAAATTCCGCAGTTTTGCCGGTTTTTCATGAAGCGCCAATACCTTTGCTGGCCCTCTCAGCTTCACCTGGCACGAAGCATGGTTGTTCACCGGAAAATAATCTTTTTCAGGCTGAAGTTCCACCTGCCAGCGTCCGCCCTCATCGGTTTTCACCGGGAAATCGGCGGGAATTTCGCTGATTTTCCCCGCTTTGAGTTCCACCGGCACTTCCTTGATTACCACGCCGCGATTGATAAACCGGAGCTTGCCTTTGATGTCGCGGTTGGCGGTGAGTTTAGCGGTGAGCCGGAGAATTTCACCGGCATAAACTTCGGGAGTGTTCGGAGTAAGTGATAGCACCGCCGCTTCCGGGCGGTCAAGCCCGGGAAGTTTCGCGAATTCGAGCGTAATTCCAGCCTTTTCCAAGTTTTCCACGGCATCGTCAAGGTTTCCGGCGGTGTTTTGTCCGTCCGAAAACAGCACTATTTTTCCTGATTTTCCGGCGGGTATCGCCAATCTCGAACCGGTCAGGGCGTCGGCAATGCGGCTTTCGCGTCTGAATTCGGCGTCACCCATGCCTTGCCGCCATTCTTCCACGAGTTTCGGGAATTCCTTTGGTGTGATTCTCTTTACCGAATCCGCCAGATAATACATCGCCCAGGTGTCGCCCGGACGCAATTTCCCTGAAAGCTCTTCAATCCTTTTCGCGGTTTTCCCGACAGCTTTCAAGTCCACCGATTCCGAAACGTCAACCAGATATATCGTGTGGGTAAGACTTGAACTGCGCGAGTAAAACGGGCGGCACAGGGCGAGGACAAGGAGAATCATCCCAAGCACCCGGAGCAAAAACGCCGCCCATTTTCTCACCGGCGGACGATCCACCAGCGTAAAGATGAACGCAACCAGCATCGGCGGGATCAGCAGCAGCCACAGAAACGGGAAATAACTGATAAAGTCCATATTACCCTACCTTTCTGCGGTGATAAAGCACACACTCGAGCGCCAGCAGCGCAATGGCGATCCCCAGCAAAATGCTGCTGAGCGATATTCCCGCTTCGACCGGTCCGGCGGTGGATTTTACCTGCGAGTTGTCCAGTAAAGCATCAGCGGGGGAGCGAAGCGATACGGCAATCAGTTCCGGCTTTCCGTCCGGTTTCTCAAGCTGGTAAAATCCGGTTTCATCCAGGCATACCTGTTTTGCCGGAGGCAGAATAATTTTAGACGGAGTAACAATATTCTTCGTATTCCCGGAAACCTTGAAAATATCGCCAGTAGCAAAATTGCGGCTTTTTTCCGTGGTGCGCCCGGTCAGATCCAGCGCCATCGAATAAACCATCACCGGAAACGCCACTTCCAGGAAGAAATCGGATTTCGCAGGATCAAGATTCACCACGAATGCCTGATCCTTGCCGGCCGAGGCTTTATAAATCAAGGGATTGCCGTGTTCGTTTTCCGCCAACACTACCGTTTGTTCCGGCGGAACGATTTTTTTCTGTCCCGGGAAGGTAAGGCTGGCAATTCCGCAGTATTTAATCGCCGGATGATCAGGATGCAGCACCTTGGTTATCAGCGCGGATTTTTCCGGGGAAACGCTTTTCCAGAATTTCGTTTTCCCGCCGGGGTTGAATATGACGAACTTCCGGCATTTCCCCGGATATTTTTCCGCCGCGTCACCGGAAGCTACCACCACATCGGGATTCTCCTGATCAAGAGTCATTCCCGGCGCGGTTTTGCGGAACGCTTCAACGCATTTCCGGAAAAATCCATTGTTGCTCCCGGAGGCAATTCCAACCCGTACCGGTTCCGGACGCGCAACCACGGCATAAGCGGTGTTGTCGGTTGCCAGTGCATCTGATCTCGACAGCACAAGGAGCCATTTGCCCTCCGGGTCAGCGTTGTATTCCACAGTGTAGGTTTCCGCCTTATTGAGTCCCGGTTTCAACTTTACCGGACAAACTTTTACAATATTTCCCGGGTCGTCCTTGCAGAGCATCACATCGGTTTCGACATCTTTTTTAAAGGATGACGCCAACCGGAAAAACAGTTTTAAAGTGTTGGATTTGCCGGGTAACGGAGTCAGATCGAAAGCTACGATCCCGGCATTTTCGAGCGGCTTACCCACTTTGAACAATTCAATATCCCCTGGAAGTTTACCAACTTCCGGGAAGTTGCCGCCGGAGAGCAGAATTACCCGGCTGCCGGCAATAAATCCCTTGCTGTTTTCAAGCGATTTTAACGCGTGGGGATTCAACGGCAACGCGCTTGGTTTAATCTTTTCCAATCCATCAAGAAGGGAGCGCGGGTCGTCGGTGGCGCTGACAGCGGTTTGCAGTTCCCGGTCAAGTACCGTAAGCGCCGCTTTGCGGTTGCCGTCAAGGTTCCTGATAATATTTGACGCCGCGGTTTTCGCTTGATTGAGACGTGAATCGCCGGAAGCCCCTGCGCTCATTTCCGCGCTCCGGTCAATGATCAGCAACAGGTCGCGATTGCGCCCGGCGGGAGACCACACCGGTTTTGCCAGCGCCAGAATCACCGCCAGCATTGCCAGTATAACCAGGATCAGACTGAACAAATCGCGAAGCCGCCGGAGCAGTATTGACGACTGTTTTTCCTTAAAAATCTGCTCCCATAAAAACAGTACCGGCGTGGAACGCCGCCGGGAACGCACCTTCAGCAGATACAGTGCGGTAACCGCCGGAATCGCCAGCAGCAGCCAGAGAAATGCAGGAGCCAGAAACGTCACGCCACCAGCCCTCCGCGTCGCAGAATGTTGCGGATCACCGTTTCAAATGGGACATCGATTTGACTGGTTACCAGCCCGACCCCTTTTCTGGCACATTCGCGTTTCAATTGATCATTCCACTCCGCAACCGCCCGGGCGAACCGCGCCGCCTCCATCGGCCCCACGGTTACCTGCCGCAACCGCCCGGATTCGACGCATTCAAATTCGATGTCCCCGCGCCAGGAACACCCCTGTTCAGAAGGATCAACCACCTGCAGACAAAATACGTCGTGCTTGAGCCAGAGCAGATAGTCGAGCGCCTTTTGATAACCGCCGGGAATAAAAAAATCGGAAATGATTACGCATACCCCCGGACGCCGTTTCGCCGACTGGAAAGTCCTGATGCAGTTGGTGAGATTGGTGTCGGTTCCGTAGATTTCCGCGACTTCAAGCGCGCGCAGCATCGGGAAAATTTTGTTGCGTCCGTGACTTGGCTGCAGAATCGTCGAAAGCTTGTCCGACAGTCCGCCGATCTCCAGCCGGTCGAGATGGTTCAGGGCAATATAACCAAGCGCCGCCGCCAGCTGTTTTGTATAAATAATTTTGCTTTTCATCGACGGACTCAGGTCGAGAAAAATGCAGATCCGCACATCTTCCTCCAGTTCGTAAAGTTTTATTACCAGGTCTTCCAGCCGGGCGTAAATGTTCCAGTCGATGTTCCGGTAATCGTCGCCATAATGGTATTCGGTATAGTCGGCAAAATTGATGCCGCTGCCTTTTTTCCAGCTTTTACGGTCGGCCTTGAGGTCACCGCCAAGCACCTTACGGGTCAGCAGCGACAGCATCTCAAGTTTCCTGATGAATTCCGGGCTGGTAAGTAATCCGCTCATGACATTTCTTTTATAATATCTTCAATGATTTTGTCCTGGGTAATTCCTTCGGCTTCACCCTCGAAACTGAGGATCATCCGATGGCGCATTGCGGGAACCGCAACCTTGTTGATGTCCTCCTTCGCCACGTGGAACCGTCCGTCCAGCAGCGCCTGGATCCTGGCGGCCAGCAGAATCGTCTGCGCTGCCCGCGGAGAGGCCCCGTATCGAACGAACCGTTTAACTTCCTTCGGTGACGCAGGTTTTTCCGGATGGGTGGAAAGCACCAGTTTGATCAGGTAATCCTGAACGGCGGCCGCAATTGGAACCTGACGGGCAGTTCGCCCCATTTTTACAATAGTTTCACCGTTGGTTACCGGCGAGATTTCGGGAAAAGTAATGCCGGTTGTGCGATTGAGGATTTCAGAGAACTCGTCATGACCCGGCATAATCACGTGAAGCTTGAAGAAAAACCGGTCAAGCTGAGCTTCCGGGAGCGGATATGTGCCATCCATTTCCAGCGGGTTCTGGGTCGCCAGCACGAAATAAGGCATATCGAGTTTATGCGTGTGGTTCGCCACGGTAACGGTGTGTTCCTGCATGGTTTCCAGCAGCGCCGACTGGGTTTTCGGTGTTGCGCGGTTAATTTCGTCGGCAAGCAGGATGTTGGTAAATACCGGCCCGCGTTGAAATACGAATGTTTTTTCTCCGCCGCGGTCAATCAGCAGGTTTGTTCCGAGAATGTCCGCCGGCAGCAAGTCCGGGGTAAACTGGATGCGTTTGAACTTAAGGTCCATGGCTTTCGCCAACGTGTTTACCAACGCGGTTTTACCGAGTCCGGGCACACCTTCTAACAATACATGTCCTCCGACCAGTACCCCGATAAGCACTTTTTCCACGATGTCGATGTGTCCGACAATAAATTTGCCAATTTCATCACGCAATGCCTGAAACGTAGCGGTAAATTCCTCAACCGCTTGCTTCACTTCCTCTTTTGATTCTAAATTTTTCAGTTCTTCAGTCATTTTCCAGTTTCTCTATTTTATGTTATTATGTGATTATTCATTATGAATTATTTTAAAATATTCTTTAACACCGGATTTCATATTTTCCGGAACATCTTCCCGGGTTATGAAATTTTCAGCCTGCCTTTTATATTTAATCATTCTGGCATTTGTCCGGTCAAGGTGCTTTACCGCTCCGCCGCTGGTGGTATCTTCAGTCTTTTTACGCGATGGCCCTGAACCGAGTTGTCCGCTTATCTGACTCTTGAATCCTGAGTTGGAATCTGAGTTTGGATTCTGGTTGCGGGTATTATTGGCGGCGCCGGTTCCGATGCCGTTGCCTTTTCCCTTTCCCTGACATTGTCCCATACCGCATTGCGCTTTCATCAGCCCCTGTTGCAGTCCCGACATTTTGCACAGGAACTTATTTTTCAAATCCTGACTTTTAAGTCCTTTAATCAGGATTGCCAGATCGGAATCGACACTTCTTCCGCTCTTTCCTTCCTTTTTCATTTTCTCAAGCATTTTTTTGAAATCCTCGGCAGACATTTCGCCGATTATTTTTAGCTGCTTACCGGCTTTATCCAGAGCGCCGGAATATTCTGAACTGCTTTCGGAAAGCTTTTGAATCGAGTTGGAAAGGTCACCTGAATCAGAATTCTTTCCCTGGTTTCCCTGCTGCTTTTTCGCGGCGTCCTGCATCCTTTTTGCAAGATCCTTAAGTTTGTCCGCTGCCGATTTCGCGGAATTAAGATCGGACGGTTTTTCAAGTTTCCCCGGTTTCATTTCCGAGAGTTTTTTCGCGGCGGCAAGGTATTGTTTCTTCGCCAGCATTTTCGCAAGTTCGCTTGCCGGCGGATAACGTTTCAGTTCAGCGGCAATCTGCTTGAGCAGTTGATCATTTTTCGCTACCCTGGTACGCTCCGACAACTCCCTGAGCATCTGCTCCAAACGGGCATACTGACGCAAAGCCTCAACCCGGTCAGCGGTTACCGGAAGTTTTTTTATTTTTTGGGGAATCCCGGATTTTGCCAGAAGATCCTTTTCCTCTTTTGTAAGTGATCTCTCAATTTCCTCGAGTTGCTCCTCAAGGGCTTTTTTTATTTCAGCAGTATTTTTTAAATTTTCTCTTTGGACAACTTTTTCCCTTTGCACTGCCGGAGCATCGGGTATCAGACATAACCAGACGATTAAAAAAGTCAACATCGCAGCCATGATAATGAATACTTTAGATATGCCGAATTTTATCTTGCCAACTTCACTTACAGGACATTTTTCCCCGGCAATCTGAAGCTGGAGTTTCTTAAACCCGTCTTTAGCTTCTTTTGCAAATTCAAGAGCGGTGATCATGGAGTCTTTCAGAACAAAAAACCGGTCGGCGAATGCGGCGGCGGCCTGACGATCAAGACGTTTACTGAAAAAACGAACCGTTAGAATTAATGCGGAAATACCGATGGGAATAATCAGCCAGAGAAGCTCCACGCGATGTCCGAAAGCCACAAACCACATCGCAATCCCCGACATCCCGAGCAGGCAGATAAGCAGCGCCAGCAAAAGTTCCCGCAGGAATATTCCGGCATTTACCCGATGCTGTACAGATTTAACGAATTTTTCGATTTCCGGCATTTATATTATTTTACCTTTTTAGGAATTTTTAATTTTGAGTAATTCGGGTCAATCCCCTTTTTATGTTTTTCCAATTCTTTTAACTTGTTTTTAAAAATATATTTAATTGCTGGCGAGTTGAGAAATTTTATCCTTTCAGCAGTAATCTCGTCTTTAGATTTTCCAATCATTGAAAAATTAAATACCATATAAGAATATCCAAGATAATTTATTGGAGACTTTATGACCAATTCCGGATTGCATGATTTTACTAATTTCAATGCTTCATTATCTTTTCCGGTGAGGAACATGAGAGCAATTACCTGAAACAAAATCTTTTTATAATATGAATCCGGCCTAAGATTTTTTAAAATCAATTTCAGCGCTTCAATCAATTCTTCAGGATTTCTATAAGTTTCCTTTTTATTAATCAAATACATTGTATATTCGCGCGCTATAGCTGAATAGAAATATTTGATATACTTATATTTTGTTTTTTTGTTTTCTATATATTCATTAAGCTGCTGCATCTTTTCACGGTAAAGAGCCATTTTGTTATTCTTGAAAAGATCAAAAAGATAATTTGCATAAAGATGCGTAAATGGACGCTTAAAATTTGCCAATTCTTCCAAAGGAAGTTTATCAAGAATCTTTGTATATTCATTTTCAAGCTTTTCCCAGAAAGAACGATTTTTCAACAGAATAAACAGGCATTTTTTCCTGAATTCAGAATCATTGAACTTTGTATTCTGGAAACTATTCAACAGTTTTTTAGAACATTCCTGAGTTCCGCCACCCGTGTAACATATTCTGCCGTTCCGATAACTACTTGTCCGGGATAAGCTGGCAAACGCATATTCCATTAATAATTTCATATCCTCAGATTTCAAAAGGCTTATGGTTTTGTTTATTTTTTCCCAAAGTTCAGGGGTAAAGCAAAAGAAGCCGCCTCGCCAATTAAACTCGATAATCCGGTAATTCTTCTTAAATAATTCCGCGGCTAATTTGTATTTGCCGCCATTGATTAATCCTAAATATGCAGGCAGTTGCAGGCATAATTTATTATTACTTTTCGGAGAAAAATACTTTATTATTTCCTCATCGGAAGCGCTGGCGCAAAGTATATTAACAAGATAGTATGAATAATATGTAAACATATTTGTATTAATCTTTTTTCCGTATTTTAGCCAGAATTGACCAAGGATTTTCATGTTTTCTTTTCTGGCGGGATTCTTCAAGTTATTACAGCATAACCTAATCAAATTGACAAATTCGATTCCATTTGTATTTTTCTTTGTGTAATCTGATGATACATATATTTTTACGGTTTCAGGGATCAGTTTGGGAATTATCGGAAATTCAAGAAAATTTTTATAGAAATCCATAATGCAGTCTATCTTCACCGTTTGCGAAACCATTTTATCAGAAAATAATTTTTCAAAAAAAGCGATAACCATCTGATTGTCTTTTTCAGATGGAACTTTTTTTGTTTTAAAAATCAATCTCAATTTACAATACAAAATGATTTCTTTTAGAAGGAGATTATCTGTATTCTTACGTATTTTTCCCAGGGATTTTATAATATTTTCGATTTGCTCGGCACTCAATCTGCCAATTGACCTGTGAAGTGGATCGCCAACTGAAACAAAAAATTTATGTCCGGATAATTCATAAAGTTTTTTATAAACATTAATCAGCTTTTTTGCCGGAGCCTTGGTTTCTCTTACAGGTTGAAATTCTACTTTTAAAGTTTTTTCTAATTGATTGATGTCGTACCAGGAAGGTTCTTTCTTTTTCTTAAAAACAGTAATTAATGTTTTTAAGTCATCTTTATTGTGCTTCATTCCAGTCGGAGTTGATGAAAGCAATTGAGTCCTGGCTTGGGCAACTTCATTCTCACGACCTTTAAAAGCTTTTGCTGTTAATATGGAATTGAGAAATTTCAGGCTGATTCGACTTGTTTTTTCCGATCGACCTTTAAGATTGTCCATTACTCGGAGCGCTTCACGCAGATTATAAGAGCGAAGGTGGTTGAGGCGATTGGCTGCGATTGTCTTCAGGTATTTTTCGGCTTCCTGTTCTTTCCCGGAAATGAAATAAAGCATTAATATTGAGCAGATAAGATTTGCATTTTGCTGTAAACGCGCATTGCCGCTGGTAAGTTCTGAACCTATTTTTGCGAGCAGTTCCGGCTTTGCTTTGATACCTTTATGGCTGCGAAGATAATTAAAATATTCGTCACAACTCCGTTGCAGGGGATAAATAAGATTATGATTATTCCGGTTTGTCGTATTTTTTAAAGCTTTTTTGAATGCGGTAATTTTTTCAGAAAACTGCTTATATTTTCCGGCATCCAGAAGATATCTCAAATACTGAGGATAATGGTTTCTGATATAGTGATTTGCATACATCAACCGGCGAGGAGACATACTTTCAAAAACTTCCGGAAGCAGGTCTTTCAGGTAATTCACATATCTGCCGTTTTGCAGGAGAAGCTCTATACATTTTTTTCTTATTTTGGTATTTTTAAATTTTGTTTCCGGCAGTTTTTTTACTAATTCCTGTAAATTTTTTTGATTCCTAAAATGATTAAATTTAATACTGCCGTCGGGATTCTTCATGACCTCCGACATCGACCTGAAAAATATGTTGGCGTAAATACGGACGTCAGGATCATCAAATGATTTAACCACCTCGGGAATAAGCTTTACGCCCTTAGGAGTCAAAGGCGTACCGTTAATATTTTTTTGGTTCATCCTCATGTAGTTTTCCTTGAACATCTTTACGCATTCTTTGGCTTTTCCCTGATTAAGAAGCATTACATACATATCCGGATAGATCCATATTTTCGGGCCTTGAGAATTAATCAGGCTTTCCGCTTCTTTAGACCTTCCAAGACTTTCAAGGATACTTACAGCAGCGATGAATTTTCTTCGAGTACGATCATTTTTGATATAATTGCGGCGGTTCAAGTTATATTCCACCATCCAGGCTTTTATAATTGATTCGGCGCTCTTTTTCCATTGGGGAGAAGATGATTTTGAATAATTCAAAGCTTTCAGGATATTGTCGAGATTCAAATTGCGGTGCTGACCCGGGACGCGCGGAATTTTAGTATAGATTTCCACCCCGGCAGCAATTACCGGAATAAATAATGGGTTGCCTGAGTAAAACGAAATATTGTGATTGAAGGCTACCCCTTTCCATAGCATCGGAGTCTTCTGATCTTTCAGCTGCGACAAGGACATTTTAACAATTTTATCAATAATCGCGGAACTTACTTTATTTCCTTCGGCAACATATTCCGCGGAGACAGCGGCTTGTTCAAGAAAATCACCCGATGTTGAAGATTTTGCTTTTACCGCCAAGCTTTCCGCGATCCCTTTTCTTCCCTGTGAATCTATTTGATTAATCCGATTATAAAAAATGGAAAATAAAAGAGGCGGACAGTTTTTCCCGAAAGCCTTATCCATTGCAACAGCTGCTTCAATAAATGCGGCAGCCTGGGCCTTGGAGTTGTTCATGTTTCCCGATTGCAACTCATTGCGCCGCCGGTCCATTGTCTGCCGGATGCATTCGCTTAACTTTGAGTAAAATCGGTTAACCGTATACCAGTTGGGCAAAGGTTTTGTCCCTGAAGCTATTTTATAGCAGAAAGCGATAGACGCCGGACTTTTGCTGTACTCGTATAACTGTTGAAGCAATTGCGCCATGGGGCTGTTTGAACCGTAATATCCGGGATTCGATAATTGAAAAACCTTTAACTTTTTCTCAATTTTATTATATAGTTCATCAGCTTTCTTCGGATCCGTCTCACTTAATTTCACCAGGATTGGCGCGATCTTCCGGAAATACTGCCAGTAATTCCGAATATCCTGTTTCTCAATATTTTTTAATTCATCCTTAGCTTGTAATTGCAACATTTTCCGGGAGAAATCATAATAAGGCTTGGCTTTAACGGCCACGGCTTTATCATACTTTCCCCGGAAAGACGATTTCATGATCTTTTCAATATCAACACAAAATTCCTTCTGGATCTCCAACGGGGCTTTTTGGATTTCCGGCAGTTTTGCCGCAAGGTATTCATATACTTGATCTTTGTGCTTGCCTTCCAGAATCACCGTCATGAATCCAGTGCCGAAGGTTTTAGGAGAAATCTTCTTTATTTTTTCAAGAAATTCTTTTTTAGTTTTACTGTTATTGCGGATATTGGTAATTGTATATGCCATTATTGAGGTATGAGCCTGCGGCAGATTATACACCCGGTAATCGGCAAATGATTTCAAATAGGGCGATTTGGAAATGAACTCCCATTTTTTCACTTTATTATTCAGGTTGGAAAAAACATTATTGAAGGTGTGGACGTTACTAAATAATTTCGGGTGCTTTTTTACAGCTTTTGCAAGCATGTAAAGAACGACGAAAAATGTTTCCGGATCACGTTCGGCAAGCAGCAGCGCAAGCGTACAATATGACTGGGCCAAGCCGTGCGGGAACGTTTGATTATTGGGCGGCATGGTCTTTACGTAGTCTTTGATAAATTTGCAAAATAACAATTTTGAGAGATCAGTTATATAGCTTTTCAACCATTTGGCATTTTTTGACTTAGACAATTCATCTCCCCAGGCCGCCGGAAAGTTGGCGGCATAATAATATTGTCTATTCGTAATTGCCAGTTTTTCGATGGCGGAGAGAACCAGAGGACTCAGGTTTATTTTATCTTTGTCCTTCCGCGTATTCCAGGCAGTGAAGATCTGCCGGAAGCTGGACTCCAGTTTGCTGTAATTGTAGCTTCCGTAGATACTTTGGTTATCAATCAGTTTTTTTGCCAGAGGAATAAAATCATTTGTTTTACAGGTATAGAGAGATTTTATTTCATTATAAATTTTCCTGAAATTGTTGCTTTTCGGCAAACTTTCCACAAATTTATCCAGATCTGACTGCAGGTTGTGACTGTAAGCATAATTGAGCAGGAATTCTTCAGGATCTACAGGTGTTTCCGGTCTGCCGTTGAAGTATTGAGTAGATACGCCGAATTGGTTTGTTTCTCCAATTAATTTAACAATTTTCTTGGCTTCTTCATAAGTTGTTTTATTAATTTTATTTTCAAATTCTAAAAATTTATACTTCTGCTGGAATCCGGTTTTAGCTAATTGCGGAAATTTTTCGCAGGCAGCGCAAAGACGGAGAAACAGATCATTGCGTTTTTTTGCGAATTTTTCCGCGGCGCTTCCGGCCGGGAACTTTTTAGCGGATTTTGAGAACAACTGGGGAAGATTTTGTCCACCGAAATATTGCGGTTGCCGCAAATAGTTGAAGAATGTGTTAACGATATGAGGATTCTGTAAATTCTCAAGATTCTTTTTATTTTCCACCATCGATTCCAGCAGAACAGTGAACATTTCCACATATTTCAATCTCAGTTCATTATTTCCCTGCTGGTGAAAGTTATTGACCAGATGCATGGAGGCGCGGTTGAAATCATTGCCAAGATAATTTTTGAAATACTTCATGGCTTCTTTAGGTTTCGACCCCGAAAGCAGCAATGCAAGTTTGTAATTCGCATATTGATATTTTGGCGTTTTCTTCAGAATTTCCCGGTACTCTTTTTCCGCCAGTTTCAATTTTCCCAGTTTTTCGCATGAATAGGCATATACCGTTTTTGAACGCCTATTTGAAGAAGCTTTTTTCTTCAGCATTTCCAGGAATTTTTTATCTGCTCCCGAACGCTGAAGCTGCTGGAACATATTCCTGATTTTATACTGATTCTGATTATGATAATATTGGGAACTTAAAATTGACGCGGCTTGCTGACTCACAAATTTACGTAATTCGCGCTCCGCCAACTTCAGGGCATTATCCATATTGCCGGACTGCAGCATTTGATTAATTTTCTGGAAAGTATCCAGATAACGCACTGTGGGGCTGACCCTTCCCCGCAAGGAATTTCTTGAAATTGTCGTGGTATTAATATTTTTGGGTATGAATGCCTGGGCCTGTTCGGATAATCCGCTCTCGAATAAGAACGCCGCGAGCTGGGCTTTTTCGGTGCGGGACATTCTTATTTTTTTCAGTTTCGCAATGTATTCGCCGATCAATTTTTGCGATGATTTTTTATCTTTCGCGGTAATGGCAAAATTGAGGATAGCCCCATAAATTTGTTTCCTGTCCTTTTTAACTTTATCGGATTTTGCCAATTTATCCAACAGTTCCGCGGCCTTGAGGGGCTGTTCGTGTTTTCCCAGCCATGCCGCGGCCATAACCATATCCAGCGGAGCGGATTTATCTGATTTCAGAATATTTTCCGCCCAAAGTTTTCCGCCTTCTTTTTTCCCGCAGTAATCGGCCAGGACCAGTTGAAAGATCGGATGTTTTATGTCTTTCAGGTGTTTCCATAGCTCTTCCTTGTCGATGTTGTTGGGAATATACGAATTATTATGTCTACTGAACATCGACAGTACCATAGGAGGAAAATTATTGAGCATTTGAGGAGGAAACATCAGGACAACCGGAAAAGTTTTCCCCCGGTTATAAATCAGCGGATAACCGCAAATCGATTGATGGCCAGGACCAGTGTAGTAGTACGGAAAACGTCCCGAAGGGTTTTTTGAAGAAAACTGGTCCGCGATTATCTTATGGAACATTTTCCAGTTTTTCTGCTGGATCACGGGCTGGATCAGGAAGTAAAACATGCTGTTTTTTGCCTGAGGTTTCAAATTGGCACTTGTATAAATATCCAGATAGAAGTCCAGAAATTCTTTTTTAATTTTTTTATCAAATTTGTTATTTCTGATTACGGACGCGAAGCCGAGAAGCAGATTGTCGGGAGGATCTTTCAAGGTTTTCAGCAGCGCCAAGCCTTCCTTCAGTATTTTATCAATTCCCCCCGGGGCCTGATATATTCCCCGCTGAAGCACCAGCAGCGCAAGTTCGGGATTCTTGTCTTTCAGGCTCTTATATATTTTGACAATTTCATCGAATTTTGGTCTGCTGCTGAAATTCAGGATCATCCGCAGGGAGATTATCCCCGGATCGTTCGGATATTTTTTCATCAATTCTTCCCAAACCTGACGTTTGGAAACATTGTAATTGAATCCTATCCGGATTATTACGTCAGCATATTTAATTCCGCGGTCAGTAAGTTCCGTCACCAGCTTTTCCTGCTTTTCAGGCGACAGTTTCGTACCAATATCGGACAGTCGGCAAAGGCAATATTTGCGCAGGCTTTTCACGCTGTGCGGAACCGGATAACCGCCGAGACCGCTCAAGCCGCCGTATCCTCCGGGGTAATACAACATTCTCTGCTGCATATGCAGGCGCCGGTTGAGCATCGACGAACGGTAATTACGCATCTGATGGTAAAAATTCCGCATCTCCAGCAAGTCAATGGCTTCCTTGGGAATCGACTTGCCATATACCCTGGCATAATGGCTGAAAGTGGGATTCCTTACGCTCATCGAAAGTGGCTTTTTTGCTCCGGGAAGTTCCCGCCGCTGCCGCAGAAGTTCAAGATATTGATCAATCGCTTTTTCAGTTTTTCCCGCTTTTTCCAACGCATTAGCATATAGATACCTGATCTGGTAATTGTCCGGAAATTTTTCCACCTGCGGAGTCAGGAATTTAACTGCTTCTTCCGCCCGGTGACTGCTCAACAGCGATTTCGCCACGTCTTTCACTTCATACGGGGAAAGTTGTTTCCGGTTCAAGTCATTGAACAGGATTTTAAATCCGCGTTCATCCTCGCCGTTTCTGAAATAGAATTTAATAAGGTTCTGCCGGTAAACGCCGGCTTTATCGAGTTTCACCATCCGTTTCAGAATGGATTCCGCCTGTTCGTAATCGCCCTGCTCCTCGGCGAGTTCGGCAATTTCACAGAGTAACGAAAGGTCGTTGCCCTTGATCTCGAAAGCCTGCATCAGGTAAGAACGGCATTTCTCATATTCCTGATGCATCCGGGTAATGGCCGCCAATGCCAGCAACGGAAAAATACTTTTCGGATTCTTTTCCGCCAGGGTTTTCAAGCGCCGGATAAACTTATCCTTTTCTTCCCCGTATGAGGCTATGTATGACATTTTCCTGATGCAATCCAATTTCGCGGACAGGGTTTTGGCGTTGCCCAGCAACTTCCAATAAATCTTCATGGCTTCCGCGCGCTTGTTCTGGGTCAGATACGCCCTGACCAGATTTTCGGAAATTTCCCGGTTGTCCGGAAAACGGTAGGAAGCTTTCAACAGCACATCCACAACCTTGGGGTAATTCTGCTGTTCGCGATAGACTCCGGCTTCCATGAAAACCGGTTCGGTGGCGGCGGGATTAAGTTTGCGCCATTCAGCCACCCAGTGCAGGGCCTTTTCATATTTTCCGGCCTTGATGCAGGTAAGGACCAGTTCCCGCAAAAATGTGCTTTTGCGTTTACGGCTTTTTGCCATATTTTCCAGCACTGCTATCGCGGTTTTCCAGTTCTTCCGGCTGGTCAGGAGGCGTAGTTTCCATCTGAGCAGTATTTCATTGTCCGGAAGCTTTTTCAATCCGTTGTCGATTACCTTCATGGCCTGTTCCGGATCATCGTTTTCCTCGAGCAGCCACGAAAGCAGACATATATTGTTAACCCTCGCTTTTGATGATTTAAGCTGCAACTGCGAGATCAGTTCTGTTAACTGCTTCTGCTTCATCGCGATGTACATGACATCCGACACGGCCCGGCTCAGTTCCTGGAAGGTCGAGGCAAGGGCGGTCATCCGTTTTGCCGCGACAAAAGCCTCGGAATATTTTTTGCCGCTTAAAGCCAGGTAAAACAACTCCTCCTGGAATCTGAAGTCACCTGAAAAATCTTTTGCGCGTGACTCCATCGCTTCGAGTGCGGCCTTGCGCTGATTAACCATTTGCAGAATCCGGCAGATTTGCAGAAGCTGATCCACGTTCGCCCGGGCCGACAGCTTTTTGAACTCCTTCAGGGCATCCTGTTTTTTCCCGATACCATACAAAAAAGCCGCCCTATTTTCCGCAACCCGGAAACTGTCCGGGAAGGCTTTGACTGCTTCACTGTAAATATTCCCGGCTTCCTTTTTCATCCCCCAAACCGCGAGCCGCTTGCCCACATCAAGATAAACGTTTTCGGTTTTACCCGATAGCTCCAGGTATTCCTTCAAACTGGCGAACGCTTTGTCCGGATGCTTGAACTCGTCTTCCAGAATTGCGATTTTCAGGGGAATATCCGCCGCCTTCGGTTCATTCTTCCGCAACTGACGCAATACTTTCAGGGCATCTTCATAACGGCCGGATTTTGACAGTAATTCGGCGTACTGGAACTTCAGGCCGCGATCCAGCGGGGCTTTTTTCAAGAGTTCCCCGAGCAGTTTCAGGGCCTCTTTCTGTTTGCCCGCGCTCCACAACCGTTTGATCAGCCGTTTTCTAAGCTCGATTCTGCCGGGATGCTCCATCGCGAGTTTTTTCAGCATCTTCAACAGCCCGTCAGAGTCGTTCTGGCTCTGATAAAGCTGTTCGATGCGGGAGAAAATTTCTTTTTCCTGCCAGGAGTCTCCGGCAACCCTGGACAGCGCATCGGCGTAAGCTTTCGAGGCTGCGTCGATTTTATCCTGACGCCGGTAAATGTCGCCCAACTTCATGGTAAGCAGGAACTGGCGGAACTTGTTCGTTGTCAGCTTGAGTTGTTTTTTGCACAATTTTTCAGCCTGGCCGAAAAGTCCTTCGGCAATCATCAGGTCGATCACCTCATCGGTAAGCAGACCATCGCCTTTCTGACTTTCCACATACTTGAGCCAGACTTCAAGACCTTTTTCCTGTTTACCTTCCCTGACCAGGGAACGTCCGAGCATCTTTCTGATTTTCAGTTCAAGATCGGGTTCCGGTTTTAGTTTCAACGCCGCTTCAAGAATAGTAATTACCTCCGGAAAATTGCCGGCATAAAATTCCAGGCGCGCCTGGTCATAACGTGCGCTGACGTCTTCAGGCCGTTTTTCCAGATACTGTTCGTAGCATACCAGGGCGCGTTCGTCTTCTCCCTCCTTCTCGTGAAGATATGCCAGGAGCAGCAGATAGACAGGATTTTTTGAACTGTCGAGTTTTTTCATCAGGTACGGTTGAAGCTTCCCGGGGGCGTGGTTTTCAGCCCAGCTCTGATAGAATTTGTCGAAAAGATAACCGGAACCAGGCTTGCGGAGCAATACCTTGAGATAGCGGCCGGACTTGTCCTCATCTTCTGAACGAACTTCCAGCGCGATTCCGGTAAATAATACTAATGACAATACAAAAAATACAAATCTGGAACAATTCATACGGTCTCCAATGGTTTATATTATAGCAGACATCTCTTAATTTATAACTGTTGAAACCCGGTTTGCATAGGAAAAATGCTCATTTTAATGCGATTTTTTACATTTTTTTTACGTTAACCGAATGATAATGTTATAATAATCCAATCACTTGGGAATCATTGATTTTTTAATGAAAGGGGATTTGTTTGAAAAAACCGTTCAAAGGCCTTTATACCTTTGATGGCAAACCCATCCCGATCCGCCAGCTTTCAATCTACGCGGAAATCATTGATACCGCCGCCAGAATAACTTTCATCCAGCAATTCCGCAACCTCGAAAACATCCCGATTG
The DNA here is from genome assembly GCA_963678815.1 of Victivallales bacterium. Taxonomy (GTDB): domain Bacteria; phylum Verrucomicrobiota; class Lentisphaeria; order Victivallales. Next base: position 6,909,355 of record OY787460.1, read on the forward strand.
AAGCTGTCTACTGTTTTCCGGTAGAGGACAGCGCGGCAATCAACCGGCTGGAAATCAAAATCGGGAAAAGAACTCTTTCCGGTATGGTGGAAGTGCGCGAAAAGGCCCGAAAACTTTACAAACGTTACTTGAAAAAAGGGCATCATCCTTTTCTGCTTGACATGGAAGCCAGGGATATCCTGGCGCTGTCGGTCGGCAACCTTCCGCCGGGGGAAAGCGCGGTTGTGGAACTCGGGTATATTGTCAGGCTCCCGGTCATCGGCGGAATTATGCGGATGCAGCTTCCCCTGACCATCAGTCCGCGCTATTCGGTTGACGCAAGCCGCCGGGATTCGCCGGACCGGGACCGGATTACCCCGTCGTTCAGCGACCTGCCCCCTTACAAGCTGGATCTGAGAATTACCGGAAACCTTTCCGGCGTCAACAAAATCGAATCGCCCTCCCATATGGTCAAAATTGAATATAAACATGACCGTTTTCTTGTTGTCATGGCTGAATCCGGATTTGCCCTTGACCGCGATTTTATCCTTGAATTTGAACTTGCGCGTCCAAACGAACTGGTGAGTTTTGCCGGAAGCTGGAATGGTGAAACAGCGGCAATGCTGAGATTTTTCCCGGAATTCAAAGCTGAACCGGATTCGGATGACGCCAAGTCCGATCTTCTGTTTATGGTTGACTGCTCCGGCTCAATGGCGAAAAAATCCATTTCCCAGGCGAAAGAAACCCTGGAACTGTGCCTGCGCTGTCTGAATCCCGGCGATTATTTCAATTTGATCCGCTTCGGCACCGATTTTCATGTATATCGTCCCGCCCCGATCCTTTACAACGAGAAAAACCTTGAAACCGCGTTGCGGGACTTTTCCGGGATCGACGCCGACCTGGGCGGTACGGAACTACGCGAAGCTATCGCCTGCGCCTGTGGCCTGCCGGTAAGGAAGAATTGCCGGCGCGATATCATTCTCCTTACCGACGGCGAAGTCCACAACACCGGGGAAATAGTAAATTATGTTGCGGAAAATCACCGCGCCATCCGTTTTTATACCTTCGGAATTGGTTTTGCGGCGAGTCATCACCTGGTGAAAGGGCTTGCCCGGGTTTCAGGCGGAGCCTGGGAAATGGTCCAGCCCGGTGAACACATCCGGGAGAAAGTTCTCCGGCAGCTTGCCCGGATAAAACAACCGGTTGTCGACAAGTTTGAAATCAGGATGGAAAATACCGGGTTCGAGCTGAACCACCCATCACCTTCATTTTCCATATACAATGGCGACTGTTTTACCGCTTTCGCCAGAATAACCTCCTTGCATGAAAACTCCGAAGCCGTGCTGATCTGGGAAGTAAAAGGTGAAATAAAGGGTTTCCGCCGAAAAATAAAATATCTCGGAAATGACGATCTTATCCCGATGCTGTGGGCCGCTGACAGGATTTCCGCGCTTGAAGAACACGGTGTTTTGAATCCTGACCGGGAAGATTCCACGGAAATGGAGCATTGCCGAAGCGAAATTATCAGGATCAGCAAAAAATTTAATTTGCTGTCGACCATGACCAGTATGATTGCCGTGGAAAAGGTTACGGGCGTTAAGCCGTCAAAACCGGAAATCCGGCAGGTTCCGGTAATGACTTCCCGGAGATACTCGAGTTACGGCGAAAACTCGCGGCCTCCCGCTGTTAAGGAACCCGCGGCCGAATATGGACAAGCCTTGCCCGAACTGCCGGAATGGAGCGTTGAAATCCTGAAAACCCAGACTGCCGGCGGGAATTTTGCCGCCTTGGAGATAGTCAGGCGAAAGTTTCCCGGACAAATCCCGGAAAATACCGATGCCGAAAACCTTGCTGTTATTGTCACGAAACTCGCGCTGAAACTCCTGAAATCCCATCGCGATACCCTCATCATCGCGCAACTCGCCATTGCCAAAGCCGGACGCTGGCTGAAAAACAAGTCGTAAGTAATTGATGATTAAGAAAAAAGCAAGTGGAGCCAGCTGTCGGAATCGAACCGACGACCGGCGGTTTACAAAACCGCAGCTCTACCGCTGAGCTAAGCTGGCCTGAAATACCAAAAGGACTTAAAAAATACAACCATTCCGGAAAAAAGCAACATTTAATTCCATTTCAGGGGGAGTTCGGGCTGGTATACGGTTATTTCCGGGTCTGATTCGGCGCTGAAACTTGACAATGTGACTCCGAGCAGGCGCACTTTCACGGGACCGGCGTCAGTCATTTTCAGAAGTTCCTCCAGGTATGGGAGCATTATTCGGGCGGAGTTTGTGTATTCGGGGATCGTGACCGAACGGGTAATGATGCGGAAATCGTGGAATTTCACTTTCAGGGTGACGGTTTTTCCTTCAAGGCCGTGGCGTTTCAGCCTTCTTTCCACTTCCCCGGCAAGTTCCCGGATAATTTTCAGCATTTCCGCGCGGTCGCCGATATCCTTGTCGAAAGTTTCTTCCCGGCCTACCGATTTCCGGATATGCTCCGGTTCCACCGGGGAAGTTTCCCGGCAATGGGCAATCGCGTGATAGTAGGCCCCGGATTTGCCGAACATCTCGTGGAGCTGAAATCTGTCATATTTTTTCAAGTCGGCGCCGGTTTTGATCCCGAGTTTCCGCATCTTCCCGGCGGTTACCTTGCCGATGCCATGAAATTTTTCTATCGGCAGATTATCTATGAATTCCGGGGCGCGGTCCGGGGTAATAACGGTGAGTCCGTCCGGCTTGTCCATGTCCGACGCTACCTTGGCGAGAAATTTGGTGAATGAAACCCCGGCGGAGGCGGTCAGCCCGGTCCGTTCCCGGATTTTCCGCCTGATCTCTTTGGCAATGACCGTAGCCGACGGCTGATTGGCTTTGTTTTCCGTTACGTCGAGATAGGCTTCATCAAGCGACAGCGGTTCGACAAGGTCCGTGTATTCATGAAATACTTCACGGATTTGCCGCGACACTTCCTTGTAAACCTCGAACCGGGGTGGAACGAAAATACCGTGCGGACACAGCCGGTATGCGCGGCTTGAAGCCATTGCCGAATGCACCCCGAACTTCCTGGCTTCGTAGGAAGCGGTCGACACCACCCCGCGGCTGTCGGGCTGCCCCCCCACAATCACGGGCTTGCCGCGCAGTCCGGGATGGTCGCGCTGTTCAACGGCAGCGTAAAACGCGTCCATGTCAATGTGAATAATTTTCCGCAAGATCCAGTGATTTCCTTAAAGGTTATAGATATTATATCGCTGATTCCTGTAAATGCTTGAATTTTCAACGATAACGCCGTAAGTTTGAATGCTGAAAATTATAGAACAAAAAATAAGGATTGGCTGCTCATGGAAACCATTGATTACCTTCAACATCCCCCGACCAGGGAAACCTTCGCGGCTTTCTGCCGGCTTCTGTACGACCGTGAACTGGTAGTTGGCGTGGGCGGCAACGTATCGGCCCGGACTAAGGGCGGGTTCCTGGTGACGCCATCCGGGTTGTCGCTGCGCGATATTACCCCGGATAAATTGCTTCTGGTATCCGAGGATTCAGATTTAAGTGGCCCGGATCGACCGTCAAAGGAATTCACCATGCACTTGCGGGTGTTCAAAAACCGTCCGGACTGCAATGTAGTTCTGCACATCCACGGGCATTACCTGATTGCGGCGTCGACGCTGCTCCAGCCAGACCTGCACACATTTCCGCCGCTGACCCCGGGATTCTGCTGTTATGCCTATCCGCTGGCCATGCTTCCATTCTACGTGCCGGGTTCGAAACGGCTTGCGGAGGAAGTCGACCGGATGTTCCGCGGCGGCGAAATCAGCGCTCTGCTGCTTCAGAATCATGGATTGATTACCACCGGGAAAACTCTGGCTGACGCCTTGAATATCGCCGAGGAAGTGGATGAGGCCGCCAGGATTTACCTGCTTACCCAGGGTAACGGCGAAACCATTCCCGAACGGTATATTTCCAGAATTACCTGAGCTTACACCATGAAGTTTCCCCAACAACCGGGCACCGTGCTTTGCCGGATCCCCGGACCGCAACCGCTTTGGGGAATTTTCAGTTGTCCGGAAAAGATCATACGCGCGGATTCGCTTTCAGAGGTGCAGGATGCGCTTTGCGCGGCGGAAGCCGCCAGCTCTGACGGAAAATTCCTTGCCGGATTCATAAGTTATGAGACTTCCCCGGCTTTCGATCAGGCAAACCGGACAAAACCGTTGAATGATTTTCCCCTGATATGGTTCGGGGTGTATGCCGGTTATGAGGAACATGAGGGGCCGCCGGTTTCCGACAAGAAATCATCCGGTCTGGACTTGACGCCGGAGCTTGCCGAGAAAAAATATTTTTCCGCGATAAAAAAGATCAAGGGCTATATTGCCGAGGGTGATATCTATCAGGCAAACTATACGTTCAGAAGTTACTGTCAAGCAGGAAAGATTTCCCCCGGAGAGATGTTTCTGCAACTGACTTCGGTGCATCCCGCGCCGTACAGCGCTTATATCGATGCGGGTGATTTTCAAGTTTTGTCGCTTTCCCCTGAACTCTTTCTTGAACGCTCCGGCAACCAGTTGCGGAGCCGTCCGATGAAAGGAACCGCGCCGCGCCGCCCGGAACTTGCCGCTGACCGTGCCGCCGCCCGGGAACTTGCCGCATGTTCAAAAAACCGCGCCGAAAATGTGATGATCGTTGACATGGTGCGTAACGATTTCGGGAGAATCTGCGTTCCCGGCAGCATAAAAGTCGACCCGCTGTTTCATGTGGAAACCTACCGGAGCGTACACCAGATGGTAAGCGAAATCCACGGTGGACTTCCTGACGGAACCGGATTCAGGGAAATTTTAAAGGCCAATTTCCCGGCGCCATCGATAACCGGGGCGCCGAAAATCCGGGCAATGGAAATTATTTCTGAACTTGAATCGCGGCCGCGAAAGATTTATACCGGCAGCATTGGCTGTCTGTTTCCTGACGGGGATTTTGTTTTCAACGTGGCAATACGGACGCTTATCCGGGAGTCGGGAAAGCTGGAACTCGGGGTTGGCGGCGGGATTGTCGCCGATTCGCAACCGGAATCCGAGTGGAAAGAAGCGCTGTTGAAAACGCATTTCGCGGCGAAACGATATCCCGAGTTCGAGATACTTGAAACTATATTGTGGGAACGTGGCAAGGGATTTTTTCTGCTTCCGGAGCATCTGGAGCGCGCCCGGAATTCCCAGGAATATTTCTGCCGGAAGTGGGACGAAGCGGAAACGGAACGGGTTTTCAGCGAATTTGCGCCATTGGAAAACACCGCATTTTTGAGGGTGCGGATGCTGGTGGGCCCCAAAGGGAAAATCAAGCTGGAATCTTGCAGGCTCGGACAAACCGGGTGGGGCAAAGAAATCCTGAAAGTGAGGATTTCCGAACAGGCGACTGATCCCCGCGACCCCTTTTTATATCACAAAACCACCAACCGGGCGTCATATAACCGTGAGTTCAAACAGGCCCTTGCGGAAGGTTTTGATGAAGTTATATTTCTCAATAACCGGGGGGAAGTTACCGAGGGGGCGATCAGCAATATTTTTGTAAAACTTAACGGTGAATGGGTAACTCCTCTGGTTTCGTGCGGTCTTCTGCCCGGAATCCGGCGGCGGATGGCGCTTAAGGAACTCAACGCCCGGGAACAGGTACTGGTCCCGGAAAATCTGAAGGAAGCGGAGGAATTAGTGCTGACAAATTCAGTCAGAGGACAGGGAAAAGCTTGCATCGGGAAGCAATAAAGGTTAATTTAACATGATGAAAACATTACGAAGAAAAGCGGTTTACTTTCTACTTGTCTGCGGGGTTGCGGCGATAATAACTCTTTGCGGATGCAATTCCGGTCAATCCAAGGGTAAAAGCGGCGGTTCGTTTTCCGGGTTTAAAAACTGGATAAACGAGCTTGATGAAGACGTTAGCTGGCCGGATACGGGTCCGAAAAAGTCGAAGAAAGACAAGCTTTTTTACAGATCCGAAAACTTGAATAAAGACAATAGTCTTTGATTTTTTTGATAATTTTTAAAAAAAATACTTTATGAAGCGCCTGGAAAAATTTCCCGAAATCAAACTGGACCGGAAAGCCCCTTATCCCATTTACCGGCAGCTTGCCGATCTTCTCCGGCAGGAAATCAAAAACGGGCGTTGGGAGGAAAATGAGGCTTTACCGGAAGGACGGGAACTGAGCAGGAAGCTCAATCTGAACCGGATAACCCTGCGGAAATCGCTTGATCTGCTGGAGGAGGAAGGTTACCTGTACAAGATCAAGGGCAGTGGGGTATTCGTAAAAAGAATTGCCGAACCGGATACAAGCTATCCCAACATGGGAAACAAACAGATTATCGGCATCTGCATGCCGCAGACAATTGAACATCATGCTTCGGCGGTAATGCAGAATGCTTCGATAGAAGCTCTGCACAACAGGAATTATGAGGTTATCCGGCTGCTCTATTACAGTCCTGAAGTACGGCGGGAATCGGTTGAGTTTTACCGGGAGATGCTGTCCGGAATAATTTTAAGCGCGTTCTTCGCACACGGCGTGGACGACATTCTGAAATTCCTGAAAACCCAGTCAATCACTCCGGTTATTATCGGGCGTAATTATTATGATTCAGGATATGATTTTGTGGGAATGCAGGAGAAAGAAGGAGCGTTAGCGGCCTCGGAATACCTGGGCAGGAGAGGTCATTCCCGCGTGGCGATTGCCATTCCCAGAATATCATCGCGGGACATGCTCAGGCTGGACGGGTTCAAAGAGGGTCTGGATAAACACGGCTGCAGTTATGAAATCGTACATTTTCATGTGGATAATACTTTCCGGGACGAGAATCCGATCCTGTTAGCCGGGCGCAGGATTGGCAAAAAAATCCTTGCCGCACGAAAACCATTCACCGGAGTGCTGTGCGGAAACGACCTTACCGCCGTTGGCGTTTACCTGGAAATGATTGAAAACGGCGTGTCCGTGCCGGACGACATAGAAATTATCGGATATGGCGACGATGAGGAAATGCATGCGCTGTTTCCCGGAAAGAGCTATACTTTATCAACCGTGCGTATTCCCCGGAAGAGGATCGGACGGAAAGCCGCCGAACTCGTTTGCAACCGGATTGAGAATCCGGGCATTCCCGTTCAGCAACTGCTTTTGCCGACAAAACTGATCCATCGCAAAACCACCGCCGGCAGCTGAATCAGTCCTTTTTATTACCATCTCCATTTGAATTCATGCCGGAATACAGGTAGTCCAGCGGAAGCAGTTTCATCAATTCCTCACGCTCCTCCTGGTTGGCATAAACAAAAGCGCCCATCAGGAAGTAGATCAGTCCGGCCGGAAGCCCTATCGCGATCAAAGTGGAGATATTCCAGGCATGTTCCGGAATAAAAATCCTTCCGGCCAGCAGAATCACGATAGTAGGCAGAGAAATCAGGAACACCGGAATATATACTTTCAGGAAGTAGTCTTTGAGCGGTATCCGGCCGAAACTTGCGGCAATCGGGAAAATGACGAAGAAGCCGAAAAAGACAGTGGGAATGAGCGTACCGAAGGCAACCCCAAGAAGACCAATATGCCATACCAGAATTACGCTCAGGACAATATTTGATACCGCCTCAAGCATGGTAATAACGGAAAGGACTTTATGGCGTCCGGCCATCAATAGAAACTTGGCGGAGGCGCTGGTGAACATGATCTTTATGTAAAAGGAAGTCAGCATTATATAGGCCACGGAAAAAGACAAATCGTTATCGGCCTTTACCCAAACCTGAAGAATCGGCTTGGCCAGGATCAGGAAACACAGGAAAAACCCGGTGCTGATGTAGGCGGTCATTTTATTGCTTTTAACCAGCACGGTACGGAGCTTATCGTCTTCCCCCGCCTTAAACAGCGAAGCCGCCACCGGCGCCAGGGTCGACTGGAACTGGGTTGAGATCATATCGAGCATCACCGCCACTTTTTTCCCTATCTCGTAGATGGTAACCTGGGCCATTCCCAGCATGGAACCGAGAACGATCGGGTCGGTGCGGTAAATAATCACGTTTGCCATGGTAATAATGTAGGCGAAAAGGGGGAAGTGTCCGATTTCCTTGATGTTTCGCAGTTTGAAATAACGAAAGGAAAGCTTGAAATAGGGAATCAGCCGGTAGGAAATGACCGCCGCCGCAATATTCGTGGAAAGATTTACCAGCAGAACAAAAATCGACACGGACAGCACTGAGCCTTTGAAAACCTTCAAAATCAAAATAATTCCGGAAAGAAAAATGATCGTGGAACAGAAATTCACGTAATTAAGCAGATCAAACCGCTTGAGTCCCCGCAATATTTCCTGAAACGCTCCCAGAGGATATTGCAGAGTTGTCAATAAGCCGAAAATCAGGAATACATTCCGGTAATAAGTCAAGTTTTCCGGTTTCTTTATAACAAAGAGTTTATCAAGAAATATCGTCCCGAAGATCGTAAACCCTAAAATCACCAGCGACAGCATACAGTACAAGCAAAAAATGGTGTTCGCCTGCTTGTTGTAGTTCTCATAATCATTTGTTACCGTAACGTCGGCGGAATATTTCTGCATGGTGGTTCCGAACCCGAAGTCAAGGAGCAGCGTATAGCCGAACACATACCACAAAAGGGTGTAGAAACCGTAATTGTCTTTGCCCAGGTCGATAACCAGGATCTTGAACGTAATGATCTGGGTAAAAAGCTTAAGGAGGATCATTACATAGTTGGTAAGGGTGCTCCTGAACAGGATCTTGCCTAGTTTTTCATGATAATGTTCCAAGCCCAAGTTCCTTTCTTATCGCGGTTTCCGCCGCTTCGGAAGCTTTGCCGGGATTATAGAAATACTGCTTGACCATTTCATCCTGCCGGGTTTTCAGCTGAGCGACCACCCTGGCGGCTTCCGCATCTCCGTTCAGGAAAGGACCGAGGATGGAGATAAGTTCTTCCGGGCTGGCGACCCTTATACCCTTTTCAACCAGGTCGGTTTCCGGCTGGCTTCCCTGGCGTTCAGAGAACCAGCCGGGATCATTGAATATAAAATAAGGTTTTCCGGTCAGGGAATATTCCATCGGGGCGGTGGTTCCCACATCGGTAACCATTGCGGCAGTAATGTTGTAGAACTTCTGGGTGTCGGGATCGCGCACATAACGCATGTTGGGAAGCTCATTTTCCAGATTTTCTAAACGTTCCCGCCAGTTGTCCTTTGCGTAAGCGGTGAAAAGATAATTGTGGGGACGCACCAGCAGGAAGATGTCGAGTGACGCCAGGGCGCGGATCAATTCTTCCCCGAATTTGTGCAGTGATGAACATTCATTCCAGTGCGGAGCATAGATTACAACCGGCTTTCCGGAAATCCCGTATTCCTCGATAATCGCATTGTTGTCATAAGAATTATTGACTATCTTATCGGTTTTCGCGTAGCCGGTAAGGTATTGCCGGTAACCGTTTTTGTCGGTTATTCCATTGTTGTCGAAAAACGTTTTCACCTGCGGCCCGACCGCGAAATGGACATGAAACCGGTACAAGTGCCTAAGGTTGTCCGGCAGGCTGTAAGTTCCGGTTCCGTGATAGATTTCCACCCTCGGACACCTGACCAGCCGGAACGGAAAATCCGGCCCGGCAACTTCGGCGGAAACAAAAATCTCGGAATAAATGAAGGGACTTATAAAACTGTCGATAACCGGGGATTGGGCACGGGTACAAACTGATTCCCACAACTTTTCATTCTTCTTGCCGCATGAATATAAAATTCTGATTTTCGGGTCCCTGGCCAGCCGCTCCCGGATAGGCTCGAAAACATCGAAAAAGTAGTCGTGGTGAAGGTTGTAGATTATGGTTTTAAAACCTCTCAGGTGATAAATTAGAGCACGGAGATTCCAGAACAGAAGCGTAAAGACCAGCAACGGATTTTTGAGAATTACCTTAATGAGTCTAAGCATGGTTTTATCTTATATAAACTCCCTTATCACATCGATCAGGTGCTTGTCCTTGAAAATGTTTATGCCTGCAATCGACTTGAGCAGATAAATGATGAAAAGCGCGAAAACCAGCAGAATAAGCAGCTGGCTGGCATAAACAATCAGTTTAAAGCAGAAACGGATCGTGCTGATATTGTCTTCATAATCGCGGAATCCGACAGTGCGTTTGCGTTTGTCAATGCCGATGAATACAACAATGTAAAGGCGGGTAAGGAACCAGAAAGTCGTCCTGAAGTCGATAACTTTCTTCGACGGTATCCGAATCATGCTTTTGATGACGGTCTTAACGGCCTGTTTTTGTTCAAAATTGAACGACTGTTCCACTTCAGGGCTGAACTTTGAGTAATAAAACTCAACATCGTAAACATCCCGCTCTTTTTTTTCTTCTTTTGCCATGCCGCTTTTTCCTTGTGTTGCCCCGAAATCGGCTTAATCACAAAAAATAGCATGAATCCGGCTCAATTTCCAGATATCCCCGTATATTTCCCCCGAAATGAAGAAATTCAATATCCAATGGCCGGCAGGGAATTTCCAACCGAAGAAAAAGGGACACTGCTTTGACTGTGCCTTCAGCCGCAAAACAGTCCTGAATTTTTAGTCCGGACACCCGTCTGGATTGTGGGCGAACTTGGGATTACCGGGCATGATTCCCCGCTTTGAAGCTTTGATGAATTCGGAGAAATGGGCGATTTCCGGAAGAGGATCGGCCGCGTCGATTTCTGACAGGGCATTCTTGGCGTTGAGCCCCTGGAAAAAGAAAGTTTTAATGGCGTTCCTGATTTTCAGGCGAAGTTCGGAATCGATGTTTGCCCGGCGCAGTCCGATAGTGTTAGGGCCGCAAATAAAGCCGTTTTCCCGGAGCATGCAGTACGGCGGCACGTCCTGGGTAAGAATCACTCCCGCTCCGACAAATGCCAGCGTACCGATCCGGCAGAACTGGTGAATTTTTATGTATCCGCTGAGAATGGCGTAATCTTCAATTTCCACGTGTCCGGTAATGGCCGTATGGTTGGCTATGGTTACATGCCTCCCAAGCTTTACGTCGTGCGCCACATGGACGAATCCCATCAGCAGACAGCCGTCGCCAACTACGGTTTTCTGATTTTCAAACGGCGGACGGTGAATGGTAACATATTCACGGACAACTACATTTGACCCGATTTCCGTGTATGAAACAATCCCTTTGCGAAAACGGTGGTCCTGGGGCTCTTCACCTGCGAGCGCGCCGAGATAGAACCGGCAGTTGTCGCCGACAGTGGTATAACGGGCGATCTTGACCCGGTCGCCGATAAAACAGTTATCGCCGATAGTGACGTCGGATTCGATTACCGCGTATGGGCCCACTTCAACATTTTTTCCGAGTTTGGCGTCTTTTGACACCACCGCCGTCGGATGAATATTCATAATTTATCTTTCCTGACTGACATATAAAATTTTGCCCCGAAATTCGCTTTACAAGAATGCAATTCAGGTCTAATTTACCAGCCGCACGTAATGATTGCCAATTTTTAAGGAGGGTTTTGCGATATGGATAGTGGGAAATATGCCATAGGGATAGATTTCGGAAGCAATTCCGCGAGAGCGCTGATCATCGATGTTGCTACGGGTAAAGAACTTGGAAAAGGAGTTTGCGAGTATCCCGGCGGCGACCACGGCGTATTCACCGATCCGCAAAACCATCATCTTGCGCGGCAGTGCGCGGGTTCATATTGCCACAGCCTCAAAGAAACGGTAACCACCGCTTTGGAGGAAGCTGCCGGCAAACCCGGGTTTTCCCCTGAAAAAATTATCGGTATCGGCGTCGATACCACCGGCTCCACCCCGATTCCCGTTACTGAAGACATGACCCCGCTGTCGTTCCTCGACAAATTCAAGGACAACCTAAACGCCAAAGCCTGGATGTGGAAGGACCACACCTCGATGGAAGAAGCCGCGGCGATTACTGAAATTGCTGAAAAGATGCGTCCGCAGTACCTGAAAAAGTGTGGCGGAGTTTATTCCTCGGAATGGTTTTTCGCCAAACTCTGGCATTGCCTGAAAGTCGACCCGGAAGTTTTCAATGCCGCCTACACCTGGATTGAATTCTGCGATTACATTCCCGCTGTTTTGGCCGGAATCAAACATCCAGACGAGGTCAAGCGGGGCATCTGCGCCGCCGGACACAAAGCCATGTACAGCGAGGACTGGAACGGGCTTCCGGACGAAGAATTTCTCAATGCTCTCGACCCTGAACTCGGAAAACTCCGCTCGCGGCTGTATGAAAAAGCTTATCCGGCGGATGAAATTGCCGGGAATCTCTGCGAAAAATGGGCGGAAATGCTTGGCCTTCCGGCTGGAATACCGATTGCGGTTGGCGCATTTGACGCTCATCTTGGCGCGGTCGGGTCCGGGGTCGGACACGGCAGTCTGGTAAAAATTATCGGAACTTCCACCTGCGACATCATGGTTTCCCCAAGCAGCCACAAACTTCCGGATATTCCCGGCGTCTGCGGAATTGTCGACGGTTCGGTTATTCCCGGAAGCTACGGCATCGAGGCCGGACAATCGGCGGTTGGCGACATTTTTAACTGGTTTGCCACCAAGGTTTGTCTCGGACATCATGAAATCTTCAAGGGACTCACCGAGGAAGCGGAAAAACTCCGTCCGGGCCAGAGCGGATTGCTAGCGCTGGACTGGAACAACGGCAACCGCTGCATCCTGGTCGACCCAAAACTTACCGGCATGGTCCTGGGGCTTACACTGCACAGCAGTCAGGCGGAAATCTACCGCGCGTTGATTGAAGGGACCGCTTTCGGCGCCAAGAAGATCATCGACCGGCTCGAAGAATACGGCATCCACATCGAAGACATTATTAACTGCGGCGGCATCGCCGAAAAAAACCCGCTGTTCATGCAAATCTATGCTGATGTGCTCAACCGGAAAATGCGGATCACCGGTTCCGGTGAAGCCTGTGCGCTCGGTTCGGCTATTTTCGGCGCGGTTGCCGGTGGGGGATATCCCTCAGTCGAGGCCGCTCAGGAAAAAATTTGTACCTGCAAGGATGTGGAATATCTTCCGGACCCGGAAAATGTGGCCATCTATCAGGAACTTTTCGAGCTTTACTCGGAATTACATGACAGTTTCGGAATCAAGGAAACCAGTTTCGACCATTCCGGCATCATGAAAAAACTTCTCTCCATAAGCCATAAAGTCAGGAAATAGACCAATTTCCTGATTTCAACATGGAAAGAAAGAGAGGGTCCCCCTTGTCTTTTTCATAGGACTTGGGGGACTTATTCTTTTAAAAAATCCGAAATTCCAAACCCGAAATTCGAAACAAATAAAAAAATTCCCAAAAAAAATGTTCAAAACCTTGGAATCATCACTCGGCGGTGGGGCATTCCGGGTTCAGGAGCAGGATAATTTCGGTGCCGTGATCATCCGGGGAGTCTTCTTTCTCCCTTGACTTGATGATAATTTCGCCGCCATAACTGTTAACGAATTTTTTCACCAGGGGCATACCGAATCCGGTACCGAGTTCGCCGCCTGTACCTTTCCGGCTGGTGGGCTTGTTGATGTCGAAAAGGTTGGCAACCAGGGTTTCAGGCATGCCGATACCGTGGTCGCGGACACTGATTTTTACTTTATCATCAAGTTTTTCGGCGGAGATTTCAATTTTTGATCCCGGTTCGGAAAACTTAATTGCATTGGTGAGCAAGTTATTGATAACCGAATTGACGAACGAAGTGCGCTCAACACAAATGGACAAGTCTGAAGGGATATTGGTTTCCACGGTGATTTGCTTGGCGTCGAATTTTCTTTCCAGCATGGAAACGGAAGCCGCAATAGCGTGTTCAACCGGAAGCAACATCATTTCCATGCTGATTTTGCCTTCTTCGAGCGCCCTGAGTTTGCGGACCAGGTCAATCAGGTCCATGGCGTTTGCCAGGATTGACCTGATGTCGTTTTTGAGTTGTTTTACCGGTTCCGAAACATCGGGGGCAAGTTCCAGCAGATTAACCGTAAGGGATATCGGGTTTGCCAGGTCATGACAAAGCACATGCAGGAGTTCCCGCCGTTCCTCGTTGCTGATCCGGAGGTTCCTGGTTTTGTCCTGAAGGTCCAGGTGGGTATGAATGCGGGTAAGCAGTTCAACGGAATTGAACGGCTTGGTTACGTAGTCCACGGCCCCCATTTTCAGCCCTTCGATAACACTGTCCTTTTCGGTTTTCGCGGTAAGGAAAATGATTGGAATATTTTCAGTTTCCGGCATTTCCTTGAGTTTCCGGCAGGCTTCAAAGCCGTCCATAACCGGCATCATTACGTCGAGCAGGATAAGGTTGGGCCGGAGTTTTTGAGCTTGCTCGATGGCTTCCTGGCCGTCATTGGCCACGGCAATATCGAATTTTTCCCGGGAAAGAATAGATCCCAGGAGCTGGATATTTTTTGGAATGTCATCAACGATAAGAATAAGCTTGTCTTGAAATGAGTCCATTTTTGTCTCCTATTTTGATACGAGGGACTGTAATTTCTTGTGAATTTCCGGGAAATTTTTCAGTTCGGAATCTAATTTATCCATTTCAAAGGCCTCAGCCATCTGCTGAAGGTTCATGGCCCAGGTCTGGAGACCGGCGCAGTGGAAAGCGATACTGAAATCAAGGACTTTTTCAGAAAAGCCGACTACTTTCCTGATGGTCAGCGCTTCTTCAAGTTTTTGCCATTCCGGAAGAATTTCCTTTTCAAGTTTATCGAGCAATTCCGGGAGCTTATCCAGAAATTCCTGGTCAAAAGTACCGCCTTCGTCTGTTTCCGCGACGGAGTCAATTTGCTCCGGTGATTCCTGTTCATTATCCGACTCGGTAAATTCGAGATGTTTTTTCAGTTCCGCAAGCAACTGATTCCGGTCAAAAGGCTTGGCGATAAAACCGTCACAGGTTTTCCTGATGTTTTCAGCTTCCTCCTTCATCACCAGGGCGGTTACCGCGATAACCGGGATGTCTTTCCATTGCGGGGATTTTTTCAGGATTTCCGTGAACTGGCATCCATCCATCTCCGGCATTTTGATATCGGTGAAGATGAGGTCCGGGCGTTTATCGCGGATCTTTTCCAGGGCCATTTTCGCGGACATGGCCTCAACAACCTCAAATCCCAGCCATTTGAGATAAACGCCCAGGAGATTGCGGCTTGATGTTTCATCGTCGATCACGAGCAAGGTTGCGGGTTCAAACTGCAGTTTGCCGGGTTTTCCCAGCTTTCTGTCATCAGTTTTATCGAGTTTCTTGATTACTTTCACATTGTACAGTTCAAACGTAAAAACCGAACCTTTCCCGAGGGTGCTTGCCACACTGATTTTTCCGTTCATGGCTTCCACCAGTCTTTGGGTAATGGCGAGTCCAAGTCCGGTTCCGCCGTATTTTTCCCGGTCCTGACCGAGTTGCTGGCTGAAAGCCCCGAATATTGAATTCAGCTGATCTTCCGGGATGCCGATGCCCGAATCTTCCACGGAAATCATCAAGTTCGCCGTTTCCCGGTTCGAGTCCGGGAAAGTGCAACTGGCGATCAACTTTACATGTCCTGATTCCGTAAATTTTACGGCATTGCCCACCAGGTTCAGCAGGATTTGGCGAATCCGGGTTTCATCCAGTATAAATGCCTGCGGCAGTTCAGGTGAAATATCCAGAATGAACTCAATATTCTTCTTTTTGACTTTCTGGGAAAAGATTTCCTTCATTTCACGGAAAACGGTGCGGGGATTGATCGGGGTGTATTCGAAATCGAGCTTACCGGCTTCAACTTTGGACAGGTCGAGAATATCGTTTATCAATGTTAGAAGCGACTTGCTGCTGGCTTGTATCGAGTGCAGGTAATTTCTCTCCGTGGGATTGGTTACGCTCTCCGAAAGAATGTCGGTAAACCCGATAATGGCGTTGAGCGGAGTGCGGATCTCATGACTCATGCTGGACAAAAATTCCGACTTGGAACGGGTGGCTTCCTCGGCTTTGTGCTTTGCTTTCGCCAGATTTTCAAGCGAGCGCTGGCGGATGATCGCCGAACCGATGGCGCTGCCGATGGTCTGCAAGTTTGAAATACCGTTGTCAGTCCAGACATGTCTGCCTTTTTTCTCGTAAACGCCGATGAACCCCCAGTACGAATTATGGATCATGATCGGAGCGAGCAGGATGGAATCGTAACCGAGCATTTCCAGTATGGCGCTTTCCTCTTCCGGAAATTCCTGGATTTTGCCCATCACGATTCTTCCGGCAACAAACTCCTCGTACCAGTGGGGATACAACTCCCGATACGAAATGCTGTGCAGTTTGGGACCGATTTCCTCCACGGTAAGGCTCTGCGGCGTCCATTCGTAGAACTGGCTGACGGGATTTTCCTGGAAAAATTCGGTCTTGTGATCCTCATAGATCACCACGCTGTCGACTCGCAGGGTTTTGCCGGTGAACTCAAGCGACTGCGCTATGGTTTCGGGAATTTCCGACGAGGCGAGCAAATTCACCGAAACTTTTGACGCCACCGAAGTTAGCTGATCGCGCCATTTCAGCATGTCCTCATATCGCCTGCGGCTTACTTTCAGGCACGCATAAAGGAAGGTAAGCAGCAGAATGATCCCGAATACAGCCGGTATCAGCCATCTGCTCTCCTGAAACACCAGCGCTTTGCGGCTGGAACTGAATCGGGGATAAAACGAAACCAGTTTCCAAACGGGTTCAGGGAATTTCACTCCGTGGGAATGAGGATTTAAAATACGGTCGGGATGTATAGTGGTAAAAGTAAATAACCCGGCATAGGTGCGGAATTGTCCGCTGGCGAAATGGGCCATTTCCCGCCATTCCCCGGGGAATTTTCTGGCCAGACTCGAACTTTCCTGGCGGATCGGCGTAATTATGCCGATTCTTCCGTTACCTACCCGGCGGCCGTTCCTGCCGTAGAGCATCTGGGTATTGCGATTGATCAGTTCAAGAATAACTTTCGCTTCGTAGCGAAGCAGAATCGCGCCTTTCAGCTTGTCCGCGCGATATACCGGAATCCCCAGCCACAGCTCAGGAGTGGACGGCTCCGGGTAATCCAGCAGGTTCAGCTCCTTCCAGCCGGAAATAAGGATCTGCCCGGGGGCAAATTTCATTACCTTATTTCCAAATTTTCTGGCCAATGGACAGCAAGGTAAATTTTTGGGGTGCAACGGGTATGTCACCGCGGTCTTATCCGGCCGAATGAAAACCAGTCCCGCCCAATTCGGCTTGTTTTTGATGATTTCCTGAAACTGTTTTCCGGTTTCCGACCCGGTAACGTCAACCGTGCTTGCCAGAATCCGCAGGTCTCCGCCCAACTTCTGCAGGTTGTTGACTATCGACATTTTCTGGTGGTTCAGCCAGTTTACCTGACTGATTTTGTCCTGACTGTCCAGAGAGGTGCTTTCCAGCCAGAAAGTGGCCAGAAAAAATATTCCGAGGAGTAAAGAAGTGGTTATAAAAGCGCTGATGAAATATCCGACAAATGATTTAATATAATTTACCGGTTTCAACTTCAGCCTCGAATAATTTTAAAATGCCTCTGACTTCCACAATGCATATCTTATTGGCATTATCCCCGGATTCAAGGCGGATTAAAGGAAAATACCGCAATGCGGTTGCAAAATTCAGTCTGAAGTTGCCACAGGCTACCCCGGGAACCGGATAATGAAAAACGGTTTTCACTGGAAGCGATATACAGAATTTTTATCGATTACAAGCAAGAGTGATTATCAATATTGAATTTCTGTTCCTAAAAGGCATATTGGAGTGAAGAATAGTTAAAGATTATCAAACAAATGAAAACAAAAATAAATAAAATTACTACAGTTTTTTGTATATTAGTTCAGCTTGTAATTGGTTGGTTCCTATGGATTGCGCACTGGGCCTTTCAATCTCATTGGTATGGTGTTTTTGGTGATGAAGATATTTTACCTACCATCACTAATTTTTCTTTTACTGTGATGAGATATGTTCCAATTGCCGCCTTAGTTTTTATATTAATTATCTATTTTTATAAAAAGTTCAAAGAAAATATAATTGACTGGTTGCTATTAGTCTTTATTTTGGAAGCTCTGATTTTAGCTTTTATCTTATTTGGGCTTATCTATCCGGCACTATCAATAACCTACAGACTTGGTTCGTGAATTTTAGCTTGATATAGAATTCCTCCCCGATATCGATCACGTATACAAGCAGTGATGGCGGCAGGCATAATGCCTGATTTCTTTACCTAACCCCTAAAACCTGATCCCTGGCAGCTTTTCCTTCGTGCTCTTCGCGCCCTTCGTGGTAAAATCTTAAATGGTCGCGCCAGGTGTGACATGTTGGCGCAGTTGTGACACTATCTTAGCCGCTTTCAGGAGGCAGCGCGGCTCCCGCTTTAAAGAGATAATTCTGTAAGTATTTAATAATTAAGATATTAAGTCTACACAAAGAATTTCTGGCATCAGACCTGCTAAAATTATTGGACAATTTTAAAAAATTAAATTTATTTTTGAAAGGAAGTGTGAATTATGGGTAAAATTTTAGGCATAGACTTAGGTACAACCAATAGCTGCATGGCAGTCATGGAACATGGCGAAGTAAAGGTTATTCCGAATGCGGAAGGCAACCGCACTACTCCGTCGATCGTGGCTTTCACCAAGTCCGGTGAGCGGCTGGTGGGACAGACCGCCAAACGTCAGGCGGTGACTAATCCGAAAAACACGGTGTTTTCCATCAAGCGTTTCATGGGACGCAAGTTTGACGAAGTAAAACACGAAATCGAACTTGTCCCTTATGAAGTTGTAAAAGCGAAAAACGGCGATGCCCACGTACAGGTTGACGACAAAGTTTACTCTCCCCCGGAAATCTCCGCGATGATCCTTCAGAAACTGAAGACCGACGCGGAAGCTTATCTCGGTGAGAAAATCTCGAAAGCGGTAATTACCGTACCGGCTTATTTTAACGACAGCCAGCGTCAGGCCACCAAGGATGCCGGCCGGATCGCCGGACTCGAAGTCGAGCGGATCATCAACGAGCCGACCGCGGCTTCCCTGGCTTACGGTCTGGACAAGAAGTCCGACGAAGCGGTTGCCGTATACGACCTCGGCGGAGGTACTTTCGATATCTCCATCCTGGAAATCGGCGACGGCGTATTCGAAGTTAAGGCCACCAACGGAAACACCCACCTCGGCGGTGACGACTTCGACCAGAAGATCATGGAATGGCTCTCGGAAGAATTTAAAAAGGAAAACGGCGTGGACCTCAAGAAAGACCCGCAGGCATTACAGCGGTTGAAAGAAGCCGCCGAAAAAGCCAAGTGCGAACTTTCCTCGAGCATGAGCACGGACGTAAATCTGCCGTTCATCACCATGAACGAAAGCGGTCCGCTGCACATGAACATCGCCCTCAGCCGTTCCCAGCTTGAAAAACTCTGCGACGGCCTGATCAATGATACCGACGCCCCCTGCCGGAGCTGTCTTAAAGACTCTTCGCTGAGTGCTTCGGAAATCAAGGAAGTTATCCTGGTCGGCGGTATGACCCGGATGCCGAAAGTGCAGGAAAAGGCCAAGGACATCTTCGGGAAAGACCCTCACAAGGGCGTGAACCCGGACGAAGTTGTGGCTTCCGGCGCGGCCATCCAGGGCGGCGTACTCGGCGGCGAAGTCGAAGACGTGGTTCTGCTGGACGTTACTCCGCTGTCACTCGGGATCGAAACCCTTGGTGGCGTGTTTACCCGCCTGATCGACCGGAACACCACCATCCCGACCCGCAAGAGCGAAATTTTCAGCACCGCAGCGGACAATCAGCCTTCGGTTGACATCCACGTGTTGCAGGGTGAACGTGAAATGGCAAGCTCGAACAAGAGCATCGGCCGCTTCCGTCTCGATGGTATTCCCCCGGCCCCGCGCGGCGTTCCGCAGATCGAAGTTACTTTCGACATCGACGCCAACGGTATTCTCCATGTTACCGCGAAAGACCTCGGAACCGGCAAGGAACAGAAGATTACCATCACCGCCAGTTCCGGGCTTTCCGAAGAGGAAATCAAGAACATGGTGAAAGACGCCGAGGCGCATGAAGCCGACGACAAAGCCGAAAAGGAAAAGATCGAAGTTCGCAACCGCGCCGACTCGATGATTTACCAGACCGAAAAACAACTTCAGGAATTTGACGACAAGTTGCCTGATGAAGTCAAAGCCCCGGTGAAAGAAGGTATCGAAAAGCTCAAGAAGCAGCACGAAGCCGATGACACCGAAGGCATGAAAGAAACCATGAAGGCCATCGAAGAACACTTGATGAAGTTTGGTCAGGAAATCTATCAGCAGCAACAGGCAGCCGGCGCCCAGGGCGCTCCCGGCGGCGAACAGCAGCAGGCAGGCCCGCAGGACCAGGCTGGCGCACAAGGCAAAAACAAACAGGAAGACTTCGTCGACGCGGAAATCGTGGACGATGAAGAGCAAAAATAATAACTGAGACATATCGGAACCGGCATAATTGAGTTTACGCCGGTTCCGTTGTATGTCTGAAATATCAAATTTCAACAAAGCTAACTCACCAAAAAACAAGGAGGAGTGAAGTATGGCTAAAGTAAACATCAAGCCCCTCGGGGACAGAGTTCTCGTGGAAGCCGTGGAAGCCCAGGAACAAGTTAAGGGCGGAATCGTGATTCCCGACAGCGCCAAGGAAAAACCGCAGGAAGCCAAAGTGGTTGCCCTCGGAACCGGCAAAGTCGACGACAACGGCAAAAAAGTTGCCTTCGACGTCAAGGTTGGCGACATCGTCCTGACCAGCAAGTACGGCGGGACCGAAGTCAAAGTTGACGACAAAGAATACAAAATTCTGAATTCTGACGACATCCTCGCGATCGTCGGATAACGTCAATTACAAGTAAGTATTAATATAATTAAGGAGTAAGTGAATTATGGCGAAACAATTACTGTTCCGCGAAGAAGGCCGCCGGCAGCTTCTGGCTGGTGTAGAACAGCTCAGCCGCGCGGTGAAAGCCACCCTGGGTCCGAAAGGCCGTAACGTTGTGCTGGACAAAAAGTTCGGCTCACCGACCGTAACCAAGGACGGCGTGACCGTTGCCAAGGAAATCGAACTGGAATGCCCGTTTGAAAACATGGGCGCCCAGATGGTGCGCGAAGTCGCCAGCAAGACTTCCGACGTGGCCGGTGACGGTACTACTACCGCGACCGTACTCGCCGAAGCCATCTTCCGCGAAGGTCTGAAAAACGTTACCGCCGGCGCCAATCCGATGGCCCTGAAGCGCGGTATCGACAAGTCCGTTGAAGCCATGGTTGCCAAGCTTGCCAAACTGAGCAAGAAAGTCAGCGACCGCGAACAGGTTGCCCAGGTTGCCACCATTTCCGCTAACGGCGACACCAATATCGGCGATATCATTGCTGACGCAATGGACAAAGTCGGGAAAGACGGCACTATCACCGTTGAAGAAGCCAAAACTATCGAAACCACCCTCGACGTTGTCGAAGGTATGCAGTTCGACAAGGGTTATCTCTCACCGTATTTCGTGACTGACGCCGAAAACATGGAAGTGGTCATGGAAGACTGCCTGATCCTGATCCATGAAAAGAAAATCAGCAACCTGAATGACATGCTTCCGCTGCTGCAGAGCGTTGCGAAACAGGGCAAACCGTTCCTGATCATCGCTGAAGACGTCGAAGGCGAAGCTCTTGCTACCCTCGTAGTTAACAAACTGCGCGGAACATTGAACGTTTGCGCAGTCAAGGCTCCGGGATTCGGCGACCGCCGCAAGGCCATGCTCGAAGACATTGCCGTCCTGACCGGCGGAACCTGCATCACCGAGGACCTCGGCATCAAGCTCGAAAGCGTTACCGTTGATTCTCTCGGCAAAGCCAAGCGCGTAACCGTCGACAAAGAAAACACCACGATCGTTGAAGGCGCCGGCAAACAGTCCGCTATCATCGGCCGGGTAAACCAGATCCGCAAGCAGATCGAAGAAACCACTTCCGACTACGACCGGGAAAAACTGCAGGAACGTCTGGCCAAGTTGGCTGGCGGCGTAGCCGTCATTAACGTTGGCGCGGCCACCGAAACCGAAATGAAGGAAAAGAAGGCCCGCGTAGAAGACGCTCTGCATGCAACCCGCGCAGCAGTTGAAGAAGGTATCGTACCGGGTGGTGGCGTAGCCCTGCTCCGTGCTTCCGCCGCGCTGAAAGACGTAAAACTCGAAGGCGACGAAGCAATCGGTCAGAACATCGTTCGCCGTGCTATTGAAGAACCCCTGCGGCAGCTGTCCGCTAACGGCGGTTACGAAGGCAGCATCGTGGTCAAGGAAGTCGAAAGCAAGAAAGCCGGTGAAGGCTTCAACGTTGCTGAAGGCACCTACGTCGACATGCTCAAGGCCGGTATCATCGACCCGACTAAGGTCACCCGGTCCGCACTGCAGAATTCTTCATCCATCGCCGGGCTTCTGCTCACCACCGAATGTCTCGTAACTGACATTCCGGAAAAAGAAGCTCCGATGCCCGCAGCCCCAGGCGGCGGCATGGGCGGCATGGGTGGAATGGGCGGTATGGGCGGCATGATGTAAGCCGCGGACATTCCGCTTAAAAACATCCAAAGGCGCGCGAGGATTTTTCCCCGCGCGCCTTTTTTATGATTGGGAAAGGTTTCAGGGGTTAGGTTTTAGGGATTAGGTAAGAAAATCATGTACGACGCCTATCGCCACTCGTATTCGTGATCGTAATCGATAAGGATTTTGTATATCGCTTTCAGCGAAAAATTTTATCGTCTTCCGATTCCTGGGGTAGCCGGTGGCAACCTCAAACAAATTTTGGATGTTATCTGCCGGGATGCTGTGCGATCCCGGCGAAGGTTTTTTCGGATAAGGCTTGTTTGGCGATGCGCATGATGTTTCCGCCTATTACCTTGCGGACATCTTCATCGGAGTAACCGCGCTGGACCATTCCCACGGTAAACATGGGCCAGTTGGTCCAGGCCATCGTATCCTTATATTCGTCGCGGCGAACCGGGTCGGTGCTGTTCGGCGGCCATAACCAGGAAAACGGCTGACGTGATTTTATCGACATTCTTGGAGTGCCGTCGGAAGTGTAGAAAGCCTTGTCGGTGCCGATCATCACGTGGTCAATGCCGAAATTCTCCGCGATGTGGTCGATGTGATCAAGCATTGCGGTGATGTTTTCGGCACGGCCGAGGAACTTTGCCATCGCAGCGATTCCAACCGCTCCGCCGCCCTTGGCGACCGCGGCAATGGCTTCGTCGGTTTTGTTTCGGCAGTGCGGATTGACGGCATAGCAGCCGGAGTGACTGGCCACGATCGGTTTTTCCGATGCTTCCGCCGCTTCCAGAGTAGTGCGCGAACCCGAATGAGCAAGGTCAACGATCACGCCCACGTGATTCATTTCCTTGATTGCCTGTACCCCGAGATCGCTTAACCCGGCATCAGTGGCTTCCCCGCAGCCGTCGCCGAACATATTTCGGCGGTTGTAGGTAAGGTGCATCATCCGGCAGCCGAGTTGGAAAAAAGTTTTAATATACAAAAGCATTTCCTCGACACTGGTTTCACGGTCGTCAACCGGAATTCCGTTAACTGTCAGGTATAAGCTGCGGAGCTGTTTTTTCCAGGCTGATTCGATATCTTCCGGAGTGGTTGCGCGTTGATAAAAATCCGGGAGCTGGTCAACAAGATGCGTAAAACGGGCGAAACGCCGGATGATGTCGGCCACCCGGTTGCTGGATTCTCCGGCGGACATGAAAATGCAGTTAACTCCCGATGCTTCCCAGGCAAGCCGATAAGCTTTCATGCCCTCGGAATCCTCAAGGATGCCAAGTGAAAGCATTTCCTCGCGCGCTTCCATAACCTCAATAAGCGACGCGCCCTGTCCGATAATTTCCTCGATATGCCCCTGGCGGTAAAACCCGATGGGAGCAAATCCGTATGCTTCCCAAACCAGGGAATTTTTGTGCAGTTCGAGGCCATGCTCCAGTTCGCGTTTCGATGGTTTAAGTACAGCCAGCGCCGCTTCCCGGCATGAAGCAATTTTATTCTTTGTTTCTTGTATGCTCATAATAATAGTTTTTTTATAGTTGAACGGTACAAAGTTATTTTAGCGCGTTTTTGGGTGAATGTAAACCCGCATATAATATAATTATAATATAAATTTACCGATTCTACCTGCACTGGAATAAATGGGGAACCGCAATTAAAGTAGAGGGACATATATAAAAAAGGACGAAATTATGAAAAAATTGCTTTTAATGGTCTGGCTCATCGCGGCATCTGCTGTCGTAACAGGGGAAATTGTAGTGATAAACAAGGGAATTGGTGGTAACAATACCCGCGCCGGGCTTCGCAGATTTAAACGCGATGTGCTTGAGCAAAGGCCTAGGTTCCTGGTGATATACTTCGGGATGAACGATGCCCACAACCCCAACGCCTTCGTGGAATTGAAAGAATTTAAAAACAATCTTCGGGACATGATCAGGTATGCGCAGGAAAACAGCATAAATCCCATTCTGGTGACACTCAATCCGATAAACGCGGAAGTCATGGCGAAGCGGAAAAAACTGACGGCAAAGGAGCTGGAAAAAAAGAACGTTGAATACGATAAAGCAATCCGGGAAGTCGCGGATCAAATGAAAGTGCCGTTAGTCGACCTCCGGAAGGTCATTGAGGATAACGGCGGAATCAGCATGAAAAAAAGCTGTCTGGTCGGCAATCCCGCTAACGGACGCGGCAATGACGGAGTCCACCTGGTTGCCAAAGGTTATCAACTATTCGGAAAAGCCGTGGCCGATGAAATAAAGAAAAATTACCTGAAAAACGATGATATTGTAGTTTGCCTGGGCGACAGTATTACCTGGGGAGCGGGGATGAAAGGCGCAGGAACCGCTTACGGTGATACTTATCCGGCCTGGCTTTACGTATATCTGAACAATGCCATTAGCAAGAAAAATAAGCTGACCGCGCCCAGGCCGTTCCCGGAAGGACGTCCCGGCAACCTGATCAAGAATGCTTCATTCGAGTTGACCGACGTTACGGGATTTCCGGACCTTTTCACGCAGAATTTTTCAAAAAATATGTCTCAGCTCCCGATAAAATCCATGATTGGGCCCGGAACTCCGGACGGTAAACGTTATTTGAAAATTGCGGCAAAGTACGGAAAAACCGCCGAATTCTGGCCCAAGAGCCGGTTCCGGGTGAAAGCGGGGAAAAAATACAGTTTGCGGTTTTCCGCGAAGGGCGATGGGCAACTGCAGATGCGGCTGCGATTTTACCGTCCGGGGGATACGGCGCTTCTCGAAGACCTGACCGGCGGGTGGGTAAAATTTACTTCAGAATGGAAAAATTACGATTTCAATTTTACGCCACCGATTAAGTCCCGGGTGCTTCTGCAAATTAAGTGCCGGGGTACAGTTGACCTTGATGACCTTTATTTCGGATCTGAAAGCAAATTATCCACGGGAAAATCTGAAAAATGATTTCAATGGTGAAAGACTTTTTTACCGGGAAATGGTCGGTTTATCTTGCCGGGCTGACTTTTGCTTTTCTGTTTGTGTTTAGTCTGTATGTGCTGAATTCGCCGGTGGGAATGAGCAACGCTTACCTGATGATTTCCGAATACTGCGAACAGTTTACCTACATGCGTATTCCTGAGGAACTGCCTTTACTCGACTGGCAGACCGGATTTCTGCTCGGAATCATCGGCGGAGCGCTTGCCGCATCGATTATCAGCGGCAAATGGAAGATCGAGCTGTTTCCTGGAGAGCGCAAGCAGAAAGATTTCCTGGCGTCCAGCGCCCTGACTCCGGTGCAGGGACTGGTTGGCGGTTTTCTCGTGATGCTCGGGTTACAGCTTGGCGGAGATTCATTTCTCGGACAATGGGCGGCGGCGATCCAGTTTTCCACAGGCGCGTGGGTGTTCCTGATCTGCGCGTTTTTTACCGCTACATTACTGAGTGTGATTATTTACGCGGTAATCATGAAGGACGGAGGGGAGAATAAGTAGCCATGCATGAATATTTACATCCTCTCGGACTCGATGGTATTGCCCGGCTGATTGCCGGGATAATTCTCGGTTTCGGATTCGGTTTCGTGATCGTAAAATCTGATATTGCCTGGCGGCGCACCGTGCTTAACATGGTGATGCTCAAAGATTCCAGGTTTTTACAGATTTTCCTGTTGTCGCTGGGGACCGGGGTTATCCTTTATCAGCTGGGAAATAAGGCCGGCCTGGTAAAGCCCAATTTTCGTCCGGTATTTTTCTGGGGTGCGGCGTTCGGGGGAATTATCTGCGGAATCGGCATTACTTTGTGCCGTCAGATTCCCGCCACCGCCCTGGCTTCTCTGGCATCCGGAAGGTTGTTCTCGATTTGGGTGCTCGCGGGAATGCTTTTGGCGTTTCCGGCGGCCAAGATCGTTTCCGGGTGGCTTTCGAATACGGTTTATACCTGGGCGGAGCCATTTACCTTTCACGAGAAAGTCGACAGTTACGCTTCAACCTGGATGGTGGCCGTCTGGACAGTGTCAATATGCCTGATATTTGCGCTTTTTCTCCAGTTTTCACTGGGAAAAGACGAAAATGACAATAAATAGTAAAGTAATTGTAAAAAAGGGAGGAGTCGTATCATGGTAGACCAACGTGGCAACGGATGCAGTAAAATTGTCGGGATAGGGTGTCTGGTAAGCGGTATTGTCCTGATCATCGTGGTGATCGCCACAACTTACGTGGTTCACAAACAAGGTGGATTCAAGGCCATATTCCGCAAAGTCGGCGCTTCCGCAATGATGCATGTTTGTGAAAAAATGATTGAAGCGGCCCCACTGACAAAAGCCGAAAAAGAAGAAGCCCTTAAACCCCTCAAGGAATTTACGGATAAAATCAGCGCCGGCAAAGTAAGCATGGAGCAGATTGACAGGTTCATGAAAAATTTTGGAAACGGCCCTTTGCCGCATATCTGCATTGCGCTGATTTTCGAGAAAAAATATATCGACGGAGGCGGATATCCCGCATCTAAAAAGGCGGAAGCCGAACTCACGGTCAACCGTTTTATCCATGCGATGGAAAATCATGAACTTGATCCCGAATACCGGAAAAAAATCTATGATATCATCATGGTTAAAACCGGGAAAAAAATCGATAAAACCGGGAAAGAGATTTTAAACCGGAAAGAAGTGGGTCTGCGGAATGACCTTTCCTCTAAAGAAGTTAACAAGACCTTGGAACTGATGAAAGAAGTTGCCGACAACGCAAAGATTCCAAGTGAAAAACAGCCTTTGCATCTTGGCAAGCTGATCCAGGACGCCATCGACAGAGCAATGGAAACAAAAAAGATGGAAACAACCGAGGCCCCGGCTCCGGTTGCGGCTCCGGCGACACCGGAAAAGTGATTCCGTTACTTTCCAAAGCCAGGGCCGCGCACCTGAAGCTCGGAAACAGAGGCGAGAGAATCGCCGAACGGCTTCTGCGTATGAAAAAAATGGACATCCTGGCCAGAAATTACAAGTGCAAGGCCGGTGAGATCGATATCGTAGCCCGTGACGGCGCCGTGCTGGTGTTCGTGGAGGTCAAAACCCGACGGGCAAAGAGCCGGGCGCGTCCCGCCGCCGGACTCACCCCGAATCAGAAAGAACGTATCACCCGTGCCGGACGCCGCTATTTGTATGATATCGAAAGCCCGGAAATCGTTTGCCGGTATGATCTGATCGAGGTAGTGCTGTCCGGGCGCGGCGTGAAGGAACTGCGCCACTGGCCAAATCACATCCGCCAAGGCAAGCCTTGGATTTAAATTGCCGGGACGCTACGCGATCCCGGCAATTCCATCCAAAATTTTTTTGGAGATTTTTAAAGGTGATTGGGTGTTTGAGGAAAAGAGGAAGATTTTTTCTCAAAAAATATGAATATCTGGAAGCGAATTAACATAAACCATGCCGCAAGAACCAAGAATTCTATCGTTCAAACCTAACTCGCGTTCCGATGCGGAAATCCTTATTCTGGGCACGATGCCGGGGGTGGAATCACTTCGTCAGCAACAGTACTACGCCCATCCACGGAACCAGTTCTGGAAAATTATGGGGACGATCCTCGACTTTTCCCCGGAAATTCCTTACAAAGACAGACTTAAAATCCTGAAACAAAACCGGATTGCCTTGTGGGACACTTGTCACAGTTGCATCAGGCCGGGAAGCATGGATTCCGACATCCGGGAACTCGAGCTGAACGACTTTTCCTGGTTTTTCAGTAAACACCGGAAGATCAAGAGAATTATCTGCAACGGACAAAGCGCCGCGAAATTTTTCCGCAAATATCCTGACAAATCGAATTTTCCCGTTACCGAACCTTTGGTGATGCCGTCCACCAGCCCCGCCAACGCTTCAAAAAACTTCGGGCAAAAACTCGCGGAATGGCGCAAAGCACTGTGCTGAATAATGTAGGAGAATTAGTAATACCGATAAAGTCTGAAGCTTCCGGGTGAGGGCATATTTACCTCGATTTCAGCGGTCCCGGCGGACTTTGTGAAATTTGGAGCATCGTCGCTTACGCTTTCGAAATTCAACTCATGCTCAACTCCCAGCGGCAGTTCAATGGTTCCGGTTTCCGGGGCCTGAATTTCCCGGAAAACAATCAGGAAACCGTTCCCGGTAGTGAAATTATACGACTGGAACCCGGTGATCGCCGAACCGTCGGGCTCCTGTCCTACCGGCAGGATTTCCCCGGCGAAAATCTCGTCGCGGTATTTCATGTGGAGCTCAATGACTCTCTTGAATTTTGCCTTCAGTTCAGGGGTGAGCAGCGATGGCGAGAGCCAGACCAGCGGATTCGCGAACATCGGCACAGCCGCCCAGTATTCCGGGTCATACAGCGTGGGCAGCGTGATCCCGTTTTCTTCATAGTATTCTTTGTTGATGGTTTGCGGATCGGCAAATTCAAACTGCATTACCTGCGCCCGGACGTAGCGCGACAGTCTCCAGAAGTTCCGCAGAGTCGATTCCGGATGATAAGGACATGGCATCAGGCCGGAACCGTAACGGTTTTCAATAAAAAGATTGCCGTATTCCAGGAACATAAAGTAGCACGGGCGCATTCCGTTAGTGGTGTCGAGGTTGAAATAGATTTTGCCGTTCGAGCGTTCCCGAAGTCCCCGGAGGAGTTTTTCGATATTGTCCTCGGATTCCTTGGTTTTAGTTCTCATCGCGTCGATCTTGAACATTCTGAAGCCGAATTCCTTGTGCTTCTTCCAGACCATTTCGGCGAAATCCTCGTGGTCGCGGTATTCTTTGGTGACCGACGGCGCTACCCAGAGCGCGGGTTCAACCCCGGCTTCTTTGGCGGCGGCAATGATGTTTTTGAAACCTTCCGGCAGCAGGTCGGTGTTTATATCCCAGAAATCTTCCATGGTGGGGAACAAATTGTCGATGGACAGCCTTGCCAGCGATTTTCCATTCTGCCAGCCGTCGTCGATCTGGTAATGGGTAGCTGAAATTTCACCGGCGGCCTTGAATTCATCGATAAGGAACTGCTCAGAAACGCGGTCAGGGAAATGCCTGGTTCCCCAGGGATTGACCATCACCGAGAATCCCTCGTCGTGGTCCAGCGGGAAACGGTGTTTGAGATATTTTTTTATGGCCACACTTCTGCGCAATCCGTTGTCGCAGAAACCAATTACGTGACGATAACCGCGAAGCTTTCTGTCCGGACGAACGTCTTCCGGCAGAATTCCCCAGCAACAGGAAAGAATGTTGCCGTCATCATTAATCTTGAAGTCATATTTTTCGAAGTCACGGCGTTCCTCGCTGGTTGGCGCTTCCTGAAGCATCCAGAGTTTTTCCTTGCCGTCCTCCTCAAAAAACAGGATATTGCCGTTGAACTCGTTATCTGAAACGGCCTCTTCAAAGGCCAGATCGTTGTTGTAGTCGGTCCGTCCGGTAAATCTCACGGCCATTGACGGGCTGATTTCCGGGGCTGGAAGAAAACTGTCGGCGCATGATTCAAGTGGAACCATGCGGTTTTTGCCGCTCCGGTTGAAAAAATCGTTGAATTCATCCGCGGCGCGACGGTGAGAAAAAAACCGCGGCACGGTTTTTGACTCGATCCAGGAAATCGCGGCAATGGCCGGCATTTCCGGATAAATTACGTATTCGCGCCAGTAATTCAACTGCTGTACCGGCTCGAAAATATGAAGCTTTACCCGGACACTTTCATTCTCGAAAATTGATTCTTCAACATGTTCCACTTCAAGGCTTTCCACTTTATAATAATGCTCGGTGGCCATGTCCGGCAGGTTGTACCCGGCATAATAGAAATCCGCCCGGACTTTGTCAGCTTTGGCATATTCAGTCCCGGCGCATGGATCTTTCAGTGATACCGTTACCGGCATTCCGGAAGATAAATCAAGAGTCCGTTCGATTTTTGAGTTGGCGATTAAAAGCTTGTCTCCGGTGAGTTCGATCCGGATGTCTTTAAAACAGAAAGGGGCATTTAGCATTATAGGATATCCCGAAAATGTTGAATTTTGAAAAAGGACAAGATTTATTAATGCACCTGAATCAGGCATATTGCAAAGCAAAAATGGATTTTTATGGATTTTTCCGGATAAATTATAGATCCGGTTTGCCGAATACACTCAGATATTGACCTGATGTCATATCGTATTGCCAGATAACGTCCTTGTCCCTGATGCCATAACCTTTACGCCATTCAGTATGACCATCCAGAAACAGGATATTGCTGCCTCCCTGATGGCGAAGGGACAACCTTCCGGCATTTCCTTCATTCAGGTCGGCGTCGTTGTTACAATCATTAAATGCCCCGACTGAGCAAGGCTGCCGCGCCAATAGTTTAGTGCTGATTTTTTGACCGGACAGTTCATAGTTGATCCCATAATGATCAAAATTTGAATTCGGCGCAATGGTCATCCAGGGAGTAGATTCGGAAGGACACTCATAGCGTTTTCCGGAGGCTAAATTTTCCGGAACATAATAAGTACTGCCATACCTTTGAGTCAAACCACCCATGTATTCACCGATATAACCTTGCTGAGTATAATGATACCAATATACATAAATCCCTGTTTGACAGGAATAAAAACCTTTGTTGTCGGAGGAATAACCATGCAGGGCCAGTCCATATTGTTTCAGGTTATTTGTGCAGCTGATTTTTTTGGCGCTTTCCCTTGCCTGTTTAAGGGCCGGCAGCAGCATGGCCGCAAGTATTGCAATTATCGCTATTACAACCAATAACTCGATAAGGGTAAAGGTTATGATAAATTTCAAGTTTCCAGTCTTGACACAATGATTCTTTTTCATAATCGTTGCTTTCAGTTCATTGCGAGTAATTACATTATGCTGATTTACAACTATAGTACCATAAATACAGCTGTAATGCAATATATTATCCTGAATAAGCATTGCAAAATAGTAATATTGGTAATAAAATATAACATAATAATCAAATTCAGAACAGACGGGCCGGAAAATGACCAGGATAAAAAATAAAACCGAACAATTAGCGGCAAAACTTTCCGGAATGATTTTAAGCGGAAAGTACCGGCCGGGAAGCCGCTTACCGTCCGAGCGTCAGTTGGAAAATGAGTACTGGGTCAGCAGAATCACTGCCAGACGTGCCGTACTTGAGCTTGCCAGCCAGGGAATCGTGGAAAGGAAGCCGGGGCGCGGAGGAACGGTAATTACTGAAAATGCCGTGGAAATAATCCGCGAAATGAAAACGGCGGAATCTTTGCCTGCAATTGGAATTGTTCTTCATCCCGCATGGGTGCGTGACGCTATTATGGAACGATATTTCCGTAACTTGATCGGAGCCATGCGGCACGAGGTAAGCTTCAGGATTTATTTCCATAAATACCTGAAACCCGATAAATACCGCAGTGATAACCTGAAACTGTTGATTATCGATCACGGTTTTTCAAATGCCGAAGTAAATGAATGTGAAAATGAATTCGATGTAATTTCCTTTATAAGGTGTCGAGGGAAAAATTATATCCTGCCGGATTATGAACTTGGCGGTAAGCTGGCATTGCGGTATCTCGCGGAAAAAGGACATGAAAGGATAGTTTGTTTCCGCGGCGGATCACAAGAAAATTCACAAAGTTATGAAGGTATTTTTAAAGAAGCTGACCGGCTTGGCGGGAAATTGATATCGATTGATCTCAGGTCGGTCAGGGAAGTTGCGGTGGGAATGGAAAAACTCATGACTGATCACGGCCCTTTCAATTTTACCGCCATCATTGCTCCTACTGCCCGTGATGCCGTATTAATCCATGGAATTCTTGAAAATGCCGGGCTTGAAGTTCCCGGCGATATTAGCATAATAAGCTGTGATGACCTTTTTTTCGCTGAAAATTTTGTAATTCCAATAACCGCGGTGCAGCAGTCGTATGAAGCGATTAATATGTTGCTTGTTAAAACAATCAGGAAATATATAAAGACCGATAAAATTCAACTTCGGGAAACGGTTCCGCCTATCATAATCGAAAGACAAAGCGTTCAAGAGATAATCTCTTGAAATATCAGTCCGGTCCTGCCACTACGGTCACATTGTTCGGCATGTCAAGGAATTTTCTGATTACCGAATTTACTTTTTGCGGAGTAAGGTCTAGGTAGATTTGCTCTCGTTTCCAGCTTAAAAGGTAGTCATTGCCGTAAAATTCTTCAAGTGAACTGGCGAAAATCAGGTAGCCGGGATTTTCCATTTCCTCGGCGGCATGGAAGTACAATCGCTTCCTGGCTTCCTCGAATTCGGTTTTGGTAAGTCCCTTTGTCACAAGCCTTGCGCACTCGGCGTCAAGCAGCTTCACCACCTTTTCGACAGCTTCGGGGTGAGTTCCGGTGTAGAATGCCAGGTAGCCGGGATGCGCGCCCCGCATTGAGCTCAGTCCGGTATAATAAGCCAACCCGTGTTTGTCCCGGATGGTTTTGAACAGCGTGGAGTTTTGTCCGTTCAGTGCGGTTTGCATAACATCGAGAGCGAACCTGTCGGGATGCTGATTGCCGCATCCGGGAAGCCCCAGCATCACCACGGACTGTTCACGGGGGACCTTCACTTTTCCCTGCGACTTCCTGGACGGGAATTTTGGTGGTGGCGGTGAAATCTTCTCATAGAATTTGTCGCTCCAAATCGTTTTACCAGCCAACTTTTCAAGTTCCGCGCGGATTTTCCCCGGATCGATGTCTCCAGCCGCGCCGATCACGGTTTTTCCGGGAATAAGACACTTTTCCCGGAAAAATTTCATTACGTCCGCGCTGGTGATTTTTTCGATGCTGCCGATTCGCCCGATGCGCGGATTTGAATAGGGATGGTCTTTGAATATCAGTTCGCAAAGTTTGGATTCGGCGGCAAACTGTGGTGAAAGCATCCGGCTTTTAATGGTTTCCAGCAGATTGCGGCGTTCGCGCTCGAATTCCTTTTCCGGGAATTTCGGTTCACGCAGAACCGTCTGAAGCACTTCAAGAGCTATTTTCAGTTTATCGCGATGACAGTTTATTCTGAACAGCAACGTATTATTGCCGCCGGAAATGCTGAAGTCGATGGCGTTGTCATCGAGAAGTGCGGAGATATCGTCTTCGGAATATTTTCCGGCCCCGGTCAACAGCGTTGAAGTGAGCAGCCTCGTTATTCCGGCGGTTTCCGGAGTTTCCATGATCGATCCGCCCGGCATGACAATACAGATGTCCACCAGCGGCAGCGAGGAATCAACGATAGTGATAATCCGTTGTCCGTCAGGGAGTTGTTTTCGCTCCGCCCGGTCCCTAGGAATGAATGACTTAGGGATTTTCTTTTTTGCGGGTTTCTTTTCCGGCTCCGGGAGTTGTTCCACCAGCGTTGCCTGGTTCGGGTCAAGATATTGCTTTGCCACACGTTGAATATCATCCGGAGTCAGGCAGGAGAGGTCTGAAAGATACTTGTCGACATAATCCGGGTCACCGAACGTAAGGACGCAGTTGCCGATGATCCGCGCGAGATTTGAGTTGGTGCGAAGTGAGCGGAGATGCTCGGTTACCTGCTGGGCTATATCGCGTTTCAACTCGGCGGCAGTGATGCCTTTTTCCCGGATCAATTCGATTTCGCGGAAAGTTTCTTCGCGAAGCCTTTCAAGTTGCGGGGGCGAGGTAACGGCGCTGATCCCGAAAACTCCGGTAAAATAAGGCGTATAAGTAAAAGAACTGATATCGATGGCCAGTTCGCTGGCGGTTTTAAGTTTGGCGCAAAGCCGCGAACTTTTGTTTTGTCCCATGATGGCGGCGAGAACGTCAAGTGCGGGAATGTCGGGGTGTGAAGCTTCCGGGATCTTGTATCCGAGCGAAAGTCTGGCGAGGGGATCGGCGAAGCCGCAGGTTGACGACCTGGTGCAAACCTGTTTCGGCTCGCTGGGAATAGCGGGCTCATGGAGATTGCCCGCGGGCCAGTCGGCCAGACGTTTTTCCAGCCAGGAGAAAACTTGTCCGGAATCCACGGCCCCGGTAATAACGAAAAAGCTCCGGGCCGGGGAATAGCGGCGCTGGTAATACTCCATCATCATTTCCCGGCCAACCGTGGCGATTTTGTCCTGATAACCGATGATCGGGTGTCTTGCGGGATGGCGCAGAAACAGATTCTGCCACATCTTTTCAGTGATGGAAGAACCCGGATCATCGTTGTACATGCTCCGCTCGCGAAGAATCACGTTTTTTTCGTCGGTGAAAGTTTTTGCCGGGAATTTCGGCGACCTGATCACGTCCGCGAGAATGTCAACGGCGGTTTCGGCGGCGGCGGCAGGCAATTTTATGTAGTAAACCGTACATCCGAAGGAGGTGTAGGCATTCATGTCGCCACCGTTGCGGCTTACGGTTGCGGAAATTTTTTCGCCGGGGTAACGGCTCGTGCCTTTGAACATCATGTGTTCGAGAAAGTGCGACAGCCCGCAACCGAGAAACTCCTCCTCGTGGATACTGCCGGTTTTTACCCAGGCTTGCACGTTTACCACGGGAGCATCGAATTTTTCCCGCACAAATACCTGCAGGCCGTTGCTGAAGGCGTGCGTTTTTATATCACCGATCTTAACTTCGGTATGTTTCAGCGAAGGAGTTTTGTCCATGAAAATAAAATCAATCTATGATTGGAGCCTTGAGGAGTTTCTTTTTCCTCGGCTGGAAAGGTTTTGTAAGAGTTTCCTCTATGCTGAAATCTATGTCGAAATCGTTAATGGAGTCTTCTTCGCTGGCGCTTAACAGCTTCTGTTCCACCATATTGAATACGACATGTCCGACTGCCCGGCCGTCGCGGAGTCCCCAGTGCACCAGTACTTCCCAGGCAAGGGGGCCAAACTGTTCGAGGGCGTAGTCGCTGACGCCTTTCAGGAGTTCCCGGCCGGATACGTGACGGTTTTTCTGTTTGTGCCGCTGCAGCCGGTCGGCGGTAAAATGAACAGCGTCGCTGATAAACTCATAAGCTTCAAAAGCATACCGCGAATCGTTGTCGATAATCTTTAAAACTCTGTTTTTGAATCCTTCATCTTTCATCTTCGAAAGAATCCTGTTTTAACTGCTTTTTAGCGCTTTTTCGGCAAATCCGATTTTACACATTGTTCTTTACTATTATTATATATTGATCTGGGTGATTTTGCACCCGTTGAAGCTGATTTTTTTGCCGATCAGAGGCATTTTTATCAATAACAAGGAGATTTATGAAAGAACTTTTCGGTACAGATGGAATTCGCGGTAAAGCCAATACATATCCGATAACCCCTGAAATCGCGCTTCAGGTTGGAAAAGCCATAGCCCACGTTTTCGGCGCGAAGGGCCACGGTTCCGCCAAAGCCCTGATCGGCAAAGATACCCGTCTTTCCGGGTATATGCTCGAAACCGCGTTGACCAGCGGACTCGTCAGCATGGGCATGGATGTGCTGGAGGTCGGGCCGATGCCGACCCCGTCGGTTGCCCACCTGACCCGGTCAATGGCGGCGAACTGCGGAATCATGATCACCGCCTCGCACAACCCCTCGGACGACAACGGCGTCAAGATTTTCGGCGGCGACGGATTCAAGCTTCCCGACGAAATTGAACTCGATATAGAGCAACATGTCCTTGGCGGTGAGATCAACAGCGAACACATCAGCACCGGAATGATCGGAAAAGCCTACCGGATCGACGATGCCCGGGGACGCTACATCGAATTTGCGAAAAGCTCTATTAAAAACCACAG
Organism: Victivallales bacterium; assembly: GCA_963678815.1. Lineage (GTDB taxonomy): Bacteria > Verrucomicrobiota > Lentisphaeria > Victivallales. Next base: position 6,945,487 of record OY787460.1, read on the forward strand.
TCTCAAGGGCTTGAAAGTGGTTCTCGACTGTGCCAACGGAGCCGCATACTCTATCGCGCCGCTCATTTTCCAGGAACTCGGCGCGGAAGTGATCAAAACCGCCATCTCTCCTGACGGATACAATATCAACAGCGAATGCGGCGCCACCTACCCGGAGAATGTTTCAAGGCTGGTACTCGAGCATAAGGCCGACGTGGGAATTTCTCTCGACGGCGACGCCGACCGCGTAATTTTCTGTGACGCCCAGGGAAAAGTGGTTAATGGCGACCGGATCATCGGCATGTGCGCCCTGGGTTTGAAAAGCCGGAACATGCTGGCTGGAAATACGATAGTTGTTACCTGCATGAGCAATATGGGACTTTTCCAGGCCATGAAAAAAGCCGGAATCAATGTGGAAGTTACCCCGGTTGGCGACCGCTATGTGATCGAAAAAATGCGGGAAAATAATTTCAATCTCGGCGGCGAACAGTCCGGACACGTTATTTACATGGATTATGCCACTACCGGAGACGGTATCATAACCGCATTGCATGTGTTGCGCCTGATGCTCGACCAAAATAAAACTCTGGCGGAAATGGCCGGTTTCATGCACGAGTTCCCGCAGAAACTGACCAACTTCGGCGTAAAGAAAAAACCGCCGCTGGAGGATGTCGGTGCTATTCAGGATATCATTAAGCAGGCCGAAGCCGACCTCGGGGAAGCCGGGCGTACCCTTATCCGCTATTCCGGCACGGAAAATAAAATCCGCATCCTGGTTGAGGCCGAAGCTTCGGGTGACGTTGAAAAATGGACAGAAGCAATAAGTGTGGTCATCAAAAAGGAATTGTGCTGATGGAAATAAAACTGATCGAAGCGGAAACCGGCCCTGAATTTGAACCGCTGTGCTGCCGCCGATCTCTCGGCGAGGTTCCGGTGGGAAATATACCTTTGGCGGAGCGCATTCGCGAAAAATTATGTGCCGTAGCTCCTCAAAACGGTATGACGGTTTCCGTAAAAACGTCCCTGTGGCCATCCGATGCGCTGATTGCCGAAATCGTCCAGGCAAACCGTGAGCTTGTTGTTGCCGGACCTGATTCCGAACCGGTGCTCTGGATATCTAAAACCGGTGAAATTCCGCATGATTGCGACACTATACAGTTAGACGAAGAGTCGGCAATCATCCGTTATTCTTGGGACCTGCTGGCTATCAATGAAGAAATTGCCGGTAAAATGACGGAAAATAATATTGAGGGTGAAATCAGGGATAATGTGGTAATTGACGGCAATGTGACGGTTGGTCTCGGCACAGTTCTTCTGCCGGGAGTTTACATCGAAGGCAACGTGATTATCGGCGCAAACTGCAAGATCGGACCGAACTGCTATATTCGCGGCAAAACCAGCATCGGCGACAACTGTCATATCGGACAGGCGGTTGAAATAAAGAACTCCATCCTGATGAATAATATCGGCGCCGGACACCTCAGCTATATCGGAGACTCGATTGTGTGTCCTCAAACCAATTTCGGGGCAGGGACCATTACCGCGAACTTCCGGCACGACGGCAAAAACCACCGTTCCACCGTGAACGGCGAACTTATCGATACCGGACGCCGCAAATTCGGGGCGATTATCGGCGATAACGTCCATACCGGCATCCACACCAGCATTTATCCGGGCAGAAAAATTTGGCCCGACATGTCAACTCGTCCCGGGGAGATTGTTAATAAAGACGTAAATTGATACCATGAACAGGGAATTGAAAAAGCAGCCTTTGTTTGTTACCGGGTTTTCCGGCTGGGCGGAAAGCGTCCCAAAGCTGCTTAATGCCGCCGGATTTGCTTTCGTAGTTCCCAATGACCGTCCGGTACTGCTCAAGCCTAATCTGGTTAATGCCGAGAAACCCCCGATCACGACTCCGGTGGAACTTGTGGCGGAAATCGCCGGATACCTCCGGGAACACCGGCCGGAAGTGACAATAATCGTTGGCGAAGGCTGTGGGTCGAACACTTACGACACCGACAAATGTTTTCACGATTTGGGTTACGAGGAAATGGCGAAAAAGCTGGGCGTGGAACTTATCGACCTTAATTACGCTGAACCTTTCAGGAAAATGTCGAACCCGAAATGCGGCCGCTGGCCGGAAATGTATCTTCCTGAAATCGTTATGGAGTCATTTCTGGTGTCGGTTCCCGTGCTGAAAGCCCACTCACTGGCTGACGTGACGCTGACCATGAAAAACATGATTGGTACGGCCCCGCCGAAATATTATGACGCCGGAAGCTGGAAGAAGTCGGCATTTCACAGCGGCATGCAGGAGGCCGTGCTTGACCTGAACCTCTACCGGACTCCGGATTATACCATCCTCGACGCAACCATCGGTATGCAGGAAGCGCATCTGTGGGGGCGGCATTGTTCTCCGCCGCACAATTTGCTGGCGGCATGTGCCGATCCGGTGGCTATCGACGTTTGGGGAACTAACCTGCTCGGGTTCGATTGGCAGGAAATCGCGCATATTGCCGATACTGACGGAATACTGGGATTCAGTGAACCGGAAAAAATCGTTAATGTCTGAATTCGACTGGAACAATCTTAAGAAGCGTATCGCAAAATCTAAATTCCGGTCGAGGTTCAAACTCAAGGGAAAAGACCTGGAGTATTGCCTTTCCCGGACCCGGAAAGTCATTCAACGGCACACTCAGGATTTCATAATCGCTCGTTTAAGTCCGAAAAAACCCGAAAACGACGGCAAGCAGACCCCGATGCAGGGGCATCCGGTCTTTCCCGCCCAGCATGCTACCGCCACCTGTTGCCGGGGATGCCTGGAAAAATGGCACGGAATTACCCGCGGCAAGGAAATGTCCGGCAAAGAAATTGAATATGCGGTTGCGGCAGTCATGGCCTGGATTGACGATCAGCTGCAACAGCGGAATTTAGACTATTCATCCGTATCAACTCCAGACCTTTTCGAGGAAAAATCATGAAAACGCGCCGTTTGTTTATTGCTGTCGATCTGCCGAAAACGGAAAAGAAATATATCGCCAAATTCTACCGGCAAATCCCCGGGATTAAATGGACAAAACCCGAAATGCACCACCTTACCCTTCGCTTTCTTGGCGATACCGGGGAAGCTGAATTTGACAAAATCAAAAAATGCCTGAAAAATGCCGAGTGGCAAAAATTTACCGTTACCATTGCGGAAACAGGCTTTTTCCCGAACCGGAAACGGCCAAAAGTATTCTGGCTGGGATTGCGGGAAAATCCGGCATTAATGGCACTGAAGGCAATCATCGATCAGGAGTTGGGAAAGTTGAATATCCCCGGGGAAGACCGTAAATTTTCGCCTCATATAACCCTCACCCGTCTGCGTGACCGGAAAGTGGAAAAAAAAGCTGAACTCCTGAAGGCCGCCTTTGAAAAGTTTGGCGAACTCACTTTCACGGCGGACAAATTTATCCTGTATTCGAGTAAATTGAACCAGGCTGGAGCGGTTCATCTGCCGGAAGAGGAGTACCAGGCAACCTTGTAATACCGAAAGTTTTCGCCGGATTCATGAAACAGTCCGGCCGTTTACATCCAAGACGCTCCTTTGCATTGCCAGTCATGCTGGTTAGCTGGTTAGAGGGCGTAGAAGAAGATGGCGGCGGCGGCGAGTTCAGCGGTTTCACAACATGCCCCGAGCACATCACCGGTAACTCCCCCCAGGAGCGAAGTTGCGCGGTCTTTCCAATAAACAATCAGCAGTGTCAGGATGCAGAACAACGCGAGGAGCACGGGAGGGGTGAACAGCCAGTACATTGGAACCAGGAACAGTGCGGCGGCAATTACGGCAAAAATCGACAGTTTCCCTACCAGGCATGCCCCTGCCCCGGTTTTTCGCGGATAATCACCGATTGCCGCAAGCGCAAGCATCGCGAACCGGGCAAGCACCGGAATGAAAATAAATGTTGCAAATATCAGAATATATTTGTCGGACCGGAAATAAAATTTCAGCACAATCAAGTACAAAAATAAAGCCTTCCCGAGAAAGAGAAGAACCGTTCCGCCGATGCCTCCGGCGCCGGGATGCGGATCTTTCATGATCTCCAGACGCTGTTCGGGGGTACTTCTGACGGCGGTAAAGGCGTCGCAACAGTCGCAAAAGCCATCGAGATGGAGCATCCGGCTCATCCATTCACTGATAATCATGTACCAGACCGGGGCCGAGAGCATATACATGTCGAGGTAGTATCCCGACCTGGTGGCATTAACAATCAGGAACAGTGGAATTACGGCGAAAAATCCGATTAGATAACCGCAAAACGGGAAAAAAACAGCGGCCCAATTCCAATCGGCGCGGTCAAATTCGCTGCCGGGGTTAACGCGGATCCGGGTTAAAAACGATACGGCCAGGAGGAATCCGGTTATCGGTGAAGGCAATTTTATTTTTTTGTTGGTTTCCATTAGCTTGACTTCCCCTGGATCTGCCGCATGAGTTCAAATTTTTCCCAGGCTTTCCCGCTGGTCAATGCTTCTTTAGCCATCGAGAAACCGGCGGCGTAATCATCGGCGGTCCCGGCGGCGTAAAGCGCGGCGCCGGCGTTCATGCAAAAAAAGTCGGCAAGCGGCGAATCGTAGTCTCCGGTAAGGACATTTTTCACTTTTTCACAGTTTGCTTCCGAGGAATTGCCGCTGGCGATAGCTGAAAATTCCATCTGTTTCAGCCCGAAATCCTCAGGAACAACGTTGTATACATCAATTTTTCCATCTTTAAGTTCAACCACGCGGGTAATTCCGCAGGGGGAAAACTCGTCCATGCCAAGCGACATTCCTTTCTGGTCTACCGTGCCGAACGGGGCTAGCGCACGTTTCATTCCAATTTCTTTGAGCACGGCGATAAGCTGGTCGCAGATTCTCGGCGAATATGCGCCAATGACAATGCAATTGGTTTGGGGACATGGCCGGGTAAGGGGACCGATGATATTAAACGCGGAAGTAAACCGCATGTGTTTAATGAGCCTGGCCCAGCCGGATTTAAGAAATGCTTCACCCGGCAAATAGCAAATACCGTGCTGACGGAGGGAATCTTCCGCCGCGTTGAGCGGAGCATCGAGGTCGATACCAAGTTTTTCAAGGATGTCGGACGCTCCGGAAACCCCGGTTACCAGCCGCGCTCCCTTTTTTGCCACGGGTACGCCGCAAGCGGCGGTGATGAATGCCGCCGGGGTGGAACAATTCACGGTTTTAAGCGGATCGGAACCAGTCCCGACAATGTCGCAGACAACCCCGCCGGAATCCGCGTGGATTTTCGCGGTATCGAAGCGGTCCAGGGCTTCCCACGCGCCGGCAAGTTCTTCAATTGACGGGCCGCGGGCAATATGCGCCATCAGGAAAGCGCCCTGTTGAAGTTCCGGCTGTTCGTTCATAATCACCTGCCGGTAAGCCTCTCTTGCTTCATTGCGGGAAAGTTTATCGCCAGCCGCGATCCTGCAAATCATTTTGCCGAATTCGCGAAGTATCTTTTGGTCATATTCCATATTTCAGCCAATCTTAGCAATGTATTTGAATATTTTATTGTTTTTCCAGTTAAGCAGAAGCTCGGGAACAGCATCAAGTTCAACTATCACATGCTTAAGCAATTTAATCTGCTTTTCCGATTCCGCAATCAATCTTAGGCCTTCAGACATCTGTTTTCGAGTACATCCGTAAGCGCCGGAGACTGAAAGTTCGCGGTAATGGATCTCATTTAACAACCCCGAGGAAATCTGTTCACCGGAAGCAATTCCGCTGAAAAAGACCATTCTTCCACCCGGTTTGAGCAGATTCAAGCCTGTCACGACAGTTTCAACATCAGATGCGGCATTGACCGCAATATCAAATTTTTTGTCCGGAAGGTCCTGATTTATTTCAAAACCCGCCCCTTCACAAAATTTTTTACAGGAAGCGATTCTTTCCGGATTAATTTCCCGGATAAAGCCCCTTGCGGAATCACGAGCCTTTAAAGCCAGAAGCAAGCCAAGCGGCCCGGCCCCGAAAATAAGCAAATCATCCCCAGGTTTGAGTCCGGATTTTTCTATTCCGTTGATGGCGCACGCGGCTGGCTCAGCCAAACACGCCAATTCCGGTGAAATACTGTTTTCCAGAGGGATCAGCGATTCTTCCCGGACGCTTATGTATTCCGCGAACCCGCCATCGCGATGAAAACCGGTGATCTGCATTTCCGGACACAAATTTTCGCGTCCGCTCAGACAAAATTTACATTTTCCGCAGGCTTTCCCCGGCCAAACTACATATTTCCGGCCGTTGGATTCATCAACAGCACAAATTTCGTGTCCGGGAATCCGGGGAAGACGCAAAGCGCGGTGTCCGGATGCAACGATTTTCGCATCGGCGGCACACAGCGCGCAATACAAAACTTTCAGGATATTTTCCCCGACGCCGGATTCGGGTTCCGGGACGTTTTGAACTTCCGCGATACCGGATTCATTTATCCGCAATGCCTGCATAGCAAGAACCATTCTTTTGATTCGCAAAAAGTTATTATAACTGCATAAACAGTAAAAAAAATGTCTTCCCCGGGGTTTTTTCGAAATAAAGAATTATAGTTAACTTTTCACATTTATAAAAAGGATTTTAACATGAATGTTGTTTTCATTGGCGGAGGTTCACTAAGGATAGCTCCGATTGTGCGCGGAATGCTGAATCGGGGAGGAATTCTCGAAGACGGCAGCGTCCGGCTGGTCGATCTCAAACTCGACCGTGCGGAAGCGGTAGGAAATGCGATAAAATCATGTCCTGAAATTAAGGACGTCAACTGCGAAGTAATGGTTACCGACAATCTTGACCTTGCCCTGGACGGAGCCGATGCACTGTATATCACCATGGCGATTGAACGTGAACCGAGCTTGTACCAGGCACAGGAAGCTTCCGTGCGGCACGGATACCTCTGCTCCGACCAGTTAAGCGTGAATGGCGCGTTTCTGGCGGCGCGGGGCGGACCGCCGATCATGATGTTCGCCAGGAAAATGGAAAAATACTGTCCGGACGCCGCTATGCTGATCTTCGCTAACCCAGTTCCGGTGTACAGCGCCATGATTAACAACTACACGAAAGTGAAAGCGCTTGGAATCTGCGCCGGTTACACCAATCACTGCTGGGATTTGCCGCGTTTTTGCGGAAAGGACGAATTCGATGAATCGATGAACGTAGTTTCCGCCGGGGTAAACCATATGGCATTCATTCTTCGGGGAATCTGGCAGGACCGTGATTTGTTCGACATTATGCGGGAACATTTCACCGAAGACTGGCAGCAGCCGAAGGTGAAAATAGGTAACGAAAAAGCTATTCATGAAGCGTTGCGGCGGATGGGAGAACTGCTGACCCGCTACGACACCACGATCTTCTCAACGGAAGGCGACGGCATCGACCACCTGTTCCCGGAAGCGGGGCTGGAAAAACAACGCAGGCAATTTGTGAAACTAAGCCCGGAAGAGCTGAAACAGCATACTGCAAAAGCAGCGGCGGAAATCGATAAGAAGTTCGCGGAATTTGCCGCTGAACCGCAGCGGAACAATCCCGGACTCTGGGACGGTAATGTCAACGATAACCAATTATTCGGGATAAATGAAAACGACTTGGGAATTCCAATCCTTGCGGCCATTGCCGGACAAGGCGCGTTCCAGATAGCCGCCAGCGCCCCGAACAACGGTGCGGTGGATGGTTTCTCAGATCGCGCGTCACTGGAATACACCATGATTATCGACGGAAAAAACATTACCCCGGTGGAGAACCAGTACATCCCGGCGCCGTTCCACGGGGTCATTTCCGGGATGTCGGAATTCCAGACCCTCCAGGCCGATGCGATTGCCCAAAGCAGTGCGAGGCTTTTCGCTGATGCACTGGAGGCATATCCGCTTAACCAGTTTACGTCAAATCGACGCGAATATTACCGGGAAATGTTCGGCATATATTCCGATATCCGGGAATGTTTCCGGGATGCCGTAAAATATTTTTAGTCCTGCATGATGCCCGGTCCGAACGGTGCGACCCTGAGGATCGGGTAGTCTGAATTAAGCAAAGAGTGATCGCCAGACTCGCTTATTTTGTGCCACATAAACTCACACATTTCCCGCAGTTTGTTCTCATAATCGGGATTTTCGGCAAGATTGTTCATTTCCCAGGGATCATCGGCAAGATTGTAGAGCTCATCGATATCGTAGCCGTTAAAAACGAACTTCCAATTATCTTTCCAGGTAACGCGCTGGGTCAGGTGCATCCTGGCGCCGGAATATTCGGCAAATCCGGTAGTGAATTTTTCCTCGTTCTCCTCCGGTGAGGCAAGGACTTTCGCGAAAGATAAACCGTCGAGACCATCAATGGGTTCACACTCCGTGAGTTCCAGCAAGGTTGGGCAAACATCGTGCAAGCCCACCCTGGCGGTGGTAACCCGCCCCCGGGCAATACCCGGTCCGGCCATAATAAGCGGAATATTGTATATCTCTTCGGATGCGGAAAAGTTTTTACAATAAAGTCCATGCGCCCCGAGAAGTTCACCGTGGTCGGTGGTAACGACAATGATAGTATTGTCGAGCTGTCCGGCAGCTTCGAGTTTATCGATAAGTCTTCCAAATTGAGAATCTATCTCGGAGACAGTAGCATAGTAGCATGCTATGGCCTGTTTTTTCTGATAATCGGTCATGTCCTTGAAAACTCTGGCGGCCTTGCGGTAAATTCCCGGCCGGTTTGCAAGTTCATCGTAAAAATTCGGCGGGAGTTCAATATCATCAACATTGTATTTGTCGAAATATTCCTTGGTGCAAATAAACGGGTCATGCGGTTCGATCACGCTGAGAAAACAGCACCATGGTGATGAATCATCCTGCATCACCTTGTCCAGGTAATCGGAAGCCAGATTGGTTGCATTATACATGTAGGTTTTCTCAATGCCGGCCGTAGACACGCCGTAATGGACATTATTCCTGTAGCCCGGGTTGGAAAGATTATAAGTGAGTTCAGGGATCAGATTATTAAGAACTTCACTTTTATTCAGGTGATATTTATTCATAAGGTCCTTTTGACCTTCGCAAACAAACTCCCGCCACCCGAAACGGTCAAGCTCAAAACTGCGTTCGATATGCCATTTCCCAAAATATCCGGTCCGGTAGTTTTTGGAATCAAGCCGCTGCGCCCAATGCGGTTTGTCTTCGCGCAAACATCCCTGATCGTTGTCGACGGTATGGGTTACGTAAAGGACTCCGTGGTTATGGGGCAGAAGCCCGGTCATCAGGCTTGCCCTGGCGGGAGAACAGACCGCATTAGAGGTATAAGCGCGGGAAAAACGCACACCACGTGCAGCCAGCCTGTCAAGATTAGGGGTCAGGCATGGATTTTCAGGATCAAATACCCTTGCCTGCATTTGATCAGCCATCAGAAAAAGAATATTCGATGATTCACACATTTTCATTTCCTTGAATTCATGAAGTAAAACAGAAAAGATACGAATAGACTATAAACAGGACAATATCAAATCATTTCATGAAAGGAACTGATCAGGAATTTTCCGGAGGAGTTTTCGGGAAAGTCATGTTGAACTGCAGTTCTTCATCCCCGAGGAAGCTGGCGTCAATCGTTCCCCGGTTTAGTTCCACAAGGTGCTTGGCGACAGAAAAGGAGAGCCCGGACCCCACATTGGCAATCGGCAGGGCAAAAGGTTCAAAGATGGCGTCTTCAGTTCCCTGAACCAGGGGAATCCCCTTAACATTGATAACACATTCAACCCCGTTCGGTTTGTCCGTTTCAGGGGAAGAAATCGCCATGGTGGCCTTGCCAACCGTGGTATCGATAACCTCACTGAGGATGAGTTGGAAAACTTCCCGGAGATGGGACGGATCAAAATAAATCCCGGTATTGTCGGGAACCAGGTTGTCGCAATGTACTTCCAACGGAACCGGAGCATTGCTTTTCTGGGCGGTAAGATTACCGATGACGTCTTCGACCAGGGATTTGAGGTTAACAGCCGACGGATGGGGAGTTCCGCCTTTGACTTCACTGCTGCGATTGGCCAGTACCAGGAACTGTTTCACCAGGGTCTGCATCCTCTCGAGGCTCTTCTTGACATCCGCGAGGGCCGCCTGGACCATGGGATCAAAATCTTTACCGGCAATCGATTCAATCAGCATAATATTACCGAATGAAACTCCGAGCATGTTGTTGAAATTGTGAGAAACCCCGGCGGCGATTCTGGCTATCGCCGAGTTCCGCCGTTCCTCCATGGCAATCCGCTGGATGCGTTCTTTCTGATTGATCACCCGGCGCAGCTCGATATTGGTCTTAACCCTGGCGATCAATTCCTGGTGATTGAATGGTTTGGTAACAAAATCCACGGCCCCGGCGTCGAAAGCTTTCAGCTTGTCTTTGATTGCGTCAAGGGCGGTAATGAAAATGATCGGGATATCGGCGGTTTCGGGATCTTCCTTGAGTTTTTCCGCCACCTCAAAGCCGTTCATGCCCGGCATCATCACGTCAAGCAGGATAAGTTCCGGCAGTTCCTGTTTGATTACTTCAAGACCTTCTTCTCCGTCGGAGGCGGAAAATATCTCATAATTCGGAGGAAGGAACGCATTGGATATAAAACTCCGGTTCAAATGAGAATCATCTACAACAATTACTCTTGCTGGAGGTTTAAAATAAACATCCTTGAAATTATCAGCTTCCGGCGCCAGCTTATAACCATCCAATGCCAATATGCGGTTAATCTTTGATACTATATAAGTTAAAACGGTTTTTACAAATTTCCCGCCTCACTATTCATAAAAAATAAAAAGCTGTAATTTAACCGCGTTGACACTAGTGTCATTAAGTTTTTTTATTTTTCAGAATACTGCTTTATAGCCTGCTTTTTCTACCTGTTTTGCGAGGCTTTCCTGATCGATCTCGACTTCCGGCGGATAAGTAATTATACAATTCCCCGTATTTAAATCCAGGTCAACGGAGATTATTTCCGGGATTTCCCGGATGGACTCAATCACCGCATCCCGGCAATGAGAGCAGGTCATGCCGGCAACCTTGAACTTCGTTACGCCGGTGTCACCGGTAACATCCGTCCCTGCTTCGGGTTTGATTATCAAGTATTTTTTCAGGTAATTATAAACCAGCAGCATCGCCAGAATCACGGCGCTCAGGTGCTGCCAGACGGCCAAATGCTTCGAATGCTGGTGAATCTGCCGCATCTGGCCGCCATTAAACGCCTCCACATAAATAAAGTCCAGCAGGTAGCCGGAAGCCAGGGCGGTAACCGCAATCGACAAAAGGTAAATCACGGTTGACCGTTTGCCCAGGATTTTCCAGATAGCGGAAACGCTGGCGGCGTTAGTGGCCGGACCGCTCATCAGGAAAACCAGCGCCGCGCCCGGAGATACTCCCTTCAGGACCAGGGCCAGGGCAATCGGGGTTGACGCCGTAGCGCAAACGTACAACGGAATCCCGAATGCCAGCATTACCAGCATTGTCCAGATCCCGCTGCCGATATATCTTTCAAAGAAACCGTCCGGAATTACCATCCCGATAATGGCCGCCAGAATAATCCCGATCACCAGCGCCGTGGCAATATCCCCCAGCAACACAATGAATCCGTAATGAAATATTTTGACGATTTTTTTCCTGAAAGGAAGATTTTTCTTATGCGACTCGCAGTCATCATTATCGCAGCAAGGCTCCGCGCGGGCATCGCTGCAATCTCCGGATTCGCAACATTCCGGCACGGGATGATCATCTTCAGTGACAGTGTCGGGCTCTCCGAGCCTTTCCACCATCACCCCGCCGAAAAGTCCGGCAAAAAACGCGGCGACGGCCCGAAACAGCGCGAAAATCCACCCTAACAAGCTCCAGGTTACCACGATGCTGTCGACTCCGGTCTGCGGGGTCGAGATCAGGAACCCGGCAGCACTGCCTTTGCTCATTCCCTGTTTACGGAGCGACAAAGCAACCGGCAGCACCCCGCAGGAACACAACGGCAAAGGCACCCCCAACAGCGCAGCTTTGATTATCGAAACAATTCCCTTTTTCCCAACGTGGCGTTTTACGAAATCCGGCGAGAGAAACACCGAAAACACCCCCGCCATGAAAAAACCGAACAGCAAAGATGGCGCCATCAGAGCGAAGTTGTGCCAGAAAGCAGTTATAAATTCCAGACAGTATTTGAAAAAAGTCGCCATTATTTATAAAAATTGATAATTATTCGCATTATTTATAATGTTCCATAAAAATCTAAAAAGGGAAGCGGTTTCTCCGGTATTTTCGGAGAAACCGCCTATTTGATTGGACTGCCCTGGAAAACTTAGTTAATTTTGAGAGTTTTGGCAATTCTGATGAAAAAAGGTTTGTAACGCTCGAACTGCAACGGCGGGGAGCAGAAATTGAGAACGTAACCTTTATTGTTTTTCACGAAAACATAAGCGAGATTTTTCATCCGCCAGGAAGTCTTGCGATGGGTATAAATAATCCACTTTACATTAAGACCATTGTATTTGAGGTTGCCGGTTTCGTCAATCTTGGCATCCTTAAGTTCGTTGATCTGTTTGACAACCCCCTGATAAAACTGGTTCAGGGACTTGGCGTTTTTCTGGAAAACCAGGACCATGTTTTCCTGGAATTGGTCGTTGGCATGTTCCTTGGCGCTCTCAGCCTTCAGCAGGATCTGATCACCCTTTGCTTCACTCTGCCGGGTCCAGCTTTCCGGAATTCCGATGGAAAAGTGATCATTATGGTCATAATAGGTGCAAAGATCTTCTTTCGGGTTGTAGTCAGTGAAATGCTGAGCTTTAGTTGATTTGCCATTAATCACGCGTAGCGGTGGAATCATATAATCCTTGGTGTCCGCCATGTTCGGGTGGGTAGGAGCCTTGGAAACCACTTCGCCTCCGGCAAACAGCATTCCCCCGGCTAAACCGGCAACCAACATGATCAGCCCTTTAATTTTATTGTTCCCCAACAATTTCATCGCTCTCCTCCGTTTTTTTGGATAATTATTTTTACGATAAGAAAAAATATAATGGCACTGTAATTCAATTCAATGGATTTTCTCAGTGTTTACGTTTTTCTAATAAAGTTCAAATAATTACTGAATTACTGAAAAGTTTTCTTGCCTGATTATGTTTATTATATTAAGTTTGACTTTTCAACTATTTCAGGAGTTACCATGAAAATCAGCTTTTCCAGACTCGCCGCCGGATTATTTCTCGCTTTATTGCTCGGGGCCTGTTTTAACAGCAACTCAACGAAAAAAGCTGAAAAACCGATAAAAATCGGGGTAATTCTGCCGCTTACCGGTCAGTTCGGGGCTTACGGGATCAGAATTCTCGACGGTATTGAGTTGCGAATTAAGGAAGTCAACCAGTCGGGAGGTATCCAGGGAAAAAAAGTAAAACTGGTAATTGCCAACAATGCCGGGAAAAGGGAAAAAACCATCAAGGTTTTCAGGAGCATGGTTGAAAAAGACAAGGTAGCGGTAGTAATCGGCGCCCATTCATCCACCAACACCCTTGCGCTGAAGACCGAAGCTAAAATCCTTAAAGTGCCGGTGATCACCCCAAGTTCCACCAACGATGTGGTTACAGAGCGAAATCCATATATCTTCAGGAGCTGTTTTACCGATTCATTTCAGGGAAAGACTCTGGCTAAATACCTTTACGACAAACTGAAAATCCGCAAAGTGGCAGTAATCTACGACGTGGATGAAGACGGATATTACAGCCGCGGCCTGGCAAAATCGTTCATGGAAACCTTTGAGAAAGCAGGCGGCAAAGTAGCTGTAGAAACCGGTTTCCACCGCACCAATGAAGATTACCGGAAAATTGCCCGTAAAGCTGTCGACGCTGGTGTGCAAGCCATTTTCATCCCTGGACATCCCAGGGAAATATCTAAGCTGATCAAGGCCGCGAAGGAGGAACATTTCAAAGGACTCCTGTGCGGAGGAGACACTTGGGACACACCTGAAATGCTTACCATGGCCGGACCCGGTATCGAGGGAGGAATCTTCACTTCAATGTTCTCGCCTGAAGAACAGCGTCCGGAAGTAAAGGAATTTGTCCGCAAAATGATGAAATTCCGGGAATATCCCCCGGGAACCTGGGAAGCCCAGGGTTATGATACCGCCGCACTGCTGATCAAGGCACTAAGCGACGGCTCCAAGCCCGAACAGGTTAAGCTGGGGCTTCTGGGAATTTCCAGTTATCATGGCGTTACCGGGAATATCAGCATCAACCAGAACGGTGATGCGATCAAACCGATTGTAATTGAAAAAATCGTCCGGGACAAAAACGGCAGGCTCGATCATGAATTTCTTGACCGGGTCGAGCCTTAACCACAAATATAACGGAACCGAATGATGGAATACGTAATCAAGCGCGCTGAAAAAAAACCTGAGTTGGATGCGAACTGGGAAAGTCCGCAATGGGCTGATGCCAATGTGGCGGAAATCGCGAACTTCCGCCCTGAAAGCAGCGGTCATCGTCCCGAAACAAAACTGAAACTGCTGTACGATGACCGGGGAATTTATGGCAAATTCAAAGTAACCGATAAATATGTACGGAGCGTAATCACTGAATTCCAGGGGGCAGTTTGTACGGACAGTTGCGTGGAATTCTTTGCCGGTCCCGATAAATTCCTCCCGGACGATCAATATCTGAATTTTGAATTCAACTGCGGGGGCACTTTTCTGGTGTATTATATCCAGAACCCGGCCAGGGATTCCGGCGGTCTGGCCAAATATCATGTCCTGACCAAAGAAGAGGCCGCCGGAGTTGAAATATATCATTCCATGCCCGAGGTGGTGGAACCGGAAATCACCGAAGAAACCGAATGGTATCTGGGATTTTTCATTCCGTTCAGCGTCTACGAACAGTTCACCGGACCGCTTCCCGAAAATCCGGCCGAAGTCAAATGGCACGGCAATTTCTATAAATGCGGTGATAAGACTTCCCATCCGCACTGGGCTTCATGGTCACCGGTTGATGAATTGAACTTCCATCTTCCCAGCTGTTTCCAAACCATCAAATTCGCGGAGTAAAAACTATGGACAACTCGGAAAAATACCGTTATCTGGTGCGGAAACTCCCCGGAGCAATCGATCTCGACGCAAAATGGGATTCCCCGGAATGGGCGGCGACCGATCCCGTTCAACTCGCCAGCGTCAGACCTGAAAGCAGCGACCACCACCCTATTACATCCATCAGAATGGGATACACCGAAGAGGGTATTTACGGACTATTCCGGGTCCAGGACAAATACGTGACGTGTACCCGTTCCCAATTTCAGGATTCCGTCTGCCGTGACAGTTGCGTGGAATTTTTCGTGTTGCCGCCGAATGATCCGGCCTACTTCAATTTCGAACTGAATTGTGGCGGATGCATGCTGGTAAATCATTGCAAATTCAATCCGGATGACCGCAACGAGCCCAGGAAAGCCACCCCGCTTACCCCGGAAGACGTCAGTGAAGTAAAACTTTATCATTCCATGCCGGAAATTGTTACGCCGGAAATCACCGATAACGTGGAATGGTTTCTGGGATTCTATATTCCTTTCAGCCTGTTCGAAAAATATAAAGGCAGCCTTGGAACAATACCCGGCAGCAAATGGCGGGCAAATTTCTACAAGTGCGCGGGAGACTCATCCCATCCGCACTGGATATCATGGGCCCCGGTCGACAAACTGAATTTCCACCTTCCCGATTGTTTCGGAACCATCGAATTCCACCAGAGATAGTCCCCGGAGTGAATGGGCAAAGTGTTTAACGGCTTTGCCAAGGAGCATCCTTGGATTGAAACTGCCGGAATGCTTCGCGATTCCAGCGGGAAATTGTTGGAGTTCACAACTTCAGTTGCGCCAGTGCAGGCACTGGATTAAATGGGCAAAGTGTTTAACGGCTTTGCCGGGGTCACGAAGCATCCCGGCCACTCGATCCAAACACACTGTTTGGCCGGGGTTGGGTATCGAAATCGGTTAATTCCGCCTCCTTCTTTTCTCGTTCAGCGTGGACTTCCTCAAGCGATTTTAACAGTTGCAGTTCTTTTTCGGAAAGTTCTTCCTTGCGGATCTGCATTAGTTCCTTGAGTCTGGCAAGAAAACGGAATTCCTTTTTTTCCTCTTTCCAAAACTTCGACCGGACGCCATCGGCAATCTCTTTCTGGATGGTTTTATAATGTTTCCAGTATTTGTACAGCAGAAACAGTCCGACCACGATAATGATGCCCAATACGATCCAGAGTTCATACTGTTTTACGTCTTTCTGGTATTTTACCAGATAATGGTCAATGACTCTGCCGCACTGGTATCCGACAAAAGCGTATGAGCATGACCAGGCGAGGGCGCTGAAAATATCCATGAAGAAAAAACGGAGCTGTTTGAAACGTGACATGCCTACCACCACCGGCAGGGTTATGCGAAGTCCGGTTATCCAGCGGAACCCCATAATGATCAGGAACGGATGATGGGAAAATTTCTCCCTGATCTTTGACACACGTTTTGCCAGTCCGGGAAATCTGCGGAGCAGAGGTTTTCCGGCAATGCGGCCAAGGAAGAAATTCAGGTTGTCACCGGTAATTGTCGCAAGCACCGCAACAATCATTACATGAAGCAAACCGTATTCGCCAAAATCACCGCGATGGGCAAAAATCCCGGCAATAAATACTATCGACTGTCCCTCTATAATTACCCCGAGGTACAAAGCAAGCAGGCCATAAGTGGTGATCAGTTGGTCTATAGACATGCCGACTCCTCAATTATAAGGACTTAAATTAGCACGGTTGTTTATCCACTACAAGCATTAATCGGGACTGGGCTCTTCAAACTGATTTTGAATCTGTTTATTTTTCACGGGCGCATCCTGCCGTTTCATTCCCCAGGAGAACATGACAATCGCCAGTGACATCAAAACCGCCGCGCCCAGCCGCTGGAGCAACACCCTCAGCGGAACCTTGCTTTCAATGCTGCTGTAACCCGCCTTCGCAACGAAAAGGCCGATAATGATCGAGAAAATTCCCCGGGTGGACTGGATAAGGTTCCCGAAAACCGGGCCGATCATGTCAAAGCATCCAAACAACAGGATCATGCTGATAAACCAAAACACGGTGAACGGCAAAGCGGTCTTGAGCATTTTCCTGCTGTGTATTTTCCTGAACCAAGGCAGCGCAGCGACACTGAAAGCCCCGCATATCAGGTAAACAATCGTCATTGCCAGCATGGAACGATGCAAAACCGGCACATCGGGAAAACAGTTAACCAGCTTCTTGATGTAAATGTCAGACAAGCTGTAAAACAGGCATGACACCATTACCCAGACAATGCTGGCGAAAGGCATTTTCCCGCCAGTCCAGTTGAGAAGTGTCGCAGCGGCCAGACTGACCAGTATCGCCATGATCTGCAAAACATCAAATTGATGATCAAGGAAAAAGAAACTTAAAACGGCAATGAAAACGATCTTTATCCCAAGCAGGGGCGCCACTCTTGAAGCATTTGAATATTTTACTGCCTGAAACAGCGCAAACTGCCCCAGCAGGTAATAAAAAGCACATTGAAAGGCATCCTGAAATATAGGCCCCTCGTATCTTTCCGTCCATAGCAACGGCAGCATCAATACACAGGCAATACCAATCAGGAGGTGTGACCATATCAGCAGGTAAAGTGAACTGTGATAACGGTTTATGAAGCTCCGGGTAAAAAGATAGGCCACCGAGAAGCTTATTGCCATCCCGAAGCCGAAAAGAATTCCAATTGCCATTTAAATGTAGTCCCGAAAAAATGAAAAATCCGCGGATACAATAAACCTGCCCCGGGAAAAAGATAATCCCGAAGGCAGGATCTTATACCGATTTGCGATATTATCAGTCGAGCTTCTTAAGCAGATTCTGTTGCTGATTATTCAAAATCTTTCCGCTTTTGCCCTTGTTCAATGCCTTGATGGTGTCTTTATTTTGAGTATTCGAAGTATTTTCACCTTTGCCGTTCAGCAAATCTTTCTGCTGGTTGTTCAGCGTGGTGGGCGACTTGCCGTCGAGCTGATTCTTGTTCCGCTGATTCAGCAAGGAATCCGCGCCGGATTTGGCAGATTTTGACGCCGGGGTAGTCGCGGTGGTGTTGGTATTAGTCGGCAATTTGGTTTTTACGGTTTTCGTGGCAGTTGAACCTTTGCCTTTCGTGCATGTCTTGCAACTGCTTGTGCCACTGCCTGAATTATAACTGATAGAGGCATCTACTTTTTCACGCTGGCTCATTGCCTGCGGTTTACTTTTGGACTCAGTAACACCTGTATCCATGATGTTCTGCTGTTTAGAGGCGGTTTTCGGCGAATTGCATGCAGCCAGAACAGACATTCCAACTCCGGCTACCCCCAATAGCATTAATCGGGAAATTTTCATTTTTTTGCTCCTTTTCGGTTTATATTTCCTTTTCTTATCTTGAGCAAAACTCAATGCGAATCATTTCCCGGCAACTTCCCGGAACTATTTTGTATCCGAATCGGATTTTGCTTTTTTCTTATCCTGTTCACTGGTTTTCTTTTTATTCAGATCAAGCTCTTTATCCAGCTTTTTCAAAAGATCGGAAGCCTGGGTATCCTGATTTTTCAGGAGCTTTTCAATTTCCGACAAATCAACGTCACCGCTTCCCTTCCCCTTCTTGCTCGAACTTCCACTCGGATTATTGTCTTTCAGCAACTTCTCAACATCGGACAAAGACGTATCTTTACTTGTCTTCTCAGTACCTCCGCTCAGATCATCAGTCAGCCCGTCCTGTTTCATTAGTGTTTTCAGTGATGAATCGCTCGGGGCAGTTTTATTTTGCGGCAGCTTTTTATAATTTAAAAGCTTGTCCATCTTCGGGTTATTGAGCGGAATATTCGCCGGTTTTTCCTGTTTTAAATTTTTATTACTGTCTCCGGCATCACCTTTCATCTGTTTCAATGCGTTATCGGCATCTTTTTTTTCATCTTTCGACAAATCCTGGGTTTCGGCCCCGAGCTTGGAATCCTGTTTCAGCAGGTCCTTGTTTTTATCAATCAGCTTCTGGCTTTCATTCACCGGGTTTTTAACTGCGCCGCCGGCATCCTTAACAGCCTTGTCTAGTCTTGCTTTCGTAGTTTTTACTTCTTTGTCGCTGTACTTTTCTATTTTTTTCCGGCGTTGATTTCTGGCTTTTTGGTCATTCAGGTCAACTTCCCGGCCCGGAGTCCACGGCGGACTGTCGATCACCATAAATTTCAAATTTTTCTTGCCGTTATTCAGAAGGGACTGTCTGGCTTCCGGCGGAATGTAAACAATGATTCCGGGTTTAAGGATAAATGCCGATCCGTTGATCTTCAGCATCCCGTCTCCTTCAATCACATACAACACTTCCGAGTTTTTCACATAGTGCAGTGGAATCCGTTGTTTCGGCTCCATCTGGATTATCGCGGCACTGTATCCCAGTTCTCCATTAACTGACGCCGGATCCGTCACTGTGAACAACTGAATGTTACCGTAAATCAAATCATATTGTGCGTTCGGGGCAAACATATTTTTTACCACGATCGCATCACCTTTCGGACCGGTAACCACGACTTTTTCTTCCGGCTCGGGGGTTGTTCCGCAACCAAAATTGACAATCAGCATCCCGGCAATCGCCGTCCACAGGATAAGCCGCACTGGATTAGCTTTCATTTTACTTTCTCTCCATAAAAGATTCGGTTCAGTGTTATTGGCATAATCCTGTTTGGCGCTAATATATGCAAACCACCTCAGGATATCCAGCCATTAACAAACGACTAACTTAATTTAAACAATACTTGAAAACATAAACCTAAACCATGTAAAAAGCCAGTAAAGGAATCTTGTTTGATTGGTGATTTACAAGTGTTTATCCCGTAAAGCCGGAATTATTTTGAACTATTTTTTACTTTCAGGTAATTTATTACCCCTTTGTGCCCACCGGATCTGGCAATATCAGCGATCCGGCGATAGCCGTCTCCGTAGATTTTATCGGGATTCTGCTGCATGCGCTTGTTCATCTCGGACTGTCTGTAAATCCGGTTAACCTCGGACGCCACGTATTCCGCCCAGCCCTCCTTCAATTTAAGATCATCAATGTTGGGCAGATGCTCCTGCATCCAGTCATGCCCCAGTTCATGCCCGATGACCTCGACCAGCTTTTTCTTCGGAATACCGTACAAAACGTATATTTTGAATGTCTCCCCGGTTATTTTTGAACTGCGGTCTTTAACCCTTCCATATCTGTCCTTCCTGATAGTTTCCCGGTACATTGATTTGTAGAGGTACAAACCAAATTCCATGCCGGAAGTGTATTTGGGCGAATACTTCTTTAACGTATCGTGATCTACAATCTGGAAAATTATCCTGTTATTAGTGGAAAGCCCTAATTCCCGCCGCATTCGCTTCCGGACTTCATTAAAAACCTTTTTCGCCGCCGCCTGGTCATAAATCGCGGTTTTATTGCATTCCCGGCAAATTTTACGCCCGTCTTTCATGGTTAAACATCTGTCGGGGAGTCCACAGCAGTAACATTTGGGAAGATTGGCGCAATTCATGCAGAAAAATTTGCTTTCAGACTTACTCGGCCCGATGTACACGCCCTTTACGGCATGATTTCCGCAAACGGAACAAACCGGCATGCTTTTTGCCAGACACTCCCTCGAACAATAGAATTTTCCATCTTTCCTGAAGCCCCGGCTGGATTTCTTTCCACAGACAGCACATGAGGGCAAGGCCGCCGACAAACAACGTTTCGAGCAGTAAACTTTGCCGTCTTTGCGATATCCCCCGTTGACCGGTTTGCCGCAGGTAGCGCATTTCGGCAGGAGTTTCCGGTAACAACTTCTACTGCATACCGGTTTGCCGTCAACCCGCAAATATTTTCCTCTAATCGTTTTTCCGCACACCGAACATTTGATGGAAGCCGCGGAAGCGTTTGCCGCCAATAGCAGAAAACTGAAAATCATCAGGAAAATTATGGAAAAATATCTGATTTTCATGAAAAATTCCTTTTTTACATTTCTTCAAGATATTTTAACCCGCAAAGACAGTTTTGGCAATCACGGGCACAACTTTCAGGCAAGGATAACATCCTAATAATATTAAGCATAAAGCCAAAATAAAGTTTGAATTCCATTAATTAATCAATATATTAAGTCTTTGCGGTAAGGTTACAGACGTGTAGTCTTACGGGTGTGACTTTTACAATATAGTTATTGGACGATGCAGGAAACAAAGGTTGTGGAATCAGAACTTGAAATCAAAAACTCGCTGGGGCTCCATGCGAGGCCTGCGTCCTTGTTCGTGCAACTGGCTTCAACATACGAATCAGAAATAGTCGTGGCAAAGGACGGTGAGGAAGTGAATGGAAAAAGCCTGATGGGATTGCTGATGCTTTCCGCCGCTCAGGGAAGCATAATCAAAATTTCCGCCACCGGTAATGACGGAGAAGAAGCTATTGCCGCACTTTCCGATTTAATCAATCGCAAATTCGAAGAGGAGTAATCTTGTGGATACTCCTCAAAAAGAAGTGGTTTACCACGGCATTCCCGCGTCTCCCGGTATCGCCATAGGCACGGTACTGCTGATTGCCGAACACAATACCTCATACGTGGAACCGGAAAGAAAAGAAGTTTCCGAAGAAGAAATCAATGTGGAAATTTCCCGCTTCCACCGCGCCCTTGATAAAACCCGGCAGGAACTCCTGGACCTGCAGCGCCGCCTCAAAAATACCCTCGATAAACGCGAAGCGGGTATTTTCGACGCCCAAATGCTTATCGTTGACGACCAGATGCTCCTGAACGAAGTCGAAGACACCATCAGAAAACAGAAATTTTCCGCTGACTACGCTTTTTACAAAATCATCCAGCGGTACGTCTCCGCCATCTCCGTGATGCCCGACAACTATATCCGGGAACGTGCTACCGATATCAAGGACGTTGCTTCCAGACTCATTTCAAATCTTCAGGGAATGAAGCGGCCAGTACTTGACCATCTGCCCGGACAACGCATCGTGATCGCTAAAGACCTGACCCCGTCGGACACCGCCCTGCTCGACCGGGAAAATGTCCAGGCGTTCGGCATCGAAACCGGCAGCCGGACGTGTCATACCGCCATCCTTGCCAGGTCATTGAAAATTCCCGCCGTGGTGGGACTGCAAAGCCTGCTGCCGAAAGTTAAAAACGGCGACCTGCTGATTGTTGACGGCTTCCTTGGAATTGTCATTCTCAACCCGAAAGTGGAAACCCAGAATCTGTATGCCCAGAAGGAAATCCAGGAAGAAAAATATTTCGCCGGACTCCTCAAGGAAACCATGCTGCGCCCCGAAACCATCGATGGTTTCTGCATTCAGCTCAGCGCAAATATCGAACAACCTTCGGATATTGAAGATGCCAGACGTTTCGGGGCCGCCGGCATCGGATTGTTCCGCACTGAATATTTGTTTATCAACTCGAATGTTCTTCCAACCGAAGAACAACAGTTTGAATGCTACCGTAAGGTTGTCGAGAATATGAAAAGTTCCCCGGTGGTGATCCGCACCCTGGACATTGGCGGAGACAAACTTTCCGATTTACTCACTTCCTACCACGAGCAGAACCCGTTCCTGGGACTCCGGGCTGTCCGGCTGTGCCTGGAAAATCCCGACCTGCTGAAAACTCAACTCCGGGCAATTTACCGCGCCAGCGCCTTGGGCGACGTCAAAATAATGTTCCCGATGATAAGCTGCGTGAAAGAAGTAAACCAGCTTTATGAGATTGTAGACGATGTCAAGCGTGAACTCACTTCCGAGGGCCGGGATTTTGATAACGACGCCGAAATCGGCATCATGATCGAAACGCCGTCCGCCGCTATCGCCGCCAACACCCTGGCGAAAAAAGTCGATTTCTTCAGTATCGGCACCAATGACCTTGTCCAGTACACCCTTGCGGTGGACCGGAGCAACGAACGCGTGGCATACTTGTATCAACCGTCGCATCCGGCAATCCTCGAACTGATCGACCGCGTGGCAAAAGCCGCACGTAACAATCAGATATGGGTAAGCGTATGCGGCGAAATGGCCGGAGATCCGCGCTACACCCCTTTACTGATCGGACTCGGAGTAAATGAACTGAGCATGAGTTCAATGTCGATGGGTACGATTCGCAGGATCGTCCGCCGTCTCAGGATGCACGAAGCTGAAGAAGCCGCGAAACTTGCTCTCAACTGCACCACCCCCGACGAAGCGCTTGAAATTTCCGAAAACCTCCTCAAAAAAGTTGCTCCGGACATTGTCGAAATGGCCCTCAAAGGCATCTAACCCCAAACAAACTTTGGATGGAACGGCCGAAGTGCTTCGCGACTTCGGCGGAAAGTAGCCAGTGCAAACACTGGACTAAAATGGCCGGAAAATTTCTTCGGTTGGACATTGTTGACGGTAACGTAGGAAATTGGACATTGTCAAACTCAAAAATACCGGGCTGGCGGATACCCTGGCCAAAATTTGTTTGCGGGTTAGCGAAATTTTGATTTTGTATGTTAAATTACTTAATCTTCGACTGTAATAATAGTGATTTAATAAACAGGGGGAATGGCAATGAAGGAACTAAAAGCCGGAGATTCGGCCCCGGAATTCAGTCTTCAAGATCAGGACGGAAACATTCAGAAGCTGTCCGGACACAAAGGCCGGAAAGTTTTAATATATTTTTACCCGAAAGCGCTGACACCGGGCTGCACCACCCAATCCTGTGAAGTCAACACCGCAAGGGAGGATTTTTCCTCACTGGGGGCTGACGTTATCGGGATCAGTCCCGACCCGCCCGAAAAGCAGAAGAAGTTCGCCGGAAAGTACGGACTCGAATTTCCGCTGCTGTCCGACGGGGACCATCAGACCGCCGAAGCCTACGGGGTATGGAGAGAAAAGTCCATGTACGGAAAAAAGTATATGGGCATACTTCGCTCCGCGTTCTTAGTCGATGAAAAGCAAAAAATCATCCGCGCCTGGTACAAAATAAAACCTTCGGACACCGTTCCGGAGGCGAAAAAGGAGTTAGAAAAATGAACAAAACACTGATGGGACTTCTTGCCGTGGGGATGATTCTTGCCGGGGGATGCAAGCAGTTCGGGGAAATGACCGGCAGCTCGTCCGGAAACGACAGCGCGCTTCAGACGCAAATCAACCGGAACTCGGAAATGATCAACCGGCTGCAGGCCAGAAACAATGAGTCAGCCAAGCTTTATGAAGACCAGTTGCAAAAAATGGCGGCCCGGATAAATACCCTCCAGGACAAATATGCACAGCTTGTTGTTGCATATAATAGTATGCGGAAAACTTCGGCAGGCGGCAACACTGATTACCAGAACCTGCAACGCCAGGTACTGGCCCTGAGACGCCAGCTTGCGGCCGAACGGAAAGCCAGGGAAGCCGCAATTAACCAGATGGCAAATCAGCTTGCCAAGGAAACAGCTTCCGCAATCAACCAGGCAAACAGCAGAAGATATGCCCGTCCCACCCCGACTCCGGCGGCTTCATCTTCGGGTCAAAGCAGCCCGCCTTACGGAACCGGAAAGTTTATCAAATATACAGTTCCGAAAGGCGCCACGCTCAGTGCAATTGCCAAGGCCGCAAATGTTACCGTGCGGGAAATCAAACAAGCCAACGGCCTGAAAAGCGATTTTATCCGGGTCGGGCAAATCCTGTACATCCCGAAAAAGTAGTCGTTGAACAGCCCCAAAAGCAGATGGAGAAAATTAAATGATCGTGGGAAAAATTAAATTTTTTTTATTGCTGAAAATTTTTTTTGCGTCTTTTACAATTCTGCTAATGCCGGGTCTCCGCGCTGACGAAAAAACTTACTGGCGCGGAGGCTGGGGAACGGGCAGAGACATTAAAAAAACCGTGGCAAAAGCTAAAGAACTCGGTTTTTGCGCCATTATGCAACAGTACAGGAATAATTTTAAAAAGTTAAATGAACTATGTGAAGAAGCCCAAAAAGAAAATATAGAGATTTATTATTGGATAGCTTTATCCCCCCGGAAAGAACCAAAAGGTCTTTGGCAGCAAGTTAACCCGGAGGAAGCAAAAAAAGCGGCCGGAATTAAAGCGGACAAGGATCCGTTCAAACACGGCTACCAGCATGGCGGTGAACCGGTAAATAAACAGACTGATGTTTTCATGAAAGATCTTATGTGTTTTCACAGGCCGGAAGTCGTTAAAATAACGCAGGATAAAATCCGTAAAGCATTCAAGGAATGCCCGAAGCTTGCCGGAATAGCCTTCGACTTTTTCGGATATAAAAATTACCGTTGTTGCCGTTGCCCTTATTCCATGAAGCTTTTTGAGGAATATTATAAAAAGCAGCCTCCCGGAACTGACCGGGAAAAAGCATTTGAAAAATTCTCTCTCGATACCCTTGTGGAATTCAACAACAAACTCGCGGCATTTGTCCGCAAAACCAAACCGGGAGCGAAAGTCGTGACCCATGTTTATCCAACATTTATCCCCAATCCGGTTTACGGGAATCTTCTGGACGTGGATTATTGCTGTCAAACTGTTGCATGGTATTTCAAGCCCTATTGGGATTTGGAAAAAGTGGAAAAATACACGAAGTTCGTGATCGGCGAAGAAAAAAAATATCATTCGAAAGCAAAAGGTATTCCATTTGTAGGCATATCTCAGTCAAAACCTGAACTAAGCAAGCCCACCGATGTTTTCAGGAAAGAACTGAAAACCATACGCAGTTGCGGGACGCAATCGTTTAGTATCTGCCCTTTCAGCATATTTATTCAGAAACCTGAACTCGGACAGGTTTTCCTGGAAGAAATGGGAAAATGACAATTATCATATATATCAATAAAAAGCTAAATTATTATCAATTTAAATAATAATATTTCGCGGTTACTTTAAAACCGTCAATAAAATCAAAGCAACCGCGAAAGGACGGATATGAACGTAAACGGGACAATGTGGAAACGCCTCGCCCCGCTGGCATTAACTCAATTCCTCGGGATATTCAACGACAACGCTTTCAAATGCGTTACCATTCTCGGAGCTTTGAACTTAACATTGAACCTGAGTCAGTCCTACGCGAAAGATGCGGCGTTCCTGGCGATTGTAACGGCCATCTACGTATTTCCGTTTATTGTTTTTTCGGAATGGGCCGGATTCCTGGGCGACCGCTTCCGCAAACGTACCGTAATGATCGCCGCGAAGTTTGCCGAACTGCTGATCATGCTGCTTGGATTGCTGGTTCTGTGGAAGCTGCCGGAATTAAAAGAACTGGGAACCTGGGGCATTCTGCTTGTCCTCTTCCTGATGGCTACCCAAACTGCGTTTTTCAGCCCTTCATTCAATGGTATTATGCCGGAAATATTCCGTGAAAAAGAACTTTCCAGGGCCAATGGCAATATGGGCATGCTCATTTTTGTGGCGATAATTGTCGGCACCGGCACCGGATTCCTGTTAAAAGAATTCGTTGGCAGCGCGCTGTACATTTGCGGGATTATTTTTTCCGCCTGCTCATTCGTGGGACTACTCGCGGCGGTGCGGATTCCGGCCGGGCGTCCCGGCAACCGCCAGCGGGAATGGCAGTGGAATATCATTTTCAAGTATATCGAAGGATTCAATTTTCTCCGGAAATCCAAGTCGCTCTTTTTCGCGGTGCTTGGTGAATCGTACTTTTTCTCGTTGGGCGCGGCGGTTCAGACCGTCCTGATTACTTTTGCGATGTACAAGCTGGGAATCGCAAGAAACAACGCCATCGATATCGGTTTGCTTCAGTTCGCCTGCGCCATTGGCATGGGACTCGGATGTTATCTTGCCGGGGTGATTTCCGGAAAAAAAGTCGAACTTGGCCTTGTCCCGTTCGGCGCCATGATGATGGTAGTGTTCCTGCTGCTTACGGCCCTGTGCCCGGGTAATCCGATATATTTCGGGGCCAATAACGGCCACATGCTGTATCCGTGGGTGCTGTTCTTCCTGATAATGATCGGATTGGGCAGCGGTTTCTTTGTCATTCCCCTCCGGGCATATCAGCAGCAGAAAACCGATCCCGGCGAGCGCGGAAAATTCTTTGGAAACGTCAACATTATCTGCTTTTCCATGATCCTGCTGACCAGCCTCATCATGTTCTATCTTACCGCTGGCGGCGCGGATACGCAAACCGAAGCCGGACGGCTAATGGGTATTCAGCAGTACTGTTTAAACATGAATCCGGTAGCAATCCTGGTAACTATGGCGCTTGTCACCCTGGTTTTGGCGCTCTATGTATTCTGGCTGATCCCGGAATTCGCGGTGCGTTTCGCGATCGTGGTTCTCACCAACACCCTTTACCGGTTGCGGATCAGGGGCGCGGAAAACATTCCCGAGCGCGGCCCGGCGCTGCTGGTTGCCAACCACGTGTCATTTGTCGACGGGCTTTTAATTACCGCCTGCTCCTCGCGGATTGTCAGGTTCCTGATGCACGAAGACTTTTATGACTATCCCCTGTTGCACCCGTTCGTAAAATGGGCCGGATTCATCAGGGTCCCCGGACACGGCCCCAAGCGCATGCACGATCTTTTCGATAAGACCCGCGAACTGCTCAGGCAGGGTGAAGTTGTCTGCATCTTCCCCGAAGGCAAGATCACCCGCAACGGCATCATGAGCGAGTTCAAACGCGGAGTGTCAAAACTTATTCCGGACGACATGGACGTACCGGTGATCCCGATTCGGCTCGGGATGCTCTGGGGAAGCATTTTCAGCTATTATTTCGGCAAAGTAACTTTCCGCTTTCCCCGTGAACTGCCGCATCCGGCATCGGTAACCGTCGGAAAACCGGTATCGAAAAATCTGTCGCCTTTCGAGCTCCGGCAGGTTCTTTCCGAACTCGCGGCAGACACTGAAATGGAAGCGCGCCGGGAAGAACGCCCCCTGCATTACAAGTTCTGCAAAATTGCCAAACGGCGCCCGTTCGGGAAACTGATCAAGGATTTCGACGGCCCGGAAGTAAGCAACTTTTCGTTGCTGGTGCGCTCAATGATTCTCAGCCGGGAAGTGCTCAAATTGAGTCCGGAAAGCAAATACGTGGGAATTTTCCTGCCGAACCTGACCGCAACCGCCGCGTCAATCCTCGGGGTAATGATGGTCGACAAGGTTCCGGCCATGCTGAATTTTTCCGCCTCCCGCGAGGCCCTGCGCCACTGCATCGGCAAAGCGGAAATCACCTGTATCCTTACCAGCCGTAAGTTCCTAAAGAAAATCAACTTCGAGCCGATGCCGGAAATGGTGTTCCTGGAAGATGTGGCAACTGAAATTTCCAAATCGAGAAAATTCGGCTTTACTCTCCTTGCCGCGCTGCTTCCGCACCAGGAACTGATGAACCTTATGGCCCCGGAAACCCATCGCGACGTTTTCAGCACCGCCATGCTGCTGTTTTCAAGCGGTTCTTCAGGAATGCCGAAAGGCGTACTGCTGTCGCACCACAATATCAACAGCGACGTATACTCGTTCATCCGGATCATGGGCTGGCGGAGCCGCGACAAGGTAACCGGCAACCTGCCGCTGTTTCATTCGTTCGGACTCACCACGTCATTCTGGCTGCCGCTGATGCTCGGCGTGGAAGTGGTTTACATTAAAAGTCCGCTCGACGCCGATTCGGTGGTAAAGGCGGTTGGCAGGCACAAGCTGACCCTGCTGCCAGCTACCCCGACTTTCCTGCAAACCTACATGCGCAAAGCCAAAAGGGAACAGTTGAGATCGCTCCGGCTAGTAATCACCGGCGCGGAAAAACTCCGCACTGACATCGCGGAAAAATTCAAGGAGAAAACCGGACTCACCGTTATCGAAGGCTACGGTTGTACCGAACTTTCCCCGGTGGTTTCGATAAATATTTCCAATTCGATCCTTAACCTTGGCTCCAAGGCCGGAGTTCCCGGCAGCGTCGGCGCGCCGATGCCCGGCATCTGCGCTAAAATAGTGGACATCGATACCCGCAGACAGCTTCCCGCCAACCGGGAAGGATTACTCTACATCAAAGGCCCGAACGTGATGCAGAGCTATCTGAAAGAACCGGAAAAAACCGCTGAAGTTATTCACAATGGCTGGTACAACACCGGCGACGTGGCAAAAATGAACGAATCCGGCTACATCACCATCACCGGCAGAATGACCCGGTTCAGCAAGATCGGGGGCGAAATGGTACCGCACCAGCTCGTGGAAAAACACATTGATGAAATTATCGGCGCCGAGGCGCTCACCGTTGCGGTTACCGGCGGCGAAGATCCCGGCAAAGGCGAAAAACTCCTGGCGCTGTATACAGATCTGCCGATGACGCCGGAAGAAATCATCACCAAACTGCGGGAGCGCAAACTGCCTAACCTGTGGATTCCAAAACCGTCCGACTTTTACAAGGTAGACCATCTGCCCATGCTGGGCTCCGGAAAACTGGATCTGATGAAACTTAAACAGTTCGCCCAGAACGTTATCAATGAAGCAGCCAGGAAATCATGAAAACCGCAAATCCCCGCGCAATGATCATCTACAATCCCCAGGCCGGACTCGGGATAAAACTGCCGGGGCCGGTTCGTAAAATGGTGGGGATCCGGTCGGCAAGACCGCCGGTTAAGGATGCCGCGCAATTAATTGAATTGATTAAAAACCTTCTGCGGGAAAGGGGCATCCGGGCTGACGCCTCCCCTACTAAATATGCCGGACACGCCACTGCAATTGCCGCCAAATGCGTCAGGAAAAAGTTCGATATCGTGGTCGCGGTGGGCGGTGACGGAACTATCAATGAAGTAATTAACGGACTTGCGAAAAGTAAAGTTGCCCTCGGTATAATCCCCCTCGGGACCGCAAACGTATTCGCCATTGAGCTCGGTCTGCCAACCGAGATCGAAGCGTTGTGCGATATCATCGCTGCGGGAAAAATCCGCAGGATCGACCTTGGCAAAGTGAACAAACGGTATTTTGCCTGCATGGCCGGAATCGGGCTGGACGCCTACATCCTGGAACATGCCGACCGCAAACTTAAAAGGGTCTACGGCGCATTGGCATACCCGATCGTGGCGATTCTGCACGGCTTTTCCTATCGCTTCCGGAAAATCAAGGTGAAAGTGGATGATCAGCCGGTCAGGACCGGACACCTGGTATTCATCTGCAACGGCAAGTACTACGGCGGAAAAATGGTAATGGCGGAAAAAGCAGACAATACCGACGGCTATCTCGATGTCTGTATCTGCAAATACAAGGGATTTTTGAACTTTATCGGCTATATGCTGGCCATTTGGTACGGGAATTTCAGCAGACTCGGTTCGGTGGAGTATTTGCATTGCCGTAACCTGAAAGTGAAGAAAAAAGGCCGGCACCCGGTACATGTGGACGCCGAGTATTACGGAAAAACCCCGGTTAAAATCAAAATAGTTCCGAAAGCTTTGAATGTAATAGTACCTGGACTAGACAAGGAGAATAGCGATGCTTGACAAATTTTATCATTTGCCCGCCCCCGAGGATAACGACTGCAACGAAATCGTGGTGCTGGTTCACGGACTGTTGATGCGCGGATTCGGCATGTATGTTCTCGGCCGGTTCCTGAACAAAGCCGGATACGAAATCTATCTTTACGATTATCCCACCACCCGCCGGCAGATCGCCGGGCACGGCCGCGATTTTCTCAAATATCTCGAAAGACTCCATACGGAAAATCCCGGAAGACCGATAAATTTGGTAACTCACAGCCTCGGGGGAATTATTACCCGCGAAGTTCTGAACATTAACCCCGGCCCGGACATTTCACCAATCCTCGAACAAAAGATCATCAGGCGGATCGTGATGGTGGCTCCGCCGCACCGGGGTTCGGACATCGCCAAATTCTTATCGGAAAAATTTCCGTTTACAAGCGTCCTGATCAAACCGCTCGAAGAACTCAGTTCCTCTCCCGAAGCCTACGTAAACCTGATGCCGGTTCCCGAGAAAAAAGTGGAAATCGGGATCATCGCCGGAACTTACGACGGTAAAGTGTCGCTGGACTCTACCCACCTGGAATGCGAGGACGATCATCATATAATCCCGTCAAGTCATACGATCATCCTTTACCGCACCGCCACCAAAAAAGCCGTCCTTAATTTTCTCCGCGAAGGCCGCTTCCCCCAAGGCCAAGGCTAAGCCTTGGATTAAATCGGCCGGAATGCTTTGCGATCCCAATTCAGTCCGGAGCCTGCTCTGGTTAGAGACCGGGGACGGATTTTTGTTCGGCTTTGGGAACCCACATGATTTTGGTAGGAACTCCGATTTTAAAAACATCAACGTTTTGGTAGCGGCGGTTTATGGCCATCAACGAATCCCGTGCGAACAGGAAAGTGTAAGGCTGTTCTTCATGAAGCAACTGGTGGAACTTGTGGCAAAGCTCGATGCGTTTTTTCAGGTCGAAAGTTACCCGGATCTCCTCGATAAGCTTGTCGGCTTCCTTATTTTTGAACCCGATATGGTTGCTGGAATGTTCCTTGTCGGCCTGACTGGAATGCCAGAGTTGATATGGATCCGGGGTAAGTCCCAATCCCCAGCCAAGGGTACAGACCTCAAACGATTTTGTTTCAAGTCTCTGTACGTAAACCGACCATTCAATGGTATTGATGTTCATCACGATTCCGGCTTTCGCCATGTCTTCTTTGATGATTGGCAGCATCTTGGGCAGCGTCGGATGGTTTGCAATTGACATAACGGCAAACACGAAATTTTTACCATTTTTATCAATAATACCATCCCCGTCAGTATCTTTCCAACCCGCCTCCTTCAATAGTTTTTTAGCTTTTTCAACTGAAAACTCATAAGGTTTGATGCTTTTATCATAATAGGGACTTTCGATAAAAAACGGCCCGGTGGTGATTCTGCCGAGATCGTGATAAACTTCATTAAGGATCCGCTTGCGGTTAACAAGATGAGTCAGCGCCTGACGCACCTTTTTGTCTTTAAACAAAGGATTCTTCAGGTTGTAGCCGATGTATGAGTAACTCCTGCCAAGGTATTTAATTTTTTTCAAATGTCCTTTATCGCTGGTAAAATCGGGTGTGTCAGTATTATTCACCCACTGTTCCGGGGTCAAACTTATCGAATCCACAGTACTGCCCTTGAGGGCTTGCAGTCTGGTATTGGGATGTGGGATAACCTCAAAAACCTTTGTCTTGATCGGCGGCATCACCCCATAACGTGCGCCGTAATATTTTTCCCAGCGCTGCATGATGATACGCTGGCCTTTGGCCCATTTGACAAACCGGTACGGGCCACAGCCCACGATAATTCGATTCCGCTCATGGTCGTTGTTGAATTTTTTACCGTCGAAATCTCCATCATAAGCATGGTACAGGTGACGAGGAAGCGGATTCAGCCCCAAAGTGATTTCCAGTGATTTAAAGTATTTCCTCTTCCAGTGAACCCTGAATTCATACTTGCTGACTATTTCCACCTTTTCCAGATCCTTAAAATAAACACGGAGCGGAGCGGCATTGACATCTTTATTCTTAATGACATCCACGTAAAATTTGAAATCGGCGGCGGTTACTTCCTTGTTTTTCCATACTTTCCCGGTCACCGGATCAGTAAAATCTTGCCACAGCACACCTTTTTTAAGCTTGATAGTGTATACCATTTTATCCTCTGAAAGTTTCCAGCTTTCCGCCAACTGCGGTTCAAACTTGGTAATATCGTTGTAATCAACCTCCGCAAGTGAATCATTGGCATATTCCCACAAACTTCCGGCCAGCGATTCATTGTTAACGAGATAATTAAGATTTTTCGTGGAAGTCATAATGGCGGAAATGATTCTGCCGCCGCTCGGGGCTTTGGGATTGTAATATTGGGAGTTCGCCATTTTCTCCGGAACCTTCCCCGAAGCGGTTTCCTTATTTGAACCGGCAAACGTCAATCCGCCCGAAACGAGAATATCGAGTTTTTCCTCGATCCGGGCAAGACGTTTATTGGATTTTTCCGCCTTGAAACGCAGTTCGTCCACCGCCCAGATAAAGACAATACTGACCGCC
This sequence comes from Victivallales bacterium, assembly GCA_963678815.1. GTDB lineage: Bacteria > Verrucomicrobiota > Lentisphaeria > Victivallales. The sequence continues at coordinate 6,978,447 of OY787460.1, forward strand.
AGCAGAAGTATCGCGATAATAGTTAGAATCACGTTCAAATATATGTTACGGTACATGTTAAATCCTTTTCGCTGAGATTGAGAGTCTCAGAATTTACGCCGGAAATACCGAAAATACAACAACAGCGGGGTCAAGGAGCCGTAAAAAGCAAAATGACGGATAAATGACGGTTGACATCCGTCAGATTGGAATTACACTATAATCCTGCCTGAAAAGCAGGCTTTTTACATCAAAATGACGGATTAAGCTGACAAAATGACGGATCACTCAAAAAGCTGTACAAACGTGAGTTCCCTGGATGCCCTGGCAAGTCACGGAATTGATAATGCGGTGATCGCAATAGGGGTATTCGACGGCGTCCACCGCGGACACCAGCTATTGTTGTCCAGGCTCAGGGAAATGGCGGAAGCGGAAAACGCCACGCCCGTGGCATTCACTTTCTACCCGCATCCGAAACAGGTACTGAATCCCTCGGCTCCCCCCGAACTGCTGGTTTCACCGGAAAAAAAAGTGGAACTGCTGCATGATTACGGTATGAAGGCGGTAGTGACAATGCCGTTTACAAAAAGTTTCGCCTCGCTTGAACCGGATGAATTTATCCGCGAATGCCTGATAACTTCACGGGTAAACCTGCGCGGAATCTGTGTTGGAAGGCAGTGGCGGTTCGGCGCGAAAGGCAGAGGAAACGTTGAAGTTCTGGAAAAATTCGCTGAAAACGGACATTTCGCTTTTGCCGCCGTTGACGAGTTTACCATAAACGGCAAAGAGGTAAGCAGCACCGCCATCCGCCGGGCAATCTCATCAGGACGGCTGCACGACGCGGAACAGATGCTCGGACGCCCATACTGTTTGCAGGGAACCGTGGCGCACGGTTACAAGGTGGCCGGAAAGGAACTCGAATGTCCAACCGCGAACCTGGAGTTCCGCTGGGGGGTCATTCCTCCGCACGGAGTTTACGCCGGCCGCGCTATCGTCGAGGGAAAATCACATGCGTCAGCGGTGGCAGTAGGGGTTTCACCCACTTTCCAGGGACACCGCAAGGGACCGAGAGTTGAAGTGCATCTGTTCGATTTTTCCGGCGACATTTACGGGAATGAACTTCAAATAGAATTTATTGAATATCTCCGGGAAGAACGGTGTTATTCCTCGCCGGAAGCGCTGAAAACCCAGATCGGCAAAGATATCGGCCAGATCCGGAAGATACTCGCCCGGAGAGCAAAGGAGGCTGTATGAGCGGCGAACCGAAATTTTACTCCGTAAGCGAACTTGCGGACAATTTGAAATTAGCCCGGACCACGGTGAACGACTGGATCTCGCGCTATTCCCAGTATATCGACTTTGAAATGCAGGGACGGCGCAAGATTTATCCGGAATCGACTTTGAACGTGATGAAGGAAATTTCCGAGCTGCGCGATTCCGGAATGTCATCTTTCGACATCGAAACGGAACTGGCGAAGCGCCATCCCGTCCACGGGGAAGTCGACACCGGTGACAATCCCCAATCAGACACTTCGGAAAAAAAGCGCGAACCCGGAACTGACGAATTCGGGCTCGTAGCCAAACACCAGACCACGGAAGTAGCAACCCTGATAAGTGATCAACTGAAACTTATGGCATTAAAAATGGAAGACATTGAAAAAAGCAACACTGAGATATCAACACGTTCCTGGCGCTGGTTCTGGCTGTCGATTTTCATCTTTATCGCACTGATCGCGGTAACCGCGCTTTCAGCTTACAAACTCCAGGAGTTTCTCGATGCCAATAAAACCCTCAGCGTTAAAAACACAAAGTTAACCGCTGAAGGCAGAAAGACGTATGAAAACCTGATGCGGAATAGGCTGATGCTCAAGGCCAAACAGCAGGAAGTGGAAAGCATTTCATCGGTGCTCGACAGGAAAACCCAGGAGTATCACCGGAAATCCACTAATCTCCAAAGACAATATCATTCCAGGGAAACCGAATATGAAAAACTTCTTAATAAAACCAGGGAAGACGCGAAACGGAAGCATCAGGAAGCGCTTCTTGCCATTCGGGAAGAATACGCAAAAAAGCGGCTCGACCTGATCAAACAGCTTGAAAAAACTATTTCGGAAGGCAAAAACAAGGATTCCATCATCGAAAAGCTCCAGCAACAGAACCTTGAACAGAGTCAAGCCCTGAAAAAGCTTGCGGAAAGGCTCTCGGCAGAAGCAAAAGCTGTACCGGAGACGGAAAAACCTGCAGCAAAAACCGGAACAAGTGAAATTAAAGCTGAAAAGTCCGTGAAAAAACCGGCGGAGACGGAAAAACCAAAACAGGCTTCAGAGTAAAATTTGCCGGCGGAATTTACCCGGACTCATCCCGTAGCGTTTTTTGAATAATTTTGAAAAATAAAACAGGTCCGGGTAACCCACTTGGGCTGCCACTTCATTGATCCTGAGATTCAGGTTTCCGAGCAGGTATTCCGCCTGTTTCAGCCGGAAATCAATCAAATAGTCAATGGGCGAACTCCCGAAACATGCCTTGAACTCATTGCAGAAATGCGGAACCGACATTGCCGCAAGTTTCGCAAGCTGCCCAAGCGAAATTCTACGTAAATAATTTGTTTCCAGATATCTTTTCGCCTTTAAAATTCCTTCCGGCGGGTTTTTCCGGCTGGATTCCGGCTGGGTATTTCTGGCAATCTCGTGGAGAAGATTCTGGAACAGGTTTCTCAAAATAATCCTGTCCTCCCGTTTTAAACCGATGATTTCATGATAAATCAATTCCAGATATTTTTCCATGACCTCCGGCACATGAAACGGAATAACTTCACCAACTTTCAATCCGGAATCAGCAACTATGCCTTCCACCTCCGCGCCGTGAAAATGAATCCAACTGTGCCGGTAACTCCAGTTCGGGTTGCCGTAATAGTGTCCGGCTCCATTCGGCCAGAGCATCAGGCTTTCCGCCGGATAACTGCCAACTTTTTCATGTACCCGGATATCAACGGGATCATGAAAGTACATCAGCAACCAGTCTCCGGTTCCCCGCGGGCGATTGACTACCCCCTGACTCATCGGTTCCCTGATCCCGACTCCGCAAACTTCAAATTCAGGCAACTGACGGTTAATTATCGGTTTAAAATATTTTAATTCATTCATTTTATAATAATATAATACAAATTATAAATAAGATCATCCATACTATTATACACATTATTAACTTATTTTAAACAATATAAAATAATAAACTACAAATTATCAAGGAGAATTATTATGTTTAACGGACTCGGAATGAATTTAGGAAATCTTTCACGGCTGAGCAAGGCCAAGACCCGTTCGATTTCCTCGGAAAACCGCACTGGTGAAAAGAGCCAGGGCGGCATGGCCGAGGCCGCGCCGGACGGACCGGCGCGGGAACTCGGGACCGGTTGGAAATGTCACGCCTGGGATGCAATTGAGGCAGGCGAGGTTTTCAGTCTGGCCGACATCGAAGGCCCCGGCGCTATTCAGAGTATCTGGATGACCGGTTCCATCGGCCGCGACGTCATCCTGCGAATTTACTGGGACAATCAGGAACATCCCTCGGTGGAGTGTCCGGTCAGCGACTTTTTCGCCTGTCCCTGGATGATCCCCGGAAATCCCCGGACAACAATGTTTCATCCCCGGGTTAACTCCCTGCCGGTATCGGTGAACCCGAAAAACGGGATGAACTGCTTCTGGGAAATGCCTTTCAGGAAACACTGCCGGATGACCCTTGAAAATATCCATCCCACCAATAAGGCACATATGTATTTTCAGGTAAACTACACGCTGACCGAAGTGCCGGAAGACGCCGCTTATTTCCACGCCCAGTTCCGGCGGGTAAACCCGTTGCCGTATAAGGATGTTTACACAATTCTTGATGGCGTCAAGGGGCAGGGACACTATGTGGGAACGTCGATGGGATGGGGTATCAACAACAACGGCTGGTGGGGTGAAGGCGAGATAAAATTTTTTCTCGACGGCGACGGCGAATTCCCCACAATCTGCGGAACCGGAACCGAAGATTACTTCGGAGGTTCCTACAACTGGGACGTCGAAAAGCAATATCAGGAATACACCACCCCGTTCCTGGGAATGCATCAGGTGATCCGTCCTAACGGCCTATACGCCTCACAACATCGTCATGCCATGTACCGGTGGCACGTAATGGATCCGATCAGGTTTGAAGAAGATCTCAAGGTTACCATTCAGGCGCTCGGATGGCGGCAGGCTACCGAGGAAGGCCCGTTATTCTATCCTGGTCAGCATGACATGTGTTCGGTAGCTTACTGGTATCAGACCATTCCGGCCTCTCCGTTCCCCCCACTCCTCGATCGTGAATTCCTGGAAATAGTTTAACAAAAGGATTTCAAAAATGCTGAAAGAACTCACAAAACTGAAGAACACGAAAACCGGCCGTGCCTCCTCATGGGACACTTCCGGCAGAAACGCAGACCGCTGGATAATTCCGGCCGGTGAAAGTGTAGTGCTTGCCGACATTAAAGGTCCCGGCTGCATAACTCACATCTGGATGACCCAAGGCACTCATTACCGCGAATGCCTGATTAAAATCACCTGGGATAACGCCGAAAAACCCAGCGTAATGTGTCCGCTCGGAGATTTCTTCGGACTGGGAAACTGCATTGTGAATTCGTATCAGTCGCTGTTGTTTTCCGCATCCGCCAAGTGGAATAATGAATTTAACCGGGGATGTGCGCTGAACTGTTATGTGCAGATGCCTTTCCGCGAACGGGCGCTGATCGAAATTGTCAATGAAAGCAATGAAGACCACGGTCAGTATTTCTATATAGATTATGAAACCTCCGAAGAAATCCCGGACAGCGATACCGGATACTTTCACGCCGAATTCAGGCGGGAAAATCCGTTTGGCGGCTGGGGGCATGAACTCAGAGTAAATTCTCCCGAAACCAAAATCGTCAATAAGGAACGGGAAGCCTGGAACAATAACTACGTGATCCTGGAAACCGGAGGCCGGGGACATTATCTCGGATGCAATCTAAGCGTAACAAATTTCAATGGTGGCTGGTGGGGCGAGGGCGACGACATGATTTGGGTGGATGGTTACAAATGGCCCCCGGATCTGCACGGCACCGGTAGTGAAGATTATCTCAATCAAGCCTGGGGCATGCAGGACAACGCTTTCCTCCGAAACGGCTCTTCGATTTTCGAATGCAATACCATTTATCACCGGATGAACTCGGCCGAAAAAAACTATATATTTCCGGACGGCGGTTACCAGACCAGTTACGTATTCCATATCGAAAATCCGGTAAGGTTCCAGAAGGAAATCAAAGTGACTATCGAACACGGTCACGGCAACCACCTCCGCAACGAGATGTGCAGCGTTGCCTACTGGTACGCAGACAAACCTTATGCCGCAATCGCCGTTCCTCCCGTGGAAAAACGCATGCCGGTGCTGCGCGACAACCAAGGCAAATGGCTGTTCGACAAGGAAAACCAGATCACTTCCCATGAAGTCGAACTCAACGATGAAATGAGGGAAATGAAAAAACAATGGCAGCAAGGGATTGTCCCTTGACTGAAACTGCTGCTGCGCGAGCTTGCCAAAGCCGCAAAGCCTTTCGGCCGTTTCATGCAAAGATGTTTGACGATTTCCGGTTTGCGGTTATACTATCCGGCGGATTACGTTAACAATAATTTGCCGGATTTTATATGATCTCATCACTGGAATTAGCAAAACTTTGCGGGGTGTCGCAAGGCACGGTCGACCGCGCGCTGCACAACCGCAAGGGCATCAGCGAAAAAACCAAGGAGAAAATTCTCGCGATTGCCCGGGAACACGGCTATCAGCCGCATCCCGCCGCTCTTGAACTGCTTACCGGCAAAAGCCGGATGGTTGCCGCCATAATTCCTCAATTCAACAGCATATTTTTCATGGACCTGCTCTCCGCGATTAAACAGAAAATTGCCGAATCCGGATTCAAATTGCTGATCGCGCAGTACGATTCCCCGGCGGAACTGCTGGAATTGCTTCGTGATTTTTCCGCAAGACGGTTCCGCGCCTCGATTATAGTTCCACCGGGAAATGGTTTGGAAATACCTGATAATCTTTGTCTTAAAATGAAAATTATCACCCTGCTTTCTCCAGTGACGGGAAGAAACGTCCAGTTCATTTCCCCCGATGAGGAGCAAACCGGAATTGACGCCGTTGATTTCCTCGTGTCCAGGGGAAGACACAGAATACTCCACCTGACCTACCGGAAATCGGAATATTATGCGATAAAAATGCGTTCCGCCGGTTATCTTAAAGCCATGAAAAAACACGGACTCAAACCGGAAATAACTACCGGTGACCGGAAAGAGAAACTTCTGGAAATTATCCGCCGGTCCCGTGCTGACGCCATCTTCTGCCATAACGACTGGCTTGCGCTTACCGCGCTCAGGCATCTTGAGGGCGCGGGATATGAAATTCCGGAACAGATTTCCGTTGCCGGAGTGGACAACAGCCCGACATTCAACTCGCTGTTTTCCGGCCTGACTACAATGGATTATCCAAGGGAATGGATAGCCGGGGAGATCCTGAAAGTGCTTTCCGGAAAAAAATTATCGGACTTCCCCCCGCGGATGCGGATAATTCTCCGGAATACCTGAAAAAATTGACGATTTCTTTTATAAAACCTCTTGTTTTTGCATTTTTCCGGCGCTACCGTGTAGTTACACGCAAAATAACCGCAAGGTAAAAAAAATGAAAAATACCGAGGATTTCAAGTTCGCTCTTTCCGGAAAAAACCTTAATCATGTGGCGTTTCCGCTGGGTGGAACCGGCGCGGGAATGGTCTGTCTGGAAGGGACCGGAACAATTTCCAATGTTTCGCTCCGGCATAAACCGGATGTTTTCAATGAACCGTTCATGTTTTCAGCGCTGACAGTCAAAAAATCATCCGGAAAAAACCTTGCGCTGATTTTGGAAGGCCCGGTTCCGGATCGTAAAATTTTTGGAAACCCAAAATGCGGCAATGGCTTGAAAACAACCTACGGCATGCCGCGATTCACCGAAAGCAAATTCAGTTGGGAATTTCCGTTCGCCAAGGTAAAATTGATGGCGGAAGATTGTCCGGTTAAAGCCGAAATTACCGGTTGGAGCCCGTTTATTCCGGGTGATTCGGAGAACAGTTCACTCCCGGTCGCAGCTCTGGAATTTACTTTTGAAAATCCTTCAGACGAAGCGATTGAAGCAGTATATTCATTTAATTCAAAGAACTTTCTCCATTATCCTGATGGCGTTTCCCATGTACAGAAATTGAATAACGGATTTATTTTTTCGGAAAAAGGCACAGAAGATGAGCCGTGGATGGAAAGTTATTTCAGCGCAACCTGCGATGATCCGGCGGTAAAGATCAATCCGTCCTGGTTCCGGGGCGGCTGGTTTGATTCCGCGACAATTGCGTGGAAGGACCTTAGGTCCGGAGAATGTCCCTGCGATCCCGAGGTTACCGAAGGTGATCCCAGTCCTGGCGGAACTCTGTATGTGCCTTTCAAGCTGAAACCTGGCGAAACTAAAACCGTATGTGTCAGATTTGCCTGGTTTACGCCGCGCAGCAATCTCCGGGTGGGCAAAAGTCCCGGCGAAGGGGAAGGTTATACCTGCAACTGCAAAGGCGAAAAACCGGATCTGTCGCTGCCAACTTTCACCCCTTGGTATGCCGAAAAATTCAAGAATATTGCGGAAGTAACCGATTTCTGGCAGGAAAATTATGCTGATCTGAAAGAAAAAACCGCCAAATTCGCCGATTGCCTCAACTCTTCCAGCCTGCCGGACAAACTGATCGAAGCGGTTGCCGCCAATCTTACCATTCTGAAGTCACCGACGGTGATGCGGCAGGCAGACGGACGGCTCTGGTGCTGGGAAGGTTGTTGCGACGAAAGGGGCTGTTGTGCCGGGAGTTGTACTCATGTCTGGAATTACGCCCAAGCGTTGCCCCATCTGTTCCCCGATCTCGAACGTTCGCTCCGCCAGACTGAATTCAACGAAAATCAGGATGAAACCGGGCATCAGGTATTTCGTGCCGCCCTACCAATCCGGCCGATCATTCATGAATTTCATGCGGCGGCCGACGGACAGCTTGGCGGTATTATGAAAATCTTTCGTGAGTGGCGGATTTCCGCTGATACCGAATGGCTTAAGGTTTTGTGGCCAAAGGTAAAACAGAGCCTTGACTACTGCATTGAAACCTGGGACCCGGATCATATCGGGGTACTGGTGGAACCCCATCACAATACTTACGACATCGAGTTCTGGGGTCCTGACGGCATGTGTTCGAGCTTCTATCTCGGAGCGCTGAAAGCGGCTTCCGGCATGGCTGAAGCTCTCAGAGAAAATCCCGAAAAATACCGGGAATTGTACATCAAAGGCCGCAAATACCTTGAAACCGAACTCTACAACGGCGAATACTTTATCCAGAAAATCCAGTGGGAGAGGCTTCGCGCCGGAAACCCGGCTGAGGCAAATGCTTTGGTTAACCTTCCTTATTCGCCTGAAGCTAAAGCCTTACTGGAAAAGGAAGGCCCGAAATACCAATATGGCGAAGGATGCCTTTCCGATGGCGTTCTCGGCGCCTGGATGGCCGAAGTATGCGGTGTCGGCGAAATCCTTGATCCGGAAAAAGTCAAAAGCCATCTGCTGGCTATTCACAAGCACAACCTGAAACATGACCTGAGCCGTCATGCCAATCCTCAACGCCCCGGTTTCGCGGTTGGTCATGATGGCGGACTTCTGCTCTGTACCTGGCCGAATGGCGGCGAATTGAGTCTGCCGTTCGTATACAGCAACGAAGTCTGGACAGGCATTGAATATCAGGTTGCTTCACACCTGATGATGTTCGGCTGCGTGGAAGAAGGTATGGATATTGTTGAAACCGCCCGGAAACGCTACGACGGAACCGTCCGCAATCCGTTCAACGAGTACGAATGCGGGCACTGGTACGCCCGGGCAATGGCGTCCTACGCTCTCTTCCAGGGAATCACCGGCATTCGTTACGACGCCGTTGACAAAATTCTGCATATTGATCCGAAAATCGAGGGAGATTTTGCCAGCCTCCTTTGCACCGCCACCGGCTACGGTCTCACCGGAATCAGGAATGGAGAACCATTCGTTGACATTTACGATGGTGAAATTAATGTAAATAAGATTATCTTCGAACAACGCTAACTTGCAATTGGAGGGAAAAATGAGATTTGTAATTTTTGTTGCGTCTCTGCTTTTCTGCGCGCTTTTACTCCGTGCTGAAGATCAGGTAAAATGCGAACCGCTGTTTCCAAACAGCGACTTCGAAAAGGGAAGTCTGGAAAACTGGACTGCCGAAGGAACCGCATTCAAATCCCAACCAACCAAAGGCGATAATGCCAAGGCAAGAGGACGCGGCAACAGCAATATTAAGGGCGAATACTGGATCGGCACTTATGAAAATTGCCCCGCGAAGGACGGCAAGCCGGGAAAAGTCCAGGGAGACAAGCCCGTTGGCAAGCTGAAATCCGTTGAATTCACTATTAAGTCTAAATACATCAACTTCATGATCGGCGGCGGAAATCACCCCGGTAAAACCGGAGTCAGCCTGCTGGTTGACGGCAAACCGTTAAGAACCGCAACCGCTTTAAAACATTCTGAAACTATGCAAAAAGTTTCCTGGGATGTCTCTGATCTGGTGGGGAAAAAGGCCGTCCTGGAAATCATTGACCAGGCGAGCGGCGGTTGGGGTCATGTCAATGCCGATGATTTTACCGGCAGTGACAAACCCGCCGGAAAAGTCATCAAATAAGGAACGTTAAAAATCCGGCCTGACATTTGCGTTCAACACTAGTGTCAGTTATCATATGCCACTTATGAATAATGAACCGACACTGCGAATTCTGGCGCTCGAACCATATTACGGGGGAAGCCACAAGGCCTTTCTTGATGCATGGAGCGCAAACAGCCGTCACGAGTTTACGGTGCTGAGTCTGCCGCCATTCAAATGGAAATGGCGGATGCGGCACGCGGCAATAACTTTTGCCGGTGAAGCGGCGGCGGCGTTCGCCCTGGGCGAAATGTGGGACGCAATTTTTTGCAGCGACATGCTCAATCTGGCGGAATTTCTCGGAATGGTCCCACCCCCGGTAAGGAGCCTTCCCGCAGTAGTGTATTTCCATGAAAACCAGGCCACCTATCCCATCCGCGAAGACGCTCCTGAATTGGATTTCCAGCCTGCCATCACCAATTTTTCAACTGCACTGGCGGCCAGGAAAGTCTGGTTCAATTCAGCATATCACCGTGATTCGTTCCTGAAAGGAATCGCTGATATTTTCAAGAAGATGCCCGATTATCGGCCAACTGACGAAACCCGGGCCGTCAAAGCTAAAATATCCATCCATCCGCCGGGCATCGATCCGCCAGTTCAGCGTCCGCCGCGCCAGCCGGGAAGCCCGTTGCGGATTCTCTGGGCCGCCAGATGGGAACACGATAAAAATCCTGAAGATTTTTTTGCCGCGGTCCGGATTCTAAAAGATAAAGGAATTGATTTCAGGCTGTCGGTGATCGGCGAACAATTTCGCGATTCCCCGGAGATTTTCGCCGCCGCTGAACAGGAATTCAAGGACAATATCGACAGGTGGGGATACCGCGAGACCCGCAATGAATATCTGGAAGCTCTCACGGATTCCGATGTGGTTGTTTCAACCGCCATTCACGAATTTTTCGGGATCAGTGTAGTCGAAGCCGCGGCAGCAGGGGCATTTCCGCTCCTTCCTCCCCGGCTGGCCTACCCGGAAATTTTCTCCGATAAAGAATTCTTTTATGATGGCTCCGTCGAAAATCTTGCCCTGAAACTGGCGGAATTGGCGGAAAAAGACATCATTCCCTATGAAAAGTCCATGGAAATCGCCGGGAAATATTTGTGGCAAAACCTTGCCCCGGTCATGGATGACGCCATTTACCGCGCCACCGGGAGATAGCCGGCTACCGGTTCAGCGCCTTGATAAATTCTTGCAGGAATTCCTTTTCAGCCTTTCCGGGAGGAAAACAGTTGACATCGAAGCTGTCAGCGGGTACGTAAATCAAGGTTCCGGTGAGGAGAACCCGGCCTTTCCCTAAATGTCCCGATATGGCGACGGGCTTTCCCGCGACATCCTTCGCGAAAATCTTTCCCTGAGCGCCTTTTTCCAGTTGGATATGGTCAAGATACGCATGCTGGAATTTTTCCCCGGAAGCAGGAATAATGTCTTTCCCGGAATTTTTTCCAATTCCCTTGCCAATTTCAGGAAACGCCGGTTTATGCTGCCGAAACCCGACGGCATCATGCATCAGCACCAGCCTGCCTCCCTGGGAAACCCATCTTCTCAGAATCGGAATCGAGGCATTGAAAATTGCCGAAGATTTACCTGTATTCGGCAAAATTACAATTTCACAGTATTTAAGGGTTCCAGGACGGAGATTCGGAATGATAAAAGCGTTGATCCCCGAAATCTCCGAAAGCGTCTTGAGAAGATCATCCGCGCCGCAACCGGCGGTATAAATCCCAATCCTGGCCCCGGGTTTATTGGGGACCACCGGTCTTGCGGTCATGGCTTTGAGCTGTTTTTGCGCGGTCCGGTAGTAGTATGACACCCGCGCCATGCTTTTCGTAAACCAGACTCCGTAGTTAATCCTTTCGGGAGAAGCTTTCCAGATCCGTCTGCGGTAGGTGTCGAGTAACTCAAAGCAGGCGATGGCCTTGCGGAGCGAATCGGCGCCGGACTTCCGGTGATAGAAGGAATCCAGTCCCGTCATAATCTGTCTGGTATAATAAAAATGGTCTTTTAAAGCCAATATCCGGTCTTTGACGGAGTTGGTTCCGGCTTTTGCCAGCGCCTGATCCAGCAGTTTTTCCGCATGGTTCATGACTTCCGGGGTAAGATATGACATCAGGGAACCCCCTGGATGCTCCTGCCGGTTATTCATAGCTGTTTCAAGATATGCGGCGAATTTTTCCATTTCCGGTGCGGCCGGTCCGTACATCGCCCGGAAAAATTTATCCATCGCAACCTGCCGGTTTGCTTTCGGGTTCCACATGGTTTGGCACATTGCGTACAGGTCGAAAAGATAAGTACCCAGCAACCGGCTGCTCGATTGCGCCTCAAAGCCATCGCAACCGGTTTTATACAGGATTTTCAAATCGGCGATAACCTTGTCTATCGCTATATACGGCATCTGATAGAACAGCGAATGCGGATAGTAATCGTAAACCCATACTCCGGCAGGAGTAATTTTTACCCACTGATTGACAACTTTCATGAAATTGCGGTTTTTATCGCATCCGTCGTAATGATGATAAATACATTTCAACGGATATTTCCGCGAACCGCCATGCACCACCTGGACAATCACGTTTTTCACGGGCTCGATTCCGTTGGCGGCGGGAGGCAGCATGGTCTGCTGATAGGCTGTGGTATAGATTTTTTTGCCGGGACACGCTTTCGCTACTTTTTCCGCCACCTGATTAACAAAGGTCAGCCAGCGTTCCGTTACCACCGGATAATTTTTCAGCCATTCTCTTCCTGAATCAAGACTTCGACACTTTTCACACTGGCAGAAAGGACTCCCATCGGCCGGAGTCAGCGGAAAAACTTCGATTCCGGGATGCTCCTTAAAGACTTTAATAATTTTTTCAGCGTAAAAATCGGCAATACCCGGCGCTGAAGTGCATGGCTGGGTACGGTTGACTCCCCATTTGTTGGCTTTGCTGAAAAAACGTCTCGATCCGGAGATTTCCGCAAGCCATTCCGGATTTTTCCTGAAAATTTCTTCGTTGAGCGCCATTCCCGCGGAATGAACACTGCCGATCCCCCTTACCCCTCCGCGTTCCATAAGCATTTTCGGAAACTTCGGAGCAAAGGGATTATCGCGCGAACCGTTGTGGACCATGTTGATTCTCTGCTTAACCGCCCAATCGATAGCCAGTTTGTCCCATTCGTTCCGGATTTTCGGAGGAATGAACCTGATATAGCGATACTTGAATCCCGGAACCTGCACTTCCGTAAAACTTTTCATTGTCAGGCGTGTTTTTTCCGGCACGTAATCGAATCCCGGAGCCGGCCAGAGGCAACCGAGTTTTTCGAGGAAACCGTACACCGCATAGAGGGTTGCGCGGTCACAATTGCCGACCAGAACAAGATTGTGGTCCGGGGTAAGTCCCATGTAGAATGCCTCCAGGTCTTTTCCCCGGAGATGTTGATTTTTCGCTTTTGCACCATCCGTCGTGCCGCCGATAAAAACCGTCGGCCCCGGCTTCGGGATTGTGGTTACGGACAGTTTTTTTCCGCACATCCCGCGCAGGTATTTCGCAAGTTCATTCGCGGCGAATTTTTCCGTAACCGTGGCTTTTTCCGGAATCACGATCCGGCTGATTTCCGCAAGGTCAAAACTGCTTTCCGCATGAACGGAAGCAATGAAAGCCGTCAGACAAAAAAATACCGCTATTGCTTTATGATTCATTGAAAATGTCTCTTTATGTTTGAAAATTTATTTCGGAACCCAGTTGGTGTCAAACTGGTGAAGATATTCAAAGTGGTCCACATTTCCGGCTTTGAAGAGAAAATTGGCGCTGTTGCGATGCCGGTACTGGGTCGTTCCCGAAGTATTATCCACGGCATTTGTTTTTGACGGCGTGGTAAAATTATGCGGAGTAACAACTCCCCAGTTGATCTGATAAAGTCCGGGTTCAATAAGGATAACCGAGCCGGTAGTTATATTATTCAGTCTTTTATGTAAATTGCTTGGGCAATCCCGGTAATACATCCATCCCCCCTGAGGAGCAGTTACCTCACTGGCACCTCTGGCAACAACCGTGGGGCTGTAGGAAGTATTAAGCGGTTCTCCGTTATAAGTTTTATCGCTTCTCCAGCCGGAATCAGGATCCCCGGGAGCCACAGTTGAAGGACAGAGAAAAAGTCCAGACTGATGGGTAGCTTCCACCGGCAATTTTTTATTGCCGTATCCTTCATAACTTAATTCCATGGCGTCAGCGATCTCTTTTGTCCAGGTGTTCCAGACCGGCAGATAACCGTCGTAACTGTTTACGTAATTTGCCGTACCCAGATAAATCTGCTTCATGTTGTTTTTGCATGCAACCCTTTTGCTCATTTCCCTGGCCTGACGCAACGCGGGAAGCAGCATGGCCGCCAGTATGGAGATTATCGCTATTACCACCAGCAATTCGATCAAGGTGAAGCTTTCGCGATTACCGTCAAAACGGACTATTAAATGTCTTTTTCCCTTATTATTCCTTTTCATTTTCACCCTGGCTCCTTTATTGATTATTTCAGTCGTTATTGAGCTATTTTGTATTGCAAACGCGTCTCTTGACATTTATTATATTAGCATTGCATTGAATTTTTGAGAATGTTAAAACCGGAATTATTCATGTCAAAAATACCTAATAAAACAATTTTGGGAATTCTGCGGGAAATAAACGGCCAGATACCGGCAAAGTGTCACCTGCAGGCCACCGGCAGTCTGCTGATGAAATCACTCTCGGGGAAAAAAATTGACATCAAACCCAACTGGGATTTTACGGTAATCCTGGTAAAACGCGGAATCGTGGAATTGTCCGTTCAGGAAAAACGGTTGAAATTGATTCCGAAAGATATTCTGTTTATCAGTCCTGGCTGCAATTTTGCCAATCTGGAAAGCAAAGCGGAAAACACTGATATGTATGTTCTCAGGTTTGGAATATTCCGCAATAACGGCAATCAGGAAGTCGAATATCCCCACCTGCCTTTTAATTTCCATTTCCAGGTTCAGGTATTAATGGAATTTTCCATGCTGTTCGATAAAATCCACCGGAATTATCATTGGAATGTACCTGCGGTAAATACCCCTTACTGCTCTTCGGTGTTGCACTGCCTGCTATGTGACCTTATCAATAACTGGCGAATCCTGTGGGACATCCCGAAGGTTGACCCAAGAATCAATCGGGTTAAGAACTATATTGATGACAATCCGCTGAACCGGGACTCCATCGCAAAATTATCCGCTATCGCGGGCCTGACGGAAAAATATTTTTCCGCGCTGTTCAAAACCAGGATCGGGATGTCGCCTAAAAGGTATCAGCTCCAGAAACGCATGCAGTATGCCCATAATCTGCTTGAAGTTAACAGTACCAGCGTCAAGGAAGTAGCGTTTATCCTTGATTATCCCGACCCTTTTATTTTTTCAAAACAGTTCAAAAAGTTTTTTGGATATCCTCCAAGACGACTGATTACCGGGAATTCCAATCTTGGTTAATTTTTTATGCGTAAAAAATGAATTGACGGGTAATTGACGGATGAATGACAGGTAATTGACGGCAACTTTACCGGCGGAGTTTTGCTTTCAACTTCCTGATTCTCTGACGGCTGTCGATCCAGTGGCTCAAACCGGAGCAAAACCAGATTATCAGGCCAATAAATGAAAGCTTGAAAAATATTCCGGCAGCAAAAAGAACCATACCAAAATTCGTGCCCCTGACGTAAACCCTGGAACGGTATTCGTCAATCCAGGATCTTCCTTTCGGATAAAGCGACTCATTGTTTTTTCTGATTTTCCGTTTCATCGCAAATAAAATACAACTTGGGATATTGAATTCAATAATCCGCTTTGAAATCATGACGTTACCGTAAAAATTCCCGGCGGCCTCCTTCCAAACTATGTTTGGGATTTGAAATTTTTCCGGAAGTGGGTATGGTAATCGTTTTGCGAAATTTAAAGAAGAATTTACGATAACGGAAAGCGAAGGACGGACTGATTATGCCTGTAACAGTTTTAGTTGGGATTCAGTGGGGAGACGAAGGCAAAGGTAAGATCATCGACGTATTGACCGAGAACGCCGAAGCGGTAGTACGGTTTCAGGGCGGCAACAATGCCGGCCACACGGTGGAAATCGGCAATGATAAATACGTGCTGCACCTGGTTCCCTCCGGGATCCTGCGCCCGGGTTCGCTCTGCATCATCGGCAACGGCCTGGTGGTAAGTCCGGTAGCGCTGGCGGCGGAAATGCGCGAACTTGCCGAACGCGGCATCGACGTATCGCAAATCCAGCTCAGCACCCGCGCCCAGCTTATTATGCCGTATCACATGCTGATGGATACGCTTCGCGAAACGAAACTTTCCGGCAATAAAAAAATCGGAACTACCCGCCGGGGCATCGGCCCGGCATACTCCGACAAAGCCGCGCGCACCGGAATCCGCGCCCACGAAATGCTTGACCTTGCGCTTTTCGAAGAACGTTTCCGTCACCAGGCGGAACACTACAACCGGTTGTTCACCGCGGCTGGCGGCGAAACCCTGGATCTTGACGAAGCCTGGAAAGAACTCAAGGACGCCGCGGAATACCTCAAAGCATTCATCACCGATACCACTTATTCAGTAAATGAGGTTGTCAAGGCCGGTAAAAACGTCCTTTTCGAAGGCGCCCAGGGCATGCTTCTGGACATTGATCACGGCACATATCCGTTCGTGACCAGCAGCAGCACTATTTCCGGCGGCGCCTGCACCGGATCGGGAGTTTCCCCCAGGCACATCGACTGCGTTTACGGGGTAATGAAAGCTTATACCACCCGCGTCGGCGAAGGCCCGTTTCCCACGGAACTCCACGGCGAATCCGGAGAAAATATCCGCATCGCCGGAAACGAATACGGAGCCACCACCGGACGTCCGCGCCGCTGCGGCTGGTTCGATGCGGTTTCATCGAGCTATTCCTGCATGGTGAACGGGGTCGACAAGCTGGCAGTGACCAAGCTGGACGTTCTCGACAACCTCGAAGAGCTGAAAATCTGTACCGCTTACGAGATCAACGGCGTTAAAACCGACCGCGTTCCCGCGTCAGCTGCTGAACTGGAAAACCTTACTCCGGTTTACGAAACCATGCCCGGCTGGATGGCGGATTCAACCAAGGCGCGTTCTTTCGGCGAACTGCCGGAAAATGCCCGGAAATATCTGCTCAGGATCGCCGAACTGGTCGATGCCGAGATCGGTATTGTCTCTGTCGGCCCGAAACGTGAGCAAACTTTCTACAAATGAGCAAAGATTCGCAACTCGAACCCGGCAAAGTAACTATTTGCATTGTCAACTACCGCACCGAGGAGCTGACGAGGATCTGTTTGCGCGCAATCCGGAAATTCACGAAATATCCGCACCGGGTAATCGTGGTTGACAACGATTCGCAGGACCGGTCTCTGAAATATCTCCGGAAACTCGACTGGATCACCCTGATCGAGCGTTCTGGAGAAGATATCCGGAGCGGTTCATGGGCCCACGGCAGCGCCCTGGACAAGGGCCTCGCCGCATGCAATACAGAATTTTTCCTGGCAATGCATTCAGATACGATTGTCCATAAGGAAGGCTGGCTCGGGGAACTTGTCGAATACTTCACCAAAAACCCGAACTGCGCGGCAGTGGGCGGTGACAAAGTTGAGCTTAAACCTGCGTGGCAGGTATGGCTGAAAAAATGCACCGACGTAAAGAAGTGGATCAGGAAGCTGAAAAATCCAAAGAAACTGAGCAATCGCTATATCCGAGCCATTTGTTCGCTTTACCGCACCGACGTGCTTCGCAAACATGACCTGTGGTTTACCAAAAACGTGATGGATGGAGTAACCTGCGGCAAACAAATTTATTTTGACCTGATCAAGGAAGGTTATGAAACGATTCTGCTCCCGTCGCCGGTAATGAGTAAGTATATTTATCATCTTGCCCATGCGACAATGGTGCTGAATCCCGAATTCGAAGTCCGCAAACGCACTGAGAAAAAATGCCGCGCCCAACTCCAGAAACTCTGGAACACCAAGCTCGTGCAGGAACTCCGCACCGACACCTCCCTCGACCAAGGAGTGTCCTTGGATTGAAGCTATATTGCTTCGCATACGCTGGCAATGCGGAATGTTTCAGAATTTCTTAATTCTTCTCTCTTAACTCTTCCCTGGGATATTGGATATTGCCAGGTCAGTTCAATTCCTCTTTGAGAACCTGGGCAAGATCAGGATGTTTGATGAAAGTCCAGAGGAAGGCGACCATTAGCGTACCGTCACCGTAATTTCCGGCGATCCTGATTTCCGAGCGCAGACGTTCCGGCGATTTCTTCCGCTTATCCGTGTACGCACCGACAAACGGCACGAAATGATAATATTGATGGTATTTGTGCTGGTCTTTCTTGTAAAGCTTCACAAGCTTTTCAACTTTTTCAGGCGGCCAGAACGGTTTGTAAAACCAGGTCACGGTTTCTCCGCAGTAGTCCACCGCCAACCGGTCGGCATAAGGCAGATTGGGATCGAAATCCGGATAAATATGGATCGCGATTTTAAGTTTCGGATTCAGTCCCTTGATAATTTTCCGCGCCTGCTCCGTCCATTCGGCAAGGGATTTTTCCGAAAATTCCCGCATTGCGGCTTTTTCACTCAATTCCGGATGGTTCTTTCGGAATTCAGCCCGTTTTTTCTTTGAGTATTCACAGAAACAGGCGTAGTAATTGCGGTAACCGAGATAATCCAGGGCGATCCCGTCGATATCGTATTTGGTAATAAGCTCGGTAAAAATTTTCTTTTCAAGTTCCGTCACTCCCCGGTCGGGACAGAACCAGTTTCCGGGGTGAATATTCACCCGGTCGGGATTGACCCGGGGTTTCCTGATCAGGGGAATTTCCTCGGGTTTGACTTTCTGGAGAAGTTCCGGATGCGTTTTGCGCATTTCCAGCGGAGCAACGGCAAGATTTACCGTCCATGTGTAAACTTTCAGATTGTGTTTGTGCCCAAGTTTGACCGCTTCGCCGATTATGTCAAATTTACTTTTCAAGCCATGCTTGAGACAATCGGATTTATAATAAGCCCTTCCCCTGCCGCCAGTGGCCTGGACCAAAATTGCGTCGAAGCCCATTTCCTTTGCCAGCAGAACCGCTTTTTTCAGTTTTTCCGGGGTTGAAACCGTGCCGCTCCGAATCCACATGGCTTTCCAGGTGAATTTTGCCTTGGGCAGATTTTTGTAGACTTTTTCCGCGGACAGTCCGGAAATAGTGAATCCAATAAAAACGGCAAGGATCAATACAGACAGTTTCATATTCCCTCTCCCAGCTAACTTAGGTTAAACATGGAGAGGGAATATATATACTCAATGAAAAAATTACAATCAGTACTTGCCGTATTCTTCCATGGCCTCGATGAAAGCCTTGATATTTTCCAGCGTGACTTCCGGTTCCAGCACGTGAGTCGGAGCCAGGCAAAGCCCACCGTCGTAACCAACTTTTTCAATGTACTTTTTAACGTCGTCTTTCACATCCTGGGGAGATCCGAAAGGCATGGTAGTCTGGGTCCCGATGCATCCCCAGAATGCCAAGTCCTTGCCGTACTCCTGCTTGAGGGCCACCGGGTCAACGCATTCCGGCTGCACGGGATTGAGGATGTCGAGGCCGATTTCGATCAGGTCGGGAATAATCGGGGTAATATCGCCATCGCTATGATACCAGATAAGAATTTCCGGATCGATTTGCTTGGCCCGTTCGATATATTTTTTCATCCAGGGTTTGAACAGTTCCCGCCAAAGTTCCGGTGAAAACATCATGCCGGTCTGAGTGCCGACATCATCGCCAATGCGCAACACTTCAACGTCCAGCGGAGCAATTCTTTCGATCAGCTTCATGTTGTGATCGGCGATTTTTCCGATAAGGGCTTCACACCATGATTTGTTGATGTACATATCGGCGAGAAATTCCTCCATGCCGCGGATTTGCCAGGCGTTTTCAAAAGTGTGTCCGGCAAATCCGGTAACCGCATAACCTTCCGCGTGGAATTGGTCTGCCTTTTCTTTTGCTCCTTCCCAACGATAATCAGCGTAGGTATCGGGCAACGGATATTCCTCGATTTCCTTGATCGACGAAGCAAATTTCAGCGGCGACTGGATATGGGTGAAGTGCATGAAATCGCCAGGTTTCCGGGCTACTCCCCATTCGCAAAGCATGCCCTCAGTAATGTCATCACGTCCCTGGTCACGGTAATATTTCATATAGTCGTGCTTGATCCGGGTTTTACCGGCGCCGACGCCTTTTATTCCTTGATTGGCGTGATAATAATCGCTGCGGAAATATGCCTGCAAGTCTTCCGTGCCAGTCTCCTTTACCAATTTTTCGCGCAAAGTTGACACCATTCCGAACTCGAACGGCACGAACTCCGGATTGTCGCGCCGCATCGCCCTGACCAGATTTTCCCGATAATTCATTGTCATGATAAAGCACTCCTGTGTAAAATCAATAATATCGCTAAAACGGAATTAATATAGTTTAATGAACAGGTAAAAAGAATACTTAAACCGGCATATAACATACTAAAAACGGAATTATATGGATTATTCCATTAATAATTATTATCACTTTTTTTATCAATACGGGTTGTTTTTTTAATCTTTTTATAGTAGACTGTTTTTTGCGTTTTGCGTGAAGAACTCCGTGGAAACCGGAGGCGGTCGCGCCACTGTAATCAATCGAAATGATTGAAAGCCAGACCTTCATGTAAAACTCAGATCGGGTGTCTCCGCGCCAGGGACGAAACGGTTTTATATATATGAAGAAAAGCCGCCAATGTCTTGGAGCGAGAGAGCATCGGCGGATTTTTTTTTGTGCGCGTAACACGCAGTGAAAGTAAATAAAAATGAATGTGAATCGCTCAGTCGGGGGACCTGAAGCCGGGTTCCGTAAACCATCTATTTCCACTCTCTGTGTTTTCACCCTGATTGAATTATTGGTAGTAATCGCAATCATTGCCATCCTTGCGGGAATGCTGTTGCCGGCATTGAATCAAGCTCGGGAACAGGGAAAATCGGCAGCCTGCAGAAACAACCTGAAACAGCTGGGGCTGATGTGCAATATGTACGTTAACAGCTTTAAAGACTACTTTCCCCCTGCCTGCGCACGTTGGAGTGGCGACTATTCATTGGATTGGGATGTGGATAATACCGGTTCAGAACCCGGTTCGGGAGTTTTGCCCGCAAATGTTGATATGGAGAATACCACCGCCGGTTCATCAAAAATTTTCCAGTGTCCTAGTCTTGACGGCAAATATAATGACGAAGTGGCAAGCGGTAATACCGCAAAATATTCAGGCTACGGATACAATACTACTTATATTGGCGGAGAACGTAAATGGGGAAATTCAGGCTGGTATAATGAATGCGTAAAATCAACAAAAATTAAACAACCGTCAGATACCGCGGTATTCGGAGATGTCGCCTATTTGAATGCGTACAGTTCTCCTCCCAATAGCATTGATTGCTCAAGGTATATGCGGGCTCCGGGGGATCCAGCATACACTAATGCTGGTTCCTACGGCCCGATGCACTTCCGGCATCTTCATAATGCCAATGTGTGCTGGGTTGACGGTCATGTTTCCAGCGAAAGAAGTCATGGTAACGGCAATTTCAGCACTGTCGATGGTTATACTCTGGGTTATCTATCGGCCGATGACAGTAAATACGACCTTGATTAAATAAAAATTGATTCCTTCCCTTGATTCCCCGGAGCATTCGCCCGCTCCGGGGATATTTTTTTGATCGGGTTTCTATGCGATTTCACCGAACCTGCTGCCGGGAACGTTGCACACCGGACAAGTTTCCGGAGGAGCGCCTTCCACGGTGTTTCCGCATACCGGACACACGAAAATGGGCGCCGAAGGCAGGTCACCGCCAGTTTTCGCGGCTTCCAGGGCCTTGGAATAAAGACCGTGATGGATCTCTTCAACCGCCAAGGCGTTTTTGAATGAGAACTCAGCCGGTTTTACTCCTTCTTTCCGGGCTTCTTCCAGAAACTCGGGATACATTTCCATGAATTCATGTCCTTCCCCGGCAATCGCCTCCTCAAGGTTTTCCAGAGTGCTTTTGATGCCTCCCATTACCCTGAGATGTGCGTGTGCGTGAACAGTTTCAGCCTCTGCCGCCGCCCTGAAAAGCTTCGCGATCTGGGGTAATCCGTCCTCGTCCGCTTTTTTCGCGAATGCCAGATACTTCCGGTTCGCCTGACTTTCCCCGGCAAACGCCTCCTGCAGATTTTCCATTGTAGCCATTGGTTTGTTCCTTCCGTTGTTGATTAAACGTGTTCGATATTTGTGAAATTCGATATTTCCGAATTAGTCGTGCACAGGTCTGACGCCGCAAGGTCGTGAACATTCTCATTGCCGCTCAACCGGGCAAAATCCCTGAGTTCATCAGTACTGACATTGAAAAAATTCGCAACTCTTGCCGCTGATTTTTCCACATCCAGACGGGCGCGCAACGCCGGGTCCTGGGTTGCGATCCCCACCGGGCATTTTCCCGTGTTGCATATCCGATACTGCTGACATCCCAGAGCCATCATGGTAGCGGTCCCCAAGGCTATAGCGTCGGCGCCCATGGCAATGGCCTTAACGAAGTCGGATGATACGCGCAACCCGCCGGTGATAATCAGCGAAACCTTATCAGCGCCATTTTCATCGAGCGCTTTTCTGGCCCTTGCCAAGGCGAACATGGTCGGGATCGAAGCCGCATTCTTGACAACTTTCGGAGCGGCCCCGGTTCCCCCGGCGCGGCCGTCGATAGTGATGAAATCGGCTCCGGCATAGAGCGCAATGGCAACATCCTCCTCGAGATGGCCAGCCGCCAATTTTATCCCGATGGGTTTTCCGCCGCTTTTTTCGCGCAGGAAATCAACGGTTTTTTTCAGGTCATCTTTTGTCCGGATGTCAGGAAAGCGCGACGGACTGATTATGTCCTGTCCTTCATGGAATCCGCGGATAGCGGCAATTTCCCGGGTCACCTTGTGTCCGGGAAGATGACCGCCCATGCCCGGCTTGGCCGATTGCCCGATTTTGATTTCCACGGCGTCAACCCTGCTCAGGTTTTCATCCGTAACGCTATACTTGTTCGGCACATACTCGAAAATATATTTATATGCGGATTCCAGGCACTCAGGCAGAATCCCGCCCTCGCCTGAACACATACCGGCTTTTGCTTTGGCGCTTCCTTTCGCCAATGCCAGCTTTGCCTCTCTGGAAAGGGCCCCGAACGACATGTGGGAAACGATCAGCGGGGTGTCAATAACCAGCGGGACCTTTGCACCCGGTCCTATAACCGTGGTTGTACTCACCGGCTGACTTTTGTTCAGCGGCATTTTGAAAAGCTGAGCGCCTTTAACAAGGATGTCGTCCCAACTGAAAGAAGGTACGCGCGTACGCATGGGCTCAATAACTGAATGTCCGTTCACGGCAATACTGTGAATGTCGGCCATATGCGATTCAAAATCATCCGCCGGCCGTTGCCACTCAGACAAGTATTCCTTTTCTACCCCTTTTTTATCGGCAGGCGCTTTCCGGGGAACAACCACCTTTGAAATTGCCTTGAAGTTTTCTTTGCCGGAACCGCATACCGGACAAACCCAGCCGCCAGGAAGATCCGCCCATAAAATACTTTCTTCGGACTCGTAATATTTTTCACTGCAAAGTCCGCATTCGTAGGTAGCGAGATCGTCTTCTTCAGTAGCTTCAGGGGAGGCCGCGGCGGTTTCCCGCAACTGGACAAAAGAGGATTTCGGGGAGCCGCATACCGGACAAACCCAGTCATCAGGAAGATCCGCCCACGATACTTTTTCGTTTGATTCATCGTAGATATGAGAACAAAGGCCGCATTGCCATTTAGACATAGTATCATCCCCCCTATTAAATTCAAAATTGCAACAATAACAAATTGATAGTAAACTATATTTAAATCACTGGCAATTCAACTATTTTTGATAAAAGTTATCATTTTTCTAACAAAAGAAAATCTTTCCGGTAAAATCTTCACAACATTGTAAAAAACTGTTTGATAATTTTTCATTTCGGGCTAAATTAGTTGTTTGCTGAGATCAGGAGCCTTAATCCGCAATTGGATTTGCTTCCGGTATTTTTACCCGGAGCGCACCCGTAAGGCCCGGCTTGCCATAAGCGGCGTCTTGCCGGTTTCGGTTTGCGGATAGTTCCTGCAGTGGAATTATTTACAGAATTTGCAAACATGAAACAGAGAGTAAACTGATGCCGAACCTTGATGATCTGATCGTATACTCGGGGACCGCCAACCCCAAGTTGTCGGAATCCATTGCCGAATACCTGGGTACTTCGCTTGGAAGGGTTGATATCAGTCATTTTCCCGACGGCGAAATCTTTGTTCAGTTCGGCGACAACATCCGCCGCGCGGACGTATTCATTATTCAGCCGACTTGCTCTCCGCCAAATGAAACCCTGATGGAACTGCTGATCATGATCGATGCGGCAAGACGCGCCTCTGCCGGCCGGATTACCGCCGTCATTCCGTTTTTCGGTTACGCAAGGCAGGACCGCAAAGACAAGCCGCGCGTTCCGATCACCGCCAAACTGGTGGCGAACCTCCTGACCGTCGCGGGGGCCAACCGGATCCTGACCGTGGACCTGCACTCGCAGCAGATCCAGGGATTTTTTGATATTCCGGTGGATCATCTGTATGCCGGACCATTTCTGGCTCCGTACCTGAAAGAACGGCTTGGTGAAAATGCGGTGGTGGTTTCCCCGGATTCCGGCAGCGTGAAGATGGCGATGGCTTACGGGAATATGATCGACGCCGGTTTCGCGGTTGTGGCAAAACGGCGGATTGACGCTCAGGATGTTGAATCCTCGCACCTCGTCGGCGAGGTCAAAGGCCGCAACTGCATCATTACCGACGACCTGACTACTACCGCGGGGACTTTGATTGCCGCCGCAAACCTTTTGAAAAAATACGGCGCGGAAAAAGTCTACGCGGCCGTATCCCACTGCCTCCTGGACGAACGCGGCAGAAAGCGGCTCAAGGAAAGTTGCATTGAAGAACTTATCACTACTAACACCGTCCCGGTGACCAACCACTGTGATGGTAAGATCAAATCATATAATATCGCTTCGCTGCTTGGCGAGGCCATCAACCGGATCCACCTCGGAGAGTCGGTTTCCTCGCTCTTCAAGGTACAGACCGGAGAATAACCGTTAATTAATTAAAGCAATAAATTCCACAACCAAGGGAGTAAAATGAGTAAAGAAAAATATGTCCTGAAAATTGAGGACCGGACTGAGACCGGAAAAAACTGTTCGCGGCGGTATCGCGCCGACGGCAAAATTCCGGCAGTTGTATATCGCCAGGGAATCGATACCAAGATGATTCTGCTGGATGCCTCCGAGTGGGAATCTCTTTCTAATCACGACCTCAACCTGGTAACTCTGAAAGACCAGAAAGGCAAGGAAACCCAGGTCCTGATCAAGGAAGTGCAGGAAAACCTGTTGAAAAACGAAATTGTCCACATGGACTTCCTCGAAATCCGTCAGGACCAGGTTATTACCGCGGAAATCGCCGTGCATACGACTCCGGGTTCCGTGCCGGTCGGAGTTACTCAGGGCGGTATCCTCGAACAGCCGATGCATACTATTGAAGTATCTTGTCTGCCGAAAGACCTTCCCGAAGGTATTGAAGTTGACATCAGCGGTATTGAAATCGACGAATCTCTGTATGTCAGCGACCTGGTCCTGCCGGAAGGCGTGACCGCCACCGCTGATCCCGAAAGCATCGTCTTCCACGTTGCGCATCAGCAGGAAGAAGAAGAACCTGAAGCTGCTGAAGGCGAAGAAGGCGTTGAAGGTGAAGAAGGCGCTGAAGCCGGTGAAGGCGAAGAAGCAGCCGGTGAAGAAAAATCCGAAGACAAGGAGGAATAGATATAATCCGCCACGGCCGGTTGGAATAATCCGCGCTCGCCGGTTGCGGGGTCAGGAAAGGACATGCCATTGCCGGAACATCAGAAAATCAGCTTACTGGTTGGTCTGGGAAACCCCGGTGAGAAGTATGCCGGAACCCGTCATAACATCGGGTTTCAATGCCTTGACCTTCTGCGCAGCCGTCTGCCGGGAAGTTTTACCGACAGCCACGAGGCCGCGGCAATGGTCTGGAAAGGACGTTTCAGGGGAGCGAACCTGTACGGCATGAAGCCCCTGACGTTCATGAATCTCAGCGGTGAAGCCGTTGGCAAGTTTGCCCGGCAGAACAATATTCAGCCCTCTGAGATTCTGGCGGTCTACGATGACGTGGATTTGCCTTTGGGCAGAATTCGGGTCCGCAAGGGCGGAAGCAGCGGAGGACACCGCGGGGTGGAATCGCTGATTACCGAACTCGGCGGCGCCGGTTTTGCCAGACTCAGAATCGGCATCGGCCGGCCTGAAAACCGGGAACAGATTGATTTTGTGCTGTCAGAATTCAATCCCGGGGAAATGCCGCTGGTCGAGAAAGTGCTGGATTTGGCGGTCAACGCGGTGAAAACCATCCTCAGCAGAGGAATAAGCACCGCAATGAACGATTTTAACGGACGAAACCTCGTCCCGGAAAATGAACAAAACAAAATGACAACAAATAAATCTGAAACCGATATGGAGGATTAGATGTTGACTAAGTACGAATCAGTATTTATACTGGACATTCGCAAGGTCGAGGACGAAGGAGAAGCTTTCTCCGGAGAACTGGGCAAACTCATCGAAGAATGGGGCGGAAAAATGGAAGAAAGCGCTTCCATGGGCCGCAAGCAGTTTGCCCGGGAAATCGGCAAACGCAAAGCCGGGATTTACTGGAACTATGTCTTCGAACTCGATTCCGGCAAAGTAAATGATATTCGTGAAAAGTTCCGGCTCGATGACCGGGTGGTAAGAATGCTCATCATCAATTATGACAGGCCGGAAGTTGTATTGGAGAACAACGCTGAAACCGAATAAGGTGGAGCATTATGGCCTCGTATAACAAAGTGATTTTGGTTGGCAACCTGACCCGCAATCCCGAACTGCGGTACACCCCGAGCGGATCAGCCGTCTGTGACCTCGGACTGGCAATGAACCGCAAATACAGTTCCGGAGGTCAGGACCGGGAGGAAACCTGTTTCGTGGACGTCGTAGTCTGGAACAAACAGGCGGAAAACTGTGACAGATTCCTTGAGAAGGGAGCTCCGGTTCTTATTGAAGGACGCCTTCAGCTCGATCAGTGGCAGGACAAAGAATCCGGCGCCAACCGCTCGAAACTGCGCGTGGTGGCACAGACTGTCCAGTTTCTGGGCAGTCAGGGCGGCGATAGTGGAGGAGGAGACTATTCACAACAGCCGCGTCAGCAACAGTACCAGCAGCAAGGACAGCAACAGTATCAGCAACAGCCGCGTCAGCAGCAGCAGTACTCCTCGCCTGCTCCCCCTCAACAGCAGCAGCAGCAGTACCAGCAGCAACCGCCGCCGCCGATGCCCGAAGCATTCGATCCCGGCGACGAGGCCGAAGACGATATCCCGTTTTAATTATAATCAGAGCTATTAATCAATAACATAAATAATGAGGAAAGAATATGGCGAAACCAACTAGAAGAAGATCCCGGAAACGGACCGTCTCCCATAAAATCTGCCGTCTTTGCGAAAACAAAGTCAAATACGTGGATTTTAAAGACGCCGACCTGCTCCGCAGGTTTCAAACTGAAAAAGGACGGATTCTGCCCCGGCGGATCACCGGCACTTGCCTGAAGCATCAGAAAATGCTCAGCGTTGCCATCAAACGCGCCCGGATCATCAGTCTGGTTATGTAACCGGTCTGACTGACAGGCAGAACCGGATTTGGCAACAGCCGAAACATTGAAACAGGAGTAAGGAAGTATGAGTTCCGTTAAACTTATTTTATTGGAAGATGTCGAAAATCTCGGACTGGCTGGCGATGAAGTGAATGTCGCCGCCGGTTATGCGAGAAATTACCTGATCCCGCGGAAGCTGGCCTCAAAAGCCTCTCCCGGCGCCCTGCGGCAGCTCGATGCCCGCAAGGAACGCATTGTAAAACAGCGCGAGGATGAACTGGCCACCGCAAAAATGCTGGCCGAAAAACTCGCTGAAACGGAAGTTTCCATCTCGATGCAGGCCGGTGAAGACGATCACCTTTACGGTTCGGTAGGCCCCCGCAATATCGCGGACAAACTCGCCGAACAGGGAATCGAGATTGATCACAACCGGATCAAACTGGACGATAACATTAAGGAGCTTGGCCTCTTCAACGTGGATGTGCATCTGCATCCTGAAGTGGACACGACCTTGAAAGTATGGATCGTACGCGCTTGATATGCCCGAAAAAAGCCAGGCAAAAACAGAAACTCAGCCGGACAGCCGGCTGAGCGGAA
The DNA here is from genome assembly GCA_963678815.1 of Victivallales bacterium. Lineage (GTDB taxonomy): Bacteria > Verrucomicrobiota > Lentisphaeria > Victivallales. The sequence goes on from OY787460.1 coordinate 7,006,626, forward strand.
TTCTGTCGGAGGACCGGCCCCAGCCCTCGAACCTTAAAGCGGAAAGGGCGGTGCTGGCCTCGATGCTGGCTGAACCGGACCCATGCATTGATATCGCTATCGAACAACTCAAGTCGGCGGACGTCTTTTACGATCCCGCCCACCGGACGCTGTTCAAAAAACTCTGTGACCTCTACCAGGAAAGCAGCTCCGGGATCGACCTGATCACCGTGGCGGACGCCTTGAGCCGTGAAAACAAACTTGAGCGGATCGGCGGCGAAATGTTCCTGATGGACCTGCAAAATTCCGTGGCCACCACCGCGAACCTCGAGGCCTGGTGCGGACTGGTCAGGGAGTTTTCCGTCCTCAGGAATATGATCAACGTCTGCTCGATGGCGGTCGACAAATGTTACAGTCCCGAGAAAAGCGTCGCGGACCTGATCGACGAGATCGAGGGACGCATCTATGACGTCCGGTACAAGCACACCGATCCGGAAATTCTCGACCTTAAAGAGCATATCAACCACGTTTTCAAGGAGCTTCAGAAAGTTCTTTCAAAAGAGGTGGAAGTTGGGATTCCAACCGGATATCCGGATCTCGATCACCTTATTGTAGGGTTGAAAAAGGGTGAAATGGTGGTCCTGGCGGCACGGCCGTCAATCGGTAAAACCGCCCTTGCCCTGAACATCACCCACAAGGTCGCGATGAAAGGCGAAAAGGGCAGGCCAATCGCCTTCTTCAGTTTGGAAATGACCGCCGACCAGATCGCCAGAAGGTTATTAAGCCTTGAGTCTGAAATCCCCGAAAGCGCTTTTTACGACGGTTCGTTCAAAAGCAAAAAGATGGACATCACCAAACTCACCCAGGCGGTCAGCAACCTTAAAAAAGCAAATCTTTTCATCGACCCGACCGGCGGCCTGACCGTGGCGGAACTGCGCGCGAAAGCACGGCGGCTTCACGCCCAGCACAAAATCGAGCTGGTGGTAATCGACTACCTGCAGTTGATGAAAGTAGGCGGCGGAGTTGACAGCCGTCAGCAGGAGGTTGCGGAAATTTCCAGCGGCATTAAAAAACTTGCCAAGGACCTGAATGTGCCGGTGCTGGTACTCGCCCAGCTCAACCGGGAAGTGGAAAAAGGCACTTCCCCGAAAGCGGCGCGCCCGAAATTGAGCCACCTTCGGGAATCCGGGGCCATCGAACAGGATGCCGATATCGTTATTTTCCTGCATCGCGACCGCAGCGAAACCCGCGATGCGTCAAAAGAAGCGCAAATAAACGGTGTTAAAGCCGAGTTGATTGTTGAAAAAAACCGAAATGGACGTACCGGTATTGTCGAAGTTATGTTCCATCCCATGACAATGAAGTTCAAAGCAGCGTCAAGATACGGGATGGAAGACCGGCCGGAGAGGGCCGACAATACCGCTTAAGGGGTTATACCGTTACATGCCAGGAGATTTTTTGTTTCAAAATCCGGGACAAGGGGTTGATTTTTCACGGCGCGGGAATTTTCTCGCGCTAGTGTTTTGCACCCTCGTGTTTTTTACCGGAATTATGCTCTCCGGGGCTGAAATCGGCAGCATAAAATTCGAACAGACCAACCAATACAAATTCCCTGAGCAGATGCTCAGATTCAACGTCCAGGAAAAAGTTGGCGACAAGTTCGATAAAAAAGTCCTCAATGAAGACATTAAAAGGCTGTATTCCTCCGGCTATTTTTCCGACGTGGTTTCCGAAACCAGCACATCCCCTGACGGCAAAATAAACATCGTCATCAAAGTCAGCGCGAAGCCCAGGATCAACAAAATCATCCTGAAGGGCAACAAAAAGTTCAAAGACAATGAGCTGATGAAGCTGATAACCCTGGTTCCCGATGTGCCGCTCAGTGATAAAAGACTCAAGGACAGCGCCACCGCCCTACGCAATTTCTACGCCCAAAAAGGTTACAGCGAAGCTAAAATTTACCCCAAGGTGGTTAATGTCGGCAAGGGAGACGTGAATGTAGTGTTCACCATCAACGAGCATCTCCGCCTCAAGATCAACGACGTTACTTTCGAAGGCAATACCGTTTTTTCAAATTGGGATTTGCGCCATTCCATCGCCAATCAGCATTCATATCTCAGTTGGTTATCGGTATTGGACATAGGTCTGCTCAATAAACCGGAACTCGAAAACGACAAACTCCGCCTCCGGGAAATGTACTGGAACAAAGGTTATCTTGACTTCAAGGTTGAAAAAGTCACCATCACCGCCGACAAGGAAGATCCTGAATACGTCAATATCAATTTCAAACTTTTTGAAGGCAAACCTTACACCATCACCAAGGTTTTCATAACTGGAAACAAGCATTTTACCGAAGCCCAGCTGCTTCCGCTGGTTGAAGGTCTTTCCGGCACGGTTTATTCCCAGACCCAGGTTAACATGGGCAGGGACGAACTTGAAAACATGTATCATCCTCTCGGTTATGCCAATGTCATGTGCCGGGTAATCCGCATTCCCGATTACAAAACCCATACCGTTGAAGTGGAATTCCGCATGTTCGAAGGCCGCATTTACCATGTCCGCGACATCAAAATCACCGGCAATAAAGTTACCAAGGAATACGTGATCCGCCGCGAACTTGTCATCCAGCCCGATGACCCCCTGGACAAAAACCGGATCGAAGCAAGCAAAGCGCGCCTGATGGGGATGGGATATTTCGACAACGTTGAAGCCGTGTCCGTGAATACCGGCACGACCGGAGAAAAAGACCTTAACTTCAGGGTCAAGGAAAAACGCACCGCCTATTTCAAGATCGGGGCTGGTTTCTCCGATACCGACAGTCTTGTCGGCATGGTGGAACTGAACCAGTCTAACTTTGACCTGTTTGACCCGGAAAACTATTTCCAGGGCGGCGGCCAGCGGCTCAGACTCCAGGGATTCTTCGGTCTTACCCGTATGGACGCCAACATTGACTTCACCGAACCCTGGCTGTTCGGCATGCCGCTTCGCCTAGACGTGAACGGCTACATCAACAACGTGGTTTACGACGACTGGTCGGAACGGCGGATCGGCGCCCATATCGGGCTAAGTAAACAGATATTTGACGACTTTACCACCATCGGGGCCGGATACCGGTTCGAGCAGGTCCGCGTTCATAACGTCGACGATGACGACCCGTATTTGCAACAATATAAAGGCAACGAATACGTCAGTAAATTGAGTTTGTCGATCAGCCGCGACACCCGGAACAGTCTGACCAACCCCACCTCCGGATACCACCTGATGGGTACGGCGGAAATGTCCCCGAAACCTCTCGGTTCCAGCCACAACTTCTACCGTTTGGAACTCAAAGCCAGTCAATACTTCTCGTTTTGGGATGACATCTTTATCGGGCATGTCGGCGCCAAGTGGGGAGCGGTCTGCTCCTTCGACCGAAACGAGCCTGTGCCGCTTTACGAACGCTACTTCCTCGGCGGCGGCGACAGCCTTCGCGGTTTCCCCTATCGCGGTGTTTCTCCTGTAGACAACAACAAAAACAACATCGGCGGCGGTTCGATGGCATTGGCAACCTGTGAAATCACCCACCCGATCTGGGAATTCATCCGTGGCGCGGTTTTTGTCGATGCCGGTATGGTGGAAGATCTTGCCTATAATTTCAACCTCAACGACTTGTGTGTCGGCGCGGGTTACGGTCTCCGCATTAAGGTTCCTTACCTGAACGCCCCGATTAAAGTCGACCTCGCCTATCCAATCGTCAACAACCAGCAGCACCTCCGTAGCAAATTCCGCATCCATTTCAACATGGGCTTCGTCTGGTGACCCCGGGGAGTGTCCCCGGATTGAATGACGTTACCGGTAATCTGTTGGAGTTCACAACTTCAGTTGTGTCTTTCTCTGGATATCTTATTGGATATTGCCGAAGTCGCATCGCACTTCGGCTATTAAGTCCGGAGCCTGCTCTGGAAAATTTATGAGAAATTTTTGTAATGGGCCGTGCGATTTTTATATCATGTACTATTATAAGTCTCCGGAAGCCGTCAATCATTTATCGTATCCGCGGAGCTTATGGAAAACACTGCCGGAAAAACTTTGCTACTCGACAAAAATCAGGTTTTCTCTTTTATTTCCGCCGTAACCCAGGCAATTGTTTCAGAATTTTCCAACCGGGAACCGGAGGGCGTCGTTCTGCTGGGAATTCAGCGCCACGGGGTTCCTTTAGCCAGGATCATGGCTTCGGAAATCAGTAAAAACAGCAGTCTTAAAGCGGAAACCGGCACTCTCGACATTTCCATGTACCGGGACGATATCGGGGTAAAAAAAGCGCTCGGGGTAATTCATGAAACCGACATCCCTTGCGGGATCGACGGACGTGTGGTGATCCTGGTGGACGACGTTCTCCATACCGGCAGAACCATCCGCGCCGCACTCGACGCCATCACCGATTACGGACGCCCGAGAATGATCCGGCTGGCGGGACTTATCGACCGGGGGCATCACGAGTTCCCGATCCGCGCCGACTACACCGGCACGGAACTCGATGTGCCCGACAACAAACGCATCCGGATGGAATGGGACGAACCCGCCGGAAGCGGCATCGCATACGAAGCGGACAAATAAAAGCCTGGGCAACTCCGGGACAAAGGACAGAAAAGATGGATGGGAAGTGGACAAGAAAAGATTTACTGAGCATTTATGATCTCGACGCGGGTGAGATCAAAATGATTCTCGACACCGCTGAGGAATTCAAAAAAGTTTCTCAGCGCAAAGTTAAAAAAGTTCCCGCGCTACGCGGCAAAACCGTGGTAAACTTTTTTGTCGAACCCAGCACCCGCACGAGACTGTCGTTCGAGCTGGCGGAACAACGGTTGAGCGCCGACATTATCAATGTTTCCGCATCGACCAGCAGTCTGAAAAAGGGAGAAACGCTGCTCGATACCGCCAGAAATATCCAGGCTTTGCAGGTTGACCTGATCGTGATGCGTCATTCCGCGGCGGGAGCGCAGTATTTCCTGGCAAATCATCTTCAAGCCGGGGTGGTAAATGCCGGAGACGGCGCTCATTCCCATCCGACCCAGGCGCTTCTCGACACTTTCACCATCCGCGAAAAAAAGGACAGTATCGAGGGATTGAAAGTTTCCATCGTTGGCGACATTCTCCACAGTCGGGTGGCGCGCAGTAACGTCTGGTGTCTCACCAAGCTTGGGGCGCAAGTTACCCTGGCCGGGCCTTCCACGCTGGTTCCGCGCGAATTCGAGGCAATCCCGAATGTTCGGGTGGTCCACACCCTCAGGGAAGCCCTCGAGGGGGCGGATGTAATCAATCTGTTGCGGATTCAGCACGAACGCCAGCGCAGCGGTTTTTTCCCCAGCATCGGGGAATATTCGAATATTTTCGGGCTGAACCGGGAGACTATGAAATATGTCAAACCGGACGCCCTTATCATGCACCCCGGGCCCATCAACCGGGGAGTGGAACTCGATTCTGAAATTGCCGACGGCCCCCAGTCGGTCATCCTCGAACAGGTGACCAACGGTCTGGCCGTGCGGATGGCGGTATTATTCTTAGTAGCCGGGTGTTTGAACAATGAATGAAGCGCAAAATTATCTGCTGGCCGGCGGGCGGGTCATCGACCCCTCGCGGAACATCGACGAAATCATGGACCTGGGCGTCTCCGGGGATAAGCTCTGTGCCCCCCCGGAACTCAAGGATCCTGTAAAAATTGACTTGAAAGGGCTGGTTGTTGCCCCCGGATTTATCGACATGCATGTGCATCTGCGGCAACCGGGGGATACCAAGGCGGAAACCATCTGCACTGGATCCGATGCCGCCGCCGCCGGCGGATTCACCACTATCGTGGCCATGCCGAATACCAGTCCGGTTACCGATGCTCCCGCCTCAATTGAATATATCCGCCGTCATGCCGAGAACGCCGTGGTAAAGGTGCTGCCCACCGCTGCCATTACCAAGGGGTCGGAGGGGCAGGAAATGACCGGGATCGGCAGCCTGAAACGCGCCGGGATCGTGGCCATTACCGATGACGGCAAATGCGTCCAGAACCACGAATTGATGCGGCACGTGGTCGAGTATTCGAAGTCATTCGAGATACCGATCCTCGACCACTGCCAGGACGAAATTCTCGCCAGTGACGGCGTAATGCACGAAGGCGAATGGTCGGTTCTGCTCGGGTTCCGTGGGATTACCGCCGCCGCCGAGGAGATGATGGTTGCCCGTGACATTATCCTTTCCCGGCAATGCAAATGGAAAGTGCATATCCAGCACGTCAGTTCCGGCGAAAGCGTGGAACTGCTCCGCAACGCCCGGAAAGCCGGAGTCATGGTAAGCGGCGAAGTCACGCCCCATCACCTGGCCCTGACTGACGAGTACATCAAGCGTTTCGACACCAATTACAAGATGAATCCGCCGTTGCGTTCGGAGGCTGACCGCCAGGCACTTATCGAAGGTCTGCGCGACGGCACAATCACCGTGATCGCGTCCGACCACGCACCACACACCGAAACCGCGAAAATGGTGGAATTCGACTATGCCCCGTTCGGGATTATCGGACTGGAAACGTCGGTATCGATCTGTCTAACCGAGCTTTATCACAAAAAAGCGTTGTCGCTGCCGGAGCTGGTGGCCAAGTACACCACCGGCCCAGCTGAAGTACTCGGCCTTGATCTTGGAACCTTGAAGCCGGGAATGAGCGCGGACATCACCATTTTCGACCCGGACGAAGAATACGTTATCGATAAAAATACCTTCAAGAGCAAATCGCGGAACACTCCGTTTGACGGAATCAAGGTCAAGGGCCGGATCAAGGCCACGATAGTCAACGGAAAAATCGTCCATAACGAACTTCCCGCGTGATCAAAATGGCTAATACTGAAATTAATCCGTTTGTTAAGCCCCGGATTGCGGTAATCGGAATTTCCCTGCCGGAATACGACACCATGATCCCGGGATTCATGGACCGCCTTAAAGAGCAACTTCAGCGTTTCACCGAGGCTTTCGGAGACAAGATCGAAGTTACCTGCAGTCAGCTCTGCTGGAGTTCCGGACAGTTCGCGGTTGCCGTTACTCAGGCTGAAACCGATGCCGCCGACGCTTTGCTGATTATTCCCATGTCATACGTTTCCAGTCTCACGGTTACACCTATCCTGGAAAAGACCAAGCTTCCGGTGATTATCTGGAACACCCAGGAGGCAACTGAAATCACCCCGGAATACAATTTCGACGATCTGCTGATGAACCATGTTCCGCAAGGTACTCAGGATGTAACCAACGTTCTGCTCAGAAGCGAACGCATTTTCGGGATGGAGTCGGGAAACTATCGCGACGAAACCGCGATAAACAAAGCCGTGGAATGGCTTCACGCCGCCAAAGCCCGGACTTTCGCCAGACAAATCCGCGTGGGACGTCTCGGCGGATCATTCAAGGGTATGGGGGATTTCGATTACAATCATGCGGAGCTTACCAAGCTCGGCCCTGATCTGGTTGAACTTGATTTAAATAAATTCATTGAGCTTATCCCGGAGTTCTCAAGCCCGGAAATTTCGGAAATTATCGCCTCTGACAAGGAAAAATATGATATTGATCCTGCCGTCGATGTAAATACCCATATAATGTCGGTGCGGCTTGAAATCGCGCTCCGCCGTATAGTTGAGGAAGAAAATCTGCACGGTTTTACGATGAATTTCGCAAAGCTTATCGAGGACGGCGGCTTCCCGACTATTCCGTTCCTGGGGATCAATAAGATGCTCGCGGAAGGGCTGGCCTGCGCCGGGGAAGGCGACATCCTCACTACTGCGTATTACGCGGAATTAAGGAGCCTCTGCGGAGCCGCCAATTTTACCGAGATTTATACTGTCGATTACCCGAACCGCCGGATGATGATGACCCATATGCAGGAATGCAACCCGGCGCTGGCAAAGAAAGAACCGAAAGTAAAACTGGTGAAAAAAGATTTCTGGGCGCCGGGCATCGAACCTTATGTGGGCATGCATTTTACCCTTGCCCCAGGTCCGGTAACCCTTACCTGCATGACCACCGGGCCCGACGGTAAATTCAAGATCCTCGCATACGAAGCGTTTATTGTCGATATGCTTCCGCTGAAGAATTTCGACATCCCGCACTGGCTGGTTCAGCTTGAAGAACCGGTAGAGGACTTCCTTACCCGGTACAGTCTTGCCGGCGGGCCGCATCATTTAGCGGCGGTTCCCGGACATCGCACCGGACTCATCCGCAAGCTCGCGCATCTCCAGGAAATGCCGCTTGTCCTGATATAGAAGTTATACCGATTTGCATTCTAAAGCCACAATCATTACTTGCCTTTAGATTGCAATTCGGTATTAAACCGTGCCAACAGTTGAATTTTCCGGTTTTTCGGGGGCAAGACAGCGGTATATTTTCGGGATCAGGTACTTGAGGATGGCGGCGGCGGGAACCGCGAAGATCATTCCGGTGATACCCGCGAACATTCCCCCGAGCAGTACCACAATAATGGTTTCAAGGGTGGAGAGTCCGAGTCCGCCGCCAATCAGTGCGGGATAAAGGAAAAGCTGTTCGAGGATGCCATTCATAATTCCGTATGTAATCAGCACCAGCAAAATCAGCACCAGACTTGCATTCGGCGCGGCGGCGAAACAGACCAGGATGGTAAGGGTGATGCTTGCCAGCGGTCCGATAAACGGCAGCAGCACGGTGAACCCGGCAATGAGTCCGAGCACCGCGCTGTACGGTACGCCGATAATGGTGAACATCACAATATAGTAAGTGCTTTCAATGAAAATTATCGAAAAATAACCCCGCAGCCAGGTTTTCAGCTTCGCGCAGATGTTATCGAGGATTTCCCGCGCTTCCTCCCGCGCTTCGGGGGAAGTGGCAGGCATCCATTTGCTGTCGAATACCCCATCGACGATATGTTTTCCGGCACTGACGGCTTTTTCCCGCTTGATCGCGGAGGCAAGAGCCATTTTCTGAAGAAAATATGAGAAGAAAAACACCGTCATCAGGAGCCCGAACAGGAAATTGCCCACAAATCCGGCGATTCCGGCGGTTGCGGAAAAAATTCCTTTGCTTTTACTGAGCAACATACCGGTAAGTTCTTCCCGGTTTTTGTCGTCTTTCAGGTAAGCGGTAACCTTGTCCAGCGCCCATTTGAAGCCCGGCACTTTTTCAAGCTGAGGCCGGTACGACTCAATTTTACCTTTCATCATTTTCCATGCCGAAGATGAAGCTTTTTCTTTCAGGTCCTTGGCTTCCGGGTCTTTGTCCGCAATATCCACTTGCGTTTTTTGATTATCAACCGGGGCATCGGATTTCTTTATGTCCGCCGTAGTTGCCGATGGAGAAATTTTGCCTTTTACCGCCATTTCCTTTTTACCATGCTCCTCTGCCCAGGATTTGAACTTTTTGCCAAGGACAGCTACATAGGAGGCCGAAAGCATGGAAACTCCCGAAACCAGCAGTAACGCCACAAGAATTAGGGTTACCACCGTGGCGATAGTGGCGTGGGTCACCCGGCTTTCGAGTTCCTTTGTCCGGATATCTGCCTCGGTAGGCTCCGGCTTTTCCTTGCCCTTCCGGAAAAATTTTGCCACACGTTCAGCAACCGCACGGAACGGAATTGTCAGTTTGCCGATGCCGCTGACAATTCCCGCGACCATCCGGTTTTTAAAGAATTTGTTCTCGAACCATTTTTCCAGGGGGAGGAAGATAAACGCGAAAATAACCCCAAACAACACGGACTTCAAAAATGTGGCGGCAAGAATGAAAATCGCTATTATCACCAGGGCGGCAAAAATTCCCGCGCCGGACTTCAGGATGCGTTCGCGTTGAGCGCTGGCCTGGTATGATTCTTCCTCGAACCCGGCAATAATTCCATCCGGGACATCAAATTCCCTGGCGACCTGATGAACAATTTTTTTCTGTTCACCGGTATAATGACTGTTCGCGTATGCCAGCTCGATAAGCCCGGCGCACAGTGCGGCCTTTTCGCGGTCAGGCAGTTCCTGGAGGGAGCTGATCGCGGCATCGACGTCGGGCGGATCGGTATCCTTCAAAATTTTGGTAAGTTCTTCGATTTCTCCGGGGGTAAACCGTTCGGAAAAGTTGCGGCGGATACCTGCAATTTCCTCGTCATCCACCTTGCCGTCGGCGATAACTATCGCCTTCATCAGCATCACGATCTGGCGGGTAACCTGATCGAAGTGGTCATTTCCGGAAATCGCCGGATGCAGGACTTCGGAAAGGGACATGAACGCCCGGTTGAACGGCTTGCCGAACCAACTCCTGGCATTGCTCATTCCCGAAGATACCCGCTCGAAAAATTTCATCGCAATTTTACCTTGCAGTTTCCACAGATTACTTCACCGCAGATTGCGGCATTGAAACCGGCGTCGCGGCAGATTTTCACCGCTTCCCCGCCGGATTTTTCCGGCACAAACCAGCACATGCCAATACCCATATTGAATACGCGGTACGCTTCAGTTTCATTGATTTCGCCTTCTTCCACGATCAGCTTAATGACGGGTGGCACGGGCAGGACATCCTTATCGATAATCACGTCGACCCAATCCGGAAGAATACGCGGAATATTGTCAAATACGCCGCCGCCGGTGATATGGGCCATCCCGTGGAGCGGAAGCCCACTTTCCAGCGCCGTTTTGATTGCCGGCCAGTAACAGATATGGGGTTCGAGGAGGGCGTCCCCGATACTTTCTCCAAGTTCAACCAGTTCCAGATCAACGGAATAGCGGCGCTTTTCAAAAAGGATATGCCGCGCAAGGCTGTATCCGTTGGTATGGAGTCCGTTCGAACCCAGCCCGACAACTACGTGTCCGGGCTTGATGCGTTCGCCGGTAATGATCTTGTCTTTTTCAACAATTCCGGTGATAACGCCGACAATGTCCAGATCGTCGCCGTACATACCGGGCATTTCGGCGGTTTCGCCTCCGAGCAGCGCGCAGCCGGCCTGCTTGCAGGCAGTCGCCACCCCTGAAATTACCTCCTCATACAAGGGACTGCGGAGCTTGCCGATTCCAAGGTAGTCGAGAAAATACAGCGGTTCAGCGCCCTGCACGGAAATATCGTTGATGCAGTGGTTGACGATGTCAAAGCCGATGGAATTATATCTGCCGACCTGACCGGCCACCATCAATTTGGTGCCGACCCCGTCGATGCTCGAAACCATTACCGGGTCCTTATATTTACTCAGATCAAGCTGAAACAAACCGCCGAAGCCACCAATGGGTTTGAGCATTTCCGGACGGCGCGCAGCCGTGATCTTGCGTTTCACCCGGCTTAAAAGTTCCTGGGCAAGATCAATATCCACTCCCGCAGCCTTATATTGATCGGACTTAACGGATTTATCTGACAAAGCAATTTCTCCTTATTCAAAAATATTTAAAATGTTTTTTTATTCACAACAAACTTTGGATGACAACAGCCGAAGCGCTATGTTTCTTCGGCAAATTCGCGGAGCAATTTGCCCTTTTTTAATAATCCAATGCCTGCCTTGGTAATTTAGCTGTTCTTGGCAGGTTTATCAACTGTAACCGCCATCAGCGCTGATTCTATTTTTTGCCGCCATTCCTCAAGTCCGGCGTCATCCAGATTGGGCGGTATTTTTATTTCATCGCCAATGTTCAAAATCATTTTTGCCCAGGGCTTGGGAATCTGGAAATTGTCCCAGCTTTTGAGTTCCCAATAACTCGAATAATTTAAAGCAATGGGAAGGACCGGCACTCCCGTGGTACTGGCAAGATGGACCGGCCCCATGCTTAGTTTATATTTCGGGCCGCGGGGACCATCCGGGGTGATACACACCGTATATCCGTCCTGGATGGCTTTAATGGCGGCATATTGTACCCGGCTGCTCCTTTTGTTGCTTGAACCCCGAATACTTTTCACTCCGAGTTTTGCGATCAGGTCCACGATATACTGTCCGTCGCGGGACGGGCTGACCATCGCCAGGGTATTGGCGCGGATTATTTTTGGCCACATAATCGGATAAAACAACAATCGGTTGTGCCAGACAACGGCGACTCTCGGATAAGGTTTTACTTTCAGGATATTGTTGGGGTCGATGTATTTGGTCCGCATACAGAATTTCAGAAAACGTATCAACATTGCCGGGGGGATATATATCCAGCCGGGAAGTTTCTTCACCTGCCGGAATTTGTGTTTGAATGAGCTCATTTTTCAGTTTGCTTTCCGTAATCGCAATATTCCCGAATCAGACACTTGCCGCATTCCGGGTTCCGGGCGTGGCATATCGCCCGGCCGTGATAAATAATAATGTGGGAAAAGTTTGTCCACCACTCGTCCGGCACTGATCCGGTTACAAGTTTCTCGATTTTCACCGGGTCTTTGGTGTCGACCACGCCGATTTTGTTAAGCACCCGGATAACATGCGTGTCCACCGGAAAACCGGGGATGCCGAATTCATTTCCAAGCAGCACGTTGGCGCTTTTTCTGCCGAAACCGGGCAAACTGGTCAATCCTTCCATGGTGTGCGGGACTTCCCCGTTAAACTCATCCCGGATCTTTTTGCAGGCGGCAATGATATTTTTGGCTTTCACCCGGAAACAGCCCAGCGGCTGGATAATCTTTTCCAGTTCGGAGGGATTGGCGGAAGCAAAATCGGTAACGGTTCCGTACTTTTTAAACAGCGTTTTCGTTACCAAATTTACCCTTTCGTCTTTGCATTGCGCGGAAAGAATCGTGGCCACCAGCAACTCATGCGCCCCGGAATAATCCAGTGTGCATTTCCCCGGACCGTATTCCCGGTCAAGCAGTCCGTATATTTTTTCAAGGCGCTTTTTGCGCTCAGTTTTGTTCATCAACTTGGGCTTTCAGGTTTTCCAGATTTTCCAGCAGGAGTTCACGAAACCGCAGAAATTCTTCGCGGTCCTGAGAAATTGTTGCCTGTTCCATGGCTTTAGCCAGCTTGAATATGGCGGTTGCTCCCATATTGCCGGCAGCGCCTTTCATCGAGTGTGCGGTCATCCGCAGATTTTCCCATGAAAGTCCGGAATTCAGTTGTTCAACGGCGGTTTCCGCGAGTTCTTCGATATTCTTGAAAAACTCCTCGAACATTTCAGTTACGTCGGTTTCGTCAAGCTCGAATTCATCTATAAGATACCGGCAAATGCTTTCGGCGCTGTTTTCCGATTTCAAATCCATAATACTCCCGTGATCGTTATAACCGGAAATAAGATAAAGTAATTTTACGTTTCTGCCAGTTTTCAGACCTTATTCGCGGAGAAATTTATTGTAGTATATCGATTTGGGGATTATTGTTTTTTAGAGGGCCATATTTTATACCGTGATCCGGTATAAAAAATCAGGAGGAAAGGATATGAAATTCCTGAAATTTTCCGCGTTGGCGATGCTTACTCTGGCAACGGCCCTTGGGGAAACACCTTGCGTGATTGTCGACACCGGGCAGGTCAAGTGCTACAACAACTCCCGGGAAATATCCTATCCCCGGCGGAGCGGTTCGTTCTACGGACAGGACGCCCAGTACGTAATGAACCCGCCCGCATATACGGACAACGGCGACGGAACCGTTACCGACCTCAATACCGGGCTGATGTGGACAAAAGGGGTGGATCCGCGGAAAGTCAGCCTCGTGGAAGCGGAACGGATCGCCAAACGCATCGATGTTGGCGGATACCGCGACTGGCGTGTGCCGAACATCAAGGAAATGTACTCGCTTATCGATTTCCGGGGCTATACCGGGTTCAGCGGCATAAGGGAAATGTACAGTGTTCCATCAAACTTCATACCGTTCATCGATACCGATTATTTCGATTTCCGCCTGGGAGATACCAGAACGGAAAGGTATATCGACGCCCAATGGCTCTCCAGCACCAAGTACGTCAGCACCACCATGAACGGAGCCAAAACTTTATTCGGGGTCAACTTTGCCGACGGCAGGATCAAGGGCTACGGATACAGCGGCCCGGGAAGACACGGCGACCGCAGACCGGAAAAAAAGTTCTTTGTCAGGTTCGTTCGCGGAAAACCATACGGTTACAACGATTTCACGGACAACAAAAACGGAACCATTACCGACCGCGCTACCGGATTGATGTGGATGCAAAACGACAGCGGCAAAACTATGTCGTGGAAGCAGGCTTTGAAATATGCGGAAAACCTGAACTATGCCGGATACCGCGACTGGAGGCTCCCCAACGCCAAGGAACTCCAGTACATCGTTGACTATACCCGTTCGCCGGATACCACCGGTTCCGCCGCCATCGACCCGATATTCAGATCCACCCCGGTCAAAAACGAAGCCGGACAAAAAGATTTCGCTTTTTACTGGACTTCCACCACGCATCTGGATGGCCCCAGGCCCGGATCATGCGCGGCTTACGTGTCGTTCGGCAGGGCTATAGGACAGATGCACGGTACAACCATGGACGTACACGGCGCCGGGGCCCAGCGCAGCGACCCCAAAAGCGGACGGCCCCAGCTCGGGCGCGGTCCCCAGGGAGATGCCGTAAGAATTTATAATATGGTCAGGTGCGTCAGGGGCGGCAATGTAAAAATACGCACCCGTGAACCACGTCAGAATAAGAATGAATACCCGTATAAAATCAGAATCGCGGGTAAAACGAAATCCGTTTCTTCGTCATCCTCATCTCAGGGCGAGAGGTTCGTCAGGCGGCTTGACCGTAACGGCGACGGTAAAGTATCGCGCAGTGAATTCGACGGGCCGAAACATCATTTCAGCCACCTGGATAAAGACGGCGACGGTTATCTTTCCACCGATGAAGCCCCACCTCCACCGCGGGGAAGAGATTAATTACTTAGCGGTGTAGCCGCCGTCGACCGGAATGTTAGCCCCGGTGATGTATGCCGAAGCTTCCGAGGCCAGGAATACGATAACCCCTTTAAGGTCAGTATTGTTGGCAAGGCGTCCGAGCTGGGTACGGGCGCTGTACTGCTTAACGAACGGTTCCGGCATGTCCGGGGTGTAGTAACCGCCGGGAGAAACGCAGTTCACCCTAACGTTGTACGGCCCGAGAATACTTGCCGCCCAGCGGGTGAAATTAAGCATGCCGCCCTTTTCATAATGATATATCGGCGACGGATCGGCATTCATGTCTGTTCCATCATAATTGTCCATTTCGATACCAACCATGCCCATCATCGACCCGATATTGATGACCGAGCCGCCGTGCTGTTTTTTCATCTCTTCGCCAAAAATATAAGTCATCCGGAATAACGCGGAGGCGTTGACATGCAGGCTTTCATCATAATACTCCATCGGCTTGTCCCATCCCACGCAGGCGCAACGGGTAACGGCGTTGTTTACCAGGATGTCGAAACGGCCGTTTTCCTCCATGATCGTGCGATGGACTTCCGCGACCGAATCCTCGCAGCCTAAATCGAGCTGCAGTGCGGTAACATCAAAACCGCGTTCGCGTTCTTCAGCAGCTACCTTTTCCAGCGCTTCGAGATTCCGCGATGCAACATAGGTTTTCGCTCCGGCTTCGGCCAGTGCCGCCAGGATCTGTCTGCCGTAAAGTCCGGCGCCGCCGGTCAGTAAAGCAACTTTTCCCTTAAGCGACATTGATTCGAGTACATTCATTTATCTATTCTCCGTAATTACGGGTTTCTGTTTGTTTAAGGTCTTTTACTTTTTCAGCCATTTCGCTGAATCCGGCGGCGAGGATGCAGACATCCGCCCCAATATTGATAAAGGTATAGCCAAGGTCAACCAGTTCCTGGAAATTGTCCACGCTCCCCACGGTTCCGGCGAACTTGCCGTATTTTTTCGCAACCTCGGCGATCCTGGCGCGCACTTCCAGCAATCTCGGGTCACTTAAGTTGCCGGGAATTCCCATACCGTGGCTCATATCGCCCGGACCGTAATACAGAATGTCGTAACCATCGACCCGGGCGATTTCCTCGAGTTCGTCAAGCGGTTCCGGGTCTTCGATCTGGAGTGCGATAAACCGCTGTTCGTTGGCCTGTTTAATGTAATCGGTAAACGGAACCTGGCAGTATTTGCCGTCGGCGTTGCCGCCGTCCGCCGGACGCCTCCCGACAGGATGGAACCGGGTCATCCTGACCACCCTCCGGGCATCCTCAGCACTCATCACGTGGGGAACCATGATACCGGAAGCATCCATTTCGAGCGGCCGGACATAGTCGCTGTAACTGCCCCGTTCCACCCGGCACATCACGTCGACATTATAGGCTTTTCCCGCCAGGACCACTTCCTGGAGTTCGCTGTAATCCGCCGGAACGTGTTCGCGGCAAACCCAAAGACAGTCGAATCCGCTCATTGCGGCGATTTCCGCTACTTTGGCATCGGTAATATTCAGTTTTGTCGTTACAACCGTTTCACCCCGGCGTAATTTTTCCAGCACAACGCTTTTACGCATTTCCATGATGATTAAATATCCTTAATTTCGATCAATTTTCCCTGATTTTCCCGGCTTTCGATCCCCGCGATTACCAGCTGCATCAGCTCCTCGGTTTCGCTGAACGGAAACGGGAATTTACCTGTTTTCAGAAACTCCACAAATGCTTCCAGCTGCGATTTGAACGCATAAAACGTGTCATTTGAACATACCGTAACATTTCCTTTGGTTCCTGCCAAGCGCAAAGCGCCGCCGTAAAGAACATCCTTGATGTTCGCAATAACAATATCGATACCGCGCCGGTGGGTGAAATGGACAATATTCCGCTCACGGGTCCCAATATTCCGCACCGTCTCGAATCCAGGCCCGGTAATCGGATAAATCGCCTCAAGCGCGTGGATACCGTAAGTTTCCCACTTTTTACTCATGGTGAGTGAAACAAAGCGTAAATCGCCAAGTTCATTGGTGGAAGCATGATAAGGCAGAAATTCCTTGGCATAACGCATCGAGCTTGACGACATCACCGCTCTTCCCTCGGCAATCCAGCGCCGGAAAACATTAAGGTCTTTGCGGTTGTCGCACAGCGGCTTGTCGATAAAAACCGGCAATCCGGCCTCAATAAACGGTCTGACGCGTTCCACGTGCTCTCCGCCGATATCGGTGGCAATGATCGCGGCATCGATTTCCCCTAGCATGGCTTCCGGACTGTCAACCACTTCAGGGACCAGCGAACATTTCGCCACATGCTCCGCATCAGTGCGGTTGTTGCAGCAGATATGGGTAACTTTTGCGCCTGAAACCCCGAAAGAGGATTCCGGCTCCTTGTTCAGGTACTCAGGAATCCCCGCGTAAGGACATTCCGCGCCCATCAGTTTTTTGTCGTATCCGTTGAAAATCGCACTCCAGGAATACGGATGGCCGTTGCCTTCGGTCATCCCGATGATCCCGAGTCTGATATTCCCAATATCCTTAACCAAAGCTGACATAATTTTTCCTTTCAAAACGTGAACTATAAATATATAATAATATAATTGAAAATTGACAGGTGGTTATATATAATATTCTGGTATAATTATATAGATTTATGGGATAAATTAACATGGACAACGTAATATGGGCTTCTGAAAAGATTGAACTTGGAAACATTTCCGTGGTCAGTGATCGTGACCACGAAAAGTTTCCGCCGGGGAGTTATCCCCACCCCCATTTTCATTCCTACTGGGAAATTAAATTTTTCACGCTCCCGGAATCCGGCACAAAAACCTGCTGCCTGATTGCTCCCGGAATAATCCATCTCGGTTCTCCCGCGGAACTCATGAATACAGCGGTAGTAATTTCGCTGCAGCAGCCGTACCTGGTAATTTCCGACTTTTCAAATAATCGCCCGGAATGCACTTTGCCGTTCGACAATGTCGATGATTTGTGTCCTGGCGGAACGGTAAAGCTGGTTGAAAAAATCTCGAAGCTTGTTTCAAATCAAAATAACCTGCCAGATAAGGAACGCCTGGTAAATGCCTTGCTGGAATGTTTTTTGTCGGCCGTAAATACGGTGGCAATCGCAACCAGAAACCGCAAAGTCAAAGCTTTTTCACTGCCCGACAAGGCCATCAGGTACATCGAGCGTAACTATTATCATCCCGATCTTTCCGTGGAACAGGTTGCCTCGGAGCTTGGAGTAAGTGCCGGACATCTCGCCAATATGTTCAAAGATGAAGGGCTGGAAACGGTACGGCAGTATATTGTGAGAGTCAGGATGGAAAACGCCCATGACCTGCTGCGTACTGGCCGTTATCTTGTCAAGGAAGTCGCGGGAATGACCGGCTGGAACTGTCAGTTTTACTTCACCAACAGTTTCCGGAAATATTTCGGCTACTCCCCCTCCCAAGTCCCGTGCGAACCCATCACTAAATACACCGGAGGAATGTAAACTCACCCTTTGAACGGGAATTTACGGCGGCGATATTGAGTGGGAGAGGCTCCGCAGTGTTTGCTGAAAAAGCGCATGAAGTAATATTCGTCCTCGAAGCCGGTTTCCCTGGCAATTTCCTTGACTTTCATACTGGTTCCGCTGAGCAGCGCACATGCGCGCTGAAATTTTTTCCGGTTGATAAATGATTTTAAGGTTTGCCCCATGTCGTTTTTGAACATGCGCGACAGGTGCGCGGGGGTAAGATCG
Source organism: Victivallales bacterium (assembly GCA_963678815.1). Classification (GTDB taxonomy): domain Bacteria; phylum Verrucomicrobiota; class Lentisphaeria; order Victivallales. Next base: position 7,025,142 of record OY787460.1, read on the forward strand.
AGATTCTCCGCGAGTTCCTCGATCCTGATAACCGTGTGCAGCCGCTCCTGAATATAATTAAAAATTTTCCGGTAAATTTTTTCCCGGTACACTTTGCGGTTAAGAATTTCCTCCCACGGCATGTCCAGACGGCTCAGCAACTGCATGACCGCGCTTTCCAGGAAAATGTAATCAGCGATGCTTCTCCTGACGGTCCTTTCCATAATTTCAGAATGTTTTCCCAGGTTGAATTTGCCGAGATTGCGGAATTCCCCGAGATTCTGGAGAATGTCCACCGCGGGAAAAATATCGAGGCTGAACATCATCCAGTATTTTTCTATTTTCGTCTCACAGGAGTGGTTCACCAGCGTATTTACCGGCATCAGGTAGGCATTGCCGGGAATCAACTTGACGGTCTGGGAATCGTTGTCAATTTGTCCATCACCGCCGGTAACAAAGTAAATTACGTTGGCGGGCATGATATTGTCATTGCCATACCATGATCCGGAAGTTCCCCGGTAATAATTGAAAATATGGATTTCAAACCGGAGTTGACTCAGCAACTGGCTTAACGGGTGAAAACAACGGAGCGGCAGGTTGGCAACTTTGCCTGTGCCCATATCAACCTCCAACTTCCAGTTAAATATCAAAAAAGTCCATCATTTTGATAAAATATCTCCATTTCGGAAAAGTTCACCCGGAAGTAAAATAATGATACTGAAATTTTTTTGGAGAAAATTATGGCTATGCCGAAACGGGAATTAGTGAAGGCGGCTATCGTCCACCGGGAAACGGAACGGGTTCCTTACTGTATAACTTTCTGCGGCAGCAGCATGGAAGCGCTTCAGGAAGGGTTCGGGGTTGAAGACCTTTACGATCTGGTTGATAACGACGTGGAACGGATCAGGGTTCCCTGGTGGACCTGGTTTGAACTTGAGGACGACTGGAAAGGCTTCATGCCGCCAAAAAGCAGGTACAAAGTCACTGGCAGCGGGCCTTCATACGAGCAGTTGACCGATAAGATAAAGCAGGTAGCCGATACCACCGGACGGTATCAGTTAGTGGTAATCTACGCGGCCCATTGGGAACGTGCCTACTTTGCCCGGGGAATCGACAATTTCCTGGCGGACATGGCAGGTGAACCCGAATTCGCCAAAAAACTCCTCTCCACAATTATCGACCGCAACATGGTGATGTTGGAAAACTTCCTCTGCATCCCGGAAATCGACGGCGTTTTACTGGGCAGCGACTGGGGCACACAACAAGACCTGTTTATGTCGCCGCAAACCTGGCGCGACCTGATCCGCCCCGGCGAACAGCGCATGTATGACCTGGTTAAAGAGTTCGGCAAGGACGTCTGGATTCATTCCTGCGGCGACATCCGGAAAATCATCCCCGACCTAATCGAAATGGGCGTGGACGTGCTCAACCCGGTCCAGCCGGAGTGCATGGACATCAAAATGCTCAAGGAAACTTACGGCGATAAACTCTGCTTCTGGGGCGGAATAAGCACCCAGCAGACTTTGCCCTACGGCACTCCCGATGAAGTCAGGAGGGAAACCCGGCAGGTGCGGGACCTGATGGCAGAAAATGGCGGCTATGTTCTTTCCCCTGCACAGGAAATTCAGACTGACGTGCCGCTGGCCAACATTGAAGCCCTTCTCGATGTAGCCAAAAACGGCTGATTTCTTTTACATACGTTTGCACCTCATTTTATGTGCGGTATCTTTTTGCACTCACAATAATAAAGGACTTAAAATGAATTCAAAATTATGGTACCGGAAACCGGCGTCAGACTGGCTTGAAGGGCTTCCCATAGGCAACGGACGACTCGCGGCAATGGTTCTGGGACAGTATCCCAGGGAGCGGATTGCCCTAAATCACGAATGGCTTTGGTCTGGAAAATACCGGAACCGGGACGTTGAAGAAAAATCACAATTTCTCCCGGAAGTGCGTAAACTGCTGCTGGCCGGTGATTATAAAAAAGGCACGGAACTTGCCAACAATGCGTTTGGCGGCAGCGGCGGTAAAAGCGGTATTCCCACCCGGGTTGACGATTACCAGACCGCCGGGGACTTGTGGATCGAAACCCCTCTCCCGCCGACCCATGATTACCATCGGGAACTCGATCTGGAAACCGCCGCGGCGACTACCATTTTCCAGGCCACGCGGAGAAAATACTCCAGAACCAGTATCGCGCACCTCGAAGAAGATCTGCTTTTGACTCACCTTTCCGCCGATGGTGAAAAAATCACCGCAAGCATTTCTCTCAGCCGGGTCTTCAGCGAAGACTGCAAACTGACTTTCGAGACGTCCGGCAACACTATACTAATGCGCGGAAATATTGAAAACGGCATTGATTTTTGTGTCCGTTCCCGGATTTTCACGTCAGGCGGAAAGCTGGAAGTCAGCAGTGACCGGGAAATTATTGTTTCCGGGGCCACTGAAATAATCGTGGCGGTAAATATCGGCACATCCGGCAACGGTAATGATCCCGAAGCTGAAAGCGCTGTCCGCGACATCGATCCGAAAGAGTGGCCGGAACTGCTTAAACAGAATATCGCCAGTTACGGGAAACATTACCGGGGAATGTCGCTAGAATTGCCCATCGAAGACTCTCCCCTTCCCACCGATGAACGCGTGGGGCGGGTCAAAAAGGGCGAACACGACGACGGTTTGCCGCTATTGTTCTTCAATTACGCCCGGTATTTGCTGTTTGCGTCGTCGGCGCTGGGTGAACTTCCCGCCAACCTTCAGGGAAAATGGTGTGAAAACCTTAATCCGCCGTGGCAATGCGACTACCACCATGATATCAACTTGCAAATGAATTACTGGCTTGCTGAACCCGCCGGAATGCAAACCGCCTGCGAAGCGCTTTTCCAGCATATCGAACGCTTTGTCCCCCACGCAAAGGAAGCCGCGAAAAAGCTTTACGGCTGCGATGGCGTATGGTTTCCGTTACAAACCGATCCCTGGGGCCGCGCCACTCCCGAATCATGGGGTTGGGCCGCTTGGAACGGCGCCGCCCCCTGGCTTGCCCAGCACTTCTGGTGGCACTACCAGTTCAGCCTGGACCGCGAATTCCTGAAAAAACGCGCATATCCTTTCTTCAAGGAATGCGCCGCATATCTCGAATCGTTCCTGTTTGAAGACGAAAACGGTACGCTCCAGTTCGCGCCGTCGCAATCGCCGGAAAACCGCTTCAGGGGAAGTGGTGACAATCATCCGGTAACTATTTGCGTATCGGCATCAATGGATGTTGAACTTGCCTGGGATCTTTTGAACCATGCGGTAGCCAGCTCGGAAATCCTCGAAACCGACTCGGATAAGCGCGAAACCTGGAAGCAAATGCTCGCTAAACTTCCGCCACTGCAAGTAGGTTCGAAAGGACAAATTCTCGAGTGGAACCAGGAATTCGAGGAAGTAGAACCCGGACACCGCCACATTTCCCATCTGTTCGGGTTATATCCCGGCGATCAGATCGACCCGGAACTGACTCCTGACTTGTTCGAGGCCGCGAAAAAATCCCTTGAGCTGAGGCTGGAAAACTTCGGCGGACATACCGGTTGGAGCCGCGCCTGGACCGCCTGCTGTTTCGCCCGGTTAGGTAAAGGCGACGAAGCTTTTGAACACCTCGAACACCTGATTACCGACTTCGCTTCGATTACCATGCTTGACCTGCATCCGCCGCGAATTTTCCAGATCGACGGCAATCTCGGCGGCGGCGCGGCGGTAATCGAAATGCTTTTGCAAAGCTACCGTGAAGAGCTTCATTTTCTCCCGGCACTGCCTGCGTCCTGGCCGGAAGGCAAGGTTACCGGTGTTCGCGCCCGGGGCGGATTCACGGTCGATTTTTCATGGGAAAAAGGAGTCCTGACCGAAGCGAAAATCAAGTCGGCAACCGCACGGCCATGCACTATTGTCGATGCCGCGGACAAGTTCAGCGTCATCACTCAGGACGGGAAGGATGTCGAAACCCGCAAAGACGGACACAAACTTATTTTCGACGCCGTCCCCGGCATTGAATACCTTCTTGCAAGGTAAAATTATTTTTTATTCAAAAGAGCAGTTGAAGCAACGTATCCCCAGCCGGGACCGCATTCAAGAGTAGCTTTGACGAGTCCCTTTTTAAGGGAGCCTATATCGATTGTCAATTTTTGGGGTTCATCCGCGCCGGGAACTTCCCTGATTACCGGGGTATCGAGTCCTGGAGCTGATACTTCCAGACGGCACATATCCGAATTTTTGAGCTGAAAAATCAGTTGATGCGGTTCGTTTGAAAGGTCTTCGGGCAGTGTCATGGTCCAACTGAGCTGTCCGGCTTCTTTATTGTCGAAAATCCAACCAAGGGCGGCGTCAGCAACGTCTTCCCAAGGGGTTTCAAATCCGGAATCGAATATTATCCGGAACTTACCGGGATTCATGGTCTGCGTACAAAGGTAATCAGGCTTAAACCGCCGGGAGAAGTCAGGTTGCAACCCCAACATGCTCGATGCGATTCGCCCGTCGTGAAAGGTGATAGTGCGGCTGGCTCTGCAGGTAGTGGTGATTACGTCGGTATTCCCGTATTTCCACCAACAGTCTTTATGGGCGTGACCGTTCAAATAAGCCACAATATTCGGGTGTTCAAGAATAATTTTCCGCAATTCCTCCCGTTCGTGGATCTGGGCGGTATCGTATTGAATATCAACAGGCAGAAAATGATGATGGGCCACAATTACCACCGGTCCGGATGTCGATGCAAGTTCACTTCTCAGCCAGAAAATCTGTTTATCGCCCAGCAGCCAGTTTGAAGTATCGAGACAGATGAACCTCATTTCTCCGGCGTTAAACGCGTAATACGCCGGGGTAAGGTTCCTGAATTTTACGATTTCATCCTGAACCCGGCCGGGAAACTTGTCCCAGCTTTTTGTTTCCTTTGGGTAATAAATCGCGGTTTTTTCAGACGGGACCCAGATAATCGGTTCCCAGGTAACCGCGCCGATTCGATTTTGAGGTTTATGCTTCGCAAGCTGTTCACGGGCTTCGGACAGACACCTTTCCGGCACGTAATGCCGCCAGTCGCCGTTATCATGGTTCCCCCTGACAAATGCGGCCGGACACTCCAGTTTATCGATCCATTTCAGGGCATTTTCGTATTCAATATCTTTCCCTGACTCTACCAGGTCGCCAAGCACGAGCGCCAGGTCGGCATCGGGAATCGAAACATTGGCGGCGTCATATTCCCCTGGAGAACCGATATGAAGATCTCCATACAAAGCTACAGTAAATTTTTTCATTTTAAATTTCCGCGACTACGGGATTTTTCAGGACACCGATATTTTCTATTTCTACTTCCACTTCGTCTCCGGGCTGAATCGGGCCGACTCCGCTCGGGGTTCCGGTGGTAATGACGTCACCGGGTTCGAGAGTTATCATTTTCGAGATGAAAGCAATAATCACCGGAAGTTTGAAAATCATGTCGGCGGTATTTGCGTCCTGGACGGTTTTGCCGTTAAGCCGGCACTGGACTCTCAGGTTCTGAGGATCGCCAATCCGGTCTACTGGCACAATAACCGGACCGATCGGACCGAAAGTATCAAGACTTTTCCCCCGGAACCAGCCGGAAACATCACCTTTTTGAAAATTCCGCTGACTGACATCGTTAAGACAGGTAAACCCGAAAATATAATCAAGCGCATCATTTTCCGGCACATTTTTCGCGCGTCTGCCCACAATCATCGCCAGTTCCGCTTCGTAATCGGTACGGCAGCCACCCTCGAAATCGTATTCCTTGAGAAACGCGGGAATGACGATTGGGCTTCCTGGGGCAGTCAGTGAATTCGGGGTCTTAGAAAACAGCACCGGTTCTTCCGGAACCTTGGCAATATTACTTTCCTTGACATGTTCCAGATAGTTTCCTCCGAGCGCGATAATCTTACTCGGATTAAGTTCATACTCATGGGATTGCCCGGCAATCGGCAGCTTGATCATTGTTCTTCTCCGGAAATTGAATTAAAATATTTTTTTAGTTCGGAAAGATCTTTTAAATTGGGAAGCGCCAGCATCAACAGCAACCTGGTTTTACGGGAAGGCAAACTTCCGCCCAGGACCGCCCCGGCTTTCTGAAGTTGTTCGCCGCCCCCGGCATCGCCGTAAAGCGGCAGGACCGGACCGTTCAATACGTCGCTGGTAATTACCACCGCAACATTTTTGCTGATCGCATATTTTATAGCCTTGAATACTTTTGCGTTGACATTTCCCGCCCCGACGCCTTCAATCACAAGCCCTTTTGCGCCCAGTTTCACGGCAGCGCGAATCAAACTGCCGTCGCTCCCCGCGCAGGCGGGAATCAAGTCAACCCTGGCCAGCTTTTCGGGAATCGGCAGCTTGAGCTTATAGGAACGGTCATTGATTTTAAAAACCGTCTCACCAACGATATACCCCAGATATCCCTTCTCCCCCGATTGGAAAGTCTGGAGATTGGTTGTCTGGGTTTTCCTGACATACCGGGCGGAGTTCACATACTGGTTCATGGTAACGGTCACCCCCCAGTTCCTGGCGGCCGGGGAACACACCTGAGTCACCGCGTTGAGCAGATTCGGCGGCCCGTCCGGACTCAGTTCCGAGGCGTTGCGCATGGCCCCCACAAACACCACCGGTTTATTGGTTTTCAGGGTAATATCCAGGAAAAACGCGCCCTCGGCCATAGTATCAGTGCCGTGAGTGATCACCGCACCGGCTACTTTCGGGTCTTTCAGGATTTCGTCCACTTTTCTACTGAGCTTCGCCCAAATTTCCGGGGTCATCTGGGAGCTGTCGATGTTGCAGAAATTCACCACGCGCAGGTTCGCGATCTTGATTAGTCCGGGCACGGCCTTAATGAGATCGGAACCGGACACCGCCGGAACCGCTGCCTTGGTAGCCGGATCAATCTTTTCGGCGATAGTGCCGCCGGTGGAGATGATTGCAACCGTCGGCAGTTTCTGGTTGCCGCCAATGTTTTCCGGTTTTCCTGCCCCGGCAAATGCACTTGGAACAAACATCAAACCAATCAGCAGGCAAACAAGAAACAATGCGAACCGGTACATGAACCAAACCTCCTGTGAAAATTTTTCAGGTGAAACAATAACAGGGGGAAGTTAAAGAATCAAGAGTAGTTAAGCTGCTGTATCCAGGGAACATTCGGAAATTTCTGCTTGAAGAATGTCGTCATAAGCAGACAAAGAGTTTCAAGGGTAATTTCCCAGTCCAGCGCGTCTTTCCCGAGAGCCTCGACCACGTTGCTGACGTCGAAAATCGCTTCCGAGGAAAAATACGGGAGCAGATCGCCGATAAAATGCATCATGAGTTTTTCGTCGAGAGTCGCATTGGCGATCTTTTCAACCACCGTCACTCCATGGACCTTGAGGGTATTGCCCACTGCCATTTCAATGTCCTTCGTGGATACCGGGCTGTTGCCGGTAATATGATAGGTGCGGTTTTCAACGGGCAACGGAAATAATTTAGTAATAGCCGACTGAACGAAATCAATCGGGACAAAATAGACGTTGTCTGAAGGAAAAGCTTCGATACGGAGCGGCATATCGGTCCATTCGCTGGGGTCGAGTTTTTTCTTCGAGCAGAAATGTTTTTTGAATTTGCCGATAAATTCAAGCAGCCGGTAAAACGCCAGCGGCTTGCGGATTTTGCCGTCTGAAAGCCTGCCGACAATTATCGACGGCCGGTAAATCGTGAACGGGATACCGGATTTCCTTACCAGAGTTTCAGCCTCAAACTTGCTTTTTTCGTAAGAATTGTGGAAGTCGACGGCCGGGAGTTCATCTTCCATTACCCGGCCCTTGGTAGTCCCTGCCACGTAAGCGGTACTTACATAATGAAAACAATCGACATTATGCTTTTCCGCGAGTTTGATCATATTCGCCGTGCCGTTGAAATTGATGTCGAAAGTTTTACCGTTCGCATCCTTGCCGAGGTTGACGTCGGCGGCACAGTGGAAGATTTTGCTGATTCCGGATATACTCTTAAGGTCGATAATCTCAGGATTTGAAACATCACCTTCGATTATCTTGATCCGGTCCATGACTTTCGTGGCAAACTGCGGAACTCCGTCAAAAACATATTGTTCCCCAAGAATTTCCGCTACGCGCTGATGAGAATTCTGCCGCTCCTGGCGCCTTACCAGGGCATAAATCTCAACCTCAGGATTGCTTCGCAAAAGATCGGCGGCAAAAGCGCTCCCCACCAGACCGGTTATACCGGTAAGTAAAATTTTCTCCATAAAATATATACAGTCTGTATTTGAAATTTTAACAGGGACTGATGAATTCCGGCAGATGAATATCGGAACAAGACAGCCTTGAGTAAGTAATACACCAATAATCAAATAAAACAAGGAAAGTAGATAATTTAACATGGGTTTATCCCAAAAAACCGGAGGAACTGTACCGTAAACCTGAAACCAGATGGAAAATCCGGTGATTTTACCTGAATAATTAGAATTAGCCGGATTCTGGAATACTTTATTGAAATAGTGAATTTAATCAGGAGATACTTTTCATGAAATGCCCGGCTTGCAAACATCCGTCCATGACCAATGAAGAAATCGATCTCGGCCTGAAAATCCAGAAATGTCCCCAGTGCGAAGGTATCTGGATCAAGTCAGACAGCTATTTGCACTGGCTTACCCTCCACGGCGAAACCCTTCCGGAACTGCCGAAAAATATGTCGAAACACCTGCCCGTGGAAGAAAAAAAGGACATCAAAATATGCCCCGACTGCGGACATTTCCTTACCAAGCGCAAAGTCGGTCACGGAATTGATTTCCATGTCGACCGCTGTGCAACCTGCGGCGGCATCTGGCTCGATAAAAACGAATGGGACATCCTGGAAAGCCGCAATCTGCACGACGAAATCCATTACATGTTCAGCCGGGAATGGCAGGAAGGCATCGTGAAAACAGAACAGCAGGAATTTTATGATGGTAAAATAGAAGAACTGCTGGGTACGGAAGACTACAGGAAACTACTGGAATTTTCCGCCTGGATCAAAAGCCATCCCAAAAGCAGCTACATCCTGGCATATATCCGCGACAAACTTTAATTCAATAATATCCCCCCACCTGTTTATCTATGGAAAGGCCCGTAATGTTACCGCTTGCCGAAAGGAACGAATCCAGCGCCCTGGAAAAAATAACTCTCTCTGATGCGCTTCCCCGCGAAGGCGTCCTGGCCGAAGAACAATTGCAATTGCCTGAATTTGAACGTTTCAGCTTTTTTGCACCGTTTCAGCCCAATGGTTTTGCCGTTGCTGATAACAGATGGCCGGACGGCACAAACCGCACTCAGCCGCTGGCAGGTCCGGCTTCGGAAATGGGAAAAATCGAGACCCAGGGTTTGTTTCTGCTGCTGAAAATCGATTCCGGGAATTACATGGCGCTGCTGCCTTTGCCGGGACCGCAAACAATGTCGTGGCTCGAGCGCCGTGATGAAAATCTATTCGTGGTATCCGGAAATTTCGGTTCAGGAAAAGTTTCCGGTGAAATTCCGCTACTGGGTTGGGCGTCGGCTTCCGATCCTTACGACGCCTGTTTTAAGCTCTGGCAGACAATCCTCAAGGACGATTTCTATCGGGCCAACACAACATTCCGCGATAAGAAAACCTATCCCGATATGTTCAAATATCTGGGTTGGTGCAGTTGGGAACATTTCCGGCAGGACATTACCGGAGAAAACCTGAAAGAAGCGGTCGATATGCTGAACAAATCGGAAATTCCGGTTCGCTACGCGCTGATCGACGACGGCCATCTCAAGGAAGCAAACGGTCAGTTGATCGATTCCGCCGCACCAAACGATAAATTTCCCGAAGGCTGGAAACCAGTCTTTGACCAGCGACGGGAAGACCGGGTAAAATGGTTCGGGCTGTGGCTCAATTTCAATGGCTACTGGAACGCCATCCATCCAGAAAATCAGCTAGGAATAGATGACAATCTGCAGAACCTTATCTTTGAAAAAATCTGGGGACGGGAAGCCATTTCAAACGCGAAAGTTCCAAAACCGGGCTTGCTCAGTTCCCTGGCTTTTTACCTGAAAATGATCGGAGATGCCGCCCGGTTCGGGTTTGACTTCGTCAAGGTCGACAATCAAGCGAGAAACCTTACCATCAATAAGGCAATGGAACAGCCCGTGACCAAGGCGGCGGGAAATTCCCGCGCCCTGGAAACCGCCTGCGCCAGCGAAACCGGAGGACTCATCAACTGTATGGCACACAACAGCATTTGTCTGTTCAACACCCGCCGGAGCGCCGTTACCAGATGCAGTGAAGATTACCTGATGGGCGACAAATTCCGGGCGAAAGGCCACTTGTATAATTCTTACGTCAATATGTCGTGGCTGGGCTACACCGTGTGGGGCGATCACGACATGTTTCACTCCAGCGACCCGGAGTCAGGACGAATGATGGCGATATCCAAGGCAATGTCCGGCGGCCCAGTTTACCTTTCCGACGTTCCCGACGGCATCAATCCGGACTTCACATTGCCCCTGTGCTACAACGACGGCGAACTGCTGCGTCCGCTGGCGCCAGCGGCGGCCCTGCCGGAAAGCCTGTTCATCAGTCCGGCACATGAAAACGAGCCTTTCCGGGCAATTGCCCCCCTGACCGGCGGCGCGGCGGCAGTGGCCGTTTACAACCTGACTGAACCCGACCGGGCTATTCAGGGCTACATTTCAGCCGACGATTACCGGAATGCGGGGATCATGATTCAGCCGCAACCCGAAAAATGGGAAATTCCCCCCGAAGAATTGGTTATTTATGACTGGTACTCGGGAAAAGCCAGGAAAATCGGCAGGGAACCCTATACCTTCGGGATGGCGGATTTCACGGACCGGCTGTTTATGCTGTGTCCGGTTCGCGATGGCTGGGCGGCAATCGGCAGACCGGACAAATATCTCAGTCCCGCCGCAACGGAAATCCTCAGTTCGGATGAAAACTCATTGTTGCTTAAGGTTGCCGAAGGCGGCGAGATCCTGATCTGGAAGGACTCCGGGGAACCCGTTTCCGAAAACTGCAAGGTTACAAAAATTGACGACAGCTTTTTTAAGGCGGAAACACCCCGCGGCCGTGATCTGGCAATAAGTTTCAAAGTCAGCTGACAAGCTTGCCGGTGAATTTGCCGGGTAATTCCGATGAAGCGATTTCTTTGCCGCCGGATATTATTCTGAGCCCTTTTCCCTGCCGGTAATGATTTCCGGTGCGGTCATAGAGGATAGTCAATATTTGACCATGATAAGGTATCCTGTCGAGACAGAAATAATCCCATTCATCCGGTACCAGCGGATTGATTTCCACTGTTTCGTCCGGCCTTGGCCGCAACCCGATCAGGCCATTGATAATCAAGTCGCAATAGGTTGAGTGATTGTAATCCTTGCCGCGCTCTTCACCGCCTTTGCCTTCCGACCAGGTTCCGTTTTCCCAGATTTTCAGCCGAGTCCTGGAGATCCAGTCGCCTGTCTCAGGATTGAGATTTTCGTCAATCCAGGGGACGATTTCTCCATTATCGAGTTTGAGGCGGTGCGAACGGGTATATATTTTTAAAGTTTCAAAATAGTCTTTTTTATCAACATATTCCTGATGGCGGTTGTTCAGCAAGTTCGCCAGCCCGGTAAGGGTAATTGAGGTGGAAAACGGCCAGCTTGGACCGTTCCATTTACATTCATGCCCCTGATAAGATATTATGAATTCCGGATGTCGCTGTTCGGCGGTGGTTGGACCAAACGAAGCATAAAATCCCTTGGTATCCATAAGCTGCCGCCAGGCAACCGACTTATCGGCGCCAGGCAGATTGCAGTACCACGGAGTCAGGCCGTGAAGTTCCCGCACATCCGAAAATTTTCCCTGGTATTCGCCTTCATGCGGCACAACCTTGAAAAATTCCGCCTCCGGGTCCCACAGCTTTTCCTCGACAAGCCATTTCAGGCTGGCGGCTTTTTCCCGGTATTCGCTTTCAATATCCTTTTTCCCGGCCATTGCCGCGATTTTCGCAATAGCGGATGCATCGCCAAACTGGTAAGTATTGATTGTTGCGCGATACCCGTTGCCGCTGATGGAACACTCCATACCGTCGCGGCTGTCAATCTGCCAGTAAAGACCGTTGGAATCGAGACGTTCCCGCTCCCAGCCTTTGTAGTTTTCAATAAGCCCCGGCAGGAAACTGATTGTGCTTTCAGCATCCCCGGTCGTACAAAAATATTGCCAGACGGAATCCCCAATCCAGAACGAGTAGTTTCTGGTTGCCCCTTCCCCGTACAGCCAGAAATTCAGATAGTCTTTCAGGTATTGTCTGTTCCGGAGCCAGCGCCCCTCGCGAACATGGTGTCCGGCGGCGCAACTGATGGTGTTATGAGGCCCGGCCCATTTTACCGGCGGCAGGAATTCAGTTATTACAAATCCTGACGGAGTTTTTTTGACGTGCTTGCGGAAAGTCCACCACCGGAAATAATAAATTTCCTCGATATCTTTGTCCGGACAATTAAAAAGAGGGATATTTTCTTTCAGGAAATTCCACGCCTGCGAGTTCGGGAAAGACTGAACATAAAGCTCCCGGTCACCTCGGTTGAACTTCTCGATATAGTGTTTGAAAGAGTCAGGATTAAGCATCTTTTAAAACATCATTATATGGAACTTTCAACAGAAAAAATTCCTTGATTGAGTCGCAGGCGATATAAAACAACCGTTGCTCGTTGTCGTAGTAGACGTGCGGGTAGCATATATTGTGGAAATCATCGGTTTTATTCCGGATGAGTTCAATCTTTTTGCTCCAGGTTTCGCAGCCGTCTTTGCTTACCCAGATGGAAAGCGGGTCGCGTTTTTTGGAATTGAAGTTGGAAGTCATTACAATCGCGCCATCGATCATGGTAATGTCCAGCTTCGTTCCCGGGTTCGGAATATCGGTGGGGTAGGATTTGCTCCAGGTCAAACCATTGTCTTCGCTGTCGGAACGCCACAGCGCGCCCCCTCCCGTGCGGATGAACATGGCAAGTTTTCCGGGAGCAATTTCGGCGATATTCGGCTCCCAGAAAGACCGGTCGTATTCAGGATGATGAACGTATCCGTGCAGGGAAAAACTTTTTCCCTGGTCGATGGAACGCGCCATACCACAGGCAAATCTTGTTGTCCAGCAACTATTGGCCGCGGGCATTGTCCGGCCTTCATTATCGACACCGCGCTCATTTTCGTTCCACTCCCAGCCATCGCGAAGTTCAGCCCAGTAAACCGGGAATATCCAAGTACCGTCACTCGCCACGAATCCCTTGCGGTAAATATGGTTGGCCACCCCGCCGGGGACACTCACCGGCGTAGTCCAGTTTTCCCCGGAGTCGTCGCCGTAGCTGATAAAAGTCTTGATTTCAAAATAATTCGTGTCGAAACAGAACGTATATAGGAACAGCATGGGCCTTGAACCGCCGATAAACAATTCGGTTGACCAAACCGCCCGTTGGCTGTGGCTGAAAGCTACTTTCGGGGGACTCCAGGTGTTGCCGTCGTCAACGCTGCGGGTCACCAGGACCAAGTTGTCCGGTGACGGCTCCCGTTTGCCGCCGGAATAGATGAAACACACCAGCGAACCGTCTTTCATCCGGCGCAGCAGCGGTTCCCTGCCGAAAATCCATTGCTTGTCATCGGCCCTGAAAATGGTTTTCGGTTCATATGAAAAATGGAAGAATTTCCGTGTCGAGCCGGAAGATTCCTTGAAAAGATCAAATTTTTCAACGTTCATTGCAGACTTCTTTCGCGGATTGGATTAGTTAAACAGAGTTGAAAAATATAACCCGGATTATTGAAATTACGACAAAACTTAGGGCATCTCTAAAAAGAACAGCCCGGAGCCGAAAACACTATTATTAGAGATGTCCTTTATTTATCCGTCCAATCCTGTTCATATACATCGGCGCCGGTCCAGTGGCGGGATTCGACGTGTCCGTCCTTGTACATGAAATTTGCCATATTGTTGTGATTCCAGGCGGGAGACCGGAAATGAGTAATCGGCCTGAACGTGTAAAATGCATAAAGCGGGCCTCCAGAATGGTTTATATGTGTGGTAGACCAGTAAAAATTAGATTCCCCCATGATCACCGAACCTGGAGCGATCAGGTTGAATTTCCGGTGATAAACCATGTTGCCGCCGCCCACCGGCTGGTATCCCCATCCGCCGACGCGGATATTTCCATCCTGGAACGAGGTTGCGGTTGGCACGTAATTTGTCGCGTAATAATCCCGCTCCGTTCCACCTCCCCAGCTTGGCGAATCGCTGGCTCTCATGCTGATGGCCGGACACCAGTATATACCCTCAGGTTGACGCTTTACGTGGTAATACGATCCGGATTTGTCCAACGGCCTCTTCAAATATTCATTGATAAAATGTGTATGGATATTATTTAAAGCGTCCGGGGTCCAGTTGTCATTCTCGGACACATAGAAATTCAGTCCTGAATTTATCTGCTTGAAATTATTGACGCAGGTAATTCTTTTTGCCTGCGCCCGGGCATTTTTCAATGCCGGCAGCAACATTGCCGCAAGTATGGAAATAATAGCTATCACTACCAGTAACTCAATAAGCGTGAAATCCCTTCTTTCCTGAATTTTTGACTTCCCATTCATAAATCACACTCCTTCCAGTTGATTTTTATGATCTTTTTACATCAAATGAATAAGTTCCCGAACCTGTTTGAAGAACTGTATGGTTTGAATCCCCGCGGACAAACTCAACGCCATCCGCTTCAGATGCCGGATTATTTCTTTCGTAAATAACAGCATTATCAGCGCATGGAATATGGATTTCGGCGGAAGTTCCCGGCGGAAGTTCTACGTTTAGTTCCAAACAACTGCCGTGATTCAGCCACTGACTGCCAATAAAACCAAACGGACTGCCAATGCGAATTGAAACCGACTCGATATCTTCAGGAATAAATGGTTTTATCCTGACTTGTTCGTAACCGGGCTTCAAAGGTTTTACCCCCGCAAGGTTCCTGTATAACCACGATGCAATACCCCCGATAAGGGCCGGATGATTGCGGGAATCTCCCTGATGGCTGCTCTCGTCCTTCGGAACCCAGCGTTCGTGGGCGGCCGTGGCATTGTATTCGGTGATCCAGTGCCGCCACGTGCGCGGTTTATCACTCATCGCCAAACTCCAGGCAAGCTCGTTCCTGCCGGTTTCGCTCAGAAAATCCATAATCGCATAAGTTCCCATAATACCGGTGCGGAAATACAATTCATTTTCCAGTTGGGAACACATTCTTTCAATGAAATTATTCTGGTATTGTGCCGGAACGAGATCAAAGTTAAGGGCAATCGCCATCGCACTTTGAGTCCCGTTATCACAACAGCCTTCACGCATGAATTCAAAGTTGAGGGCGTCCCGGAGAATTTCCGTCCGGGTTTTGTATAATTCCGCATCGGCTTGATTTTCCAGAACTGAAGCTATCCGGGCAACCATGAAAAGCGAGCGGCAGGCGTAGGCGTTTTCAATGAATTTGCGGGTCGGATGCTCCAGCGCAAGATGATCGCCATAATTACAGTGTCCGGAGGTAAGACCATCATTCCCCTGGGCGGAAATCAGGAAATCAGCCCAACGTTTGAAATTATCGTAATAACGGACGAGAAAAGATTTGTCGCCATAAGCCATGTAGCACTCCCAGGCAATGTGAACAAAACCGTGACTCCAGGGAATATCGCTGCCGATGAGAACCTTGGGCAATGGAGTCAGATAGGGCAGACAGCCATCTGAAAACTGGGTGTCGGCCATATCATTAAACCATTTTTCGTAAAATAGCCGCATGTCGAAAAGAGTGCAGAGCGCGTTGGCGCCAAGCTGGGCGTCCCCCGGCCAGCCTTGACGCTCCCGGCTCGGACAATCCGTCGGCACCGACATTAGATTGGAAAGATATGTGCGTTCACAAAGCTGGTGCAGTTGCATTACGCGTTCATCGGAACATGAAAAACCACCGCCGTTCAGAACCGTGCTGTGAACCATGTTCGCACGAATGTTCTCCGGATCGAGTTCACCGTTCCAGCCATTTACCTCAACATAACGGAAACCGTGATTCGCAAAGTTAGGGGTGAAGTTTTCAACTTCGTTACTGCGCTTTACATATATGTCTTCATGAATGCTCAAATCCTTCTGGGCGCTGCAGGTGGAAGAAGCGTTAATCGTCGAATCCGGATTTAATTCTTCAGCAAACCGCAGGGAGATTTTCGTCCCTTCCGGACCTTTTGCATCGATACTTACATGCCCGTTCAGACGACTCCCGAAATCAACCGTATAGCGTCCGTCAGGTAACTTGACAATCCGCTCCGGCTTCAGTGTACCGTGAACCTTGACTGACTGCATCTGCGGGGCAAGTATTCCGGGAGGAGAACTGAAGTTATTGATCGTTTTCCATGCTGAATCGTCAAAATCCGGCAAGTCCCATCCGGTAAATTCCTTTCCGCCGTCGTAATATTCCCCTTTCCCGCCGTATTCATAAACGTCATGCCGCCAAAGCCTCAGGTATGGTCCGCGCAATTGATGCTTCCAGCCGGGACCGCTGAAAATGTATTCCACACGCCCGTTGTCAAACTCCAGCATGATTTCAACACTTATCCTCGCCGAAACGAAGATCAATCCAACAGCGTTGCCGCCTTCATTAAGCATAGGCCCGATGTCATACGCCCGGTAAAGTGCCCGGCCTTTCGCTTCTGAAAGCTGTCCGGGGTTGTATATGTCGTCTCCAACTTTTTCTCCGTTAATGCGGAGCTCATAAAGATTCATACGGAGAGTGTCGTTGCCGTGGGCTCCCGCGGTGGACGCAACATAGGCACGGGCACGAACCAATGAAGAAACGTTTTTAACTTTGAATTCATTCCTGGCAAAGCAGGCCGACTGTTTGCCGGGAGCAATATGACACCAAATGTAAGCAAGCCATCCGGCGTTCCAGTCGCGGAGGCTGAAAAAGCCTGTTTCGAAACGTGCGGGATTGCTCCATCCGCTGCCGCTGCTGCCGGAAGTCCACGCTTGAACCCGCCAGTAATAAGTTGTCTGGATTTTAAGCGGTTCCCCGCCATAAAGCACTTCATGTTGTTGCGAAGAAGCAACTATGCCGCTGTCCCAGCAGGTTTTATCAAAGTCTTTGCTAGTGCAAACCTGAATCTGGTACTGTTCCTGACGGATATTTCTTCCGTCAGATTCTATTTCCCAGCTGAAACGCGGAAATTCAGAACCGACACCTAACGGTTCATCCAGATGCTCACACCGCATGTTTGAAATTTTCAATGCCATTTGAATCCTGTGCCTTATTTATTTTTCCGTCCAATCGTTGTTGAACAGAGCCTTGCCTATCCAGTTGTAAGAAGAAACGTGTCCGTCCTTAAACAGAAAATTAGCGGTTCTGTTATGGATCCAGGAAGGAGCTGACCGATGGTTAATTCTCAGCGTGTTGAATGGATAGAGCATTTTACATGTGTTCATAACACCACCCGACGGAGCATAATAATTCATCTCACCGAGAATCGGGGTCCCGTTAATAATGTAATTATATTTTCTGTAAGTTAAAGCGCCACTGATACCATTATAAAACCATCCCCCCAGCCGGTCATCATTGTCGGTAAGCCCGGTGGTAACATAATTTGAGGCATAATATTCTCCTTCCGGGTCTCCGTTCCATACCGGTGAATCACTGGCCTTTGACCCAATTGACGGACACCAGTATAAACCTACCGGAGATGCTCCCAGGGAACTTGAACCGCTATACCTGACCAGTTCCTGATTCAAATATTCGTTTACATAATTAACATAACAGCAATTCGCATTAGTCGGGGGCATCCAATTGTTTGAATCGTCCACATAAAAATAGATACCGGAAAAAATTTGTTTCATGTTGTTGCCGCAAGTTGATTTTTTTGCCTGTTCCCTGGCCTGTTTCAGCGCCGGCAGCAGCATTGCCGCAAGTATGGAAATGATCGCGATCACGACCAACAGCTCGATAAGCGTGAAACTACTTTTCCGGTATTGTCCATGTCGTCGAGTCATCTCATATCCCTTTTGGATTTTTTACTATTTGAATATAACCTTTCCCCAGGTATCCGGACACCTATTGACTCCCTGATCACCATGCCAGACCAAACGTTTTTTAATATTTACATTACCATCACGATCGTTCATGATGAAAGTAAAACCAATCTGTTTGTCTTTTCCGGGGATGAATGGACAGCGGGTATTAAGGCTCTTCCAAGGAATCGCGCCCTCAATTATGTATCCGTCTTTCAAATGCTTTGAAATCACATTAGTTCCGCCGTCACCGCCAAGGTATTTCCACCCGATTGCCGCGCTATTGCTTTTCATGGTTTTCGGTACAACAGTTGCATGGAAATCGTCGTTGCTCATCCGGTATCCCGCCACTTTTTTTGCGGATTTATCATCGGCGAAATCAAAATTGAAAAATAGTTCAATGGCGTCACCGTTCCACAGCATTTTCATCCCTTTTGCGGTATTGTCGATTTTATCATCGAATACCCGGATCGCGAAATACAAAAAATTTTTGTCCCAGCCAAGAGCCAATCTGCACGATCCGTCCCGAACGCCTTTCCAGTGCCGGTCGCCGCGCGAATCGGTTATCCATGTCGCCGGGGAATTCCGCCACTCGGACAAATTGCCATCGATTTTCACCGGTTTTCCAATTCGGTTTTCAGCAACGGCAATGCCGCTTTTATCGAGCATTTCCCTGATTTGCCCGATAGTTTTCACGGAAAGAATCCTGGCGGAAACCTTTTCCGTTTGATTCTCGGATTTTACGTTTGCAATGATCTCCCCGCCATTTGCCAGCGGAGCAAATTTCAAAGCGCCCAAGGCCACTGTTATGCTCTTTCCGGCGGCAAGCTGCCTGATTTTCCGCTGTTTATCCGGGCATGACCACTTTGAGGGCAGGGACACGATGGCTAAATCGGCATCCAACGGATTCTTCGTAAGGTTTTTCACGGTTACAGTCAATTGCGGAGCGTTGCTTTTCCAAGTAAGTCCCGCCGAAGCGTCAAACTGCCTTGCCCCGGGGAAATCAGCTTTCTTCAGAAGCGCCCTTGCCTTTTCCGGGGAAAGGTCCGGCAGCACCAGATATTTCGGCGCTCCCTCAAGACCAACCTGGAGAATGCCGTTTTTGTCAGGCTGGATACTAATTGGTTCACCGAAATAATTGTACAACCTGAACTTAACTCCTTTCAGCGGAATTTCGGCAACGCCTTTGTTTTTCCAGTTCCAGAGGGCCGCCACCGTGCCGCCGTATGAAGCAAACAGCGAACAACGGTTGAATTCACCCCAGTCAACCACGCCGGCGCCGCGCATATTTGGATCGAGCAGGGAAGTAAAGCCGTTCACGGCGATCACTTCCGGACGCGGAGCCATGTCAACTTCAAAATAATTCGGACCGTGCATATAAGTACGGAAAGATATATAACTTATGTATGTTTTATTCGGCAGTTTGCAATGCCAGAAAAACGGACCGTTGCCAACGCTTGAAGTGATGATGCCTTCGCGAATGAAATATTCCCCTTTATCCTTAAATGCAGGAATTCTGCGTCCCTGATGATAATGCTGGATGGGAGGCACGTTGAATTTGTGTCCGGAATATCCGCTGGTAACGGAACCGGAATTTTTTTCCGTATTCCACACTTCAATTTTCTTTCCGTGTTTGGCGCAGATGTCTTTTATCATATTGTATATCTTATCTTCACCGCCGTGATGGATTTCCGGAGGCTGATCGCCATACAGATGGATCGAGACAATATCCAGGTATTTCCAGCCACCAAGTTCCAGCACCTTTTTAGTATATGGAAGCGGTTTTCCGCCCATGTCGGCAGTGGAGCAAATCCCGATAACCTTGCAATCAGGATTGGCTTTTTTAGCGGCTATATAAGCAATCTTGAGCAACTCAAAATATTCTTCAGGGACCATTTGGCAGTTGGATTCATTGGTTATTTCCCAATAGGTTATTTTTCCTTTGTAACGCAAAACGGTTTCGTAGATGTATTTTTCCCATAATTTAAAATCCGGGAGATAATTTGTTCCGCGTTTAGCATGCCGCTTCTTCGATATTCTGTCCGATATCCACCAGCACTTTACCTTGCCATACTTCGCAGTGAAGTCTTTCTTCGCGTATCCCATTTCCAGGATCGGCATCAGGTTGATTCCAGCCTTATCGGCCAGTTCAAGGTATTTATCCGCCAGTTCAAAATCCATTTTTTTCATATCCGGTTTCGGCATCAGGAGTTTGAAATACCAGCCGAAGAAACAACGCATCCACCCAAACCCGAGCTGGCGGAACAAAACGTCCTCGCCACAGATTTCATGGGCGCCGAACGGCCAGTGCGGTGATACCTTCACCAGCTTCTGCGGCTTGAACACTCCCCAGATGGCCTCTTCTTTTTCGCCCCAGGATGTCGTGAAATGGGCGCGATAGTATCCCCGGGGAAGTTTCCCGAGATCAAGCTTTTGCGTGCTGTTGCCCTTTGCCGGAATAGCCTTTATGGCGATTTCACCCTTGCGGACAGGCTTTTCCCAGTAATCTTTCACCACATATGAAAGTTTTCCGCTTTCCGGCTTGTCGCCGTTGTTCCGGAAATACAAATTCAAAATTGACGGTTCGCCTGCTTTTACCAGGCGGAAATTGTTCGGCACTATCGCCCCCAGTTCCATTCTTGCCGCGGGAGCATAGTCAGTCAGCTTGCCTTCTTCGAGCTGAATTCCGTCTATCCAGAAAGACGCGTCGCGCCCTTTCAGGTTGGTGATACGGATCGGGCAATGCCCCATGAAGGTGAATTTTTTCGGCGCAAAGCTGAATGAATAGCGTTTCCAGTCCTTAGTCAGGAAAAAGTTTTTCCTAATCTGCTCACCCCTGGACCCGACAATTACGGATACACCCGCTTGGGGTTTTACCGATTTCATCCACACGGACAGCGTATAGGTTTTGCCCAGTTCCAGCTTAACCGGATTGAACACTACGCCGGCCCTGGCTGGTATATGCACGTAAAGGCTTTGGTTTCCATCCTTTGCCGTGTCACTTACAATTTCAGGGTCCGGATACGGTTTAAATCGCTCAAAAGGAGCGCGGTGGCAGTACCGGTTATAAGAACAAAATCCATCGAACGGACCCGTTTCAAAACTTGATCCCTGATTTATCAGGTTGCCTTTTTTAACCGGTCTCGTTTTTGGCCTGGATGCCGTAAGAATGTCTTTAACGCTGGGAAGTTTTTCTTCCGGACTGAGTAAAATCGCGAAATACTTGGCGTCATGGCCTTTCATTGGCGCTCTCAGCTCAAACACGGAATCGATTTTTTTGATTTCCGGCATGTTCCTCTTGCTTTTATACTGGGAAAATACCTTATTTTTGAAACCGTCCAGAAAAACCATGCCCAGGTCAATATCGTCCGTAAGCGATATTCTCAGCGTATTTACTGAATTTTTCGGATCTTTCAGAAAACGTCCGGTTCTGATGGTTTCCGGGAGAGTGAGTGTTTTATTTCCCCAGGTGAGTTTTCTGCCCTTGAGCATGTCGCCATTGAAAAACCATGAGACATAAGCTGATTTGGCTTCCCGGTTGAAACAGTCCTGATTAAGTTTTATGTTAATCAGAATTCCGCCCATGGATTCTTTTGCCGTCCTTGAATAACCGATTGCGGAATTGGGAATTGCCCCCTGGTCGGTAACTGATCCTGCCGCAAGGTCGATGCTTTCCTCTATTCTCATTTCCCTGCCAAGTTTCCCGAGGGAGGGTCGAAAAACCGGCCCGCAGAATCCCGCCACCCATTTGAGGTTGAATTCCAGCCGGAACCGCTGGGTGTATGCCGCTTTGTTTTGTTTCAGCCAGCGGTAAAAAAGGATTTTGCCGCTATCGGCGGTAAAATTTCCTTTTCCGGTGAGCTTGAGTTGCAGTTTTTCGTCCGATCCGGCATACGCCAGAACTGAAATAATCGCGGTTGCGATTACCACACCCAGCATGAAACCTTTTTTTATCATATATTCTCCTATTGTTTAGTTTTTTACGAATGTCGGTTTTATATTTTTCCTGAATGTTTTTTTCACTTTTTTAAGCATTTTTCTCATAATGCCGGAAGCCGCATTCGCGGCAATTTGTTCCCATTTGCAGTCGATAACCGCGACTCCGGGCTTATTCTCAATTTCAGACGGATAATTTTTTCGCCGGACAAGCAGATAATCTTCGCCCGGAATCCCCCCGGTCCGTTCGAGTTCCACGTAAACGGAGTCGGCCATTCTGTTTTCCGCGTATATTCCCCTGAATCCTTTTTTATACAATTCCGGAAGAAACTTCAGGTCGAAAGATTTTGTCGAAAAAAACCGGACGCGCCCATCGGAATCCAACGAGTGGTCTTTATAAGCCTGCAGTACACCTTTATAGAAGTCTCCTTCCGCACAATGCCTGTTAATAATTATGGTTTTATCAAAGCCTTTATCCAGCAATCTGTCCGCGGCAATTCGTCCTTCCTCGAACAGATTGATCACGCAGTAATTAACCCCTTTGGGAATTTCGTTTAAACCCATCTCCAAGGAAATTCCGCCTTCTCCAACGCTATCTATGATATTACCCGTTACCACGATGGGAACGCCACTTTTTTTCATTTGCGGCAACACGGAAATGAGGGGATTAAGCCATAAAATTCCGTCAATCTTCAAGTCTTGACATTCATCTTCAAACGATCCGGTAACACCAAATCCGTGCAGAATAATCGAATACATGCCCTGCATGCTGATTTTTTTCAGCGCTCCCGCAAGAAACATCGACGCATAATAATCCACATGCACCACCCGGTTGTCATACATGGCAATACCAATGACTTTCTGATCTGCACGGGAACCCGGCACTTCCTGTTTGATAAAGACTCCTACTCCTTTGCGCGATACCAGTACATCAGTGTCAAGCAAATCCTTGATCGCGGCGCGGACGGTTATACGACTGACGTCAAATTTTTCACAAAGCTGTTTTTCAGAAGGAATTTTGTCTCCGGCCCGTCCTACTTGGACCGTACGGACAAGATAGCGCCTGACGCGCATGTAAAGTGGGTCCATAATCATTGTCGGCATCCCCTCCAGCCTGTTATATCCTGTTATATATAATCAATAATACAGGATATTACAGGATTTGTCAATAGTAATCCCGCTTTTATGTGCAAAATCTTCATAAATAATTCAGCTATTACCAGCTCCTGAATAGATGAAGCAGAGAGGAATGTATCTTCAGGGAAAGCAAAAACGTTTGCAATACACAATATTATGTTTATTTTGGGTCAACAACATTCCTGTATTTTAAAAAATACCGCGTAATGAATTGATCAGTGAAAGTCATGAACATGGAACAGCAAGCCGCAGACAGCCGGATAAAAAATGGTCCCCGCCATCATGTTTTGTTCACCGGGACCGGACGCGCGGGAACAACTTTCCTGATTAAACTCCTTACTGAACTGGGACTAGACACCGGTTTTTCCCCGAAAACTAAGGTAGATCCCAATGCCAGGGCCGGGCTTGAACGCTCAATTGATGCTTTTTCCCCATATATTGTCAAGTCTCCAAGGCTGGCAAAAGAAATTGAAACTATTCTCAATACCCGCAACGTGGTTCTGGATCATGTGTTCGTTCCGGTCCGAGACCTCACTGCGGCGGCAAAAAGCCGGATTGAAACCACACGAAGTTATTTAAACGATCCCAATACCGCGAAATATGTGCCCGTGGATAAAATTCCCGGCGGATTGACGGGAACAGATGATCCCGGCAAACAGGAAACTGTTTTGCTGAAACGGATTTATAACATGATAGAGCAATTGGCTAAAACTGATATCAATGTAACCTTTCTCCATTATCCCAGGCTGGTTACCGACGTTGATTACCTTTACGCCAAACTTAAACCCATCCTGCAAGATATCTCCCCTGCCGTTTTCAGAAAAACTTTCCATGCGATAGTCGACCCGAAGCTGGTTCACTCTTATACCTCGAATGACAACTGGCAGGCGGAAAGTAAAATCGACTTTCCTGTTAACCAAAGCAACAATGAAAGTTGCATTTCCTCAGAAGAACTTACCGCCACACTGTTTTACGACACCGGCAATGGTTTCAGCGAGGAAGAAAAACTTACATGTAAATATGCGAAAAACGGCTTCCTCCAGTTTGACTTGTCGAAAATAAAAAATATCAAAAGGCTTCGGCTGGATCCCTGCGAAGCTCCGATGGCCTTGAACTTTATCAGCGCAACCGGAAAATACGGGGATAGAATGGAAGACCTCAAAGTATCCGAAATCAACAGTATTAATAATATTAAGGAAAATGATTGGCTGTTTGATAGTTGCGACCCGCAGATACTGTTTGATGAGCCGGCAGGGGATATTGATGCTCTCACGGTTAAAATGCAAATTATCTGCATCGGGGAACGTATCAGTTCATGGCTGCTGCCGTATAAAATTGAACAACTGGAATTTCTCCGCCGCAAGTTCGGGCTTAAAGATTTCCAAAATGACTGGAAGGCTTATCAGCAACTGGTAAATAACAATAATACTGATTCTGACGATCAGGAACAATCAGGAAAACTCAGCAAAATTGTTAAAATGTTTCTGTCTATACTGAAAATGTGTATCAAAAATCCAGGGATTGCGCTGAAGCTTCTTTCGTGGCGCAGAATGAAATTCGCCGCACTCACACTTGCCGGAAAACATGAGTCTCCGGACAAATTGATTGAGCGATATCAGAATGTCTTCGGCGAATCCCCCCGGGATAACAATCATTTAGACAATCTGGCGGCTTCCGCAAGATCACTCAAAGGTGATGTTTTAATATTTCCGGAGAATAACTGGAATTTCAGGATGCGGCGCCCGCAACATATCGCTTCCGGACTGGGCAAGGCAGGTTTCCGGGTATTTTACTTTTCTCCTGAACCGCTGACGGGAAACGAACAGGGACGTTTCAAAATAACCCTTCATGCCGATGATCGGGTTTTCGTTTGCAAATTGAATGCCGGGAACGGAATCTTTCAAAACATCACCAGGAAGGAAATGAATCCTGAAATGTTAAAAGAGTACCAGACATCCATGCAGTCCCTGTTCTGCCGTTTTAATATTCAAAAAACTTTTTCAATCCTGAACCACCCTTTCTGGAAACCCTTGGCCGACGCCTTGCCGGACAACATTACCGGCTATGACTGCTGCCATATTGGGTCAGAAAACTTTTCGGCTTCGGAGAAACAACTCATCCGCGACGCCGATTTTGCCGTTGCGGCTTCAGAAAATATCAGGAAGAAAATTTCCGCAATCCGGGACTGCACTCTGATTCCCAATGCATCAAGCAACAACTGGTCTCCCTGCACCCGGCAACTCATAAAAGCCATGTCGGTATCATTGTTGATTATCAACAAACGCAAGTGAATTACGGGAGAATTTCTTTAATCTATTTCGATAGATAGTTTCATATAAATATGATTTTAGTTTTAATTTGTAGCGTTGATGAATATTGCCACTCCAGAAGCCCGGGCGCAGTATGGTTTTATAATTCAATAAATTATAAACAACTGCGGCCAGATAAAAGGCTATATACTTATGGACAGGACATTTAGGCCAGGCATAAGTTTTATCTTCGGGGGGAATGATATTCGCGGAAAGACATGGAACAATCTCTGTATTTTCGCAATTTCCACAGGTAACCGTCTTCCCGGCGAATTCAGCATCTGATTCAAGCATGTATTCACAATTTGAACAATAATACTCTATTTTCATTTATCTTACCTCACTTAATAAATGGAAGGATAATCCTGTTGCATCTTTAACGGATTGTATTGCGGCGACGGCTTTTTCATCGGGAACAGTTAATAATTTTCCCTCATTCAGCGGTAAGCTATCTTGATCGGTGCACACTTTCAGCTCCAGTTTCCCTGACTGCGTCACTGAGGTTGGCTGGACTAAGGCCAGTTCCCCGCCCGTCAGTTTCACAATGCCGCCGAGGGGATATTTACCGGTCATATTAATAAAGGCATTAACGATTTGCGGTTCCAGGGTGCTGTCAGCGGAAAATTCAGCAAGAAGTTTTAAAGCGTCATGCGGTTCAATTTCAGGATTGAAAGCGAGAATCCGGTCAAAAGTATCGCAAGTTGATATTATGGAAGTAAATAAATTAATATGTCTATTTTCCGCGAATTGAAGATGATGTTCATACGCGCAAACAACAACAAGCTTTTCGATTTGTTTGTCGGAATCGATAATTTGCGCGCTGTTCAAGTGATGCTGATCGTATATGTCGTCATCAACTTCATCGGAATATTCCTCGTTCATCAACGAACAATCATGAAGGAAGGCCGCTCTGCCCAATTCCTGAAGGCGCACGGAATCATCTAACAGTGAAGCCCCAAGATAAATTGCTTGAATACAAACATTTACGGGATGCGTATATCTATATTGGGCAATATAGTGTAAGAAACTCATCATGAATAAATTATGGGATTTTTTCTTAACATGGTGAATGATCGAGTTAACCAGATAGTCTATTTTCCAAAGCTCAAATGAACAACTGTCCCCGGGGGCTGCCTGAAGCTCCTTGACAATATCAATTGCTACCATATAAAGCTTTTTCGCGTCAGAAATAAACCTTACTTCAAACTCGCCTTCTTCAACGGTTAAATTATCATCGTCTTCAATATGTTCCTGCAGGGATACGCATATAAAGCCTTGCGACTTTAAGTGGTCGTTGAGCTGACGCCTTTTTTCAGCTTCCGGGGCGTTACTTATTAAATCAAGCAAAGCGATAATTTCTTCCGCCGCCACGCCCTCATGGAAATCTATCCTGCTTATCTCTCTCTTTATAAACATTTTGCCAAGATGCACGGAAGCGGATGAACCATCGTGGTCTATGATAATGTCATCATAAATAAAGTGTTTGCCGTTAAAATCAAGACTGATTATTTTCCGGTCAAGCATTACCTCATGAAATCCGTTTACCACGGATTCGGCGGAAGCCAGAACTTTCGGATGTTTGTGATTATAAAGATGTAATTGCCGCTGACACATAAAAATATCAAGCAATACCGGAGCAAGCTTCCTGCTGAGCTGCAAAGATTCCTTTGATACGGCGTCCAGTTTGTTGTTTTTGTTATTTTCCGGTTCTGGAAGTTCCTGATTAGCTGGCGCATTCATTTTTTAACTTCCTTTTTTGAGTTCGTCAAATTCGAATTTGGTTTTTGCCGTTTCTTTAATATTCCTGATAAAGTAACAAACGGATATTTCACGGCAACCCAAATATTTATGAAAGTATACTTAATTATCTTTGAAAACATCTTTATAATTATCATCGGCAGCTTGCACAATAAAATCAGGATATTTTTAATACCGTCAATTATTAACCTGAAAAGCTTGATCAGCGGACGAATGACAGGTTTCAATATTCGTTTTACGGTTTTTAAAATTATAGCAGGAACTTTGCATAATGCACTCCATACGGATTTTACCACATTCAGCACCACCGTAACCATATAGATAAAAGGGCTAATAACAGCCATTATTATCCGTTTCGCCAGCAACAGGTATTTATGAATAACGGATTTTATCCGGTCAATAACATATCGCAGAAGCGGGCGCTGCAATTTATCAAAATTCTTTTCTAGCACCAATGCGGCCCTGATCGATTTGTTCATCGACAGAACGTATGCCACCCCAAACCGCAATTCATGGTTTTTATTGCGCCGCCATAAGTTGCGTCTGGAAATAAGATGCTCCAGCACTGGAACAGCCGCCGCTTCGTTTCTGACTCCCATCGCTTCCACGGCCGCAATGCGATATATATTAGCGGACAATCCGTAACGCTCATTTCCTGCAGCGATGCGCGCCAGCACCGAACCGCTTGACGGCCCTCTGAAGCTGGACAATATTGATATAATAGCAAGTCTGCAAGCCCTGCCGATACTTTTCTTTTGCAGACTTTCCAGCAACATATGTTCGGCTTCACGATTATGACGCATTGCGAGTAAATCAAAAGCTGTAAGTTTGTCATCGATATCTTTGCTGTTCAGCAATTCGGAATAAAGCCGGTTTTCCGTTTCACGAGAATGCAGCAATTGTGAAATAACCTGATACGGCAGCAATGTTTTTTGGCGTATCACTCTTAAAACAAAAGCCGGAATAAATTCTTTCGGAAGATACTTGTTTAACGCCAGCAGCAATCCGGCTGATTCTTTCTGATTCCTGCTCGAATATTCGAAAAAAAGATTGGATATTGCCGAAACCTGGTCAGGCTTCAATTTCTTCCAGAATACCTTATTAAATATTTCAACGGAGGAACTGTCTAACTTTGTGAATTGTTTAAATATGGGAATAAGCGTATCATAATCCTTTTTCCTGAGGTATAGATCCAGCAGGCTTGCCAGCCGGACACAAATATCCATAATTCTTTCTTCCTCCTTTTCGGGAACCAGTAAATTAGTAAGAACATGCAGGTAGCCAAGTTCAAGATTGGACTGCAAATTCTCAAAGCGGAAATTCAGGAAATCCGAGTTAACTTCGGAAAGTTCCGAAACATGGATTCCCGGAACAGCGGTATAATTTATCTTCGCCGCCTGAAATAATTTTTCAAGAAAATCATTAATATTAAAGCTTTCCGGTAATCTTTCGTTTATCAGTTGTTTGCGGAAATATTTAATTAATTCATCGAGTTTTTTCTTAGTCAGCCGCAAAGACGATACATATTTCAGCGTACCATGGTCCCGGTATTCCTTCATTATTACCTGATAGTATTCCGGGAAATCGAATGAAAAGAGTTTTACGCTGGTAATGATTTTATTTTTCAGGGTCGAATGACAATAATACTTCAGGAGTTTCAACCGTAATTCACTGTCGAGGAGGCGTGCGGATTTTTCCAGTTGCCGGGCAACATCCTTGCCGTCCTGCGACGAATGCATCAGGATAACGTTCTCCAACCGCTGCATAATGTTAAACATTTTCCCCAATGAAATCATTTTAGGATTGTCAGGATCAGCGCTCAGGAAAACCAGTAATTCCGCTACAGCACGCGAATCGGAAAAAACTTGCACCGCAAGCTGGATTTCACGCTGTATCATGGTATTTTTCGCACCCCGGTGCAACAGGTAATCAATAAACGGGGTTTCTTCAATTCCCGCTTTTTTCAGCCCGGCCAACCAATTTTTACGGTTCCCGGAGCCTTGCCCCATGAATTCGGTTAAACCGGCCGTTCCGTCTTCTCCGGAAGCGTCAAGATGTGAAGCAAGGTCAATTTCAATACTGCTGATATTTTCCTGGGAAAGAAGGAATTTAGGGCCCCCGGAATTCAGCAGCATCAACGGTTTCATTGCCAGGATGTTGCATAATCCGATAATATCTTCTTCGCTGATTCCATTCCAGAACCTGAGCTTGCGGACATGGTGCATTTCAAGGACGTTCGCCAGGTCAGCGATCTGCGGATCATCCATGGATATTTGAAATTTCGGGGTTATTAGCTTGTCGCCAATCTTTACCACAACCAGACATTGGTGGTATTCAAACAGTTGATTGCAACTGTTGACCAGGCCGGTAACCGAAGTAGTAACCAGTTTATGGGTCGGCGGATACAGACGAATATTCTTAAATACTTTTTGAACGTTAGCCAAAAAAGAGAAATAAAGCGCCTGCTGATCGCCCTTTTTTATTTCATCGGAAAATAATTGATATGACTCTTTCAAAGTGTTCCTCGTAAAATAAATTTGTGGTTCCTCGTCAGTAAATATACGTAACGGAAATACCCGCATCACGCGAAAAACAATAAATTAACCGTAATTAAATAATTCCGGACGGCAACGGCAATGATGAAATTGTATTATTGGGTTTACAGGCTATAGTTTTTGTGATAAGATTTTCTCAAATAAAAGACAATATTCAATCGAAAAACAAGACAAATGGTTGATACCAGGATTACCTTAATTGAGAAGTTAAAGGATATCGAAAATTTCGAATCCTGGCGTGAATTCCATGATTTGTATGCAGGCATAATCATCGGCTGGGCTTGCCGGATGGGATGCCCCCAGACACTTGCCGCAGATGTTTTGCAGGAAGTAATGGTAACTCTCTTCAGGTCGATGCCTTCGTTTGAATATACTCCCGACAAAGGCTCTTTCAGGTCGTATTTGAAGGTGATTGTCCAGCGGCGGACGATTGATGCTTTCAGGCGCGAAGGACGCTATCTCACCGTAAACGAAGATGAAAGTAACCTGTTCGATAAAATAGAGATGGAGGAAGCCACCCCAGGCGAACCTCTGGAAATGGACGGTATCTGGCTCCGGGAAATCCTTGCTCAGGCCCTTAAAGTTTCATACGGCAAGATAGACCAGCAAACTTATAAGGCTTTTTGCATGTATGTATTGGATGAACTTCCCGCGGAAGAGGTGATCAAGCGTCTCAACATCAAGCGCCTGGGAACACTGTACCAACAGAAAAGCCGGTTTCTGATTATTCTCAAAAATTCATTTTTCACGTTGCTTTGTGAATTGTCAAACGGTGAATTCAATGTGGCAAATACGGATAGTATGGACAAGTTGTTCAACTCCGCGCTTAATGAGTTAATTCAGGGGAAAAGAGAATTGCGGAACACTTTGGTCAAGTCGGATGAATCCATCGCGGCCATTAAAAACGCACAGACAACCATGAACCTGATCAAGAAAAATGTCCCCCCCGAAAAAGACGCTTCATACCTGTTCCTGCTGAAAAAAAACGAGCCTGGAACGTGGATCAAACTTCAGAACAAGCTGACAATTGGCTCTTCGGATAAATGTGACGTTGTGCTTGATTATGAAGGCGTTTCAGGACTGCACTGTACCGTTGAAAAGACGGAAAAAGGTTTCATCCTCAATGACGAAAACAGCACCAACGGAACCTTTGTCAATAAGAGGAAAATTACCGGCCCCATGATCCTGAAAGACGGTGACACCGTCCAAATAGCGCTCTGCCACCTGGTCTTTATTACACCGTAATTAAAACGGCAACGGCTTCACGGACTTGCCGTCCTTGTTCCTGCGGCATTTTGAAACATCTATAAAGATCAGCCATTTACCTTTTTTCAGACAGCTCGCTACGATGGCGTTGCCTTCTAACACCGCCCGTTTGAACATACCCCTTTCGCCGTCATTGGTCACGGTTGTGGAATTCATAATCAGCAGGTCATGGGCGGAAACAGGGGCCATCACTTTTTTGGCGCTTCCGGCATTTTGAATAACATTGATCCCAGCCGGATAATTTTTCCTTTTCAGCCAGCAGGCCACGAATGCGTGTCCCGGAATAATGATTATTACCGGATGCAAACCGGCGTTTTCCCATATCGCGGCCTCGAGCACGGCCAGGTCAAGACAAGTTCCCTGCTTATATTTCAGCACGTCGTCATGGGAACGGATCTTCTGTCCTTTCTCGAAGGAGGCCGGAACGGTGATGTAACCGATGTCCAGATCTTTGTTCATGGTCCGGTGAATCGCCGTCAACATGGCAAGCACACGCATTGGATCACCCGCCTGGTAATCCTCGAAGGAATCAATCCCCGATACTTCCTTGAGCCTCTTTCTGGACATGCTGACGATTTTCTTTACCGCCGCGGAGTTCGGCCTTACGAACGCACAGAGATTTTCAATGTTTTCCGGGTCCAGGAACCATTCGTTGAAGGCCAGAATGTCAACCTTCGAGGTCGATGCGTAAAGGGTTTCCTTTGAATCCTTAATGGTCACCACCAGGGCGGCCGAAAGCCGCTCTTCGACCTCCTTGAACGCCTTGTGCCGGATCGGGATATGAATGTTCCTGAGAGTTACGGATTTTCCCGCGCCGATTGACGGTATGGTCTGGGTCCATTCCCCGGCATAGTCGTCCGGACTCAACTTTACGGTCACCAGCAGGTTCGGGGTCGCGGTATTGCCGTTATTGGTAACGGTAATGCTCTTTACAAGCTGGTCGCCGAGGTGGACCAGGAAATAGTTGAACATCGGCTCATAGACAATTTTTACCTTCAGGTCTTTAGCCTTCACGGTTTCTTTCGGGGCCGGAACCGGAGCTTTTTTTACCGGAATCGGATACTTTCTCACCTTCCCCATCGGTTTAGGGTTCTTGTACATGCTGTTAAGCGCGTCCTCATAATCGTCCGCAACCGCGCCGATCACCATTGACGCCACCGCCATCAAACCCAATACAATCTTTCTCTTCATTTTTTATCCTTTATTTTATTTAACATTTCCAAAGCTGATTTTTTCCAGTATTCATCATCAGTACTATCATAGCATTTCTGGTACCAGAATCTTGCTTTTTCATTGTTTTTTGCTATACCGTAACCGCCTTCGTAATAGATATATCCAAAATCATACATTGCATGTTCAAGTCCTTTGTTGGCGGCCTTTTCATACCATTCAACGGCCTTGACATAATTTTTTGCCACCCCCGAACCTGAATAATACATCGCACCAATAAAAAACGCAGCGCTCACGTGACCTTTGTCAGCGGCTTTTCTGTACCACTCTAATGCTTTTTCATAGTCCGAACTCAATAATCCGATGCAATACGTAGCCAAGATATTACCATTGTCATAAGACTTTTGAAACCAGAGCATTGCCTTGACGCCGTCCTCTTTACAGCCAACGCCGGTAGTATATGCTCTTCCGGTTATATATTGAGCGGTTGCATCGCCATTTTCCGCCAAACTTAAAACACCGGGAAATGATTCCTTGCAGATTTTTTCAGTTTTTTCTTTTTTTTCTTTCTTATAATTTAAAAATCCATACATCTTGTAATACGCTTTTAAATATATTGCGGGAGGATAATCCGCCGCAGCTGATTGCTCCAGATATTTTTTCTCGAGTTTTTTATCATATTTTTCAGCCGTTCCGTATCGATAAGCCAATGCCATTTGTCCCTGACCTGAAATAGAACTTTTTGATACATCCGGCTTAGAATATCTGGATTTACTCAAAACGGGAGCAAGGGCAACGCGGAAGCCCAGATCGAGGTGCTGGCCCGACGGCGTGCGCCAGAGACTATAAGTTGACCGGCAGCGCCTGACGATGCAGGACCAGCTGCCGCCGGAAATCACACGGTCCGAGCCAGTACTGGGCCCTACAGGATCGGTCCGGGAATTGTTGTCGAGTTTGCCAAACCAGTCATTACACCACTCCCAAACGTTCCCACTCATATCATGAATACCAAGTTCATTACCACTCTTAGACCCCACCGCGTGCGTTTTTTTACCGCTGTTGTCTTTATACCAGCCAACACGATCAAGATCATTGCTGCCGCTGTACTTATAACCTTTGCCTTTATTCCCTCCTCGCGCCGCATATTCCCATTCCGCTTCCGTAGGAAGACGATAAACATAGCCTTCCAGTAGACGGCCAGCGGCACGCTCGCGTTCCGTAAGCTTCTCGCAGAACTTTACCGCGTCATTCCAGCTTACTTGTTCTACAGGATTGCTGTTTCCTTTGAAATGACTCGGATTTGTTCCTATAAGTGTCTGGTATTCTTTTTGCGTTACTTCATACTTCCCGATCCAAAAGCCCTTGCTGATGGTTACACGATCCACCGGCCCTGTTTCAGCTGTCCCCATCATGAAGCTGCCGGAAGCCACGTAGACTAATTTCATTCTGAGTTCCGGCACCGAAAATGACTTATCCTTGGCTGACTTTTTTTTCGTTTTATTGATTTTCGTGATACCCGCCTGATCCATCCAGTCTTTACCATAAAAGCGTTTAATATGCTCATCCGTGTAGAAAACAACGCCAAAATTTTTGAAATTACGGGGTCTGCTCCAGGCGATAGGAACAATATCGCCCTTTCCGCTTAAACCGCCTCTATAGACGTAATCAAGCGTTTTTTCAGTAAGTGTTTCACCGGGTTTTATGGGCTTTGTGCCAGTGCTTGGACTTGTAAATATTTTCAAATCTTCCACATAACCCTCTTTTATCAAGAGATTCAGTCCGGCGGCGCCGTCAGGCGTTGGGAATTTATCATTATGGTCAAGAGCATATTGCATCAAAATAAGGCCAATACAAAGCAAATCGCTGGAAGCATTACTTCTCGTTGTTTCAAGTTTGTGCTGGGCCTGATGGATCTTGGCGATGCCTGCTTTTCCCAGCCAGTCTTTACCGGTGAAACTTTTAACATTTCCGTCCGTGTAGAGGACATTTCCGTAATCCTCGAATTTATCAGAATTGTCCCAGGCGATAGCCGCAATACCGTCACTTTTTTTCAATCCGCCTCTATAGATATAACTATATAAATTTATGTCCGAAGCTTTTTCTTTCAGATATTTTTCCTTTTTCAATAATTCCAGTCCTTCATAGTCATTGAGAAAAGGATATTTACCGTCATGGTCCGCGGCATAATTATTCAGGGCCGAACCGATTTGTTTCAGGTTACGGATACTTATTTTTTTTATTTTGTCCAAATATGATCTGATATTGTCATTGTCGGCAGATTTTTTCGGAGTTGCCTCCGGGAGCGTTTTTTTAACGGGAACCGGATGCTTCCTGACTTTACCTATTGGCTTGGAATTCTTGTACATGCCATTAAGCGCGTCCTCGTAATCGTCCGCAATTACGCCAGCCGCAACCGACGCCACCACCAGCAAACTCAAGACGATTTTTCTATTCATTTTCCGCCTTTATCTTATTTAACATTCTCAAGGCATTTTCATATCCATTATCATAAGCCTTCTGAAACCAGTATTTTGTTTTCAAATGATCTTTTGCTATGCCCAGCCCATCATAAAATAACACTCCAATGCTATACATCGCGGTTTTACTACCTTTCCCGATGGCCTTTTTATACCATTTATTGCTTTGGTATAGTCCTTTGCAACTCCCTAAACACCATCGTAGTATAAACATAATACTTTGCGGATGCATCGCCTTTATCGGCTGCTTTTTTATACCATTTCATCGCTTTAGTATAATTTTTCCCCACGCCATAACCGCAACGGTAAAAATTTCCTATCTTACACATTGCATGAGTATCACCTTTGTCCGCGGCTTTTCTATAAAACTCTAATGCTTTTACATAGTCCTTTTTATTGAACCATATATTTCCGGTATCATTCAAGGATGAGATTTCTATTTCCATTATAACCTGCTTGGGGATGCCAGCTTTCTCCATCCAATCTTTACCGGTAAAGCTTTTTATTCTTCCGTCAGAATAGAAAACGCTACCGAAATTCTTAAAATTGCCGGGTTTGTCCCAGGCAACAGGTTTGCCTTCAGAATCTTTTGCCATCAAACCATTCCGATAAACATAATCCACGGTTGTTTCTGTCCATGCTTCACCTTTTTTTGCCGGTTTGGTATTAGTATTGGGGCAAGTTAAAATCCTGGGATCTTTTATGTAGTATTCTTTCCTCAATACATCCAGACCGGCCGCACCGTTGGTGGCTGGAAAGTGCTGAGCAAAGTCATCAGAATACATTTTCAGAGCGAGTCCAATCTTTTTTAAATTTATTCTCGCAGCCTCCAACTTACGTGTTGTTTTAATGTCGTTATCAGTTTTTTCTACCGCTTTGGCAATGAGGGTTACGGCTTTCCTGTAGGATGACAGGGCTTTATCCCAGTCTTCGGAGGATACGGCGTTGTCGGCGCTGGATACTGCAAGCCGGGCTTCGGCCCAGTCCGCGCCGCCGAATTTGTCGATATCGGCGCGTTTCACTTTAGCGAGTTGGGCTTCATATTGTTTTTTGATAATAGCCAGTGCGGAAGTTCCAATAGCATAGTTCTTTGCGTGTTTGTATTCCTTTTCAGACGCCGTGAAGCTTTTCTTAGCTCCCGAAAAATCACCTTTTGCAAGCTTGGCCTTGCCATCATCTTCAAGGCTCTTTGCGCTGTTCCAGATACTTTTCGCCAGACTCGAAGCGTTGCTCTTTTCCGCGCTTTGTTTCTCCTGTTCCGATCTTTTTGAGGATACCATTGCCGAATTTCGTTCCGAATCGAGCTTTACAAGCTTTCTGCATCCGGTTATTACTTCCTGGTATTTACCTAAAGCATTGCCGTAAGATTTGGCGCCAAACAAGGTTTTTGCGGTATTGAGTTTCAGTTTCAGAGTATCTTTTTTCTTTTGAAATCCGTGTTCGGGAGAAATGCGGCTTAACCTTTCGAACACCATTTCCGCGCGGCTCTTGACCGGAGCGGTTTCGGCGAGTCCGGCTTTTTCCTTGATCCTGTCCTGCATCGTCCGGGCGTAGGAGTTTTGAGGGTCGATCGACAGTATTTCCGA
Organism: Victivallales bacterium; assembly: GCA_963678815.1. Lineage (GTDB taxonomy): Bacteria > Verrucomicrobiota > Lentisphaeria > Victivallales. Next base: position 7,061,379 of record OY787460.1, read on the forward strand.
GGCCGCCGCCGAAGCCGCCGACAAGTCCCCTTTTCTGAATGAAGACTTCAGTTTCTTTTTAAGGGAATTGAGTTTTTCCTGCGTCTCTTTCGCGAGCTGTTCCTGACGCTGGCGTTCTTCCTCTGCCGCTTTTTCCCTGGCCAATTGTTCGGCTTTGGACTTCTGGACTTCCCGGTATTTGGTGTAGCCGAAATATCCGCCAGCGCCTATAAGGACAAGAATAATCAGCAGAACCGCAATTATTTTGCCGCCGCCGGAGGATTTAGAGGCGCGTTTTACTTTGACTTTTCCCCTCATAGCATTGATAAACTCGTCACAGGAAGCGTAGCGGTCTGAGCCTTTTTTGGCTAACGCCTTCATCAAAAGCGCGTTTTGTTTTTTATTCAATTGGGGCAAAGGTTCCGGCATCCGGTTTTCCACCAGGTTCAACATCAAACCGGCGTCGCCCGATTCGAAAACCGACTGGAACGGTACGCCGCCGCTGATCAACTCATAAAGCATACAGGCCAGCGCGTACTGATCGGTTTCGGGTCCCTGGTTTTTACCCGCCCACTGCTCGGGGGCCATGTAGGGGCGCGTACCGGAGGTGTCGAACTGTTCCCGGGAGACCCGGCCCATCGAACTGCGGATTTCGGCGGCAAGCCCGAAGTCGAGAACCTTAACTTCTCCATCCGGGGAAATCATGATATTCGACGGTTTTACGTCGCGATGGATGATCTTTTTCGAATGCGCGAAGTCCAACGCCTGGGCGACTTTTCCGCAGATGTCCAGAGCTTTGTCCAGCGGTACTTTTTTATCCGGGAACTGTTTGCGCCAGTTGGACAGTGTCGAGCCATTGACATACTCCATCACCACCAGATAACTGTCGGGAAAAACCCGTAAATGTTCCTGGGCGGCGGCGTCAACCTTTTCCACCTTGTGGAGATGTTCCAGCGAGGCTATGTATTGGTGTTTCAGCTTGGAGACCATTGCAAAGTTGGACCGGACGTTTTCCAGCTCTTCCGGAACCGCCGAGATCATCGGCGGCAATACTTTCAATGCGACATTGATCCCTGCCACGGTATCATGCGCCCGGTATACCGCGCCGAACCCGCCAGCTCCCAGTTGCTCGACAAGTTCATAACGGTCAATGCGCCCTAACGATCCGGGAGAATTCCCGTTTTCGGTAAGCATGTTGCCAATGGATAAATCCAGATTTTCGCCACTTTCCGTTTTAAAATCGCCAATATTACTATTATCCATATATTTATTCCATCCTGAATTATAAAAAAATCAGCTCTGGTTGGTGGAAGTGTTTTTATTTCCTGAACCCGCGGCGGCGCTTCTGGCATTGGCGTCGAGCGACTTGTCCAGGACCTGTTCTAAGCGGTCAGCGTTTTTCTCCATTAACTCGACTTTTTCATTTACCATATCTGCCTTAATCTTGCTGGCATTGGCTTCAGCGTTGGCTTTGGCAATATCGGCCACGGATTTAGCCAGTTCAGCGTTGTCACCGGCCTGTATTGCAAGCATCTGCTCGGGGGCCATGTTGGCCATCATTTCTTTGAGCTTCATATCATTGCCGGTCTTGATCGCTTCCTGATACTGCTTGAATTCTTCCGGGGAAAGAACCGAGGCCAGTGCTTCAACGGACTGTCCGGTGCGGTTAGCAATTTTTGTTTTCTCCTCTTCAGCATCGAGCGCTGAACGCTGGGCGCGAAGGTCCAGGCCCATTTCAGCCTTTTTGATTTTATCTTCGTGCGTAGCCATGTCCTGACTGCGCATTTGGGCGAAATCCTTGTCCTTTTCGGCGCGATCGAAATCGTTTAATTTCGCCTCTTTGCCCATGTTGTGGTCAAGTTCGATATTTTCGTTTTCCCTGCGGAAATCATCGGCGTCACGCTTAAGTTCCTGGGCTTGTTTCTGTTTTTTCTGTTCGAGCTCATGGTTGAGGTCCGCGAGAATTTTCTTGAATTCCACGTCCAACTGTTCTTTGTTCAGATCGTATTCGTAAGCGAGCTGATCGAGCTGTGCCTGAAGGTCTTTTTCGGTTTTGACGGTATCAAGCTTATCGTCAGAGACGATCCGCCTGGCGCGTTTTTCCAGAACTGCTTTCCGGGCGTCCGCTTCGATATTACCGGCTTTCTCGCACAACTCCTCATAGGTTTTGCCGAAGAAGGTGACGGCGGCGCAACGGACAAGGACCATGCCGTACCTTTCGGCGGCCCTGGACATAGTCAAGGCAAGGCGGTTTTCGAAAGCCTCGCGGACATGTGCCGATTTCACCAGGTCGTCGATACTGGCTTCAAGGCACATGCTTCTCACGGCTTCGGTAACTTCATGCTCCAGGCATTTCCACAAGTTATCATAGCGGACTTCGTTTGATTCCGCGTTTTTTTCCTGGTCTGATTCCGTGTGAACGATCTGGCGTTTGTCCTTCAGGACGTTTTCGATCAATGCAAGGGCTTTTTCCGGGTTGAAACGGAAAATAGCCTCGGTGTAAAAGTTAAGCTTCATATCCTCCTTGGAGCGAAGCCCGAGGACGTTGAAAGGAAGGGCCACATCGCCTGCGTCAACCAAAAAGAAAGACTTATATGCCGGTTCGGAAAAAACACGTTTAAGCAGATTTCCGTCCACGTTGTATGCGCCGGGTTTCAGAACATCGGTGATCTTGCCGTTTTCCATCACGATGGCTTTGGTGCCTTCCTCAATAATAAGTTTGCCGTCGAGACGCCGCTTAATGGCGGGAAGGTCAACCCGCTGAAGAAACACTCCGGCCACACGGCGGATCGATCCGTTTACCACCAGGTCGCGCTCTTCCGGGTACAAGGCAGCCCGGCAGCTGTGACAGAATTCCGCTTCGACGCCTACCCATGAATTGCAGTTGTGACATCTAGTCCATCCGCCGGGAGCGCCGGTGCCGCATTTATTACAGAATCTTGCCTGTTTGGGAACCCGGTTGCCGCATTTCTCACATTTGTCCGCGAATATACCCATTTCACACCTCCTGCCTTATAAATAATTTTCACATATTTTACGTAACAAAAACATCCACCTCACGCGAAATAATGAATTTACCGCGATAACATAAAAAACGTTTTGCAAACCTATTTAAGCTTATCTAACTTTTCCTTGGCATTTTTATCACCGTTGTCATATGCCTTCTGATACCAGCGCTTTGCCTCGGTGAGGTCTTTTGTGACTCCCCAGCCATTCTTGTACATATCCGCGATATAATTCATTGCGTCCGTATTGCCCATGCCGGCGGCTTTCTTATACAACTCCATGGCTTTTTCGTAGTCTTTTTCAACCCCATTCCCCCAATAATACATATTCCCGACGCTTCTTATCCCGTTCGGATCTTCTTTGTCAGCGGATTTTCTGTACCATTTCAGAGCTTCGACGTAGTCTTTTTTTACTCCATATCCCCAATAATACATATTCCCGACATAAACCATTGCTTTCGTATCACCGTTATCCGCGGCTTTTTTATACCACTTAATAGCTTCCAGGTCATCTTTTTTGACCCCTTCTCTGCCATTATAATATATCAGCGCGATATAATTCATTGCTTTGGTATTACCTTTATCCGCGGCTTTTTTATACCACTTAACAGCTTCGTGACCGTCCTCTTTAACCCCATAACCGTTAAGATACATATTCCCGATATAAATCATGGCTTTGATATTGCCATTTGCCGCGGCTTTTTTATACCACTTCAGGGCTTCGGGATTATCTTCTTTAACGCCGCGTCCATTATAATACATGTGTCCAATGCCAGCCATCGCATCAGGATTACCTTTATCGGCGGCTTTCCGGTAGTATTCCAAAGCTTTTGAATACTCTTTTTTGTCATAATGCTTTTTCCCGGTTTCATACCAGGCGTCGGCGTTTTTCTTATCGATCAGTTTACTTACGCCTGCTTTTTCCATCCAGTCTTTGCCGGAAAAGCCTGAAACATGGCCATCAGCATAAAGGACGTTTCCGAAGTCCTTGAAGTTTCCGTGCTTATCCCAGGCGACAGGGGTATCGCCGCCTTTGCCGTAAACCGCGCCTCCCCGGTAAACATAATCCACAGTGGCTTCGGTTAATTTTTCTCCGGGTTTCGCGGGTTTGGTGTCCGTAGCCGGACATATGAATATTTTCGGTTCGGTGAGATATTCCTCTTTTCTCAACAATTCAAACCCGGCGGCTCCATCGGGAGCCGGAAACTTGTTTTTATAGTCCATTGCGTACATGCACAGCGCCAAGCCGATCTGTTTCAGATTGTTCGCATCGCTTATCTTTTTAGCTTTCAACCGGGCGTGTGCAAGCGCTGACTCTATGGCTTGCCGCATTTCCGCGCTGATTTCTACAGACGCGGATACCTCCATGCCCTGATTGATAAATTTTACGGTTTCAGTCCCGCCCGGCAGCCTGCAGATTTGATTCAGAACCGCATTCACCTGATTCAGATGCGAACTCAACATTCTCAGACTGTCGCTTGAAGCGCAAACGGCGTTCAGGCGCAAAATGTAACCGTTTTGGTTATTTTTCACCGACAGCAAGACATGTTTCGTCAGCGGAATCTTGTTCTTTTCCGCCAACGGTTCCGGTATTTTCGCGGCGACGCTGACAAATTCCGGTTTGCCCCCGGCAAGTTTTTTCAGTTCGCTTGAACCGTCAGCGGTTCTTTGATAGAGGGATTTGATCAGCAACTCTTTCGTGCCGAATGAAAGAATATTATCCGGGAGCTGGGCAATATACAGTTTTACATTATTATCATCATAGAACAGATAAATATCCCTGGAATTATATTTTTCTCTGGTTTCGGCAACGTCTCCCATATCGCTGACGGCTCTTTTCAAGTCGAACGGACGGTTGAATTGAGCGTTGACGATAAATGGGATTGACGGCTTTTCCGGATTGATAATTCCGGGCAGGACAACGCCAACGGAAACACTTTCAATATTTTCAGGATTAATCCCATATTCATTAAGCTTATTTTTAAATTTGGGATTAACCTGTAAGAACTCCTGGTATTTTGAAAATATTTCTTTAATCGAGAGTAATTTCCGCACATCAATAGACGCAACAACATTGCAGTTGACGGGCAGCATGTCGGTTAGAGTAATTTTTTTAGGGGGAGCAGGCTCTTTCTTTTGAACGCGTTTTTGTTTTGCGGCTTCCGGCTTTTTCTGAATTTCCTTTTTCTGAGGAATAACGATTTTTTCCTGTTGAACGTAATTTTGTTCTTCCGCGACCGGCGGTTTTTTCAGACTCCCGGTATTTACTGTATCGGATTTACTGGTAAGCATGGCGATAAATATTCCGGCAAATACCGCAACTACTCCCGCCAGACATAATCCGCCCCATATCAGCAGGCTTTTCTTTCCGGAACCATTCCCGGTTTTATTCATCGATTCAGCTTTTTTACGGCCAACGTTTGAAACACCCGGCGCTTTTACCGCTTTTATGTCGTTGGTCAGGGCGGCGACGGAATCGTAACGGTCTGCGGCTTCCGGCTCCAGGCACTTGAGGATGATGCTGTCCCATTGTTTGTTATGGCCGAGTTCGGACGGCAGTTTAAAGCGTCCTTTCGCCTTTTTGCCGGTCAGCATGCGATAGATTATCAAACCTAAAGCATAGATGTCGCTTCTGGCGGTTGCCTCCCCGCCTTCCTGCTGTTCCGGGGCCATGTATTCGTAAGTTCCCAAAAGGGAACCCGTGGTGGTCCTGGACGACTGCCCTGAGCCTTTCATAGTGGCCATGCCGCCGATCGACAAGTCCGCAGATTGCGCCCCACCCATGGTCAGGCGGATCGACTGGTCGATCATATTGCGCAGGTAATCGGACCCGACCACTTTCGCCAGTCCGAAATCGGCGATCTTGACATTATTTCTGGAATCCATCAGAATATTGGATGGTTTCAGGTCGCGGTGAACCACGCCTTCCTGGAAGTTGTGGGCATAATTCAGGGCGTCGCAGATTTGCAGCGATAATTCCCTGACGTCTTTATCGCTGAAACTTCCTTTCTCCCGGATTTCATCTTCAAGGGTTTTCGGCTTGCCCTCGTCGCTTTCCACATAATCCATAACCAGATAGTAAAGCCCATCATTTGCGCCGATGAAATTGACATGGACAATATTGGGGTGGCTCAAATCAGCCATGACCCTTGCTTCGATTTTGAACCTGTCGATGAAACTGCCGTTAGCCGAAAGATCCGGAGGAAGAACTTTGAGCGCATAGCGTTTGTGCATCTGAATATTTTCCACCATGTACACTTCGCCCATGCCGCCTTTGCCCAGCAAAGCCAATACCCGGTATTCGCCAATAACTGATCCTGTTTTTAAAATTGTTCCGACCTCTTCCGACATTTTCGGTAAAATCCTTATCATTAAATTTAAAGCTTATTCAACATGTCTTGGGCGCGCTTTTTCTGGTAACTGAACGTGCTGTTGTCATAAGATTTCTGAAACCAGAGCCTTGCCTGAATACTGTTTTTCTTTATTCCGTAACCGCCTTGGAGATAGAGGATGCCGATGGAATACATGGCGTTCGAGTTTTTCTTTTTGGACGCCTTCAAAAACCAGCTCATGGCATCCATATAATTTTTTGCGACGCCGTGGCCGTTCTGGTACATGAGCCCGATTGAAGTCATTGCCGGCGCACTGCCTTTATCGGCGGCCTTTTTATACCATTCCATGGCTTTGTCATAATTTTTAGTTATGCCATATCCCCCTTGGGTGTATGTAAAACCGAGGTTGTTCATTGCGAGGGTATTGCCTCTTTTGGCGGCTTTCTTGTACCATTCCACCGCGGTTGTATAATCTTTGTCTACACCTTGACCGTATTTATAAAACTGAGCAATACTATTCATGGCTCTGGTGTCACCTTTATCGGCGGCCTTTGTATACCATTCCATGGCTTTTGAATAGTCTTTGGTAACACCTAATCCATATTTGTACACATTTGCGATATTTTTCATGGCCGTGGTATTGCCTTTGCCGGCGCCTTTTTTATACCACAGTAACGCCATATGGGAGCTTTTGCTTACCCCATAGCCATTCTGGTACATATAACCAATATTGCCTAATGCGGAAGTATTGCCATTATCGGCGGCCTTTTTGTACCATTCCATGGCCTTTGAGTAATTTTTAGCAAAACCTTTACCATTCAGGTACAATTGTCCGATCATGTTCATGGAATATGAATTACCTGCATCAGCCGCTTTTTTGAACCAGTCAAACGCTTTGAAATAATTTTTCGGCAAGCCCTCTCCGCCGATGTAATACAGCATGGCAATGGAATGCATTGCCACGGAGTCACCTTTGTCCGCCAACTTTTCATACCATTCCAAAGCCTTGGAATAGTCTTTTTGCACTCCGTTCCCAAGTTTATACATAAACGCAATATTGTTGATTGAAAGCTTGTCGCCTTTGGCGGCGGCTTTTTTGTACCATTCCATGGCTTTGGTGTAATCTTTTTTAAGACCGCCGATCCCCCATGAATAGAATCTTCCGAGAGTGTTCATGGCCTTTACTTCGCCATTTTCGGCGGCTTTTTTATACCATTCCAAAGCTTTGGTATAGTCCTTTTTGACGCCATAGCCGTAATTGTAGAATCTCCCGATATCGTACATTGCGGTTGCAAGTCCTTTATCGGCGGCTTTTTTATACCATTCCAAGGCTTTGGCGTAATCTTTATCAACGCCGTTAGTTCCCAGGTAATAGATGTAACCGATCATGTACATCGACATTCTGTTGCCTTTACCGGCGGCCTTTTTAAACCATTCCAATGCCTTAACATAATTTTTATCAACGCCGTTACCGCCGTAGAAATAGATGTCGCCGATATCGGACAACGCCCTGTCATTCCCTTTTTCCGCCGCTTGTTTTAACCATTTCAAGGCTTCCGCGAAATTTTTTTCAACTCCTTCGCCTTTATAAAATTTCTTGCCGACATTATACAGGCCCGTGGTGTTGCCTTTTTTCGCGGCTTTTTCATACCACTCAATGGCTTTCACATCATCTTTGGTGATGCCGTCAGCACCGTAATAATAATAATTCCCGATTTTGATCATCGAGGAAGTATTGCCTTTTTCGGCGGCTTTTTTGTACCATTTTATCGCTTCGGAGGTATCTTTTTTGACACCATAACCATGCTGATACATATACCCTATGTTACTGATCGCGGCAATATTGTAATTCGCGGCGGCTTTTTTATACCATTCCATGGCCTTGGCATAGTTTTGATCTATTCCATAGCCACCTTTATAATACAAGTTCGCAATACCGTTCATTGCGTAAGCGCTGCCTTTACCGGCGGCTTTTTTATACCATTCCAAAGCTTTAGAATAATCCTTTTTTACCCCGTATCCCATTTTGTACATACGCGCGATATTCATCATTCCGCATACACCACCATTGTCGGCGGCTTTGGTAAACCATTTCAAGGCTTTGGAATAATCCTTGTCTACTCCATAACCGCCTTTGCTGTAAATGAATCCTATACAGGTTATGGCATCTATATAGTCTTTTTCGGCGGCTTTTTTGTACCAGCGCAATGCTTTTACATAATCTTTTTTAACGCCAACTCCGCCATCATAAATACTTCCCAGATTATGTATTGCTACAACATGACCTTTTTCCGCGGCTTTATGAGACCATTCCCTTGTTTTTGCATAATCCAATTTTATGCCTTCTACGCCTTTGAGTCCCCCGTATAACATTGCAATTTGATTCATTGCATCAGCATTATCTTTTTCGGCGGCTTTTTTATACCAATACATGGCTTTGCTGGCAGTCTGTTTATAATCAGCGCCTTCTTCATGTGGAAAACAACAGGTTTCATATGCAATGCCAACGGCCAACTGAGCTATCGGATCTCCTGATTCAGCCAGCTTCAAGGCAGCAGGGAAACACTTTTTCGCGATTTCATTTGCTTTTTGCGGGAGTTCCTCGAATCCCAACCGTCCATACAGGTAACAGTATGCTTCGTATAACTGTGCGGAGGGATAGCCCGTTCCGGCAGCCTGTTTATATAGTTTTGCTGCGAGTTTTTTGTCAACTTTTCCTGCCAAGCCATATTCGTAACAGGTTGCCTGGTCCATAAGTTTTTGGCTTTTGACGGTTCCCGTCAATCCGTCTTTCAGCTTCTTCAATATTAAAGCTATTTTCCGGTTTGATTCATAACCTTTTACCGCTTTTGCTTTTTCATACAGTCTTTCCGCCTGCCACAACAATTGGTTTTTCTCCGCTTTTTCGGCTTTGGCAACTAATGCGTTGAATTCCGTAATGTGCCCTTGGGCGGTTTTTATTCCTTCCAAAGCAACCTTGCTGTCCCGGTAGCCGGGAATTTTCAATGCTTCCTTGAATTTCACAACCGCTTGTTCCCACTGGTGGTTTTTCATCGACTTATCAGCTACCGTCATGGCTTGCTCGAAACGGTTGCGCCGCATTTTCAAGATGCCGGCCTTAGCGGTTTCCACCGCCTTGGGAATAAGTTTCGTGGCTGTCTGGTATTCAGCCATGGCTTGTTCCCACTGCTCGGACGCGGCGGCTTTGTCAGCGCGCAACAGCGCCAGCCGCGCATCAGCCCAGTAAGAGCCGCCGAACTTGTCCAGTTCGGCGCGTTCAATATTACGTGAAAGCAGACTTTTATTAAACGTTTCTTTACTTAATGATAAATTGTAAGTTCCCCTGGCATATTGTGTTGCGTGTCTGTATTCCTTGTTCGCCGCGGCAAAGCTTTTAACAGCGCCGGAAAAATCACCTTTGGAAAATTTATTTTTTCCAGAATCTTTCAGTTTTTCGGCGTTGTTCCAAACTTTTTTAGCCAACTTCACGGAATCGTTTTTTTCCGCGACCTTACGGTTTGTTTCAAGCTTTTTAGTGGCGGCAACCGCGGAATTCCGTTCCGAGTCGAGTTTCTTGAGATTGCGGCAGCCGGTTATGAGGTCCTGATATTTTCCCAGGGCGTCACCGTAAGATTTGGCTTCGTATAAATTATCCGCGGTTTTAAGCATCAGCCTGAGATTGGTTTTCCTTTGGCCGAATCCATGTTCCGATGATATGGGACTTATGCTTTCGAAAGCTATTTCCGCACGGCTTTTTATCGGGGCGGTTTCGGAAAGTCCGGCTTTTTCCTTGATCCTTGCCTGCATCTGCCGGGCATAAGCGTTTTGAGAGTCGATCGCCAGGATGTCTGCCGCCGCCGAAGACGCGATTGAAAAGTTACCCGACCTGAACGCCGAATCCAGCTTTACTTTGAGCGTGTTCAGCTTTTCCCGGGTTTCCCGGGCCAGCTGTTCCTGACGCTGACGTTCCTCCTCGGCGGCCTTTTCCTTTGCCAACTGTTCGGCCTTGGCCTTCTGGATTTCCATGTATTTGGAATAACCGATGTATCCGCCGAATCCCAATCCCACAATTACAATCAGGAAAATAACCACCGCAATAACCGACCTGGACGATTTTTTGCCGCCAGTTGAATTTCTTCTGGTTATCTTTACCTTGTCTCCGCCGAGAGCGCCGATGAACTCCGTACAACTCGCAAAACGTTCTTCGGGAGTTTTAGCCAGCGCTTTTTTGAGAATCAGGTTCTGTTTTTTGGTAAGCTCGGAAAGCGGTTCCACTGATTCGCTTTTGATAACATTCATCATCAACATTGTGTCGCCGGTATCGAAAACCGACTGGAACGGAACCTTGCCGGATATGAGCTCGTAGAACATGCAGGCAAGGGCGTACTGATCGGTTTCCGGACCCTGGTGTTTTCCTGCCCACTGCTCAGGGGCCATGTACGGGCGTGTGCCGGAAGTGTCGAACTGCTCCTGGGAAACCCGTCCCATTGAACTGCGGATCTCGGCGGCAAGCCCGAAATCAAGAACCTTAACATCCCCCTCGGGGGAAATCATTATGTTGGAAGGTTTCACATCGCGGTGAATAATCTTTTTTGAGTGCGCGAAATCCAGGGCCTGCGCGACTTGCGCACAGATGTTCACGGCCCTGTCCGGCGGCACTTTTCTGTCGGAAAACTGCTTGCGCCAGTTGGAGAGAGTCGATCCGGTAACATACTCCATCACCACCAGGTAACTGTCGGGGAAAACCCGCAGGCGCTCCTGTGCCGCCGCATCAGCCTTTTGTACTTTGTGAAGATGTTCAAGCGATGCAATGTTCGGATGTTTGAGCTTGGAAACCAGCGCAAAATTCGAGCGCACGTTTTCCAGCTCTTCCGGAATGGCCGAAATCATCGGCGGCAGTACCTTTACCGCAACATCGATTTGGGCGATGGTATCGCGCGCACGGTAAACGGCGCCGAAACCTCCGGCGCCCAGTTTTTCAGTAAGTTCGTAGCGGTCTATGCGGCCTAATGAATCAGTTGAAGGTTCATCCATGGTTGGCATGTTGCCAATTGATAAATCAAGGTTCTTTTCCTGCCCGTCACCTCCGACAGTGTTATAATCGCCTATACTGTTTTCGTCCATTGTGCTTCTTTTTATGTTAAGTCAGGAGTCAACCACCATTCCGGTCAACTCCTGATATCCTGATATCGCCCGAATCCGTTTATTATTTTCTGAACAGATAGGAAATCAGTTCATTGACTCTGCCGTTAAGAGACCGCTGGTGGTATTCCTGGATTTCCGTCATTCCCTTGTTGACCAGGCCGTGGGGATAATCCTTCTTCCGGTAAACGAATTCCACGGTCAAAGTTTTCCGGGTGCGCTTGGTTTCCACGCAGGAAAGTACGCCCGGAAACTTTGCCACTTTTTTCAGCATCAGATTGATCCCTATCTGTTCTCTCGGCTGATTTCGCTCAAGGGTATCATAGAAAACGCCCCTGTCGAGGTCCGCGAATGCGGTCCTGAAAATGTTCATGTCGAATTTGACGATAACGGCGGAAAGCCCGGCCATTTCCCGTTTTGAAACTTTAGCTACCCATTTTGCGCTTTTCTCAGCCAGTTTGTCGGCAAGGCTGTCAATGGCGTCGTCTTTATCGAATTTCCGGTCGCCTTTTGCGGTAATTTTGGTCCTGGCCAGCAGAGTATTTATTCCCCGGGCGTTTTTCAAATACTCGCAAATAGTGCGGTTGATGGTAATTTCGGTTTTGCCTTTGTAAATAATGGATTTCCCGAGTTTGTCGAGTTTCCCGAGTGAATTCCTTATCGAAACAACCAAATATGGATTTTTCGAGGAAACTTCAAATCCGGAATTCGCGATTGCTCCCGTAACGGACCTGCCAACGGCGTCAAAATCACTGGTTTTGGTTTCATTTATCACACTCACGACAATTCTGGAAGGTGATACGTCGGTGAAATACCTTAATGGTTTAACATGTTTTGTAACCGAAGGTTTTTTCTTCTCAGGTGGAGCTGGCGGTTTCGGTCTTGGTTTCGGCGGCAATGGTTTTTTCTGATCCTGAATGCTTCCTGATACCGGCAGCACTTCATCATGTATGATCGGCTTGGTTGACGGGCATCCGGTCATGAGTAAGGTTACTCCCAGGACCGCCACCGCTATTTTTATTTTTGTGATGGTTTTCATTTTTATACTCTCCTGTAATAGGTTTGTTGATTATGATCTATCCGGCTTTACCGGGCACGGGTCATTAATCTGAACCCGGAAAAGACAAACACCAGCACCAGGATAATGGCAATAAGCACAACCGCACCGCCGCCGATACCAATTATCAGATAGGTATTTTCTTCCCAGAACGTTTTTAGTTTTGTGTTTGATGATTGTTCTTCTTCAAATTTGCCGTCGAAAGTCCCGCCCCAGAGGATTTTATTGTTCTTGAAATCCCTGAGCTTTACGTCAACCATCAAACTTGCTTCGTTCTCATCGCCTTTGGCGTTGATAACTCTGGCGATCAGGTAGGTATTGGTGCGCGAACCGTATTTTCCCTTGCTTACCGCATTCGGATTGACATTGTACATTTTCTCCAACTTCTTCATGATTTCAGAAAGCTTTTTCGCCGAATACGTTGGGGAATTCGCTTCAAGGTCAATCGCAATATCTCTAATCTCCAGAGGGTCTACGGAAGAAGGATTGGCGTAAATTGCCATATTTTTGTCACCGGCGGAAACGAACTGTGAAATCAGGACATCCGAAACGGCACTCGCTTTTTTTCCTATAACCGGCAATACGAAAACATTGCATTCCGGCAATTTATTCTGCTCAACGGCAAGCTTTTCCTTGATCTGTCTGCCGGCATCCCTTACGGCTTTCATCAGGGTGTCCGGAACTTCTTCCCTTTTGATGGCGCCCCGGTAACGGCCGGTAACGTTTCCTTCCCAGATCTGTTCGCCGGTTTCAATTCTGGACAAGGTCAATGTTGCCCGGAAAACCGCGGTCCCGTCGGAATCAGTATTAGCTTCCCTGATTACGCCGTACAGATATGCCTGAACGCCTTTGAAATCTCCGAATTTCTGCAACGTTTTGGCATCCATGATGTCGCCGCGCTTATGCGCCAGTTCAATTTCCTTGGTCAGGAGGCCCCATTCAACCTCTTTGCGGGTATAAAACTTGAAGCGGCTTTTCAGGTTGTGAAGGGCGGCCCGGAATGTCGTATTGTATCCTTTCCGGTCACCGGCAAGGCCGATAAACGCAATTGAGTCAACTCCCCTGACTTTGCTTGCCGCAGCCATTTTCGAGACAGCTTCTTCCGCGGCTTTTTCAACCGCGTAATCCATGTCCCGTTCGCCATCCGCCCAAGCCAGCAGCGACAACACGCATAAGATGCAAACCGCAAGACCCGACTTCAGGAACTTTACCTTTCTCAATTTCATCCTAAACCTCCTCAATTTGTTTTTTAAACAGTTTTGTTATAATTATTGTACGTAAGCAAAAAAACCGCCTCACGCCTAGACCGTTATTATTTATCCATAAAATTTTCCCGGAAAATATCGCCTTAATCATTCAGGAAATACTGTTTAAACGTAGTAACTTCGGCAATTCCCGACTCAGGGGGTAATTTTGTTTCAGGCTCGAGCCAATACCATTTCTCATTTTCTTCAACCAGGGCAAACGAATCATGCTTATACCGGATGGCCCATTTTTTCGAGGTATTTACCTCTACCGCGGTCAAGGGAAGCCATTTATTGATGATGATGTATGATTCGGGAATACTGTCATATCTGGAAACGGCAATTCCGGAAATAGCGTCTTTAACCTGATTTTTTGTCAAGTCATGTACCGAGTCAAATGACGAACTGCCCCGTTCAATATCATTCAGATAGGTTTTGTAAACCCTTAATTTCAAAACAATGTTATTGTTGACGGCAATACCGCCCAAGACAAGATCGATTTCCGATTGTACGGGAATGGACTGTTTTTTTGCCCCGATCCGCTGATTGTCGATAAATGAGCCGTTGGAAGAAGTGTCCGTAACCCAGGCCATATCATCGTCCACCCCTATTTTGCAGTGCAGTCCGCTGATCCGGCAGTTTTCGTAAATCATTCTCTGCCGGTCCCACGGCGGACTTTCATCCGGGCCGGGAAGTTTTCTGATAATAACGTCGGCGTCCCGGGAGCGTCCGAAAGTAATTTCTCCGTTCAGCAGATGGATTCGCCGTCCTGAATTCGTGAACAGCGTCAAACTGCTGTATTTTTTGCTCGGGGCGGGAGGAATCGTCAATTTGGGCCTTTGCTGATATCCTATCCCGGATAGCGGAATAGCGGAAAAGAGGATAAGTTCCGTCCACAGGTCGGTTTTTTTCAGACTGTCGAGCAGGTCGTTCAGCGAACCGCCGGAATCCTGGGCGTTTCGCAGAATGTCCAGGGCCAAATTCGGATCGCCGCCATAGCCTTCCTGCTTGATGTCGCCGATAGAGATTGTTAAATTGTCCAGAATTTTGTCCTTTGACGTATGCTGGGAATACACATCTATGGTGATCTGCTGATCAAAGCACATCAATTGTCCGTTCATTTCGTAGGAAAAATAAAAATCAACGGCCTGGGCCGTACCGATATTGGCAAGTTTAGGTTTGTAGTTTACATAAACTTCCCTCGGCGCTGAAAGCCGGGCAAAACGCAGCGGCTGTTCCTTGAAGGATGCTTCATAGGGAAATTTCAGGAACAATCGAAAATTAGCTGCGTTCCGCGATTCCCTGGAAACCGGGGTAAACCTGAAGGATATCGATGAAGTGGTTTCCGCGATAAAAATAGCCGATCCCTTGTTCCATTCACACTGGAAATGGGGACAATCCGAGCTGAATCCGCCGTATACCGGTTCAACTTTCGGTGCGGGTCCAGGCTGCCGGACGTCATTGCCGGTCAGGGGATTATCACTGTCAACCAGGGTCTTCTGCATTGACACGATCTTTTCCCCAACGGTATCATCGGTTTTTGCAGTTTGATTCCGTGCGCTTTCATTTACAGTATCAGGTTTTCCTTCAACTGTTTCTGAAAGTTTTTGTTCAGCTCCTGCCGATGTCAGCTTTGTTCCGCAGCTCATACAAACGACATCCGAGGCGCCAACTGAACTTTCACATTCAGGGCAGACAGGCATTAAATTTTCCCCTTATAAACAAAGTAATGATTTTAAATATCCCCATAATCATTAAAAATTCAAACAGTTAAAACATTTTCCGTCAGGCTGTTTCACAAAATGATTACGTAAATCACCCTAACGAAAAAGAGTATAACTCAATCGCATGGCTTTGCCAAGACAATTCTGAACCCAAGATTACGGTTTTTGTACGATTTATTGTGCTCAATCCGATTTGCGCTGCGGCATGAACCCGCCGGACTGTCCCAGGCTCCCCCCCGGGCAATCCTTGTATATGCGGATGCCTTGCCGACAGGATCGGTACTTGCCGAGTCCGCATAATTGCTTTTTGAATCATTGCACCATTCCCACACGTTGCCGTGCATGTCATGGATACCCCACGCGTTAGGCTGACGTGAACCCGCTTTCTCCGGAACGTCATCTTTTGAGCCGAAATTAGCGAATTCGCCAAGTTCATCGATCATGCTGCCGCAGGAATAATCGGTTTTGGTTCCGGCCCGGCAGCAGTATTCCCATTCCGCTTCGGTCGGGAGCCGGAATACATATCCGGCGGGAATGCTGGATTTCACATACTTGTTTAACTTCCGGCAGAACCGTTCCGCGTCAGTCCATGAAATATCCCTGACAGGTTTGTCTCCCGTATCAATTTTTTTGTCGCTCTCTTTGCTGCTGTCATCGCTCCCGGAGAAACTCAGAAGCGGTTTATTGCCGGTTTCCTTCTTTTTTTCTTCCGTAAGTGCCTTCATATCGCCAGACATCACGGCGTTATATTCCGCTTCCGTGATTTCTTTTTTGGATATCCAGAATTTATTTGAGATTTTCACTGTCCTTACCGGTTTTTCGTCGGAATTTCCTTTTTCCGATCCCATCTGGAATTTCCCGGGGGATATTTCAACAAATTCTATCCCTATCAGCTTTTTCTCGGGATTTTTCACCGGACTGGCCACCGGGACCGGAGGTTGCGGTTTAACTCCTTTTTCTTCACTGCCGCCGCCAGACATGCCGATCCTTATCGCCTCAAAACAAATTATAAACGCAATGATTACAGCAGCAGCTATAGCCATTACCCGATACCACGAGCGGCGTTCACCCGCATTCATGGCTTCTTTCAATTCCGCGGCGAACCCTCCGGCAGTGGGACGGTTGTTGGGATTCTTGTCCAGCGCCGCCATAACCACCGAGGCTATCCGTTTGTTAAGGCGCGGAGCGGCCTTGCTCAAAGGTTCAGGTTCTTCCGTTCTCAGCACTTCCAGGGTTTCGTGTACGGTCAATCCTTCCACCTGGAATGGAAATTTCCCGGAAAAAGCCTCGTAAGCCATGATCCCGAGCGCATAGACATCTCCGGACGGAGCATTCGGGACATCAGTATTTCTGGAGGTTTTCTCCGGCGGAATATATGCGGGAGTACCGGAAATATATCCTGTTTGAGTATGGTATATCAGGCTGTCCGCTTCCATGGGCTTCATTAATCCAAAGTCCAGGAGCTTGATTTCGTCATGACTGTCAAGCATTATGTTGTTCGGTTTTATGTCGCGATGGGTCAACCCCTTATCATGCAGTTTGGCGAGAATTTCCGCGACTCTGGCAATGATGGCAATCTTCCTTTTCAGTGTCAGGTCTTTTCTGAATACTTCACATAATGTCTGTCCTTCCACGAACTCCATGGCGAAATACAGCCAGCCGTCATCATTCCCGCAGTCGAACACCTTTACGCAGCCGGGAATATCCAGCCCCGCCTGAATATGGATTTCCCGCTGAAAACGTTCCTGCTCTTCCGAAGTTTGATTTACGTCACGCTTCAGTATTTTCAAGGCAACCTTGCGCTTGAGCTTGGTGTCGTGAGCGCGAAATACGGTTGCCATGCCCCCTTCGCCAACGCGTTCCAGATCCTCATATTTCCCCAGCTTCGCGCCGTCAGGCGGACATATACAGGTAGTGGTCTCTGATTTGTCCTCTAAAGCGGCCAGTTTTACCGTCTTCTTTTCTGGGTCATTGTTCATTATATCTGTTTACGCTTCATTTTGTATTTCATTTTGCCCCATGTAACATATATTACGGCTGAATTATATCAACATCACGGTTTTTATAAAAAAATCTGCACATATTTCCCTCTGGGCGAGGTTTCACCGGGCCGCCAAGGATAATCCTTGGATTATAACGGCATTGCTCCGTTGCGCTGACAATGCATCCCTCCATAAGCCCCTCTGTTCGCGGCATTTTTTTGGGAGGACGAGGTTTCACCGAGCCGTATTGAAATTTACCATTCATTTTTTTATTATTGGGCCAAGCACGACGCGGAAACCCAGGTCGCAGGGCGTGTACCCAGGCGAATTGCCGCCCCGAATCGCCGACCGGCAGCGCCTGGCGCGGCTGCCCCAACTGCCGCCGCGATTCACGCGGGCCGAGCCTGTACCAGGCCCTGCAGGATCGCTTTGTGTACCGCTGCCATATTCCCCATACCAGTCATTACACCACTCCCACACATTGCCACTCATATCGTATAGCCCAAGTTCATTACCACTCTTAGTCCTAACTTCATGCGTTTTCTTTCCACTGTTGCCATCGTACCAGCCCACACGGTCAAGATCATCACTCCCGCTGTATTTGTAACCACGGCTCTTAGCCCCCCCACGCGCTGCGTATTCCCACTCAGCCTCCGTGGGTAAACGGTATGCATAACCTTCCGGCAAACGGCCAGCAGCACGTTCACGTTGCGTAAGCCTTTCACAGAATTTTACTGCGTCATTCCAACTAACTTGTTCCACCGGATTGTTGCTGCCTTTGAAATGACTCGGATTCGTTCCCATAAGATCCTGGTACTCGCTTTGCGTTACCTCGTACTTTCCGATCCAGTAGCCACGGCTGATCGTTACGCGATGCACCGGCTTCTCATCACTGTTGCCGTCATTCGAGCCCATATTAAAGCTACCTGGGGAAACATACGCAAACTTCATATCCAGTCCGGGTACCGTCCAGGAATTATCTTTAACGGGACCATCCCACAAGCTTTTCGTGAAATTCTCGATTTCCACCGAAAGTTTGGACAAGCTATTTTTCGCGGTAGCGTCAAGATACGTGGTTGAAACACTGCGTAATTCCTTCAACGCCGCATCGCAGAACTTACGGGCGGACGGAACATTACTCTTTGACAGCGCCTTGGCATAATATACCCGCGCGGTTTTCATAGACTTTTTATAATCGGCTTTCGCGGCAACTCGCTTACGCGCAAACTCAGCTCCGCTTCGAGCATCGTTATTATTCTCGTATCCGGGGATCTGCATTGCTTCTTTATATTTTGCTTCAGCATCATCCCACTGTTTATTATTCAGCAGTTTTTTCGCTTCAGCCATGAGCCTATCATATTTGGCCTTGCGCTGGGCGCGGAGTATTGCCGCAATATCGTTTTGGGTTTTTGGCACCGCTTTGGCAATGAGGGTTACGGCTTTCCGGTAGGATGACAGGGCTTTATCCCAGTCTTCGGAGGAAACCGCGTTGTCGGCGCTGGATACTGCAAGACGCGCTTCGGCCCAGTCCGCGCCGCCGAATTTGTTTAGGTCAGCGCGTTTCACCTTGGCTAATTGGGCTTCATATTGTTTTTTGATAATAGCCAGTGCGGAAGTTCCAATAGCATAGTTCTTTGCGTGTTTGTATTCCTTTTCAGACGCCGTGAAGCTTTTCTTAGCTCCCGAAAAATCACCTTTTGCAAGCTTGGCCTTGCCATCATCTTCAAGGCTCTTTGCGCTGTTCCAGATACTTTTCGCCAGACTCGAAGCGTTGCTCTTTTCCGCGCTTTGTTTCTCCTGTTCCGATCTTTTTGAGGATACCATTGCCGAATTTCGTTCCGAATCGAGCTTTACAAGCTTTCTGCATCCGGTTATTACTTCCTGGTATTTACCTAAAGCATTGCCGTAAGATTTGGCGCCAAACAAGGTTTTTGCGGTATTGAGTTTCAGTTTCAGAGTATCTTTTTTCTTTTGAAATCCGTGTTCGGGAGAAATGCGGCTTAACCTTTCGAACACCATTTCCGCGCGGCTCTTGACCGGAGCGGTTTCGGCGAGTCCGGCTTTTTCCTTGATCCTGTCCTGCATCGTCCGGGCGTAGGAGTTTTGAGGGTCGATCGACAGTATTTCCGAGGCCGCCGCCGAAGCCGCCGACAAGTCCCCTTTTCTGAATGAAGACTTCAGTTTCTTTTTAAGGGAATTGAGTTTTTCCTGCGTCTCTTTCGCGAGCTGTTCCTGACGCTGGCGTTCTTCCTCTGCCGCTTTTTCCCTGGCCAATTGTTCGGCTTTGGACTTCTGGACTTCCCGGTATTTGGTGTAGCCGAAATATCCGCCAGCGCCTATAAGGACAAGAATAATCAGCAGAACCGCAATTATTTTGCCGCCGCCGGAGGATTTAGAGGCGCGTTTTACTTTGACTTTTCCCCTCATAGCATTGATAAACTCGTCACAGGAAGCGTAGCGGTCTGAGCCTTTTTTGGCTAACGCCTTCATCAAAAGCGCGTTTTGTTTTTTATTCAATTGGGGCAAAGGTTCCGGCATCCGGTTTTCCACCAGGTTCAACATCAAACCGGCGTCGCCCGATTCGAAAACCGACTGGAACGGTACGCCGCCGCTGATCAACTCATAAAGCATACAGGCCAGCGCGTACTGATCGGTTTCGGGTCCCTGGTTTTTACCCGCCCACTGCTCGGGGGCCATGTAGGGGCGCGTACCGGAGGTGTCGAACTGTTCCCGGGAGACCCGGCCCATCGAACTGCGGATTTCGGCGGCAAGCCCGAAGTCGAGAACCTTAACTTCTCCATCCGGGGAAATCATGATATTCGACGGTTTCACGTCGCGATGGATGATCTTTTTCGAATGCGCGAAGTCCAACGCCTGGGCGACTTTTCCGCAGATGTCCAGAGCTTTGTCCAGCGGTACTTTTTTATCCGGGAACTGTTTGCGCCAGTTGGACAGTGTCGAGCCATTGACATACTCCATCACCACCAGATAACTGTCGGGAAAAACCCGTAAATGTTCCTGGGCGGCGGCGTCAACCTTTTCCACCTTGTGGAGATGTTCCAGCGAGGCTATGTATTGGTGTTTCAGCTTGGAGACCATTGCAAAGTTGGACCGGACGTTTTCCAGCTCTTCCGGAACCGCCGAGATCATCGGCGGCAATACTTTCAATGCGACATTGATCCCTGCCACGGTATCATGCGCCCGGTATACCGCGCCGAACCCGCCAGCTCCCAGTTGCTCGACAAGTTCATAACGGTCAATGCGCCCTAACGATCCGGGAGAATTCCCGTTTTCGGTAAGCATGTTGCCAATGGATAAATCCAGATTTTCGCCACTTTCCGTTTTAAAATCGCCAATATTACTATTATCCATATACTTATTCCATCTTGAATTATCTTTGTAACATATATTACGGAGGGATTATATCAACATCACGGATGAAAAACTAAGAGGACGCATTTCAGATGCCGGTATTCAAGCGGTCCACGGCAACACATCGTGACCGCCTTGCCTTTGAATCGCCGGTTTGCGGACGGACATGCAAGTGACCATAATCAAAGTCTTTCCATCACCCGTGTTTTACGAAAAATCCGATTATATAAACCTTGCCTGAAATATCCCATTAATTTACATGTTTATAGCTGATTATTATATATAACCGGATATCAAAATATCACTTTACTGGATATATAATTATATACACACTAAGGAGGCAATATGGATTTTTCATATAATGATTTCGACCGGGAATTCTGGGAAGACAATCTTTCCGGCTTTGTTCCGGAAAAGCTTTATGACATACATGCCCATTTGTGGACTCTGGAAGGCCAGGATCAGCTTCCGGCGGAAAAAAGCTCCATTCATCCTGAAATCGATTTTGACGGATTGAGAGAGTGGGGTTGCAAACTGTTTCCGGAACGCGAAGTTCATTTCCTGATTCTCGGTACTCCGCTTCCAGGCATGGATGTCGAGAACCATAATTCCTGGTTGGCGGAGCAGGTCAAAAGCGATCCGGATTCTGTTGGCGGAATGCTCATTACCCCCGGAACAACTCAGGAGGAGCTTGAATATGGTTTCGGGAAATTGGGATTCGATGCGGTCAAACCTTACCGGCTGTTCGCGAAGGATCCCAAAAACGCGGATATTACTGATTTTCTCCCCGAATCACTTCTCGAAGTAATAAATTCGCATGGCAAAGCGGTGATGCTTCATTTGTCGAAACCGGAAGGCGCGGACAATCAAAAGAATCTTGATGATTTGCGTTATTTTACCCGGAAATATCCTGAAATCAAATGGATATTGGCGCACTGCGCCAGGGCATTCAATCCGTTGTTCCTGGAGAAATCAATTCACAATTTGAAATATATCCCTAATCTCTGGTATGGCACATCCGCGGTAAATAACCTTTATTCACATTATTTACTTCTGAAACATGAGTGCATCAACCGGATCATGTTCGGATCGGACAACGTGCTCGCGGGATGTTCGCGCGGCAAATACATCAGTTACGCCCGGGCCTGGCAATACTACCGGGGACAGGAAAACCTGGAACACTGCGATTCCCGCGCAACTTTGGTAATTTACGAGCAGCTGCTCCAACAAAAACGCGCCGCCGAAATGCTCGAATTATCCAGTTCCGATATCGATAAATTATTTTTTGAAAATGCACAAAATTTGATCCGGAATCTAAAATGAAAACATCAAAAACTCAACAACTTTATTGTCGCGCCAAAGAAATAATACCTGGCGGAAGCCAGTTATTGAGCAAGCGTCCGGAAATTTTTGCTCCCGGACAATGGCCCGGTTATTTTTCCAGGGCTTCCGGTTGCGAAGTATGGGATCTGGACGGTAATCATTACTATGACTTTTCCACGAATAATGTCGGTGCGACTCTGCTTGGATACGCAAACCCGGAGGTGAATCGCGCAGTACAAGCAGTCATTGATTCTGGAACTATGTCAAGTCTGAATCCTCCGGAAGAAGTCGATCTGGCGGAACGGCTGCTGGCGATCCACCCCTGGGCGGAACAGGCCAGGTTCGCAAGAACCGGTGGAGAAGCTATGGCCGTAGCCGTCAGGATCGCTCGCGCAACCACCGGACTCTCCAAGGTCGCCGTTGCCGGATATCACGGTTGGCATGACTGGTATCTCGCCGCTAATCTTGGCGACAGCAACGCATTAAAAGGACAACTGTTGCCGGGACTTGCCCCTGAAGGAGTCCCCGAAGAACTTCGCGGAACAACCGTTCCTTTTGTGCACAATGATATTGATGCCTTTGACAAAGTCATTGCCGGCCACGGCAACGAACTTGCGGCAATCGTCATGGAAACCTGCCGTCACAATGCTCCGCGGACAGGATATCTTGAATATGTCAAGTCCCAGGCGGAAAAGCATGGCATCCTCCTGATCTTCGATGAAATCACGATTGGCTGGCGGTTGATTTTCGGCGGTGCACATTTGCTGTACGGGGTAAATCCGGATATCGCGGTTTTTTCAAAATCTCTCGGAAACGGCTTCCCGATTGCCGCGATTGTCGGAACCCGAAACGCCATGACTGCCGCCAATAGCACCTTTGTCAGCAGCTCTTACTGGACCGACCGCACCGGTCCAGCCGCCGCTCTGTCTACACTGGAGGAAATGCGGAAACACAACGTCTCAGGGCATGTTGCGGGAATTGGGAAAAGCGTCATGGAAATTCTTCGCCGGGAGATTGCGGAAAATGCTTTTCCCGCCAGTGTTTCCGATGGTTTTCCGTGCTTTGTCCGGCTGGTATTTTCAGGAGAAAAGGGGAACGTCATGCGGACGCTTTACACGCAGTTGATGCTGAAAGAAGGCTTCCTGGCGGGAAGCGCGTTTTACCCCACCTTGGCCCATACCCCGGAGTTGGCTGCAAAGTTTGCCGAAGCCTGTAGAAAGGTTTTTCCCGAACTCAAGCGAATGCTGAAAACCGGAAGACCGGAGGATTTCCTTAACGGTCCCGAAGCCCATACCGGTTTCAAGCGCCTGGTTGATTGAACATTCTGGTCACAATGATCCCAGGCTGCGGATTCCATTTTCCGGAAATCCCCGCTTTTTTGCAAATCCTGTTGACATTTATAGAAACTGCCTGTATAATTGATATATAACCGAATATAACCAAGATAAAGAAAAACATGCTTGAAAGCAAGAAAAGTTTAGTTTATAAGGGGTTGAAGAAGAAACTCTTAAGCAACAAATACCCGCCAATGTTCAAATTACCCAAGGAAATTGAACTGGCTAAAGAGTTCAATGTGTCAAGAATAACTATCCGCCCGGCGCTGGAAAAACTGGAGAAGGAAGGGCTTATTATTCGCAGACCCTCAAAAGGAACATTCGTCAAAGGTTCCCGGCCAAGTAATAAATTTCTTATTATCCACAGCAAAATAGACGACTATTCAAACACATCCGTATATATTCTGCAAGGAATAATACAAAAAACTTTAGAAGAAAACATTACAACAATTTCCTGTGAGAAAGATTTTATTGAGGGGCTTTCGGCCGAAAAGTTTGCCTCTTTTGTCAACGAGAACGGATTTTCCGGCATAATTACCATCGACCGTAATTTCACGGGCCGGGAACCTTACCTGGAATCATTGCAAAACTTATCGATACCGGTTGTACTGCCACACGCGTTTCCTCAGGACAGCAAAGTTACCGGTTTCAGCGTAACCCGAGTTGATGAGCAGGCGGCGCGAACAAAAGCCATAGATTATCTGACGCAAAAAGGACATCGCCGGATAGCCTCGATTTTTCCCAAAAACGCTCCTTCGCTCCGCGGTTTTACATTGGCGGAATACAGAAGTATGCTTACTGAGCATAATGCAGACAATGATGCACAGTTAATTGTTAATGTTCCTTTGGCAAAAATCCAAGTGGAACGGATTGTAAGAAAATTGATGGCAATGCCTGAACCGCCGTCGGCAATAATATGCTATTCGGATTTCTTCGCCACCTATGTTTATCAGGCATTGCGGCAAATGCACCTGCGGGTTCCGGAAGACATCGCGGTAATGGGAACCTGTGGTTATCCGGGCGCGGCGCTTCTTGATCCGCCATTATCTACGATTGACTACCAGTATCATAAACAAGGCAGGATGTGCGTTGAACTGCTGTTAAAAGAATCGGAGGAAAAAAATCAAGGTGAAAGGATTCCGGAAACGTTTATCGATTCAATACTTGTCGAACGGAAAAGTACAGACTCAAAAGCAAAAAAAAGGAGTGTGGCTTATGTACAAAAAGTTCAATAATTTCATCATAATGGGATTAACCGGTTTCCGGTTAATGCGGAAGCATCGTTTTTTTACCCTTATAGAACTCCTGGTTGTAATTGCTATTATTTCTATATTAGCTTCAATGCTGTTGCCGGCGCTCTCGAAAGCTCGTATGACGGCACGGAGAATCAGCTGTTTAAACAAAATGAAGCAAGTAGCAACCGCGACATTTCTATATGCCGACGACAATAATGGCGAAGCGCCCTGGTTCTACTCATCCAACGGCTCATGGCCCTGGTTCCTTTACAACTGGAATTCGGGAGGCTGTCTTGGATCGTATCTGGCCGTATCGGAAGACTATCTATTGACCGGCGGTAAAAGCAAGGAAATCTGTCCGCCCGCCCAGTGTCCTTGCGGCGGAACCGATGGCACGCAGAGCCCGATCTATTACAAAACCTCGACAAACCTCATGCCAAATATCAGTTATTCTTTTAATTACAACCTGATAACCCGTTCCACCACTAGTTTTCAGAAATTGAACCGGGTATCAACCCCGTCACACCGGATGCTGCTCATTGGCGCCGGAAAAGACGATTGGAACAATACCACCGCCATTGTCAGCGCGATACAAGTATATTACCGGCCCTATGTATCGTTTCGGCACGAATCAATGACGAATGTATCTTTTGTCGACGGTCACTGCGCCTCCTGTTCATATTCCCAGGTTCCGGCCAGTTACGGTATATCGAGTGTTGATCCTTATAAATTCTGGCGGGAATGGAACCCGTAATGAGAATAGTGTTTTTGAGGCGGAAGCAACTCCATTTAACAATTAAAGGAATTTTTTTAAGATGGCATCAATGACAGAACTTTTTTTGGACAACGAATTTCTTGAATGGACCCCCGGAGTGACCAGGGAGCTTCATCGCCCCGTAAAATATAACCTCAATCCTGTATTGCGTCCTGAAAAATGGTGGGAGACCCACTGCATCCTCCCCAATGCCGTACTCTATGATAAAGAGGAAAAGCTCTTCAAGATGTGGTATCGGACCGGACCGGCGGGAAAATTGACGGAGGCAATTGACGGACACGTTAGCTATACCGGCTACGCGATAAGCGCGGACGGCATCAACTGGGAACGTCCGGAATTGGGTATTTTTGAAATTGGCGGCAGGCGGGACCACAATATTGTTTTGAAAAGCGAAGTGAATGCCAGGCATGGCAATGTTTCAGCCGAGCAGGGAAAAAAAGCGTTTATTCTCTCGGTGGTGCCGAATCCGCATCCCGCGGATGAAAATGAAAAGTACGTTTGCATGTTCGCCGACATGGGACGGCGAGGCTGTTACTTGGGCTATTCAAAGGATGGTATTCACTGGCGGCGCGAGCCGGAACCATTTTGGCAGACACCGGTAGACGTTACACGGTGGGGAGATGACACGCTGAAAAGCATGATCTATGACCATCTGCGGCAAAAATGGGTCATTTACCGGCGGGTGATCCCGCAGGAAAGCGAACGCCTGGTTGCCCGGCCCGGCGATGAAAACTGGCGGCAGCCCGAACGCATAACCCGGATTATGGCATATGCTGACAGCCGCGATCTGAAGAAA
The DNA here is from genome assembly GCA_963678815.1 of Victivallales bacterium. Classification (GTDB taxonomy): domain Bacteria; phylum Verrucomicrobiota; class Lentisphaeria; order Victivallales. The sequence continues at coordinate 7,087,679 of OY787460.1, forward strand.
TGGGAAAATCACCGGGTTATCATGATTCCCGACGCCGATGATCCGGGGGATACTGAATTTTATGGTTTCTCGTGTTACAACTACGCAAATGCATATGTGGGATATTTGTGGATCTATCATACCGCACCGGATAATGAAACCATCGACATTCAACTGGTCACCAGCCGGAACGGTATTGATTTTACGCGCTGCGCCGGCCGGTCAGTATACCTTCCGGCCAGTCCCCAAGGCAGTTTCGACCGCATGATTTGCACAAGTTATATGGCTGAACCGATGATTGTTGACGATACCGTTTATATATTTTACGGCGGTACGAATATTGACCACGGCGGATCCGCTATGGGACAGGGAAAATTACAGCAGGCGGCGGGTATGGCAACTTTCAAACGTGACCGGTTTGTAAATCTGTATTCCAGCGGCAACATGCCGTCATATATAGTAACCAAACCCTTTATCGTCAAACATTCGGATATTTATGTCAATGCCGGCACTTGGGGCGGCGGTTCAGTAAAAGCAAGCGTCTTGACGCGCGACTGGCGGCAAGTCAGCGGTTATGAATGTGAAAACTTTATTCCCGTCAGCGGCAACGCGCTGGATCATCCGTTAATCTGGAAAAACAAGAACGGAATCGCGGAACTGAAAGACCGCGAAGTCAGGCTCAGGCTCCATCTGGACCAGGCACGAGTTCATGCCCTGACTTTTGACAATGCCGCCAGGCCTTTGGGAAAACTTCCCGATCTGCCTGACTATGGCGGCCCCCGGGATTGCAGGCCGGTCGACGTATAGTTTTAAACAAAAAAATGTCTTTCAAGTGAGGTAATTAAAAAATCTGAAAAGATTTAATGATGTGGGGAAGGGCAATCCTTTTGAGGAAAGGTTTTTCTTTTTCCCCAATTTCCCAAGACTTTTTAAATTGGCTCAAATATCCGATAAATAGCTACGGTTAAGGAGAAATGATTATGCGGAAAAAAATGTTAACTGCCTTCCTGACAGTTGCGGCATTGAATCTATTGGCAAATCCCAACGCAAAAGTCCTGGTGAACTACAAGGACGAATTAGTATCTGGCAAACAGAAGAATATTCGTCTCAGCGCCAAACATAACTATATCAGAAGAACTCAAAAATATTATATCAATAAGCCGGGAGCGTTGCTGTTTACCAATAAAGGCTGCAAAGCAAAACATGTCGGAATTAATATCGCCATTCCAAGAGACATACTGGAGAAAGTAAAAGGCAAGCCGCTGCGTTTTTCCGCCAAAGTAAAAAAAATAACCGGCAACGGTGATTTCAAAACCAAACTACGGACCTGGCATCGCGACAAAAAAAACAAATGGACGCTAAAAATGGCTTCTCCCCGGGCCTGGGCCGACACCAAGCCGGGTGCGTGGAACCGCCTGGAACTCAACTGCGTCATCCCGAATGACCCGGAAATAAATTTCGCCGGTTTCCAGACCGGATTCTGGGTAACACCCGATGAAACGGTATTTGTGCTGGATGAACCTGTGCTTGAATTGCTGACCGGATCACGGGCAACATCATACTCTTCCGACATGCTCTGGTACGCCGCGGAAAATGAGGGCAAAATCGATATAGTGAAGGACGGACGCCCGAACGCCGCCATAGTCACGGAGAAAAATCCTACAAAATGTGTGGCTTACGCGGTCAGGGAACTTAATGACCATCTTGAAATGTGTACCGGCGCGCGGCTTCCGGTGATTACCGACGATAAAAACTTCAAGGGGCCTGAAATCCATATCGGCAAAACCCGCTTGTCCGAACAATTCTGTATCACTCCGCAATCTCTGCCGCCAAGCAGTTGGATAATCAGACGGGCCGGCAAAGCCATTATCATAAGCGGCGGCGACAAAGACAAGGGGCTCAGTCCATTACATAAAGCATGCAGGCCGCTGGGAACGCTCTTCGCCGTCTATGAATTTCTGGAAAGATTTCTGGGCGTTCGCTGGTACTGGCCCGGCAAGATCGGCATTGTCGCACCCAAACGCGAAAATTTGTCATTTACGAAATTAAACCTCAGCGGCGCCCCAAGCTATGATATTCGCTATTTCGCTTACTGTCAGCCGGTTGGGGGCAATGTACGTGAAGTCAGGAAATGGTGGCTGCGCATGCGCCGCGGCAATCCGGGCGACGGTCAGCAGAAAGGCAACCACTCTTACGAGGACTGGCCGACGCGTTTCGGCAAAACCCATCCGGAATATTTCGCAATCCAGAAAGACGGCAAACCAAAAACCAGCGGCAAGCCCGGGGGCGGACATGTATGCATGAGCAATCCGAAAGTTTTCGAGCAGAAGCTGGCCGATGTGCTGCGGGAATTTAAAAAAACCAATTACAGCAAGGTGATGCCAGGGGACGCCAATGCCCTGTTATACTGTCAGTGTCCGCAATGCCTGAAAAAAATTAACGTAACAGCGCCGCGAAGCGGCAGATACAGCAATGCGGTATGGGGCTTTGCCAACAAAGTCGCTGAAGCGGTGGCCAGAAAAGTTCCGGGCAAATATATCACTTGCTGCGCCTATGCCGGTTATCAGGACCCGCCGGACTTTACACTCATGCCGAATATTGTCGTCACATTGTGTCTGATTCGTAAAGCCCCGCCGTTCGCCGTATACATGCCGGACGGCAAAAAAGATTACGTCGAAATAATCAAAAGGTGGGAAAAAACCGGCGCTCAATTCCTGATCTGGGATTACTGGGACATCACGCGGCGGAAAAAAAACCTGACATTCGCCGCGCCGTCTATTTTTCCGCACGCAATAAAAGAATTCTTTTTGCTTGATTGCGGAATCGCCAGGGGGCATCATATCGAACTGCCCTTCAACCGTTCCTCGGACGGAAAAAGAATGAATCAATGGACGGACTGGATTTACGACGCATTAAACACTTATGTCGCCATGCGCTTGATGTGGGACATGAGTACCGATGTGGATAAACTGCTGGATGAATTCTATGTTTCGTTTTACGGACCGGATGCAGGACCGTGGATAAAAAAATTCTATACGGAAATGGAAAAAGCCTTCTCCGATCCGAATACCAAAAACGGCCCTTCTTTCAATTGGGGCTGGGAAACTGTTTGGGTGAAGACCTATCCGCCGAAGTTTGTCAAACGGGTCATGGGATATCTCAGGCTAGCCGTGAAATCGGCTAGGGGTCAAGAACCTTATGCAACCCGGGCCCAAAAAACTCTCGAAGGCTTCCTGCCGTTCGAAAATGGCAGCAAAAGATTTTCGGTTAAAGCCGGGGCGGAGATCAAGCCGCCAAAACTGAAAATAGCCAAAATTAAATCGGCGCCCCGAATTGACGGCAGGGGAAATGACGAATGTTGGAATAAAGCCGCGGCCACCGGATTTTTCAAGGAAAACTTTAACGTCGCGGCCACCAGAGCAAAAACTCAAGCGTGGGTCGCGTATGACGATAACTATCTCTATTTGCTGATAAAGGCGTTTTTCCCGAAAGGGGCTCCGCTCAACATTTCCGCCAACGCCAGCCGGGACAGCAATCTTTGGCTGAATGAAAGCTGTGAATTCTTTATCTCGGATGGAAAGAAAAGATATCAGTTTATTGTCAGCGCAAATAACGCCCTGCTTGACTCCTTCGACCAAAACGTGAAACAGCTCGCGATTCTCGACGAAAGGCTGAAGTGGCAGTGCGAAGGAGTAAAATATGCCGCCAAGATTAATCAAGGATATTGGATGGCGGAACTGGCAATACCTTTAAAAGAAATTGATTTTAATCCCGCGAACGGACCGTGGAAAATCAATTTCATGCGTAATTTCTATTACAAAGACGGAAAAAAGGGGAAATGGAATCATAATATTACCTGCTGGAGTCCAAATTATGGTGGTTTTATCGACATGTCCCGTTATGGAGATTTATCAGTTGTGAAAAAATAAATAGAACCATATTAACTCGAACTTACCAGCAGACATGATGGCCTTTTCCCGTTTTACTGGCTCGATCCGCTTGATGCTGATACGGTGGGGCCTGACCACTGTGATTTCTCGGAACCGTTACAAGAAAATCAGCCTAATTTGCACCTGTTTTTGTGTTGATTTATTCCAGATAGCAATATTTTAAGTTGTCTACTTCGGATCAGGCAGTTTCTTGGGATCGAGATTTTTAAGATTTTTAAGATTCTTTTTGAATTCTTTCAATATTCGGGGGATATGGGTTTTTCTGATTCCGATTCCTCCGGCGCGAGGTTCTACGGGCTTAGTCAGTTCGTAGAGTTTTTTCCAGTCTTTTTCAAGAATGCGGCTTTGTTCCACGATCTTCCGCAACGCTGTTTTCCGGGCTGAAATATCTTTCTTTTCATTAATAATGAAAGCGAAGCGCTCAAAAATTTTCATCCAGTTTGTCAGTATTTTCGCATCGAGAATGAATTTTTCAGGAAACTTGTTGTTTTCAGCCAGTTCCTCGGCCTTTTTACAATTTTCTACAAGTATTTTCAGTTCCAAAGGAGTTTTATATTCAAATCCGGCGAGGGCTTTCTCTTCAAGGCTTTCGCTTTTTTTGCCGGACAGGACTTTACACATGTATTTAATTGCGCGGCGGGAAAACGCCCTGGAGTCGGCGGATATTGCAATAGCGAGTTCCGGATACTCTTGCATAATTATAATGTCCGCCGCCAAATCAGGATCAGAAAAACCGTGCCTTTGCGCCCATGAAGCCGCAAATTCATGCGGGGTCCGTCCAGACACGTTCCATGCGTATTCCGCCGCCGCCTGGATATTGAAAGCGTCAAACTGCCAGCAGGACCACATAATTGCCCTTTGCAAGCCCACATTTACTATCTCGCTTACTCTTTCTTTGATAAACAGAGGGGTTTTAAACGGCATGGTATATGCAACCTCGGGCATAATCAGCATTATCAGAGGCATTACTCCGACGTTGTATCCCTTTCTTTTCAGCTCTCTTATGGACGGAGGGATGATAAACTCCGGATTCAGGCGATAAGTTTTTGAGCCATTGTAATAATCAATTTCCACATTTCGGGGAACATTCTTGAATATTTCCAGGTTATATGGATAGCTTCCCTGGGACAGCAGAAGATTAAGTGCCGGCTTCGAATTGCCCTTGATGGCTTTTTTATAAGCTTTTAACAGGCAATTCACTTCGCTCATGTACTGTTTTTCAATATTTCCTTTGTTCTTGAAACTTTCCGTAAGCCAAATTGAGAATCTGCCTATTTGCGAAGGAGAACCCGCCTGACTTATTATTTGGCTGAAAATCTCATCAACAAGCTGCCTGGTTTTAGGATGGGAATAGCATAAATACTTGTCTTTCCCGGTTGTCTCGCTGGCATCGATTATTTCCGGAAGCGCCTTTTCAAATTTACCGGCAAGAAAAGAGCCGATGTGAATAAGGTGCGGAATCATTGAGATATTGTAATTTTTTGCGATGGTGATCGCCTTTAAAGGTAATTTCAGACTGGGCTTTCCACCTTTTTCCTGCAATCTTATCTGCGTATAGTGAATATTGCCTTTCATGGCCGCATACTTGTATAAAAGATCTTCATAAAAATCTTTTCCCCGCACGGATAAAACCTGTCTTGGCGAAAAATCCGCCATACTTTGAGCCCGTTCCCGCAAGTCAGGCCAATCGACTATTCTGACAAACGGCATGGCAATCTTCCGGGAAGCTGAAGGTCCGTTCAACAATTGTTCGAGGGTGACAATCGAGTAGAAAATTCCGGGAGAATCATTTGCAACAAGCCGGATTGTCAACCCCTGTTCATTTTTTTCGCATAAAATCGCATAAGCCTGTTCTTTGTTGGGGCGGTATTTTAAATGTTCTTCCAGCAGGCCGCGGGATTTTTCCCCGTTTGACAATTTGTCGATGATTATATTCATTTTCGCATTTTTCGCCGTACTTGAAAGCTCGGAGCCAAAACGTTTCAGCCAGCGTTTCTGAAAATTTTTGAGAAATTGCTTTTCCAAAGGCGAAGCACCTTTATAAAGTTTTATCGAACAGTCATCAGAACTGAATACATACGCTTTGCCGCTGAAAGCCAGTTCCTGAGGCAGCGGATGCAAGTTCCGTTCGATTTTAACTATCCCCTTTCTCGATAAAACGATTTCCTGTTGCGCCAGGCAACTGAAACAAGCCGTGAACAAAAGCGGGAAAATGACGGTTTTGATTCTCATGTAATTCATCCTTATTACGCTAAATTATTCTTTTACTCCAAGCCATGACAGCTTGCAGGAATCGTTCCCCCAGGCGCTGTTTTCAGAGTGGGGATAATCATTGGTTCCGACTGTAGCTGCATGCATATCCATATACAATATGTTGATTCTTCCATTATGCGGCCTTGTATGCTTGCTGACATTCCAGTCCAGATATTCTGATTGTGCCGAAGTGTCTCCCGCAAGTATGGTTTCGGAAGGATACTTATATTTTACCACGGGAAGGAAATCTTCCGGAGAATTCGTGTCCGTTATTCTGTAATTGAGTCCGTAATCGACATAGAATCTGTATTTCGTTTGGTTATCGTCAATATACGCCCCAATCTGTTTACCTGCTACTACTCCAACGGCGGGACAAATATAAAGCGATTCGTCAACGACATTGCCCATACCGCTGACCCTTCTATGCGGAGGCGCATATATGCCGGCCCTGTACAGGTCGCCGAACCAGTAGTAGCTGCTTGACCAATCCTGTTTCCATGAAGGAAAAAATTTGAAATCACCGGAATAAACAGCCAGCGACTGTCCCAATTGTTTTTGATTTGACACGCATTGTATGCACAGTGCCGTCTCTCTCGCCTTTTTCAATGCTGGTAGCAGCATTGCCGCTAAGATGGAAATTATGGCGATAACAACAAGCAACTCAATGAGCGTGAAATAGACTGACTTCTTCATACTATTCTCCTTTCCTTGTTTTTCCCTTTTACATATTGCTCAAGAGGAATGAGTTCGTGATATAATTTTTCAGGATGAAGGCCTTCTCTCGCAATGATTTCGCTACGCAGGGGACCGGGGAAATCGTCATTAAAATCATTAGGCATTTTTATCCTTTTTTTCTGAATGCAGCTTTCGTAGATTCCCATGATTATGTTAACTCCTTTTAATGAATTCTCAAGATTGTTCAGATGAGGCTTGCCAATCAAACTCATTGCCGCCGCCCTGGTGAATTCCCGCTGCCCTGCCCTGTCGTCTTTAAAAAAATCGGTGGGATATTTTTCAGGCTTGCTCATTCCTTCCGTCTGCCATCCGCAATCGCCCCTTATCTTCCACCAGGCACGGCCTTTTTCTCCCCATATGTCAAACTCGAAATTCATCCAGAAATTGTTCTCGCCCGGTACGCCGATGGAATCCTTCGAGCACTCGATAAGAAATTGAATACCCCCGGGAAACGTCAGATTCGCCATTATGCTTGCGGGACATTGTGAATGACAACAGTAATCTTCCGCCCCGTAAGCCGCCGCCCAAATGGTTTCGGGATACCTGTCTCCAAGCCAGTAAAGCAACATGTCTATGGCGTGCGTGCCAATATCCATTATATTAGCCTTGACCACGCACCTTATAAAGCTTATCCGGCCTATCCTCTCCGAATCAATGATATCCTTTATCCAATTGACGCAGGCATAATACCTTCTTTGCATATTGACGACAATTTTCATGCCGCTCGCTTTTTCTATACGCTTCAGTTCCATGCCTTCAGCAGGCGTATTGACAAAAGGTTTTTCCAGGATGACAAGCTTGACTCCGTATCTTGCGGCCGTCCGGACAGGTTCCAGCCTGACTGTAGGCTTTGTCACGATATGCAAAATGTCCGGCTTCTCATGCTTAAGCATCTCCTCAAGATTAATGTATCTAGCCGGAATATTATACCTGTCACAAAAATCGTTCAAAAGCTTCTCATGCCTGTTGCACGCGGCGCTCATCTGAATTTCCCTGAGCCCGTCATAAGCTTCAAGATGCCAGTCCGACCGCGGACCGCAACCAAGTATTGCTGATTTGTAAACCATATTAATGTATTTATTCTATTTATTGATACATTAATTATAACGGAATAATATATAAATGCAAGTAAAAAATGCTGTAATACTATAAAAATATATTTCATCGCCGGAGCCGCTATAAACCTTGTTGCGGCGTAAACTATTATTTATAAACAATATATGCCAAGAAATCGTAACGGTTTCAGCGTTCCCGGAGCTGAGGCATATTATGCAAATGACAAAATATTACACGATTATGACCGAGGCGGTATGGCAAATTGCGATTCCATCCGCAGGTCCGCCGGAGGCCTACAATTGAAAATTGCCTTTTTATGCATTAAATTACATTAAAACAATCAAGGATAAATGTACTTTAACAATGCTTAAGCTGAATTTAAAATTACGCAGAAGAGACCTGAGCAAGCAGATTGAAACACAGATCAGGAAATCAATAGTTAACGGCACACTTCAACCCGGTGACGAGCTTCCGCCGGTAAAAGAGCTTGCGGCGGAATACGGCATAAATCACCAAACGATCCTGAAAGCCTATGCAAAGCTGAAGCAGGAAAAACTTCTGGAGAGTTTTCGCGGGAGTAATGCGCGGATCGCCGGAGCAAGCATCAACAAGGAAATTCTGGTGGTTTTTGATATTGCGTCTTTTTCCAGGCAATTATCGCCGGGATATCAGGCTTATTTCAAAAGAATGACCGACCTTTCAATACTTGATGACGTCCGGATTTCCGGGTCGGAGACAACCTGTAAAGTCAGGCTTTCTCCTTTGCTTGTCGCACATGAATCATGTTCCGGTTTTCTTGAGTCCCCTCTGCTGTCGAGGGTGGAAAATGACCGCGATGGGAATATAATCGGTTTGCTGATCATCGGGTACGCCGCTTCATCAAGAATGCAAACTTATTTGAACCGGAAAGGAATACCTTTTGTCGGAATTGGTAGTACCGGACAATATCCCTGTCAAACGGTTGCGCCATTTCTCGAACTTATCAGTTCCGGACTGAATTATGCCGCTAAATCAAAGTTTAAAGATATAGCTTTCGTCTACCCGCATTCATGCGGGATCGATTATTTCGAATCTTCATTCAGGGCGACAGTAAAAGCGCTGGGGCTACGTACCAGGAAAGAATGGATCATTCCCATACAATATGCAACTCCAGTGAGTGAGATTGCGATGCTCGATGTCCTGGAAAAAATCTCCGCGAAACAGGACAAGCTGTTCATCCTTTCCGCGGATGACGCGGCAACGCTTGAAATACTCAAAAGAATCGGCGAATTGAACCTGTCCATCCCAAATGATATAGGGCTTTTTTCTTTCTGGTCCAAAGAGGCCGGTGAAAATCCATCCTTCAAATTCCCCAAGGTTGTAATCAACAACCGCGAACTGTTCGACGGCGCGCTGCAACTTCTGCTTGATCTGATCAACGGCAGGAAGAGTGCGCCATGCACCGTAACCGTTTCAAGTGAAATTCAACTGTATGAGTCCGCTCAGGCAAGTTCGGATTCATAGCTTTTCAGCCGGTCAATAAACTGGCGGAGAGCAAATTCCGGTTCACCGCAATACCTGGGCCACCATTCCCCTGAAAGATAAACGTCATGTCCGCCGTCTTTCAGAAGCTGCATCACTTCCTTGTGAGGGACGCTCCCCCCTCCGATCTGGGTTAAATAAATGGATTCTTCCGACTCATCGCCTCTTACGCCGTCATGAAAATGCGTGTGGTTCATTACATCCTTCAAATAGCCATAGCTTTCAGCAATGCTTTCCCCGTGCAGAAACGGATGCATAATATCCCAGTTGGCGCGGAGTTTGCTGCTGGCTACTGTCTTCACGACTTGGCCTATCCATTTGCCGAGATAGAGGCTGTCATGCGTCTCCAGGGACAATGCGACATCGTATTTTTCCAGCATTTCAACGGCGGTGGAGAGAGAACCGATCGCGATTTTAATTTTTTCGTCTACGCCGGTAGAGGCGTCCAGTCCGGCGAAAATCCGGAGCTTGGGGCAACCTAATGATTCAGCAAGTTCCGCATATGCGGGAAGCATTTCAATATTTTTATTCCGCATAGCGTCATCGCTTATCGCAAACTTGAGACTCGTGGCGATGCATGGAATTTCAATTCCGGCGTCATCGATTTTCCGCTTCACGTCAATTCTGGATTCAACAGACATATCCAGTTCTACTCCGTGTTTTTGCTTGCTGTCGGTCCTGATTTCAACGCCGTCATATCCATATTTTACCGCCGCCTGGATAACCTCATCAACAGTCCATTCCGGACATGCGAAAGTCATAAAACTATATTTCATTTTTCAGTCCTCCTGAATAATTTTCCGTGGTTTCTTTTATCGTTACCATTCGCTGTTCTTTTTCGGATATAATGGATGCCCAGTTTACGGCAAGGGCCATTTTTCCGTCTTCTCCTGTGCATGAAACTTCCTGATCGTTCCTGATGCAATCGGTAAAATGTGTAAACATTCCGGTGAAGCCTCCTTCCGGGATGAAATCATATGTTTTGCTGAATCTTTGGCCATTATCAATAGCTTCAAGGATCACTCCTTTATTGAAATCCAGAGTCAAAGTTCCTTTTGTTCCGTAAGCGGTAATATACCAGCCGCCGTGAGAACAATAGCTGGAACCGAAAAACACAACCTGCCCGGATGCGTATTCCACAATGCTTTGCGTCGTGTCTTCTATTGCCTTTTCAGTCAGTAAAGCTTTGCACCTAGCCATCACATTCAACGGTTTTCCAAGGATTGAATTTACGGCGTCGATATTATGGATGCCGAGAAGATTCAGAGATCCGCCAGGAGCGTTCTCCCACTTGTCCCTCCAGTTTTTTCCGCCTTCAGAATGATGCTTTTTTAGTCCTCCTTTGCTTCCCATAAATGAAATTATCTGGCTGATTTCTCCAATTACCCCGGTATTCAGCAGTTCTTTGAACTTGATAAAACCGGGACGATAACGCACTTCGTGTCCTACCATAAGCTTGACATTCGATTTTATGCAGGCGTCGATACATCCGTCGGCTTCTTCCAGAGTGTTCGTTACAGGCTTGGTGACGCATATGTGCTTGCCCGCGAGAGCCGCGTCTCTTGTGTTTTGCAGGTGAAACCGGTTGGGAGTGGCAATGGTGACTCCTTCAATATCGGCGTTATTGAGCAGTTCATCCATGGAGCCAACTGCCGGAATCCCCCATTTTTCGGTAAAATCCTTTCTGGCCTCGGGGAAAACGTCAAAGCCTGCCACAACTTCGGTTCCGTCGATTTTAGCCAAAGTAGCCATAAATTCATTGTTTATAGCCCCCAAGCCAATTAATCCGAGTTTAACGGTTTTCATTCGTCAGTCATCTTTCTTAATAGTTTGTCTTTGCGGTATTGTATTTATATGAATTTATAGTACATTAACGAGTAAGTCAATACGCGAATCACAAATTAGGTGAAAATTATTGCCACGGACGCCCCCCATGCGCAATAATAATGAATTGCGTATAAGATACATTAATAATTATTTTCCGAGGTTCCGGATGAAAGCTGTATATTTTCAGGGAAACGAAAAAGTTTTAATAAAGGACATCTCCATCCCTAAACTCCAAGGCGGAGACGTTCTGGTCAGAGTTAAAAGCTCGGCAATTTGCGGTAGCGACATGAAGCGCTACTATTCCCGCTCCCCGCATGAAATCATCGAAGGACACGAAATATGTGGAACGATTGTTGATTCAAAGTCAGCCAGGTGGTGCGAAGAAGAGAATGTCGTAACTTATGCATTAAGCGGTTGCGGGATTTGCCCGGCTTGCCGAAGCGGAGCAAGGATGCAGTGCGACAACCTGAATTATGTTCTTGGCGGATTCAGTGAATATATCGCCGTAAAAGAAAATGACTGCCTCCCGCTTCCGGAGTGGATGAATCATGATGACGGAGCCATATTGGGAGATTGCGCTGGTCTTGCCTTTCATACTTTAAAGCGGCAAAATGCCTGTTCCGGACAGCGTGTGCTTATTATTGGATTGGGTCCTGTCGGGATGGGAATGGGCCTGATGGCCAATGCGATGGGACTGAAGAACATCGTCGCCGATATCAATTCATTTCGCGTAAATCTGGCAAAAAAGCTTGAACTGGGACACGTGATAGATTTGAACACAATTGAACTGGATAAGGCTTTGGCAAACACACCGGACATCGATATTGCCATTGATTGCGCAGGCAGGGAGGCGACCCAGTTGGCCTGTATGAGGCATTGCAGGAAAAACGGGAAAGTTGCGCTTGTGGCTGGAAACACCAGACTCACCCTTAACCCGATTGAGTTCTTTCTGACAAAAGAGCTTCAGGTCAGCGGGAGTTGGTATTATAACTTTAAGGAATATAAAAACATAACTGAATTTATTAAGGATAAATACCAGCCTTCATGCATAATCACTCATCATTTTATGCTTGATGAAGCACAACAGGCTTTTGAGCTTTTCGCCTCCGGAAATTGCTGCAAGGTTGTCCTGCATCCCTGATCGAAACAGTAATATTTAGGGCTTCCTGAAAAAGTCTGATTTATTGATTTGATTGTAAAATTTCATGGATTGCAGGTTTTATATTTCAGCATTATCGTGAATTTCATGATAAAAGGCAGCTTGAAAATCAGGCGTGAAAGAATTCTGGATAGTTTATCCAGGTTCATCACGATAATGATCAGTACGATCCAGGTTTCGCCGGTTTCTTTTAGTTTCGCGTAAATCCGGTCGAGGGAATATTTGCGTTTGCCGTTGCCGAGTTTGCCTTCAACCGGGATTCTGTCGATTTCATCCCGGCGACGGAGCGGAAAGTCTGATGTCTCTTTCCGAGAGGTAACGGCGGTTTTCACGGTTCGCGTAAATCTTGTCGGCATGGACGCTTTCGGGGTAATGTCCGAATTTTTCCTGGTATTTTTCGACTTGCGAAATCAGGTCCTGGCCTTCGTTATAGGCGTCCCATGAAAGTTTGTCGAGGTACACAATGCCGTCGACCACGCTGACCGAGATTTCCGCCCCGAATTCGGTTTTCGCTCCGGCCTTGCCCCGGACGATCGGGCGGACATGCGGCTGGGAGATCGACACGATCCGGTTTTCAACGCTGCGTTTGCCGTTTTTGAGCATTTCGCTTTGCTGGGCATGGACTTTCCTGAGGACCTCCAGAAGCGATAAGTCTTTTTCGCCCAACCCTTTTCCAGATTTGAGCAGTTGTTTGACATGATTGAGATTGCGTTTCAGGTATCCGGCCTGCTTTTTCATTGTCTTCCTAATCATTTTTGCCGGTTTGTTCTTGCGCCTGGTGATTGCAATATATTCTTTTCTTGCTGTCTTGCGATAAGTTCGGGGTTTCTTTTCGCCAGAAGCGGAATCGTGCAGTTTGTCGATCAGCTTCTCGCTTTTTTCGCGCGCTTCATTCAGTAAATCCAGATCGGTGGGATACTTGATGTCCGCTGGAGCCACAGTCGCGTCGATCAGCAACTTGCCGGAGTTGCCGCCGGATAATTTATCATTGTCATCATTATTATTATTGCCTGATGATTGTTCCGCTTTTTCCGGTTTCCGCACAGCCAGGAGCTTAGTCAGGATTTCATTCATTCTCATTCCAAGGAATCATTTTCGCCAATTTCACCCAGCGGTTGTCTCCATTCAACTTTCCGTCGAACGGCAAAAGAAAATTCTCGAATTTCGGATGGTTTTCCATTTTTCTCAACATCCCGGCTCCTCCCAAGTGCAAGGTTTTTCCCTTAATTTATACATTTTCCTTGCACCTGAAAGCAGAAAATCTAACTTTTTTACACTCATTTCAGACTTTTTCAGGAAGCCCTAACTACAGATTTTTTGTCGCGCCGCTTTGCCGGAAGCTTCTTTCCTGTGATGGATTCGAGCAAGTCCGGCGCAATGTTTTCGAGCAGGTTCCTGACTTTAAGCGGAATTTCATATGGTATGCGTGTTCCATCGGCAAAAATGCTGATCCTTATTTTGCGTATCAGGTCCAGCGCTTTGTTGATGGTCACGGTTCCAAAGCATTCTTCCCGGCGAAGTTCGTTTTCCAGCAGTTTATGCAAGGTTACCGCAGTAAACGCGATAAACATACGGCCTTCAACGCTGGTACCTCCGGAAGCTCGAAGCCGGTCATTGCCGGTGGAATTTTTAAAATGTCAAGCACTTTGTCTTGGTATTCACGACTGCGGTTGTCGCGCAAGGTTTGTTCGCCGTCCGCATCCGGGACGCTGTTCAAGATCATGAATGCTCCGAAATGTTTGACCGCTAACACATGAGCGCGTTTAGCCATGCCGATTTGAAATCTGGCATCGGCCGGAACAAAATAACGTTTATCGGGATTTTGCTCGTTTTCACTGGTTTTCCGGACATTGAACAAGCGTTTTTCACTTCATTGCCGGTTTAATTTTGGTTTTATCCGCCACAGACCTACGGTTATGCCGTTAAGGATTTCCTCCCCGGTCCGGATATAACTGTTTTTGAAGTTGTCGAATCCGGGATTTTTTTCGAGCAATAGGGTTTCAAACGTGATAGTAACCGGCACTCCGTGTTTTTCATAAACCATGTCCTGCCTTGCGGATGCCGGATGAATGCCGTCAATCTCCAATGACATGGCGGCGCGAAGTTCCTCCACCACGGGACTGTCGAGAAAATTGTCATTTATCCAACAGTCATAGGTTTTCCGGTGACGTCCATTGTGCAGCCGGAGAAATACATGAGGTTTGAAACCGGCGATGAATCTGCTAATATTCCGGGTTTCGGGATGCAATTCGTCATGATAATCCAGCAGGATATTGTAACCTTTTCCGCCTGGATCATCCGGGGCGGTGTTGTGATAAGTCCGCCCGTAAAAAATTCCATCGGGATTACTCAACGTCATGAAGCAGATATCAAACTCCTTCAGCAATTCCGGCGAATTGACGAACTTTTTCATCATTCCGGCGCACGCATAAATTCCAGCCGACTCCGAGGGGTGCTCCCCGGCAATGACAAAACAACGGAGTTTGTTTTCCGCGGGGACGGAAAAATCAGATATTCTAATCCCTTTCATGCCGTATCCGGTAACCGCTGAATGATAAGTTTCTCCGATAGTTACAAGCCTGACATTATCGGGAGCGTTTTCCAGAATCCGCTCAAACAATATGTCCTGATTTTCAAGGGTGAATGGCGTGGGCGACGCAATCCAGATTTCCGGATGCGTCAATTTCAGTTTGTACCTCACCCCGTATGGCTCATGAGTGCTGTCGCCATATGCCGCCGGCGGAACCGGCGGGGTGTATGGAACGATTTCGAGGCGGTTTGGTCCGAATTCGCGCCACAACTCCCGGTTTGTCGAGTAACAGGTTGCCCCCTCGTGCCATTTTGTATTGCCCGTGTTATTGAAGTCGGCCACTTCCAAGACAATTTCCCTTCCGGTTCCCGGCGATACAATCTTAAAATAAAAACGCCAGGAATAAGGCTCCATTCCCTCTCGTGACCAGAACCGGAAAGTGTCCGGGGCAATTTGTTTAAAACCGTGTCCGCATCCGCAATGAATGGCACTGTCAAAAGTTATACAACCAAAGCTCCTTGTTTCTTGCATCTTTTTTTTCCGTCTTTTTCTGACCAGTCAAATACCGCGGTTATACAGCGATTTTTATCTTCTGATAGCATTTCATAAAACTTCTGGGCTTGAGAAATCGGGCCGCGATGAGTGATAAGCGGGGAAAAATCCAATTTGCCGTCGAGCTGATATTGCATGATAAACTCCCGGTTCCGTCTTTTTGACCATGGATAATATGAATTTTCCTCATCAGGACAATTCGGCTGGTAGGAACCGGAAATAGAAATTTCTTTCTTCTGAAGCTCCCGATAGAAATCGACCCCTACAGTACCATGCGGACACCCCAGGACCAGGATTTTTCCGCGTGGCGCAGTGTATTTCAGTGCGGATAGAATTGCGGCAGGATTGCCGCTGGCCTCGATTACGGTATCGAATCCCCGGCCGGAGGTTATTTCCATGAACGTCTCCGATAGTTCCGGATCTTGAATACTCAGGGAATGATCCGCCCCGCCCCGCAGGGCCATTTCCAGCCGGAAAGGATATAGGTCAAGTCCCACAAGTTTGTCGATTCCGGTTATCCGGCAAAGCCGG
Source organism: Victivallales bacterium (assembly GCA_963678815.1). Classification (GTDB taxonomy): domain Bacteria; phylum Verrucomicrobiota; class Lentisphaeria; order Victivallales. The sequence continues at coordinate 7,103,772 of OY787460.1, forward strand.
GTTGCGATTTGTCCGATCGCTCCCAATCCGCTAATCAGGACATTCTGGCCGATTTGTGGATTGATGTCCCTGACGCCATGAAGGGCGATTGCCCCCAAAACCCCGAATATGGCTTTTTCTTCATCAAGGCCTTCCGGGATTTTCGTAAAAACATTCGGGCAGCCATACCGGATATGCCCGCTCATTGCCATTACCAAATCACCCGGTTTAACCCCGGAAACATTTTTTCCCGCGTCCTCGACGACTCCTACGCTGGAATATCCGGAGCCGGTGGGATATTTTCGTTTTCCGGTTTTCAAATCCGTATGCGTTCCTTCGAAAAACGCCAGTTCCGTTCCCGGACTCACCAGGCTGAGATGTGTTTTGATAATAATCCGGTTTGCGTAATCGCCGGGAATTACGAACTCCGCTTTCCTGCGTTGAGTTTGCCTGGGACCGGTAATTATATTGTAATATTGAATTCTTTTCATTGTTCATCCAGGGTTGATTTGATAATTCCGTATCGCATGGCCAGGTTGTCAAAAACCAGCGCCGCCCATTCCGCTTGCTGAATCCACGAAACCAGCTTTAAATCAGTTCCGGGAACCGCCGAACGTCTGATGGGAGCCGTCTCCGAACCTTCATGGTTCCATAAGGTTTCCCGGATTGTCCTGAGATGGCAACGGCAGAACTGTTTCCAGAATTCCGAATTGCCGATATGATCCCATAACTGGGAAATAATGTCCAGCATGGTAATCCGGCACCAGGTGAAATTACCGAATGCCAGTCCCTTGAGATATTCTGGATTCCGGGAAATTTCCAGTATCAGGCGACCGTCTTCCAGCCGCGAGGAAAACAGATACCATAACGCGCTTCTCCGCATGTTCTCCTTTACGGCTTGAAATGTCAGCGGACAGCATGGATTCCGGAGCATCTTCATCATTGCCTGAAGCCCGATTCCGTTGTCGGGGAAATTTTGCAGGTGATATGCTCCGCCCCGCTTCAGCGCCTCCCTGAACGGACGGTAAGGGTAAACCCCGATGGCTTCCTGGCAATTCAAGACGTGTTCGACGCCTGCATCCGCGTCTCTCAGGCAGCCGGCATCCAGCCCGGAATGTCCGGATTCAACCAGCATCCGCTGGACGGCATAAATCATGCCCGCGCCCAGGGAATTCATATTAATGCACAACAGTTCCATGTTTTCGTGATGAGAAAACCATCCGGGTTCAACCATATTCCGCATATTCCATTCAACGGCCTCGCAAAGTTGAGCGAGGTGTTTGTCTGAAAATTTCATTCCCATTTGAAACAACTGGCATGACTGTGAGGCAATTAATGCCGTATCCACCCCGGAGGCACAGGTCCATTCGGCGGTTATCCTGCGGAAATTCTTCCCCCTTGAATCGTCAATGATCCCCATTGAGGCCCAGCAACCGTCTTTTCCGGGATTCCCGGTGTCTCGATACTGTCCCTTGAAACAGTAATCCCTGGCCGCCAACGCGCGCTCAAACCACTCTCTCTTGCCGGTTTGAAGATATTTCCGCATGAAACAGCAGGCGGCAAAGATCGCGTCTTTGAAGCAATATTTATCCTCTTCACTGTAGATCGCCCCATAATGCGGGTCTTCAGGAATCAATATCTGCCGTGACGCCGTCCATGCAATAATTTCGTCCCGCATCTTCAGTAATTCTTGCAGGTTGAAATCCTCGGACATTATCCGGGCAAGATTATCCGGCCAGTTTGGCAGCAAATTGCAATTGCCAAGTTTTGTGTCTCTGACATATGTGGTATATTTCTCGAAGCCAGTACCAGTATTGGGAGTTGTATAATCCATTAGCAGAACTTCTTCCAATGGAATTTCATCTTTATCCCAATCCGGTACGCAAATATCAAAACTGAGCAGTTTGTGATTTATATCAACCGGCAGTACCGCAATACCCGAAGCAAACTTCCGTTCGATGAAATTCTCTCTATCCAAGCTTATTTTCGCGGTTTCAATCTCCGGAGAGAATTTCAGATGCAGCTTGAAGTGTCCATTTTCGGGCAAGCCGTTCACTTCAAAATTAAAAATTTGAGGTGAAAAGTTAAAATCCAGTTCTTTTCCGTAATAGACAAGTGGCAGTCTGACGAAAAATTCTTCCGGTACGAACTTTAAGCTTTTTTTCATAAACCATATTACAGCAATTATTTTGTCATATGTCAGTGCTTTTTATAATAACCTTTTCAGGGAAGCATAACAAGCAATTTTATAAAAAAAGCTTAAAAATTCAGGGGTTTAGTTGAAAAATCACGGTAAAAAGGCTATCATTGACATATCAATGAAAGAGCTGGGCTATGTCAAGAAAAGCGGACCATGCCGATCCTGTCTATAAGCGGATATACAATGATTTATCTGAAAAAATAAAGCAGGGAACCGTCGAGAAACTGTCTTCCGTATCTATCGGGAAAGCATATTCCGTTAACCGGAATACGGCAGACAAGATCATTTCACTGCTTGAAACCAATGGTTGGGTGCGGCGGGTTCCCCGGAAAGGTACCTTTCCGGTAAAAGATAACCTGCAGAAGATGAATTCCATCAATATAATTTATTGCTTTAATTCATTCAACGAACATTTTCTCAATAGATATCCTTATGTAAATGCAAAATTGATTGAAGCCATATACCGGAGCGAGCTGGCCAGGCAATGCAATATCAACATCCTGCTTCTGGATCCGGCCAGCAGCTACTCCCAAATACTTGAAAAGCTTACAGCCCAGGGACCAAGGGCCGGATTTGTAATTCTTGAAACGGGTATCCTGCCACAACTGATTCCAATGTTTTGCCAGGAAAAAATGCCTTACATGACTTTCGCCCCGGAAAGCATGGATATTAATCGGGTTTCCCATGACAGCTATCGCGGCACGTACCGGGCCATAGAACATCTGATTAAAATATCCGGACGAAAAAACATAGCATTCCTTAACTCTTCGCCGGGTACAACCCACCCATGGACTTCTACTCGAATCAAGGCATATAGCGACGTGCTGACAGAAAACAATATTCCAGTTAAGGATGAATATATTTTTAATAGTATTTCTTGCGACGAAGATATTGTCAAGGTAATTGACGCATTGAAGAAAAACCCGGAGATTGACGCCGTTTTTGCCGCAAGCTTTGAAGTCGGCAGAAAGATGGTCAATGCTTTAAAGCTGTCGAAAATCCCCGTGCCGGAAGCTATCGCGGTAATTGTATTTTATGACCTTCCCGAATTTTCCCTGTCCAATCCCGGAATTACCGCGGTTAAAGCCCCGCTCGAAAAGATGGGACATGCCATTATTGAAAACCTGCTGGATATGATTAATTTCGGCTTCCGGAACGATATCAGACTCACTTTCAATGATGAACTTGTCTTGCGTGACAGTTGCTGAAACTCCACTTAACGGGCAACCCGGTAAATTTTGATCTTACTCGCCATTGCCGGGGATGGATTTCAGTTCACGGTTTGGGGTAGCTTTGAGCTTTGGGGAAGAAGTTGCCGGAGGGTAATTTCTTACCTAATCCCTGTTTCCAACCGTGAACTGAAAATTTTTTGGACTTTGGATAAAGTATCCTCTCTATCGTAATCGCATTGCTCATATAAAAATATTCAATGATTTTTATTTAACTGTTGTCAATCCTGAAAAATTGCGTATATTACTGTCATATGACAATAAAATAATAATCATATGGTAAACATGAAGAGTTTCACAAAAAAACAATGTCATAAAGTCGATTACTGTGAACTGAAGCAGTTTTGCAAAGAAGTTTTTATGGCCCTCAAACTTTCCAAAGCTGATGCCTTGATATCGGCGGAAGTTTTGGTTGAAGCCGACTTGCGTGGAATTCCTTCGCATGGGGTTGGACGCTTATGGCGGTATGTGAACGGTTTGCGTACTGGGCAAATGTTGCCGGAACCCCACACGGAAATTGTCCGGGAAACTGCAGGCTCCATTGTTGTCGATGCCAATGGCGGCATGGGAGCGCCAGTCAGCAGCAAAACCATGCAAATGATAATCGACAAGGCGGAAACCAACGGCTCGGCGTTTGGTTGTGTATTCAATTCCAATCACTTTGGCATTGCCGGTTATTATGCAATGCTGGCCCTGGAACACAATATGGTCGGGCTGGCAATGACCAATACGGCTGCGCTGGGAGTGCCATCCTTTGGACGTCAGGTGATGTTCGGCACGAATCCGCTGGCTTTTTGCGCCCCGGCAAACACAGAAAAAGCTTTTGTCCTGGACATGTCAACTACGGTGGTCTCACGAGGAAAAATTGAGGTCTATGACCGGGAACACAAAATATTACCTGAAAATTGGGCAGTGGACAAAACCGGACACTCAGCAACTGATCCCGGCAAAATCCTGAAAGACATGTTTTATCGTCATGGCGGCGGGATTTTACCACTGGGAGGCGAAGGAACTCAACACGGTGGTCATAAGGGCTACGGGCTGGCGGTAATGGTGGATATTCTCTGTGCAGTACTTTGCGGCGCTCCTTCTGGAGCGGATATTTGTGATACGGAAACCTCTTCGGCCCGGGTAAGTCACTTTTTCGGCGCAATAAAAATTGATTGCTTCCGTGAACCGGCGGAATTCCGCGCCGACATGGACAAAATGCTTCGGCGTCTTCGCGCAACCAGACCGGCGGAAGGGGAAGAGCGTGTTTATTATGCCGGTTTGAAAGAATTCGAATGCGAGAAAACCGTGATTGAACAAGGTGTACCGCTTTCTTTGGCAACATTCGACAGTCTTAAAAAAATCGCTGAGGAATTCAAATTGAGTTTTCCATCTTGAAGAAAAACGGAGTTTAAAAGTGTCATATTTACAAGAACAGTTCGGCTTGCGTGGTTGTACCGCGGTGATAACAGGCGGAGGCGGCGTAATTTGCGGCGCAATAGCGGAAGGCTTCATTAAAGCTGGCGCGAAAGTGGTTCTATGGGGACGACGTTCGTCAACTCTTTCGGAAATGAAAGACAAGCTGGTCAGTGACGGTGCCGCGCCGTCGAGTATTGATTATTATGAAGCCGACCTGTTAGAAGAAAATCAGATAATAACGGCCCTGGAGACCACGGTCGCTTCGACGGGCACTGTTGAGATTCTGGTCAACGGCGTCGGAGGCAGCAGCAAAAGAACACCATTAACTGATACAGATGTAACGGATTTTGAACGGATCATGAAATTGAATTTGCTGGCAGGCTGTTTCACGCCTGTAAAACATTTTGCCGTTTATTGGCGGAAAAACAATATTCCCGGACGAATTTTAAATATAGCGTCAATGGCTTCGTTCAATCCGTTGTCCGGCGGGTGGGCCTATTCGGCGGCAAAAGCGGGAGTGATGAATCAAACCATTGCCATTGCCAGGGAATTGGCGCCGGACGGAATCAGGGTGAATGCCATTGCCCCCGGTTTCTTTCTTGGAAAACAAAATCGGCAATTACTCCAAAACACGGATGGCTCACCCACCGAAAGGGGCAAACGAGTTTTAGCGCATACTCCGTTTAACCGTTTTGGCGATCCGCGTGAACTCTGTGCTCCGGCAATTTTACTCTGCGCAAACGGCGCAAGCTTTATCAGCGGGGTTACGTTACCGGTGGATGGCGCATATTTATGCAGTAATATTTAACGGCTCCTAAGCCAAAAGGATGTAGCGAAGTGCAGAATTCAACAGTCAAATACGGCATTGTTGGCGCAGGTAATATCGCCAGTGTCCACGCGGATGCTTTGAGTGAAGCCCAAAATTCAACATTTACAGCCATTTATGACCAGAACTTGGAACGGGGAAAAGCTTTTTCGGCGAAATACGGAGTAAAGTATTGTTCTTCTTTCGACTCATTGCTTTCCAACTGTAATATAGATGTGGTTTCTATCGCTACTCCTTCCGGTGTTCATGCGGATATTGCAATACCAGCGGCAAAAGCCGGAAAACATGTCCTTTGTGAAAAACCCTTGGAGATAACGCTTGAAAAAGCGGAATCAATTATTCAAGCCTGCCGCCAAAACAACGTTTTGCTGTCTACAATTTATCAGCTCCGCTTTTCTCCGGATATACAGAAAATAAAACAGGGGCTTTCCACTGGTCTTTTCGGGAAGATTATTCAAATCTCAGCGCAAATCAAATGGTATCGGTCGAGGGAATATTATAATTCCGCGAAATGGCGTGGCAGCTGGAGGATGGCCGGTGGTGGCGCGCTGATGACTCAGGGAATCCATGATCTTGATTTGCTGCTGTTTCTTAATGGCGAACCCGATGAGGTGTTTGCGTTTTCCAATAACCTGACTCATTCCGAAATCAACGTGGAAGATAATGCGATTGTTGCCGTCCGATGGAAAAACGGCTCTCTCGGGACCATTGAAGCAAGTACATCGTGCAACCCTCCTTTCCCGCGCCGGCTGGAGATCAATGGCGAACGCGGAAGCGTAATTGCCGAGGATAACAAAATTATCCGTTGGAGTCTGGCAAAAGAAGTTTCAGAAAAAATATCGGTTTTTGAAAATAAATGCAGCAAACGAGACGGACACTGTGCTCAAATAGAAAATCTGTCCTGGGCAATTCTGAACAATGAACCCGTTGAAATCTCTGGAGAGGAGGGACTGCATTCACTTCACTTTATTCACGGTATATATGAATCGGCGGCAAGTGGCAAAGTGTTCAAATTCAAATAATTGGAGCTCTTTATGAATTTCAGGGCGCAATAACGGGCTTTTTAGGTGTCAGCATATTCCCAGTTTAATGACACTCATTCTGGAAAGGCCAATTCCTCTGTTAGGAGATCTTCTATATTATTTGAATGCAGACCATGTTTTGGGAAAAAAGCCAGGGAAAGCGGAATTGCGTATTCCAGTCCGCTGATCCGTCCATAAGTACGGGCTGTTTTGAATGCCGTGTCTTTTAATGAGTCCTTTGAGAATTGGCTTGGAAAACACTCCATTGCTCTTTGCCATATTTCAATATCTTGTTTATCCAAAGCCATAAAATGAGTAGGATTATAAAATGAATAAGAACCTCTTGAACCCGGACGCCATTGAAAAAACGGTATTTTATCATTCAAATGCGACTCTTCCATGATGTTTCCAACCAGTACCGCGGTAACATTGTGTTCTGGATGCCCGTCTCCCGTCGAGTGGGAAAAGACTGCGTCAGGCTTCCAGTCCTCAATTACTTTTCTTAGCTTCATTTTGAATTCAGGATTCTTAGAAGCATAGATCAATGGCTGTTTTCCGGTAAAGTCTATATCCTGCATTTCCCGCATGGTTTTATCATAGGAAGTAAATTGCGGATAGAACAGTCCTTGTCCGGAATGAATGTTTTTTTTCTGGAAATGGATTGGCAATGCGCCAACGAAAACAGTTTTTGCGGCCCCGAGGATTTCAGATCCTTTTTTTGCTTCATTCCTTCTGATGTTCCTGGCGTTTGCCGAAGTTTTTATTTCGTCTCTCAATTCATTCCTGACATATGAGCAATCGACGAGTATAACATATAGTCCCTCAGCGCCTTGCCTCGTAAGTTTTGCGAAAAGGCCTCCGGCTCTGAGTTCAATATCGTCACAATGCGCTCCTATGCAAACGAAACGTTTGATGCCTTTCAATTCAGTATTCATGTTATCGTTGCATTATTAATTTTTTGATGGATTCAACTGGTTCTCATGTTTCAGAACGCAGATGTCGAAAACTTCAAATTCTTTCAGCTTGAAATTTTTCCCCACTGGTATTCTTTCGCGGGCTCCCTTGTTTTCAGGGTCAATTAAACTCCAAGTTTCCGGGGATGTGATTTTAAGGGAATGACCAGATACTTTTCTGCCGTTTTTCCAGTCAATGAAAAAGATCAGATAAAAATCTTTGTTTTTCTGGAAAACAGGACATACTCCGGCAGGTAAATTTTCGACAGTGAACGGCAATAAACCCAAATCTTTTTTCAGAATCTTACATATTATTTTAATGTCGTCGAGAGAACCTGCCCCAAAGAGCCCGGAATCATTCGCTTTCAGCAATCTTTTACCGATGTCCTTTTTCGCGAAATAAAGACATTTCCCGGAACCGTACCGGTTTTCTATCAGAGACGGCTTTTTATTTTTAAAATATTCCAGAACAAGCGTTTCCGGAAAGGTTTCAATATCAAAATAACTCTTTTTTTCTCTGACTGACTGTATCCCCATTACTTTTGACAGCAAGAAATTTTTTTGTCCACGGCCCCATTCGTCATTCAAAGATGTCGTATCGGCCGCAATCAATGTTCCGCCATTCCTCACCCAGTTTCTTATCAGTTCAGTTTCTTTCTTTGTTATCGTTGAGGCGCTCAGCAGAAGAATGTTCCTGTAGTTGGACAGTTTTTCAGGAGTCATACATTCAAGGAAACAGACATCGACAGGGATTCCCGCGGACGAGAGATCAGAATAGACGCAAAGGTTTTTCCGCCAATATGTGATGGTGCGTTTTACTGTTTCATTTTCAATCAAAGTGCGTTCCGATACGAGTATGGCGGAACGGGCAAGTGATTTCCTGCCCAGCAGATAATTTTCATATGCCGCCGCTTTAATGTACATTGCCTTGAGGACGTTCCAGAAGTCGGGATTCCAGTCATTTCTGGCCGGGCGTCCCCTGCCGTCGAGTTCAAATTTTATCCCTTTATATCTCCAGAAAAATCCCGGGTCGCGATATTTTGAACAGTAAATGTAAGTCCACATGTGGCATCCGCCTGCAAAAGCCACGCTGCTGGCAATTGTCCGTTTAAAAGTAGACACCGTTTTGCATGAGTAAGCAGCCCCTGGAAACATGACGGTCTTGTCTTTGGCGGCATTTTTAAGGAGTTGGATGGTAAAGGCTTCTTCAATGCTTCCGTTTTGGTAAAGGTCCGTTCCGATGTAAGGCAGTTCTTTCGCGAGGGAAACGAACGAACATGTCTGCGGCTGCATTCTGTTCCTGTTCATTATTACCACGGAGGCCAGCAGTTTTTCTTTTTCAACTACATTGCAAAGCCATTTATAATGATCGGCCATGTAATGTTTTTTGAACAACTGCCATTCAAGCCAAAACGGTTTTTCCGCATCCGACGCCGGCAACGGCGGCGGGATTTTCCGTTTTGCGATTTTTATTCCATTTTTTGAAAAGTATTCTTTTCGCGAATCCAGATAATTATCGAATGCTTTCAACACTTCTCCGTTTCCGGTGATTTTACCGAAGAAGCGGTGCCGGTCCATAATAATCGGCTCATCTATATGAAGGCCGCTGAAGAATTGGTATTTCCTGTATTTGGCAATGAAATTCAACGTGTCATCGAGCAGTTTGTGTTTCCGGCCATAATAATCGAAGACAATCAGGTCGCCCTTTATGAAGCTGTCATTGGTGGCCCATATCAGAAAAGGGGCTCCGCATTGTTCCGAAAACTCTTTCAGCTTTTCATGCTCCCAGTTTTTGTCCTTCTTATTTCTATTTCTGATGTGGAGGCTGTAAAGGTTCACCCCGGCGTCAAGGCATGACTTCGCCACATACTCCATGTTCATGTAATTTCCCCTTATCCCGGGATTCCTGAAGCTGTTAGTCCAGTTAATGATATCCATTCCGCGTATAAATGACTTTTCCCACCATGCGCCGGACCTCTTGTTAAATTTGTAGACCAATCCTTTTCTTAAAGGCCCGGTCAGTTTTTGTATCTCTGACGCCAGACTTGCCGCTTTCGACTCGAAAAGGTCGACTTCTCCGGAGAGCTTGTCCAATTCCCGCGATACGGAGTTTTCATTCTTCAGTTCATTCTTTATGAAGGCGGATGCCGGGACATTGATTTTCATTTCCGTCCACCCGTTTTTCCGGAAATGCGGGTTTCCCTCGAAAACCTTGTTCCCATAAACGGAAACCCTTATTTTCGCGGATTTTCCAGGCTTGTCACACTCAAGCCCGGAAAGTATCAGGACCGCGTTCCGGTCAGGGGACAAGCCGGGATCAAGGGTTGTGACCGCCATATGCAATAGAGATTTTTTCCCGAAAATAAAAATCGCGGGACTGGCTTCGCAATTGTAATTATATTTACTCCTGAAGGCGGTTCCAATGAAAGATTTCAGCGGAATTTTAATTCTTTTTCCATCATTCCACTTAATAACCGCACTCCTGAATCCGATCCAGACAGAATTGCTTGCCGGTTCGTCTTCAATGTTTTCAATACATAAAAAATAGTTGGATTCATGCCTTGGAAGGTGCAGTTTAAGGAAAATATCATTTTGTTTCTTGTCAAGTCGAAGCCATTCCTGTCTGAGAACTTTATCTGCGGTTTCGATTTTTTCAAAGAGTTTGCCGTCAAGTTTTGTCCCCTGTCTTTCAAGCTCCTTCAGATCGAAATATGCTATATCAATGCCCGTCCCGGCATCATAATATGCCTTGTCCAGCCTGTAACCGATATCGGCATGTTTCACAAGGGCGTTGCCGTAGTCGTCCGTTTTGACGTTCGGGCACAGTACCATGATTACGGACAGGCAGGCAAATGCCTTTATCTTTACCATATTTTTCTCCTTGAGGATATTGCTGAAATTCACGGAAGCGGATAGCCTGGAAACCCATTGCTGTCTCTGCTCATTCTTATAAAATATTTGAACTTGGAACTGGCATTGGAAAGCGAATATGACGAATAATATACCAGCGCATATTGTGGAAAACCCGGCATCCATGTGACGGCTCCATCCTGGTACAATACGTTAACGCCGTTTTTATGGGTGAAGGTATTGTCCCCTGAAAAAACCATGTCCGAACACATTGCCTGATAAGGATAACGTCCGAGTTTCCAGCCGATCCTGGGATATTCTTTTGCGGTATATAATTCATTCACCGCCGTATAACGGGCCGCGCCGCCCACCGCGAGGTTGTTGCCCAGTTGACTGGGAGTAAGCAGGTAGGAGGCATATGGATAAAGACCGCTTTTCTTATATTGTTTTAAATCCCACGTATACCCCGTGCTGAATCTTCCGACATGACCGGGAGCGGCAGGGCACTGCAACAAAGAAACATCCACATATTTGGCTTCGATCATCAACCTGGCAAAAGGGTAAACATAGCCGTTGCTGCTCGCGCTTAAAATAGGCCACTTGGACCAGTAATTCGAAAAAGCGCTCTTCCATGTAGGGTCGGAAGGAGCATATGAGTTATTGTCAATTGAATACGAGGAGACGCCAATCCCGATTTGTCTCATATTGCTCGTACAGGCTATGGCTTTGGTTCTGCCGCGTACTTTTTTGAGAGAAGGAAGCAGAATAGACATAAGAATAGAAATGATGGCAATAACAACAAGGAGCTCAATAAGCGTGAACCGGATGAATGACATATTTTTTTTCAATTTATGCTCCACTTATATCTTGCGCCAACAGGGAATGTCCCCAGCCAATCCATTTATTATTGCCGGGTGTCATGTAAGGTAAAATGCCGGCCATTGACAATGTCGCCGTGTGAAAATAACCCGCGTCCATCTCAGAAGGCGAATTGTCGGGATAGCCCGTAATGGCTGTTTTTCCGAAGTGATTGAATCCGCCGTCTTCCTGCATGCATGTAAGCGCCCATTCCCCGGCTTTTTCGATGACATTTCTGTATTTTTCCGAATTGTCACTCAATATCCTGATTGCGACACATGCGTCAAAAGTTCCATGGACGCCGCCTTGTTTCCAGCTGAAATCGTCCTCCTGGAACTCTAGAAATTTTTCGAGGATTTTGTTTCCCATTGGAATCCGTTTTCCCGCCAGATGAAAAAACCTGGCGGCATGAAAATTGAACGGATTATTGCGGCATAGGGGCAGGCCTCTTTCTCTCAGTCCTGGTTGCTCAAGCCAGCCGGTTTGACGATTTTGTGCCTGAAGCAGGAAATCCGAAAGTTTATTTTCACATTCGGCATCCATGTTTTCTTCCAGCGCCGCATATGAGTTGGCGTAAAAATCCGGATAATATGAAGGAATTTTTCCGGTATTCAAAATATGAGAGTCCAGCCATTTCCGCGGATCGTATTTTGGGAAAAAACCCAGCGTTTTTAATCCTCTTATCCCCATGCACGTATTGTAAAGGAGATTGTCCCTGTAAGCAATTCCCGGTCTGGGCTCAAGCGGCTTGAAATATCCTTCGGGACGCTGTCTTGCCTGAAGGTATGCCGCTGTTTTCTCAGGATATGGCACTTCAGCTCCGAGTATGTTCGCGATCTCGACGGCATATACGCTGGCTGCGATGTCACTTACTTTACCATCCGCAACTCCAAAAAAATTTCCGGTTGACGATGCCATGAAACCGCCTTCCTCATCGCCAAGGGAAAACACATATTTCAATATCTTACCGGCAAGCATGAGATTTCCTCTTTAATTCATTTGTATACGTAAAATTCCTGAAACACCACAACCTGGCAACGGTTCATACTTTACTCTTAAAATGCGTTGTTGTATATCCGTCAAATTATTAACATATGAATATGATATTATTATCATATGTCAATTATATGGCAAATATGGACTTATTGCAAGAGGGGCAAGAAGAAAATATCAATATTTTTCACTGTTGCCGGTAACCGGTCAGTCGGGTTTCTTTCGCCATCGCCATCGTTTTCGTAATCGATTTCTTAACCCGCGCAGCGGGTGAAACTGATGTAGCCTCGGGCGTCAGCCCGTGGAAATATGCGGGGGAAATTTGCAAGCCCCGCAAGGTGGCGGCACAAATTTTAACAATTACGATGGTGAGTAAACCAGACGCATTACCTCAGCCCGGAAAAATTTCAGTAAAAACCGGAATTGAACTTGCAAAGAACCAAATCCGGAATTATCATACTAACATATGACACAAAGCAATGTGACACATCAATCAGGCCGGTCATCCGGCTGGAGTAAAAATATATAAAATTTCATTTAAGGAGGAACGTATACATGAAAATTGTTATTATCGGCGCGGGAAGTCTGAGTTTCGGCCGCGGACAGATTACCGATATTTTATCGAACCAGGAACTGAAGAGTAAAAATATCGAACTCTGGCTTGTAGATAAAGACGTCGGAATCCTGGAAATCATGGTTAAAATTGCAGAGAGAATAAAGGAATTCTTCAAATCGGATGCGCGAATTTGTTCATCAATATGTTCCCGGGATGCTTTGCCGGAAGCCGATTATGTCATGCTGTCCATTGCGGAAAAAAGGATGGAACTTTGGGAACAGGACTTCAGGATTCCGCTTGCTTACGGTTTCAGGCACTGTCTTGGGGAAAACGGAGGCCCTGGCGCTCTTTTCCATGCCTTGCGCAGCATGAAGCTGGTCATCCCGGTATGCCGTGAAATCGAGGAATTGTGTCCGGACGCCATCCTGCTGAACTTTACAAATCCCGAGGCAAGGGTTCTCAATGCCATCCAGACTTTGACAAAAGTTAATGCGTTTGGTCTTTGCCACGGTGTTTTCAGTGCAATCGAGTGCGTCGAACGCCTTCTCGAACGTTCCAGAAACGAACTTGATTATACTTTTGCCGGTATGAACCATTTCTATACGTTGCTCGAATTAAAAGACAAAAGCACAGGTCAGGATTTGAAAGAAGAACTTTTCAGAAGAGTGAAAACGGATACCTCCGGTTCTATTCCGCCGCTTTTCAGGAAAATGGTTGAGATTTATGGAATTTTTTCATATCCATCAGATGACCATATAGGAGAATACCTTCCTTTCGGGGCCGAATACCACGGTATTAAATGGCCATATGGACTCGAATCAAGAAAGTTGACAAGGAATGCCCTGACTGAATTTAAAGGAGGAACTTCGGATAATTTTCAGCGTAGCCGCAACTGGACCCTGCTGGAAGAATACGCAAACGGAAAAAGGCCTATTGATGATGGCTCCATGCTGCTTCCCAGCGGTGAAGTTGCGGCCAATATAATCGCGGCAATTGAAAATGATGAAAGCATTTCAATCCCTTCCGTGAATACCCTCAACAGGGATGAACTGATTGTGAATCTCCCCGAGTATGGAGTTGTCGAAATACCTGCGGTTGCCGATGGCAAAGGTATCCATCCGCGAGAAGTCGGATCGGTTCCCGAAAATCTGGCAGTCAGGATTCATGTGCAATTTCAAATACATCGCTTGATTGTCGAAGCTTATGCTTCCGGCTCAAAAGACCTGCTTCTGCAGGCCCTTATTCTCGACCCGCTTGTAAACAGTATCGGTAATGCCGGGAAAATGCTTGATGAAATGCTGAAACTCCAGGCCGAATTCCTGCCCGATTTCAAATAAAACAGCCCGTTTTCGTATTATCCGGAAACTCATGAAAAGCGCCAGTTAAAGCCTGTGACAGAAAAGTTATTAGGCTGCTCAGAACACCTTCCTCTGCCCCTCCCACTCCACCGGAATCCCCCGGCGGAGGTGGTTTAATGACAAACCGTCCGGTTCTTTTCCAGTGATGATGGCTTCCTGGAGTTCCGGGGCAAGATTCACTAAGTGCAAAATTTTGGTTACGTAAGCGATGTCAAGTTGGAGCTTGTCTGCCAGTTGAGTGACAGTGGCGATTTTGCCGGATTCGATCAGGTTGATTCCATACGTGTGCTCTTGTCAGAACTCGTATAATTTTATATTCCTTGAGTTGTTTAATTATCCCAAATTCATCTATTTGCCACAAGCTGGGGATTTTTACAAGCAACTAATCAACCTTTTCCATTGACATTTTATCAAACCATATTGCAGCCTTTTTATTAGAAGGCGATACTATTAATTTGCTTAAAAGTGAAGTGTTTGCCGGAACTGTAATAATTGACTCATAATGCTTCCAGCCTTTATCTTTCAGGACAAAGTTTGCGGTGCAGCCTTTATAATTAAAGGATACTCTGGCTCCAGGATGATCCGTGCGCATATAAACGGAGAACCGATACTTTTCCGGTTTTTTGCTTTGCGGAGCAATATATAAGAACCATTTTTGCCCAATTGACCTTAAGCAGTATTTGCCCTCAAATGGATTGCCGGTAACGGTTCCCCACGGAGCGTCGGGATTGCCAATTCGGGGAAGCGGCGAAGGATCAGCCAGGAGACGATAATAATCAGGCCAGTTCGGTAAAGCTGTTTCTTCAAAACCAGGATTTGGCAGAATGTTTTTGTTATTGCTGACTCCGGTTTTGGGTATCCCGGCTTCCCATACATAACCTTTCTTGTCGGCTTTCATTCTGACGGTTATTTTTATGTCATCTTCAGCGGTTTGCTGGATTTGCAGTTTATATATTCTCACTGCCAGAGCTTCAAAATTATCTGCAAAACAGAAATTTTCCACAGAATACTTTTTGCCGTCAAAGAAGCCTGTCGCGTCGCCAGACATTCCATTTATTTCAAATGTTGTTTTTACCGGATAATTCCTGCAGTTGGTGGCCAGCAGGACATGACCGCCCCGGGGATTTCGCATCAGGCAGGCATGTACATCCGGAATGATATCCCTGTCAAAATCAATACCTCCCGGCAGGTAAGCTATTTTTTGCGCTTGTCTCGGGGCTAAAATAACCGGACTGAGCGCTTTCATCTCTTTGCCCAGCCTTACATAGGCGTCAAATTGTGATTGGTGGTCAGCTGACGCAATCAGGAAATAAGAGATTGCTTTAACTCCATAAATCAGGGACAAATAAGTCTGGCAGATAATTTCCCGGCCGGTAAACGGTCTTTTGTGGGTTTGACTCCACCATGACGCCGCGGGAAGAGACCATGAGACCAGATGATCCTCTTCCGCGCGTTTTTCCAGTTTTGAAATATATTTGGGTACTGTTACAATAGAATTTTTAATGGCGCTTTGAGGACGTCCGGGAACCCAATAAGGATCAATCCCCAGGACGTCACAGGCTCCCTCGGTAGCTTCCGGGCGTGCGGGGATGTGCAGCGAATACAAAATAAATACCGGATGATAGCCGTCAATTTTCATGATCATCTGATATATTTCCCGGAGAACATGAAACATGTCAAATGTGGAAAAATACGGTTCATCAAGGGTGGAATAGCCAATTAAAGCAGGTGAGTTTTTAGTTAATTCAATTGATTTATGTATAATTGCCCGATTAGCCTTGAATGCTTCAGCGAAAATTTCATTTCGTTGCTGACGGGTAAGTTTGAGCATGGCAGGATTTGTCAGCAACAGATTTTTTATTATTAGCATGAAATTTATAGGACTCCATGCGTATATCTGCTTTTTCAGTGATTTATTTCTTACATACTCATTAACGGTTTTTAACTGTTTTGCATTTGCGTACCCATTGGGGCGAAAAGAAAACACAATATTGTTTTTTTCGGCGATATTCAGCAACTCCTGCAGTTTCCCGGGGGGATTGCAATACAGCGGGGTGTATTCAACCCAGTTGAATCCCATGGTTTTATATTCCTCCATGTGACGCCTGGTAAATTGCCCCCATATTCCAAACGGAAAAAACGGCTTGCCATTGCGTAAGATTATCCTGTTTTCCCGGTCGATTTTCCATTCCCGCCCCGGATTTGGCGGCAGTTTCCTCAGGCTGAGTGTTCTGGAATAAAGCTGCTGCTTTGCGGCATCCGTGAAGTCAACTTTGATTTCATTGACTCCGATGGAAAATGCCTTTAAATTCAAGGATATTATGCATTTACTTTCAGGATCACGTTGTTCGGCGATAACTTTTCCAGCTTTGTCATATACAGTTATACAAGTTCCTTTTAGTGTTTCCCTGGTCAGGGCCGCATTTACAATCAGTTTCGCATTAACTTCCATCGTGTAATAGCTCCGGTCCAGAAAAGCATCAAACATCCTGTTATTTTCTAAAGTCTCTGAAGCTATAATCCCATCATTTTGCGGATCCTTTAACAGGACGGTTATTTTATGAGCCCCGACAGATTCCACTGGCAGGCGGTATCTGAATTCCTGAATGTTTTTATTGAAAACCAGATTTTTTAAAAACACCCTCCTTGCGCCGTTTTTCGGCTTGTCGATGACTTCTAATTTCAGAGTTCCTTTATTTCCGGTCCAGGCGCGTAATGTCATATCGATGTCATAGAATTTCTTTCCTTCGCGAATTTGCAGATTTGACATGCTGCACTTCATGATGGATGCGATAAACGGTTTTACCGGTCTGATTTTACCAAGACCTTTTATACTGGCAAGATTTTGATAATTGATCCAACTTTTGCGGAGAGGGGCCAGTGATGTTATTGTGCTTTCTTCACTCATTGGAACGGCATTTTCATCAAACCGGATTATTACATTGCGCCTGAAAGCGTTAAATCTCAAATGGCTGAGATCTCCCCGCTTCCGGCCCTTTTCCGGTCTTACGAAACCACCCATATACCACAGCGATATTGCGATCTCAGCCTCCCAGCCATCTTTTGTGATGCTGGTGGCGGAAGGCCATGGAAAATAGGGGGTAGTCCGCCAGTTCGGGTTCGCAAAAGAGCTGAAGTTATGGGTGTTGGCGGGATTTAAGACGTAACGCAAATACCTTTCTTTATCTTTGTCAGGAAAAATAAACAACTTTACGCATTCATCGCCAAAAACTCTTCCGGAATTATTTTTAAACAGCGTAACTTTCATATCTTCGGGTTTTGAATGACGGCATTTGAATCCCAAGTAAAGAAATTTGTCATCGGCGGTTACTTTTAAAGTGGTGGACTTGCTTCTCCGTTCCGGATTTTGAAATACATAGAAATTATCGTCGGAATAAGCGTTTTGCCAGCAGGCATCGTTCAGCTTTCCGTCAATAACCGGAGCTTTGGCGCATTCCTTTATATTAATGACCGGAGCAGAAAAAGACTCCGCAACGGCATTGCAGATAGATCCGGAAAAAAACATAAAACATAAAACAAGCGTAGCTCCGCGATACAGTTTCATTCTTTTTATCCTTTTATGATACCAATTCGTTTTCTGTTATAGATATTTCTTGAGGGAAAGAGGAAGAT
This sequence comes from Victivallales bacterium, assembly GCA_963678815.1. Lineage (GTDB taxonomy): Bacteria > Verrucomicrobiota > Lentisphaeria > Victivallales. The sequence continues at coordinate 7,121,636 of OY787460.1, forward strand.
TTTTCCTCAAAAAATCTTCCTCTTTCCCTCAAACTCCCAATCACCTTTAAAAACCTGTTTGTATTTATTACCGCTTGCGACGCAAGCGATAATAAGGTCAAAAGTTTTTGGAAAAGAAAGATGGGGTATGGGGAAGAAAGTAATAACCTTTTTCCAAAAAGGTTTTGCTGTCTTCCCCATAATGTCTATCTTTGATTGCATAATGGTATGAATATTAATTTATGGCGCTATTGTTATTGGCAGAAGAGACACGCAAAGCGCATCTCCAAAGTTTTGAAAATCTTCTCTGGAACATGCTTGCACATGTCCGTCCGCCAGCCACATATTGGCCTTCCGGAAATGCCGGAGGTGAAATGACGCGCTGCTTCCTCCGTAATAGCCGTAAACCATATAATACTGACTATTGCTATGGACTCCGGTTCCGGTAAATATACTGTCTCCGAACAATGGAAATTGAGATGTATTAGGCAGAGATTTATATACCAGGTTAAATTCCGGGGTGCAGTATTTTTTACCGTATGGAAAACGAAGCATGCCGTAAGTGCCGGCGTTCCAACTTCTTTTTGTCCATGACGGACAATAAAATATTTCCTGATTCGACACATATCCATTTTCATACAGATTGGAAGCCCAGGTGGTAGGCGCGGTAGTCGAGTAAGTTGTAAAGACATATCCGTTCCAGTCATCAACATACATAAGCGTTGAAACACCGACTTGCTTCAGGTTATTGATGCAGGAAGACGCTTGCGCGGTTTCACGCGCCTGTTTAAGCGCCGGAAGCAGCATTGCTGCAAGTATCGATATGATAGCTATTACAACAAGTAGTTCAATTAGCGTGAATACTTTTCTTATTGTAAAACTGGAAAACGATAGAACAGTATGAAATATACGCATGCTATGGGAGGAAAAGTATTTCTTATTTTTCACTTATGATCTCCTTTGTAAATTTACCGCCGAAAGTTTGAATCGTCAATGAAATTTGCTTATCCTTATCTTTCGCTGTTACATCGAGGAGCTGCATATATAGGCATTCTCCATTGTCCGGAGACACATAACCTGACAGCTGCCTTTAATTTTTCGCTTTCCCCCTGATAAGTGGTGATTTTTTACAATTTCCGCCAATCTTTAAATAAACTCTCTTTAAACTCTGTTTGCCGTTGCTTGTACTAACAATGATAGCTCAATCCGGATTGCTTGTCAAGTAGCTTAGAAAAATTTTTCCGAAATAGCGATTTTCCGCTCCCATTGTTCGTATTATCGGATATTTGGTGTATAATACATTTATGGACTCATTACATGTACTCTCTATAAACACTGTTTGTGATGATTAAAAGGCAATGATATGCAAAAGACTGGAACGGTTAAAAAACTTCAGAAGACTGCGTTAGTCAGAAATAAATTACTCGAGGAGATAACAAAAAGCTCTCCGGGAGATCAATTGCTTTCCGAACTTGTCCTGACAAAAAAGTTCGGAGTCAGTCAAACGACAATTCGACGGGCAATAAAAAAATTGGTAACTGAAGGACTCCTTTACCGTAAGCATGGCAGCGGCACATATGTTGCTGAAAACCCGCATGCAAACCGCAAGATGCTGTCTCTGAAATCATTTTTTCAGGACTACCATATGCCCGGGAATGATATTCATTCTGAAACCGATTTGAAGCCTATCCGCTTTTCCATATGGGGAAATAGAACTACCTCGAAAATTTACCAGAATGCCGTAGACAGCTTTGAGCAGACTCATAAAGATATGCATATAACAACCGACCTGAAAATGCTTACGGGCATGCAGGTGCCGGAATATTTCGAGGAAATTGAAAAAGGAGTCATCCCTGATGTTTTCTGCGTAAACTGCAATCATTTGTTGTGGCTCCTGAAAAACAACAGCATCCTTCCCCTTGATAAATATATAAATAGTGAGACAATGTTTCCCCTTAACAGTATTGAACCGCACGTAAGGGAACTTATAACTTATAACGGGCAAACCTGGATGCTGCCCAGAAACCTGCAGGTTTTCACCCTGTGTTATAACCGGGATATTTTTGACAAGGAGAGAATTGCATATCCCAACGAGATGTGGACATGGGATGACTATTTAAATGCGGCACAGGCGCTTACAAAAAGAACGGAAACAGGGAAAGTTGAACAGTACGGCGCGATTATTCATCGCGAGTACCACTATTTAGCCCCGGTAATCTGGTCTTACGGCGGCGAATTCATTGATGAAGACGGCAAGGTAAAACTGAACACCCCGGAATCAATTGCCGGAATCCGGTTCGCCACTGATCTGGCTTTAAAGCATAAAGTTACTCCGGATTTAAAGGAGTGGGGACTGCATTTAGGAAAAGAAAAACCGAAGTTGTTAATGCAATTATTTGTTGACGGAAAATTAGCGATGTATTTGTCGTTCAGTTCAAATGCTCTTTCTTTTATCAAAAAGGATTTGAAATTTAATTGGGATATCGCCATGATTCCTCAAGGCCCGGCCGGCAGATTCAGCCCAAACAATTTCTCGGGTTGGGCGCTGGGTGCGAACTCCAAATTTCCTGAAGAAGGAGCTGAATTTATCAAGTTCCTCTCCGGACACGAGGGACTTAAAAAGACGGAAGATACATACGATATGCCAGCTCTGAATGTTGAACCAGTCCTGCGCGATTTCTATAAAAATGACGGAAGGATAAGCATATTTAACTTGTTGGCAATGAAAAACTATATTCGCAATTATACTTTCAATGGATATTACTGGCCGTTCATAGCAAGGCATATAGCAGATCTGCTGCAAGATATCTACTATAATAATGTCCCCGCGGAAAAAGCGGTGAACCGCGTTAGCGCAAATATACAAAAAGCGATGGATATTTTCTTAAGACTGTAAAGTATTATGCCGCGAAATATTCCCAAATTTATCCCTGAAGTTCGGCTTGTTAACATATTATGTTCCACTGTCATCCCGTAATTTATGAGATTTGATCTTTTATAAAATTTAGAGTTCAGCGTTTTTTATTTTTAAAATTCCGCTTTTTCCTTTTTTTGTGTCAGGACGAATTTAACGCAACTCCCGGCAATGTATTGTATAATATTGTTAGTGACTTGTGTTTTAAGAATGTCTATTTCAAGCTCAGAACACCTCTATCTGTTTCTCCCGCTCCAACGGAATCCCCCGGCGGAGCCGATTTAATGAAAGGCCATCCGGTTTTCTGCCTGAAATAATCGCCTCCTGGAGTTCCGGGGCAAGGGTGACCAGATGCAAAATTTTGGTTACGTAGGCGATGTCGAGTTGAAGCTTGTCGGCGAGTTGAGTGATCCTGAAAGTCGAAATTCCCCGTTCGCCGGACACAAGGTAGATTAACATCCCTTCAGAAAAAACGGGGGATGGCGTGGTAAAGATTCTGAGGAAGCCGGGAGTCCCGTTTCCTTTTTTAAGTCCCGGTTAGTTTTTGGGAGTATGCTTGTGCATTATCAGATCAACTACATACCATAACAAAGGCCCAAAAATGAACACCCAAATGCACACCTTTTCCGGCTGGATATCGCAACTTTGAGCACAAACGAGCAATGATGAGCAAAAAACGGGGTGAAATCGCGTAAATAGTTGATATATGAAGGATTTAAGTTGGAGCGGGTGACGGGAATCGAACCCGCCTAGCCAGCTTGGGAAGCTGGAGCATTACCACTATGCTACACCCGCGTAAATGCAAGTATGTATTGCGTACACGTTTAGTTTATTCTCTGTTAGCAATAATTCAAGCAGGAAATTGGTGTGAATTAGCGATCAAACGCACTATTTCCGGGGGGAGTTCCCGGCTGTCGCCTGCGCCGAAAACGGCGATAACCGCCGGGGGAATGACTTTTTCAACAACTTTTCTGGCGATGCCGGGCCACGGCATGTCGAGAAATTGCGCTTTTTTGCCAATCTTGTCCGCGAGATTGCCTGACCCGATTTCGCCGGTCTCGACCCAGGCGGAAAAAACCGGGGCAATAAACACCTGGTCGGTTTTCGACAATTCTTCGGCAAAACCATTGAGATAGCGTTTCAGCCGGGCATAACGGTGGGGTTGGAATATCACGGTCAGCGCTTTTTCCGGAAATTTCTCACGGATTGCCTCGATTGCGGCTTGAACTTCAGTCGGATGGTGGGCGTAGTCTTCAATCACCACGTAATCATCAGACTGAAAATGGACAGTCATTCTGCGGTCAACGCCGGGAAAATCAGCCAAAGCTTTGATCGCGGTTTCCGGGGAGACTTCCAGGATTTCCGCCGCCTTGATTGCCAGCGCGGCATTGATCCTCTGGAAATTCCCGGAATTAACCGGGGCATCAACGGGAAATTTCCGCCGAAGCCGCATCTTTTCTATCTCGTTTATCGTTAGTACATAAGCGTCAGGATGCTCCGCAAACAGTTTTCTGGTCAGGGGTGAATCGAAATAGATCAGTTTATCGGATTTTGCCGCGAATTCGGAAAAGTTTTTATAGAGCTGTTCGGGACCGCCAAGCCCCCAGCAGTGATCGTCCTCAACATTGGTAACAATTCCCAGAAAACAACTCAGCAGGCGGTGGGAACCGTCGCTTTCATCGGCCTCGGTAACGAATATATCGCCGTTGCCGGCAGCGCCGGAGAAGTTCCAGCCGGTCACTTTACCGCCGACCATGCAGCCCGGATCGAGTCCGGCGGACTTCAGGATGTGCGCGAGCATGGCGGTAACGGTGGTTTTTCCATGTGATCCACTTACCGCGACCGGACGTAAATATTGTCCGGCAAGTTCAGCCAGGAGTTCTCCGCGCCGGAGACATTGCCAGTCGCGTTTTTCCGCTTCGGCAAGTTCGGGATTATCGGGTTTCACCGCCGAAGAATAAACGGCAACGCCGGGAGATTCCGTTTCCGGGAGATTTCCGGAGGAGTGCCCTATCGCCACCGGAATTCCGAGTTGTCCGAGCAGTTTCACGGAATATCCACACTCGAGATCGGAACCACTGACCGGAAATCCTTTCTGGCGGATAATTACCGTCAGCGGATTCATTCCCGCGCCGCCGCAGCCGATAAAATGGAAATGCCGGCCGGAAGAAAAAGGATTATGCTTCCTCGGCTTCATCATCTTTCCGGGGTTGTCCCATGTCAAATTGGTGATCGTGGAGAATCTTGTAGCGTCCGCCATGTTTGAGGAGTTCGTCATGAGTTCCGCGCTCGATAATCTTGCCTTTGTCCAGCACGATAATCTGGTCGGCATGCTTGATGGTGCTGAGACGGTGGGCAATAGCGAACACGGTGCGGTTGCTCATCACCCGGTTGAGAGCCTCCTGCACCAGACGTTCAGTAACGGTATCGAGAGCGCTGGTGGCCTCATCGAGGATCAGGATCGGCGGATTTTTGAGGATTGCCCGGGCAATTGCCACGCGTTGTTTTTCGCCGCCGCTCAGGTTGCGGCCCTTGTCACCGACAATGCTGTCGTATCCGTCCTTGTGGCGGCCGCCGACAATAAAATCGTGGGCGTTGGCCTGCTTCGCGGCCTCAATAACCTGTTCCCTGGTAACGCCCGGACAGCCATAGGCGATATTATTCGCGATAGTATCATTGAACAGAATTGCGTCCTGAGTAACGATTCCGATGTGTTCGCGCAGGGATTTGGTCTGGATTTCCCGCACATCATGCTTGTCGATGGTGACGCTGCCGGAATCGACGTCGTAGAATCTGGCGATCAGGCTGGCAATGGTAGTTTTTCCGGAACCGGTTTCTCCCACAACCGCCACGACATGACCTTTGGGAATTTTAAGGTCAATATCGTCAAGGATCTTTCTGCTCGGTTCGTAAGAAAAGGTAACATCGTTGAATACAATTTCATTTTCGAAAGATTTCAGCGGTCTGGCATTGGGGCTTTCCTTGATCGCGGTATCGATATCGATCATGTTGAAATAGCGGTCGGCGGCGGCCATGCTGCGCTGAAGATAAGTTGAAATCTTGGCGATTTTCTTGATCGGCTGATAGGCAAGAAACGCGGGGAAAAGCAGTCCGCTGATCTGAGTAAGGGTCACTCCCTGGCTGTATGAATAGATGAAGAACGCCAGGCTGGCGGCAACCGCCACAACTTCCATCAGGGGGGCCATCAAAAGCTCCATCTTCAATGCGCCGACCACCGTGCGGAAGTATTTCCGGTTTTCACGCTTGAACCGGATATTTTCCTTTTCCTCGGTGTTGTAGGATTTTACTATCAGAATCCCGGTAAACACCTCGTGCATCCGCGAAACGACATCGGCGATTTTCGCGAAAGATTTTTTATAGATTTTCCTGATGCGGCGGCTGATGATGATAATCGGCAGAATACTGAGGGGAAGACCGATGAACAGGATGATCGGCAAAGAATAATCATTAAATTCCCGGCAGAATATAAAAATGGAAATGCCGCAGGCCAGGATTTCAAGCGGACACCTTGTGGCGTCGGCAATGGTATTCGCCACGGCGGACTCGATAGCGGAAGTTTCGTTGGTACAGCGGCTGATAAGCTGCCCAACGTCAATTTGTCCGTAAAACTTAAGTGACTGCCCGATTAGTTTTTGAAATATCTCATTGCGCAAGTCCGCCACCACCCTGGTCCCGACCCAGCGGGTGTAATAACGGTTGACGTATGTAAACAGGTTTTTCATGGCCCAGGCGAAAACGAAAACTATCACGTAAATGGTAAAGAACTGCCACGACATTTTGCCGAGTTCGTCTTCAACCGGAATTGTCAGTTCAAAACCTTTATCCCACGTAATGGAATGCTTGTTGACCGTAATCGGCAATTTATATTGTTCCGCGTATTTTTTGATCTTCTTCAGCTCTTTGCTGACTTTTTCACTGGTTTCCGGATTGTATATTTTATGGATTGCAGCCGTCTTCTGTTGTTTGGAAAGATTCGCGTCATCAATTACTTCCAGGACTTTTTCCTGACTCTCCTCAACCGCTTTATCAGACGTGGTGGTGCGGTCTTCAATGGCGCTGACAAGTTGCGGAGCCATCATCAGGACCCCGAAAATCGAACCTCCAACCAGGAAACCGGCGAGAATACCAATAATCAACCGTCCTTTATACGGTTTGGTATATTTGAGCAGCCTGAAAAAACTCTGCTTTTTGAATTCTTCCGGTTTTCTTGACATATCAACGCTTTCTTGCTTTGTGGCTTATGAATAGTTCAGGTTAAAGCTTTTTCAACCTGTTCCACCACATACTGCCGTTGTTTCCGGGTGGATTCGGAATAGATTGGCAACGCCAGAATTTCTTTTGCCACCGATTCACTCACCGGCAGATCGCCTTCTTTGTAACCGAGATATTTAAAACATTCCTGGAGGTGAAGCGGAATCGGATAATATATGTCCCAACCGATTCCGGCCTTTGTGAAAACTTCGCACAGCTGGTCACGCTTGCCGTTTTTGACCAGGATACAAAACTGGTTATAAATGTGCCGGGTACGGTATTCGGCCTTCAAGGGTAACAGGACTTTATCTTTCAGCTTCGACTTGCTGAACAACTGCCGGTACTCCGCGGCGTTTTTCTGCCGCTCGGTGGTCCACTTGTCCAGATATTTCAGTTTGATTCCCAAAACCGCGGCCTGGATGGAATCGAGCCGGAAATTACCGCCGATATATTTATGGTAATATTTCGGGTCCATGCCGTGATTGCGGAAAATTTTCAGTTTTTCGGCAAGTTCTCCGGAATTTACGGTCACCAGTCCGCCGTCGCCGAATGCGCTGAGGTTTTTGCTGGGATAAAATGAAAAACAGCCGAAATCGCCAATGCCTCCTACCCGCTTACCTTCATATTCCGACCCGATTGCCTGGGCGCCGTCCTCGATTACAACCAGCTTATGTTTTTTGGCGATTTTCATGACCGGGTCCATGTTCGCGGCCTGCCCGAACAAATGCACCGGGATGATCGCTTTGGTCTTCGGGGTGATCTTCGCCTCGATCAGCTCGGGATCAATGTTAAACACCCTTGGGTCAATATCCACGAAAACCGGCTTGGCGCAGACCCGTGCAATAGCCCCGGCGGTGGCAAAAAACGTAAACGGGGTGGTAATGACTTCATCCCCGGGGCCAATTCCCGCGACCATCAGGGAGATCAGCAGCGCATCCGACCCGGACGAAACTCCCACCGCGTATTCGCATCCACAGTATTTAGCGGCTTCCGCCTCAAAATTCTCTATCTTTTGCCCACCGATAAAGCGCTGATTATCAACAAGTTCTTCAATTTCATGCATTATCTCGGATTTCAGCGGATTGTTTTGTCCCGCCAAATCCAGCAATGGTACCTGCATCGATATCCTTCTCCGTACTCTTCAGTTAAAAAACGCAATCCCCCAAACGGGAAGAAAAATTTCATATTCCGAACAGGTTAACATAATCCAAATAATTGCGCTTTCACCCGAAGAAACGGGAAAAAATCAACTATTCCGCGCCCTCCGTCCATCCAGGCGAAATTATAGGGTAAGCTGTCTTTAAGTCTGAAAACTGAAATTGTATTTCGTGATCATGATAAAATCGGTGTATCCCCAATATTTCCAGATTTCATCGACAATGGAAAACTTATAATTGTCACCCGCCGGCGGCGGCCCGTCGATCAGGTCAGAATACGGCAGGGAATCATCCTGAGCAACCACATTAAACCACGGGTCAGGGGTATTTTGAGGATCAACGGTTTTACTTTCGATAAGTACGTAGGTTCCCTGTGGCCCGCCAGCGGCTTCCTGGTCATAAGTATCGATACTGTTACCGAACAAATCATAATCATCATGGACAGTGGTTTTCCCGTACAACGCAACATCAACGTTTCCGGAAAAATCTCTAATACTGCTGGACATTTCGGGTGTTACCGTTCCGCAACAACGCGTCGCAACAGCGTACCAGTCATGGATTCCGTAAATACGCAGCAACGCCACAGGGTTCAGGTTTGCTGAGGATTCCCAAGATTGATTACTCCAATTTGAATACAATTCACTGATGAAATCATTTTCCCATTGTTCTGCAATGGTCCCGGGTTTATCATAATAACCGTAATCAAAAAAAGCGCCGCGCTTTTTCTCTGATTTTCAACTAACAGGTCGCTGGTTTTAGTCCAACACAGCTGGTTAATGATCTTGTACATATTCAATCCCCAGGCGTTGTTATTCATTACCCCGGCCAGAGGTTGAAAAAAGTCATCTACTCCCGCGGCATTGAGCAGATTTTCAAAAGTCCATTCTTCCATATTCCCACTCGCGGAATAATCATAAAACCGACCGTAAATATTCAACACGGCGGCGTGAATCGAGGATAAATATGAAGATTTTCTGGCCAATCCCTTGAAGTCCTTGCACTCCCATGGTGATTTCAGCAGATCCCCGCCCGGCATGGAACCGCTTATTTTCATACGTTCTAGCAAGGCAAGGCGCAACGCTTCGACATATTCCGGCTTATTGAGGTCGGGTGAATTCCAGTTCATTCCCTCGCTGGTCCATGATGTAATTGCCATCAGAGCCACCTCGCCACGTTGAACATTAGAATGTCCGTGTTTTCGCCGATGCTGCTGTAGTCGTCAAAACTAACGGAAATGCTGCCCGGGAAAGGATCGCTTGCTTCTCCTTCGTACATCCGGGAATAACTTCCCTCGATTTCCCCGGACTTGCGCCAATATCCGGTACTCGCAACAGCGGAATTACTTTTAGCGGACAAAATCCATTCGCCGTCGTTATCCCAGAGATAAAGCGAACCGTCTATAGGCTTGTAGACCGGTTTTCCATTACTCATGCCGGAAGTTTCCAACACCGTTCCGCTCATTGCCCCGGAATAGTCATATTGTTTCCAGCCCACAATTTTAGTGCCTGAAGCGCCTTCCACGGCTTCGTAAACCCCTGCCAACGAATCGGACTGCCAGCCGTCAAGCGAACTGGTTACGGTTACGGCGGTTCCTTCGTAAGCGTCCTGGGTCGTGCCGCGAAGTGATCCCCTGGCATAATAATCGCCGGTCAAACTCTCTGACTGGCTCGAGTACCAAACATCGCCAGTGTATTCTTCATTTTCTTCGTCCCAGGATTCATAAATTTTATGTCCGAGTGCGGACGAAATCACCCATCCTTTATCCGTATCGTACCAGATTACCTGGCTTGAATTTGTATAGTAGCGTTTGGAATTGTAACTGTAAAAATTGGTAGTTGCAACTGACCCGCTAATCTTCACGGTTGGTCCGATGATACTTTGAGTAATCGTGTATTTTCCATCATACCCATACAGATAATAATCTGAGTGTACCCATATCCGGGTAAATTCTTCCTCCGGATCGAAGTTGTCAGCCAGAACCCTGACCCAGTAATCGGTAAAGTTGTTGTAGCTCATACTTTCTCCTGAATTTAATTTACTCCTACAACTCAGGGATGAGCGTCAAAGAAAATTTCCCGGAAACGGCGGTTTGCATTCCGGAGAATCCTTATTACACTATCAAATCAAATTTTTATACAAGGATGCCAGATGACTTCAGCCGATTACGAACAGCGGTTCGCCGCTTTGGAAAATAAAGTCAAGGAAATATTGGATTCAGCACCCGGCTGCCACGACTTTTATCATGTTGAACGGGTGCTGCACAACGCCAGGATGCTGGCGGAACTGCTCCCGGATGCGAATTTCAGGGTTGTCGAACTCGCCGCGCTGCTCCACGACATTGGCCGTCCCGACGAAATGCGCGAAAAGGGAAGAATCTGCCACGCTGAAATCGGGGCCGGAATTGCAGTCAAACTGCTTCCGGAATTCAAATTCACGGACCCGGAACTGATCGAGGCCATCGGCATATGCGTGGCCCGTCACCGGTTCAGGAAAGGCGATGCTCCGGTCGCCATCGAGGAGAAAATCGTTTACGACGCCGATAAACTTGATTCGGTGGGGGCGGTAGGGATCGGACGCGCCTTCCATTTTGCCGGACGCATCGGCGCAAAACTTCACAACACCAGGGAAAAAGCGCTGAATTCGGATTCCTACAGTCAGGAAGATACCGCCTACCGCGAATATCTGGTTAAGCTACGCAAAATTCCGGACCGGATGCTTACTGAAGCCGGACGCAAAATCGCTACGGAACGCGCAAAATTCATGGACGAGTTTTTTCGCCATCTCAATAACGAAGTTTATAACGGGAAATAAATTTCCAACTGACCAAGTAACCAGTTTTTGCCGAAAGCGGGTAAAAAAGATACAGTTTCAACAGTTTTTCCGCCGGAATCGCGAAGTATTCCGGCAATTTCAGTCCAGGGACACTTCCTGGTTAAATTCTTGCGGAAAGACCGTTGGTGATTTCCCGGAAAATATCGTCGATATTGTAATGGTATTCCCAGTCGGGATAGTGTGATTTGAACTTGCCGACATCACTAATGTACCAGATATGGTCGCCAATACGGTTTTCCTCGCGGTAGCTCCAGTTCATTTTTTTGCCGGTAGCTTCCTCGGATTTGGCGATAGCTTCGAGCATGGAACAGTTAGAATGACGGCTGCCCCCGGCATTATATACCTCGCCGCAACGGGGATTCCGGTAAAAATGCCAGAACATGTTGACCAGATCATGACTGTGAATATTGTCACGCACCTGCTTGGCTTTGTAACCGAACACGGTATAGGGTTTGCCGGTCATGGCACATTTAACCAGATAAGCCAGAAAGCCGTGAAGTTCGGCGCCGGAATGGTCGGGACCGGTAAGGCATCCTCCCCGGAAACAGGCCGTTTTCATTTTGAAATAACGCCCGTACTCCTGAACCAGCAGATCGGCGGCGGCTTTTGAAACTCCAAATAGACTGTGAGTTGAATTGTCGATGCTCATGCTTTCGTCAATGCCTTCGGCGGCAAAGGGGTGATGAGCCGCAACCTCCCAGCGGGTTTCCTGCTCAACCAGGGGCAACCGGTTCGGAGTATCACCGTAAACTTTGTTGGTGGAAGTGTAAATAAACACGGCTTCCGGACAGTATTTACGGGTCATTTCCAGCATTACCATGGTTCCGTCAGCATTAATGGTGAAGTCGGTAATGGGTTCACGCGCGGCCCAGTCATGCGACGGTTGCGCGGCGGTATGGACGATCAGTTTGATATCGTTTCCGTATTCCGCGAAAATCTTTTCAATTGCGTCCCGGTCGCGGATGTCGGCGGGAAAATGGGCGTAACCGGGAATCTTATCCTTAAGCTCACGCACATTCCAGGCGGTTGAGGCTTCATCCCCGAAAAAATATTTGCGCATGTCGTTATCGATTCCGGCAACTTTAAAACCTTTGCCGGCAAAAAATCTTGCCGATGCCGATCCGATCAGTCCGCCAGATCCAGTAATAATCGCAATATTCATTTAACCCACCTTAAAGGTTCGCGTAATTATATTCTTTCTCGGCTATTTTCAGGTCATACTCAACCATGATATCAACAAGTTTATCGAAAGATGTTTTCGGCGTCCAGCCAAGTTTCTCCTTGATCTTGGCCGGGTCGCCAAGAAGCAGGTCAACTTCCGCCGGTCTGAGATAACGGGGATCCATTTCCACAAATTCCTCCCAATCCAGGTCCAGACGGCTGAAAGTAGCTTCCAAAAATTCCTTTACCGAATGGGTTTCCCCGGTGGCAACCACGAAATCGTCGGGTTCGTCGGCCTGCATTATCATCCACATGGCTTCAACGTAATCCCCGGCAAAACCCCAGTCGCGCTGAGCATCGAGGTTACCGAGAAAGAGTTTTTTCTGGAGTCCCATTTTTATCCTGGTGGCGGCCCGGGTAATTTTCCGGGTTACAAAGGTTTCTCCCCGGCGTGGACTTTCGTGATTGAAAAGAATCCCGTTTACCGCGAAAAATCCATAAGCTTCGCGATAATTTACGGTTTGCCAGTGTGCATAAACCTTGGCACAGGCGTAAGGGCTTCTGGGATGAAACGGCGTGGTCTCTTTCTGCGGGGTCTCCACCACTTTACCGTACATTTCCGAAGAACCAGCCTGATAAAATTTCACTTTATTAGAGGTGCGGTTCTGATAATGCCTGAGCGCTTCGAGCATCCGCAAATTGCCCAGTCCAACTACTTCCGCCGTATACTCCGGCTGATCGTAAGATACCCGCACATGGGACTGGGCGCCAAGATTATAAACTTCGTCAGGCTTAACTTCTTCAAACAGATTTGCCAGAATCCCTGAATCGCTCAAATCCCCATAATGTAAAAAAAGTTTCGTTTCAGGTTTATGCGCATCCTGGTACATGTGGTCAATCCGTCCGGTGTTAAATGAACTTGAGCGGCGAATAATCCCATGTACTTCATAACCTTTGTTTAACAGCAATTCCGCAAGATATGAACCATCCTGTCCGGTAATACCGGTAATCAAGGCTTTTTTCATCAATTTATTCCTCAGTCTTTATTATTTAAGCAGAAAACTAATATATTCCAACGTTTTCGTCTTTACAAACATATCCTATATGGAAATTCAACTTCGGAAAGCTATATTAATACCGTTAATTTTTATAGTGACGGATAACCTTTCCAGGTACGATATATGAAAATGACGGATAAATGACGGATAAATGATGGAAGTTTTATTTCTGGTAAAATCACTAAAAACACCGAGTTCCCGGATCAGGGCCATTGATCTTGCCCCGTATCTTGCTGAACACGGCATCGAGATGACTGTAGAACCATTGCCGAAATCGTTTTTTGAACGCCGCAAATTGTTGCGCGAGGCAAAAAAATTTCCTTTGGTAGTCTTACAAAAACGGCTGCTTAATCTCCTTGAATTTCCCTTCCTCCGCAAACAGGCAAGAATTCTAGGTTTCGATTTTGACGATGCGGTTTACTGCAAAAGCGCTTCTCCGTCCACCAATCCGGCTGACTATCTAAGCTCAACCCGGATGCGCCGTTTCAAACGGATAATCAGGAAAGTTGATTTCGTACTTGCCGCAAACAGTCTGCTTGCCGGGAAGGTCAGGGAAATTTCTCCCGACAAGCCGTTGGAAATTGTTCCCTCGGGAATCGACAGCGAAGAAATCAAGCCCAAAGACGATTATCATCTTCATGAAGCGCCGGTCCTTGGCTGGATCGGATCAAAAATCACTCTGCGCTACCTCGAACTTATCGCGGAACCGCTCCGGGAATTGCAAACAGAATTTCACTGCCGGATCAAGGTTATCTCCGACCGTTTACCGGAAATTCCCAATCTCAACATTGAATTTGTTCAATGGGACCTCGGAACTCAATATGAAGAAATCAGTAAATTCGATATCGGCCTTATGCCGCTTTCAAATGATCCGTTTTCCGAGGGAAAATCCTCATACAAACTCCTCCAATACCTTGCTTCCGGAATTCCCTCGATTTGCTCACCAGTAGGCATGAATATTGAGGTTGCGGGCGATGATAACTTCTGCCTGACCGCCGCTACTCCGGAAGAATTCTACACCCAGATATGCAGACTGCTGGGCAATATGGATCTCCGTCAAAGACTCGGCGAAAACGGAAAAAAACTGGTCGAAGAAAAATATTCCCTTTTTGCCGTGGCCGAAAAACTCGCCGTGTTCCTCAAAAAAACCGTAAACGAATTTAAGTAAATAAAAGATATTCCATGAAAACTGATGAAAGCGGTATATCCGTAAATGAAGCTGTTGCACTGTTAAATTGCGATGATCAGGAATGCCTTGAAGAATATTTCAGGCAAGCCTCGCAACTGCGGGAAAAGCATTTCGGCAAACAGGTTACGGCATGCTCTATAATCAACGCCAGATGCGGCGGATGCGGCGAGGACTGCGCTTTCTGTGCGCAATCGAAAAGCTCCACGGCAAAGATCAAACTATATCCCCTGGTATCGGCTGAAGAAATTTTTAATGCCGCCGCACACGCCGAAAAAAATCAGGCCGCACATTTCGGGATCGTCACTTCGGGAAGGGCGGTAAATCCCGGCAGGGACCTTGAAGAGATATGCAAGGCTGTCTCAATGATCCGAAAAAATTTAACCATAAAACCATGTGCTTCGCTTGGAGTTTTAAAAGAACCGGCATTGTTGCGTTTGAAAGAAGCCGGACTCGCCAGGTATCATCACAACCTGGAGACAGCCGGAAGCTTTTTCAACACTATCTGCAGCACCAGAAATTATGATGACCAGATCAATACCGTCAAGACGGCAAGAAAAGTTGGGTTGCCGGTTTGCGCCGGGGGGCTTTTCGGTCTTGGCGAAATCAAAGAGCAGCGGATTGAAATGTTGAGCATCCTCCGGGAACTGGAGGTGGATTCCGTGCCTCTGAATTTTCTTTGTCCGATCCCGGGAACCAGACTTGAAAACCAGGATGATTTAACTCCGGTGGAATGTCTGAAAATTATCGCCGCCGCCAGACTGATGATGCCTGACCGCCATATCCGGGTTTGCGGCGGCCGCGAAATCAACCTGCGTGAACACCAGGGCCAGATTTTTCACGCCGGGGCCGATGCGTTAATGGTTGGCGGCTACCTCGTCACCAAAGGCAGGGAAGTTAAGGAAGACCTCAAAATGATTTCTGACGCGGGACTCGAAATAAGATGAAAACTATTATTGTTTTCATAATTTCCGGACAGGCTTTCTTTATCGGCAATATTTTACTTATTCTCAGTATCATTTTTTCGTTTTATACGGGAAGAGGTCAGGAAAAATCTAAAAGAAAGTCCCATTTGCTTTTTCAGGTTTTATTCCGGATCACGTTTTATTCCGGAATTATATTATACGCGGTTTCCGGAACGGTGTTGCCGGTGGTTTTGATAATGGCGCTGGGAATGGCGATAATCTCTTTCTGGCTGCTTTCACAGAGGAAAAACCGGAAAAACCGGCTTTGGCTCAACATATCGAGAATCATCATCGTGGGGATTTGCCTCTCCGGGATTCTCTCGGAAACGCAGTACTGCGAATTTCCGCGGCTTCCCAATGTAAAACGTGACGAAATTCATGTTTTCGGAGACTCCTTGAGCGGCGGAATCGGCAAAAAGGGAGAAATAACCTGGTCGGATCTTATCCGCGAAAAAGGTGTAAAAATCACCAATCATTCCGTCGGCGGGGCCGGAATAAAGGGATTTCTTACCAATGCCGGCAAGTTAAAAGTCAAAAATGCGCTTATCATTGTGGAGCTTGGCGGCAATGACATGTTCCGTAAAGTTCCGTATAACGAATTTTACCGGAACCTGGACGGCTTACTGAGCAAACTGAAATCCGATGACCGCACCATCATGATGTTCGAACTGCCGACTCCGCCGTGGCAGTGTGATTATTTCCAGATCCAGCGCGACCTCGCAAAAAAATACGGGGTTTACCTGGTCCCCAGAAGATTCCTCTCCAAACTCGTTTTTAATAAGGAATACACCGTCGACGGGCTGCATTTAAGCAACGCCGGACACAAATTCATGGCTGAAGAAATCTGGAAACTGGTTAAAAATTCCGTAAAATAACTATTCACACACAAATTTTTACGTTAAGCTTGAATGAATTTCCGCCCAAGCTCTTTACAATTGGGGAAAAGTCCGTATAATAACCATTTCGGACATAAACAAATCCTGATAGGTTTGAAATTACATAATGAAAGCAAAAGATTTACGTAAAAAATATCTTGACTTTTTTAAAGTCAAGGGGCACGCAACGATTAAAAGCGCTCCGCTAGTACCGGAAAATGACCCCACCGTACTGTTCACGACGGCCGGAATGCATCCGCTGGTTCCTTACCTGCTTGGCGAAAAACATCCGCAGGGAAACCGGCTGGCGAACTTTCAGAAATGCATCCGCACCGGCGACATCGAGGAAGTGGGCGACCCGGTTCACCTCACTTTTTTTGAAATGCTGGGCAACTGGTCGCTTGGCGATTACTTCAAAAAAGAAGCTATCGAATACAGTTTTGAGTTCCTTACCAGTCAGGAATGGCTGAATATTCCGCTCGAAAAGCTGGCAGTGTCCGTCTTCGCCGGAGACGACGACGCCCCGTTCGACCAGGAAGCTTACGACATCTGGCGGCGGCTCGGAGTCCCGGAAAAACGTATCGCGAAACTCCCGAAAAAAGACAACTGGTGGGGCCCGGCCGGTCAGACCGGACCTTGTGGCCCCGATACCGAAATGTTTTTCTGGTCAGGCGAGGGAGACGCTCCGGAAACTTTCGATTCGGAGAATAAACTCTGGGTGGAAATCTGGAACGACGTGTTCATGCAGTACAACAAAACCGCCGAAGGCACTTACGAGCCGCTTAAACAGCAGAACGTGGATACCGGCATGGGCGTGGAGCGGGTAACCGCGCTGCTCCAGGGAAAAGCCAGCTGCTACGAAACCGAACTTTTCCAGCCGCTTTTCGCAAAACTCGATGAATTGCGCGGAGTGGCTCCGCAGGACAACCGGTCGGATTCGGAACGAATCGTTGTGGAACACATTCGTGCGGCCACTTTTATCATGGCCGACGGCATCACTCCCGGTAATGTCGATCAGGCTTACGTGCTGCGGCGGCTGATCCGGCGCGCTGTCCGTGAGGCCGGAAAACTTGGCGTCAAGGATAAATTTACCTCAACTATGGCCCAGGTGGTAATCGACAATTATTCCGATGTTTATCCGGAACTCCGGAAGAACGCTGAAGTTATCATTGAGGAATTCGGCCGGGAAGAGGAACAGTTCGGGCAGGCCCTCGAACGCGGAACCAGGGAATTTGAAAAGCTGATCGCTAAAGTGCCGCCGCATATCCAGAAAAAGGTAATCAGCGGCAAAAACGCGTTTTTCCTGTATGAAACCTACGGGTTCCCCCTCGAACTCACCGAGGTAATGGCCGAGGAACGCGGATTTACCGTTGACCGCGCAGGTTTCGACAAGGCTTATCAGAAACACCAGGAAATGTCGCGTGCCGGAGCGGAACAGAAGTTCAAAGGCGGACTCGCTGACAACTCCCAGGCAACCGCCAAGCTCCACACCGCCACTCACCTGCTGCATGAAGCTTTGCGGAGGGTGCTGGGTGAGCATGTGGAGCAGAAAGGCTCGAATATCACCGCTGAACGTCTCCGTTTCGATTTTTCCCATCCCGAAAAAATGACCAAAGAAGAAATCGCCGAGGTGGAAAAACTGGTAAACGAGGCTATCCAGGCTGATTACCAGATCAAATGTGAAGAGAAAAGCGTGGAAGAAGCCAAAGACGAGGGCGCTATCGGGCTGTTCGGCGACCGTTACGGCGAACAGGTAAAAGTGTTCAGTATCGGCGATTTCAGCAAGGAAATCTGTGGCGGGCCGCATTCGGAAAACACCGGGTGTCTCGGCAGCTTTAAAATCAAGAAAGAAGAAAGTTCAAGCCGGGGCGTCCGGCGGATAAAGGCAATATTACGGGAAAGTGTATAATGAGTGAGAGCGAAGTTCTGATTACTCATGACGACAACGTATATAATGTCAGGGTCACGGGCAGGGTCAATGTCCAAAACACTGTCCCGCTCAATCAGTTAGCCGATTACATTGTGCAGGAAAATATCGCTCCTGAACAAATTGTCGTTGATCTGGTTGAATGCACCGGAATGGACAGCGGTTTCATGGGAACTCTGGCAAAATTGGGACGCAGGGCAAAGGAAAAGGATTTTGAAATGTCCGTTGTCAATGCCAGTCCCGCGAATCTCCGGCTGCTGCAGGGGCTTGGAGTACATAAATTATTGACTTTCAGATATGAAAATTCTAAAGAGAACAAGCATGAAAAACAGTGGAAAGATAATTCAGAAAAATCTGAAAAGTATAAACTGGCAAAAACCCTTTACGATTCCCACGAAATAATTCATGACCTTAATCCCGACGATGAAGTGTTCACGAAGATCAAGGAGCTGATGAAAGATGACTGGGAAAATATTCAAAAAGATGAAAACCCGAAAGATGGGTGTAATACGGATTAAAACCGTTCCGGGAGAGGTATATTATGGGTAAAACCGAAGTTTTAGTTGCTCACAACAGAGATACATATAATATCAAGGTGTCAGGCAGGGCCACATTCGCTTATGGGACCCCGCTCCGCCATCTTGCTCAATGCTTTGAAAACGAAGAAATCGCCAGGATCAATGTGGACCTGAGCGAATGCACCGGCATGGACAGCACGTTCATGGGAATTCTGGCCATGTTGGGGCTCAGAGCCAAAAAGAATAACGCCGAAGTGGAAATTATCAACGCCGATACCGCCAATGTGGGCCTTCTCGACGGACTCGGATTGCACAGGTTGTTCAAATTCAGCAAAAAAACACCTGAAGAGCTGAAACAGGAACAGAAATGGGAAAGCGCTTCGGATAAAACCGAAACCCAACTTGATATGGCCAAAACCGTTTATGACGCCCATGATACCCTGATGGGAGTCGATCCGGGCAACATTCCCAAATTCAAGGGCGTGGTCGATATGGCCAAAAAAGACCTCGACAAACTCGAAGAAAAAGAAAAGTCCGGCAAATAATCCCACATTCGCAGAGCACGAACGGCCTCGTGAGCCGTATTTTATACCGCAATCCGGTATTAATCAGCTTTTTTCACATTTGGTGAAAAATATACAATTCCATATATAATCAACACCCCAAGCCAGCCTAAAAAGACTGTCCACAATATTAAAAGCATAGAGTGTTTGCGAATCAAATACAATGAGAACACCAACGGCAGAACATACATCACTAAAACAAAGAATAATTCTTGCTGTCCAATCATAATAAGAACACCTTTCCACTTTTTTAACCACAAAATTCATGAAGAATTTTTTAATCAAACCCGTAAAGTTTTATTTGTGTTGAAAATCATTTTTCTGCTGGAACAGTTTTTTTATTATATTTTTCAAAGAAAGCCTTTTCATCTATAGATGTTCCCATATCTGAATAAAACTTTTTCGTTATTTCACCATCTATAGAAAATACTTTAAAAGCACCGTGAAGTTTTCCTTCTTTAACTGTATAAATTTTCAGAATATTCCCATTAGGATAATAGGCGGAAAATTTCCCATTCATCTTATTATTTTTAAATGAACCTTTTTCTGATAGCTGCCCATTTGGATAATAACATATATATTTTCCATTTCGTTTACCATTTTTGATATTTAGTATTAATGCCGCTTTACTATTATTATAATTGAAGAATTTTATATACACTCCCGTATATGGAACAGAAGAATTTGTTCTGTAAAAAATTCTATCTTTCTCATATAACTCTGGAAATTTTATATCTTTACGTTTAGTAATTATTTTGCATAGACTGAAGCCGAATGTAAAGCTAATTATTAATATAAAAAATAAAATTAAAGTAATATTTATTTTTTTCATTTTAACGAGTGACTTAAAGTCTTAAAAAAGTCTTGTACTATCCAGATTAATACTGCTTGTTGCAATATACAAATAAATCGTTAAAACCGTCGGAGTTTACAGCTTTAGCTGTGTCTTATTTTCAGCCGGGTTTAACTTCTGCTTTTTTGGATTTTCCGCCCCATTCGATGAGCGATTGGATGACCACGTAGAATGCGGGTATCAGGATTGTGCCGATCACCCCTGCAACAAACATTCCACCGAACACGGCGGTCCCGAGCGAGCGCCGGGAAGCCGCACCCGCTCCAATAGCGATTACGAGCGGCATCACCCCGAGGATGAACGAAACGGCGGTCATTACCACTGCGCGGAAACGCAGGTTAGCCGCGATACCGGCGGCTTCGACAATGGATTTTCCTTCTTCGTGCTGAACCTTGGCGAATTCAACGATCAGGATGGCGGTTTTGGTGGCGAGTCCGAACAACAGCACAAATCCCACCTGGGTATAGATATTGTTGTCGAGACCAGCCAGCCACAGGGCGCCCAGCGCGCCGAAGAAAGCCACGGGAACCGAAAGCATAACCGCCAGCGGGATCATCCAGCTCTCATACTGCGCCACCAGGAACAGATAGATGAAAAGCAATGCCAGGGCAAAGATGTAGACAACCTGATTTCCGGCCAGCTGTTCCTGATACGACATGCCCGTCCATTCGTATTTGTATCCGGACGGCAGAGTTTGTTTGGCAACTTCCTCCATCGTGTCCATTGCCTGTCCGGAGCTGTATCCGGGCGCGGCGTTTCCGTTGATGGTTACCGATGACAGCATATTGTATCGGTCCATTTCTTCGGGACCAAACTTTGTGGTAATATCGAGAATAGTCCCGAGCGGAGCCATTCCGCCGTATTTATTTTTGACGTAAATTCCCTCGATGTTGGCAATTTTATCGCGATAATCCTTGGAAGCCTGGACCATGACTTTGTAGACTTTGCCGAATTTATTGAAATCATTCACGTAGTATGAGCCGAAAAAAGCCTGAATAGTGGTAAACAGGTCACCAATGTTCACCCCCATTTTCGTCACTTTCTCTCGGTCGATATCCAGGAAAACCTGCGGAACGTTGGCGGTAAAAGTGCTGTATGCGTTGTTGATCGACGCCTGCTTGTTCGCTTCGACGATCAGTCCGCCCATGACCTGGGCAAGTTCCTGCGGATCGGCGGCGGCCATCGACTGAAGAATAAATTCAAATCCCCCGGTCGTGCCGAGTCCGGGAATCGCCGGCGGAGCAAAGGCGAACATCTGGGCTTCGGGATACTGCGCGAGCTGTCTGCCGACTTTTTTCATAATGGCTTCCTGCGACAGGTCCGGCGTGGTACGTTCAGACCAGTCCTTAAGCACGGTGATAATTAACCCCATGTTCGGGGAATTGGTCCCGGAAAGCATACCGTATCCGGTAACGGTCATTACGTCCGCCACGCCCGGAGTACTCTTAATCAGTTCCGCGGCTTCGCGCATCACCTTGTAAGTCCGCTGGATTGACGCGGCCTCCGGAAGCTGCACGTTCACGAAGAACGCGCCCTGGTCTTCCTCGGGAATGAACCCGGTCGGCAATGAATTGTAAAGATGCACCGAAAAGAGCATCAGGCCGATGTAAGCGATAATCACCAGTGCCGCTTTCCGGATAAGCAAACCTACCAGTTTTGAGTAGCCCTTGGTCAAGCCGTCGAAAAATTTATTGAACCAGACAAACGGCAGCCAGACTTTCTTTTTGCCGGGCTTGAGCAGACAACCGCTGAGTGCCGGACTCAGGGTGAGGGCGTTGATCGAGGAAATAACCACGGAAATCGAAATGGTAACGGCAAACTGGCGGTAAAGCTGACCGGTAATCCCCGGCAGGAAACATACCGGCACGAACACCGCCAGCAACACCAGAGTGGTAGCGATCACCGGCCCGGTAACCTCTTCCATGGTTTTCTTGGCGGCGTCCTTCGGGGGCAGGCCCTCCTCATCCATAAGCCGGTTGACGTTTTCTATCACCACAATGGCATCGTCAACCACAATCCCGATGGCGAGAATCAGGCCGAACAGGGTGGTCAGGTTGATGGAATAGCCCAGCGCGAGAAGCACGGCGAAAGTACCGATCAGTGAAACCGGAATAGCAATCGTGGGAATAAGGGTGGAACGCCAGTCCTGGAGGAAAATAAAGACCACCAGAATAACCAGTAATACCGCTTCAAACAGGGTTTTGACCACTTCATCGATCGATGACTCGATAAATTTAGTGGTATCGTAAAGAATTTCACATTTCAGGTCGCCATTTTGGAATTCAGGGCCTTGCGCCAATTCATCAAGTTTCTTTCTGATGTCTTGCGCCAGCTGTAAACCGTTTGCTTCGTTAAGCTGGTAGATGGCCAGCAGGGTACTCGGTTTGTTGTTGAGTTCGCCGAACGCTGAGTAGCTCTGTGCGCCAAGTTCCACCCTCGCAACGTCTTTTACCTTTACCATTGCGCCGTCGGAACTGGAACGGATAATGATGTTTTCGAATTCCTTCACGTCGGTCAATCTGCCCTTGGTCTGTACCGTGTACTGGAACTGCTGATCCTTGGAGCAGGGCGGGGCCCCAATCTGTCCGGCAGCAACCTGCACGTTCTGGTTCTGGATGGCGCTGATAACCTCGGAAGGGCTCATTTTCAGACTTGTCAGCCTGTTGGGATCAAGCCAGATACGCATGGAGTAGTCCAACTGGCCGAGAATATTGGCGTCACCGACGCCGGGAACCCGGAGGATAGCATCGCGGATATTGATCGACATATAATTGCTGAGATAAATAGCGTTATATTTATTTGTCGGGGAAAACAGGTTGATAACCAGGAGCATGTTGCTGGATTTCTGTTTTACCGTAACTCCCTGACGGGTAACTTCCTCGGGAAGCTGTGGAAGGGCTATCGACACCCGGTTCTGCACATTAACGGTGTTCATATCGGGATCGCTACCGACGTTGAAAGTAACGGTAATGGTGGCGGAACCGTCGTTGGCGCTGGTGGATTCCATGTAAATCATGTCTTCCACGCCGTTCACCTGACTTTCAATCGGCTGGATTACGGTTTCCTGGACAACTTTCGCGCTGGCGCCGGGATAACTGCAGGTAATCGCCACCTGCGGAGGGGTAATGTCCGGATACTGCGCCACCGGCAGTTTGAAAATCGAGATCGTGCCGGCGATGGTAATGACAATAGAAATTACCAGGGCAAACCGGGGACGGTCAATGAAAAATTTACTGATCATTTTTTATCATTTCCCCCGCCTGATTCAGTCTTTTTCGCGGGTTTCTTCTTCAAATCCGGCTTTTTGGCATCAGTCTTTTTCTGCTTCGGATCTAAATCCAGATGTTTATTGTCTTTAGCCGGCTGTGCGTATATTTGCGGACCGTAATCAGTATACGATTCATCCTGGGTAGGCTTGACAATCTGTCCGGAACGGACTTTCTGCAGCCCTTGGGTAATTACCTTTTCACCTTCCTTGAGTCCGCTGCTTATCACAATGTTTGCCCCGTAAGTGCTTCCGGTTTTGATTTCGCGGAGTTCAACTTTGTTATCCTTGTTAACCACCAGCACATATTTTCCCGCCTGATTTTCGGCAATGGCGGAACGCGGAATAAGCAACGCCTCAACTTCATCTTTGCTCTCAAGATTAACCCTGACATACTCGCCGGGAATCAGCAGAAAATCGGGATTTTCAAAAACCGCCCGGAGCATGATCGTCCCGGTCTGCGGGTTGATCCTGTTATCATAATATTCGATTTTCCCGGAACGTTTATAAGGCTTTCCATTTGCCATAATTACTTTTACAACCAGTTTGCTTCTGCCGCTGCCCTGCTGCTTGCTCTTTGCCTGTTCCTGCATGGTATCAACCACCATTGATTCAATGATGTTGAATTCAACTTTGATCGGATCAACCTTGACAACGTTGGCAAGCGACAAACTGCTGGGACCAACCAGATTGCCTACGCTGTACTGGGCAATCCCCACCCTCCCGCTAAACGGGGCTTTGATATCGGTGTACTGTAAATCCAGCGCGGCTTTGGCAAGATTCGCTTTAGCTTTCAGTGTCTCCGCTTTTGCCAGTTCGTACTGACATTTCGCATAGTCATAATCGCGCTTACTCACGGCATGCTTCTCCCAAAGACTTTTTTGCCGGTCGTAATCCAGTTTAGCTTTCTGGAGTTCCGCGAGGGCGCTGGCCACCTTCGCCTGCGCCGCGGCCATGTTCGCCTGATACTGGTCTTTTTGAATAACAAACAGAATATCGTCTTTTTTAACATATTGCCCGTCTTTGAAATTCTTCTTGTCGAGAAATCCTTCCACCCTGGCCCGCAGATTTACGTCGTCGTAAGCAACCACCTGCCCGACAATCTGCATTGCGTCAACCACGTTCTGCTTGACCACCGGAGAAACGATTACCCCCGGCGGTGGCGGATTTTTCTTTTCTTTTTCCGAACAACCAGTAAGGATCAAAGATGCGGTAAGCGTAATCAGTAGAATCAAATATATGCGTTTCATTATGTTCTTCTCCCTTATTCAACTATTTTGAATATTGTAATATTACCTCATTTCCCCGAATAACTTAGCCCGTAAACATATATTTAACAAAATTTTTTCCATGAAAGTAGGTTGCGTCTCCTGAAATTCACCGCTAAATTAGCTTTTCAAACGATTTGCTTGAAGTTTTAGCATCCCGGAACATGGTGCGATTCCATGGCGATCCCGTCGCTGTAACCGGGGACTTCAGGCCGCACACGGGGAAACCCGGGTCACTGTTCCGGCAGTTTAAATGCCGGAGCGGGAAGGCCGCGGCTCTGAGGACCGATCCGGAAGCCAGAAGACCTGCTGGACAATATAATCAAGCATAATGGAATCTGATGGTAAAGGGTTCCGGCGCATTCTGTGTGCCGGAACCCTTTTTTTTGTCCCGTAAACCGGGACATCGTCACAACCGTAACAAATCGACTAAAAACGAAAGGAGTGCGGCAATGGCAACAACCCAAACCAAGGAAAAGCGGGAAAGCACGATCGCCGTCCGGAAGCGCTGCAACGTCACCGGCACCGGTCTGTCCCACTACATCCTTACGGACGGTAAACGGAAATAATCCGCTTACCGGCGAACGGGAGCTGTCCGGTTTTCCGGTGGCTCCCGGCGCTTTATCCAGTTCCATCCAAAATTTGTTTGGGCCAACCGCAAGCAAAGGAAAAAAATGGTTAAAAACAATTACTGCGAAACGAATTACTTCAACACCGGCGAAGATCCACAGTTTATGCCTATCGATATCGGCCACGAAGAATATGTGGCGGTGATCGAACCTGACAGTGCTTTCTGGACACTCGTCAGGAAAGAAGAACTCGGCAACATTCTGTGCGGCGGCTCCCTGATGGAAATGTACCGGGAAAAACAGAAGGATTTTATCTCGGAAATCGATCATCTCCGATTCGGGCTGAAGCCTTCGGCTGTCTATTTCAATCCTACCGAACGCTGCAACCTGAACTGCAAATACTGCTACATCCCTGAAGGCATGCGCCAGAACGGACCGCACATGAGCGAGGACAATCTGCTCCTGGCGTTGGAAATCCTGAAAAACTATTTCTCGGAAATCCTGCCGGAAGAGCAGACTCCGCAGATCATATTCCACGGCTCAGAACCGATGATGAACAAAACCGCCATGTTTGCCGGGATAAAAAAATTCCGCGATGACTTCATTTTCGGCATTCAGACCAACGCCACGCTGCTGGAAGATTCCGATATTGCTTTCATCCGCGAATTCAACGTAAACCTGGGAATCTCCATCGACGGCCCCGGTCCTGAAGTAGCCGACCGCCTCCGGGTCGACTGGAGCGGACAGGGCTATTTCTCCAAGGTCGAACCCATCCTCGACAAATTTGCCGGATATCCCGGTTTCAACGTCATCTGCACCGTAACCAGCGAAAACCTTGAGCAGCTCCCCCAGGTGATCGAATACTACCACCGGAAAAACGTCGAAACCTGCCTGATGAATATTGTCCGCTGCACCCGCGCACCCGCGCGCACCGTCAAACCCGGCGACGATGCCGCCGCCGAATACTTTATCAAGGCCCTCGACCGCGGCTATGAACTTTACCAGAAAACCGGCAGAAAAATGGTGGTAGGCAATTTCGCCAACATCCTCCGGGCAATTATCGCCCCAAGCTCACGCCATCTGATGTGCGATATCTCGCCGTGCGGCGGCGGACGCTGTTTCTTCGCAATCGCAGCCGACGGCGGTATGTTCCCGTGCAGCGAGTTTGTCGGACTTACCGACTTCCGGGGAGGAAACATATTCCGGGACAAAATTCCGGAAACGCTCAATACCCCGGCATTCAAGAAAGTTACCGGACGAAAAGTCGAAAACATCGAATTCTGCAATTCCTGCGCCATCAGGCATTTCTGTGGATCTCCATGTCCGGCGGAGGCCCATTCGATGAACGGCGGCATGGAAAAACGCGGCGCGTTCTGCCGATTCTACGAAGCACAGACCAGGTACGCCTTCCGTCTCATAGCCGACGGCAAAGCCAATGCGTTCCTCCCCGATAACTGGGATGAAACCCTCGAAACCGTCATCGACACAACCCAGGCAACCGTCTGAAAATCCGGATGGTATTTTAAAACGGCTTGCTCTCCCGCAGGTTATCTTGTATCCGATTATCATGGAGAGCAAGCGGCATCGCGAACCGTTATCAGGTCTCAAATCATTTTTCTGATTTTTAGGAAGCGGGTTTTTTTCTCGGCATCGGGATTGCTTAAGGAAGAGCTTCTGTTGTCAAAATCGTATCGGAAGACGCAACCGGTAAATAGCTATTTTTAACGTTGAATAAGATTTTTTTACCTCTACCAGAAAAATACCTAGAGTTTCTTATAATTATTATAAAATCAAGAGCAATAAAAAGAAATAAACTATACCATTCGCAAAAGAAAAATAATTCAAGATATAATATTGATAATGCTATTCCTAAACTAGTTGTTTCAGGAAAGTTTGGCATATAATAAGGAATCTTCTTTCTTTTTCGAGGAGATATCAATATAAGCAATGACTCAAAGATAAATAAAAATACAATGGATAATCCGAAAGAAACAATAATATAAAAAATTAATGAAATTAAAAATAACCCTATTGATATCAATATCTTCATATACAAACACCTAAACGTATTTACTTGATTGCCCTTATAATAACCGGAGCGATAATCGGGATATTGAATATTGATAGGAAAACAATATTTTTCAACAATATTTTGATGTTTTCATAATGCAGCAGAATCAATAATAAAAGCGCTAAGTTATAAACGATAACAGAAATAATAGAGGCATAGTATATTTTTAATAAAAATAAATCCATGTAAAAAAGGGAATAATACGAAATTGCGAGCGCAAAGAAGATTCCAAATTCATCTGGAACCCAAGACCACAATCTTTTATTTTTACCCACGCACAAACAAAACAAAAATACAAACAATAAATACAATAACATTAAGATTGGAATTGAGATAATACAACCAATTAATGCAAGTCCTAATAATTTTAGAAACAATATTTTGAAATGGAAACCGATTATAAATAAAATTCCTCCAAAAACTAATATCCAAGCCCAATATGTAGGGTCATTATCTTTTTTCTTCATCATTTTTTCCTTTTATATTGCCTTCAATATGTATTTCATTATTTGTAACATTGTATCCTTCAAGTATAATTTTAGAACCTAATCCTGAATAAATAATAATATCAAATCCATAGTCTAGTATAAATTGATGAGCAATATATTCAATTATTTCTATTTTTGTAGCTTGCCGGAAAATCCCATTTTTAATAAATGCATAAAATGTAAATGGATAATATGAGGATAATCCCTATCATTCCAAACATGTTCAGAAATTTATGAGCACCTAAGTACTTATCTTTACGAAAATCAATATAATAACGCAGAATAATCCAAGTTGTAATCCAAACAAGAATTATATCCAGCAATGCAATATGTAATAATCTAAATTCAGGAAGTTTCAAAGTGATAGCCAGCAAAATAAGCACAATTAAATATAAATTTATCCATATAAATGATAAGACCTTTGAGAAAAAATATTTCACACCGTTTTCTGTAAGATCTTTGATTATCTTTGAAAGAATGAATGTATCCAGAACAATAAGCAGAATAAAGCTATACCAACGACAAATTAAAAATAATTCAAAAAGCAATAATGAGAATGTTGCTCCCATAATGAGTAATTCTATAGATAAAGGAATAAATTGTGACTTTTTTTCTCTAAGCCTAGAATAAAGAACAACCAGAAAAGAATAATATGTATATTTAAAAATAAAATATAAAACAATTGATAAAATAATTAGGGTGATTAAGCTTACAATTATTATTTTCATTTTTTAATTACACCTTTTGAGATTTTTTTTGCTTTATCGAAAATTGATTCTATTTTAATGTATAAATTTCCACCGGTTTTATAGCCTGCGATTGAAACAGAACCAAACCCTACCCAATAAATTCCTCTTGCAACAGGGTGCAAAGCAGGATCAAAAACTTTCCCACCTGCTCCAATATTCCTATTTACAATATCATTCATTGGAGTTTTTAATCTCCATGATCCTTTGATATATAATTTGAAGGCATCGAGCCTAGTTCCACTAAATTCACCAACATCCTGAACGATAAGCCTTCCATTATCAAATATGAAATCAGGAGCCATATCTCGGAGTTTCTTCATTGCTATCGCTTGAGCTTTAATATCTCCCTTTGCCCATAATTGTGCAAGTTTTGACGCATTAGGATTAACTTCTTTTACCCAATAGTTACCAACTTGAACTATTCTCTTTCCTCCTAATAATGGTTTCCAATTTTGAGGGGTAACTTTATTGCTTAATATATCATTGTTTAATTTGATCATATCGTCAATATTTTTGCCTGTATTTACTGCTATCTCACTTGCAATATCATCTGCTTGATTAGCTATTTTGGGGATATACTTATTTTGAGCACTTTTAAAAAACTTGATCAACTTGCCTGCTTTATCAAGTTTTGCTAAAGCTGTAGCGGAAACAGGGATAATTATTTGCGTTCCCATATATGCAATGTCTCCGGCAAGCTCAGAACCGCCCATCTGCTTGACTCCATATTTCACTCCTTGTTCAAGAAATGCTTCCTTATATTGCCCTGACCATATACTTCTGACCCCTGCTACAACATTGTCAGTACCATTTGCTATAAGAATGACCCCTCCAACTGTCGCAAGTCCCTTTGTCCCGGCAATCATAACAATTCCGCAAACGATTTCTACGCTTCCTCCGGCAACACGAATGGTACTTGACGTATAAAATACCACTGCGCCAGCAAGCTTTTGCATCCCAGGAGAGAGAGAAACAAATCCTAATCCAGTTTCACACTCCATATGTTCTCTGCCAAGCTCATCACGATAAATAACCGTACCAAATAATGACCTTTGCTTGCTTGGTATTTCTTTGACATTAATAGTTCTTCGTTTTAGGCTACTTATCCTATCGAGTTTCACTGGTACAGTTTCTTGATTATCATAAATGAATTTCAAAAATAATTCACGCTTTTCAGGTATTTGTTTGAAAAGGTCATCTGGAATTTTTCCTTTATAATCATTCCAGACAAGATGCCTATCTAGACGAACCAATAATTTACCTGTTAAATACACTTCATTGTCAGAAATACCAGCAGTTTTTATATTTTGGAAATTTGCCTGGCAATAAATAAGATCCAAAAATTTATAAAGGTTAGTATTAATATTTTTTAAATTGAATTCCACTTCCGCTTTCACATCGAAACCAAATTTATATAAAATTTGATTTTTTAATTGCTCTTTTATTATTTTGTTATTGATAATTATATCAACATCTTCCTTTGACAGATTAATTTCTTTCCTGTCATCATAAAACGCTCTATAAATTTTCTTGCCAAGTGGAAAATCAAATATGGTGTCCTTTGTTTTTCTTATTGCTTCATAACGAGAAAACACAAAAGATATTAAGAATAAAGATTTATTAATATTTTCTCCTAAAATCCGTAATATATTTCGGTCATTGGCTACGATCCCAAATACTTTTTCGAAATCTTTGAAAAATTTATTACGGACCTTAATATATTCGTTATAGTCCTTTTCCGTTATTTGGCTTTCTTTCTTATTTCCCCATTGTTTAATGATGTAGTCAACAGATTCTTTGATACTTTTAAAAGTACTGTGTTCTTTATCTTTTTCCTTGCTAATTTTGCTCTCGACTTTGTGGACGTTGACAACCTGTTCTTTGGTAAGGACTTTTTCGAGGTTGGTGATTCTGGGTTGGCTGTTGTCCTTGGTTGGAAAAAGCTTTTTCAGGTTGTCGAGGATGGTCTTCCAGAGTCTGGAAAATTCCTCGTAGTCTTTCATCGAAAGTTTTTCAATTGGGGGTTCCAGCCATTTTTGAATTATTGTGCTGGCGGCATCAATAATTGCCTGTTTTCCGTTTCTTCGCTTCTGTTTTTACCATTTTTTTCACGGATTCAGGTTATAACTATATTGCTTTCAATATTATAGCTTAACCCGGGTTGCTATCGGAGTTGTAATCTATACTTAAAAACATGATACGATAAACATTATAAATAATATTACAAGACCAACTGCACCAATCATTTGCGCTGTGAAATAATATCCGCTGGAGCCATACTTTTCTCTGAGATAAAGGCCCAAAATAGTCCAAGCAGTAGCCCAGATCAATCCCGCGTTAAACAAAATAATACTTAAGCAACAATAAAATAGAGGTTTTATTTTAACTGTAATATAAATCATCCACGCTAATACCGCAACGATAACGAAAAAAATATTGATTCCAATAAATTTTTCAATTTGCCTCGGAAGAATTTTCTTGCCGATTCCATTAAAATATCTGGAATTTTTAAAGATTATTATAACATCAATGGCAATAAATATAATTAAGCTGTACCATTTGCATAAAAGAAATAATTCAAAAAATAACAATACGAATGTTATTCCCACGATAGTTATATGCGGGAAACCTGGCACATAGTCACAGGCATTTCTCCTATACTTAGGAAATAGCAAAGTAAATATGGGGTAATAAATTAACCAGAAAAATACAGCTAATCCAATAAACGCAATATGAGAAATTATGATTAATCCGATTGTTGTTAGTATCTTCATTTATCAACGCCTTTTTTTTCGCTCTTTTCATCATCAGGTATTAATTCATAAAGAGTATAGGTATCATATAGCATTTTACCCCCAATAACAGTACCAGTAGGAATTGCTGTATAAATAACCCACCATGTTCCCCTCATCAGAGGGTGCATGGTAGGATCAAATATTTTTCCTCCTGCACCGATATTTCTTTTCCATATATCATTTACAGGAGTTCTAAGTCTCCAAGAACCTGTAATCTTTATTTTGATAAATTCAAAAAATGAACCATCAAATTTTCCAACATCTCTGACTATAATTCGTCCTTCATCAAAGATGAAATCAGCAGCTTTCTCACGTAGCTTTTTCATTGCTATTGCTTGAGCTTTGATATCACCTTTGCCAAATGATTGTGCAAGTTTAGAAGCATTGGGATTGACTTCTTTAATCCAGAACTTACCAACCTGAGTTATTCTTCTTCCGCCATATAATCTCTTCCATTCACTAACATTAATTTTATTCGCCTTTAATGCATTATTAAATTTTACTATGTCGTCAAGGTTAGTGTTGGTTATAACTGTGCCTTTACTCGCAACATCATTTGCAATATCATCAGCTTGACCAGTCAACTGTTTAATGCCTTTATTCTTAGCATTTTTTAAGAAATTTGTCAATTTCCCTGATTTAGCAAGCTTATTAAGCGTAATTGCAGAAACAGGAATAATTACTTGTGTTCCCAAATATGTCATGTCTCCGGCAAACTCTGATCCGCCCATTTGCTGGACTCCATATTTTACTCCCTGCTCAAGAAATGCCTCTGTACTTTTACCAGAAATCATACTTCTGATACCCGCAGCAGCATTATCTACTCCATTAGCAAAAATCATTATGCCGCCAACAGTTGCAAGCCCTCCAGATCCTTTAGTCACAACGATACCGGTAACTATCTCAGAGATGCCGTATGCGGTACGAAAAGTTTGAAAGGTATAGAAGATTGTAACGTTGGCAGCTTTTACAATTTTGGCGTGTGCTGCCTGGACAATCGGAGAAAGTGCCGTTGCTCCTAAAAATGTTTGACATTCTATGTGCTCCCTGCCATATTCATCACGATAAATGACAGTACCAAATAACGATCTTTGTTTGCTGGGAATTTCTTTTGCATCGGGAATTCTAAGATTATTTCCTTGCAGTTTACTTTGTTTTAAAGGAACTGTTTTTTTACCTTCATATTTATATCTTATATACAATTCCCGGTTTTCAGGAATTTGCTTGTAGAGTTCAACTGGAATTTTCCCGTTAAAATCTTTCCAGGTAAGATTTCTGAAAAAATCGATTGACAATTTTCCTGTCAAATATATTTCATCCTTTGAACTGCCAGTATTTTTTATATCACTGAAATTCGTGCTGAATCCAATACGATTAAGCAATTTATAAAGATTTTCATCGATATTTTTCAAATCAAATTCTACATTGACTTTTATGTCAAAACCAAGTCTGTATAAAATCTGGTCTTTTATTTGTTCTTTCAGCGTGTTGTTACTGATAATAAGCGTAACATCTTCCTTTGTAAGCGTAACATCTTTTTTGTCATTAAGAAACGCCTCATAGGCTTTCAGTCCAGTTGGAAAATCAAATATTGTTCCTTTTATTTTTCTTATTACTTCGTAACGAGCAAAGGTTAAAGATATAAAGAAAAGAGACTGACTAATTTTATCTCCCATAAGACTTGTTATATTACGATCATTTGCAATGGACCCGAATGTTTTTTCAAAATCAATGAAAAATTTATTACGGACCTTAATATATTCGTTATAGTCCTTTTCCGTTATTTGGCTTTCTTTCTTATTTCCCCATTGTTTAATGATGTAGTCAACAGATTCTTTGATACTTTTAAAAGTACTGTGTTCTTTATCTTTTTCCTTGCTAATTTTGCTCTCGACTTTGTGGACGTTGACAACCTGTTCTTTGGTAAGGACTTTTTCGAGGTTGGTGATTCTGGGTTGGCTGTTGTCCTTGGTTGGAAAAAGCTTTTTCAGAGTGTCGAGTTTCGACAAAAATTGGGTTTTGTCTTTTTCGGTAATGGCGTCCTTAGTTTTATCTTTCCATTTGGCAATGATTTCTTTGACGCTTTTCCAGGGATCATCCCTGGACGTTACGGGCAAAGTGCTGCGCGACTTTGCCGGAATCGCGAAGCATTCCGGGCATTCCATGCAAAGTGTGTTCGCCCAGATTTCAGAGAATCTGGATTGCGCCGCTGGTGTCAGTTCTTCGATGGTCAGTTTGCCAAGTCCGATAATACATTTATCAACGCCCCGGACAATTGCCGAGTGCAATTTCTCACGTTTGTCCCTCGCCATTTGCTTTTTATTCTGGAGTTAAGGATTGATCTTGATATTGCTATTATGGCACTATTATTGAGCATTTTTTCCATTCTTTGACATTTTTACGAATTTATTATTGAAACTTACGGTTCTGGAATTGATAACTGGACCTAGTAACTCGTTTCCAATACTTGCTTTAATATTTTGAACAGGTAAAAAAACGTAGATGTCAAGAAGTTCTACATGTATATGAGATACTAAGTGGATCTTAAAAATTTGATATATTTTAAATTTTGTTCCTTTCGGTAAGAAGCCAGCAATAGTTTTATTGCCAAAAAGTTCTTTATACTTTTTTTCATTTACGAATGCACTTTGTTGGTCATATTCTTCTTTTAAGGCGTCGTTTGAAGGTACAATATACAGATATGGTTGCTTACGGAAAGTTTTCTCTTTAGATTCTCGATCGGATGATGAATAATCAACCAAGTAGCAATCTGTTTTTAAAATATATTTTTTCCCTATAAAATTTGAGTAGGGGAGGGAGGTTGATACGTCCTCGATACCAGATGTTTTTTCAATGAAAGAGCATCCTTGGGAAAAAGATAACCCAAAAGTGGCAATTATGTAAAAGAATATCTTTATCATCTGTTACTCCTATCTGCTTTTTTTACGATTAAGTTCTTTTTCGATGGGATCAGCGTCAATTAGCATTACATTAAGTCCCACATAACCATCAACAATAATAGCAACTGTCTTCCACTCTCTGTACCAATCTACTTTATAAACTGCACAGTGAGAACTATGGCCTTTTATAAATCCTTTAGGCTTTTTTCCTTTTATCATTTTTAATATTTGAGTATCACGTTCATATCTCTTGACAAACCAGTCTACCACGGCTTTTGCATCAGTTCCATCTTCCGTTCTGGAAACCTTACCTGCATATATACTATTACATTGCATTAAATGTACTTCTGCAATTTTGAAGGTATTGAAAACCTTAAAGCTGTTTATTAATTGGCGAGAATGTGTGATGTTTCCACCGGAAATCTCGTCTGAAATATAACCATATTTATTTCCATGAGCGTATAAAACCATCCCATATATGTTTCCTCTATTTTGGTATATTTTATTATAAAGTTCTTTTATGCTATATGCCATAACTTCTTTAGCTCCGCTGGGTTTATAGGTGTTGAAATTTCTTCCTATAATTCCACCAATACCCGTAATAATCTCAAGAATGCTTTCACCCTTAAGTACATCTGCGGTGATCCAGACATTGGGGACAGTATAATTGCCATTTTTACCCAGTTTAAGCCATTTATCTATCTCGGAAAATTCCAGTCCAACGATATCTGCCAGCGATTTTAAACTTGCAGTAGGTTCTTGAGCATAAGCAATCGCTCTTTTTTGGTTATTGCGGATTATTTTCCAATTACCCGAACCTGTCTTTTTTCCATCAAGAAGTGAATTCTTTATGTCTGACTTATATTTATAACTTCCCAAGGTGGCAATAATTGTAAATATTATTTTAACCTTGGCTTCCGTTAAGTAATCCTTCAGTTTTGAGAAGTCGTTACTGTTTTTATCCAATTTCTTAAGCCTAATTTTCAGCTTATAGGCCAACCTCCACAGTTCCCACCAAAATTCCTCTGATATTTTAATGTTTTTTCTTTTATTCCATTTTTCAATGATTGAATCAGCTATATCGTTAATTTCTTTTTTTATAGAATCAGAATTATTGACGTTTTCATTTTCTTCCAGGCGTTTGCTGAACTTGGTTTCAACTTTATGGACATTGATAACTTGTTCTTTGGTAAGGACTTTTTCGAGGTTGGTGATTCTGGGTTGGCTGTTGTCCTTGGTTGGAAAAAGTATTTTCAGGTTCGCGAGGATGGTTTTCCAGAGTTTGGAAAATTCATCATAGCTGGACAGCGAAAGTTTCTCAATCGGGGTCTCCAGCCAATTTTTGATGATGGTATCGGTGGCAGTGATAATCGCCTGTTTTGCGTTGTCGATTTCGGATTGTTTCTGCTGTTTCTTTCCCTGCATTTCTGAGGTGAGTTTGGTATCGAGGGGGATGATTTCAGGATTGCGTTTGGCGGCTTCGGGATAGCGTCCGAGATGGAATTTTTCGAAAATTTTCACGAGAAGTCCGGGAGCGTCAAACTTGAAGAAGTATTTGTAAAGCAGATTAAGGTCGAATTTGCCGTTGGTCATGCCCAGGACTTTCACAACGATCCTTTCCCACTTCGCCCAAGCTGATTTGAGGTCGTTTTTGCGCCAGTCGGCAATGATTCCCTCTACCTCGTAGCCGAGCGTCGAAACCGGGTCGGACAGTTTGATTTTCGCCGCTTCAGGACTCAGTTCGCGGACCCGGTTGATAAGGTCGCGGGCGGTCTTTGAACCGGCGTCAAGAAGGTTTGCCGGGAACGGTTTCGTGCCGTGTCTTTCCAGGATTTTGATAAGCAGCCACTGCCGCTCCGGGCCGAAGTAGTCAACCAGGAATTTCAACCGGTCGGTCCCCCACGGATGGATGTCCATCAACACCATCATGATCCTCTGCCACTCGCCGATGGTGTTGGCCACGCCGAACATGGCGTAGTCGCGCTGCGCCACCTCGATCCGCGCCACAATTTCACTGCCTTTCGCGGTATTGCCGTAGAATTTCCAGCGGCAGTCGTCGATGATCTTCGCGGCGTCCGGGCCAATGAGCTTGCGGTAGTTTATTTTGTACTTGACAATGTACTTGTAGATCGACTCCAGCACCGATTTCGGACACTTCTCGGCTTCAAGGTGTTCATAATAGACGGTGGTCAAAATCTTGTACTCGATCTTCTTAAAGAAATCCCACACCTTCGTGCGCGACGCCCGCCGGTACTTCGCCCCCGGAAAGATCATTTCATAAAGCCCCTCAATAAAGAACTCGAACTCCTTGAACATGCGCATTTCCTCTTCCAAGGTCTGTTTGCGCAGTACCACGTTGAATTCTCTCTCTACCAGACGTTTCGCATCTATTTCATGCACAATTAGAATCTCCTTACGCGCCAGCAATCCGACAGCTAATATATTATAGCATAACTTTTCCGGACCGCAACGCTGTTTTTATTTAATTCACGCTTTTTGCCATTGATTCCTTTATAATTCCTCCAAGCGTCAAACCCAGGCATTGCGCCTGGACTAAACTGGCGAAGTGTTACACGACTTCGCCGGGATAGCGGAGCATCCCGGCAGTTACTATCCAAGGCCAGCCTTGGCATTTTCAGCGAAGCGGGAAAATGCAGTTAAGGTGCAGGTGGTTGCCACCTGCTTGACGCTTGGAGGATATATGGAAGGCAGTTTTTGATAAAAATAACAAGGAGAAAAAGAAAGTGAATAAATTTATCGCAGGTTTCCAAACACACGTGAAAGACAAAGTTGACGAAATCGAGATTGAACCAGGCGACGATCGAATTACCATTGATGAAGTCCAACCCCGGCACTACGCATTAAAACTTGAGGAGGAGGTTCCGGTGGTATCGGGCAGTGGAGACAGCACGGCGGGGAGTTTCCCGTGCAAGATCACCGGAGGCGGCGACGGCGGAATTTACACCGCCGATTATTATGAAAACGGAAAAAATCAGTCGTCTACCGGCTCAGGGTCGATATTTGTTCTTGACCTGCACATCCAGGAGAGAGTTCCGTCCGGAACCTGGGTTGTCGGACACCCCACCACCACCGAAGTCCTCGGCCAGGGATAGTCCTTAGATGATAACTGCCGGGATCGCGAAGCATCCCGGCAGCTCCATGCAAAGATGCTTGTTACATTTTATTTGGAATAAGTTCAGCGCGGCGGTTTTTCCGGTATGACTTCCGGGATTTGCCGGTGACAGCCGGGCGTTCCTCGCCGTAGCTGACAGTACGCAGACGGTTTTCCGGGATTCCAAGCTGGATCATGTAGTCTTTGACGGATATGGCGCGGCGTTCGCCGAGTCCGCGGTTGTATTCTTCACTGCCGCGTTCATCACAATGACCTTCAACCGAAACGCCAATCGACGGATTTTTCTTCATATAGTCGACCACCTTTTCGATTTTCATCAGTTCGCCGATACTGATCCGGGACTGGTCATATGCAAAATATACGGTTGGAAATTTTAAACCGCGAATAATCGTCCAGTTGTCTCTTGGCGGCAGATTTTTGATAAATTCGCCATCGTCACGCTTTGAATTTTCATCGTTGATGACAGTGGATTCTGTCGGTTCATCTTCCGGGTTATTGATAATGTAATCGCTAGGATTTACGGTTTTGCCGCTAGTACATCCAAAGCTCAGGCAGAGCATTCCAGCGGTTAAAGAGATTCCGAGCCAGGTACAGAGTTTCATCTTGTGTCTCCATGTTACTAATTTGTTAATGCGGCGCGGCCAAGGATTGTCCTTTGATTAAAACTGCATTGTCATGCTTCGCCGAAAATGCCAGAGCAGGCTCCAGACAAAAAGCGAGTTACTTAATGGGTGGGATTTGATTTGCCGGGGTGGTGGTGTTCCGGCCAGTGCAAGCACTGGTCTAAAAAATGGCAAACTGCTACGCGAGCCTGCTGAAGTCGCGCAGCACTTCAGCCGTTCCGTCCAGGGTTACTCCCTGGCTACATGCGGTGTGGAACCAACTCGGCGCGGCGGTTTTTCTGGAGCGCCTGCGGAGTTTTGCCGGGCATCGCCGGACGCTCTTCACCATAGCTGATGGTGCGCAGGCGGTTCTCCGGGATTCCGAGCTGGATCATGTAGTCTTTGACGGCAATGGCGCGGCGTTCGCCGAGTCCGCGGTTGTATTCTTCACTGCCGCGTTCGTCGCAGTGACCTTGAACCGAAACGCCGATTGACGGATACTTTTTCATGTAGTCGACAACCCGTTCGATCTTCGGCTGTTCGCCTGCGCTGATCCTGGACTGATCGTAGGCGAAATAGATGATCGGAAAGTTCAGGCCGGGAACCGGATCACCCCATTCGCCGGGTTTGCGTTGCAACTGATCGCCCGTTCCGGGTTTTCCGAAAGTATCGCCGCCAAATGTGGGTTCAGCCTGATCTTGAATATTGCTTAACGGGGGTGGCTCCGCGGCGGGACCGGTAATATTGTTGTCGTTGGGCTTTTCCGCTTCATCGTCACTTCCGCATCCGAAACTCAGTAAGAGCATTCCGGTGAGTAAAAAGATTCCGAGCCAGGTAAAGATTTTCATCAGGCGCCTCCATGCATATAAAAGTTTTAAAATTTTGCGGCGCCGGGGGGCGGTTCCCGCCGCCAGTTAATTACGGGTGGACATCCGGGTTCACAAAATACTGAAAAAACCCGTGAATGTACTTTACTATTCAGTTGCCGCATTGTAAAGTAAAGATTACCGTTCTTTCTCAAGAAAAGAGCACAACATTATTTTTACGGTAAAAAATTATGAATATCGACTGGAAAAATCTTGACTTTTCGTACCGGAAAGCCAAAAGCAACATCCGCTACCACTACAGTGACGGAAGCTGGGACGAAGGCAAGCTGTACGAACACGACAATATCGATTTGTCAATTGCCGCAACCTGTCTGCACTACGGACAGGCCTGTTTTGAAGGGCTGAAGGCATTCTGTTGCAAAGACGGTAAAGTCCGTGTGTTCCGTCCGGAAGAGAATGCGAAGCGGTTGAACCAGACCCTTGATCATATCCTTGCCCCGGAAGTCACGGAAGAGACCTTCATGGAAGCTGTCCGGAGAGTGGTTAAAGACAATATCGAATACGTTCCTCCTTACGGAACCGGCGGTTCGCTTTACATTCGTCCGCTGGTTATCGGGAGTTCGGCCCAGATCGGCATTTCTCCGGCTAAAGAATACGAATTCATTATCCTGGTAGTTCCGGTCGGCCCCTACTATAAAAGCGGCATCAAGCCGGTTGACGCCATGATCGTCGAAGAGCTTGACCGGGCAGCCCCCCAGGGAACCGGACACGTCAAGGTTGCCGGGAATTACGCGGCCGGGCTAAAACCCAGGCAGATCGCCAAGGACCGCAATTTTCAGGTGGCGCTGTTCCTAGACTCCAAAACCCATGAGTATGTTGAAGAATTCGGAACCAGTAATTTCATCGGAATAACTTCCGATGGAAAATATGTTACGCCGAAATCAGCATCGATCCTTGCGAGCATCACCAATATGAGCCTGATTCAGATCGCGAAAGATTTCGGGATGACCGTGGAAAGACGGGAAATCCATAAATCCGAGCTTAAACACTTTTCTGAAGTCGGCGCATGCGGTACGGCGGTGATTATAACTCCCGTCGGGCGGATATATTACCAGGGCGAAGAGTACAGCTACGGTGAAGAACTCGGCCCGGTATTGAAACGTCTTTACAAGGAAGTTACCGGAATCCAATACGGTGAAATTCCCGACCGCCACAACTGGCTAATGGAAATCTAGCCAAACAGTGTGTTTGGATCGAGTGGCCGGGATGCTTCGCTATCCCGGCAAAGTCGCAACGCACTTTGCCCATTCAATCCGGGGACAATTCCCGGCCAAACAGTGTGTTTGGATCGAGTGGCCGGGATGCTTCGCTATCCCGGCAAAGTTGTGAACTCCAACGGATTACCCACATTACCAGGGAGCAATGCAATTTCAATCCAAGGATACTCCTTGGATTTTCCAGACGACAAGTTTATCACGTTGATGTTTTTTCTTTTTCTCCCATGGCTGGATTTTTTCCCGGAGGTTGAATTTTCCATGCATTTCCTTTGGGAGATACTGATAAACACCACGTCCATACTTGTCGGTTTCCAGAAATTTCCGCCAGGTAATCAGGACAGCGTTTTTTGATTTCAGCATTTTCTGGAAGTCCTCTTCCGATTTCACGATGCTGACTGGTTTTGTAAGTCCGAGGTAGAAAATTGCTTTGTCAGGGGTTTTCAGGTAGAAGTAGAAATTTTCCGGCTTGACGTCTTTTCCGAATTCTTTAAGCGCCAGCGCGAAAGGTTTTTCGGTGCGGTATTTTTCGCCGATATTCAAATGGAAGCAAAAAAGTCCACCCATCAGCAGCGCCATCGACAGCACAATCGCGGAAACGGTTTTATCGAATCCGGCAAGATGGTTCAGCAGCGGCGAATCGGCGCGGCGCATCAGCCAAAGGATAATGATTAAAACCCCGAGCAGGGGAGTTATTACCACAGTCAGGATCGGCGGAAAAAACGGGGGCAGAAAATGATAGATAGCCACCCAAACGAACGGTGTGAACAATGTTGCCGCCGCAAAGATCAGCAGTGCCAGTTCCATGATAGCCAGGATCAGGCTTTTGAAAATATCCACAGGCTGATTCCGGAGGTAGTCGGCGGTAAGCAGTGCGGCAAACGGCAGGATCGGAATGATATAGTAGCCGCGCCGCGAGCTTGAAAGGGTAAAGATTGTGAAAATGATGATTACGGCGGCAAAAATCCAGTAACGGTAACGGGCTTCATCCCAGTCTTTCAGGAATTTACCGATAAATCCAAGCAGATTGAACTTGGGTTTGGCGCATCTGACCGTGAAATCCCAGAATTTTACCAGCGTGTAGATGAATCCCACCAGCAGCAGCGGCGACCACGGCAGAAACAGCGCCGGCATCTTATATATATAAATATAGAAAGGATTCTGGTGGTCCAGCGCCTTGAAAAACCGTTGGATGTTTTCCTGGAATATCATGTAAAGACCACTTTGCTTGTTGGCCTCGATTGTGGTCAGGGTCGATAGTTGTTCAACTTCCTTCGGATCCAGATAGAATGGGAAAAGGTACACCGCCACCCCAATGGCAAACGCAATGACATTGAAAATGATATTCAAAGGTTTCAGGTGTTGTTCCCAACGCTTACCGGTAAGGATGTCGGGCATGATTACCGCAATTGGAATTATCAGCGCCGGGAGTCCTTTCATATTCGATCCGATAAAGCAAATCAGGTAGAAAACCAGATAGAAAAAGAAGTTCGGTTTGTTCGCGAAGCGCCAGTACCAGGCAACAGCGGCGACAATAAAAGCCACGTTCCACATGTCGGCCGAAGCCACCCGGCTCCAGAAAATGAATCCGTAAGCGGTAAGCATTATCCAGCCTGCCAGGTAACCGGTGCGATGGTTCCAGAGCCTTTTGCCGATGCTGACGGTTCCCCACAACGCGACAAGTCCGGCGATTGCGCTTGGGACTCTCGCCACCCACTCGTTCAAACAACCGGTAACCCAACTTACCGCCAGGATTGCCCAGTAGCTCAGCAACGGCTTATCGAAATAGGTTTCGCCGTTGATCTGTGGATGAAAATAGTTCCTGGTCAGGAGCATTTCGCGGCAAATCTCCGCCCAGCGTCCCTCCGAACCCCAGAGGTGGCGGTCTCCCAGCCCCCAGAACAGGATGATCACGGCAACGGCCCAGAACAGGATTTCGGCAACGGGCAGACCATCGGACTCACGTTTTTCGTATTCGGTCATTTTTTAAGCGTTTCCTTGATCGCGCCGATTACGTCATTGAGGTCTTCGATGGTCATGTCCGGGAATAGCGGCAGGGACATTATCCGTTCCGAGTTCCATTCGGTATTGGGCAGTGTTCCGGTTGCCACCGGTAGATTTTCCCGGTAATATTTCTGGCTGTGGATTGCGCGGAAATGGAGACCGGCGCCGATATTTTTTGCTTTCAGCGCCGCCATGAAGTCGTCGCGCCCCATTCCGGCTTTTTCGATGTCGAGCCGCACGATCATCAAGTGCCGTGCGTGAAGATGCGGATAATTCGGATCTTTGAGCGGAGTTAATTCGTCGATTCCGGCAAGTTTTTCGAGGTACAGTTCCGTGAGTTCCCGGCGGCGGGAATTGATGGCGTCGAGTTTTGCGAGCTGATGCACCCCGAGACAAGCGGCGATATCGGTTAAATTGTATTTGTATCCGGGTTCGAGAACTTCGGCCTGCGGAGCGCGGCCCTGGGTCTGGCGGTCAAACGCGTCAACTCCGAGTCCGTGGAATTTCAGCTGGCGGATTTTAGTTCCCAGTTCGTCATTGCCGGTTACGAACATGCCGCCCTCGCCGGTAGTCATGTTCTTGATCGGGTGAAAAGAGAAAATCGCTGTCCCGTCCGATCCCACATGCTTGCCTTTGTACTCAGTTCCCACAGCGTGCGCGGCATCCTGAATCACGAAAATATTGTCCTTATCGGCAATGGCGTTGATGGCGTCGAGATCAACCGGCGCGCCGGCGTAATGTACCGGCACAACCGCCTTGGTCTTTTCCGTGATGCACTTTTCGAAAGCTTCCGGAGTGAGAAGCAATGTATCGCGGTCTACGTCCGCGAAGACCGGGATCGCCCCCGCCAGGACAATCATGTTGGCCGTGGAAACCCAGGTCAGCGACGGCGTAATAACTTCATCGCCGGGACCGATTCCAAGGGCTTTAAGCAGGATGTGCATTCCCGCCGTGGCCGACGCCAAAGCGACTGCGTTGGCGCATCCGGTGTATTCACGGAAATTGTTCTCAAGTTCGGCATTGTACTTGCCGGTGGTGATCCATCCGGAGCGCAATACGTCAGCCACCGCCGTTATTTCCTCTTCCGAAATCGACGGTTTGCAAAAGGGCAGAAAATCGTTTCTCATATATAAAGTCCTGTTAATTTAAAGTGTAATTATTCCAATCCGTACAATGTACGATTAAGCCGGGAAAATTCAACCCCCAGCCCAATATCCAATCACCAGCACGAAATATTCAAGTTCCAAGTTAAGTGTAGCAAGACGATATCTCAGTATTAAGCTATATAAAAAATTTAAGTTGAATTTTCCAGGCTAGGAAAGCACATTGGAATGAACCACTCTAAATAATCTCAAAGGATAATTATGAAAATAAAACTTATAATGTTAGCGCTGTGCTTTATTCTTATTCTTACAACTGTCAGTTGCAACAAGTTCATCCCTGTAATTCGGGTACGCGAGTATATGTATCTGATACATCAGTATATTTCTATTATTCCGATGCTTTTAGTAAAAACAGAAAAAAGGAATTAATTTTAGTTTTTTGGGACAATCTTCCGATAGCTGGTCAAATTGAATCAAGTTGGGCTACAGGTAATGGCCCGACTGATATGACGTGTCGTCTGACCAGATCAAATCCTACCGTGAAATTTAAATGCGTTGCCAATTTTGATAAGAAAACCGGCAAAGGGACGGTTAAGATTGCCGACAAGACCTTTGATGTATCTAACGGACGATTATTTCTTATAAATACCCGTGTAAATCCTCTAAAAGTAATCCAGGTCAATGAGCAGTTTAATTTACCCCCTTTAAATGATTTGTCCTTTTTGCCTCCTCCTCTTAAGCGCCCTATTAGTAAGAAGGCTGTGATGGCCCAGTTTAGTGCTTTATCCTCCTTTGAAAAAAAATTTGAATATCTCGCCAAAAACAATAAAGAAGTTGCTGCATTCTTAGCACAAAGCACCTCACCTGAGGATAAACCAAAAACTCCAGGCGGCAAGAGATAGCTGTGATTTTCTATTCGGTAATTTTTGTCAAATTGCACATTTATCTATTTTAATCCAGAGCATTAGGATGGCTAGGGACAATCCCTGTCAAAGTTGGTTTGGAAATTCCGGGGAAGCGGGATTATATTAGCCATTCGATTTTGTGGATAATTGAACTTTAAAATAAAGCAGGTGTTTATGCGGCTGATCAGCTACAAACAGAAAAATTTCGATGCGCTTCTTGAGAAATTGTATCAGCGGCCGTCGTATCCGCCTGAAATAGAGAATGCGGTAAAGCTCATCCTGGCGGACGTGCAACTTAATGGCAATACGGCGATCAAGCGTTATGCGCTGGAGTTCGATAAAGCCGATTTGTCGACCCGCCGGTTCGCGGTGAGTGAAGAAGAGATCAAGAAGGCCGGGAAACAGGTCGATAAAGAATGCAAGGCCGCCATCAAAGCTGCGCTACGCAATATTTCCGCGTTCGCGAAGCGGAAAATTCCTAAACCGTGGTCATTTTCACCGCGTCCGGGAGTGATCGTGGGGGAACGCTACGAGCCATTCAGCCGGGTTGGTGTGTATATTCCCGGAGGTTCCGCACCGCTGGTGTCAACCGTGGTCCACACCGCCGGAATCGCCAAGGCCGCGGGGGTCGAGGAAATTGTGGCGATTACCCCACCTGGTCCCGGCGGAA
Organism: Victivallales bacterium; assembly: GCA_963678815.1. Classification (GTDB taxonomy): domain Bacteria; phylum Verrucomicrobiota; class Lentisphaeria; order Victivallales. The sequence goes on from OY787460.1 coordinate 7,166,519, forward strand.
CGGTACATCCCGCGATTCTTTATGCCCTTAACAAGGCAGGGGCAACCGAAATCTACCGTCTTGGCGGAGTTTACGGCATTGCCGCGCTTGCCTATGGAACGAAAACTATTGATAAAGTTGAAAAAATTGTCGGACCGGGCAACGCCTATGTCACTGCCGCGAAGAAGCTGGTTTACGGCGACGTTGCCATCGACATGGTGGCGGGGCCGTCCGAGATCATGGTTATCGCCGACGCCGACGGAAATCCCGATTTCATTGCCGCCGACATGCTCTCGCAGATCGAACACGGCAGCGGACTCGAACAGGCGGTGCTGGTAACCACCAGTATCGAGCTTGTCGATAAGGTAAAACTGGCGCTGAAGCGTCAGGCCAAAAAACTGAAGCGCGGCAAAACCATCCAGAAAGTCATGAAGAACGGCGTTTATTTTATCGAAGTGAAAGACTTTGAACAGGCTGCTAATGTGGCTTCAAATTATGCGCCCGAGCATCTGGAGATCATGTGCCGTCAAGCAGGAAACGTAGCGAAAAACGTCAAAGCGGCGGGTGCTATTTTTATCGGCAGATGGACCCCTGAGCCGGTTGGCGACTTCATGGCGGGACCGAGCCATGTGCTTCCCACCGGAGGCAGCGCCAAGTATTTCAGCGGACTCACCGTGGAAAGCTTTTTCCGCCGCATGAGCATCCTTAACTATCTCCGTCCGGCGCTCAAAAACGAATTGCCGATGATTGAAAAATTTGCCGAAATGGAAGGACTCGACGCGCACGGCAACAGCGCCAAAGTGCGCTTCGATGAAGAAGCATGATCAAAAAAAATTCAGACCTTTCGGAAACCCCGGCCGCTTACCTCCGCCAGGAAATCGCGGAGATGGACGGTTATACCCCGGGCGAACAGCCAAAAGACAGTTCTGTGATAAAGCTTAATACCAATGAAAATCCGTTTCCGCCGTCGCCGATGGTATCGAAGTTCCTTAAAGGACTGCGCCCGGAACGGCTGCGGCTCTATCCTGATCCCGTAGGCAACGAGGTAAGGAAAGCAATCGCCCACAACTTCGGGTTCAAGATTGAAAATGTTATCGGCGGCAACGGTTCTGACGATATTCTCACTATCATAACCCGCGCGTTTGCCGGTACGGGCGATACAATCGCATGTATGGAACCGAGTTATTCGCTGTACCCGGTACTGGCGCAGATCCAGGGTGTAAAGTGCCGGAAAATCCCGCTCACGGAAAAATTCGCGCTGCCGAAAGACCTGGCAGACCAGGCCGATGGCGCTAAAATTATGTTTATCTGCCGTCCTAACGCGCCCACCGGCAACGTTTTCCCAAAGCGGATAATCGAAAAATTCTGCCGGAATTTCTCCGGAATCGTACTGATCGATGAAGCCTATGCCGATTTCAGCGACGATAACTGTCTTGACCTGATCGACCGGATACCGAACGTGATTGTCAGCCGGACTTTGTCAAAAAGCTATTCGCTGGCCGGACTCAGGTTCGGTTACGCGCTGGCTATCCCGGAAGTTATCGAAGGGCTTATGAAAGTAAAAGATTCATACAACGTCGATTACCTGACCCAGGAGATCGCTCTGGCGGCAATCAGTGACCGGCAGTACCTTTACCGTGTAGTCGAACAGGTCCGATACTATCGCAAAGAACTCCAGAATGAACTGAAGGAACTCGGTTTCAGCGTTGTTCCGTCACAGTCAAACTTTATTTTCGCCTCTCCCCCGGACCGCGACGGCGAAAGATATTTCAACGAACTTAGAAAAAAACTTATCCTCGTCAGGTACTTCCCCGGGGAAGTCACCGGCAAATACGTCAGAATCACCATCGGCGACGAATACGAAAACAGCAAACTTATCGAAGCTACTCAGGAAATCTACAAAAAGTGAATTTAGTAATTGTTTAGTTTCTCAATTTTTGTGAGGAAGAAGAATGGCAAAGAATGATGATAAATTGTCCGCCAAGTCGAGTTTGTGGAAAAATCATATTCCTAAGATTGATTTATTATGCAAACTCCGAGATGGCGCCCTAGTTGCAATCGCAGTAATCTATTTCGCTGGATATATTACTTGGGCACTGGTTGCTCGAATTTATGGCCTTGGAAGTGTGTCTGTATTTGATACTCAGTATTTTGTTGCTGGATTTCCTATTGTTTTTATTGTTGGATTACTTATTTATGTTTTTTCCCCACTGTATAAAATAATTAAGAAATGTTGGCCGGAATATCTGGAAAAAAGTAAAAATAAAAAATTAGTAGTTTTCTTACTAACTATACTTTTTAGCATATCTTATTTCTTATTAATAATTGTGCTTATTTATAGAGATGTGATTCCGTTTTATTCAATTATTGGCACTGGTATTTCAATAATTGTTATTTTTTGTTTATTGCTTCTCTCATATAGTGAATCTGAATTCTTCAATAAATCAGGATTTCGCGTTTTAGCTCAATGCCTTTTATTATTATTCATCGTTTCATGTTTTTTAATAACAATGATTTATTATTCTAGTTTATACATTAAAATTCCACAATCGATGGGCGGAGGGAAGCCTCAATTGGCATTATTGGATGTAAAGACTTCAGAGTTGTCGGAAGAAACATTAAATGCTTTATATAAAAAACCTGTAAATGGACAAAAAATTGTTAGAACAAATCAGGTTTCGATCGTACACAGCAATAAGCAAAGTGTTATTATTTTGTTTTTTATTCAAAACAGTGAGGTTGCCATGCTTGAATTGCCAAGGAGTGCGATAGCCGCTATTATATGGTAAGGATCTCTACTCAAAAAGGTTAAGAAACAATGAAAAAGATTTTAATTCTGGTTGTGTGTGTAGTTGTATCGGTATCGGTTTACGCACGGTTGAGGGAAACCCGTGAGCAGTGTGACAAGCGTTACGGCAAGCCGGAGCGGTCGGAAGCCGGAGAGGTGAAAGACTCAAAAAAAGTCTATTACCGGAAGGGCGCTTATCAGGTGGTTGTTTACCTCTACAACGGCAAGGTGGTTTGCATTAAATACATGCGTCCGAAAAAAGGTGACGGCAATCATAAGCTTGAGAAATTCGAGTTGGAAAAATTCTTGTCGGTTAACGGCAAAAACTGGCAGCGCGTCAAGGACAACTCGCCATACGCCAGCGTATACCGCCGCGCCTGGATAATTCCCGGCAAAAAAGTGGGTATCTACGATGAAATTACCGGTGAGTTGCTTATCCAGCCGATCCAGTCAGAATACTCCAATAAGCTCCGCGAACAGGACAAAAAATCCCTCGAAGGTTTTTAACCCAATCCTTGGTTATAGTGGGACGGTGATGGATTCAACTAGTTCGGATACGGCGTCACCGCTGGTGGCGGAAGCAAGACGGCTGCCTTTTTTCACGATTACACGATGTCCGAGAACCAGCGGAGCAAATTTTTTTACATCATCCGGGAGGATGTAATCGCGGCCATCGAGAAGCGCGGCCGCCTGACTGAAACGCATCAGGTCGAGTGAACCCCGCGGGCTCGAACCGTATTCGAATGCGGGATTATCGCGGGTTCTGGACACGATTTCAACGATATAATCGTACAGTTCCGGAGCTATCTTGATTTCCCTCACCGCCTCCTGGATCTTCAGCAGCGTCTCGCAGTCGATTACCGGATTAAGGTTATCGAGCGGCAACGACAGTTTCTGGTCCTGAAGCATCTGTTTTTCATTATCCTGATCAAGATAACCTATCTTCAGCCGGACGATAAACCTGTCCATCTGTGAGAACGGCAGCGGATATGTACCCTCGAGCTCAATTGGGTTCTGGGTGGCAATCACGAAAAACGGAGGTTCGAGCTGATGGACTCTGCCGTCAACCGTAACCTGCTTTTCTTCCATCGCCTCAAGCAGACTCGACTGGGTCCTGGGAGTGGCGCGGTTGATTTCATCACCAAGCAGCACGTTGGTGAAAACCGGCCCTTTGCGGAAGCTGAACTCGCCAGTGTCCTGATGATAAACGGAAACCCCGGTAACGTCGGTCGGCAGCAAGTCGGCGGTAAACTGAATACGTTTGATTTCGCCGTTGACCGACTTCGCCACGGCCTTGGCCAGGAGGGTTTTTCCTACTCCCGGCACGTCTTCAAGGAGAATATGACCATTGGCCAGGAGCGCCAGCACGGTTTTACGAATAACATCATCTTTGCCGATAAACACTTTGCCGATATTTTCCACCATTCCGGCGGCGGCGGTGCTGGCTTCTACCTGGAATTCCTTGGTCATCAACATATTTTACTTTTTCCTTTTGCGCGGGGCCGGGATGTGGGCGGATTCGCCGTGGACGGCATGAGCGGCTTCCATCATGATCTCGCCGAGGGTCGGGTGCGGATGGATGGCCTTGCCGAGTTCTTTCGCGGTGGCTTCCATGAGCATGGCCGGGGAAGCTTCGCTGATCAAATCGGTAGCGTGCGGCCCGACAATATGGACGCCCACGATCTGATCGGTGGCGGAATCGGTAATAATTTTGCAGTAGCCGTCGGTTTCGTTGATTGCCATGGCTTTTCCAAGAGCGGCGAACGGGAATTTCCCAACCGTAACGTCCATGCCTTTTTCCTTGCATTCTTCAGCGGTAAGACCGATGATGCCGATTTCCGGACGGGTAAAAATACAGCCCGGAACCAGGTCGGAACGAAACTCGCGGCGTTTTCCGGCAATATTTTCCACGGCGGTAACGCCCATCGCGCTGGCGGCGTGAGCAAGCTGCCATTTGCCGGTGACGTCGCCGATAGCGAAAATTCCGGGCACATTGGTACGGCAGGTGGAAGTTACCGGAATCCAGCCGCGTTCGTCGGTTTTCACTCCGGCGGCTTCCAGATTGAGTTCGGAAGTGGTCGAAGCCCGGCCAATTGACACCAACAGGTATTCGGCGCTGAGTTTTTCTTTTCCGGCAGTGGCGCTGACGCCTTTGGCCGTGGCTTTGATATTTTCCATGGCGTCGCCGGTAAGAACTTTAATTCCGGCCTCTTTCATTTTTCTCGCCACGTACTTCGCGGTTTCACGGTCGACTACCGGCAGAATGTTGTCCAGCAGTTCAACTACGGTTACTTCCGCGCCGAGTTCGGCGAACAGGCAGGCAAATTCGCAACCGATTACGCCGCCGCCGAGAACCATCAGGCTTTTCGGAATTTTTTCGATGGAAAGGAGTTCGGTGGAGGTAAGCACCCGGCCGGATTTCGGGATGAAGCCGGGAACCAGCGGCACGGAACCAGTGGCAACGATAATATTTTTAGCGGAAATTGTTTCCTTGCCGTTGATCTTCAGGGTTGAACGGTCAACAAACTTTGCTTCACCCTTGATAACGTCTACTCCGGCGCTTTTGAGCAAGGAACCTACGCCGCCGCGCAGTTTTGCCACTACTCCGGCCTTGCGCTCCTGCATTGCCTTCCAGTCGGGTTCTACTTTACCGGTGATTTTGAGTCCGAATTCCGCCGCATGACGGGCATGATGAAGGACTTCAGCACTAGAAATAAGGGTTTTGGTGGGAATACAGCCGATGTTCAGACAAACCCCGCCGACATCACCCTTTTCGATCACCGCGGTTTTCATATCCATCTGTGCCGCGCGAATCGCCGCAACATATCCGCCGGGACCTGCGCCTATCACGCATACATCATACTCTTTCTTACTCATTTTCTCTCCGATTATCTTTAAGTTTTATTATTTGCCACAAACCATATATAGTAAACCAAATATCCGATTTGTAAAGTATAATCAGCATACGGATAACCTTAAATTATTACTGAATATATTGTGCCATTCTTATTGCCGGTATTGTTTTAAATATTTTCTCTCACAAAGACACTAAGACAACGGAGTTTTTCGGCGTTGCCGTAAAAAAGAAGAAATATCTTCTTTGCATCTCTGCGTCTTGAGTGAGTGCAACTAATGTGCAATAAATTTAATGGCACAATCAGATTCCAGGATGATTACAAAATCCGTGTCCCATTAATACTGAATTGCTTCAGCACTCGATTCTTGCATGAGGCGTCGGGGAAAGGTATATTATTCGTTTTGACGCCAGAAACCGGAACTATGGAAAATTGATATGGCCCTGCTTCGGGAATTTTCGGAAAAATTCGAACAGTACATGATCGAGATAATCAGCGAAAAACGGCGCGAGCCGAAAGACATGATTATCAGCGGAATCCTGTTCATAGCCTCCCGTTTTTACCGGCGGGCGGTGCAGTTCCGCATCTGGCTGTACGACAAGCGGATAATCCGCAACCGGGCGATAGGGTGTCTGGTTGTAAGTATCGGCAACCTTACCTGCGGCGGAACCGGTAAAACCCCAGTAGTGGAGGTTTTTGCCAAAACCTTGAGTAAAAACGGCCGGAGAGTATCGGTTTTAAGCCGGGGATACCGCAGTAAAGAGCGTTCGTTCATCACCAAGCTTAAACAGAAATTTGCTTCGAAACGCAAGATAACCCCGCCAAAAGTGGTGTCGGACGGCAAAAATCTGCTGCTCGATTCCCAGTTCGCCGGCGATGAACCATACATGCTAGCGTCCAATCTGAAAGACGTGGTGGTGCTGGTCGATAAAGACCGGGTAAATGCCGGACTTTACGCCATCGAGGAATTCGGAACCGATACACTGATCCTGGACGACGGTTTCCAGTATCTGCGGCTGAAACCTCATATCAATATCATGCTGGTGGACTCAACCGCACCGTTTCACAACCATCATGTGCTGCCGCGCGGACTGCTCCGGGAACCGATCAAGAACCTGCGCCGCGCCGACTATATTTTTCTTAGCAAATCAAACGGCGGCAATCACCTGCGCCATTTAAAAAGCTTTATCAGACGCCACAACCGCCGCGCTGAAATCATCGAATGCTGTCATAAGCCTAAATACCTGGAAGACGTTTATGTAAAAGAAAACCGTCTGCCACTTAATTTCCTGAACGGTAAGCGGATCGCCGCACTGAGCGGAATCGCCTACCCGAAAAGTTTTGAAGATTTCCTTGAACATTTCGGCAGCACCATCGTTTACACTGAACGCTACGCCGACCACCACCGCTACCGCCAGCAGGAAATCATAGATTTTATCAACAAGGCCAAAGATCACAACGCGGAAGTGATCGTTACCACTGAAAAAGACGCTGTGCGCCTGCCCCGGCTTGACCGCCGCGATATTCCAGTTTACTTCATGCGGGTTGAAATCGACATCCTGAGCGGACAGGAAAGTTTCGACCAGTGTATCTCCCGTATCTGCTTCCTCTAGCCAGTGCTTGCACTGGACTAAAATGGCATTGCTTCGCTAACGCCGGCAATGCGAATCGCAAGAATAATCACCCTCCAAACATTATGTTTGGTGCGGGGCGGAAACCTGGAGGTTGCGGTTGTCCTCTACGGCGAGGTAGAAGCATGTGGCGTCCGGCGGAATTTTCGCGCTAACGGTGTTTCCGGACAATTCAGCTTTACTTTCAATCCATTTACGATCCGGCCACCATCCGCTATCGACAGTGTGAAGAAGCAGACCTCTGGTAATTTCCGTTTGACTGGAAAATTCGGCGGAACAGGTGTTCCCGGAAATGTTCATGGCTGATATTTCCGGCAGGGGGACGCCGTTATTCAGAATGCTTTCCGCGAAATAATAACTTTCCCTGGCATCCCAGCCCGGTTGATGTCCGTGGCTCATTTCGTGCCGGATGCACAACTTAACCGGGCCTTGGGGCAGTTCATAACTTTTCTGGTAGCAATTAAGGTGATAAGCAAAATCGTTGGTTCCGTTTACGAACAACATTGGTATTTTACTATCCGGCAGATATTGCGACGGATCGCAGAGCCGATGCCATTCATTGCGTTCATCATCATCCATTTCCGCGAAAATTTCCACCCACGCGGCAGCGGAATTATCCCGAATAAAACCGCATCCGTAAATTGGAATGGAACATTTCAGCCGTGGATCTACCCCGGAAGCAATACAGGTGAGAAATCCTCCCCAACTGATACCGACAATACCGATGCGGTTTTCATCCACTTGCGGTTGAGAAGCTAAAATACTGTATGAGCGCATGATAGCGGCAATAGCGTGATATGTCCAGATATTTTTCCAGCCTAATTTTTTTAGTTCGAATTTAGCAGGATGGTCCTGATTCGGCCCGGCAAATTCCAGGGGTTCCCCATCCATTCCCATTCCGCCGAAATCCATGGAAATCGCGGCAAAACCGCGTTTGTTCCATAATTCCACCCATTCCCGGAAGGCCCTGCCGCCGCCGCCATGTACGCAAACCATTGCAGGCAGTTTTCCATTACCAGTATCGGGAACACCCAGATAGGCGAATACCTCGGTTTTTTTGCCTTTGTAAGGTTCGTTTTCGTAGATTATGCCGCGAATATTGCCATCAGTATAGATGGTGCGATATTCCGGAACCTGCATCAGTTCATCAATATTCCAGTTCGTCATTACTGTTAATTTCTATTTAGAGTGTGTTCATGAATTTCTGGATTTTATCCATAGCCAGGGAAAGATTTTCCATGGAAGCGGCGTATGCACACCTGACGAACCCTTCGCCGGATTCTCCGAACGCGGTTCCGGGGACCACCGCCACTTGCTGATCTTTCAGCAGTTTGGAAGAAAATTCCATCGAAGTGAGTCCGGTATCTTTAATGCGCGGAAATACGTAAAAAGCGCCTTTGGGCTTCAAGCATGGCAAACCGATTTCATTCAGTCTGGCAACAATAAAATTACGGCGGTCACGGTATTCGCTTTTCATTTTCCGCATTTCGCGTTCACCGTTTTTGAGAGCTTCCACCGCGGCTTCCTGGGCGCCTATCGGAGTACACAGCATTGAATACTGGTGGATTTTCATCATTGCGTCGATGATTTCAAAAGGACCGCAAGCATAGCCGATCCGGAAACCGGTCATAGCATAAGCTTTGGAGAAACCGTGGAGAAAAACGGTACGTTCTTTCATGCCCGGTAATGTGGCTATCGACGGCATTTGTTTATCGTAAGTAAGCTCTGAATAAATTTCATCGGCAATCACTACCAGATCGTTTTCAATCGCTATTTCAGAAATCCGCTGAAGCTGTTCCATGGTCAGGGAAGCCCCGGTTGGATTGCAGGGGAAATTCAGGATGATTGCCTTGGTTTTCGGTGTCACCGCTTTCGCCAGTTCTTCCGGATTCAGAGCAAATTCGTTTTCCTCACGAGTCATTACCGGTTTTGGAACTCCATGAGCCATAATGATTTCAGAAGCGTATGATACATAACACGGCTCATGGTAAATGATTTCGTCGCCGGGATTTACCAGGGCGCGGATAACCAGATCCAGGGCTTCACTTACGCCAACGGTAATAATACACTGGCTGACTGGATCGTATTCCAGATTATAATTTTTTTCAAGATACCTGCTGATTTCCATCCTGAGGCTGAGAAGCCCGAGATTGGAAGTATAACTGGTGTGTCCCTGTTCCAGGCTGTAAATAGCGGATTCGCGGATATGCCAGGGAGTAACAAAGTCGGGTTCGCCGATACCCAGCGAAATGACATCGTCCATCTGGTTAACAAGTTCAAAAAAGTCACGAATCCCGCTTTTCGGCAGGGTCTTTATTTGATCAGCAATTTTATTTTCAAGGAGTAACTTTGAGTCTTTCATATTCATCACCATCATGGAGGATTTTACCTGATTCTTTGTATTTTTTCAAAAGGAAATGTGTTGCAGTCGAGATAACGCCGTCAATGGTGGCCAATTTGCTGGACACGAATCCAGCAACCTCCTGTATGCTTTCTCCCTTGAGTTCAATTTCAAGATCATAACTGCCGGAAACCAGATAGAGAGAAGTTACTTCTGAAAACCGGCTGAGGCGTTTTGCGATATTGTCGAACCCGCCGTCCCGCTCGGGTCTGACCTTTACTTCAATAATGGCCCTGACTGCATTGTCGGGCAGCGCCGACTCATCGATAATGGCCCTGTATCCGCGAATAATATTGAGTTTTTCCAGGCGTTCGATCTCGCCGGCCACTTCCTCTTCGGATTTATCGAGTCTCATGGCCATCTCTTTCATATTGATCCTGGCGTTTTCAGAAAGCAGGCGGATAATTTCTTTTTCCATTTTTTACACCATAAGTTTGCGGTTTATCAGTTGTATATCTTGAAGAAAATTATGAAGAAATAAAAGACAGGGGCATTCAGTACCAGGCTGTCGAGCAAATCCAGTACGCCGCCAATCCCCGGAATAATATTCCCGGAATCCTTGACTCCACAGGTGCGCTTGAGCGCGGACTCAATCAAATCACCGAAAAATCCGCCCCAGAATAGAATAAATCCGGCAATCAGCGCCAATAAGAAAGAATAATCTCCCAACAGGAAGAACAGAAGCAGACTTGCACCAATACTGATGATCATACCGCCAATAGTTCCCTCCCAGGACTTTTTCGGACTTATACCTGGAATAATTTTATGGTTGCGTCCGCCGGTTATTTTGTTCGATAAAGTTCCAACCACGTATGCGCCGGTATCACCGATTTTTGTGACAATCACCAGGAAAAGAAGGTAATATCTGCCTATGTAAGATCCCCCATCGCCCATTGCGTAAAGAAAAGCCAGAAAAACCAGCGGAACAATCAGCAGGCAAAGCGCTCCAACCGAATTCACCACTTTATTAAGCATGATCTGACTGTTTTTTGAAAAAAGCATGTGAATCCAGCAGCACAGTATGAAAACAATAAATATAAAACCCAGTACCGGCAACTGAGTAGTGCCGGTAAGGATACTGAAACCGACAATCACGGCCGCGAATGCCGGAGTAAGGACTCTGAATGAAGGTTTACCAATGCGTTTGAGCATCCTCAACAGTTCATCTACGGCAAAGAATCCCAGGGGAATGCCGCCCAGGACAAAAATAATTTTTCCCAACCCGTTTTCCCGCAGGAAAATTCCGAGCAGGAATAAAGTCACCAGGACAATAAAACTGAATAGTCTCAGAATAAACATTTTTTACTTTCTCTTTCCGAATCTCCGGTCTCTCCGGGAGTAATCTTCAATAGCTTTTTTGAATTCCTCTTTGTTAAAGTCCGGCCACATAACTTCGGAAATATAAATTTCCGAATACGAAAGTTCCCAAAGGAGAAAGTTGCTTATTCTGCATTCTCCGCTGGTCCTTATCATCAAATCCGGGTCTGGAATATCAGGAGCATACAAATACTGCTGAAAACTCTTTTCATCAATCTTATCCGGTAAAATTTTTCCATCAATGGCATCATGGGCAATATTTTTTACGGCATCGACAATTTCCGCGCGTCCACCGTAACTTAGCGCTAATACAACGGTTCCCCCGAAATTTTCAGCGGTTTGTTCAATTGCCCACTCAAGTTTTTTCCGGGTTTTTTCCGGCAACTGGTAGAGGCGCCCGATAGCGCGGATCCTTATTTCATGCTTCATCACTTCTTCAATGTACTCATCAATAAAGCTCGAAAGCAGTTCCATCAAGGCCGTTACCTCTTTTTCCGACCGTTTCCAGTTTTCGGTGCTGAAAGCATATAGAGTAAGATACTCCAAGCCGAATTCCTTGGCCGCCTCGAGAGTGCGCTTAACGGCCTCTGATCCTTCCTTGTGACCTTCGATATGGTCAAGTCCGCGCTGTTTCGCCCAACGTCCGTTCCCATCCATGATAATAGCTACATGGCGAATTTTATTTTCTTCAGCAATTCCCATAAAAATGCTCTTCCAGGATTAGACACATGGTGTGATAAATGGGAAGATGGAGTTCCTGAATATGGTGAGTAATCTTTGCAGGAACGCAGATGGAAATGTCAGCAAGTTCTTTACATTTGCCGCCGCTTTCGCCGGTAAGGAGAATGGTTTTTATGTCCATTGCTTTCGCCACGCGCATGCAATGAAGAATATTGTTTGAATTTCCGCTGGTGCTAATTCCCATAAGCACATCGCCGGTTTTTCCCATTGCATAAAGCTGCTGGGCGAAAATAAGGGAACCGTCTACATCGTTTCCGAAAGCAGTGGAAAGAGCGGGATGTCCGGTAAGTGACACTGTCCTGAGTCCGCACTGGAGTCTTCCGCCAACGAATTTACCGGCTTCTCCGAACTCATCCGCCAGTTTTCGCTTGAATTCTTTCGGAACCGGACGTTTCAAACAAAAACCCTTTAAAAGTTCCCCGGCAATGTGTTCGGCATCGGATGCACTGCCTCCGTTTCCGCATACATATAGCGTGGAACCGGCCGCAAATGCGTTGGCGATAACTTCACAAGCGGACTTTATTTGCCCTTTTATATCCGATAATACCGGGTATCTTTCTTCCAATTCCAGTAAATGTGAAGTATTTTTCATCATCAATCCTGTTAATAAATCTGTAATTAGTGGTGTTGAAGGGAATGTCAATAAATTTTAAAGGTTGATAATTCCCCATTTGATTATATTTTCATATCAGGTTATTAATAATGTCTGATGCGGATTTACAGCCCGAATCTGACTTTATTAACAGAATTTACAGGCTATAATAATAAAAATAACTTGTAAAAATTTTTTTAAACGCTATCAGAATTATCTGAATTGTAAATAAAATACCATATGAAAGGACGGATACAATATGAAACTGACAGTCCCCACCAAAAATCTGCACAAGGCCCTGCAGAAGGTAACCAATATCATTGGGACCCGTTCGACACTGCCGGTGCTGGCAAATGTAATGCTCGAAGCCGAGGGAAAAACCCTTACCCTCACAACCACTGATCTTGAAGTACGAATAACCACAAAAGTGGAAGCTGAAATTGAAGTGGAAGGTAAAACCACTATTCCGGCTAAAAAGCTTCAAAGCATGGTTGACCGTTTCGAGGCGGATAAAGTTAGTCTCGACTGCAATGAAAATCATCACACGCAGGTAACCTGCGGAACCGCCGACTTCAGACTCCTCGGCCTTCCTTCAGACGATTTTCCGCTGCCAGTGGATTTCAAAGCTGAAAAGACTCTTAAGTTCAAGGAAATGGAACTTTCCCGGATCCTCGATCAGATTTCATATGCCGTAAGTATGGATGATTCGCGTAAAGTACTTCACGGTATTCTCTTTTCCATCAAGGAAAATACCTTTACCGCGGTTGCGACTGATGGTAAACGGCTGGCTCTCGTTGAAAAGATTCTCGACAGCTTTGATGGTTCCGAAGGCGATACCATTGTTCCGCTGAAAAGCGCTACGGAGCTGAAACGCCTGCTGGAAAAAGAAGGTGAAGTAACTTTGTGCATCGGTAACAAACAGGCTTCCTTTGAGACCGCGGAAGTGGTGATGACCACCAAGCTGATTGAAGGAAATTATCCGAATTATCGTCAGGTTATTCCGAATTCTTTCAGCAAGAGCGTGGAAATAAACCGCACTCAGTTTCTTTCCAAGCTCGAACTGGTGGCAATTGCGTTGGCCGACAGCAATGCTTACATCAAATTGACTTACGCCGCCAACAAGCTTCAGTTTGAAGCAACCAGCAACCGTTACGGAAAAGGGGTTGATTATATTGATATTGATTACAGCGAAGAAGAAATCAATATTTCCTTTAATCCGGTATTCCTTTCTGATCCGTTCCGGCATTCCGATGCGGACAAGATCAATTTCAAGATGAATGACGGATACAGTCCGGTTGCGGTTGAAGGTGGCGATGGTTTCCTTTATGTCATCATGCCGATGCGGAACAAATAAACAAGCCTACTATGAATGATTAGCAGGCTTGTATTCAGGAATTTCCGGAATTACAGCGAACAGGTTCTGGATTTAAATTCACGTCTTAACGTGTTTATCGGAGAAAACGGCCAGGGTAAAACCAATTTACTCGAGGCCGTTTTTTTCCTGTCTACTTTACGTTCATTCCGCACTTCGAAGGTAAGAGACCTTAAGAAACTCGGTTCTGATGGATTTTATCTCGGAACGAAAATAAATAAGGGTGACTCTAATCCGCTTTTCCTTGAAGTTGAATATTCCGGATTGCGCAGGATAAAAGTTAATGGGGAAAACATTTCCAGGAGCAGCGAGTTCATCCGTCATATGAAAGTGGTGGTATTTTCTCCTGAAGATATCAACATAGTAACCGGGAATTCCGGACTGAGACGGCGGTTTCTGGATATGCTTATTTCCATTCTGGAACCATCGTACATGACTGCGCTTAACGATTATCTTACCGCTTTGAAATCAAGGAACACGGTGCTGAGATCGGAAAATCCAAATATCGGCACGGTAAAGGCCTATGAACGCATCCTGGCGGAAAAAGGGAGTATAATCGTAAGTAAGCGTAAAGAATTTCTGAAAGCCCTTAAAGAAGAAGTAAAAAGCATTCTATCAAATTTCAGCGAAAGAGAGAATAAATTTACTATAAGATACCGGCCGCAGCCGGAAACGGAAAGTCTTGAAAGATATCTGGATAAGCTTGAACAGGAAAGAAACCGCGATATTGATAAGGGTTTCACCGGTAGCGGTCCGCAACTGGATGAAATAGATTTTTTGTTGAATAATAAGTTGTTGCGTAATTATGGTTCAACCGGACAATGCCGTTTGGTTTCGCTTTGCCTTAAAATGGCGCAAGTTAATCTGTTTCGTAAAAATGAAGCGTCTTTAAATCGTCAATTGATCGTGCTGGTCGATGACGTTACCGGAGAACTTGACCGCCAAACCAGAAAATTTTTCTTTAACGTGATAGATTCGGCAACGCAGAGTTTTTTCACGTTCACCGAAAAACCGGAAGACGAATATTTCAGTGAAGCTGAATTTTTTAAAGTTAACAACGGAATTATAGAAAACTGACAAGTTATGATCAAGTACAATGCGCTGATATGCCGTTACCATGAGATAGCTACAAAAGGCAATAACCGGATGATGTTCGAGAATTGCCTGATGGATAATCTGCGGATGCTGCTGGAAAAATTTCAGCCGATTAAAATTAATCGCGTCCGAGGCAGAATAATGGTAAGACCGGCGGATGCTGATTTTTTTACTCAGGAATTTATTGACGTTGCCCCCGGTCAGCTGGAAAAATGTTTCGGAATGGAATCATTTTCCCCGGCGATAATGGTCGAATCAGCCTATGAACCGATTGCGGATAAACTTGGTAAAAGCGTTGAAGAATATTTCTCTCCTTATCTGACTGAAAAATTACCGGTTTCGTTCAGGATAAGGGCAAGGCGGAGTTTCAAGGATTTTCCGATGGATTCAAAAGAAATTGAAATAGCCCTTGCCGAGATTGTCAGTAAGAAGATCGGTGAAGACAATCTGACGGTAAATTTGAATAAAGCTGATGTAAGCATCGGTTGCGAAGTCAGGGAGGAATTTGCTTTTCTCTTTTACGATACTTTCAAATGTCCGGGCGGACTTCCGGTTGGATGCAATAATCCGGTTTTGGCGCTGCTTTCGGGCGGTATTGATTCACCGGTGGCGTGTTACATGCTGATGAAACGCGGTTCAAGAGTTAATTACCTTACTTTTCACAGTTCACCCTATACTCCGCCGGAAACTGTTGAAAAAGTAAAACGTCTGGTAAAGATACTGAATTCTTTCCAGAAACCCGGAAAATTGCACATCTGTAATCTGTCGCCTTTCCAAAAACTTGTCCGCGACAACTGTAAATCGGATTACCGCACGGTTTTATATCGCAGGGCAATGTTCAGAATAGCCCAAGCGGTTGCGGAAAAAAATAAATATGCCGCACTGCTTACCGGCGAATCCGTCGGACAGGTTGCAAGCCAGACTATCAGCAATCTTACAACCATTAACAGCGTTACTGACATGCTGGTTCTACGCCCTTTGATCGGTATGGACAAGGTTGAAGCAATCAGGATGGCGGAAAAAATCGGTACTTTCGATATTTCCTGTGAACAGGTTCCGGACAGCTGTACGGTTTTTGCTCCCGGTTCCCCAGCCACTTCCACAAATATCTGGAAGATTGAAAAAGAAGAAAGCCGAATCGTCAATTACGATGAAATTTTGAACTCAATTATCAATGATATTGAGATTATGACGTTTAATTGACGGACGTTTGACGGGTTTGTGACGGGTAGTTTTTCAACAGAAAATATGCAACGCCAGAGTAATGAATACGGGAATAGTTATTGCTGAAATAAGATAACTCCAAAACATTACCGGAGCGAAAGTTTTTGCGGCGTCAGGATCAGTTGAATTGGCCATTATCAACAGGTTTGTTGCCATCGGCGAGGCCGCTTCCATTATCAACACCACTATGAACAGCGGTTTGACGGCAAGAATACCGATGTTTAACGCAAGCCAGATAAGCAGCAGGCCGCAAATTGGAATCAGCAATAATTTTATTCCCGCCGAGATGAAAATAAGTTTTAATTCCAAATTGAGTTTAATAGATGCCAACGCCAATGTTCCGCCAATTATTATCAGTGCCAGGGGCAAAGTTGCCGAACCAAGCAGCGACATGGTTCTGAAGATAAAATATAAATGAGATTGATCATTGCATAATATATCTTTCAGGAACGGAATGACGGAGAATATGAATCCGAAAATAATTGCTGTCATGGGAGGAGAGATGAAGTTTTTCCATTTTACGGTTTTTAAACTTTTTCCAGTGATAATGGCGTAACCTAATGACCACAAAATTACAGCTGAACCGAGTATGAACGCGGAAATGCAGACAATACCGGAGGATGCTGATGCTTCGTTAAAAATTTCATCCGGAAAACTTGCAGCAATCGCGGTAATCAGGGTCATTGGGATATAGCCGGCGTTGCAGAATGAGGAAGCGGCAATCGCAATCTTTCGGGTATTGCCTTCCGGAAGCAGGCGGGATAAAGGAATACTGAAAATAAGCCCGATCAGAGCATAAACGGCGGCGAATGCGGGAAATATCCATAACTCCCCAAGTATCTGTAAATTGATGCCCTGTACTGTTTTACTGAAGAGCAGGCAAGGGAGAAGCAGAAATATCAGTAATTTACTCATGCTTCGAAGCGTATCCTGATTAAAAACCTTCATTTTAACCGCAACGAATCCGGCAATAATCGCCAGGACAATAATGCCTACGGCTTTAAAGGAACAAATCAGGAATAGGAGGAATTCAGCCATGAAATTACCAGTTTTTAAGGATTATTTACGGTGTTTTTCGATTTTTTTACGAACTTTGTCGTAATCGATATCGGAACTGTATAATTCAACGGCAAGTTTCCAATATTTCATGGCGTTTTTCATATCTTTCATGGCCGCATAAACATCACCGATATGGTCACAAATAACGGCGTCAGGCAAACCGTCTTCTTTAGCCAGACATTTTTTCATGTATTCGAGCGCCAGTTCGTATTTTCCCTTACGGTAATATACCCAAGCCATGCTGTCGAGGTAAGCAACATTGTCCGGATCGGATTTCAATGCTTCTTTTATAAGCTTTTCCGCTTCATCCAGCTTCATATTGTTGTCTGCCCAGGTATAACCGAGGAAATTTGCGGCTTCAGGATCTTGCGGATTTTTTTTGAGGATTTTGTCAAGGACCCGTTCAACTTCCTTGATGTTTTTGTTTTTGTCCGCGAAGAAGGCCATACTTATATAAAAATTTTTATTTAAAAACCTGGTATCTTTTTCTTTTTCGGCGATTTTTTCGGCATTTTGCGCCGCTTCAAGGGCCTTGTCGAACTTATCGAGATACTGATAACAAAGCGCGATCAGGTAATTGGCTTCCGGGGTGGTTTTTATTTTTTCCAGCTTATAAAGGGCTTTTCGGAACTGATCGAGGTTGAAATATGACAAAGCCGCCAGATAAATTGCGCCGTAATCATCCGGATACGAAAGTAAATACCATTCAAATGCTTCGGCGGCGGTTTTATAATCACCGCATTTCAGGGCGGCGCGTCCGATAAAAAGATTATACTTTGATTTAAGCTTGAATTCTTTCTTCAAAATTTGAGCAAGACGTAGAGCGCTGCGCTCATTATTACAATCAAGGTAAAGCTGAGAGAGCTGCTTCAGGGTGGAAACATTGTTTGGGTTTGAAAGGACATTCTGAAGAATGATTGATTCCGCTCTCCGGATTTGTTTGTGCTGGATCAGATAGCCGAGTATTGGAAGCAATTCCCGCGGGTTATGGTATTTTTTCGCGCAAATGGCGTCTACTATCTTTACATTTTCGTTTAATTTGCGGTTGTATTCTTCCTTTTTTGACGGAACAAACCAGAACCATTTGTCATTGGAAGACTTGCTTGCCGCCACCTGATAAAAGATAAGCGCCGCGGAACGAAGATTGAAATTTCCGGCAAGATTCGGGTAAGAAAAAACTTTGTCGAAAAACTTGTCCCCGCGATGAAATTCTCTAAGTTTCAAGTACAAACTGCTAAGAATATCGGCAACCCTTACCAGCAGATCAACTTCTCTTGGTTTCAGCTTGTCGTTGAGCAGAGAAAAAAAACAATCTTCCAGCAGCTTGAGGGCCTGAGGATATTTTTTCTGTCTTTCGAGAATTGAAACCACATAAATATTCAGCCTCAGCGCTCTGGGATTGGCCTTGGCTATGTTCAGCAGTTCCGGAAGATATTTTCCGGGTTCCTTTTTTTTAAGCGCCTGAATCAGCAGTTGGAGCGGCAGATTGGCATAGGGATCATTTTTCAGCGTTCCGATCAAGTTCCGGTAATATTCATCATTTTCTTTGCGCTGATTTTTCAGTTCAATATAAGCTTTAGCGAAATGAGAGAGCGCTTCCGAGCGGGATTTCCCGGATTTACTTAACTCGGAGCCATCTTTATCGGTTACTGCCTGCTCATCAAAATAATCAGGCGCAACGTCACCGGCATTAATCGAATAAGTCCAGGAAAAAAGTCCCGAAAGGATTATAAATAGAATCAATACTGAGTGGCGGACCATAATTTTACCTTCAGCGGCTGAATAAGACGCAATACCCTCTCGCTCTCAAACATGGGAGAAAGAGGGTATCGATATAGTCTGCTGAATACGTAACTATTTCTTTGTCTTGTGCCGCTGTGATTTCAGCTGCTTACGGCGCTTGTGCTGAGAAATCTTCCTGCGGCGCTTCTTTTTCAGGTTACCCATCTTATCTCCGTGAAAAATTTATACCTTATGTCTTGAATGACACTTATCATTGATCCGGCGCAATATTGCGAAATCATGCCGGAAACCGAATAAAATATCATTCAATGACGGATTTGCAACTCGAAACCCGGACAACAATCCGGGAAAGTTGCAGAAATTAAATTGAAGAGTTGTTTTTTTACGGCGCCTCAGGTAAAAAACAAGACACAAATATATACAACATTTTACCAAGTTTGTACAACAGACTTTCCATATAAAAAAAATAGCAGTATTATATGGTTTGGATTTTAGTGGGCTTATGAACGGAGATCAGGGGGGATTGGAGAATATGAATGAATTTGGTTTCCTGCAATAAAGCCAGGTAGAATTTATGGATATTAACTGGCAAGTCTTAGTAAATCGCTTACTTACAACTCTGATGTTGTCTCAAAATGAATTATCAGAGCTGTGCGGCGTGTCGCAGCAATCCGTTTCCAACTGGAAAAACGGCAGCCGTCATCCCAGCACCTTCGCCAAACGCAAGCTCATGGAATTAGTGGAAGACTCCCTTTTGGACTTGGAGGGATTCCAGAGAAAACTTATTGCAGCCGACAAACATGAACATTTCAGTTCCGATTCCCTGAAGGACAAAAGCCCGGACATTATGCTGGAAGTATTCGAGAAAATGTCGGCCAGCAAGCGGAGGGAATTGATCGAAATCACCCGCCGGAAGAAAGCAGAGGAAGAACTGAAGCAAGCCCAGGAGGAAATCAATAGGATCCTTTCCTCGGTTACTTTGTCGCTGTGGAGCGCCGAGGTGGACAAGAAAGAAAAAAGCGTCAAATACCTTTACGTATCGCCGATGATAGAAAAGATCACCGGTTATTCAATGGAGGCGTTTACCAGCGGCCTTTCACAAACAGAAATCATCCATCCTGATGATCAGCACGCCTGGACCGAGTTTCTTATCGGTTTGTCTGAAGAAGACCCGAAAGAGCTTGAACACGAATACCGGATAATCGATTCGGACAACAAAACAAAATGGGTGCGGGATTCAATAGTGATTACACCGATTTCCGATGAAGTATTCAGGATAGACGCCGTATTGAGCGATATAACCTCGAAAAAAGAAGCGGAAAAAGAACTTGAAAACTATGCCGCAATGCTCAAAGAGGTAAATCTGGAATTGTTTGAGTATGCCGGCGCAGTTGCTCATGGGCTCCAAACTCCGCTCCGGGCAATATGCAACTACGCTGAATTCCTTCGCGAAGATCTTTGCGGCAAACTTGAAGAAGAACAGCAGAATTACCTGGACAATCTTGCCGTGGCTGTAAAGGAATCGGTAAACCTGGTAAATTCACTTCTGCAGCTTTCCCGGGCGGAAACCCGGAAAATTGTCCCTGAAAAAGTTGACGTGAAAAAACTTATTCGCGATCTTGTCCGCGACATGGATCTGGACGGCAATGTAAAATTAACTTATTCCGGAAGTTGGCCGATCCTGGATTCCGAACCGGTCCTGCTGCGGCAGTTATTTGAAAATCTGATCAGCAATTCCATTAAATTTAATGAATCAGAGGTCAAAAATATTAAATTCAGCTGCCGGAAACTGCACCAGAACGAATATGAGTTCTGCATAACAGACAACGGGTTAGGAATAGACCAGAAATATCATCAGAGGATTTTCAAAATATTTGAACGGCTTCACAGTAAAACAGAATATCCAGGCGAGGGAATAGGCTTGACCCTGGTAAGTAAAATAGTAAGAAGATTCAAAGGAAAAATCTGGCTGGAATCCGAGCCGGACAAAGGGACAAAGATTTTCTTTACATTGTACAGGAAAATCCCCGGATCTGATAAACAGTAAAATTGAGTTAACAATAGACTAGTAGATTTAATATGATTAAAAAAACCCAAAGCAGTAAAAAGCAAAATGTGTCACAATTGAATGTGCCTGACGATGATAATAGAATTCGGATTTTGCTTATAGAGGATTCCGTGCATGACCGTATTGCCATTAAACGATCATGCAGAAAATGTTCCTTGCCGGTGACCATTTCCGAGTGTCAAAACGGTAAACAGGCTATAAGCAAGATGGCGTCAAATCTGAATTTTGATATTATTGTTTGCGATTACCGTTTACAGGGAATCAACGGAATGGATATTTTCCACCGCATCAGACGGAATACTCCGGAAATCCCTTTCATACTTCTTACCGGTTACGGCAGCGAATCACTTGCCGCCGAGTCTATCAAGGCCGGCGTCGACGAATATCTGGTGAAGGATGTCGGACGCAGTTATCTGGAGATCCTGCCGCTGAAAATGCATGAAGCGATCAGCCGCCATATTGATAGAATTGAACGGCGCAAAGCCGAAGAAGCGTTGGTTCAGAGTGAAGAACGTTTCCGGCTCTTTTTTGAGTATTCCCCGCTGGGATTTCAGACTGTTGATAAACTCGGATGCCTGGAGAATGTCAATCCCGCATGGCTGGATATCCTCGGTTACAGCTTGGAAGATGTAATCGGCAGGCCGTTCAAACAGTTTCTTTCACCGAAATGGAAAACCCAATTCGATAAATTTTTTGCTCAGTGCCAAAATAATGGGCAAACCAACTCAAAACATCTGGAATTACTGCGCAGTGACGGTGAAGTAATTGATGTTGAATTCGACAGCAAGTGTACTTATGATAAAAACGGCAGCTTTATCTGTGCGCACGGTATTTTCCGGGATATTACGGAAAGGAAAAAAACCGAAGAGACTCTCCGGGAAAGCGAGAAAAGGTTCCGTGAGCTTGTTAATACCACTCCGGCAATGATCGGACTTATAAATAAACACGGTAAAGCAATATTTTTCAGCCGTGCCTGGCTCGAATTTACGGGTTCCACCATGAAAAAACAGCTCGGGAACGGATGGAAAAAATATATTCATCCGGAAGACCTGAACAACCTCCGGACGGAATGGAATAAAGTTCTGGCCAATCCAAAAAAATTCCAGGTTGAGTTCAGACTTAAAAATGTTTCCGGCAAATACCACTGGATGATCTGTACTTCACAACCGAAATTCAACCACGAAGGCCAGTTTGACGGTTATCTGTGTTCTTCGCTGGACATTTCAAGCCGCAAGGAAGTAGAGGAATTCCGGGAAGACATCGAACGGTTGACCAGGCATGACCTGAAAAATCCCCTTAACTATATTATCAATATTCCTTCTATTTTGAAATCAACGATTAAAAATCTTTCTCCATATCACAAACAGATGCTTCAGCTGATTCAAGATTCCGGCGAACAAATGCTGAACACCATCAATCTGTCGCTCGAACTCAATAAAATGGAATACGGAAATTACCATTTTGAACCGGTGAAAATCAATATTGTTCCTATTATTTTCAACGTTTTTGATGCTCTTAATATCCACGCCGAAATGAAAAACCTTAAGTTTAGTCTGCTTATCGATCATGCGGATGCAAAAGCTAAACAGCGGTTCTTTTTAAATACTGACGAATTCCTGTTTTATTCCCTGATGCTCAACCTGATAAAAAATGCCGTGGAAGCTTCTCCGAAAGATTCAGATATAACCGTGGCGATGATCAGCGAAAATCCAAAAATCATTACCGTACACAATTACGGAACTATCCCGAAAGATATCCGGGGCAGATTCTTTGAGAAATATGTTACCAGCGGAAAACCGCACGGAACCGGACTCGGCGCTTATTCGGCCAGACTGATTGTGGAAGTCCACGGCGGTGTTATTTCCATGCAGTCTGCGGACGCCACCGGGACCACCATTAGAATCGAACTCCCGGAAGATTAATTCCAATCATTTTTTCTTAATGTTATGCAGCTTCAGTCTGTCGGCTCCGGCAGGAGACTGATATAAATAAAACTAGCAGAAACACCCAGAAATATGCTTTTTTCATGACAACCGAATATTATTTAGTTGTTAACCGATATTCTTTAATACACCGCTTTCAATGAAAAATCAACTTTTTCAGACTTTGTTTGACGCTTTTACGGTTTATAGAGAAAAATTATTTAAACGTTTGCCACCTGTAACTTATTGCTATATTATATTAGCAATATCAGATGGCAACCAATTTTTAAAATGAGGTGGTCATCATGAGCAAAACGGACTTTTCGGCATTTGAATCAGGCGAAAACAATGGAAAGAAAATAAAAAATTCATCCATTCAACCATGGAGTTATACGGTTACACGTGCTAAACACGAAGAAATTTACCATTGGTATAAAAAAAAGAAAACAAGAATAAATGCAGAAGGAAAACCAATTTTGCAAATTTACGGAGGAGGAACCGGAAAATTTTATGTATATATAGTTCCTCCGAAAATAAAGACAAAATTTGACGATGAAAATAAAAATACCTGTACAGCCTGGGTGGAAAAGAAAACCGGAATATATCATGTTGATTTTTCCTGGACGCCAGTTAAAATCGAGAGAATTGGCGTTGAATACAGGGATAAGCGAGCTAGAATGACTCCATCTGAAGTAATTAATATCATGGCGATACTGGACAGATGCAATGCGGCAAAATCATATGAAAATTTTAAGGAATTATCAAAAATCGGCAGAAAAATTAAACTTAAATATCTGCAATTTGTTGTAGCAGATGGGGAATCCAAGATAAAAATTAACAAACATGAAGAAGCTCATGGCAAAGATTTTCAAAAAGTTTATAATGATATTATCGTGCCAATGCTAAAAATCATTGTCAATTCCAGAAGAACGCCGGTTACGGCAACCGCTGATTCTCCCGCTGCCGCCAAACGGGCATGTATAAAAAAACTGGAAAAGCTGATCAATTGGAAGCAAACCATTGAAAAATTCCGTAATAAGTGTATTGAAGTAAATGCCATTAGAGACAGTAAAGAGAAGTTACAAAAGAAAAAGAAGTATTGGGCGCCTGAGTTGCAATCGGAATTTGGGAAAGATTATATTTATGTCTATCCGGGTTGGTAAAATATCTTTAAAAATAATTTTACCTCTATGGGTTATTTTTATACTTTGGGGATGTCAAAGCGAAATTGCCGATCCTGGCCCTTACTGCCCAAAAGAAGATGACCTGGTTAACTTGGAATCCTATAATTCCCGCAAAGAAGCTGAATCAGTAAACGTATACTTGAAAGATTCTGGTTTACATCCGGAATTTGGATTTTCTAATTTGTATACATTATATGTTCCTAAAAAATACGAATGGAAAGTAATAAGACTTATAGATGTCGGCGAGTTTGATGATACGTATATTTCTAGATACAACATTCAAAAATACGAGATTGATCATGGTTTTTGGGAAAAGATCATTACTTTTGGGGCAATAACTGATAAGTACTTGTTTGTTATGTGGAAACTAATGGATTCCGGAGTTCCTGCAGTCTTGCTCTCAAACAAATATTTTTATATTTGTGTTCCATATAAAGAACTGAATCAAGCAAAGAAGTTGTTGTATGATCATCAAATCAAAGCAAATATTTCTAAAATAAAAAAACCGAAATGATTTATAAATCTTGATTATGAAAAAATACATTCAAGTATGCTCCGTTTTTATCGTTACAGCAGTCCTTATGTTTATTATTACAGGCTGCAATAACCTGAAAGACCGGGGAGGCTTTCCTAAGTTCAATATTGTACAAAATTATGACAGTAATTACACCACCAGTGGTATGTATTGCCATAAAATTATTTTTGGGCAATACAAAGATTTACATACGGCGGAAGCAGTCAAAAAATTGTTCGATAAAGCGGATATTTACAATGATTTGAAAAAAATCAAACTGGCAAAGATTCGGATTCCGGCATCGGCTTTGCCGGTTGCAAATTACATTGTCTTTAACCAGCCTCCTCCGAAAAAACTGAAACCTGATCCCGTGGATAAAGAGCGTTGGGCCGATTTTTTTGTGTCTCCAGACTATACCGCCGACAGCAATTTCATGCGGATTTTTAAACTGCTGTTCCAAACCGGCATCAGTATAAAAATTGATACAGAGCATTATTATCAGGTAAAAATATATGACAGCGATGATATGAATGCTCTGAAAATTCTAAAAAAGCATGGTTTGAATCGCGGCTTGTTTGAACCGAAAATGCAATATTTCGAAGATTATGAACGCCGCGTCAAAACCACAATGCCCAAATTTCTGGAAAAGATTAAAAACGACTATCAGAATGCTCCATAATGGTATTTTAGTGGTCTGATATTTTAAATTTTACCACATGAATGAGATTGCCGCTGCCGTAGGTATCGGTAGATTGCTCAACGGTTTCAAAAATCGCGTCACCGCAAATCTGTTCGTCAAGGAGTTCAACAACCTTGTCCATTAAAGCCCTTGCAGTAACCGCATCAGTATCGTTGAAAAACTCTACCGCGACCGCAACATTCAATTCAATAAGTCTGGAAGGCTGATTCTTAAATTCCGCGCCTTCAAATGCCACTACGGCGGCGGGGAGGACAAGGTCGGGCATGTAGTCGAAAAGCTGTTCGATGTTGGTTCCGGGGAATTTGGCGACGGTCCAGTCTTCGTAGATGGAGAGTTTGGTTACGGCGAAATCGAGCAGGTCTTCGGTGCTTTCAAGATAATCCTGTACTGACATAATAAAATTCCTTTATATTCTTGTTAATTATGGTTGAGCGTCAAATAAAACCGGGTTATTCGCCGTCGATTGACACTTCGGTGATGCGGTCTTCCTGTTTGTAAACCGCCGAAACAATTCCGGTAAATGAAATCACGGTTTCGGTGTTAAGTTTCATTACGCAGGTCACCCCGTTCCCTGCATCGGAATTCAGCGCGGTGTAGTTGCCGTAACACTTGAATTCGGCCTCGCGTTCAACGGCGTTCCGCCGGTAATGCATAAGGCCGTCGGCAGTGGTGACAACCTGGTCTTCGCCGGTTACGGTAATTTGTCCTGATCCCCTGACCATCTCGCCCACCGGCACGGTCAGAGTTCCGATAACAACATTGTTGAATGGTAAAATTGTAGCCATAATATCAAACCTCCGGTTCGTAAATTAGAATTTAAAAATTAGAAATCCCAAACATTTAAATTTTATTATTATTTGATATCCGCGGCGACAGCTTAAGCTGAGGCCGTAGAGCCTTTCCAGGATATTTTTGCTTTCTGGATAACGTTGCCGGTGATCTCTACATCGACCAAAGCG
Organism: Victivallales bacterium; assembly: GCA_963678815.1. Taxonomy (GTDB): domain Bacteria; phylum Verrucomicrobiota; class Lentisphaeria; order Victivallales. Next base: position 7,192,663 of record OY787460.1, read on the forward strand.
CCATAACTTTCGGCATCGCCCGATACCGTCACATTACCATCACCCACCCCTGAACAGAGCGCTATCGCGGTGGCCAGCGTGAACCCGGCATCTTCAATTTTCGCCTCGCAGCTGCCGTTCATTGCCACCCCACCACGAACATTTGGCAGGACTCCCCCGCCACGGTCATCGTTCCCGCCTCCGAGTTGCAAAGTGCGCGGCAGCGGCGTTACCGTCACCGGGCTTCCACCTTCCGGACTGAAAGTTATCGCCATGATTTTTTACTCCTGAATTGCCTATTAATAATTGTCCATACAACAATCCACAAAGCGTCAAACTCCACCAAACATACTTTGGATGGAATGGGCGAAGTGTTTCACGACTTCGGCATCAAATGTACTTTGGATGATAACTGACGGGAAGATTTACCGTGAACTTAAAATCTGGAAGATTTATTGAGTTCGGTTTCGATCTTTTTGATCTTTTCGAGTTGTTTACCTTCCAGCGGAGGAGGTCCGCTGGTTTTTCGGCAGGAAATAACTACCACCAGTCTGGCGAGTTTATCGGATTTGGAGCTTTCGGAACTGAACATTCTGCCGAACCATGATTGTTTACGACTGCCCAGGGTGCTGACAATTTCCGATCCCCCGATCACAATTTCGTTATCGAAATTACCGAGTTGAATTTTTGTGGAAATATAACAATGTTCTGATGTTATTGTGGATTTCCGTTTAACCGGGACCATGCCGGAAATGTTAATATCAAGTTGTGAAGAATCGCTGGAAATTGTCGGAATCACCGACAATTTTAGCTCCATTGATTCTTTTTTGTTCCCAGTTTCCTTTTTATCGGTTTCGATAAAACTTTTCTGCCGATTTGATGCTAAAATGTTGCCGCTGAATACAACTTTAGCGTCTTTCTTCGTAACAAGATAATCGAAATAAGCGGTTTTCCATTCAGGTTTGAAATTTAGAAAGGTAGTTTTAGTTTTGCTTCCGGAAGCTGGAATCATACTAACAGTAAAATAAGTTTTTCCAGGGCCTTCTTTCCAGCTTTTATAAGCAGCTTCCATCTGTGCTTTACTCTCCTGCCGGATTTCGTAGAATTTAAAATTCAAGTAAACCTGGGTTGGTCCGGCATCATATTGCCGTAACATTTCTTTAATGGTTTTATGAGTATAAACCGGACCTTTGATTATCATGATGTTGGCTTTGCGGTCAACAGTGATTTTATCGATTCCGTTACTTGCGCCGACTTTCCTGAGAGTACGGGCAAGCGAAGAGGCGCTCCGGTATTTGGGGTAGTAAACCATGAATTCTTCATCATCCGCGTGTTCAAGGTGGGGCAAATCAAGTTGTTTAACAATTTCGCTGATTCCGGTTCCGTTCTTATGTTTTCCGAAACGATATGCTTCGGCGCTAACTATCACCGCCCCGGTTCCGTCATTGTATTTAATGGCTTCCACCTTGGTTCTGGCCCCCTTGATACGGCTAGCGCCTACTGCTTTACGCAGGAACGGAAGGATTTCATAAGGATCGGCGTGTTTGAGCTTGTAAACCTTGGTGACAATCTGCGAATCGTTGTTTCCGGCAGTGAATTTAACTTCTTTTGTCTTTTTATCAACATTGGTGTTCAGGCTGGTATCTGCTTCTCCAGCTGTAACCGACGCGGCAAGGCTCAGTAGAAATATAAAAACTATTCTGGTCAACATATTTTACCTCCATGTAAATATACACTTAATTGCAGACATCAAAAGTCAATCTCTGGTAGATTTGTCGAGAATAAGGAATTCTTCTTTCAGGCAGTTAAACTGTTCGCGGATAGTTTCCAATGGTTCATCCTGAGCGGAATTTTCCAGCAATTTAGCGAGGCCCTGACATTTTACCGCCATGATCTGGGCGGCCCCGCTTTTCATGGTGTGGGCATTGATTCTGACAGTTTTACGATCATTTTCAGCGAGTGCATTTTCTATGCCATTAATAAGAATGCGACCTTCCTCAATAAACATCCGGATATATTCCTCCAGCAGCTTTTTATCTCCATCAAACAACAGCAGTGCCGGAGAAGCTTTCACAGGTTGATTCCGGGTGGAATTTTCCTCTGGATTTATCCTGTTTTTCAATTCTTCAGGCAGGATTGCCGACATTTCCTTGATCAGGCATTCCGGATTAACCGGTTTGGTTACGAACGCATTCATGCCAGCTTCCAGGCATTTTACTTTATATTTTTCAAATGCGTGGGCGGTCATGGCGATGACCGGAACTCCGTCATTCAGATCGCCGGTTTCGCCGTTTCTGAATCTTCTGGTTGCTTCAAACCCGTCCATTTCCGGCATTTCGATATCCATGAGGATAATATCGAATTTGTATTTTTTCAGCATTTCCAGCGCTTCATAACCGTTTTTGGCATTAATAATTTGCGGGTTGATTTTTTTCAGGATGATCTCAACGGTTTTAACATTTAAAAGACCGTCCTCCACCAGCAGGATATTGAGTTTGCCCGGGAGAAATTCCCTGATATTTTTACTTACCGAAACATAGGAATTGGGAGTGGCGTTTCTGGAGCCCGGTATGTATTCAATGGTGAAAGAGAAAATACTGCCCCCTTCCGGATTTTGCTCGTGCCAGATTCTACCCCCGAAAAGTTCGGTGATCTTTTTGCAAATGGAAAGACCTAGCCCGCTTCCGCCGAAACGTTTCCAGATGCTGGTATTGGTCTGGGTGAATTTTTCAAACAACGTGGAAACCTTGTCCGGCGGAACCCCGATACCGGAATCGATTACTGAAAACTTGATAAATTTCCGTTCCGCGCAGGATTCTTCGGATAGTTCCAGTTTTATGTTCACATATCCCTTTTCCGTAAATTTCATGGCATTTCCAAGCAAGTTCAGCAGTACCTGCCTGAGCCGGTTCGGATCGGTTTTGATATATTGCGGCACATCCTGGGCGATAAACACATTCAGAGGAACCCTTTTTTTGCCTTTGCTCTGCATGGTTTTTACCGAATGATTCACTACGCTGTACAAGTCGGCGTCAACGTTCTCAAGTTCAAGTTTTCCGGCCTCGATTTTTGAGATATCGAGAATATCGTTGAGCAGTAGCAACAAGTATTCAGAAGCATCCCTGGCGGTTTCAAGGCAATCATACTGTTCTTCGTCAAGACGAGTCTGAAGCACCGCCCGGATCATGTTGATCACCGCATTCATGGGGGTGCGGATTTCGTGGCTCACGCTGGCGATAAATTCACTTTTATTGAGGGTGGCGAGTTCGGCCTGCTCCCGGGAACGCACCAGTTCTGAATGAGCGCTTCCCAGCAGTTCCTTGATGGTAACCGTTCCGGCAAGAAAACCGTTTTCGTCAACCACCACGATCGGATCATAGAGATTCTGGAGTTGTCGCGACATCGCAAGTTCGGCAACTTCGGCAACGGAAGTATTAACTTCCACCTGCAGAAAGTCGTTTTCCCCGATCAGGTCCAGGGATTTTTTCAGAAACAGCGCGAATCCGTAAGCCCCTCCGGTTTTGATGTAATAACTTTCACGCGTCAGCAAACCTATGGGTACGGATTTTTTGTCGATGATCACGATATGTGAAAGCATTGGGTCCTGTCGAAACGAACTGTCAGCGTCATGTGAGGTGGCTTTACCGGAATAGAAAGTTTTTGGTATTGTCATTAATTCTTCAATTACAGCGTAATCCCGGTAGGAATTTTCATCTGAGTCGTCGATAATCTGCCACTCCCTGACTTTTTCCTGCTGCATCATTACGCCACCTCTAAATTTCCCCCTTTATCTGTAAAAGATAAAATAACGGCCGCATGTTTATTCAAGATTAAGAATTTGCTATTTGTTCGCTAAATCCTGAATATCCATACGGAGAGATGAGAAAATAATAATTTTTTGATAAACGGCGTAAAATCCGGTCGTCAGGAACGAATCTTTATACAGGAAACGACATGATATAAGGCAGCAGAGGGCCTTAGTTGCCCCGGTGGGAAGATTTTTCACCGGGGTTTCTTTCATGACCGGCTATTTTAACGAAGTCATTAAAAAGTTTTTGCTGTTTTCTAATAAATGGAGCCATGAATTCAGGATGCCACTGTACGCCCACGGCAAAATTTCCCCCTGGTTTTTCGAGTCCTTCAATGACATCTCCAGCAGTGGCGGAAACCGTATCGGTTCCGGCGTCATCAATCAACAGATGATGGAATGAATTCACCACGGTTTTTCCTTCTCCGAGAATTTCCGCAAGCCGGGTCCCGGGCGCGATATCAATTTCATGTTTTGCAAAACTGAATAGTCTGGAAACATGCGGTTTCACTCTTTTATTCACATGTGGATGGATCATAATCTTTCCTTTGGCCCGGACAGCCATTAGTTGCGAACCACGGCAGACGCACAGATAAGGAATATTTTTATAGTCCGCAATTGCCAGAATCTCCATTTCCAGCTCGTCCCTGGCTTCGTTCACCTCGGAAAGAAGCGATTCATCGGCGTCATGATAGGAAGGATGCAGATCTTCTCCGCCGGTCAAAAGCAACCCGTCGACTTTTTCAAGAACGGCCGCAATATTCCGGTGATGTTTCGGGGCTATGGTCATTACCCGCGCTCCCGCCCTGACTAGCGCCAGGTCAAAACATATCCGGGTATACTGGAAAAAATCCGTCCAGCGGTTGGATACCACCAGCCCTATGGTTACGCCCCGCTTTGGCTTCGCAAAACGCACATACAGCATCAGCGGAAAGGCGATAAGGAACAATACAGGAGCAAAAACCAGTCCCAGCAGGAGCAGAATTGTTCGCTCTAATTTTGCCATGATTATTTCAACAGCAGTTCAGGAGTTACCTTGCCGTGTTTGATAAACACCGCCAGCGGATAGAGCAGTCCCAGCAAAGGCATGGGATCGCGCCATTGGAGCAATTCGTTTACCGCCGACCGGTCCTGGTGAATAATTTCCCGGATTGCGTGAAAACGTTTTTCCGGACTCACCGCGTGGCTGACTCCTTTGATAAGCTTTGTTATCGCGGAAAGGTGGCCGTTTTTAATTTCCGCTTTAAAGTCTTTAAATGACCGGGACAGTTCCTTTCGGCTGCTTTTGGCATCGATAAACTCCTCGAGTTCCAGCAGGAAAGTCAGGCACGGATTGAAAGTTTTCGCTTCGGTATTTGTTGGCGCGGCAGGCTCTACATCGCCATCAAGCGCGAGCTTGTAAAGCATATACGGATAATCGATCCCTGAAGCGATTGACTGGGCCAGACCGCCCCAGAACCGGGGATTTACTTCGATCAGCCAGGGGGCGGATTTACCGTTCCACCGGAAATCTATTTCCGCTACCCCGTGCCATTTCAGTCTTTGGAGCAGATCGGCGCCGATTTCCTCCATCTCGGAAGCGTCTACGGTTTCCCGGATGGCCCCCATACCCTGTTTTTTCGGGTAATCCATGATGTTATGATAGGTCATTGACGCTTTTTTCACGCCGTTGGCAAACAGGAAAGTCGAACAGAAGTCATCGCCGTCCACTCCCTGCTGAAGCATCGGTAAGTGCTGGTTATCAAGTTTGAACTCTTCTATCAGTTTGTCGAATTCCCTTTCGGCTTCAGCCGCCGATTTTACCTTGATTATACCGATGGCGCCAAGGGACTCCGGCAGTTTGATAAACGCCGGATATTCGATATCATTCAATTTAGATTTGAATTCGTCCGCGGAATCCGCGGTTACCGCCGGGGGAGTGTGAATGCCGTTATTCAGACAGTATTTTGCCAGCGTGGATTTGTTGTTGACCATATCAATCTGGTCAATATCCGGAATAGCCATTTTTACCAGGCCGTCAAACCGTTCCCGGTGCGCGGCAACCACAAAGGAGTCCACGTGCAGCGGCATCAGTACCAAGCTGTTATCCGGGAGCTGATATTTTTTGCACGCTTCTTCAAAGGCACTCAGATAACCTTCGGTGTCTTCCTGGGGATCGGGATAGGTAAAATAGTGTTTTGAGTAATGCGACAGGTTACAGGCAGCGACCGCGCTGGTGTCGCAGGTGATTACCTCAACTCCGTTTTTGCCCAGGCAACGAGTGGCGGCAAGGGCACTCCATGACCTCGCAAACGTGACGATGCACCGTTTAACTTGATTCTTCGGCATTCTTTATTTCTCCAGAAAAAATTAACCCAATCCAGGGACAAATTCCTGTCTTGCCCGGCAAAGCTCGAAATTCCGTGCTATCGTCAACAGCTTTTCTTCGCCGAGTGACGGCGCCAGGAACTGCACTCCAACCGGGGTCCCGGTTTCCGGATGCAAATCGGCGGGAACACTGATGCCGGGAATTCCGGCCAGGTTTACGGCAATCGTGAAAACATCGGCAAGATACATCTGTAACGGGTCGGATTTTTCCCCGAATTTGAAAGCCGGGACCGGCGCAACCGGAGTCAAGAGCGCGTCGCATTTGCTGAACGCCTGCTCGAAATCATTCCGGATAAGGGTTCGGACTTTCTGGGCGCGCAGATAATAGGCGTCGTAATAACCGCTGCTTAACACATAAGTTCCGAGGATGATCCGGCGTTTTACTTCCGCGCCGAAATATTTGCCCCGGGTCTTGAAATAAGTACTCATCAGATCGTGGGCTTCAGGATCGCGGGTTCCGTACCGGATGCCGTCGAACCTTGCCAGGTTGGCGCTGGCCTCGGCGGGAGCGATAATATAATACGCGGCAATCGCGTATTTGGTGTGCGGGAGTGAAACGTCAACTATTTCCGCTCCGGCGGCCTTCATCGAGGCAACTGCGGCTTCCGTGACTCCCTTCACCCCGGAATCAAGCCCTTCAAGCTCGAAATACTCTTTCGGCAGCCCGATTTTCATTCCCGACAGGTCAGGGACTGAAATCTTTTTTACCGCATCAGTGAAACCTTTACACGGTTCCGGCAGCGATGTGGCGTCTTTCGGATCTTTTCCGCCGATGATGTCGAGTAGCGCGGCGGCGTCCTCAACGCTGTTGGTCAGCGGTCCGATCTGGTCGAGTGACGAAGCAAACGCCACCAGCCCGTAACGTGAAACCCGTCCGTAAGTGGGTTTAAGCCCCACAGTGCCGCAGAACGATGCCGGCTGACGGATCGAACCGCCAGTATCGGATCCGAGTGCAGCGGGAACCAGTCTTGCCGATACCGCGGCGGCGGAACCCCCGCTTGAACCTCCGGGAACCCGTTCGGTGTCCCAGGGATTGGCCGTTGGGAAAAAGCCGCTGTTTTCGCACGATGAACCCATGGCGAATTCATCAAGGTTGGTGCGCCCGAATAAAACCAATCCCTGCTCTTTCATACGGGTGGTTACCGTGGCGTCATAAGGGGATTTCACGGTTTTCAGTATCTTTGAAGCACAACTGCATGTTTGTCCGGTTTCAACAATGTTGTCTTTCAGCGCCACTGGAACGCCGTCGAACGGGCCGAGGGGCTTTCCTTCGGTGCGGCGTTTGTCAGAAGCTTCCGCCTGGGCTAGAATTCCGGCTTCGTCCAGCGTCAGGAACGCACGAATATTTTTATCTGCGCTTTTGGCGCGGTCCAGGTAGGCTTTCGCAAGCTCCACCGAGGAAATTTCCCCGGCATCAAGAGCGGCGGCGGCGGAACTGATCGTGAGTTTTTCGATTTCGATTGCCATCAGTTCATCTCCTCGCCTGGCAGTACCTGCGGCACTTTGATCAGTTCTTCATCGACGGTTGCGGGAGCATTTTCCAGCATATTGTCCCGCGGAAACGATTCCGTAGTGGCATCATCGCGCAGTACGTTAGTGAGGATCGTGGCGTGCGCGGTCGGCTCGATGCCTTCCACATCCAGTTCCTGCAATAATTCGATGTAATCGACAATTGCCGCCATTTCCAGCTGAAAATGCTGTTTTTCATCGTTATCGAGTTCGAGCCGGGCCAGTTCAGCCACGTACCCTACATCGATTTCCTCATGCTTGCCGGACATATCAAAATTCTCCCGCCGGAAATATTCCGGTCAGTTATTAACTATTTCTCTTTTTCCAGTTCCAGGGTCTTGGTGATCTGGTCACAGACTTCGGAAGGCCCGAAGTACTGGATGGGGCCGGGGAATACGTAATCAGTTTCAATTGCCCATCTGGCGCGGTTCCGCACCAGATGCAGGAACGGACTTCCTTCCAGCTCCACCAGGGCCTTTTTGATTACCGGTTTGTCATGACCGTGACGCCGTTCAACGTTCATCAGCATGGTAATCGGTACGCCCCAGGCGGTCCATTTGGAGGCAGGCTTTTCAAGGTTGCGGACACATGCCATGTAGCCGCTTTCGCCGGCGCCGATAAGCGCGGCGGCGGTGTAACCGAGGCTGTAACAGTAATCGGCGTCGAAGTTTGACGGCGGCGCGCAACGTCCTTCGTAACCGAAGAAGTGATGCTGAGGCGTGAATTTTCCCTTGTACTTGTCTTCCGCTCTCAGTTCGTTAAGCTGCACATGGACCAGTTCGCTGATGAACTTTTCGGTTTCGATAAGCGATACCTGCACGTTGCCATGAGGGTCGCGGTCCATTGCCAGCTGTAACTGAATGGTCTGCGGCAGTGAACTGAATACATAAGAAGATTCCTTGCTGAGATGATGGTTCAGGAATACCATTTTCTCGTCGGTGGACTGCAATTTTGCGAAAGTATCGCCATGATCAGCCAGGATATCGTTCAGTTCGGTAATGAGTTTGCGCATTTCGGGAATGAATTCGATCAGACCTTCGGGAATCAGCACTACCCCGAAGTTAAGCCCGTTGTCGGCGCGTTTTATGATGACTTTGCAGATTTCATCCACAATATCTTCGATGGTGCGGTTGCGGTCTTCGATTTCTTCGGAGATCAGCGTCACATTTGCCTGGGTTTGGAGTCCGCATTCAAGCGCGATATGCGAAGCCGAACGGCCCATCAGTTTGATGAAGTGCCAGTACTTGCGCGAAGAGTTGCAGTCGCGCTGAATATTTCCAATCAGTTCGCTGTAAACGCGGGTAGCGGTGTCGAAACCGAAAGAAGCTTCGATGTATTCATTCTTGAGGTCGCCGTCGATGGTCTTGGGACATCCCACAACCTGGATCGGAACATCGTTTGCCAGATAGTATTCGGCAAGCAGGCAGGCATTAGTGTTGGAGTCGTCGCCGCCAATAACCACCAACGCGGAAATTCCAAGTTTTTTGCAGTTTTCAGCTGCTTTGTCAAACTGTTCAGGGGTTTCCAGCTTGGTCCGGCCGGAACAGATGATGTCGAATCCGCCAGTGTTCCGGTATTCATCCACGATATTGCTGGTGAGTTTCATGTATTTGTTGTCGACAACACCGCTGGGGCCGCCGAGGAAACCGTAAAGCTCGCTTTTGGAATTCAGGCTTTTGATTCCGTCAAAAATACCGGCAATCACGTTGTGTCCGCCCGGGGCCTGTCCGCCGGAAAGGATAACACCCACGTTAACCGGGGTGGAAAGAGGTTCATTTTCACCCTTATTCAGCTCGATCAACGAACTTCCAAAGGTATTTTTGAAAAGTTTCGCAATCTTGGCACTGTCGCCGGCGGACGAGGTTTTGCCGCTTTTCTTGATTTTTACGTTTGCGCCGCCGGTGAGTGCCGGGGGCAGTTTGGGTTGATAAGCCGCACGGGCTTTTTGCAGGGGAGAGATGCTTTTCGCCATCCTGTAATTCCTCCAGGTTTTGGTTATTTTTAATGTAATTAAAATTAATAATATACAGGGAACTTATAAGCTAAACCGCTTCCTTCAATAATCAAGTCTCCGAACCCCAAAAAAACCTGGGCAAGCCCCGGACTGAAACGACATTGCTTCGCTTCAGACCGTAATAAAAAAACTCCCGGAGGGTTTTATTCCGGGAGTTATAAATTAACGTCTGGCAAAGCCGTGCAGCACTTTGCCCGTTAAGGTTCAGGCAAAAAAACTGACTTTCACCCGCTTTCGGCAAAAGCGGACCACTTTTCGCCGTAATCACGAAGCATTCCGGCTATTTCAATCCAAAGGTTATCCTTGGAATTCTTCGACATTCGCCGGGTTGCAGATGACTGGAGCGCCGGACATTTTTGCTTCGAGCGCTTCGAGTTCCGCGGGGCCGTCGGCGAGGGGCAGAGCGACCTGTCCGCCGTTGGTGGCGGAGCGGAGAATGCCCATCATTGCCTCGAATCCCATGTAAGCGTTGGCGAAACAGCAGTCCGGAGTGGTTCCGTTGTTGAGCCAGTCAGCCATGTCCTGAATGTAATGAGGCATATCGAGGTCGTAGTTCATTGCGCCTTCGCCGCTCTGAACGCCGTCTTTGGTGACCGCGCGCCAGCCGCCGTTGGTCAGCACTTCGGCGAAACCTTCGGTTCCCTGGACACAAATGCGGTTTTTGCCCCACCATTTGGCCACTTCGGGCTGATCGGGAGCGCCGGCGCCGCATTCGACGATACCGCGCACACCGTTTTCGTACTGGACGATACCGGCAACGTAATCTGGCGACGGATGGTTGTCATTCATTTTGCCCTTACCGGCGGCCTGTCCCATCACCCACTGGATGTTGGAGTAACCGTTGTACCAAGTCATATAGTCGATCATATGGCTCATCATGTGAGTCATCCAGCCGGTGGCCGAGGCGTAAACTATCTGGATGCGTCCGAGTATGCCGGAAGCGGCAATCTCTTTGACCTTCTGGTAGTGGACGCCGTAGCGGTGCTGGTGGCTGACGATGGCCTTGATGCCGGATTCGTTAATAAGCTTTTTCAGGCGGATGCCTTCATGCATGTTTTCGCCGACCGGTTTTTCGAAAGCGACGAGTTTAGCGCCGCAGTCGACCGCGATCTTGACCATATCGTAACGCAGGTTTGGCATGGTGCAAAAACAGAACACGTCGGGTTTGAGTTCCCGAGCCATTGCGGCGGCATCGGAACCTTTTACAACGTCGGTCATTCCGAGGGTTTCGGCGGCGGAGTTCAGCATTTCGGCGCTGATGTCGCAGATACCGGCAACTTCAAAATTTTCATTGGCCTGGAAAGCGGCGGCATGATGTTTGCCGCGTTTGCCCATTCCCACGACCATAACTTTATATTTAGCCATGATTCAGTTCCTTTCCTGGTTTTTTAGGTAAAAAAAACGGGGCCGAAGCCCCGTTTGGAATCAGGTGATTCAGCCCTGGGCTTTGTCCCATTCCAGGCATTTTTCGACAACGTAGCCGACTTCTTCCTGGGTCAGTTCGGGATACATCGGAAGAGATACGCAAGTAGCTGCGTTCTGCTCGGCGTTTTCCAGGGAACCGGCGATGCGGCAGTCTTTGCCCCACGGGAATCCGTTCTGCTGATGGATCGCGATGGAGTAATGGGTTTTGGCGTCGATGCCGTTTTCCTGGAGGTATTCAACCAGGCTGTCGCGTTTTGCTTCGTTGGCGGTTTCGACAACGTAGAGGTGATAAACGTGACGGTAACCGGGTTTGGCATACGGGAGGCTGAAGTTTTTGACTTCGGCCAGGGCTTTGTCGTAAGTTTTTGCCCAGCCGATGCGCTTGTCGGTCCATGCGGTGATGTGCTTCATTTTGGCGCTGAGGACACCAGCCTGGAGGTCGTCGAGACGGCTGTTGAAACCGGCGCTGTGATGGTTACGGGCGGTCGAACCGTGGTTGCGGAGTCTGCGAACGCCTTCGTTCACTTTTTCGCAGTCGGTGAAGACCATACCGCCGTCGCCGAAGCAACCGAGGTTTTTCTGGATGATGTAGCTGGTGCAGACAACGTCGGAAAGTTCGCCCTGCTTGAAGGTGTCGCCGGCGCCGTCGATGGCCTGGGCGTTATCTTCGATTACGAGCAGATCGTGCTTGTCGGCAACCGCTTTGATAGCGGGCATGTCCGCGCACTGTCCGTAGAGGTGTACCGGGATGATGGCCTTGGTCTTGCCGGTAACAGCGGCTTCGGCTTTTGCCGGGTCGATGCACTTGGTTTTGGGGTCGCAGTCAACCAGAACAGCGGTAGCGCCGGCGATCCAGATCGCTTCCGCGGTGGCGAAGAAAGTATTGGCGTTAGTGATGACTTCGTCGCCTTCACCAATGCCGAGGGACATCATGGACAGCCAGAGGGCGTCAGTGCCGTTACCTACGCCGATAGCGTATTTGCTGCCGAAGTATTCAGCGGCCTGGGCTTCAAATTTATCCAGCATCGGGCCGAGAACAAATTTGCCGCTCATCAGGACTTCCTGCATATTGCCATCGATCTCGCTTTTGATGTTTTCATACTGGCGAACGTGTCCGTAGAATCCTACTTTCATCATTTCCTCCTTTTCGATTTTTGGTCTTGTGAGTTTAATTTAGATTTCAATTTCATTCGGGAAATGTTATATTTTGGCGCAATATTGCGCAAACGCTTCCACAAGCATTTTCCCGGTAAAAGCAAATCCAGATAATATAGTTTATAAATGAAAACAATGCAAGTTGCGTAAACGTTTTCTCTAATTTTTGCGCAAATTCTTCAGGGCTTGCGGAAAATCCGTTTATTTCATGGGTTCCAGAATCTGAATTTTTTTCCATTTCCGTCCCGCGTGGTAAACCACGGACAAATTACCGTGGTCGTCGAGCAGGGCATATTTTTTCCGGAACGGCAGATATTTGAGGAGGATGGGTTTGCCTTTGCTTACGGGTTTAATTTTTCCTGGCATAAAACTGTCAGTTTTCTTCATTTTCGGGACGGAAAAGAATTTCAGTTCGTTATTTTTGATAATCTCGGCAATAAGAGTATTCAGGCGGTAATTATATTCCAGAATATTCCCGGAGAAATTGGCGATTTCCGTATAATTATCCTTGATGAAAAAATAGGTGCGTCCGTTAAACTGGGACGCGGCAATATAATCGTTGCTGCCGCAGTAGGTAATGGCGTCGGGGAAAAAACCGCTGGGCAGCTTGATCTTTTCGTGACTTCCGTTTGAGTAAAAGTCGGCGATTTCAATGCAGCCGTCTCCGGCTATGGCAATCTTTGCGTTATCGGCGGAAAATGCAATTGGGCCTTTCCGTACTTTGAACTTAACAATTTCCGGTTTACGCTGAATATTTTCGGCATTGAAAACGCGAACTTTTCCGGAATCTTTCACCTTCACCAGCAGACGCCGCCTGAAACCGTCGCAGAGCAATGCGGAAACCGATTCCCGGATACTGGTATTTTCGAACTCGATCTCGCCGGAAACACAGTTCATTTGCAGGAGCCTGGCTGGCTCCTTGATTTCCTTTTGCACTTCCGACCACATTACCAGAAATTCCGTATTAGGCACAAAACAGATCTTTGAAATAAATTTTTTCTCGAACTCTACAACCCGAATAATTTTCCAGTTATAAGTGTTGATGAAAATGATCCTGCTGCCAAACGGCCCTTTAATTTCGCCAAGGGTTTCAACAATTGCCAATACGCTGGCATCCGGGCTGATTTCAGCTGCCGGAAGTCTTGGTGCGGGGATTTTATCGAACTGCCACAGCGGTTGCCAGCGATAAGCATATTCCTGGTCTTTAACCCTGGCCGCCAGCGATTTCTCCGGGGTGGGGAGAATGCCTTCCCCGGCCTTTTCCCTGATTCCGCGCTGGTAATCGGGAATTTCCACTTTAGTAATGTTACGGCGATTGATTTTTACCTTGGGAATCTCCGTGCCGTTCTGCCAGTTGCGAATCTGGATCTGTCCGAACGAACCTTCTTCCGTTTCCTTTTTTTCCGCTTTTGGTACAGGCTTTGGTGTTTCGGTCTTAACTTTAGTTTTTATCGGTTTGGTCTTCACGGATTTTCGCGGTCCCTCTTTCCCGCAACCGCAAAAAAGCAGCATAATCACAACCGGTAAACAGAAATATTTAATCATGGGAACTCTCCTCAGTTTCAGGTTCCGGCTCTTCCACCGGTTCCCGGTAAAATACGGCAATATCAATTAAACTCCACAACCACAGGAAGATAAGCAATACAAACGGAACCAGGGCATAGATCAGGTATTCGTAATTGTTTACTATCTCCCCTGTCTGGGAATCATTTAAAAGATTCCCCAGACTGACAAACAAAGGGGTAAGCAGCAGCCAGGCGGCCCAGACAAAACAAACCAGCGCGCCGAGAAGCTGAATCAGACCTGTTACATAACGTTTCAAAGCAAGCTGGGCTATTCCGGGGGCAAGCAATACCATTCCAAGGTAAAAAATCTTTCTCGATTTCTTTCGCCGCATCGTTAAAACTCCGGTTTATTTTGACTTAACTTGATATACTGTAGTCATTACTGATGAATCAGGCAAATAATACCGTCGTTTAATTTTGCTGAAAGAAAGAATGAGCCATGCAAATTTCCGGAAAAACCGCAATTGTAACAGGCAGCGGACGCGGAATCGGACGCGCCACTGCCCTGGAACTCGGCAAACACGGCGCGAACGTAGTCTGCACCGCCAGAACTGTCGACGCCATAAATGAAACTGCCGGGCTGATTCAGACGGAAGGCGGAAAAGCGGTGGCGGTACAGACTGATATTGCCTCTGAAGAATCTGTTGAAAACCTGATGCATAAAACCGCGGAGACTTATGATGGACTGGATATCCTGGTGAACAATGCCGGGAGTTTTGCCGCAATCGGCGCAGTGTGGGAAGTCGATGCTGAAATGTGGTGGCGTGACGTAACCGTAAATTTGAAGGGAACCATGTTATGCATTAAACATGCCGTTCCCCTGATGAAAAAGAACCCGGAAAACATCATCATCAATATGTCGGGCGGTAACCAGATCCCCGGCGGAACCGGATACAGTTGTTCGAAACTGGGAGTGATCCGGCTTACCGAACTCACCGCAAAAGAATTTGAACGGGAAAAACTGCCCATAATTACCTGCGTCACGGGACCGGGATTCGTCCATACACAGATGACCGACCTTCAAATCACTACCCCGGAAGGGCAAAAGTGGTTGGCTTCGAGCAAAGACGCGATAAACTCCGGCAGAGACCGTTCCCCGTTCGACTGCGCCGGAAAAATAGTGGAAATAATCGAAAAAGCATGCCCGGCGATCAATGGTAAAAACATACCGGTCAATGCCGAACTGGATTCACTTATCAAATAACACCAAACAAGTATTTTCAACGGAAACCTAATATTCCGGTTTTGTTTTTTCCGTTAAATTTTGCTATAATATATATTTTTTGGTGAGGACGTTGGAAACAAATAACTATAATACGAAAATCAGACACCTGGTTGTTGGGGGACTGCTGGTGGCGTTGTCGCTTGCCGTTTTTGCCCAGAACAAGCAACTGAAACTCGATGATTTGCGGGTCAGTTTGGAAGATGCCCCCAAAGCGGAAAAAGTGGAAATTCTGAACCTTCTCGCGGAAAAGCAGCTGAACACTTCCAATCAGGAGGCATTGCGTTATGCCAGTCAGGCTTTACACTTGGCAAGGGAACTCAAGGACCGTCCGGGAGAAGTAAGGGCGCTGATCAGTCTGGGTATTGCCAACGGCATTATGCTGAACCGGGAAAGCGCTGAACTATATCTTTCCCAGGCACAAAAAATTGCGGAAGAAATCGGCGACAAAAAGCTGTTAGTGAAATCACTGGTCAGCATCGGAAAATACAACGAACAGGTAGGCAACCACCGGAAGGCTCTCGATTGTTATCTTGAAGCCAGGACGATAATCGACAAGACCGATCTGCCTAAGGAAAGACTGATAATTCTGCAAAGCATCGGCTGCGCTTATGCCGGAATGGGAAAATACCAAGAGGCCATGGATTACCTTGGTCAGGCCCTGAGTGAAGCAAATCGAGTGGGAAATCTCTCCGTTTCGACTTCAGCAATGAACCGGACCGGTGAAATCTACCTGAAGATAAAAAACTACCGGGAAGCAAAAAATCAGCTCAAAAAAGCGTTGAAAATCGCGGAACAGGCAAAACTGAAACGGCAGATGATCATTGCCTTGAGTCTTCTCGGGGAATGCAGTGAAGCCGAAAAAGACTACCGGGAAGCCACCGCCAATTACGTCCTCGCCCTCCGCACCGCCGAAGAAATCGACGACAAAGAACAGATGATGCTCTGCTATAAGAGTCTTTATGAAATTTACCAGAATACCGGAAATTATCGGCAGGCGTATGAGTATTTAAAAAAGTTTTCCGATCTCAGCGCCCAGGTTTTCACCAGCAAATACAGCAGCCAGAAGTCCTTGATGAACGCCTTCTTCGAGATAGAAAAGCAAAACCTGGAAAATGAATCTCTTCGCAACGAAAACCAGCTGAAGCAGGCTGAAATCATGCGCCAGCGTTACTTACGCAATTTCTCGATTTTTATTTCCCTGCTGATCCTGCTTTTCCTGGTGGTGATGTACAACCGTTATTCGGTAACCAAGCGCGCTGAAAATCAGGTTGATAACGAAAAACGTTTCCTGCAAACCATGATAGACACTATTCCGTCGGCGGTCTTTTTCAAAAACTTTTCCAACCGCCTGATCGGGGGAAACAAGGCTTTCATGGCCATGCTCCCGCTGCCCAAAAACGAAATCCTGGGCAAACCCATCGAAGACCTTTTCCCCGAGAGTGTGGCCAACACCATAAAAAAGAGCGACAACGAACTGCTGTCCGGGAGCAAATCGCAGCTCGCTTATGAAACCACGATAACCTATCCCGACAAATCCGTGCATGACGTCATAATCAACAAGGCAAGGTTTTTCAGAGTCGGAAAGAGCAGTCCGCAGGGAGTCCTCGGCATCATTCTGGACATCACCGACCGCAAGCGCATGGAAGAGGAAATCAAGGAAAGCGAAGGCCGCCTCCGTGACCTCGGCGACACCATTCCCGGCGGTGTGATCTTCCAGGTTCTCCGCGATTCCTTCGGCAACTACCGGCTCACTCATATCAGTGCGGGAATCACCAAGCTTACCGGGGTAAGCCAGGCCCGGGCATTGCGGGAAATAGAAGCTGTTGGCGACTTGATCGTCGACGAAGACCGCGCCAAACTTTATAAGGCACATGAAATTTCCGCCGGCACTCTTAAAGTGGTAGACTCTGTTTTTCAATACAAAAGCGCGGAGGACGAGCTGAGATGGTGCCGGATCCGGTCAGTTCCGCGCCGGGAAAACCCCGACCATACCATCTGGAACGGGTTCTTGCTCGACGTCACCGCCGAGAAACAGGCCGAGGAACTCCGCGAGGATATCGAAAGAATTACCCGCCACGACCTGAAAACCCCGCTTAACGGGATTATCAGCATCCCCAGCCGCCTGCTTGCCGACGACAACCTTACCGAGGTTCAGCGGGACCTGCTTAATATCCTGATGGAGGCCGGTTACCAGATGCTTAACATGATCAACCTGTCACTGAGCATGTACCGGATGGAAAAAGGCACTTACGAGCTGGAATCAACCACCGTCAACCTGCTCCCGGTTATTTTCAGCATCATTGAAGAGCTCAAACAGAAAATCGCCACCAGGGGAATCGAGATGAAGCTCAGCATCGGGGATAAACCCGCTGAAAAATCCGATTCGTTCATCATCTACGGTGACGAATTGCTTTGTTTCTCAATGCTCGCAAACCTGATCAAAAACGCTATCGAGGCAACACCTAGAATGGGTGTTATCAGTATCTCGATGCGCGAGGAAAAACATAAGTACGAAGTCAGAATCAACAATCCCGGCGTGGTTTCGGAGTCCATCCGCGCAAAATTCTTCGACAAGTACGTCACTGCCGGCAAGAACCACGGCACTGGACTCGGCACTTACAGCGCCAAGCTTATTGCCGAAACTCATGGCGGCGCCATATACATGGAAACTTCCGAGCAGGATGGGACCACGATAACTATCCAACTCCCGAAACTCGATTAATCCGCTTCTGATTTTTCATTTTTTTTCCGATGCTTCCATGTTAACCGGGATTTTTATGATAGATTTATAAATCCAGACTGTTCAAATCCTGTAACCGCGGGCATACATGAAAAAGATCATTTTGTTATCGTTGACTGCTTTATTGATTTTTACCGGCAGTGTACGTGCCGATAAAACCGCCGCCGCCGCCAGGAAGGAAACCGCCAGACTCGCCGCGAAACTGCTCGTGGAGGAACTCCGGAAAAATCTCTCCCAGGCTCCGGTGGACACAAAATTCCTGACCGGCGAAATGGATTCCAACCGCAAGCTTTATCAGTCTCCCGGTAAAGCATCGGCGGAACTTCAAAAAAGTCTTGAAAAAAATCTCCGGCGGAAATACCGGGAGGAGATTAAGCGGATTATCGCCAAAATCAACTCGGAGCACCCTGACGGGAAGGTTCAGTGGTTTACCAAACAGGAAATCGCCGAATTCAATGAATTTCCGCAAAAACCGTTTGAGCGCAATCTTAGCAAAAAATTTCCATCGGTATTCAAAAAAATCCGGAAAAACCTTTGCGCCCGGCAGTGGAAACGGTTGGAACTTGACTGCTACCCTACCGAAGTTGAATTTGATAAAACCTCTCCCGCGCAGTTGAAAAAAATCCTCACTAAGCGGTTGGTTAAACGCCAGAAAGAAGTACTCTACCAGGAAAATATCCAACGGTTGGGCCGCGATTTCATCAGCAAAGTGATCAGCGATGCAAACCGCCAGCGCCGGAACCAGCTTCAACATGTCCGGAAGTCCACGGGCGGAACCGCCATCGCCCCGGACAACATCGGTGAAAATATCCGCCTGGAACTGACGACGATACAAAAAAAGCAAGCGGCAAATTTCAAACCCCGTCCCGGAATGCCAAACAAAACCTACGGTACGTTTCCCTCGGTGGCCGGGATCATCCCCGGCCGGGCGGAAAAGGTGGCGGTTGCCAAATTCATCAATTGGGTAAAAAAGCGGCAATTCCCGGTATCTTCCGGCAAAGTAGAAAAAATTATCCTCAAAGATCCGGCCGGACATCAGGAGCCGGGAAAAAGTTTTGCTACCTGTAACCGCATCCTTACCCCGGAACTGCAAAAACAGGCTGTGGGTAATTACGCCGGAAAGCTTTCCGGGAAGTCAAAAGCCGCCCTCGAAACTCTCCTGATAAAGGAAATACAAACCAATAATCAGGCGAAAAAAGTCATGAACACGGTTGTCGAGCGCAGTTTACGGCAGCCGTTCATAGAATCCAGGAAAAAGATCAGCGAACTCCAGTTCGACAACAATTTCCAGCCACTGGTCAGCCGCATCTGGCGCGCCGATGATCAAACCATTGAAAAATATTTCCGGAAACCGGGCATTGTCCATCTCAAAAATCCGCTCAACCTGCCCGGAATCCGCAACCGGAAAACCGACAATAAAAAACTTCTCCTCGAAACCGGGGCGAAAGTGTCGGATTCGGTTGACGACCTTCTCCATGAGGGCAGACAGGCCTTGTCAGCCCAGATGACCATTGTCGAAGTAGTTCAGGATGAAATCCAAGGAAAGATCCAACCGAAAAAAATCCAGCCGGAATCAGGTTTCTTCGGACGCATGCTCGAATATCTCAGCCTGAAGAACAAGCCTCCGTTGCTGCTTGTGTTACCTCCTGAAGATAAACTTCTTGCGGAATATGACGGAAAAGTGACGGATAAATGGCGGGAGTCCAGGATAGCCACGCTTTGGGGCAATCCCGCCAATGCGCCGGAGAACCGGGAAACCAAATATCTCGAACTGTTTCCGAAGGTGAAAGCAAATATCAGGATGCGGGTCCGGGCAATGCTCGACCGGGAAAATCGCCGCCTGAAAGCCAAAGCGGAGATAGCCGAAGAGAAATCAAAACCACGGGACAGCAAATCAGAACCGCAAGTCCCGGAAAGCAAACTCCCGGAACTGAAAATTATCCTGAGCGGACAACACAACCAGCTTCAGGCAGTTTGTGCCTTTAAAGGAAAAACCGGTAAATTTACCTCAAAAGGAAACGTAAACGCAGGCTCAAAATTTTTCCGTGAACTTTCCGGGGAATTTTCCCGTTGGCTGGTTTCCGGAGGCAGAGCCGGAAAAGTGAGCGGCAAGGTAAATGTTGTAATCATGAGCCCGAAACTTTATTACGGAACTGCCGAAGCCGTCCGTGAATGTTTCTTGTCAAGCCTGAAGCAGAATGGATTAAACGCGGAAATCGAATGGAGCGAGAGCTTGAAGAGCCAAAAAGGAAAACTTTCGGGCAATTCCTGGAAAATGAAAATCGGCAACGCGGTTTCAAAATAAAATGCCCGGTTTCGGCGGGGAATTCCGACAATATCACTTGACAATTCCCCGCTTTGTGTTACAATCAGGCAATTTGTGCGGATAACTTACCCATTGGAGATATTTCTCGATGAAACATAATTATGACTGGAAAAAACTACGGGAAAAACCTGCTTTTCTTGCACTCGAAGACGGCACGGTTTTCAAAGGATATTCGGTTGGAGCGCCAATTGACCGGGAAGGTGAAGTGGTATTCAATACCGGAATGACCGGCTATCAGGAAATCATCAGCGATCCTTCCTACGCCGGACAATTTGTTACCATGACTTATCCGGAAATCGGCAACACCGGGATCAACTGGGAAGATATGGAGTCGCGGAAACTGTTTTTGAACGGTTTCATTCTCCATCAGCTCAATCAACCCAGCAACTGGCGCCATGAGGCCCCTCTTGGGGAAGTGTTGAAGAAACACAATGTGCCGGGAATCGCGGGAATCGACACCCGCGCGCTTACCAGCAAGCTCCGGAATAAAGGGACACTTAAAGGTTATATGTGCTGCAGCGGTGAAAATGCTTCCCCTGAAGAGGCCGTTGAAAAAGCAAAAGCCTGGTGCGGACTCGACAATCAGGACTATGCCGCGAAAGTAACCTGCGATAATGATTACCCGTGGGACCCGGAGGGCAAGGAAACCACCACCTGGGGCATCGGGGAAAAGCTTCCTCCCGTCAGATACAGGATTGTTGCATACGATTTCGGCATCAAATGGAACATTCTGCGGTCGATGCGGATGCACGGCATGGATGTTGCCGTGGTCCCGGCCAGGACTCCCGCGGAGGATGTTCTCAAAATGAAACCCGATGGAGTGTTTTTCTCCAACGGGCCCGCCGACCCCGCCGCCGTTTCATATGCTTTCAAGGCTGTAGAAACAATTGTCGGGAAAGTTCCAGTGATGGGAATCTGTCTTGGGCATCAGCTATTGTCGATAGGCTGCGGCGGCAAGACTTACCGGTTGAAGTTTGGTCATCACGGCTGCAACCACCCGGTAATGAATCTTGACGACCGGAGCGTGGAAATTACTTCGCAAAATCATAACTTTGCGGTCGACGCCGATTCACTGCCGTCATGTCTGGAAGTCACCCATATCAATCTGAACGACAATACGGTTGAGGGAATCCGGCACAAGCACGAACCGATGTTCGCTGTACAGTACCATCCGGAAGCGGCGCCCGGACCACACGACCCGGGATATCTTTTCAACAGATTTGAAAAGCTGATCGACGGCGAAAGAGAAAAATAGAACTTTCCGTCAATTATCCGTCAATTATCCGTCACTCTATAACTGTCTTTATTCGTGATAGTTAAAGTACGATTCATTTTCCGCAAATGGCAAATTGGCGGTATCTTTTTGAGAAAGTATCGGATCTTCGACGGGCCATTCGACACCAATGTCCGGGTCATTCCAGATGATTCCCCTTTCATCTTGCGGCGAGTAATATTCGGAGCATTTGTAAAGGAAGTTGGCGCTTTCGCTGACCACACAGAATCCATGTGCAAATCCTTTAGGAACAAATATTTGCATTTTATTTTCCGCTGAGAGATGGAAAGCTTCCCACTGCCCGAAAGTAGGGGAACCCCGGCGGATATCCACGACAACGTCAAAAACTTCGCCTGAAGTTACGCGCACCAGTTTGTCCTGACCTGGATTTATCTGGTAATGAAGCCCCCTGAGAGTGTTCTTTACCGAAAACGAATGATTATCCTGAACAAATTTTTCCCTGATACCGTGTTCCGCGAGTTTGCGTTGATTAAAACTTTCGAAGAAAAATCCTCTGTCATCTCCAAACACTTGCGGTTCAATGATTAAAATACCTTCCAGCTTACCTTTGAATACTTTCATATAATTCCAGGAATTTGAATTTTTCTGTTAAAAATCTTATATTTTAGCATGACTGTCCGATTAAAGCCAATTAGCCTTCGAATATCTTGAAAAATACCCTTGTTCCATAAAATTTCCATAAAAGTTATTTGGAATCTTGACATGAACAGGATATATTCTTAGTTACCAGCGATAAGTTCTGGGAAAAAGCCTGAATAAGGTTAATTTCTAAATTAATGAAAGATTGAGATAACATACTAAGGAGCGGGAACCTGGTTTCCGCGAGGCTGATTTTACCATGGAAAATGTTGGGAATAATATGTTTTACACCGATCAACGGATAAAGATAACCGCTGGCAACAAGGATCGCTGTATATCAGGGGAATTATGTACGGATGGCTGGAAATATCCGCACTGATTCATACCCCTTGGGGCATTGTGCCCTCTCAACACAATTCCTTCAAATAAGTCAACCTCCTGGTAAATGACCAAGGCTCCCGGTGTGTAAACGCCGAAATGGAACAGCTTGATTTAAATATTTCGGCCGGCGAACCCAAGACTCCGGCTTTTGAAATACAGGACGGGGAGAAAGAATCCCCTGACACCGGCGATCAGCCGCTTGCCGCCCGTTTGCGTCCCCGCTCCCTTGATGAATATGTTGGGCAACAACATTTACTGGCCCAGGGAAAGTTGCTCAGACGCGCCATTGACGCCGACCGCTTTACCTCGATAATCCTGTCCGGTACGCCGGGAATTGGCAAAACCAGCCTCGCGGAATTAATTGCGAAAAGAACCGATTCAGCTTTTATCCGGCTTTCCGGAGTGCTTTCGTCGGTAGCCGACATCCGCCGGGAAATCGCCGCCGCCGTACTTCGCAAGCAGAGCAGCGGACGCAAAACTATCCTTTTTATCGATGAAATTCACCGGTTCAACCGCGCCCAGCAGGACGTATTGCTGCCGGACGTGGAAAGCGGTAATGTGAGGCTGATCGGCGCAACCACTCACAACCCCAATTTTTATGTTATCGGCCCGTTGCTGTCGCGCTCATTGGTATTTATGCTCGAATCACTGAATAAAGACGACATCAAAACCGTCTATCGCCGGGCCTTGACCGATGAACGCGGATTTGCGGGCAAAAACGTTATTCTTGAACCTGATGCGGAGGACTTTCTGGCGGAAATTTGCGAAGGCGATGCCCGGCGTGCGCTCAATGCCCTTGAAATAGCGGTTCTTACCACCCCGCCGGACTCAGACGGCAAGATTGTGATTTCTCTTGAGGTAGCCGAGGCTTCGATCCAGCAGAAAGCCCTGAATTACGGCGACGATGGCCATTACGATACCGCCAGCGCATTCATAAAAAGCATGCGCGGCAGTGATCCTGACGCTGCCGTTTACTGGTTGGCAAAGATGCTCAGTGCCGGGGAAGACATCAGGTTTATCGCTCGCCGGATTGTGATTTTCGCCTCGGAAGACATCGGCAACGCCGACCCGCGCGCTTTACCGCTGGCGGTAAGCACAATGCAGGCAATAGAAATGATCGGCATGCCCGAAGCCAGGATCATTCTTTCCCAGGCCGTGACATACTGTGCCACCGCCCCCAAAAGCAATGCCTCGTACATGGCGGTGGACGCCGCGCTGACCGACGTTAAGAAGGAACGGGTAACACCAGTGCCGAAACATTTGCGCGACTCTCACTACAGTGGCGCGAAAAAGATGGGGCACGGCAAGGATTACAAGTATCCGCACTCATTTGACGGAAATTTCGTGCCTCAGGATTACCTTGGAGTGGAGAAAACTTATTACCAGCCGGGAAATTCCGGTTATGAAAGCAAAATCAGCGAACGCATCAAATATTGGAACCAGTTGCGGGAAAAAGCAAAGTCCGTTGAAAATGGACCTGAACAAGCAAAAAAGTGAGTTGAGAAAGGAATTTCTGGCGATTCGCCGAAATCTTCCGGACAATTACCGCCGGAAGGCGAATCAGGTAATCTGCCGGAATCTGCTGGAACTGCCGGAGATGAAAAGCGCCCAAGTCGTGGGGGGGTATGTTTCGGACGGGTTCGAGGTGGACCTTAGTGAATTGATCGTTGCTTTGAAAGAAAAAGGAGTGAAATGCGGATTTCCCCGTTATCGTGAGGAAATTGTCCCGGCGAAGTACGAAATTGCCGAAATTCTCCGGTTTCCGGAGGACCTGACGCCGGGAATGTACGGGCTGCTTGAACCTTGTCCGAAACTGCCCGGCCTTGCGGCAGACGATTATGAAAATTTAATTTGGTTAGTTCCTGGCGTGGTATTCGACCGGCAGGGCGGAAGGCTCGGACGCGGCAAAGGCGTCTATGACCGGTTGCTCAGACACGGCGGCAGGATGACAATAGGAGTATTTTATGATAAACAACAAATTGCGGCGGTTCCCTGCATGGAACATGATTATCATTTGGATATGATAGTCACCGAAAGCGGGGTAGTTCGCTGTAAATCAAAAAGGAGATAAAAAATTATGGATGAGTTAGCAAAATTGTTACCATTTCTGCTGGTAGGCATTGTCTGCGTACTGGCCGGGATTATTTTCAACTGGGTTTTCACCCGTATGCGCGGCAATTCCGCCGCCCATACGGCATCGAAGATCAGGGAAGACGCCCAAAAAGAAGCCGAGCATATTCAGCGTGAAGCCAAGGTTGCCGCCAAAGCCGAAGTGTTGAAAATGCGGGAAGAATTCGAAAACGAATTGAAAGAGCACCGCAAAGAACAGCTCGGGTTGGAAAAACGTCTGGCCCAGCGTGAAGAAAATATCGATAAAAAAGCCGACGCCATGGAAGTGCGGGCACGTAACATCGAGCGCAAGGAAAAAGACCTTGAAGCCGTTCGCGAACGCGTCCAGAACAAGGAAGAAGAACTCCGGAAGGCGATTTCACGGCAGATTGACGAACTTGAAAGAATCACCAGTCTTGATCGCGAAAGCGCCAAGGAAATCCTGCTGGAAAAACTCAAGGGCGAAGTTGAAACCGAATCCGGACAAGTTATTCGTACCGTATTGGAAGAAACTCGTCAGAAAGCCGAGCGGGAAGCCCAGAAAATCCTTACCTACGCCATTCAGCGTTACGCCGCCGACTGCACTTACGAGCGTACAACCGCCACCATTCCGTTGCCAAACGACGAAATGAAAGGGCGGATTATCGGCCGGGAAGGGCGCAATATCCGGTGTCTGGAAGCCGCTACCGGCGTAAGTATCCTGATCGACGACACCCCTGAAGCGGTAGTGATCTCCTGCTTCGATCCGGTACGCAAGGAAATTGCCCGGCAGTTGCTTGAGCGCCTTATTGGTGACGGCCGGATTCATCCGACTCGCATCGAGGAACTTGCCAAAAAGGTTGAAAAAGAAGTCGATGACGAGATTTTCTCCAACGGCGAAGCCGCAATCCTTGAAACCGGACTGCAGGGAATTCCGCCGCAAATAGTCAAACTGATCGGACGCCTTACTTTCCGTTTCAGTTTCTCCCAGAACGTGCTGAAACACTCGCTTGAAACCTCATATTTCATGGGAGTGATCGCCGCCGAACTGGGGCTGGATGAAAAGAAAGCCAAACGTATCGGCCTCCTTCATGACATCGGGAAAGCCGTTGACCACGAGATTGAAGGCTCACACGCCGCAATCGGGGCCGACATTCTCCGGAAACACGGCGAAGCCAAAGACGTAATCAACGCGGTTGCCGCCCACCATGAAGAAGTGGAATCAACCACGATTTACGGCATCCTTTGCAACGCCTGCGACGCTCTCAGCGCATCGCGTCCCGGAGCACGGAGCGAAACTACTGAACTGTACCTGAAACGTCTTGAAAACCTCGAGAGTATCGCCCAGGAATTTGACGGGGTTGAATCCTGCTACGCTCTCCAGGCCGGACGCGAAGTCCGGGTAGTGGTCCAGCCGGAAAAACTCAATGAAGGCAAGGCCCAGAACCTGGCCCGGGACATCTGTCAGCGGATCGAAAAGGAAATGACCTATCCCGGACAGATAAAAGTAACGGTTATCCGTGAAACCCGTTCCGTGGAATACGCCAAATAACCGAGGTGACCTCTGGACTGAAATGGCCGGGATACTGCACTATCCCGGCTTTTTTCTTTGGCATTGCCAGCAAAGCGGGAAAATGATGCATCCAAGAAAGATATCCCTGGCTATTTTTTCCCGCCGTATTTTTTCAACAACCGCCGCATTCTCTGATTGCTGGCGAGACTCATCGGATTTTGTTCGTTGGTGTTCTGGTAATTCGGGTTGGCGCCGTTTTTCAGCAAATATTCCGCAATGTCGTAGTGATTATATTTAACCGCCCACATTAAAGCGGAATAATGGCGGCCGAACATGTATTTTCTTGTAGTTCTGGTGATATCTTCCAAGTCGGCTCTTCCGGCAACTTCCATATAAACAAGGGCTTCTTCGCGAAATAAAAATTTGCGTTTTTCAATGAGATACTTAACGAACTTCAGGTTGCCGCTGATAATTGCCAAGGCCAGAACGTTGAGCCCTTTTTCATCCACAACCTTGACGTTAGCTCCTTTTTCCGCAAGCAATTTGAATTCATCAAATTTTCCAAGTTTTGCCGCCCAAAGCACCGGAGTCATGTTGTTTTTATCGGTTTTGTTAATATCGGCGCCATAGCTTAACAGCAGCTTGATGATCTCCGGGGAGCTTTTACCCGATCGAATCGCGGCGATCAGGGCCGTTTGGTCACTTGCAGTTTCAGCACGGACTTCCGCCCCGTGTTTTATTAGCAGCATTACCATTTTTTTCTTGCCCATTCTTGAGGCTTCCATTAACGGGGTTGTGCCGTCATTTGATGCAATATTGGGGTCAGCGCCATGAGAAAGAAGCTGTTCGGCGATTTCCAGGTTTCCTTTTCCGGCGGTCAGCAGTAGAGGAGTATACCCGTGGGAGTCCTGCAGATTGGGATTGGCTCCGCGCGCCAGGAGCAGCTTTACAACCTCCGGACGATTTTCCATAACCGCGAAAACCAGGGCCGGACGCTTCCGTTCAACCAGTATATTGGGAGAAATTTTGCTGTTGAGCAGAGATTTCACAAGAGCTATATCGTTGTCTACAATCGCCTTGTGAAATTTTCGGCGTGTTTCCGGGGGATATGTTTTGTTTCCGTAAAAAATCGAACACGAACACAAAAACAGCCCCATTAGTATCGACATAAAAAGTAATATTAACTTATTCATAACCGTTGCCTTTTATTAAGTTCAAGCAGGAATATACGGTGTCGAGTTCACGCATGCAAAAAATTCCGTCAAAATCAGTGATTTTTTATTTGCGTAGAATCGAAAGTGTGATATTTTAAAGGCTCTGTTGATTGCAGAATACGCTCCGGCATAGCTCAGCGGTAGAGTAGGTGGCTGTTAACCACTTGGTCGCTGGTTCGAATCCAGCTGCCGGAGCCATTTTTTTGCCATCCTTTCAAATCCGTTACGGTAACGGATGAGCGTTGACTTTTAATGTATTCAGGCGTTCCCGGTGTTGGTTCAGACGGTCGCGGAATCCGGCGAAACAGCGGTCTTGCGGGGATGTCCATAAGGTTTCAGCCAGGGCGCAGGCGCGGGGGAAAGCCATATATTCCACGTAGTCCAGCGAAGCCATGTATTCAGTCCAGAGGTTGCCCTGACCGCCGAGAATATGTTTTCTTTTTTCCTGGGGAATATCCTTGAAGACCGGGTTGAACCGGTAGACTTTTTCGCAGGGCAGGTCGCCGCCGATGGCCAGCGGTTCATGTTCCGGGTCGGCCTGGTAAAAGTCGAAATAGGTGTACTGGCAGGGGGCCATGACCACGTCGGCGCCGAGTTTTGCCGCTTCGATCCCGGCGAGTTCGTTGTGCCAGCTCATGATTGCGGCGTCTTCGGCAAGGCCGCCCTCCATGATTTCGCTCCAGCCGATCAGCCGGCGGCCGCGCGAAGCGATGTATTTTCCCGCCTCGCCGATGAACCAGCTTTGCAGTTCGTCTTCATTTTTCAAACCGCGTTCGGCCATCAGTTCCTGGGCTTCGCGGCTCAGTTCCCATTCCTCTTTGAGGGCTTCGTCGCCGCCGATATGAATGAAGCGCGACGGAAACAGGCCGATGACTTCCGCCAGCACGTTTTTCATGAACTCCACGGTCGATTCCCGCACATTCAGGATGTGCTTGCTGATGCTCCAGAGACAGCGCAGTCCGAGCTGGAATTCCGGATGGTTGCCAAGTTCCGGGTAGGCCGCGATGGCCGCCTGCATGTGCCCCGGCATGTCGATTTCCGGGACCACGGTGATATGCCTGCGGGCGGCAAATTCCACGATTTTTTTGATGTCTTCCTGAGTGAAATACCCCCCATGCGGAGTGTCGTCATATTTACGCGGAGTACTTTTATAATGTCCGGCCAGGGTGCATTCGCGCACCGATCCGGCTTCCGTAAGCCGTGGATAACGCTTGATCTCGATCCGCCAGCCCTGGTCGTCGGTCAGGTGCAAATGGACAATATTAAATTTGTGGAGGGCAAAGAGATCGATCATCCGGCAAACTTCATCGACATTGAAAAAATGCCGCGCAACATCCAGCATCATGCCGCGCCAGCGGAATTCCGGTTCGTCCTCTATTTCCGCGGCCGGGAAGCTCCACGCAATCCCGGTTTGCGCCGAATCCGCGAAGATTTGCGCCGGGAAAAGCTGCCTGACCGTCTGTACCGCCCGTGACAGTCCCGTGGCGTTTTCCGCCTGGAGTTTCAGGATGCCGTCAGCAGCTTCAAGCTGGTATTTTTCATTGACGAACCCGGATTCATCCTCGGCATCGTCGCCGGATTCAATGAGGATGACGTCGCCGGATTCAGGTGATTTGTCACTTACAACCGGCAATTCGAAACCGGTGGCCGGGCGCAGATATTCAGCCAACAGCATGGCGGATTCTTTCGCGCCTTCACTGTCGGAAATGATTCTGCTCCCGGAAGTCAGTTCAAAGTTTCCGTCTTTCGGAACACACTTTCGCGGTTCCGGTATTAACGATCGTGTCTGCATGGAGTATTCCTTAAAAGTAGTTTATCCTTTCACCGCGCCGGATGAAAGTCCTTTGACAAACAGACGCATCGTGAAAATAAAGATCAGGATTAAAGGGACTGATGCGATGCAGTAGCCAGCCATCAACGGTCCCCATTGGGTATCGTATCCGGAGTTCAGCGACATCAGTCCCACCCCGACGGTATACAGTTTTTCATCGCGCATTACCAGCATCGGCATGACAAAATCATTCCAGCCGCCGATAAAAGTCAGGATCGCCAGCGTTGAAATGATCGAACCGGACATCGGCAGCACAACGTTCCAGACAATCCGCAGATCGTTCGCGCCGTCTATGGCCGCGGCGTCGAAAAGGTCTTTCGGGATGTCCTCAATAAAGTTTTTCAGCACATAAACACACATCACCTGTCCCCCCGCGACTCCGAGCAGGACCAGCGAAGTCAAACTGTTGAGCAAGTTCAGATCCCGGAGCAGCGTAAACAACGGCACTAGACTTGCCACATCCACCACCATCATCATAGCCAGGAGCGCATAAAAAAGAATGTTTGAGCCGAAAAACTTGTAACGGGCAAACACATAAGCGGTTACCAACGAGGTTGCCAGGGTGAAGAAAACGCTGAATACACACACGATCACGGTATTTACAATGAAATCCTTTACGGCCAGCCAACCGGCCAGCCAGTTTTCCCAGTGGAACGGTCTGCATGGCAGCCAGATATTGTTGGCAAACTGTACGTTGTCTTTCAGAGAAGCCTGAAGCATGATGTAAAGCGGAAAAAACGCGAAAAACAGAACGAACAAAATTCCGGTATGCTTCAAGAATTCCCGGCCGCCCCCGGCCGCCTTACGTTTTTTCGTTTTCATTTGTCCACCCTGACGTATTTATCGTTGAGAACTGAAAGCAGCAAGATCACCCCGAAAAGGAGCACTCCCAAGGCGCAGGCGTATCCAACCCGGCCTTCCATGAACGCCATCCGGAACATGTAAAGCCCCGGGACATTCGCCATGCCGTTCGGACCGCCGAATTCATTGCACATAACCAGGATCAGTTCAAATCCTTTCAACGATGAAATTATCATCAGCACCAGCGACAACCTGATCTGCGACATAATCAGCGGGATTTCAATAGTCAGACAACGCCTGATAATCCCGCAACCGTCAAGTTCAGCCGCTTCGTAAACTGAATTGGGAATGCTTTGCAAGCCGGCCAGAAAAATCAGTACCGAGACCACCCCAACCCAGGGGAACCCCATAAAAATCACACACAGGATCACCAGTTTCGGATCGGCCAGCCACATTGGCGGCAGATTCGGGTCGATCAGCCCGAAAGACAACAATATTTGGTTCAGCAAGCCGATATTCGGTTCATAGAAAAACTTCCACAACAGCATATATACAATGCCCGGAATAATCATCGGCACCACGAATAAAACCCGGTACAGATACTGGTGTTTCTCGCTTTTCAGGTGGAAGATCAGCAATGCCACGATGATGGACGGAATCATTTTCACAACATTTGCCGCAATAAAAATCAGCACCACCAGCATTGATATCCAGAGTTTGCGGTCCTGGAACGCTTCCAGGTAGTTGCCGAGGCCGATCCATTCCTTTAAAAAAGCTCCGTCCCATTCGAAAAACGAGTGGTAAATTCCGGAAGCGGCGGGATAATACCTGAAGAGCGCCACCAGCGCGAAAGTCGGCAGAATCAGCAGATAGCACATTTTGTGTTTTTTCAGGGAAACAATAAAACTGCCGGTCATATCTTCAACGCTCCTTCTTCTTCATACCGAAAACCGCATATACCTGATTAAGTCCATACACCTGGGTCTCATAGATTTCCGACAATCTGTTCTCAAGTTGCTTTTTGTCAGCTTCGTTTTTCACGTTTAACAGTCTGGTTTCGGTATCGTTTCTGATTTCTTCCACTTTTTGCAGCCGCCGCCAGGAATCGCGTGCGGTTCGCTGGTTTTCCCTAACGCCGCTATCCCGGTAG
The DNA here is from genome assembly GCA_963678815.1 of Victivallales bacterium. GTDB lineage: Bacteria > Verrucomicrobiota > Lentisphaeria > Victivallales. The sequence continues at coordinate 7,223,627 of OY787460.1, forward strand.
ACGCTGGTCAATTCACTGATAGTTTCATCATACTGCCGGTTTCCGGCAAGGAAATTCTGAAGTATACGCCGGAATTCAATGGTAAGGGAACCGGTGGTAAAAAATTCATTTATGCTTTTTCCACGGATAAGGGGTTTGAACGCAGTGACCGCCGGATCGATCTTCGCGCCGTTTACACCGGGAACCCAGGCAGGACCGGCATTAAAAGCGGCATTGTTTTTCCGGGAAGTGAGAAAACGGAGAAAGTCAATCGCAACGTCCTTGTTGGGGCCGTCGGCCACCGCCAGTGACATTCCCGGCTGAGTGGTGTTTTCTCCCCAGGGACCGCAATAAAATTTCCCCGCTACCGGATCTTTTGCGGTCAGGAGAGGAAAAGGGAAACATCCCAGGTCAAACTTGCAGCTGTCAAGCATTTGCCGCCCCAGCCAGGAACCGCCAAGATAACATGCCCCGCGCTGCTGAATGAACATGAACGGCGCCACCGTGGTGCCGATGGCGTTAAATCCCCTGCTCCAGTAACCGGCGAATTTCCGCATGACTTCAAATTCCGCTTTCAGCCGGGGATCGGTGAATTTGAAACCGTGCCGGTAGAATGCGCGCATGAATTCGGCGGGTTGAATAATGCCGTCATGATTGAAATCGAGTTCTTTTTCAAAAGTCCAGCCGATCTGACTGAGAATCGTCCGGAAAAACACCACTCCCTGAACACCGTCGGCATTCTGCACGATTACCGGAATAATTCCGGATTTCTTTATTTTCCGGCACATTTCGATGAATTCCATCATGGTTTCCGGCTGCTTATCAGATCCGAGGACTTTTCTGAAGATATCCTTGTTGTAATAAAATCTCAGAGTGTAGAGGGTATTCGGAATGCTGTAGTAGTCCATCAGTTCCGGTTCCCAACTGCCGTACATGCCTCCGTAGAAAGTGTCTTTCCAGGGAGTTTTTTCAAGGTCAGTGCCCCGGTTGTACGGGTTTGGCTGACCGACATATTTTCCCAAACCGGTAAAATAACTGCCAAGGTAAGAGCGGAAACCGGCATGATATTCCATGATGTCGGGCGGAGTTCCGCCGATAATCTGGGTTACACACCAGCGCACGAACGATGAACCTACCCCCATGATTATTTGTTGCCTGACTTTTACGTCCGGATGAAGGCGGTTGTATTCGTCAATGATTTTCTGGAGGGCTTCCTTGCAGCCGCGTTCCCCCTGCCAGTGTGCGATCAGCACGGTTTTTTTGCCTTTGCCTTCGATCTCCCTGCTGGTGGTCATAAAAGTGCAAATGCAAGCAATAAAGCCGATACCCAGCAGTATAAACCCGAAATAATTTTTTGAAATTTTCATTTTCCTCCGTCCTTTCCGGAAGAAAGCTCTTTCACCCGTTTCGCTGCAACAAAATAGTTCGGGTCGGATTTTGCCGGTGACTCCGCCATAAGTTGCCTGTACCATTTAAGCGCTTTGGATTTGTCATTCAGTTTAAACTGGCAGAGATAACCCAGCCGGTACAGGTGAAGCTGTCTGAGATTAGCGTCCCGGATGCCGTGGGCAAGCGCCGCTTCCGAATGCTTCACCGCTGTCCGGAAGTTGTCAAGCCAGGCACAGTAAAGCTCGCTCAGTTGCGAATGCACAACCCCGGCAAGCATGGAATCGGGATACTTTTTCAGGAAAGCTTCAAACATCCCGGCCGAAACCTTCGCGGTTTCCGGGGTAAGTTGATAAATATAACTGTTGGCATGCCAAAAATAAGCCTGCTGTGCCCATAAACTGCCGGAAAATTTCTCATAACAATTTTTATATGCTTCCCTGGCCCTGGTGATATCCTTTTCCCGTTCGACTGATAATGCGTCGTAACAGCGGCCTATGTTGAAATACGCTTTGGCACATAGCGGGTCACCGGGAAATTCCCTGATGATTTTCTCATACACCGCAACCGCCTGGGGATAGGCATGATTCCTGGTATCGAACTGATAACACGCCGCCAACTCAAACATCAAATCCAGTCGTTTTCCGCCGGAAACCGGACCATCCAACAACTTCCGGCAGACAGCCGCGCCTTTACGATATGCCCCCTTTGTCCGGAATAAACTTACATTTTCCAGCTCCGCCGCACCCGAATATGGTCCCGCCAACAAAAATATCATCGCGAAAAAGGCGTACAGCAAACATTTTCCCTGGACAGGAATGGCCGGACCGGGATGTTTCTCGTTCCCCGCGCTTCTGTTCTGGCTTAACGAATTCGCGACGCCATACAGAACAATCCCGCAAATCACTGATAAAGCCGCCAGATAATGCATCCAGTTGAGGGAAGGCTTGAAAATCACGGCAAGGGCAAGCTGCGTTAACAGAAATCCGCCAGCCCCGGTCAATCCGAATACAATGACGGGATTGTCAACGATACGGTACAACGCGATCAACGCCAGAAAACTGGATGCCGTAAGAAATATTCCCCCGATATAACACGGAATAAAAAACCTGCTTTCGCAACTGGCGTATTTCAGGCAAATCTGCCCTGCCGTATTGATGAATACATATGTCAGAATATATATCGTTGTTTGCATATTATCCTTGCGACGGGACGCCGTTAAGATTTTCAGCGGAAATCCCTGATCCGTGCTTTTTGTCGTCAGTTTTCATTTATGGGAGGTCAACCCGGGCAAAAGCTTATTTGCAAACCCGTGCCCGGGTAATTATTTTCATTTTGTTTTCCAGTGATCTGTCCGGATAGTTTTTACGCCTTCGGGAAGCTCAAAATGGCAATTTTCAACTTTGCAGTCAACCGTTTTAAACATGCCGACGCCTCCCCAGGACGCTCCCCGGAACAAAACGTTGTTAATCGTCACCCCGGTAGTGGCGTCGTCCATGTAAATGCCTTTGTCCGTTACGGAAATCGTTCCATCCTGGATCCGGCAGTTTCGCGCCGCGCCGATTTTTCCCTTTCCGCCCCAGTCACAGGTAAAACCGGTTTTGACTTGCGGCCCGATGGAAAAACGGCTGAAAGTCGTGTTCGAAGTTACATTTTCAATGTTTACCCCAAGCACGGTTTTATCGATGTCGAAATCTTCAAAAACACTTTTCTCGCAGAGGTTACCGGTCCAGATTCCTTCAGAGGAACAGTCCCGGACTTTTACCCGCCGGACCGTGGCGGTGTTGCCGACCCGGAGACCGCACCGGCCGGTTCTGGCAATATCGATATCTTCAAGAACAACTGTTTTTTCAATCTGGAGTTTTGCCTTCACTGCCATAATCCCGCATTCGGCCATGTCCCTGACCACCACTCGTCTTACGGTCAGGCCATCGGGATTCCTGGCGAGGATTCCGAACCTCGCTTTTTTGTTGCCGTTGAACCGGCAATCCTCGATCAACACGTTCGAGACTTTGCCCCAGATCATGATGCAGCCGTTGTGAAAAAGCTTCTTGGGGTTGTCAACGTCAAAATTCAAGCCGTGGAATTCCGCGCCGCTCATTTTCCAGTTTGATCCGAAAATGAATCCGAACTTGATAACCGCTTTGCCCGGATGTTTCGCCCACAACCGATGTCCCCTGACCACCTTTACGAATCTTTCCGCTTCATAAACGCCGTCATCGAGAATAATGTCCATTTCCGGCTTGATCTTCAATGCTTTGAGCAGTTCTTCGGAGTTTTTCACCCCGATGAAATATTTGGTAGCCGGCAGAGAATATTCAGTTTTCGGCGGCGCTGGCGGCGCCGGTTTGACTTCCGTGTTCGCGTCAGCCGCGACAGCGCTCCAACTGATCACACAGGATACACAAGCTGCGATGAACAGACTCCATATCCGGCTTTGAGATTGGATTTTCATGGTTTTCCTCCTCGGTTGTTTTTATTATCTTTCAGAACAGGGGAATGCGGTGCTTTCCCTGACAAAAACATCAAGTTCCGCGGGTTGGACCTGTTTCCTTAGTTCCGGTATGTCAACTGTATCGATCATTTTCACAAGCAGATCAACCATAGTCGGCATCAGCGAAGGAGTGAATCCCAAACTGGTGATGGCCGGCCGGGTGTTTCTTGCCCAGCCGGAATCATCGAGACTCATTACACTGATGTCTTCAGGGATTTTCAGGCCAAGAGCGGCGATGGCGCCGATCCCGCCTATGGCATAACAGTCGGTGGAATAAAAAACCGCGGTAACCCCGGGGTTGGCTTCAAACATTCGCAACGTGGCCTTATAACCGATATCCGAATGACTGCCTTCAAGATTTTCCATGTAATCCAAACATGAATCGCCTGCCATATCCTGTTGTTCCAGCGCTTCACGGAACGCTTCCGCTTTGCTATTATTCACATCGTTGCTGATTCCGCCGACAAAACCGATCTTCCGGTGGCCAAGCTGACGCAGATATGAAACTGCTTTCATCGCACCGCCCCTGATGTTTACCGGAATGTTGATTCCCTGAGAATAATTCATGTCTTCCCAGTAAGAAACAACCGGATGGGAAAAGGTTTTCTCCAAGTTGTCATAAAAGCTCTGATCATAGTGGCCAACGGCAATCAGGCCATCGATATTATTCAATAATTGAGGCATGAAACGCGATTTCGTGTCCCAATATTCAATCATACATCCGTATTTATGATTGGAAATGGCCTTGACCGATTCCAATACCAGAAACTCCTGCCAGGGGGAATCCTTTTCAGAACAGCGCTCAACCAAAATTCCGATACAATTGGTTCTGGAGGAACGAACTGCTTTGGCATGGAGGTTGGGAGTATAATTGAGCGCGGCTATGGCGTCATTGATCCGCTGCCGGAGCTTCGGGCTGCAACGCAAGCCGTTGAGTACATTTGACACCGTACCGACACTGGTTTCGGCGTATTTCGCGACATCCTTGATTGTGGCCTGTTTTTTCATTTATATTCCCCCGGGTTCCGTGTTATTATTTTCAGCATCCCATTCATTAACGACTGAAAATAGCGTCAATTTAATGAAACGTTAATGAATCGTTTCACAAACATAATAACACCTTTCCCTCCAATTTCAAAGTTTTTCCAGCAATGCCTTGAAAATTAACTGCCCGTCTTTTCGTGCTTCAGTTCCGGAATCCGTGCAGAATTCCACGGCGAAATTTATGCCGCAGTTATAATTGTCATGAATGTATCTTTCAAAACGTCCCGGAGGCCGCAATCCGGTCCTGGCGGAAGTAAATTCCCATGATTTCGGGGGAAGATATTTGCAGAGCATCCTGCCGTTTTCGGCGTTATCCACAAACATATATGTCCGGTAGCGGTCTTCTTCCCTGTCACTCGCAAAATTGACGGTTTCCCATTTCACGGTTCCATGAAGTTTCGCGGCGAATGCAATTCCCTTTGTCCGTTTGTGCAGTTCCTCCACCGCATTTTTGATCATAACCACCTGCGGAGGAAAAGGAGGCTTCAGCCATCTGTTGGTCAAGTAGCCGTAACCGCAGCTGAACGGCGCGCCGTTCATAACCGCGTCGATGGAAACCATTGGGATAATATTCACGATCAGCTTTTTCCGGCTTGAAGCCGTTTCCGGCGACAACAAAAGATCGATAATTCCTTCCAGCGCGTAAGAACCGCAAGTTTCCCCCTGGTCTTCCCTGCACAATATCCAGGCGCATTCCTTTTCCGCTTCCGGGACCGACGGATCGGTAATGGAAAGACACTCCACGGGATTGCTCAGGCGGGAATGTCCCAGAATGGCGGATTTCAAGTGAGGATGCCCGGTCAACGGACTCATGAACTCGCGCCAGCGGTCAGTCTGGTAGGGAATGCCGAAACACATCCAGACTTCATCCTGCTCGAAAGTTTGCGCCCAGCGGACCAGGCCCTTATCGTGAAAGTCCGCCTCGCAATATTCCACCTGCTGCCAATTTTTGCCATCATAGGAAAACCACGGGCGATGACAAAATGTTTCCCCTTCGGCGCTGCTATGCGCGATCCAGAAGCCACAGACCCTTTCGTTTTCCGGGGTGTTGTCGCGGGTCTGGAAGATGATTTTTCGCCCTGCGGCGCCCTCGATTTTGATCTGGAACCAGAACCAGGTATCCTGACGGAGATTCAGGTGATACCAGTCTTTGCTGAGCCGTTCGATTCCGCCGGCCGAAGCCCCTTCGAAATCCGTGCGGAAAACAAGTCCGTCATATTCCGCCAAATGGTTATGCATCAGGATATTTCCTTTCCTGTGTTCGTTGTTTTGCATTCGGTTATTCCCGCGGTTTCCCTGAAATTTTTCAATACATGGAATGTGATCCGGTTTGAGTCATGGAAGTTGTGCGCGCCGCGATGGGCCGTCCTTACCAGACATATGAGGTCGTCACCGTCGAACTGCCAGTCAGCATACTGGAATCCCGATAAATGGCGGGAACTCTCCGGGTCAAGCCCGGAATCGTCCTCGATGAATTTTCCCGCAATCCTCCAGTTCCGGAGATTTTCCGAAACCGCGAGGGAAAGCACGTTCCGCCAGCAGAGAACATCTGATTCCGGGGTGGCGTTGACCAAACTGAAATAATATCCGGTCAGCGGATCGCGCCTGATGGTAAATTTCGAAAAACCACCGCCGGGGAAATTGATGATTCCGGTTTCCGGGTCAAAACTTTGGACTTCTCCGCCGGGACTTACGCCGATCATTGCAGCCTTGTTGAATCCGGCGCATGTGGTGTGGTATCCGGCTACGTCGAAAGGTACGTTGGGATTGTTGTCATCCATTGCATGCTGAAGCCGAAGCAGGTTGAAAAGGCGCCCGTCCGGTCCGGCCACGGCGTTACCTTCCAGCCATCCGAATAAGCGGTTGCCCATCCATCCCGGATCGAAACGGAGTTTGTTGCTCATTTTCCATGATGAAGCATCAAGCAGGTTGGAACCGGCGTCTGCCGAGATCATGCAGGAATCGAATCCGGCCGGCCACGGAAGGTTCTCATGATAATCCTCGAACGCCCGGTAAATGCGGTCTTCATGAAAGAGTACCGGAACGGGAGCGCAGTGGTAGTTGGGATTACGTTTCCGCGCGCCTCCCCGGAAAAGCAGTCCCCGCTCAGGCTCTTCCGGGGATGTCCAGGAGAAACCGCTGTCACCGCTGCGCCGGATAACAATGTCCCCATATTCGCGGGAACTGCCAAGCAGCCATACCGCGTCATCATGGAGAAACAGACTCGACCAGTACGATCCGGTGAGATGGACAATATTATTCCATGTCAGGCCGTTGTCCTCCGAACGGTAAACGCTGGTCAGTCCTGCCGCCCATTCCCAGTGACGAGGGCTGCCCGCCCCAAAATAATCATGGGTTGCGAGCAGTGCGCCGTCCGGCAGCCGCAACAGGCTGGGGCTGCCCAGATAGCACCCGCCCTTTTCCGGCTGATATTTAACTTCCGAATTCAACATAATAACTTTTTCCTCATGCCCCGGAATGTTTACCGGATGCAAATTTCCTTCAGTATTTTCATTATTCTTTCCCTTTCCGGTTCATGGAAGGCATGAAACGGTTCCGCCATGAAATCCTTGCAGATTCCCATGCAATTCAGGGCGCATTTAATGCCTTTAATCATTCCGGAAGTATAGCGTCCGCAAAAATATAATTCCCGTCCGATGTAAATCTCTTCCTGAAGGGAAAGGACCTTGCCGAGATTGCCGGAAGCGGCGGCTTCATACATTTCCACGAAAAGCCGGGGATTGACGTTCGCGCCTCCGGTAATACCGCCGTGACCTCCGAACATGACGGCTTCCCCGAGCAGTTCCTCATTTCCCGACAACAGCGAGAATTCCGGTTTGTCGCGCATTGCGAAAATATATTCATGGAATCTGGTCATGTTGCCTGAACTGTCCTTGAATCCGGCAATGCCCTCGATCTCGGCGGCTTTGCGCAACGTGTTCACGGTAATGTCGATTTTTGTCATGGCCGGGATATTGTAAAGGAACATGGGCAGCGGCAGTTTCGGAACCAGATGGGAAAGGTACTCGAGCAGTTCCGGCTGTCCTGCCGGAAAGTAATACGGCGGGGTCAACACTACGGCATCGGCGCCGTGGCCCGCGGCAAAATCCGCCAGTTTAAGGGATTCGGGAAAAGACGGGTCGGAAATGCCCACCAGCACTGGAATCCGTCCATTAATGATCCGGCATGAATGTTTTATCATTTCCCGTTTCAAGTGCTGGCTCAGGCTTGGTCCTTCCCCGGTTGTTCCCAGCAGGAATATGCCGTGAACACCGCCGCCGATGAGATGCTCGAGAAGATTTTTCAGCCCCGGCAGGTCCAGGTTATTTTCATCCGCCAGCGGCGTAACGAGCGGGGGGATAACCCCCCGCAGCGGTTTTGGTAAATTACTGTTTGTCATGGTTTATCTTTCAGTTTTACCCGTTTATTTCCTGACCGTGACGAATACCGGATCAGTCCCGAGAATTGAACCTGTATCCTTTATAGGCGAACCTACGGCATTATGGATTTTAACGCCGGGTTTCCGGACGTCGATTCCGGCTTTGGCAGCGGCGGTTTTGATCGACTGCGCCGGTTTTTTCGTGCTGTCCCACATAACCGTGCAGGTTTCCTTTGGCGAAACGAATTTATAGAAATAAAAACCGTTATCAATTTTGTGTCCCGCAAGTTTCTTGCCGTTCAACTTGTTGGTGAGGGCCAGATACCCGGAATACACGGGTTTGGGATATCCCCAGTAATCGACTATGGCGAAATGGTGTTCGGGATAATCGATTTTGCTGCCCCGGTCACGGTAATTATACCAGAAAATCTTACCGACGTCTTCCCCGAAGGCGATGCAGTGACATTTGATCATGAATCCGACCGATTCATCCCGTTCCACTCCCCTGATATAATTTGCCCCGGCATAACCGAAGAAGCCGCCGTGATTGCTGTGATGCGGCGCGCCGACTTCAGTGAACCAGACCGGAATGACCCGGTTGTTGTCGCGCATGACTTTCCTGACCTGGGCGAGGAAATCGGCTAGCCAGATTTCCGGGGTCGGATACCGGCTCCAGGCATAGGGATGCAACGAAAGGATATCAAATTCCTTCGCGGCTCCGCTCTCGAAGAATCCTTTGATCGATTTCGGCCGCAATTCGGCGATCTGGTAAATAAATTTGATCTTCGGATTTACTTTATTTGCCGCTTCCCTTACCGCCCTGGCTTTCGCGGCCAGATTTTGCCAGTAATACGGCCAGGTCTTTTCAAATTTTTCCCAGGGCAGGTTTTCTTCAATTCCCAGCTCCCAGTATAATACGTCAGGTTGCGCCCTGAAGAACTGCTCCGCCGCATCCCGCAGTTTTGCCAGCCGTTCCTTGGTGACGGGTTTGCCATTATCTGTTTTCCAGAGTGGCGTTGGCAGCCACCAGTAGGGGCCGAAAATTGGAAGCTCTTCCATGCCCCGGCTTCTGATGTTCGCAATGGCCTTCCGCCACTTTTTGGCATTTAGGACCCCCGTTTTCTGGTTGAAATAGGGATAAGTTGAACCGCATTTAACCCAGCGGACTTTAAGATATTTATCATCAATGTTGTGATGGACCATCCCGAACGGGGAATCCTTTGCCGGCTTTTCCTTGCTTATTTCCGGGGTAACGGAAAACCCGAATTCTTTTTTGAAGATGCGCTCCCCATCTTTGCCATAAGCGGTAACAAGCAATCCGAGATAGCCGGGAACCGTGGTTTTGTATTTGATAACGTTGTCCTTGAACATCTTGACAGGCATATCTTTTCCGAGCGGTTTTCCATGCCAGTCAACCCATTTGCAGGTGGCGGTAACCGGGTTTTGAAAAGTAGAGGGAAATGGTTTCGGTTCCAAGGCCAAACCGAATATTTCCAGCTCCGTCAGGTTGATTATTCCCGATGGGGTAACGGACAAAATAAGTTTATCCGCTCCGGCCCCCTTATCGCTGCAGTATTCGAATTGCCAAAGGTTCCTGACTTGAGAATAAGTCAAGGGGATTGTGGACTGTTTACCGTCCAGTTCAGTGGTCATGGCGCAGTTCTTTACGCCATAAAACCTGTTCATGTTCACCCCGTCGAGTTTCACTGTCATGATCTGGAACGGTTTCTTTAATTCGACGGCAATATTCAGGCGGGGAGATTTTTCTTTACAAAAATCAACTCTTACTCCGACTTTAGTGCCATAACTGTTTTTGCCGTCAAACATCAGCTTTTCAGCCTTATCCATATTGTCAGTTTTAACGGCTTTCGGCTTCGGGATGATTTCGATTTTCTTAATTTGATCTTTCAGACTTTTACCGACAATCATGACCGGACGCAGGGTTATGGTAACTTCCTTACCCGCCCTGTAAACGTGGGTTGAACTGGGATCGATCAGATTCACTTTTATCTCACTTGCAATTACAGCCTGCCGGAAAGACAGGAACATTGCGGCCACAGTCATACCCACGACACAGAAAATTTTCCAGGTTTTATGCATTTTTATTTTTCCCTTTTGTTACACGATGATTTAATTAATAAAAGTAATATTCCTTGCATCCGCTGTAGTTCCCGCAACGGATTGGATGGCTGTCGGAAAACCATTCCACATGGCCGTCAAGCAGCAGAAAATTGCTGCCTTTGCCATGTTTCACGAACATTGCGTCAGGATAGAAGTAACTTTGGTAAACTTCCTCGTTGAAATAGTATGACCCGTCGGCATTCCCGGCTTCCACCATCATTACCGCTTTCGATGGGGAAACCGTTACCCTGGTGGTTTTTACCGTGGAATTGAGACTTTTGTTGGTTTTATAACACAAAGTGGCCCCGTTGCAATATTTGCATCCGTAGGCAGCGCTTGAAAAGAGAGTGCCGTGCCTTCGGCCGGTTGACGGACTTGGACAATTGAAAACGCTTTCGGCCGGATTGCTGACAGCCCACCAGTACATTTTCAGGCCAGGTCCGAAATACATTTCCTCCAGCCGGGAATTCCACCTTTGCACCTCCCAGATTTCCGATGGTCTGGCATAATCGTTGGAATCTGACTGGTAAAAAGCGAAATAGGTTCCGCATTGCTTCATGTTGTTTTCACAACTGATCCGGTGTGCCGCCTCCCTGGCGTTTTGCAGGGCCGGCAGTAACATACTGGCCATGATCGCAATTATCGCGATAACAACCAGGAGCTCGATCAGCGTGAACCAGCAGCATCTGTCCGCGATTTTCATTTTTCCCCTTTCGAGTTTTTATTTTCGGATGTTATATTTTCAATTATGCCCAAGCTTGGCCGTGTGGTGCTTTCCCGGATAAAAACATCCATTTCCACAGGCTTTACAGTTGCCTTCAATGCCTCCAGGTCCTGAGTATTGATCATTTTTTGCAGCAAGTCCAACATGGAATCAGCCAGCGGATCCCGGAAACCGACACTGGTCATTCCCGGTTGCGTATTTTCCGGCCAGAAGGAGTTGTCGAAACTGATCGCGCTGATATCTCTGGGGATTTTCAAACCTTGTGATGAGATTGCCCCTACCCCACCAAGGGCATGGCAATCGGAAGTATAAAATATCGCGGTCAAATCCGGATTCCGGTCCAATAATCTCATGGTGCATCCGAACCCGATGTCCGAATCATGATCTTCGCCGCCTTGATATAATTCCATCCGCCGTTCATCGCAGTCAATATTATACATCCGCAAAGCTTTTTGGAATGAAGCTATCTTGTTCCGGTTAACTTCGGAATTCGGATTAGCGACCAATCCAATCTTTGTATGCCCCAGCAACAGTAAATGTTCGACTCCTTTCCGTATGCCGTTCTCAACATCTACCGGCAAACTGATACCTTTCCTTACCGGTAACCTTTCCCAATAAGTTATCACGGGAAAAGGATAATCATCAAGTTTCCGGAAAAAATCCTGATGGAATATACCATTGGTTATAAGCCCATCGATATTGTTCAGCATCACAGGCAGGCTTTTTGAGCCGGAATCCCAATATTCGATCATACAGCGATATCCGTGGTTTGAAAGTGATTTTACCATTTCAAGAATGAAATACTGCAACCAGAGTGAATCGTTTTCAAGCCGGTTCTCCACAAGAATGCCTATACAGTTAGTGCGGGAAGACCGTATGGACTTTGCATACATGTTCGGCGCATAGTTCAATTCACATATGGCTTTATCGATCCGGTTCCGCAACTTCCGGCCGCAACGCAGCCCGTTGAGTACGTTTGACACGGTGCCGACACTGGTATCCGCGTATTTCGCCACATCCTTGATTGTAACTTGCCTTTTCATGAAATCAAAGTCTGTCTTCCACGTTATCTATATATTTTTGAATCGTATTATTACGTTTTTGAATCGATTCATTTTTTATAATAATATGATTCCCGGTAAAAGTCAATACCTTGATATGTTAATTCTCGTAAATTGTCTTTTTCAGGGAAATGCGTCACTCTGTCGATGCATTTTTCATTTGCTCGCTATCGCCACTCGATCTTATGCCACGCTTTGAGTATTCCCAAGCCCGGTAAACCGGGCGGTACAAAAAATGAGTGGAATTCTTGTGTCGCCCCGCTTCGGAGGCTGAAAATTTATTCTGATTCAATCCCATATCTGGCGATATGGGCTATCTTGTCACGCTCATTTCATGAGCTGAAGACAACTCCGTAAACATTACTGCCAACCAAACTGACCGGTTACTTTTTCAGGTTAATGCCGAAATATCCGAAACTCTTCGAGCGGACTGAGTAAAACCGGAAATAGTCGCGGGAAGAACTCTCAGTACAACTCTTAACCATCTGGCGAAATTTTACGGAACGATTCTGCTGTTGACGTGGTTTTCAAAATATTAACCGGACAGCTATGACTTTATAAAATAAAGGGTATCTCTAAAAATTGACTTTCATGGCGAAGGCGGAAAGTTTTTTCATTTCTGGTGATGCAGAAGCTTATGGATAACGCGGTTGATCCTTTCGCGGTTGCGCTGAAACAGTGCATACAGGGGAGGCACGAAAATAATCCCGATCAGGGTGGCCGCGATCATTCCCCAGAAAGTCGTGGTCCCGATTGACTTTCTGCTGCCCGCCCCCGCTCCTGAAGCGATCACCATCGGGAAAACGCCGATAACAAACGAGTAGGCAGTCATCAGCACGGCGCGGTAACGCGCTTTTGCCGCGATCAGGGCGGAGTCCTCGATGGATATTCCGGCATCGCGCTGCTGTTTTGAGAACTCGACGATCAGGATGGCGTTTTTACTGGCGAGTCCAACCAGCATGATCAGCCCCAACTGGGCATAAATACTCAACGGCATGTTGAAAATCATCAGTCCGCTCATGGCTCCGCAAGTGGCGACGGCGACTGACAGGATTACGGAACTTGGAACCGTCCAGCTTTCATACTGCGCGACCAGGAACAGGTAGGCGAACAGTAGCGTAATCCCCATCAGGAGTACGATTTTACCTTCGTTTTGACGTTCCTGGTAACTCATGTCAACCCAGGCAAGCCGGTAACCGGAAGGAAGTTTTTTGTCGACCAGCTGCTGTAGTTTATTCATCAGCGCGCCGCTGCTTACGCCCGGAGGCGCCATCGCGTTGACCTTGGCGGCCATAAACTGGTTGAAACGCTCAATTTGCCTGGGACCGGTAGTATATTTCAAGGTCGATATAGCACTCAACGGCACCATTTTTCCGCTGTCGCTCATGACCATGACCTGCTCGACGTCGTTAATATTGTCCCGGTATTCCGGTTCGGCCTGAATCTTGACCTTGAAAGAATATCCGTAAAGAGTAAAGTCGTTGATATAGTACGAAGCCAGTTTGCTTTGCAGTGACGAAAATATCCTGCTGACGGGGATGCCGAGGGCCTGCGCTTTGTTCCGGTTCAGGTCGAGAAACAACTGAGGAGTATTCGAGTCGAAAGTGCTGAAAGCATACAGGCATTCAGGCATGTTTACATTGGCCTCCATCAGCAATGTGCGCAAAGCCGCGGAAAGCTCATGCGGAGTTTGTCCCCCCGTGGCCTGAAGCATAAACGTTACCCCGCCGGTAGCGCCCAGCCCCATTATCGCCGGAGGCACGAACGAGTTGATCTTGGCGTCCGGCACTTCATTGCATATGGCCTGGGCTTTTGCCTGGATGTCGGTAACCGACATTCCCCTGGCGGTGCGTTCGTCCCAATCCTTCAGCGTGACAATTATCATACCCATATTCTCGCCTTTACCGCCAACAATGCCGAAGCCGCTGACGGAGATCACATTTTCGACTCCGGGCAACACCCTGAGTTTCTTTTCCGTGGAGAGCAGAACATGGTCCGTGCGGGCAATGGTGGCTCCGGGAGGAAGTTGAGCGGAACAGAAAAACGCGCCTTTGTCTTCCGCGGGAAGAAACGAAGTAGGACTCTTTTTGAAAAGAAAGTAATTCGCCGCCAGGATCACGGAAAAAAGCAGCGCCGTAACGATTCCGCGCCTGACCAGCAAACGCACAAAGAACAGGTAAGTACCGGAAGAGAAATCAAGTCCTTTATTAAAAAGTTTGAACAGGCCGCGCGGAGGCCGGTGGTGTCTGAGCAGGATGGCGCATAACGCCGGGCTCAGGGTAAGGGCGTTCAGGGTCGACAGGGCGATGGCGGTGCACATGGTCACCGCGAACTGTTTGTAAATGGTTCCCACCATGCCCGAATAAAAACCGATCGGGGCGTAAACCGCCATCAGCACCAGAGTTGTCGCGAATATGGCGCCGGTGACCTGCCCCATGGCCTTATAGGTCGCGTCGCGGGGCGGGAGTTTTTCTTCTTCGATGAGTCTTACCACATTTTCCACCACCACAATGGCGTCGTCAACCACCGTGCCGATTGCCAGAATCAGTGCGAACATGGTAAGCACATTGGCGCTGAAGCCGAAAATGTAAAGAAAGAAAAACGTCCCGATAAGCGCCACCGGGATGGTGACGGACGGAATCAGCGTGGCGCGCCAGTCCTGGAGAAATATGTAGGTTATGGCGATAACCAGCGACATAGTGAGCAGGAGCGTAATCAGGATTTCCTTCATCGTTGCCCTGACAAACTTTGTGGGGTCGTAAGCCAAAGAATATTTCATGCCCTTCGGAAAGTATTTCGACAGTTCCTTCACTTTGGCCTTGGCCACATCGATAACGTTCAGGGCGTTCGCGTCATTGTTCCGGTAGATCGCCATTACCACGGACGGTTTGCCGTTGAAATAGCTGTTGCCGCTGTAGGAACTGGCCCCGAGCTCGATACGGGCGATGTCTTTCAGGAGCACTTGGCGGCCCCGGCCCCGGCTTCTCACCACGATATTTCCGAATTCCTTCTCGGTTTTCAATTGTCCGACTGTATTGATCTTATATTGCATCAGGTTATTGCTGAATTCAGATCCCACCGCGCCGGTTGCGGCCTGGATATTCTGGGCCGCAATAGCTTGAGTCACTTCCGAGGAGGAGATTTTCAGCGCCGCCATTTTCATGGGATTCAGCCAGACCCGCATGCTGTAGTCCAGGGCGCCGAAAATAGTCGCGTAGTTGATCCCGTCGATCCTGGCCACCGCGTCTTTCACGTTGATGCTCACGTAGTTGCTCATGTACAGCTTCGACAGCGAGCCGTTTTCCGAATAGAAGATAAAAACCCCAAGGATGTCACTGGACTGTTTTTTCACGGTAATGCCGTTATTCACGACGTCCGTGGGCAGGGACGGTTCGGAACGCTGAACCGCGTTCTGGACATTTACCTGGTTGATATCGCCGTTGCTTCCCGACTTGAATGTGGCGGTGAGTTCGTAGTTCCCGTTGTTGTCGGATGTGGAACTGAAATAGAGCATATTCTCGAGCCCGTTGATTTCGGACTCGATCGGCGCGGCCACCGTTTCCGCAATGACCTGGGCGCTCGCTCCGGGGTAACTCGCCCTGACAATAACCTGGGGCGGAGCTACCTCAGGGTATTCCGCCACCGGCAGCTTGAATACACAGATAACGCCGGCCAGTGTTATCAACACCGAAATAACGATCGCGAGTTTCGGACGCTTTATAAATATTCCTGAGATCATTTTTTAGTTTTCTTCTCATCTTTTTCCGGCCGGTTGGCATTTACCGGCTTAACCTGCATTCCCGGCCTGACCTTATTGGTTCCGCTGACAATGACCACATCACCCGGACTAAGCCCCTTCTTGACGATGTTAAGGTCGCGAACAACCCCGCCAAGCTCCACGGGACGCCGGACGACTTTGTTGTCCTTGCCAAGCAGATATACATAGTTTCCACTTACATCCGTCAGGATAGCCGAAAGCTTCACGGCAGGCACTTTTTTCTCAAGTACTTCAGACAGCAGCACGGTTACATAACCGCCGGGAATAAGTTTCAGTTTCGGATTCGGGAATAATACCCAGATGGAAATGGTCCCCGTGTCGGAATCAACCTTGTTATCAACAAATACGATCTTCCCGGCCTTTTCGTACAATTTGCCGTTTGCCAGCTTAATCGCAATGCGGAGCTTATCGTTTGGTTTGTTCACGTCCCTGAAAAGGTTGAGGAAATCGCGTTCGCTGACGGAGAACTTCACCTGGATGGGATCTACACTGACAATCGTGGCCAGCGCCGTACTTGAAGGACTCACATAATTTCCCAAAGTATGCTTCACTTCCCCAATGCGTCCTGAAATCGGGGCTTTGATTTTGGTGTATCCCAAATTGTTTTCGGCATCGAGCAGTTCAGCCTTGCTCTGTTCGTATTTGGCTTTTTCGAACTGGACAAGCCTTATGGCGTCCTCGAATTCCGATTTCGAAACAATTTCTTTCTGGTTAAGGTCTTTGTGCCGTTTGAACTTGCTGACCGCGTAACTCAACTCGGCTACCTGCTGGTCCACCTGGGCCTTCGCGGCATTCGCCTTGGCCCGGTACGAGGTGTCCTCAATGGTGAAAAGCAGGTCACCCTTTTTGACCAGACTGCCCTCCTTGAACTTGATTCCGGTGATGAACCCGGAAATTCTGGAAGGAAGATCGACTTCATCCGTAGCTTCCACATAACCGATATATTCTTTCGGTTCGGATTCGTCCACTTCCCGGACCGCTTCAGTCCTGACGACGGGCGGCGGAGCCTGTTGCGGAGCGGCATTCAACGATAATGCCCCGATCAAAATGGAAAGAGTGAAATAAAATTTCTTTTTCATAGGTATACTTTCATATGTGTATTTAATGTCAGATTTCAACTGACATAGTTCAGGCCGGCCAAAGTTTCTCCCGCAATTTCATTTACAATCATTTCAAGGTTTTCTCTCGCAAAAAT
The DNA here is from genome assembly GCA_963678815.1 of Victivallales bacterium. GTDB lineage: Bacteria > Verrucomicrobiota > Lentisphaeria > Victivallales. The sequence continues at coordinate 7,240,788 of OY787460.1, forward strand.
ATCTTTTCGGGTGAAGTTTTTTATCAACTGTCTGTGGAAAGGATAAAACAGACATTGTCCCAGAACCGAAAAAGTTTTTATTAGAATTCGCGCACGTTCCGTATTTTCCGGCATTCCGGACGAAATAATCCCCATCAGCAACTCAATATCCCTGCGAATATATTTATTCGCCACTTCATCGAAAATATCTGACGGGAAAAGCATTTCATGTACGCAAATTCGGTATTTCCTCTGCTCCTCTTCGGCGGGACTGCCGATCAGACGCGACATGAAAATTTCTATCCAGTCATGTAAAATCGCTTCCAGTTTTTCCCGGGAATCAATATTATCCCCGGAAGGCATTTTCGTCTCATTACCGTCACCTGAAAAAACCGCCTCCAGAACATTCCGGTAAAGTTCCTTTTTACTGGAAAAATGATAATTGATCGCGGCAAGATTCACTTTCGCGCGATTGCTGATATTCCTGATCGTGGCCTTCTGATAACCAAATTCGGAAAACTCATCAATCGCGGCTTCCAGAATCTTTCCCTTGGTTTCTTCCGTAGACATTATATCTCCACTATTTCAAGGTATTCAAACATTAGTATAAAACATCTGTTTGAAATTTGCAAGATCAATCCGTAAACTTTCCCGAATTACATTCTTAAAAATTTGTAAATCTAGTGTACTGTCAACGCTGTTTTTGTAGCAAGACAAGTCACATTGGGGGGATTCTTTACAGCTGATGTTTTCCCCATAATTTGTGTTTTCCTCATATTCTGGTATATTGGATATAGTTCAGGGGAATGCTATGGAGGGAAGTCCAATGAATAGTGGAATAGTTCCTGAAAACAAAGGTGCGGAGCAGGTCTCGGCAAAGGAAAATCTCAAGACCCTCGCCGAATCAAACATCCTTGCTGATTTCGTAAAAGAACATGACGGCGAATGGGATCATCAGGCATGGCTGGATCTCTGCGATGAGATTACAGAAAAAGGCTATGTCCCGATTGAATTCGATCAGGTCGGGATGTTGCTGGAAACACAAAGAAACGCCTATTTCGACGCAATAAAGCAGTAAGAAATTATTTTCATTGCGGCTTTGATCCGGTTAAGTACCGGTTGAGAATTTCCAGGAATTTATCCTTGACGATGGGTTTGGAAAGATAAGCGCTGCATCCGGCGTCAAAGCATTTTTCATCGTCACCGCGCAGGGCGTGGGCGGTAAGCGCGACGATGGGGGTAGTTATGCCTTTGCCGCGGAGAATTCCGGTTGCCTCGTATCCGTTCATATGGGGCATCTGGATATCCATGAAAATCATATCGAATGATTGCTTTTCACATATTTCCAAAGCCTCCCTGCCGTTATTCGCGATAATCACATCAAGACCGTGTTTTTCCAGCAGGAGCTTAACCAGTTTCTGGTTGCTTTCCTTATCCTCGACCACTAGGACTTTTCCGGAAAATTGTGGTACGTGGGCGTTTGCTTTATTGTTGTCTTGCTGATCGTCGCCGGTGGGGACGGAAATTTTCGGTAAGTCGTCCATGCTGAGACCTGTGGCAACCGTCAGGGAAAATGTTGAACCTTTACCGGGGCTGCTGGAGAGTGTGATTCCTCCCCCAAGAAGTTCCGCAAGCTGCTTCGTAATGGCCAGCCCTAATCCCGTGCCTTCGTACTTCCGGGTGGAACTGCCATCGGCCTGAACAAAGGCTTCAAATATTGCTTCCCGCACTTCTGGTGCAATCCCGATCCCGGTATCCTTTACATCAAAGTGCAGAAGCATTTCGTCATTCTTGCCGCATCCTGTCGTGACCAGGATATGCACATATCCTTCATTGGTGTACTTGATGGCGTTGTTGGCGAGATTGATAAGGCATTGTCGCAGGCGGCCCGGGTCGGTATGTATGGTACTTGGTAATTGCCCCCGGCGGATAATCCCGAATCCCAGATTCTTCTGTGCCGCCAGCGCCGACATGGTGGAATCGATATGCATCAGGATATGTTCAAGCGGACATTCGGTAGTATTCAGCTTGAGTTTGCCTGCCTCAATCTTCGAGAAATCCAGGATATCGTCGATAATCGTCAGCAGATTGTTTCCTGATTCGCAGATTGACCAGACGTATTGCTTTTGTGCCTGGTTCAAATTCTCTTCCGCCAATAAATCGGCAAATCCGATAATCACATTCATTGGGGTCCGGATTTCATGACTCATATTGGCGAGGAATTCGCTCTTTGCGCGGTTGGCCGCCAACGCCTTTTCCGCCATGAGTTTGGTTTCCTCGTTAGCATCTTTGAGCTGGAGAGTCCGTTGTTCCACTTTTTTCTCCAACTCTTCCTGGGAAATTCTGGCAAGCTGGGCCAAGCGCCATTTTTCCGTGAGTGCACTGGCAAGCTGATATACTTCAATGTTATCAAACGGCTTTTTCAGGATCAGCAGCCGGTCGGTTTGTCCGAGGATGTCATTTATTTCGCTCCACTGGTAATCTGAAAACGCGGTGCAGATGACCACCTGAAGATCCGGATCGACTTTCCAAATTCTGGAAATGGTCTCGATGCCATCCCATCCCGGTGGCATCCGGACATCTACAAAGGCCATGGCGTATGGCCGGTTCTCCGCCAGCGCCTGCTTGACCTTTTCAAGCGCCTCCTGTCCCTGGAACGCGGAATCCAAATCAAAATCATCAGGTTCGGACGCCGTTGCTTTGCCGAAGATCACGGCTTCTGCCTCATTCAGCAGCGTATTACTCTGATGTCCGGGAGCCAGGATTGCCGCGAAATCGCCGTGAATCGCGCGGTTGTCATCGACAATCAGGATGCGTTTGTTACCTGGAACACTGTTTTTCATGAATTCCCCTTTGTCGGAGTAAATGGAATTTCGAGGATAAAAGTAGCACCTTGTTCATGGCCATCGCTTTGAACGGTCAGCGTTCCGCCCATTTCCTTTGCGGCCAGCGCACCGCTGTGCAGACCAAAGCCATGTCCCGCGGTTTTCGTGGTGAAGCCGTATTCAAATATCTGTGACAGATTTTCTTTTTCTACCCCAATCCCGTCATCGCTTACTTCAACCCGCAGGATATTGTCATCCTGTTTGAAGGTTTTTATGGTCAGGATTTTCTCGATTTTGGTGCTGGCGGTCAGAGCATATTTTGCGTTGTTGATAAGGTTGACCAGGATTTGCAGAACCCGCTGCTTATCGATCTCGATTATTCCAAGATTGGCAAGCTCCGTTTTCAGTTTCACGCCGTGGCGTTCAAGCCCCGCGGAGTTGATCTGGATGGCGTCTTCAACAAGTTCATTGATATCCACCGGCATTTTGAAATTTGAAGATTTCGCGTATGACTGCTGCATACCTACGATTTCCTTGATATGGTTGACGTTCTTGATCAGGGTGCTGAGTTTGCCAAGAACCAACTTCTGTTCATCCCCCAGGAATTTTACCACTTCCGAAAGATAAACGGGAATATGCTTTCCCTTTGCATCATTCGTAAGAAAATCTCCTAAATCATTTTCATGTTCCCTGATTAATTCAACGATTTTTTCGAGATTTGAAATTTTTGAGCATGAAACTTTTTCATTGACCAGCGTGGTAATCACATTGATGCTGGTCAGAACGTTGCCGATGTTGTGAAGCATGTCCGTGGCTACTTGGGCCATCCCGGCCCGGCGGGACGCTTCCAGCAGTTCTTTGTGAATGATTTCAAGTTCCGCTTCGGTCTTTTTGCGCTCGATAATCTCCATTGACAGCATTTCGTTGCTTTCCTTGAGCTTGTGGGTCCGCGAATCCACCTGTTGTTCAAGCTGCTCTTCATGTTTTTTCAGTTCCGTTTCCGCCTGTTCCAGTTTGCCGATATGTTCCGCCAGCATCTCCCGCATTTCCCTGAACGCCGAAACCAGCGTGTCGATTTCATTGCCACGATCCTGTTCAATCGTCTTGCCGGTTATCTCCCTGACGGTTTCACAACTCTGGTCCCGCAACTCCTTTAACGGCTTCACCAGTTTTCTGGAATACAGCGCCCCGATCAACAGCGCCGCCAGAAAAATTCCCGCGCTCAACCCTGCCATCCGATACCGGGTCCGGGTCAGGAACTGCCGGGATTTTGAAGTATCCAACTCAATGACCATGCAGAACATGGAATCCGCTATCTTCAGGCGTTTGTAGTAACAGACGGTATTGTGACCCTCCGCTTTTTCGTAATATACTTTGTTTTCCTTCAGGCTCATCAGCATGGTTTTTTCACTGTAGAGAAGCTGGCCTCCGGAATGTTTTTCATGGGGGCGCGCTTCGGCGATCAATCCCGACAGCGATCCAATCATGATGCCAATGTTTTCCATATTTATTTCTTCGGCGAACCGGTTGTTGATGCGGTAGCCGATCATGATGCTGCCGATGATTTTCCCCTTTGGGGTCCGGGCGGGAACGACAGCTCGCACGGCCCACCCCAGCGGACCTTCGGACGCAAGAATAATGTCCTCTCCCGCCAATGCCTCCCCGACGCCCCAGATGTTCGGAGTGTCGCCGTTCCGTTTCGGCGCATTTGCCCGGTAAAGCACTTTTTCCCGGCTGTCGGTGACCTGGAAGATATCGACATCCAGTTCCGGATATATTTGTTTCATATAGGTACTGAGCGAATTGACATTCCCGGTATTTATGTATTCTTCGAGAGCATTTATCAAGGTAAAATTGTGTTTCAGGCTTCTGGACAATGCGAACAGGTTGCGAATCTTTTGGTCAATCATGGTCTTCACCATCCGGTAGGTTCTTTCGGCCCGGTCAAATTCCCTCATGTCGATTGTCCGGCGCAAGGCGTCAGTGCCTATAAGATACAATGCCAAAGTGATACTGAAGGCAGTAAAGGTTATCAGCCCGAGAATCGAATATGCCAAACGATGATGCCGTCTCATTCCGTGACTCCTTTATTCAACAGCCGACAGGCCGTTCGCTTCCAATATCTTTTTCCCCTGCCCGGACTTGACAAAGTCCATGAATTTTTTCGCCGCGGTATTCAGTCGGTCTTTCTTGTAAATGAATGCATATTCCAAGGCAAAAGGATATTTCCCGGTTGCGCCGTTTTGCGCGGTTGGCGCAATCCCATTGTAAGCTACCGGCTTGAAACCTGGTTTGACCGAGGAACAAGTCAGCCAGCCGATGGAGGTGGGAAATTTGCACAAGGCGTCGACCATGGCGTAATCGTGATAAATCAGCTTTATCTGTTTGCCGTAAACGAGCTTTTTAAAGCCGGGAAGATGCCGTGCGATAATAATCGCGGAAGTTTCGCTCTTTTCCCTTGCCAGCGTCCGGATGTGGGCCTTCCTGCCGCCGACTTGTTCCCAGCCGGTAATTTTGCCGGAATAGATGTCCAGTATCTGCTCCGGAGTCAACGATTTGATGTCTACGTTTTTACCGGCGGCAAAAACCACCAGGTCTTTCGCAAAAGGAACATAGGTCAAGCCGAAATGTGCTTCCGATTTTTTAAGCGGCCTGGCAACCCTGCCGAGAAAATATTCATCATTGCCGACTGTTTTAATCCCTCCGCCGGAACCGATGCTTTTCGGGACGATCACCTTATAACCCGGATTGGTTTTATTGAAAGCCTCCGCCAGTTTCCGCAGGATCACCTCCGGAGCCCCGCTGCCAACCACTACTAAATCTTTACTTGACGAATCTCCTCTTCCGCACCCGGCAAGCAATAATGTAATGGAAAGGCAACATACGATTAAGCAGATTTTTTTCATGACTTCTCCCCTGTCAATGATAAAAACTATTACTTTTCAACCGCTCTCATACTTATAATAGCCTAACCCTTATTGAGTATAACACACTCATTATGATGGAACAAGCCCCGCATCAGAGATTTTCTACCTCGTTATTTTTCATATGCTGCCAAGACAATAACTCATGAGAAAGTATGATGAAAAACAAGGGAAAAAATATCTAAAGTTTACCTGTACGTGAATATGTGAAAAATTCAGTGTGGTGCGGTTTTGCCTTGCAAGACAAAGAAAACAAAAATCGCCTGAGTATAAAATTTGCTCTAACTTTGAACTTGGAATAGCAAAATATTCCAAAATATTTCCTCTCAGGGGTTGCATGTCCGCATAAATCAGATTATAATTGATTGTAATTGATTAACAAAGATTGATAATGATAGCCGCAATCGATCCAATCGCTGAACTGACAGGCAAGATCCGAAAGGAAATTGCCATGAACAAGTATGCTCCAGGGCAAAAATTATTGTCGGAGCGTAAATTAGCGAAGCTGTATAAAACCACCCCTAATCGAGTACACCGGGCAATCCAGCAGTTGGTAAGGGCAGGAGAATTAGAAGTAAAAACCGGCAACGGAACATTTATCAAACAACCGGAGAAGAAAATAACAGAACTTGACTATCCCGCGGCTTCCGCCAATCAGGAAAAAATCGAAACCGGAGAATCCGCCAGAACATCAGCGGGAAACTTGTCCTCACCGGAGCTGTACCAGTTTTTTGATGTTCTCGCGGCGCCAGGAGCCGATACACTGAAGATATTCATTGCGGCAGGAAATGACGCTTCCCAAAGACAGCTTTGGCTTTGGGCTTTAAAGTGTTTTCATGAGATATATCCGTTCATTGATGCAGAAGTAGATTTCGGGCTGGACATCCCAGAGAAAGGATATGACCTGATTTTGCTTTCTCCGTTAGCAATGCGTAAACATCGGAATGAAATTATGCCGATACCATCTGACCTGCTTGACAATGCGGGGATTGCCAATACCAATTTCGTTCCCGGAGCTTTTAACGTCGGACAGATTGGTTCAGAACAATGCGGGGTGCCGCTCTTGCGGACTCCCACAGTAATATATGCAAACCGGAAATACTTGTCGGAATATGGAATTTTCGCGGAAAAGCTGCACAAGCCTCTGGATATGATGAAAGCGGCGGACACAATTGAAAAAAAGTCGGAAGGAAAAGTTCTCGGAATTCGTTATTTCGGGTTCAGCAGTCATGCCGCCATGTACGGAATTGTAATGGAGGCCGGTGGAGATAACCTTTTTCACTTTGACAGAAAGAAAATGATTAAATTCTTGTCAGAGTTCAAGCCTTGCATAAAGCATCACAACCTTAAACCTTATTGGAAAATAAGTTTCGACCTGTTTCTCGAAGGACGTTATGCAATATTTCCTGATTTCCTGTTCCGTTTTCCTGCGGTAGCTGAATCCAGCAGCGAATTTGCTTTACTCAATTATCCCCGGATGCAGGATGGTTTTGCCCATGAATCAATGATCCTGGGATGTATCGGGAAAACGTGCCAGGATGTTGAAACAGTTCTTCTTCTCCTGAAATACCTGAGCGGCAAATCCGCGCAGAGGGAGATTGTAAAGAACAATCCTCACTGGCTGTCAGTTATTCCTGAAACACTTGCCGAACAAAAAGACAACTCTCCGTTCCCTTCTGGAAGCGTTGTTTATGATTTTGATCCCCGGAGCTATTATTCTCAGACCAATCCGGCAATGTTGCGCGGGAAATACACTAGCGCTTTCAATACTGAAATTGCAAAATTTTTCAGTAATGTTCACGATATGGAAACAACTATCAGCAACCTGGAAAAAACCATGGAGAAAGTTTCAGAAAAAAGATAACTACTTTTAAGAAAAACACTTTTAAATTCAACATTTTGCCCGAAACTAAATAAACAGAGGTATTACTATGAAAATGAAAACTGGATTGTTTACGCTGATTGAATTATTGGTAGTAATAGCGATAATATCTATACTTGCGGCAATGCTGATGCCGGCGCTTCGGAATGCCCGGAGTTCGGCGCTGAGAATCGACTGTGCCGGTCGCATGAAACAGATAGCGTCTACCGCCCAACTGTACAGTACCGACTATGACGGTTACTTTCCCCCGGCATACTACAGTCCGTCTGACCACGGCGGACTCGGAGTGTGGTATGAATACCTGGACTTATATGTTCCGCGGCCCACGAACCAGGGAGCGGAAAGCAAAAATCGCGGCACGATTTATTTCTGTCCTGGCAATGGTAAATATTATAACGGATCAACGGCTTTTATCACTAATTACTCCTGGAATTACAATGCCGGTTATTGGGGATCTCAACCGGCGGCCAGGGCAATACGGACGATGGAAATTCAGAAACCGGCAATGTTCTGCCTTTTCGCCGATGGCAGAAAATATCCGAATTGGGGAGATAAAGCTGTATATTATTGGATAAGCGGCACTCATGTAAGGATTTGGGTTCCCAACAATTACCTGATGACCAATCCGCATCAGGGTGGCGACAACCTGGCATTCGGCGATGGTCATGTTGATTACTACAAAGCCGGAGCCACTACGGATAAAATGATGAAAGTAGAATACAGCGGACAAACCTATCTGCCAACTCCTTAGCTAAAAAACTCATAAAATGAAAAACATTAATATTCTATTTATCGCGCTTGTATTATTTTTAAGTATAGTCACACTCTCGGCTAAAAATCCGAATGTGTCCGGCCTGAAAGTGAATACTTTCTGGACAAACAATCCTCCAGGAATTGACGGAAAAATGGATGATGAATGCTGGAAATCCGTCACCCCTGTCAGAAATTTCAAACTGCAAATGTGCGAAGGGAAACTCGCGTCACGGAAGACTGAAGCGTACATTTGCTACGATGCCGCTAATTTATATTTATTCTGGAAATGTTATCAACCCGCAAAAAAGAAATATGTCCGGGGACCGGCGCCGGACTACAAAGACGTAATCTCTGAAAAAGAAAGCATCCAGGTATTTATTGATCCTAATCACGAACGGAAAAATTATTACAAATTCATAGTGAATCCATCCGGAGCCACTCTGGATTTCTCTTTGAAAAAACGCCTGAAATATAATCCTGTCTGGACTTGCGCTACTGGAACATTTCCTGAAGGCTGGACTGTGGAAATGGCAATTCCTTTCAAGGAACTTATGCAGGATGGCGAGTATCGCGGAACTCCGCAGCGCGATGATGGATGGGGCGTAAACCTCTGCCGCACTGAATCAGTTGTTGGAGAAAAATCACAATATTCGCTTACCGGACGCAATTTTGGAAATTATGGATGTTATGGAACTCTCCGGTTCATGGGATGCAAAACCGGAGAGCAGTTTTCCAGGGTTATTCTCAAAAACTATAAACCTTTGTTTTTCGGAAAAAATAAGTTGCGTCTGGAATTAAGAAATTCAAAAGCGATAACAGGACAATATACCGTTAAGTGCAATTCAAAAACTGAAAGTTGCCGGCAACAGGATATTAAGTCTGGCTGCCCGCTGAAAATAAGTATTTTCCGGGGCGGCAATTGGAGCGTAACAGGCTTTCTTCAGGAAAACGGAAAGGTGTTTTACTGCTTATATATTCGCAAACAATTACCGGAACTCCGGAAGGTAATTAACGAAATTTCCATCGCGGTTAAATCCGGAAATAAAAGACTCGTAAAATTCAGGCATCCGGAAACGAAAAATCTTAAAGAGAATGTTTCCCGTATTAAATCTGGATTGGATAAAATCTCCGCAAACTTGAATGATTATAAAAAGCTGACTCGGGAAGAATGGAAAATATTGGAAAGCCAAGTCCAGGAACTTGAGAAGCAATGGCAAAAGCTGGCATTTGACATTAACCTGATAAATTTGTATCCAGATTCAAAAAAAATCAGAGACTTTGCCTTGGGAACCGCTTTCCCTGAAAAGAAAATTTATCGTGACACTGTTTATCGGGGGTCAACAACAGGTCCGGTCAAACTTGCCGTTGCCGGGAACGAAACCGATTCTTTTCAATTACTGGTTATTCCCTTCTGGAAAAGCTTAAAAGACGTAAAAGTTAAATTCAGTGACCTGAAAGGGGAAAATGGTATTATAAAGGCTGATAACTTCCGGTGGTTCAAGGTTGGTTACGTCAGGCTGATGGATAACCATCCGCTCGTAACCAACAAACATAAGTATGAACCGGATATCCTGTTTCCCGGCAAACCGTTCGATGTTAAGTTGGGAACCGTTCAAAGCATCTGGATCGACATTTACGCGCCGCCGGGAACTCCCGCCGGAAAGTATCAAGGAGAAGTAACGGTTTCGGCAGATGGCCGGGAAGCTTCGCGCAAACTGGACGTAACCGTTTTCGGGTTTGATATTCCGAAAAAAATAAGTCTCAAACAAAATCATTGGTTCGGCTGGAATGGTTCCCGGAACTGGGCGGCATTCTACCGCTATAAAGTCAAATATACTCCGGAACTGTTTGAAAAACACATAAACACCATGTCACGCTACCGCGTCCAGCCGTTCTTTTTCAACGGCGAGGTGTTGTACCGGCAAATTCCAATCTGGCTGGAGAAAGACGGAACACTGTCGTTTGATTTTTCGACTTTCGATAAATATATCGAGATCGGGAAAAAATATAACGCCAACGCTTTCTGGGCCGGATTGAGCTGCAATTTCTGGTCAGGGTTAAGACCGTTTGTCACCCCGAAATGGCGAATCCGCGACCGCAGAACGGGCAGTTGGACCACCATGGGCAAGTTAATAAAAAAATGGCGCGAAAAAACCGATAAGCATGATCCGGACTTCAGTGATAATCCGGCACACCACATGTGGATCAAGGCGTATATAAAACATTTGAAAAAATTGGGAATGCTGGGAAAATCATATTTTGAATACTATGATGAACCATATTCAAGCGAAACCAGATGGCTGGGAATGTTGCGGCATCATGCGTTGCTGAAAAAACTTGCTCCGGAAATAAAACTCCAGGCTTATGGTGTGAATCCACTCCAGAAGTTCAACGGAACAAGCGCTAAGGGAAAAATCGATGTATGGTCGATCCATCTCAAGGAATGTGCAAATCCTGAAATGCTCAAGGCCATTTATGACCGCCGGAAAAAGTATGGCGAAGAATTCTGGTTTTACGCCTGCTCTGAAAAGCAGGCCCCGGATGGAGAGTGGAGCCCTTTCATCAAGTACAATCGGCCGTATGCGGGAGCAAGAATAATTCCATGGATGGCCTGGAAGTATCAAGCCGACGGTTTCCTTGTCTACAAGCTTAATCATTCATACAAAGTCAACAATATGAAAAAACCGGACAAACGCTGGCCGCATACAGACTGGCAAGCGGGAAGAATGAACGGCTCTGGAACTTTGCTTTATCCGGGACCGGAACCTGAATGTGAAGCTATTCCCAGTATCCGGCTGGCAAATTTGCGCGACGGCATGGAGGATTACGAATACTTCCATGTATTGCGGGAAAGACTGAAACAGCTGGATCGCATAAAATACCCGGAATTGGCTGGAAATGCCGAAAAACTGCTGCAAATCCCCGACCGGATGATCCCTGATCCGTATCACTGGCCGAAGGATACCGCAAAACTGGACAACATCAAATACAAACTCGGTCTGATGATCGAAAAAATCAGCAAACTCGAAAAATAAGTTACACAAGCACCTTCAAGAGCATTCTCATGAAACCAAATTTGCTTTTTATAATGACGGACCATCAGCGTGCCGACAGTATTTATATGGAACAGTCAGGAGTAACAGTTACTCCTAATCTCAATATGCTTGCAGATGAGTCATGCAGATTTACCAGGGCATATAACACTTGTCCTTTGTGTATTCCCGCCAGAGCCGCGTTGTCTACAGGAATATATCCCACGGCAAACGGAGCCGTATTTAATGACTGCAAAGGACAAACAGCCCGGAGACATAAAACCATTCATCAGTATTTTGCGGAATCCGGATACGCGGTTGGGCATGTTGGCATAAACCATATAAAAGTTAAACCTGAACTGAAATCACGGAATTTTTTCAACAAGTGGGTGGATGACGAAGATTATCTCAGTTACTGTAAAAAAAATAATGTGGAGTTATCTCCAGATAAAAAATTTCGAAAACAGGTTACAGAAAACCGGAAAGGGGTCCGGGAATCCGGATTTTATTCCAGTACGGAAACCGGAATTTATCCATTTGCCACCGATAATTTCCGGGATATTTATTTTTGCCGGGAAAGCGTTGATTTCATCTGTCGGGCGGCAAGCCCGTTCGCCCTGTTTATTAACCTTTGGGCGCCGCATCCGCCTTTAATTTTGCCACGGGAATCCGCGGAAAAATTTGATCCGGATAAAATTGTCCTGCCTGAGAATGTGGGAAAAAGCGGCGTAAAGGTTCCTCCCGGACGGCAGTCTGGAGTTCCCGCACAACTAGGCGCTAAACTTTCGCTGGAAGAATGGCGGAAAGTATGGGCCGCGCACCTGGGATTGGTCAACCTTGCTGATTTTTGTATTGGAACTATTCTTGACACTCTCAAGTCATCCGGTCATTACGACAACACAATTATCGTCTTTACATCTGATCACGGCGACCACCTGGGACAGCACGGAATGTATCAGAAAATGGAAATGTACGAACCGGCAATTAATGTCCCGCTGATTATCCGTCATCCCGAAGGCAAGGCTGGACAAGCAGATAGTGTTGTATCCCATCTGGACATAGTGCCGACTTTGCTTGATTTCACGAATATCCATCCTGAAAATAATTTCTCAGGAGACTCCCTCGCCGATACTGTAATCAACGGTTCTCCCGCTAACGAAAAAACTGTCTTTTGCCAGTATTCGGGCAATCCTTGCATTGGCGATATCAGGAGAGCCGCAATATCTCAAAAATACAAATATGTGTATACCAGTAACGACTTACCAGAGCTGTACGACTTGTACAATGATCCGTTGGAAATGAATAATCTGGCGGGAATGGAAAGGTTTCGAAAAATCGAAACTGACATGCTGAAAGGAACCGCAAAATGGCATAAACAACATGGCGATTTTATAAATTTCACGAAAGATATCAAAAATGTCTGAAAGTAACAATCAACCGGTTTTATATAAAAAAATCGTTATTCCTAAAGAATTCCTGACGACAAAAGAAATCAAAGAGCAGTTTTTTAAATTTGGCGGAGACATCCGAATCGGCGATTTAACCGGTAATGGCCAGGTTGATTTCCTCGTTTATCGTTGCGCTGAAAACGGCATGAAACCATGTTTCCTCGGTGCTTTTGATATCAATGGAAAACCGATCTGGAGCAACGGTGGCGGCGGAAATCAGCCAATGCGTCCCGGCGCGGTCGCAATACATGACCTGGACGGCGACGGAAACTCGGAAGTAATTTGTCTTTTCCAGAAGCTTACGAAAAATCCGAATGCCAATTCCATGCATAATGTGGTAATTCAGCTTCGCGATGGTAAATCCGGAAAAATCAAAAAACAAGCCGAATGTCCGGGGCTGCAAAACTGCAGGGGCAAAAGCGCCAACTGGGTTCATCAGCGCATTTTGATCGCCAATCTTCGCGGCAACTCATCTCCGCGTGATTTCGTCATAAAACTTGGCGACACCGTACTTGCTTACGACGATAATTTAAATCTCATGTGGAAATATATTAATCCCCTGACCGAATACACTCATTGCCCGGCATATATTCCCTCGGTGGGGGACATAGATGAAGACGGCCGGGATGAAGTGAACGGAGGCTATTTCCTACTTGACCACGACGGCAAAGTCCTGTGGGACAAAGCCTGGGCAAAAAATATGGATTCCGTGACCATTGCCCCGTGGGATAACGGCAAAAACAGGGCAATCTGCTCCGGAGGCGGCTACGTGATCGATGCGGAAGGCAATGTTATTTTCAGTTTGGGAGAAGATGTGGTTCCACACGGACAGGAAGTGCGGGTTGCCAATCTTCTGCCGGAATATCCCGGAAACGAAATGATTATCAGGTACAACGGACATGAACCGGAAGTGCTGGTTGTCAGCAGTCATACCGGGACGGAAGTCTGTCGATATAAATTAAATAACACTCCTAACAACACCGGTATGGAACCGGTTTACTGGTTCGGTCCCAATGCCCCCGCCCTATTGTATAACGGCGGGATGCTTTGGCGCGGAAACGGAGAATTGTTCGCGGAACTTCCCGGCCTTCCGGATTTAGTGTTTCCCCCACGGATTATGGGATATCCCGGATTCAATATGGGATGGTTTCACTGTATTCCCGCCGACCTCTGCGGCGATGCCCGCGAAGAACTGGTAGTTTATAATCCCTGGGACCCACAAGTATTCATTTACACCCAAGCTAATATGGATAATAGAGATTTCCGGGGATACCGTCCGGGGCCGAGACAATATAATTGTAGAATCATGAACTGACTTCTTGGTCAAGGTTCGAGCCTTGCTTTACCTCCCGCGAAGCGAATTTCTGTATTCACTTGGCGATATTTTGTATTTCTTTTTGAACATGCGTCCCATGAAATTCTGACTCGTGAATCCGGTTTTCCAGGCTATTTCCTTGATGCTCAAATTAGGCATGGCAAGCAGGTTGCGGATATGCTCCATGCGCAATTTGATTATGTATGCAGCCGGTTGAGTGTGCAGGTGTTGTTTGAAGATGCGGCACAATGTGCGGATGCTTACCCCGCCCGCTTCGGCAATGCTTGCGCGCGACAGCTTGGAATCATGCAAATTGGCGTTGATGAACACAAGTGCTTTTTCCAGTGACTCCGGCAATATATTTTTATGATATTGCGAATAAAGTTCATGCAGGAGCCGGAAATATAATCCGGCAAGGACGGCGTTGTCCTGGCCGCCTGACATTTCCTCGCGGATTAAATTCATTATTATTAGGATTTTTTCTTTGTTTACAAAGTGAAAAGTGACTGCCTCTTTTTTAAACATACGTGAAATAATCATTTCGTGGAGGCTGTCTTTATATACCATAAAACTTTTCCTCCGGCATGGGACATTGCTTGTGACTTCAGCTTTTTTGTAAGGTCTGCTGCCGATCGAAAAATCGCCTTCTTTGAGTATTGAGATTGAGTCGCCGCGATAAATTTTGTATGAACCTTCGGTAATAAAGGTATAAATGACGTGTTCAGGATATTTTCCGGATGCGATAAATCCCGGCTTCCAGATGGAGTCGAACCATGCAAAAAACTGTATTGTATCGGCGGAAGGATCAAAAGGAGCCCTGTTGTAGAAAAAATTCTCTTTATAAAGAGCAGTGTGTCCCATAATTACCTTTATTTTATACCAATTGTGGCTGTTTTATGCTTGTTAATGGCACAATAGTGCTAATTAAGCATATTGTGAAAACCCAAAAGATCAATACAGTAATTATGAAAAATCACGAAAAAGAAAGGATGTCAGAATGCTTAAGGTGACAAATTTGTTAAACGGTTCGGTTCTTAACGGGAATGCCGGAAGAGAAACTGATGACTGCCTGGAAATAAACGTGCAAGGCGTTTCCGGGAATTTGAGCGATAAAATCACAGTAAACGGAGCGCCGGCGCTCCGCCGCGGATTTGCGTTTGAAGCGCCAATCCGCTTGATGGAAAAATTCAATGAAATCAATGTCCGCGCAAAAAATATTTACGGTGAATTCCAACAAACATTGAAAGTTGTATGGGACAAAAAATCATTTAAAAGGTACAATTTTTTTATAGACGACAACATCTTTTTCCTTACAGATATCGCGAAGGGAAATTACGAGTCGATATTTGAGCATTTTTATCTCAAAAAGTTAAAGGAATTGAATGAAAATTATGGTGCGAAATTTACGCTGAACCTGTTTTATCGAAATGATCATCATCCGTTTGCGCTGGAAGAATTCCCTGATAAATACAAGACAGAATGGATTCGGAATTCAGACTGGCTGAAACTGTCGTTTCATGCCTATTCCGAGTTCCCGGATAGGCCTTATCAGCATGCCGCGCCGGAAAAGGTTGCCGCCGATTATGATCTCCTTAAAACGGAAATAATTCGATTCGCGGGAGAAGAAAGTTTTCAGCCGCCAGTAGTCATTCATTGGGGCATGCTTCCCCCTGAAGTCTTTCCCGTGCTGAAGGAAAGGGGCGTTAAAGTCCTGAGTGGCCAATTCCTCAATGCCAAAACATATGTAGGCGAGGCTGACAGGAGCGAAATTTTAACGGACATTGGCTATTATAAAGATATTGAGACAACTTTGTACCTTCAGGAAAATGGAGTCGTTTATGATTTTGAAAATGATTTGTTTTTCAGTAAGAACGATACTTGCTGTAATCTTTCCCCGAGCGATAAAATAATCAAGGAACTGGAAAGTGCTTCGGGCAGAGACACGGTAGCCGTAGCAACCCATGAACAGTATTCATTTGAATATTATCACAACTACATACCAGACCACCTGGAGCGAATGGAAACAGCTGTCCGCTACCTTACGGAGCGCGGTTACAAACCGGTGTTCTACCATGACGGCCTGCTGGGAAATGAAAGTTGGGATTGATAAAAGCAGTATATGGAAATCTAATTTGTTTCTCAAATATAGAGGAAGATATAGAAGAAATGATTGATACCTGAATCCGTGATATTAAACTGATCAGGCAACTGGATGAAACTGTAATTGGTTTTATTATTGGTATGATGCTCTCCAGTAATGGCCGCGGAGATAAAGTCAACCGGCTTATCGTCCAACAGGATTTCGGCAACTTCCGGACAAATAATTTTAGCGCGTCAGGATATTTATTGACCAACCTTTGCGTGTTCGTAAGTTCATATTAAGCTTTGTCGCATATTAGTGATGGATGTCGCGATTTCTTGTGCGGAAGGCAGGATATAATCTTCCAGAGCCGGACTGAACGGGGCAGGAATATTTTTACTGCCGATAACCAGTGGCGGAGCATCCAGAAAATCAAAACCTTCACGGACGATTCTCCTGACAATTTCCGCGCCTATACCGCACTCAGCCGTGGCTTCGTGGATAATAATTATCTTTCCTGTTTTCCGCAATGAGCCTAGAACAGTATCCATATCAAGAGGATCAACAGTGCGCGAGTCGATTAATTCAACTGAAATATCGCCATCAAGCAATTCCATGGCGGCAAGCGCCCGGTATCTTGCATTTCCAATTGTTACAACGGTAAGATCATTACCGGTAAGAACGATATCGGCTTTGCCGATGGGAATCGTAAACTCTCCTTCGGGAACAGGTTGTTCGTTGTAATAAAGGTTACGGTTTTCTATGTATATTACTGGTGAATCATCACGTATTGCTGACTTGAGAAGCCCTTTGGCATCCCCGGCCGTTGCCGGCATGACCACTTTGAATCCCGGCACATGGGCAAACCATGCCTCCAGGCTCTGGGAATGCTGGGCCGCCTCCCTTGTCCCGGTTCCGGTTCCGCACATCCGGATAGTAACCGGCATCCTGAGTTGTCCGCCGGACATCAATGGCAGTTTGGCTATTTGATTTACCAACTGGTCCATTGCGACTCCCACAAAGTCCATGTACATAAACTCAAGGACCGGACGCAATCCGCACAATGCCGCTCCCGCGGCAAGGCCGGAAAAAGCCGCCTCGGAAATCGGGGTCCCGACAACTCTCCGGCTGCCGAATTTTTCCTTTAGTCCTGAAGTTTCGTTCCATACCCCACCGTCAATATCCACATCTTCGCCAATTATAAATACATTCGGGTCGCGTTCCATTTCCTCGTGAAGAGCTTCATTCATGGCATCGATATAAGTTATTTTTCTCATGATAATTCAAATTTCCTGGTAAAATCATCAATTTCTGGATTTGCGGATTTCCGGGCATATTCCACAGCGGATTCCATGCGTCTGGAAACTTTGTGTTCAAACTCATCGATAATATTTCTATTAAAAATCTCCGGGTGAGAATCACGCAGTTTTGTCAGCGGATCCATATCGGGATTTCTCCATTTCTTCAATTCTTCTTTTGGTCTGATGTCGGCAATAAGGCCGCAATGCGGTTCGATCCTGTATGTCTTACAGTCGAGGAGAAACGGTGCTGATTTATTCCGGCTGTAGTTTACTGCCTTTTGCATGGCGGAAATAACATTTTCAACATTGTTGCCATCCACGGTCAAAGCCCGGATACCGTAAGCGGCGGCCCTTTTTGTCATGTCTTCATCCGCTGTCGAGGCGGCGACTGGAGTAGTGGCGGCATACCGGTTATTTTCACAAACGGCGATTAGCGGCAGGTTTTTTAATGCGGCAAGGTTCAGGGATTCGTGAAAAGTTCCCTGATTGGCTGCGCCGTCGCCGAAGAAGGCAACACTTACATTATCAGTTTTCCGGTAACGTGCCGCGAATGCGGCGCCAAGCGCCAGCGGTATTCCCCCGCCGACAATCCCGTTGCTTCCCATGAAACCGAATTTTGGATTGAACATATGCATCGAACCGCCATAACCGTGCGAACAGCCGGAGGCTTTTCCCATCAGCTCGGATATTGCGCCTTCGACATCGCCGGTTTTGGCCAGATAATGCCCGTGTCCGCGATGAGTGCTGAATGCATAATCTGTGTCTATCAGGCAACTGCAGACTCCAACCGCTATGGCTTCTTGTCCTATATAAAGATGGACAGCCCCGAAAATCTCGCCCTTGCGGTAAAGTTCTTTAACTTTTTCTTCAAATCGGCGGATGAGCAGCATCTTTTCATAAAGATTTTTCAATTTTTCTTTTGTCATATTCCACCTACATGATTGTGTATCCGCCGTCGATAACCAAATCTTGACCGACCATAAAATCAGAGGCTTCCGAGGCAAGATAGACCAGCGCGCCCTGTAAATCCTCCGGTTCGCCGATCCGGTCTGCCGGAGCGGTTTTCAAGTATATGGGAATCACTTCCTCGAAAAGGCCGTCGATCCTGGTGACGCCGGGACTGATGGAATTAATCCTGATCCCATGCTTGATATATTCCGCGGCAAGGCATTTTGTCATGTGGATGATTCCCGCTTTGGAAGTGCTGTAAAGCGATTGCGGGTCCGGCCAGACAATATGGCCGCAGATGGAGCCGATATTTATGATTTTACCATACTTTCGCGGCGCCATGTATTCCGCTTCCGCCTGGATACACAGGAATGTGCCTTTCAGGTTAACATCCATTTGTTTTTGCCAGTCGTCTAAAGTTAATTTACCTGCTTCGCGAATCGGGATGGCGATCCCGGCATTGTTCACGGCGATATCAAGCGCGCCGAATTCTTCATCAATCCTGGCCAAAGCGCGATCAATATCATCTTTTGAACTGATATCGGCTTTCAGGGCAATTGCCTTACGGTTTTTCGCGCGGATTTCTTCTCTCACCTTTTCTGCGTTATCAGCAATAATATCAATAATAGCAATATCCGCGCCAGCTTCCGCCAGGGCATAAGCGAATGCCCTGCCCAGTCCCCGCCCGGCGCCGGTAACCAAAGCTTTTTTGCCATCCAGCCTGAATCTTTCGATAACGTTTTTGTTCATGAATTTTCCTTTGGGATTAAGTTTATTTCAAAATGCAACGCTTCACGTTCCGGTTCCACTTCGTTGAAAAAAACCAAACGCTGCGAATGCTGTTCGCCGGCATCCAATGACAGCAAAACCTCAATACATGAGTGAAAATAGTCTATTTGCAGAGTTCTTCTGGTTTTAATGACAATGTGTTTTTTTCCACCATTCGGTAATATTTCATGCATATCAATCCAGGGAGAACTATCACCTGCCCATATACATTGCATTGGTTTCGGTTTGTTGCGCATAAAACCATTCTTTGTTATATAACCAAGCATAGTGAAATTATTTTTTGCATCAATCGTACCTATTTCATGCTCGGCATTGTAATATCCACGACAACAATAACATGGAATGGAATATTCCGGAATTTCAATTTTGAGGAACAATTTTTCCTGTGGTGTTTCCGGGGCATAACGTAGTTTTTTCTGTTTTTCGATTTCAGTTTTATATTTTTCCACTTCCTCTGGAATCGATGGATAGGGTTCTTCAAAATCTTTTATGGATTTTTCTGCTCCGAAAAGAAAACCAGCACAGCCGCTACTTGGAATATCAACGATCAGGTTTTCTTTATCTGCATATGCCTCGGTTCGACCGGGAGTATTTTTATCAGGAGTGAGTAACACTGCTGATCCAGGTTCAAAGTCAAGCTTTTTCCAGTTGACCATAACTTTAACGGATCTCTTTTGATCAGCAAAATTGCTCAATACCAGCAATGCTGCCGATTGGTTACGGTTGAGCATTAGATAGGAACCCGTGTTTTCTGTGTCGCCGGCTTCAATTATACCGCGACTGTTGAAGTCGTTATAGAATTCAATATCGTGCATATCTTTAAAGGTCCCCCATATTTTCCACAAAGGACGCAAATAAACATCATTGAGGCCCGGTACTCCCGGATGGGCCAATGAACTGGATTTAATCTGTACCCCAAGCGGTGCATGCGGATATTGTCCGGCTGCCGCCATAAACGGTATTATGCGGCCATCCCCATAGTGTGGGAATGCAGCAGTCCAGAAAGTTCCGGTGGTAAGATATGATCCGCTTAGACATTCATGCATAAAGCGGCTTGTACTTAAAGCACCTTCCTCGCCTTCCCCGGCCGTATAACCATCTATGATGTCAGGTGTCAGACCAAGTCCGGATCCCAATGCCCCGGAATGCGCGAAAATTAATCCATGTTCACCGACTTCCTTACGAATACGCCTCAAGGTCAAATAATGCTGTTTAAGTCCGCACGGGGCATGAAGAGCGCCAGCAAAATCCATGTAGATACCATCCCAATCTTTGCGCAAAAATTCCCCGAACCAATTACAAGCATCCTCAATAGTACTCCGGTCATGATAGCCTCTGACATACAGGGCAACACGCATGTTTTTCTTGTGGGCATAATTGATAAATTCAAGAAGGCGTTTACGATTGTAAGGAAAAGCAGAATATGAAACATCAGAACGCCACAATTCATGAAGAATAACCAGGTCTGCTCCTGCTTCCGACATTAAATCAATTTGCCGTATAGTCGGAACCCGATAGTCGAAAAAGTCATTGATATGATACATCCGTAATGGCGGATTACGCCGAAAAACTGGTGGCGCAGTAAACAAGAATCCCCATTGGTTGAATTGTTGCCATACATCACGATGGAGGGGTGACGCTTTACTGGTTTGAAAATCCCAGCTTACGGTTGGTGAATTGCCATTCCATGTGATTGAGCTTTGCTTATTTTCGCTATCTTCATCGGGATCTCGCGGTTTTGCCAGTGAAAAAGTATCCTCCATGAAAACTTCAAAATAACCGCCGACATTGTCTTTACGCTTGCAATTGAAATTAAAGACTTTTTTGATGCCTTTTTGTTCAAAAGAATGACCAGATGCCTGGGATATGATATCACAGAGGTCGGCATTAGCGCCCGTTGGCATATTTATCTGACTGAACGACTCAAAATCAAACGGGATTTCAAATTTATATGAGTCGATAACTGCCGGATAGTTAAACTTCTCACAGATAAAAAAACTTTGTATGAAAACCGTGCCGTTGTCATAAAATTCGTAACGCAGAGAAAGAAAAAAATCGTTAGTAAGCATACCGTCATCGCTACGGAACCCAAGGCGGTCAAAGTACAGTCTCTGGCAATTTTCGATTTCTGATTTCACCGGAACATAACCATCCGGTAGAAAAGGACTTACCGTTTTACCATTACCAATACCAATTGATAAAAATGGTTTATTGTTTTTGATTACCGTTATAGTTTCACCAAAGGGATATTTGACTGCCACTGAAGTGGGAAATCCGCCACCTTCCGGATCAAATTTAACTTTTAATACTTTGTTTTCAAAAATCATCGTTACTTTCCATTATTGTTTTATTCTATTACTCATTATTTAACGGCTCCTTTATATAAATTTGCGAGATGCTTCCGCATTGCCGAGAACGAACAGTGGGAACTACGCGTTTTATATTTCAATTCAAGGTTATTACGGACAAATTGCCCGGCCTTTTCGTTGAATGTTCCACGTGCCGTAACCAACTGTCCCCAGTATCCGAAATGCCATCCGATATTATTGCTTCCCGGAGAGAGATTATTAATCCATTCCGCGGGAAACAGCGCCAGCCAGCGCGGGGTATCGTTGAGCCAGCTACCCGTATATAAAGTGTGATAACCGTATTCTTTTTCGCTTCTGTTCATGAGTTCGATAAAACATTCGGGAAGGTGTTCAGGATCATCATAAATCGACCTGGGCGCAAGCGCGTTAGCGATATGGAAACAGCAATGGCCTTCAGGGAGGTTATCTTTTGGCGGATCGTATTTCAGGCTTCCGGCATTCCAGCCTTCAGGCAGAGAAACTCCTACACTTCCGGGATAACATTTCTTTGCACGCTTCATGGCAAAATCCTTTATAGCCAAATACATTGCTTCCTCAAACTCAGAAGCCGGCAAATCCTTTAATTCGTTTGCTTTTTCCATTATTCGCTGGCAGTCCGGGTTGTCCCACTTGGTCTTATAATCGAGGTAATTAAGCGCGTGATAGAAAAGCGGAGTGTGATCGCGTAGAATTTCTCCGGCAGTCTTATCAGGTATTTTATCGCGGAATTTCGCGGTAAGGAAAAAAGATATTTTCGCTATTTGCTCAACAAAGACACAATGTTCTTCCACGGTTTTTTTTAGATTCCTGTTCATCACAAACTCAGTTCCCATTGATACTTTTCAGAAGATTGTAACTGGTGATGAACAGCGGATAATCGAGCATCGGCAAAGAGTGGAAGTCATACATATCCTTAGCGTTACGGACCGGGGCCTTTTTGAACTTGAAAACTTTTCGGGTGATAGGGTCGATTAGAATGGGGTCCGAAAAATCGAAACCATCTTCAATCCAGATACTCATGAAAATTCTTTTAATTTCATAATCGATATCAATGTTTTCCGGAAAATAATACGCGAATATCGGCGTATTGCCGCGCCGGAATCCGGCAGTCACCGGATACAGCTCCGCCGAGGACGCAAGAAACCCTCCCCAGCCGTCCGGGGGAGTGACTTCGATATTGGAGATGATCGGGATCGTTTCCGCGTCGAACAAACAAGCCATTGACTGCAAAGCGAAAAACGCGGGTTTCGGAAAATATTCTTCCCCTGAAGTGTCAATTACTCCCTGGCCGTGAATGCCGCCGGGTTTATATGCGCTGCCGATGTCGCCGGTGCAAAAATACGAAGTCATATCGAATCCGATGTGCAGATCGGTGAGAATCCGGCGGGTAAGATAACGCGCTTGGTTTGCGGTAGTTAGTTTATAACCCCTACCTCTCACCTGGGTTTGGGAAGGACGGCCACATTCTCCCTGCCAGAATTCAATGTTTCTGCCGCAATTCGCAAACAGTGATTTGATATATTTCAGCCGGTCTTCGATATACAATTCCGGGATAGTTCCGTAGGGATGGTAGGAAAAAATATCAATATGTTCAGCGATACCGTTTTCTGCCAATCCTTTGATATACCGGTTGCAGCAGCCCCCCCCCGATATTGCTCCACCGATAATCTTAGCCCCGGGTTGGTGTTTGCGGATTATTTCCGAGGTGATTTTTACCAGTTCAACGTATTCCGCCGGGTCAGGACTGGCCGGACGCGGATCTTCGGGAGTTCCCCAGAAACCGACGTTCGGCTCGTTCCATACTTCCCAGTGAGTGACACGATTTTGATAGTGTTTAACTAATGTTTCGCAATAGTTCCGCCACCCCTGGACGGCTCTCTTCCCGAACGGAATGGGAGCATAAGCCAGACTGGTTTTCGGATTTTCCGCATCCATATACAGCAAGTTGCCGTAACTGATACTGAGCCACGGTTGAATTCCCACTTTCAGCAGACCATCGACTATTTCATCAAGCCATGAGAAATCATAAGTTCCCTTTTCTGTTTCAGTCCTGCTCCAACCCGTTTGTACTCTCGCCCATTTTACTCCCGAGTTTTGCATTATCGGGAGTGTTTTTGAAAAGTTATATGCCTTGCGGTGGTCGATGCATTCATAACCGATCCCGATCGGGGATGCCTTGATTTCCATGCTTTTCCGGTACGGCATCAAACCGATAAACTCAAGTTTTCCGTCAAATCCACCGGCAACCGGATCAAACGGACGCTCCCCGTATTCCCACGACCAGTCGCCGCTGTTTGGCTCCATATCTATTGCTGGTAATTTAAAATCATCATTCTGCTTACTCATGGTCTTTATCACTTTCACAATTTAAACCGGCCAATGCTTTTTGGGCTTCCGCGGCAATTCGTTTTGCCGCGGTTTGCACAAGTTTACTGCCAAATTCTACTGATACCTTTTTAATTTCTTCATAATCCGGAACCGTGTGTTTACCATACTCTTTGAACATATGTTTTTCATATGCGCCGGGAATGGCGTCTCTCAATTTTTCCGGGTCGACTAATTCCGGATTGCTTGCCATCAGCATGGCCGATTCCCACATGCCGCCATGACTTATCCTGGAAATATTCAAACGTTCATATTCGGTATTGACAAGATCGCGAGTGTGGCTCAAACTGCTTGCGTTAAGAATTTTCATGCCCTTGAGAGTGGGATGCTTTTCCGCAATTGCCTTTGCCAGGACTCCCGCCGGACCATGCGACCCCATGACTACACAAACTTTAAAGCCAATATCCTCCGCGAAAGTTTCAAACAATTCGTAATAAAGCCTTTCACAGATATCAATGCTGGAGAATACACTCGGTTTCATATATTTTCCGATTTTACGTAACTCGTCCCGGTTTTCGGATTTCCTCATAGTGTGTCCGGTAGGGGCAATAGGAATCATCGGGAACACGATTCCGCCTGATATTTCCGCCGCGCGCAGACAGATTTCATAACCTTTCACCGGATCCATTCCCAAAGCAGCGTGGGAGCAATGATATTCCATCGGACCGAAAGCACAGTAAATTATCGGGCTGTGCCGGAGTTCCTCCGCGAATTCGTCCGGAAGCAATTCTTCATATTTGTGCAGGTTTCTCATGATCAGTTTTGTGAATCTTTCAGTTCTTTACAGATTATATCATCAAAAAGAATTTTTGTTTTACCGTTTTTAGGAAGCTTAGGAAGAATGGCAACGCTGGCGTATTCAGTTCCCGGCCAGCGTTTGAGCATAGCCGAAGTAATTATCTTTTTTTTCAAGTTCCATTTTTCCGTAAAACTGCCTGATGCGGGAAATATTCCGCACGGGCCACCGATTCCGTGTTCCGCAACTTTCACGCCGGCCGGATGCGAAGAAGCGCAAGGTTTTTGCAATTCGATTATCCAATCGCTGTCAGCCTTGCGGATATTTAAGATTCTGTCAGTTACCCTGAAGCTGGGCAGACCTTTTCCCGGTTCAAAGGCGGCACAGCATCCTTTCTTGTGCCAACGCGAGGCATTTTTAACGCGTAAAATTTTATCACCTCTTTTGCAAGGGGCGCTGAGTTCAGTTTCCGTATTCTTCAAGACGCGAATATTGCATTGATTAATTCGCCGTTTGTTTTTATCATACAGGAACAACCCGAAAACTAGGGGCGGAGTTCCTCCATTTGCTTTAAAATAACCTGACAATTCGTAAGATTTTGCCGGGTTTACCGGGAAAAGATTGCTGGTTAAATAATATATCGGTTTTTTAACGCAAAACGCGAATTTTCCGCTTTGTACATCCTGTGAAATGTAGTCTGATTTTGGGGCTCCCGGAGATAACTCCCACGGCTGCAGTCTGCCATATTCTGCATTGCCGTTTTTAACAAGATTTCCCGGAAGATCATTTTTATCAATTTTTCCCGGTAGACTATTGTCTTCAAATTTCGTTGATTTCTCTCCCTTCTCCAACTGCAAACCGTTGATCCAAACCGTCGATTCGTCATTGCCGGTCCCGATAAAATACATCCGGGCTCCCGAATTCCAGTGTGGTGCGGGAAAGACATTGAAACTGAACGAGTAACGCTTCCATTCCGGGGTCAACCTGAAAGTTTTTCTCGCGTATTTATTGTCACCCGGTTTTTTGGCTGTCCGGGAAAAGCTCAGATAAAGGACATCTTTATTGCTTTTACCTTTTGCGTAACATGAGAACGTCACCCGAACCGGTTTGCCGGATGCAGGCGGATAACAAGACCCCATGGTGATTGACCTGGATTTATGACCACTCATTTTTAAAGATGGAATCCCGTTCCAGAGATTTTCATTATCGATGAACCATGAAGAACCTTTCAAGCCAATTCGGGGATCAAGAGTCGTTATCATCTGGCGATAAAAATTCGGGACGTTCTTAATAAACTGATCCTTGAAACATGGATTCGGACAGCGGTTTTTGCTGTTTTTAGTCCTGCTGATGATGGCCGCGAGATTTACGCTTTTCGCTTTTATGGATTTATCTTCCTTCATGGAAAGAGTTACCTTAACCTTTCCAGCAGGAACTATATCAAGTTTATATGCCCTGACTCCATAGGGTTCCAGTTTGTCCGTAAACGTTTTGCCATTCACGGAAAAACTTGATGTTTTCGGGAAAAACAACTCCGCTTTTTTCAATCCGTTTACCGTAAATGATGTGTTGACCGCAAATGACATAACATTGGCGGCAAGGAGAAGATATTCTCCCTTGGGATTTTTGAAAACAGCTGCGTTAACCATCGGAAACTTTTGTTCTTCCGGATGAAAACTGTCCTTGGGATAAATGATTTCCTGTTCGATTTTGCGGTTAAGCAAATACGGCGACATCAATTGTATTTGTGTATTGATTGTTTTCAGCGCATCCAGGCAGTTTTGTCCGGAAATATCCTCCACGGCAAAATAAATAATCCCTTTTACGTCGTAAATCAAGGATACATAAGCTTGGCACAGCATTCGGATTTTATCCATGCCGATAGGGGTGGACGCCACATTCTGCTGGTTGGAGATAGGAGTAAAAAACATCAGTTTATTGTCCTTCTCGCAACGTTTCCTTAATTGATAAAGGTAATAAGCCGTGGCAAGTCCGGGATGCAACCGTATGCCCGCATTCGGTTTAAAAAGTTTCGGGTAAATATCGTAATCGAGAATGTCCGCCCAACGCGTCCAGCTGTTGCCGGTCGGAATGTGGGCGGAATACAGCAACATGAATGGATGATAGGGATCTATTTTGCTTACGGTTTTATGATACCATTCGGCAACCGCAATGCGGATTTTCGGATTAGTAAGGTTAGGTTCGTCGACGTTGTGGTGGAGCAACAGGCTGGGTGACGCCAGAAGGGTTTTCGCCTCCTCGACAAGCGCCGGAGTAATTTTTTTGTATCTTTCTTGCCTTATTTTCAGACGCTGGGCAAACGGCTTTCCTTTGATCGGCCTGGTGGGATCACGCTCGAAATTCCAGTTGACAACCTGCAAATTGTATTTTTCCGCCAGTTCCATAAAAGCCTTGACGTCTTTGAAGCTCCCCGGAGCTTCAACCTTGCACCTGCCAAAACGTCCGATAGTATTAAAACCAAGCCCTTTGCTGAGAAATTCAAACGAACCGGCGTCAGAACTGTTTATCCGCCAACTGTAAATTCCCACCGGGAAAAATGGTTTGCCGTCTTTCAATAAGATTTTACTGATATAATCGCATTTTACTTCATGACCGGGATACGGTTTTAATTTTTTCAGATTGACCTTTCTGGAGGCTAAATTTTTCCCTTTGAAAACAATTTTTACCTCCAGCGGATTATCACCTGATTTCAAAAGCTGCAATGGAATTTCATATTCCATAACGCGCTTTATATCATTTATCTCCTTGATTTTTTGTCCGTCGAGTTCCAGAACAACAACAGCCTTTGCCGCAATTTTCTCAGGAAGACCGGTTTCAATGCGGATAATAGCGGATTTTTCATCAGTATAATAACTCCGTCCGGCAAAAGCTTTCCTGAAAATGTTTAAATTGGAGCTGTCGGCAGGTTTGCTGTCGATCATTCCGCCATTTCCGTCCATCAGGACAACTTTGATTTTTCTGTTATCAAAATTATCGGCTGGAATCTCAAGTGGCAAATCAACCGCACCCTTAACATTCAACCGTTTGGTGAGTTTAAGTTTGTTTATTTTATTAATTTCTTCAAAAACCTTAATCATGGCTTTTCCGGGAACGGAGGTTTCATTGAGAATCGTAACTTTCATTCCGTAGACAATATTACCGTCTTTCAGCCTGTAGCCACTGACATTGGCGCTCCCTATTTTCGGGGCGAAAGGTATCTGTGGTTCAAAACCGCCAAGTCCTCCTGCCGGTACA
Organism: Victivallales bacterium; assembly: GCA_963678815.1. GTDB lineage: Bacteria > Verrucomicrobiota > Lentisphaeria > Victivallales. The sequence continues at coordinate 7,268,788 of OY787460.1, forward strand.
AAATTCGAGTAGTCCCGATATGATTTAGAGCTTTCCGGTTTAATGGACTGATATATAATTTTCTCCGCAAGCAGGGCTCCCATACTGTCCAGCTCCACGTTCATAAAATTGCGGCCGATATTGATCTTCATTCCGGAAAGGTCTTTAGTTTCAAATACAAACAACGGTATGGCGATTTCAGCGGTCCAGGAACCGGAATAACGTTTCGTCATTGACCGCCACGGCGCATTCCATACAACACTCTGTCCTTTGTCAGTCCCGGATCTTTCCCCGGTGACATTGGCGAAATTCAACATGAAATGGAAATGCCGGGGAGACTTTTCCTCCGGTTTTATGAAGATTTCCAGGGAATCATCCTTGCAGATATTTCCGTCATGGGTCGTGACGGCTTGGGTCAGATGTACCATGTTGGGATTTTTACATTCAAAACCCAGATAAAGCCACTTGTCGTCGTGAGCCAGATAGGTAATAGTATTTCCGCTTGATTTCGCGTTTTCGAGGAAATACAGCTTATCGATTTTCGTTGAGTTTTTCCAAGTGGCGTCATCCAATATTCCGTCAATCTTAGGCGGGTTGCTTTTCGGTATCGTCAATTCTTTTCCTGCCTCTGCTCGGTTAGTCGTCAACCCCATGAAAGCTGTTAACAGCAATATCACAAAAACATTTTTACCCGATGTCATTGAATTATCCTCCTTTTGCATTAATCCTGTTACAGCCTGATACCCGCTTTTATAAAACTTATATTGCTTTTAGTGCCTTTGTTATCAGGCTGATTGCGCAGATCCATAATACTTTTCGATTCCACATGCCCATCGAAATAACCGACATTCGTGCGACCTTTAAATGCGGAATACGGAAGGGAAGCATAGGCGGAGGAATACGTATCGGTGAGTACCCGGGGATCTTTGGCTCCGTGCCGGTAAGCCAGTGCATAAACTCCCTGGGCAAGATTAGTTGTGTTCCGCACATTAGTATCAGCAATGAAGACGGCAATCGACGGCTGGGAAATCTTACTGGTTTTACACGCGGGATATGAAGTGCTCCAGACAAGTTCGTCCCCCGATTTATATGCATAACCGCACATATATGGATTCACCCCGTAATGAGTATACATAAACTCGGGGCAAGTATTGCCGCCGGGAGCAAGTTCGGATGGGCATCCAAAAGTTCCCAATTGATCAACAGTACCGTACCTGAGGTCGAATTTTACCCCGTAATTTGTCTTCTGGTAAGTTATGTAATTGCCGGAAAGCAACAGCGCCGGACAATCACCATTCATCAACAGCGGAACAATCCAATCATTATTTTCAGTGGAATAATTCGCCTGAGCAAGATTAATTGTTTTCAGGTTGTTTATGCACGATATGCCTTGGGCTGTCTCCCGGGCTTTTTTCAACGCCGGCAGCAGCATGGAAGCAAGTATCGATATTATCGCTATTACTACTAAAAGTTCAATCAGGGTGAACTTCCATTGTTCTTTAATTGTTTTTGCAGTCATAACTTTATCCTCCTTTTTCTCTTTTTGTTTTTTCACGATTTAATGATATTACGAAACCGGGTGCAACTTCTCACTGACCTTATGCTTGTCCTGCAGATGGACGGTGCTGTAATCAATAATGTTTTTGTCTTCCTGTTTTTCTCCATCGCCATCGAATTCCGGATTAGCATACTCATCAACAACCCTGGCGTTATTATCAAGGCCGGGTATTTCGCGGAAATTTTGTCCGATATTAACTTTTCTGGATATCAAATTTCTCTGTAATTGTAACCGGTCAACATTTCGCGGAGTAATATTTTCATTCAGGGAAATTGCGGCAGCAACTCCGGCCGATTCTCCCATTGTCAGGCAAGCCATGATTAGTCGCGCACCTGACTGAGCATAAACATCAGATGATAAATTCCGGCCGGCCGCCAGGAGATTGTCGATCTTTTCGGGTATTAATGATCGATACGGAATATCGTAAAAACCGGTACGGTCAATGTTTGAATTTTTCGCAAGATTTCCATGAATATCCACAAGCGGCGCGCCATTGGGAGGTGGAGTTGTAGTTCCGAATCCCATTGCATTACTGATAACATATTGGGTTTTTCCATCAATCTCGATAGGAGCCCATTTTATATTGCCCGGACCTGCAAAATTGTGAATATCGTAACCGTGACTGCTGATGGCAATTACATCATCGAATTTTTTCTGTTTGGCAACATCTTCCGCGGTAAGAACATACTCGCCAGCAATCCGCCTACTTTCACGAACGCCAAGCAATGCGGCAGTATCAACCAGGAAACTGTTTTCAAAACCTGGAATACGTTTCTTAATATATTCCGCCAACATGTTGCACTGCTCCCGCCCTTCGATATACATCCTGGTCAAGTCCCAATGATCGATGGGATAACAGTTTCGTGAGTGCGCGAAACAGATACTCACTTCGTCCATTCCACACTTTTCCGGGCGTCCGGGAAGGTGAGTAAGCCAGTTCAGATGATTGTCAACTTCCTGTGACAGCTCTCCGTTTTTCAGATCTTCGGCAATTAGTTTTACCCATTTGGGGTCATTCATTTTGATATCACAACTGGCGAACTTTTCCCAATTTACTCCACCAAGCCGAAACTCAAGCGAGCAAGCCTGACTCATACCGTCAGCACATCTCCCCTGAAATGTTTCGGCGCCGGCATAATAACTGATATCCGAGTCACCGGAACAGTCGATAACCCTCTTTGCACCAACGGCTTTTCTGCCGGTTTTGGTTTGGATGACAACTCCGGTTATTTTGTTGTTATCCATGACTGCGTCAACCACCCAAGTATAGAGAAGCCGGGTAACCCCAGCGCATTCAAGCATCCTGTCCAGAACGAGTTTGTGTTTTTCCGGATCAGTGTTGCGATGCCAAATTCCATTACACGCTTTTAAATCGTCAAACATAGTCCTGCCTATGCCTGAAACAAAGTCCAGCGGGATATTTACAAGTCCTAAAGTGGCGAGTCCTCCGAACGCAGGGCCAGCTTCGATAATCAGTGTGGAGCAGCCTTCGGACGCTGCCGCGATTGCCGCTGCGATTCCTGCCACACCGCCACCGACAACTACAACATCATACTCCCGTTCCAGCACAAGCTTATTTTCAGTATTTTTATATACGGTTCCATTTTTAATAAAGTACATTATTGATTTCCTCTTGTTTCTTTAGCTCCATTTTTAATAATTGCTTCCGATGCACAGTTGTCCAGACAAACCCCGCAACCGACACAGGTTCTCTGGTCTATTACCGCTTTCTTTGTACTTAATGTAATAGCTTGTACAGGGCATTCGTAACAACAGGTGCCGCAAAGCGTACAGGCATTGGTTATTTCATACTTGTAAGTCATGTTAATCCTTATTTTATAAAAAATATTCCGAAGTTTTGTCCTTTATATAATTTTGAAGTCACTGTATTCGTAATGGATATAATCACATTCGGGATAGCGTAATCTTTGCACAAGAATCTTAAGTACTTCCTTAACAATTTTTTCAAGATTTATACTTAACAGGTTGTAATTCCAGGAAAATTCTTTGTGAACGCCACCGATAGTTATGACTTTTATGTTTTTCATGTCAGTTTTGCTGATTGCGGAAAATACTTCCGGAAGCATTCGTTCATTTGCCACAAACAACGCATCCGGTGACTGATTCTTTATAAGTCTCACTGTCTTATTTTCCGTTTCGGATGCTTGATCTCCCTCGCTCCTTATCACCATTTCTTCCTTGAATTTTATTCCGGCAAGATCAAGCGCTTTCATGAATCCATACTGATTGTTCAAGGCAAACTGAATGGAAAATCTATTGATCAAGCCAAGTTTTCGGCAGCCTTGCCGGATAAGATAGTCAGTGGCAAGATAACTGTATTCAAAATTGTCTACAGTTACCCGGTCAAATTCGTTTTCAACTGGATCGGGATAAGTAAGATGCCCCATCAGTATTGCGGGAACCTTGGATTTTTTAAATTCCCGTGCTATACCTGGGGTGATCAAACCACCAAGGAATATTGCATCAGCTCTGCCGTTCCTGTTCATTTTCCTGACAAAGTCTTTGGTGTCATTATGAGTTGATAATGATGAAAAGCTTACATGAAGGTCATATTTTCTGGCAAATCCTTCCAGCAGCATCAGGATATTTGCATGATATAAATCAAACCGGTCACGACTGACCAGTACAAATGCTACGGTTTTATCCCTGAGTACCTGATCCGGCGAAATAGATTTTTTGATATAATTGCCACTTTTTTCCTTCTTGTAGATAAGATTTTCCTGACGAAGCAGTTCAAGGGCATTTCTAAGTGTGATTCGATTGACTTTATACTCCAAAGCCAGCTTGCGCTCGGAATCCAATCTCTCACCTTTAAACTGATTGGATATAATCCGATTGCGTAGATCTGCCGCTACTTCTCTATATAATGTACTGCTTTCATTCATTCTTAATCAGACCTGCATGGGATTGTTTATTGCTATCTGGATTATATACCAATTTGTAATAATATGCAACCAGTTATTGGAAAATTATGTGAAATTTCCTTTTATTCGCCATTTATTTGTGTTGATGGCAAAAAACAATTGGCTTTTTTGTCAATAATTACCCGACAAGTTATTAATGACAACGAGGCAATCTTACAGGTGCGTACCTGCGCCGTGTGCGGCTCGGACTTGAGGATTTTTCATTACGGAAACGATCGGGTGAAATTGCCGGCGATTATTGGTCACGAAATTGCCGGGGAAATTATTGCGGCCGGAAAAAACGTGACGCAAGTGAGAGTAGGCGACCGAATTGCACTGGGTGCGGACGTCCCATGCGGAGAATGTTACTGGTGCACAAACGGAATGGGGACCAATTGTGCGATCAACTATGCAATCGGATATCAGTTTGCCGGGGGATTCCAGGAGAAAATGGTTCTGAATGGGACTATCCTGAAATACGGCCCGGTTACTTTGCTTCCGGACAATGTTTCATTTGAAAGCGGAGCTGTTGCCGAACCTTTGGCATGTGCAATCAACGGCCTTGAGCTGGCGGAAATGGCCTTAGGTAAATCAATCTGCATTATCGGACTTGGACCTATCGGCTGCATGATCCTGGAACTTTCAAAAGTCATGGGCGCTTCCAAAGTTTTTGCGGCACAGAGAAGCAGGAAGCGACTTGAAATGGCAAGGATATTCCGGAAAGACGCAAGATTTATCTGTACGGAAGAGGAAGATATTGTTGATGTTGTAATGAAGGAAACTGCCGGAAAAGGAGTTGACTTGGTAATCACTACCGCCGGAACGGTAAAAGCGCATGAAGAAGCGGTGGAAATTGTCGCTCATCGGGGATATGTCAACCTCTTCGGCGGATTGAAGAATCAACCGAAGCTCAGCATCGATTCAAATCTTATTCATTATAAGGAATGCTTTGTAATGGGCAGTCACGGTTCACTTCCAGTACAACACCGAAAAGCTGTTGATCTTATTGCAAGCGGCTCAATCAGAGCGGAAAAGTATGTTTCAAAGACTTTTCCGCTGGCTGAAATTCAGGATGCCTTTGCATATCATGAGTCCAGAGAAGGACTTAAAACCGTCATTATTCCGGGAGAACAAAGATGAATGCCTGTAAAATTGCTCCATCATTGATGTGCGTCGATTTCCTTGAGCTCAGGAACTATCTTGATATGTTTGTCAGAAAGAAAATAGATTACCTCCATGTCGATATCATGGATGGACATTATGTTCCCAATTTTACACTGGGGATTAATTTCTGCGAAACAATTTTCAAGTATTCCGGGATTCCCCTGGACATCCATTTGATGATAGAGGACGTTGACAGATATGTTCCGGAATTTGCTAAATTTGACAATGCCGTGATCTGTTTTCACCCGGAAGTTTCATATCATCCTATCAGGAGCCTCGAGCTTATTAAAAGCTTGGGAAGGAAAGCGGGAATCGCCATCGATCCCGCGGTTTCCCTTGAACAGATCCGTTACCTCCTGCCATACGTTGACATGCTTTGCGTTATGACCGTTAATCCCGGTTACGCCGGTCAGAAACTGATTTCCGGTACGATTGATAAGATCAGGGAGCTTTCGGGATATATCAAAACCAATAAGCTCAAGATCGAAATTGAAGTTGACGGCAACGTGAGTTGGAAAAATATTCCACTCATGCTTGAAGCCGGAGCCGGGATATTGGTTGCCGGCACGTCTTCGCTGTTTGACGGTATAAATCCGGTGGATGAGAATATTGAAAAAATAAGGACACAGCAACTCAAGCCGGTTTAAGCAACCTTGATGCTTCCTTCTTGATTTTTCGTGCTTCCAATTCTATACTAACAGTTCAGATTCAGCGCAGGAAGATATTGAAAGAAGATTAAATGAAAAACCGGGAAAGAGTCAGCCTGATTGTCAGATGCCTGAAAACCGTTTCGTTCCTTTCGGTACAGGATATTGTGGAAATGACTGATGCTTCGGAAGCAACAGTCAGACGCGATCTCGCGAAACTGGAAGAAAAATGCCTGGCTGTCCGGGTAAGAGGCGGAATCGAACCTGCCGAAGCAGCTGAAAGCGCAAAATCGGAATTCCCGTTTGAATACCGGAAATCGCAAAAAATCAGAGAAAAAAGCCTGATCGCAAAAAAAGCGGCTTCGTTGTGCGCGGAGAATGAAACCATTATTATCGATGGCGGTTCCACTACTTTCCATATGACCGAGTACCTGTGCAATGCCAGTCTTCAGATCATTACAAACTCATTTCCGATTGCGGAAACCCTCCTGCATAACAGCTCAAACCAGATAATTATTACCGGCGGGATGATCATCCCGGAATCGCAACTAGTCCTTGACCCGTTCAACAACGAACTGATCAACAGTTATTACGCGTCAAAAGCCTTTTTCGGGATTGGCGGCATCGACGACAGCGGCCTGACCAACCATGAACCGCTCCTTATCCAGAGCCAGAAAATCATGCTTAAGCGCGCAAAGGAAATCATCATCCTGGCCGACAGTTCAAAGTTCGGCAAACGCGAAAGCCTGCTTCTATGCGGATTCGATCAGGTAACTAAAATCATCACCGACGATGGAATCCCCCCGGAATTTGCCGAAAAAATCAGAAATTCCGGCATCGAACTTCTGATAGCATAATAACAGAACGGCTTTTGGGATTTGCCTATTTTGCTTTCAGAAATCCTCCCGTTGATAAAGATAAAAGCTACAGCGTTTTATCCGAAATTCCAAAGATTAGCGATAAGCAGCCCAATAAATGCGTTTGCGACTCGATATAACTTCCGTTTTACGAATATTTAACGTGATCGGAACAGAAGAGGTATTGACTTTCAGGTAGTTTTAATGTTATAATATTATAACAAATAAATCGGAGACTGTGTATTTATGGCCAAATACGAGGAAATCGCCGCCAGTTTAAAGCACCAGATCAAGCTGAACGTATATAAGGAAGGGGAAATGATTCCCCCGGAATACAAGATTTGTAAACTTTACGGGGTAAGCAGGATAACTGTCAGGCAGGCCCTTGACATCCTGGTGCGGGAAAAATATTTGACCAGAGAGCGGGGAAGAGGGAAAGGCACGAAGGTGCTGTCTTCCCGGCCCGTTAAAGAAAAGGTCCGGCGGCAATTGAATTACGGAGTGGCTTTTGCACTCTCGCAGTTGAATTCCCAGAAATCGGACGTTCCTGACATAATCCACGGAATCACGGGAAAGCTGAACGTATGGGAAGCTTCCATGAGCACTTTTCCGTTCAACTACAACATTGATCAGGTGGAGTTGTTTAAAAGTCTTTTGAAGCGTAATCTGGTTGACGGCTTCTTCATGTTCACCATGCTGGAGTATACCGAGGGAATTGTCAGATTGCTTCTCGACAAGAAAATGCCCCTGGTTGTAATTGTGCCCAGTGACGATCACGACCTTGAAGCTGTTGTTGATAAGTACTGTTTAAACAGCGTCCGCATAGACGAAATTTCCACCGTAAAAGAACTGCTGGCGAGGGCCGCGAAAGCGAATATCGCAAATATCCGTATCATCGGGGTAAGGGAGAGCATGAGCAGCAGAACATTAAGCATTTTCAGGGAATGTGCGGGTGGAACCGGTCAGGAAATTTCCTTTACCCATGTGGATCCGCAGAACAATCTATTTTCCCAGGTAAAAAAATGTATTTCCGGTTTAGACAAAAGCAATACGCTCCTGGTTGTCGGTGAAAATGGTCTGCTGCCATATACCGACGCGGCTTTGGATGCGTTGTCCATGCGGGCTCCGGAGGATATCCAGGTACTGGCCTTCCGGCATTATTCCCACATTGATCCGTTGATAGAGGACAGGTACAGCGTAATCGAAAGACCTTTTTACGAATTGGGTAAGAAGGCGGCGGAAATTATGATAAACATGGATCAGAAAAAACGGAATATTCCCGTAAATATTTGTTTGAAAAGTATGATTAAAGAAAATGGTTCGATGAATTTACCGGAGCTGTAAGAATGTGAAAAATATTAATCCAGACAAAGTAAAGTTGATAATTCTTATTGGAACATTGTTGCTGGGAACGTTCATGACGTCTGTTTCCGCATCAGGTTTCAAGTTTGCGGTATTCGGGGAAACACGTTCCCCTGAAGCGTCCGGGAGTAATAACCCGGAAGCGCAGTCAGAAAAATTCATGGCTCTGATTTCCCAAGTGATCAGTGCCGGTCCCGATCTGGTGATAAACGTTGGCGACGCGATCAACGGTTACTGGGAGAAAAGTATTCCGGTAAAATCCGGTAAACGCAATCCGAAAAAACAGCGCAAGCTTGAAACCGCACGTTACCTTTCCGCAATTCAACCGCTGTCTGACGTGGGAATCAAGTCGTACCTTGTTCCGGGCAATCACGATATAAGTTTCAGTGCGTTTGCAAGAAGAGCATACTGGCGCTCTTTCAACCATGTTTACGCCAGTTTCAATTATAAAAAATGCACTTTTATCATTCTTAACACCGAGGATACCGGAACTTCCGAAGGCGGGAAAGGGGCCATTGGCGCAAGACAGTATTCCTGGTTAAATGCTACTCTCAAGAAATCGTTGAAAAGCAAGTTCCGGTTTGTATTCATGCATCGGCCGATTTTTCCCGCCGACAACTCAGTTGACGGCAAGCTTTCTGAAACTGACCGGAAAAAACTCCATGCGCTTTTTATTAAATACAAGGTGAATATGGTTTTTGCTTCCCGTGGCGGGAATCCTGGAAGCCGCACGGAAAAGGACGGGGTCGAGTATTATACTGTGGGAATATCAGGGGAAGCCGCCGCCAAAGGGGAAGCGAATTACCTGATCGTGTCGGTGGATAGTGACGAAGTCCAGGTTGAGAGGAAAAAACTTGGTAATGAAAAGTTCCGGGTTCCGGATGGTTGCGTAAAATCACGGGAACTCATGGAATTATCGGACTCCGGGATGAAATGCACAATTGTTCCGGCCAACGATTTTCAGAAAATACATTATAAAGGACAATGGGATTTTGAACCCCGGCTTGTTCCCGGCCTGAGTCCGGGGTGCATGTTCACGGAGGAAAACGGGGCGGCCGCGGTCATGGATTTCACCGGAACGTCAGTGTCGGTTATCACCGGACTAAGGTTCGACCACGGTTTCATGGAAGTTTCCATAGACAATGGACCGGCCAAAACTATCAGCCTGATTGGTCCGGGATGTTCCGCCAGCGCTTATCTGGATTATCCTTTTACCGCCAGCCGGGATATCCTCGTGGCCGCCAATCTTAAACCCGGTAGACACCAGCTGAAAATTAAATTCATTTCTAAAAGAGATAAAATTAAATACAAAATTATTTCAAGATACGAAAAGCGAATGCCGCTGCTGTGCATGAGACTGTACGGCGTCAAATACGGCAACTACGGATTTGCATCCCTGACCGGCAAGCTTCAGGCTTTATACGATGTTCCGGTTGAGAAGGCTGAAGTTGTCATTGCCGGGGAAAATGGAAAATTCCGCGCTTTTACCGGACATGACGGAGTTTACTCGATTTCCGGGATTCCAGGAGGCGAATACACCGTTTCGGCCGTCAAAAAAGGAATGCGGGCGAAGAACAGGAAAATTAAACTGGAACCGGGAACTGAGTCAAAAGCGGATTTTATCATGGCGTGTGTTCCCGGCAATCCGCTTTACGGTAAAATAATTTATCCTTCCCCCGGAGTACCAGTAATTGTGAAATCCGGAAGCGGATTTGATATCGAGTATATCGCTGAAAATGGCGCTTCGGGATGGAAGGCTGCTCTGGTTTCCGGGAAAAATGATGTGCCGCTTGAAATTTCCCCGGAATATCGCGGAGATAACGTATGGATAATCCCGGCGGTTGTCCCGGCAAATTGTCAGGAGGGTCTCTATACTTTGCGGCTGGTGAATTCCCGGGGAACCGCCGGCCGAAAACGGTCCGTGGAGGTTATCAGGGAATTTAAGCAGGATTTTACCGTGGCGGTACTGGACAGCATCGAGGAAGACTACAGAACGCTGAATAAGATTATTGCGCGATTGAATAAAATCAGACCGGCCTTCGTAATTCTCCTTGGAGACAATGTGGCTAACCCGATCAACCTGAAAACCGCAAAATACAAATACCGCAAGCTTATGCGCGCCCTGGAAAAACTGCAAGTCCCGAGCTTTGTGGTGAGCGGTAATCACGACGTCGGATCACATGGCGAACTCAACATGTATGGGCCATGGCTGGAGTATGTTGGAAAGCCTTATTTCAGCTTTAACTATGGTGAATGCCATTTCCAGGGTATTTCCACGGGGAGCTGTCAGGTTATTCCCCCGGAAATTATTCAGCCAAAACTGATCGAGTGGATGAAAAAAGACCTTGCCGCGCACCGGAACGATGCCTTGAGAATAAATTTCAGGCACATGGTGCTTATCGGGTATATCCCAAGCTGGCATCCCGGCTGGGAACGGACATTAAAAACCGACATGGTGTTATACGGGCATTACGGGCAAAATAAAAAATCCGTCAAAGGAAAAACCGTTTATCTCCAGACGCCAGACGTCAGGAAGCACGGTTATTACAGGATAATTTCAATAAAAAATGGAAAAATCGCTTCTTTGGACAAGCTGGAAGAAGCACACTAGGAGGAGAGGGAAATGAAAAGGACTTCGTTCCGAAGATGGAGTTTTACACTTATAGAGCTCCTGGTTGTAATCGCGATAATTGCAATACTTGCGTCAATGCTGTTGCCGGCGCTGCGCAATGCAAGGGAAAGCGCGAAAAGATCGTTGTGTACGTCTAACCTTAAACAGATGGGGTTGGGCGTAACCATGTACGCAGGTGACTTTGAAGGTTGGATGCTGCCGTATTATTCGACATATTCGTCATGGTGGGGGCAGAAAACCAATCAGGCCAACCGTGGCGGGCCGTCATTGCTGCACCATCTCGATTATGTTAAGGACGGCAAATCGTTTGTGTGTCCCAGCGATCAAAAACGGGCCTACAGCGATGGTGTTCCGTGGGATGACAACGGCAGACTTCAGTACGTGTCTTCACTCGGAGGCGCCGCCCGGATGAGTTACAGTTTCCGGCCGTGGCGCACTACCACCGACACCACGGGTTTTTCCCAGGCCCTGACCGGAAGTCTCTACAAAATAAACCAGCCGCCTAAAAATGCGGAATCCTGGGGAAAGAAACCGTATGCCTACATCAGCGACGCATATGACGTCGCGACGGATTACGGAAAAAATCACGAAAAGATTTATAATGTATGGTATGTGGACGGGCACGTAGAGCCGGCCATGGACCATAACTATCTTATCCCGTCGGATATCAGGCTGCCGGGAGTGGCAAATAAATATTATTTTCAAACCTGGAGAATGTTTGAAACAGGATCATATCCATAAAAATAAAAAAGGAGAACCCGGTATGTTTAGGAACGTGTTGATTGTTTTATTCACGGTAGTTGCTTGCGCCGTTTTCGCGGCCCCCGCGGAGAAGGTCAGGGAACCGGTATTTCCCGTTGGAGTATACCTGCCCTGGGAACTGGTTCACCAGGTTGTCAAAAAGAACGGCGGTGATTACAAGGGAAAAGATTTCTGGCCGTATACGGCAAAGCTTTTCAACGAGCTGAAAAATAAATACAACTGCAATATTGTCTGGGTGGTTAATATAAATTTTGACGATGCGGAAAAGCTGTTGAAAATTGCGGACAAAGATGGTTTGAAAGTGGCGGTAACGCCGCCTGCGATAGTAGGGATTCGTCATTTCCGCGGCCCGAAATACATTACTCGCGCGGTGCGGAAGGCCGTGGAAAAGCTGAGAAAATATCCATCGTTGGCGGCATATGTTCTGATCGATGAAGCCCGGACCGGGGAGATGCCGCACATGGAAAACATCCGCAAGGAGTTTGCCAGACTCGATCCGTCCCGTCCGGCAGTAATCGTCACCATGCCGCAGCACCCAGGCGTGTGCGGAAAATACCGGCAGTGCGATAATCTGTCCCGACGTTTACGGTTTCGGACACCGCCGCGATCCCAACCTGCCCAACCGGGCGGATTTGTCAAGAAACTACTACCGCCATATTATCGGCAGAACCTTGGGATTCGCGGAAAAAACCGGAAAAGTTCCTTGGGTGATGCCCCAGGCGTTCCAAAGTACCTGGGGGCCGTGGTATTACGATGAAAATATGAACGTGGTGTGTGACAAAGGCGCATATTGCCACTGGCGGATGCCTACGCCCGGAGAGATCCGCTGGCAGTGCTGGAGCGCTCTGTCAGGCGGAATGAAAGGGATCATTTTCTTCAGAATACTGGCGCTTGGCAACACCAGAAAAGCGGGAGAACCGGATGGATGTAAACCCGGCGACGGTTTTTACTATACCTTGAAGGCAGTCAGAAAAGGCTGGCCCACCATCAGTAAACCGAAAGTAACCAATCATCCTGACGCCTTGTTATATATTGACGGCAGCGCAACTCCCCAGATCAAAACAATGGCGGAATTTTTCAAGTTCGTAAACCGTCACGCCTCGCTGCTGGCAAGGCTGAAAGTGGCGAATGTTCCTTCGGCCCAGTTCGAAAAGCCATTTTACGGTTCCACGATGGTTGATCCGAAAGACGGAAAAAAATATCTGATCGCTTACAATGATTCAACGGAAAAGACCGCGGCGTCATTTATAGAACTGCTTCCCGATATCGCGAGTGTGACGGATGTTGCAACCGGAAAAACACTCCCACTTGCGGATACTCCGGAAGGACTGAAAAAAGCTGAGTTCTCACTACCTCCAGGTGGCGGTAAACTGCTGGCTCTGACAATGCGGAAAAGTAGTTTTGAATTCCTGCTGTTTGATGAAAACTATTCAACTTCGCTTCGCACTTTCACCCTCAAGGACGCCGCTGTCGCCATCAGTCCGTCGGCGTACAGTACGGGATGGGAATATTACGTAAAAAGTCTTTCCGGCGGTAAGAATCCTGCCCCAAACGGTTATATTACGTATAAGGTTGAACGTATTGCGGGAAAAAAACAGCAATATGCGAAACTTTACCTGATCTATTCGGCCAAAGCGTCAAGGATTAATGAAGCGGTGGTGGTGGAAACATCGGCTGACGGGAAAAAATTTACCTGGACCGCCGTTGATGATGAAAATACTTTTATTAAGTTGCCGAAGCACACCCGCGAATTTCGCTTCAGGCTGAAACCGGGAGTCAGGTTGTACGGTTTCAAGCTGATTGCGGTTTATGCCGGAAAATAACATCGGCTGATATGGAAAGTTGTATATTATGAGAAAAATCTGGCTGTTTTTATGTTGTCTGTTGGTGTCCGTTTCTCTGGCGGCGGCCTCCGTTCATGGAGTCACGGGGAACGTTTTGCGGCGGCTGGCGGATGAACATGATGACAGTTACATTTGCAAAATGCGGGAGACGGAACTCCTTAAAGAACTCACTCCCGCTGAAAGGCAGTGTTTTGCCAATGACAGTCTGACTTTTTCGCTGATTACCGGCTGCGAAGTCTATGTAGCCTGGCCGAAAGGACGCAAACCTTTACCTTTCTGGCTCAATGAGCGCGGATTCAGTCTTTGCAAACAGGAATTGACTGCCGGAAAAAAAGCATATTCCATGTGGATGAAAAAATTCCCGGCTGGAAAAGTCGGACTAGGCATTGATTCATTCCGCAATCATCGGGGGCTTTCTTATTTTACCATTGTAAAACCCATTGATGGAAAAAGTACGTGTCCGGTGAAAAATCCCCGGAAGACCTTTTCCGCGCCTAAACCCGTTCCCCTCAAGGCCGGGGCGAAGATTTATTGCGACGCTAAAACCAGATTGACCGCTGTTCCCGCCGATCTTGCCGGAGCGTGGCTAATTCCAGGCAGATACCGGCATTGGGGAGTAAGTTGGATAATCGGGATTCACCGGCAAACCCGATTTCCGTCCGGCCCTGAACCGGACCAGATAATGCTGCTGATCACGGAGAATCCCTGCCGGAAACTGGTGTTGAGCTGGCGGACCGGTCCGGACGTTAAAAACGGCATTGTCGAACTCCGGGAAGAAAAAGCCGGAACGGTGAGAAAGATCAAGCCTGAATCGAAGAAATGTTACACCCCGATCATTGTCAACGATCCGGTTAACATTAGGTACAATGCCGTATTGGACAATCTTAAACCGGACACGGCCTATACCTACCGTATCGGTTTCTCCAAGGAGGCGTGGACCAGGGAATATCGTTTCCGGACTCCTTCCGATAAGCCGGACACTTTCGACTTTATTTACCTTGGCGATACCCAGACAGGGGAAAATATCTTTCCGAATCTGTTGAAAAGGGCTTTAAAGATAACCCCCCATCCCGATTTTATCATCATTGCCGGGGATCTGGTGGAAATGGGCAACCGCAGGGATTACTGGGACGCTTTTTTCTCGGCAGCCGGAGATACATTTGCCAGATTCCCGCTTATTCCTGCCCTGGGGAACCACGAGTACATCGGCCCGAGAAGGGAATTCATCCCGAGGAATTACTTGGACATTTTCCGGCTTCCGCCAAATTCAATCCGGGGAAAAAATGATTACGCATATACTTTTTCCTATTCAAATCTTGCCGTGGCGGTTCTCGACGGAAATCTCTGGAACGCAAAATACATTGCCGCGCAAGGACGGATGATGGACAGATTTTTCAGTAAACATGAAACAGACTGGAAATTCGCGGTGTGGCATCAGCCGGTATTCAGATCCCGCCCCGGCAGAAAACGCGAGAAAACCGCGCTTTGGGCCCCTATGATTGATAAGCATAAGGTGAAGATCGTTTTCCAGGGGCATGACCATGCATATCTGCGAACTAAACCGGTCAAAAATGGAGCTGTTCAAAATGGCGGAGCATATTACGTGGTTTCATATGCCAGCAGCAAAGTCTATCCACACGGGAAATGCGCCGTAAGCGCGGTTTCATTCGGAAATGTTCCTACCATACAGGTAATCAGATGCCTGAAAAACACACGGAAAATCCTTTATACCGCCCTGGACGCGGATGGCAACATCAGAGATCAATTCTCAACTGATTGAAGTATTATGGTATTACCCCCGCCCTGAAAAAATACTAAATCACAATGTCATGAACATTACGGGGCGATGTGGTTTTAACGGACTTTCGAGGATCCTCAAGGCTGATTGCTGTTGGTATGCTCTTTCAATTCAGGGATGTCAAGTACATTTTTCATTGCGTCCTGCCATTATCAAAAAGACAAAGTTTCAAGAAAAATATTGTCGATCTAATACCAATTCGTTTTCTGTTATAGGCATTTCTTTAAGGAAATTTGAAATTTTATAATCACAGCAGTAATTTTTTGGAAAAAATATTTAACGGAGAAGGTTTAATGATAAATGATCCGGAATTGGCTTTTGATGCAGACAACGCTGATTTGCTCAAGAGAATATCCCTCGAATTGACCCGCAAGCACAGCAGTTTTTCATTGAAAGACATAGTCGACGCATTTGACAGAGAAGATAGCTTCGATTACGAGGAATGGGAAATAGAAGAGGATTTGTTAGGAAATGCAGATATCGTTGTTTTACATGGCAAAAAAAGTATGCGCTTTTTCAACCGCGAAGCCTACTTTGAAAACGCGGAATTTCTTATCAAACCCACGGAATTCGAGGTAAAAAACGCGATATTGTTTGTCGGACATCGCCTGCTGCCTTTCGCGCCGGAAGCAGACGCTTGCGTGTTCAAGCTTATAGACAGGAACGGAAAGAAGCTGGAGCGCAAGCAGATAGAAACGCCTTTTTTCGAGCTTAACATGTGTTATTCTTTGTATGCTCCGGAAGGTGGAGCGATTACCGCGATAGACGATTTGGATATTGATAAGTTGCTTGATCCGAATCCCGAAACAAAAGTTACCGTAACTGGGCTTAACCTGCAATTTTTCATTTCCGAAAGCGGATTTGTCGCCGGTGATTATATAAAAGTGCGGCTAAGGAATTATGAAAAAGGTGAATGCGAAATCGAACGTTGTTCGGTTTCAAAGATATCGTCAAACCTTGCAGCCGTGACAAAATGGCAGGGAAAATTCGGGGCGGGCCTGAAGAAAGCGATCAACCGTTATAAGGAAGTCGGCATTCCGTTTGAAAACGAGGATTTGATCGGAGCGGCATTTTATTACGCCGGGAAAGCTCTTCTGAAATATCCGGCTTACAGTTGGCTTGACGCAGTGCGCACAAGCAAAAAGTTCTCGTTGCAAACTTATAAAGGCCGTCTTTATGTCTGGGAAAAGGATAAGCTACAGGACTATATGTCGAAAGCTGTCCAACAGGAAGAAATTGCATACAACGAATACCTGAAAGAACTGGATGAAGAATTTCCCGAACCAGAGAATCCTGAGGAAATGGAATTTGATGACATGGCCCGGATGATGGGATTCAACCTGGATGAAGATATCCTGCTCGCGTACATGCTTGACGCTCTTCATTTCAATGGCAGCCTGGAAGATGTCAGAGAACGCTGTTTTGACGAGAGAGTTGAGAATGGTTACCCGGAACTGGCGGAACGTTTCGATAAAATTCTGGATGAATTATGGGATGAGGTCAAAGGTACGGATTCTGGAGTGCGAACCATGGAATCCGTCAAACTCCGGCATGAGTTGCTGAAACTCAAAGATCGTGAAATTGCATTCATTAGGGCTCTGGATAAACTGGAAAATTTCGACAAGGAAAATCTGCACTCCGCCAGGTTTATAGCGCTTGGAAAACTTCTATCCGCTTTAGATGAGTTTATCGTCCAGTTGGGAACGGCGCCCTTTGCGTCGAATAAAGAATTCAAAATGGTCGATAAGATGGTCGGCTCCATGTCTGAAAAATTTAGCCTTGTAATCGAAAAATTGGAAGATGAATTTCTGAATTAATTCAACTTAGTAAAAATACGAAGTTATGAAAGTTGCCGTCCGATCGGTACAAGACATATAAACCACAAATTTTCACCTTTTCAGCGCATTATGCCTGCGGAGACAATTCTTCTTACTCGATGACTCATATCCTGGTCAACTGCTGCTGACTTGCGCAGTACCGCCATATACTGCGCGTAAAATTTTCTATGAAATTTTGATTTCTCTCTTGACGTTTTATACATCTTGTGTTAATCTTATTATAACAAGATAATAAGTTGAGAGGTTTTACTGTATACATGAATTACTTCAGTAAGATGCCCCGTTATTTACAAATTGCGCAAATGGTTGAACATAAGGTATTATGCAATGCCTATCATGTCCGTATTCCAAGTGAATCAGACTTAATGAAGGAATACAATGCAAGCAGGTTAACTATTCGCAACGCAATAAAAGTTTTAACCCAGGATAAGTTGATTATCGCCAAACACGGCAAGGGCTACTTTATTCACCCAGAAGGTAAAGTTAAAGCAATGAAGAATACCGTCAGGCAGTTGCTGGCAGTTAAAACGGATGTATTAAACGGTTACAACATCAAAAAAATCTCCGGGCTTGAGATTGCCTGCCGCGAAGGTGAAATTTCCCTTAACACTTATTATCTGGCTGTGGAATATAATTCTGTCCGCAAACTTGCCGAAATTATTTCTGCCGCAAATACCGGTCCTCATATACGGGGAGTGATTTTGCTTGACTATTATCTTCCAAAAGAAGTAGAAGTCCTGAAAAACGCTTTGCCCGTTCCTTTATTGACAATTGGTTACCAAAGCGCCCCTGACATTTCATCCATGGAATACGATAACTACCGGATAGGGGAACTTACAGTGGAATACCTTGCGGAAAAACATCCGGAATGTATTTATCTATTTGCATCGGAAATGGATATTGCTCCTGTTCGTGAACGTATCAGAGGTTTTCGGGAAACCGCCGCCAGGAAAAAGCTTCCATGCCAAGTGATTCAATGTGGCCCTGAAGCGGAAGATATTCGAAAAGCATTGAAGAAAAACCTACCGGCAATGCCTAACTCTTCCGGGCTGGCATTTTTCCGTGATGACCACGCTGACGTCGCAGAGCATTTTCTACAACATACAAACTCCGCAAAATGGTGTAATTTTCATTTAATAGGCTTTGGTAAAAGCTTGAAATTTCCTCATCCCCGTTTTGCATCGATTGATTCAAATGTCCAGGAGGAAGTCCGGTTGGCCTGTAACCGCTTTATTGACCAAGTTTCACATGGTGGCGGAAAGGCTTTCCATGAAGTCTCGCGGTCATTTAATATTGTCTCTCCCGAAGACCATACAGATACAACGCATGCCCCGGTTCAGATTTATCAGGATGAATATATGGCAACCGTTCAATAATTCTGGTTTTTTATATAATTAACAGGAGTTTAACCCCAAAATATCTAGTGGAGCTAATTATGAATGCAAGAAAGCACGGTGAGAGATTCCAAGTGTACAATTTCACGTTAATTGAATTGCTGGTAGTTATAGCAATAATTTCGATACTAGCCAGTATGCTGTTGCCGGCGCTGAAAAAAGCCCGTGAAGCCGCAAATAAATCTCAGTGTACGAGTAACCTGAAGCAGATAGGTACAGCCTGGATATCCTATGCGTCGGACAGTGACGGCAATATTGCCATAACCAAATATTTTCCCGCCCACGGTTATCTGGCCGCTGATACTTACTGGGGACCGGCATTGTTATGGAATATGGAGTACATTGGAGACGCAAAAGCTTTGTACTGTCCTTCCCTGAGCCGTTTCGGTTACACCGAGCCTTTTATTGACAGCGGTTCAACTGTCAACTTCCGTCTGGTTGGAGGCTATACCCCTCGCACCTACGTTGTGGACAGTTCTGCTTCTCCTCAGGTTTACGCAGGATATCAATCCGCGGCCAGTTGGAACGCAGCCCCCACGGAATTGAAATCACTCAAAAACACAAAAATCAAACAGCCGGCAAGCTTGCTGCTTGCAACCGATATACTTTATGACAGCGAGCATATCGCCCACGAAAATGGCTACATCGGCCTATTTAACGACGGACATGCTGAATGGATTGCCGATCCTGCCGGTTTAGCAAAAGCCCAAATGGAAACAACTCCTCCTAATTGGAATTCTTCCGCTATCCGCAAGGTCGATAAAATCCTTGAAAAGCTAATCGGAAACAACAATCCAGAATATTAGATTATTAACGAAAGAGTATAATTTATGAAATTTAAGCTCCTTTTATGTATAGTTACCGGTTTTGCATCAAGCATATTTTCGTTAACTGTTACTGCCGCAATTCTGCATGTTGACCAGAAAACCGGGGCTTCAGGAGACCGCTTCGAATACAAGCCTTTTAAAACTATTCAGGCGGCGGCTGATCAAGCGAAGCCCGGCGATACAATCTTGATTCATGCCGGAACCTATCGCGAATTTGTTTCTCCACTACGCGGCGGGACAAGTCCTGATAAAATGATAACTTATCGCGGTGTGCCGGGAGAAGAAGTGATCGTCTCCGGGGCGGAACCCTGGAATGTTAAATTCACACAATACAAACTTGCAGGACTCGATTTACCGGTCTGGTCGGGAAAACTTCCTGAAAAGCTGTTTACCGCCGATTTCCCATTTAAGAACTTCAATCCTTTCAAACTTGCCGCCACCGACATTTACAATCTCGGATACAACAAAAACAAATCAAAATCCGTAAAATTCCGCAAATGCCGTCCGGTATCAAATTCCACAAAGTTGCCTAGGACATGGGGAATGGTGATTTATCGGGGGCAACCATTACGGCAGTGTTGGCGGCGGGAAGACATGCAGCTTTCAGGCGGAAAGTATTTTGTCTCTCCGGATGGTAAAGCTATTATTTTCCGTTTGCCCGGAGATGCCGCTCCACAACCCGAAGACATGCAACTGGCTGTTCGTGAGCAGGTTTTTGCCCCTGGAATTTCAGGTTTGCGTTTCATCAAGCTGGAAAATCTGATTTTTGAATATGCCGCGCATGACATGCCATATCCGGTAAACGGAATGGTCAGCGCTTCTTCCGGACGCTACTGGATTTTTGAAAACTGTACATTTAGACATGCCAACACCATCGGGCTTGACATTGGCATGGGACACTGGAAAGAGCGTTTCGATAAGCCCTGGCGCAAATCAGTCTCGCCAATTACAGCTTCGTTGCCGTTCGATTTCGTCATTCGTTCCTGCAATTTCACTGCTAACGGGACAAACGGAATTTTCGCATACATGGGAATCAGCCATCATCGTGATATTAACGACAAAAAACTCCCGTTCGGCAGTGTCCTGATCGAGGGTTGTACGTTCACTGGCAACAACTGGCAGGGCATGTACCGGATGAAGGAAGCGGCAATCAAACTGCTGGCCGCAACCGACAGCGTAATTCGCGGCAACAATATTTCCAGCAACAACTGTATGGGAATCTGGCTGGACGTTTGTTACGGCAATCTGCGGGTCACTCAGAATCTTATATCCGGCAATATGAACAACGGAATTTTCTGCGAAGCGGTTCCGGGACCATGCCTGATCGACAATAATATCGTCATGAATACCGTCCCAGACGAAATAGTCTGCTGTCAAGGCGTTGGGATCTATCAGCATCAGTCGTCAAACCTGATCGTCACCCAAAACCTGATTGCCAACAATGTCAATTCCGGAATCAAAATGCTGCTCCATTCAAAAACCAAAACCGGAACTTTTCACAAAGCCAATTGCCAGGTCAGCTTCAATCAAATATTAAACAATATCATCTGCGGCAACGGATTATTTGCCGCGGGACTGCCGGTAAAATCAGAGTTGAGTCGTGACAACATTTTTAAGGGAAACGTTTGCTGGGGTTCGGAAGCACAACCATTTTTCGAATTGAACAAAGCGCCGCTGAAAAAGACTGAATTCCTCGAACTGCTGTCAGCTATATACGTCGGCGGCACTCAGGAAAAGCCACCGTTTTATGAGCAATGGCAAAAAGGTTTCGGTTACCGTACAGCCGGTGCAACTCTCACCGGACCATTAGTGACGCTGCCGGTTTTTGAAGAGTATTTTTCCGGGCGGCAAAAGAATTATGCCAAGCCGATACAGTTATGCTCCCTTGCCTGGAACTACTGGCTGAAAATTAACCTGAATCCTAAAGGCTGGCGCAAAGCCAAACCTACCGGGAAAAAATATGTTTTACTTGATGATATTGACGTACCGCTGTCCAGATATGTCAAATACGATTACTTTGGCAACCCGAGGATTCCGGGGAAAAACCATCCGGGGCCATTCTGTGAAACCGGAAAGCTCCATCGAGGCAAGGAAGGCTGGATCGATGTGCTGCTTTGGCCAAACCCGAAAGTCCTTAAAACTCCGGTGGAAAAAGTCAGGCTCCAGGCAAAACTTCCGCCCACCAACCTAAAATTGCCATCCCCACCATGGTCCGGACAATAAACAAGCAAACAGAAAGACAATGAAATGCCTGAAGAATTTAAACTCAATCTCCATAATGATATATTATTCAATGCAGAATGCGACAATACCATTTACGGAATTTCCCGCGAGGATGCCAAAGTAAAAACAGTGCCGGAAGGACTGGAATTTTCGGTAAACTCCAAAGGAAACACAATTTTTTCTTTCCTGATGTACCGGGAACACGCGCTGCGATTCAATTCGGATGAATATTTCTGGCCAGTCGAAGTAAGACGATTTCCGTATCTGATTATTGAGTATAAAATGCTTCCCGGAGCGCGCCTTACTGAACATCCCCGGGTTTCCGGAGAGCGGGTGCGAACCCCTTGCACAAGGATTTACCTTAAAGCTATCTGCGGAAACAAATGTGCTATGACTCATAAGGTAATTCCGGAGTCCACAACGTTTAATACGGTGGCAATAAACCTGAGTGAAGCTTTTGACGGATATGACGATCCCCGGATTTATTTCCTCTATTTCAGAATCCGCACCTTTTTCGCCGATATGGAGGAAAAAATTGTCTTTCGGAAAATTGCATTTGCCCAATCGCCCCCAAAAGGATATCAGGGGTTTGCAAAACAACAGGCGTTCGCCCGGGAACTCGTAACATGCCAACGTAATATGACCATTCCCGAATATCCCCATCTCCAGAACTATTATCATTTTGGAACAAACAGCGGACGTGAATCAAATCGGTTGATCTGTAAAATGTTTGATATTCCATTACCGCAGTATTACCGTTGGATTTTTCGGGATCAGGCACGGCATGGTATCACGCTTCACTGGTTTTTTCACGATCAGGCAAATCGCGAACTGAAAACAATTCTCAAGGCAGCGGAGGAATACGATATCGACATTATGACCACACTGAAAAGTCCGGTAAAACTTGGGAATGCCACTGCCGTTGAAAATCTGGATTTTGATGAACTTAAATATGAGTGTGAAGTCAAAAAGCTGGTTGCTGAGTTTTCGTCATATAAAAATATGAAATTCTGGTTTTTGACCGATGAACCGGCGGAAGATCTTCAATTGCTCCCTTTCCTTAAAGAAAAAAAGATTGTGGAAAAATACGATCCACTACGCCCGTCGATCTTCAATCTGTCCCTGCCAAACCTTATTAAAGAGCTGGGAGACAGCACCGCATTCCATCTATTTGACAGCTATCCCGTGATTGAGCCCCACCCGGATTTCTGGCGGATAGGGCCGGAATGCGAATTCGCCAAACAACACACTTCCCGTCAGGTATGGCTGACGCTTCAGACTTTTTCGATGCCGCCGCGTTTTCGTCTGCCGACCACGGCGGAGTTCGATTTAATGGCAAACCAAGCTGTCCTTAAAGGCATTGAGGGATTTAACTTCCATATATACACGAATCATCCGTTCTGGAAATTCCCGCATTATTCGGCATGTTTGATTTCCACCTTCGGAGAACCACAACCGCTATGGCAGCACATCGGCACAATGGGGCGCAAACTTGCGGGGATGAAAGATTTTTTTGTCGGTCGTAAATTGATAAAGACCAATCCATTCCGGGTACAGTGCGGTAAGTTTGATACAGTTCAGGGGGAGATGCCGGAAGCGGCTTGCGCCTGTTTCCGTTCCGGCAATATCCGAATGTTGTTCGTGATGAATAACAATCCTGCCGCACCGGTTTCATTTCAGCTGCAACGCACAAAAAAAACCACAATTCCATTGCTGGAAGTTTCCATCCAGGACTTACTTGATTTTGATCCTGCATTTCCACTGATATCATTTGACCGGATGAATCTTAATCACAGTTTGAAACTCGGCCCGGGACAAGGTAAGTGGCTGCTGCTGGCTGACAAGGCCGGAATTGATAACTTCATGCTCCTGGCAATCCGGAACTTGCGCGATCTGAAAATGCGGTTGGCCCCCAGTGATTTCGACAGTTTTTCAGGCCGCCATACACCAGCATGCAAAAAATTCCTCCGGGAATATCTGGAACAGCTTCTGGAGATAAAAACCAAGGAGGAACTTGCTACTGCGATTAAAACCAAACAACGTTATGTTGCTGAATTCGATAAGCGAAACCCTGAAATTGCCGATCTTCGGGGGAACTTGAAAAAAATCCGCCGTAAACTTACCAATATCGAAACATGGTTCCACACTTATAATTTTCCGTTTAAAGGCGATTTGCACAAGGAATTAACCGCTGTCATTATGCATTGCGGCAAAGCATACTTTAAATTGGCGCTTAATAATCCTTATACCTCCGGACAACTTGCGGTTAATTGCCAGCAAGCTTCAGAACTGCTTAATGAAGTCCAAAGTCGTGGCAAACACTATTGGCCGGTCGTTCGAAAGTGTCCGCGTTTTAGTTTTGAAACCCCGGAATTCAATTGAAGAGCGTATAATTACAATGGATAAATTGCCGAATATCCTGCTTTTGTGTTCTGATCAACATCATCCCCGGTTGGCTGGATGCTATGGCAATCCTGTTGTCGATACTCCAAACATTGACCGGTTGTCAAAAGAGGGCGTACGTTTCGATTCTGCATACTGCAACTGTCCATTGTGCGTACCATCGCGGATGAGTTTTCTTACCGGCAGGTATCCGCATAACTGTGATGTATTCAGGAACACTGACATCCTGGCAAGCGACCAGCCAACTTTCGCCCACCTCGCCTCCCGGCAGGGCTACTATCCGGTACTCAGCGGCAGAATGCATTTCCCCGGCCCCGATCAACGCCACGGTTTCCTTGAAAGACTGGTAGGGGACGTTTGGCCGTATGCTGCTTTCGGACCTGATCTCAATACTTTTGCGCCACTTCCACCCCGGCTTGGACATATGACTCATCCCAATCCGCTGCTGACCGTCGGGGCCGGTTCGTCATATTACCTGAAATTCGATGAGGATGTGACCAGGGAAAGCTGTCGCTGGCTCCGGAATTATGCCGCAAAATCTCCCCGAAATCCTTTTCTCATGACTGTTGGCTGGGTCAATCCACATTGTCCGTATATCGCTCCCCCTGAACTGTATGACAAGTATTTTTCCATTGTTGAAACTTCTGAATTGGAACCGGCTGAACTTGGCCGGCTTCATCCCTATCACCAGGCTTACCGCAAGGATATCGATATTTCCAGCATACCCGCTGAAAACTTTCGCAAAGCTACTGCGGCATATTATGCCCTGGTTGAGTTTATCGACCGGCAGCTAGGAATTCTGCTTTCGTGTCTTGAGACTGAAAGTATACTCGACAATACTATTGTAATTTATACCTCAGACCACGGCGAAATGCTCGGAGAACACGGACGTTGGCACAAAGGATGTTTCTATGAATCCAGCGCCGGGGTTCCTCTTTTGATCCGGTTTCCGGAACATTTCAAGTATGCCGGGAAAGCAATTTCCAGTCCTGTTTCCCTGGTTGATCTTTTGCCTTCACTTACAGATTGGATGCAGGTTGAACAGAAATTATCAGGTGACGGTCAGAGTTGGGAGCCTCTTCTCAATGGCAGTGACGAACAGACATTACCGGTGTTCAGCGAATTTTATGATTTTAACGGTCATTCCAATCGGATGGTCAGGCTTGGGCCGTGGAAACTGAATTTCTATGAAGCATACGAAAAGGGAGAGCTTTTTAATCTGGAAAATGATCCGGAAGAACTGATTAATCTTTGGGACAATCCTAATTGTAAAACCACAGTGGAAGAATTGACTAATTTGATTTTTTCTGAAGGATGGAGCCCACAACTGTTCGCAAGTCATTTGGAATCCCGGGACAACCGGGAGGCATCCATCGTTTGGGAAGCGGCGGATCTTTTGTTGAATGATGCTGAAATCCTGGCCGGAATTACTGACTTTCGTCCGCCCGATCCCGCGGAAAACTGGCTCCGGTGAAATTGACAAAGCAGATGGCGTGAAATGGGGTAGGAATTGCCGATTTTTTCTCCTTCACGGAGGTAAGACCGGAAAAGTTGTCCTCCGTGGTTTTCAAAATGTTAACCAGACAGCTGTGTAAGCAACTAATATAAATCACCGCCGGGATACCAGCGTGTTTCCATTGGAATTGGCTCGTAACTGGCAGAAATTCTTGTTCCCATATTACGGGACATGGAGTGACCATCGCTGTACAGCACGTTTGTTTTGCCTATGTGCCGGTAGGCAATCATTCCGGAGTTGTTTGAAATATCAACAAAAATCGGATTGGTATTTCCTTTATTGACTCTATATTCATTATTGGTTCCGTCCGGATATTCAAGATCCGTCAGTAAAACAACGTCGGATTTTAACTTATTCAGCAGCCCACCCGAATGCGTTGATTCCGAAACATATCTGTTATACCCGTATCCGAGACTTTGCCAAAATGGAACAGACTCATATTGATTGCCGGCTGGACAGTGAAAAACCGGCGGGCCATTATCGGCGGAATAATTTAAATATGGCTGGAGTCTGTTGTCCCATTCCATTCCACTGTTTTTACCCACTTGTTGAGGCAGCCAATTATTGTTGTCGTCAGTATATAAATGAAATGACAACCCGAGTTGCTTCAACTTGTTGTTGCATGCTATCTGTTTTGCGCTTTTCCTTGCATTTTGCAAAGCCGGAAGCAGCATTGATGAAAGGATTGATATTATCGCTATTACAACAAGTAATTCAATAAGGGTAAACTTCAGTTGGCGCCGAAAGTTTCCCTCTTTCCACTTCTTTTCTCCAACTTTCATTTTACGATCCTCCCGTTTTTTTTCATAAATCATTTTAACGCTACTTTTTCATGATTGACAGTATTCATTGAATTTTTATTTTTTCCACGGTTATTTTATTTTCTTTTTTCCCGTCGGGAAAACTACCGGACAGATTTCCTTTATCAAATGGAAAATAGAGTAAGGTATCATCATCAATTCCGGTTTTTTCTGATGGAGTAAAATCTGCTTCATATCTGATTCCGCGGGAAATTCGAAATTGTGCAATGCGGATTTCCGGAGAATGGTTTTCAATCAAACGCATTAAATACTTACCGGTTCCCAAATAGATCGGAACAGGATTCTTGTTTAAGGGAAAAAATTTATATTCCGGATGAATGGTCGATATCTTTGCTTGCAGTAATTTTCCATCAATAAATGTTGTTATGCGTGGTTTTTGCTTGCCGGTTATATTCCAGCAAAAAGCAAGATGATGCCATGCTTCGGACCGCAGTATGTCCGGTAATTTGTACCGCACGGTAAATCTTTTATAGTTTTCCGCCGCAATGGCAAAACATATATAATGAGATTTAATCGCCGAAATTGAAATTGACCCCATATTTGACGCTTTTCCCCAGAAGAACAAACTGGTAGTATTTTTCTTCACCCAGCCGGTTTTAATCCAAAACTCGATGGTTCCTTCCGCTGGGTTAAGAAAATCGGTTTTTTTATCATCTACAAATGTCCCGAAAGGTATTTTTAAATAAAATCCATCCAGGTAAATTCCCTGTAATTCCTCACCTCCCGCATAAATAGAAGTAACAGTCCAAATAATAATGATAAATTTTTTCATAATTCTTTACCTACTGAAATTTCAAGTTCGAAAAATGTCTGTAATCATGGAAGCCGTCCTGAAGAACCTGAATGGAACTCCATTCCACGCCATCGTGAATTTTCCTTTCACGCGCAATGTTGACCTTCCAGTTTTTGTCCGCGGCATTAAAATCAATATCCTTTAACGGAATTTTCACCTCTGCTTCCCAACCATTGGATTTCAGTTTAGTTTTTACCGCCCATTGTGAGTTCCAGCTTTTTCCTGCTGTGTTTTTATTTCTGATTCTTCCCGGGGCCCATTCAGCCTGCCACGACTTTCCATTCCGGAAAAAAACGAACTGGTAATATTTTTTGCCTGATTTAGGCATCAGAAAAATTTCTCCACGGTCATTGTCTTTTCTGTTATTACTGAAATCAAGTCCAATATAGATGAAATCGGGGTCATAACATATGGCACACCTGGTCTGTTGCATTGGCAGTTTAATTTCCCGTGATGCGGGATTATAAATAATAAATTTTTCTATCCACTTTGCGTTCTGCCAGCATAAATCATGCAACTCTCCATCAATCACCGGAGGAGTTTTTGTTTTGTTCGCGATAATTTTACGATTTTTCAGTAATTTCAAAGTCGAATTATCAATATTATAACTGGATGCAAGTTTATTGATATTAACCCGAAGCTTTTCAAACTTATTTTTAAATTGTTTAAAGGGAATGATATAATTCCTGTAGTTATTTGTCAAACATTTATATAACGGATGAAATGACATATAAAGGTTTGGCCGTTTCCTGGTTGTCCGCATAACTTCTGCAACCTGTTGTTCTCCTTTTGAAACCGCCTGTAAACCTTCTCCGATTAAGTTTTCAGCTTTTTGTTTATCATTGTTTTTTATAGAGTCTTCCGCGGCCAGATAATAATACCATATTGCGGCATAGGCTTTCCACAACGTGGCATATTGATATAAATGAACTCCATAACGATAAGAATAACAGCCCCGGTTTTTATCTGGACAATGAGTAAGCCACTGTTTGATATCATTTACGGAAATGTTCAGTTTTTCCATATATTTTTTCATGGTGGCAACAGCGTTTCTGCCATAGAACATGTCGCTGTTCATACATTTGTACGCAAGGCTTATTTCCGCCCCATCTTTTAAAACTCCGCCTTTTCTCAATACTCTGCTTTGACAGAATTTATCAGGACGTTCAATAAATTGTGGAATTATTTCAGATTTAAAAAGCGGATAAAAATATTTTCCTCCCTCCGTTCCCCATATGTTATCGCAAATTCTCGGCAGCGTATTGTTAATGATTTCCTCAGGTTTCCGCAAATCGCGTTTGAAATCCAGAAAATCATCAGGCCACATTTCCGCGCCGGGAGCATTTACATTCCAGAGGTATTCTGATACGAGAACCTGACAAACAATATTTTCAGAGATTATCCCCTGGAGCAAACGAATACCATAAATATCAAATAAATTTTCTTTTCCGGGCAGAAAAAAGGTTTTCAAAAATCTGGCACGGGTATTGAACAATGTCAGGTTATCCCCAAGGATTACGTAGGTATGAGTTGGTTTTTTAACCATCTTATACCATTCGTTAATCCATGTTTTAGGTCCTTCCCTGACGGTCAGAAAAATATTTTCCTTGGTGAGTTTACACAGGTCTCTGTAATATTTTAAAATCCGCCGTAAATAATATTTTTTATATGATTCGGGTATTCCGGGAAATTCATTTTTAAAATAATTGTCCTGAATGACATAAGGATGATAAGGCTGAAACGAGAAACATAACATTGTTCCCGGTGCAATTTTTTCATATGTGTTCTGGATAATATTTACCAGATTTGCATCTGCTGCCGCCCGGTTGTCGCCGAATTTTCTCTTGCATTCTTTCGAGCGGCTGGTCCATTCAGAGTAATTGCCTGGGCGTCCGGTATCTATCGCATGATAATAAACCCACTTGATTCCCATTTTCCTGATCCATTTTGCATCTTCCTCCGTTCTTTTGCGAATTAGATCATCCCTGACGTATGAAATATAAAAATTCGGATGCCTTCTGGATGTTGGTATTCCCTTGAGCTTTTTATATTTTGTGTTCCCAACGGCATTCAGAGGACCGGACTTACTCAAGGTACAGACCATGGTAAAAACGCCTCTGTCTCTTCCGTAATGCACCAGTTTCTTAAAGTATTCCGGATTCATAAAATGAGTTGTTACACATTTCATACCATTTATCTTATGCTTCAATAACCAGTTAATATATTCTTCGATATGTTTTTCGCTGTTTCCCAGTTGACCGCTTTTCCGCCGTGCGGCTATTGCAATGTCGCTTATAAATCTCCACTCAACGTCAGGCCAGTCGCGGACAAACACCTGTTTTACAAATACGCCATCTGCTTTTTGTTCCAGCATCTGATAGAACGTGACCGCGGCATACAACGTTCCCAGAGAATCATCACCGGAAAGAATAATTACTTTCTGATTCCCGCGAGTTGTAATGAAGTCAATGGAATATCCCTGAGGTTTTTTAGTGTTTATCTCTTTCAAGTGGGGGGAATGTTTCTTCCGCAATTTTCCGGTGAATGCATTTTTCCCGGCGTCGACCACCGATATGACAATTTCTCCGGAAATGTCCGGACTATTGTCGTCGATTATCCGGAGTTCCGGAAAACCGAGTTTTTTTAATTCTGTATTTATCAGTTGGGCGGCTATCAATTCCCGCTTCGAATCTTTATCGACCACAATAACAGCTCCGGCAGTGTTTTTGTCCGCAATTTTGAGCTTATCCATAGAAAGAACTATCATCTTTTTCGGGGTGGGAAAAAGTAATGGATACAATTCCGCCGAACTGTTTTTTGCGGCATAAACACCCCCGGATAACAATAAAACAACTGTCAGTAATATTTGTAGACTCATTTTTATGTTTACTCCTTGAGAGTTAATATTAATTTTAAATTTCTTTCTGTTTTATACAAGCAATAAGCCATAATTGACAAGATAATTATTGAAAATGCGATAATTATCTACAGATTTAATTTTATCCTTTTCAAAAATGATTTTAGTATTTTGTTGTGGAAGATGCCATTCACATGATCCACTGGTAAAAAGCATTTTGCCAATTTTTACTGTTATTTCTATTTCATCGGTATTGTCTGAATATGAGAAAAACTGAATGGCCGTTCTGCCATTGTGCGTCCTTGAAATTGTTGCGGCAATATTCCTCCCAATAGAACATTCGAGAGATAATTGTTTATTGTTTCCCAGAAGTTCGTTAATTGCAGCGATAACTTCCTGTTTCTGGTTTATCCACGCCGGATATATCATTTTGTCATGATTTTTCATCATGCCTTCAAGCTTAATGCCCGTGCAGTCACTACCCGGACAATATCCGGTTTTACCGGAATAATATTCATTCATGATAATATTTCTAAACTTATCAAAGCTGCTTGCACCAATTACGTCTTTTAAGGAAAAATCTTTCCTCATTAAACGTTTTTCATTATAAAGACCTATATTTCCCAGGACCAGAAGATTACCGCCTTTTTTTACATAATCCTGAATTAATTCACTTTCCGCATCGCTCAAAATACTTATTCCTGGCAGAATCAACAGTTTATATCTGTAAAGGTCCTCCAGCTTTTCAGAAAACAATACGTTATATGGTATCGAGTTAAGTAAAAGCAATTCCTCCAGAGCATGGACTGCCGGCCAACTTTCATTAAAATTAAGTTTAAGGCATTCCTTGTGATATAAAACCGCAACATTGGCAACGTTAACAATATTTCCGAACAACGGAACTTGTTTAAGGAATTCGATAGTATTTCGAGTAGACTGATATATTTCGTCCCACTCGAAATACATTTTCATCAGATCTTCTTCAGATGTACAAATATTTCTTGGCATGCTCCTTATTGCCCATACCAATCCTATGGCGCCATTGAAGGTCACCGCCTCATAAATACACTTTTCAGCCTCAATGCCGTTTGCCACCATTCCCGGATTATTTTTATTAAAAGTTCCACTTTCAAAGTCAGGTTTTTTCCATGCTCCCGCAACTCCCGTTGTCCCACATGATTTTGCGGAAATAAAACCATGATAGTTGCCAATAACCTGGTCTGATTGCTCCTCGGGGAATAATTTATTTTCCAAGTATATAAAGTCATTTAGTTCAATTAGTGACTTTAAATCGACTCCGCGGTTAAAGTGGGAATCTCCCCGGTATAAAGCGGGATTTGAGCAGAAAAGGGCATCAGGTGCAATTGATTCAAGATATTGTTTCAGGGATTTCTGAATAATGAGATTTTTTTCACAATTAAATTCAATATATGCTTGTATGATCGGATCCATGGTATTGCCCAAAGCATAAGGAATTTCAACTTTTTTAAAGTCGTTTATGAATAATCTGTCAAGCAGTTCCTGGCAATTATCAGCAAGATAATTTCTGAAATTTTGTGAACAAATGCGGCATTTACATGGAACCAGGAAATTATTATCAATCCATATTCCGTCACCATTCCGGTTTATCACGTCTGAAATAAGTTTTTTGAAATAATCAAGAAAAGTTTCATTAGAATGACATGGTGTTTTTCGCCAGTAATTGTACTCCGCCCGGGAGCCATCCGCTCTTTCCGTCCAGACCGTTTCGTGCGGTGAAAAAGCTTCATGAAGATAATTTTGATACTGCAAATACGCAAGTGAAGTGATTTCATATTTATGACATATTTCCGTCATTCTCGAAAAGTCGTTGCGTTCTTCAATCTCGATTTTTTCGTCCCCGCCAAGGGAGAAAGGCAGAACTACAAGATTAACTCCAATATCTTTAAGCTTTATCACGGTCTCTTCAGACATTACTTTTTCATACCATTCATCGTACCAAAGCGTATCACCATCGATTGCTCCGGCAAATTTACCGCCGCGTTTCCTGAGTTTTGAAACACCCCATAAAGGCGCCCATACCACAGGATTGTTCCCGAAATTATTTATCAATTTATTTTTCATCTTGTTTTGATTAATCCGTACATAATCTGGTATTGATTCCGACGGTGACACTAGTGTCAGGTCAACGATAAAATGTCGTAAAGACGAGAAGGATTTTGATTATTTCCTTTGAATTGTTCATTTTATAAATGGTTTTTTATTTAAATTTAATTCCTGTGCTATTCAGAGTATCTTGCAATATTTTCTGGATAGTCTTTATCCGTTCTTTATCAAACTTTTCCGGAGTATGCATTCTGATACCGATCACCCCGGTAAACTCTCCATTAACCCCCCATACTGGTAATGCAAGTTTAGTTATATCCGGTTCATTATAAGGAAACAATACGTATCCCACAGTTTTTGCTTCCTCAAGGCATGTTTCCAGGTTCTCGATATCTTTCCATAATTGAATGCCTGCCTCATAAAATGAATTTTCCATTCGCAATGCATTAACCTCTTCCGCCTTTGCGTAAGCCAGGACTGCCAATCCAGATGCGGTAACATATAATTTAAGATATTTATTTTGTGGAACTTGTATCAGGCCGGGATGAAAATAATTTAAACGCCGCAAAATCTTGATCTGACCATTCCTCACTTCCGAATAAGTGATAATGCTTTCCGCAAAAACCTTTCCGATATCCAGAATAGCTGTTTCAATTTTTGCCAGAAAAGGTTTGTTGTCGTACTGACAGGTTAAATTGCATGCGGCCGCACCTAAACGGTAACGATTATCTTCCGTCTTCTCAACAAATCTGCAATGTATTAACGTTCTCAAAAGATTGTGTACGGCAGGAGGTTTTATGTCGAGCTTTGGAACTATTTCGCATAAACGCAAGCCATGCTCCGCATTCCCAATGATTCGCAGAATGTCCAATCCACGCTTTAAAGCTTGTACCAGATCACTGTTTGCCATAAGTATTATAATTCATCATTGATAAAGTTATCTTCATCTATAAATAATTATAGCGGAAAGCTCCTGATTTGTCAATAGGAGATTGCAATATTTAAAGATTTTTATCCTTGAGCATAATAACGCGGAGATTCGGGCATAATCCGTAAATGGAAAAGCGCGATATATGGTGGCGGCTCAGACAGTACGGAGAAAGACTGAACGTTGTGCTCTTCCACTGGTCATATGCTTAATCAAGGCTTTGACCGATTTAGATTTACAGAGACATGGAGAGTTTTACCTTTGAAGGCGGATATTTATAAAAGCGTTTGAATTCTCTGGAGAAATAGTATTCGCTTTTCCAGCCAGTAAGCCAGGCGGCTTCCTTGATATTGTGTCCGTTTTTGAGTAGCGCAAAAGCTTTTTTAAGTCTGATTTCCACGAGCTTGCGGCGGGGGGAAATACCGGTCTCTTTTTTGAACAGAAACGAAAGATGATTTGGCGTGATATTCAATCTATCCGCAATTTGACCAATTGTAAGATTTGGATTGAAATAATCACGGTACATGAATTGCTCAATTTGTTCGATCATGGTCCTGGACTCTCTGGCGGGATGGGAAATCACCGTTTTACGATATGCCTCTCCCAGTGCGCCGAAGAATGCTTCAAGCATCCCCGAGACGGCAGATTCCAGCAGGTTCCCTCCGAAATCCAGTAGTTTCAGGGCATTCTCCAGAAACGCAACATGAGGAGAGTTGAGCAATTGGTCCCAAAGCCGGAACGTGGCGGTATCCAGGTAAACTTCACGTTTGGCCGACTCACTGAGCAATGCGCTCCAACGCTCGCGGCTCTCAAACGAAATTATAAACATTTTCCCCCCGTTACGCGGAGCCGAACTGGCATGGATTACTCCGGGCGCCATAAACGTGATGACCGGTCCGGTAAACTTCAGCACCTTTCCGGGAAAATAGAAGTCGGCTTCTCCACCGGTAAGGATCTTGATCTCCCAAGATTCATGCAGATGCAACAGGCGGAAATTTTTCGTTTTCATCGGCATGTTTTCCCCCGTGAAAATCACGATTTCCCGTCGATTAAAAGAAAAATCCCGCAGTAGTTCTTCGATAAATTCAATAAAAAATTCTGGTTGCCGCATAATTATTTCCCTGGATTCATTATTCTTATAATAACCCGGGAAAGCTTAAGGCCAAAAACAAAAATCTTAAAAAAGTATATTATTAATTAAATAATTATAAATAAATCGATATGACATCTTAATAATATGCAGTTACCATAGATAGTAAAGACAGACAGGGACCACCATATGAACAAATATGCTGGAGGAATTATCGCATTGACCGTGCTGCTTGTTGCGGCAGGAGGATGCAAATCGAATGACGAAAATAAATTACCAAATACAATAAGAAAGACGAAAACAATGAAAATCAAGGTTGATCGCGAATTCAATGGTCAAGTAAAAAGTGAAATACGCGATGTAAAGCTGCCGGAATTCAGCAATGAAATAGCTGTGGAAGCAGATTTTGAAATCCCGGAAAAAGTATGTGAAAAACTTCAAAACATAGTTTCACAATGGGAACCGCTGGAAACTTTCAACTCTTTCCGGGCTTATGATGCGGGAAAAACCGATGGGATCGACACTACCGGTTTCCTGGGTGCGGTTTTCGATGGCAGACACATATATTTTTCCCCGCAGCATAACACGGAAAAACGCTCCGGATTCGCGCTCCGATACGATACCCATAGCGATTTTTTCAGTCCGAAAAGCTGGGAAGGATTCGATGCGGAAAACATAGACGGACTGAAAACCAGGGGATATTACGGTGCGGTATTTGACGGACAATATGTTTACTACACGCCCAGGACAGATGGTGAAACATATCATACCCGGGTATTGCGTTATAACACTCGCAAGCCTTTCAAGGATAAATCCGCTTGGGAGGCGTTCGATTACGGTATTCCTTTGTCCTTTCAGGGCGGAGGATTTGACGGGCGCTACGTGTACTTTTCACCGGGATACATGAAACAACAGGAGGGCAGAAATTTTTCCGGATTGGCACTACGTTACGACACTACCGGGCCTTTCAAGGAAAAATCGGGCTGGCAGGAATACAACGCCGCAAATACCGGCGGCTGTGATACTGTTAATTTCGACGGCATGCTGTTTGACGGACAATATATGTACTACATTCCGCTCAGTCAAAGTGCGCCGCTGCGCTTCGATACTGACAAAGATTTTACCGACAAATCAGCTTGGAAGGCATTCGATGCAAAACCGCTTGGAATGGACTGGTGCGTTGGCGGTGTATTCGACGGGAAATACATTTATTATGTGCCGTATAATAATAATTTCGCGATCCGTTACGATATTTCAAAACCGTTCACAGACCGTAATAGCTGGCAAAGTTTCGACGTCAAAAAAATTCCCGGCCTGAAATTCTGCGGTTATGATGGCGGGTTCTTTGACGGAAAATACATTTACTTTGTGCCTTTTTATGAACAGGACGCAAAT
This sequence comes from Victivallales bacterium, assembly GCA_963678815.1. Taxonomy (GTDB): domain Bacteria; phylum Verrucomicrobiota; class Lentisphaeria; order Victivallales. The sequence goes on from OY787460.1 coordinate 7,304,485, forward strand.
AAGCACATGAATTTCCACGGCGGATTCGTGCGTTACGACACCACAAAGGAGTTCGATTCACCAAGCAGTTGGAAGTATTTCGATGCTGGAAAAACCGATGAATTACTAACGGTGGGATATAATGCCGGGGCGTTCGACGGCAGATATTTTTATTGTGCTCCGTGGCACGACGGCCACGCATATCACGAAAACAGTAAAATTATCGGACATGGGCGAGTACTCAGATATGACACTTTAGGGGAAAACGGCACATTCAGCCTCCGCGTTTCCGGCTTCGGTCACAACGGTGGACTTGGCGGTGCGGTTCCCGGACCAAAGTTTCTTGTCAATACCGATGTTGGCGTTATCAGTATAGCCGCGAACAAAGCTTTGCAAGCCGGAAGGCACACGTTGAAAGGAGTTTATGACAGCAAAAGCATCAAATTATACATTGACGGCAAGCTGATAAACGAACAAACCGCAAACGGAAAAATTATCAATAGCGGATTGCCGCTGGCAATTGGCGGATTTTCAAATGGAGGAGCAAATTTCACGGGAACTATTTCTATTATAAAGATTTCAAATGAAGCAAAATAATGTTGTCCCGTAAAATAATCGCAAGGATGCAAAAACCCGATGACTCAGGCCCATGCCAACCTGATATCCGCCATAGCTTTCCGCATGTGTGCGGCTTTTCCCGGTAATATTACCTATTCTTACGTGTCCGGGAATTTTTTATTTTTCCGTGGCACGGAATGCATCAATACTATCGATTTTTACCGGACCATCATGTTCCAGAATCTCAATGACCATACCGCGGCAACGTACCGGCGGGAAAGAGCATATTGCTTTATGTCCGATATTATATCCTTCATAAACATTCACAGGTTTACCGTATTGATGCGTAAAAGCGCTGATGCGGAATTTCTTTATACTTTCTCCTTCAGAAAGGTTTTCCTTGATTACAATGTGGTCGATCAAGTAAGAGTCGGCATAACCGAGCGGGTCTTGCAAGCAATGTACCCATTTATTGTTTTCGCGGGTAAAGGCATCAATTGAGAAAACCGGCTCTTTAAATCTTCTTTTCAGCTCTTTACCCATGGAAATCAAAGATTCACAGTCGGCTTCGGGAAGTAAACCGCGACGGTCAGGAGCAATGTTCAATAACATATTTGCGCCACGCCCCACGGAATAATAATAATTACCGATGAGTTCCTCCGGACTTTTAAGTGTATCCGCATCATTTTCACTGAAGAACCAGTTGAGGTGGCGGATGCGAAAGTCACATTCCTGCGGCAGCCAGGTTTTTCCTTCCGGGGAAATATTTTTTCCCTCGGTATAAATAGAAAAATTGATTTTGTCAGTTACGTTCCAATTAGGATACTCCGCGAAACCATCTTCGTTGCCGCACCAGCGGTAATCAGGATCGCCCATATTAAAAATAAGAATATTGGGTTGCTGTCGCCGGATTTCCCTGATAATTCGTTTCCAGTCGTATTTATGGTTTTCGGAGTGAGCGCCATCAAACCAAACCATGTCTATTTCTCCATAATTGCCGCCAAAAAGCTCGGTCATCTGATTGATAAAGTAATCGTCGTAAGCCTTCGGGTTATCATAGACCGGGGAATTGATATCAAAAGGAGAATAATAGAAGCCTATTTTAAGATCATTTTTGCGGCATGCATCGACAAACTCCCGGACAACATCGCCATTGCCCCCTTGCCACAGTGCTGAAGCTACGGAGAATTCAGTATAAGCCGATGGCCAGTTGGCAAAGCCACAATGATGTTTGCATGTCATCACCATATACTTTCCGCCGGCCTCTTTAACGGTTCGCGCCCATTGTCCGCAATCAAGCCCTGATGGCTTGAAAACTTCCGGGCACATCGGTTTGCCATCGCAATCCTTGTGTCCGGCATAAAAAGTCCTTATTCCGAAATGGATAAAAACGCCCCATTCCCAGGACTGGAATTCAAGTTGTCTTACTGTTGGTTTTATTTTATTCACAATATTATTCTGTTCCTTAATTTTAACAAATATTTCTGATTATGATAGCTATTCATTGCCATATCAAAACAGGATATCTTCAATAACCGGCGTAAAAGTTTCAGCCATTCTCATGAAGCCCAGATCGTTGGGGTGGCATCCGTCGACAGTACAGGAATCGCGGTTGAGGTTGCCGAACAATCTTTCTCCATCCAGGAAATAAACGTTCTTATCGCCTTCAGCTATTGCTTTCTCATAAGTTTTTCTTATGATAGTGCGACGTTTCCTGCTGGCTTCCCGGTTATTATCAAAATTGCACTTTGACGCCATAAGCACAGGGACATGAGAACGCATGCTCCTGAACTTCCTGAAGAATTCTTCGTGAGTTTCCGCTAGATGCTCTACCGTTGGCGCATTATAATCGTAATCTATTACGAACATGGAAAGATCCAGAGAGGCAATCGTTTCCGCCATAACAGATTCGCCTCTTGCGCTATCACTGAATCCAAGGTTTATGGAATTGGCGTCAAGGTTCCTGCACACGATGCTAGTGTAGGAATTTCCCGGTCTTGATGCACAACCGCCTTGAGTTATCGACGAGCCGTAAAAAAGGATCGGCTTCTCGATAGAATACTTTGTCGGAGATTCTATCCTTGCTCCCGGACACAAACCGATATGCATTTCGTTTACGCCATTGTAAAGGGGCAGATAAATTGTGCATTCAGTCATCATTTGCCCGGACAAATTTTCAGCTATCGGTTTTGCCATAATGGTCTTATGGAGGTCCGGGTAAATGTTTTTACTGAATTTCTTATTTCTGCCTTCGCCCAAGTATAAGTCAAAACCGGCACTTCCTGATACAGGCATGTGCGGCATAATTTGAGCGTCACGTAATTCAGCAACCACAGCAATAAAAGCGGAATTGGTCTTGAACCTGATCATTGCTCCTGAAGTATGCCACGCAAGTCTCTGAACTCCTGCATTGCAGCCCGGTAATATTTTTTCCGGCAAGCGGCAGAATTTGCAATCATTTTCCTTCAGCCACGGAAGTCCGGATATCGCAAACGGGGCTTCGAACGGCGAATGAAATTCATACTCACGATTTCCGAGTTCAGATGACTGGAAATTTTTATCTATCTCCTGAATGCTTTTTGTCTTCATTTTTGATACAGTAGTTTTATAGTTTTGAGTTGTTTCCTAAAGAAAAATTTTTGATTTTATTTAAGGACAATGGATTTTTTTTCTAATTCCCAATATTTTGGGTAAGACTATTACTTTTTTTTACCAATCGGCCAGACGTGTATCCGGTTGAGAAAGATTGTGCATTAAACGATTTAATAATTTATTTTTCATTTCAGCTTTTATTTCTGCATATTCCGGATCATCCCAGCGGTTAATATGATTGTCCGGGTCATTGGAAAAATCGAAAAGCTGTCCGTAGGGACGGTCTTTGAAGCAGACAATCCGGTAACGTCCGTCAAAAATTGAAAAAGTATGCTCGTTCTTCAATTCATCTCCAGGCGTACCTACGGGATTATTGTGAAATTGGAATTCCGTATAGACATTATCGTGCGGGGTTATATCCTCTCCTCTCATGGCTGGAAGCCAGGATTTTCCCTGTACTTCCGGTGGCGCCTGGACACCCGCCAAATCCAACAAAGTTGGCGTTAAATCAATACTTTCGGCTAAAGCGTTGAAACATTTCCCCTCAGGTATTCCCGGACCGGCTATAATGCCGGGGATCTTCAAAGCTCCATCATAAAAAAATAACTTTTTCCCGCCGAACCAATGTTCTCCAAGCATGTCGCCGTGATCGGAAGTCAACAGTATAATAGTGTTATCGGCAATATTCATATCTTCCATTCCTTTGATAAGTCTGCCGATTTGATCATCTATATGCGATACCATTCCCATATACATGGCGATGGTATTCCGCCAGACTTTCTCCATCGGGATTTCCGGATTCCGGAACCATTCCCGGCGCGTAAACTGCATTAACACTTCGGGATAGTTTTCAAGTTCATCTTCCGTTTGTGCCGGCAATGGAACATCATCGGGGTTATACATGCTTCCCCAAGGTTCCGGAGCACGGTATGGACTGTGCGGGTCCCAGGTTCCGGCCCACAATAAAAAAGGCTGTTCCGGGGATTTCTCCCGATGCTCATGGATGAAATCAAGTGACTTATTCACAATCCAGGAATTCATGCTTAATTCCTGGGGAACTTCTGTGTGTCCTCCTGCCAGGTCGTCTTCAAATTCATGATTTGCATATGCAATGTCATCGTAATATTCGGGATGTTCCTGCTTTATCCATGCGAGATAATCATTGTCAGGATCAGTGTCGCCGCAATAAACCTGTGCGTGACTGCATTGACTGAAGCCGTAAAAATCCGTTTTTGAATATTCAGGCCGCGGCCGCGTACAGATTACATGAGTGCGTCCCACCGCCGTGGTGTGATAACCCGCATCGCGGAGCATATGCGCGATTGTTGTTTTACTATCTGGTAAATTATATCCATTATCGGTAACCTCATGCCTGCATGGATAAGTTCCAGTCATAATGGATGCTCGCGACGGCATGCAGACAGTACTCTGGACATAAAGATTCTCATAGCGGATACCCCGAGCGGCCAGGCGGTCAAGATTGGGAGTCTTGATAAGAGGATGCCCGGCACAGCCCAGGTAATCCGCCCGTTGATGGTCCGTGCAGAAAATGATAATATTGGGTCTTTTTCTCATGATTGATTTCGTATTACTTCTTTGAATCCTGTAAAAACAAATCGCTGTTTTTCCCGATGTAAAACAAGACGGTTTCGCCATGTTTCATATTGAAACTGATCTCATTCTTATTATTAACAGCCAGTTTTTTTCCGGTAAACGCATTTATGACATTGGCTTTATTTTTCAGTTTAATCGTTCTCTTTCCATTCTTATCGGCATGGACATAAATAAAATTCCCGGTGGCGGACATTGGATCATTACGTTCACTGTAGATATGAACTCCGGCAAAACGGGCAAGATTGCGATAAAATTCCGGACAAATAACAGGAACGCATGAATATACGATGTTGCTGCGTCCTAATTTCTTCATTGCGGCAGCGGTTTTGCCGTCTTGGTAAACGGCCAGGGGAACCGCTTCAGGATCGTCAACATAGAATTGCGGGGCTTGAGCGGCGGGGTCGCCAAACCGCTTGAGCCTGCTAAATCGTCCCCCATTCTTAATTCCTTTTGTCAACGGATTACGAGGATCAGTAATGGAAGCATTCATTTTTGTCATTTTATCGGTAAGGCCGCATTTTATCCCGATAAGCTTATCGATATTTTTCAGATCAAGGGACTGACCCGGAATGACAAGCCCCGGAGCGTGGACGAACATGGAAGTCACGCCAGGACGCCGGGTAAGGTACTTGATCCTTTCACGCAGTTTCGGTTCAGTATAAAACTGTTCAGCAAAGATATAAAGGCGGTAGTTCTCGCAACGTTTATTGAATAAATCTTCCGAGAATACCGTATCAAAAGGAAATCCCGAACGCATCATCGCCCTTAAGTTAAATGCATTCAAGTCATTTTCGAAGATGCGTTCAGCCCATTTTCGTTTAGCAATGGATTTTTTCACCGGCGGATTGACGACCGACCGGACGGCACGCAAACGGTTATCGAGCACCACTAAAACTTCCGCCGCTGACTCGTATTCAAATTTCAGAGTTTTTTTAGCGACTTTAACCTCCTGGGATATTTCTTTCAGCAGTTCAGGATCGTCAAAATTGTGCGGGCCGCTGATGTCAAAGTAATACAGCCCGAACCTGCCTCGACATAGGGATTGCGCAAATCCTCTCCGCATTATCCCGATTGAACAGGCGGCGTCATCACCACAGCGATAAGGGGTTCCGGGAGGGTCCTTATGAGTGCGAATGTCGTATTCGATAAAGACCAACTGTCCGTGCAGTCTTGCCGAAAAAAACGCATTTGAGTAATATATTGCCGGCCATCCCGGTCCCCGCCCATAGTATTGAAGAAGTCCCAGCGGAGCAAACGGCCCTTTAAGGTTCTGTAACGGACGCAACGTAAAAGAGGTGGAGGAAAGATTTGTAACGCTGATATACGCGGGTTCTACGGCAAGCACTTTACCGTTCGTTTTGTCATAGAGATGATTAAGCAAGGGGACAAGACACAAGTCCGGCCCGACGCTTGAGTTGAATTTCAGGAAATCAATAACCTTACGGGATTTGACCGGATCGAGAAATCCCCCCATAACGGCGCTTGTTCGTTGTTTCAAATCGGGAATTTCCGGATTCTCGATGTCCGCATTTGCATCATTCCAGGCTTTGCGTAAAACGTCCTGTCTGCCATATTTCTTTTTTAACCAATCGGAAAAAGCTCTTTTGTTGGCTGGCGACACATCAACAAGGATTTTGCCCCCGCACGGCCCCCACGAACCTTCAAAACCGCCACCGGTTAAAAACAATCCGCAAACATGTTTTCTGGCAACAGAAGACGCGCCGATTTTCGCGATTAATTCATCAATCTGCTTTTTGCCGGATTCAATGAATTGTTTTGAACTGAGTGAGGCCGCACCGTGCGAAATCCGTTTAACATCCGTGGTTGCCTTGGACAGACCGTCCGAGAAAAGGAATTGCTCCGGAACGGGAAGGTCCGCCGGTTGTTTAATACAACATATCAATATAAATTTTGCGTCAGGCATCGCCAACGCCAGTTTTTTCATATATTTGATCATAAAATCAGCACGGTCCGAAACGGTTTTTCCGGGCAGGGAATGACCTGGCAGCATTTCGAGCAGGTATACGCGAATGCCAGCCTTATATGTCCGGTAAAGCCCCATCAGGCTTTTCGTGTCCCTCGTGTTTATATAATGCCGGTGGTATGGCGCCGGATAAGCTTTGCCGTCAATGAAAAGTGTAGGTACGCCCATGTGTTCTTTAATTGTGGTATTCATCCAGGCGTTTTCTGTTTTCTTAAGGTCCAGCGGCTCCGGAAGGATCAAAGTTTTTTTGCGGCAGGAAACCTTGTTGCTTCCAGGAAACCACAAAGCTATTTCATATTCTCCATTTTTTAAATCTTCAGGAACCGGCAGATTTACAAATTCATTTTGAGCGTATTTATTTAAATCAATGATCTTTTTGAAAAGTGTTTTGCCGGATTCGTTCTTTATTATATATTCACATGGAACTTTTTCCTGCCCGGATTTCCTGTTGTGAATACGCGCTTTAAAATCGTTTCTTGAGAAAACAATATCATTTTCCAGTTCAAAGCGCTCATCCATGCTATCGGTGTTTGCGGAAAGCGGTTTTGATTTGTCTTCCAGTTTGAAGTCTCTGAATGACGCATCAATGTTTTTTGCGTATAGGCCGATTTTTCCCCGTACAGGAGTATCCGGAAGCAGTTTGCTGTCCATGGAAAATTTCAGTTCAGGAATTGAAATCAGCACATTCATTCCTTTTACACTGACATTCAGTGTTATACTGCCGGGTTTTTCAATGCATGATTCCGCAAATTTATGAAGTTCCGAAAATCCCCACCACTTTTGATGAAATTTACCGCCCGGGAATATAGTCTGTTGAAAAATACGCGATTTCCTTTTCCCGAAATGGGAGAGAATAATTCTTTCCTCAGTGCCATTATCCGCACGAAAGACAAGCCCTAAATCCATAAAAACTTTTTTCGGATGAGGTTCCGGATATTTAATGCCGCTTATTTTTACACTGGCATTGAAGTCCGTCACGGGAGGGATATTAAACCATATTACCTTGCCAGCGTTTGATGGGGTTTCAGGACGGAGCCGGTTGCCGTCAATTTTCCATTTTCCGCGCCCTGGCAGCCACTTGCCTTCCGGAGCTTCAGCACCGTAACTTTCCGCCTGAAAAACCAATGCGAACAGAAGTGCCGCTAATTTCACACAGAAACCGCGAGTAATAAAATCAATCCATTTTTTCTTCCCGTCAGATGATTTTCCTCTTTTACACAATTTACCGGATAGCATATGATACCCTTTCTTTTAAATATCGCCGGTTTACCGCCGCGGGACCAATCGCCTAAGACATAGCGCGTTTTTCAAATGTTTATCGGCTAAACATTTTTATGGACGAAAAATTCACCCATGCCCGCTACTTTGTTGAGTTAATGTAATATAATCCAACTATCCTTGCAAGTCAATAGTCAAATAATTTTAATCTTTCAAAATATTCCAGAACATCGCATATGTGCGCCTATATAAAAAAGTTAAAAGAAAAAGCTGTTATATTTTTAAACAGCTATTGACTTTATCGAAAACTTGAGATAATATCTATTAACTCAATAAGAATCAACTTGAAATTTTTGCAGTATGGAAACAATCGGAAAAGACAGAGCTTATGTGGAAGGAATCAAAAAGCTCCATGAATTAATCAGTCGTAAATACAGCAACGGCGGCTGGCTTCCTCCCGGACGTCAAATGTGCAAAAAATTCGGCATCAGCCACCTGACTTATCGCAAAGCCTTGCAACGCCTGACCCAGGAAGGGGCGACGGTCAGCTTCCCACGCAAGGGGCATTATGTAAATCCAGTGCATTTGCGGACCCGTAAAATTGGCATGGTGATCAGAGACGGAGAGGAATTCCCATTCATAGATGGAGCTTCAATGATATTCGCGGCGGCAGAATATTTGGAGCAGGAAAATTTTCTTATTCAGCAAATCCAGGCAAGTCCTATCAATACATTATTCCGCAAAACCTTGTCGCACGCCGGATGCGGCTTGCTCTGGTTTTATCCTTCGGATTCAGTGTGGCCGGTAATCGAAAAAATACATAATGGCATCAACAAAGGTGTATTATCCGGCGACGAAAACCTACAAGGAGGAAACAAAAATATTCCCGTTCTTGTTGTTGATTTATTTGATCCTTTAAACCCTGATGGCATGAATCGCGACGGAGTGCCATGCGTTCGCATGGATCTTCACCACTTAGGCGCTGAACGGGCTAATTTTCTGCTTGAGCGCGGGCATAAGAATATAGCTTATATAGGAAATTACTGGTTTGCGGAATACACGGGATTCACAAAAATATTGAAAGATTCGGGAGTTCTTTTCTCTCCAGCTTCCTGCATTAACGACATTTCAGAGATTACCGTGAAACTGCCAAAAATGATAAGCTCAAAAAAAATTACAGCCATAGTTTCCGAAGGCAGCGAAGTGCGACTAGATAAAGTATTCCAAGTACTGTCTGCTATCCCGGAAGATAAACAACCGGAACTTCTGCTCCGGTACAACAGATCACTGAAGCCGTTGTATCAAAAATACCCCAACGTAAAACCTGCAATGGCAGGCAGAACTGACATCGCGAAAATAGGCAAAGCAGCCGGAAAGCTGCTGGCGGGACATCTTAACAATGGAACTCCCTTATCCTCAATTTCAGTTCCGGCTTTTTCCATAACTCAAACCAGAGAAGAAGGAGAAGAAGAATGAATGCTCATAATGCGGTGTCTACGGAACTGGCGTTTTCAGAAAACGCGAATCCCAACTCGAAAAAAATCCCGCGAACAATCCGGAAACTGTTTACCTTGATCGAATTGCTTGTAGTTATAGCAATCATAGCAATACTAGCCTCATTGCTTCTCCCGGCGCTGCAAAAGGCAAGGAGCATGGCTAAGCAGACAAAATGCATGTCGAACCTTAAACAGATCGGTACGGGCATACACGGATATTGTGGCGATTTTGAAGATTATGTACCCTTATATAATCTAAGTGGAGCGGGATGGTACTATTGGTGCGATAAACTTGCCCCTTATACCGGAGTGAGTACAATATCAAGCAACCGCGGACAAAGCGGAAAGCCTGATTATCCGGTAATTCCCAATTCTAGCGGCGATATGAACAAATCAATTTTTACATGTCCGTCCACCTTGGAATCGGCGGAACCGACTAAGTTTTTCCTCGGTGGTGATTTAATCCCCAAAAATATTTTTTGTTCATATGGAGTTACCGCATCAAACAAACCCAACTACGGATTCAGTGAATATAATAATACTTCTAAGTATCAAAAAATATCAGCAAATACTCTGCCATCCGGATCAATCTATGTTCTGGATGCTCCCATTATGGATTACCACCTGCCGGCTCTATGCTATTACTACGCATGGTATTTTAATCTCAGGCACAACCAAAGGAAAGCCGGCAATATTTTATTCGCGGACGGACACGCAAGCAGTCTGACGCCAACAATTTATACAACCGGAAGAATCAATTCCTATCACACCTCCTGGTGGCGGGAAAAACAATTTTAATTTATTAACTCTCAAATATCTCAATTTTCCCTTTGATTATTCAGCGTAATACCTAAAGGATTCAAAAGCTAATCCCAATGCCGAAACAACCGAATTTTGTTGTTATAATGTCCGATCAGCATCGCCGGGACGGTATGGGATGCATGGGTAATCCGCATGCCGTCACTCCGAACCTCGACCGGCTTGCGGCCTCCGGCATGGTATTCGATAACTTCTACTGCAACAGCCCGTTATGCGTTCCTTCAAGAATGTCGTTCCTGACCTGCAAGCATCCCTGGCAGCACCGCTGCTGGACCAACAACGATACTTTGTCTTCGGAAATCGGCACTTTTGCCCACAGTCTGGGAATTGCCGGTTACGAAACGGTGCTGTCGGGCAGAATGCACATGTTGGGTCCCGACCAGCTTCACGGATTCGAACAGCGTCCGATCGGCGATTTCATTTCCTGGTTGTGGGGCGGATACAATCTTGATCCGGTGCTGGGGCCGTTGAAAGACACTCCGGGGTCACACCGTCCCGGCATGGAAAAGTCCGGTCCAGGCTGGACCGGATATTTAGAGTACGACCAACTCATCAGGGATAAAACCATCGAATGGATCAAAGCGCGCGCTCAAAGCAACGGCTCACGCCCGTTTTGCCTGGTCAACGGCTACCTTTCGCCGCACTGCCCGTTTGTGTGTCCACCGGAATACTTTCACAAGCACTTTGAGAATATGACGCCGCCTGTGCCAATGCCTGAAGACCTTCATCCCGTCCACCACAAATGGAGAAATCAAACCGGTGTCCATGACCTCACGGAAATGGAAACCAGGCGCACCCGCGCCGCCTATTACGGCATGATCGAATGGTTCGACAACCTGGCTGGCAGCGTTCTCGACGCCCTTCACGAATACGGACTGATGGACAATACCATGATTATTTACACTTCCGACCACGGCGAACAGGCCGGAGACCACGGCTTATGGTGCAAATCCACTTTCTATGAAAGTTCCGCCGGGGTTCCCTTCATCGCTTCCTGGCCGGAGCATATCCCGGCCGGCACAAGGAGCAGTTCAGTGGCAAGCCTGCTCGACGTCGGCGCCACTATGATCGACATTGCCGGCGGCCCGGAACTGCCGAATTCAGCCGGACGCAGCTTAAAACCGGTACTTTCAGGCGACGCAAGCAGTTGGAAAGATGAAGCTTTTTCTGAATATTTCAATCCGCCGCAACGAATGCTCCGGGACAACCAATGGAAACTCAATTATTACAACGGTCATGAACCTCAGTTGTTCAACCTGGAAAAAGATCCCGGCGAAATGGAAAACCTTGCCGAAGCTCCGGCATGCCGGGAAACCGTTAAATCAATGACAAAACGAATCTTTGAGAACTGGGACCCCGAATACGTACAGAAGCAAATTAAACTGCAAAGACGGGAACGGTCAATTCTCAAACAATGGGACGAAACGGTACATCCGGAAGATCCGTATCAGTGGCCGAAACCCGGCGATCCGCACCCAAAAAATTACGTACTGCCGTGCCCCGAAGCCGAACAACCCGGCGTAAGCTGAGATTCCCACAATAATAAACTAATAACCCGACATATAAGTAAGTACTTTAACAATAGGAAAAAGACATGAAAAATCGAGCATACCAGATTGATCTTAGTCGGCAAGTGGAAAATCCGGAATTCGTGATGGATTACATTCCCAGGCATGCTGACTGGGGTTACAATACGCTGATATTATACTTGGAAGACAGTTTCCGTTTCCCGTCCCATCCAGAGTTTGCCAAGACCTGTGCCTGGACTCCCGAACAAATGCAGGAAGTTGTGAACTGCGCATCTGCAAACGGCATGGGAGTTATTCCGATAGTGCCTGCTCTCGGACACACGGATTACTTGCTGAAGCATCCAAAGTATCGGCGCCTTAGTGAATTGCGGGAAACCATGGGAAAAGACGGTCTTCCAGTACTAGCTGGACAGATATGTCCGTCATTGCCGGAAGCATTGGAGGTTATGAATGACTTGTTCCGTGATATCGCGCCGTATTGTACCGCTGGTTATCTTCATGTCAGTCTTGATGAATCGCTGGATCTGGGAAAGTGTTCGCTTTGCCGTCCCCAACTCGAAAAACATGGTTACGGCGGCTTGTACCTAGATCATCTGATGAATCTGCGTTCGATTATAAATGGACTTGGGCTCCGAATGGCTATATGGGGCGACATGTTCTATTATTTTCCGGAGATCATTAACGATATACCAAAAGATGCAGCTGTTTTTGACTGGTATTATTATCCTTTTCACGATAAGCCCCGGGTGGAACTCTATAATTTCCGGGAAATAGATTCCTCCACCATCCTGCGCCGGGCCGGACTTGAAGTTTGGGCGGCGCCGAACAACGGCCCGTTCTTTTGTGAAATCACCCCGCCTTTTTCCGACAGGATTGACAATATCAGGTCATGGTGGAATTATGGCGAAAAAACCGGGTGTTCCGGACTTGCCGTTACCTCATGGTCTCAAAAATATTCTTCATCCGAACTTAGCTTCCTGGTCAATGCCGCCGCTGCCGATCTCTGGCTTGAAGACAAACCCGGCGAAAACAACGAAATGCTGAAGCACGGCTTGGAACGGATGTACGGAAAAGCCGCCACTGCGGCGCTTCCGGCTCTCGAATTACTGAATAAACATCAGGTGACCGGAAATTGGAGATATCAGCTCCTTCGTTCACCACTCATAAAACTGGCGACTTTGGAAACTCCCGCAGAAGTCCTGGATACAATCGGGGATTGTGGACGAATTTTGCGGCAATCCGCCGATTATCCCCCGGCGCTTGTGGAAACAGTGCACCTGCGCGACTACTTCGCACATAAAGAATGGTTGGGACAAGCAGGATCAAAGTTTTTATTTCTGGCTCGACAACAAGTTGAACTTGGACAAACAGATAAAGCTGTAAAGCTACTGTCGGAAATCCGGCAATTGTATGACAATTGCGCTAAGCGGCTGCCTGAGGCCGTTAATGCCACCAAAGTTTTGTGGGAAGCAGCGCACCGATACCAGGAGGATGACAACATACTACTTAATCTGTTGACAGATGACGAGCAGACACTGATGCGTCTCGGCAAATTCCTGGATATGTCCTTTAAGACCCCGGAGATCGTGTTCGAATCCTGCGACTTACTTGCCGCGAGGCAATTACTGGTTACGGTGCGAAACCGCAAACCCTGCCTGCAGGGACTTGAAGTGCAGGTTTCCGCCGATGGTGAATCTTTTAAGCCCGTTCATTCTTTGTGGCTGCTTGAATTCACTGCCGATGCCGGACAGCCCAATACCGATTTCAGGCACATCCATTCCATTCCGCTGCCGGATGAGCTTACAGGTGAAACTTTGCATGTGCGGTTCCGGTGTACCGGTGTCGGTGAGCTTGATGTTTCAAATCCGTTACTCATAATCGGTGGACGGCAGATCAGACCGGCACGTTTTATCGGCGTCTCAGGGAACACCTCGAATGCACCCGGTATTTTACAGGAAAATGCTTGGGCTGAAATCGGTTCACCAGCCCCCCAAAAAGGCTTTCCTGAAATAGACCGCAACTCAAGCCATTTTATCGAAGTGGAATTCATAAACTTGAAGAACTCAAGACCGTAAACTGAAGAAAACCCCGGTTTGCTTTTATTCGCGCCTGCTCGATCATTTTCATGGATAATTCAATCTGGGATCGAGTCTCACGCTGTTCAGGAGTTTGGTAGGGGCCCATTCCGCGTGGTTATCGCAATAGATGATACTTGCCCCAATATAGTGATGGCTCTGTACTCTGGAAAGAAAATGCGGCCGGCCATCTTCGGGGGATGATCCGCCGCCATTGATCCAGATATGATCGGCGTCAATAATAAATACTACTTCCGACGGTCCATCGATGTACCGGGTGAAGCCTTTTGCGCGTCCAACATCCAGTCCTTTGCCATTGAACCAGTTAGCGGTGTTATCATTTCCTACCACGGATTCATTGATGGCGTATGAAAGGTCGGTAACGATCTTGTCATAACCGTTCCAGCAGTAAAACTCATGGTCGGTGTAACAATCATCGGAAGGGCAAAGGAAAGTGTCCTTAACGTCGTCTAAATAAGGCAGCAAGGCATCCGGCCAGTAAACTCCTTCCCGGTCATTACTGCCCATATTCCATCCCCAGCCGCAATACGGGAAGTAGTTTTTGTTTCCCAGGGAATAATCGGTAGCGGCGATTGAAATCTGTTTAAGATTATTAATGCAGTAAGTCCGGTAAGCGTATTCCTTGCATCTTGAAATTGCCGGCAGCAGCAGTGACATTAAAACAGCGATAATGCATATAACTACCAGTAATTCCGTCAGAGTGAAACATGTTATCAGAGTTTTCCTCATGCTCTCCCGCTCTCCAAAAACTAAATTATCGGCCTTGATAATCAAGCAGATACAATGCCAAAGCAGAATAATCCCCGCATCCCGGTACAAACCGGAACCGGCAAAATCGCGGAATTTATTATTTTTGCGAAATTCGGAATAAAGAATCTGATAATAAAAAAACTGTCAGCGCTTGGAATGGAAGAAAACTTTGATAAACGCGAACACGAACATCATTATGCGCCGAATGGGATTCATGATCTGCTGGATCGGATCGATTTTAATTCCGGCCTGGAGGCGGGGGTCTATGAAATAACGCTGTCCCATAGCGGCGATTATCGCGAAAATCATCATAAGCTGATAGAAGTTGTTGGTCTGCTTCAGCACCCACTCGAGCGATGACTCCAGGAAAATCCCCGCCATGCCTCCGGCGAGGCCGATCGATATAAATCGATAAGCATTATCCTTATATCGCAGAAAATTGATAAAATTCCGGTAATAAAAACTCATCAGGAAAAATATAAAAACCCCTAGGTTGAGCCAGCCGGTTTCAGCGGCGATCATCAGGTAGATGGTCTCGACCAGTCCCCCGACGTGTTCGCGGTCGCCTTCATGAATATGCCAGCCGTATGGGTACGGGGCATTGATTTTGTGTCCGAAGTTATTGAGTCCTACACCGAAAAATTTGTCGTTTGCCATATTGATGGCGGCATGGGCAAGGACGATTCTTGTGGTTTTCGATGACTCCGGAGCAAATTTAATCCGCCGGTAAATCGAGTCGGCGGCTTTCGCCAGCACCCCGAGCGCGAGGAGTCCGAGCACACAGGAAATAGCTATCTTCCGGTAGGTGACTTTGCTCATGTAACTCATGCCCAGGGTGATAACGCCGCCAAAAGCAAAACACATCATCCCGGCACGCGATAATGTGGCAAGAATGGTAATCGCGCCCATCCCGAGGAAAACCATTAACATGAGCAGTTCGTTCCGGTCCCTGGTGTCGAGGATTCTCGCCAGGAGGATGCAGGTAAATACCATCATATACATAACCAGGGAATTGCGATGCGGAAACGGGCCGTCGCACTGGTAAATATGCAGGACATACTTCTGATACATGATGGTAAGGAACACGTACATGATAATCAGCATCACGTTGCGGAACCACAGATTGAGTTGCTCATTGTTCTGCATATAGTTGTACAACACCCAGAAGAACAGGTACATGCGTACCATCTTCAGTATTTCGAAATACGAGTAAAGGTAAATGGCCGAATTGAATATGGAAATAACGCTGATCAGAAAATACAGCCCGAAAATAATCGAGCCGGGGGGGATGAGTCTTATTTTGAATTTATTACGCCTGCTCAAGACTAAAAAGAAGATCACCAGGGTAACAACGTCCACCAGCCCGATCTCGAATCCCCGTGAAGTTCCCCGGTAGAATTCGTGCGAAGCGAAGTTGATGTCCTCCATCCGGCAGGTGAAGAAGATCATCAGGAAGAATACGACTTTCTCCACGAACGGATACATGCGGCTCAGGAGGTAAAACGTGGGAATGCCGAAAATACAAACACTGTAAAAGATAAAGTATTTATATTGTGATAAAAGTTCAGTCATTGCTGAAGTTTCTCCCGGAATGCCGCGCGAGCAGCGGTTATATTACTACCCAAAGACACCGCCGCCGGCCGGCAACGACTTGATTACGGTCCATTCGGTTGTCCACCGGGATAATAGAGCCATTCGTTGGCATGGCGTGGTATCAAACCGCCTTTAAGCGGCAGAGCTTTCTGCCTGATGTCCAGCAGGGTATCGAACGCTTCGAGCGTCGGCTGGATTTTACTGACAATGATATTCCAGTCTTCGAGGTCGGATTTAGGCACGTAAATTACGTCATTCGGTTTCAGGAGGAAGTCCGGGGACTCGCCTTTGAGAATGGCGTAGAAATCAACCTTGAAAACTTTTGGATGGGTAAGTCCGCCGCGGACAACGATCAGGTTATATGAGGCATTCTCCTCGATCAGGTTCCTGGCGTAAGCGATAGCCTGGGTCAAGGTCATGTTTTCCCGGTAACCGATATATCCCGGTGAATAAACTTCACCCAGAACATAAATTTCGTTTTTAAGCACGGACGGAATATAAATATAGTCGCCATCCATGATTGGAACATTGTTCAGCATGTCTCCGTGATAAATTGCCTTCATGAAGTTCACGGGCAAAAGTTTGCCTTTACGGGAAATATATGCGTGTTCAAGGTTGGAAAGTTCAATGGTGTTGTCCTGGAAGTAACCGGTTGCGAGCCCTCCGGCGAGAGCAATGGCGTCGGTGAGCCTGATTTTACCGTCAATCGGGTAATTACCTGGTTCAACCACTTTCCCCATGATGGTAAATCTCGATCCGCTGAGTTCGTAAGGGATCAACGAAGCGTTCGGAGAATAAATGTACTCCTGGTATTTTCGCTCGATAAGCCTTCTGGCCTCCCCGATGGAGAGTCCGGAAACCCTTACTTCGCCGATCAGCTTGAGGGTTATCGATCCGTCAGGAAGCACAACCAGACCTTCGACATCAAGGTCTGGCTCACCGTAAACGGAAAAGTTCATGCGGTCGCCGGGACCGATCAGGTATTGTTCGATCCTGACATTCTGAAGCTGACGCAGGGCCTCCTTGATTTCATCCGGACTCTGTCCGGGGATTTCAAGATCGTTCATTGCAACTTTATCGGCTTCGAAACCCGGAGGGACCTGCTGCAGTTCATTCTTCTTACTGGTATTTTTCGCGGAATCACATCCCCACGCCAGCAACAACATTCCCGCAAAGAGGAGCGGAAGCATATTAAACAAGATTTTTCGCATCATTGCCACCTCCTTTAAACGGTTTTGCTGTAATAAACTTTGGGAATGTAATTCAAAACGCCGGCGATATTGTCAACTCCGTGGTTCTTAAGGAACTGAATCGTATTCCGGTAATCGAACTTTTCGGAACTTTTAAATCTGGCAACCAGGATCGTCAGGTCCGCAACCGACGCGACTGTAGTAAATAACTGGGTATTTTCCTCAATGTCAAACATTTTCCACATTATGTGGTCATAATCCTTAAGTTTTTCCTTGAATGCTGTAACGGTGTTATCTTCCAGCATGGTCTTATATGTGGAATCATTAAGGTGCAGATAAGCTTTATCAAGATGCTGATTCACCTGGACAACAGCCGGAGTTCCGGTTTCCTGGATTTCAATTTCTTCATCGTTCTGCGGAAAAAGGAACGGGTTGATAAGATACGG
Source organism: Victivallales bacterium (assembly GCA_963678815.1). GTDB lineage: Bacteria > Verrucomicrobiota > Lentisphaeria > Victivallales. The sequence goes on from OY787460.1 coordinate 7,322,349, forward strand.
CTTGATATCATTTGAAATCTCATGGACGGTCTCGATATAAAGGATTCTGGTTTTTTTGTTGCTGAGGATATCAATTGTGTGGTCGATAATAAATGATTTGCCGGTGTCCGGCCGGTCACTGCCGTACACAAAAAGGTTGTTCTTCTTGGTTTTCGCCATCTTCAGGGCTTTGTCAACAAGAATCTGGAAAGCGGAATAAAATTCGCTCTTGGAAATTTGATCTTCATCCGGAACGGCGCCGATCATGTTCACCCGCAGAATATTGTCAAAGTCGTATTTGGATTTGACGGAGAAATTAAACAGTTCACGCCCGAGTACCAGGGCCAGCGCCATGCCGAGGAACAGAATTCCTCCGAAAACGGCGAGAACCTTGGTATAACGCTTGGCCGGATATTTCGGCTTAATGGCCTTCTGAACAATTTTCAGGTCGCTGGTGGTTGATTCATCGGCAGTACGGACAATTGCCAGGCTTCCCTGGACCTTTGCCAGCATCTGCCGGTTATGCTCAAGGTTTGTTTTCAGGTTATTGAATTCGTTTTCAAGCTTGGAATATTCCTGCAGCTTGTTCTGGATTTGTTTGATCATGTGATCGTAAACCGGAATATTGGAACTGAGTGATTTCAGTTGGGCTTCCGAGCGGAGTTTTTCCATTTCGAGGGAATATTTCAACTGATTTCTGCCATACATCACCCGCGCCGGCCCCTGTGCGGCGTTCTTATTTTCAATGGCCATTTTCTTACGCATATTCTCGATATCCATTTTCAACTGGATGATCTTCGGGTTTTTGTCGGTGTACCGCTGCCGGAGCAGGGAAAGCTCTTCCTCCATGGCGTCAAGCACCCGGGATTCAACCGGTCTTACCTCATAGGCGGTCATCACTTCTCCCGGTAATTCCTTGATCTTCTTTTTGAGGGTTTCAATTTTTGTTTCTAAATCGGAAACCTGCATTTCGGTTTCCAGTTTTTTCAACTCAAAAGTGTTTCGCTGCTGCAACTTGAGGCCGCGTTCCACTTCGATTGAAATCACCCCTTTGTTGTTGAGGAAGTTTTCAGCTTTCAGGCTCAATTCAGCAACTTTCTTCCGTAACTGTTCTTCACGCTTCTCGTAATAGGCGGTCATTTTCTGGGCTGAAGAGTTCTGAATGGCGATAGTTTGGTCAATAAACACCTTGGCTACTTCATTGCACAATTTGACGGACAAATCCGGGTTGGCGCTGGTAACATAAATATTGAAAATGTCGGAGTTGCCCATTTCCACGTCGACCATCTTCGCCAGATCAACAGGGGTCATGCCGCTGACTTCTTCATCGCCTTCTTTCTTGAGATTATCAAGGACGTCTTTCAGGGTCTGGCGCAGTCTCAGAATTTCGATAATGGTATTTTCCCGGAGGTTCTGGTACAGGTAGGGGATTTCTGTATTGTTGGTGAGGTTTTTGTTGTACCAGATAACCTGGGCGTTGGCGGTCCACTTTTTGGGGATAAGATATTTGGCCCCGAGGCCGAAAAGCATGAACCCGATAATGGCGAAAACAATTACAACCCAGAGTCGGCGTTTCAGAGTTATGAGCAGGATGGAGATATCGATTTTTGTAAAATCGGAGTAAAAATCCTCCGATGTGTATTGTTTATCAATATATTCGTCCATCAAGTACCCCTAATTGAACCTCCGCCAAAGTCTGAAAAATTTTTCCCGAATCCCATCCGAATCAACCTTTGAATTTATTCCCAATGCTTTATGCAGCATCCCTTTAGGATATTCCGCCCCATACAGAAAATACGGCAACGAAAAATAAAGCCTCCAGCGAGGATACTTCAGAAACCACTTGAGACTGAAGTTAACCAGACCAACCTCAAGAAAATTCAAAGTGATATTTTTCAGTATATCTTTCAGGCCGTCCCCAGAAAAGATATAATTGTTAAATATATCACATTTCAGGTAATCATTAAAGCTGATTTCACCATTTTTTTCGTCATTAAGCAAAACATTCAGGAGAAAAACCTGATAAACTTGCTCAACTTTTGAAAAAAGAGCGGTAAGAGCAGAAAATTCTGCGGGTTCCGCGGGGGCTTTCAGTTTGTAATTAACGGCGTTGGAATAGAGTTCAAAAAAGTCGTTTTCGACCAGCAGCGGATCGTCCTTTAATTTTTCCATTCTTTCGACCCGTTCGAGATACGAAAAATGATATTGGCGCTTTGCCACCAGAAAACTGTCGCCAGCGCCCATTACGGCTTTACAAATATTGCGTTCAATAAATTCCCGGCCGGCAGGATTATCAGCGCCGTTTTCGATTTTTTCAGCAGCAAGCATAAGTCCCACGCCCCGGTTGAGCATTAATTTCCAGGCTTCCCAAATTGGTATTGCGGCGGAATCATATTTCGGCATTCTCTTGAGCAGGTCCTGATCGCCATAGATGATTTTATGGCCGAATTTCAGGTCATACCACATCATCGACAAAGGCAGCGAGGGAATAATACCGCGGTTCAAACTCGGCCCGAAATCCACGTCAATGCCGATTTCCTCACCGAGTTTATGCCCGACCTCACGCAAAATAACGTCATAATATTTGCGGCGCTTGCGCGGAACATTGGTGGTAAATACAAACATGTCGTAGTCATTAAACAACGCCATCGAACCGTCTTCGCCGACAGTCACTCCGCCTTCCCCCCGGCCGTAACCGCCGCCGAGGATCACAGCTGCCAGGTCCTCCTCCGGCACGGCCTCAGTTACCGCCCTGGCGATTTTCTCCATGTCGGCGCCGATTTTCCGGTCAAAATCCGGATTGCCGTAAACGGTGTATTCGCTGTTTATTTCGGGTTTCCGCATGTCTTAAGTCCGTTTAGGATCTGCTGTATTAAATCCTCGAGTCTCGCATGATCGAGGTCGTTGGTTGTATCGATTGACCAGTCCGCGCTGATCATACTTGGCGCGATATATTTTTCGTGCATTGGCTTTACCGTGTCAAAATACTGCTCCAGGATTTCTTCCACGCCAAATCCGCGCTCCGCCACGTCCCGCCTGAGACGCCGCGCCAGCCTGGTGTCGGGATCGGCGTCAACAAAGATTTTCAGATGCGCCAATTCATTGATTTCGGGAAAGCACAGCGCAAAAATGCCTTCAACGATCAGTATTTCTCCCGGTCCGACCTGCCCGTCTTCCACCTTCCTGGTATGCGAAGAATAATCGTAGTGATGAAGCGGGACCGGTTTTCCGTCCAGCAGCGTCCGCAGATCAGACTTGAACAAATCCACATCGATTGAGTCCGGGGAGTCGAAGTTGTGCCGCCGAATCAAATCTTCGCTCAAGCTACTGAGGTCAAGATAGTAATTGTCCTGACGCAAAAGCACGGGAGAGCAGTTCGGAATGGCATCGGCAAGGTTGGACGCCAGGGTTGTTTTGCCTGAACAGGTTCCTCCGCCTATCAGCACTAAATATGCCATTGAACGCCCTTTTCAGAAACCGGCGTATATACTCACCCACCGGCCCCGGATTATGAAAATAATTCTTTGACCATCGCTTTAATGATGATCCTCATATCAAGAAACAAACCAGCATTATTGCTGTAGTAAAGCTCGTTAAGTTCAACCTGGAAATCATCGGCTTTCTCCTCCCCGAGCATTTCCGAGTAGGAAAACACCGCCGGATGGTAAGCGCCCATCTCCGTAATGATCGTTTTATGGCGATCGGTCACGGGAAGCATCAGGTTTCCGGCCAAAAAGATTTTACCGCGCACCGCCTGGAAGATCAGTGGAAATTTATGAAGCGAGAATTTGCAGAACAACTTGCGCGGATAGCTTATTTCATCCTGGTCAATATGCTTATATTTCCAGGTGGCGAGACTTTTCTTGTCGATGTATACCTCGCGGATTTCTCCGCGAATCCCGCCCAGGACCATGCATAAAATTCTGCCGATCACATACGGTATCAACATCACGATCAGCATCAGCAACGCAACAAAACAGTGAAACAGCCGGTAGCACAGCTCATGGATTACCCCGGTTTCGACCTCGGATATCAGGAAATCGTCACTGATACTGAGAATTTCCCCGGATTCCGGGTCGATCAGGTTGTTCTTGTAGATAACTTTGTTGCTGATTTCCAGATCGGAACCGATATAGGAAAAGTCATAGATTATTGAATCCGCCACAGTTGTGGCATGGTCGATCAGTACGTTACTGCCGATTACCGCTCCCGGCCCGACGGCCGAAAGGTTTTTAAACTGGACATTGTTGCCGATTATTATCGGACTTTCAATCCGGGTATTCTTGGAAATTTCCACATTCTGCCCGATGAAAACGCCGTCTTCGTTGTTGTATCCCGGCAGGATATAATCGTTGCTGTGATTTTTGAGGATATCCATGCTGAGCTGGAAATAGTCCTGCATATTCTGGATGGACTCAAGGCCCACTCCCGAATCATGGTAAGCTTCGGCTTTCAGCGCTTCCGGATTTTCAACCTTTTCCGGATGCGGCAGGAACATCAACGCCCCGGACTCGGTTTTGAACACCCGGTTTTCATCCCCGGTGAACAGCGGATATTCCTCACGGTTTTTGCTGTAGTTAATGAAAATGAACCCGTGAATCAGCAACAGCGGGGATTCGCCAATGAATGAGCGGTTTTTCTTGATCACATTGTTGATGCCATCATCGGGACGCGACAAACCATAGCTGATCGCGGCGCCCCAGCGGGAACCGTCCTGAAAATATTCCTCCACGCTCAATTCCGGCTTGTCCATCACAATACAGATGTCCCTGATGCCGAGAAGCACGCAAAAGTCGATGTAATATTCTAGAAGTCGTTTATTGGCAAGTTTGACGAGGTAGGGGTAGATGTCAGGAAAATACGCTTCCAGCCATGCGGAAGGATTTTCTTTGCAGTTAATAATGCACTTCATTAACTTTCTTTCACCGGTTCCTTTTAGTACGACTCCACCGCGGCGTCCACGTCGTCATAAATGTCGAATACCGTATAGGCCTTGGTGATTTCAAAAACCATCCTGGGTTTCGGCTGAAGTCCGCATAATTTCAAACCGCCGTCCATTTCGGTGGCTTTCTTCAGGCAGGCAACCAGTTTACCGAGTCCGGTACTGTCGACGAAGTCCATCTGCGCCAGGTCGAAAACAAAAAATTTTGTTTTGTCAAGCAACTTATCAAATTGTTTCTGGAGCTCCCCGGCACTGGAAGCGTCAAGCCGACCGTTTACGGCCACAATCGCCACCTCCCCCCGGTTTTCAATTGTTAACTCCATAATTCCTCCTGTTTTATGATAATAGTCCCCAATATTTAACATAACATTGATGCACAATAATACCATACTTTTAACAGAAAACCAGTAATAATTCTCATACTTTGTTCGGTTTTCATTAAAAGCCGGCGGTATCAGCTATGCACCAATATCAATAAGCCCCTTTTCCGGTGATCACCGCGGGGATGGTTTTCAGCAAAATAATCAAGTCCTTGAAAAATCCCCGGCTCTTGATGTATTGCTTGTCAAGCTCCACCTGCTGAGTAAAAGGAATATCACTGCGTCCGGAGACCTGCCAGATACAAGTGATGCCGGGTTTCAGGTGGAGGCGTTTCCGCTGTTCCAGCGTGTACTTCGCCACTTCCTTGGGGACCGGCGGACGCGGCCCGACCAGACTCATATCACCAATCAGCACGTTAAAGAGCTGCGGCAGTTCATCGATACTGAATTTCCGGATAATCCGGCCGATCCGGGTAATTCTGGGGTCGCGTTTCATCTTGAATATCACTCCGTCGGCGGATTCGTTCTGCTCCTGGAGCTGGTCTTTCAGCTTTTCGGCATTTAGCACCATCGACCGGAATTTGTAAAAGGGGAAGTGTTTTCCGTTCAGCCCGACCCGCTGCTGTTTGAAGATCACGGGGCCGGGAGATTCGATAAAAATCAGGATGGCGGTGACAACGTACACCGGTGAAAGCATGATAATCAGGATCAGGGCAAATGAAAAATCGAAAAACCGTTTGAGAAAATAGGAAATGCCCACCGTGGTTTCCCAGAGCATCACTTTCATCCGCACCCGGAATTTGTTCTTAGGCCCTTTGCCCCGGGCAATTAATTTGTCCATGAGTTCTTCGCGAACTCTCCTGCTGGTATTATCCATTATTCCTTAACCTGTAATTCTCTGATTTTCCATCGTAAAACCCGGAAGATGAACAGCGGGTTGCCAAGAATATATCTTCTCCACATTCGTCCCGGTTCCTGCATCAGCCGATATACCCATTCAAGGCCGATGTCGCGCATCCACCTTGGCGCCCGGGGAATGTTCCCGGAATAAAAATCAAACAAGCCGCCAACGCCCATACATATTGGACACTCCAACTTGCCGAAATGTTCTGTGATCCATTTTTCCTGGCGCGGAACTCCGAAAGCAACCAGCAGAATGTCCGGATTCGCCTGGTTGATCTGCGCGACAACTGCGTCACTTTCCTTTTCGTGGTCGAAATAACCGTCTCTTACGCCCACGATTTTTAAATCTGGATATTTAAGTTCCAGGTTTTCCCGCATTTTATCGGCAATACCCGGCTTCGCGCCCAACAGATACATGGAAAAATCGTTTTTTCCGCACATCTCACACAGATAAGGTAACATATCAGTTCCGTTAATGTTTTCAATCAACGGATTGCCGATTATCTTGCACGCAATGTTGATTCCAATACCGTCCGGAAACACCAGATTCGTGTCCCGCAGAATGTCCAGATACTCAATGTCGCTGAAAATCTTATTAAGACAGTCGGGATTGATAAAAAACACCCGTTCGCGGTCCCGGTCTTTGATCCGCGACTCCATGATCTCAATGGCGCGGCTCATTTTGATGTTCATGAAATTGATTCCGAAAAGATTTCCGGTGGCCGAATAATCCTTGGCGTCGATATAATAAAACATCGCGGGAATGCTTTTCAGGATCAGCACCAAGTCACTCACCAGGTTCTTCCGGTATACATATTCCAGATCGATAACGTCACGCCCTTCGTGCGCGGTCCGGCTGCTTTCCCGCACATAATACAAATTAAAAATGCCCGGCTTGTTGGTATAGAGAAAACTGTCTCCCATTACCCGGTTTTCATCGGAATACCTTTTGATACTCACCCCCACCAGGTCGAGTTGATTCTTCATCATGTACCAGAACAGCAACGCATTACGCAGATAATATTTCTCGAAATTGAAGTATTTAATGGTCAACTGGCTTCCGGATTTCCCGAAAATCTCCTGTGTCTGGAACATTGCTTTGCCGGTTGCCAGTTTCCGGATAATCACCGCTGCCAGCAACGGCAGAGTCGCGAACAGCAGGAACAGAAACCCGATCAGACGGCTTACCAGGAATTCAAAAAGCCAGGTAAAGAAATACGGCAACCCGAACAGCAGCAGTTTTACATTAATTAACCGCCGGTGCTGGTGACGTTTTTTCAGACTGTTCTGAAAAGCGCTAATCTTGTCAAGTTTGTCGCTCATATCCCTCAATGATCTTCCTGGTATGGATTTCCCAGCTGAATTTTTTTACCTGTTCAAACCCCTTTACACACCATTTCTTTGCGTAAATCGGCGTTTTCCATTACCTCCACCAGGCGGTCACGGATCTCCTCCGGTTTGTCCGGGGAGAAAGTCAGCACGGCGTCGCCGCCCACTTCCGGCAGCGATGAGGTATTGGCGCATATCGACGGGACCCCGCTGCTCAACGCCTCCAGGAGCGGTATTCCGAACCCTTCGAAAAATGACGGAAAAGCGTAGATCGACGCACCCCGGTACAGCCCCGGAAGCATGTCGTTTTTCACGAATCCCAGAAATTTGATCCGGTCCTTGTCGGGCGACTTTTCCCAGTATTCGGTGACCGCGTCGCCGCCCAGCCACTGACTCCCCGCAAACACCATTTCGTAACTTTCCTTCAACTCTTCCGGGAGTTGCTCATAAGCCTTGATCAAGTTCAAATGGTTTTTGCCGGGATGCTCGATTCGCGCCACATACAAAATATAAGGCTTCGTAAGCTTGTAATTCTGTTTGACCGTTTCCGCGTCGCCGCCCTCACTTTCAAAGCGCCCGGCATTGTAGCCGTTGTAATTCACCTCGATCTTTTCTTCCGGGTACTTGTAATACTCCACAATGTCGCGTTTGGTGCTGGAACTTACCGCGAAAACCAGGTCGGCGGTACGTTTCAGCAGCGCCGGCACGATCTTTTTGATGTAGAACATCCGCAACGCATCATATTTACCCGGAATGTGGAACTGCGAAAGATCGTGAAAGGTTACCAGACACGGCTTAGGACATCGTGCGAAAAGTCGCCGGTTACCCGCCGGGAGGAACACGAAATCGTACTCGGAAAAGTTGATCCTGAACGGAAGTATCAGTGAATGCCACAGCATGTTCAACGCCGGTTTCGCATAACGGCCGGAGAAAGTGATGAAACGCAGGTTGTCGCTCTCCGGCAACGGAAACACCTCGCGGTCCTGTTCCAGGATAAGCAGATCAACCTGATGCTCCCTGCACAGATGCTCAGTCACCTGGTTAATATATTCGGAAATACCCGATTTTCCGCCATCGTAACCCATGGCGCTTGATAAAATTCTGTACATAGTCCCCAATAATCTTAGTTTAATAAATCCGAAGCACGAAATCCGAAACAAATTTAAATGTTCAAAAAAAAGAAATTTTCAAAACCGGGAAATTCATTCTGCTGCAAAATTTCCGGTTTTTATCATTCAAACCTTTCTTTTTTTGAATTTGTTTAGAATTTTGGGTTTCGAGTTTAGAATTTTCATTTTTCCAATCTTCCCAGGATATTGCTCATACCCCGCAAAAACTGTTCGCGGTTCATCTCTTCCTTTACCATGTTGTAGCCGTTGCGCCCTAATTCAACGGCTTTCGCGGAATTCTCCAATAATTCGTCGATAGCGGCCGCGAATCCCCGCAAATCCTTTTCCTCCGCCAGGAAGCCGTTCTCGCCGTTATGCAGCCATTCGCCGATGCCGCCGACATTAAAGCCGACCACCGGTTTGCCGCGCGAAAAAGCTTCCGGCCCGACCAGTCCGAACGGCTCCTGCCAGCGGGAAGGAACCGCCACCACGGCGGCATCCTGATATTCCTTGTCCACGTCTTCCACGAATCCCGCGAACTTGACTTTCTCATCCAGGAGCCTTTCCCTGACAATATCCTTTAGATAATCGGTGTCATTTCCCTTTCCGACAATAGTCAATCTGAAATCATGGTCGAGATACTCCAGCGCGTCAAGCAGCAGATCCACGCCTTTTCCCCGGATCAACTGTCCCACAAAAAGGATTTTATCAGGATCATCATCGAGCTTTCGCCGCCTGCCTGCTTCAGTAAGTTCCGGCGCATCGATAAATGGATAAAGCTTCATTACCCGGTCTTTGGCGAATCCATTCTTCACCAGGTTGTCACGCATGAAATCCGACAGCACCACAGCCACGCTGCATTCCTTCAGCAACCGCAACCGCCGCTTGAATTCAAACGGACAGATCATTTTTACCCCGAAACGTTTTTCCGGAGCGCGCTCAAGCAGCATCGAACACGCGGAACAATACAGCATATTGAACGGCAAATGACAGTTTTTGCGCTTTACCGGGAAATATTTGTGATGCCGCATGCAATAATAGTCGTGGTCGTGAACGATACACGCGCATTGAAAGCGGCTGGTCAACGCTTCAATCAAATTACAGTCGTCAACCTTGTGAATCAGCGCTTTTTTAATACCGGAATCACGGAGTTTATCCAGAACCGTTTCGTAATCCGGCGTCTCCGGGAATTCAACATGAGAAAATATCTCCAGGAATTTCGGATCATTGCCAACCCGCTCCGCAAACAGCCCCGTCAGCTCATAACCGTTACCGGCAAGCAATTTCCCGGTTTTATAAATATAGCTTTCAACTCCGCCGAACCATCCGGCTTTCTGATTTACTACCAGGATTTTTTCGTCCATAGCTCTGTTTTGCCCGGTTTATTATAGTGGAGGTTTCCCCATGATTTTTTCATAAAGCTGTGAGAAGCCTATGAATTCGTATCCGGAATTTTCCTGCAGTTCTTTGATTTTAATCTTAAACCTTGCGTACAGCGGTTCATCCAGTTCCCCTGTTTCCCGGTAGAATTCCCAGTGATGGACAACGATGATCGTGTAGTTGTAATTTCTCAGGTAACTTTCAAGCTTCCAATTGCATTCGGCATGGTCGCGAAATCTCGAAAACAAACAGCCGGGATGCTCGGTAACCAGGAAATCCCCCAGCTTCATGTAGTTAGTGTGCCCGAGCTTCATCAGGTAGTATTTCATGTAGAGTGACTTCGGGATGCGGTACTTGTCAACCCAGCCCAGCGAAAACAGTTTGAAATTATCGCGGATCTGCCGCAATGCTTCGTAACTGTATTTATCCTGCGGGGCGACAAATGCCCAGGGGGCCTTTCCGAAAGCATCTTTCATCAGCCGCTTTCCCTCCGCGATTTTGGATGCTATCACTTCAGGGTCTTTATTTTCAAACTCGTAATCAGGCATGTCTCCACTGTGGGTAAGGCCATGCATCAGGAACTCGGCATTCGGCAGACTTCGCAGGAAATTGACCAATTCAGTATTTTCACCGATCGGGATATCACGGTCATCCCCGGCTTTGTCCTTAGGAATAAACGGTTCGTATGTGCCTTCCCCGAAATCTTTCGACGCGGTTTTGGCGGACGCGTTAAGTTTGGGAACGGCGGAAAAATTCACCGGGATATTCTCATCGAACAGGAATCCATAAACCTCTTTGAGAGTATCCGGGGAAGTAAGCGCATTCACATCGTCATCGCGAATTGAAATATATTTGGTCATTTCTTAGACAGCCTTTCGTATAATTCCGCAAGTTTTGCGGTAATATTTTCCCATGAATACTCCTGGACGCGCCGAAATCCGCCGGCCGCAAGTTTTTCCGCCAGCGCGCGATCAGCCGCTATACTGTGGATTTTTCCGGTCAAATCCTCCACCGAGTCCAGATCAAAGAATTTACCACTCTCTTCGTCAAGCATCAAGTCCGCTAAACCGCCAACTTTCCCGCAAAGCACCGGTTTCCCGGCAGCCCACGCCTCCAGTACTACGATTCCGAAAGTCTCATACTTGCTCGGAAGCACAAACAAATCCGATGCCGCATAAGCGTCGGGAAGCTCCGGCGAATCAAACTTCAGGTTTTTAATCAAAACCACGTCTTCAGTCAAACCGGCTTCGGCAACTTTTGCTTCAAGTTCATCATAGTATTCCTGATCGTAAACCACGCCAATAAACACCAGCTTGGCGTTAAAAACTTTTTTCTTAAACCGGATAAAGGCATCGAGGAGAAACTGCTGGTTTTTCTGGGCGTAAAAACTTCCCACCGCCAGAACCATGAAATCGTCCTTCCCGATGCGGTGTTCATTCCTGAACCTTTCGCGGTTGCCTTTCTCGAATCTTTCCAGGTCTACCCCGTTGGGCAGATGCACTACGGGCTTACCGGGAAATCGTTCCTGCATTTTGTCGCGCTCCGCCTTGTTGACGCAGACAATCGCGTCGGCGTTCGCAAGCACCCGGTCGCGTCCGAGGACCATATCCAGCGGTTTTCCCCAGTTGAACGATCCCCGCAGCGGCGCGAGCATTTTATCAAGTGCGGCCTTGGGCAAGTCGAGATGTCCGCCGTGAATACTTACCACATACGGGATTTTCCGGATTTTTGCCGCGAGGCGGGTCAGCGCCCCGATCCTCCCCATGGTATGCAGGTGGAAAACCTTCACGTTTTTCCGGGTCAGCGCTGCCCAGAACAATCCGGGGGAATACAGGTCTCCGGCGCGCTTGTCCAGAATAAGTTTATTGCGCTTCTTGAGTCCGAGACGGGTGTAGCTGTAGTGATGACGGTAAACGGGAACGCCGTAAATTTCTTCAAATTTTTTATTTGAAAGCGCCAGCGAAGTATGGATTTCGCAATTGTAACCCATCTTGATCAGGGTTTTCGAAGTCTGGGAAATCACGGTTTCAGTGCCGCCCCATTCCTCGATCACATAGCGTCTGGGAATATGCATAATGCCCGAAGGATCGTCAACCATTATTCTCTCCCTTCCAACAGATTTATCAATTTTTCCCCCACTGCCTGCTGGGAATATTCGTCGCGGCATCTTACAAACAACGCTTCGCCGAGTTCTACCGGGTCGCGTTTGCCGTTAAGCAGGTTTCCGCAGAGTTCGGCATATTCTTCCGGCGTGTTTCCAACCGGGAGAACTTCCTCCTCGAGGGTGAATCCTTCCGCGCCGATCTTCGAGGTAACCACGGGCGTGTGCAGCGCGCCTGATTCCAGGATCCGCGTGAGGGTTCCCGATGCCACCCGGAGCGGCAGCAGTACCACTTTCGCCGATGCGATTTCCTTGTGGATATCATCGACTTCACCGATAAGGTTTAATCCTTCCGGCGCAGCCGCGTTAAACTGTTCGCGGCGGTCCGGCGGCAGTCCCTTTCCGACGATCCGCAGTTCCGCGGCGTTCTCCTTCAGGACCGGTCCGATTACCGGGGCAAGATTTTCCAGCATATAATCGAACGCGTCAAGGTTCGCCACTGAATTCAGCACTCCGAAGAATAAAACCGTATTACCGCGCTTTACCTCTGGAATTACCGCCGGAATTGTCATCATGTTGGGGGCAACCTGGAAATTGCCGGAGGACTTCCCGGTTTTTTTCCTAGCTTCTGACATTTCCGCCGGATTCGTGAAGAGAAAAATGTAGGGATTGCGGAAGAACCTTTTCTCGAACCAGTTCAGTTTGATCTTTTCAAACAGGTGATACCGGTTTTTCAAAGTCGGCTGACGCGCCCAGGAAAGTTCGGATATCCGTGAAAAGATCATGTCTATGTCGAATACTATTTTCGCGTCCGGCAATTCCCGGGAAACAATATTCGCAAGTCTTGCAGGCGACATAAACCGGAAAAAAACCACGTCGTAATTTCCGTTTTTCAGGATTTCGCTGAACTGTTTTTTGGCGGTCGGGGAAAAATAGAAAACGGCGTCCGGGCCTACGCAACGCACACGCGAGTAAGGAAGCGAGGAAAACTGTCCGAATCCGGAATAATCCCAGGAGGCAACGGGATCGCCTCCGTCGTCGAGTATCATCAGATCGGCGTCAAAACCGCCGGAAAGGATTTCCCAAAGCTGGCGGCTGCGATGTTTGTCCCCGCCCCTGAGACCGGGTTTGAACGGCACATCCACATAAAGCAGTTTACTCATAGTTTCTTGATTTTCCTGAAATAATCGCGTCGTCCTTTGTAAGCGCTGTAGCGCTGTAAGAAGCGGTAGACAAGACCGCCGGGAATACACGGGAGCTTTCCTTTTTTGCTCAGGTAAAGCAGGTCGCGGCAGATTTCCACCATGAGCGGTTTCAGGAAATTCCAGAGGAATCCGGGGGAAGTCCCGTAAATTCTGCCTTCGGCGTAACCTTCGTTGTAAAACCGTTTTTTCACCTGGGGCAGAGTGTAATTATGGGAATGCTCCACGACTGCGTCCGGAACGTATTTGATTACCAGACCCTTTTTCTTCATCCGGTACGACCAATCGACGTCTTCCGAGTACTGGAGTTCGGGATCGAAAGGGAATTCGAGAATGGTTTTCCGCCTGATGGCGCTGGTGGCAAGAGAGAAAAAATGGAACCAGGTGGCGGCGATCTTTCCGTCGCCGAACGCCCGGACATTGTCTTTCACGATCAGGGGATTGGCGTCGGGGCGTGGCAGCTGGTTGCCGTATGTGGCGATAACTTCAGACTCTTCGAGAAGCGGCTTGACCAGATTGCCGAGCCACTGGTTGTCCTGGGGAATACAGTCTGAATTGTTGAAAACAATGATTTCGCCTTTGGTTTTGGCTATCGCTTCGTTAAGTACTTTACCGGGCACGTATGACCCGGGGGGTATCTGGTAAGAGTTGCCGGGATTGTACTTCTTGACGATATCGTAAGTTCCATCAGTGGAGCCGGAGTCCACGTTCAAGAGTTCAAAGTCAGTAAATTCCTGGCTGAAAACCATTTTCAGGGTCTGCTCGATAAACCCGATATCATTCATGGACCGCATGATGATACTTACTTTCGGAGTTTGAGAAACGGAATTTTCCCGGTCTGAGGTCATTTATTCTTTTTTCAGTTTGATTACGGTGTAATTGATCTCGTTAAATCGTCCCACTGAGAATTCGTCAGCCATTGCTTTAATGATATTTATGCCGCGTCCGGAGGTTGCCATCAGGTCATCGATTCCCAAGTGGGTTTTAGTGGCGGTGCTTTCATCAGGTTTCCACGAAATCCCTTTGTCCCAGGACTCGATCAGGATGTCCTTGTCGATGGTCAGCTTAACAAAGATGTCCGCTTTTGCCTGATTTTCCTCTTTAAGTCCATGAACAATGATGTTATTGAGGAACTCATTAATAATAAGTTCGATTTCGGCGCCGCGCCTTTCACTGCCGGTAAGCTCGATTACGGTTTTTTCGAAAACTTTTCCGATGTTCGCCACTTCCTGAAGGCTCGGGGATACTTTATAAAAGAATTCGCCCGTGGATTTTTTAACTTTTTCCCTCTGGATGGCAATCAACGTCAAATCGTCGGACTTAAGGTTGTAGTCCTGTTTGAGCAGTTCCTCCTCGATCATGTACGGGAGACAGGGCAGGCTGGTTTTTCCGGCCATGGCGCCGATTACCTTCTGGAATCCTTCAACCTCGAGATTTTCCCCGGTTTTTTGATGCTGGCACTCGTAAATACCATCAGTATAAAGGAAGAAAATTTTATTCGGATCGAGTTCAATTTCATCGGTATCTTTTTCATCGTACTGGAAATTTTCTATCCAGCCGATCGGTATCGAACCGTTGGAGTCGGCGATCTGACACTTTTTGTTTTTCAGGTTGTATTCGATAATCGGGGGATGTCCGGCGTTGAAATACTGGAAAGTGTTTTTTTCGTGGTCCACGATCCCGAGCAGGATCGTCAGGTAGTTGCTCTGGAAAAAATCCCCTTGGAGCAGGCTGTTCAGGTTGTTGAGAATCCTGGCGGGATGCAGGTCGTTCTTCTCGGCCTCGATAATCATCTTGATCACGGTCTGCACCACGGTCATGATCAGCGCGGCCTGAATGCCGTGCCCGGAAATATCGCCGATATAGATGACCGACTTTGTTTCGCTGACCGGGATGACGTCGAAATTATCACCGCTGACCTGCTGCGACGGCTTGTACAAGGACGCCAGCATAATATCATCGGTTTTAATCAGCCAGTCCGGCACAATATAAGCCTGTACGCGCGAAGCAACGTTGAGGTCAGCAAGCAAACTGGCGTTCAAGCTGCTGATGCGTTCTTCAGCATCCTTGATCCTGACAATATTGTTTATCCTGGCGATCAGTTCGGTCTTCTTGATGGGCTTGCGGATGTAATCCATGGCCCCCACTTCAAATGATTTTTCCAGGGAAATGTTGTCGGCCAGGCCGGTAAGCATGATCACGGGGGTGTCGGGAGCGATTTTATGGATCTGGCGGCAGCACTCGAAACCATCGATCCCCGGCATCTGGATGTCAAGCAGAACTATGCCGTAGTTTTCCTGTTTGAACTTTTCAAGCGCGTCCTCACCGGAATTCGAGGCGTCCACCTGAAACTGATGTTCTTTCAGCATCGCCTGCACGATCCGGGTATTCAAACGTTCATCGTCAACTACCAAAACTTTAGGCTTCATGAAGCAAATAACCCCTCTCTTACCCCAGAAATTCAGATACCCGCGGATGAGCAGACCTGGCGGCAACTCACATTATAATATATCGGGAAGATGCGCCAGTGCAATAGCGGTTGATGATTTAGAAAAACAGAAAACCGGAGACCCGTGTAATCCAGCGAATCTCCGGAGTATAAGTATATCTGCCGGCGAAAAATATTTCCGGCTACTTGCCGAGTCCGCCCAATTTGCCGTCAAATGGATTTTCCGGCTTCAGTCCTTTGGGAGTGGTGGCGTTTGCCTTCTTATCTTTCAGGACGGCTTCCCGCAATTTGGCTTTGGCCGCGTAAAATTTTTTAATGGCTGCTTTATAAGCCTTTGGGTCCCCATCCGTACACGCTTTCATCATGGCCTTGAGGTTAGTTACACAATCCTGATATACCTTTGCTTCATTCGAACAACTTCTGGAACTTGCGTCCCCAGCTTTTTTCTGGAAAACCTGAACTACTTTTTCGATCTTTTTGGCAACAATCGCGCCTTTTTTCTTCCTGGCCTCGAGCTTTTTCTTCTCCTCCTCTTCAGCCTTTTTCTTTTCTGCTTCGGCCCCCTTTTTGGCGGTTTCAAGTTCTTCTTTGAGTTTTTTTACTTCTTCATCTTTTCCGGCTTTTTCCGCGGCGGCTATCTTTTTTTCCAGATCTTTAATTGTCTTTTCGAAATTTACCGTTGCTTTTTTTGCCTTTTTCGCGCTTTTGCCTTTCGCGTCTTTGCTTTTCGTATCTTTGTCTTTTGCACCTTTGCCGGTCGGCTTTTTAAGGGCTTTCAATCCTTTGTCAGCTTCCTTGAGTTTTTTACAACTTTCTTTAATCAGTTTCTGGTTGCCGGTTTTATAACCTTTGACAAGTTCTTTGGTAGCTTCGATTTTTTCCTTAAGCAGCTCGGCTTCTTCCTTTTTCCCGGCTTTTTCCGCGGCGGCAACCTTCTTTTCAAGACCTTTCAGGGTCTTTTCATACTTTGCCGCCGTCTTTGGGTCTTTCTTACTTTTGGCTTTCTCAGCCTTACCTTCTGAAACCAGTGCAACACTGAAACACAGCGCCAAAATCATCAGAATCCTCATTTTCACCCCTTCACAATCTTTTCCTGATAATGATTTTTTGATAAATACATCCTGTAACTTTAACTTGATTCTCACCGAAAATCAATATAAAGGCGCAACTAAACATAATATTTCAGTTTAAAAAACTGATTTACGGCTTATATTCTATACCCTTTGACCTGATTTTTTATAGGGTTTACTGATAAAACGAAGAAATGGAGACTTAAAATGTCAAAACTTACTTTAGGAATTCCCAAGGGAAGCCTGGAAAAGTCCACTACGGACATGTTTGCAAAAGCCGGTTACAAGATCCGGATAGATTCCCGCTCGTACTATCCGAGCATCGACGATCCCGACATCGAATGCATGCTCATTCGCGCACAGGAAATGGCGCGTTACGTGGAGCAGGGCGTTCTTGACTGCGGCCTCACCGGTCACGACTGGGTAGTGGAATGCGGCGCCGACGTCACTGAAGTTGCCGAACTTGTTTACGGTAAAGTCGGACGCAAACCCCTGCGCTGGGTACTCGCCGCGCCGGAATCCTCAGGCATCAACGGCCCGAAGGACCTCGAAGGCAAGCACATCGCCACCGAAGCTGTCGGCATGACCAAACGCTACCTCGAAAAACACGGCGTCAACGCTTCCGTGGAATTCAGCTGGGGCGCTACCGAAGTCAAACCCCCGAGACTGGCAGACGCCATTGTGGAGATTACCGAAACCGGTTCCTCTCTCCGCGCAAATAACCTGAAAATCGTTGACACCCTGTGCTACAGCACCACCAGATTCATCGCCAATAACGATATATTCAAAAACGAACCTGAAAAGCGCGACAAGATCGAAAAGATCGCCATGCTCCTGAAGGCCGTACTGACCGCCGAAGGCAAAGTCGGGCTTATGCTCAATGTTAAAAAAGCAGACCTCGATAATATGGTCGACAAGCTGCCCGCGCTCGAAAAACCCACTATCTCCGAACTTGCCGAAGAAGGCTGGTGCGCGCTCAACACCATCGTCGATGAACACGTAGTCCGCGATCTTATCCCGGAACTTAAAAAACTCGGCGCCTGCGGAATCGTTGAATACCCGTTGAATAAACTGGTCGAATAAATTCCACCGGCAATGAGGAGGGTTGGCATGGAAACCGATATTGGCAGAATTGCCCGGAGCCTGGAGACTGAAATGGCCTCGATACCGGTTATTGATGCCCATGACCATCTCCCCGAAGAATCGGCAATTACCAGTCAGCCGGCGGATGTTCTGACCCGGATATTCTGGCATTATTCCGTAACTTCGGCGGTCAGCGCCGGAATGACCGGTGACCGGCTCGAATTGAAAAATACCGCAATTCCCCTCGAAGAACGCTGGCGGAAATTCCGCCCCTGCCTTGACAGTATCAGGGACACCGGTTATTTCCGGACTGCGCAGCGGGCCGCGAAAGAACTTTTCGGCATAGAAGAAGTTACAGACGCAAATTATCAGGAACTGTCCGCCAGTATCCAGGCGCAGAACACCCCCGGGATTTACGACCGCATCCTCCGCGAAAAATGTAACATCAAACTGATCCTCAATCAGGGAACTTGGAAAGACGACCGTTATTCCATGATGGTTTATCGCGGTTTCATGCTGAATTACTTTCCGGGAAATGTTCTTCCGAAACTGGACATGTTGTATGAAGAGTCACGGAAAAAGTATGGAGCTGAGTTTAATTCCGCTGTCGAATGGATAGATTTTTCGATTGAACAGGTTGTAAAAGAAAAATATATCGGTATAAAACTTGCGGCATATTTGCAGCCCGAATGTCTCGACAACCGGGAGGCGGAAAGTTTTTTCCGGAAATTCCGGGACAAACGGATTCAGGATGACGAAGCAAAAGAATTGTCTGTCTGGATATACCACCGGGTAATTTCCAAAGCTCCTGAATATAACCTTATAGTGACGGTCCACTGCGGCATCAACTGGAACACCGGCTGTCCATTTTCTCAACTTTCCCCGATGAACCTGGAACCTGTCGCGATCCGCTATCCCGACACGGTTTTCGATCTTTACCATGCAGGAATTCCATGGGTACGGGAAATTGCGGTGCTGGCCAATCAGTATCCGAACGTGAACCTTAATCTCTGCTGGTGCACGCAGATTTCGCCGTACATGACAGAGCATTTTCTCAACGAATGGCTGGATCTCGTCCCGGTCAATAAGATCATCGGGTTCGGCGGTGATAACGCCTCACCGGAAAAAACATACGGCGCGTTGCTCGTAAACCGGGAATGTATCGCCAGGGCACTGGCCGTCCGGATCGCCCGTGGCCATATGACCGAATCCCGCGCTATTGAAGTGTGCCGCATGTGGCTGTATGATAACTCGATTCGTATATATAACCTGCAAAATCTGGTCCCGGGAGAATGATCATGAGCAAACAGACCGTTTCAACTACTGACGCTCCGGCGGCAATCGGCCCTTATTCGCAGGCTGTTATCAGCAACGGCATGGTTTTCACCAGCGGACAGCTCGGTATTGATCCCGTTTCCGGGCAGTTCCCCTCGGATTCCGCCGCCGACCAGTCTGAACAGGCATTGAAAAACCTGATGGCGGTTCTCAAGGCCGCCGGAACCGGACCCGAAAACGTCATTAAAACCACCGTGTTTGTCCGCGACATGAACGACTTTGCCGCCGTCAACGAAGTTTACGCCAAATATTTCCCGGAACCGTTCCCGGCAAGGTCATGTGTTCAGGTCGCCGCCCTTCCCAAGGCCGCCGCCGTCGAAATCGAAGCCGTAGCGACCATCCCGTAATCCGGCGGTTATCTTTACTGTGAACTGATAGGCTTGTTTGATTAATGTTCAGGCAATTGACTTTTCGGTTGCGGTATCTTATTTTAATGCTTGAAAATCAATTGCGTTAATCCGGGAGAATCCCGGACAAATCATAGAGGACTCAATGCCCAGAAGAACCGCGAAAGCAGCATCGGAACTGTTACCCAGCCCCGATAAGCTCCATCCTTTGCTTGAAAGCCGCATCACCGACCCGCATTCGGCATTGGGAATGCACCACGGCAAAACCGGTAATAGCATCATCGTGCGCTGCCTTGATCCGCAGGCGGACAAGGTGGAGATCCTTTTCGATAACGGTCAGCGCAAGGAAATGCGGAAAATCCATCCGGACGGACTTTTCGCGATCAAATTTCCAAAGCGGAAGGAAATGTTCGCGTACCGTTTGGAAAAACATTACGGCAAAAACACTTATGTCAGTGAAGATCCCTACAGCTTTATGCCGGGCATCGGGGAAATGGACATTTACCTGTTCAACAAGGGCGAACACAACCGGGTCTTCGAAGCCATGGGCGCGCACCCCCGAAAAATGGGCGATGTTCCAGGCATAAGATTTACGGTGTGGGCGCCCAACGCAGACCGGGTGTCTGTAGTAGGCGACTTTAACATGTGGGACGGCCGCCGGCACATGATGCGGATGATCGGTTCGTCGGGCATCTGGGAACTCTTCATCCCCCGCATGGAGTCCGGGGAAATCTACAAGTTCGAACTCCGCGCCAAAAACGGCGATGTGTTCCTTAAACTCGATCCATACGCTTATCGCACCGAACTGCGTCCAAACAACGCCGCGATCACCACCGCCGGAGTGCAGGATTTCCAGTGGCGGGACGATGATTGGATCAAGGCAAGAATCAATACCAACTGGCTCAAACAACCGGTTAATATTTATGAAGTGCATCTGGCGTCGTGGCGAGGCCCCGGCCTCCGGGAAATCGATCCCGACAACGAAAATGATTTCCACACCTACCGTGAACTCGCCCATGCCCTCACCGGCTATGTTAAGGAAATTGGCTATACCCACGTGGAACTGATGCCGGTGGCGGAACATCCGCTGGACATTTCCTGGGGTTACCAGGTCACCGGTTTCTATTCCCCAACCGCCCGGTTCGGGGCCCCTGAAGATTTCGCGTACTTTGTCGATTACCTGCACCAGAATGGCATCGGGGTTATCCTCGACTGGGTCCCCGCGCACTTCCCGAAGGACGCTTTCTCCCTTGGCAGGTTCGATGGTACTGCCCTCTACGAGCATGCCGACCCGCGCCAGGGTGAACAGCGTGACTGGGGAACATACATTTTTAATTTTGGCCGCAACGAGGTGAAAAATTTCCTGATCGGCAATGCCCTCTTCTGGATGGAACGTTATCACGTCGACGGCCTCCGGGTGGAC
This sequence comes from Victivallales bacterium, assembly GCA_963678815.1. Classification (GTDB taxonomy): domain Bacteria; phylum Verrucomicrobiota; class Lentisphaeria; order Victivallales. Next base: position 7,343,321 of record OY787460.1, read on the forward strand.
GCCGTGGCTTCGATGCTTTACCTTAATTACTCGCGGGACGACGGCGAATGGCTGCCGAACCAGTACGGCGGCAACGAAAACCTTGAGGCTATCGCTTTCCTGCGGCGGCTCAACGAACTGACCAACAAACTCCATCCCGGTACTCTGATGATCGCCGAGGAATCCACCGCCTGGCCGATGGTTTCACATCCCACCTATCTCGGCGGACTCGGTTTCAACAATAAGTGGAACATGGGCTGGATGCACGATACGCTGGAATATTTTACCCAGGACCCCGTTTACCGCAGCTATCACCACGGACAGCTTACTTTCTCTCTGGTTTACGCTTTCTCGGAAAATTTCATTCTGCCGTTGAGTCATGACGAAGTGGTTTACGGCAAACGGTCGCTGCTGAACAAGATGCCCGGCGACTACGATCAGAAGTTTGCCAATCTCCGGGCGTTGCTCGCGTTCATGACTTGTCATCCCGGCAAAAAACTGCTGTTCATGGGCGGCGAGTTCGGCCAGTGGAACGAATGGAACAGCGTTACCGGCCTTGACTGGAATCTCCTTGACCATCCCCGCCACAAGGAAGTCAGGGAAATGGTGAAAGCTGTCAACCGGATGTACCGTGAAACCCCGAGCCTGTGGCAGGAAGACTACTCCCAGAACGGTTTCCAGTGGATAGAATCAGGCGATTACCAGCAGTCGGTTTACTCATTTGTCCGCTGGGACGAACACCGGAAAAACCCGGTGGTAGTAATTGCAAACCTCACTCCGGTGGACAGAAACGATTACAAAATCGGAGTGCCGGAACCGGGCAAATGGACGGAGATTTTCTGTTCCGAAAGCAAGGAGTTTGGCGGCAGGGGACGGGGCAATCCGGAACCTTTGGATACCGTGTCCGGCACATTCCATAATTTCCCGCATCATTTGCCGGTATTCCTGCCGGGACTGAGTGTGACGGTATTGAAAAGGGGTTAGGAATCAGGTTGTCAGTAACCAGGTAGGAAAATAAAAGCGGAGGGATAAGGTAATATGTTCATGTTCAAGAGAAACAAGGAACTTTTAAATAAGCTGGAAAAATACCTCGAAACCGCGGAAAAAACCATTGAAGTGTTCTTTGAGGCCATGGAATACATCATTGAACACGGGCTTGACGAGCATTTCCTGGTCCTGGCCCAACGGGTGCATCAGCACGAGTCGCTTTGCGATGACTACCGCCGGGAAATAGAACACGAAATGTATGAAAAATCCCTGCTCCCGGAAACTCGCGAAGACCTGCTTATTATCATCGAAAGCCTCGATTTCATCCCCAATGCCGCCGAATCGGTCATCAATATGTACAAGTACCAGAAAACCCCGGTATTCCCTGAAATCAAGGAAGAAATGCTTGAACTTGTTAAGATCAGTTGCGAAACTTTCAAATATACGGTCGAGGCCACTCGCGACTGTTTCGGCCCGCATAAAAAAGTCAAGGAATTGAATGTGCTGGTAGATGATAATGAAAGTCTGGGCGACGACCTCGAGCACAAGATGATTGAAATAATCTTTGATTCCGATTTGTCCACTGGCAGAAAAATCCTGCAGAAAGATTTTGTGATCAAACTCGGGGAAATCTGCGACCTTTGTGAAACCGTTCTGGATAGAATCTTTGTTACATCCATCAAACGGCAATTTTAGCTGATCAATAACGGGATACGGTAATGTTCGGATTAAGCAGTCTGCTTAAGTTCATAGGCGGGGCATTCCTGGGATGGAGCCTGGGCGCCAACGATTCCGCGAACGTGTTCGGCACGGCGGTAAGCTCACGGATGGTCAGCTACCGTCTGGCGGTTATCCTTACGGCGGTATTTGTTATCATTGGAGCGCTGGCCCAGGGACGCGCCGGAATCGAAACCTACAGCCATGACCTCAAGGCAAAACAGGTTGCCAGTATCGATCCCGCGCCGAAAGTCCAGGAAACCCAAATTAAACGGGCCATGCAGATGGCCATGATCGCCTCGTTTTCCGCGGCGCTGACGGTAACGATAATGACCATCCTGAAAATTCCGGTTTCCACTTCCCAGGCAGTGGTCGGCGCCATTATCGGGGTCGGGCTGATGCAGGACAACGTTAATTATGCCGGATTGGGAAAGGTAATAGTCTGCTGGATCGGCACTCCCATAGGGGCGGCAATTTTAACGATTGTGTTCTATTACATTTTCAGTTATATTTTCAGGAAATTAAACCTTTCTGTATTTATATACGACCCGGTCATAACCATTTTGCTGATTATCTGCGGCAGCTACGGAGCTTATGCCCTCGGCGCGAACAACGTGGCGAACGTGTCCGGGGTATTCGTGGGCAAAGGCATGCTGACGGTATGGCAGGCGGCGCTGTTCGGCGGAATCGCCATTGCCGTAGGAGTTATAACTTTCAGCAAACCGGTAATGATGACCGTAGGCAAGGGGATTGTCAAACTCAATGCATTTACGGCATTCCTTTGTGTGCTTTCACAGGCGGTAACCGTGCATATTTACGCGATAATCGGGGTCCCGGTTTCCACGTCGCAGGCAATTGTGGGGGCGGTACTGGGACTCGGGGTCATCAAAGGCGCCCAGGTCATCAACTATCGCACATTGCTCCATATCGGTCTCGGATGGATGGCTACCCCGTTCGTGGCTCTGGTCTTTGCCATTATCGGATACTTTATGTCGAACCTTACCTATTCCGGATGACGTCACTTCAGGTGGATATGCCAATTCGGTATAGCCCGGAAATTTCCGGGTTAATTCATGCAATACCCGGATACTTTTTTAAGGATTTCTTTAAAATTGGAATTTCCGGGTTGCAAATTTTCATGAATCCCAGTATTCTATTAATAGTTTATATAATAACTAAACATTAAGGAAGGCTTCATGAAATTATCCACAAAATCACGCTACGGACTGAGAATTCTTCTGCAGATTGCCATTGACGAAAGCAACAAACCGGCGGTAAAAGGTAAAATAATATCGGAAAAGCAGGAAATTTCCGAAGCTTACCTGGAACAAATCATGATCCCGTTGAAAAATTCCGGAATCGTGCGGACAATCCGGGGATGCAACGGGGGTTATGCGCTGAATCGTGACCCGGAAGAAATCACCGTACTCGACATAATTGAGCTCTTTGAAGGAAAACTTGAGTTAGTGAAGTGTATCGACGATCCTGAAAACTGCAACCGTTGCGATATCTGCCTGACCAGGGGAGTATGGGAACGCCTGTCGGAAACCCTTCGCCGGGAAGCGGATAAGATAACCCTGAAAAATATCATGGAAACCATGCGGAATAAGAACAAACCGGAGTATGTGATATGAAACTTTATAAATACATAACGGAAACCATCGGCAATACTCCGCTGGTGAAGATAAACCGGCTGCCCGGTTCCAATTCCGCTGAAGTTTACGGAAAAATGGAGTTTTTCAATCCGTCATCCAGTATCAAGGACCGGATTGCCATAAGCATGGTGGAAGAAGCGGTAAAAGCCGGAAAACTCAGGTCCGGCGGGACCATTATTGAACCGACCAGCGGCAATACCGGACTCGGTCTGGCAATGGTAGCGGCGGCCAACGGCTACAAACTGGTGATCGCCATGCCGGAAAACATGTCGCTTGAGCGGCGCCGGATGCTGGAACACATGGGGGCGGAAATTGTCCTGACCAAGGCCGCGGAAGGCATGGCCGGAGCGGTTTATAAGGCAAAAGAACTGCTCGAAGCCATTCCCGGAGCATTCATGCCCCAACAGTTCGAGAACCCGTCAAACCCGGCAATCCACGAAAAAACCACCGGACCGGAAATCTGGAAAGACACCGGCGGGAAAGTGGATATTTTCGTGGCAGGCGTGGGAACCGGCGGAACTTTGACCGGCGTGGGAAGATTCCTGAAAGACAAAAGAGCGTCGATCAAAATTGTGGCGGTGGAACCGGAAACCTCCGCGGTGCTGTCGGGCAGCAAGGCCGGCAAGCATGGCATTCAGGGAATCGGCGCCGGATTCGTTCCCAGCGTCATGGAGACCGGACTCCTTGACGAGATCATCCGGGTCAGCGACAACGATTCCATCGAAACCGCGCGGAAACTGGCGAAACAGGAAGGCGTTATGTGCGGCATCAGCTCCGGCGCGAACGTGTTTGCCGCGCTGGAACTGGCGAAACGGCCGGAAAATCGCGGCAAAACAATCGTCACTATCGTCTGCGATACCGCCGAACGTTACCTTTCAACCGGATTGTTCGCATAAACCTTTCCGGAGAAAAAACAATATCCCCCCGGGAGAATCATATTATGAAAAAACAGACTCTAGCTTTACATCACGGTTATAATAAGGATGAGCAGCGTACTATGGCTGTTCCAATCTATCAGTCTACCGCTTATGAGTTTCCAAGCACGGAATACGCTGCCGAAACATTCAGTTTGCAGCACGGCTTCGACAACGTTTACACCCGTATCGGCAACCCGACAACCGCGATCTTCGAACAACGGTTCGCGGCGCTTGAAGGCGGTTCCGCGGCGCTGGCAACCTCCAGCGGCATGGCGGCAATATTCTACGCGGCCATCAACCTGGCGGAAATGGGCGACAACATCGTGGCCTCGAAAAAACTTTACGGCGGCACGGTCACGCTCTTTACCAGCACGTTGAAGCGCTTCGGTATCGAAGCGCGGTTTTTCGATCCAGCCAATCCCGAAGGGATTAAAAACCTGGTGGACGACAAAACTAAAATGATCTTTTTCGAGAGCATCACCAATCCAAGCATCGACGTGCCGGATTTCGGCGCAATCGCGGAAATTGCCAATGAGTCCGGTGTGGTTTCCGTGGTGGACAATACCGTGCCGAGTCCAATCCTGTGCCGTCCGCTGGAACATGGTTGCGACGTTACGGTACACAGCGCCAGCAAGTACACCACCGGGCAGGGATTGGCCATCGGCGGAATCATTGTTGAACGCGAAAATCTTTCGGAAAAACTGGCCGGAAATCCGCGCTATCCGCAGTTCAACGAACCTGACCCGAGTTATCACGGGCTGGTGTACGTGAAGGACGTTGCTCCGTTGGCCTTCGTGTTCCGCGCAAGGATGTCGCTGATGCGCGACACCGGGGCGGCGCCGGCGCCGTTCAACTCCTGGCTTTACATCCAGGGAATCGAGACTTTGCCGCTCCGGATGAAACAGCATTCCGGCAATGCTTTGGCAATTGCCGAGTTTCTCGCTGGAAATAATAAGGTTAGACAGGTAAATTATCCCGGACTGAAAGACAATCCGAACTTCGGGTTGGCGCAAAAATACATGCCGGACGGCTGCAGCGGACTGCTCAGCTTCGACGTGGGTGATTATGAAAGCGCGAAAAGCATTGTCGACAATACGAAGCTGTTTTCGCTGGTAACGAACATCGGCGACAGCAAATCGATCATCACGCATCCGGCCAGCACCACCCATCAGCAGTTGTCGGAAGAAGAACTGATCGCGGCCGGAGTGCCACAGGGATTGATCAGGATCAGCGCCGGTCTGGAAGATCCGGAAGACCTGGTCAATGATCTCGAACAGGCAATTCTGGTATAACCAACTGGATTCCGAAACCGGAAGGGAGCCGGGAGTTGACGGAACTGGAAAAAAAGAGATTCTTGCTGCAAAAACTGGGCGGCCAATACCAGCTGAGTATTGACTGTCCGGAAGACATGCCGCTTATCCAGGACCTCGACGAAGCCCACTGGATCGCTACCAGCGCCCCGCTGGAAACTTTCAACTGCGACCCGGTTCTCCTCAAATATCTGGACGCTGACGGCAACGGCAGAATCCGCACCGATGAAATCAGGAATGCCCAGAAATGGCTGTTCGACGTGCTGAAGGACACCAGCAAGCTGGCCGGTAAGTCCGACTGCGTCAGCCTGGACGAGATAAACAACGAAAATCCCGATGGCGAAAAAATCCTCACCGCCGCAAAATTCGTGCTGGAAAACCTCGGGGAAAAGGACGCCGCGGAAATCAACTTGGCCCAGATCCGCAACCGCCAGGAAATTCTCGGAGCCGGGGTCTGTAACGGCGACGGCATTGTTCCGCCGGAAGTGCTTCCCGATGATCCCAAAACCGCCCAATTGATCACCGATATTATCGACACCATGGGCAGTAAACCCGATGCCAGCGGCAAACCCGGAGTCGATGCCGAATTGCTGGAGAAATTCACCACCGCCGCCAAAGACCACCTTGAATGGATCCGGCAGGGAAAAATCGAAACGGATAAAGAGAGTTCCCCGGTAATGATCTGGGGTGACGCTACCGCCGGGGCATACAACATGCTTGCGGCCGTCAAGGACAAGTTTGACGAGTTCTTCAACCTCTGCGCCCTCGTCCAAATGGACGCCGATACCGCCGAGTGGATCGAGTTGAACGAGGCCGAAGTCAGGGAGAAAAATCTCACCGACGTTACCGAGCTTGAGAATTGCGTGAAGTCCCAACCGCTGGCAAAACCGAACCCGGACGGCTTAATCGACCTTACCGTAAGAGTGAATCCGGTCTGGAAAGACCAGCTTGACGCCTTTTCCGCAACCGTCCTGAAAAATCCGGCGTTGAACTTGAATCCGGCAAGGTTCACCAGGGAAGACTGGAAGTCGGTGAAAAAACTTTTTGCCGGTTACGCCACCTGGGTAAGCGCCAAAAAGGGACCGGAAGTTGAAAAACTCGAAGAGAAAAAACTCCGTCACTACCTGAACGGGCGCACCAGGGAAGTTGAAAAGCTCAAGGACATCATCGAAAAAGATAAAGAGGTTGCAACCGAACTCCAGCAGCTAGAAAACGTGGAAAAGCTTATTCTCTACCACAAATTCCTGTTTGAAGTGGTCAACAACTTCGTTAACTTGAAACGCCTTTTCGATCCCACCGCCGAATCACTGATCCAGGCCGGGGCGCTGGTTATGGACGAACGCCGTTTCGACCTGGCAATGAAAGTTAATGACCTTGCCGCCCACAAAAAAATCGCCGTAAACAGCAACATTTGCACGATGTACCTGGAACTGTCCGCCAAAACCGGTGACAAATCCGATACCATGAAAGTGGCGGTGGGGGTTACCTCGGGTTTTGCCGACAATCTTTACATCGGCAAAGCAGGAGTGTTTTTCACTCCCGGCGGCAGGGAATGGGATGCGAAAATAATTGATTACATTTCTCAGCCGGTATCGCTTTCAGAGGCGTTGCGGAGTCCGTTCCGGAAGGTCGGGCAGTTTATTTCAAAGCAGGTGGAAAGATTCAAAACCGACCGTTACAAAGAGCTCGAAACCGGCATGAACAAGGGGATAACAAACGCGGAAAAGAAACTGACCGCCGCGAAACCGGCGCCGGTAGCGGCGGGATCATTCTGGGGCAGCGGTTCGATGCTGATGCTTGGCGGTGGTCTCGGACTGGCGGCAATCGGCAGCGCTTTCGCGTTCGTGGTCAAAACCCTTAAAAACGTCTCGATGTTCCATATTCTCGCGGTGATTCTCGGGATTATGCTGATCATTGCGGTTCCCATCGTGATCGCGGCGCTGATCAAACTGCGCCGGCGCAACGTGGGCATGTTCCTCGAAGCCTGCGGCTGGGCCATCAACGCCAGAATGCGCCTGACCTATAAAATGGGACTGCTCTTCACCCATTTCCCCGCTTATCCCCCGGATTCTAAAAAACAGCGCGGTGACCTTACCCGGAAAATGGTCAAGCAGATGTCATGGCGGAAGCAGCGGAGCAAACAATGGCTTGCATGGCTGCTGGTTATCCTGGTGATTTGTCTTGCCTTGGGATATCTGGCATTCGCCGGTCTCGGTCTCGGCGACAAATTGGTAAAAATATTTACCGGCATACCGGAAAAAATAGTTTCGGTAACGAAAAGTAAGACTGATACAAAAACCGATACAAAACCGGCAAAACCCGCCGCATCGGAACCGGCCGGGAAAACTCAGCCGAAAAAATGATCGGTGTTGTCCCTTGACGGCAGGCTATATCCCGGATAATATATTATTAGAAAACAATTAAACGGTATTTGTCTGAAAAAGATATCCTTAAATAGAGAGGGCAAAATGAGGGCAAAGCTATCCATCCTGTTCATTTTTGCTTTTATTGTCTGCAACTGGCTGTTAGCCGCCGAACCGGTGGTCATCAATCATACCTCCACCGATATTTCAAAGGTCCCCGTAAAATATATAAGGAAGGCAAAGTCAGACCTGAGAATTGCTTTCGGCCACTCGATATACGGCGATCAGATCATCGCGGGAATGGAAGCACTTCAGAAAGCCGGGCCGGGGCTATTCAACTTCAGCCGCTCCGGGCGGAACAACGAATTATCCTTATGGGATCGTGTGCCATCCGGAGACCTTGGCCGTCCGGACCGTGAAAACTGGGCTTATGAAACCCGGAAATTGCTCAAGGGTCGCGGAAAAGACCGTAACGTGGTTGTCTGGAGTTGGGGAAACAGCCTGGCCGACGCCAGTTCCGCCGACATTGAACTTTACCTGAAACTGATGAGCAAACTCGAGAAAGAGTTCCCGAAAGTTAAATTCGTTTATATGACCGGACACCTCGACGGCTCGGGTTCCAAGGGCAATACCAACCTCCGCAATGAACAGATCAGGGATTACTGCCGCGAACACAACAAGATCCTTTATGATTTCGCCGATATCGAAAGCTATGATCCCTCCGGAAAAGTCAATTATATGGAAAAATCCGGCGATGCCGCATGCAACTACCGCACCAGGGCCGGAAAACGCAACTGGGCAAAGGACTGGCTGCGGAACAATTCCACCAAAAGGATGGTCATTCCTGACCGCGCATCAATGACCGAACCGCTGAATGCCGCACTGAAAGCCAGGGCCTTCTGGTGGATGCTGGCTGAATTGTCCGGATGGAATCCCCATCCGGAGAAGGAAACGAATAAAGAACCAGTGGAAAAAGTCTCGAAGAAACCAAGCGCGGCATCAGCAAAAAAAGCGCAAGAAACTGAAACTGGTGAAAAACCCGGCGTTGAAGCGCCTTTCAAAAAACATTATAAATTCGATAAGATCAGCGATTACCGCGACTGGAAGGAAAGCGGCACCAATGAATCACTGCTTCCAACTGAAAACGATGGAAAAGGACTCATAATTCCACTGGGCGGCAAACCCGGAATGGCAATGCACCGTATGCAATTTCCCATTGCGATGCTCAAATTCAAAGCCAAGGTGGAATCCGGCAGTTGCTATATCAACTGGTACATCAACTGTATCTGGGAAAACTCCTGGAAAACCAGGATCGGCATTGGGGGCATTATCGGGCGCGCCGGCTGCCGCTACATTGTTAACGGCCAAGTGATTGACATCCGCAACGCCCCGAAATTGGATAACAAAGAGCACACTTTTACAATCAAAGTCCAGGGCAAAAAGCTTATCTGGAGCATGGACGGCAAGGTAATCCTGCAACGGGAATTTCAACGCTATCTGCTCATTCGCAGCGGTGAATTCGGGATCGGCGGCTGGAACAGCAAAATCAGAATCTCGGAAATCTTCGTCAGGGCCAGAAGGTAAAATGAAGGCGATATGCAGATTGCCAGTAATAAATAGCTAATTGGCAAGCGATAAATAAAAATCCAATTATTGGTCCGCAGTCAGCCCCGGCGTTTCCTGAGAATACACATTTCATTACAACGCGGACACCGGGTGATGTTCTCATTGTTTTTCACCAGAAAAGCGTAGTGGCAATGATCGCAGAAGCACAGTTTATCCTTGGATGAAAGCGACCAGTCATAGGCCTTGAGCCGCCACAATTCCCTTGCCCAGAGAATGCCGATTGTCAGAATCCAGATAAACAGGTAAACAAAAAGCGCATCGGAAAAATCAACGGTAATCATTTTTTCCCCTCCCCGAAACTTTGCCATTCGGTTATGATAAACGCCGGATTCGGCAAAGTGTCTTTATCCTGGATTTCCCGAAACCTTGCCATCAGCGTCCGCATGGCCAGCCGGTCCAGTTCTATTTTACCGCATGAAGTCACAACTTTCGTACGCGGAAGCAAGTTTTCTTCAGAAAAATTCACCTGCAGAACCGTAACGCCGTCCGGCTTCAGCAATTTGATCTTTTTCCTGACAGCATCGGTATCGGTAAAGAGTTGAAGCATTGGTTGTCCCTGTGAATCCTTCCAGCGCGGGTAAATTACCGGTTTACCGGTTACCGGATCTTTCAAATCTGGAATCAGTGGCTGGGGTTTAAGCATTCCCCCGACGTTCCGCGACAAGTCCCAGCTAACCGGAAACAGACTGGCGATTTCCCGTTCATCGATTTTCACCTTTTTCGGATTTTCCGGTGATGCGCCAGCGGCAGGGGATTCCCGGAGTCCCCGCTTTTTCATCAGGGTTCCATAACCGGTACGGTCATTGTCGATAGCGATCAGCGTGGGATCCCCGTATTTCAGCCAGTATTTGAAATTATCATTTTTCGCGATGCTTTTACCTCCGAAATTCAGCATAAAGATTCTCTGGGGTTTGTTCCTGGGTTGATAAATTTTCTGTTCCGGAGCGCTGAACAACAACAGCATGATACCGTGAAAAGCCACGGTCACCAGCACCGCCTCAACCGCGATGATGATCCCCTGAAGCCTCCGGGATTTTTTTGCCCGGGCTTCACTCATTACCGCCGCTGAATTAAAAGTCATCTTCCAAACTTGCTCCCGGAGAAAATGTAGCAACAAATACATCCAGCCCCATATTTTCCGCAAGGGACATCAATTTGGCAACCGTGCCAAACGGGGTCCGGCGGTCGGCGCGAAGAATTACGGCGCCGATATTCAGGCGTGATTTAACTTTGTTCAGTTCCTCTTTCAGGATTTCCCAACCCATTGGACTGTCGTTGAAGTAAATCTTGTTATTGCTGTCAATGGTAATAACAACTTTTTCGACCACGGTCGAACCTGCCTGAGAAACTTTCGGCACTTCCACTTTGTGGCCGGAAACCTGAACAAACGAACTGCTGACCATGAAAAAGATCAGCAGCAGGAAAAGCACGTCCACCAGGGCGGTCAAATCCGGCAGCCCTTTGCAGACCTTCAGCTTTCCTTCAATTTTCAGGCTTTTCTTACTCAGCATCTTCCGATTTCTCGCTGTCTTTGTGATGTTTGAAGAAATAGAGGATTTCCGAAGCGGCTTTTTCCATTTCAAAAGTGAACGAACCGACTCTGGAAACCAGATAGTTGTATGCAAGATAAGTGGGAATTGCCACGCAAAGTCCGCCTGCCGTGGTGATCAACGCTTCCCCAATATCTCCGGAAAGCTGAGTTGCGGTCACGTAAGCGCCCTTTTCGGCAATAGTCTTGAACGCTCCCATCATCCCGAGCACGGTTCCGAGCAGCCCGAGAAGCGGGGTAACGTAGGCAATTGTGGCAAGGAGGTTGAGCCTTCCCTCGAGCCGGGGAACTTCGGTAAGCGCGGCGTCCTCGATGGCCTGCTGAATATCTTCATCCTTCTTTTCGTAGGCAAGGATGGCGGCCATCAGGATTCTTGCCACCGGGCCGGGAGTGTTGTCACAAAGGCTTATCGCCTCCACCATGCCGTCGCGCTTAAGCACGTTGATAAGACCGCTGACCAGTTCCCCCACGTTAACCTGTTCGCGGTGAAAATGGAACCATTTTTCCAGGAAAACGAAGGTTGCGACCACGCTGCATGCCAGGATGATCCACATCACCGGGCCTCCGTCGCGCATCAAATTCATAAACAACATAATTATTTCTCCTTATATCTTGTATCTCTGCCGGATATTGGCAATAATTTTTTTATACTCGTCACTGAGCGGATCTCCCAGATCAATCAACTTCCGGTAGATTTTGATTGCCTTCAGCGCTTCTTCCGGTTTATTACGTTCCATATAGATCGAGATTGCCGCTTTAGCGCCTTTGTTCATCCACAGGGGATTCGGATTCATCCCCGTTTTCATTTCGCGCTCGTAATTGTATATCAATTTCAAATAGTTTTCCAATGCTTCCTCGTCCTTATTAAGCCGTTCATAGGATTTTCCCTGCTTGAAAAGTGACTGTTCCCGGATCAGCGGGGAGATGTCCGCTTTCTTGAGGATTTTCTTGTAATACGAAACTGCTTCGATGAGGTGTTTTTTATCGAAATCCTTGGTGTACAACGAATAATTGCAGTCTCCGATGCGCCCCCAGCAGGCCGTTTCAAGAGGAGACCCCGGACGGCGTTCGGCGGACTTGAGGTAAAACGTAAGAGCATTTTTAAAATTTCCCTGGCTCGACAAAATATCACCGTGCAGGAACATGGCTTCGGAAACCGCCTTGGTGTCGGGATACTTTTTGTAAATCTCCTGAATGGCAACAACCGCTTCCTTGTCCTTGCCGATCCGGTTTGAAATATACGCCAGGTCATAAAGCGCCTGGCCGGGGATTTCCTTGTCGGCGGCAAACTTTTCGATGATTTCCCTCAGAACAGTTTGGGCCATATCATTCGCGCCGTTTTCGCGGTAATGGTCCACCAGCCAGAACATGGCGGCGGCGGTAATCGGCGACTTCGGGAATTTTTCTTTCAGCGTCTGCACGTCCTTAATGGCGTCCTGGTCCTTGCGCATGGAATAGCGGGTGTGGATGCGCCGGTAAAGCGCCCTGGGCAGCAACGGACTTGACTGATATTTCTGGATGAACTCAGTGAAATACTGGTCGGCCATGATGTGCTCGTGCCGCAGATAACTGATGTAAGCGGCCTCAAACAGGGCAAGCGATGCGTATTCATGATTAGGATATTTCTTCGCGAACTGGATGAATTCCTTCCGGGCGTGGTCCAGGTCACCGAGTTTTTCCAGTATCTGGGCATGAAAATACCTGGTTTCCTGATAATTTTCGCCTTTCGGAAAATCTTTCAGAAGAATATCAGCGGCGGACAATGCCTTGTTGAACTCCTTAAGTTCTATAAATGAAAACATGGCAAGCGACAGCGCGTTTTCGCGCAGGGCCGGGTAATTGTTGGCCACATTGATGAACGCCGGGGCCGCCAGACTGTAATTCTTCCGCTGATAATAAAGTTTGGCGGAAAGCAGTTCGGCTTCACCTCTTGCGCTCTTGGAGCTCACGGAATTCCGCAGTTGAACAAGCACCTGTTCCGCCCTGGAATAATCTTTTTTTTCCACCAGAAGGTTGATCAGATGTTTCGCGGCGGTTATTTTTTCCGGGTCAGGAAGCTTTTTATCCGCCAGCATTCCCTTATAAACCTTTTCAGCCTTTTCCGGTTGCTTCAGTTCAAACAAAATCTTCACAAGAAGCAGTTTCATCCGGTTGGCATCGTCACTGTCCGGATAAAATTCCAGATATTTTTCCACGGTGCTTACGGCAGCCGGTTTCTCGTTATTTGAAATATAATTTTCGATCAGAAGCTTAAGGGCGTTCCTGCGTTCGTTCGCGCCGGGAGCGAATTCGAATGCGTCTTTGATGTATTGTTGCGCCAGCTTGGAATCTTTTTTCCTTTTCCCGAAGATATCGGCAAACTGCATCGCGGTAATATATGCCAGCGGATAAGTTTCATTCCGCGCATCTTTCCGGAACTCGTTATATGCCGTTTCCGCCTGGCTGAATTTCCCGGTTTTCAGGCCGGTAAGTGCGGTAAGCAACTTCAGATCGCCTGCCATTTCCTTTGGAGCGTTCTTCTTTAACTTTTTCAGCAGGACAGCGGCTCCCGCGGCATCTCCTTTCATTATCAGCACAAAAATCTGCTGTTCCATGGCAAGCGGCGTCCACGGTGATTTATCATCAAGCGCCACCAGCCGTTCATATTCTTTCAGTGCAACATCCCATTTCCCAAGCTGGGTATAAGCATAACCGAGATTGTAAAGGACCTGCGGTAAAGCCGGATTTCCCGGTTTCATTCCGGACAGGACTTTCCGGTAAATTTCAGCCGCGTCAATATATTTTCCCCTGAGCAACTCAATCCCGGCCTGAAACCGGTTTATTTGGGTTGCGGGGGCGCTCTTTACCTGCTGCTTGTACTTTTTCAGTTCAGTTTCAGCACTGGCGGCGTCCCCGGAATCAATACATGCAGAGATCAGCCGTTCATAAGCGTCCTGCAATGCAGCGGGATCATTCCCGGCGTCGCGCAAGTATTGGCGATAAAACGAAATCGCCAGATTATAAACCCGGTCTTTGAAAGCCAGGTCACCCAGTTCCCGTGACTTGTAAACTTTCTTCTGAGCGGGATCAGCGGATTGCGGGGGCGAAGTAGAGCCGCCCGCCGCCAACAACGTCAGGACGGACAACAATACCCAGCCGGTAAGTATTGACTGGAATAATTTCATGATCATCCCGTGAGGAATTTTCCCGGTCATTTTCGAAAAAACTCGATTGAGGGAGTACCCCCGTTCCTCACTTGGCCAAACTCTCTTTGATTTTTTTCAGCAATTTTTTCTGCAACGCTTCATCTTCGGATATCGCAGCCTTGGACTGCTCGCGTCCCTGCCCGAGTTGTTCTCCTTCATGCGAGAACCATGCGCCGCGCTTTTCGATGATTCCGAGGTCCAGCGCTACATCGAGTATCGACGCCGCCCGGGAAATACCTTCATTGTAATTGATGTCGAACTCGGCAATCCGGAACGGGGGCGCCAATTTGTTCTTGACAACCTTTACCCGGACCCGGTTGCCGGTTACTTCCCCGGTGGGGTTCTTGATCACGCCGATTTTCCGGATATCCATGCGGATGGAACAGTAAAACTTCAGGGCGTTGCCGCCGGGAGTGGTTTCCGGGTTACCGAACATGATTCCGATCTTTTCCCGGATCTGGTTGGTGAAGACACAAGAGGTGCGGCTGCGGCTGATCGCCCCGGTAAGCTTCCGCAAAGCCTGCGACATCAATCTGGCCTGGAGCCCAACATGCGAGTCACCCATCTGGCCTTCGATTTCGGCGCGGGGAGTCAATGCCGCCACCGAGTCGATTACGATCACGTCGACTGAGTTGCTTCTTACCAGCGATTCAACAATATTCAAGGCGTCTTCTCCGCAGTCAGGCTGGGAAATCAGCAGTTCATCAGTGTTCACCCCGATTTTCCTGGCATAAGCCGGGTCGATCGCATGTTCCGCGTCGATGATCGCGGCGGTTCCGCCGGCTCTCTGGGCATTGGCGACCACGTGCAGGCACAGCGTGGTTTTCCCGGATGACTCCGGACCGTAAATTTCCACGATCCTTCCGCGAGGCACTCCGCCGATCCCGAGCGCGATGTCAAGCGAAAGCGCTCCGGTGGTAATAGTGGGAACGTCGATATGGGTATTGTCGCCCAGCCGCATGATCGAACCTTTGCCGAATTCCTTCTCAATCTGACTTATCGCCAGGTTCAGGTTTTTCTCCCTGGCCAAAGCCTCTTTTGACTTTTCCGCGGCCTTAGGTTCGGCGTCCTTGGCTTTTTCAGCTGTTTTATCTGCCATAATCAAATCCTCTTTTTCAATAATTAATTAAGATACCGCAACTAAATATCGAGGTCCTTGACCCCAGCGGCATGCATCTCAATGTAATCGCGGCGCGGTTCAACCACATCTCCCATCAACAGCGTAAAAATGCGTTCGGCTTCGACAGCGTCTTCCATCGATACTTTCAGCATTTTCCGGCATTCCGGGTCCATGGTGGTTTCCCACAATTGTTCCGCGTTCATTTCACCGAGACCTTTGTAACGCTGGATCTGGAGTCCCTGGCGCCCGTTCTTTTTGATCTCTTCGAAAAGCCCCGTCAGGGATTTTACCTCTATGTCCTTGTCGCCGCTGGTAATCTTGAAAAGATTGTCTTCCGCGCTGTACAGGTTTTTCACCTTCAGCCCGTATTCCTTGATTTTCACGGCGAGTTCTTCACAAGCTTTGGATTCAAAGATACCGGTGATGTCAATGGCGGGATTAAGCTCGATCTTCTTCTCCGGTTCGCCTTCTACCTGCTGTTCCAGCGCGAAATCCTCCGGCGCTTCTTCCGGCCTCAGACGCGCTTCCGCTTCTTCGACATATTCTGCTTCCTCTGTATCGGAATAGACATATTTCTCGGTAACAGTGCCATCGAGTTCGCGCACATTTATTCTGGCAACCGGGAACTTGTTTTCATCATTGACCTGCATGAAGAATTTCTCCGGCTCGATGCCGTGACGCTGCAATCCGGTGGCAATCCGCTGCGATTCCACGACGATGTCGAGGAGCGCCTTGAGTTTTTCCTCGGCCATGGGATCATCCTTGCCCGTGAATTTCACCTCGATATCATCGCAACCCAGCTCGGTGAGATAATGATCAAGCTGCTCTTCGGTGTCGATGTAACGTTCCTTGCGGCGGCGGCGCACTTTGAACAGCGGCGGCTTTGCAATATAGATATATCCGGCTTCGATAAGCTGTTTCATCTGCCGGAAAAAGAAAGTCAGGAGCAGAGTCCGGATGTGTGAACCGTCAACGTCGGCGTCAGTCATAATCACGATCCGGTGATAGCGGCACTTGGAGACGTCAAAATCCTCATCGCCGATCCCGCTGCCGATGGCCGCCACCAGCGACTGGATTTCCTTGTTCTGCAACACCTTGTCGATCCTGGCCTTCTCAACGTTGAGCAGTTTACCCCGGATCGGCAGGATCGCCTGGAAGGAACTGTCGCGTCCCTGTTTGGCGGAACCGCCCGCGGAGTCACCCTCAACAATGTAAAGTTCGCATTTGGCCGGATCTCGCTCTGAACAGTCGGAAAGTTTTCCCGGCAGGGAGAAACCCTCGAGCGCACCCTTGCGCTGGACCAGTTCACGCGCTTTCCGGGCGGCTTCACGGGCACGGGCCGCGGTTAAAGCTTTGGAAACCACGTCCTTGGCAACCTGCGGGTTCTCCTCGAAGAATTCCCCTAGCCCCTCGTTGACAATCGACTCGACAATCCCCCGGACTTCGCCGTTACCGAGCTTGGTCTTGGTCTGACCTTCAAACTGCGGATCGGGAATCTTTACGCTGATTACGGCGGTAAGACCTTCCCGGACATCATTCCCGGTCATCCCCTTGTCACCCTTGATCAGGCTGTTAGCCTTACCGTAGGCGTTGATCGTACGGGTCAGCGCGGTCTGGAACCCGGTAAGGTGGGTGCCGCCTTCAAAAGTATTGATGTTATTTGCGTAACTGAAAATATTTTCGCTGAAACCGTCGTTGTACTGCAACGCCAGCTCGCAGTCGATACCGTCGCGCAGCTTACTCAGGTAGATAACTTCGTGGAGTGTCTGCTTGTTGGTGTTCAGGTGAGTAACAAATTCGCAGATACCGCCTTCATAGAAAAACGATTCCTTGCGCTCCTCACCCTCGGTACGCTCGTCCATGAGAGTAATGGTTACGCCGCGATTAAGGAAAGCCAGTTCGCGCAGACGGTTCGCCAGAATGTCCCATTCGTAAACAGTGGTGGAGAATATTTCGCTGTCGGGCTTGAAAGTAATCGTGGTTCCCGCGTCGGAAGCGGCATGGGTCTTGGTGAGTGGACTTACCGTATTGCCGCGCTCGAAACGTATGTGGTGCGCGGAACCGTCGCGGTGTACTTCCACCTCCAGCCATTCACTGAGCGCATTTACGCAGGAAACCCCAACCCCATGCAGTCCCCCGGAAACCTTATAGGCGTCGTGGTCGAACTTACCGCCGGCGTGAAGCACGGTCATTACCACTTCCACGGCGGGTTTGCCTTCGGTTTTGTGCATGTCGATGGGAATGCCCCGGCCATCGTCGACCACGGTGATGCTGTTGTCGATATGGATTACCACGTCAACCTTGCTCGCATGACCGGCAAGCGCCTCGTCGATACTGTTGTCGACTACTTCATAAACAAGGTGGTGAAGCCCGCGCTGACCGGTGTCGCCGATATACATACTCGGACGTTTCCTGACAGCCTGCAGACCCTCGAGCACGGTTATTTTATCCGCACCGTAAAGGTCTAAATTTTCCTGTTTAGGAGCATCGGGCGGAAGATTAGAATTGTCAGACATTTAGCTTTGTCCCTCCAAAGAGTTGCAAGTATTTGGATATTAATAAATTACATTAAACACAACTACCCTTAATCGGGGTAATTTATTAATATACCATTCGCCGGGGGTTTTACAATCGGAAAAGCAAGCAATCATACCGCCTTTTTTAACTTATTTTCCCCGGCTTCCCCATTTTTCTTCATAATATAACATATATTAGATACCTGTCAAGCAAAAATTCCCCAATTTGAAAATTTTGTTTACACACCCTTCAATACATTGTATTTCTCACGTCTATACTCCATATTGACAAGCAGATAACGCGTGCAGTAATATGAAAAAGCCGAAAAACAAATCATTCAGTTTATTGATAGCCGGGATTGCTGTTGCCCTGATAACTGTTATCTGGCTGTTACGCGCTTTCGATCCGGTTATTTTCAGCATTCCGCACAATCCGCTCCCTGAAGTCGCGAAATTCAGAAGTGTCAAATACGAAATAAGATACCCGGATAATTATACTCGTTATACCGGAAAAATCCCCAAGGGCAAATGGCGCACATTCAGGAATCTGTTCGACAACTCCCGGAAAACCACAAATGACATTGGATTCAGAACTATTGCCGAATTCAATATCCGCACCACCGAAGGCAATTTCTTTTCTTCTTATATCTTTGACACTGATTTGAAAGATTCAAAAGGTTCAGGATTAATTCATATTAACAGCATGGTTTTTGATGTTCCTAATGCCGGAGCAATCTGGAACTTCCTTGAATTCCTTATAAAACAATCAAAAAAGACTGTTTTGCACTCACAATCCCAGTAGGGCAGTTTTGCCGAAACTGCCTCTTCTTATACCCGCTTTCGGCAAAAGCGGACTACTTCCGTCAGTGCCGAAAAAGATTAAATTGAATAATATTGCCCCAAAGCCTAATCCCTAAAACCTCATTTGTTCCATCTGCCGTCGGAACGGCTGGTTGATGCCACGCGGACGCGTCTGTTGCGGGATTGCTGGTCGAGGGCCATCACCAGGTAGCGGAGGGCGTCCATGGCGTGATCGTTTTCCTTTACCGGCTCTTCCTTTAGATTGAGACCTTCGCGCGGAGGCTCCCACACGTATTCGTAAACCTCCGAAAGCGTGTGTTTCAGGTTTTTGAAGATGAACAGCCGGGGTCTGCCGTCTGGCCGTACCGCCAGCCGCTGCTTCACCGCCTGAATTCCGCGCAAAACATTCTTTTTTGCTTTTTCTGGGTAAATCCCGGCGGCCTGAAGGTCGGCGCAGTCTCCGGCGTCGTGGTCGGCCACGGTGAACAGGTAGTGCTCGTTCTCCGAAAACCGGTTGATGATCTCGGCGTGCTGGGCTGTCCGTAGGCGCGACTTGTAATGTTCGCGGTAAAGGTAAAGGCGGTCGTCCTCGTCGAGCGCTCCCCACAGGCACACAAACGGATTGACGAATCCGAAGTCCACGGCCCGGACCCGCCGCCACGATTCCGGGACGGAAAACGGTTTTACCGTGTGGATATTCTCGTCGAATTCGTCATAAACCGCGCCTTCGGAACTCCGCCAGATACCGTTCAGCATCCGGGCCTTCATCAAGTCCGGCAATGCTTCAAGCGAGTTGATGTATTCCGGCGGCAGGTTCGCCAGGTTGTCGTATGCGCTCCAGTGGAGATGCGCCCAGTGCGCGGCGTCAATCAGCGGTTTGCCCGATTCGGGATCGAGATGCCGCACCCCCACGAAATGCAGCCAGTGGCGCGGACCGCGCGGATTGCAGTCGAGCAGCAACTTCGGTACGCCCCGGCCCCCGCTCAGGTCGCTGACATTCTGCGCCAGCCGGGTAATCACCATTTGCGCGGTTTGCCAGCTTAATTGAGTTGCTTCGTTCAGAAAAATGGTAAGGAATTCGTTGCCGAGGATCTTTTCCACGCGATCAGCGTCATCCAGCCCTCCCACCAGCAGGTTCGACCCGTTGTAAAACCCCACGTTAAGCTCGGACTCCACCCGCTGCCACAAACGCCTTGGAATGTGCCGCACCAGATAATTGATCAAAGTGTCGTTCCAGATACTCTGTTTGGCGTGCGCCCGGTGTTTCCTGGCGATCAGCTGACGGCTCCCCGGAAACTTCAGCGCCCTGGCGATCAGGAATTCAGTCAACAGCACGGTTTTTCCCGACCGGCTTCCGCCGTCAAACAAAATCCGTGTTTTGTTACGGTCGGTAAGTATGTTCCATGCCTGCTCCTGCTTTTCAGTAAATTTTATGCCCACAATATGTAACTCAGTTTCAGTTTTCTGTTTCTTCGGCGCGACCGGCAAAATAAATGTTTATTACCGGCGCGGAACCCGCCTCGTCCTTTTCCGACGCGGCCAGACTCTTCTCAAGGTGCTGGAGGGCGTGCAGCCTCACGCTTTCGCTTTTGGCGTTTTCGGCCATCTGCCGCCGCACTTCGTTGATCCAGTCCGGATTAACGCTTCGCCCGTTCAGTTGATGCCGCTTCAAATACTTTATCCGCAACGCAATTTCCGGGATTTTTAAAAGTTTTCCGGCGGCATTTTCCGCCTGTTTCTCACTTGTCACGCTGTATCCCGCCTCGCGATACGCCGTAGCCGACTGCTCCCAGCACTCGCCGGTGTACAGGCGGCAAAACAGCTCCTGTCTGGCATTCTTCAGCGTCTTCGAACCCTCAGTTTTATTTTTTAATGCCTTCATGACAATAGAAAAAGCGTCAACTGCCAAAGCAGGTTTTGGATAGAACGGCATTTTCCCGCTGCGCTGGAAATGCATTAAAAAACCCCGGCTAGTCAGGCCGGGGCAAAAGGGAGGAAGTGAAGATCAATTATTCTGTTTTGGTTTCCGGGGTTTCGGATGTTGAATCGGAACTATCCGAATCCGCTTCGGAACTGCTTGCTGTAGAGTTTGCGTTTTTAACCTTTTCGAGTTCAACCACGTAGCCGGTAACCTGGTCGCCGGTTTCGAAAGTCAGCTCAGAATCCAATCCGGTGGTAATAGTTCCGGTGTTGGTTTCACTGGTGCCGGTTTTGGATTCCTGAGTCATTCCGGCTTTCATGTTGATCTTGGTTTTCTCCTTGACTGCCGCGGTCAATATTTTGCCGTAGCGGAAATTTATCCCGAGGGTATAATTTTCCGGATTGATGCTG
The DNA here is from genome assembly GCA_963678815.1 of Victivallales bacterium. Taxonomy (GTDB): domain Bacteria; phylum Verrucomicrobiota; class Lentisphaeria; order Victivallales. The sequence continues at coordinate 7,364,377 of OY787460.1, forward strand.
GCGTCAAGCCCAATGCCGTCACTGTACACAACCGCGTTGTGTCCGCAACCGGTGGTCATTATCGACATCAGCACCGCCAGCATGACCAGAGCCAGCGCGTAGATGACGATTTCTCCTGATTCCAATACGTTTTTCATGATTTTCCTTTCTTCCGCAAAGCCGTTAAACTTACGGAAAAGTTATTTTTTCAGACAGGATTAACATGATCTAACGGATTATTTTTTATAAAAGATCCTGTATATCCTGTCCAGTATTTTTCCCGGACGCAGAGTGCGCCACGGATGAATTTATTTTTTAAGACAGTTTTCCTGATGTTCTTTGAGTTCCGATTTTGTTAGGAACTCACGGGCGGCAAACAGTTGGAACTTCTGAATGTCGCTCCGCATGGCCTGAATCTCGCCAAAAATCTTGACAAGATTCTGGTTCAGCCCGGTTTTAAGTTCCTGGACATCTTCCTTAACCTCGTCCACCTGGTTCTGGACTCTGCCAACCGCCAGCGTGATTATCAGCCAGACCAGACTTCCGAGTCCTGTCATTCCGGCAATGGTAACGGTGATAATTTCAGTCGTTGTCATAATTTCCCTTCGTATATGAGTTTTGCGGCCCGGCCGATTTTGCGCAGGTTATGAACCTGTTTTTTATCGTGCCTGCGCCAGACGATCCAGCCGAAAACCCGGACGGCGAGGTACATTGTCCAGCGTTTGAGAAACCTGGTTCCGCGAACTTTCATTCCTTCCAGGAAAAGCCAGTCGCACTTTGCCCGGCTGTCCTTGTATTCGGTCATGTAGAGGAAGTCGTGAAGTACGGCGGCTTCGGTATGTTTCCCGAACGGGGCGAAGCCAAGGCTCCAGATAAAGCGCGGAGTGCTGGCCAGGTCGGTAACGAAGCCTTCCGGAACGACAAAGATTTCATCAGCCCACTTACCAATTTTCCGCACATAAATGAGTTCTTCGTCAAGCCTGAATTCGCGGCCGTTGTCGCACTGTTCAAGCGTGGCGCGGGTAACGAATTGAGCGTTGATTTTCATGATTATTCACTCGCGGTAAAAATGGTTGAGAGTCCGATATTCGGGTTGGTTGCGTCAAAAGAGACAAAATCATCTGATACGGCGAATATTTCCGGGACGGTTTCAGCGGCCTGGATTGTGGTCAAGCGGCCCAGGTATTCCGACAGGACTGTCTGTATCCACGCCCAAACCCGGGATGCCAAAGCTTGCTGGACGGTATTGCCCGTAAGCATCAGCAAGAGCATGATTTGCCGGGTTTCGATGTTATACTTTTCCCGGGCGTATTCAACCGCGATTGTTTCAACTTCTGTAATGTATCCAGATTTTACCGCCTCGAGCGCGCCGGAAATCTCGGTGAGATTTTTTCCAATGTCGGATTCGGTCAAATTGTCAGACTGATAAATTCCCCGGTCATCCCGTAAATTCGGAAAGTTCACTGAATCGGGATGTACATCCAGAATAGTTCCGTCCGTTTTGCCGTAAATAGCTTTCATGCTCAACTCCTTTAGAATATTTGTCCACCACCAGAAGTACTTTCATTAGACGTAGTTCCGGATGGCTGGGTGCTGTTTTTAAATATTATCGCAGCGTTTGCCACTAATCCATAGTTAGGCGCAGTTCCGGTGTCGTTGGTGTTGGTTGAGTTTACATTTCCGCAATTAGAGGCGTATATCCCTGTGCTTAAATTGCTTACATAATTTGATTGCAACCAGAAATAACCCACATTATAATTTACATATACTCCATACGAAGTATATGTTTTTCCATCACACAGAATATAATTGAATCGGCAATAGGTATATGCTGAATTTCCATTACTATTTATTCCGTTAATTGTTACGCCGGACTGCTGTTGGATTGATATTTTCAGGGCATAAAGTGCAATAATTGAATTTGTATTGTTAAGTATATTGATTCCGTTTAATCCAGCACTAAACTGTAACTCAACGCTTTTGGAAGTTGACAATGAATAATCACCCGAATTCCCTAATATAGACAATGTACCGGAACCGATAAAACCATTAAACGACAAGGCTTCCGAAAGCGCTGAATAAGTCCCGTCCAAAAACTGGAATGTAAGGTTGTTTGGCCCCATGTTCCTGGGCACACTGGCGGAAAGGCCGTTGATAGTTGCGGCAGACATTGAATTATCAAAAAATATCACAATATCTTCAAACAAAACCCCGTAGTTATTCAACATTTTCCAGTTTGAGCCGTCGTATACAAACATTGTTTCGCCGGTAGTCGGAAGATAGGCGTTACAGCCGTCCGGAACAATGATATTTCCGCCGCCGTTATCGACCTCGATAATCGAGCCGTCATATTTGGGTTTGACCAGAATAACGGTTCCCTCGTTTACGTTAGTTGAGGCAAGCGTGGTAAGGGTGTCAGACATTATCAGGACTTCGCCGCCGTCCGTGTGATCGTATCCGTTGGTCAGTCCGGAATACAGTGTAAGGGTATTTGACGATACTGATTTAATCCAGCCGTATTCGCTGTAAGTATTGTCCTGGATTTTAACCCGTTGCCCCTGGGAAAAGTTTGTACCGCTGGTAACGGTGATCGTGGTATCGGTGGCGGACGGGCTGGCGGTCATGGTTGACCCGCTGTAATTTTCCGGAATAACGCTGAACTTATGGGTTGTGGCGGTTGGGGTGACCGATCCGCTCGACAAGGTCAAATCACTGGCCGTGCCGTATTCCCCGCCGCCGCCTGAGCCTGAGCCGGAACCGGGCATGTTATCGGAATCTACCTTGCGGTATGCACTTTCGGAAGTATCGTACATAACAAAATAGTCACCACTGGCCGGGCTGGATTCCTCGGTAAGTCCGGAAATATCCAACTCAACGTCGATTTCGTCGTTTGCGTCATCTTCGGAAATGCTGAGTCCGTCCCCGGCAACCAGCGAATTAAACTGCAAATCAACTCCAGATTTGCCCTCGTAAAGGCCCGCGCCCGACCCAAGATTGCTGGCGGTATTGACTTCGCCGCCGGATGCTCCCGGTGGAGTTTCAAAAGCTATCGTGCCGTCCGCCTGGACCGTTGGCACATCGCCATCAGCCGCCCCGGATGCATCAACGCCGATATAAACACCCGTAGTGTCGTCATATTGCAGCATATCGCCCTTGGACGGGCTGGACGGCATGGTTAGAATCCGCGCCGGGACCACCTGGCCGTTGTTGATTAATTCCGTGTCCGCAACTGTTCCCGAAACCTGGGTCCCGTAAGTGAAAGCAACTCCGAAAGAGCATTGAACGCCGTAATCGGGGGCCGTGCCGGTATCGTCATTGTCGCTCAGGGAAACGCAGGAAGCGTAAATCCCGAAAGCGTATTTGATGTTGCTGATATAGTTTCCGTAACAGACCCCGGCATAGTTGCTGCTGTCAAACTTAATCCCGTAACTTTCCGTTGTTTTGCCGTTGCCGTGAATATAATTGTAAATTGGCCTTATTTCCCCGCATATGCATGAATAAATCCTGATACCGTAGGTAACAGCCGAATCGGGGACTTCCACATCAAGATACCGGACATAGAGAAAGTTGCATGAGCAATTAGTGACCCGGACACCCGATGATGTTCCGGAAAATACCAGCTTTACGGCTTTAGTGGTAGATATGCCGGTATCGCCCGAATTGCCCTGGATATACAAAGAGCCGTTGTAAAATCCGTTAAAGGTAAGCGCCGAAGTCATTGAGGTATTGTACGTACCGTCGCCAAACTGGAAGGTAAGATCATGTCCGCCGAGGTTTTTAGGAACCGCATCAATTAATGCCTGCATTGCGGCGGCGGTCATATCGTAAGTAAAGTTAACCGTGGTATTGGTTGTAAGAATATCATAATCATCTAATTTGGTTTGATTTGCGTGGGTATGTCTGGACGTGGTGTTCGCGGAAACTTCGGTGTTATTTTCAACCTCGGTGTCGAAATCCGAAACCTTGCTGGCGGTGATTTCTTTTACCGCAAGCTGGTTGCCGGTGACTTCAATTGTGGAGTCATCCACTTTGCCATCGAGATAATCCGGGGAGCTATCACCGCTTGAGGCTTTTACTTTTCCGGTTTCGGAGTTATCGATTTTCGCCCATCCGGAAGCGGTTTTTACGGCCCAATCATTGACCTGCCAGTCGGTGATTCCGTCGAGGTCTGTAGTCCCGGCAACGGATACAATCCAGTAATCGCCGGTAGAAGCGGTTCCGGGGAGCGCGGGGCTGTTTGCATCGGCATCCCAACTACCCTGGGGTGACATATCCGTAAGAATATCAGACAAGCTGGTTCCGCTGTCGACCGGATTTCCATTTGAATCAAAATACGCTACATTCCCGGCAACCGCATCGGTATCCTTGTCAGCTTTAGCCTCAAGCAGAGCATCGGTCTGGACGGCGGTATAGTAATCTGGATCGGCGGCGGCTGGTTCGGCTTCTTCCAGGTGGACCACGTTTTTAGCGTAGCCGCGGCTTTGCATGATAACCGAGGGGGTGGTCTGTCCGGAAAGGTAGCGTTTAGCTTCCAGCCACACGATGATCTGCTGATTCGATCCGATCTTTTCCAGGTATCCGGTGGTAAGGAAATCGCCCCGGACGGAAATTTTGCCGGACGCCCGGTCGATGTCGGCCCAATCGTCCGCAACGTCAAATTCATCGTTGTTAGAATACGCCATTAAAGGATCGTCTTCACCGCTTACCTCGTGAACAAAGTCCTTGTCCATCGAAAACTCGAAAACGTCGTCCGCATTAAACGGGTAGACGTTTGAATCGGAATCCACGAAACTCAGGCAGAAAATAACTTTCTCCCCGTATGAAACCGCCGGCCAGAAACTGGATGACAGTTCACTGCCTGCCGAATCGACGATTTTTCCGGTTTCGGCGTTAACCGTCAAATAAATCTTGCGATAACTATCAGACATTTTTTTACCTCTTTATGTTTGTTCGATTTTTGCGCTTACGCCAAAACACTGAGCGTCAAACAATTTTTTTTATGATTGCAATTTCAGGTCAGAAACCGGCAAGATCACTTTCCCCCATCATGGACGAATTTGTGTTTATGTCCAGCGAACTGCCGGATGAATTCGCGGCAGTTGGCGCGACGGAACCGGGCGGAGTGAGTCTGCCCTCGGCAAGGTCTTTGAGTAATGCGAGCACATCCTCGTAACTCCTGCGGATTTTCACGGGAACGTCGCCTCCGGAGCCGCGCTTGTACAATTCGTATTCGGCAATTGCCAGAGCCCACTCCTCGATCATATCGTTGCTTGGCAGCGGCGTCTGGTAACGTCCGGCGGCGTAACCGTCGATCACGGCTTCCGCGCGGGAAATAACGTTGTCCAGCAACATGGTTTGATCACTGCCGGTAACCTTGCACAAGTTGTCAAGCCGGGTTGAAGTTATGCGTTCTTCAATTAAGTCGGAACTGATATAGTTGCCCATAATATTCTCCTGGGTAACGGGTTGTAATAAAGGAGGCGACAGGGGATGGTGCGACCCCTGTCGCCTGTAGCGGAGAAGGGAGAAGTCCTCGTTATGCCACGATTCCGCCGTAGATCAGATGCGGGAAGCTCAGGAAAGCGGCGCCCCGGGCGTCGGTCCCGTAGAGGTATTCTTTCCGCATGAACACGTTTTCGTCGGTGTCGCGGTCGAGACGGACCAGCACCGGCTGTTTGCGCTGCTGGACCATTACCGGTTTCACCACGCCGCGGGTGGAGGCGAGGAACCAGTAATCGTCGTAGTCGCCGACCAGTTCCGGGGCCACAAGCAGATCGACGACGTTCTGGTTGACGTTCTTGATCTGGACTTTGTCACCGGCATCGTAGGCGAATTCGTTCTTGATGATGTCCCAGGCGGCGGTCCGGAGTTTCGGGCCCACGATCAGCAGGTCGGGAACCACGCCCAGCAATTTACCGTTGTGTCCTTTGTACTCCATCATCTTCTGGTAGGCGGTGTTGAACGTGGTTTCGCTCAGTGCGCTGGTGGTTTTGTTGTTAACGGTGTTGTCGCCATACTTCCGGGTGGTGAGGAAAAAGGCGCTGCCGTCGAGCCAGGTGTTGTTGCCGGCCAGTGCTTCGTAAGCGAGTTCGTTCCAGAGTTTGCCGGCGTTCTGGCCCATCTGGGCGATCAGCGTCCCGTAGAGGCCGTACTGGTCGTCTTCCACGTCGTTGCGGTTGACAACCACGGTGTCCTCGTAATCCTTGTTCACAACTTCGAGTTTCTGGCTGGCAAAGCTCTTGAGCTGGCGGTCGCCGACCCACTCGCGCATGCCGCTGAACTGTTCGAGGAACGGGTAGATGTTCGATGCGGTGACCGACGGCACTACTCCGGCGAAACTCTTCCAGGTTTCCGGCGCGAGTTCGAGACCGTGCCGGAACTGCATGTTGAATCCCTGGAAAAGGGTGTTCAGGTTTGCTCTGTTAATATCCATTATCGTAACCTTTCTTAATATTGTTTCAGGCTTCAGGTTTCAGGCTTCGGGCTTCAGGTTTTTCCTGGTTCCTGACCTCTGGTCCCTGATTCCTGATTCCTGATTGTTAACTGCTCATTATCAGCTCGAGGCCATCAGCCCGGCGGCTTTCAGTGCGGCGACAACTGCATTGTATTCGGCCGCGACAGTGGCGAAATTGTTATTGATCGCCGCTGACACGTCGGCTGAATTGGTCGCTCCGACCGCCGCGAGCTGCTGTGTGCCGGAAGCGGAACCGCCCGACTGGTCGTCGAGGGCGTTCGCGGCGGAAGCAACCGGAACGGCGTTCACGTCCGCGCCGACCTCCACCCAGACACCGTCGGTATCGACTTCAAAAACCTTGCCGGCCTCGATGCCGTTAGTTCCGGGAGAAGACGATACGGTATTGTCGTCCTCGATCCAGCAGGTCCGTCCCACGTGGGCGTTGGTAATCGGGTTTCCGCTGGAATTGGCGAACAGGAAACAGCCGGTTTTCACGGTGCAGTATTCGCCGTCGCCGGTGTTGTCCACGTATTCGGTGGAAACGCCGGTAACGATCAGCCCGGCAGTGTCGGAAGCCATCTGGACTTCGCCGTTCGAGTCGATTGCGGCCAGTCCCCCGGCATACATGATTTCTTCATCCAGCACCGGGTAGCGGCGGAGCCGCGCCTGCCGTTCTTTGGTATTTCTGTTAGCGGTTAGTGCGCTCATGGTTGAACCTCCATTGTTTCGGCCAGCGCGATCTGGTCGTCGCTGAGTCCGAGATTGATTAAGATCTGTTTTTCACGGGAAGAAAAGCTCCGGAGCGCGGAGGCGTTCGCTTCCTGATAATTGATGTCGCGGTTGTCGGGGACCACGCGCGGGGCGGCTTCCGCCCATGACTTGAAACCTTCCGGGTCCTTTTCGGCGAAAGCCATTGCCCACTGCCGGGAATTTTCCATCAGCTTGCCGTCGCTGAAAGCCTTGCCGACCACCTGTACGGCGTCGCGTTTGCGCAGTTCGTTTTCAAGCCGGTTTTTTTCCCCGGCAGGAAGCATTCCCCGGATTCTCCCGGTCAAATCGTCGAAGGATTCGCAGGAGTGCAGCGCCAGGAACGCTTCCGCGTCATCGCGCACTTCCAGCAACTCCCTGACTTTACCGGCGATCCCCTCGACTTGTTCGTCTTCGGGGGAATCCGCCAGGGCCACCAGGCCCAAAAGCATCAAGAGTTCATTCATTGTTGATTCTCCTTGGTTGGATTGGTCCGTGCCATCAGCAAATTCTTCTTCAGCCAAAGTACGCTTTGGATTTAACAGCCGCCCCGCTGCGCCGGCGACGGGGGAATCAGTGCCGTCCCCGCCGGGATCGCGAAGCATCCCGTTATCAGTTTCGTCCAGGGGCAACCCCTGCCAAACAGTGTGTTTGGATCGAGCGGCATTTTTCGCTGCGTTAAAATGCGGCGACCCCGCCGGGATCGCGGAGCATCCCGGCAGTTTCCGTGCAGGGACGATCCCTGCCTGGTCATCGGCAACGAGTGCCGGCATTTCGTGCAGCGCCGGATGGTTCGTGAGGGCCACGGAGTGAAGGGCGGAGACACTTTTTCCCCGCCGCGAGAAATTCAAAACCGGTGAGATGTACCGGTATTCGCCGTTTTTCAGGTAGTTGGACGCTTCACCGGTCCAGTATTTGATTTTGCCAGCCAGACCTTGCGCGGTTTTCGTGAGGCTTTCAATCCAGCCGGCGGCGGGGGCCTTCTTTCCGGAAAGGGTCTGGTGATCGTAATCGACAACCAGGTCTTTTCCGCGCTGGGAGAATTCAGCGATCACCGCGTCCGCGTCGGCCTCGGAAAATTCGAACTCTCCGCGCTGTCCGTTCTTCGTGAAAGTGTTCCTGCCGTAACGGACCAGCAACATTTCTTCGGGCGGCTGACGCCCATCTGATGTTTCCGGTAAATTTTTACCAGCGTCAAATTCCACGGCGTCAAAAAACGCCAAACGATTTACTTTCATATCTGTTCTCCTGCCGTTGATTTCTGCTCATTCTATTTCGTCGTCTCAACAACAGGGGATACCGTCAAAGAAGGCTTAAGGGATTAGGTTTTATGGGTTAGGTAGAAAAAATTATTCCCGCGGAGGCGCGGAGCGCGCAGGGAAATGGAATTTTTTACCACGAAGGCCACGAAGAACACGAAGTTAAGTAGGTCGCTTTTGCCGAAAGCGACCAAATATCTTATGCTGCTTATAGAGAAAAAAGTAGTTACCTGTCTCGCGGCCTGCTGATACTTCGCGTTGATCCTGAGCGCCAGTTTGAAATCTTTTCCGGATGCCATCTGCAAAACTTTCCGTTTTGCCAAATGACATTTCCGTCAAATCTAGTTAGTGCGCTCTTCCATTTTTTCGAGCAGTTCTTCGGGTGAGTATTTGCGTTCGTATTTAAAACCATGGTCATCGGGATATGGGTGATTATGAAAAATATCACCTATTAAAATTTTTTCAGGAATACCGTCCGGGAAAGCAGCACACTTATCGTTTCCCTGCCAGTGTTTACAAAGTGGACATAAAGATGCTAGAATCATTTCAATAAATCTCCGGACAATTTTTTCATCAATTTTCTGAGTTCTTTATCCTTGATGGTATTGTAACCCTCGTTTCTTATTTTGACTACCGCTTCCGCGAAAAATTCAATTTTGCATTTCCAGCGGAGCGAGGAAGTGCCGTTTTCGTGCAGGGACAATCCCTGCAAAAAGTTTTTCCTGAAAAATTTAATGAGGGTTGCAATTGTTGGCGGGAAGGAATTATTGTATTCGTCGCGAAATACGTTTTAAAATTCCGGAAGACTGCATATAATCATGAAAATCCTTGAGCATCTTGAATACAAACTCGAAGAAGACTCCGTTCTGGAAAAGATGAGAATCCCCGCCGGGAGCGAGGAGGAAACCGAAGTCAGGGAGTTGGTCAGGCAGGCCATCGAGGTTGCCAATCCGAAAGCCGTTTACAAGGAAAGCTTCATCAAGCGCCGCGGCAATGACGAAGTGTTGATCGATGGTGTAAGTTTCCGGAGTCACGTACTCCATACCAACCTGGCGGAAGTAGAGAGGGTTTTTGCGTATATTGTCACTTGCGGACACGAACTTGACCTCATACCGATCCCGGAATCGGATTTTGTCAAGGTGTTCTGGCTCGACGCCCTGAAGGAACAGGTTTTCATTGGCGCCAGGAACAGCTTCGTAAACAAGCTGAAACATCAGTTTCAGTTGAAAAAGATTGCCTCGATGAATCCCGGTTCGGGCGATGCCGACACCTGGCCGCTTGAGCAGCAAAAGCCGTTCTTTTCACTGTTCGGAAACCCGGAAGAACTTATCGGCGTGAAACTGAATGACGTTTTCCTGATGCATCCCAACAAAACCGTTTCGGGAATTCTCTACCAGACGGAAAAAGACTTCGCCACCTGCCGGATCTGCCACCGCGAAAACTGCCGTAACCGCAGAGCCAAATACGACGAACATTTTGCCTCCCAGTACGCCAAACAAATTTTGGATGGAACGTGCGGAGTGCAGAACAACTCCGCCGGAATCGCGTAGCATTCCGGTAATTTTAGTGCAGCCGGACGCCTGCTATTCGGATCCTTTGAGGATGTCGTTAACCGATTTCTTTTCGATCTTGATATCGATTTTCCGGTTAGGATCGAATTCTTCCTTGGTTTCCGGCTTTTTCGGTTCCGGCTTGGTTTCGGGCTTGACCGGCTTCGGTTTCGCAGGTTTTACCGGTTTCGGTTTAGCTGGTTCAACTGGTTTCGGCTCAGGCTTGACCGGCTTCGGTTTTGTCGGTTCGGGTTTTGAAGGCTTGACCGGTTTTGGCGCCGGTTTCGACGGTTCAGACTTTTTCGCGGGTTTCTTTTCTGCCGGTTGAGGTTTTTCCGCAACTTTGCTTATGCCCTTGCCTTCTAGCACCTTGTCTATGTCTTTTTTAAGCTTTTTTCGTTCGGCTTTGGTGTTAAATTCCTTGACGATTTCTCCAAGCTCGGAGGACTCGGATTTTTCTTTTTCGAGACGTTCGGAATAGGAAATATAGGCAATATTCCGTTTATAATAACTGTTGCCCCAGCCAACCAGCAAACCATCCTTGAAAACCAGCGGAGTGCATTCGTCCCGGGTTACATTTCCATCGGCCCATTTCTGCTTGGTGTAGTAGTACCAGACATTCGGGGAAACATACACCTGATGATCGAGAGGGTCACCGACAGTCTTGATCACCTGCGATTTAGTCATGCCGACTTTGAGGTTTTTCATTTTCTTCTGCTGGGCATGGGCTTCCCAGAAACCATAATTGCAAGCCTGAAGACCGTACATATCCGATAAACCAAGGATTTTTGATGCACTGTCTCCATGACATCCAACGATCCCCGCCAGCAGAAACATCCCCGCAAAAATTTTTCCCCACAGCTTCAACATAAAAACCCGAATTTATTTAACAGGCCCTTAATATAATCCATATTGGACAGAGATAAAGAGAGGATATCGTTTGGAAGCGGAATTTGTTGTTTTTGAAGCTTATTTGTATCCGGATTGAGGTATTCCAGGCTGAATGCGTGAAGGGCTTGGCGGTTCATGATAAGTTTTTCCGCATCGTCTTCAGTCATTTTGCCGTCGGCGAAGCGGAGATAGATTTGGTCGTCGGGGCCGTAGAGTTTATCGCCCACCATTGGGAATCCGAGTGAAAACAGCGTGGCGCGAATCTGATGGAAGCGTCCGGTTTTCGGTTCGGCGATTATGGCGCTCAAGCCGTTGGCGGACGATAGTTTCGTAAGTTTGGTTTCCGCAAAATCGGGGCTTTCCGTGTCGGCGTCTTCATCCAGGACGAATTTAACTTTTTTTCTCACTTCGCTATCGGGGTCGGGAACCAGGCAGCCCTTTGCGTCGATTTCTTCCGGGAATTCGCCGAACACCACCGCCAGATATTTCTTGTGGACTTTCCCGGAAGCGAACTGTCCGGCAAGGTTGTTGGCGACGGCGGAATTCTTTGCGGCCATGACGAGTCCGGAAGTTTCGCGGTCAAGGCGGTTTACGATGGAGACTTGCGGATAATCTTTTCTGAGCAAATACCACAACGTATGTTTGAAAAACGGCCCGGCAGGATGGCAGGGCAGATTGCCGGACTTGTTGATTACCAGCAAATTTTCATCCTCATGGACAATCTCGAATGCGGGATCAATTTCCGGTTCGGGCAGGTCCGGGGCGTATTCTACTTTATCGCCAATCTGAAGTTTTCGCGAGTTCCGGCACTTTTCGCCGTTCACGGTAATAACGCCGTCGCGGATAATTTTTTGCCACTGCCGGCGGGAATGATAGGTGAACCTGGCGGTGAGCCACACATCAAGCCGGGTTCCCGCCGCCTGATCAGGCACGGTGGCGGTAATTATCCGTTTATCAGTATTGTCCGATACCGGGGATTTGGTCAATTTGCCCTTTCCAGGTGTTCCGGCAAGTTATCCAGATAATCCGGCAGTTTTTTCAGGATTTTCACAAGCTTTGGATCCTTGAGCAGAGATTCCGCTTTGTCAAGTCCCGTTACCCGCCGCTCACGATCATCTTCGTCCCACTCTTCGAGCATTCTGGTTACTTCCATCGGGAAAACTTCCACATGACAGGTCCCACCCCATTTTTTGTATTCATATTCACCGATTTTATCGAAAAATACGTTCCCGAAAACTCCAGCTTCCTCTTCAGCTTCCTTGACCGCGGAAGCTTGCGGTGAAAGGTCCGGTTCAACAATACCTTTAGGAAAAATCCAGCGTTTTCTTCTTCTCGAAGTGATCAGAACAACCTTAACGGAGTCTTCTTCACGTATAAAAGGAATTACGCTTGACTGGCGATAACTGTTTGAAGGCATAGTAAATTTCATTTTCCAAAATATCCCCCTTTATATTTTCAACAATATCAAAATATCAGCGAGATGCGGTACTTTCAAATTTTCTCGTGTCATGTAGAGTATCTTATCAAAATTCTAACGAAAGCCAACAATGCCTGAACCAGTAAAATTGTATTTTTCCCAGGGAACGCTGCTGATCGAAACTGCGGACGACCGGCAACTGGCTTCGGTGTGGAAATACGTCAAATACGACGAACGGGTGAAGATGCACCGGGCGCGAGCCTGCGATTACGCCCCGATCGTACTGACTTTATACGAAAAACAGGTTCCATTCGACGATCAGGTGAAAAATTTCTCCCCGCTGAACCTGCAACTGCACTCCAAACTTGTACCGCTTCCGCACCAGCGCGCCGCTCTCGACGCCTGGACCAAAGCCGGGGGCCGGGGCGTGGTGGTGATGCCCACCGGGGCGGGAAAATCCTACTTCGGGGTCATGGCGATTCTCCAGAAACAGCGTCCGGCGCTGGTGGTGGCCCCGACCATCGATTTGATGCAGCAGTGGGCGAGTCAGCTTGAAAAGTTTTTCCGGTGCGAGGCGGGAATGTTGGGCGGCGGCAGCAGGGAAGTGCGCGACCTGACCGTATCGACTTACGATTCAGCGGTACTGCAGATGGAATTTATCGGCAATCGTTTCGGACTTATCATTTTTGACGAATGTCACCACCTGCCCGGACCGGTGAACCGGCAGTCGGCCCGGATGTCGGTAGCACCGTACCGGCTCGGGCTCAGCGCCACTCCGGAACGCGAGGACGAAGGCGAGGAACTGCTTCACCAACTGGTGGGGCCGGAGGTTTACCGGGTCGAGATAGAGGAACTGGAAGGCAAAATATTGTCGCCCTACGAAACCCGCCGGATTTACGTGCAACTCGATCCCGACGAACGCAAAGCTTACGAGCAAAACCGCGCTGTTTATACCGGATTCCTGCGAATGAACCGGATCACTTTCAGTTCACGGAACGACTGGACAAAATTTATCGGCCTTTGCGCCCGGATGCCGGAGGGCCGTGAAGTAATGGAAGCTTATCTTGAACAAAAGCGGATTGCTCGTCACAGCCGGGGAAAATTCCGCAAGGTGTGGGAACTGATCCGGGAACACCGCCGCGAAAGAATTATTGTCTTTACCGCCGAAAACGACACCGCCTACGCGATGGGCGAGGCGTTCTGCATGCCGGTGCTGACCCATCGCACCAAGGCCGCCGAACGCAAAGATTTTCTCGACCGGTTCCGTAGCGGAGAGTATCCGGTACTGCTCACCAGCAAGGTACTCAACGAAGGTGTGGACGTGCCCGAGGCCAGCGTGGGAATTGTTATGTCGGGCAGCGGCAGCACCCGTGAACACGTACAGCGGCTCGGGCGGATTCTCCGGGCACAAAGCGGGAAACAGGCCATTTTGTATGAATTAATCAGCGAGGGCACTTCCGAAATGAGTGTCAGTAAACGCCGGAGACAGCACAATGCTTACCAAAGATATGTTAAGGGTTCGCGTCGCGGGTGACCGGGTAATCCCCAAATTCGTGAAGACCGACGATCCCAAATTGCTGGGACTGGCGCGGCAGCTGCTGGATTTTTACCGTCCGGACCGGGGATTGACCCGTGGCGAAATTTCCGAATCGGCGGAGCCGGTGGTTAAGTCGTGCAAGGACTTGAAATTGGCTTCCGGACTCAATAAAATTATCCAGGACCGATGCGAGTTCACCCATCCGGCGGAGTGCGACTACGCGGAAATCAGGCGGCGGCTGTTCGCAAAATCCGCCGAGGCGCTCCGCAATGCCCCGGACAACATCGATTTTGCCGGTTTCAAAGCGCAGGTAATGGACGGTTTCGAGTCGGAAGCGGATCTGGACAAAGACGGTGTTTACGCGGATCTGCCCGAAAATGAACACCTGGTAAACCTGAAATTACTGTCGCCTAAAGAACTGCTGGAACGCTACAACGTTTCGCTAGTGCAGTCATTGCTGATCACCTGCGAAAAACTGACGGTGCGGGTGGCGTCCCCGGAGGCCGGACAGCTCCGTAAGCTTTTCAAGTACCTGAAATTTTTCCGTCTTCTGGCGAAAATTATTCCCGAATCCGAAACCGGAGATGACGAACTGCCGTCGAAACTCCGGCTTGAGATCGACGGCCCCGCAAGTCTGTTCGACAATACCCAGAAGTACGGTTTGCAACTTGCGGTGTTTTTTCCGGCGGTCTGCGCGCTGTCAAACTGGGAACTGAAGGCGGAGGTCAAGTACAAGAACAGTGAACGGATACTTAAACTCGACCAGAAAACCGGATTGGTTAGTCATTACCGGAATTTCAGCGATTACGTGCCGGAGGAAATCGCGATGTTCCACAGCCTGTTCCGGGAGAAAGTGCCGGACTGGGAAATTGTCGGCGACAGCCCTGCGTTCAACCTTGGCGGCGGTGAACTGATTTTCCCGGACCTGAGTTTCCGGCACATTCATCAGGGAACGATTTTTCACCTGGAATTGTTCCACCGCTGGCATTCGTTTCCGCTCCTGCGGCGGCTTGAGGAGTCAGGAAAACTGCAAAAGCTTCCCCTGCTGATCGGGGTCGACCGGTTTTTGTCGGAAAAGCCGGAAACGAAATCGCGGCTTGAATCAAACGAGTGGTTCGAGCAGAGAGGCTTCAAGTTCCGTGATTTCCCGGGCGTCGAGACCGTCCGCAGGCTCCTTGATAAAAATCTCTCCGAATCAACCGGCAAAGCAGCAGACCAGCCCGAATTCGAACTGTAATTTTTCGATTACAATGGCGGGGAATGCGATTGACAATCATATTATTTTTTGTCTTGTGGCGGCGGGAGATACGAATCCCATACCTGACGTTTGAGTTTCCGGATTTTATCCCTGAATTTGTATTCCGTATTTTTCAGATACAGCATCCTGGGTTCCAGGAAACCGCGCGATTTACCATGTTTTTTAAGAATATTCACCGCTTCATCGTAAACCGGTAAATCCTTCCTCGGATAGACATATAACCGGTTAAGTTCCCGCATTCCGGTTTTAATGTCAATCCCGTTTTGTATCAAAATCAGGGAAATTTTCATAAATTCGCTGTTGGCGTCAAAATTTTCGGATGAATAAAAAACAACCCACTCTGGTTTGGCTTGCGGAGAGATGTTTTTGTCCGGAAGTCTGCCGAAAACAAGATATTCCACCGCGGGTAATATCATATTTCCGACATAGATGTCAGCCACTTTTACCTTTTCTATTTTACTTTCTATTTTGTTGGCGCGAAGAATTTTTTGGATTTCCTCCGCATCGCTTTTTTTACGGTATTCCCCCAGCAGGCGAAGATTATTTTTAAAATTGTCAAAGAAATATAAAGTGCCTTTGCTGGTTTCAACCGGTTTTATCCTGGGAAAACCGCCATTTGTTTCAGGGGTACTGCAACCGGGAAAAAGTATTAAAAACGCCGTGTGCAAGTTTTTTTATAATGAAAAAATGAATAAGGGAATTGAAAGTTGAGCATGAAGTTTCCATAGTATGGAAAACCAATTCATTAAATTGGATAACCACATCTAATTTAAGGAGTTGGCCCTCATGCTCACCGAAGATTATATCACCAAAGTATACTGTCTGGTAGATGACATGCTGAAAAATATGGAAAAAATTCAATTGAGACGGCGCGGTCCGGCCCCGAAATTGTCTGACGCCGAAGTGATTACCATGGAGATTGTCGGTGAATCGAAAGGATTTGACTGTGATAAGCATCTGTATGGTTATTTCAGGGACCATTGGCTGCATCTTTTCCCGAATCTCGGTGTCCGGACCACGTTTTTGCGCCAGGCGGCGAACCTATGGGGTCTCAAACAGGAAATCAGAATGCTGATTGTCCGGAGGATATTGCCGCACGGCAGCAGTGTGGGGATTGTTGACGGTTTCCCTATCCCGGTTTGCGGATTCCGGCGGGCGAATTTTTCCAAACTGTTCAAAGGCAGCGCGGCCTATGGATTTTGCGCGGCAAAAGCGATGCGCTACTTCGGTTTCAAGGGGCATTTGCTGATCGATCAAAGCGGGGTGATCATGGATTGCGCGATTGCGGCGGCAAACATTGACGAACGGGAAATGATTTTTGAAATGAGTTCCGGAGCCGCCCCGGATTTGCTTGGCGACAAAGGTTATATCTGCGGTGAAATGCTCAAAGAAGAACTTGCGGGCGGGAGAATAACCATCCATACCCCACTCCGCGGCAATATGAAAGACGACCGGCCCAAAGCATTCGTAAAAAACTTGAACAACCGGAGACGACTGGTGGAAACCGTAATCGGACAATTGACTGAAAGGTTTAATATTGAGAAAGTCAGGGCCAGGGATTTGTGGCATCTGACAGTTCGTGCAGGCCGGAAACTGCTGGCGCATACAGTTGACTGTTATCTCAACTATATGGCGGGCAATCCCATCCTGCAATTCGAAAAGTTGTTGTCTTAAAAAACTTGCACACGGCGTTTAAAAGCAAAAATATTACCGGCATAATTCTAATAAACACTGATGTTTTCAATATAACGCCTTCCTGAATTATTCATCTTTCATATAATATCTGTCGCGAATATAATTATACTTAAAATCAGCCGGATGTTTCAGGTAATCCAGCAGATCCTCCAAAGTAATCATGGCATTATGGTAATTACGGTTACTGACTTTTATATATATTTCCTCGGTGGAAATGGTGGGGCCACAAAACGGCATGGCGGCTTTTTCAATAAAATCGAACTTCTCCCTGTACTTTTTATATTTTGCCTTCCGTAAAACAGCATTTTTCAGTATTTCACTCGCGGCTTCACCTTCTTTTTCCGGAACGATAACATGATATTCTTTTACAAGCAATAAATAACTGGTAATGCCATGCTTCAGGAACAGCCATTGTTTGTACAATACAACATCGTTGACAGGCTGTTCCTCACATGCGGAAAAATGTATCCATTCAGTATTTGTATACTTGCATTCCGGATCATATCCCTTGTAATCCGCCGCGTCAAATACGGCAATTGCTTTTTTAAGATCAGTCCTCTTTACATATATACTATAGATATCGCGATGATATAATTCCGCATGAAAATTATGTCTTTTTAAAAAATCCACAACCTTTTCCGCCTCCACCCGAAAAATATAGATGCCAACGCCGATAATATTGCCTGCAACATCTTCTGAAGGCGAATCTTTGCTGGTAACGCAACCGGCAAGTAAAATAACCATAAAAAAACAGAGATTAATTTATAAAAAGAAAAAATTTTCTTCCAGAGAAATTGGTTTTTACCAGTTCGGATATATTTCATAATATGGAGTGCTGTCACCACTCCTCCCCCAATATTTTGGTTTTTTACTTACTATAACTTGCTGTTTAGAGTCTCGTTTATCATCGGCGGCTTCACAGGCTTTTTCAAATTTATCAATAGTTTCCTTCCATGCAATCTTTTTGCGAAGCATTTCACGGCACTTTCTTCTCGCATCCTTCGCGGAAATCTTGCTGGTATATACCATAGCTTTGGATTTTCCCGAATGCTCTTGAACCCGTTCAAGCATAGGCACAATATATTTTACAAACAGATTTTCAAAATCCGTTCCATGCCCGATTTCATGCTCTGAAACCTTCTTTACAAAATTCTTTGACGGTACAGCATAGATGGGTTCAAAACATCGAATTTTTCCGCCTTTTCCTTTCTCCACTTTGTAGAAAGGCTTTTGATCCAATATGTGAATATATTCAACTGCTTTAAAATGATAATTTCCATTTTCCTTGACTTGATATCTATAATCTATATTTTTAAATACTTTTACGGGAACCCACCTGAATATCAGACTGTATTTTCCGGTTCCTTTTTCCACCCAGGCTCTGCACGATAAATTGTTCAATCCGAAATTTTCGCTTTTGATCTTTGGTTCTGAATTTTTAATGTATTCAGTACGCCCGGTTCCACCACCTTTAGGAGTTATAGCGCCATTTTTCGTTAGTTGTCCTTATTTTATAGAAATGATAAACTTCCGGGGCGCATTTCTGAAAATAGAAATATTCCGTTTTATTGCTTTTGGTTATTCCCGGACCTTCCAACCTTGTTTTTGCATTGCCGCTCCAGCTAATCCCGAAAGACGATTCCGCCATTTTTCACCTGCCTGTTTGACATTTGTGTCTTTTAAGTGTATAGTGCTAATATAATATAGTATTATCTCTCAAAAAGACAATTTTTCTTTGCATAATTTCTCTTATCTATGCGCAGAGCGTCAAATGCAGTTGCGGCAGGCGTGTTGCCTGAGGTATGAAGTCTGATCCCTGAAGCCTGTGTTTACGGAGCCAGGTTGTAAGCGCGTTCCTTGCGTCCTTCGATGTAGTTGATATAGGCCAGGTTGACGATCTTGTTGCCGCCGGCAGTGGGGTAATCGCCGGTGAAATACCAGTCGCCGGTATGCTGCGGGCAGGCCCGGTGAAGGTCTTCGATGGACTGATAAATAATTTTCACATCGGCGTTGATATCGACCGGGCGAAGCAGGTCGGTTATTTTTTCCGAAATCTGTTTTGCGGTGAAGGGCTTATATATTTCCTTGACGAAGTTGCGGTAATTTTTCTTGTTTTTCTTTACTTCTTCTCTGGCCTTCTGGTAAACTTCGTCGATAATATGGGTCTGGTTGGTTTCCTTGAGAAGTTCAATCGCCGCCTTGAAAGCCACGAAATCGCCGAGTCTGGCCATATCGATGCCGTAGAAGTCGGGATACCTGATCTGGGGCGCCGAAGAAACGAGGATGATCTTTTTGGGTTCAAGGCGGTCAAGGATTTTCAGGATACTTTCGCGAAGGGTGGTTCCCCTGACAATTGAGTCGTCGATAGCCACGAGAGTATCTTTTTCAGGTACAATCGAACCGTAAGTAATATCGTAAACGTGGGCAACGAGGTCGTTACGCTGTTTATCTTCGGTAATGAAAGTGCGTAGTTTTACGTCTTTAACCGCGATTTTTTCGGTTCTGGGCTTGACGTCAAGGATTTCCTTAAGTTTGCGTTCGGATAATTTTTCCTTGCTGGCGGCAATTTTTTCCAGCTGGCTTTTCCGGCAGTATTCCTTCAATGCGTCCATCATGCCCAGGTAACAGGTTTCGGCGGTGTTCGGAATAAAAGAAAACACCGTGTCATCGAGGTTGTAGTCAATTTCCTTGAGGATGGAATTGGTCAGGTATTTGCCGAGGGCCTTGCGCTCGCGGTAAATATCGGCATCGGTGCCCCGTGAGAAGTAGATGCGCTCGAAAGAACAGTGTTTGTGCTTCTGCTCCTGGGTGAACGGCGATTCGCTGACGCGTCCGTCGCGCTTGATGACGAGGGCGTGTGCCGGGGTAACTTCCTTAACCTTATCGATCGGCACATTGAAAGTGGTTTGGATTACCGGACGTTCGGACGCTACCACGACAACTTCATCATCGGCATAGTAATAGGCCGGCCGGATACCCGAGGGGTCGCGGATCACGAAAGCGTCGCCGTGGCCGAGGAGACCGGCGATAACGTAACCGCCGTCCCATTTTTTACATGACTCCTTGAGGATCTTGAGGATATCGATATTCTTGGCGATAAGGGCGGAAATTTCGCGTTTGGAATATCCCTGCTGCTTGTATTTCCTTACGAGTTCATCGTTTTCCTCGTCGAGGAAGTGTCCGATTTTTTCGAGCACGGTAACGGTGTCGGAACGGTCTTTGGGGTGCTGGCCGATTTCGATGAGGAGCTGAAAAAGTTCTTCGACATTGGTAAGGTTGAAATTTCCGGCGAGAAGGAGGCAGCGGCTCATCCAGTTATTTTCACGGAGGAACGGGTGGCATGAATCGATATTGTTTTTGCCGTAAGTACCGTAGCGAAGGTGTCCGAGGTAAAGTTCGCCCACGTGCTTGAGGTTGGCCTTCATCCACTCGGAATCGTTGTAATGCCCGGGATTTTTGCGGAGGTTCTTACTGATGGACTTGTTGATTTTCCTGAAAATGTCGCGGATCGGGTCACCGGAATTAGATCTTTGCAGGGATATATACTTGTTGCCGGGGTCGATATCGAACTTTATGGTTGCCACACCCGCTCCGTCGTGTCCGCGGTTGTGCTGTTTTTCCATTAACAGGTAAAGCTTGTTCAGCCCGTAAAGGGTGGTTCCATATTTTTCCCGGTAAAAACTCAGCGGTTTCAACAGCCGGATCATGGCTATGCCGCATTCATGTTTGATCAGTTCGCTCATACCTCTCCGCCCCTGCCGCCGCCGGTTTCCTTGTTTTTCCCCTTTATTTTGCCGGAGTTGCCCCGGAAATCGATATTTTGCGGCCGATTATAAAATTTTTTCACACTTAAAACAATAAATTTATCGATTTCTGCGTTTTATGCAATAGAATAACAAGGATTAGTGTGGATTTATTTCCGCCCATAAACAGTTATTCAAGATATGGAGACATTAAAGCAATGCAGAAAGTCATGCTGAAAAGCAAGATACACAAGGCCCGGCTGACCGGGTGCGAGCTCAACTATGAAGGCAGCCTGGAAGTTGATCTGGACCTGTTGAAGGCTTCCGGCATCCTGCCATACGAAAAAATCCTGATAGTGAACACCACGAACGGGGAGCGGCTGGAAACTTACGCGATCCCGGCCCCGGCGGGTAGTAAAATCATCCGCTTTAATGGCGCGGCGGCACGGCGCGGCGTGCCCGGCGACATGCTGACGATCATGGCGTTCGGACTGTGCAGCGAACCGGAATCTGAAATTATCAACCCCACTATCATTATTCTCGATGAAAAAAACAATATTGTGGAAACCAAAGGCAGGGCCATTTGAACTCAATCATCTTTGTGAAAAGATGAAAATGTGTTATATTTATATGATGGGAATTAAGCCGGATTTTGAACTTGAAAACAAAAATGTTAAATTGCTCCGGACAGATTCTCAGCGAATATGCCATGATCCTGGCGATGTTCGTGGGAATCGCGATAATCATGTTGCTGGTGCTGGCGATATTCACCGAGTACGGTTGGCGTTTGATATCGCTGGTAAGCATTGATTATCCCTGACAATTTAACGGAAATTATCCAAATAAGGAGATGGGCAAAATGAAGAAAAGCAAACTGAAGAAGAACAAAGGACAGGCGATAGTAGAATATATCATTATTATTGTGATCGTGGCTATTGCCGCCCTTACCGTAATGGGACTCTTCAGCGACCGGATCCGGTCAATGTTTTCAGGTGTTTACAAAACCCTCGGCGGCGAGGAAGATACCGGTACAGACACTTCTTCCGTCGAAACATTGCAAGGAATGGACGCGGACGGTCTGGACGATTCCAACTAGCAGTTACCGCAATCGGTATTTTCGTGGATAACCCCCCGGTATCGGGGAGAGGTGGATTATGCGAAAAATTTGCAGAAAACGCCGGAACCGGCATGAGAACGGCAGCACCATTCTTGAATCGTTGCTGTGCATGATCATTATCTGTCTGGTTCTGTTCGGGCTGATGCAATTTTTCTATGTCATGGTAGCGCAGATGCTTACCGATTACGCCGCATTCTACACCGCCCGTTCCAAATCGGTCGGGTTCGCCGATTACCTGTCTGACCGCGCCGGCAGGGTGGCTTCGATCGGGGCTTCCGGCCCGATTATCAATGCCATAGATCTCCAGAACAACACGGGGTCTTATTCCACTGTCGACCTCGGCACCAGTTTCAGCAATCCGCTGAGTCAGTTAAGTTACGAAAGGGCCACGATCCCGGAATATATCCAAGGTATCAGGAGAATGGACTACGAGTACTGGGGAACCGCCGGGGATCCCGTATCATACACCGATTTCAACGATAACAACGGACAATCCAGCAGCGAAAGCCATGCGGACCGCTACAATACCACGCTGGAAATATCAACGAACGACTCTGGCAGCATGATCACCGGGAATGTGGTATTCAACGACTATCCGCTCCGCCTGGAATGGATGAGCAGCAGAAAAGCTATCGAGTTTATGTTCGGCATGGACCGGCTGGATGTTTCCGGGTCTGCGCAAATAACCAATCACGCTGAAAAGTTCCTTGAATAAGGAAACCTGATATGAAAAAACAGCAAATTTTGTCGGCGTTCCAGTCAAGGCCGGGAGAGCGTGGCCAAACTCTGGTACTTACCCTTATCGCCATGGTGATCCTGGTTATGGCGGTCTTTATCATCTTCGACATGCAGAGCGTTATCCGGACAAAACTGAAATCCCAGACTGCTTTGGACGCCGCTGCCCTCACCGGCGCGGAATGGCAGCGTCACAGCCTTAACCTGATTGGTGAACTCAATCTGGTAAAAGCCTGCAAAGCCCTGGTGGACGAAGTTCCGCATGAAGCTGCCCCGGACGCCCCGGACTATGTGCCCGAGGAGTATGAAGAAAACTGGCAGGAACTCTGGAATTTCCGCGACAGCATCAATTTGCTGTGCGAAATGCAGGCAAGAGTGTCATTCGTGGGACCTTTGATCGGATTCGGCGCAGCTCAACAGGCCGCAAAAAACAACGGTCTCAACTATAACTCGGATTACGGCAATAATTTCTATTCCATATTCTACCTGCGCGCCGCAAACGGTTATGCGGAAATGGAACAATACTTTCCTGCCAATACCGACAGCAATCATATCAGCGGAGATTACGCCACCAACCGCGAGGGGTTCCTGTGGTGTCCGGCATACACCTCCATGCTTGCGACCGTTATGGATAAACAGTACGCCAGTTCTTCGCCGAAAGGAGTGGCGGTGGGCCCGAATACCAGAATGTACAACATGCCAAGGCTTTCCAGCGACTCGTCTATATTCAACAATTACCTTACCAGTCAGTCCATTTATCAGGCAATTCTCGGTGAGGACTGGTGTGAACTGCGGGACCTTCTCCGCATGGATTTCGGGGGAGACGGAAGTAACTGGTGGGGAAATATCCAAATTGTTTATGATAACACCAGAAGTCCGTTCGGCAGTGAAATTCTCCCCGTTAACATAACTTTTCAGGAGGAAAGCTCGAATAATGCGTTCAGCGCCGCCGAAGACAACGTTTCCTCGCTGAATTCGGAGAGAAGCCAGAGTTCCCTGCTTACCGATGAGTATGACCGGCAGAATCCGATCACCATCCTGGGTACTGAGAATGACAGTGATACGGACGGTCATTTCGACTACCTCGGCTACGTTAAATGGGCGGTTTACGATACCAGCGGCGGCACATACAGTTGGAGTACTGACTGGGACACCAGTTGGAATGATTGGCTGGAAACTCCGGTTAAAGGGGAATACCAATATTACGGAGCGTTTTCCAGATTTCGCTGTAAGGTTCCGCTGACCAACCTGACCGGCAAATGGAAAAGCAGCACTGGTAGTGAAAATGATTATATCGGTGAAAATTTCGAGAAAACCACTTCCACAAAAATGAAATCTTACGCACAACGGATGCAAAGCATTGAATCAAGATTCAAAAATTCCACACTCCCGGATATTCAGACTTCGTCGTTGGCAAAACCCCTCGGTTCACTACCCGCAAGCACCGCCGAACCGCCCAATGCCATCCGGATGGTCCTGCCGGTTTTCGATCAGGTGTGTTTAATGCCTACTACAATTGAACCGACAAGTGAACCTGATCCTTTCAATCCTGCCTGGTACTACTTCTATACCGAACTTCTTCCCCTTTTGGGACAGTGCGATTCCCTGTCCGAATTGAACGATCTGCTCAGCGACCTTTCAGAAGTCCCATCCGATCCGGACGATTCTTACTGGAGCAGCGACAGTGACCTTATCACGAAATACAAGGAAGCTCATAACATATCCGGTGATTTGAGCGAATCCCAGATTAATAGTATTATCAATATGAAGAGTCATTCTTCAAGCTATACTTCATATTACAGTGCGTTATCCAAGCTTAATAACGCGGAATGGCGCGCCAAAGGCATCGCCTGGCTCGAAACCCCGGTTACCTGGCACACTGAAGATGTAGATGGCGACGGCGTGATCGAAGACGATGAAATAATAATCGACAGCACCCGCGAAGATTACTGCGACACATGGTATTCAAGCGGCGGCGGTGGCGGTGGACGTTACGGTCCCAGCAGACTACGATAACCTCCCCCCCCAAAGAGTATCCTTGGATTGAAACTGCCGGAATGCTTCGCGATTCCAGCGGAAAGTAGGCTGGTCTTGCCGAGACCAGTTGCCGGGGAGTATCTCCGGACGGAAATTGCCGAAGCATTATGCTACTTTGGCAAACTCGCACAGCAGTTTGCCTATTTTAGTCCAGAGCCTGCTTTGGCTAGTGGGCGCCGTTTTTCAGGAGTTCGTCAATAAGGGTTTTGTTGCGTTCCTGAATTGCAAGAGAAAGAGCCGTGCGGTCATAGACATTGCTTTTCAGGTTTAGATCGGCTCCACGCTTGATAAGCTCGAGGGCAACATCGGTTTCGCCGTCGCGGATGGCCCGCATCAGGGCGGTTTCGCCGTCGTTGTCCTGAAGATTCAGGTCGCTGCCTTTTTCGATAAGGAACATGGAGATATCCTTGTGTCCGCAGTGGACAGCCCAAATCAGCGCGTTCCAGCCGTCCTTGTCGCGGGAATTAACATCGGCGCCCTTGGCAACCAGCGACTTGACAACCTTAAGGTTCCCCTTGGATACTGCCCAGCGAAGCGCCCCGGTATATCCTTGGGTTTCTTTTTCCGTCAAAGGTTTTTCCGCGTTTTCCGGTTTATCGCCGGTATCCGTCCCGGCGCATCCGAAACCGCAAATCAGCAATACCGCGCCGATTACCGGCAATAAAAATAAAGAAATTCTGCTCATATCTGACCGTCCTTTTCAGACATTATTTAGTCCTGAGTTAGTTTCAGTATTCTAGCACAAATGCTGATTTTAGCAAAACAAGTTACAAAAAATGTCAAAGCTGGAGAATGCTTTCCGCGATGGTGTCCCAGAACTGGAGGCCGCGCGAAGTGGGCAGCAGTTGTTCGTTATCGAATTCCAGCAAACCAGCTTCGATCAGACCGGAAAAGTCGCGTTCCCATGTCATGAAATCGCATCCGGTAACGGAATTAAAGTCCTTCCGGTTCCATCCGGCAACAGTGCGAAGCCCCATAACCAGGATTTCCCTGGCACGCTTTTCCCGGGTAATTTTGTCTGTTTCCGGCGGAGTTCCCGACAGCCACGCTTTCAGGTCAGAAATTTGACTCCAACGTGTTTTTCCATCAAAAGAGGCGGCGGCGGGACCGCATCCGAGGTAATTCGATCCGTACCAGATCGCCACGTTGTGGCGGCATTCGAAGCCGGGCGCGGCATAATTGGAAATCTCATAACGGGGCATTCCGGCGTCAAGGAGCATTTCCCCGGTAAGTTCCCACATGTTGGCGGCAAGATCATCGCCGGGGACCGGCAAATTACGTTTTCCCGCCAGAATACTCCCCTCATCGATGCTCAGGGAATATGCCGACAAGTGTTTAATTTCAAGATCAATGGCCTTTCCCAAATCCTGTTTCCAGCCTTTGAGACTTTGTCCGGGGATACCGTAAATCAGATCGATTCCGAGATTGATAACGCCGTTGCCGCGAAGCATTTCCACGGCTTTGGCGATACTTTCCGGCTTGCCCTTTCTACCGAGAAGTTCGCGAAATTCGGGTGAAAACGACTGCGCCCCCAGACTCACCCGGTTGACTTTCTCCCCCAGCAGCGCGGCCTTTTCAGGATCAAGGGTTTCCGGGTTGCATTCAATGGAAAATTCCGTATCGGGATTGAAGGAAAAATGTTTCCCGATGAGATTCAACAGCCTTTCAAGCTGGTCTTGATTCAGCCACGTTGGAGTTCCGCCGCCGATATAGATGCTTTGAAGTTCCTTGCGTTTTCCGGCATTTTCCGAAAAGTCGTTTTCCAGTTTGGTCAGATAGCTTTCGACCAGGGAATCATCCGCTTCCGGCAACGAGTAAAACGCGCAATAATGGCACTTTGCCGCGCAGAATGGCACATGCACGTACAGACGGGAAAACTGGTTATCTTTTTTCATTTCAATTAAATTCAAGTTCAGCGATATCGATCCATCCGCCTTTCTCCGGGGCGTGGAGTTTCAGATGATCGAACGGCCCACTCACCCTGGCAAGGTAATAACGCCCGTCCGATTCGACAATTTCCGGGGCATGCACGTAATCAATCACTTGGATCCAGGGATTGTTTTTGCATTCAAAATAGTTGAAATCCCGCGAAAAAACCACAACCGTGGAACATTTCTCATTCATTAGACGATGACGGATGAACAGATAATATCCTTCTGGACGCGCAACCACGAACGGAGATTCCAGTCTTGAATGGTCTGCTGTATGGGTAAGATCGCAAAAGACAAGGTTTTCATTACTCCAATCTTCAAGGTTTTCCGAGATTCTTGAAAAAATGCAGCTTCTTTCAACTCCGTCGATAACATCCCACTGGCAGTAATACATGCAGTAAGTATTTTCGTGTTTGATTATACAGGCGTCCCTGGCGTCGTTCCGCTCGAAAACCGGACTTCCAAGCCCTTTCCAAGCAAACGGGTCGGTTGTTTTCAAATGAAACATAGTTCCGGGCGGCCTGCGGTAATACATGTGATAAACGCCGTCTTTTTCGACCACGAATGGCGCGTGTTTCTGGGGAGGCGCTTCCCCGCCGGGACTTCCGGTCAGAATCGGGGAAAGATTTTTGAATTTGCCATCAATGGTATCGGAAACGGAGTGAAACAACTGTTGCTCGCTCGCCCACGTCCCGGTTCCCATGATGCCCGTGGCATGCCATGTCCCGTTCAAATCCCTGAAAATGCAGAAATCATTCAGATGGTTGTCCGAATACTCGATAATCCTTTTCCATTCTGACTTAATTCGCGGAATTTTCATTATGCCGTCCTCTTAAAAATTGCGACTAATAAAGCATTGTCTTATCGAATTGCGAATCATGAACGACTCATAATAATCCGGGCCTGATTGGTAAAATCCGTTGATAAGTGGTATTTTACCGGCTTTTTGATACAATTAAAATAATACCGGAAAACAGAAGTGCCGGAAAACGGAAATCATAAGCCTGAGAAGAAGAAGAGCAGTTTCAGCAAATGGCTGTTTTTCTTTGCGCGGATACTGCTTGCGTCGCTGATCATTGCCTGGCTGGTACACGGTAAGGGCGACAAGATTCTTGAGGCGTTCCGGAAGATTGATTATTACTGGCTGATCCTGGCGGCGTGCCTGTACTTTGTCCACCTGCTCGCGGGAGCCTGGAGATGGTACATGCTGCTGAGGCTCCAGAGAGTACAGATCAACTTGTTCGAGGCCTTTTCGATACTGATGCAGGGTTTTTTCTTTTCACTGGTAGTACCGGGCGGAGCGATCGGCGGTGACCTGATCAAGATCGGCCTGGTCAGCGCCCGTACCCCGAAAGGGCTCAGGGTGGAAAGCGGATTCACCATCCTCATCGACCGGTTTGTCGGCATGATCGGACTTTTCATGATCACCCCGGTGGTAGGAATTATCGGTTATAAATACTGGCGGCATCTGGACGAATGGATTCAACTTGGCGTCTGGGCCCTGATCGGGGTTTCGCTGGCCGGACTCGGCGCCGGGGTGGTGGTATTGTTCTTCCACAAGCTGGAAAATTTCCGGTTCATCGCTTTCTGGATCAACCTTGCCGACAAATATCTAAAAGGGGCCGTCAGCCGGATGGTCCGCGCGCTCGATCATTACCGCAGCGCCTGGAAACGCCTGACCATGCTGGTTGTCATGAGTATCGTTTTCATTCACATGGATCTGGTGCTGGTTGTCGGGCTGATCATTAAAGGACTCGGGCAAACCGTTCCCGGATTCGTCGGCCTCACCGAAGCGGTCACTCTCGGGAATACCGCCGGACTTATCCCGATCACCCCCGGCGGAATCGGATTCCGTGAATATATGATGTCGAAATTGCTCCAGGCAACCAATATGCCGAGTAGTTACGCCGACGTCACCGTGCTGATTTTTATGGTGCTGATTATCTGCTTCAATCTCAGCGGCGGCATTTTCTTTATTATCGGCAGCACCAAAAAACAAAAAATCGATGTACATGAAATTGAAGTTTTTACCGGCGAAACCGAAGAAGATGAAGAAGAACCGGCGCCGGAAAGCTAAATTATTGACAGGAGGATTCACAAATGGCCAGAATAAAACTCACCATGCCGGAAAAATACGCTTTCACCACTGAAATGACCCTGCGCATCGGCGATATCAATTACGGCGGACACATGGACAATGCCGCGGTGCTGGCGCTGGCCCACGAAGCCAGGATCAGGTTCCTGGCGGAATACGGCTGGACCGAACTCGACGTTGAAGGCCACGGCGTGATCATGTCAGATGCCGCCGTTGTTTACAGGTCGGAAGGATTTCACGGCGACAAGGTAAAAATCTTCATTGCGGTAAGTGAGATTTCCTCGATGGGATTCGACCTGATGTACCTGCTGACAAATTCCAAAACCGGCCTGGAAATCGCCAGGGTCAAAACCGGAATGGTTTTTTTCGATTACCAGAAACGCCGCCCGGTAAAAGTGCCCGAAAAGTTCAGTTCCACTTTCGCGGGATGAACCTGCTGTTGCTCAATCCGGACGAACCGGACGCTTCCGGGAAAGTTATTGTTAATGACTCCCGTCTCGAACGGCTGTTTGCCTCCCGCCGGCCGGAAGTTGGCGAAATTTTATCGGTTGGAATCATTAACGGAAAGATCGGCACGGGAAAAGTCCTCTCTGTCCGGGATGATATGATCGGGCTTGAAACCGCATTCACGGAGAAACCGCCCCCGCCGTTGCCGGTTAACCTGATCGTTGCCCTGCCGCGTCCGAAAACTCTGAAAAAAGTTCTGCGTACCGCTGCCGCGATGGGCGTAAAAAAGATTTATTTAATCGAAAGCTGGCGCGTGGAGAAAAGTTACTGGCAAAGCCCGTTACTCGAACCGGAAGCTATCCGCGGACAGCTTCTGCTCGGACTCGAACAGGGTGTCGATACTGTTGTTCCGGAAGTATTCGTCAAGCGCCGTTTCAAGCCTTTTATCGAGGACGAATCTCCGGGAATTATTAAAAATACACAGCCGCTGCTGGCAATTCCGGGCGCGGAGAAAATTTGTCATGGCCCCGAAAATTATCCGGTAACCTTGGCGATAGGCCCCGAACGCGGATTTACGGAATACGAAATCGGGAAATTTATAGAGGCAGGATTTAATCCTGCCGGGCTTGGCCCCCGGATGCTCCGGGTGGAAACTGCTATTGCCGCACTTCTCGGACGTATGATTTGAATATTTAAATTAACCGCGCATTTTAGAAAAAATTTTGGAGAAAATTATGCAGGAAAAATTATCGAAGCTTAAAGAACTACTGAATGAAGTTGCCGACCTCGAACATGCCGCCGCGGTGTTAAGTTGGGACCAGCAAACCTTTATGCCGCCGGGAGGCGCGCAGGACCGCGCACACCAGCTCGCGCTGTTGAGCAGTCTGGGACACGAAAAATTCACTTCCGCCGAAATCGGGGCACTTCTTGAACAGCTCGAAGAATACGGAAACCAGCTTCCACCCGACTCGGACGATGCGTGTCTGCTGAAAGTCACTGCCAGGAACTACCTTAAGCAAACCAAAGTGCCGTCGAAGCTGGTGGCGGATTTTGCCCAGGTTACCGCAATGGCCCAACATGTGTGGGAACAGGCCAGGGCTGAAAATGACTACGCGAAATTCTGTCCGCACCTGGAAAAGGTTTTCGATCTGCGCCGGGAATACGCCCAGATTTTCGCTCCGTTCAACCACATCTACGATCCGTTGCTGGACGACTTCGAACCCGGCTTGAAAACCGCTGACGTGAAAAAGATTTTCGCGGAACTCCGCGCCAGACAGGTGGAGCTGGTGAAGGAAATCGCGGACAGGCCGCAAGTGGATGATTCGTTTCTGCATCAGCAATTCGGCGAAAGCATCCAGTGGGATTTCGGCAAGGAAGTGATTACAAAATTCGGGTACGACTGGAATCGCGGCAGACTCGATAAGGTGGCGCATCCGTTTACCACCAATTTCGGGCTGGGCGACGTGCGGATAACCACCCGGCTTGATCCGGATTATCTTTTCTCCGGACTCGGCGGAACCATGCACGAATGCGGCCACGCTCTCTACGAAATGGGCATCGCTCCCGCGCTGGAACGCTCGCCGCTCGGGACCGGGGCGTCGCTGGCGATCCATGAATCGCAGTCGCGGCTCTGGGAAAACCTGGTCGGGCGCTCCCGAGATTTCTGGGCCGGATTCTACCCCGAACTTCAAAACCGATTTCCCGGAAAACTCGACGGCATCAGTCTTGATAAATTTTATCGCGGCATCAATAAAGTCGAACCGTCACTGATCCGGGTCGAGGCCGACGAAGCAACTTATAACCTGCATATCATGCTTAGGCTGGAACTGGAAATCGGGGTGCTGGAAGGTAAAATCGCCTGCCGCGATCTGCCGGAAATCTGGCGCGAACACATGAAGGAATACCTCGGGGTTTGTCCGGAAACTGACGCCGATGGCGTGCTTCAGGACGTCCATTGGTCATGCGGCGCGGTGGGATATTTTTCAACTTACGCGCTGGGGAATCTGGTTTCCGCCCAACTCTGGGAGTGCATCAACCACGACGTCCCGGATCTATCCGGCCAAATCCGCAACCGTGAATTCGCCGCACTCTTCGACTGGCTCCGGGAAAACATCCATCGTCACGGAGCAAAATTCGAACCGCAGGAACTCGTGAAAAAAGTCACCGGCAGCAAAATCACCCCGGAACCATATTTGAAGTACCTCCGGAAAAAATACAGCGAAGTTTACGGATTTTAAGGAAAAATGAGAGGGCTTTTTTATATGGGGAAAGGCAATCCCAAACAAATTTTGGATGGAACTGTCGGGATGCTTCGTGATCCCGGCCATTCAGTCCGGGGCTTGCCCCGGTTCCCAACACCCCACCCCTTTTCCTGCCTCCAAACAAGTTTTGGATGAAATTGCATTTTCAAGCTACGCTGAAAATGCCGGTAAAAATATTTTTAACTGGATGATTAGTAAGAAAAAAATTATTAGAATTATTACGGGAGTATGTATCGCGTCTCCGTTGATTTATATTTTTTCGTATTCATTTATATTGCCATTGCTGGAACATTATTACCTGGGGCCGGTTGGATATGTAGTATACGAGCCTGTTGAAATACTGCGTAACCACTGTGTATTGTTCTACAGAATAACCGAGAAAGGATATAAAAGATTTGGCGGAAAAGTTACCCCTCAGGAACGCCGCATTTTTAAAGGTTGCCGAAGACGGATTGTTCATTTTCATGAAAATGGTAAGGTCAGTTTGGATAGCTTATATCTTGATGGAGAACAGGTATCTTGCTTCTCTTATTATCCGGACGGGAAGAAACTATCAATATTTTCTACAGATCCGATTATCTTGAAAAAATGGTACAAAAATGGATGCCTGGCTTATGAAGACGTTGATAACGGAAAAGGATCAGGTTATATAAAGTGGTATGATAGGTCAGGTAAAATAATTGCGGAATGCGAAACTAAAAATCTTTTTCTGTGGAGTGGTACTTTTTTAATTCCCGTATATATCGGTTCTGGTGATATTCCCCCTCCGGAGAAACTAGCTTATTACGAGAAAGGCAGGATAATAAAAACTGTTGATTTAAAAACCGGGAAAGTTGAATTTATTAAACAAAAAAAATCGACCAATGATACTAATGAAAAAAATTAATCTGGTAAAACTTTGTTATGTGTTTCTGGCGGCGGCGGCGGTTCTGGCGGTGATCAGCGTGGTTGTCTATTACGATACGGCATCGTTTATCGCAAATGCGGGAAAGACCGAAGCTGAGGTCATCTCATTGATTCCCACCGAGGACTCGGAAGACGGGAAAAAGTATTACGCGGAATTCAAATTCACCGACGACCAGGGAAATACCGTCAAGGGAAAAACTAGGAATCCTTACGGCAAGGATATATTCAAACCGGGTGATAAAGTTGAAATATATTTTGAGAAGGGCGTCCCTTTGAATTTCATGGTCAACACTTTTGACGAAAAGTGGTTGTGGTTGATGATCACTGTGGTATTCACCATTGCTTTGCTGCTTTCAGCGGGAATGTGCATTCTGACAAAATTGCTCTGCTCAGCTTTTGACAAAGTGATGTCCATCCTAAACCGTGCAAACCCCTGAAAGTCATGATTAGTTATCAGGTAAACCGAAAAAAGCTGAATTTTCCGGACATTAGTGGTATTTTGTGGTTATAATCCCGCAAAGTGGTAAAAAAAGACTTGATACTTGCGAAAAGTTAGAGTAGATTCATATTGGTAGGCTATATTGGGGTAGATGTGCCTTACCGGATTTCTGTTGCTACATTTTGGAGGCATCAATTTAAATGGTGAGTGGGAATAAACGGATTCTGATTGTTGACGATCAGGATGACTTGCGGGAACAACTCGCGAAACTCCTTCTTCGGTCCGGCAAAAAAAACGAGACTTCATCACTTGTCGAACAAATGCGCAACCGTCTCCAGGGGACCAATGCAAAACCTGCCGAAAACGGACAGGGAAACACCTATGACGTCATTACCGCGGGTCAGGGTGAGGATGCTTACGAACTGGTAAAAAAAGCCGTCGAATCGCATGAACCCTACGCCGTAATGTTCACCGACATGCGGATGCCGCCCGGCTGGGACGGCCTCGAAACCGCGAAAAAAATCCGCGATATCGATAAAAACATCGAAATCGTAATCATGACCGCTTACGCCGACCACGATCAAAGCACCATTGCCGAAACCGTGGGAACTCCCGAAAAACTGCTTTACATCAAAAAACCGTTCCAGTCGGAAGAAATATATCAGCTTGCGCTCTGCCTCACCTCGAAGTGGAACTCCGAAGAAGCGGAACGGTCCCGGAAAGACTGGCTTGAAAACCTGATCCGCTGTATGAGCAAAGTCAAAACCGCCACCACCAGCAACCTGGATGAAGTCTACAGCGCCACGCTGAAAGCCATAATGTCGTTCGCGGAAGCCGCGAAGGGATTCATCGGGGTTTACAACGAACTCGCAGAGCAGTGGACAGTTACCGGAGTCAGCAATTATGATGAATCGGAAGCCGCGAATTACTTCAGGGAAAACGGCCGGAAGCTGGCGGAAAGCCGCACCACCCAGGTAAGTGACGGGAAGTACCTTTTGCCGTTGCGCCGCGATAAACTGTTCGCGATGGCGGTTGTGGAAGATTTTCAAAGCTATACCGACCCGGAATGGTATAAACTTTTCAGTGTCCTGGTGATGACCGCAAGCGAAGTGCTGAACAATTCGATCCTGGCGGCCGACAATATCAAAAAAGAACAGCTTTCAGCGTTGGGAGTAGCGGTAAGCAAAATATCCCACGAAAGCAAAAACATGCTCAATTACCTGCTGAATTACGCTTCAATGCTCCGGGAACGTCTCGATGGTAATAATGCCGATCTGGCTGAGGAAATCCTCGATGTATGTGAAAAAATGCTCAAACAGATGAATCAGATACTGTTGTTCAGCAACAACGCCCCGATCGCCGACCCCGAGGAGGGACATCTGGAGCTTATTTTGCATGATGTTTGTGACAGTTCGATGTTCGGGGAGCGCAAACTGGAAGTTAAAGCCGCCTGTACCGGCCTGGAAGACGCGCCTTTCATGGGCAAACCGGAACTGATCGACAGCGTTTTCCGGAATTTGGTGCTTAATTCCCTGGATGCCGCGGAAGGCGCCGGCATGAACAAAATCGATATCAAAATGAACCTTGCCGGGGAAGGCGATAATTACCGGGTCACTTATGAAGATAACGGTCCGGGTATCCCGGATAAAATCAGCAGAACCATGTTTGAACCGTTCGTAACGGCAGGGAAAGAACACGGATTCGGGTTGGGCCTGGCAATCGTCAAACAGATAATCAGCAAGCACCAGGGAAAAATCTTCCACGATACCTCCTACAAAGACGGCGCCCGGTTCGTTGTGATTCTGCCGAAACCGAAAGCATAGAAAGCCTCCGCAAGCTTTTCAGTCGGGAACCCGATCACGTTGTTAAGCGATCCGTCTGTTTTTTCCACCAGCATTTCGCCGTATTCCTGGATCGCGTAAGCTCCGGCCTTGTCCAGCACATTTACCTTCGCAAGATATTTTCTGATAGTTTTCAGCGTAAAAGGTTTGAACCGGACAACCGTGGAATCAGCGAAGGTGCAATCCAGCTTCCGCTCGATGCAACGCAGATTAACCCCGGTAACTACCTGATGGGACTCCCCCGATAACCTGATCAACATGGCTTCCGCATCGGCTGAATCACAAGGTTTGCCGATAATTTCTCCGTCAAATTCTATTACGGTATCGGCCCCGATCACAAGTTCGGCAGGAAACTGTTCAGCCACCGCCGAAGCTTTCGTCCGAGCATGATACAACGGAGAATGCGGGGGATAGATTCCGGTGCAGGATTCATCGGCGCCCGAGACAACCGATCTGAATTCGTACCCCATCTCCGCCAGCAGCCGGCGGCGGCGGGGTGATTCAGAGGCAAGGATTATTCCCATCTCAACTGGTGGTTTCCCCGATACTCGCGACAGGCTCTGACAAAGATGATTTCAGCCTGTGGTTCCGGGTATTGATTTCCTTGATGCTCTCAATTCCGAAAGTCTTGTTGATCTGGGTAAGGATGCGCTGTCCGAGTTCGGCTTCGATCAGCGGAAGCGAGGTGCGGTCCGGATCAAAATCCATATCAAGCACCAGCGTGAAACGGGATTTCCGGTCCATCAGCTTGAGCTTGTTCACCTTGATGTAAGGATATTCCTTGCGGAGAATGGACTGCACCAGATCCAGGATTGCCTGGGTCGATACAAAGATTTTCCCATGAGCGCCTTCAACGCCAACTCCCTGCGCACGGCGCGGATAGCGGAAAAACAGCATGTAAATGATTTTTATCAGGATCACCAAAACGATGATGGCCAGGACAAAAATTACGCCGCTGACAAATCCGCAATTGAAATTGTAAATCGCCGGATGGCTCGAATCGAAAAACTTTGAAAACGCTTCCATGATAAAACCTACTGTTCTTCAGGCTCTTCTTCCTCCGGTTCTTCCGGTTCTGGATGCTCAAGTTCCTGAATGATTACGTT
The DNA here is from genome assembly GCA_963678815.1 of Victivallales bacterium. Taxonomy (GTDB): domain Bacteria; phylum Verrucomicrobiota; class Lentisphaeria; order Victivallales. The sequence continues at coordinate 7,399,822 of OY787460.1, forward strand.
TACTTTCGTTATCTGCATACCGGTAAGCTTTTCAACTTCGCTCTTGATGGCGGACTGAATATTCGCCGCCACCGTGGGCACATGCTCGCCGTACAACACGTTAATTTTCACATCTACCGTGGCTTCCTGCCCCTGAATGTGGATCGAGATCGAACGATCGTGCATCCTGCGGCTGCCGACCATCTCGGCAATACTGTCCACAAACGTGCTTCCGGCCAGGCGGGTCACGCCGTTTACGGCCAAGGTTACATTCCGGACAATCGACCTTACCACGTTTTCGTGGATCCTGATATTGCCCAAGTCGTTACCGTTTTCCATCAGAATACCGGGAATTTCATTCGCCGGAGCGGAATTCGACACATCTGGATTGTTTTTCATAAATATTTTACTCCGTTAATTATACAATTTACGGTTATAAGCTTTTACTGGTCAAAATGACCTTGTTTGATAACCCGTTCAATAAAACCGGTATCATAATTGCCGGTTTGGAACTCTTCGGTATTGATCACCGCTTCGGCAAATGGAATCGAGGTTGAAATACCCTCAATAATAAACTCCTCGAGTGCGCGCCGCGCACGGATGATCGCTTCTTCACGGGTCTTGCCATGAACGATCAGTTTACCGATCATGCTGTCGTAATACGGCGGGATCATGTAACCGCTGTACACGTGCGAATCGACCCTGACGCCAAGTCCGCCGGAAGGAACATAAAAGTTGATAACGCCCGGACACGGCGCAAAATTGCGGCTCGGGTCTTCGGCGTTGATCCGGCATTCTATCGCATGCCCGTTGAGCTTGACGTCTTTCTGGGTAAACGAAAGTTTATGGCCGGCCGCAACCCTGATCTGTTCTCTGATAAGGTCCACGCCGGTAATCTGTTCGGTAACCGGATGTTCCACCTGAATCCGGGTGTTCATTTCCATGAAATAGAAATCATGGTCCTTGGTAACCAGGAATTCGATGGTCCCGGCGCTCGAGTACTTGACCGCTTTGGCGGCCTTTACCGCTGCTTCACCCATTTTGCGGCGGAGCTGACGGGTCAGCGCCGGGCTCGGGGCTTCCTCGATCAGTTTCTGCTGACGCCGCTGAATGCTGCAGTCGCGTTCGCCAAGATGCACCACGTTTCCGTGACTGTCGGCGATGATCTGGAATTCGATATGTTTCGGATTTTCGAGATACTTTTCAATATAGATGTCGCCATTGCCGAAGGCCTTTTCAGCTTCAGTTTTCGCGGCATGATATCCCTGGATCAAGCTGGCGTCGTTGTGGGCGATACGCATTCCGCGTCCGCCACCCCCGGCCGATGCCTTGATAATTACCGGATATTTCAGCTTGTGCGCCATTTTCCGGGCTTCATCTTCAGTTTCGATCACGCCATCGCTGCCGGGAGTTACCGGCACTCCGGCTTTCATCATGGTCTCGCGGGCAATCGATTTGTTGCCCATGTTGTTCATCGCTTCCGGGGTCGGACCGATAAACGTGATGTTGCAGTCTTTGCAGACTTCGGCGAAATGAGAATTCTCGGCCAGGAAACCGTAACCCGGATGAATAGCGTCCACGTCGCAGATTTCCGCGACGCTGATCAGCTGTTCGATCAGCAGATAGCTTTCATTTGGCGGCGGCGGACCGATACAAATTGCTTCATCAGCCATCTTCACCGGGAGACTGTCCTCGTCGGCCTTCGAGTAAACGGCAACCGAACGGATGCCCATTTCCTTACAGGCGCGGATGATCCGAAGGGCAATCTCACCGCGATTGGCAATTAATATCTTATCAAACATTATTTCACCCGCTTAATTATTCGATCACGAAGAGCGGCTGACCATATTCGACGGCCTGGGCGTTTTCCACCAGGACTTCCTTGATGACGCCGCTTTTTTCAGCCTTGATTTCGTTCATCACTTTCATGGCTTCCACGATACATACAACCGATTCGGCTTCAACTTTGTCGCCAATCTTCACGAAAGGATCGGCATCCGGGGCGGGAGCACGGTAAAAAGTGCCGACAATCGGAGAATCAATGGTGGTAAGGTCTTCAGCTGCGTCCGCTTTATCCGCTGTCGGGGCCGCTTCAGCTGCCGCTGGCGCCGCTGCCGGAACCGCTGCCACTGGCGGGGCCGCATGTACGACCGGAGCCGAAATTGCACTATGATGTGCGCCACCGCGACAGATTTTAAGCTGCATTTCATCAGATTTAATCGAAAATTCGCTTAAATCATTGTCCGACATTAATTTGACAATCGTTTTGATGTCGTCAATTTTCATTTCCGTTCCTTGCCTTTTTATTATTTAAATTGTCTGTTTTTTTATAATTTTCCGGGAAACATACCCGAATTAACCGTAACCTAACAAAATATCACAAAATGCGGGATTATCAATGACTTGAAAAATATTCCCCTTGCTCAGTTCTGTTCCTGTCCCGGGGGAGGAAGGGGACTCATTTCCAAACTTTCTTCAGGAATCAGTTTGTTCAAATCCTTTTCCGAAAACGTTATGCCCGGTTCAACGGGAACCTCGGTATTGTCTTCCATGCCAGGATACACAAAAAAGTAAATCACGGTCAACGCCACCAGTATAACAATTACCGCGAAAACCGTCGTTACCGTATAAACAAAGCGCTTAACTTTCTGTTCTTCCTCAAGGTTAACCTGCTTTTCATCCTCAAGATGCTGCAGGATCTCTTCAGGTACTGTACTTTTTGAATCTTTACGCAAATCCACGAGGATTTCATCCGCCTCTTTGCCGTCAATGCCGTACAGCGCACACAAAGTTTTCACATAGGCCTGCACATATACCATCGGGGGCAAATGGGTAAAATCCTCTTTTTCAATGGCGTCAACATATTCTTTTTTGATCTTGGTTTGGACCGCCACATCTTCCAGGCTCATTCCGATTTCAAGCCTGCTTTCGTGCAGGACTATGGCGAAATTGTTGTCCTTGCTGAAAATTTTCGCGGCAGCTTTCGGCATCGGCTTTTTCGGTTCAGGTTCAGGTTTCGGCTCCGGTTTTTCCAACTCCTCCAGCTTTTTCGGAGTTTTCAGTTCTTTTCCGGAAAGATTTTGCTTTTCAGGCTCTTCCGCTTCTTCTTGCTGGAAAATATCGTCTACTTCAACCGGTTTTTTCTTAGCTTCCTCCTCCGGCTTTACTTCTTTTACCGGTTCCGGAACGGGTTCAGCCGGTTTTTCTTCGGCTTTCGGAGGTTCAAGCTTGGACTCATCCTCCGGAGGTTCAAAAAATACAATTTCATCGGATTGTATTTCGGCTTTCGGAGGCTCGGATTTCACTTCAGCCGGCTTTTCCCCGGTCTGTGTGTGTGGAGTTGCGGTCTCAACCGGTTTTTCCTCAACTCCTGGAGGTTGAGGTTCAGGTTTTATTTCAGCTGGTTTCTGGGGCTGGGCGGATTTTTCAGGTTCAGCTTGCGGTTTCGAATCGGCAGCTTCGTTTTTCCAGTCGGAAATCATCTGGAAGATTTTATCATCAATCTTTTTGCCGTAATCTTCGGGCTTCAAGGTGGATGATTTAGAGGGCGCTGCATCCGGTTTCGGGGCGGAATCGTCCTTTACCGACTTTTTCTGATCAGAAAAATCCAGCGGTAAAAATTCCTGGTCATCCGAGATTCCCCCGGGTCCCCCTAAATTGTCGAATTGATCCGGCATACCTTAACTTTAGCTTATTTTTCCGGATTGTCTATTTCATCAAATATAAGAATGTCTCTTTTTTGCCCGCCCGCAAGCGGCTCGGAGACAATTCCCCTCTCCTCGAACAGATCAACGATCTCAGCGGCGCGGTTATACCCGATCTTCAACCGGCGCTGAAGGTAACTGGTGCTGACTTTACGGTCTACAACTACAATTTCAAGCGCCTTACTGATAAGTTCGTCGTCACCGGGCTCAAGATATTTCTTGATAATCGGGTTGATTTCCACGGGAATCCCGAGATCGCCGTCTTCCATTTCCGCGTCTTCGCCTTCGCCGCTTTCCTCATCGGAAACCACCTGTTCATCGAACTGCGGCTTGGCCTGATCAACCACAAAATCAACCACCTTCTGAATGTCCGGATCTTCCACCATCGCTCCCTGGATACGCTCGATATTCGACGACCCCGGCGGCACGAACAGCATATCGCCGCGCCCAAGCAGCGATTCAGCGCCGTTCTGGTCCAGAATAACCCGGCTGTCGACCCCGGACCCAACCTTGAACGCGATTCGCGTCGGCAGGTTGGCTTTGATCACCCCGGTAATAATGTTGGTGGACGGCCGTTGAGTGGCAATCACGATATGAATTCCGGCGGCGCGGCCCTTCTGCGCGATTCTCGCTACCGATGTTTCCACATCGCCTTTCGATTCGGTCATCATCACGTCCGCAAGCTCATCGACAATGATCACCAGGATCGGCATGTGGTCGGGAATAACATTCCCTTCATCGTCAAATTGTGGTTCGTCCGGCAGCGGCCGCGAGTTGAATCCGGCCAGATTCTTGGTTTTCGCCTTGGCGAGAATGCGATAGCGTTTTTCCATTTCGTTCACGGCCCAGCGCAACGCCAGCGGCAGTTTCTTGGGATCGTTCACCACCGGGGTTATCAGGTGGGGAAGCGATGCGTAAACCGCGAGTTCCACCACTTTCGGGTCCGCCATGATCAGGTTCAGTTCCTTGGGCGTAAAACTGTACAGCAAACTCATGATAAGGGTATTCATGCATACGCTTTTTCCGCTGCCGGTGGCTCCGGCAATCAGCAGATGCGGCGCCTTCGCCAAATCCAGGATCACCGGTTTTCCGGCCACATTCTTGCCCAGGACTACCGGAATTTCCGCTTTCGAGGATTTCCACTCCGGCGACTCCATCATCGCGCGGCAGAACACCGCCGACGGTTTGCTGTTCGGCACTTCCACGCCCACCGCGTTCTTGCCCGGAATCGGGGCGAGCACCCGGATGCTTTCCGCCTGGAGATTCATGGCGATATTCTTGCTGATCCCGGTAACCTTGTTGATGTTAACCCCCGGCGCAAGCGAAATCTCGAAACGGGTAACCCGAGGCCCGGTGACAATTCCCGTGACCTGGCCGTCAACTTTGAAACTTTCCAACGTGTCCTGAAGCGTCAGCCGCGCACGGTCAATGGATTCCTTGCTTTCGCCGATCCCGGCATCAGGCTGACGGCTGAGCAGCGAGAGCGGCGGCAGGTCGTATTTGAATTCTTTTTCCTCACGGACGGTGCTTCCCCGCACTGCCGCCGGTTTCGGAGCGGCCGCCGGACCCGGAACGGACGGTTTGGATCCCGGCCTGATTATTTCCGGTTCATCTGGTTCTTCGGGTTTATCAGGTTCATCAAAATCTTCCTCATCGTCGCCAGGAATATTTTCCTCGGTATTGATCAACAGTTCATCGATCGGCGCGGCGGGTTTTCCGGCCATACTCATTGTGGGTTCGGTTTCAGGCTTGGATTTCTCCTCGGACGCGGCCGTCTTTTTGCCGTCTTTCTCAGGTTTCGGGATTTTTGCCACGCTGGGCTTGGTTTTCGCTATCGCGTCGATGCAGATTTGTTTCCAGTCGGCCCACCAGATGAAAAACGCCCCGATCAGAATAAAAACCAGTGCAACCACCATTGTCCCGACCATGCCGATATACTGCCGGATAATCCCGGCCGGCATGCCCGGACCGCGCGGCCCGGCAAGCTGCTGCCCGATTACCCCGCCCGACAATGCCGAATGCGGCGAGTGGGTGTGCCCGATACCGAGAATCGCGGTGCGGTAGACAAAAGTATCCGGCCACATTGCACAAAGAAGCGTTATTCCGAAAATTATCGCGATCAACGCCCCGATGTAACCCTTGCGCTCTTTTGGCTGGGGCATGAACGAGCGGATCGCGCAGATCAGCAGCACGATGATAATCGGGTAGATCGCCAGACCAAACAGATAGAACGACAGCCGGGAAATATGGGCGCCAAACGGCCCTACCCAGTTGTGGATCATTCCGTCACTTCCGCCTTCAAGTACCGCCAGGTCATGGGCGTGATGTGAAAAAATCGCCAGAAGGAGCAGAATAATTATTGCCGCATACAGACAATATCTGAATTTGAAACCGGGTTTCCCGGCTGTTTTTTTTCCGTTCGAAGCTTTGGCCATGTCCAATCTTAATCCATTATAGAAATTATTCCGATAAATATATCAGTAATCCCCAATTTCGCAAAAGTCACTTGAATATCTCAAATAAACTAATATTATCCGGAAAATTTGTAACACGTTTTGTTGAAATCATTCATCTATATCGTTAAAAAAGTATCTCGCCCGTTCGCTGCGCTCTCTCAAGACACAAAGACGCTAAGAAGATAATCTCTTTTTTTTCGGCGATGCCGAAAAACTTTGTTGTCTTGGTGTCTCCGTGAGAAATAAAATTTTCTCATGCAAAAGTGATGCATTACGAGAATTTTAATCAGGCTTGCCTTCTGTACGCCAATGGCGTATAATGATATTATGAATATGAGGAAAGTTTCAAATGAAAAACAAAAATTTTGATATGCTGAAAGCGAGTGTGGAAGAAGCCGGAGAAATCCATAAAGGCCACCGCAAACCTGCGCGGGTCACAAAAATTGATGCTCCGGAAATCGCGGAAATCCGCAAGAAACTCCACATGTCCCAACATCAATTTGCCTTGCTTATCGGCGTCAGTCCCAGGACTCTGCAAAACTGGGAGCAGGGACGCAGGCGCCCGGTCGGTCCGGCTCAAGCCTTGCTGAGGGTTGCCGCACAGAATCCCGAAGCCGTAGAAAAAGCCCTCACCGCATAAAAACAACAAGGGGCAAGACCAGTCGTCCATAAAACCGCTTTGCGAAAAATATTTTGTATACTTTTAAAATAGCTAATTTTCGTGACTTATCAAATTCAAACAATACTTATCAATCTGCTCCGTGGCGCTCAAATCTCCAATTGGCCGACATCCAGACCGTAAGCCGCCGCGATTTTTTGCAGGGTGCCGGGATGGTTGCGTTCGTTGTTTTCAATCTGACTTAATGCACCTTGGGAAATTCCGATTTTCGCGGCAGCATCCTTCTGGCTCAAACGCAAATATTTGCGCCAGGCTTTAGTTATGGAAAAACCTTTTTCCAGAACCATTGCCGCAACTTCATGCGGAACTTCGTCAGGAGCCAGCTTATTTTCAAGTTCCCGGCAAATAAGCTTGAAATTTTCGTAGGGGATAACCGCGAAAGCGGGAGTTCCGTTTTCCATAATTACTTGTATATTGTCAGTAAGTGCGCTCATCTCTTTTTTTGACCTCTTGAATTTCTATTATCCTTATCTCATTTTCGCAATCGAACAGTACCCGGTATCGCCCAACACGCATTCGGTAGTCGTATTGATGGTTTTTTAATGGTTTTACGTTTTTCCAGTTTTTTTGTTCTCCAGTTCTCCAACTGCCTGGGAAACCTTCTTCCGGTCATACACCGGCAACTTCAAAGCCTGTTTCAGAGCTTTGGTTTTCCAAATTATCCTGAATATCATCAATAATGCCTGTAAATATTATAGTATTTACATAATATCCTTATATTATTGGATTGTCAACCTTATTGATAAGCATAATACTAATATTAATATAAGTTTAATTAAAAATAATAGTTTTTTGTTGCGGATGTCAATGCCAATTCCGGTTTTCGTGCTAATTTTATGCGTGTCACTCATGATGGCTTTCGCTATCGCCATGTGAGTGTAATCGCAATCTAAATAATCTTTTAAGGAATATATGACTCTGCAGGGAAATAATTGCAAAATTCGACAGCTTGCGGCAGAAAAAATCCTGTTGCTTGACGGTGCGATGGGAACCATGATCCAGCGGGAAAAGCTCACTGAAGAGGATTTTCGCGGAGAACGGTTTAAGGAACACTCCCATTTGCTCCAGGGCAACAACGACATACTCTGTCTTACCCGGCCGGATGTCATCGAAAAAATTCATCTGGCGTATCTGGAAGCCGGAGCCGACATCATCGAAACCAACAGTTTCAACGCCAACCGGGTTTCCCAGGCCGACTACGGCATGGAAGATTTGTCATACGAAATGAACCGCGCGGCGGCGGCAATCGCCCGAAAAGCCGTTGACGAATTCACCGGACACCGGGGATTCGTGGCGGGAACTCTCGGTTCAACCAACCGGACGTTGTCAATTTCCCCGGACGTCAACGATCCGGGTTTCCGCAATATCACTTTTGACGATCTCAAGGAAACCTACCTTGAAGCCGTTACCGGACTGATCGACGGTGGCGCGGACCTGCTGTTGATCGAAACCGTATTCGACACCCTCAACTGCAAGGCCGCGATATTCGCGATTTCCGAATACTTTGAAAAATCCGGTTCCACCATGCCGGTGATGATCTCCGGGACCGTAGCCGACGCCAGCGGCAGACTTTTATCAGGCCAGACTGTCGAAGCATTCCTGAACTCAGTTGAACATGCCCCGGAATGGTTCAGCATCGGCTTGAACTGTTCGCTAGGCGCGGCGGAAATGCGCCCGTACCTGAAGGAACTCGCGGCAAAATCGCCGGCCCTGGTCAGCGCCCATCCCAATGCCGGGCTTCCCAACGAATTTGGAGAGTACGATCAAACCCCGGAAGAAATGGCGGAACTGATCAAAGAGTTCGCGGAAAGCGGTTTCCTCAATATCACCGGGGGCTGCTGCGGCACTACTCCCGCCCACATTAAGGCCATTAAAACGGTCATCAACGGAATTAAGCCCCGGAAAATTCCGGACATCAAGCCCTACTGCCGGTTAAGCGGACTGGAGCCTTTAAACATCAATCCGGAAACCAATTTCGTGAATATCGGCGAACGCACCAACGTGGCGGGTTCGCGCAAATTCGCCCGGCTCATCCGGGAGGAGAATTACGAGGAAGCTTTGAGCGTGGCGCGTCAGCAGGTGGAAAACGGCGCGCAGATCATCGACATAAACATGGACGAAGGCATGCTCGATTCCGTCAGGGCCATGGAAAAATTCCTGAAGCTGGTTGCCGCCGAACCCGACATCAGCCGGGTTCCGGTAATGGTTGACTCCTCGAAATGGGAAGTTCTCGAAACCGGACTGAAGTGTCTGCAAGGCAAGGGAATCGTCAACTCCATCAGCCTCAAGGAGAGTGAAGAAATTTTCATAGAACGCGCCAAGCTGGTGCGGCGTTACGGCGCGGCGGCGCTGGTCATGGCATTCGATGAAACAGGGCAGGCCGACACCCTCGAACGGCGTATTTCGGTATGTGTAAGGGCTTGTAAACTGCTGATAGAAAAAGCCGGATTTCCGTCACATGACATCATTCTCGACCCGAATATTTTTGCCATCGCCACCGGAATAGCTGAACACAATTCCTATGCCGCCGACTTCATCAGCGCGGTTAAAACCGTCAAGGAAAGAATCCCCGGCGTGTTGATAAGCGGCGGAGTAAGCAACGTTTCGTTCTCGTTCCGGGGCAACAACACGGTGCGCGAAGCCATTCACTCGGTATTCCTCTACCACGCGATCCAGGCTGGGATGGATATGGGGATCGTCAACGCCGGACAGCTCGAGGTTTACGAGGAAATCCCCAGAGAACTCCGCGACACCGTCGAAGACGCCGTGCTCAATCGCCGGGAGGACGCCACCGACCGCCTGCTCGAAATCGCCGAATCTTTCCGGTCCGATGAGAAAAAACAGGTCGAGGACGCCGCATGGCGCAGTCACCCGGTCAACGAACGCCTGACTCACGCTCTCGTAAAAGGCATCACCGAATTCGTGGAGCAGGACGTTGAAGAAGCCCGTAAACAGGCCAAACACCCGCTGGAAGTAATCGAAGGTCCGCTGATGGGCGGCATGAACACTGTCGGCGACCTGTTCGGAGCGGGAAAAATGTTCCTGCCGCAGGTGGTGAAAAGCGCCCGGGTGATGAAGCAGGCCGTGGCTTATCTGGTTCCGTACATCGAGGACGACGAATCAGGTGGCGAACCCCGCCGCAAGGCCGGAAAAATCCTCATGGCCACCGTTAAGGGCGACGTTCACGACATCGGCAAGAATATTGTGGGCGTGGTTCTGCAATGTAATAACTTTGAAATTATCGACCTCGGGGTAATGGTCCCCGCAGAAAAAATCCTCGATACCGCTGAAAAGGAAAAAGTCGACATCATTGGCTTGAGCGGCCTGATTACTCCGTCACTCGACGAAATGGTGAACGTGGCAAAGGAAATGCAGCGGCGGAAAATGAATGTTCAGCTTATGATTGGCGGCGCCACTACTTCCCCGGTGCATACCGCCGTGAAAATCGCGCCTGAATACTCGGGCCCGGTGGTTTATGTGAAGGACGCTTCACGGAGCGTGGGCGTGGCTTCCAGCCTGGCGAATCCCGGCAAACGAGAGGAATTCGCGGCGAAATTGCGGAATGAACAGGAAAAAATCCGGGTGAACCATGCGGAAAAACGCCAGGAACTTATCGGACTTGACGAGGCTCGCGCCAACCGTTTCAATCCGGACTGGCACGCCTACACTCCGCCGGTTCCGCTCCGGCCCGGCTTACATGTGCTCAAGGATTTTCCGCTGGAAAAGCTTGCCCCGTACATCGACTGGACTTTCTTTTTCTACTCCTGGGACCTCAGGGGTAAGTACCCGGACATCCTTGATGATCCCGAGAAAGGGGAGGAAGCCCGTAAGCTCGAAAAAGACGCACGGCAGTTGCTCAAGGAAATCATCAGGGGCAAAAAACTTACCGCCCATGCCGTTCTCGGGCTGTTTCCCGCAAACGCCAACGGCGATGACATTAAGGTTTATTCCGATGAAAAGCACAAAGAAATCTTAACTGAACTCCACCACCTCCGCCAGCAGATGGCGAAACCGGAGGGTTACCCGAATCTGGCACTGTCGGATTTCATTGCCCCGGAAGATACGGGAGTTAAAGATTACATCGGCGCTTTTGCGGTAACCGCTGGACACGGCGCCGCTGAGCTTTCCGCTGAATACGCCAATACCGGAAACGACTATCTTGCAATCATGGTCAAGGTACTGGCCGACCGTCTCGCGGAAGCCTTCGCCGAATATCTTCACGAACGGGTACGGAAAGAATTCTGGGGATACGCCACCGATGAAAAACTGGCAAAACCGGAACTATACAAAGAAAAATACCGGGGCATCCGGCCTGCCGCCGGATATCCGGCCTGTCCGGACCACTCGGAAAAGTCATTGATCTTTAAACTGCTGGATGCGGAAAGCAATATCGGCGTAAACCTGACGGACAGCTGCATGATGATTCCCGCCGCCTCGGTTTCAGGACTGTATTTCTCACACCCGGAATCGCATTATTTTAACATCGGCAGGATCGGCAAAGATCAGTTGACGGATTACACCACAAGAAAAGGCATGCCGGAAGAAGAAGCCGCCAAGTGGCTTCAAACAAATTTTGAATGACAACTGCTGGGATAGCGAAGCATCCCGGCCACTCGATCTAAACACACTGTTTGGCGGAAAAACTGTTCACAGTTTTATAAAATGGAGGAACATTATGCCGGCAACTAATCTGATTGTCCTGAAGAAAGTGCCGTTTCAGGAAAGCAGTTTAATTATTTCCGGACTCAGCGCGGAACACGGCAAACTGGACTTCCTGATCAAAGGCGCGTTTCGCACCGGGAAAAAGAAATTTCCGGCGGTCGACCTTTTCCGTGAAATCCAGGCGGATTACCGCGACCAGCACCATCGCCTGCAAAGCCTCTACAAAGTGGAACTCGTGAAAGCTTTCGACAACGTCGCGGCAAATCCCCAAAACTATCTTGAAGCCTGCGCCACTGCCAGGTTCGTCCTGAAAAATATCCATCCGGGAGTCGAATCCCCGGAGCTATACCAGGCCCTCCATACCGCCCTGGATCGTTGGAGCGGTTCCGCACCCGACGTCAAACAGTTTCCGCATCCGAAAGCAATAGGGGCGCTGGTAAAACTCGCGTTCCTCGACGAACACGGAATGCTTCCCGAACAGCTCCATCAGGCCGCGCCGGATAATCATTCACTTGACCAGCAGCGGGAACTTTTGGATAAACTCATAAATGCCGCCGCCGGATCCTCCCCGCCCCCGGAACTCCCTGAAACCTACTGGCACAAACTCGATAAGTGGATCAACGCCCTCTGTTCCTACCAGGGAATGTCTCTGGACCAAGGATAGTCCTTGGCTTGAAACTTCTGGAATGCTCCGCGATTTCTACGGAAACAGAAAATTCATTCTTATACCATTTCGCTTTCTATCATATACTTTTTGTATATCGCTTTCAGCGAATTACTTGTAAAAAACAACACCTATGGTAGGCTTTGCCAACCATAGGCTGTATATGTATATCCCCTTTGGGGAAAAGAATTTACTGCAACGCAGTTAAATTATTTCAGCCTGGGGTTGCCAACGGCTACCCCAGGAATATGTCATTTTTCCCAGTTTTTCTCTGAAGGAGATATACAAGCAAATGTCTATCTTTGATTGCCAATTGGTATTAATTTGGACAAGGACTATCCCTGGCCGAGGACTTCGGTGGTGGTGGGGTGTCCGACAACCCAGGTTCCGGACGGAACTCTCTCCTGGATGTGCAGGTCAAGAACAAATATCGACCCTGAGCCGGTAGACGACTGATTTTTTCCGTTTTCATAATAATCGGCGGTGTAAATTCCGCCGTCGCCGCCTCCGGTGATCTTGCACGGGAAACTCCCCGCCGTGCTGTCTCCACTGCCCGATACCACCGGAACCTCCTCCTCAAGTTTTAATGCGTAGTGCCGGGGTTGGACTTCATCAATGGTAATTCGATCGTCGCCTGGTTCAATCTCGATTTCGTCAACTTTGTCTTTCACGTGTGTTTGGAAACCTGCGATAAATTTATTCACTTTCTTTTTCTCCTTGTTATTTTTATCAAAAACTGCCTTCCATATATCCTCCAAGCGTCAAGCAGGTGGCAACCACCTGCACCTTAACTGCATTTTCCCGCTTCGCTGAAAATGCCAAGGCTGGCCTTGGATAGTAACTGCCGGGATGCTCCGCTATCCCGGCGAAGTCGTGTAACACTTCGCCAGTTTAGTCCAGGCGCAATGCCTGGGTTTGACGCTTGGAGGAATTATAAAGGAATCAATGGCAAAAAGCGTGAATTAAATAAAAACAGCGTTGCGGTCCGGAAAAGTTATGCTATAATATATTAGCTGTCGGATTGCTGGCGCGTAAGGAGATTCTAATTGTGCATGAAATAGATGCGAAACGTCTGGTAGAGAGAGAATTCAACGTGGTACTGCGCAAACAGACCTTGGAAGAGGAAATGCGCATGTTCAAGGAGTTCGAGTTCTTTATTGAGGGGCTTTATGAAATGATCTTTCCGGGGGCGAAGTACCGGCGGGCGTCGCGCACGAAGGTGTGGGATTTCTTTAAGAAGATCGAGTACAAGATTTTGACCACCGTCTATTATGAACACCTTGAAGCCGAGAAGTGTCCGAAATCGGTGCTGGAGTCGATCTACAAGTACATTGTCAAGTACAAAATAAACTACCGCAAGCTCATTGGCCCGGACGCCGCGAAGATCATCGACGACTGCCGCTGGAAATTCTACGGCAATACCGCGAAAGGCAGTGAAATTGTGGCGCGGATCGAGGTGGCGCAGCGCGACTACGCCATGTTCGGCGTGGCCAACACCATCGGCGAGTGGCAGAGGATCATGATGGTGTTGATGGACATCCATCCGTGGGGGACCGACCGGTTGAAATTCCTGGTTGACTACTTCGGCCCGGAGCGGCAGTGGCTGCTTATCAAAATCCTGGAAAGACACGGCACGAAACCGTTCCCGGCAAACCTTCTTGACGCCGGTTCAAAGACCGCCCGCGACCTTATCAACCGGGTCCGCGAACTGAGTCCTGAAGCGGCGAAAATCAAACTGTCCGACCCGGTTTCGACGCTCGGCTACGAGGTAGAGGGAATCATTGCCGACTGGCGCAAAAACGACCTCAAATCAGCTTGGGCGAAGTGGGAAAGGATCGTTGTGAAAGTCCTGGGCATGACCAACGGCAAATTCGACCTTAATCTGCTTTACAAATACTTCTTCAAGTTTGACGCTCCCGGACTTCTCGTGAAAATTTTCGAAAAATTCCATCTCGGACGCTATCCCGAAGCCGCCAAACGCAATCCTGAAATCATCCCCCTCGATACCAAACTCACCTCAGAACTCCAGAATAAAAAGCAAATGGCGAAGGACAAGCGCGAGAAACTGCACTCAACAATTATCCGGGGCGTTGATGAGTGTATTGGGCTTGGCAAACTGACCATCAAAGAACTGACACCAGCGGCGCAATCCAGATTTTCGGAAATCTGGCTCAAAGTGCGTCAAAGCCTTAAAGAATACTGCAATGGTGATGGCAATATCTGGAACTTGGAGAAGCTCATTCCAGGCGAAACTTACAAAATGCTTCATGCCGCCTTGGACAAATTCCAGAATATTTCCGAAATCGTGAAAAGCGTCAAAGAAATCATTGCCAAATGGAAAGATAAAACTAAGGACGCCATTACCGAAAAAGACAAAACCCAATTTTTGTCGAAACTCGACACTCTGAAAAAATATCTGAAACCCATCACCGGCGACGAAGATATTACCAAACTTGAATCAGTCCTCGGAAAAGAAACCTATGCCATCCTTTACGACATCCTGATAAGCTTCGGCTCCACACTCCTTATCCCCCTCGACGATAAAATCGCCTCTGAACTCCAGAATAAAAAGAAAAAGGAGCAAGAAAAGCGGGAAAAACTACGTATCGCAATTATCAATGGAGTTGATAAATGCACCAGCTTGGGTAAAAAATCCCTTAAAGAACTGACACCAGCCGTACAGAAACAATTTTTAGAAACTTGGCTTGAAGTCCGTAAGAACCTGAAAGAATATTCCAACGGTGACGATAAAATCTGGAACCTGGAAAAACTTATTGATAAAGAAAACTACAAAATTCTTCATGCCGCCTAGGATAAGTTCCAAAATATTTCCGAAATTGTGAAACTTACGGATGAAATCATTAAGAAATGGGGTAACAGAAAAAGTATACAAATTCCAGAAAGACTGTGGCGGGAATTATGGGACATGTTCCTGAAGCTGAAAAGCCTCCTGAAGCAGTTGAACAAAAACAGTAAAGATTTTTCCGAACTTGAATATTTTTTGACGAAACCTAAGGTACATCAGATTTATACAATTATCGCAACTTTGGAAAGCACCAAAGACAAATTAAAGGTAAAAGATTCGTTACTTGACAGCAAACAAAAGAAATCTGGCGACTGGAAAATTGTCCGTGAGGGTAAATCCAGGGCCGTGGCCTATGCTGAAGAAGCCACTGCCAGTTTTAAGTCACTGGCAGAAAAAGTTGGCTTGGAGTATTCTGAATGGCCAAAATGGTTAAAAATCGATAAAGATGGTAACTACACCGTACCAAATGTTTGGATTGCCGCTGATTTATTGCGGGGAGGAAATTGGTGGGATCGTATTGTCAATATTGGTGGGGCTGTGGGTAGGTTTATTGGAACAGACGTTTTTACTATGAAACTCAAGATTTTGAAACCAAATAGCATTAAAAAATTAAGGTCAGATATAAAGGCTAATAAGAATGATTTATGGGGTATTGTAGTATTTGGACATGGCCCTTCAAGTGGAGATATTTTGGTTCAGTCTGATGTAAAAACAATAAAACAGAATGGCAAGCGAGTAATTGATCCCAGTGATAAAGACAGAGGATTTATTTATCAGAGCGATTTAAGAGATGATGTAAAACAATCAAATAATTATAAACTTGCAAGGATTTATATGATGCAATGTTATAGTGCAAAAGGAAAACATGGCAGTGCCTGGAAGAGTCTTGCAAAAGAATTTTTTGGCTATGAAGGTATTAACGCTTTAGGCATTGATATGGATTGGCTTGATCCATTCGCCTGGTTTTAAATGATCAAGGAGACGATTGATGAATTACGAAAAACTGATGTCACTGCTCGTCGCGGCCTTTCTGCTTTATGCGCTTCCTGGTTGCCCTCCGATGCCTGAAGTATATATCAGTTCAGAATATGGTCTGCGTAGCTTAGAGGGAAAATACGGAAGATGGTATTTACTGAAGCTGGATGGCGCAAAAAAACCAAATGCTTTAGCTGTACGCTTCAACTGTGGTCATCAACTGTATTTATTTAAAAATAAGTACCAAATTTATAGCCTGGGGGAGGTTATCAGAGTTAAAGAGGATTCTGTACCTGAACACTTGTCTGGTTTAATTATACAGGAACAAAAGGATGATCTCGATTGCTCAAAATGGTTTAGTCTTATAGATGCGAATTCCGGCAAAGAAGTAAGTATTCCAGGATGTTTTTTGAATATTGATAAAATTTTTACAGAAAATCGTTGGTGTGATTTTATTATTGTTGATGATTTAAATGAAGGAATTGTGTTTACTCGTGATAAATTTATGAGGGATTATTTCACTCATAGAAAAATTGATCGAAGTTATATAATTTGTGAAAGGAGAGATTATAACTCTATTATAAATTTTGTCCAAAAAGAATATAAGTGGCACAAATAAGGAGATTTTACAATAGTAGTAAATCAAATATAAATTTAGGTAACTTATTAATGAATGCATATCGTATTAAATTAATAATTTTCACGGTATGTTAATCTTTTATGTAAGCAGAGCACGGAAATTGATGTGTCGGGAACTGATGAGATTTCAGAATGAAAAGCAAATGGCGAGGGACAAACGTGAGAAATTGCACTCGGCAATTGTCCGGGGCGTTGATAAATGTATTATCGGACTTGGCAAACTGACCATCGAAGAACTGACACCAGCGGCGCAATCCAGATTCTCTGAAATCTGGGCGAACACACTTTGCATGGAATGCCCGGAATGCTTCGCGATTCCGGCAAAGTCGCGCAGCACTTTGCCCGTAACGTCCAGGGATGATCCCTGGAAAAGCGTCAAAGAAATCATTGCCAAATGGAAAGATAAACCAATAAATCGATTACGGAAGAAGACAAAAAACAGTTCCTGTCGCAACTTAAAAGTCTGAAAAAATATCTGAAAGAAATTACCGGCGACGAAGATATTACCAAATTCGAATCAGTCCTCGGAAAAGAAATCTATGCCATCCTTTACGACATCCTGATAATCTTCGGCTCCACCATGCAACTACCCATCCTCCTCGCTGAGGATAAAACTTCTAACAGGCTTAGCAAACAATTGATTAAAATTCCTCGAAATAATAAAACATCAATGCCAATATCACCTGTAAATCCTGATATGGAATTGAAAAAAATAAAGGAGGATATAATCAAATATAGAAATCAGCTTATTTCTCTGAGAGTTATCTACAATGTAAATGCAAGATTAGGAAAACTTCCTGTAAATGGCAAGCTTATATTTAAATCACAAAAAGAACGTGCAAAATATTACTACTACTATAATATATTAAAAAATGAATTTTATTCAGAAAAATCGATATTATCTTTAGTTAATAAAGCAAATACAATGACAACATTTACTTTAGGTGCCGGACAAATAATATATGTCGTAAGACGTACTTTGGAATATGAAGATATTGGTGGTATAAAATATGGTTTGCAAGAAATAACAAAAAAAGTGTAAAGGTAAAAAATCTTCGTGGTGTTTTTAAAAAAGAACTACCAGGGATCAAGCATGGCCTTCAGAAGGTTACAACATCTGGGGTAAAAGCTCAAAATAAATTATTGACGAAAACATTGAAATATGGGGGGCATTCTTTAAGTATATTAAGTGGTGGGCTTAATATTTATTCCGCCGGAAAAGCAATTTATGAAGGAGATCAATGTGAAGCAGTGTCGTCCAGTGCCGGTGCAATTGGCAGTTTCCTTGGAATGGCGTTTCCTCTTATAGGAGGAGCAACATTAGCTGGTGATATTGGGAAAATTGAAATAGAATACTTTAAATATCAAATAAGACAAGAAATTAAAACAAATGCTTATGCCAGAATGGCAATTACGGCGGGAAAAAATTACTATAAATATGAGAAAAAACTTATGCAAGCTATAAGTAAATATAAAAATTACATAAAAAATAAGAAAGACTGATAATATGCATAAACTTACGCATGGTCTCCCAATAATATATTGTTGTTTATTTTGGAGTTGTGCTTTTGTCATTTTTATTTCTGAGTTTGAAAAGAATTCCTTTTCTTGTCTTACTGATCTTGGATTTTTGTTACTTTTTATCGGTAGTGTAATATTTGGTTCTATTTTTTTCATGCTTTACTTGATAACAATCAGTCGAAATAAAAGTAATGTTCCGTCATATTTAATTTATTACGGTGATTTCAAAGTACTGGATATTGGTCAAGAATTAAGATTAAGAAAAAGTTCAAATCAGGATGAGGTGTATTTTGAAGCATACAAAAAACTGTTCGAATTTTTCCAGGAAAACAATCTTCTAAGGGTAACTGTCAAAAATAAAATAAGGAAATTTACGAAAAATACCATAATAATGCGTTCTAATTTGACCGATGCGGGATATTTTCTTTTTGAACATGGTTATGTTAAAAATTGGTTGTCGAGTTTAACTTCGAGCAATATACAAGAACCTGATTACTCCATTTTAAAATCCGGACTGGAAAAAGCAAAATATATTTGTTGATGAAAAAACTAAATTTTACAAAAATCGCCGGATATATGTTAATAGTGATAATATCATTATTGTTCATTGTGTCAATAATTGATTTAGCTGTCAGGTATAATCCTCTTGCGCAAGTTATAATTGGAAATGGACAAATTGATAATACCGAAGAGTTTATGGCATTATTGCCCGATTTTCCAAGTCTTGAAAAAATATATTATGAGCATTACCAATTGGGACGATATAATAGAGTCAAATTTGCTGGTAAAATTAATCTCGACAAGATAAAAGAATTCTGTAAGATTAACAGATTCAGATGTGTAGAGGACGATGATTGGGCATTTTATAGATATGGTTCCCCATTAAATAAAAATAAATGGAATTTGGATAGTAACAAATACGTCAGTATGTATGATAAACCTGTATATCAAATTGATTATTGGGGAAATGATAAATATGTATTGAGAATTATCGTAGCAAAAGAAAATGGATTATTTGCCGGATATTTAATATATTCTTATTCATCCCGATGAAATGACATGCTTGGTTGTGGAAATAGTGAAAATACTGAAGTTAAAACGGTCCCGGTTCCTATATCCGGTGAACGCCATAGCATATTCAATGTTTACTTGTGCTGAATATGTGGTATCTTATAGCCGTAATATGACGAAACGGGGGACAGGAAAATGAATCATGATGAAACGCAGGCCCTCAAGGAGGAGCTGGAGCAGTACCGTAAGGAAAAGGAGCAGATCCGGAAACTGATCGGTCAGATCGGGGGAGCCAAGGTAGCCCGTGCCGACACCATTATAAACGTGTTGTTCATTCTGATAATCATAGTGTTGTTCGGGCTTGACATATTCCGTCATGTTTTCGAGTTCAAAATCGATTCGTTTCCGGCAATGCTGTCGCTTGAGATAGGGGTGCTCCTGGTATCGATCAAGATAATCTGGATGATTTACAAGCAGTCGAAAGTTGAGCATTTCCAGTTCTGGATACTCAACTCGATTGAGTTCAGGCTGAACGACATTGCCAAGCGCACCAGGAATATGGAAAAAGAACTGAAGAAAAAGGACAAATCTCCTGACGGCTAAGGTTGTTTCCCTTAAAAAATGCTCCTCTCTCAGTCAAACCTTCTTCAGCGGAAGCCAGGAGAGAACTTCCTGAATCCATTTGTCCCAGAAGTTCCAACAGTGGGTTCCGGGTTCTTCGTGATAGGTAAAGGGGACTTCCAGGGTGGCAAGATGCTTTTTGAACTGAACATTGTGCTGGTAGAGGAAGTCTTCAGTACCGCAGACGATAAACAGTTCCGGGATAGTTTTTCCGCCGGTTTTCAGGTCTGAAACGAGTTGAAAAAGGTCGTTTTCCGAGCCTTTGAGTTTATCAAGGTCGCCGAATACGCGGTGCAATTCGTTTTTGCCTTCGAACCATTCATGTTCGGCAACATTCAAAACTCCGGACAGACTGGCGGCGGCGGCAAAGCGTTCCGGATTCCTCAGCGCAAATTTCAACGCGCCGTATCCCCCCATCGACAGTCCGGCGATAAACGTATCCTCGCGTTCAGCGCTGAGTTTGAACATTGCCTGAAGTTTTTTCGGCAATTCCTCGCTGATGTAAGTAAAATACCTGCCACCCTCGGCCATGTCGCAGTAGAAACTGCGTCCGCCTCGCGGCATCACCACCGCAAGGTTCATCTCCTGAACATACCGTTCAATGGAAGTGCGCCGGGTCCATGCAGTCTGGTCGTCTGAAAGCCCGTGAAGCAGATACAGCACCGGATACGGAGCTTTCGCTTCTGAATTTTCCGGGATAATTACCCTTATCGATGTCATTTCCCCGAGGGAAGCGGAACTGAAGTCACAATTGATTAAAGCCATCCTTATAAGTCCTTTGATTTTTAAATTCTAAATACGAAACCCGAAGCACGAAACAAATTCAAATAATTTAAAGAAAAAAATGTTTAAAACCATAAATTTTTTTAGATTTTAAATTTGTTTCGGATTTCATTTTTCATCCGAACAGTCTTTTGCATTCTTCGAAAGCATAACGGTCGGTCATTCCGGCAATATAGTCGCTGACAACCCGGTATATGCCCTCAACTTTTATTCTAGCCTGGGCGCGCGACCCCATCAACCAGGGTTTTTCCACAAAGTTCTCGAACATCTGCCGCATCTTAATCACCGCATCATCATTAACATTCGAAACTTCCTTATGGAAGTACATATTTTCGGTGAGAAACTCGCGCAGCTGCCTGGTCATCCGCTGGAAACCGGGAGAAAAACAAACAATCCGTTCGGAATAATTTTGCGCCTCTTCCGGAGTATGAATATTGAATTTTTCCAGGTTTTCATGCGAATTGGTAACGGCGTCCTCAACCATGGCGTCGATCAGACACCGAACGGTAAAAGCGCTGAAACGTTCGGGGTCGTCGTGCAGAGGTAAAACTTTCGCCCTTTCCGAAGCAAGTTTCCAGATATCCAGTTCCGCGATCATGGATTCATTGATCAGCCCCGAATCCAACCCGTCGTCAACGTCATGCCCGTAATAAGTAAGATCGTCTGCCAGGTCGGCAACCTGCGATTCCAGTGAAGGCTGCGGGGGAAGCTCTATATTGTCGAGTTTTGGACACTCCCCGTTCCGGTGCTTCACCAGTCCGCTGCGCACCTCCCAGGAAAGGTTGAGTCCGTTGTATCCGGGGTACTTTATCTCCAGAAGGTCCACCACCCGCAATGCCTGCGCATTGTGATCAAAGCCGCCGTGACCTGCCATCAGCTTGTTGATTTCCCGTTCCCCGGCATGCCCGAAAGGGGTGTGCCCGAGGTCATGTGCCAGGGAAATACTTTCCGCCAGATCCTCGTTCAGGTACAATGCCCGGGCAATGGTGCGTGAAATCGCCGCGACTTCGATAGTGTGAGTCAAGCGGGTACGGAGATGGTCGCCGGTGCCGTTCAGGAACACCTGGGTTTTGTATTCAAGTCTTCGGAAGGCCCGGCTGTGCAGAATCCGGTCGCGGTCACGCTGAAAATTGGTGCGCAAAGGGTGTGGTTTTTCCGGAAAGCGCCTTCCCCGCGACTGCAAATTATGAATTGCATACGAGGCAAGATCGTTATCTTCGTGGCGGTACTGATCTGCCAGTTTCCGGAGCATTTTTTATTTCACAACATTATCCGCCGGAACTTCTTACCATTAAAGCATTTCCGGCAGGTGCTTGCGCATCTGTTCCATCATTTCTTCATCACTGATACTGGTTATCCGGCCGCCGGCATACTGTTCATCGATCCAGTTTTTCATTTCCAGCAGCGCCGGGTGGTCCTTGCGGATTTCACCGCCTTTTTCCGGAAAATGAGTATGAATCCAGTAAGCGATTCCGGCAAGCCCGGAGTTGTTGGTGATCGCCACTTTGCATGGACGGTTCAGCCAGCGTCCGGTATCAAAGATATTATAAATTTCCTCATTCTTAGTCAGCCCGTCGGCATGGATGCCCGCCCGGGTGGTGTTGAAATCGGAACCGACAAACGGGAAGTTGGAGGGAACCGGGAAATTCAGTTCCTGCTTAAAGTATTCCGTGGCTTCGGTGATGGCGGACGGATCGATGCCCTCATGGATTCCGGTGAGTCCCATCCAATGGAAAACCAGCCCTTCCAGCGGCGGATTGCCGGTCCGTTCACCAAATCCAAGGAAAGTTCCGTTTGCGGCGGCGCAACCGTGCATCCACGCGGCAACCGCATTGGAGGTAACCAGGTGGAAGTCGTTATGTCCGTGCCATTCAAGCTGTTCCGACTCAAGATCGGTATTTTTCAAGATGGTATTAACCAGCATCGGCACACTCCGGGGAAGCTGAGTTCCCGCGAACGGCAGACCGTAGCCCATAGTATCACAAAGACGGATTTTAACCTTAATGTCCGTACCCTCGCACATTTCCGTGAGTTCATTCACCATCGGGACAACGAAGCCTTCGATGTCGGCGCGGGTAACGTCTTCCAAGTGACAGCGCGGCACAATATTGTTTTCCAGCGCGGCGCCAATAACTTCCTTGTAACCGTCGAGGGCCTGACGCCGGTTCTTCTTGAGCTTCAGAAAGATATGGTAGTCCGAGCAGGAAGTCAGGATTCCGGTTTCGCGTACTTCCATGCTTTTTACCAGCTCAAAGTCCTTGGGCACTGCACGAATCCAGGAAGTGATCTCCGGATATTCGAATCCGAGTTCGCGGCAGGCTTCCACCGCTTCCCGGTCAATCTTGCCGTACAGGAAAAATTCCGACTGCCGGATCAATCCGCGCTCACCGCCGATCTGGTGCAGAAACGTGAAAATCCTAACAATCTGCTCCTTGGTGTAAGGCGGACGCGCCTGCTGCCCATCGCGAAACGTGGTGTCAGTTATCCAGAAATCCTTCGCGGGACTGGGAGCCAGAACTTCACCATCCAGTGGGGTCGCCGGTATTTTATCATATGAAAAGGTATCGCGGAGTAAATTAGGCTCGGAGATATTGTCTAATTCATAGTTCATCATATATTTTCTCCTTTCGTTGTCAAAACTTATAAACGAACTGATAAGATAGCCGAGGTTTGTCAGGAATGCAAAAACAAAATTCCCCGGCAGTTGGTTTTATCCTTCCGGAACGCTATATTTAGTCCTTTTCAAACACGAATTTAAACTGGATTGAATTAACCGATGACTCTGATCCTGGGACTGGAGAGCAGTTGCGACGAAACCGCCGCCGCCGTTGTAAAAGACGGCACCGAGGTACTCAGCAACGTGGTTTCATCACAAATTACCCAACACGCCCCGTTCGGTGGAGTGGTGCCGGAACTTGCCGCGCGCGAACACCTTAAGGCAATCCAGCCGGTAACCGATGCAGCTCTTGAAGAGGCTGGATGTAAAATTTCCGGCATCGACGCTATCGCGGTAACCCAGGGCCCCGGACTCATGCCCGCGTTACTGGTTGGACTCAACTTCGCCAAGGGCCTCGCCGCCGGACACAATTTGCCGCTGATAGGCATAAATCATTTTACTGCACATATTTACGGGGCATTTTTCGAGATCGGGGCGTCTGAACTGTCGAACCCGGAACGCTATCCGATCCTGGCCCTGGTGGTTTCCGGCGGTCACACCGCGCTGGTGCTGATCGGGAAAGACAAGCAGGTAAGGGTGGCCGGAACTACAATCGACGATGCCGCCGGGGAAGCTCTCGACAAGGCCGCAAAACTTCTGAACCTTGGCTATCCGGGCGGTCCGGTGATCGAAAAGGCAGCGAAATCGGGAAATCCGAAGGCTTTCAATTTCCCGCGCGGACTTACCGGCGGAGGCGGAAAACCCCTCGCGCCCGAACACCGGTTCAATTTCAGTTTCAGCGGCGTTAAAACCGCCATGCTCTACCACTGCCGCAACGCCGGTGGCGCGGAAAACCTCGATGAACAAACCCTTTACGATTCCGTGGCGTCATATCAGGAAGCCGTTATTGATGTTCTGGTTAAGAAAACCGTCGCTGCCGCGAAACATTTCGGCGCCGCCACCGTGATCATGGCCGGAGGCGTGGCCTGTAACAGTCTGCTCCGGGAACGTCTGACGGAAAAACTCCCTAAAAACCGGAACCTAGTGATCTCACCCAAAAAATACTGTACCGACAACGCCGCAATGGTGGCCGGACTAGCCTATCACCATTTCCAGGAAAAAGATTTTTCCGGAATCGATATCGACGCCTATCCCCGGCTCCCCGAACTAACAAATGTTCCTTTTTAATTTTGGAGAATTTATGTCTGGCTGTATAATTTTCGACCTTGACGGAACCCTGATCGACTCCCGCAAAGACCTCACCACCGGGGTTAATCTGATGCGGAAACATTTTAACCTTGAACCGCTCAGCCTCGATACCGTTACCGGCTACGTGGGCAACGGCGCGCGGAAACTGGTGGAACGGGCGTTGCGGAATACCGGCGTGGATGCCGATGAGGCCCTGCCCCTGATGAAACAGTTCTACATCGAAAACATGTGCAACGAAACCAGCCTTTATCCAGGCGTGAAGAAAGGGCTCGCGGAACTGTCCGGACACGGCTGGAAGATGGCGGTAATTACCAACAAACCCCAGGACCCGTGCGAAAAAATCCTCTTCCATCTCGGAATTAAGGACCATTTCAACTGGACTATCGGGGGAAGTCCGAAATTTCCGCTCAAACCCGATCCGGCCGCACTGCTTTACGTGCTGTCGGAATCCAGCTCCAATCCGGCGGAAAGCTGGATGGTTGGCGACAACTATACCGACCTCGAATCCGGGCGCCGCGCCGGAATGAAGTGTTTCTTCGCGGAATGGGGATTCGGCAACCCGCGCGAGGAATCATACGACCACAGCGCCGATTCCTTCCCCGAATTCGTAGAAAAACTGAATACGTAAAGATTAATACCGAATTGCCTTTAGAATGCAAATCGGTATAATATGGTCCCGGCTCTCTCTCAACCGTTTACCACTTCCATGGCGATGTCCGCCCATTTCCACAGCCGTTGCGGTTCATAGGAAACCGTGCTGATGTCCTTGAGGATCAACTCCAAAGGGCATCCGTTGCGTTCGCAAATATCAACCGTAGTCTGTAAATGGCCCTTTACTTTTCCCTCATCGAATTTTTCCCAGGCCAACATTGCCGGGTTGGGTTTTCGGGAATATACATAGCCGCCGTTTAACTGGGATGCGCTGACTTCCTCGTCAGCCCACGGACTGATTGATATCTTCCTGACGTTTGGGATTTTTGTAACTTCCTTTATCTTTTTATCCAGGGGATCACAGCATCCGTAATAAACCAGCCCGAACCGCTCAAAAAGCGGCATGCAGACGTCGATTTCAAACTCTTCGTACATTGCCGGGGAAACAGTTCCCAGCATCTGCGCCAGTCCGAACATCCATACGTCTTTGGTTCGCGGCTTATCAGGATCAAATCCGGGGGCGGGAAGTTCGTCGGTATAAGCTCCAGTACAATGGATAACCGGCTGATGGTGAAAAAGAAGTCCCTGCTCCTCAAGCTGATCGAGCATTTTCATATAACCGTTCACCATGCGCCTGACCAATTCTTTCATGTATTCCGGCCTGTCAACCATTGCGTAAAGGGCATCTTCCACGCTCATCCACATGCTGATCGGATCCCAAACGGACAGATAGGGGCCGAATCCGCACTCAACCACATCCAGTATCCCGCTGAATACTTCGTTGGCGAACTCCATACGGCGTGCGGTTTCTTTTTGGTCATATTCGACTTGTGGAACTTTAATTTTATCCAGATCGGCATCTGTTTCAAACTGGTTTTTGTATGCGTGTCCCACTACACTGTTGGATGGATCGCCAACCGCAACGTCTTCCTCAATTTTTATGCCGAATCCGGAATTATCCACTGTTTTAAATACCCGGATAAACGGATCTACAACCATATCAACCGGGAAATGCCGCCACTGATACAAGGTACGCCGCAAACGTCCTTCATACCGCCTGCATTCCTCGTCTTCACAAAGAAGCGTCAATTCGTCATTCACGTTCATTTCGTTCCAGCAGACTTGGTCGATCATTACCATCGGCCGTACCGGTTCAAGTCCGTTCAGCTTCTTCCACAATTCGATTTTCTCCTTGTGGACCGGCAGCGCGGCGATCTCCGCCTGTTCCGATGCCAGCTTCCGTAAAATGTTCCGGTCTTTTTCGCGAATCATCATTTTATGCTCCTGTAATATTCATGTATATTTGTTTATTATTATCGTTGTTTTTTACTTATTTTACCATGTACAAAAGCTGGTATTGCATGTATATTTGTTTTATAAATCGGCTATTAAAGGCCCCAGAAAAACAAAATTTCCATTAACCGATTTTATTATGGATGATTTACTGTCGACTTTGCAGCTAAAGATACTTGTGGCTTCCCGTGGGCACTTCAGTACGCAGTGGCGGGTCAGGAACGATTTCAGCCCATACGCCAGATTCTACCTGATCGCGTCAGGTTCCGCCTGGATGCGGCATCACGACCGGGATTTTTCGCTGAGCCCCGGCAATCTGTACCTGATTCCGCCGAGATCAGGAATGGAAGGGGGATGCGGCAGGCACGTGGAAATCTACTGGACCCATTTTACTGCTTCCGTATATAGCGGGCTTGACTGGTTCGACTGGATCGACTGTGATTACGTGTGGAAGCCGAATAATTTCAATGAAATAAAAAAACGGTTTTCGGCCCTCGTCACCGGTTATCATCTTACAATTCCAGCCGCAAAAATACGTTCGCAATCAATACAGCTGGAACTGCTGGCGCCGTTCTATCGACACCCCTTAAGCAAATCGAATGATAAGAACCGGCAGAACTGGATGCAGCGTTTCAAACCGGTAATGGAATATGTGGAAAATCATTTAGGCGATAAGCTTACAGTGTCGCAACTTGCGAAAAAGGCTTATCTGGAAAGAGCTTATTTCTCCACCCGGTTCTCCGAAACATTCGGTATTCCCGTGAAAAAATACATAATCCAGCGGCGAATAGACCACGCCCGGAGAATGCTGCTCGATACCAACGTGAAACTGGAAGCAATCGCCGGGGAGCTGGGATTCACTGACGCGTTTCATTTTTCCCGGACATTCAAGAAGCTGACCGGGGAATCCCCCAGCGACTTCCGCCGCCGGGGACCTGCACTGCCTTAATATCAGTCGAGAAACAGCTCAACAACCGGAACTATGCAGTTCGGTTTCCGGATCGGCAGTTTCATCGTGTAAGTGCTTTCGGTGGCCAATTCCCATTTCTGCTGCCATTTTGCCCGGGGATTTTCCAAAACTTCCGAGGCATCGTGCAGCAGTTGCGCGTATTTAACTTTTCCGCCAAGCCCTTCGATGTATAGTTCGCCGGTGGGCGGCCAACTGAAAATATGAACGTAAAGACGCTTGGTTTCGGGATTCCAGGTAAGCCGGCAGTCCTGCGGCGCGGCAATATCATCCGGGGCCTGGGTGCAGCCGTAAATCGACCGGGCATGGGTATCCATCCATTCGCCCATTCCGAGCAGACGGTCTTTGGCGCGATAATCGAATTCGCCGCGTCCGGTGGGACCGACGTTCAGCAGAAGGTTTCCGCCCTTGCTGACGGTATCGATCAGCATTTTCAGCAACTGTTCGGTGCTTTTCCAGGTATTTTCATCGCGATGGTAGCCCCAAGCGCCGGAGAAAGTCTGGCAGGTTTCCCACGGAATCGGGTTGCCTTTGCCGTCAACCGGACACTTCCGCAACATGAACTGTTCAGGAGTGGTGAAATCCCAGCCCCAGTCGAATTCCTGCAGATCCAGCCGGTCGTTGATCAGGATGCCCGGTTGTAGTTCCCGGCACGTTTTCACCAGTTTTTCCGACTGCCATTCATTGCGGCCTTTCTGATATTTTCCGGGATTATCGGGATCGGAGATGGAAAAGTCGAAGAAAATCATATCGATTTCGCCGTAGTCAGTAAGAATTTCGCTGACCTGACCGCGCAGATATTCGGCGTAAATCCCCATATCGCGGTTGGCGTCGCCGGCTTTGTGTTCCTCGCAATCGCGGCGCGGATGGGTACGGTCGGTGGTGTAGTGCGGGTGATGCCAGTCGATAATCGAATGGTAGAGGCCAATCCGGATTCCCGCCGCCCGGAATGCGTCAACGTAAGGACGGAGCAAGTCTTTTCCCCACGGGGTATTAGTCACTTTCCAGTCGGTCAGTTTGGTATCCCACAGGCAAAAACCGTCATGATGTTTTGTGGTCAGGACCACATATTTCATTCCGGCTTTTTTGCAGTAATCGGCCCACTCGGCTGGATCGTAAAGATCCGGATAAAAATGATCAAAATATTTCTGATAATCAGCGTCGCTGATCTGTTCGCGGCTTTTTACCCACTCATGACGGGCAGGCAATGCGTAAATACCCCAGTGAATAAACATTCCGAAGCGGTTGCGCTGCCATAATTTCATCGTTTCCTGATTCTTCTTTTCCACTTTTAATGCTCCTGATATTTTTTTCCGGAAATTCATAATTTACTGGTTTAATCGTCAAAATAAATGGACATTATACAGTTAATGATGGATTTGTTACATATCAAGACAGAGATAACCATGCAAAGAATTTGTAAACTTTTGTGTCCTAAAAAAATTGACACAACCGGGAAACCGTGATAGGTTTCAAACCTGAAAACTGAAACAAATAGTAATTGACTAACATGAATAACCGCGCCAGTCGCAAGCATTTGACCGGAATAATCGCTATTATCGGCATTATTTGCGGACCTGCCCGAATTATTAATCGGGAAGGTCCGTAGTTCCGGAGAGTTTGCGGCAATTGCCGGTATCTAAAGATATATCAGCCATGAACTCTCAAAAGTTCATGGTTTTTTTTTGACACAATTCATCAATTTAAGGAAAACAGTTTAATATGAATAAGAAATCAAAATATGTGGAAGTAATGGACACCACGCTCCGGGATGGGGAACAAACCCCCGGCGTGTCGTTCCGTCCGGAAGAAAAACTTCAGGTTGCGAAAGTGCTGTTGGGGGAAGTGAAAGTCGACCGCATCGAAGTCGGTTCCGCCCGGGTTTCCGAAGGCGAAGGCGAAGGCGCCGAGAAAATCTTCAAATGGGCTGAAAAAGCCGGAAAGCTTGACCGCGTGGAAATCCTCGGATTCACTGACGGCGGAAAATCCGTGGACTGGATAGCAAATCTCGGCGGAAAAGCCATCAACCTTCTGACCAAAGGTTCGGAAAAACACTGCCGCACCCAGCTCAGAAAAGAACCTGAAGACCATTACAACGATGCCTGTGAAATTGTTGAATACGCCCATAAAAAGGGACTTATCGTTAATGTTTATCTCGAAGACTGGTCTAACGGCATCCAGGACAATCCGGAATATGTGCGGGAATTCATCAGACGGCTGGCGGAACTGCCTACCGCCCGGATCATGCTGCCCGACACCCTCGGAATAATGAATCCGCTGGTCGTCGGCAAATTACTGGAAATGACTTTCTCCGCCGCCCCGAAAATGCGTTACGATTTCCACGGCCATAACGACTACGGCCTTGCCACCGCCAACTCGCTGGCGGCGGTTGCGGCCGGCATCAACTGCGTCCATACCACCGTGAACAGTCTCGGCGAACGCGCCGGAAACCAATGCCTGGCCGAATTCACCGCCGTGCTGCACGACATGTCCGGGTATAAAAGCCACATCAACGAAACCAAACTGGACAAAATCTCGCAGATAGTTCAGTCGGTTTCAACAAAACGGATATCTTCAAACCGTCCGGTCCTGGGCGGCGACGTTTTCACCCAGACTTGCGGCGTCCATGCCGACGGCGACAAAAAGGGCAACCTTTACGCGAATCCGCTACTCCCGGAACGGTTCGGACGGAAACGCAAATACGCCCTGGGTAAACTGAGCGGTAAAGCGTCGATCGAGAAAAACCTGGAAAACCTGAAAATCGACCTCACCCCCGAACAGCGCAAGGCCGTGCTGACCGAGGTGATCCGCCTGGGCGACCGCAAAAAGAAAATCACCCCGGAAGACCTGCCGTTTATCATTGCCGACGTATTGAAATCACCTCAGAGTAAAGTGGTCGAGGTGATAGACTACAATGTCGCTTCCCAGCGCGGCGAAACCCCTGTAGCCAATGTGAAAGTGCAGTACAAGGATAAGGTTCTCAAGGCCAAATCCACCGGCGATGGCGGTTATGACGCCTTTATGAAGGCCATCCGCAAGGCGCTCCGGAGTCAGCAGGTGTTGATCCCGAAACTGCTCGATTACACCGTGCATATCCCGCCGGGAGGTAAAACCGACGCCCTCGTGGAAACCACCATCACCTGGGACGTCAACGGCGAGCCGATGATGACCCTGGGAGTCGACTCGGACCAGCTCGTTGCCGCTATCGAAGCCACTGAAAAAATGCTCAACCTGGTCCTGAACCAGGGATGATCCCCGGACGGAAAAGGCATTGCTTCGCCTACGCCGGCAATGCCAATGAGTGTCATTGGATAGAATGGCCGGAATGCTTTGCGATTCCGGCGGGTATTGTTCCCCGGACTGAATAAGTAAAGTGCAATGCGAGTTTAAAGAATGGTCCATCCGGTATTAAACAAATAGGTTAAAATATGACACGGATCAAAAAATTTTCCCCTATCATTCTTGGAATATTTTTTTCTGCTATCCTTATTTGCTTATTATTATTTTCGGGCAGTTGCAGGTATATCAAAGGCTACCGGCGTTACCGGTCGATTAAGTCAGAAATGCGTTCACCGCGGGTTTTCGGAAAAGCGCATCTGGACATTTATGACCGCGTACCGATTCTGCATCTGTATGGTTCTCCCCGGGAAATGGGCAAACAGTATGGCGTGTTGCTGAAACAGCCGCTTCAGGATCTTTTTGCTCTTACCGGACTGTTCATTGATGATAAATATAAAAAGCAGGTCATTGCCCAGGCCGGAAAGATCGAACCCAACCTGCCGGAAAATTTCAGGCAGGAGTTGAAGGCCATTGCCGAAACCGCGGAAATCCCGTATATGGAACTTGTGGCAGTCAATGTGACCCCAAGGCTGATGTGCAGCGGACTCGCGGTCTGGGGTAAAAACACTGCCAGCCACGAAATGATAATGGGCAGGAACTCCGATTACCCAAGCTTTCATCTTGAGGAAGTATTAGGACTTATCGTGGTTTATCATCCTGACAAAGGACTGCCAGTGGTCTCCATCAATTTCCTGGGGATGATCGGCGCCTTCACCGGAATGAACAGCAAAGGCGTGTCATTCGGAAATATGCTGGTTTTCAACGCATTGTGGCAACATGACCAGATAAATTTTAAAGGGTTGCCGATTCAATTGCTGCTCCGGAACACCGCACATCAGTCTGAGAATACCGGGAACTTTATCAGTTACCTTGAAAAACAGAAACATTTGATCCCAATGAATGTAATGGTTGCCGACAGTTCCAGTGCAAAAGTGGCGGAACTGGCTAATGGCGAAGCCTTGATACGGGACGGAAAAGGGGAGAACTTTCTGGCAGTTTCGAATTATTTCAGCAAAGAAAATCAGTACGCGATAGCACCATCGTGCAAGCGGTATGAAGCCCTGGTAAATGCAGTCAAAGCAAATCCCGGCAAATTCAATGTCGATACAATGAAACAGGCCCTGAATAAAGCAAAAATGAAAGACCTTAATATCCAGGCCGTCATTTTTGAACCGGCAAAGAAACTTCTGTACGTATCGATAAATAAAGAACCCGCTGCCGAAGGCCCCTACATCACTTTTAGTCTTGATAAACTTATCAAAGACACAAAACCAGACGTTTGTCAGGACTGAAACTGCCGGAATACTTTGCGATTCCGGCGTAATTGCATAAAAACTGTTCATAGCTTTAGTTGTGCCACTAAAATGGACATGGCGCTTCGGGTACTTGATCCAAACACACTGTTTGAGGGAAAGGTTATGATGAAAATTCTTTTACATGAGGGTGACATCACCAAGCTTAAGGTTGATGCAATCGTAAATGCGGCTAACTGTTCGTTGTTGGGCGGCGGCGGGGTTGACGGCGCTATCCATCGCGCCGCCGGACCCGGACTTCTTGAAGAATGCCGCAAATTCGGCGGCTGCAATACCGGCGAAGCGGTGATTACCGGCGGATACGATCTTCCCGCCAAACATGTAATTCACACGCCAGGCCCGGTTTGGCACGGCGGGAACAAAGGTGAACCGGAACTGCTCAAGGCAAGCTACACTAACAGCTTGCAGAGGGCCGCCGGAAACCGGCTGAAAAGTATTGCGTTCCCGTCGATCAGCACCGGGGTTTACCGTTATCCGCTTAAAGCGGCGGCGGAAATCGCGGTGTCGGTTGCGAAAAACTGGAGCGATTCTTTCCCGGAAACCGTGATATTCGTTACGTTCGGCAGTGAGGCATCCTCGGTTTACCGTGAAGTGCTGGCCGAAGCCGGAATTACCCCCGAATTTATGCAATGAAGAAATAATTTCCCCAACCAGAACGACAGTTTTGAAGGAGTATGCGCGGACGATATTTCAGTAGAAATGCCTTGCAACATGTATTGCAATAAACTATAATTACCACAGGATATCTAACCCCGTTTAATTGTTTTTGTCAAATTGTATTAGTTTGTTGGGGATGATTATGAAAAAGAAGAAAAAGTTCAAAAAACCTGAATTGATAAATTTACGGGCAAATACAGGTGTTCTCGCTGCTTGCAGCGCTCCTGGCAACAGCGCCTCGGATGACCAATGTGCAAACACGGGAAACGCCGCTTCGACGTGCTCTTTGACTGGAGCGGCTGCATCAAGCGGGGGTTGTTCACCAACAGGAAACGGCAACTTGAGTTAAGACCTTTGACTTTTTGCATTCAACTGGAAAAGCATGATTGACATATGAGTGTTTCAGTATGGAGTTTAAAGCTATCTGACGGACGCATGTATTCGCTCTCGGGACATGATCGTCTATGCGAGTGGGTTTCACAATTCAGCAAGTGTCTGGGATTGAGCCTACGCCGGATACGACCTTCGGATGATGTGCATAATCTGAAGTTTTCGGTACTTGAATCTTATATTAAACAGCGCGACAGCCGTCTCGCTGGAGCTGATAAGCTTTTCCTCGATAATCGATTTTGGATGCAACGTAACTGGCATGACCGTATTACGAATATTGAGCTAGACTTAGAGAAAATGAAGGAGAAAAATGTTGAATTTATTTATATGTTGAATTCCTTTATGCCGATATTCAGTGATTGTGTTTGGAGTGGCGGAGGACCGTTTCATGCAGCTTATGCATCATTAGCCGGGAATGGAATTTTGATTGCCGGTCCTGGCAACATCGGGAAATCAACGTCTTTGCGGAGATTGCCCGATTATTATAAAAAGTTTAC
Source organism: Victivallales bacterium (assembly GCA_963678815.1). Classification (GTDB taxonomy): domain Bacteria; phylum Verrucomicrobiota; class Lentisphaeria; order Victivallales. The sequence goes on from OY787460.1 coordinate 7,433,294, forward strand.
GGATGATGCGGTTTTGCTAGTCAAAAACAAAAAAGACTGCTATAGAATTCATCCTGTTCCTACATGGAGTGATTATATATTCAAAGGCAAAGGAACCAGTGTAAAGGTTGAATCGTCAAATCCACTCAAAGCAATTTTTTTTCTGTTACAAGCTAATGAAGACGAAGTTGTGCCAATCAAAAATGTATTTGCTTTACATGAGATAATTAACAGTTATAAACAGCCATGGAATAGATTTCTCAAGAGTATGAAAATAAAGGAAAAAAAAGATTTGAACCATAAAATTTTAAACAATTCGGTAAATCTGCTGAAATCTATTCCCTGCTATTACCTGAAAGCGACTCTTCACGGGAAATTCTGGAAAGAAATTGAAATGGTTTTGATGCATTAAAGTGAAATGCCGGCCGAAGCCGGAATCCCCCCGTAATTAATGCAGTAAAGAAAAAATTCGAGTTTCGGATTTTCCCTCCGCAATGCGTGAGATCGGACTTTTTAAATCGAACAATAGTATGGAAAACAAGGTCTAATAGCTTAGAGAGGAGCTATGAAAGAGCCAATGATCCATAAGTTGACGATTCTCCGCGATGGCAAGGAAGAACAGGTACACTACCTTCGGACCCATGACGAATTCGTCGTAGGGACTTCAAGTTCGGCCCACATCCGGATCAGCAACGCCGAAGCCGCTCCCTGTCACTGTGAAATTTACGCGCCGACCGGCCGTTTTTACATCAAAAACCTTGATGCCGACGCCGAAACCAGGGTTAATTCACAAAAAATCCAATCTCCTCAACCCCTTAACTCTGGCGATTTTATCCAGATAGGCTATGTTACTATGGTCTATTTGAAGGCAGAATAAAGGATAGTTGTCCGGCAAGCCGGATTGATCGTTATGGTTGAGGATTCAAGAAAAACCAGTAAATCTGATGAGCCGCCTCCGGCATTTTCCAGCGAGCCGGATTATCCGGAAAACGGTTCAAACCTGGGTCGTTTCCGTAATCTGAAAAAGATCGGCGAGGGCGGACAGGCCGCCGTTTACCGGGCTGTAGACCAGGATTTAAGCCGCGCGGTGGCATTGAAAGTTCTCAGCCGCAATCTCCGTTCCGGACAAGACATTCAGGAGCGATTCAAGCGAGAAATCCGGGTGCAGGCGCGCCTGAAAATCCCCGGAATCGTGCCTGTTTATCAATGCGGCGAGGATCGCGGATGGCGCTACTTCGCCATGGAGCTTGTCGATGGCGTGTCTATTGACCGGTATTTCACCGAAAACAAGCTGGAGTTGCCTGAAAAACTTGAGCTTATTATCAATCTTGCGGAGATAATCGCCGAACTCCATTCTTTCGGACTGCGCCACCGCGACCTGAAACCCAGCAACGTAATGGTTGACAAACGTGGTGAATTGAAACTTCTCGACCTCGGATTGGTCAAGGCCAAGGAACCAGAACTGGACAACTTCGTGACCCGCGCCGGGGTGGTTTCCGGTACTCCCGCGTTCATCTCTCCCGAACAATGCGACGCCTACGCTGGAAATCCGGGCAAGGAATACGACTCCGCCGCCGTTGACGTTTACTCCCTCGGGTTAATGAGTTACGAACTCCTGACCGGGTGTCTGCCCTACGCAATCGAGCATCTTGATCCGGAAGAAATCGCCGAAATTGTCAAATCCGAGCCACCCAGACCGATCCGGGAGGTAAATCCCGATATCCCCATGTCCATCGCCGGAATTATCATGCAGACCCTTGAAAAAGATCCTTCCGAACGCCCCACCGCCGCCGGATTCGCCGCCGGACTGAAAAAACATCAGATTTCCGTTGATAAAAAGAAGTCAAGTTCAGGAATCGTGGCGGCGCTGGTGATCCTGGCAATCGTGGCACTGCTTGGAATTTATCTGCTGGACGCCTTTGCCTGGCTTAAAAACAAACAACTGCCCATCCCCAATCCGGACCAGACAGGTCCGGTAAAACCGGCGGACAACTTTGAACCTTCAATCCCGCTTAAACCAGAGCCGGAAAAAACCAAACCGGCAGAGAAAACTCCGGCGGTGGATTCCGGGCCGCGTCTGTATGTGAATAAAATTCCCGAAGCATGCAAAGCCGACGCCGAAAAGACCGCCAGGAAACTGAATTATCTGCCCGGCAAGGGCGCGCTGTTCTTCCGGCTTCCCCCGAATACCATCCTGAGAATTAAAAATCCCGACGGCATGGTGTTGATGCGCGCGAATTCCGCAATCAAACGCGATGGAGCTTTCTACCGCAACAACGACAATAAGGCCGTAATCGAAATCAGTACGCCTTCCGGTAAAGACCGCAAATTTACCTGGACACCCGAAAAAGGCAAAGTAGATGTAGTTTATTAATGAAGAATGAAGAGTTAAGAATTTAGAGTATCTCTGAAAAATGACCGTCCGGAGCCGAAACTGCAATTATTAGAGGTGTTCTTTAGTTTCGGTGACGTGAGAAAAGCGAAGGCTCCGCGAATGATACAAAAAAACATTCAATGCAAACCGCGGAGGAAATTGTGACACGAAAATCAATATATGGAAAATTTATCGGAACAGTCCTGACGGCTTGGCTGCTTTCAGGGATGTTCTCCAATATCCTGGCGGCGGCTGATTTGCCGCTTGTCTGGCGGGATATCAGCCCGGAAAAACGCCTGCAGATTGTCCGGGTGGCCCAAATCGACGCTTATCGGGCGCTTGCCGAACGCATCTACGGATTCAAAATCGACGGTGGCACTTCGGTTTATGAATATATGCTGCACTCAGACAAGATAAAAAGTTCAATCAACCAGATCCTCCGGGGCGCAACCGAAACCGAAGAACCCGAATTCACCAAAAACGGAATTGTCCAAGTGGTTTACGGGGTTGCCTTGGACGACGTAATGCGGGTAATCGCTAAAAACACCGGCCGTAAACTGCCTGCCGCCGCAAGCTCGGGAAAACTGATCGAAGCCATTGGCAGCGGAGCAATCCCGAATAGCCGGGGCATGAAACTGCTCCGTGCCAAACGCGCCGCCGAACTCGACGCCTACCGGAAAATGGCGGAACGCTTCGTCGGCATCAGACTCGACGGCAAAAGCAGTGTCCGCGATTATTGCCTGAAGAACGACAAAGTCCAGGGAGCGGTAAGCGCGTTTCTCCAGGGACTGAAGCCGGTGGCGATCGACTTCAAACCCGACGGAACGTGCCAGGTGACCATGCAGTTGAAGATCCGGGAGGTTATAGAAACCGTGGAAACCATCGTAAAAACCGGTCCTGACGGTAAAAAGATCACCGGGAAGGAACTGCGGAAAGTCAACCGGGATTTTAACGACCGCACTTTTACGGTGACCGGTTCCGGCGCGCCGGGAAGCATGACAGAAGAACCGGCAAAAGCCGAAGACGTTTTCGATCCGGAAAAACGGATCGAGCGGATAATCCTGAAAAAGCTCATCACGAAAGAGATCGTTACTGAATAGACTGGTTTTTTTAATATGGCTGGAAACAAATATATGCGGCTCCGGCGGTTCCTGGTAATTGCCGGACTCATTTTTTTGTGTTTTACCTTGCCGGACGTCAACGCAGCAAGTAAACAGAAGAAACTTTTCAAGAAATATAACATCACCTGTGACAAAAATGCCGAACTGGAAGAGACCCGCTGGGGTTACATCCACAGATACAAAAAGACCACGTTACCGTCAATAACCAGAACCAGCAGCAGCAATGACGACGAAGATGATGACGAGGATGAAGATGTAGAAAGATTCGGCAGTTACATGGGGGGCGAAATTAATTATCCCGCCAGCGAATCGAAAGACCGTTCCCGGCGGATCACCCGGAGGCACAGCAGGAATTACCTCGGCAAAGACGATGTTATAACTTTCCGGTTCAGGACCCGCCTTTACCCGGTTGATCCGGAAACCAAATACCTGGAAAAAATTATAAGATATGACATAGATAAAGGTCTCGCTGTTTTTGAAGGCATATACTGCCGCCCGATTGTATGTTTCAACAAATACGAACCGGATTCCGGATACGGGGAAAACAAGCACGATCACAATAATACCGGAATATGGACTGCCGCCAATGGAGCAATTGGCAAATTCAACAAACTGTCGGTAATGAAAAAAATCTACCGGGACTCGAAGATATATTCACAAGACCTGTTCGGAATCAATGACCACAAAATGGTCATTGACCTGAAAGACAGGGTGTTGGTCCACAGCCGGAACGGATTCAAGGAAATAGGTAAATTAAAACTTACCTTTCCACAGCTTCTCTACTATGCCACTGAGATTGTCTTGAACCCCTACAAGCCCAAAAGAAAAAAATGCATTGCCCTCGAATATGAATACACCAAGTATTCGCTGTGGAAAGGCGGGTCCGCTTCAAACACCAGGGACAACCTGGCTTACCCCAGGGGCGATGTCAAATTTAATCTGGACAGGATTAAGAAGGACAAAGACATTGACGCAATCTATCACTTGGGCCGCTGTTATTACTACGGAACCGGGGGAGCGGACAAGGATTATTTCCGGGCGTTTAAATATTTCAACGAAGCGGCGCACAAAAAACATGTTTACGCCATGTACCAGACGGGAATGTGTTACTTGCACGGACTCGGTGTGGAACCGGACCCGAAAAAGGCGGAGGAATGGTTCAAACTGGCGGGAAAATACTTTTATTCCGACGCGTTGGTCATGGCGGGATATTGTCTCTTGAAATATCCCCGGAACACCAGGATTGACGACGGTTTCGGCAGGTTGATGGCGGCGGCGATCTGGCAGCATAACCCCAATGCCTATTTCCTTAATGAATTCAGCGGAAGACATAAAAAAATCACCAAGGAGTTTAAGGGGTTGGGATCATCGCTCGATCCTTTCCATATCCGGTTCCAGGCATTTGGCGGTTACGGATTCGCGCTTATTTACGATCACCCGAAAGCGCTTTACCAGACAGCAATGAAGTATACCATCAGCAATTCACGGTTGGAGAAGCTGGAAAAGTCGGCTGAAGCTGGATATGTCCCGGCATATATAGAACTCGGCAACTGCTACCGGGCCGGGGGAAAGAAGATCGTCAAATCCGGAAAAACCGCTGTTGAATGGTACAAAAAGGTGGAAGAGGCGGGGCTTCCGGAAGCAAAATACCAGTTGGGAATATGTTACACCTTCGGTTGCGGAGTAGGAAAAGACCTTGAGCAGGCAAAAAAATATTTTAAAGAAGCCGCCGAAAAGGGAGTGCCGCGCGCCAGAATCGCGCTGGTCATACTGGAACAGGATAAAAATACGGGCATTCTGCGTATGCTTGCAAAGGAAAATAAGAAAGTTGATGAAAAATTGTTTAAAGCCCTGGAGAACAGCAAAGCGCCATTAGCAAAATATTCGCTTGGAATTATGCGGAAATACGGAATCGGCGCCAAACCGGACCATGTAAAAGCATTCAGAGATCTTCTTGCCTCCAGAAGCGTTTCCCCGTACGCCCTGCTCGAACTTGCCGACTGTTACGAAAACGGCAAAGGCACTGCCAGGAACTATCCCAACGCCGTGGCAATGCGCAACGCCGCCATGAAACAGGGCTTGGCCCCGGCATTTTTACAGGCAGGTAAATTTCAATACAAATTGAGACAAAACCGTTCCGCCGTAAAATATTTTTTCGAGGCAGGCAGAAGGGGCAGCGCGGAAGGCGCTTTCCTTTACGGCATGATTTATTATAAAGGGGAAGGGGTTAAAAAGAGCACGTCAAAGGCGCTGAAAGGGTTCAAATACGCGGCGAGTAAAGGATACATCCGCGCCATGTACATGCTTGGCTGCTGTTATTATTACGGCGCGGGGATCAGGAAAGACCCGAAAATGGCGGCGAAAATCTGGAAACAATATGAGGAAAAGTTAGTTGCCTCGGTAAACAACTCCCTCGACGCCCCGTGGCAGGGATATTTGCCTCAGTCAACTAAATACAGCGATCCGGACAAACTTCCGCGTCACTCGGTCAAAAACCGGGAAGACTATGAGTTTGTCGTAAAGTACTTGAGAAAATATTGAATATACGGTAAATTCGGGAAGGAACAGGCGGTTAAGGCATGGGTTTGAAATTTAAATGCGCGCATTGCGGCAAACTTATCTCTATCGAAGAACGCAATCTTCGAGAGGATTTCCATTGTCCGGAATGCCGCAGGGAACTGCACATTCCCAGCCAGGACTCTAATCCAGGCCACGCCCATTTAAAAAATCCCGGAAACCAATCAGGCACGGGTTCGGGAGTCAGACACGAGTTGCCGAAACTCAACCGCCGCGGGACTAAAATAGGCAAATTCGTCCTGGGCGACATCATCGGGCACGGCGCAATGGGCACGGTTTACCGCGCCACCGGTCCCGGGGGCGAAAAAGTGGCGATCAAGATCATGCACCCCCACCTTACCGCCATCCCCGAATTCGCCCGGAGATTCCGGCGCGAAGCCCAGCTTGCCGCGCGGCTCGCGCACCCGAACGTGGTAAAAGTCCTCGACTACGGAATGCACCACAACCTTTATTACATCGTGATGGAGTACGTTTCCGGCAAAACCCTTGCCGACCGGATGCAGGAGGCCGGAATCGATCCGGACGCACCAACCGAACCCGAAATAAAGGTTAATAAGCAGAAAAAAGGAAAACTTACCGCCAAGTCTGAACGTCCGAAAAAGAAAAAGGTGAAATCGCCGTTCAAGGTTGCGGAGGTGATCAAGATCATGCGGCAGGCGGCGGGAGTGCTCCAGGCCGCCGCCGATATCGGCATGGTCCACCGTGACATCAAACCGCACAACATTCTGCTTGACCGCAAAGGTAACGTAAAACTCCATGACTTCGGGCTGGCAAAAGACACCGAATCGCTAATCAGTATGCTGTCGATGACCGGACAAAGCCTGGGAACGCCCCCGTACATGTCGCCGGAACAACACGAGGGTTCGAAAAAAATCGACATTCGCAGCGACCTCTATTCCCTCGGCGCCACCGCCTACCATCTTCTCGCGGGGCGTCCTCCTTTTACCGGCACCACCGCCGCCGCCTACGCCCGGCAGCATATCGAGGAAATCCCCGAACCTCTCGATAAGGTAAATCCGGATATTGCCCACAACTTTTCGCAGGTTCTTGACCGCCTTCTGGCGAAAAAACCCCAGTACCGCCATCATGATCCGACCGAATTGATCGAAGACTTGAACCGGGTGGAACGCGGCGAACCTCCACTAAAATTTTACAAACCCAGGAAAGTACGGAAACATTCGCCGCTGTTCACTTACGGCAGTATCGCGGCGGCAATGATCGTGACTCTGCTCGTGGTGTTTTTCTATCAGGTCTACCGCGAAATGAACGCCGGAAGCATTATTAACGAGTCGATGAACAACGCGAAATACCTTGCCTCGCAGAATGATTACGAGGAAGCGCTGAATACGCTCAACGAGCTTCTCCGCGAATACGGGGAGAGCAATTCCGGAAAAGTAAAGGAAATCCGGAAACTCCAGAATCTCATCATCGAGGAGGCCCGTCATTACCGCAAGGGGCAAACCGACAGAATCGAAGCGGAACGCCAGCGCAAGGTGGCTGCAAGGGAAGCCAAGCGCAAAAAAGAATTTAAAATGGCGGTATTCAACACCAGCCGGTTGATGCGGGAACCGGAAACCTTGCCCGAAGCACGCGCCGCCGCCGTGCTGGTAATGCGGCTGGCGCGTGGCAAGGATGAGACCGTTCAGGCCGAAAACCTGTTCAAGGAAGTCAACAAAAAACTTGCGGAACGTCTGCCCTGGGCGGCCGTGGTTGATTTTACCATCGACAAGTCGGTAAAGCGCAATCTTACCGGGGGTGCGATGGGAGTAAAAGTGGAGCAGTCGCTTGCGGGAGGGTATCGGCTGGTGGCCAGAAACCAGATCAAAAAGGCACTGAACGAACTCAAATTCCAGTCTACCGACCTGGTGAACCGCAAGCAAGTGAAAAAGCTCGGGAAATTTATCGGCGCGGAATATCTGATCACCGGTTCGGTGGTACAGATCGGCGAGGAAGTCACGGTTGCCGCACAAATCATCCGGGTTGAAACCGGCACAATCAAGCAAACCGCCGAGGTCTCCACCGAAAACATGCACGAATTGAACAACCTGTTCCTGGAAATCGGCAGGATCCTAACCCTCGACGATGCCGAAAAACAGGCCTATATGAACGAAAAAATCAAGTACCCGAAATTTCTTTCGGTAGGCAAAACGCTGATGAGTTTGAAAAATTACCCGGATGCCGTAAACGCATTCAAAAAAGCGCTGCTCGCAAAGCACACCAAGGAGGCCGCACGGCTCCTGTCCGAAGCCGAATACCGTGCGACTCAGCAGAGGATATTCAACGAACGGCGCAAGAGATTCCGCAAGGCACTCAACGAAAGCGAACAGCATTTGAAAAACAAAGACCTCTCCGGAACGGTGAAGTCGCTTGACCATGCTTTGAAGATGTGCGGGTATCAGTACGATCTGACCGCTACCGACAACGCCGATCTTCAGCCGAAAGCCGAAAGTTCGCGGGAAAAGAAAAAATAGGTTATATTGATTAAATGAAACAGACAATCAAAAGCTTGTCCAGTTTAGCAATCCCGGTTGTGCTGGGAGTTCTGGCTTCCGGTTGCGGAAGCTTCATTACCACGCCACCGGACAAACTTGATCCGCGGCCCAACGGTTTTCTCAGGATATCGCTTTCCCCGGATACCGTGAACGTCTCGGAAGCGGCCCCGGCCAATCAATATAAAAACTACCGCCGGGACATCTATCATGGCCTGGTGAAAAACTCAGGCGGAAATATTGTCAATGATCCGGCCGCGGAGTTGAAATTCAAGGAATTGCGCCTGCGCTGCTATCCGCCCAAACCCGGCGGAATCAACAATACCGGCATGGTTCTGGCGGCAATTATCTTCCCGCCGCTCATGTGGTACAAGGAACACTGTAATTTCCCCTACATGATCGACTACAGAATAACCAACCGTTACAATGAAGTGGTTCTTAAACGGTTTATGACTACCAAAGTAAAGGGTTACGCACAGTGCGAAAACACCGCCACGCTGCTTAATGACGAAGGCAAATTCGTGTCGGAAAACGTGGTCAGGATGGTGATTAACGATCTTTACGGGAACAGCAAGGCTCTGACGCTTGCCGCGTCCGAAGCCAGAAACCGCAAAGCAAAACTCGTCCGGGAAGCCAGGGAACGCGAAGAACTGAAGAAACGCCGGGAGGCCGCACGCCGCGCCGCCAAAATCCGCGAACAAAAAGAGCGGGAACAACTGTGGCAGTCCATGAGCGCTGAAGCCGCCAAAGCCGTAGCAAACCGCGATTTCCGCAAGGCCGCGGCCATCCTTGCAAACGCAAAACTTCAGGGACTCGGCGGCAACGAACCTGAAAAGCGGCTCAGGGAAATCTACAAACTCGCTTCAAAACTCAAACCGAAACCCGCTGAAACCCAAAAAATCCAGCCGGTAACCGTCGATTCGGCCAACTGCTGGGCGCTGGTGGTCGGCGTTTCCAAGTACCGCAACAGCGGCAAAAACGAACTCGACAACCTGGAATTCGCCGACGATGACGCCGAGGATTTTCGTAAAATCCTCATTAAGCAGGGCTGGAAGGACAACCGCATCAAGTTCCTTACCGACAAAGACGCGACAAAGAAAAATATCGAAGAAGCGCTGGCCGGATGGCTCACTAAAGTTAATTCAAACGACCTGCTGGTGCTGTTCTGGAGCGGCCACGGCTATCCTGATCCCGGCGATACCCGCCGCGTATATTTCGCCTGCTACGACACCGAACTCAACAAACCATACACCGGCTGGCGCATGGACAAGGTTATTGACTTCATAAAGGAACGCAATCCGCGCAACGTGCTGGTGATGGTGGATTCCTGTCACGCCGGAAAACTGATTACCAGAAGCTCCGAAAAAGGCATTTCGGTGCGCCCGTACCTCTCTCAGCTTCAGGAACGCAAAAAAATCCCGCCCGGCTGGATCTATTTTGTCAGCGCCGCTCCCGACCGCAAGTCCATTGAAAACCGGGCATGGAGCAACGGCGCGTTCTCCTACTGCCTGGTCAACGGGCTTTCCGGCGAGGCCGACGCCGACCGCGATGGAGAAGTTACTATGCTTGAACTAAAATCGTACATGGCTTCAGCCATGCCCGAGGAAACCTTAAAAGTCCTCGGCGCCGCCCGTCATCCGATCATCATTTCCAACTCCGCTGACCACGATATCTGGCGACTCTCCCTCTCCCCAACCCGAAAACCCTGAAATAATTAATGGTGAAAAATGGACGAACAAAACCTTGCCCGGAAACTGCTTAAAGAACGTGATAAAGATGTGGATATTAAGCGTTTATTGTTTTCCTCAAAAATATCAATACTTGCTTCAATTGTATTTATCATTCTGATTGTATGTTCATTGATATGGCATACTGACAAATCTGTAATTGGCTTCATCTGGTTTATGGCTGGAATAATGTCAGGTCGATTTATACGGGACTATATATGGCTTAAAAATATTGGAAAAGTTCGCCCGCTACTACATAGATTCATCGATTGGTCTAAAGTTGATGCTGCCGCAAAAAGAGAAAATTTTCAGTCTTCTGAAATTTCCACATCGGACTGATTATTAATTTCTGATGATAACAATCATTTGAAAATTTTCGTGTGAAAAATCGGGTCTGGCGGCTTTGTTTTTGGGTTAAACGGGTTATGTTTATGGTTTTGAATTAAACAAACACACGGAATGTTTTGATCATGGCGGCTTATGAAGCGGTAATCGGGCTGGAAGTGCATGTGCAGGTACGGACTAACAGCAAAATGTTTTGCGGTTGCGCCAATTGTTACGGTGCGGAACCCAATACGCTGGTGTGTCCGGTTTGCATGGGGTATCCTGGTGTAATGCCGGTGCCGAACCGGGAAGCAATCCGCAAAACCGTCACCGCCGGAATGCTCTGCGAATGTGAAATCGCCGAATACAGCAAATTCGACCGCAAAAGTTATTTCTACCCGGACATGCCGAAGAACTATCAGCTATCCCAGTACGATCTGCCGTTTTGCGGACTCGGGCGCATCCATATTTCCGGCAAGGGATTTTCCGGGGCGGAACTTCTGGACAAATACATCGGCATGACCCGCATCCACCTAGAGGAAGACGTTGCCAAATCGACTCATTTTTCCGGCTACAGCGGCATCGATTTCAACCGCGCCGGGGTTCCGCTGATGGAATGCGTCAGCGAACCCGACATGCGGACGCCGGATGAAGCCTATGCCTACCTTACCGCCCTGAAGCAGATCATGCAGTACGCCGACGTGAGTGACTGCGACATGGAAAAAGGTCAGCTCCGGTGCGACGTGAATGTTTCACTCCGGCCGGCCGGTACAGAGAAATTCGGCACGAAAATCGAAATCAAGAACCTGAACAGTTTCCGTTCAGTCCACCGTTCGCTGGAATACGAAATCGACCGTCAGGCCGAAGTTCTCGATGAAGGCGGAACTCTCTATCAGGAAACCCGCGGCTGGAACGACGACCTCGGCGAAACCTACCTGCTCCGCAGAAAGGAAAGCGCCCACGACTACCGTTATTTTCCCGAACCTGACTTGATGCCGGTGACTTTCACGAAGGAAGAACTCGCTGGAATCCGCGAGGGCCTTCCCGAATTGCCCGCCGCGAAGCGCGAAAGGTTCGTTGCCGAATTCGATCTTACCCCCTACGATGCGGAAGTCCTTACCGCCGATAAAGCTTATGCCGATTATTTCGAGGCCGGGGCAACCGCAACCAAGACCCCGAAAATCCTGGCGAATTGGATTATTTCCGAACTGCTCCGCGAACTCTCGAACGCCGGAGTCTCCATCGGCGAGTGCAAGGTAAAACCTGAACAGCTTGCCGCCATGGTGGAAATGATCAGTAAAGGCGCGATCAGCGGAAAAATCGCCAAAACCGTATTCGCCGAAATGTTCGCCAGCGGCAAAGATCCTGACGTGATCGTCAAGGAAAAGGGCCTGGTGCAGGTGTCCGACGAAGGCGCGATTGCCGGAATGGTGGATCAGGCCATCGCCGAAAATCAGCCCCAGGTGCAGCAGTACCTCGACGGCAACAAGAAAGTCCTTCAGTTCTTTGTCGGACAGGTAATGAAACTGAGTCGCGGCAAGGCCAATCCCCAGATGGTCATCAAACTCCTCCAGGAAAAACTCGGTTCCTGAACTAATATCCAATATTCAATAATTTTCAACCGAAGAAGTGTTCCCGGCAGAGCCGGAAGTAGCCCAAGTTTTCTGCCAAACATTGTGTTTGGATCGAGTGGCCGGAATGCTTCGCGATCCCGGCAAAGTCGTTAAACACTTTGCCCATTCACTCCGGGGACACTCCCCGGCCAAACAGTGTGTTTGGATCGAGTGGCCGGAATACAATTTCCAACACTACTGTCCGGTAAAAAACAAGAATTTATAAACCACAGAGGTAAGATTCGAGAAGTTGAGTTCAACTTTTTCTTCTATTCTCCGTGTCCTCTGTGCCCTCCGTGGTTTCCAAAATATTAACCGGACAGCTATGAATTTCCAATATCCAACAATATCCAAGTTCCAAAAGAAGAGAGAAGAATTTTTGAGTATTCCGCGTTGTCAGCGTTAGCGAAGCAATACATTTTTAATCCAAGGATACTCCCCGGCAGCTGGTCTCGGCAAGACCAGCCTACTTTCCGCCGAAGTCGCAACGCACTTCGGCCATTCCATCCAAAGTCTGTTTGGGGTTACATGGCTTCGGGGATACTGATGGTGAGAGCGCTCAGGCCGTCGGCGATGATGTCGCGGACGCGCAGACACAGTGCCAGACGGGTATCGCGCAAGGCTTCGTTATCGGCGTTCAACACCGGACATTCCCGGTAGAAGCGGTTGTATGCTTTGGCGAGGTCGAGAAGGTAACTGACCACGTTTGAGCAGTCGAGTTTTTCGGCCGCCGCTTGTAATGCCTGCGGATAGAAAAACGCCCGTACCGCCACTTCCTTTTCCTCGGTGGCCGACAGCAGCGACCAGTCGATTTCCGATGCCGAGTCCATAATTCCCCGTTCCCTGGCTTTGCGTTCGATGGAGTTGATCCTGGCGCCGGCATATTGCACGTAAGGGCCGGTATCGCCTTCAAATTTTACCGAGGCTTCGGGATCGAACATCATCGTGGTTTTGGGATTGAATTTGAGAAGCATGAATTTCAACGCCCCCATGCCGATGATTTCCGAACGTTCGTCGATATCTTCCGGAACTTCATCACCGCAACGTTCCAGCGTGGCTTTTTTGGCAAGTTCCACCATTTCGGCGAAGAGGTCGTCGGCGTCAACCACTGTACCTTCGCGGCTTTTCATTTTACCGCTGGGCAGGTTCACCATGCCATAAGCGAGGTGATACAGGTTGCCGGCCCATTCGTAACCCATTTTTTTGAGGATGGCGAACAGCATTTTAAAGTGAAGGATCTGTTCGTCTCCGACTACCCATATCTGGCTATCCGGTTTGAAATCTTCATACTTTTTCAGCGTAGTGCCGAGGTCCTGAGTGATGTATACGCTGGTTCCGTCGGAACGCAACAGCACCTTTTCCCCGAGCTTGCCGAGATCGACCATAACCGCGCCGTCATCGCGTTTGAAGAACACGCCTTTTTCGAGGCCCTGTTCCACCACGTTTTTGCCGAGGAGATATGTATCGCTTTCGAGGTAGAGCTGGAAGAATTCCACACCCATCCGCTTGTAAGTCTGTTCGAATCCGGCGATAACCCACGAGTTCATGGTTTCCCAGAGTTTGCGCACTTCGGGGTCACCGGCTTCCCACTGCTGAAGCATGGTTTGGGCGGCGCGGCCGATTTCGGTTTTCAGGAACAGGTCGTCGTCGCTTTTGCCCTTGAGTTCCGGATTTTGTTCCCGAAGCTTCGCGAGCTGCTTATTAAGTTCGTCATTATATTTTACGTAGAAATCACCCACGAGGTGATCGCCTTTTATACCGGTGGATTCCGGGGTGGCGCCGTTGCCGAACCGCTGATAGGCCAGCATCGATTTGCAGATGTGAATGCCGCGGTCATTGATCAGGTTTACCGGAGAAACTTTATGCCCGACCCGCTTGAGCAGCGAACTCAGGGCCATGCCCAAGGTGTTGTTGCGGACGTGTCCGAGGTGCTGGGGTTTATTGGTGTTCGGGGCGGAATATTCCACCACGATTTTTTTCTGACTTGACTCGGGAAGCTTTGCCGCATCCAACAGCGCATCAATGTCAGCCAGAGAATCGCGGAACAGCGCGCCGGGTTTCAGCACGATGTTCACGAATGCCTTGATTTTTTCCACTTGCTCAACTTCGGCGTGGGAGGCAAGAAATTCCTTGGCGGCGGCGGCGATTTTGTCCGGGGCGTTCCGGAAGATCCTGGCGAACCGGAAACAGTTCACGGTAATGTCGCCGGTCATGTCAGCCGGACATGGTTCCGCGGTAATTTCCCATCCTTCAGGGATTTGCGTGCCGGGGAATTTTTCGATAAGATGCTCTTTTAGTTCGTTTAGACAGCAAAAATTCATTCTGATTGTTCCTTGAAATTATAATGAGTTGGTTATGAATGGAAATGGTAAAAACTACAGCATGGTTCTGACAACCATTGATTCCTCGCCTTTTTTTCCTCTAACCTGATATTGTCCAAAGGAGGCGGGGATGAAACAGGTGCATCCGGGCTGGATTTCGGCGGTCAGGTCGTCGCGTCCGGCGGTGACCGGATGATTGATGGCGGTCAGCAGGTGGAAACTGCCGTTGGCGGTAGTGTTATCGAGCCAGGTATCGACCAGACGGAGTTCGTCGACCTGGAAAAACGGACACATATTGATGAGCGGGTACTTGCGGTTGTGTTCGGCTGAATCGGCCGCGCCGCTGATGCGCGGCGAAGTGCGGTCCATGAAATTGATGCTCTTCATGGCTTGTTCCACGTGCAATTGACGGGGTTTGCCGTCGGACCCGGTCCGGCCCCAGTCGCTGACCCGGTAAGTGGTGTCGCTACTCTGCTGGATTTCGAGGAGCAGATTACCCGCGCCGATGGCATGGAGCCGTCCGGAGCTGATAAAATAGGCGTCGCCCGGATTGGAATCGAAAATCTGCAGACAGCTTTCCACGTCCGGGGATTTAATTTTGTCGACGAACTGCATCCGGGTAGCAGTGGGTTTGAGTCCGGCCATGATTTTCGCGCCTTTTTTGGCGGCGATCACGTACCACATTTCGGTTTTAGGCTCCGCGCCGCCGCCGAGCTGGTTGCACGCGGCCTGGTCGGGATGAACCTGAAGCGACAGTCTTTTTCCGGCGTCGATGATTTTCACCAGCAATGGAAATCTGCCGCCCTGGAAATTTTTACCGATAATGTCATTGCCGTAATGATCGAGAAATTGGCGGAACGTGCATCCTTTCAACGGGCCATTGCTGATTATGCTCATGGCGTCGTCCCGGTCGGACACTTCCCAGGATTCCCCGACAGGGTCTTTAGTCTTCGGCAGTTTGCGCCCGAGCTTTTCAGGCATCATATTTCCGCCCCACATTTTTTCGTGGTAGATCGGATCAAACAGTAAAGGATAAAGATTGTCGCGTTCAACCATTTCCATTGTAAAATCTCCAGAGATAAATTATTTAATTTATTTTCACCTAAACTCTATCACTGCCAGACGGAAATGCAAAAATCCGGTGCAAAATTCCTGCCATTGGGAATAGATGGAATTTCAGGCGTCAAACGTTTAGAAAGCGAAGTTCAGTTTGAGTGTATTCGGATAATTTCCCGGCAATTCGTTTAGCCTCGGATTTACGCGCTGGAGCCAGGAATACCCGGCGAATTTCCTCCCCGGAACGATAAACTGCCGACAACTCGGACATTCCAGGCAAGCTGAAACCACGCCGGCGGCGAGTCAGCACACAGATTTCCAGCAAATCCTTTTGCGGAATTTCCAATTGCCAGAAAGGTATCTCCAGGATTTGTCGGTTTTTGTGGTAAATGAATCTGGTTTTTTCGTGGTTTATTCGTCTGAAAACAGCTTGCTGTATAGCCCATGTTATGAAAAGCATATAAAAAACACTATCGGCATATACCATCCATCTTAGGTCATATTTACTTGAATAAAACATGATTAAGCAAAAAAGCACCCAGCCCAGGATAATAACTCCCGGCCACGGGAAATTATAATTGACTCTGTACAGGTTTTTATTATCTTTTATTTTCAGTGGTATAGGTTTATAGCTGCTGCCGATAAATTCCTGTAATTCCTCCGGTTCCGGATAAGCTTTTAGGATTTGAATAAATTCTTCCGGATCCGGTTTTTTGAAGTTGCGAGATGGTGCCTTGATTAATGGAATCAGGTTGTCCATCGATTCTGATTTTTGCGTAATTGTGTTCATAATCATTCAGGAAAATAATGGTTTTGACCAAAATGGAATTGAAACTTCTTCAAAATTATATTTTATCCCGGTAATTTCAGACAGCATTTGTGCAATTTTCAGCGATTGGCTTCTGTTTGTAGCAAAGAGCGGCGCCCGTATAATCTTCTGCCCGGATTTATAAATTACCGATAATTCGCTTAAGTAGCCACCCACTCCGTCTTTCCCAAAACGTTTTTCATAAAAAACTCGGAATTCAAGTATTCCCGAATGCGGGATTTCCATGCTCCAATATGGAATGAATAAAGTGTTTTTCTGTTTATTATAGAAAAATTTGACTTTTTCTAAAGGAATTGTGTTAGCTCTAGCTGATTTGTCAACAAAATAAACGCATAAAACAGCTAATGGTAGAATCAGAATTACTAACAAAAACAAGAAAATATTGATGAAAAAAATAAAATTCAGTATAAGAATGGAAATAAGTATCGTGGTTATGGATATAACAGTTATTAAAAGAGACCTGTCTTTTACAACATTCAATTCTATGCTGAAAATTTGCTTGTCGTTGACAATGTTAAACGGCAATTCAAAGGGAATACCGAGAAATTCCTTTTGCTCCTTGGGGTCAGGATAATTTTCAAGAATCTGGATATATTCCTCAGGTCCGGGTTTGTTCTTTCCTGCTGTCGGCTTCTTTAATAGTTTAAGCGGTTTATTCATGATACAACTCTACTAGATTAAAACGAAACTATACTGCACTGGGAAAACTAATCAACGTTTTGCGGGGCAATTTTTTGTGATAAGGTCTCGAAGTGAGTAAATTTGTTGTTATATTTATTAAATCAAGTCAATAAATCAAGGTTTACAAGATGCTGAACATTGGGATCGTGGGATGCGGGCTTCAGGCCGCGACAATTGCCGGATATCTGAAAGTTTACGGGGATGATCATCAGGTTACCGCCGTGATGGATACGAACCCGGAATTCGCCAAGGCCAGAATCGCGGAAAAAGAAGTGGTGGTGGCCGACAAATGCCGGTTTTTTGATAATCTCGGTGAATTCATGAACGATGCCGGAAAACTCGATGGTATCATTATCGGGACGCCGTGTAATCTGCATACTGATATCGCCTGCAAGCTCGAGCCTCTCGGGGTTCCGCTCTATCTGGAAAAACCGGTAGCGATCAGTCTTAAACAGCTTAATCAGCTTCACAAAACCTTCAAGGATTCCAAGGTCCCGGTGGAGGTTTCACTACCGATGCGGGTGTGTCCGCTTACCGCCGAAGTCAAGGAAATTGCCGATTCCGGCAGAATCGGCACGGTGGAGCAGATCGTGGGTCACAATGACGTAACCTACGGGGACGTATATTTTACCACCTGGTTCCGGGAGTTTGAAAAAACCGGCGGGATGCTGATGCAGAAGGCCGTGCATGATATCGACTACATGCTGTATGTGGCCGGAAGCAATCCCAAAGAGGTATGTGCGATGCGTGCCCAGCGGATTTTTGGCGGAGATAAGCCTTTCGATTTGAGCTGTGACGTTTGCGGCGAACAGGAAAAATGCCCGGAAAGCCCGTATAACTATTTTCACGAACGCGGCAAAGGTGATTCGGTAGAGGCCGCATCCCAGTTCCGTCTCGGAAAAAGAATGTGCCGGTTCTCCGAAGGAATTAAAATTGACGACATCGGGGAGTGTATCATTGAGCTTGAAAACGGAGCACAACTGAGCTACCACCAGAACTTCTTTGTCCGCAACTCCTCTCACCGCCGGGGAGCAAGGCTTTACGGTTACCTCGGAACCATCGAAATGGAATTTTCCGGGAAAATCGTTGTTCGTTCCCATCGCCGGAACAAAGTGGAGGAAATTCAGATAGAGCAAGGTCCGTTGAGCCACTACGGGGGCGACAAAGAGCTGGTCTACGACTTCCTCAAGTGCATTAAAACCGGAGAGCGTACCCGTACTGATTTGATTTCCGGCAATGGTATTTTCAGTACTCTGGCCTGTCTGCTTGCGCGTGAATCCGCCGATACCCGCAAGTTCATGAAAATTTCATTATAATCTCCAACTTTAATACTGTTCACTTAAGCTTTTTTCGGCGCTGCCGGAAGTAGCCCGTTTCCCTTGATCCTTGAATATTGGATATTGCTTATGGAACCAATTCCGCCGCGGGATGTCTAATGCCTTGTGCGAGGCAATCATTAATAAGTCAAGGCATTACGAATGGGTAACCATATAGTTTCTTTGCGGCTTCCCAAACTGGAACGCGAGGCATTGGAGGAAATTGTCCGGAAACCGAAAACGCCGCAATATCTGGCGTTTCGGGCGAGGATTATTTTGATGTCCGCCGAAGGCTTGCCGGTCAGTGAGATCGTTGGTTCCCTTTCAACTACCCGCGCCACGGTGCGGAAATGGAAAATGCGTTATATTGAAAACGGGATTTCAGGTTTGCAGGATGCCGGGCGTTCCGGCAAACCCCGAAAATACGGTGAGATGTTCCGCCGGCAGATTATAACGCTTGCGGAAAATCCTCCGCGTGAACTGGAGAAGCTCAGTATCCGAAAATTGGCCGATTATATCGACTGTGACCGCGGTATCGTGGAACGGGTGCTTAAACAGTCTTCCATAAATCTGCAGGATTAAACACTTTCCTGATTTTGTTCTTGTCGATGCTGGTATTTCCGGATTAATTTTTTATATTAATAATTTGGTAATTTCTGATTCAAAGAGCACCATTACTTAATGAATACCGAACCAATACACCGGAAAGCAAATTTCGGACACAGTCTGTGCGGGAAACGGGTAACGCCTGAAAACTGTACCTTGGAGGATTCCGGGGTAACTTGCGAACAATGTATCAAAATCCTTGAAAAGATTACCTGTTCAGATACAAAAACCAGAACTTTAAGCCGATTTAAATATCAAGATAAAAACCAAAAAGGATAAAACAATGTCATTTCGCAATTTAAGTCCCCAGCACATGTTTCAGGCCCTGGCCCTTGAGCATAATCCCCATTATGCCTTCAAAGGCAAAACCAGGAAAGATTTTACTGCGTGGAAACGTCAGACCCTGCCGAAAGTTCTCGGGACACTGGGGGATTTTCCCAATCCCGTACCGCTGAACCCGATGCTGCTCGCGGAATGGGAGCATGACGGCCTGCTTAAACAGAAATGGCTGATTGATGTGCAGAAACATATTTCCGCGACTTTTGTGGTTTGTTTTCCGAAAAAGATCAAAAAGAACGAGAAACTGCCGGCCATTCTCTGCTGTCACGGTCACGGTCCGAACGGTAAGGAGCCGGTGATGGGAAACGATTCCAGCGATGAACTGTGCAGTGACATCAAAAGGTGTAACTACAATTACGGACACCAAATGGCGAAAGCCGGTTTCATAACTTTCGCGATAGACTGGATCGGGTTTGGTGAACGCAATGATAATCAGAAGCCTAACCATCACCATCAGAACCGCAACCGCGACTGGTGCAATATCTATTATCTTCATGCCACCATGCTGGGCATGACTTCGCTGTCGATCAATGTTGCCCACGGAAAGGCCGCGGCGGATTTTGCCCTGACTTTGCCGCACGTTGATCCTAAGCGCCTGGGGGTTATGGGATTGAGCGGCGGCGGAACCATGTGTCTGTGGATGGCTCTGTGCGACCGCCGGTTCAAGGCCGCCGAGATAATCTGTTACAGCGATCTGTGGGCCCATTTTGGTATCCGTGACGTGAATTATTGCGGCATGCAGGTGGCTCCCGGATTGTATAAGCTGGTTGATCTTCCGGATCTCCAGGGCTTGCTGGCTCCGAAACCGCTTCTGGTCGATATCGGCGTTTATGATTCCTGTTTTAAGATCGATTCTTCCATGGCCTGTTACCGGAAACTCGAGGAAATTTATAAAGCCGCCGGAGCGTCGAAACAGCTCGAGTTGGATCTCCATTCCGGAAATCATGCGTGGGGAGGAAATAAGTCCGTAGACTTCTTCCACAAGTATTTGAAGTGATTATCAATTTTGAGAAAAAGCGGCCGGATATCAGCGAAAAATTCTCATATTTGACAATATGAATTCAGGAAGACGCCGGGAATTTTGTCTGGCACTGAATTTGCTCAGTTCTTTACGGGGTATTCCGCCTACCGGTAAAAAATAATATTAAAATAACTTGAAATCTGGCGAAAAATTAGCTAATTTCATTAATACTTGCAGTTGCGGAAGGAAGATGCGCAGAAAGGGGTAAATACTGTGGCTGAAAACAGCGATTATGTTCTAGAGTTGCTTACCGAATACGGGATGGTAACTGACGAACAGATCCAGGAGGGCTGGAAAAAAGTCGCCGATTCAAACGGTGAATACAATATTATTGAAGCTCTCAAGACACTTGGGTATGTCGACGAGTTTGAATTGATGTCGATGCTGGCCCAGCAGTACGGAATGGAAACGCTGGATTTGAACGGTTACGCAATCCCCCCCGATGTAATAGAGTCTCTTTCCGCCGACCTTGCCCGGCAGTACAACGTGATTCCGGTTATGAAGCATGATGACGTGCTGACTATTGCCATGACCGATCCCACCGACGTGGAGACCCTCGACTCGCTACGGTATGTGCTGAAAACCGACGTCGACGCGGTCATTTCCCAGGATGAACAGATTCAGAAGGCTATTGACCATTATTACGGTTCCATTACCGAAAGTGTGGAATCATTTATTGACGAACTGGGGGAAGAGGATTCCGTTGAAAGTCAGCTGATGGGGGTCATGGACGGACCGGAAGAAGCCGGTGGCGATGACGCGCCGATCATCCGGCTGGTATCGCTTATCATTATTGAAGCTTACAAAAACCGCGCCAGCGATATTCACCTCGAACCCCTGGAAAAACGTTACCGGGTGCGTTACCGGATTGACGGTGTGCTCCGGGAGGTGGAAAGTCCGCCGAAATATCTCCAGGCTAACATTACCAGCCGTCTCAAAATCATGGCGAAAATGGATATTTCGGAGAAGCGTATTCCCCAGGACGGCCGTATCCAGCTTAAAATTGAGCATAAGGATATCGACCTCCGGGTAAGCTCGATTCCCACCACTCACGGCGAAAGTATTGTCATGCGGATCCTGGACAAAAGCAGTATCCAGCTTGATATTCCTCAGCTCGGTTTCTACTCGGACGACCAGGAAAAAATTGACAAAGTCCTGGCGTTTCCGGACGGTATCTTCCTGGTAACCGGCCCGACTGGTTCCGGCAAAACCACTTCGCTGTACGCGTTTCTCAACAACATGAACAAGCCTCACCGTAAGATCATCACGGTTGAAGACCCTATCGAATACCAGTTAAGCGGTATCAATCAGGTACAGGTGCAGAAACAGATCAACTTCACTTTCGCAAGGGCGCTCCGGGCGATGCTACGTCAGGCGCCGAATATTATCATGGTAGGGGAAATTCGAGACTTGGAAACGGCGGAAATCGCCATTAACGCGGCGCTTACCGGGCATATGGTGTTCAGCACACTGCATACCAACGATGCCCCGAGTGCGGTCACCCGTTTGATCGATATGAAAGTGAAACCGTTCCTGGTGGCGTCTTCGGTAAGGGCGATCATGGCCCAGCGGCTTGTCCGGAGAATCTGCAAAAACTGCGCGCAGCCGTACACTCCGGACCCTTACGAAGTCAAGGTCTGCGGACTGGATGAAGACTTTATCAAGAACTCCAAGTTCATGAAGGGAAAAGGTTGCGCACAGTGCGGAAATACTGGCTACAAAGGCAGAATGGGAATTTATGAGATTTTTATGATTTCTGATGAGATAAGGCATTTTATTTACGGCCGGGAATCGGCGGACGTTATCCGGGATGCCGCGCTCAAGGGCGGGATGAGGAACTTGCGCGGCGACGCTCTCCGGAAGGCCGCGGCCGGTTCCACTACCCTGGAAGAAGTTATCCGTGTAACCATCAGTGGCGGAGAGGAGTAAACTTTGAGGATTGTGCCAAATATGCAAAGTAAGGTGAATTACTGATTATGTTGGACCCAGAAAGCCAGGCGCTGAAAGATATTATTCTAGCGGAGGAAGTCTGCACGGAAGAGCAGCTCGAGGAAGTTGAAGAGGAACATATCCGCGGCGGCAAACCGTTCCAGGAAGTCCTGATGAACTTCGAGATTATTTCCGAGGAGGCCCTCCTTGAGTTGATCGCCAACAATCTCGGCACATCCGTGGTCGATCTTACCCAGGCTGATATCGAGGAAAGCGTCATTAAAATGATGGACCCGGACAATGCCAGAATGTATGGAGTTATTCCCCTGAGCTGGGACGGGCATACCCTTACCGTGGTGTCCAGGAATCCGCTGAACTACCAGATCGCCGACGAATTGCGCTTCATTCTCAATATCGATGTAATGATTGTGGTGGCTACCGAAAGCCAGATCGATAACGCCCTAGAAAAATATTATCCCACCGACATCGGGTCAGTCCATGACATGCTTGCGGAAATGGACATTGAGGAGAAAAGCGGCGGCGACCTTAACTTTTCAGATGAAGCCGATCTGGAAGACGTCGCCAACGACGCCCCGATTGTCCGGTTTGTGGATGTGATCATGTATCAGGCAATCAAGGATCAGGCCAGTGATATCCATTTTGAGCCTTTTGAGAAGGAATTCAAGATCAGATACCGTGTTGACGGCGCCCTTTACGAAATGCCCCCGCCGCCGAAAAATCTCGCCGTGCCCGTAATCAGCCGTGTAAAGATCATGAGCGGATTGAATATTGCGGAACGCCGCCGTCCACAGGACGGCCGTATCCAGATGAAGATCGGCGGCAAGCCTATCGACCTCCGGGTATCTACCCTGCCTACCGCATACGGGGAGTCGGTGGTGCTTCGAATCCTTGACCGTTCCGTGGTCAACCTCGACCTGGATGTCCTCGGATTTGCCGAGGACGTTATGGATAAAGTCCGTGAACTGATCAAGCTTCCCAACGGGATTCTGGTGATAACCGGCCCGACCGGTTGCGGAAAAACCACCACGCTTTATTCCGCGTTGAAAGAGATGAATAATATCGAAGATAAGATTTTGACAGCCGAAGACCCGGTGGAATACGATATCGAGGGAATCATTCAGCTTCCGGTAAATGAAGCCGTGGGCAATACTTTCGCGGCGGCGCTCCGTGCGTTCCTGCGGCAGGACCCGGACCGGATAATGCTCGGGGAAATTCGAGACCTGGAAACCGCTACCATGGCTATCCAGGCGTCGCTTACCGGTCACTTTGTGTACAGCACGCTTCACACCAACGACGCTCCCGGTGCGGTCACCCGGCTTGTGGATATGGGCGTGGAGCCGTTCCTGATAACGTCGTCATTTGTCGGGGTTCTCGGTCAGCGCCTGCTGCGGCGGGTTTGCAACAACTGCAAAACCGAATTTACTCCCACCGACGAAGACCTGGAATCGCTTGGGCTTGATCGGGAAGAAGTCGGAGATCGAAAATTCTATTACGGGAAAGGTTGCGCCACCTGCAATGAAACCGGCTATAAAGGCCGGAAAGGTATCGGGGAACTTTTTGAACTTCATCCGCCAATCGTGAAACTTATTCTTGATCATTCACCAACCTCGGTGCTCAGGGATAAAGCGCGGGAGTTGGGAATGCGGACAATGCGGGAAGACGGGATCCGTTCTATTTTAAACGGCGAAACGACCATGGAAGAAGTACTGAAATATACTTAATAATAATTTTGCGGAAACGCGGCCGGAATTAAGCCGCGTGAAGCGGCAACCAGGAGGAGAAAACCGGATATGTCAATAGAAATGAGTGAATTACTGCAGTTGGTTGTGGACGAGGGAGTCAGCGACTTGCACTTGGAAGTGGGTTCACCGCCGATGGTACGTCTCCACGGGTCCCTTACCCCTTTGGAAGTTCCGCCTCTCGACCCTGAAGATACCGAGCGGATGGTCAAGTCGATTGCTTCGGAAGCACATATGCAGCAGATTCAGGAATTCGGGACGGTTGACTTCGGTTTCGCGTTTGGCGAGCAGGCGCGGTTCCGTGTCAGCGCATTCAAGCAGAAGGGCTTTTTCGGCACGGTAATGCGGCAGATCCCGAATACGTTGCTGGACCTCGATCAGATCGGCCTGCCCCCAAGCATCAAAGATCTGTTGTACCGCCCCCGCGGACTTATCCTCGTGACCGGACCTACCGGTAGCGGTAAAAGTACCACGCTTGCATCCATGCTCAATGTCATCAACGTGGAGCGGGACTGCCATATCATCACGATTGAAGACCCGATTGAATTTTATCACGATCATAAAAAGAGTATGGTCATCCAGCGTGAAGTCGGCACCGATACTCCATCGTTTGAAGATGCGTTGCGCCGGGCGCTGCGTCAGGACCCGGACGTGATTCTCGTTGGTGAAATGCGTGACTTGGAAACAATGGAAGCCGCGGTCACCGCGGCTGAAACCGGCCACTTGGTTTTCGCCACCTTGCATACCACCGGGGCCGCCCGTACCGTTGACCGTATCGTCGATGCTTTCCCGACCGATCAGCAGGCCCAGATCCGTACTCAGCTCTCTTCGTCGCTGGTGGCGGTTATCTCCCAGGTGCTGTTGCCTCGGGTTGACAAACCCGGACGGGTCGCGGCTTTTGAAATCATGATTTCCACTCCGTCAATCCAGGCGCTGATTCGTGATAATAAAACCTACCGGATTACCTCCGAGCTTCAAACCGGGGCTAAATTCGGGATGAATACTCTCGATGCGCACTTGATGGATTTGTACCAGAATAAGATAATTTCCTATGGAGAAATGATTACTAAGTGCCAGGATCCGCAAAGTGTTTTGCAGAAACTTGGACAATAATTGGAAAATAGTGCTATATTAAGGTAGCGCTAACAAAATAGGAGGGTCAGTGATGCCGGTATTTCAATACATTGCTATGGACGCCGCTGGCAAGGAGAAAAAGGGAAAAATCGATGCCCCGAGTGAGGATGCGGTAGCAGCCCAGCTCAAAGAGCAGAAAATGTTCCCGACTTCCATTAAAGCGGTAAAGACGGGATCCACTGCCAAATCGGCGGCGCCGGCCAAGGCGGGCGCCAAGAAAAAGGGCGGCGGCGGACTGATGAACATGTCCCTCGGCCCGGTTGTCATCAAACGCAAAGACCTGACCTTGTTTACCCGCCAACTCGCGATTCTGCTTGACGCCGGTCTGCCGCTGATCCGTTCACTCCGGACGCTGGAAAAGCAGGCTAAGAATCCGTCGGTGAAGAAAACCGTTGGTGAAGCGGCCGACTCCGTGGAAAGTGGAGCCACGTTTTCCGAAGCGCTTGCCCAGCACCCTAAATCTTTCGATAAGCTGTATTTGAACATGATTCGCGCAGGCGAAGCGGCGGGTGCTATGGAACTGATCCTCAACCGTCTTGCCCTCTTTATGGAAAAAGCCGCGAAGATTGCCGGTAAGGTTAAGTCGGCCATGATTTATCCGTCGGTGGTTTTGGTTATCGCAACCGCGATTACCGCCGGTTTGATGTTGTTCATCGTTCCGAAATTCAAAAAGATATTTGAAGAACTCCTCGAAGGTGAGCCGCTCCCCGGCCTGACTCAGTTCGTCATGACCATAAGCGATATCATGAAATATCACGCCCTCAAAGCCATTGGGGTAATAATCTTATTGATTATAGCCTACGTGCTGGTCGGTAAAACCAAGAAGGGTAAATATGTCATCGACTGGGTGAAATACCGGATGCCGCTGTTCGGGCCAATTGTATCCAAGTCGGCTATTTCCCGGTTCTCACGAACGTTAGGTACGCTGATGGGGTCGGGGGTTCCCGTACTCAACGCCCTCAGTATTGTTCGTGACACCTCGGGTAATGAAACCGTTGCCACCGCGATTCAGAAGGTGCATGACGCCGTGAAAGAAGGGGAAGGTATGGCAGGCCCGCTCGGGGCCACCAAGATTTTCCCCGAAATGGTGATCAGTATGATCGAGGTGGGAGAGGAAACCGGTAAACTCCCTGAGATGCTTGACAAAATCGCCGATACTTACGATGAAGAAGTGGACAACGCGGTAGGCGCGTTGACGTCCATGATTGAACCGTTGATGATTATCGGTCTGGCGTTGGTTGTCGGTACTATTGTTATCGCCCTGTTTATGCCGCTTATTTCAATTATTGAAAAACTCGGTAGTTGATGGTCTATTATATTTCCGAAACTTCCTCCCCGGAATTTCCGGGGAGAGTTTTTCCGCGTAATCATATAACCCATTAACCTTATGTGGACAGGAAATGAGTAGTAAAAATATTTTTGCCATTGTCATGGCGGGAGGAAAGGGAGAACGTTTCTGGCCTCAAAGCCGGGTTTCGCATCCAAAGCAACTTTTGCGTTTGATCGGCAATTTGACTTTGATCGAACAAACCGTTGACCGGTTGTTGCCCTTGATTCCCCCTGAAAACGTGATCGTCATAACCAATCAGGACTACGTGGCGCCGATGCGCCAGTTGCTTTCCAATATTCCCAAGAACAATATAATCGGCGAACCGATGGGCAGGGACACCGCTCCCTGCGTTGCTCTCGGCACTGCCCTGGTAAGGGCCAAAGCCCAAGGCAATGACGCCGTTATGCTGTTGCTCCCGGCCGACCATGTTATTCACAAAACCGATGCCATGCTTAAGGTGTTGGAAGACAGCGCTAAAGTTGCCAGGGAAAAAGACAAGATTGTTACAATCGGGGTGAACCCGTCTTTTGCCAGTACCGGTTACGGATACATACATTGCGGTGAGCAAATCGATTGCGGTACGGATACCGTTTTTTACCAGAGCAAAGGATTTACCGAAAAACCTGATGCCGTCCGTGCGGAAAAATTTCTCGACGAGGGATGTTACAAGTGGAACAGCGGCATGTTTGTCTGGTCTGAAGCCACTATTTACAAGGCTTTCAAAAAGCACACTCCCCATTTTGCCGAATCAATCAATATTCTTGAAAAGGCCGTGGACAAAGCGAATTTTGATGAAATTCTGGAAGTCGAATACAGCAAGTTTGAAAAGATTTCCATTGATTATGCAATCATGGAAAAGGTTGATAATGTCGTAGTCGCCGAATGCACATTCGATTGGGACGACGTTGGCAGCTGGACTGCTTTGCGCAATCAGATTCGGCCGGATGAAAACAACAACGTGATTCGCGGATTGCATGAATGCCTTGACACCAGTGACTGTATTATTGTCGGAGATTCAAACCATCTGATAGCAACAGTTGACGTGAAAGATCTGATCATTGTCAATACCGAGGACGCAACCTTGGTATGCAACGTCAAATCGGCGCAGCGGATCAAGGAGCTTGTCCACATGCTTTCCGAAAAACCGGATTTGACTAAGTATACATAATGCGCTCTCTTGGAATAGACTACGGAACCGTCAGGATCGGTCTGGCAATCAGCGACGCCCTCGGCATGATCGCCCAGCCTTATTGTGTAGTTACCGCAACGGATGGCAAAAAAGCAGTTGAGCAAATTGCTGAAATCTGCCGGAAAGAAGGCGTTGAACAGATCGTGGTGGGACTTCCCCGCCATATGAGCGGAGAAGAGAGCGACAGTTCCGCCGCCGCCAGGAAACTGGGCGCCAAAATCGAAGAGACTACCGGGCTTCCAGTGGCTTTCGTGGACGAGAGGATGTCAAGCCTTGCCGCTGAACGGGCCATGCTTGAGGCCGATCTCTCCAGGAAAAAACGCAAGACGAAGATCGATGCCGTAGCGGCATCAATAATTTTGCAGAGCTTTCTGGATAAGCAGGGATTTTAAAATAAAAATGCTGTTTGTTCTGAACATCGGTAATACCCATTCCGAATACGCACTTTATGATAATGGTGAGTTCACCGGTATTACCCGGATCAATACTTCCGGCTTTGATCCCGGAATAGTTCCGCCGGGGATTCCGGTGGCAATTTCCTCAGTGGTTCCGAATCTTTCGGAAAAATTTACCGGTGATAATGTTTTCAAGCTAAGCTCAAAAATGAAAACCGGTATTGACTTCTTTGGCCGGGTAGACTCCAGCAATCTCGGTGCCGACCGGGTTGCAGACTGTATCTCCCTGGCTGAAACCGGATTGCTTCCCGCGGTCTGCATTGATTGCGGTACAGCGATCACTTTTGATGTTGTGGATGAAAACCGCGTATATCTCGGTGGCGCAATCCTGCCTGGACGCACCCTGCTCCGGCGCGCCCTGCACAATTATACTGCTCTGCTGCCGATGGTGGATCTTACTTTTTCGCCGCCGGACAAGCTTGGTACAAATACCGTAGAGCAAATGCAGCTTGGTGCTGATCTCGGGGCAATCGGTTCGGTAAGGGAGATCCTTGAGATGACCGGGAAAACTCTCAATACCGATAATCTCCGGGCGGTGGTAACCGGAGGTGACGCCGAATTTTTTGCCGCCGCGATTCCGGGATTGGAATCATGCGGCTTTGGCTATACATTACAGGGAATAGTAAAAGCCTGGGAACTGAATAATGAGAGTTAAAATTTGTGGCATCAGAACTGAAGAGGACATCAAGATCGCAGTCCGCGCCGATGCCGACGCCGTAGGTCTCCTGGTCGGACAACTCCATGCGTCACCCGATTTTATTCTGCCGAGCACTGCTTCCAGGCTGGCAAAACAGCTGCCCCCGTATATTTCTCCCGTAATCGTTACCCATCTTACCGAGGCTGAAGCTGTCATGGAAATTGTGGACAAAACCGGGATTTTCACCGTTCAGCTTCACGGGAACAGTCCGGTGGAGGACGTTAGAAATCTGCGCGACATGCTGCCGGTAAACGGAAAAGTCATATATGCGGTACACGTGATTCAGAACCGGTTGGAGGTTGATCCGGAAAGCTTTTATCCGTTTATCGATGCGCTGTTGCTGGACACTTACAGTAAGGACAAAGGGCAGGTTCAGGGTTCCGGAATGATCCACAATTGGGAAGTCAGCGCCAGGATTGTGCAGGAATGTCCGCTGCCGGTGATTCTTGCCGGAGGGTTGACGCCGGAGAACGTTTCCGAAGCTATTTTTGCGGTAAAACCTTTCTGTGTGGATGCTAATACCGGGCTCAAACGTGAGGATGGCGAGGGGCGCGATCCGGAAAAATGCCGGGAATTTGTTCGCAACGCC
This sequence comes from Victivallales bacterium, assembly GCA_963678815.1. Classification (GTDB taxonomy): domain Bacteria; phylum Verrucomicrobiota; class Lentisphaeria; order Victivallales. The sequence continues at coordinate 7,462,750 of OY787460.1, forward strand.
AAAGTAGCCGGACTTGAAATCCACCAACCCGGAAATAATGAATATTCTGAATAAATATTGTTGTTTTGTTCAATTCGCCGTCATGCTTGCGGTTGTCCTGGTGATGTTTGCTGCTTCCGGCTGTCGTGGCGATCACGAACTGCTCATGAACGATCTGTGTAAATATACCGGCAAGGTTACCGATACATTGAAAATGATCGACAATGTCGGAACCGCGAAAAAACTCAAACCCAGGTTGAGCTATTTTGTCAGTAAACTGGTGGTGTTGAAAAAACGTTCCAGGGACCTCGGACCGCCAACACCCAGTCAGGAAGCCAGGCTCAGGAACCTGTTTCAGGAGAAAATCCGGACTTCCCAGCAGAACTTGATGTCCGAACTGGTGCGGGTTTCCGCGATTCCAGGGGTCGCGAAAATTCTCGGTGATACTTTTAAAAAAATTAAGTGATCAGGAAATTTTCAAAAAAAGTTAAATATTTATTATTCTTTTATGGAACAAACTGCATTTTTGCCGGTCAAAATTGTATAAGTGCTTCAGTCAGTTACGGAAATCTGGCTTTTATCGCTTGAGTTTCTGAAAAGAATGTGATATTATTATCAATCTAAATAACTACGGGAGATGGTTGACAGGCTCATGGTAGAACGAAATAAGCTTCAAGCCAGGATTGATAAAACCAAACAGCTTACGGTTATTTCAATAATCGCCGCGACTTTAGCGTTAATATTCACTTTACTTATTCTGTTTCTGGGAATTGTCAGGAGTTGGGCCGGACTGGATATTTTTGCTCTCTCTATTATTCCTTATATAATGACCATGATTTTTGCGGTTGCCGCAATTATTTATGGAGTCATGGACAACAAGGCTGCCGAGGAGGAAGAGGAGAAAGCCCTTCTTGCCCAGCGTAAAGAAAATGTTTCCGGATTCGATACTTCCGAAGACGTGCGTTTCACCGCCGGTCGTTCATTTGATAACTACAAGCACTATGCGCCCTATGTTCTTGCGATTCTCGGTGCGGTGCTTATTGCCGTGTTGCTGTTTTTCTTCTGGCAGTATTGGAGGTTGGTTGCCGCAACAGCTGAAGCCATGAGCACTAAAGGCGGAGAAATAAAAGCGACAGGCCCGAATAAACCTTTGCTGGTTGCATTCGTGTCTGCCATTTTCATGTGCGCAAGTGTTTTTGCCGGAGCATTTTGCCTGGGACAGTCCCGTGAAAAGGAATTCCGCTGGCTGCGTCCGGTTGGAGCTTGGCTGATTGCCGGGTTCATTACCGAGTTGCTGGCGGTGGCGGCGGCGCTGTTCTATCATTTTAAGTATGTTGGCGCTGATAATGTAATAAAATACATTATGTTCTGGTTTTTCATTGTTCTTGGTGTGGAATTCATCGTCAACTTTATTTCGGAATTCTACCGGCCGCGGACCATAGAGGAGCCCCGTCCGGTTTTTGAGAGTCGTTTTCTGGCGCTTTTCACTGAACCCGGCGGAGTCATGCGGAATGTTGCCGATACTCTCGATTACCAGTTTGGTTTCAAAGTTTCCGGCACCTGGTTGTACACTTTCATTGAAAAATCCTTGGTTCCGCTGGTGATTATCTGGCTGGTTACTCTTTGGCTGTTCACCTGTATTGCTGAAGTCGGCCCCAATGAAATTGGCGTCCGCGAGCGTTTTGGGAAAGTTGTCAGCGACCAGCCGCTGTCCCCGTCGATCTATTTCAAGCTGCCTTACCCGTTTGGCAAGATTTCCAGATTCCCGGCCGATAAGCTTCAGGAAGTGGTGATCGGCATGAATGAAGAGGACAAAGACGGCAAAAAAATTGAACAACCGAAAATAATCCTGTGGGCGAAAGAGCATTACAGCAAAGGCAGCGAAATGAAATTCCTGGTGGCGGTGAATCCCAAGGATGTGTTTGTTCAGGATGAGAAAAACCATGATGAAGAACTAGAAGAAAACCCGGTGGCATATCTTTATGCGAACTTGCCGGTGCAATATAAAATTCGTCCGGAGCAAATCATTGATTATGCTTACCGGAACAAGGAACCCAAAAAAATGCTGAAAAATATCGGCGAAGCGGTTGCCACCGAATATTTCGCCAGTGTCGATTACCTTAAGGCAATGTCGACAGGACGTGAACAGGTGGTAAAGGACATTAAGAAGAGACTCCAGGCCGCCGCCAATGAGCAGGATCTTGGCATTGACATTGTTTTTGTAAACCTCCACGACGCCCATCCTGAAGTCGGCGACGTAGCCAAGGCTTTCCAGGAAGTTGTTGGCGCCAGGGAGGAACGGCAGTCCCTGATTCTCGAAGCCCAGAAGTATGAAATAAAAATCATTCCGGAAACCAGGGCCAAAGCTTATAAAACTGTCCTTGATGCTGAATCTTATAGAAATTCAACCATAAAAGTTGGCGAAGCCGAAAGTGAACGTTTTAACAAGCAGTTGGCGGCATACCGCGCAATGCCATCGATGTTCAAACTGCGCACGTATCTGGATTTTCTTGAAAATGACTGTAAAGACATCCGCAAGTATATCATGTCCTCTTCCATCCCGTATGAGATTTACCAGATAAACCTTGAAAAGAAGCAGACTCTGGGATTAGGGGATGCCGACCTGAGCATGGAATAATAAAAAATAAGATATTTAAGGAGTATTGAGAGATGACGGAAAATACTGAAATAAAAGAGAGCAAAGCATCACGGCACTGGCCGACGATTCTGCTGGGTATTTTAGTTGCCGCGGTTTTCCTGGTGGCGATTTTTACTTTTCAAGTCAAATCCACCGAGTATGGACTGGTAACCACTTTCGGGTCGATTTCCAGAACCATCAATGATAAAGGAGGCAATGGCGGCGGTCTTTGTTTCCGCTGGCCGTATCCAATCCAGGCCGTATACAAATTTGACAACCGTAACCGTTGTTTTATTGGCGGAGCCGGGGAAAGCGGTGAAACTATTACCGCCGATAAGAAAAACGTAATTGTCGGTATTTATGTTATCTATCGCATAAAAGATCCGAAAACTTTTTACAAAATGGTGGTCAATATCCCGGAAGCCGAAAAGCGCCTCAGCGACTACATGCGGACAAGAAGGAATACCGTGATCGGGCAGTATAAATTCAGTCAGTTGATCAATACTAACTCGAAAAAAATGATTCTTCCGAAAATCGAAAATGATATGAAAAGATTGATCCAGGGGGATGCGAAAAAAATTGGTCTTTCCATTGAAGCCGTGGGAATCAGGAAAATTCAATTCCCGGAAAATATTTCCGAAAAGGTATCAAAACGGATGATTCGGGAGCGCGAAAAGGCTGCCGAAGAATATTTGGCGGAAGGTAGAAAAGAAGCTAATATTATTAAATCCAATGCCGACAAGGAAAAAGCTAATATCGAGGCAACCGCGAGCGCTGAAGCAAAAGCTATCAGGGCTGAGGGAGATGCCAAGGCCGCCGAGTTCTATGCGGTTTTCCGACAGAACCCGCAACTTGCGGCATTCCTGAAGAAGCTTGATTCCCTGCGGAAGATCCTTAAAACCCGTACCACTCTTGTGCTGGATACTGACGCAGCTCCGTTCGATATCCTGAAAATGGGATCGGACCAGTTTGAAGATGGAAAGATCAAACCTGTGCAAACAAAATCGGCCAAGTCCGGTAAATAACCGCAAAAACGGATTCTGATATGAGTGAAGAAATTAAAAATCAAGAGCGTGACGGCCAGGATTCTATCTATGGCAACACTTATGGCGCCGGGATGCGGGCGATGGTCAGGAGCCTCCAGGCCGCATTCTTTGTCCTGGCCCTGATTATTGTCGGAATGGTCATCTACTTCTTTACTTTCGGTGGATATTTCGTGGTCGAGTCCCAGGAATACGTTCTGGTTCTCAGGTTCGGCAGACTTGTATTTCAATTCGATAAAGGTGCGCACTGGGTATTCCCGTATCCGGTGAACGAAATTATCAGGATCCCGGTTAACCAGCAGACGATTAAGTCCAAAACTTTCCTTCCCCAGAATTTCGGGCAGAAGATCAATCCGGATATGGGGCCTCAGAACCAGACTTTAGTTCCGGGGAGGGATGGATATGTGATAACCGGTGATGAAAATATTATGCATACCTCATGGACCCTCAATTATACCATTAAAGATCCGGAACTCTATTATAGAAAGTGCATTACGCCCAAAGATCCCAAAGATCCTGACGAAGTTTTCACGGATAAGGAAACAAACGAAATTTACGGTCCGCGTGGCCCGAGAACGTTACTAGGAAATGTGCTTGACAGCGCAGTTTTGCGTGTGGCTGCTTCGGAACCGGTAGATGAGCTTTATCGGAATACTTCCGACTTCCAGGAAAAAGTGGAAAAACTATTCAAAAAAACTATTACGAATATGAACATCGGGATAGATGTTGACAGTGTTCACCTGAAAAGCGAACCTCCGGCCATGACCAAACCGGCTTTCGACCAGGTCCTGAAAGCTGAACTCGACCGGGACACCGTTAAGCAGGATGCCCGGAAATACGAAGTACAGCAGAAAAACGACGCGGAAGCCCAAAGAGCAAAAATCCTCGCGGAAGCAGAAGCATACAAGAAAAGAGTGGTGTCAGAAGTCGAAGCCGACGGTAAATATTTCAAAGCGATTTTGGCACAATACAAAAAGAGTCCACAGACCGTCCTCGTGGAACTGTACAACAAGAAACTTGCCGAAGCTTTGGCGGAGGTCAAGGGAAAATATATTATCAATAAAAAACCCGGCGGAAAACAGGAAGTTTGGCTGAAGATCAATCCGGAGCCGGAAAAATCGCAACAAAAGCTCAAGGACAATAAAAGGTAATTAATTATGGCGGAAGCGATGGCAACAGCCGAACAAGCGGCGGTTCAGGAGCATGATCACGCTCATACTCAGGGCCATGATCACTCTCCGGGACATACTTGTCCGATTTGCGGCCCGGTTTCCGAAGGTACCGGACACGGCCGTTCAATGGGAAAAATGAGCATCGCCATGATCGGCGGTTATTTCATTCTCAATTCATACCTGCTTAACTGGTTTTTTCCCGAACAGACTTTCACGTATGAATTAAGCGCTATTATCGGTTCGGTGCTGCTGGCCCTGCCGATTGTCTTTACCGCCATCAAAGACCTTTACCGCGGCAAAATTTATATGAACGAACTGGTGGCGCTGGCGATTCTGGCCGCCTTTACCGGTTCCGACTTCCGCACTGCCGGGATCATCGCGTTTTTCCTGTTGCTGACGATCATCATTGAATCGCGTACCGCCAGCGGCGCCCAGCGGTCAATTGAAGAACTCATTAAACTTACTCCCCATACCGCAAAGAAGCTTCTTGAAGGGGGCAGTGAGCGCGAAGTCGACGTTCTGGAGCTTGCGGTCGGCGACATGATCCGGGTACGTCCGGGGGAAAATTTCCCGATTGACGGTGAAATTATTTCCGGGCAGAGTACCGTTAATCAGGCGTCGATCACCGGTGAATCACTGCCGGTCGATAAAAATGTTGGTGACGAAGTTTTTGCCGGTACGCAGAACCTTACCGGGAGTCTCGAAGTCAAGGTTACCAAAGTTGGCGAAGACACCACCCTCGGCAAGGTTAAAGACATGATCATGGCCGCGGAAGGCAGCAAATCCCCGATCGTGCGGATCATTGACCGCTATGCCGGATACTATACTCCCACGATCCTGATGATCGCTGCCGTTACCTGGTGGTTTTCAGATGGCGATATAAATCGGGTTATTACCCTGATGGTTATAGCATGTCCGTGCGCGATTGTGCTGGCGACTCCGTCGGCGGTTGTTGCCGCGGTTGCCGCCGCCGCCCGTCTCGGGATTTTCATTAAGAACGTGTCTCATCTTGAACTTGCGGCGAAAATCCGGGCTTTCGTTTTTGACAAAACCGGAACGCTGACCAGCGGCGTACTCACGGTTGCCCGGCTCAATCCGATTGAAGGAGTTGAACCCGCTGAACTGCTGATGGTGGCCGCATCCGCTGAAAAACACAGTAACCACCCTACCGCTAAAGCGCTGGCGTCCCTGGCCGCCGAAGCCGGCCTGAACCTTGATGAAGCCACGGATTTCGAAGAAATTCACGGCAAAGGCGTAAAATGCAGGATTAACGGTGAAACTATCTATGTCGGCCGGGCCGCATGGGTCGAGGCTGAGGGTATCAATGTATCGTCGCTGAAAAAGGATGAAAAGATCCAGGAAGAATCCGGCATGAGTATTGTTTATGTTTCCAAAGAGAAACACGTTCTCGGCTGGGTCGGCTTCAGTGATAAGATTCGCGAAGAGGCTCCGAAAATTATCAAAGATTTGAAAGACCTTGGCATTCGCACTTGCGCCATGGTTACCGGTGACCGTGCTTCAGTGGCCACCACGGTTGCGAGGACATTGAATATTGAAGATTACGAAGCGGAATGTTTGCCGGAAACCAAAGTCCGCTATGTTGAAAAGGTCAAAAAGCATTCAATCGTAGCGGTGGTTGGCGACGGTGTGAATGATGCTCCCGCGCTTACTGCCGGTGATCTGGGAATCGCCATGGGCGCAATCGGCAGTGACATTGCCATTAACAGTGCGTCGATTGCGCTGATGACAAATGACCTGCGGCGTATTCCGCTCCTGGTTTCACTGTCCAGAAAGTCCCGGGTTATCATCAACCAGAACCTGTTTATCGGGATGTTGTTCGTGGTTGGCGGGATTATTCTGTCGGTGTTCGGCTGGATGAATCCGATTGCGGCGGCGGTATTGCACGCATTAAGTACGCTAATTATTCTGTTCAACAGCGCCAGGCTGGTCAGGACCGGAGAGGAATTGACCATTGAAGAAGGACGCAAACAACAGGCCGGATAAGCGCTCCGAAAAGTGGCTCCGCATACGATTTTCGGCTGTATATTAAAGGGGTAGAAGATAAATGGTTGCAAATACTCAGGGAAAAGCCATTATACAGGCAGTTGGTCTGACCAAAATATTCCGCGATTTCTGGAACCGTCCGAAAGCAAAAGCCGTAAACGATATCGATTTTGAGATTTATCCCGGCGAAATTGTCGGTCTTCTCGGCCCTAATGGTTCTGGAAAATCCACCACCGTAAAAATGCTTCTCGGTTTGCTCTATCCTTCCGCCGGGTCGCTGAAAATCTTCGGAAGCAATCCGCGCGACGTCGAAACCAAAAAGCGGATCGGCTATCTTCCGGAAGAATCATATCTGTACAAATACCTGAACGCCATGGAGACATTGGATTTCTTCGGCGCATTATTCAATATGTCCGGTCCCGAACGCAAGCACCGTACCGAACAGCTCCTGGAGATGGTGGGGCTGAACCATGCCAAACGGCGGCCGGTGGGCGAGTTTTCCAAAGGGATGCAGCGCCGAATCGGGCTTGCCCAGGCGATGATCAACGATCCGGACCTGCTGGTTCTCGATGAACCTACTTCCGGTCTTGACCCTCTTGGCTGCAAGGAAGTCAAGGAATTGATCATGCTGATGAAGAAACGCGGCAAAACCGTGTTGGTCACCAGCCACCTCCTGAGCGATGTCGAGGACATCTGTGACCGGGTGATTATTCTTTACGGCGGAAAAGTCCGTGCTACGGGGACCCTCGATGATCTGTTGACCATTCCCGAGGAGAGCCGCATCACTACCCCGATGCTTAAACCGGAAGTTACGGAAAGAGTGGTGAAAATTCTGCGTGAAAACCTTCAGGGAGAAGAGTTTTCAATTGATCATCCCCGGATGACCCTGGAGGATTTCTTCCTCGACGTTATTGACCGGGCGATGAAAGAAAGCATTGAGACTGCCGGGGTTGTCAGCGGTGGAAAAATTGCCGATTACCTGACTGAAGACTCCAAGGATGGAAAACAGGTTCTTGAAGAACTGACTGCCGCCAAGGCCGAGGAAAAACAAAAAGCCGAGGACGAGGAAAAAGCCAGGGCGGAAGCGGAAAAACGCAAGGAAGAAGAAGCCAAAGTTAAAGCCCGTGATGTTAAGCTTGACGTACTCGCGGGTAAAGAGGAAAAACCGGAAGAAAAAGCTGAACCGGAATCTGGAGAAGCCGCGCCGTCCGAACCCGCCGATGCCAAGCAGCAGGAACTGAAGCAAGCCAGTAAGAAGCTTGAGCACCTGTTGGGCGGAAACAAAGAAGAATAGAAAAAATTTAAAATAAACGTCAGGATTTTTGCCTGGAAACCGCATGATTTCATTCCTTTCCATTATAAAGCTGACCTGCAAAGCCGCACTGCGTTCACATATTTTCCAGTTTTTGCTGGCAGTGCTGATCGTTACGGTCATCCTGGTTCCGAATACCATATCGGGTGACGGTACTGCGATTGGCTACATCAGAATCTCTCTCAAGTACAATCTTGGGGTTATTGCTTTTGTGCTTTCACTCTCGACTATCTGGCTGGGATGCTTCGCCATGACCCGTGACATGGAAAGTTACCAGCTTCACATGGTGGTGTCCAAGCCGACTTCAAGAATAAAAATCTGGATCGGCAAGTGTGTCGGAGTGCTGATTATCAACTTGGTACTGCTTTTTATCGCCAGTCTGATAGTGTACTTCTTCATGCTCTGGCAGTTTCAGGATATGAAGCTTACCAGTTACGAAAATAAGGTTTATGATGAAGGTATGGAACTGATCGAGGCAGGCAAGGAGCCTAAAGATATCGCGGAATTCAAGCTTCTGGCCAAAAAGAAGGAAGAAGTATTCAAGGTTGAAAATGAAGTAATGGTTGGGCGCCGGGTTTTCCTGCCGGACCTGCCGGATTTTGACGCCAGGGCACGGCGGGAGTTGGGAAGACGCATTAAATTGGCGAAGGAAAACAGTCCGGGCGCAGTGCCGACGGATGCCAGCCGCCAGCTCCAGAATGTTCGTAATATTCGTAAGGAACTGGTTGCACAGTACGCTGAAATAAAATTTGATAAGTACAAGGATTGGACTTTTAGCGGTCTGCCTCCCGATTACAAAAAACCATTGTATTTTCGTTACCGGGTTTATGTGGGAAAAATTTCTTCCAAAGAGCAGCGTGAAGTCCGGGGTACTTGGGGAACGAAATGGTATTTTGAAATAAATAAGGATGATAATACGGTCAAGGGGGGAGAAAAGCAGCCGAAACAGTTCGATTCTACTTTTGTCCTGCTTCGTCCGTTGATGAGGCAAATAATGTGCGGGGTATTCAATGAAATCGAATTTTACCGTCCGTACCGTATTACTGCGGATGGAGAAAGAAGACTGATTTCCGAAGACGGGCAAGTTACGGTCAGGTTTATGAACAACGACCCCGAGAGAGCAACGCTGTTTTTCCAGATTTCCGATGGTCCGAAATTGTTGATCAAAGTTACCGGGTTTTTCCAGAATTACATGCGTGCGGTACTTATGATCGTCCTGCAACTGGTCATCCTTGCCGGTATCGCTTGTGCCGCGGGTGCGGTATTGTCGATGCCCACGGCTATCTTCGTGGTTATCTCTTATCTGCTGTTCGGTATTTTCGCCAGCTTCCTGGTTGGTACAGACATAACCATGCCGGGAACCACCGGATTCGACCTGGTAGGTTACTGGGTGAGCAGATTCCTGATGCTGATAATTATTCCTATGCAGAAGTTCGAGGTTTCCCGTTACGTATCCAATGGCGAGCTGATCGAATTTTCATATATCTGCAAAGTTTTCCTGAGTTATTTTATGCTTCGCGGCCTGCCGATCTTCCTGTTGGGAATTTGGTTGTACTGGAGACGTGAATTGGGATTGGTGATCAGAAAATGAATCGTTCTAAATCGAAATTGTTTTATCTGGCAACTTTTGGCATCAGCATTGTCATGCTGATTATCATTTCACTTGTTCAGATTCAGCTCAATTCGATTATTCGTGAGGAAAAGCTTACCGCCACCGGGAATATTGCCAACGCTCCCCCGGTTGTGGAATTCACCACCAAGGCCCTGGGCTGTTTCCGGGGACTCCTGGCCGATCTGTTGTGGCTTCGGGCGATCAGTCTTCAGGACGACGGCAACTATTTTGAAATGGTGCAGCTTGCCGATTGGATAACCGACCTTCAGCCCAAATTTTCCGGCGCTACCGCATTTCTTGCCTGGAATATGGCCTACAATATTTCCGTAACCTGTTCTTCGCCGGTGGACCGCTGGCGCTGGGTCAGCCGAGGTATCGACCTGATCCGGGACCGCGCGATTCCGTACAATCCCAGTGATCCGCTGCTGTACAAGGAACTCGGCTGGATATATCAGCACAAAGTCGGCAACATCCTTGACGATGCCAACCTCTACTACAAAAACCAGATGGCAATTAAGTACATGAGAGTGTTCGGGACCGCGAACCCCGACTGGGCGGCTTTGGCAAAAGCCCCGAAAGAGTCCAGCGAATTCATGGATTTACCTGAAACAATTATCAAGAACGCCATGCAGAATAGCAAATACGGGAATCTTGGTGAAATTGAAAGTTATTATTTCAGAAATAAAGAACTGCCGAGAAGTTTCCGTGACGCTTTGAAAAATCCGCAACTGGAAACAAAGTTGATCAGATACTTCTATATTAAACGGGCTCTCAAAGAGTCGGAATTTGAGTCTATTGCCGATGTTGGCAAAGTATTCCGGGAAGAAGCTAAGATGCCGGAAAAATTTGCTAAAGCTATCGACAATAAGAAAGTTGAAAAGTTTCTTGACGATTATTTCCGGGCAAACTGGCTGAGAAATCAATACCGCCTTTATCCCGACGTTATCGAGGAAATTAATAAAAAGTACGGTCAACTTGACTGGCGGCTGCCCGAGGCCCACGCCATCTACTGGGCTTTCCTTGGACTCAAGCGCACCAAGGACCATAAGGATATCTCCCTGGAACGTATGATAACCCAGGCGTTGAAAGATGCTTTTGTGGGCGGCAGACTGCTGATGGTCGACAAGGATGATTCCGCCCGCGTTATCCTGCTGCCGAATTTCAACGTGGCTGACGCCCTGCTCAAAACCTTTGAGGAAGCATATAAAACCAATAAAGTGCGAAGCTTCCGCTCCGCGCTGGAAAATTGGATAAAGGACGCCATAATTTCGTTTTATACCTACGGTGATTACAAAAAAGCGGAAGAGTATTTTGAATACCTGAAGAAAAATTATCCCGCGCCCCGATATGTTAATGTAAGTTTCCAGCAGTTTGTTATAAGGGAATTTACCGAGGACGCCAAGGACGCTACGCTGCAGCAGGCATTAATGCTGCTCGGTAATATTCTCCGGAACAGTCTGAGACTGCTGGCTTTCGGCGATTATGAGGGCGCGCTGGGGCAGGAAAAAGTTGCCAAGCTGGTGTATGCCATCTACGCCAAACAGTATAGTGATGTTAAGGGCAGGGTTGGACTTCCGCCTTATAAGCAAATCAAATCCACAGTTACAAAAAACTATTTATTTTATTTAAATAAAACAGCTCCAACCCTTTATGAAAACCTCAAGGCCGCTATTGAACAGGAGCAGTTGAAAAGCAAAGCCGAAAAGAAAGAAGAACAGAAACGGGAAGCCGAAAGGAAAGCCCGGGAAAACTTCGACAGTTCCTCATGATTCGTTTTCAGCCGGATTACTTTTAGAATGCAAACCGGTATTAATACTTCTTATTTTTTCCATTAATTCAGCTTCGGCTTTCAGGTTTTTTCCTGAGAGATTCATATCTTCATACGGATCGGTTTCCAGATCGTACAATATGGTTTCCCCATTTGCCCTGATGAGTTTCCAGCGTCCATCGAAAAGACAGTCCCAGCAGCTGTCTTTCCGTTGCCGCAATGCGCTGTAAACTTCGGAACGATGGGTGCTGCTTTCACCGGACAAAACCGGACGCATGCTCTTTGCTCCGATACCGGACAAAGGTTCCGCTCCTGCGTAATCGAGAAAAGTAGGACACAGGTCATGCAGGGAAACAAGCGAGCCGGTAACTTTGCCTTGTTCTATGCCGGGTCCGGCAACGATCATCGGAATACGCATGGAAGCGTGATACCAGAGGCATTTTCCCCATCTGGAATGTTCGCCAAGCATTTCACCGTGGTCGCTGGAGAACACGATAAGGGTATTGCCGAGTTCTCCTCTGGCATCTATTTCTTCGATAAAACGCCCGATCAGCCGGTCAATATTTTCTACCATGATGGCGTAATTACGGCGCTTAAGGTTAACATCATTCTGATCGTCCTCATGGTTGCCGCGGGCCTCCGGCAACGGCTTGCCGTGCCAGCTTTCCAGCATATTTCCGGTGATGTCCATCGGTCCGTGCGGACCGGTAAAATTTACAACCAGATGCCACGGCTGGTCCTTCGGGAACCGGCGCAGAAAGTTAATGCCGTTGCCGGAAAGCCAGTTGTCACAGTATGCTTCATCGGGCAACGCGGTAATATATGCGTCGCTGGTTCTGTTTGCGTGTTCCCCCGCATGAATGTCGGCAAGGCCATGTTGTTTAAGGTATGACAGATATGGGCCCCGCGGTTCATTATTGTTTTTCCGGTAACTGGTGCTGCCGTCAAATTTACCTTCGTTGTCGATACCTTCGGTGAATCCCCAGTCATTCAGGTTTTTTGACCCGTCGAGTTCCCAGAACATGTTTTTCGGGTTGCTGGTGTCTTTATGGAGGTCGAATTTACCGACGCCGCACACCCGGTATCCCCGGTCGCGAAGCCGCTGATAATAAGTTGGCTGATCAAGCGGATAATTCTGGAAATTGTTAAGTACTCCGCTTTGCCAGTAGTCATGGCCTGAAGCCAGACATGCCCTGGCAGGCGCGCACAGCGGCGACGGCGTAAAAGCATTGGTGAATCGGGTTCCGCGTTCGCATAACCGGTCCAGGTTTGGCGTTCGCAAAGGCAGTTCGGGATTAATCCCCAGGAAATCGGCGTGGTGCTGGTCGGGCAGCAGAAACAGGATATTCGGTTTACGTTCAGTCATGATATTCCATTCTTAATATAGTTGCATAATTATGTATCTATTATAATTACAAATGGACGATATGTAAATATAAAACAACAGTATAATATATGCACTTAATTGTAGAATATGTAAAACTCAACAGAAAACTGAAGCAAATTGAAAAAAGATGAGACTATTTACTGATAATAACGTCGAAGGCAAAAACTTTTTCCGGTTTGCGGTGTTTCAGCCAGGGGCGCTGATATACAAGCTTTAAAGTGGTTTTGTCTTGACCTTCATTGGCAACCTTGAACAGGAAAATTTGTTTGCCGCCGACTCCGACCATTTTAGAATCGGGACACAGGTAATCCGATTTTTCCAGTTTTACCACTTTTTCATTGATGTCTTTAACCGTCCAGCTGTATCCGGTGGTGGGGTTGCTTTTCAGTACGACTTTGAAAGCCTGTTCGGGTTTGACTGAAAAGTTTTTGCCGTTATCTTTTTCGGTAATCGTCAACATTTTGATATCCTTAGTGTCCGATTCCTGGGATTCACATCCTGAGGAAATAACGATTATTCCCAGAATTCCGGCAATGATAAGATTACGCATTGGGTCACCCTCCATTAAGCTTGTAATTACTGCTGGAAAACATTAACATCAGGAGGTTTTTAATTCAAGTCGCCGACAGTAATTCGTCAACTTGATCCTGAAAGGTCCCGGAATGCTTCGATCAAGCGTTCCAGATCAGCGGAAGTGTGTGCGGCGGAAAGAGACAGCCGGATTCTGGCCGTGCCCTCCGGTACGGTTGGCGGACGGATTGCAACCGCCATAATTCCCCGGTCAAGCAGAAATTCAGACGCCTTAAGCACTTTTCCGGAGTCTCCAAGGATTACCGGAATGATCTGTGATGCGCTTCCGCCGGTATCGAAACCAAGTTCCCGGAGCTCATTTCTCAGGTAATCGGAAATTTCCCGAAGCCGACTGCGCTTTTTCCCGAATTCAGGAGTTTGGACAAGCCGGACGGCCGCGGATATTGCCCCGAAAACCCCAGGCGGCGGCGCGGTGGAATAGATGAACGGCGCGCATTTATTCACAAGATAATCAATCATGTCCCTGGAACCGGTCAGGCAGGCTCCGTATGATCCCATTGCTTTACTGAAAGTTCCCATATTGAGTCCGTCCCGGTTGGAACAAGCCAAACCTTCGCCGTTTTTCCCGAAAACCCCGGTAGCGTGGGCATCGTCAAGAAGCAGTATGGCGTTATGTTGTTTTGCAATTTCCTCCAGCGGTCCGGGTTGGGCAATATCGCCGTCCATGCTGAAAATCGTATCGCTGACAATCAATTTACGGTTGGTGTTTCTGAATTGTTCGAGGCGGCTTTGCAGATGCCCGAAATCGTTGTGCCTGTATCTTACCAGTTTTGCGCCGGAAAGCTGACATCCCGCGTTCAGGCTGGCGTGGTTGAGTTTGTCGGCAAAGATAACGGTATTTCTGTCCGCCAGCGCAGCTATTGCCCCGAGATTAGCGAGGAATCCGGATCCGGCAATCAAAGCGGCTTCACTGCCTTTCCAGGTGGCGATTTCCTGTTCCAGTTCCAGGTAGGCGTCGATTGTTCCGGTTACCAGGCGCGATGCTCCTGAGCCGGAACCGTAGCGTTCGGTCCAGCTGATTGATTCAGCTTTGAGTTTCGGGTGATCAGCAAGTCCGAGATAGTTGTTCGAGGAAAAATTAAGGCAGGTTTTATTCCGGTATCTGCATTCCCGGGGGGATACCGGAACGATTCCGCGAAGTCCGCGTTTTAGATGTGCGGCTTCCGCCTCAGTTAAAAATTGTGATATGAATTCAGGTGTCATAGGTTGGAAACATACAACAGGAATTAAAGAAAAAAAAGAATTGCCGCGATTTTTTAAGAAGACAAGTTGATGGTGCGCATCAAATATCGCGACAATTCCAAAATTGTTGATAATCCGTCAGGCTAAAGCCCGAAAATCCCGAGAAAACCTTTCTTTTTCTTCTTTTTCAGTTTATCGCCCGGGATAATTACGGTTTCGGTAAGGACCATTTTCTTTTGGGCGGCAGCGATTCCCTCTTCTTTGTCTTTATTAGCCTGATACATGGTAAAGGCATCAAGGATTTGCGGAATATTGGGCCTGACTCCAATTTCATATTTGAACGCTGAAAGCAGAGTATTGTTTATTTCATCATTGATTTCTTCGCGAAGTTTTTTCGGCATTTCAGGAATTTTATATTTTACTTCATCCGGGGATTCCGGAATTTTATCCGCCTTTCCAGGCTGGAAGCCGTTGCCTTTCTTGAGGCGGCAATATTTTGTTTCGATTTCATTACGGCCAATGAAAGGATATTTGCCGGTCAGGAGAAAATAGGCAACCGCGGCATAACTGAAGGCGTCCCCAGGTTTTTCCTCGGTTCCCTTTTCCAGTTTTTCCGGACTGATAAAGTATGGGGAAACCTCATGCGGAAGATTTTTCAGAACATTGTATTTGTACGTGAAACTGCTTATAAAAAGCTTTTTCAGTTTTACATTGCCCTTATCGTCAATATGGATATTTTCAGGGCAGATATCATGATGAGCAATTTCCTTGTGATGGAGAGTGGCCAGGCCAAGGCCAACGGACTTCATGATTTCCACTACATTTTCAAAATTTAACGGTTCCTCCGCGGTTGCAGGATCATAACTGGACATATCGTATCCGTCGGGTATGGCCTCTGTAACGTAAAACCTGTCGTTTTCTACTCCGAAGCCGATAGTTTTATTCAGGTAATGATTATTCAATTCGGCAAATTGTTTTGCGGTCTCTTCCGCCAACTTCAGAGTATCCTCGTAATCCTTGATTTCGTTATTGAGGATATATATGTAAGTGTCTTTTTCGTCGTCGGAAGTGCAGCCGGAATAGATATCGAATACCCCGTACCGCTCGATTGACTCCTTCAGGACTAAATTGCCGAAATGGTAAGGAATTACAATATTGGCGCCGCATTCCGGACATTCACACTCGGAAAAAGGTTCTATGTCACTTGTATCGAGAAGCGCATTACAACTATTGCACGCTATGTCACTCACTACACAGTCTCCCCCTGCTTAGTTATGAAATTTACTGCTGTATTGTCCAACTATTTTATCAGAAAACCGTAACAAATCCAAGCACTATATACAATTTTTTTCCGGGGAGTGGAATTAAGCGGGAATTGCCGGAGCGCCGCGAGAATCCGGTTTTAGCGTCATACGGTCTGAAGCAGCGGCATCGCCATCCTGAATTACATGATTTGATTGCCTGTCCGCATATAAATGGATGTGGAAACCGGCGGGAAAAGCGGATCAGGAAAATTTATTCACATTTTTTTCCCAGCGCTGGCGTCGGGCTTTTACGGTGTATTCGATTACCGGCCACATCCAGACCAGATAGTCAGGCTGTTCTTTAGTATTCCACTTGAAGGTTTTACCGCGCGGATTAATTGATTCCAGCACGATGTCCGAGCCGTTCCGGGAATAGTTTTTCACCACCACCTGACCGCTGTCGCGAATCTTCGCCACCACCAGATCGCCGTTCTCGGCAAACTCACCCCCGGCAACATAGATGATCGAGCCGTTGGGAAGCACCGGCGACATCGAATCGCCTTCGACCCTCAGCGCAAAATAGCCGTCCTTTTTTGTCGACATGAATGTGGCGAGTTCATCCGAACAGTCTTTCGCGTAGGAATCGATCGGTTCCAGTGTGGGATCGTAGCCCATTGCGTTCGCGAAACTGATTACCGGCACTTTCTGCAGGTTAGAAATGCCACTGGCTTCGTCTCCGCTTGCGTATGCTCCGCGGTTTTCCATTGCCAGGATCGGTTTCACCTTTTCGTACCACACGTCTCCGCTCATGTTCGAGGTTTTGCCGTTCAGCCAGAACAGCACCGTGCTGTGCGAAACTCCCAGTTTTTTACTTAACTGGAACACGCTTCCGCAATCGTCGACCGCTTTTTCCAGCGCCTTCTTGATTTCTCTGGTGATTTTCATAAACACACCTTTGTTTATCATTAACAGGTGATTAATCACTTTATACTACTATATATAACTAATTTTTATCCGATGCAAGTGTTGATTGTAAAAAATAACAAAATTTTTATAATAAACCTTGACAATGTTTATAGTAAACAGTATTATTTTGTAAGAGAAACAATTTAGTCAGGAGGTAAAAATGGAAGAATTGATGACCGTAGATGAAGTCGCGAAATGTTTGAAGCTCAAGCCCGAAATTGTGCGTAGAAAAGTCCGGTACGGCCAAATCAGGGGTTATAAGGTCGGGAAATGCTGGAGATTTTATAAGAGCGACATAAAAAATTTTCTCGCCGGATGTTTATCGTAAACAATAGTAGCGCAAACAAGTAAAAAGCAAACAAAAGAAACACTGAAAACAGAGGACAACTATGTCAAAAAATCTACTGATAAAACTGCCGGCAACGGCTCCTGAAGTGCGAATCAGCTCTGACTGGTTCGAGGCCCGCGACAACCTTATCGAGCAGGCGGCAACGCTCGAATCCAGAATCAATACCGATAACGGATATCTGGCCGCCGCTGAACTTTTCTGCCGTGTAACCAAAACCGGTAACCGGCTCGAGGAACTCCGTAAGCAGTTATGCCGTCCGCTTCAGGATGCGGCGAAAATTATCAAGGACGCCTCCGATCAGGCCCGTAAGCCACTCGAAAACGCGAAAAAATCCGTTCAACGCAAGTTGCTGGGATTCATTTCCCGGCGGGAAAAGGAAATTGCGGCCGCGGAACACCGCCGAAATGAAATTGAGATGTCGGCGGATGAGGAACCCGGAGCTTTCGAATTGCTCTCCGATGCTGAATTCGAGTTGTGCGATACCATTGTTTATAATCCGAAACCAGCCGTGGATTTACCGCTCCCGGAAATGCCGAAGTCGTCAAATGTAGCGGTGAAAAAACAATTGAAATTCAATATTCGGGAACCCGAGAAACTGCCGCGTTCGTGGCTCAAACCCGATACCGCAAGCATCAGGGAGTGGATAAACCTGAACCGTGACGCTCTGAAGCAGGCCCTTGCCGAATCACCCGGCGGAGACTTTCAGCCCATGCCCGGAATCGTTGTCCGGCTCGAAACAGAAATTACGGCCAGATAATCCGGCCATAACAGATAGAAAGGTAAACAAATGAAAGGTTGTCATAATTGCAAGTATTCCAACCATAACTGGAGCAGCTACGAAGATTCCCCGTGCTCAAAATGCGATGCCAGAAAAGACCCGCCGCCGTCAGGGGCGTTGCAGTTTGAAAGAATAGAATATTCGGAAACCTATGCTACAATGCCGGATTTTGATGATGAACCCGACTTCCGCAAGGACTTGATTGCCGCATTAGGACGGTGTGTGACTAAACTGATCGATCTGCATCGCAATTATCCGGAAACTTTCAAGTTCGCGTACACAAAAATCACCAAACCGCACTTGTCGTATGCCGATATCGCCAGGATACACAACTGCCGCAAACAGAATGTCCAATATCATTTGCGCAAAGCCGTTGCTTATTGCGAGGACCTTAAACATGCGTTCCTTGTGGATCAGCGGTTCAACCCGAAAACGATCTAATACCGAATTGCAGTCAATATCTATTAATGATCCGGTTTCAGTCCAGGATTTGATATGGCTACAGGCCGTCGATTTCGAAATAGCACCAGGGGGCGGGTTTGAAGGCTTCCGCAAGCAGTTGCACGGTTTCCGGGTTTGCGCCGGAAACCGTGATTCGCTCCTCGGTTATTGCGGTGGGCAGATCAATCCGGCGTGTCAATAGTTTTACCAGTGTGTGTTGTTTCATTTCCAGCGTTACGGTTTCTTTTGCGGATTTGCCGCGATGAATAAAGCCATCGGATTCAGGGGTCCAGATTTTGACGTCGAGATTTTCCTGTCCGGGCAGGGGATTGATGATCCGTTTTCCGGTATTTTCCAAATCAAGGACGAATGCCGTTACCGGGTTTCCCGAACCGGATTCCCTGGGTTCCGGCTGAATATTTTCCGCATCTAAAAGTTTTTTTAGCGGTGATTCGGCATTTACATGGAAAACCAGAGGCAGTCCGGCCGACAATGCGGCGTAAAAAAGTTTTTTTAGACGGTTCTGGAGCGCACCGGCTGCCGCGCACTCAAGGATATTTCCGGAATTTTCCCCGGTCTCTAAAATTAAAAATCCGGAATATTTTCCTTCTTCTTTGAGCGCGAAGAACCGGTGAGATTCCGCAAACAACGCTCTAAGTTCCAGAATATCCCGGCGGAAATTGTTTTCGCGCTTCGTGTAACCTCCGAAGTCTCCATAACAGTCCGTGAAAATCCGGTTCCAGTCATTTTCCAGTGCAAAAAATTCATCCGCGGAAAGCTCTTTCACTTCCGGGGTAATTGTGGTTTGCCGGTCATTTTCGATGCGGTATCTGACCGGCATTGAAATATCGTAAAAGCCATTTTTTGAGTAGAATTGGTAAGGGCCGCTGTTTTCGCGCGCCGAACGGATCATCAGCATTTCGCCCCTGCCTTTGAGCAAATTTTTCAGGCAGTCCTGAAGCTTGTTCCCGATGCCCATGCCGCGAAAATCGGCGGACACGCCAACCCGGAACTCAATCCATGCCCGGATGGTATGTCCGGGGGCAACAGTGAAATCCAGCATCTTCAACGGGATAGCTCCGACGATTTTACCATCGGCTTCCGCAACGGGCGCAGTAAAATTTTTTGCGGTGATCTTTTTCCAGGTTTCTTTTCCGAGCGGAGCCCTGGGAAACACAGAATTGAGTAACTTCCTGACGGCTTCCGAATCGCTCTTCTGATATTCACGGCAGGTTACCGGCATAATTTATTTCTCCACGATTTTTGCGGAGATGTCGTCGAACAGCAATCCGGCCTTCCTGCTTGCCGGACGCTTCAGTATGATTACTTTAGCGTATTTTGTCCCCGGCCACCATTCATTCATGGAAATTTTCCTGGAAACTCCCTTGACCGTTCCGCTGAACTTAGTCCACTTTTCGGGAACCGGTGACATGCATGCAGCGGCGAAAATCGCCCCGGTTCCCGCCCGGTGCTGCATGAGTTTTGTTCCATTTGGATATTTCATTCCGCAAGGTTTGATAAAGTTCACCACCCAATCATTGCCAAGCCTGGAAATACTCTTGATTCGCGCGGTAACATTGAAATTCGGCAGGCCGTCCTGATATTTGAATGCCGCGCAATAATAACCTTTCGACTTCCAATTTGACGCATTTTTCACTTTGATGAAATTATCGCCAGGCTGACATGGAGCGGTCAGTTCAGTTTCAGTGCCTTTCACCGGATTGATGTTCCACGAACGGATCTGGTGTTTTTTCTCATCGTAGGGAATCAATCCGAACAGAATTTTCATGGATTTAGCGGTGGCCTTGAACCAGCCGGAAAGCTCGTAAGTCTTCGCGGTGTCCACTGGAAACAGGTTGCTGTATGGGCTGAATCTTGGGTCCGAAGTCTTGAAGCTGAACTTACCGGAATGGGCGTCGTATGACATATTTTTTGTTTTCAGGCGTTCCCACGGTGCAGGTTCGCCGTATTCGGCGTGTCCGTTTTTCACCAGATTGCCTTTGTCTTCGGGAATCACCAGCTTTTCCAGCTTGCTGTCATCGGTGAATTCCGTGGGGGTATCACCTTTTTCCAACTGGAGCCCGTTGATCCAGACGGTTGCGTTCCTGCCGGGAGCAATCGTAATAGTGCGGATGCCGTTGTTATATGACGGTCCGGGGGGCACGGTCAGCTGCATCGAGTAACGTTTCCAATTGGTGGCGAGCCTGAAAGCCTTGCTGGTACGGTCACATTCCCACATGTTAACCGACACGGTTTCACCGGCTTTTTTTGCCTTGGCGTAAAACGAGAATACGTATTTTTCTTTTTTATTGGAGACCGGCGGACAACATATCGCCCAGGTTCCGGCCACTTCCCGTAGTTCCCTGCCGCTCTTTCCGTTGTCCGGAATCCGGTAAGTCATCCGCATCGAAGGTTTGCCGTGCCAGGGATTTTCCCGGTCAAGATACCATGCGGAGCCTTTACATGTAGTATCGGTTGCCTGGCAGAGATACGGACGGAAATAATCCGGCAATCCCTTAATTTTCTGGGCCTCGAAAACGGGATTCGGCATGTAATTCTTGCCGTTCCTGATCTTGTTGACGATCTTCAGGAATGGAACCTGATAAGCCTTTTCCTCCGGAACCGGCGCCATTTTCAATGACGCCATGATCTTCGCGCCGGGATTTTTCAGCTTCAACCGGTATGCCCTGACCCCAAATGGTTCTAACTTATCGGAAAAAGTTTCATTTTTCACCGCAAAATCCGCGGGTTTGCCGAACATCCGTCCGGCTTGCCATAATCCTTTTACCGTTATCGCGGTTTTAACCGCGCAGTGCATGAAGTTGGCGGCCATCATCACATAATCTCCATCGGGATATTTGAAGATTGCGGCGTTGACCATCGGAAAAATGCGGCTTTTCGGTTCTACCTTGCCCGGAGTATAGGAAATTTTCTGGGGCACGGCATCGTTCAGGATGGCCGGGGCAAGCGCTTTTGTTTGGGCGGCAAGGGTTTTCAACGCCTGCCACTGTTCCGGGACAATCGCCATGTATGCCGGGAAATACATCAATCCTTTTGCCCCGTAGATTATGGCGGTGTAACTCTGGCAAAGCTGTTGCTGTCCGGTCAATGGAATGGGAAAGCGGCGGGGGTCAAGCATGCCGGTGCAGGGAAGCATGTAGTTGACTTTGCCTGCTTGTCTGGCGCGCTCTTCGAGCATACAGGTGTAATAGGCCATTGCGTAACCGGGTTCACTGTAGAAAACTCCGGTATCGGGGCGGATATAAACGTCGTATCCGAGCAGTTCGCACCAGTCGGTCCAGTAATTTCCGGCGGGAATGTACTTAGCATACAGAAGCATCTGCGGACGGTACGGATCGAGCGGCTGAACTGTTTTATAATACCATTCCGCCACGGCGATTCGCGCCTCGGGGTTTACCAGGTTTGGCTCGTCAACATTGTAATATGCCAGCAGATTGGGGAATTGTTTGACAATATTGGTTTCCCTGATAATGAACGGCAGATCTTTTTCATATCTCTCCCGATGGATTTTTAACCGTTCCGCCAGAGGCTTGCCGGGAATCGGTTTGGGCTGCACTTTCGGACGGTTTATGACATAAAAACCGTATTTTTGAGCAAGTTTCATCCAAGTCGCGGCGTCATCCAGGTCGCTGCGGTAAGCCGGGGCTTTGTCGCCGAAAACGCCGACGCGGTAAACGGTATTGAACCCGATATCCTTCAGGAATTTGAAGCGTCCTTCCGCATACATTGAATCCCCGCGGGTCAAAGCATGGAACAGCGCGAACATAAAAAACGGTTTGCCGTTTACCAGCATGATGCGTTTGAAATTGTCGATCTTGATCTCTTTTCCGGGATTGGGTTTCAGGCGGGTGACTTTCACGGTTTGGGCCGCGAATTTTTTCCCGTTCCTGCTGAAAACCGCTTCGAGGGAATTTTTTCCCAGTTTCAATACGTCAACCGGGATGCTGACCAAAGTTTCGGGGGACAGGGACTTATTTCCGGCAATAGTTTTGCCATCGAGCAGGATTTTAATTTCACCTGACTTGAGCTGTTCCGGAGAGAACCCGAACACCAGCTTCAGAAATGCATTTTTTTCGGTGGTGTAGTAATTCCGGTTGGGAATGATCTTCCGCATCACTTGCAGCGGAGAAGTGTCTGTTACCGGGGTTTCCGCCAGCAGCAGTCCGGAATCCGGCGACACAAGTTTAACTGATACCTTTCTGGAATCAAAACTTTTTACCGGCACGTTTACATTAAGTTTTTTGCTTCCGTCAAGTTTGATTGTTCTGGAAATGGTCTGCGCCGGTTTTCCCGAAATCTGGTCTATAACATTAACTTTCACCTTTCCGGCAACGGCGCTGGCACAGGACATGGCGATTTTTACCGGGAAAAAAGAACCATTTTTGCCGGTTTGGTAGTTTCCGGCTTCCGCCGAGTCGATTCTCGGGGCGAACGGCAGTTCCACCTTAAATCCGCCAAGACCTTTTACCGGAGTGAAGTGTTCCGGTTCGTGGGCATTGCGGGTGAGTTTGCTTAAAGTATACGCCAGCCGGTTTTCACCCATCTTGGATCCCATCCTGTCAATTTCGACCTCGATGAAGTTGCGGACAACATTAATTTGGGCTTTTCCAAGGTCCTGACTTTTCAGATCATAAAGCGGAATGGCAATTTCCGCGTTCCAGCCGCCGGAAAATCTTTTTGTTACGGTGCGCCACGGAGTGTTCCAACCGGGAAGGCGGTTGATTTTTCCGTGATTCACGGTGATCTTGCGCTCGTGTCTTACATTAGCGAAATTAAGCATAAAATGATAATAGGATTTTGCGTTACCGGCGGGGTCAATAAAAAATTCAATGGAATCATCTTTACAGACCGGGCCGTCGTGTTTGAAAACGGTCTGGGAAACGTGCTTCATGTTTTTGTTGCGGCATCTTATTCCCAGGTACAGCCATTTTTTGTCCCGACACAGGTAAACGGACGTGTTGTCGAATTTCTTGCCGCTTTTGCCTTTCAATTTCAACATTTTTGTGATCTGGGGAGTTTTCGGCCAGCAGTTATCGTTCAGCGTTCCATCGAGTTTCGGGGGAGAGGAGCATTCCGGGATTTTAAGTTCGGTTTCCGCCAGGGCGATTCCGGCGAAAACCACAAAGAGACCTACGGTAAGCAGACGATTCAGCATATTTTTTACTCCGATTTTAATAGTTTTTCGACTTTCGAGGCGATGCGTTCAGCCGCGGTTTGAAGAAAGAGTTTCCCGAGCTTTACGGTTGCAAGGGTGTTCCCATGAATGATATCGTCCGGATACCTTTCAAAAATTTCCGGCCAAGGCTCATTGAGCTTTTCGAGATTTACATGTTCGGGATTAGTTGCCATGTTCATGGCGGTTTCCCAGAGTCCGGCATGGGCGAGCCGTTTCACGCCACGCTTGGAATTTTCTGCCTCGACAACATCACGAATATGCGACGTACTTCCCGCCGGGACCATTTTCATGCCCTTAATCTCGCTTCCGTGGTCGTCGCAGATTTTTTTGATCAAAGTCTGCGCTGGACCATGTCCGCCGAACGCTACACATACTTTGAAACCAAGGTCTTCGGCAAATGTCTCGAACAGCTCATAATATAGTTCTTTACAAATATTAACGCTGGTACATACCGTGGGATATGCTTGCGGAGCGATTTTCCGGAGTTGTTCCCGGTCAAACATTTTTTCCACTTTCATGCTGCCACCGGGTGCGACAGGAATCATCGGGAAAACGATTCCGCCGGTGATTTCAACTGCGCGAAGGCATATTTCGTATGCTTTGCCGGGATCAATGTCCAGAGAGTTGTGGCATCCGTGGTATTCCATAGGCCCGAAAGCGCAGTAGATTACCGGGTTCTTTTCTTTTTCCGCATGAAACTCCTCCGGCAGCAGTTCCTCGAATTTATGCATATTCCGCATCAAAAATCCTTTATAGTTAATCAGTAGTAAACGATGATGCGCTGGACGCCTGTTCAATCTGAAGAGCATCAACCCACACCGTTCCCATATCAAGTAATTTAATATAGAAGTAGTTGTACGAGTCAAAGTTTGCCGGAATGTTTACCGTAAATTGATACCGCGTCCAATCTGTTGAATCAACTGTAACCCGATAGGGGATATCGTCATTGGCATCCAAACTGTCCACTGAATTTCCACCCAGATACACATCGATACCTCCGGCGGCAACTCCGGCGGCATCGGTTTTCAAATATACCGAGTAAGTATAATCTTTGCCGTTGGAGTCAGTGTGCTGTGGTGTCAGATAGAAATATGCTCCGGTAAGTGTTGCAATGTCCCTGGTTATCATCAGACATTTACTTCCATGATAAGGATTTGTGGTGTCGATTCCCCAGCTCTGATTTTGAGTTGTTATCCGATTGGTCACCTGCCACGGTTTTACATAATTCGGCCATCCGGTAATGTCTTCATCTTCAAAGCTTGGATTCTGCATGATATTGGTGCAACTCGGGCGACCGGTATCGGGATAGACCGTAGGTTCGGTGTAAGTCCCCTGCGGGTCCATGTCTACGGAAATGGTAATCGGGTCGGTTGACGCGCTGGTGAAGGTGTACGCCCTGGTGGCATTAGCGGCCAGAGTATCGCTGAATCCGCTGCTGCTTACGGTGTAGGTTGACGTATCAAAAAGTCGACTGACCGTGCCGCTGGTTCCCAGCAGGGAAATTTCGTAATCAACATCAATTTCGTATTCCCGGGTGTTGGCGGCCAGCAATACGTAATCGTAACTCGCGCTCGAAGGAGCCTTAAGCAGTTTGACCTGGACATCCACGAATTGTTCCATTACCGGGTTAAAGTCCACTTCAACTGACTCATTATAGTACGTAATGGTCTGCTCAAGGTCTTGGGTCAGTATCGATGGACCCAGATCAGCAAGATCATCGGCAGTTTCAGCGAGGGCGTCCCAGGAGGCATCATGATAAACCGGATACCGCCAGTAGAAAATCCCTTTTGCGCCATGAATCAGCGCTACCCAGGTCTGGCAGCGCTGTTCCGCCGCACTTATGATGCGCCTGCGGGTTCCGGAGCTGTATTCTGTATTTAATACCATCCATAAAGGTTTCCAGTATTTATCGGCCTTATTTTTGGCGATGCAGGTAAATTTCGAGACCCAGTCAACCGAACTGGAAAGCTCACCACTTACCCTCGGGGGTTTTACATAAGAGTCGGTCCCGAGGATATCGCACCATGTGGAAACAAACTCGCTGTCCTGAACTTCGGCACATCTGAGCACTGCGAAAGTGGGATGATAACCGTCCTCATCATAAACATAATCATAAATATCTTCCCCTGCTTCAACCTGGGTTTCCTGACATTCGTCAAAGGCGTAGTAGCTCAGGAGATTCGATTCCAGTTTTGCCAGGTCTATCGCGTCGAAAATATTATTACGCTCATCCACATAAACGTCCCAGAAATCCTGTGAGGTGTCCCATTTATAAATCCCCAGGTTAACAGAGGAGTATGCTCCGTGACTGTTGACAACCAGCAAGTTGTAATCATCAGCATTTTCGAGATAGGTTGTTGTATCCGAAGGATCGACCCCATATCCCTGAAGGCGGATAATGCTGTTGAATCCAGCATTAGCGACCTCCTGGAAAACCTCGGTATCGTCTGAAGTTACATTGCTGAGATACATTCCGATCGGGAAAAACCCGTTGCCGTTGCGCAGAACAATACTCTTTTTGTAGTCAATTTTAACTTCATTGCCGGTATTTGCCGCGCGTTTCAGGATATCAATGGATGTAGTGAAAACCCGTTCACCGGAATTTTTTCGCAATTCAACCGTGATGGTGTTGTCTCCGTTTGAAAGCGAACTTGTGGCATAGGTAAGATCGGTTTCCACGCCGGGAGAACTGTTGGTTCCGAGAGTATTACCGCTGGAATCCTTGGCCACCAGGTAGCAATTTGTAAGCCCGGTATCGTCTGAGATGTCCAGGCTCGATACCGCCACCGCGTTTTCCCCGGTGTAGTAATTCCGGTCCGGATATGCCGAAAGCAACTGCATGGCCTTAATTTCTTCTGCCGTTAATGCCCGATCATACAAATAAACTTTATCGATGTCACCGTCAAAATACAAAGATGATAACGAAGAATATCGTCCAATCCTTACACTGCCCATGGTTGAGGTAATAGTATAATCGATTTGCGAAGATGCTGCCTCATCTCCGTTTGCGTAACCGCGAAGAACACTGCCGTCATAGGTAAAAGCAATGTGACTCCATTCACCAGTTGAAAAGTTTTCTGCCGGAAGGTATAGGGTTTCACAGGCAGTTCCGTTACCTACACCAATCTTGACCGATCCGTTGGTCATTACAATCACCTGGTAAGGTGTAGTATACCATCCGCCGCCCCATTTGCCGACAATCCCCTGGTAACGTGCCAGGTCGTTTGGACGTATCCAGCAGGCGACAGTGAAAGTGTTGGTATCGTTAAAGTTGTAAATATCATCATTGCCGCAGTCAATATAATCTTCGGTGCCGTCAAGAGATAAAGCATATCTGAAGTAACCGTCTTTATCCAAATGACCGCCTACCCAGTCGGAGCTGTCCATGTTATACATGGTTGCGTCGTTGCCGTATTCGGAATCGTCGGCAACGGTTAACCCGGTTCCTTCGTTCATTTCCCAGGCTCCGCGCAGACCATTTGACAGAACCTTGATATCGTCTGCGTTTAAAGCATAGTCGTACATGCGGACAGCATCTACTGCTCCATCCAAATACAATGTCGAGGCAGAGGAATAATGCCCTATTTTCAGGCTGTTTGTGGTCGTCGTCAAAGTGTAATCAAGTTGATTGGAATCCTGTTCTACACCATTTGCATAGCTGCGGAGTACACTGCCGTCATAAGTAAAAGCAATATGGGTCCATTCGCCAATTGAAAAACTGTCAGCCGGAAGTTCCGCTACACCTACGGCGGAACCGTTTCCGATACCGATCCGGACTTTTCCGGAAGTCATTATGAGTACCTGATAAGGAGTAGTGTACCATCCGCCGCCCCACTTGCCGATAATTCCCTGGTAATTTGACAAGTCATTAGGTTTAATCCATAAAGCAATGGTAAATGCGTTTGAACTGGAGAAATTGTAAACGCTGTCAGTGCCGAAATCAATGTAATCTTCAGTACCGTCCAATTCCAATGCGGTGTTATAGCGTCCACTCACCCATGTCGAGGAATCCATATTGTACAGAGTTCCGTCGTTGCCCTCTGCTGACTCATCTGCCGCAGTTGTGCCGGAACCCTCGTCAAAACGCCAGTATCCGACCAGAGAATCAGCCGCTAGATTATTGCACAAACCACACCAGCACAGGATTACGGCCAGGAAAACAGCCCCATTTATTTGTCTCCGTGATTTTGTCATGACACAAAACTTCCCTTTTTTGTTGCGTGTTTTCCAGAATGAATTATTAACTTTTTTACGGTTGGACGTACTGGGTGAAATCGGGACGGAAATTGTCATATGAGGCCGGGCCGTGGTCGGTCAGCGTTCGCAGAGTGATCTGACGGGAATCGATAAAGTCGCCATGTCCGTCGGCATAACAGTAATTACTGCCCATCTGATGAGTCCAGGGACTCAGCGCCAAAGATCCGTTGGAACTGATAGCGGAAGGCCAGTCGCGGCGGTCTTCCCATAAAGTTTCTCCGGCATCGGGACGAACTATCCAGTAAGGCCCCTCCCCGTATGCAATCAGCTTTGACGGCTGGGCAATTTGGGATTCACGGCAACCGAGATCGCCGGTTTTCATGCCGCCAAGCCCGCCCCCGCCGACAGAAGTTGGGGCTACCAAGGTATAATCTGCGTAAGCATCAGTCTTGCCGTCGGCAAATAATGAATTTCTGGTAGGACAGTAAATTGACAGGTCAAAATTATTAGTTGTTGTATTGCGATCAGATCTTTTCAAATAACCCAGGAACCAGAAGTAATACGGCCAATAACAACCTGAAACCAAAGCCGGATTGCCCGGATTGTGGAAGTACGACGGCCACCAGCCCCCGAAATCTCCCCGGTATTGGGCCGCTATCATACTCACTTGCTTGATACTGTTCAGGCATGAAGCCCTCCGTGCGGTTTCCCGCGCCCTGCGCAATGCCGGAAGCAGCATACTCGCTAAGATGGAAATGATCGCTATCACAACCAACAATTCAATCAACGTAAATCTGTTTCTGTGCCAAATTCTGTTATTCATAATTCTCCTCCAGTTTATGTCCTTATATTTTTTTGCAGGAATCTCCCTCGCTAATTTCGCATTCCAGTTCAATCCGAACCGGACTTGTAATCTTCTTTTCGATTATGTCCGCCAGCTTTATTGCCGCCACTGAACCGAGATTTTCCAGAGGCGGACTCATCAGCGTTAAACTTTTTTTAAGCCTTTTCGTGAAAATATCCCGTTCTGAAACCAATGAGAAATCGCGAGGTATTGACATTCCGCGTTTGGCGGCGGTTTCATAGATCATTTCGCAGAACAAACTGCGGCAGATCACTGCGGTAAACGGCAGGTTTCCGGTTTGCAACATACCCTCGAAACGGTCGGCAATGCCGTCGCATTCCTCGATAATCAGATTCCGGTTAAACGGGATATTATGATTGATGTGGGCCTTTTTCAGCATTTCCAGTTCCTCATCGCAGCCATGTATTTTCGGGTTGTAGCCAACGTAGAGAATATCGCGGTGTCCAAGCTTGAACAGGTATTCCGCTGCATGATAATAAGCTTTTTTGTAATCGATATATATGACGTTTTCGAATTCGGTTTCCGGCTGAAAAGAAATCAGCATTACCGGAGGAAAATTTTCGTTGTTTTTCAGAAACTCCTTGATTTTATCCAGAACGCTACGTCGGTTGACCTGCCACAAAATTCCGTCAAGGGTCAATTGGCCAAGCTGGTTAATTATTGATTTGTCAAAGCTGGAAAAATTGATGTTTTCCATGATTACTTCCCGGTCAGACATGGTCCGGTAAATTCCCGACATCATTTTCATCGATTGCCAGCCCATCGATATATTCATCCCCCGGTCCTTGATCATCGCAACCCGCTTGAACTTGTGCCTGCTGTATTGAATTCCAAAATGATTTTCCGTGGGCATGATGAAATTGCCGCTCCGGGCCCGGCTCGTGATGTACCCCTCGCGAGTCAGGTCCGACAAGGCTTTACGGACGGTCCCCCGGCAGACATTGAACATTTCGCACATTTCGCGTTCGGCGGGGAGTTTTTCCGGCTCATGGATCGACATGTAGCGGTTCAGGACAAATTGCCGGATTTTCATATATTCCGGAACCAGTGTGCTTGTCTTCATATCGTCTCCTTGCCGTTATTTGTCCGACTTATTTAAACCAGAATGTTCCAAATTAAACCAGACAATACCAGATTATACCCTACAGGTTCAAAAAAAGCAAGAGGAAACCCTTGTTACGGCATAAATAGTAACAAAAAATCAACATAGAGGAAAGATCAGCGGTAACTGGCGCAGTGTTATTTTCACGGGCCGGTTTTAAATTTATGCAAAGCGAAAATGCCAATTCCTTCCGGGACAATCCCCGGCATCCGGCACAAACCGGGGTTTTTCATAACCGGCTGAATTAGCAAATATGATAGAAAGTCAAGTCCTCTTTCATAGCTGTCCGGTTAATATTTTGAAAACCACGGAGGACACAGAGAATACAAGGAAAAACTGAATTCAACTTCTCTGTGGTTAATAAATTCTTATTTTTTACCGGGCAGTAATGGTCTTCTTTTCATTTTCCCCAGTTATTCGCATTGTGTTCCACGCGTTATTCACGGATTTCGGGCAATTCCATATTATTTCAGTGAATATACTTGATAGGAAGCCCGATGATTGTAATATTATCCGTTTAAAATGGTGGTTAATTATGAATATAAATCTTGAAAATTATGATTTACCCGACAGCCAGGGACACTACGGCAGGTACGGCGGAAAGTTTGTGCCGGAAACCCTGGTCCCGGTACTGCGTGAACTGGAGGACGTTTACCGCGAAGCTAAAACCGATCCCGAATTCAAAAAACAGATGGATTCATATATGCGGGACTACGTGGGGCGTCCTTCACCGCTGTATTTCGCGGAACGGCTTACCGAAACCATCGGCGGCCCGAAAATTTACCTGAAACGCGAAGATCTCTGTCATACCGGCGCGCACAAGATCAACAACGCCCTCGGGCAAGTACTGCTTGCGAAAAAGATGGGCAAAAAGCGAATTATCGCCGAAACCGGAGCCGGACAGCACGGCGTGGCC
The DNA here is from genome assembly GCA_963678815.1 of Victivallales bacterium. Classification (GTDB taxonomy): domain Bacteria; phylum Verrucomicrobiota; class Lentisphaeria; order Victivallales. The sequence continues at coordinate 7,493,493 of OY787460.1, forward strand.
ACCGCTACGGTCGCCGCCAGATTCGGACTCGAATGCATGGTCTACATGGGCGAAGTCGATATGGAACGCCAGGCCCTCAACGTTTACCGGATGCGGCTCCTGGGCACTGAGGTGCGTCCGGTAAAGGCCGGACAGCGCACCCTCAAGGAAGCAGTCAGCGAGGCCATCCGCGACTGGGTGGCGAACAGCCGTGACACTCATTACATCCTCGGTTCCGCCCTCGGTCCACATCCGTTCCCGATGATCGTCCGTGATTTCCAGAGCTGTATCGGCAACGAGGCCCGTGAGCAGATCCTCGAAAAGGAAAACCGCCTGCCCGACTATCTAATTGCCTGTGTTGGCGGCGGAAGTAATTCCATCGGTCTTTTCCATCCGTTCTTGAAAGACGAAGAAGTGCGGATGATCGGCGTGGAAGCCGGCGGACGCGGCCCCGACCTCGGGGAACACGCCGCCAGGTTTGCCGGAGGCAGGCTCGGGATCCTTCAGGGAACCCGGACTTTCGTTCTTCAGGATGACGATGGACAGATCGCCCTGACTCATTCGGTTTCCGCCGGACTCGATTACGCTGCGGTAGGCCCGGAACACGCTCTTTTCCGTGAAATCAAACGCGCCGAATATACTTTCGTTGACGATGAAGAAGCCCTCGAAGCCTTTAAAGCCCTGAACCGGCTGGAAGGCATTCTCCCGGCCCTGGAAAGCAGTCATGCCGTGGCTTGGGCGCTTCGTGAACTGCCGAAATGCCCGAAAGACGAAATCGCGATCATCAACCTGAGCGGCCGCGGCGACAAAGATATCGAACAGGTCTCTGGTAAAATCAAGGTTTAATAATCATGCCGGAAGTTAATTCCGATATGCCTGATCTCGGCGAAATCCCCGTTTTGCCTCCGTGCAACCTGGAACTGGGAGACTGGAGAGACGGTCTTATTGTGCGTTCACCGAACTGGCTCGGGGATGCCGTCATGACACTTCCCGCACTGCTCCAACTCAAGCGCGGACTGCCCAACAACTGCGGACTTTTCGTGGTGTGCCCGGAGAATCTGGAGATTTTCTACCGGTCACTTCCGATTATCGATTTCATCATTCCCCTGCAGCGCGCCCACAAGCCCTGGCGCAAAGTCGAAATCCTTGCCGTTAAAAGCATCAAGATCGGGGTGGCGCTGATGTTCAGCAATTCCCTGCGCGACCCTTTTTATTTCCGTTTGGCGAATGTGAAAAAACTGTTCGGCGCGGCGGCGCGCTGCCGGAGCTTCATGCTCACGAAAGCTTTTCATTTTCCCAAGCGCAAAGACCGGGAACTGAACAAAATGCACCACGCCGCCAAATATTTGTCGATGGCTTATGCGCTTGGAGCCCCGGAATGGCCCGGTGATTTGCCGGAATTTATCGTTGCCCGGGAACCCGAAGCGGTAAATGAAGAAGTTCTGCAGGCGTTAGAAGCCTCGAATTTGCTGGCAATCGCTCCCGGCGCCGCATACGGACCCGCCAAATGCTGGCCGGTGGAGAATTTCCGGGAAGTGATCAAATGGCATCTGGCTAACGGTGGAAATGTAGCGTTAATTGGCGCTTCAAAAGAAATCCCCGCCTGTGAAAAAGCAGCGGAAGGATTCCCGCAAGACCGCATTTTCAACCTTGCCGGGAAAACCGACCTAGCCGAATTGATGCTGGTTCTCCAACATGCCGGTTCAACCGTGGCAAACGACAGCGGAGTTATGCATCTGGGCGCGGCCCTCGGCGGTAAAGGAGTGGCAATTTTCGGCTCCACCGATCCGTCCGCCACTTCTCCGGTTTCAACCCGCTGGAAGATCCTTTACGAAGGAACCGAATGCTCGCCATGTTTCAACCGGGAATGTCCGAAGGGCACTTACGAATGCCTGAAGGCGATTACCCCGGAAAAAGTTATAAACTGTCTAAAATAAAAACTAAAAAATTGTCTCCAATGATTAATAAAATTCTCGATGAACTTGAAAACCTGATCGATTCCGCGACCGAAGACCAGCTGTATTCCGAATGGGTTGCCTTCCATGAAGGAAAATTCACCGGAAACGTGTTCAGGCCGTCGCGCAAAACCGAAAGCCAAACCAGCTTTGATCTGCCGAAAATTACCATCAACGAGGCTATTGATGATATTGGGAAAATGACGGAAAAACAATTCGGTTCCTGCTTCAGGCATTTGGCGAAGGGCGATGGATTTTTTATGAGCATCCGCTGTGACTACGGAACCGGAATTTTGCCAAGTGTTTTCGGCTGCAAGATGTTCGAGATGGACAAAGAACAGAACACCACGCCGATGGCGTTGCCTTTTGATAATGGTCCCGAAGACATTAAAAAAATTCTGGATGCGGGGCCTCCTGACCTTAATACCGGATTTGGCGGCAAGGTTTTTGAATCCTGCGAACTGATGGTGTCCCTGATGAAAGATTACCCGAAAATCAGTAAATATGTACATCTATACCATCCGGATTTACAGGGGCCGCTCGATGTTTGCGAAATCCTGTGGGGGTGTTCGCTGTTCCTGGACTTTATCGACCAGCCGGAACTGGTGAAGGACTTCCTTGCCCTGATAACTGATACCTACCTGCGGTTCATGAAAAAGTGGTATGAGATACGTTCGCCTTCCGATACCGGATATTCTGTTCATTGGGATATGCTTCATCGGGGCAATGTGGCGCTCCGGCTTGATTCCGCCACTAATCTTTCTCCGGAAATGTATACGGGATTTTCCCGGTCCTACGACGCGAAAATCATGAGTGAACTCGGCGGCGGGGTTTTCCACTTCTGCGGACGCGGCGATCATTATATCGATCAGGCGACGGCAATCGAGGGCGTTGGGACCATCGACATGTCGCAGCCAAGATGTAACAACATGGAAATCATTTTCGCCAACACCATCGAGCGCGGCATCAACCTGATCGGCATGCCCGAACACTGGGTCGACGAACAGCTCGCCGAAGGCATGGATTTCAAAGGCCGTGTCCATTGCAAATGGCGCCCCGGCACGGACAAAATCTAAAAATTCCAAATAAACAAAAATCAGTGCCGTTTCAATCCAAGGACAGGTCTTGGGAAAAAAATCGCCGGGAATTCCCGGCGATTTCTATTTTTCTCCCGCATTGCCAGCGTAGCGAAGCAATGCCGCTTCAATCCAAGGACAATCCTTGGCTATGCGCTTGGCTGCGCTTTGTTATTTTCGGAAGCAGCTTTGGTCTTGGCCGCTTTTGAGGCGACGGTGGGTATTTCTTCCTCCTTGATTTTCCCGAGATAACCGGGCAGTTCGACACCAGCCATGCTGGCTACGTCATGCAACGGAGGCAGGCTTTGCATCATGCCGCTGAGGAAATTGGCGGTAGAGGTTTTTTTGTCTCCGCCGTTTTGTCCGCCTTCCCAAACGGTAACCTTGTCTATCTTGATGTTCTTGATAGCTTCGGTCTGGAGTTTGACGATGTCCTGGAGTTTTTCGATCATCAGCATCTTGGCCGCGGCATCGGTATCGTTGAGACAGGATTTGATGATTTCCTGGAAACCGGTTCCCTTGGCTTTGAGGATTTCGAAATTACCACGCGCCTCGGCTTCGAGTTTCGCGTAGATAGCGTCGGCTTCTCCTCGGGCTTCGCGGCGTTCCTTTTCAGCTTCCGCTTCAGCGCTGATTTCAACGCGCTGTTTGGCGATTTCCGCCGCAACGATAACTTCGGCGCGCTGCTTTTCTTTTTCCATTTCGGCGCGTGCGGCCTGGGCGATTTTTTCAGCCTGATATGAAGCTTCCTGGATCTTGGCGTCCGCGACTTTCTTAGCGGCTTCGGCCTTACGGTAAGCTTCCGCTTCCTGTTCGGAACGGACTGCGTTCGACTTGGCAATCTCGATAGCGGAAACGTTCTCGCCTTCCACCGCTGAGGCGTCCGCCTGTTTTACGGCGATACGGCGGTCACGGTCGGCGTTGGCTTCCCCGGATTGGGCGTCGGCTTCGGCCTTTGATACGGAAATACGACGGTTCTTGTCGGCTTCGGCAGCCCCGATTCCACCTTTCTTTTCTTCTTCGGCCACGTCAATTTTGGCTTTATTGATAGCTTCGGCGGCGGCGCGTTTACCGATAGCATCGATATATCCGGAAGCATCGGTGATGTCCGTAATGTTAACGTTGAGGAGCTGCAAGCCGATTTTGCTCAACTCGTCGGTAACATTGGATTCGACGTTTTTAAGGAAAGTTTCGCGGTCGGCGTTGATTTCCTCAATGGTCATCGAGGCGATAACCAGACGCAACTGACCGAAAATAATGTCCTTTGCGAGGTCGGCGATGGACTCGGGATGCTGTCCGAACAGACGTTCGGCGGCGTTACCCATGATCGCGGGTTCGGTACTGACCCCGACAGTAAACACTGACGGCACGTTAATACGGATATTCTGTTTACACAACGCGTTATCGAGATTCACCTCGATCTGCATCGGGCGTAGTGACAGATAACCGTAGTCCTGGATGATCGGCCAGACGAATTTCGCGCCGCCATGAAGACATTGTGCGGCCCTGGTTACGCCGCCGGTTCTACCGTAGATTACCATGATCCGGTCAGACGGACACTTTTTGTATCTGGATGCATACGCGAGCAGTATAGCAAAAAATGCGAACGCTATAAGCACTACCAGAATGACAACACCTGTGGTTACTTCCATTTTCTACTCCTTTTGGGTTAATTGTTTATATCTATTACTTACGTAAGCTTTTTTACTAAAAATCTGCTGCTGTCGATTTGCTTCTCCACAACGATGGAGGAACCTTTTGGTAAATCTTCGTCGGCTACGGCGGTAAGTTCGCGGGTTGATCCGTGAACCGAAACGGTAATTTTGCCTGATTCAAGCCTTCCGGCGGGAATACTCAAATAAACTGTACCGGTTGCGCCGATGTAGTCTTGTGCGGTTATAGTTCCAGTCTGCTGCAATTTAAGCAGATAAAAAATCATTACCGCGGTTCCCAGCATCATTGCCAGGCCACAACCGAAAGCGGCGAAAAATCCGCTCCAGCCATTGTCGCCCCAGATGACGCCTCCCCAGCCGAAAAATGTAATGAATGCGATAACGGTGCGGAGAGAAAAAAAGTGGAAATCACCGAATCCGCTGTCGGCGTGTTCCCCGAATTCGATATTGCCGTCGGCATCAACATCCGTATCGCCGTCACCGAATCCGAAAAATACCAGAATGATCTGGATAGTGAAAATCAAGGTTCCCGCAAGGGCCAATATCCAATACAGCTTATCGGCTCCGGAAAGAAAATCACCCGCTTGACTGATAATATTACTCATGACAGTCTCCTTCTCCCATTTGCGCTGGCACTTAATTGAGCTAATACCATATGCGGGAAAGGACAATATTGCAAAAGCGGAAAATCAAAATTCCCGTTGATTTGCCCCGGGGCTGTTTTTCTTTTTAAAACGGTTGTTCCAAGTTCAGTCATTTTCTCCGGTTTCCGGTTCTTCGGGTTTTATCATGCCGAATTCACAGGCCAGGACAAATGTTTCGAGCAAAATCTTGAGTTCCTCCCATTCCTTGCGGATCTTTTCAGCTTCATCCCTGGTAACCTGATTGTCCTTCATGGCAATACTGATTTCCTTGATGACATCGCTGAATTCCTTAAGGGAATTAGGCACGTAATCGTCGAGGATCACTTTCGGGTCGACCGAGATGTCCGGATTTTTCACGAACACGCCGTTGAGCTGTTCACTTACCCAGTGAATGGGGGTATCATCCTCGCATGCCGTGACGAAATCAACGAAACGCTGAAGGATATCGTTTTTTGACTCGTCGTTGATCTGGTTGTAAATGGCGGTAGCTGATAATCCGAGTGACGCGGCAACCGATTTCACACCGGCAGTGCCGCATGCAATCCGCATGGCTTCTTTACTATTCATCCTGTTTTCTCCCTTTCGCTTGTCATTAAAATACTATATATCAATACACATGGCAAAGTGTAATTTCCCGGGCAGATTACACCGGTAAAAAAATAGAAAGAGAAATGGATTTGTCAATCGCCGAAACAGGTGCCGAGGTCCTTGGCGCTGAGAATCCAGGGATGGTCGGTATTGACGGTCTTGCGTTTCCCGACAACTTTTTCCAGCGGAACCGGTTCCGTGCCGTCACCCTTGGCGGCCACCATGTAACCGTATTGACCTTTTTCGATCAGCTTGGCACAGGCGGTTCCCAGTTTGGTGGCAAGGAGACGGTCGGCGGGAGACGGACTACCGCCGCGCTGCAGATAGCCCAGAATAGTGACCCGCGATTCAAGCGCGGTAAGTTTTTCAAGCTGTTTGGCGATCTTCAAAGTATGGTCGACATGTTTTGCCCGGATTTTATTTACTTTCTCCTCGGCGGCCTTGATTTCTTTTTTCTTTTTGGCTTCTTCCTTGAGTTTCAAAAGTTCTTTAAGGCCATCGGCTTCTTCTTTTGCCACCGCGCCTTCGGCAACGGCAACGATGCTGAAATGCTTGCCTTCCTTACGGCGTTTGTTAATGGCTTTGGCAACCTGGTTGATATCGTAGGGGATTTCAGGGATCAAAATTGCGTCCGCGCCGGCCGCTACGCCTGCGCCGAGGGTCAGCCATCCGGCGTTGTGGCCCATGATTTCCACCACGATAATGCGGTGGTGGCTGTGGGCGGTGCTGTGAAGCCGGTCGATAGCTTCGGTAGCGATATTAAGCGCGGTATCGAACCCGATTGTGCAGTCGGTCATGGAGATATCGTTGTCGATGGTTTTGGGAATAGTGACGACGTTCAGGCCTTTCTGCATCAGCCGGTAAGCGTTTTTGTGGGTTCCGCCGCCGCCGATGCAGACCAGGCAGTCGATATGATGTTGAATGCAGGCGTCCACCATCACGTCGGTCATGTCCATGATTTTATTGCCCACCGGCATGCGGTGTGGTTTGTCGCGGCTGGTCCCGAGGATGGTCCCGCCGTGGGTCAGGATGTTTGAGAGTTCCGAGGCCGGGAGCCGCATCAGCCGGTTTTCCATTAGTCCCCGGAAACCGTCTTTTATCCCGATAACGTGCATGTCATATTTGTAATCCGCGGCTTTACCCAGTGCGCGGATTGCGGCGTTGAGTCCGGGACTGTCGCCTCCGGCGGTCAGAATTCCAATACATTTTTCCATTGTCTGATATTCCCATTTGCTTATTTATACCGAATTGCAATCTAAAGGCTATTAATGACAAGGGAGTTTTTTGAGAGTCAGGTAAAATTACGACTGCCGTGCGATATGGATATCGGGCAAAGGAGCAATTTTCGCATGAACTCAAAAGAACCTTGCCTTTAGAATGCAAATCGGTATTAACCATAAATCAAATAAGAATCTTGTCAATCTTTAATCGTCGGCAAACGTAAATTGTAACGAAAAAACAATAATTGTTTAAAAATCGTTAAACAGACATTTTTTCGAGAAGTATTCCGGCGAGACCTCTTACCCGGGTGTGGTTCCCGAGGGAATTGGCGATTTTCAACAATTCCCGGTCGGAATAGGTCGGACTTTGCAAAAGTTCGTCGTCGATGATATCCACGGGGTGGAACTGCTGAAGGGTCCATTCCCTGAGTCCGATCAGGTCAAGTTCGACGCGCATTCTCTTGAGATCCTCGACTGAAAGCAGACTCTTGTGGACGGTCGTGCGGACGTCGAGCGGTATATTTTTTTCAACCGCGTAACAGATGAGTTTCTGAACGCGGATCGGCAGGTCCCGCATGGAGCTACGGGCAATTTGATGATAGATGTCGGCCGGGGCCTTGTAGTCGATGCCGAGGGCGTCGATCAGTCCCAAGCTGTGAGCCCCGATTACTTTATCAGGGTTGGTTCCGTTAGTATCGAGCTTGATTGCAAAGCCCATGTTCTTGATCTTCGCACAGAAACCGTGAAGTCCCTGACGCAGGGAAGCCTCTCCGCCGCTGATCACTACGCCGTCGAGCTTGCCTCTGCGTCTTTCGAGAAAATCAAAAACTTCCGATTCAGGAATGTGCGGCTGGCTTTCGGGGTCGAAAACCAGACACGGATTATGGCAGTACGGACAGCGGCAATTACAGTTGCCGACAAATACTATACAAGCCAGTTTCCCCGGATAATCAACCAGGGAAAATTTTCGCATTCCACGGATATTCATTATTTTGGATCCAATTTCGATTCTTTTAATCTTGGACCTCAGGTGATCAAAGCACAGGAATCCTGAAATTCCTGAAAAACCCCTCCTTTCTTTCCGAAACCTCCCGGTGAGCCCGGCGCGGATAAAAGGCTTTTATTCCCTGCCGCGGAACAGCAGGGAACACAGTGGGCATTATGCCACCGCTTCCTTTTGGGTTCTCACCACGTAGGTCTTCCGATCCTTGAATTCCTCTTTTTTTCCTTTGTTCCAGTTTTTGACCGGGCGGAAGTATCCGCACACCCTACTGTAGATTTCGGTTTTGCACCCGCATTTTGCCATGGTCCTTCTCCTTTTGTTTACTTGGTTCCCGCTACCTTCCGCGTCACGGGTGGGAATGGCGCGAAAAAACTTTATAAGGGCGCGCTCTAATTACGCGCCGATAACTTTAAATTCTTTCTCTTCAGCCTTTACTTCTTCTTCCTCTTTTCCATCCACGTCCACCGGGCATACCGAGTATTCGCCGGGAATATACCCGTGTTCCGGACAAATACTGAATGACGGGGTGATTGTGAAATAAGGAATTTTGTAACTTTCCGCGATGCGCTTGACCAACTCGGCGATCTGGTCCGGATCGTCAAGCCGCTCGCCTACGAAACAATGGAACACAGTGCCGCCGGTGTATTTCGACTGCATCGGTTCCTGCAGGTCCAACGCCTCGAAGATGTCCTCGGTGTAACCCACCGGGAGCTGCGAGGAGTTGGTGTAATACGGATTGCTGTCTCCCGCGCAAATAATGTCCGGGAATTTTTTCCGGTCGATGCGCGCCAGCCGGTAGCTGGTTCCTTCCGCCGGGGTAGCTTCCAGATTGTAGATGTGGCCGGTTTCCTCCTGGAAGTCGGCGATCTTGACCCGCATGAATTCCAAGACTTCCGCGGAGAACTCCGAGCCTTCCGGATCGAAAATCGAACAGCCGAGGAAATTGAGACAAGCCTCGTTGAGCCCGACCAGTCCGATGGTTCCGAAATGGTTCTTCAGGGTCCCGAGATAAGTCTTGGTGTATGGGAGCAGATCGCCGTCGAGGTGGCGCTGTACCACTTTCCGTTTGATTTCCAGCGATTCCTTGGCGAGTTCCATCAGGTTGCCGAGCCTGGCAAAGAACTCTTTCTTGTCCTTTGAAACATATCCCAGCCGGGGCATGTTCATGGTCACCACGCCGATGGAACCGGTTTTTTCACCGGCCCCGAACAGGCCGCCGGTTTTGTTCCGGAGCTCGCGGATGTCCATCTGGAGACGGCAGCACATGCTGCGGACGTCTCCGGGGTTGAGATCGCTGTTGATGAAATTCTGGAAGTACGGCAAGCCGTATTTTCCGGTTACTTCGAACAGGAGTTTGGCGTTTTCGCTGTTCCAGTCGAAGTCCTTGGTGATGTTGTAAGTGGGGATCGGGAAAGTGAAGATGCGCCCGTCGCGGTCGCCGTCGCTCATTACTTCGAGGAACGCGCGGTTGATCAGATCCATTTCCTTCTGGTAGTCCCCGTATTTTTTGCCATCCTGGATTTTTCCGCCGATCACCACCGGAGAGTCCTTCAGATCTTCCGGAACCACCCAGTCGAATGTAAGGTTGGTGAACGGGGTCTGTCCCCAGCGGCTGGCAATGTTCAGCCCGAACACGAACTGCTGCATGTTCTGCTTGATTTCCGCGTAACTCAGCTTGTCCTCGCGGACAAACGGGGCAAGCAGCGTATCAAACGAGTTGAAAGCCTGTGCGCCCGCCCATTCGGTCTGGAGGGTGCAGAGGAAATTCACGCACTGCAGCAGTGCGGTGTCGAAATGCTTTGCCGGGCCGGCGCTGGCGCGTCCGCCGCGGCCTTTGAAACCCTCGGAAAGCAGCTGCCCGAGACTCCATCCGGCACAATATCCCACGATGCCGCAGGAAAGGTCATGCAGATGGAAGTCGCCGTTGCTGTGGGCATTGGCAATTTCCGGGGGGTATATATTAGATAAGGAATAATGCGCGATTACCGATCCGCTTACATGGTTGAGGAGACTCGGGTAGGAATAACCGGCATTGGAATTTTCGTTTACGCGCCAGTCTTCGCGGTTGATGTAGTCGGCAACCAGCTCCTGGATGTCCATCATCAACTGTTTGCCTTCGCGGATCTTCTTGTGTTTTTCGCGGTAGAGGATAAAGAGCTTGGCCGCTTTCGAGAGTCCGCGGCGGATAAAAGACTGTTCAACCAGATCCTGGAGAAGTTCAATGTCCGGAATGTCATTTTCCAGGTTCAGGGATTCAAGGGAATTTATTACGTCATTGCAGATGGTCTTTGCCAGCTTGTCATTAGCGGTGCCGGAAGCTTTCAAGGCTTTGCTGGCGGCAAGGGTGATGCGTTCTGGATCGAAGGAGACGACACGACCGTCACGCTTCCGGACTTGTTGGCATGATTTCTGAGCAGACATAATAAAGCTGATCCCTCTGACTGAAACAGGTTAAAAAGTACAAACTTAAGAGAAACTTGATGAAGTGGGTGGGACTCCCCGTTTCCCTTTGAAGTGTTAATGAAATTTATACACAATATGGTGTATTGCAAATGAAATTCTAACAATATATTGTGTTTTTTTTGAAAAAAATTATAATTCCCACTGGTAGCGGAACTTATGAAAATTGACCCGGAAATGAAGTAAAATGTTGTACAAAACTGTAGGGAATTACAACAGCTTGACGCCTCATCCCAAGCCGGGTCAGACATTCCGCCAAATGATGGTCTATTGACCGCATTAATATATACTGTTTGACAGGGGATCGTAATGCCGTTTTATATATGTCTATTGAGGCGTCCCTTCCCAATCCTGGGCACGGTCACTTTCAAGTTTACATGAAGGGCATCTTAAAATTGTATCTGAAAAGTTAAATGAACTGCGGATAATCTCCAGCTTTGCTCCGCACCCTGGACAAGCTTTTTTTACCTTTTGACGTTTTTGCCAGCGAAGCCATAACATGATTGGTATTGCGGCAAGCATAAAAACCGTAACCTGTAAAAATAAATTTTCTAAATGTAATGACGCAACTATAATCAAAATGGACAGCAACATCCAGCAACAGCCGCCAAGTATGTTTCTGACCCCAAGCCAGTAGGCAATCCTGTCCAATTCTTTCTGTGCTTCTTTTTTTGTTTTTCTCTTTGTCATAATACTTTCAGCCAGCAGAGGTAAATGTTGTTATTTTTCCTTAAATTACCGTTTTTTTCAATTTTTTAAGCTTAGGATTATAATAAAATAGCTTCTGCTTAATGTAAAACCGGGACGCTGAGCTTTTGTGCGGCGTTGCGGAGTTTTTCATCCTGGGTGGCGATGGGGAGTCCTTCCCGGATGGCCAGATTCAGATATGCCGCGTCGTAACTGGAAAGTCCGCACGAACGGCCCAGATACAATAATTCTTCCATTCGCAGTTCCGGGGATTCGCGGGAAACTTCTATCGGGAGCAGTGCAAGCAAGTTCAGGAACCGGGAACTATCTGATTCGCACAGCCGGTTTTTCCGCTCCGCCGCCAGCAGCACATTGACAACTTCCAGAATCCAGACGGCGGGAACCAGCACCGTTGCGGCGGTAAGTTTTTCCAGCACGGAGTCAGCATACGGACTGCTTTCATCCTGAAAACACCATGCCATAACCACCGAATTATCGACAACGAACCTTTCCGCCATTTACCGCCTGCCTTCCTCGATCATTTCCCTTATGGACAGTCCCGCTAGCTTGTTTTTGCTCCGGAAATCCTTCAAGTCGGCGATAACGGACGATATTTTTCTTCTTTTCTCCGGTTTGACCGGCTGTAGCACCGCAACCGGAACTCCATGCTTGGTAATGGTGATCTGTTCGCCGTTTTTTACCTCATCCAGGAGTTTAGGCAGGTGAGTTTTTGCCTCATATGATCCCACGGTTTTCATAATTCCATCCTTTAAACCAGTCTAAAACTAGTCTATCATAAATTGCCGACATGTCAAGATTTGTAAGCGACATGTCACGACATTGTTTTTGATTTGTGCGATTCCGGGTGATTTTCTTGAGCTTTCCGGTAGATTTTTTTTAGTTCTAAACTATAGTGTCAAGATTTATTTTGATGAAAAACTTCCGGTTGCCGGAAAATTCCGGCCCGTTTATGCGAGTCATTTGAAAGGAGCATCATGCCCAAACGCACGGATATAAAGAAAATCATGATGATCGGTTCCGGGCCGATTGTAATTGGCCAGGCCTGTGAGTTTGACTATTCCGGCACTCAGGCCTGCAAAGCCTTGAAGGAAGAGGGCTATGAAGTGGTGCTGGTTAACAGCAATCCCGCGACCATCATGACCGACCCCGAATTCGCCGACCGTACTTACATCGAACCTTTGACCAAAGACATTCTCCACGAAATTATTCGCCGGGAGCGCCCGGATGCTCTGTTGCCAACCCTCGGTGGGCAGACCGGCCTTAATTTATCGATGGAACTGCATGACGCCGGGATTCTCGAGCGTTACCGGGTGGAAATGATCGGCGCCGACGCCGAAGTCATCCGCCGCGCGGAAGACCGCGATCTCTTTAAACAGACAATGGCCGGGATTGGCCTTAGTCTGCCGGAGAGCGCCTCCGCGCACACCATGGAAGAGGCCCAGGAATTCGCCGACAAAATCGGCAGGTTTCCGTTGATTATTCGTCCGGGGTTCACTCTCGGCGGCACTGGCGGCGGTATTGCCTACAACCAGGAAGAATTCGAAGATATTGTCAAACGGGGTCTCGACGCCAGCCAGAATACTGAAGTTTTGATCGAAGAGTCGCTCCTTGGCTGGAAAGAATTCGAGCTTGAAGTGATGCGCGACAAAAAAGACAACTGTGTAATCATTTGTTCAATTGAAAATATCGACCCGATGGGCGTTCACACCGGCGACAGCATCACCGTGGCCCCCGCCCAGACCCTTACCGACCGGGAGTACCAGATCATGCGCGACAAGTCGCTGGCGGTAATGCGGGCTATCGGAGTGGAAACCGGCGGTTCGAACGTGCAGTGGGCGGTAAGTCCCGACGACGGCCGGATGGTGATCATTGAAATGAATCCGCGCGTGTCCCGTTCCAGCGCCCTGGCTTCGAAGGCCACCGGATTCCCGATCGCCAAGATTGCCGCGAAACTCGCGGTGGGCTATACTCTCGACGAAATCCGCAACGACATTACCCGCGAAACCCCGGCTTGTTTTGAGCCTACCATCGATTACGTGGTAACCAAGGTTCCCCGTTTCGCTTTTGAAAAGTTCCCAACCGCCGACAGCACTCTAACCACCCAGATGAAGTCCGTTGGCGAGACCATGAGTATCGGCCGGACTTTCAAGCAGTCGCTCCAGAAAGCCATGCGTTCACTCGAAATCGGCAGAAGCGGTTTCGGGGCAGACGGCAAAGACGGCAAATATCAGGCGATGAGCGACGAGGAACTCAAGGGCGAACTGATCAGACCAAACGCGTTCCGGATGTTCGAAATCCGCGAGGCTCTCCGCCGCGACTGGGGTGTGGATAAGATTTTCGAAATCACGAAAATGGACCCCTGGTTCCTGCGGCACATGCACGAACTGGCCGCCTACGAAGACGAACTCAAATCCGTTGAGAGCCTGGACGCACTTTGCAAGGACAAGCCGCTGTTCATGCAGGCCAAGGAACTCGGATTCTCAGACCGCCAGATCGCAAACCTGCTCGGATGTGAGGAGCTTGACGTGTTCAAGGCCCGTAAGGAACTGGACATTCTTCCGGTTTACAGTCTGGTTGATACCTGTGCTGCCGAATTCGAAGCATATACTCCTTATTATTATTCAACCTACGGCGCCCTCGACGAATGCCGTCCGAGTGACAGGAAAAAGATCATGATCCTGGGCGGCGGCCCGAACCGGATCGGGCAGGGGATCGAGTTCGATTACTGCTGTGTCCATGCCTCGTTCGCGCTCCGCGAAGCCGGATTCGAGACCATCATGGTCAACAGCAACCCGGAAACCGTCAGTACCGACTACGACACCAGCGACAAACTTTATTTCGAGCCGCTGACCTTTGAAGACGTGATGCATATTTACGAGCGTGAAAAGTGTGACGGCGTAATTGTTCAGTTCGGCGGTCAGACCCCGCTGAATCTGGCGAAATCCCTGGAAGCGGCCGGGGTGAATATCATCGGCACGAGCCCCGGCAGCATTGAAGCCGCCGAGGACCGCGATTTCTTCCAGAAGCTTGCCACCAAACTCAACATTGAGCAACCGCCCAACGGTATCGCCACCAACGTTGAGGACGCAGTCAAGATCGCCGAACGGATCGGTTATCCGGTACTGGTTCGGCCTTCGTTCGTGCTTGGTGGCCGGGCAATGGTGATCGTTTACAACGAGAAATGGCTGCGTAAATACATGGACGAAGCGGTGGAAGCTTCCGAGGAACGCCCGGTGCTGATCGACCGTTTCCTGGAAAACGCCGTGGAACTCGACGTCGACTGCATTTCCGACGGTGAAACCTCGGTGATCGGTTCGATCATGGAGCACGTGGAGCTTGCCGGGGTGCATTCCGGCGACAGCGCCTGCATGATTCCCGCTCACAACCTCAGTGACGCCGTTCTTGACAAGATCCGCCAGCACACTTTCGCGCTGGCAAAAGAACTGAACGTGTGCGGATTGATGAACGTGCAGTACGCCGTCCAGGATTCGGAAGTTTATATCCTTGAAGTTAATCCCCGGGCCTCCCGGACTATCCCGTTCGTCAGTAAATCAATCGGGGTGCCGCTGGCCAAGCTTGCGTCGCTGGTGATGGTTGGCCGCAAGCTCAAGGACATCGGGTTCACCGAAGAGATCATTCCCAACTTTACTACCGTTAAAGAAGCGGTATTCCCGTTCGTGCGTTTCCCCGGAATCGACATTACCCTGAGTCCGGAAATGAAGTCCACCGGCGAGGTGATGGGCATCGACTACACTCCCGGTCTGGCTTACCTGAAAACCCAGGTCGCCGCCGGAAATCAGCTCCCGGAAAAGGGCAATATTTTCCTTAGTCTGCGCGATGAAGACAAACCGTCCGCGATTGAAGGGGCAAAGGGACTGCTTGAACTTGGTTTCGAGATTTACGCGACCATGGGAACTGCAACTTTCCTGTACGACCACGGCGTGAAAGTGAAGGCCATTTACCGGATTTCCGACGGGCGCCCGAACGTGATCGACATGATGAACGATATGACCGTGGCGTGGATTATCAATACTCCGTCGACCGGGCCAACCCCGAAAGTTGATGAAATCCGGATGCGGGCCCTGGCGATCAGGCGCGGAGTGCCAATCACCACCACCGTGAACGGCATGATCGCCGCCGTGGAAGGTTTGAAAGCCCTGCGCGCCATGGAGCGGATGGAAATTTGCAGCATTCAGGAATATCACCGTCACGCCCCGATTTTGAATTTGAAATAATTCCTGGCTGGATTCCGAAAAAAGGCAAGCTTTGCCGATGGGCGAATTTTACCGGACTTTCTTTTTTTTAAATGCAGTATATTTTAGCTTATATAATGTAAACGTTATCCCTGGTTCTGGAAAGTGAGATTATGGCTGGTTCCGCAAAAAGCAAAAATTCAAAAAGACGGCTTTTACGAATCAGTCTTGTACTGTTCACCTTTCTGCTGATAATTGCCTCGGCGGTGCTGCTGTTATGGCTTACCGCCCGGGGACTGTTTTCCCGGAATCAGCATTTTACGATCAAACGGATCGTGGTGAAAAGTCCGGGCTGGTGGAACGGGCGCGAAGCCGAAATCATCCTGGCGCTGAATACCCGCGAACAGGACTGGCCAGGTAAAAAAGTCGGCGAAGTGCTGCGTATTCTCCGTCCGAATTACCGGGAAAAGGAACCCACCGCGAATTACATCAAACTCGGCAAGACTAATCTTTTCGGGATCAGGCCAAAGAAAATCCGCGAGAAGCTCGAGGAAATCCCCAGCATCGATAAGGCCGAAGTTTTCAGGATAATTCCCGATACCCTTGAAGTAAGGATTGTAGAACGGATTCCGCGCGCATTTCTGGGTAACCGCAAATCGCGCTGGGTGGTCGATGCCTCCGGGGTGGTAATGGACCGCAACTCGTGTATCGATATCGACCAGAGCCTGCCGGTAATTGTCGGTTACGAGGACGAATATTCCGGAAAGATCACGGCGGGAATGGAACTGTCATGCCTGAAACCCGCGCTGGACCTGATTATGAAAGTTGTCACGGAATATCCCAAGTTCGAGATAAGATTTGTCAAGCTTGGGCAGGATTTGCAGATGAACATGAATTATCGAAAGATCAACGGCAAGCATAAGTACTATCTGGTCATCATTCCCCGGAAAAATATCGATCAAAAACTTTTCGAACTCAAGAAAACCATCCTTAATGCCGAATACCGCAATGATCCAAGAGGGGTCATTAATCTCCGGTACGATAATATGGGCGTTCTGGAATAATCCTGAAAATTCTTCACTTATTGCTTATCGCATTAATCCAGGGAAGAAGTTTCCTTGTTTACTTTGGCGATGCTCTTGACGATTTCTTCGGATAGCACGTCTGAATTCGGAGGCACGATCATGGTATCGTGGTCGCCGGGAACGCGGACAATATTGATGTCGGGATTGAGAATTTTCCAGCCGAAAGACGGGCTGTTGATCATGTCCTTGTAAAGTTCTTTGCACATGTACAGCACCACATTGCCGTGGAAAGCTTTCACGCGGAACCGATAATAGGCATACACGTTGGTGTACCATACTTTGCCGCGGTCGAAAACACTGGCAACGGCGCTTTTAGCGTTCATGATCTTGCCTTCGATGTCGTCCAGGTTCTTGTCCATTGGGCCATAAATAGCGTCGCGGATCTTAGCGCGGTAATAACTGAACTGCTGACGTGGAGACATTGTGAGCATGGTCAGTACCTTATCCAGGACAAACCTGGATTTGTTCCAGAATCCCTCGGGTTTCGGCATTGGGGTATCGATCAGCAACACGCCGGCCACGGTTTTGCCCATTTCCTTAAGCCTCCGGGCCATTTCATAACTCACCAATCCCCCGAAACACCAGCCGCCGAGGAGATATGGTCCTTCCGGCTGAAATTTCAATAATTCCTTGAGATAGCACTCGGTGATTTCCTCAACCGAAGTTTGAATGCGGTCAGGATCGATGAGTCCCATCGACTGGAAACCGTAGACTGGTTGTTGCGCGGGAAGCTTGTTGACGATATTGGCATAGCACATCAGGAAACCTGACGGCGGATGGACCAGGAATAACGGAGTTTCACCTTCCTCGCCCTTTTGGAGTTGCACCATCAATTGTTCCGCCGTGGCATTTTCACCGGTTTCGAAGTTGCTTTCCATCGTTTTTGCCAGGTCCCGGATGGTTTTGTGCTGCATGACCTGTTCTATTTTCAGTTCCAGCCCGGCGGTCCTGACCCGGTCAATAAGCTGCATGCTCAACAGCGAGTCGCCGCCGAGAGCGAAAAAGTTGTCGTTCAGTCCCACTTTATCGATGCCGGTAATTTCCTTGATGATGTTGCAGAGCAGGATTTCCCCGGCGGTTTGCGGTTCTTCATAATCGGTATCGCTGACTGCGGTTTCCGGTTCGGGCAGTCCCCGCCGGTTGATCTTGCCGCCGGGTGTCATCGGGAAAGTTTCCATTGCCATGTAACTTGCCGGGACCATGTATTCCGGCAGACTCTCGCTCAGATACTCGCGGAGGGTTTCCGGAGACACTTCCCCGGATTTTTTAGGAATGTAATATGCAGCCAGCCGCTTGACGCCGTTGTCGTCGTCATAAGCGGTAACAACCCCATCCTGGATGTCAGGATATTGTTCCAGCACCGACTCGATTTCCCCGAGTTCGATCCGGTGGCCGCGCAGTTTCACCTGGAAATCCACCCGGCCCTGGTATTCCAGACTGCCGTCAGGACGCCATCTGACCAGGTCACCGGTCTTGTACATTTTTGCGCCGGAACCGGAACTGAACGGATCATTCACAAAGACTTCGGCGGTTTTTTCCGGCTGGTTAAGATATCCCCTGGCAACTCCTGCCCCGCCGATATACAGTTCGCCGTCAACTCCCACCGGCACGGGCTGAAGGTTCTTATCAAGCACATAAACTTTGGTGTTGGCAATCGGACGCCCAATCGGGAACTCGACACCGGATTCGCCGTCGCCGGCCGCCTCCGAAAGCGTTGAAATCACCGTAGTTTCAGTAGGACCGTAAGTATTGAGCAATCTCACTTTACCGCCCACATGCTTCTGCCATTCCCGGTAGCGTTCCGCCGAAGCTTTTTCGCCGCCGATAATCACCAGCCGCACACTTTCCGGCAGTTTGCGTTCGTCAAGTACCGCCACAACTTCATGCCAGAAGGCCGTGGGCAAGTCCAAAACCGACAGCTGGTATTTTTCCGCGAATTCAAAGAATGCAGGCAGCGACGATACCGCTTCTTCACTCCGGAGCACCAGGGTGGCCCCGGCCAGCCAGGTCGGGAAAATTTCTTCAACTGAAAGGTCGAAACTGATCGAACCGAATTGCAGCACCCGGTCGTTGCCGGAAAGCCCGAACTCGTCGATCACCGCATAATTGTGATTGATCAGGTTGCGGTGCATGAGCTGTACGCCTTTCGGCTTACCGGTGGAACCGGAAGTGTAAATCACATAAACCAGGTTGTCCGGCCCGGCAGTCGTTTCGGGGGCGGTCTCAGCACATCCGGCAATTTCTTCCGCATCCGTATCGAAACATACAACTTTAAGGTTGTCAAGAACGTTCTTAATGTCTTCTTTTGCGTATAATTCGTCGCGCAGCGCGGAAGTGGTCAGTAACACAGGGGTCCCGGAATCCTCGAGCATGTACTGCAGACGGTCGGAAGGATATTTGGGATCAAGGGGCAGGTAAGCGCCGCCGGCTTTAAGGATTCCCAACAATGCCACCGGAAGTTCCGGGGAACGTTCCAGGCAAATCCCCACCAGCACATCGGGCCCGATGCCGGCATTTTTCAGGAAATTCGCAAGCTGATTCGCGCGGCGGTCAAGTTCGTGGTAAGTGAATTCAATTTCCCCGGCAATCACCGCAACCTTGCCGGGTTGTTTTTCCACCTGCGCCGCAAACAGTTCCGGATAAGTTTTATCGAGAGGATAGTCCGCGTCGGTGCGGTTCCAGTCAATGAGCACCTGCTGACGCTCAACAGGAGTTATCAAATCGAGTCTGCCGATTTCGACGGCCGGGTCAATCGATACGGCCTGCACCAGCGTCATGAAGTGTTCCGACATCTTAACGATTGCTTCGTGTTCAAAAAGATCGGCGTCGTACTCGAACCAGCATTCGAGTTCACCGTTGGGAAGTTCCTCCACGGTAAACAGCAAATCCAGTTTGGCGGTATGGTTGCCGATTTCCTTTGGGATCATCCTGATACCGGCCGCCTCCGGATTCGGCATCGGGAAATTCTGATAGACAATCATCACATTGAACAGTGGTTCCCGGCGGGTTTCCTGTTTTTCCATTTCGCCGAGAATGATTTCAAAATGGACGTCGGAATTGTCGATTGCTTCAAGGCAGGTAGTCCGCATCTGCTGGAGAAATTCCCGGAACGACGGGTTTCCCGCGAGGTTGCCGCGCAACACCAGCATATTGGTAAGGTATCCGACTACAGCTTCAAGCTGTGAGTTGTTGCGGCAGGCATAAGGAGTGGCTACCGTAACGTCTTCAGTCCCGGTATAGCGGTAGAGGAGAATCTGAAGCAGGGCCGTAACGGTGGTGAAGACACTGGCGCGCTCCAGCATTCCCACTTCCTTGAGTTTTCCCGCTTGAGTATCGGAAATGCGCCAGTAATGCCGGTTTCCGCGATGTTTGGGCTTCGAAGGCCTTGGACCTTTCATCGGGAGTTCCAGTACTTCCGGCTGCGGCAAAAGTTTTCCCATCCAATACGAAATTTGACCGGGCAGAGTTTCCTGATTGCAATATGTCCGCTGCCAGACTGTAACGTCGGTATAATCGATTTCCACTGGAGAGAGAACGGGTTCGCGATTTTCCAGCATGGCCCGGTAAGTTTCCTGCAATTCCTGGAAAAAAATCCCGACTGACCAGCCGTCGAAAATAGCGTGGTGAATCACCATCAGCAAAACCCAGTTGCCGGGAGATAAATTGATCAGGTCGATCCGGAACAGCGGCGCTTTGTCCATCGGCAGCACCTTTTCCCCCTGTTCCCGGATAATCCCGTCAAGCCGTGATTCCCGCTCCGGCTCAGGAAGCTCCGAAAGATCATGTTCCGGCATTTCCCATTCGAGTTCCGGCAGAATCCGCTGATATGGTTTGCCCAGCGCGGACAGGATGACGGTACGGAAACATTCGTGCCGGTTAACCAGCTGCTTCAAGGATTCGAACAGCGCTCCGGTATTAAGTTCGCCGGTGATGGATACGTGCAAGACAATATTGTAGTCGGTGCGGTCAGACTTGAGCTGCGACATGTACCACAACGCTTCCTGGGAATATGAGACCGGGAACCGGCCGTCATTGCCTGGAGCAGGTTCAATTTTTTGCGGAGGACCTTCCCCAAGCGGGTGTTGCTGGCATCCTTCGATCTGTTTTGCCAGCCCCGCTACCGTGGGATGATCGAGAAAATCGTGCAGGGTCAAACGGTATTTCAGGTCGCGGTTAACACGGGTAACAATCTGGGCGGCCTTAAGCGAATGACCGCCAAGCTTGAAGAAGTCGTCATTGCGGCCGGGATCGAAACCGAGAACTTCCTTCCAGATTCCGGCAATATTTTTTTCCATTTCAGTTTCCGGCGGTTCGCTGTCAGCTGAACCGGCGGTAAGTTCAGGAACCGGAAGCTGACGGCGGTCAATTTTGCCGTTAGCGGTAAGCGGCATGGCCGAGAGAACGGTGATAGTGCGCGGGACCATGTAATCCGGCAAATGCTCAAGCATGAACGCTTTGATTTCTTCCGGAGTAGCGTACTGGTCTTTGTGAAGGGTAACGTAACCGGCCAGGAATTTGCCGCCGCCGTGATCGTCAAAAGCCATCACCATGGTCTGGCTGACCGCCGGATGCCGCCCCATAACCACCTGGATTTCCTCAAGTTCGATCCGCATACCGCGGATTTTCACCTGAAAATCCACCCGCCCGATAAATTCTATATTACCGTCCGGGAGAAATTTCGCCAGATCGCCGGTTTTGTAAAGCCGGTCGCCGGGAGTGTCCGGCAGCGGATTTTTGATAAACGATTTGGCCGTGAGGTCGGGACGGTTACGGTATCCGCGGCCGACGCAATCCCCACCGATATAAATTTCACCGGGAACGCCGGGAGGGACCGGATTGAGCTCTTTGTCCAGAATATAAATCTGGGTATTGCAAACCGGTTTGCCGATGTGCGGGTAATTGAGCGGTTTAGGTTCATCCGGCTTCAACGCTGAATAATATGCGGCCGTGGCTATTACGGTACATTCCGCTGGGCCGTAATAATTAATGAAGGTATTTGGAAATCCCGGAGGCGGATATTTCTGCAGCCGATCGCCGCCGCAGCCCAAAAACTTCATGCTCGAACCTTCCGTCCATTCCTGCTCCAACTGCAAATCACCGATCGGGGTGGGGAGAAAACATTCTTCAATTTTATTATCGTACAGCCATTTGTGCAGCACTTCCGGCATAATCAGCACATCGGGAGGAACAATATGCATTTCATATCCGGCACAAAGCGCCCCCCAGATTTCCCACACTGAAGGATCAAATCCCGGCCGGACACATTGACTTGCCCGGGTTCCCGGCGGACAGCCAAAATCGCGCTTGTGCCAGAAGAGCAGGTTTACCAGGCTCCGGTGTTCAATCTCAGCCCCTTTCGGACGCCCGGTAGAACCGGATGTAAAAAGGACATAAGCAAGGTTTTCAGCCGTAATTTCCGTTTCCGGATTAGTGTCGGGATATTTTTCCAGTTCGGCGAAAAAGTCCTCATTGAGAATTCGCATCGGGCCGGGCAGTTTTTCCGCACGTTCGCGCAGTTCATCACACGACAACACAAACGCAACTCCCGCATCATCATGAATGTTGGTGTGCCGGACTTCCGGACAGGCCGGATCCATCGGCAGATGACAGCCCCCCGCCTTAGTTGCGGCAAGCATTCCGAGGATCATATTGATTGACCGGTCGAGAAGCAGACCTACGGGTGATTCGAGAGACACTCCGGTTTCGATCAGGAGATGGGCAAGCTGGTTGGCCTTGCGGTTAAGTTCGTGGTAAGTGAGGCTGTTTTTTCCCTCGACCACCGCAATATAATCAGGATATTCCGCGGCGATTTCCTCGAATAACCAGTGCGCGCATTTATCCCTGGGGTAATCCGTGGCGGTCTGATTCCAGTCAAACACCACCTTACGGTAAACCTCAGGATTCATTTTTGATTCTTTCTTTTCCGTGCCGTCCATGCCAGATATTAGTCTCCCCCTGATATCTTAGCGCATCCGCCGGAATTGTACAGAAAAATCAATGCTTTGTAACAGATAAAACAACTGAATAAACTTCTCCGGAAATTTCAGGCAATCTGATTTTTCAATTCTGCACAGGTTTTGGTAAAAATATTTTTCATCTCGGCGATCAGCGGTTCAACCTCGTCGAGATCATTTGCTTTTCCTTTCAGTTCCAGCTTCTTGCATACCGCGGCCATAACATCCGCACCCATATTTGCGCTGATGCCTTTCAAGCCATGCGCGGCTTTACCAAGTTCTTCCGCTTCACCACTTGCATAGTGCTGTTCAATCTTTTCAACCAGCGGAGGAGCGTCCTCATCAGCATAAATAGTTATAAATTCCACAAACAGGTCCTCGCCCATCATTTTAAGCGACTGGACCGTATCAGGGTTAATTAGTTCCTGGTCATCCGCGCCTTGGACAGCTTCATTTTGAGCGGCAGCTTCATCCGCACCGGTATTGCGCCATTTATTGATAATAGCCTGTACGCTTTCCCGTGAAATGGGCTTGCCGATGGAATCGATCATCCCGGCTTCGAGGCATTTCCGGATTTCACTGTCTTCGTTGTTGGCGGTCATGGCGATGACTTTCGGGCGGATTTCGGCGGGAATATTGTCCCGGATTTCCCTGGCGGCCTCGACGCCGTCCATTTCCGGCATCTGGACATCCATGAAAATAAAATCATACCGGGTTTCCATGATGGCATTTAAAACTTCTACGCCGGTACTTGCAAGATCGGCTTTGTAGCCAAGTCCTTCGAGGATTCCCTGTGCCAACCTTTGATTGATGCGGCTGTCGTCGGCAATTAAAATCTTCATTTCCATAGCTTAATTTCCCCTGTAACCCAATAAGGCAAGTAGTATTATAGCATTATTTGGCTTTTTTTAAAACTGTTAAAACAACTTCAGCCGTGGAATTAAATCTTGCCGGAACTCCGCTGGCCCCGGCGCCGGTGCTGGTATATCCCTGCAAATTCTTCCATTTCCATTTTCCGGTAATCAGTTTTCTCGGAACTTTGGCGTTTTTGATCAGCATGAATCCGCCTGGCAGACAGATCTGTCCGGCGTGAGTATGGCCGGAGAAACACAAGTGTATTCCCGCCGTTTCCGCTTCCCGGTAAATCTCAGGGGAATGACAGATCAGTATCTTGAATCCCGGGCCGGGAACTCCATCCAAGGCCATTTTCAAGTCCTGGGCAATGAAGTAATGACAGTCGTCCACACCGCAGAGATAGATTTTTTCGCCATTGCGCTCGATAACCCGATGTTCGTTGATCAGCACGTCCGCGCCGGATTTGTCGAGAGCCTGTCCGATAAGATATTCGTCGTGATTGCCTAATATGGCCTGGACCGGGGAATCCTTTAGCAGTTCCGGCACTAGCACCTTCATGTACTCGATACACAAATTAGAGTTTCCGTTGGGCTTGAAACGGTAGTCTCCGCCGAGAATACAAATGTCATGGGGATTTTCCCGGGATACGCGAACCAGGTTTGTCCCAAGTTTCGGAAGGCCGTCGATGTGCAGGTCGGAGATGAAGAGAATGGTATATCCGTCAAACGTGTCCGGGAGATCAGTGAACTCAAATTCCACCTTTTTGACCTTAAGGTTTTCCGCATTGCGCAAGCCCCTGGCTTCCAGGAAAGTATATTTCAGGAAAAGTTCGGCGAAGGTAACGACAATCTGAAGATTCTCAAGCTGAAACTTGCGCGCGCTGTCGCCAACATAAAACGACAACTTACTGTCGAGTTCCCGTACTTTCCGTTGTTTTGATATCGGTCTCATTGTTCAGAGAGCAATATATCAGCCGGGAATCAACTAAACAAGACGCTAAAAAATTTAACCCCGCGAATCGGAGAAAAGTAAACTTCCGAACCCTATTTTTTCTTTTCCGGCTTGACGGCTTTTTCTTCGGGCTTGCAGTAACGGATGAACAATCCTACCACCCGTGTCTGGTATTCCAGGGAATTTTCCGTTTGCCAGGTTTCATTGCCGAACGGGTTGCCCGGATAAACCCAGCCACCGTCGTATGGGCCGAAAAATCCGAACGGTCCGTCGCTTGCCCAGCCGCCTTCCTGCCAAACGTCGGTATTGCTGACCATTCCGCTCGGGGCCTGCCGGAAACTGGTGATCAGAACGGCATTGGCGCCGACCGCCTCGGCCTTGTCCTTGATTTCGTCCTGGATGTCACTCACGTAAAATCCGCTCGGAGTAGTAATAATCGCTTTGCCGATGATCTTGTATGGCTTCGGTACTTCTTTCTTGGTAAAGAATATCTTGACTTGCTTGGTCGGGGGGTACTCGTCGCCGATGTATTTGACACTGATGCAACCAACCGTAAGCAGCAACGCTGACACCACCGCCGCCGCTTGACAATAAATCCGGACGTTTTTCATGTTCGATTATCTTTCATGTATGTATTTGATTTCAATTGGCTTGAAATATACTGCCCCCTTGCCAATTTTGCCAACCAAGGATTATCCAGAGGTTGCCTCTGGACTAAAATGGCCAAAGTGCGTTGCGACTTTGCCGGGTTCATGTAACAACCCGGCCATTCAATCCAAACACAATGTTTGGTTGCATTTTTCATTTCTTCAAAGCATATTTAAACCATATTCAATCATTTATCGAGGTAATAATGAGGTCCATAGTTGTAAATTGATAATTGCCGGAATTCTCACCGGCTGCGGCAGATCAACCAGAAAAGTCGAAAAAACATCTCCTGATAAGACAATGCGGCTGGTCGCATACTCAAAAGACGGCATTGTTCATTTCAAGATAATCTCAGCAAAGAAAGAGAATGTAATATTCGAGACAAAAACAAGGGCATCCGCATATCACAGATGGAATATGGAGTGGAAAGATAATAAGAAAATATTATTGGACAGTTCAGATATTGGTTCTTATTTTTGGATATATAAAAACGGTTTTTGGAAAGAATTATCAGATTCAGATAATAAACCTGAAAAGAAATTTATGGAAAAAAAATGAACGAAAAAAAATTAATATGCTGTCAAGGAATGGCTGCATCGATGTCAAATGCTGGAAAAAGTGGACTATCAGTTATTCTTACTTCTAAAGATAACAGATTAAGATTTTTATTACAAGGAAGAGTATGCAACCATGAAGATGATGAATCTTTTATCTCAGTCTTACAGAAAACACCTAAAGAGCTTTGGGAACAAAGTAACATTAAAAATATTCATCCAGTAGCTCAAATATACTTAAGTTTTTGCCCAGTCTGTGGTCGTGATCTATGTAGATGGCTGAAAAAAAATAAAGACAGAGCTATGCAAATAGCAGAAACAATGAATCATCTTTGTTTATAAGTTTTTCTCTCAGATTTTAATGTGGTTAAAAAAATGATAAAACGTGTCGTCATAATTGCCTGTATTGCCGTTGTTGTGATTACGGGGCTTGCCGTTGCGGGTTTCGGATGGCTGATGTTCGGGGACCACTCACATTTTGAAACCGGACTGGCTAAGAGCAAATACCTTCCCCCGACAGCACACGATATCAATATTTATACTAATCCGAATATCACGGGGTGGTTTGTTTGTGACTTTTCGATGAATGAGGAAGATTTCAAGAAATTAGCAGAAAAACAAGGTTGGAACCCCAGAGAGATAAAAGAACCGGAAAAAATTCTCACCGCCAAGTCGGTTCATGACGGCACTCACAAAGAGCACAAGTTAAAAAACGGACTATATTATTCAAAACGAGCGCCCAACGGCGGCGGCGTCACCGTCGGTTACGATCGCGACAACCACCGGGGTTACATTGAACAGAGTTCAAGATAAACAACCAGTAACGGCAGGGTAAAGTATTTATGTCAAAATTTTTTCTTAAAATAATAAAAAGTCTGAATTTCTGGTGTGGTTTCAGTCTGGGAATAATGCTGTCGGCCGGGATAATATCAGCATATTTTTATTTGGCAAAACCGTTATTATTTCCGTATGAACATATGATCCGGGACGTTGGTAACACTATCGGCTGGAAAAAAGTCCGGGAAGTTGCTGATAAAACCTTGCGGTCAGATGTTGCGGAAGGTTATCTGCCTGGTTCAGACCCGAGTTATCTGTTGTTCTCAAAATACGGCGTCAGATTGACCCTCAAGCGTCCGAAAGACAATAAAAAGAACGATTACATTTTCATTCCAGTCAGCAGAGCATTCATGGAACCGTCCGGTATTATCGTCGGTTGTCCTGGATTTGTTCCAGCCGACTGCTCAACGAAGCGCGAAGAGTTAGGCTGGAAAGGTTCCGGCATCTGGGGCCTCCACTAACCCAGGGCAGGTCTTGGATTGAAACTGCATTTTTTGTGTAACAATCAGGTATATCCTGTTAATTCTGTCTGAAAGTTCTGGATATTGATCTGCTTTTTTTACTGCATCCCGGTATTACTGGAATATTTCCATTAAATAATGGGGGGTAGTTGCGGGACGGGTCTTGACAGGCTGTCAAACTTCGCTAGATTAATGCTCTGGCTATAAACCTTATATTAAAGTAAAAGAAAGGCTGCGATAATGAGAGCATTAAGCACAGTTGCCCCGGAATGGTGGGATTACACCACATTAGACCGCGAAATTCTCGACGATGCCGCCCGGCTTACCCCGAAAGATATCGAACAGATGTCGCGTCCCGGCTTTACCGTGAAATTTTACGACACCGTGGAAGACTTCTTCATGGCGGAAGCGCTGGAATACATTACCGCCTGGCAGCAGGCCACCCCTGACAATCCTGCCGGTGTCTGCGGTCCCATCGGCCCGACCGAACAGCTTCCGCTGGTTGCGCGTCTGGTGAACGAGCTCAATATCAGCCTGAAAAACTGTTATTTCTGGGGCATGGACGAATGGGTTGTCGACGGCAAGGAAGTGGGCATCGATTTCCCGCTCGGATTTGCCAAGGCCGATTATGATCTCTGTTTCAACAAGATCAAGCCCGAACTGATGATGCCGAAAGACCAGATTTTCTTCCCCGCCGCCGATACCTCCGAATATATCGCCAGTTGGGACAAGGCAAAATGCGCCTTGATGCAGGGCGGGCAGGGCGAAGTCAAGCATTGGGCGTTCAACGATCCGCTGAAGCGTGAAGGCCAGTACAAAGACGCTCCGCCGACCCCGGAAGAATACCGTAAACTTACCACCCGCGTGGTTGACCTGCATCCGATCACTCTGATCCAGAACGCCCGGACTTCCGGCGGAGGCACTGTGCAGAATGTTCCGTGCAAAGCCGTGACCGTAGGGCCTCAGGAAACCTGGAAAGCCGAAAAAGTGTCGATCTGGCATCCGGGGCATCACGACAACCCGTTCGGTATGCGCCTGACCACGCTGATGATCGCCAAGCAGATTCCGGACGCCGCCGTCCCGATGTCTCTGCTGGCTGACCATCCAAACGTGCAGTTCAACTTCCTTCGCAGCGGCGTAGGCGTCTGCGACGTGGAAATGCACTAAGGACTAATTGCAATTCCGCAACTACCGGGCGACTGTTTTCCAGGCGCCCGGTTTGCTGAAAGGAACTTAATATGACGAAACGGGCATTTGCGGTGGCGTCGCATCCGGACGATATCGAATTCGTGATGGCTGGAACTTTGCTGCTGCTGAAAGACGCCGGTTACGAGATTCACTATATGAATATCGCCAATGGATCGTGCGGAACCAACCAGTACGATCAGGAAACGATCATCAAAATGCGCCGCCAAGAGGCAATCGACGCCTGTGAACTTGTCGGCGCGGTGTTTCACGAAAGCCTGGTTAACGACCTCGAGGTTTTCTACGAGCGCGACACCCTCTTTAAAGTGGGCGCGATGATGCGTGAAGTGGCCCCCGAGATTGTGCTGACCCATTATCCGTTCGAGTATATGGAAGATCATACCAACGCTGGACGTCTGGCGGTTTCCGCCGCTTTCTGCCGGGGCATGACTAATTTCCCGGCCAACCCGCCGACCCCTGTGGTTGATCAGCAGGTAACGGTTTATCACTGCCTGCCTTACGGTCTTCACGATCCGCTTCGCAGACAGGTCTATCCTGATTTTTACGTGGATATCTCCGGCAAGATTGATATCAAGCGCGACATGCTTGCGCAGCACCGCAGTCAGAAAGACTGGCTCGATTCCAGTCAGGGATACGATTCTTACCTCAATACCATGTGCGACCAGTGCCGCGAAATCGGCAAGCAGTCGGGCAAATTTGAGTATGCCGAAGGCTGGATACGCCATCTTCATTTAGGATTCTGCGGCCCTGACGACGATCCGCTGAGTAAAACGCTGGCAGACAAAGTGGAGTTCTGCGGCCGTGAAAAAAATCATTCCGCAAAGATGTAAAGGAAATACTGTGAGGGAACTGAAAAACCATTCCCTGATCAAACGGATCAACCGGGCAAAGGTGCTGAACGCTATTCGGATGCACAGCCCCTCCGCCCGGGCGCAACTTGCGGAAATTACCGGCCTCGACCGCAAAAGTATCACCAATTTCGTGTCGGAGTTTACCCGTGAAGGGCTGATTGAGGAGGCCGGGAAAGAGGAAAAGGCCCTCGGCCGTCCCCTCACCATGCTTCGCTTCAAACGCAGTTATGTCGCCGGAATTCATATCGCCCCGGACCATGTGCAGGGCGTAATTATGGACTTGTACGGCAAAACAGCGGGAGATTCCCGCCGGGAGTTTCCCATCTATTCCTCCCGCGAAACTATCCTTGCCGCCGCTGCCGGGGTTTACCGGGAATTATGCGAAAAATATGGTAAGCCTCTCGGGGTCGGTTTGGGTATTCCTGGCATCCTGGATGCGGAAACCGGGGTGGTGCGCGGGTCGGTGAACTTGCCGTCGCTTGACGGCGCGAATTTGCGTAAATTCTGTGCGGAATTTATTTCCGAACCGTTGTTCTTCGAGGACAGCTCCCGGACCAAGGCCCTTGCCGAAAAATGGCTGGGCGCCGGGCGCAATCATGACGATTTCGTGTGCATCGACTGGGACATCGGAATCGGCGCCGGGATCATCAGCGGACGCAACCTGTTCAAGGGCGCCGGTCACTACGCCGGGGAAATCGGACACGTTATGATCGAGTCCGGCGGGACAAAATGCCGTTGCGGAAACTGCGGATGTCTCGAAGCGTATATTTCGGAAAAAGTGCTTCTCGAACAACTCAATGCCACACTCGATACCCCGGTGAAAAGCCTGTCCGAACTGAAGGAACTTAACCCAGACACCGAAAAAGTCCTGAAGTCGGCCGGAAGTCGTCTCGGAACCGGACTCGCCGCGCTGGTCAACCTGCTCAATCCCACCGTGATTATCATCAACGGTGGTCCCGTCAAATACTTTCCCGGTGTTGTCCTTCCGGCGGTTCGCGAAGCCATCAAGCAACACTGCCTGAAAGAAAGCTACGAAGTCACAACCGTCGCCGCCTCGAAACTCGAGGAAGCCGGGGCTCTCGGCGCCGCCACCCTGGTCCTCGCCAACATCTTCGAAGTCGCTGGATTTTATAATATTTAGCTCTGGAGTGTGAGTTATCGGTTAAGAATCTTTTTCCGTGATTGCCGACGCTATCGATTAATTTACTAATTACCCCCCGTTTGAGTGTCCTTTCCTATATTCGAAAAAGGGCGTGTTTTTTCCTGAAGTGGTCTTGACATTTTCCCAAACCGGCCGGATATTGTCTGTGAAATAATTCACATTGTGAAAATTTAAACGAAGGCGTAATAAGAATGAAACGGAATTCTGACATTTCAGTGCGGACTATCGAACGTTTGGCTCTTTACCGCAGATTGCTACGGGACCTTTCCGGTCGTGGGGAAGTACACATTTTTTCACATCAACTAGCGGAACTGGCAAATAATACTTCAGCCCAGGTGAGGCGCGACCTGATGCTTACCGGTTACACCGGAACTCCCCGCAAAGGCTATGAAATCAAGGAACTTATTGAACGGATCAGCGCCCATCTCGATCTCGACGGCGAACCGAAAATCGCACTGGTGGGCATCGGGAATCTCGGCAGGGCCATCCTTTCCTATTTCAGTTATCAGCAGCCTACATTGAAAATTGTTGCCGCTTTCGATACCGATGAAAACAAAACCAACCGGGTAATCGGCGGTTGCCGATGCCATCATCTCAGGGATTTCGCCGAAGTGGTAAAAAAAGAAGGCATTACCCTCGGAATAATCACCGTGCCAGCTCAGGGCGCCCAGGAAGTGGCGGACACCATGACCGCCGCCGGAATTAGCGGCATTCTCAATTTCGCGCCGGTTCCGCTCCGGGTTCCGGATAACGTCTGCACTGACCGGATTGATATTACCACGGCCTTGGAAAAGGTCGCTTATTTTACAAAATTCAACCAGAAAAACATTGGGAACTGATTATGACTCAGGATAACATCAAAACGGTACTTGACAAGTACCCGGATGCCACCCGCGACAGTCTGATACCGATTCTCCAGCAAGTACAGGAGATTGATGGCTATCTTTCTAAGGAGGCGGTAGTGGAAATCGGCAAACACCTTAAATTGCCGGCAAGCAAAATTTACGGCGTAGCCACGTTTTACAACCAGTTCCGGTTTCAACCGGTGGGCAAATACCATATCATGGTCTGCCGGGGGACGGCGTGTCACGTAAAAGGTTCGGCAGCGGTGCTGGCGGCGCTCGAACAGGAGCTTAAGATCAAGTCCGGACAGACTACCCGCGACGGACTGTTCAGTCTGGAAGTAGTGGCCTGCATCGGCGCCTGCGGACTGGCCCCGGTAATCTGTGTAAACAGCGAATTCCACGCCAAGCTCGATCCGGGCGACGTCAAAGGCATCCTGGCCGACTACCGCAAGCAGGCGGAAGGCGCGAAGGAGGTGGCAAATGCATAAGGCAATTGAAAAAGATATTGAAGTTGCGGAAGAACTGTTTCTCAAACAGCTTTCCCACGAACATGTGTGTCGCGAAAACGGTGACGCCGAACCGGAAATCGCGGACCTGGTTAGCGGGTTCAAGCGGGAACAGCCGGAAAAGACCATCGTTTATCTCGGGGCCGCCACCTGTGGACTCAGCGCCGGGGCCGACAAAACCCGGAAGATCATCCGCGAGATGATGGCTGAAAACAGTCTGGAAGTGGAACTTGTGGAAGTCGGTTGTATAGGGCTCTGTTCCGAAGAACCGCTGCTGGAAGTACAGCTTCCCGGCAGGACCCGGCTGATGTTTAGAAGCGTCACCGCCGGCAACGTCAAAGACGTGCTCGAAGGCGCTTTGGCCGGAAATCCCGATCCGGAAGCCGCGCTCGGACAGCACCGCAATCCCAAGCTCGAAGCCTGGAAAGACATCCCGTTCCTGGACGAACACCCGTTTTTCGCTCCTCAGACCCGTTGGGTACTCGAAAACTGCGGGATCATCGACCCCACCAGCATCAACGAATATCTCGCCAACAGCGGATATCGCGGTTTCGCGAAAGCACTGCACACCATGACTCCGGCGGAAGTTTGCAAGGAAGTCGAACTGAGCGGCCTGCGCGGACGCGGCGGCGGCGGATTCCCCACCGGTAAAAAATGGCAATTCGCGCTCAACACCCAGAGCGATCAGAAATATATTATCTGCAATGCCGACGAAGGCGATCCGGGCGCATTCATGGACCGCGCGGTAATCGAAGGCGACCCGCACCGGCTGCTTGAAGGTCTGGCTATCGCGGCTTACGCCATCGGCGCAACCAAAGCGTACATTTACATCCGTGCTGAATACCCGCTGGCGATCACCAGGCTCAAGGAAGCCATCGCCCAGGCGGAAGAAGCCGGACTCCTCGGCGAAAACATTCTCGACAGCGGATTCAATCTTCACATCATTATCAAGATGGGCGCAGGCGCGTTCGTTTGCGGAGAGGAAACCGCGTTGATCCACAGTATCGAAGGCAAACGCGGAATGCCGCGTCCACGTCCGCCCTTCCCGGCGGTAAGCGGACTTTTCGGCAAACCTTCCTGCATCAACAACGTAGAAACCCTTGCCAACGTGCCGAAGATCATTTCCAATGGCAAGGACTGGTTCAGCGGCGTCGGAACCGAAGGCAGTAAGGGAACCAAGGTTTTCGCGCTGTCCGGCAAGATCACCCGCACCGGTCTGGTCGAAGTAAGCATGGGAACAACCCTCCGCGAGATCGTGTTTGAAATCGGCGGCGGCATCCCGAACGGACGCAAATACAAGGCCGTACAGATCGGCGGTCCGTCCGGCGGCTGCATTCCCACACAGCATCTTGATATCCAGATCGACTACGAATCACTGAAAGAGGTCGGCGCCATGATGGGGTCCGGCGGACTCGTGGTGATGGACGAGGACACCTGCATGGTTGACGTGGCGAAATTCTTCATGGATTTCATTCAGCGGGAAAGCTGCGGAAAGTGCATTCCCTGCCGCGAAGGAACCCGGCACATGCTCGATATCCTCAACGGAATAACCCGGGGCCGCGGCTCAGAAGACGGCAAAGACGCCCTCGACCGTTTCAAGGGGCTTATTTACCTGCCGCGCCTTGCCGAAGTTATTAAAGATACAAGTCTTTGCGGACTTGGTCAGACCGCACCGAACCCCGTGTTGAGTACTCTGCACTGGTTCCGGGACGAATACGAGGCCCACATTTACGAGCGGAAATGTCCCGCCGGGGTCTGTACCGAACTGCGGAAGTATGTTATCCTTGAAGATAAGTGCGTAGGCTGCGGAGCATGTATGCGGAAGTGTCCGGCGGACGCCATCCGCGGCGCGAAGAAAGCCCCGCATTATATCATCGAGGAAAAATGCATTGGCTGTGGCGCTTGCCTGGAAACCTGTAAATTCGCGGCCGTCGCCACAAAATAGGAGACAATGAAAATGTTTGAAATTGAAGTAAATAACCGTCTGATCGACGCTGAGCCGGGGGAAACCATCCTGTCCGCCCTTAACCGGGCGGGGATCAAGGTTCCCACCCTCTGCCACATGGAAGGACTGCCGCCAAGCGGCGCCTGCCGGATTTGCGTGGTGGAAGTCGATGGCATGCGCGGACTGGTCCCGAGCTGTTCTTATCCGGTAGCGGAAGGAATGAAGATCCAGACCAACTCCGCCCGTGCGGTAAAAGCGCGCAAAACCATTATCGAACTGCTGCTGTCGGATCATCCGGACGACTGTCTGTACTGCGTCCGGAACGGCAATTGCCAGCTCCAGAAACTCGCGGAAGAATACGGCATCCGGGAACGGCGCGACGCCACCAAGAAGATCCGTCACCGCCTGGACATTACCAGTCCGGCGATTATTCGCGACCAGGACAAGTGCATCCTCTGCGGAAAATGCATCCGGGTATGTGAAGAAGTCCAGGGCGTATCCGCCATCGACTTTGTCGGACGCGGCAGCAAGACCGTAGTTGCCCCGGCGTTTGAAGAAAGCCTGAATGTATCGAGCTGCGTCAATTGCGGCCAGTGCATCCTGGCATGTCCCACCGGCGCGCTCCGCGAACAGAGCGACCTGCAGCAGGTAGCCGATGCGATCAACGATCCGGAAAAGGTGGTTGTTATCCAGCACGCTCCGGCGGTATCGGTATCTATTGCCGAAGAATTCGGCCTGAAACCCGGCACCGACGTGAACGGTTTGATGGTGGCGGCGTTCCGGATGCTCGGATTCGACCGGGTGTTCGACACCTCTTTCTCCGCCGACCTGACCATCATGGAAGAAGGTTCGGAATTGGTCGACCGCGTCAAGAACGGCGGCAAACTGCCGATGTTCACCAGCTGTTCTCCCGGCTGGATCAAATACGTTGAACAGTTCTATCCTGAATTTCTCGACAATCTTTCAACTTGCAAGAGTCCGCAGCAAATGCTCGGAGCTATCATCAAGAGCTATTTCGCGGAAAAAGAAGGCATTGACCCGGCCAATATCTACAGTGTATCGGTAATGCCTTGCGTAGCCAAGAAATTCGAAGCCGGACGCATGGAAATGCGCCGCGATAACCTGAACGACATCGATGCAGTGCTTTCGACCCGCGAAATGGCCCGGATGATCCGGATGGGTGGCATCGATTTCAACTCACTGAAACCGGAAGAAGCCGATCTGCCGTTCGGGGCCAGGAGTACTGCCGGGAAAATGTTCGGCGGCACTGGCGGAGTTATGGAGGCGGCAATCCGCAGCGCCTATTACCTGATCACCGGCAACGAACTCAAGAGCCTGAAAGTAGACCAGGTGCGCGGTTTGGATGGCATTCGCGAAGCGAAGATCAAGATCGGCAGCCTTACTCTCGGAGTTGCGGTTTGCAGCGGTCTTTCCAATGCCAAGATCCTGCTTGAACAGATCAAGGACGGTCGCGACGACCTGCATTTCATTGAAGTCATGACTTGTCCGGGCGGTTGTGTAGCGGGTGGCGGACAGCCCCTCAGCACCGATCCGGAAAGGATCAAGGCGCGGCTGTCGGCGCTGTACCAGATAGACCAGACCGAATCGCTCCGGGAATCGCACCGGAACCCCGCGGTCCAGCAGCTTTACCGGGATTTCCTCGGCAAGCCGCTTGGTCACAAGAGCCACGAATTGCTTCATACTCATTACCATCAGCGTGAAGTGTTAGTTTAAGTATAAGTAACGGGAATTTCCTGCCATGAAGATGGAAAAAAATCTGCCGCTGATCAAAACCGAAGGCGAAAAATGCCGTCTTTGCTACACCTGCGTGCGGGATTGTCCGGCCAAAGCTATCCGGATTTCCAACGGGCAGGCTGAAGTGATCGGCGAACGATGCATCGGGTGCGGAAATTGCATCCGGGTATGCAGCCAGAAAGCCAAACACGGCTATGATTCCACTTCGGCGGTAAAGGAGATTCTCGGTTCCGGCGGAATCAAGGCGGCGATTATCGCGCCGAGTTTCCCGGCGGAATTCCGCGATATTCCTTATCAGGAACTGGTGGGGATGCTCCGGAAAATGGGATTCGACAAAGTCAGTGAAGTTTCGTTCGGGGCGGATTTGGTGGCGGCGGAATACAAAAAACTGCTGGCGGAGAATCCGCGGCGCAGATATATCGCCACAACCTGTCCGGGAATTGTAACTTACATTGAGAAATACCATCCCGGCCTCGTAAATCATCTTGCTCCGGTGGCGTCGCCGATGGTGGCAACCGCCAGGGCGATGAAACAGCTGCACGGAGATGACATCAAAGTGGTGTTCATCGGCCCGTGTTTCGCGAAGAAAGTCGAAGCGGCCAAAGACGGTTCGGTGGAAGCGGTACTTACTTTCACCGAACTTCGCAAAATGCTTTCCGACCTTCATATCGAAGCTGACGAAGACGATATTACGGACTTCGATCCGCCGCATCCCGGACTTGGGGCGCTGTTTCCGCTGAGCGGCGGAATGCTCCAGGCCGCCGACCTTAAGGTTGACCTGCTGGACGGTGAAATCGTGATCGCGGAAGGCAAAACCAACTTTGTCCAGGCGATTAAGGAGTTCGAGGAAGGCGCGTTCGATACCCGGCTGCTTGAAGTTCTCTGCTGCAACGGCTGTATAATGGGTTCCGGCATGAATACTGAAAATACCTATTTCAGCCGCCGTAACGCGGTAAGTAAATACGTTCGCGACCGGATCGCCCATATTGATTCGAAAGAACGGGAAAAATATTATGACGATCTGGTGCGTAAACTTGACATGAGCGCGCACTTTGAAGTGTCGGACATGCGTCTGCCACTGCCGTCGAAGGCCGAACTTGACAAGATCATGCACCGCATGGGCAAGTTTAAACCGGAGGACGAACTTGATTGCGGCGCATGCGGTTACCCAACCTGCCGGGAACATGCCATCGCCATCCATAAGGGACTTGCGGAAAGCGAGATGTGTCTGCCGTTCACCATCGAGCGGCTGAAGCAGTCGCTGAACGACTTGAGTGACTCGAACCGGCAGTTGGAAAGCACCAAGCAGGCGCTGTTCAACGCGGAAAAACTTGCCAGCATGGGACAGCTTTCCGCCGGTATCGCTCATGAGATAAACAATCCGCTCGGAGTTATTCTGTTGAATTCCGAATTGATGCTCGAAGAATGCGAAAAGGGTTCCGAACAGTACGAAGATTTGAAAATGATCTGCGAACAGGCTGAACGGTGCAAGAAAATCGTGAGTGACCTGCTTAACTTTGCCAGGAAAAACAAGGTTATGCACCAGCCGACCAATATGCAAAAGCTGATCGGGGATTGCCTTAGGGCGATTGTGGTTCCTTCCCATGTGGAAATCAGCGTGGAACACCACTTGGACAACCCGATGGCCGAAGTGGACAGCGATCAGATCATCCAGGTTCTGACCAACCTGATCATGAACGCCGCCGAAGCCATTCATGGAAAGGGCACGATCAAGATAATCACCAGCGATACGCAGGAAAATATCAAAATCGTGGTTGAAGACAATGGCGCCGGCATCCCCAGGGAACTGCTGAACAAAATCTTCGAGCCGTTGTTTACCACAAAACAGATCGGCATGGGAACCGGCCTTGGCCTAGCGGTGACTTATGGCATAATCAAGATGCACCGGGGACAGATAGACGTGACGTCGAACGCCGATCCCGGCGCCGGGCCCACCGGCACGAAATTTACCGTGACGCTCCCGCGCAAAGAACATAAAAACGGGGCCATAGGCTCCATTTAAATACGAAAAATTGAGGAAAACTCATGGAAGAAAATAAATCTTACGAAGGCAAAATCGCACTGCTGGTCGACGACGATATCGATTTGCTCGAACAGCTGAAAATGCGAATGGAAACCATGGGATTCAGCGTGATTACCGCCGAATCCCAGGCCGAAGCCGAAAAACTTATCGAAACTGAAAATTTTGACCTGGCGGTGTTTGACCTGATGCTGGAAAATCCGGACGGCGGATTCGTTCTCAGTTATAAGGTTAAACAGAAATGTTCCGATATCCCGGTAATCATCGTTACCGGCGTTACCGGCGAAACCGGACTGCGCTTCAACAGTACCAGCGAAGAATACAAAACCTGGACCAAGGCTGACGTGGTACTGGACAAAGACATCCGTTACGAACAGCTCCAAAGGGAGATTGACCGCCTGTTAAAATGACCCGGTACGTACTTAATTCAGACAGACAGGGAGGCGGAGTCATGAAAAAACTAAAAGTACTGGTAGTCGACGACGAACCCGGAATGAGACGCGGGGCCGCGAAGGCATTGCGTAAATACCGGGTCAAACTCGATGAAATCAATACCGAAGTGAGTTTCGAAATTGACGAAGCCGCCGACGGCGCGGAATGCTTCAAGGCCCTGGAAGCAAAAAAATACGATCTGATGCTGCTCGATTACAAGCTGCCGGACATCAGCGGTCTTGACATCCTCGAGCGGGTCAGGCAGGGAGATTACGACCTGCTTACCATCATGATCACCGCTTACGCGTCCCTTGAAGTTGCCATCAGCGCCACGAAAAACGGCGCGTTCGACTTCCTGGCCAAACCGTTTACCCCCGACGAACTCAAGGCCGTGGTCCGCAAGACCGCTAGCAGCTTGCTGCTGCAGCGGCTGGCCCGTCAGCTTGAAGAGGAAAAACGCCAGGTGCGTTTTCAATTCCTGTCGGTACTTTCCCATGAGCTCAAGGCTCCGCTGAATGCCATCGAGGGCTACCTGCGGATTCTCGAAGACCGCACCGCCGGCGACGACCTGAAAAGTTATGAGAAGATGGTCAATCGCTCTCTCGACCGGATTACCGGCATGCGGAAGCTTATCTTTGACATGCTCGATCTTACCCGGATCGAATCCGGTCAGAAGCAGCGCGTGGTTGAGCCTATCGATGTTCTCGATGCCGCCCATAAGTCGATCGAAAACCAGGAACCGGACGCAAAGAAAAGAAACATTTCGATCAAATTCGACGCCCCGGAAAAGGTGGAGATGAACGGCGACTCCGGCGAACTGGAAATCATTTTCAACAATCTGGTTTCCAATGCCGTGAAGTACAATCGCGAGGGTGGAAAAGTCGATGTTGCGGTGGCAAAAGACGGCGATATCGTTACGGTCAAGGTTTCCGATACCGGTATCGGCATGACGAAAGAGGAGCAGTCAAAACTGTTCGGCGAATTTGTCCGGATCAAGAACGAAAAAACCCGCCTGATCGAAGGCAGCGGCCTCGGGCTTTCCATCCTTAAACGACTCAGTAAACTTTATGAAGGCGACGTAACCGTGGAAAGCGAAGCCGATAAGGGAACAACTTTCACGGTAGTATTAAAAGACCTTCCGAAAGAAGAAGAAAATGAATAAGATAATGTCGGAAAACTGCGTCGACTTTATCGACGACGCAAAACTTACCGCCCTGGTGAAAGATACCCCGGAAGATCCTGTTCGGGTACGGGAACTTATCGCCAAAAGTATGGCTAAAGAACCGCTAGAAGTGGAAGAAACCGCGGCGTTGCTGGCGGCGGATTCACCGGAACTTGCCGAGGAGATATTTGCCGCCGCAAGACAGCTCAAGCGCGATGTCTACGGCAACCGGATCGTAATCTTCGCTCCGCTCTACATCGGCAATTTCTGCATCAACGACTGCAAATACTGCGCGTTCCGCCGGAGCCTCAGGAGTACCGTCCGCAAGACTCTCAGCGACAACGAATTGACTGAACAGATAGAAGCGCTCGAGGATCGCGGTCACAAGCGGTTGATCCTGGTTTACGGCGAACACCCTGACTACACTCCGGAATACATCGCATCAACTGTCAGGCAGACTTACGCGGTGAAGAAAGGCAAGGGCGAGATTCGTCGGGTAAACATCAATGCCGCCCCACTCGACCACGAGGGTTTTCGCATTGTCAAGGAAAGTGGCATCGGTACTTATCAGATTTTCCAGGAAACCTATCACCACGAAACTTATAAAAAGTATCATCCCGCCCATACCCACAAGGGCGACTACCTGTGGCGGCTGGACGGACTCAGCCGCGCTTTCGAGGCCGGTTGCGACGATATGGGCATCGGGGCGCTGTTCGGACTCTATGACTGGAAATTCGAGGTGCTGGGACTCGTGACCCATTCGCGCCACCTCCAGAAAAAATACAACGTGGGGCCGCACACCATCAGCTTTCCGAGACTGCGTCCCGCCCACGGTATCGAATTCGACCAGCAGTATTTCGTAAATGACTACGACTTCAAACGCCTGGTGGCGATTCTCCGGCTGTCGGTTCCGTATACGGGAATGATCCTGACCGCCCGTGAAACCGCGGAAATCCGCCGCGAAGTTATGGAATTCGGGGTTTCGCAGATCGACGCCGGAACCAGAATAGAACTTGGCGGATACACTAAAAAAGGCGATCAGGAACTCAAACGCGAACAATTTGAAATCGGCGACGTCAGGCCCATGGACGAAATCATCCGGGAACTGATGGCCACCGGTTACGTGCCGAGTTTCTGTACCTCCTGCTACCGGCTCGGACGTACCGGCGAACACTTCATGGAATTCGCTATTCCCGGCTTTATCGAAAAGTTCTGCACCCGTAATGCCCTGTTGACTCTTGAGGAATATCTCCAGGACTACGCCAGCGCCGAAACCAAAGCCGCCGGAGAAAAACTTATCGAACAGGAACTTGCGAAAATCCCTGAATCCGAGCAGAAAACTCAGCTCGTTGAAAAACTTTCCGCCGTGAAAAACGCCGGGGAACGGGACCTGTATTTTTAGGCATCAGGCTTCGGGTTTCAGGCTTCAGGAAGGAAAAATGCAGGCATATACGCGAAAAAAGATGCTGGCGGATTTGCGGTTGACCGGGGCGGAGGAGATCGAAGAACTTTCGCACCGGGCGTTACAGACAAAACTTGACCGGCTCGGGAACAAGGTTTTCCTTCGCGGACTGATTGAATTCAGCAACATCTGCCGAAAGAACTGCCGCTATTGCGGACTCCGGCGCGACGCCAAAGATATTCATCGTTACCTGATGGCGGAAAGTGAAATCCTCGATTGTGCGCGCCGGGCATACGATCTTGGTTTCGGATCGGTGGTATTGCAGTCCGGGGAAAACACCAGTGAGGAATTCATCGGATTTCTCGAGTCGGTGGTCCGCAAGATCATGCAGCTTTCCAATAACAACCTCAGGATAACTCTGTGCAGCGGGGAGCAGTCGTTGGAAACCTACCGCCGCTGGCTTGAAGCCGGAGCGCACCGTTATTTGCTCCGGATTGAGAGTTCCAACCCGGCAATCTACCGGAAATTGCACCCGGCCGACCACGATTTTAACCGGCGGCTGGAATGTCTGGGTTTTCTCAGGGAATGCGGTTACCAGGTGGGAACCGGTGTGCTGATCGGGGTTCCCGGACAAACCGCCGAAGACCTCGCGAACGATGTCGAGTTTTTCCGCAAGCATGATATCGACATGATCGGCATGGGGCCGTACCTGGTGCATCCATCCACCCCGATGGCGGAGGAATTCCCCGACTTCGAGGAGAAAAAAGATGAACAGGTCAACCACGGAATCAAGATGATCGCGGCCACCCGTCTGGCATTACCGGATGTGAATATCGCTTCAACCACGGCCTTGCAGACACTGCATCCGATTGGCCGGGAACGCGGACTTCTTGCCGGGGCAAACGTAATCATGCCGAACCTG
This sequence comes from Victivallales bacterium, assembly GCA_963678815.1. Taxonomy (GTDB): domain Bacteria; phylum Verrucomicrobiota; class Lentisphaeria; order Victivallales. The sequence goes on from OY787460.1 coordinate 7,534,566, forward strand.
ACTCCGCTTAAATACCGCGAAGATTATTTCCTTTACGAGGGTAAGCCGGTGGCCGATGAGGGCGCGATTGAGCATCTTCAGAACGTGGAAAAACGTCTGAATGAACTGGGTTTGGCAATCGGCTGGAACGAGGGCGGTGATTCCCTACACTATTCTAACCGAGTTTAACTTTACCTGACGAAGCGCACTTGTTTTTCAATCCGGAAAATTCACTTGAGAATTCGCCACACTGTTCAGGAGTCAATTTTGTGCCATCCAGGAATTGCGGTCTCACGAATTCGATATCGGCGTCGGAAAGCGCTGCCGCGAGGGAAATATCTCCCCAATTGATGATTCCCGGAAGATGGACCCCCATACTGCAGACCGGCTGGCTTTTTCCATACAGATACGTTACCGGGGTATCATAGGTTGTCACCTCGTGGAACTCGGGATGCAGCGCGGAAGCAAAGATTGCGGCAAGTCCGCTTTCCCCGTATCCTGACAGGACAATCTTTTCATCCTGAAATTCTTTCGCGGCAAATTCGGCGATAAGAGTAAAGTCGCGAATCCACTCGCCAATGACCGTTTTACCCAGCCACAAACAGGCCCGGGCAAGCTCGGACCAGAGGAATACACCAGCATCAGCAGGGGGAGGATTGGTTTCACCCGTTCCCCAGCAATCGGCAATAATCAGCGTCTGATTGCCTTCAAGGTCTTTTTCATCGATACGTTCCTTGCTCACAGGATGGGCAATGATCCTGACTCCGGCATTGGGCTCGCCCTGCCGCACCAGCAACGGAAGCATTCTGCCGCACTGGGTTTCAAGCGCCAGCCGACGCCATTCACTGTCCGGTGTATACTCGTGGGCCTTTTTGATAACTAGTTTATTGCCCAATCGCAGAATATTTTTCAACTCATCAAGTTTAGATTCACCGTTTATCTTGTCGTTGCTGATGTTTTTTTCGCGGAGTTCGCCGCCTTTTTTCCGGCAGTATTCGGCAATCGAAATCACTTCCGCCGGGCGCTCCCCTTTCGGATAGACCATCACATCTGATTCCGGCAGAGTGTCAAAAGGTACTTCTTCCTTCGGCATGCCGTGTCCGATGCCTTTCAAGTGGAGGTTGAACCAGCCCAGCATGGCCTCCCTGATTTCCGGCCAGTAACCGTGAGGAAGATTGAAAATCTGATAAGCAAATTTTTCGCTTTCACCGTAAATCTGATAAACTTTGCGGGTTTCAGCATAGGAGCGGAGCATTTCCGCCGGATAAAAGGTCGGATTGGTGTCGCCCAGGCAATTGCAGATTTTCAGCGCTTTTGGAGCCATAAGAGCCAGGATTCCGGACTCTTCGGTAAAGGTAAGACCATCCGGCAGCAGTTCGCAAATGCAGTTCGCACGGGTGATGTAACTTTCGAATGTTCCAACGCTGACCACCGGCATGGATGCCTTGACGCGTTCGTCCATGGCGGAAATCCACATGGTCTGATTGCCGCCGCCGCTGGCTCCGGTCACGCCGATCTTACTGCTGTCAACGCAATCGAGGGAACAGAGCAGGTCGATACCGCGCATCCCGTCGCAAATCTGGATGGCCATGAGGGTTTCGCCGATATTCATCAACGAACCGCCGAGATTGGCCCCGTGATATTCGAATTCACCGTGGACGGTGCTGCGCTCTCCGGAACCGAAAGCATCTATCTGCAAACTAACATAACCGTTTTTGGCGAGGGTATGGCCGCGCGCCTGAACCCGTTCCGCAAGCCGTCCCTGTTTCCAGTGTCCATGTACCCCGAGTACTCCCGGAAACGGGCCTTCCCCGTCAGGCAGGTACAGGTTTCCGGTAACATAAAAATTTTCCCGGGATCGGAACACCACGTTTTTGACGGTGTAACCGTCCATCCGGATCGAACCGGTTTCGCGCATATCCAGCCCGAGATTGGGGTCATAACCGGTCATGCCGGTATGCTTGCGGACAAGTTCCCGGAGTTCTTCGCGGCGTTTTTTCCACACTTCCAGGTCAAGCGGAAGCTGATGAATCCGGAATTGTCTTGCGGCGATTTGTTTCAGTTCGTTGTCGACGTAATCCCCTAAGGATTCGTGCCATACTTTCGGCAAACTCATTTTTTGTCCCATCCCATTACACCCGCTTTGCGGGAAGTTAAAAAATAAGAAAATTAGAAATTAAAAACAAAAAATTTTACCCGCTTTTGGCAAAAGCGGGCTACTTTTTCCGCTGAAATCGCAAAGCATTCCGGCCGTTACCGTCCAAAGATACTCCCTGGTCAATATCCAGCTGAAGAAGTAAAGACACAGCTGAAGCAGTGAACTCCAACAGTTTTCCGCATTGCCAGCGTTAGCGAAGCAATGCCGTTACCGTCCAGGATACTCCCTGGCAAAGCACTTTGCCCATTCAAACCGGGGATAATCCCCGGTTATTCGGCGATGATTTCCTTGTAGGTTTTGCCCGGAGGAATCATGGGCAGAACATGTTCCTGATATCCGGTGTGGATGTCGAGAATGAATGCGCCCTTGGTATTGAGCATTTCCTTCAAGGCGTCCTCGACGTCTTCCTTTTTATAGACTTCACGCCCGGGAATTTGATATCCCTTGGCGATTGAAACGAAATCAGGATACGGACGGTCAACGCGATTATTCTTGAGTTCGGTATGGCCTCTGACGCTGCCGTAGAAGCGGTCTTCCCATTGGGCAACCATGCCGAGGTGCTGATTGTTGAGGATGATCATTTTGATGTCAATATCCTCGTTGTGGATGGTGCCGAGTTCCTGGATGTTCATCTGGAAACTGCCGTCGCCGTCGATTTCGATAACGGTTTTATCCGGACATCCAGTCTTGGCTCCCATAGCCGACGGAACGCCGAATCCCATGGTTCCGAGTCCTCCGGAAGTAAGCAACTGGCGGGGATATTTGTATGTGTAGAACTGTCCGGCCCACATCTGATGCTGTCCGACCCCGGTAACGATCATGGCGTCGCCGTGGGTAAGCTTGCAGAGGGTCTCGATAACGAACTGCGGCTGAATCTGGTTGTTCTTTTCCTTATATGACAATGGAAAATCTTTCTTCCATTTTTCTATCTGGGCCAACCATTCCTTGTAATCCTTGCGGATAGGATCGGAGTTCAGGGCTTCGAGAACATCCTTGACGTCGGCGAGAACCCCGATATCGGCGCGGACGTTTTTATTGATTTCGGAAAGGTCGATATCGACATGAACAACCTTTGCGCCGGTGGCGAATGTTTCAACCGGACCGGTAACGCGGTCGTCGAATCTGGCGCCCAGCGCCAACAGCAGGTCGCATTCATTTGCGGCGTTGTTGCCGTAAACCGTGCCGTGCATGCCCAGCCATTTGAGCGACAACGGATCGGTTTCCGGGAAAGCGCCAACACCCATCAACGTGGTGACGACCGGGATATTATAGGATTTTGCAAATTTAGTAAGTGCTTCGTTTGCTCCGGCGGTAATGATTCCGCCGCCAGCATAAATACACGGTTTCTTGCTTTCCTTGATTGCTTCGCGGATTTTTTTGATGTCTTCAGCCTGCAACTTGTGTTCTGCGCGGTAGGCGCGAACGGTAACATCTTCCGGGAACTCCGGAACGCAGAATTGCTGCTGAACGTTTTTCGGAACGTCGATGACAACCGGGCCCGGCCGGCCGCTGTTGGCGATATAGAAAGCCTCGGCGATAATGTTAGGAAGGTCGGCGGCGTCAAGGACCAGATAGCTGTGTTTAACAACCGGACGGGTCATGCCGATAATGTCGATTTCCTGAAAAGCGTTACGTCCGATCAGGGTACTGGGGACCTGTCCGGTAATGCAAACCATCGGAATGGAATCCATGTAGGCGTCGGCGATTCCGGTAATCAGGTTGGTGGCTCCCGGCCCGCTGGTGGCCATGCAGACGCCGGTCTTTCCTGTGGCGCGTGCGTATCCGGCGGCGGCGAAAGCCCCGCCCTGCTCATGCCGCGGCAGGATGACCCTGATCCTGGACTCGGTAAGCGCCTGATGGAGTTCCATCGAAGCGCCGCCCGGGTAGGCGAAAACCGTTTCAACCCCCGCCCGTTCAAGGCATTTTATAACTATCTGGTTGCCCTTCATCATTTTATCCTTGGGCCCCGACTTTTTCTTTTTTGCAGTTTTTTTCATTATCCAGTTATCCTTAACGTTGGAATATATATTTTAATAAAAAATTGGGAAATATAGCGTAAGCTGTTGCTCGTATTCTGGATACGGCGGAAAGTTCAACCGCGGATCCGGAGTACATGCGGAAGCGCCCCGGCGGCCGCGGCCGCCGGGCTAAGTACATCAACCGATTGTTCCGGATATGTGTTCATTTAAGTAAAGTGATACTCGCACTGTTTCTAGTTACGGACTAGGAATATAGAGGCTTAAGGGGAAAATGCAATCCGAAAACCGGAAATCCGTTCCAATCGGTTTTTTCAGCCCCTTTACGGGTTTGAGATTACCGGATTAAGTGCTATAATTTGGGGAGAGTAAAGCAACGGGATAATTCTCCCGGAGAATACAAACAGGAATTGCGGAAAATATATGCAGGTGCCAAATCGAAACGGTTCCGACAGGGACAAAAGAGCCATGTTGATGGGGGTTGGCCTCGACAACAAAGACGGCCATACCCGGCTCACCAAGGGTGAAAACTTTGTAATGATGGGCGGCTCTGAAGAAACCCATGAAAGAATGACCGAGACAGCCATCAAAGTGAATGAAAAGCTTGCCGACCGGGGCAAACACCTTGAGGAACTCAGCAAAGAAGAGTTTGTTGATATCGTTTGTGAGGCCAGCGAAAACACAAAATAACCAGAGTTTGCAATATGTCCGCAATCCTGCGTTCCGAAATAGCCAGGGCCAACAGCGTCCTTGCCGAATCCGGGTTTCCCGATTCCGGACACGAAGTTGAGATCATCTTTTCCGAGGTGTTGTCAATACCCCGCCTTGAACTTTACCTTGATCCAGAAACCAGGTTAACCGGCGGCCAGCTTGCCGCAATCAACGAAATGATTTCACGTCGCGCTACCGGAGAACCGCTGCAATATATTCTCCGCAAGGCCTGGTTCCGGAATCTGGAACTTGAAGTAGGGCCGGGGGTGCTGATCCCGCGCCCCGAAACCGAACTTCTTGCCGGTCATCTTTGTCGTCTGGCGCCGGAAAACAGCCGGATATGCGAGCTTGGGTCGGGCAGCGGAGCGCTGTCGCTGGCAATAGGCGAGGAGCGTCCGGACACGATCATACTGAGCATAGAGATAAGCCCTGAAGCGGTCCGTTACGCTGAAACAAACCGCAGGCGTCACCATTTGAATAATGTCAATTATGTGCGCGGCAATCTCCTGTCGCCGGTAAAGGAATCAGCTTTTCAGGTAATCTGCGGAAACCTGCCGTACATTACCGATGAAGAATTTACCGCCTTGCCCGGTGAGGTGAGACGCTTCGAGCCTGCGCTTGCACTTCACGGCGGGGACGACGGTTTGGACCTGATCGGCAAGGTAATCAGGATGGCGCCGGATTATCTGGTTCCCGGAGGGTTCCTGGCGCTGGAAATCGGCGAAACCCAGGGAGAAAAAGTTGTCAAATCGTGTCGTGACGCCGGTAAATACTGCAATATCCGGCTTGAAAATGACCTGAACGGACGCGACCGGTTTGTAATCGCGGAAAAAGTCTGTTAGATTTTTACGAAATATAAAAATTTATGTTGTTTAAAATCAATAGACATGGCAGGTTAAGTGCCTTAAGATAATTTATTTTGTTACCATTCAGGAGGATTTAAAATGCGCGCATCGGTTTTGGGAATGATTCTGGCGGGCGGCGAAGGAACCAGATTGTACCCTTTAACGGCGCAACGGGCGAAACCCTCGGTGCCTTTCGGGGGAAAATACCGGATTATCGACTTCGTCTTGAGCAATTTTGTCAACAGCGGCATCTGCAGTATTTTCGTACTCACGCAGTTCAAATCGCAGAGTCTCACCGAACATATCATCAACGGCTGGAATATTTCCAGCAACCTGGGCAAAGGCAGATTCATCATTCCGGTTCCGGCGCAGATGCAGACCCAGGACCGCCACTGGTACACCGGGACAGCTGATGCAATTTACCAGAACAGCCATCTTATTCAGGATTTCGGCCCCGACCTTGTGGCGATTTTCGGCGGTGACCATATCTACAGGATGGACGTCAGCCAGATGGTTGAATTTCATCTCAAGAAAAAAGCCCTGGCTTCCGTGGCCTGCCTGCCGGTCCCGCTCGAGGACGCCAGCCAATTCGGTGTGATTGAAGTGGATGAGGACTGGAGAATCGTTGGCTTTCAGGAAAAACCGGAAAAACCGGTCCCCATGCCACAGGACAAGACCAAGGCACTGGTGTCGATGGGAAACTATATTTTCACCAGTTCGGAACTGATGGATATGCTTAGTGACGATTACAACGCGACCGACAGCAGTCACGATTTTGGCAAGGACATCCTTCCGAAACTTGTTGAATCCAAACGGCTGTTCGCCTACAATTTCCAGATGAACAAGATTCCCGGACAGAACACCGGAAACCGTTATTGGCGCGACGTCGGGACCCTGAAAGCCTATTACGAAGCCAATATGGACCTGCGGGATCCCAATCCGCACCTTGATCTATACAATCCCAACTGGCCGGTATACAATTACCACTTCGGCCTGCCCCCCGCGAAATTCGTGCATAACGAGGAAGTAAGCAGGGACGGGCTTCCCCGGATCGGTAAAGCCATCAACTCGCTGGTATGCGACGGCTGCATTGTTTCAGGGGCGACGGTCACCAATTCGGTGCTGTTTAATTCCGTGCATATCCACAGTTACTCGACAATCCAGAACTCGATCCTGCTCAATGACGTAGAGGTGCGCGAACACTGCCGCATCCAGAACGCCATCGTCGACAAGCATGTGGATTTGCCGAAAAACACCACCATTGGCTATAACCGGGAACAGGATGAAAAGAACTTCCACGTGGTAGACCTTGACCCGGAAACCGGGACCTGGCTCACCGTGATTCCCAAAAACCGGATATTCAAAGGCCGCGAACTCGCCAAGGTCATCGCTCCAAGCGAACTTGAATAGCAATACTTCTGACAAAGTCGCGCAGCACTTTGTCCGTTCCATCCAATGCCTGCATTGGCCGCGAACTCGCCAAGGTCATCGTTTCAAGCGAACTTGAATAGCAATACTTCTGACAAAGTCGCGCAGCACTTTGTCCGTTCCATCCAATGCCTGCATTGGCCGCGAACTCGCCAAGGTCATCGCTCCAAGCGAACTTGAATAGCAATACTTCTGACAAAGTCGCGCAGCACTTTGTCCGTTCCATCCAATGCCTGCATTGGCCGCGAACTTGAATAAGTCCGAACCGGAAATATATTACCTGTTCAACCGGAACCCGGACTCCCGGGATATTCTGTCGCACATAAATTTTATTTGGAGAACATTTTATGGCCGGTCACAGTAAATGGGCAAACATCAAACACAAGAAAGCGGCTTCGGATAAGAAGAAAGGTAAAGTCTTCTCGAAGTTGGCAAAGGAAATAATGGTAGCCGTGAGGGAAAGTGGCCCTGATCCGAGCGCCAATCCCCGGCTCCGCACTGCCCTTGCCGCGGCCAAGAATGCCAATATGCCGAATGTGAACATCGACCGCGCCGTTAAAAAGGGCAGCGGAGACCTTGACGGCGCAAACTTCGAGGAAATCTTTTATGAAGGCTACGGTCCCGAAGGAATCGCCGTACTCGCAGAGTGCCTTACCGACAACCGCAACCGCAGTTCCTCGGAAGTTCGTACCGCCTTTGACCGCAACAACGGCAGCATGGCCGACGCCGGCGCCGTTACCTGGATGTTTCACCGCAAGTCCCGGTTCGTGGTTACCGGAGAAAACGCCGACGAAGAAAAACTCATGGAGATAGTGATTGACGCCGGCGCCGAAAATATCGACGTCGATGAAGACGTCGCGGAAATCGTTGCTCCGCCGGAAGCTTTCGAAGACGTTACTAGAGCCCTTGAAGAAGCCGGCATTGAAGTTTCCGAATCCGGAATTATTTACCACCCGGAAAACGTGGTGGAAATCAGTGACCTGGCTGTAGCCCAGCGCATTATCCGGCTGGTTGACGCCCTGGATGATCTCGACGACGTCCAGGCCGTCCATTCCAACTTTGAAATCTCGGACGAAATTGCCGACCAGCTCGAAGACGAATAGGTTTTTCAGGTTAATAATTATAGCTCTCACGGAGTCACGGAGGTCACGGAGGTTTATCTGGCTGTGCCAGATTAAGAAAAATTCTGATCACCGTGTTCTGATTACCGTGAGAGATAAATATACGCAACTATGATAATTCTGGGCATAGATACGGCGATACGCTGCACCGGTTACGGGGTGGTGTCGATGCCTGATTTCAAAAACATCGGGATTCTCGATTGCGGAGTGATAAAAAACACCCAGAAAATGCCGCACAGCGAGTGTCTGCGCCGGATCGGGGGAGGGATCAGGGAACTGATAAAAAGGTTCAGTCCTGAAACGGCGGCAATCGAAGGGGCGTTCGTTGACCGCAACATCAAAACCGCCATGATCTTGAGCCTGGCGCGCGGTGCGGCAATCTATACCTGCGCCGAAGCCGGTGTTAGTGTTTTTGAATATTCTCCCAAAGTGGCCAAGCGTGCCATTACCGGAACCGGAAATGCCTCGAAGGAGCAGATTGCCGCGATGATTGCGGGAATGTTGAATATTGAGGTGAAGGACATACCGCGAGATTCCACTGACGCCTTGGCGCTGGCGATCTGCCACGGACAGATCGCCCTTAAGCCGGAGCTCAACTTTCTCCTCCCGAAGCCGAAGTAGTGTAATGAACGTGAGTCCGGTAAATGTGTTTATGCTTGTGGGAATGCTTAAACCTGAACAGGTAAATTTTGTCGCGTTTAACCTTGAACATGGCAATTATTTCAACATTTTTCAGTCTGTGAAAGTTATCGTCTTCGGCAAGGAAAACTTGCTGTTCCGCTTCAGGGTCATTCCGCATTTCCTCAATTTTTTCCGTGTCAATTGACGGAACTTGTTCGTCGAGGTAATACATTGCGCCGCCGCTGATTCTCTCGTCCGGTAAATACAAAAACAGTTCTTTGCCGTTATTGATCTGCATATTGCAGCATTCGAAAACGGGGCGGTAAGTATATTTATAGTTAAGGGAATTAAAAACCGTGGTATCGATATTAACATAAACCAGGGCGAGTCCGGTCAGAATAGCAAAACCGGTCTGGTTTTGAGCATGATGCAGCAGAGAGTACAACAGCCAAAATCCGCATCCCATAAGCAGTAATTGGACGAAGAACGGCATCCAGCCCAGGTTTCCGTGAATGGCAATTCCGGCAAAAACCAGTGGTGCAACCAGGAGTCCGGCACAGAATATCCAGGCGAAGATTCTCACCACGAGATTAATCCAGGCTTTACGTTTCGGGATTTTCAGGCGGATTTTGTCTTCCAGCAGGTCAGCGGTTAATGATCCGATCATCAGGATTTCCGCCGCATACAGGGGAAGGACGTATATTTGACGTTTGCCCGCGGAAAGGGTCAGCAGCAGGTAAGGAACAAGCAGCCAGCAGAGCATATACAATGATTTGCCGTCTTTATGCTGTTTGCACCTCCAGAAATGATAAAATATGGCGAAAGGCAACAGGAAAGTCCACGGCTGGAGCTGTTCCGGCAGTTTACGCAGATAATAGTAAACCGGGCCTACGTGTTCCTGGCCCGACCCGAGAAAACGCCCGAAGTTATTTGTCCAAACCAGTGTATAAACCGCGTCGGGGCCATGTTTGAAGAAAATCGCCAGCGCCCAGTACGACACCGGCACAAATGCAAAAGCGGAAGCCGAAAAAAGCCAGAGCCAGCGTTCAAACCGGAATTTTCCAGCAAAATAAAAATCGTCAATTGCCAGCCAGACAAAAATAGCTGACGCCGGGATTGCAAGACCAATCAGGCTTTTAGTGAAAATAGCGCCGCCGAGCGCCAGAATGAATCCCCAATACCATAAAATTTTATGGAATAAGCTGTCCGAGCCGCACAATCCATAAAAACACCACATCGCGAAAATCACGAACGTGGCGAGGAATATATCAATCATGCACTTGCTGCCGGCTTCCCAAAATTGCGCGGAAGTGGCCAGCATTACAGCGGAAAATAATGCTCCGAGCTTGGAAAACCGCAATTTTCTCGCCAGGGCAAAAAGTGCCAGAATTCCCAAAAAGGCGGCTGTCGCGGAGGGCAGACGCGCCGCGGTATCATTTATTCCGAACTGATGCAATGAACCTGCGACCGCCCAAAAATACAGCGGTGGCTTTTCCAGGAACAGTTTTCCGTCGAGCATCGGGGTAAGCCAGTTTCCCCTCCTGACCATGTCGGCGGAAATTCCGGCAACGCGGGGTTCGTCTCCACCCCAGAGGCCATGAGAATCGATGCCGGAGAAAAAGACCACGCCGGCAAATACCGAAACCAGCAGAAAATATTTCCACCAACTGATGGATTCCGCCTTATTGACGAATTTTGTCAGCAGTGTCAGCATTGATAACCTAGACCATAAGAATTTAAATTATTGGTAAGAAAATACTCCCGGAGGGAAATATATGCAATGTTTTTCTACCCGCGGAAGTAGGTTTCTAACTTAAACCGAATTTTATATAGATGGATATCAGCATGTAATCAAATGATTTCCGGAAGTTCATCCACGAGGAAGAATTTTCTCAGGACTTGAATCTTGTCAACTACTTTTTTAAGGAATCCCGGCATCATATCGTAGGCTTCGCGGCGCTCCTGACGGGTAATGTAAATCCAGATTCCCATCGCCAGGTAAATTATTCCACCGATAAAAGAAATAGCGCCCAGATAAACAAGACCATATGCACGGTTGAAACGTCCCAGCGGAATATTGCGGCTGATAATGTCGATAAATTGGTCAAGCGGCATGAAATAGAAAACAATCATCGCCATCACAATCGCCGACGGCAAGGCAATGATGATAACCGGCAGGTAAACTTTGATAAAATATGTAAACATGGAAGTTTTCAGGTATTTGCACGCCAGCGGGAAAATGATAAACAAACTGAAGAAAATACTCGGGACCATCGTACCGACGGCAACGCCCACAACCCCAATCTGCCAAATCAGAAAGATACTGAGTCCAATATTTAAGATTGCTTCAAGCACGGTAAGGAGGGCAAGAACCCGGTGGCGGTCCGCCATCAGCAGGAATCGGCTGAATACGCTTCGAAACATGATTTCAAAGTACACCGAAACCAGCATGATATACGCGATCAGGGAATAATCCAGGCGCTTTACTTTCAGCCATACAAACAAAATGTCCTTTGCGAGGATAATGAAAATGACGAATCCTCCGGTAAGCAGGAACGCAGTAAGTTTATTGCTGAAAAACATTACGCTCCGCAACCGTTTGTATTCCCCGCCTTTGTAGAGCGAGGCTATTACCGGGACCAGGGTGGTCTGGTATTGCGTGGTGAGTTGTTCCATGATTGTTGGAATTTTTATTCCCACCTGGTAAATGGCTACTGGCGCCATGCCGACCATTACCCCCAAAACGACCCGGTCACAGTTATAGATCACCAGGTTTGCCAACATGATTACATACGAGAAGGCACTGAAATGGGCGATATCGATAATGTTGGCTATATTGAATTCCCGCAATATAATCCTCATGGGGGGAATCAGGAATTTGCTCATCAGGAACATTCCGAAATTGGTAAGGAAATTTAATGAAATCACATAAATTGAGAGAATCAGGATCGAATAATGAAACACATATAAAATCACATAAATCCCGATCAAGGTGAATATAATATTGAAAAGCTGGAAATAATTAAACAGGTCATATCGCTTGAGCCCCTTAAGCACTTCCGGGAAAACCGCAACCGGAAAACTGATGGCCGACCCAATCCCGAATACCAAAAAAACATTTTTATAGGTATCAAGATTCTCTTTATCCTTGATTGTGAAAATGCTGTCAAGATGATAAGACAGATAAAACGATACTCCGATTATTAACAGCATCATGACAATATAGGCGCCAATTACCGCGCTCAATCGCCGATTGAAATGTTGATAATCGTTAGTGACGGTAGCTTCCGCCGTATATTTCTGGACTGCCACCCCGAATCCGAAATCCAGCACCACCGCCCACATGAAGAATTCCCATAGAAGAGTATAATATCCGTAAAATGCAAGCCCCATGCCTTCGATCAGCATGGCAATAGTGAATATGGAGGTAATCATCCGGGAAATGACTACGGCATAATTGGTGATGGTATTTCTGAGCAGAATAGATTTAAGATTGCCTTCAGCCAAGTTCGGAATCCTCTCTTGCGGTTTCTCCAAAAAACAACATATTCTCCGGATAATCCGGACTTCCCTTTTTCGCCCCCTTTTGGAAAGTATGACCGGAAACGGCAACCTGGCAAAAGTATTACGGCCTCCAATCTGTACAGTCTGATACAATACCATAACTTCCAGGTAATTGCAATGGAAAACCGTTAGGAGAATGAACTAATACCGAATTGCAAATCGGTATAAAAACAATTCCGGGGCTTCCCGAAAAACTCCTCCGCGAAATAACTGAGAAACATTGCATTTCCATGAATGGCAAGTACATTTACAGTTCCAGAAAACAATGGTTGTGAAAATCATTTGTATGCATTTACTGGTATTTTTTTTCTGGATTCGCGGAAAAATGAGTCAAATATTGCTTGTGCTCTTTGCTTTTCCGTTTTTTTCCGGCAATATATTAAAGGGAAGACGTTAAACAGTTCAGGCGAAGAAAATGGGTGCACCGAAACTTTCAGTCATTATGTCGATATATAATGGCGAAAAATATTTGCGTGAAGCCATCCAAAGCATTCTCGATCAGACGTTCAGCAATTTTGAATTCATCATCCTCGACGACGGTTCAAACGACGATGGCAGAGGGCTGGAAGTGGCTAGATCGTTTGCCGATCCGCGGATCAGGGTGCTTGATAATGAAACCAATAAGGGTATCTCATATTCCCTCAACTACCTGATCAGGGAGGCCAAAGGCGAATATGTGGCCAACCTCGACCAGGACGATATCTCGCTGCCGGAACGCTTTGAAAAGCAGGTGAAATTTCTCGATGACCATCCTGACGTATCCATCTGCGGAACCTGGGCCGACGTTTTTGGCGACCGCAACGAAATCTGGAAAACCCCGGTTTCGCACGAAAAGATCAAAGCTTCGCTGTTCCTGAACATGATCGTCTGCCACCCCTCGCTGATGATTCGCAAATCCCCGGTAATCGAAAAAGACATCAGGTATGAGGACGATTACAAATCAGCTGAAGATTACAGTTTCCTGGTAAATACCGTGGTGGAGGCCGAACTGAAAGTCGGGAATGTCCCGGAAGTGCTGGTGCGTCACCGGCGACATTTTCAACAGGACAGCGTAACCCGGCGTAAAATCCAGATCGAATACCATAAAAAACTGCTGGACAAGCAGCTTGACAAACTCGGTCTCAAACCCACCGACTCCGAACGTTTGCTTCATTATCAGATGAGCCTGAGAGAGTTCGAAGTCATTACCGACCGCGTTACCGAACTCGATCACTGGATAAAAAAGATCATCGCCGCAAATCGCGAAAAAAAGGTCTATCCCGAACCGGAACTCTCACAACTTCTCGCGGAAAAATGGCGTCTGGTCTGCCTCTTCTGCGACAAAATCAAATTCTTCGAATTCCTGAGAATAATCGGTTCCAGTCTTAACCGCAGCGCCGTAAGCAGCCGGAAAGAAAACATGCTTTTCTACCTGAGAATGTTGCGGCGGACCTTTTCCCACTGATTGCCGTTGTATTTTCACTGGCTCGAGAATGAGAGCCAATTTTAAAATTCCGGAAAATTTATTTTCGCCATATTCCTCAACAAAACTTTCTGATATTTTGCGCTGCCAGCGAAGCAGGACGGCGCAGTTAAATCAGAGGGAACCTCTGTATTTTTGCGGCGGGCAGATTATTTTGGGATAATAAGCTCCGCCGCGCTGGTGAAAGCGGATTTCCAGGACACCGGTAAGTTCAAACTCAAAGAGCGAAACCGGCGACGGGGGAAGATTCAGCAGAAAAGAAGTCAGTACGCCGAGACTTCCACCGTGCGCGACCACTGCGATTGTAAGGTCTTGAGCCTTGTCGTCAAGCACATATCCGCTGGAGCGCCGATGGATTCCTGACTTCCTCAGTTCCTCCAGAAACGGCGGCCCGATCCGGTTAAACATCTCAAAAACCCCCTCGCCAAGTTCAGTTTTCCAGGTTTCGTCCGGACACAGATTGTTTGTCCTTTCGATCAATTCCCGTGCATGTTCAGGCGGCATCCGGTCCAGTTCCGGGTTGGGGAGCCACTCATGGAGGAAATCGAGAACGGTGATTTTACCGGAAGCCCCGGCAAGGATTTTCGCGGTTTGGAGCGCGCGCCCGAACGGTGAACAGTAAATAATGTCCAGTCTCTCATTATTGAACGCATCCGCGAGCTTTTGCGCCTGAATTACTCCGGCTTCGGAAAGACACCCGGAAACAGTGTCCGGATCGGGTTTCAGGAAAGGGCCGCCTGTCATCTCCGCGTGTCTGATGAGTACTAATTTCATAACATCCCTCCATAAAAATATATTCCGGCCTGTTTGATAAGTCAATTCCGGTTTTCCCGGGGCGATGTCTTGAAATTCAATCCAACTGATGGCAATTTCAAGGGAAACGGCAAACAAATAGAGGATTCGGAATGAAATTATCCAGCACCGGCATGTTGATCATAATCGCGGTAAGCACTATCCTGACATTTTTTACCTCGGGTTGCGAAAACGTGCCGAAAGATCCATACCAGGCAAAACTCTACCACCTCCGCAAGGATATTGCATATCACGACCGCCGGGTGCGGGTTTCCCGCGGCATGAAAAAAGACGGGCGAATCATGCTGCTGGAATTTCGCGACGAGCAGCTCCAGCTGATTAAACTGCGGGTAAAACTTGCCAGGCTGGAGAAAGACCGGCAAAAGTTGATCAGGGAACTCGGTGTACAGGTAAAAGTTTACGAAAACCTGATCAGGGCCATGATCATCCATGAAAAACACAAATTGATCAATCATGTTGCGGTTCTTAACGCAAGATCTGAGCTTGCCCAGACAAAATACGAACTGGCAACCCTTAAAAAAGCTCCGAACATCCGGGAATGCCTGCAGGACCTGGTGAAGAAACAGGAAGAATTTGTGGCCGAAATGAAAAAACTCCGGAAGGAAAAAAAGATTACTGACGGAGAACTGATGGTTGCGGAAGACGATTTGAAAATCTGGCGAAAAGATCTGGCGAAATATCCTCCCCCTCCTTCAAAAACCCGGAAGTTGCCTTTGAAACAAGGAGCTTCCTTGGATTAATACCGGTCTTTTTTCAGCCGGCGCATGATGTTACGCATGGATTTACTTTGCCGCTGTTCACGCTGGGTTTCCCGGATATTTCTTTGGATTCCCCTTTTTGAGGTGCGATGCTGATATGCCCGGTCAAGCTGGCGGTATTCCTGCTGAAGGTATTTTTTCTCCGCGACTTTATTTTTTTCGAATGCCTCGCCGGAAATATACGATTGCAGACGTTCATTCATGCGGTGACGTTTAAAGTCCATTTCCTTCAAATCTTCATCGGTAAGATTTTTTTCGCTGGCAAGCCGCGAATAGTATTTCTGCTTCAGTATATTCCAGCGGGTTCTCATTACGCCTTTTTTGTCGAATCCCACCACCGGGCCGAAATAGTCGGAGTCGTCATCTCCCCCCATCGTAAACTGCTGAATCTGTGCCTGGAGATTATCGTCTCCGCCAACATTCAGCGGTTTTCCGCCTGAACTGTCTGAATAATAGTTGCTTATTCCGGTCTCATTGCCGGCTTCGGCATTCATTTGTCTGGAAACCAAGTAGGGATTGAAACTTGAGCTCGTGGCGTTTTTCCGGTAATACCGGGAAGCGAAGGAATCTTCTTTCGGCGGGGCCTCTGCTTTGACGGGATCTAGCTTGGGAATATAATACTCCTGAATCCCTTTCTCTTCCTGTTTAGCCGGCGTCTGTTTCAGTTGGAAGTCTTTGGAGATATTCGGGATTTCATCAAGCTTGACTTTGTACTTTCCCGCAATGCTGTCGTGATAAGGAGCTTTGAAATCACCTTTCACTGGCAAGGTTTCAGAAGGTTTCTTCTTCAGTTGATAACGGTAGATATCAGAGGAAGGCGGAGCCGTGATGAACTTCGGGCGCTTGGGTTTTTCTTCGTCCTGCGCCGCGGTATTCGCAATCACAGCCAGAAACAATCCTATTATTACAGAATATGCTTTCCGCATTTCCGCCTCCTCTGTCCGGTGGCGGCAGTTGTTTTGCCGTCAACCGGGTTATTAGAACTTCACCAGGTCGTCTACTTGTACGGGCAGACCGGTACGCATTGAAACGTTTCCGGCTACGCCGGTCAGGATCGACATAGCGCCGTCGACATGATTGGCCGCCCGGTTGAATTTATCTTTAACGGGCTTGCCGAACAGGTCGTTAAGCAACACTACGTCGCCGCCGCCGTGTCCGCCCTTGCCTTCCGGAATATCCACTTCATAGGGTTTATCGTGCATCGGGAATACCCGCAGCTGTCTGTATTTCGACGCGCCTTCGTCGGTGATTTCGCCACCGGCGTTGATATAGGTTTTTTCACCGATCGCCATCTCGATGCGGCCCTTGCTGCCGTTAAGAGCGATCCGGAAACCTTCCCAGGGCATATAAGCGTTCAGCGAATAAGTAAGGAACGCGCCGGTGTTGTATTTCACGGTCACCGCCATTGTATCCTCGATGCTGATGCCGTCGCCGAATACGCTTTGGTCGCGGAGATATCCGTCATGCTTCTCTGCTTTGTAATATAGCTCTTCTAAGTTGGATTTATCCTGCAAATTGATCGCAAACGGGTCTTTTTCGGCATTTTTACTGCCAGTGCCGCGATAATAGAATTTGGTTTCGCCGCGTTCTTCGGCATTTTCACGTCCGTAGAAACGGAGGTCGCCGAATGCGAATACGGTTTTCGGCTGCGCCCCGAGCCAGAAATTCACCAGGTCGAAATGGTGAGTTGCTTTGTGTACCAGCAGGCCGCCGCTGTTGCGCTTGTCCCGGTGCCAGCGCCGGAAGTAGTCGGCTCCGTGCCTGATATCGAGCAGCCATTCAAAATGCACGGAGAAAACCTGACCGATGGTGTTTTCCATTACCAGTTCGCGGAGTTTGGTGCTGTGCGGGGCGTAGCGGTAATTGAAAGTTACCCGCACGTTTTTGCCGGTTTTCTTGACCGTATCGAGAATCTGCTGGCATTTCTTTTCGTCAACCGTCATTGGTTTCTCGGTGATAACGTCACATCCAAGCTCCATGGCCCGGCAGATGTAGCGGTGGTGAGTACGGTCGATCGAAGTAACGATCACTACATCCGGTTTCTCTTTTTTGATCATTTCATCAAATTTGTCGGGAGAATATGTTTTTACCGGTTTATAACCGTTTTCATCCTGAATAATCTTATTGGCATATTCCATCCGGACCGGGTTCATATCACAAAAAGCTTTGAGTTCGCTGCTGTCTTTGTAATTACTAGTCACCGCGTTGTAGAACATTCGGGCGCGACCGCCGAGGCCCACCTGTACGAATTTTTTTCTTTTCTTTGGCATTTGCCTGTTTCCTTTTCCCAAATTCTTTGGTTATTAATTTAAACTGTTTACCGATAAGAACAAATTTTCCGGCAAACGAATCTGCTTTTTCGCATTTTTCTTGAATTATTGACAATATTTATGCAATTCCTCCTTGACATAATTCAGCTTTGCTGTATATGAATTTAAACGTTTAAATTTAAAATGTCAAGGGCATATATGGTAACAATTAAAGATATTGCAAAAAAAGCCGGGGTCACCCCGGCCACCGTTTCAATGGCGCTCCGCGCTGATTCGAGGATCAGTGAAAAGCGGATGCGGCAAATTCAAACCATTGCCGAAGAACTCGGTTATCACCCGAACTTCATGGCCAGAGGACTCCAGCGCGGCCGTAGCATGACTATCGGCCTGCTGGCGAATACTTTGTCACTTGAGGTTGCGACCAGGGAAGTAGTCTGTCTGGAAAAAATTCTCAGTGAAACCGATTTCAAGATGTACGTGTCTTTCGCCAGGGGCAGACGCGACAATGCTTTTGACATGGTTCGTGACCTGATTTCCCGGGGCGTCGACGGCATTATCCTGTCCAGGCTTATGATAAGTGAAGAAATCCAGGAAAAATTCAATTCCGCCAAATTGCGGGTTCCGCTGGTTTTCAGCAGGTCATACGGCATACTCCCGGAGAACGTCGATAATGTTTTCTGTGATTACACGGTGGGAGTGCGCGACGCGGTCGAGCACCTTTTTGAACTCGGGCATCGTAACATTCGCATGATTATTGCCAGGAAAGGATCGAGACGCGAACAGAGAATTACCGGATTCCTGGATGCCCTGCGCGAATTCTCCCTTCCGAATGATGACGACAGTATATTTGCCGTGGATACGACCGCGGAAAAAGCAAAACATGCCCAATCGCTGCCGATGGTTCCCGGACAAGTCGTGGAGAGCATGAAAGTTTTCCGCGAAAAATATCCCGAATGCACCGCCGTTCTCTGCGGGAACGACCTTATCGCGCTGGTGGTAATTCAAGCCATGAACAAACTTGGCGTCAAGGTCCCGGAAGATTTTTCGGTCATCGGTTTCGATAATATCCTTGCCACGAATTATTCGCAACCGGCCCTCACCACCATCAACCAGCCTTCGGACAAGATCATGACCGAGAGCGCTGACCAGCTTTTCCGGAGAATCGAAAACCGGGATTGTCCGCCTGAGCATAAGGTAATCCCCACCGAACTGATCTTGCGCGAATCAACCGCCCCACCAAAAAGTTGAGGGATCAGGGATTAGCTGGTTAGGGGGGAGGCAAGAAGCTCTCCGTTATAATCATCATCGGCTTTTTGCCGATTGCCATTTTATTTTCTTTTTTGGCGGTTATCTTATCCGGATGGAAAGTAAAATAAACAGAGTATGCGTCTTTTGCGGTTCCAGTTCAGGTAAGGATCCTGTGTATCTTGCCGTAGCGGAAAAACTCGGAGAATTCATTGCCGGAAACAATCTGGAACTGGTTTACGGAGGCGCTTCCATCGGCGTGATGGGCAGGATCGCCGATACCGTTCTGGATGGCGGCGGCAAAGTGACCGGGGTTATCCCGGAACTGCTTCAAGGTGAAGTTGCCCACGCCGGACTTTCCGAACTCCACATTACCAAAACCATGCACGAACGCAAAGCCATGATGTTTGAAATGTCCGATGCGTTTATCGCCATGCCCGGCGGACTCGGCACTCTTGAGGAAATCTTCGAAGTCCTTACCTGGGCGCAGCTCGGATACCATTCAAAACCGTGCGGACTCCTCAACGTGGCCGGATATTACGACAAAATGATCGAGTTCCTGGAACACAGCGTCAGGGAAAAATTTGTCCGCCCGGAAAATATCGACATACTTCAGGTTGCCGGTTCCCCCGAAAAACTTTTCGAGCTTTTTAAAAATTACCGTCCGGTAAAAATCAAAAAATGGCTCGATCCTGAGAATATCCAATAGCCAGCAATATCCAAGGAACAAGTTAAGAGTTCGAAGCTTTTGGCAAACTTGCGGAGACGTTTGGCCTTTTTAGTCCAGCCTGCTCTGGGCGGAGGGTGAACGGCCTCGTGAGCCGTATTCCGCATTTTCGGCGAAGCGTGAAAATGTAGTTTCAATCCAAGGCTTGCCTTGGCCTCGAAACTATGAGTGGGGGGATATTTGTTTCATTGCGACAGGAATCAGTTCCGGGAGATCGTCGGCAATCATGCCCCTGACGCCGTAAGGATTCAGTTCTCCGGCGAGCCCGTGGATGAATACCGCGCTTCTTGCGGCGTCGAACGGCTCGATTCCCCGAGCGAGGAAAGTCCCGATAAGCCCGGTAAGCACGTCGCCGCTGCCGATCGTGGCCAATGCCGGACACCCGCTTGTGTTTACCGCAATGTCGCCATGCTGTGAGGAAATTACGGTCCGGTTACCCTTGAGGACTACAACCGACTGGGTTTTTATCGCCAGCGCCTTTGCCTGTTCGCGCCGTTCCGAGTTCAATTTTTCCTGAAGGCCGAAGCCTTTGAGCAGGCGCGCCATTTCCCCTGGATGCGGAGTCAGTACCACCGGTCCGGAAACGGGCAGCAGTGACGGGTGGACCGACAGCAGATTCAGGCCGTCGGCATCAATTACCAGCGGTTTTCCAAGTGAAATCAATTTTGCCAGCACCGCGGCAACCGGATCTTCACGGGTTACGCCCGGACCGAATGCAATCGCGTCAGACTCTTCCGCATATCCCTCGATAACCGGCAGTGAAACCGGGGTGAACACGCCGGAACCGCCGTCGGCAACTTCAATCACGATCGTGCTGTAATCACGGGAAATTCCGCGCGGGATCGAGGCCGGAACCGCCGTGAAAACGTATCCGGTTCCGCCGCGCAACGCCGCGGACGACGTCAGGAACGGCGCGCCGCAATACTTACGGCTTCCGCCAACCACCAATAGTCTGCCTTGTGAACTCTTATGGAAATCCATCGGTACGCGACCAAGAAACGGCTTGACGTCGCAGGCGCAGACAGCGTCAGCGCACGAACCGGTTTCCGCAATGAATTTTTCCGGAATCCCGATGTCAACGCAGCGAAGCCTTCCGCAGTAATCCGGGCCTTTTCCGGTAAACATGCCAAGCTTGGGCAGTCCCATTGTAACGGTAAGATCAGCTTTTATCGCGTCGGTTTCAAATTCTCCGCTGTCGCCGTTCAGCCCTGACGGAATGTCGAGTGCCACTACGGGAAGCTCTGACTTGTTTACCGCCGCGATCCACTGGCCGTAAGGAGACCTGAGTTCCCCGCGGATGCCGGTCCCGAGCAGACCGTCGATAACAATATCTCCGGCAAGCAGATCATCCGGAACAATCTCTTCTTTAACCCGACATTCAACCTGAGCCGGCAGACGTTCCGCGTTGAGTTTGGCGTCCCCTGAAAGCCTGTCAGACGCGCACACCGCGTAAATAATTACCGGTAAATGACTCGACTGTGCCAGCAACCGCGCCACTACATAAACGTCGCCGCCGTTGTTTCCCTTCCCCGCCAGCAACACGAACCGTTTTATATGCGCCGGTTCAAGACTCTCCGCGAAATCAAGGATATGTTCCGTGGCTCCGGCTCCGGCGCGTTCCATCAACACTTCCCCCGGCGTACCGAATTCCTCGATAGTCCGCCGGTCCAACTCCCGCATCCGCTCTACCGATATTATTTTCATGATCTGTCACCTTATGTTTACAGTTATTCCAATATCGTGACTTATTCCGCAACTATATTTTTCTGTTACTTTCCCTCCATCGTCTATTCCATCTTTGCCGACACTGTACACAATATATCTGTTCTTTGTAATTTTATAGCGCAGTTGTTTACCATCGAATGGATCGATTGGCACGGCTTCCATAAACTCCGGAACCAGATCAGATAATTTAGCAGGTAATATTTTATACGTTAACCGGTAACGCTGTACAGCAAGAATTACTCTTGTAAGCCTCATATACATAAGCCTTCTTGCTTCATACTTTATAAACCGCGGAAACGCACTCCGGTTTTGCTCTTCACCCATTCTATATGATACCTCATCCAGGAAAAAATAATTACGGTAAAATTTTTTATTCAATTTATCAGCAATTTTGATGGTTAGATGTATGGGTAAATCAGAAGCCGTAATAATCTTTCTTTGAATTTCCATAATATTTCTAAGAAGATGATATTTCAATCCGGAATACCTGACCGCTCTTAAAATTGCCGCCATTATGTTACCAAGCGAATCCTCCATCCAGTCTGGATTGTTGATAATACGGTCAAGTTGGTAACAGCGGATTGTAATCAACGCAGTTTTTAATCCTGATTTTTCATCATTTGTTTCGATTTGTTTTGATAGTGCCGCAAGTTGGGAATCAGAAAAAACTGAAAGATCAAGATTTTCAGTTATTATTCCACACAAATAAATTTCTTTCCATGTTGCTCTTGTATTTGTATATATATATGGCGCAGATTTCCATTTATTGATCATTTTAAAAGCATTCATCAGTGCATCTGTGATTTTCTCCGGGGACTTCATGTGATGATAATAAATTATCTTTAATTTCCAAAGGTTAAATGCCCGATATGAAATCCAATCCAGCAATTTATGAGAGTGTGGTTCTGGCATATAATTTATTTGATAACGGCAATCCGACATTTGATTGCCCTTTCGTAAAAGTTCCAGACATTTTCGGTTGTTATCCAAATACAGGGCGATATGTTTTTCTACTTTGTTAAAAGGCTTTTTCTGAAAATATTTTGTTTCTGGATAATATTCTATACCCTCAACAATTTTATCAGGTTCTACATACTTATATTGTGCTTCCTGATAAATAATTGCGGCGTTTTTAGAGTCAGGGATGGGAGGATAGATTTTTACCAGTTCTTCAGGGGTTGCGGGATATCCGTTCTTACGGATTTTTTCAAATTCAGACAGAAAAGATGAATAAAGAATCTGCACAAAGCAAAACCAGCAGACCGTAAATAGCAAAATCACCCCGACAGTGATAAACAGCCAGTTCCTCCTGAAAAACTTTTTATTCGCTTTTTCCATTGTCGTTATTTTTCGTTGTTGGGTATCGGGCATTTTATTTTATATCCGAGATCTTGGCCAGGTTTCAAAATAAACCAGCGTTCACCTACGTTTCCGCCGTCATCTGTTGAGTCATTGCCGATGCTGTATACAACGAAACCGCCTTTAATTATTTTGTAGCGCAACGGCTTGCCGTCGAAAGGATCAAGCGGAACTGATTTCATAAACCCCGGAACCAGATCGGTAAGTTTCTTTGGGAGAATTTTGTATTTCATTTGATAGCGTTTTATAGCAATCATGGTCAGAATTAAACGTATTTCAGCGCTGATAGATGCTTCCCGGATAAATAATCTTAATGTATTAGAAAGAAAGTGCTTCTGGGAAAAATAGTATGGGGGTAACTTCCTCAGCTTTTCATCAATTACCTTTGCATCCTTGAGGGCCTGTGGAAACGGTTTTCCCGCCGCTTCGCAAAATCTTTTTAAGAACCTGTAAAACATGATTTTATTGGGAGATTTCAAACCAGTGGCATACGCGGCAATTTCCATCCACCTCGACTTTGACAGTGCTTTCAAGCTCTCTTGATAACTCAAATCGATATATGCCATATTATGTGATAGCGCTCTTTGAAATGCACCTTTATTCTCACAATTTCTGATTTGGCCGGAAAGTTTCAACAACTGACTATCGTTCAAATTATGGTATTTAAGTAATTCAATTACTTGCTGAAGCATCACCGCATCACAAGCTTCTTTTACTAAGAGAGTAATTATCATCGGCTCATTTTTCAGATGATTGGCAAATTTTAAACCGTCTGCAATGTCAGCCACGGCCTGATCGATATTTCCTTCCTCTGTATTTATTACCGCCGACAGCATGAATTTTCTTGCATAACTCCTGAGATTGTTTAAATCGGATAGATTAAAATTGACAAAGTCAACCATTATGCGGCATTTTGGTTTTTTATTGGCGGTTCTCAGCAATTTCATTGCCTTTGTATGTAACGCCATAAATTTTTTTGATTCATCCAGAATATTTTTGGGAAGCGGTTTTCCGGAAACAGGATATTTAGCAGTACCAATAATATAAACTTTCTTAAGGTCTATCATGCTGTCGTCAGTGTTGTTGATCTGTTTTCTCACTTTCCGGAATATTACCGCGGCGTTTTCCGAATCGGGAATCAGCGGATACCTTTTTGCGAGTTCTTTCGGTGTCAACGCGTAACCCTCTTTGTGCAATTGATCCTGGATTTTCGCAAGTTGACAGTTTCCCCAAATTATCCAGCAACCCCAAATCGCAACCATTAATAAAACTATTGCTAGCACACCCAGCAACAGATTAAGCTTCCAGTGCTTCCGCTTATTTATTCTTTCCGCCATTTTTGTGTTTCCTATTTAAAACTTTCAGGACTAAATCATATCCGGGTTTGTCACAAAATTGATAATCTTTAAAAGCCGCGCCGCCGTTATCGACCATATCCGGACCGATGGAGTAAACAATGTATTCATCTTTCATTTTCTTATATCCAAGAGGCTTGCCGCTAAACGGATCGAGGAACGGTTTATTGAGAAAATCCGGTACAATATCAGATAATTTGTCCGGCAGCTTTTTATTTTTTATCCGATAACATTCGATTGCCAGAATTGTTCGCATGAGCAGGATATGAGTCGCAATTTTCAGGGAAGACCTTGCCGGAGCTTCAATATTTGAAATTGTTCTAAATAGAAAATACTGAAACCCAAGTGATTTTGTTTTCTTTTCAAGTTGTTTTATCTCCGGATAGGCGATATACGAAGGCTTCTTCAAAATATCAATGGCTTCCAGATAGGTATCGATGGCCTTGATTCTATTTTTTTTCATTATTCCCAAGTAATCCAGTACTTTAATGCCGGGCTCGGCATCCATGAAATCAGAATTTTTATGAAGATTCATAAATACGATGCATTCAGCTATATAAATTCTGGGAACTTCATTCAAAGGCTGCCATCTTACCAATTCCGCATCGAATTTTTTCAGTTGCGGAATGGTGAATTCCGCCATACTGAGATTATTCATCATACGATTCATGGCAATAGCCTGGCAGGAACAATTTATCAAAAAAGAAATGAAGTTGGGCTCACCTTTCAGAGAGTTCCCCAGTTTTATAATATTTATGCAGGAGTCTAGAGTGGCATTCGTGCGGTCGGCTTTTGCGTAAAAAAAAGATTCAAGGGAAAAAAGTCTGGCACATTTACGGATTAAAGATAAATGCGGATAGAGCGTATCAATTCCTTTCGGTAAGTCTATTGGATACCTGCATCTGGAATAGGTATTGCCTTTGCGAATATATTCCAGGGTTTTAGCATTGGTCTCCAAATATTTCCGGGAAGCCTTCAGCACTTTTTCCGGCACCGGTTTCCCGGCATCCGGATAATCGGCAAGCCCGGCAATCAAAATATTATATTCATCTTTTTTAGGCACTTCCAGATATTCATCAAAAGCTTTCTGATAAATCGGCGCGGCATTTTCGTTTTCTGGAACGTGCGTGTACCATTTATCAAGTTCCTCAAGATTGGTGGGATAGCCCCTGTTTTTAAGTTTTTGAATACTGCTATCATAATTTGAATCGATCCAGTGCAGGTAAAAGAAATACCCCCCCAGCACAACTACAACTAACAACAAACTGAATCCCAAAGAAATGCTTAAAATAAGGATAACCGATTTATTTTGTTCTGCCAAAGCGTTTCTCCAGTTCTTTATAGGAGATGTTGATGATGGTTGGGCGGCCGTGGGGACATGAGTAAGGCAGGTCGCATTCTGACATCTGCCGGATCAGGCTTTTGGCTTCGGCAAGCGACAGTTTGTCGTGGGCTTTAACGGCGGCGCCGCAGGCGGCCTTGGCAACTTCCGCCGGGGCCAGGTTTTTCGGCAGTTCACCGCTGTCCGACAGTTCGGAAAGGATGTCACGGAAAAGTCCTCCGGCGTTGTTCTGGCTTAATGCGGCGGGAATGGCGTTAAGCATCACGGTATTTTCGCTGAGAGCTTCGGCTTCGAATCCGAGTTGTTCAAAAATATTTCCATGTTTGGCAATGAACCGCGACTCCGTGCGCGAAAGTTCCAGAGTGATCGGCAGGAGCAACCGCTGAGAATTCACCTGTCCTTCCGAGCCGTGCAGGATCCGCTCGTAAAGCACTCGTTCGTGGGCGGCGTGCTGATCAATAATAATTAATCCCGATTCGGCGGCGGCAAGGATATAGGTATCGCCCAGGAATCCGAGAATTGTGAGAGTACCGCTACCGGGAAACTCAACCTGAGATGCGAAAGATACGGGCATTTCAGGAATTGGTTCCGGAGTTTCGGAAGTTCGCTGCACAGGTTCCGGGACATCAATTCCCAGTTCGGGAGTTGCCGGGCGCGGCGGCGGTGGCGGACCGGGAAAGCGTCCTCGATTGCTGAATCTGGGCATTGGCATCGACTGAACATCTTCACCCTTGAGATTGTAATCAACCACGGCGCCATCGAGGATTGCCTTGACCGGCACGACCGGTTCATCGGGTGAAGGCCGGTTCCACTCGGCCGGGGCCGGGATCGGGGCGGCTTTGTGCAATGCCTGACGAATCGCTTCGGCAACCGCGTGGGAAATGATCTGTTCCTGGCGGAACCGGACTTCGCGTTTCGCGGGATGAACGTTTACGTCAACCAGAACCGGATCGATCCTGATGAACAGGACCGTGGGCGGGAAACGCCCCTTTTCGACGAGGCTTCCGTAAGCGTCGCGGATTCCCCGGAACACCGGCAACGCTTCCACCGGACGCCCATTCACGAATACCCGCTGTTCGCGCCGGGAGGTACGGGTAAAACCGTGTCGTGCGGTATAGCCGGTAACTTTCACCCCGGAATGTTCGTAATCCACCGGAAGCAGAGCGTCGGCCAGATTTTTCCCGAAGAAGTCGCCGATACGGGGAATCAAGTCCTGGTGTCCGGGAGACGAAAGTGCGCGGCGTCCGTCGAAAAGCAGCTCGAATGTAACCTGCGGATACGGCAGCGCCAACAGACAGATGCACTCCTGGATATGTTTTTCCTCGGTGGCCGGGCTCCTGAGAAACTTTTTCCGGGCGGGGATGTTGAAGAACAGGTCGCGAACGGTAATTTCAGTGCCGGGGGCGCATCCGCAGGGGCCGTTTGCCACCAGCTTGCCGCCTTCCATGATTACCTCAGTGCCTTCCATGTCCTCCTGGCGGCGGGTCCTGACGGTAAATCTGGCAACCGAGGCGATACTGGGAATCGCTTCACCCCGGAATCCCAGGGAACGGATTGCCATGATGTCGTCGGCAGTGGTGATTTTGCTGGTTGCGTGGGGTTCAAGACAAAGCAATGCGTCGTCGCGGTCCATGCCGCCGCCGTTGTCGGTAACGGCGACCAGCTTGCTTCCGGCTTTGGCAATTTTCACGATAACCCGGTCTGCCCCGGCATCGATGGCGTTTTCCACCAGCTCCTTGACCACGGATGCCGGACGTTCGATGACCTCACCGGCGGCGATCCGGTTGCTGATATCGTCGGAAAGTACTTTTATAACACTCATTATTGATCTGGCACAGGCAAAAATTAATTAATATTCAAGGTAAATATAGCGTATAGCTTTGACCTTGCAATTTGCCTTTGCTTTTTAGCCGTAAATGGGTGAAAAAAATGAACGTCAGACGTTAGCGAGGAGGTTCCGGCTAATGATTTCGTCCTGGACGGATTTTTCCAGTTTGACGAATTTTGCGGAAAGTCCGCTGATGCGGACGGTAAGGTCCCGGTGTTTTTCCGGATGCTTCTGGGCGTCCTTGAGGGTATTAACGTTCACACAGTTAATCTGAAGCGTGGGAGCTTTCATCAGTCCGAAAACCCGGATAACGGATACGAGTTTCTCCGCGTCAAGTTCTCCGGCGGGGAGTTGGACGTCCAGCACGGCGTTGCCGGGATAGCCGGTGAAATCGATATTCGCCAGCGACATTACCGCATCGGTGAGAGAATCGGCGGGAACCAGCCGCCCGGGACTTATTCCCTGGGAATACATTTCCCCATAAACACGTCCGTCCGGGGTTGCCGGGGTTTCCCTTGCCATGTTTACATAATTGTAATAAACAAAGAAACTTGGCTGGAACTTACCGCCGCGCTCGTTGGTCATGCTTCGGGAAATTTCCGCCAAGTCCGCCGCCACCCGCTTCGCGAGCTGATCAACCTCTCCGGAATTGTGTCCGTACTTCGGAACTTCAAGCACGGCCCGGCGGACAGGGTCGCAGCCTTCCCAGTTTGCGGTCAATGCCTGCCGGAGTTCCCCGTAACTGACCGTGTATTCGTCGAAACACAGCTTTTTTATGGCAAACAGGGAGTCAACCAGCGTTCCGAATCCTACCAGCGCGATGCCGCCGGGATTGTACTTGCCGCCTCCGGCAGTAAAATCTTTCCGGTTCTTCAGGCAACCTTCCAAAGCGGCGGAAAACAGCGGACATGGATTTACCTTTGGCCAGGCTTTTCCGCACTTCCGTCTGATTTCCCCTCCCTGGGTGATTACCTTGCCCATGAACCCCATGACGGTTTTGTAGTAGTCTTCAAAGGAATTTATGTTTTCCGTCTGCTTCGGTATTCCCGACTCTTGAACAAATTCGCGGGTGAAATCATTGTCGTAAAGATAGTGCCTGAAGGTACTTGGGAGGTTAAAATAATAATATGCCCCGGCGGAATGTTCCACGCCCTCGATAACGGTTTCCTGACACCCCCCGGCGCCGTAGAGCCGGCAGTCCTCAACGGTCTTTCCGGCCTTAACGTTTGCGTCGATCAGGCATTCGTCGTTCAAAATCGCAAAGTTATTGTGTCCGGCAAGGATTTGTCCGGAAATGATTTCCAGAAATTTATCAGGAGTTTCCTGATTGAACCGACAATTAAGTTTGGGATTGATCAATTTATGTTTCAAATGGGCTTCCAGGAAAATTTCCGTTACATCATTAAAAACGGTTTTGCCGCCAGCATCACACCCGCCCAGCATCAGTGTGCTCGAGGTTTCCGGCCATTTATGGAAATCCACTTCAAATTTTACGTCGGTGGGCAGCATCCAGCGCGAAACAAGATCCAAAGCTTCTTTACGGGTGATGCGGCCAGCCGCCAAATCCCGCTGGTATAAATCATTGAGCAGACGGTCCGGGTGACCCATGATCGACATGCCGATGCCTTCCAGACTTCCGGTAACTTCCCGCAGAAACAGCATGGCGGCAAGCCCTTCGTAAAAGGTTTGCGGTGAATTCCAGGGAACACGGCCGGCAGTGTCCGCAATCAGGGCGAGAAACTTTTTTTCCTGTTCATCACAGGTGTTATTAAGCATTTTTCGGGATTTTTCGGCGAATTTCCGGGAAATCTCTTTTACAGTTTTTATGCTTCGGATGGAGGCATTGACAAAACTAAGTTCGTCATCATTTTCACATTTTTCCAGAGCTTCTTCTGCTTCCCGCAGGATTCCGGAAAGACCATTTTTCAACACACGGGTATAGGGGAAGTAGAAGTGATCGGAATCAACGTATCCGTACCGGTTTTCAATTCTTCCGTTAATGCGGCATTCGAAAAGTTTTGCGGTCTTTGGATTATGGTCAAACAGATAATGAAATTTCCGGAACATCCAGCCTCCGGCATGTTCACCCGCTCCCGGCGTACCCCAGTTCGGCGCCGGTCTCACGCCCATTTCAAAGAAAAACGGGGAATGCGGAAAAATTTCCGGCTCAAAATTTCCGGCAATAGTTTCATGGAGCTTTGCTTTTAACTGAATCGGTTCAATATCAGGATTGTTTTCCAGCAGTGCATCCATTTTCTTCTGAATGGCAAATGAAATTTTGAAGCGCTCCTCATCATCACCGGGCAACTCCCAATCAGGATCACGCAAATTGGCGGCATAAACCTTTTCCGGCCATAATTTTCGGTAATAGCGGCGCATTTCCCCGCGTAGGATGTCCATATTAAAATTCCCCATTAGGTGTTTATTTGTTGTTATATTATTATTTTACATATATATTTATATATAAACAAGGATTATATAAGTCACTTTATGTTGCATTAAGGTGTAAAATTGTTGCCGTATGAAAGATCTGCACATCAGATATTTTGTGCCTGAAAGCACACTGAAAGAGATGTCGGCTTACTATCCGACGGTCATCGGGCATCTTACCGGCGGGGGGCAGTCCCATTACCGTTTTCCCGCAAACTATCTTTGTCCGCACATTCTAGTCTCCGGGGAAGGCATACTGAAGCTTGGAAACAGGGAAGTCAGGCTCAAAGCCGGCGACATGTTCACCATTTGGCCCGGACAGCTCATGGACTACCGTGAAGATCCGTCCAACCGCTGGAAGTTTTATTACATGCACGTGAGAGGAGAACAGAATTTGAATTTTGCCAGGGCTTGCGGGTTTTCTGAGAACCGGATGTGGTTCACGCCCGACAATCCGGAAAAAGCAAAAGAGGTTTTCGCCGGGATATTCGAATTGTGCAAAAATCCTCGCGAAAATCTGGAATACGCGATAATGGCGCTTTTCAACCGGCTTCCCGACGCTTGCCGGGAACAGCCGGAAAAACTTCGCTCCAAACCGTTCAAGAATCTGATTGAAAACGCCGTTTCCCTGATCGGTTCCGCCAGCCACCAGGGAATCAACATCAGTGAACTCAGCGAAATCCTGGAGGTGGACCGTTCGACTTTATTCCGGAAATTTCGCCGGCAACTGGGAATGACGCCGGTGGAATACCTCAATCGGCATAAGATCACCAGGGCAGGGGAATTGCTGCGCACTACGGAATACTCCGTGAAAGATATAGCCAGGATGTGTGGATTCAGTTCGGAAAAGTATTTCTTCAAGCGCTTCAAACAACTTACCGGCGCCACCCCGTCGGAATTCCGCCGCGGAACTTCATAACCGATTAATTCAAGGCTGGGGTTCTTCTTTTTCGACAACCATATCCTGAACGGAGCCGGTTTTCTTTTTTACTCTGCCTTTATTGATATTTTTATCGGATTCCTCTGGGCTTTTGCGCTTAAGGGGAAGAGTAACGATAAAAGCAGTGCCTTTTTTCAGGTTGGTATCGACGGTAATTTCTCCGCCGTATTTTTTTACGGTGTCCACACAGGAATGGAGTCCGAACCCGCGAGAACTGCCGTCGGTTTTGGTGGTAAAGCCGAAATTAAAGACTTTGCGCTTAACCTCGTCCTCAATGCCCGGACCATTATCGGAAACCTTTGCCACGATATAGGCTTCACCATCGATTTTTTTACAGTCGATCGCAACTTCCAGGCAATATTTCTTATCGGGGTCGGATTCACGGTCCATGGCTTCCACGGCGTTTTTAATCAGGTTGATGAATACCTGGGTCATCATGGAAGAATCGATCAAAATTTCCGGAATTGACTTATCCAGGAAAGTTTTTATTTCCACGTTGCGCTTGTTGAAAGTTTCTTCAAATATCTTGGTTGAAGCGTCCAGCACGTTTGCCAGGTTGGTCATGTTCTCGGTTCCGAGTTCGCCCACGAACCGTTGTTGCAGTTCAATGATTTCGCTGATATGGAACAGCTTGAGCTGCAGTGATTCAAGGTGCTTTATACAGTCGTCGGTTTTCCGCTGATTGAGTTTCATCAGTTCGTCGAGGATATCGAAATACTGGTTTCCGGTGGAGTTTTCTTTCAGGAACTGCTGAAGGTTGCCTTTTTCCAGTTCGTCTTTCATTTTCGGGAGCATTTCGTCAAGGATCAGGGTTTCCGGACGTTCCGCCTTCGGGATGAACAGGTGTTCTTTAAGCTCGCTGACGGTGAGTTTGGCAATGGTCACGGCGTTGCCGATGTTATGGATAATGCCGGTGGAAACCTGCATCATGCCTTCTTCCCGGGCCGACTGGATCTGATCTTCATATTCCTTGCGTTCCTTGAATACTTTCAGGACTTCCAGGCAAAGAGAAGCGATTTCGTTCAATCTGATCAGGTAATATCCATCGGTTTCGCGCAGTTTTGGCGAGTCAAAATCGTTTTTTGAGGTTATTGCCAGGCATCCGGCAGTTTCATCCATCACCTTAATTGGCGCGATCAGCAACCTTGGAGCTTCCCGGACAAAATTTTTCGGGAACCATACCGGGGACTGCTCCCTGAAAAACGCGAATCCCTTTTCTCCGCACAGCTCGTGAAGTTTTTCAGCGGTGAAATTTATTTTGAGGCCGCGGAAAAACTGGTTATGCCGTTTTTCATGGGCCATAAGCTGTTGTTCCACCTGTTCGGTAACTTCCCGGACCGGGGGGAAGTTTCCGGCCAGTGCCAGGCCGTAGAAACAGCCATCGTCGCGGCATTCAAAAACGGCGGCCCCGTTTCCTTTGAGGGTACGGAGAGCGTATTTGACGAAACTGGGCAGAAATTTATCATCGGCAAGGCCCGTGTTGATCACTTCCTTGGAGAGATTGAGGATGTCGGCCGTGGCTTCCCGTTCCTTGGCAATGTCCTTGCTCAGAATATACGCCTTGCGCTTGGTGATAACCATTCTGGATTGTTGAACTCCGATTATGATAAGCAGAACAATCACCACAATCAGCAGGAAAACAACTAAAGCCGTCATAATCATCCCCTTTTTGTATTCATCAGCATTTCCGCCTGATATGAACTCCTTACCAAAGGTGCGCTTGCTACATTTGAGAACCCCAGTTTCAGAGCGAAATCGCGCCAGGAGTCAAATTCTTCCGGGGTAATATAACGCTTTACCGGCCAATGTGAAAGGGTTGGGGGCAAATATTGTCCGATGGTTAAAATCTCCACCCCGGCGGCATGCAGGTCCCGCAATGCGGTTTCGATTTCCTCATCGGTTTCTCCCAGTCCGACCATCAGTCCTGATTTGATCGGGATTTTCTTTTTTCCCAGTTCTTTCGCGGCGCTGAGCACCTGGAGCGAACGGCGGTAATTTGCGTGGGGGTCGCGGATCAGCGGGGTCAGTCTTTCCACGGTCTCGATATTGTGATTGAATACGTCCGGTTTTGCGTCAATAACGATTTTCAGGGCCTTGACGTCGGCGTTAAAATCGGGTGTAAGCACCTCAACTTTAACATCCGGAATCCGTTCCTTGAGTTTTGTGATTACCGCCGCGAACTGCTCCGATCCGCCAAGCGGAAGGTCATCGCGGGTAACGCTGGTCACCACCACGTATTTAAGGTTCATTTTGGCGGCGGCCTCAGCTACCCGGTCAGGTTCGTCGGGTTCAGGGGGGGCTGGATTTTTTTCATGGGCAACCGCGCAGAACTTGCAGTTGCGGGTACAGGCATTTCCGAGAATCATGAACGTGGCGGTATGGCGATGCCAGCATTCGCCCAAGTTCGGACACCGCGCGCTTTCGCATACGGTATGGAGCTTGAGGTTTTTGAGCAGTTCGTCCACCTGTTTCCTGGATTCACCGCGCGAAATCCTTACCCGTATCCACGGGGGAAGCTTAGGTCTTGTTTTTTTGGGCTTTTGAGTCACGGCAATACACCAGTCGGTTATGAAAAAAATCGGCCGGAAAAGTTATTTGGAAATGATCAGACTTGCGTTTGAACCGCCGAATCCGAAACTGTTGCTCAGGCAATGTTTAAGATCAACGTTGTCGCGGGTTTCGCGCACCAGGTCCGCCCAGAGAAAATCATCTTCAGGGTTATCGCAGTTGATTGACGGGCAGATAAACTGTTTTTCAAGCATCAGCGAGCAATATATCACTTCAACCGAGCCCGTGGCTCCGATCATGTGTCCGGTCATCGACTTGGTGCTGTTGATGGCAACCTTGGAATCTTCCCCGAAAAGTTTGCGGATTGCCGTCATTTCAACCGGGTCCCCGGTCGGGGTGGCGGTTCCGTGGGTGTTGATGTAATCGATGTCGCTGGTTTTAAGTCCGGCTTCTTTTATGGCTTGTTCCATCACTTCCGCGCTGGAATCGGCATGCGGCACAACCATGTCGGTAGCGTTGCTGTTGGCGGCGACCCCGGAAATTGATCCGAAGGTTTTAGCTCCACGCTCTTTTGCGTGTTTTTCGCTTTCCAGAACGATAATTCCGGCGCCCTCGGCGATCACGAAACCGTCGCGGTCGCGGTCGAAGGGACGGCTAGCGATTGACGGATTGTCATTATATTTTCTGGACAAGGCGCGCATGGCGTTGAATCCGAGGGCATGCACCCAGTTGAGTTCCTCGGCCCCGCCGGTAACCACGATAT
Source organism: Victivallales bacterium (assembly GCA_963678815.1). Lineage (GTDB taxonomy): Bacteria > Verrucomicrobiota > Lentisphaeria > Victivallales. The sequence continues at coordinate 7,568,494 of OY787460.1, forward strand.
CGTATTGACCGGACCGGATGAGCCGGGTTGCAAGCATGATGGCGTGGGCGCCGCTGGCACAAGCGGAACTTACGTCGTAGCTCTCACCGGTAATGCCGAGAATCAGCGAAAGATTTGAAACGGCGGAAGAAGGCATGACCCGGGGAACGATAAAAGGCGAAACCCTGCGGACTTTGCGCGTATTCATATACAATTCCGCGCCGTCATAAATTTCCTGGTAGTTGCTGCCCGCACAGCCAAGTATGATCGCGGTGCGCGATTTTCTGAAGGCATCACTGTCCAGGCCGGCTTCATTCGCTGCTTCATAGGCGGCGCAAATCGCCATCCGCGAGTTTATCGAGGCGAATCGCTTGCGCTTTTTGTCAATCAAAGGACATTCAGGATCTTCGTCGGATAGTCCCGCCACCTGACTGTCGAGTCCAAGTTCCCTCCATTCCGGCATCATCACGGTTCCGGAACGGCCCGAATAAAGAGCTTTTTCGTTTTCCGGAAGTCCGTTTCCCAGCGGAGTAACCAATCCTCTTCCGGTAATTACCACATTTTCCATAATAAATTTATTCCGTTACTTGCATACAGAAACCTAAAATATATCCTTAATAAGAGCAAATTCTACAAATGTTTGCCGGAAACTGGTGGAATTTTTTCAGAAAACCTGAATCTCAAACCGTGCTGAATAATATAAAGGAGGAAGAAAAATGGCTAAGAAAAGCTCCTCATATCTGCTTCCGATGCTGATTTTACTCCTTGTGCCTGTGCTGATTATCGCAGGCGCCGGGATTCTGTTCTACTTCGGCTACCAGAACAAAAAGGCTGAACTTGAAAGCAAAATAGCCGCCCTGCCAAAATTCAACGAAGTCAAGGAAGGGGAAGATATCGCCGCCAAACTCGGGTTCGTTTATCCTGTGCTCGACCCCCAAGAGAAGTATCAGGTTCTGGATAAGAAAGTAAAATCGATGGTCGCGGCGAAAGTTGAGCAAAAGTTTTCCTCTAAATTACTTTCTAAAAAAATGATCGAAATCAGGGAAAAATATTCCGCCGCGAAAATCGGACAGGTCATCGAGGTGCAACTTACAAACAACGTCCGGTTGCGCGAACCGTTCTGGAGCAAGGAGAAGTCCACCGGCGGCATCTATATCAAACTCGGACCTAAAAAATACCGCCTTGATCAAATCATGGACAATTATTACTATTTATTCGACAGCAAGATCAGCGATATCCTGATCAGAAAAAAGATCCGCGCTCTTGACCGCGCTTTCAAAGCAGGCCGAAGGAAATACGCGAAAAAGCTCATGGAAGAATACGGCAAAAAAGTATTCATCCCCGCAGGATACAGCCTTGATTCAAAAAGCCGGTGGGTTCCGAATACATATTATTTCAGGGAAGCTTTGAAAAAACAACACGAAAAGTTCAATAAGGAGCGCTTGGAAAAAATCCGCAAGCTGTGCAAAGAATACCGTTTCCTGGGCTTTATTCCCGTTGATAAGGCTGTAGCAAATCCGGTCCCCGCGAAAAAAGAAAAAGCAGCCGGAAAGGACAAACACTGATGGCTTTACTGGAAGTTGACAATCTGTCAGTTGATTTTGTAGTGGACGGCATGTTGCTTCCGGCGGTCAGTAATGTAAGTTTTCAGCTCGAACCGCACGAGATATTGGCGGTTGTGGGGGAGAGCGGCTGCGGAAAGAGCGTCACTTGCCTGTCGCTGGCTAAACTGCTCCCGGAACCGCCAGCCAGATATTCCACGGGTAGTATCCGGCTTCAGGACGGCGATGAATACCGGGAGATCCTGAACCTGTCAAACCGGGAACTACGCGATGTCCGCGGCGGCAGAATCGCATATATTTTTCAGGAGCCGGGAGTTTCATTGAATCCGGTTTTCCGGGTGGGCGACCAGATTGCCGAAGCAATAATGCTCCACCGTAAAGACGTGACCGATGTGCGCTCCGAAATAATTTCCCTCCTTGCCCAGGTGGGTATTCCTGACCCGGAAGCGAGAATTAACGCCTATCCGCACGAAATGAGCGGCGGAATGCAGCAGCGCGTAATGATCGCCATGGCGCTGGCCAGCCGTCCGGAAATTCTCGTGGCTGATGAACCGACCACCGCGTTGGACGTTACTATCCAGGCACAGATACTGAGCCTGCTCAAACAACTCGGCCGCGACACCGGAATGGCGATCATCCTGGTGACTCACAACCTGGGGATCGTGGCGGAAATGGCCGACCGGGTCGTGGTAATGTACGCCGGGCACACGGTTGAATCAGCGCCGGTCGACATGCTTCTGAACAAGCCTCGTCATCCTTATACTCAGGCTCTCCTTAAAGCGGTGCCGAAACTCAATCACCCGGGGGAGAAACTTACTACTATCCCCGGCTCCGTGCCGCTCCCCGAGAATTTCCCGGAAGGATGCCGCTTTTACGGGCGTTGCGAACACTGTAAGCAGCTTCCGCGGAACTGTCAGGATGTGTGCGCCAGGGAAATTCCGGAGTGGAAAGAGATTGAAACAAGCCATTTATGCCGGTGCTGGTATGCCGAAAAAGCTTGAATTTAGCTTCCTTTCCGGCTATAATCATATTATAAACAATTTGTGGCGGACAATTTCATGAAAAAGATCCATACATGGCCGGGAATCAAGCTGACCAGAAAGCAGAAAAGCGTAGGAAAAAGCCTTACGCCGATGATTGTATTTTTTTCCCTGATCATTCTGCTTACCATTGTCCTGATCAATACACAGTCAAAGGACCAGATCGTTTTCTACGACCAGAATGAACTGCTGCCTCCGATGAAGCTGAGTCCGTTTTCCAATCTCGCCAGAAGGAGACAGATGCGGAGGTCAAATCACGATGCAAGTTTGCCGAAAATCGACTCCGCCGAGATCGAACGGCTGTTCCTCGATGCCGAAAAATACTATGTTTCCGGAAAACTCCCCGCCGCCGCGGACAGGCTTAAAACCCTCCTGGTGTTCCGTCCGAATCATTTTCCGTCGCTGGCAATGCTCGGCGACATCTATTACCGCACCGGCAAATACAAGGAAGCGGAAATGATCTTCCGGAATCAGATAAGAAAACAGCCTGACGATGCCATGGCATTCAACAATCTCGGGCTGGCGCTGGCCAAACAGGGGAAATTCAAAGAAGCCATCAAAGCCGAAACCAAAGCTCTGGATATCCAGCCGGAATCTCCATCCTACATGCTCAACCTTTCCGGGATGTATTCCGTTTCCGGCGATAAAAACGCTTCTATCGAATATTTCCGCAAGGCTTATGAGTGCATCGGAGATAAAATTATCCCCATTTCTTATGCGCCGACTCTCGATAATATCCGCAATGAACCGGAATTCAAGCAAATTATCAACGAAGCCCAGAAGAAGCGGAAATAGTAATTCCCGTTTCTATTTCAGAGTCAGCGTAACGGTTTCCCAACTTTTTGCCGGACTGAATTTCTTTATTTCCGCCGGGGTCAGCCAGGGGACTTCCTGAGAATTTTCTCATGACATTTTTTGTTTCAAATATCTTCCCCTGTGATTTTTATGGTTTTAACTTTGCGGAAATATTGTCCATTTCCTTCTTAAGTGAGTTTGCACTTTTTGACATGACCATATTAAAACGGGAAAGAGTACTCAACTTAGAAGAATAGAGTTTATTCCAGTTTTTGGCAGCACTTTTTAAATTGTCCATACCCACCTTGAAATCTGTGATAGCAGTTTCCAGTTTTTTTCCGTCATTTCCGGCACTGATTATTTTTCTGGCCGCATAATTGACTTCCAGATATGCCATAGCGGTATTCGCATCAAGAATCCATTGGGGGTTGCCAATTTCTTTTGCAAAGCCGATAGCTTCACGACAGTTTTTGAAATAATCATCTTTCTTCTCAAGCTGAGATGTCCACTTCTGTTTTCCGGCAAACACATTTCTGAAGATGTGTAACCGATGAATAAAACCGAATCTGAATTTTTCCGTCTGCTTACCGACTTTCTCCATAAGAAGAATAAACTTTACGAATTTTTCAGGATATTTGTAGTTGTTAATTGTCGCCCAAGCTTCAGCCAACTGTGCCAAATTACGCCCTTTACTGTTCCAGCCCCATTCCGCGATAGCGGCAAGTTTGAACGCAATATAACTTTCAGAGTTTATGTTTATTTCCCTTACGGCATCAAAAGCTATTCCTCCCTGCCATTTTGAATTAATCAAATCGTTCATTCTTTTTTTATAACCGCTTACATCGGAACAGAGGCCGCTGTTAATATTGACAAGAGTAAAAGATATCAGACATTTCCCTTTTTTCGCAAGCTTTTCAAATGGCGGGTTCTCTTTATTCTTGCCCCGTTTATAACAAGCTCTTATAACTGTTTTAACATCTGAATTCATGAGTTCCGCGACTACCTTGTCCCACGTGTCGGAAGGAAGTTTGTCTGTGGTTTCAGAATGTATTTTTGTGAAACTGTAAAAAGGAATCATTTCAAAATCAGGATATTTTTTCTTTATGCGTTCCCAGGCGTTGATCAGCGCACGCGTTTCCAGGACATACTGGTTTTTCCCCTTGCATTTATCGCACCCGCAATATCCGTAAAATTCCGTCGTCCAGCACGCCACATTGTCTAGACCTGCTCTTGCGCCAGCTTCCATCATGCTGGCCAAAAGGTCTTCAAAAAGAGGATTAGAGGCACACGGACACAAAAATTGCCGGGGAGGACCAGACGGATCACCTTTTGCTCTTTGCCATGCGCTTTCTTCTTTTCCCAAAAGCTCAGGATAATATTTTTTCAGCCATTTGTGCCATTGCGCAAAGTTGAAATGATCAATCTTATTTATCCGATTAAACGCATAGAGCTTATCGATATTAGTCTTGGGTTTCTCAATTTTCCAATCTTTATATGACGGACCGTCAGCACTTCTTCCGGAGAGTCTGAATTTAACATTAGTACGGTCACAAAAATTGATTTTAATTTGGGATTCCCATGCTATGCTCTCATTGTCAAGATAGTTGCACCATGTGCCCCTGTATTTCAGATCAGGCCAGTCAATTATACCGACCGTGGGTATAGCGACAACGCTCTTATTAATTTTTCTCGACAGCAATTGCTTCAAGGTTACTATCCCATAATAAATTCCTTTGGGGTTCAATGCCGCAATAACCAGCTTATTATTTCCGGAGGACTGTATGGTATACGCCTGGTCGTTATTGGGCAGGTGCTTCAATCGTTCGATATTCTCAACCTTTATTCCACATACTTTGCCTTCACGGTCAGCAACACCGACAAAAATCTTAAATTCTTCACCACCGGGTTTGACACCGGTTTTATTTTCAATGAACTTTTTTAATACCGTGACGGCATTTTTCTCGATATCGCCAGCCCCAGATTGCAGTCTGAAACCAACCTTTCCAGGTGCAATGAGGTTTTCAGAATCTATCCGGATTTCTTTTGGAAGCGGTAAAGTATATTTCAGCCAAGCCTGTTTTTCCTGAGCATTCAACTTTCTCAATTCCGCAAAACAAGTTCCTGCGATAAATACCATTGAAACGCCGAAGAGTAGCAGTTTAATCATTTTTTTTCCTTTTTATTTTAAAATTATGGTAATGGTTTCCCAACTTTTTGCCGGACTGAATTTCTTTATTTCCGCCGGGGTCAGCCAGGGGACTTCCGCTTTGATCGTATAAGTAAATTTTTTCGTGATTGGGATTTTGCCATCGGAAGCCCGGATTTTCTCGTCCGGCAGCAGAATTGCTCCGGCGGAGTCTTTTCCGGGAGTCATTCCGGTCTTATCGGCTGCAAGGATCATTTCCTCAACTTCCGGATCGGTAACTTCGGGAATGATTTTTATTTCGGCCTTCGGCACTGGTTCGCCGTTGCTATCAACAACTTTTATTATTATATGTCTTTTTGAAATAACCCGCGGATAAACCGTCTTATTGCCTTTTCTTTTGCGCAAAAGCACGTTCCTTACTTTCGGCTTGCCGACCTCGCAATCCACCAGGATTATCCCTTTGCCGCCGTACCGCAAATACCAGTTCACCTGATTGTTCTCAAACTTGCAATTTATCATGGTCAGGTCCATGTTGCCCATATCGTACACGGCAATCCGGCAATTCTTTACAATGCAACCTGTTATCAGCTTCATACCTGAAGAAACAGCAATATCGCCATCCGCGAAAGTGACCTTGTCCATTACACCGCCAAACAGGTTGAAAATGGCGTATGACATCATGAAAGCGCCATGAGAAATGGTCGTATCTTTCAGGATATTCCCCTGATAGCCTCCCATGAATATTCTTTTGGGCCGCCCATTTTTTACTGCGCCGATCGCGAATTTTTTTTTCGGATTCGCCGCGGTAATTGTGGAATTATATGCGTGAAGCTGGCCGCCGTTAATGTTGGCAATCTTTCCTCCTCCCACAATTAACGTATAGCCTTTCCGTTCGGAATTGTCAATTTTTAAAGTGGCCTTGATTTTATCATTATCAGGATCACCGAGAGTAATGCGATTTATGTATCTGTCCGGCTTTTTAAGTTTCCACCAGCATTTGCCTGGATTCTTTCCTTTTACCCAATATGGTTTTATGAAAATATTTCCCTTGACAATCACGGTTTCTTCCGGATGTTCCTTGTTTCCAATCTGGAAATAAGTATTGGTTTTATTATTGTTACCTATCCAGAGACTGGCATCTATCCGGTAAGTATCCGATGCTTTATCGTAAGTCACTTTTTTCCAGCCGTTTTTCTGGTCAATCCGGTACAGTATTTCGGGCGTACACGGGGTTGTTATCGGGAAATCCGTAACCCACAGAACATTATCTTTTTCCTGGTAGACAACTGCTCCTGATACATACAGATTTAAACTGCAGAGGATTAATAAAACCATCCGGTATTTCGACATATTACTTCCCTGTTTTTATTTAAGTACTATTTTTCCAAAATTCTTTGGATTGTTATTGCATTTAGATTTTCCGTTCCACATCATCACGGATTTAGCCTTTTCCAGTTTGTCGGCATCGTTGATTTGCAGATTAAAACCGATAATCCTTCCCGGCTCCATCTTCAGATGCGGGAAAAATTCTTTCGTTAACGGAATACGCAATTCAACAATATAACCTTTCGGGGTCTCTGTTGAGGCCGCTTCGATCATTCCGGCGAGTTTTTCCCCTTCCGGACCTTTGACCCTGATCTTGACGCCGGGGTCATCCTTGGTTCCGGGCGAGAAAAACATGTGTCGCATTCCTGCCGGAATATCGTAAAAGTTTTTCCCCAGATTATCCGGCTTACGGCAGTCCAGATACATTTCGAAACCGTCGGTGGCCCGGATAGCGCCGCCAACCCATTTCAGGATATTGCGTTGCGGGTCGGTGACGTCAACCAGCAGATATAGATTGTCTTTGTCCCAGCCGAGTTTGAACTTGGCGCTCAGGTCTTCCGGTCCCTGCCAGAATCTGTCTGGATCGCGATGCTGCGGATCGAAAGTTGTCGGGAAGCCGCGAATGACTTGTTTGCCTTCCCGGATCTGCAAGTCCGGAATATTTTCCGCCCAGTCCGTGCCGTTGCCATCTATCTTAATTTTATTCGGCATTTTCTTCACCGGCGTGGGCGGCGATTCAATTTTAAGCTTGACCAGACGGGTAAGTCTGCCGGTTTGTTTAGAATCAAGAGCCACATTCAATACAACTGTACCTGAAAACTTACCGACCGGCAGAATTTCAGTTTTAAGCTGTTTCTTTTCCCCCGGTTTGAGATCGATTTCGAACTTATTCTTTCCGGCCGACAACTGTTCCGGGAATTCAACAAATACCGTTCCTTTCAGTTTCCGTCCAAACAGGTTACTGACGGTAATTTGCAGATTACCCGGATTCGTTTTGTTAATTACCGGGGCAATGTCGATCTGCAGCGGTTCACCTCCCAACGCTATTTTGCTGCCGACGTTTTCCAGATAAATCGGACTTTCTCCGAGTTTAAGTAAAAGCTTTTTCCCAATTTTATTTATTTTTCCCGGATTACCCCAAATATTGCACATCTTCGCATTTTTTGAATCTGGATCGATCATGACGCTCTGAGTTCCGCTGGAACACCACAGCACGGCCAGATGCTTTTTAAGCTTCCGGTCATAAAACAGGTAGCCCCACAGATTCGGATCGTTCAGATTTATTTTCCTCACATATTTTGCCCAGGAAAGTTTCTCCGCCATGGTAGCCAGAGCAATTGCCGGAAGCTGAACGCCTTCATCAAGGTTGCGGCTGAACGCCGGATATATTTCCGAATTGTAAGTCATCGTGCCCACGCCGTGCCTCATATGCGGCCCGACTCCTTCAGAAAGGCAAAGCACCATTCTCCTTACCGTAATCTGGGCGCCAGTAAGTTCGTCCCTGCTGTTTAGACCGTAGTGACGCGGTTTGTTCGTCCAGGTGAAACTGCTGATATACGGTTCCATACGCTCTTTGGCCGCTTTAAGCTGACTTTTGGTCATTGGACGCCCGTCGATAGCACGTCTGCTGCAAATCACATAGCCGGTTTCACTGTCCATTATCGGCAGATTCAGGCCGTATTTTTTCATCAATCGTCGACTGTCCCGGATAGTTTGCAACACCGAATCTTCCGGCATCATGTAGTATCCGGCGGCGCCTCCGATGTAATGAGTATCCAAGCGGTCCCAGTATTTTCCGGCACCCTTTTTCAGGTATTTTTCGGTATTTGCATCCCATCCGCCACGGCAGGCCGAAGGGCCGCCGAGGAAGGCTTTGGGGGCATATTCGTCCCGTACATTTTTCGTAATTTCCGCGATTTTCAGGTAAAACTCAGGGGCGGCATCGACAAAACAATGTCGGGCATTGGCTTCTCCGGCAATATCAATACCGCTTATTTTTCCTTTATAGCGATTAAGGATTTTCCGCAGCATTCTCTCATAATATTTGAAATTTTGCGGGGTTGGAGTCATGAAATGATGTTTTTGCGGCTTCAGCCATTTGGGTGAATGTGAATCCATGCAAAGATAGATTTTTCTACCCAGGTTAATATGGTGATTGATGGTATAGTCAAGAATTGAAAAATCGAATTTACCTTCTTCCGGTTCAAACGCACGCCAGTCGCACAACACCCGGATCCATTTGTCGCCTAAGTACTCTTCCTTTTTGGTTTTAGTGTAAATAGAGTTGCTGGTATCGCAGCGTCCGAATGGGGAGGAATCGGGAAAATCCTTCACACTCCTGATCGCGCCGACCGAAAACTGAGAATCGCGCTGGACAACTTCCCCATTAGCATCCCGGAACGCGCATTTTATCCAAAAACATCCGCGCAGCTTTATCGGCACAACCACTTGAACGTAATTCGACTGCATCGGTTTAAGCGTAACGTCTTTCGCATATCGAAATAATTGTTTTCCTTCATAATCAGAAACGTTAAAATATAACTTCCCGGATTTTTCAATGTTATTAAGATTCTCAATATCTACAGTTATTTCCTTTTTTTCATTTTCCGCGAAAAAGTTAAGATAGTATGGAGTTGTGATTCTCAAACCGTATTTCGGAGCGGGACGTTCTTCCGGGGCCAGGTCGAGAAGCTCAACACTTTTAAAGGTGCAGTTCATCCTGCCGCCAAGCTCTCCGTTAACATGCCCTTCATATAGTTGAGGAAGATTATAATACAGTTTACCTTTGGCCGGATAAGCCTTCTCTTTGCCGTTTATTGAAATATCCAACTGCTTTTGATTAAAGGTTATTATAATATCCGAAAATTTATTCCTCGGCAGACTAGCCGGAAAAATAACTTTTTTGGGGACAAGTTTGCCTTCCGCATTCTTCAATGACAGCAAAACGGCAATTCGGTTGCGGCTGGCTAATTCCACCCGGACAATATAGTAAAGCGGAAAATATTTCTGATATCCTTTTTTCCACGCTAAAGTGCGGTCTTTCAGGTAAAACGGCGTAACGTATAGCGCGAAAATTGACGAGGTATAACACCTCTTTCCGGGTTTAATCTTCAGTTTTAAAGTAAATTTTTCCGGCATGATCGAAGCTGAACCCCTGATAAAAGCTCCATATCCGGGCATGATCGCGCCGCCGCCTTTCCGCCAGCGGATAACGTTTGCCCATTCCGGGCCAATAACGGTGGCATTGTTCTGAAATTTCGACCAGTCTTTTATTGTGGTTCCCTTGCCGGAATCAAAACGGTAATCCAGAATTTTAACGGTTTCAGCATTACAAACGGCTCCCGCAATAATCATAATTAACGCAGAAAACAACGATACGACATTTTTTCTCATGAAAAATCAGTCCCTTTTTTATTTTTTTAATATTACAATATTTTATTTTGTCCAGTTGCTGTTGAAAGCATCGCCCTGATGGTAATTTGCGGCGCTGCCGTCGGCAGACAGGAAATTAGCGGAGTTATTGGCATGGCAGTAGTCTGGCGAGTAAGGATCATATTTAGAATTCAAGGAATATTTTGCGCCAGTATATATTGGCATGTGGTATCTTGCATAAATTACGCCATATCCGCCTCTTTTGAATTCCCCGACAATAACGGATGAGCCTGGAATTGTACATAGTCTTTTAGTCAGTTTCATTCCGGCTTTTGATGCGTAATAAGGAACATATCCGCCTTTATAAAATGGAGAACTGTCTATGTCTGCGTTGGTAACGGTAACGTCATATGAGACCCTAAACTTTTCATCGACAAAATCGTCATAATTCCGTGACTTTTCACAGTAAAACAAATTGATATTTGCGTTTGTTCTCGGGTACATAGTACCACCATTTCCATAATCATCCTCCTGCATGCCTGTGTAAGGCTGGAGGGGCCATGCCCAATCGTTTCCCGGGGGCAGATTACCGTCGAAGTCACTGGTATACAAACTGATGGACTGGCCAAGCTGTTTCATATTGCCCAGGCACTTGATTTTCAATCCCTGTTCCCTTGCCTGTTTAAGCGCAGGCAGCAGCATAGCCGCTAATATGGCAATTATCGCGATAACAACTAATAATTCAATAAGAGTGAAGCAATGAGAAATTATAGATTTACCGCAATGTTTTTTACAGTCATTCATTTTTACCTCCAAACTTTATATTTATAAATTGGTAATTTACGGAGTCCAGTCATTATTAAATTTAAGTCCCAGCTTGTAACCGGCGGCGCTGCCGTCGGCCGCGAGGAAATTAGATGAATCCTGGTGGCAGTAGTCTGGCGCGTATCGTGATTGATTCTCATCGTAAACACATGATTTAGCCGTGTAATTTGCTTTGTGGTAGCGGGTTACGGGACCACCGTAAGCGCTGTTTAACGCTTCGCAAACCAGCATTGTGCTTCCGGGAACCGTACTTATTCTTTTAGATATTTTCAGTTTATCAGCAGTATATGAATCATAACTGACTGTGTAACCGCCTTTATAATAAGGAGAACTGCTTTCCGAGATATTGCAGGTAGTAACGTCATATGAAATCTGATATCTCTGATTGATTATTTCATCATACTGTCGAGATTTTTCGCAGTAAAACGGATTCGGGGCCGTACCGTTGGCGGGAAGCCGTTTTGCATCGGTTGCGCTGCTCACTGGCAGAAAATCTTCATCGCGCATTCCTGTATAGGAACGCATTTGCCAGGCCCAGTCATCCGGAACGGCCAACATTCCGTCGAAGTCGCCGGTATACATGTGAATGGATTGTCCCAGTTGTTTCATCCGGTTGAGGCAGTTTATTTTTACGGCCTGTTCCCTTGCCTGTTTAAGCGCAGGCAGCAGCATTGCCGCCAATATGGAAATTATCGCGATAACAACTAATAATTCAATAAGCGTAAAAATCCGAAGTTTGCAAAATTTTCTTTGATTTTCACTTTTAATTTTCATTTTTTCTCCTTATTAAATTATGTTCCATGCAATTCTTTCAGAAAATTCATCAACTTTTTTTCCTGCAACAAACTCCTTGATCCTTTGTCCGGTAATTTTGCCGGCTTTATCCCACGGACGCTTGAAAACGATTGGTTTAATGGGTTCCGGGAAATAATTGATCGGACTTGCCTCCGTAACTACCGGAATATGCGTCAGTTTATTTTTCTTGAGGATTTCCGCCACATGCGGATAGACATGAGGAGTGGCAAAAACGGAATCGAATTCCGCGTTGAAATCTATCATTGCGTTAAACTTGATCTCGTAATCCTCTTTCCATAATACAAACCGTTTGTCCAGTTCAATTCCATGATTTTCAAGTCCTTTGCGGAATCCTGCCAGGGTTTTTTTCGAGTAAGGCAGGTCAGGGGCTTCTTCAATAAAGACCGGACTTTTGCATCCCTGTTTCACCAAGGCATCAGCCGCGGCCTTGCCGTAATCAAAAAATTCGACTACGACTTCACGGTCCCAAACAGGTTTTTCATCATGGTCAACGCAAATTATGTCCAGTTCGTCTTTAATTTTTTTCAGATACGGAAGAGTTTTAGTTTTTGAATTGAGCAAAACCAAGCCGTCAAGCTTCAGGGAATTTACTTCCTGAATCATGTTTTCATTACTGTACGCCAAGGTAACCGGACAAATATAAACAGGATGCGAGCAAGTCTCCTGAAACAATCCGGCCATGAACTGCTGATCGTAATAAGTCCAGTGCACCTGATGTCCAAAGTGGATAATCAATCCCCACACATGGATCTTGCCCATACCATATTTATGTCCGGCATGCATTTCATATGCAGAAAGAAACGGATTGATAAATGTGCCAATTCCCGGTCTGATTACCAGGCGGCCTTCTTCAATCAAGTCCTTGAGCGCTTTCCTGACAGTATTCCTGCTGACCTTGAAGGTTTTGCACAGCTGGATTTCCGACATTATCTGCTCGGGTTTTCCCTGGCATGAATTAATCAGCCGGACAACATATTTTCTTATCCGCTGATAAGGAGCCACTGGAATAGTTTTATCCATCAATAAGCCTCTCCAAATAAATGGGGTGAACAACCATGCACCACCATAATCAACATTATACATCGAAAGGATAAATATGTCAATACCCAAATTATTTTTTTCTGAAATCCGTTTCGAAAATACATACAAAAAAAGCCCGGGGTTTTATTCCCGGGCTTATAATATACCGAACAACCTCGCGGTTACGGAAGGGGATGGGGTGAAGTTTTGTTTTTATCAAGCAGGAACTGGTCGAAACCGTAGTCGTTTTCCTGAATGATACCGTAATCGATGCCGTAGCTGTCGATTTCCTGATTGGTCCTGCTGATCTGAGACATGATTTGGGCCGGAACCTTGGTATCAGGCATTACCGGTACACACTCGATGACCGCTACGATCTGGGACGTTTTGTGAACTTCAGATTCACTTGAGAAAATGAATCCGAGGAACGGAATACTGCCAAGCCAGGGCAGTTTGCTGACGCTGCGGACAACGTCTTTCTTTTCCAGGCCGCCGATGATGAATTTCTGGCCCTGATTGCTGACCATTACCTGGGTATTGACTTCAGAATAGGAAGTCCGGGGTTTACCATTGCTCTGGAAACCGATCAGGCTGGTATTACTCATATTGATGTCCAGCTTAGTAGCGTTTTCACAGACAATCGGGGTCATGGTCAGGCAGAAGCCGTATTTGTTGATCTCGGTAACGCGGGTATAACTTTTGTCAATAGTCATATTCTGATCAGTTGACCAGCTTGATTGAGTAATCCACTCTTTGCTGTCACCATCGTACTTCTGAATAACCGCGTCAAAGCATGTAATTTTCTTACCATAACTTGAGCCGCCGGCCCAGAAAGCTGCGTCGGACTGCGGATCAAGTTCCATATAGTAATAATAGTTGCCGTTGACTTTGCTGCGGGTGATCAGGAAGTCGAAACTGGAGGAGGAGAAAGTACCGCCAGCTGTAGTTTTAATGGATACATAAGCGCCACTACTGTATTCCCTGGCCGTATCAGACTTCAGCCGGTAGTATCCGTCACTGGATACGTTGCCCCATTTTACATCAGTCAAACGCATGTAATCGTTAACGGTGGTGTCCGATTCGATTTTTTCACCATTTTCGATTGCGGGAACTTCAGTAACGTTCTCGATATGCGCTTGAGTGTTGTTCATGATCGAAAGTGTACCGGAATCGATGATCGTGGCTTTGCTTTTCGCAACCAGGAAGTCGAGGAACTTAGTGTTCCAGCGCGGGCTGAAGTTGATGAATTCCGTATGGGAATTATTGGTGAAAGGCTGCGTATTTACTGCCATATTGGCGATATCCCAGCCGTTGGTGTAACGGGAGGCAACCGAGAAAAGGTCGGAGCCTGGGCCGTTTTTCCAAGCCTGGAAGTCAACGCCGATGGCGCCGTCGTTTTCTTTATGGATCTGGTAAATAGTATAGGTAATCAATGCTTCAGATGTAGGAGTGTCATACAGCTTGAGCATTTCTTCCACGGTTTTGATCGAATATGCGGGGGTGTAGAACAGCAATGCGTTCAAACCGGTATCGATCGTTACCCGGTCTTTACCGCCCTGGAGTTCGTATTCACCGTTTTTGTTGCACAAACCAACTTCCCTGATGACAGTTGCCAGGCTGGTCGAGGACCAGTATTTCGGGAAGTAGAGATAGAATTTATGTCCGGATGATGAAGAAACTTTCGGCTGGTCAAGGGCGTTGACGACTTCATCGATGCCCATTCCGTAGTCCTGACGCTCAAAACGGTAGTCTTCAGCGGAAACTATCAGGATGCTGGTGCCGTCCATATATTTAATGGCTTCCACTTTGGTATCGTCGGTGTTAACCCGGCGAGCTCTTACCATCGACCTGATATAAGGCCGCAGTTCGTAAGGATCGGCATGCTTCAGAACGTAAGTTTTAGTCAGTACGTCCGGATCGTTGTTCGTGCTTATGAAGTGAACTTCTTTTGTATCTTTTTCAATGTTCAGGTTGAGCCGGGCCCATACGCGACTCCTTTCCCAGTCTGGAGTAGGGTCGTTGGGCTCTTCCTGCGCGGCGGCGTTATATCCGCATATCGCGCCTCCCACCAACGATGCTGTCAGAAGTAATTTCGAGAAAAATTTCATGATAGTATCCTCTATTGAAGTATTTGTCTTTATTTATCGATTTCGTCGTTCTTGACCATTTCCGCGGTAGATACCACGCGTCCGGCCCATTCTGACAAATCGGTTTGGGGAACTACCGGAGTAGCGTAAACCGTGATGAATATCCGGGTGCGGGATTTTGAGTCCGAAGCGGCCCCCGCCAGGTATTTCAGAATCGGAATGTCACCGAGAAACGGGATTCCGTTATACTGATTGACTTCATGTTCCTTAGTATAAGTGGCAAGAAGCTTTTCAGAACCGGTTGCGAGAGTCAGCCAGGAACGGAAGAACTGTTTGTTGACAACCGGATCTCCGGTGTTGGTTTTTTCAACCATGTCTTCAATATCCAATACCCAACCGAACATGACTGTTGCGCCGGCGGTAGCTGAATCGTTAAATCCGATAGTTGGACTCCGCAGGTAGAACCAGAAATCTTCATCGCTTTGATCTTCAACGCTGATTTCCTGGTCATCGTTTTTCATGATAGTTTGGTAGGTGGGTGAAAATTTCAGTCTGAATTTTGCGTCATCGAAATTGTCGTTGCCGGGATCTGCGTCGAAGTCGTTTACTACGACCAACTGGCCGGAAGTAGCAACCCGGGCTTTGCCTTTCTGATTGAGCAACCGCAGGAAAGTCGCATCAAAATTAGGTGCAACCATGAATCCGCCAAGTCCAGTGCCGCTGACATTCGTAACAATATCCATCATGTTGGAATAATCACTGACATTGCTCATTGAGGAAATATCAGTCCAGTCAAAACCGGCGCCCAGCAGACTTGCTCCGGGACCGTTCTTCCAACTTACATAATCAATACCAAGTTCGATAAAGTCGTTTTCGTTGATTTCATATACTTTGAGACCGATGTTCAGTTGGGGAACCGGGCGGTCAATTGCCTTCAGGTATCTGAGGACGGTTGAACCGTCAGATTTGGAGTTTTTCCAGTAGAACATGTTAACGGTGGGATCGAAGTAAGTTATACCGTCACCCCCGGTTGCTTCTTTCAGAACGTCGACCATTTCGGCGTTCGCGCGGTATTTAGTATAGTATACGAACCGGTAGATGCCGTCACCGTCAACGATCGATCCGTTTACGTCTTTCTTTGAACAGGGGCGATCAAGCTTTGACACCATGTCATCAACATAAGGCATCATATCAACGCCAGTACTGACCACGATGTACTGCTTTTTACCGTATTTATAGTTCAAACGCTGCACGTCGGACTGATCGTTGTAACGCTTTACCGAACCCAGAATGAACGGCGTAAGGTCATCGGCTCGCATGTTTTTGAGCTGGAAAACCTTAGTACACATGTACTTCTGGTCGCGGTCTTCGTTGAAGACGATTGTCCTTACTTCCTGTGCCAACACCCTGACACTCATCAGCGACAGAGCGAGACACAAAGATACGAGTCCCCACTTGATTTTTGGTTTCATTCCTTTTCCTCTCCCTTTCTTTTTTTTTTAAGGAAATTTGCTTGAAAGCCCACGGGTTGTTGCCGTTTAAACTAAAAGCCCACAAAAAAAAAACAACAACGATTTTTCGATTTAACAATAATCTAAACAAACATGTAACAGCTTTATAATAATGATCTTGCATTAATAGAAGCTTGCACCTGAATACTATCTTTAAAAAAGCTTAACACGCCTCTAATATTCTGCTGTTCTTCATGCCCCTTTCCCGCGACCAAAACGATGTCTCCAGGTGAAGCCGAAGCTACAGCCCTGCCGATAGCTTCAGCTCTATCTGTAATTATTTCAACATCAGAGTCTTCCACAATTCCTGCCATGATATCCTGAATTATTTCCATCGGTTCTTCACTCCTTGGATTGTCATTGGTAAGGACAATGCTATCAGCAAGTTGCGAAGCAACCTTCCCCATTCTTGATCTTTTCGATTTGTCGCGGTCCCCGCCGCAACCGAAAACCACCCGCAGTTTATGTGGTTTCAAGTTTTTCAAGGTTTGCAGCGCCTTTTTAAGTGCGTCATCCGTATGTGCATAATCCACAAATACTTCCACGCCGTCATTTGATACATATTTTTCAAGTCTTCCCGGAACTTGAATCCGGTTTTGCATTGCGGAAATGATTTTATCAAATCCGATTTGCAATCCCAAGGCCGCGGATACCGCGGCGGAAACGTTGGAAACATTGAAATCCCCGACCAGAACACTATCGATCTTAAATTTTTTCCCATTGAATTCAAATTCAATTTGATTTTTATCGCGTAACGAAACGGTTTTGACAACCTGGCAATCAGCCGATTTCCATCTGCCGTAAGTGATTAATTGCTTTTTTGAAACCTCCCCGGCCAGCTTCCGGCCGGATATATCGTCGGCATTTATAACCGCAACTCCATCCGGGGCAAGGTATTCAGTGAAAAGCAACTTCTTGGCGGAAAAATAGTTGTCAAGATCATGATGATAGTCAAGATGGTCGCCGCTGAGATTAGTGTAGACTCCGGCGGCGAACTTTGCGGAACCGATTCGATGCTGATCAAGCCCGTGACTGGAAACTTCCATGACCACATATTCGCATCCGGCGTCAGCCATTTCGCGCAAAAGCTTCTGCAATTCAAAAGCTTCCGGGGTTGTTCGTTCGGCTTTTATTTCACGGTTGCCGTATTTGTAGACAATTGTCGAGATCAGTCCGGAATTTTTTCCGGCGACATCAAAAATGTACTTGAGAAGCCATGCGGTGGTGGTTTTTCCGTTCGTGCCGGTGATTCCGACAAGTTTCAGCTCTTTCGCGGGAAAATCGAACCAGGCTTCCGCGAGTAAGGCATAAGCATGGTAAGCGTCACTTACCTGGAGATAACTGACCCCGGGAATTCTTTTTTCAAGATTTCCGGAATAGACAATTGCGGCCGCGCCGTTTTCAACCGCCTGGGGAATGAATTTTCTGCCGTCGTGAACTGAACCGGTTATTGCCGTGAAAATTGTGCCTGGAATGACTTTTCCGGCATGGTTGGTTATCCCGGTTATTGCCGGATTTCCGGAAATTTCGCAAGCCGTGAGTATCGATTCTAAAAAATTCTGATATTCACGGAGTTTTCTAATCATAGTTCAGGTTCAATTCTTTCGAGTTTCATTCCGCGCGAACCTTTCAGGAACACTGTTTTACCGGGTTTGGCGATTTTCCTTACGTCCGAAATTGCGCTTGCGGAATCTTTGAATTCGAGAATTTCCGCGCAAATTTTATCGTCAAGCCCCTTGATAGCGGCGGTCATTGCCTTGCCGACCGCAACAATCTTTGCCTCCGGGAATTGCTCGGCGGCAAACCGCAATATCCGCAGATGGGATTCGTTGCTGAATTCACCGAGTTCAAGCATATCTCCAAGAACCAGAACAAGTTTTTTACCGTCCGCAAATTCAGAAAGCCATTTCAATGCGGCGATCATGCTGTCGGGATTGGCGTTGTATGCGTCGTTAATCCAGGTGACTTTATTTTTTTCGGTGATGCGCATACGCATTCCGGGAAGACGGCAGACTTGCAGTCCCGCGGCGATGGTATCTATTTTTATGCCGAGGACGGCGGCGGCGCATGCGGCGGCGGCGGCATTCAAAGTCTGATGTTTCCCCGAAATTTTCCAGTTGATTTTCTGTTTTTTGCCGCTTTTCGAGGCGCAGAGCCGGAATGAACTGCCGTTCAGGTTTCCTCCCTCGTAAATAATCCGCAAATCAGCGTCTTTCCCAAATCCGAATTTAAAGATATTGAACTTTTTAGATGCCGCTTCAACGTCAAATACTTCATTTGAAGGAAAATCTTCGGGAATCACCGCCGTCCCGTCCGGGGCCAGGTGCAGGAAAATCGCCGATTTTTCCCTTGCCACGGCGTCAAGGGAATGAAAATGTTCCAAATGACAATGTCCGATCAGGGTTATGATGCCGATGTCAGGTTTTACGATCCGGCTTAATGGCTCGATCTCGCCAGGATGATTGGTCCCGAGTTCAATGATTCCCACTTTGTGTTCCGGACCCATTTTAAGGATGTTTTGCGGCACGCCGATCTGATTGTTGGTGTTCATCTCGGTTGCATATACCGCGTTTTGCCCGTAAGCCTCGGAAAAAATCGCCCGCAGCATTTCCTTGGTGCTGGTTTTTCCGCTGCTGCCGGTTACGGCCACAAATTTTGTTCCGGTTAGCCGGGAACGGTGAAAGGCTCCCAGGTCCTGATAAGCCTGGAGGGTGTCTTCCACCCCGATAACCGGAATGCCGAATTCATGTAATTTTAAATTTTTTCCGCGTTCACGGTTGATGCAAAGCGCCGATGCGCCGGCTTTTACTGCGTTATCCAAGAATTCATGGGCGTCAAAATTTTCTCCGGCGAGGGCCACGAACAGGGCGCCGGCACAATCAATCCGGCTGTCGGTAAGAATTGAATCGAATATGATATCGGGTTGAATTGTGCTCAGCCATTCCCCCCCTGTGGCCTGGGCAATTTCCCCGGCCGTGAAACCAAGCTTTTTCATGATGTTAATAAACTTTTAGATGACCGATTTGAAATAATCAATGGTCTGTTTTAGTCCTTTTTCAAGCTGGACTTCCGGTTCCCAGCCAAGAACAGATTTTGCTTTGCTGATATCGGGCCGCCGCATCACCGGATCGTCCTGTGGAAGCTCCTTGAATACCATTTTCGACTTCGAACCGGTAAGTTCGATAACTTTTTCCGCAAGTTCGAGAATCGTAAATTCGTTGGGGTTTCCCGTGTTGATGGGGCCGCTGACCTCTTTCGGGGTATTCATCATTTTTACCAGCGCTTCCACCAGGTCACTGATGTAACAGAAACTGCGCGTTTGTTCCCCGCTGCCGTAAATCGTGATATCCTCGCCTTTAAGTGCCTGGACAATAAAGTTGCTTACCACCCGGTTGTCGTTGGGCAGCATTCTTGGGCCGTAAGTGTTGAAAATCCGCACTACTTTGACTTCGAGGCCAAGCTGACGGTGATAATCGAAAAATAAAGTTTCAGCGCAACGTTTGCCTTCGTCGTAACAACTTCTGATCCCGATAGGGTTCACATGTCCCCAGTATTCTTCTTTCTGCGGATGTTCTTTCGGGTCGCCGTATACTTCCGAAGTGGAGGTCTGCAGGATCGGGATCCGCAACCTTTTTGCCAGTCCCAGCATATTGATTGCGCCGAGCACGCTGGTTTTGGTGGTCTGGATCGGGTCATGCTGATAATGCACCGGCGAAGCGGGGCATGCCAAGTTGTATATGGCGTCAACCTCGAGATAGATCGGCCAGGTCACGTCGTGCCGGATAAGTTCAAAATTGGGATGTGCCAGCAGATGCCTGATGTTTTCCTTTGAACCAGTGAAAAAATTATCAAGGCAAATTACGTCGTTGCCTTCATTGATCAACCGTTCGCACAAATGTGAACCGATAAATCCGCCGCCACCTGTTACAAGAATCGTTTTCCGTAGAGTCCTGCTCATTACATGTCCTCCAGATACTGAAATCAGTCCAGTTTTAAAATAGTATTAACCTTGTTGCCTTTAAAAACCACCCTTACGGTATCCAACCGGTCAGTGCCGAAAACCCAGGTGTCCGCGTTGATATCCGGGGTCATATACGGAACCGGGTAGCCATAAGCGAGGATTACTTCACGTTTCAACATGCCGGGGGTAACGATTCCGCGGGAAATTTTATCCAGAATCTCAGGGGGAATTCCTTTTTCAAGTTCCTCCCGGTTCTTGGTTACAAAGATTTTCGGCAGATATTTTTCGATCGGTACCAGCATCCAGCTTTCATCGTAGACAATGGTGAACTGTTTGTTGTCCTTGCGGGTCACGAATGTAACCGAAGAGGGAGTAGCTTTCAGCACTTCAACTTCCGTTCCGAATTCAATGATCTTACCCGTCTGGTAATTCAACGCCGGAATATTATCCGGATCGGTGTACCAGATATTATGCGCAAGATACAATTTCGTGCCTTTTGCGACCTGAAGGGCTTCCGCCACGATCACGGTCCTGGCACAGCCGCCCAGAATCACGGCAAATATAGCCAGCAGCATGAATTTAATGAAGTTTTTCAATTTTTTCTCCTGTGAAATTTCCGAAAAAACCTGAACTTAAAATATGTACCGCGATTAATGATTTCACAAGCAAAAAGTAAGCTAAAAGCGAAACTATTTTTCCCGCAATGGAATATTCCCGTCATCGCCGTCGTATTCGTAATCGGATTCAAGACACAACTGAAGTTGTGAACACCAACAGATTTTCCTTAATTCCGCCGAAGCCGTGAAACACTTCGGCAGTTTCAATCCAAGGCTTGCCTTGGCATTTCTATTTTTATCTGTTCTTCAGGTTCGAGTTCGCAGACTTCACAGTCGTTGGCGTAGGTGCGCTCGGGAAGCACGATCAACACATTTGCCGGCTGGTCGTTGCAGGTCAGCGGGGCATGATGCCATACGCCGGGACGCAGAGTGACCATTGTGCCTTTCGGGACGCGGAAAACTTTTGCTTCGTCTCCGGGGAACTCTTCGCTGGCGGTGGCGGGGGCAACGTGGATCAACACATCGTTGTCCAGCGGAAGGATGCCTTCCCCGGTGCAGGTGTGGAATTCGGAAACATTGATCACCAGCGGCCGCTTTTCCACCCGGCAGATCGAATACGAGGCGATCCCGGCCCCGGCAAGATCCTGCTGGATCATGTCGCGGTAGAATTCAATCGGCGGCGCGCCGATTTTGACGGTGTCCGGATCGATCATGTTCGCGTAAAAACCGTAGGGAAGAAATCCCTCTGCTGACAGTTCTTCAACTTTTACCTGTTTCATGTTTCTCCTTGATCTGAAAGTTATTTGGGTCACTTATCATTTTTGTACTTGCCGCCGGCTCTGGATTTCCTTCCCGCCCTGGAGCCAAGACCGTAGTATTTTTTCTCTGAAGGGGACAGGAAAAAAGTATCCAGATTCCGCATCTTAATTTTTCCCCTGAAGACAATATCTTTATTCGCCTTTATTCCCGCGACTGAACCGACAAATATGGTGAAATCGTTAATATCGACTGCATCCACCAGCTTACATTCGATATTCAAGGGAAATTCCTTAATATAAGGGGCTTTTACCAATTTGCTCTTAACCGGAGTCAAGCCTGCGATTTTGAACGGATTCAGATTGCGGTTGCGGCTCATTCCCAGATAATCTGTTTCGTCAACGAAATCCTGCGAGGGGACATTGACCGTGAAAGCCTTGCTGTGCAGAATGTTTTGACAAATAATATCTTGTTTAGAAAATGAAATGACAATACAGGGGGAGCCGCCACCGCAAATACCGCCGCTGGTCGTGGTTGTCAATTCCGGTTTATCTTTTTTTCCGTAAGTGCCAATTACCCATACCGGCTCAGGGGTGATCCGGGGATAGCCAATAGAAACCTTGCCATCGGATTCAGCGCCGATAACATTTGCGGCGGCTAATGTTGTAAGAAGTATTAATTGCAAAAACATTAATAAGTTCCAACGATTAAAATGTATTGCCCCAGTCCATTGTTTTGAGCCAGCGGCAGCAGAGATCGAACCACACGGCCACATGGGGATTTTCCTGGGCAAGTCCGAGTCCGTGGCGGCCTTCCGGGAAAACATGGAGTTCGTAGGGAATCTTATGTTTACCCAAAGCTTCGGCGAAACGCAGACTGTTTATGGCCGGAACTCCGGGATCTTCAGCGGTGTGCCACAGGAAAGCCGGGGGCGTATTTTCGTCCACCTGTTTTTCCATCGAAACCGCGTTGGCTTCTTCTTCGGAGTGGTCTTCTCCAAGCAGGTTCTTGAATGATCCCTGGTGGTATATTTCAGGATCACTGGACAGCACCGCATAGCACAGGATCATGGCGTTGGGACGGCTCGAAATTCTGTCAACCGGGTTTTCGGCGTCGGGATTTCCGGGGCTTGCCAGGACTCCGCTGCTGGCGGCAAGATGTCCACCCGCGGAAAATCCGCACACCGCGATCTTGTCCGGATTTACCAGCCACTTTTCGGCGTTAAGCCTAACCAGACGCACCGCACGGGAAACGTCATCCAGCGGCTTTGGGTGGTGGTTGGGGGTAACCCGGTACTGGACCACGAAAGCGTGAAGTCCGTGGGCGTTGAAATGGCGTGCGATCAGTTCCCCTTCGTGCCAGGCACGATGTCCGTAACCTCCGCCCGGACATATCACCACCGCGCCTTTGACGTCCTGGGTGTGCGACTGGTAAATTTCCATTACCGGTTTGAAACCGTCGGCGTCCGGTTTGACTTCTGATTCATCCCACAGCGGGATTACTTCGATTTTCTTGATGTTTCCGCTCATTGATTTTCCTTAGTTAAATAAACAATAACAGGCTTACCGCCATAACCGCCATGCCGGCAAGGAGTCCATACAGCACCAGGTGATGTTTGCCGTATTCCTCGGCGGTTGGCAGCAGTTCGTCGAAAGAAATATAAACCATGATTCCGGCGACTCCAGCGAAGAGGATGCCGAAAACAACGTCGTTGAAAAAAGTCATCAGCAGAAAATACCCGATAATTGCACCCACTGGTTCGGCGAATCCCGACAGTGCGGAAAGGAAGAACGCTTTTTTCCGGCTGCCCGTGGCATAGAAGATCGGGATGGATACCGCGATACCCTCGGGGATATTGTGAATGGCGATGGCGATGGCAATCGATGCTCCCAAGTTTACGTCTTTCAGTGCGGCGGTGAAAGTTGCCAGTCCTTCGGGAAAGTTGTGGATGCCGATTGCCAGCGCCGAAAAGATGCCCATCCGCATCAGTTTTTTGTCGTAATTCGCCCGTTCCATTGCTTGAGTGTCCATTTCCTCGACCCGGTGGGCCTCGTGCGGGTTTTCAAATTTCGGGACAAGTTTGTCGATCAGGGCAATCACCACCATGCCGCCGAAAAAAGCCCCGAGCGCAATCCATGAACCGATTTTTGGGCTGTTAGTGGCTGTCATAAGGGATTCTCTTGCTTTTGTCAGAATTTCCACCAGGGAAACGTAGATCATGACCCCGGCGGAAAATCCGAGGGCGATAGCCAAAGTGCTGACATTCGTCCGGCGGGTGAAAAAGGCGAGGGCGCTGCCGATAGCGGTGGCAAGACCCGCGAAAAGAGTAAGTCCGAATGCCGGAAGCAAGTTGTTGCTGTATTCAACCATCAGTTATTGTCCTTTGCTGGTTCTTCTCTGTCTGCGCGGATGAAAAGGACGTATTTACCGTCGGATGACGTTGCGATTTCCTTCAGGAACGGTTTCCATTCGGCGAATTCGGGCGTTTGGGTAAATCCTTTTTCCAAACAGAAATAATTTACCCCGCAATCGAGCGCAGCGGTAATTACCGGTTTATTCCGTTGTTTGGCGAGCACCCGGAGATGCGACGGCTTGATCCAATGCGCCGTTATATAAAAAGGTTGTTTGAAAGGTATCAATATTTTGCTGTCCGCCGGGACTTTAGCATTAAGCCATTTTATATACGGATGTTTCCTATATCCATACAATGATGAGTTGTAATTATTGTCCAGGAACTGCTGCATGGATTGTGCTTTAGCCAAATACATGGCGGGATGGTAAAAGTACCTTATGCTTCCGGCGAACGCGAAAGCCAGCCAAAGAATCATACTCAGTTCCAGCAGAATCCGCATTTTCAGCGACTCCGCGCGCAACATCATGAAAACTCCGCCGGAAGCGATTATCATCAGCGACAGCGTGGAAAACATGTACCGCACCGAAAGTTGAGTGAAAAACATTCCCGTGTAGGAGCTTGCGAATGCAAGGATTATCAGGGTCACGAACCAGCGGCAGGATTTATGCGTTTTTGTCCAGGCGAAACCCAGGATTACCGGCAGGAGGGCGATAATCAGGGGCGGCAGAGGTCCGCTGCTGATGAATTTATCTTGCGGATAGATAAAGAAAACAGGAATTCCGAACAAGTATCCCCACAATGATCTTTCCATGTGCCCGGGATGGTTTAGTATCTCCTCGACCCCGATTTTCATGTCGATAGCCGCCACGTCGCCTGATCCGAAAATCCCGGTCAGTAGCGGAAATGCCGGATTGCCAATCAGAATCCAGTTCCTGAAATACCAGAATGACCCGAACAGGAATACGGTGAATCCGAAAATCGCCAGCTTGCGGATGTCGCGGAAGGAACGGTTCGAAAGGAACGCCACCAGCAGAACCGGCCCCGCATATAACAGCGTATTCATTTTCGCACCCAGCAGGAATCCAGTGAACATTCCGGCGAAAATGCAGACCGGATAGCTGAAGTTCCAGAACATCCCCAGCAGAACCAGTGCAAGGAATGAACTCAGAATAAAGGTTTCGACGTGTCCGGTGCAGGCATATTGTAAAACTACCGGCGAGGTAAGAATGATGATCGCGGTGACTTCGGGACTGCCGGAGGGCAGATTCAGCCGGCGGCAGACCGCTTTTGCCAGGAGAAGCCCAAGCGCCAAATTCCACCACACCATTAAATGCGCCAGCATCCCCTTGCTGAACAGGAGTGTGAACGCAAAGATCATTTCCCCGTTCTGCGGGAAAAGTCCGTGGGGAATGATGTCGTATATTGGGTACAGTTGCCCTTTCTTAACGTAGCACGACGGAATCGCAAGGTTATGCCAGAGACTGTCGACGGAGCACGGCGGGGCCAGTGCCGCCAGAAACAGCATGAGTAAAAAGAAAAGACAGGCATATCTGAGCAGGCAGATAAAACTGAATTCAATTTTTAACCCGGCGAAAAAACTGTTTGCGCTTTTATTCAGATTGGAAAACAGCACTTTCCAACCTTTGACCCCCGCCGCCAACGCCATTACGAATAGAAGCGCAACGCCCCAGGCCGGACGCAGCAGTCCGAATTCTCCAAGACAGATGGTGGAAAAACTCAGTATCACCGTTCCGAGAGTTCCCGCGAGTCCCAGGAAGCCGAACGGTCCGGGCTGTTCCGGCAGATATCTGACCAACCTTGCGCCCAGCGCGGTCAGCGCCAGGATTATAAACGGAAAAATGATGATGTCTGTGATCCACATAATACGTCAAAACATTTTGTTGATGAATTTTTCCAGGTAACGGCTGACATTCAGGAAATAAAACACCAGTTCCGCGAGGATTATCCAAGCAAAGATCAGCCAGCCCAGCCATGAGGGAAGCGGGAAAGTCTTTTGCATAGGTTTTTCCTGTTCGGGCATATCACACCTTTCCGGATTGAGAATTCTTACAATATCACCGGGCCTGGAGAGATTTCAAGCGGGATATTTAAATCTGGCCAGGATGGATGATGAAATTCAAAATCCGAAACCCGAAGCACGAAACAAATTCAAATTATCCAGATGGAAAATGATCAAATTTATAACTAATCAAAATTCCTTGGATTCAGCAACCTCGACATATTGCTCCAATATTGCACGGCATTTCTCCTCGTAATCATCAAAAGAAGAAATTTCTTTCAGGCTGTATTCTTTTTGAAGTTCCCTGATTATTTCGTGTCCCAGAAAGTAACCGCATTGTTTTCTGCCCATGATATCGAACCACGAACCGAAAAAGGAACGAATATCTTCTCCGGCATCTGCCTTTTTTATGAATTCTGAGGCGAGCCATCCTTTATGAGAATTGCACCAATTAAGCCAGTCGGGTTTATTTATCCCGGTGGCTTCATGCCAGACGTCATACCCGATGATGCAGTGGGCGCTTCGAGCTGCAAAACCTTCTTTGAATAAATGCCACCACGCACCACTGCTGCGTTGTTGATTAACTATGCTTGCGGTTTGAGCAATATGTCCAAGTTCATGGGCAATCAATCCGGAAAGTGCCGGTTCCTGACCCCAACCGCACTCAGCAATCATTTCCAGCCCGAATAAAACCGCGGGAGAGCCGTTATATGAACTTGCCCAACCAGCCCCACAACCAATCCCGACATAGATGACAAAACATACATTGTCTGAAAACTCCAGAGTTTTTTGCGCTTTCGGCCAAACTGTTTTGCATGACTTCAGTAAATTCAAATGAGCTGCTTCCATTGCGGAGAATCTTTCATTGAAAAACGGAAATACTTTTTCTGCTGCAATCTGTTTCCAGTCCTCCTTGTCACTATTCCATGATTCTTTCTGCTTCTTTAGAAGTTCAGGCCATTTTTTCATATATTTAGACTCCCAACAGGTAATTTGCTGTTCAACAGAGTCATTCTTTATCTTGTTCCAGCAGGAGACAAAATCCGGAAAAGTATCGATTATTGCACATCCGGTATATTTGGCTTTTTTCATAATAATGGATTTTATTTTCTCACGACAAATTGAATTTCCGTACCGCAACCCAACAAATTTTCATCTAAAGCTTTTTTTAGTTGTTGTGCTCAAAACCTCAGTTATGAATTTATTCTTCCCTGAAGTATATGCTTTTCGATTATTTCCAAACTGTTTTTTAAATTCCTGTTTAATCGACATATAATTATCTCGCAGCTCCTTGCTTGTCCGCAAAGCATCACGAAAGGACAGATAATTATTCCATTGAGGATCGTTTATTTCAACCACATGGACATGAAAAGTCCGAACCTCCGGGGCAATGTCTTTTACAAAGAGATATCCGCCGTCCTGTCCGCCATCTCCGCGGTCAATATAACCGATTTCCTCCAAACGCTTTGAAATTTCCGGGATGGTGTTTTTTGATTCAACAGCAATAGCAATGTCAATAATTGGTTTGGCGGAAAGGCCGGGGACGGCTGTGCTGCCGACGTGCTGGATAACATGGCTGAGTTCACCGATTTGTTTTGATATAACAGTTTCCGCTTCGTTGTATAATTGCTTCCATTCATGCTGATACGGGACAACATCAACTGAGCCGCGTTTTAAACCGATAATTTTTTTCATGATATCTTATTGTTTCGACTATTATGCGATTCTGTAAATTCTTGATTGAATTTTCCATGGATCGGTAACAAAAAAATGCACCTAATTCAAATATACAATGTATTCAAAAAACGTGAATACAAAAGGGATATTGGGGAATATCTCTCTCCAAATCTATATTAGGCTTGACGTTTTTGAATTTTAAATTTCGGATTTTTTCTCATGCCAGGTGGAAGTTTTTGATGCTGATTTCGCCGTCGTTCAGGATTACGTTGCGGTTACCCACGTCCAGCTTTAATTCGCCTTCTCTGCCGAAATCGATGATCTTGCCGGTGAGGATTTCCCCCATCGAGGTGTGGACGGTGACTTCCCCGCCGATCAACTTATTTTCCTGTTTCCAGCGGTCGAAAATTTTGTCGGATTCCCCTGAAATAGCCTGGAAATAGAGCAGTTCGAATTTGGCGCGGATCAGTTTGACGAATTCCGGCACGGAGAACCGTTTCCCGGTTTCCGCCAGCAGCGAGGTTGCCGGACGGTCGATTTTCTCAAGCTCTTTTTTGGCAAGATTGATATTCACGCCGATGCCGATCACGATTCCCTCGAAACAATTTTTCGCGCAGGTTTTATTTTCGCAAAGGATTCCGGCCAGCTTTGCTTGTCCAACGTGAATGTCATTAGGCCATTTCAGCCAGAAATCGAGTTTCGGGGCAAGTTCCCTGAGCGCATCAAGCGCCGCCAATGCTCCCACCCGGGAAGCAGTATGCGGCGTGAGAAGAGTTGTTTTCAGCAGAAAAGAACCGTAAAAATTCACTTCCGCCGGGGAATGCCAGGTTCTACCCAGACGTCCGCGCCCGGCAGTTTGCTTGTCCGCCGTTACCAGGGTGAGGTTCGGCAGGCTGGGAAAATGTTCCAGAACGTAACGGTTCGTTGAATCCGTTTCCTCAAGTTTCAGATGTGTTATCGCGTTCGGCATGAAAAAAATAATCCTTAGAATTAAACCGTTAAAAATTTAACATAACTTTCCGGTTTTCCTATTGTAATTGGGACAAATCGGCGATATTTTTTACTTCATTTTTAACCTGCCGGAAAGGAGAGAGGGAACTATGAAAAAAGTATTGATTCCAACCAAGTTGGATAAAGTTGCCGCCGCTATTCTTGGAGAAAAAGGTTTTCAGGTAGTACAGGATGCTGATACGTCCCTGGATGAACTTATCAAGGCCAATTCCGATTCCGAAGTTCTTATTGTCAGAAGCGAAAAAATTACCCCTGAAGTCATCGATGCGCTGCCCCAGTTGAAACTCGTGGTGAGGGCCGGCGCCGGTTACAATACCATCGACACTAAATATGCCCGCCGGAAAAAAATCGACGTAATGAACACTCCCGGCGCCAATTCCAACGCGGTTGCCGAAGAAGTGATTGCCCTGGTCCTGGCAGGTTACCGCCACGTGGTCAAAGGTGATGTTTCCACCCGCGAAGGCAAATGGGAAAAGAAAAAGCTGATGGGGCGCGAAGTTACCGGTAAAACCATCGGTATCCTGGGACTCGGCAACATCGGACGTTTGCTTATCAAGCGTCTCGAGGGCTTTGATACCACTTTCCTCGGCTATGATCCCGTGATTTCCGCTTCCCTGGCTGAAAAACTCGGCGTGGAACTTTGCTCCGTGGAAGACATTTTCAAGCGTTCCGATATTATCTCTCTCCACATTCCGGAAAATGACGATACCCGCGGCATGATCGATAAAAAATTGTTCGACCTGATGAAACCGGGTGCGGTTCTGGTTAACTGCGCGCGGGCCGGAGTCATCAACGAGGACGATCTCCGCGCCGCCAAAGCGGAAAAGGAAATCATTTTCTGCAACGATGTTTATCCAAAAGACGCGGAAGGCGATAAAACCGTGACCGATATCGCTGACGTTATGCTGCCACACCTCGGCGCCAGCACCAAGGAAGCCAACTTCAATGCCGCCAAGCGCGCCGCCGAACAAACCATTTCCTATTTCGAAAAAGGCGTTACCACCTGCGTGGTCAACAAGGGTGTGCCGGACGGACTCGACGAGCAGTTCCAGAACCTGGCTTACATGCTTACCCATCTTGCCCGTTGTTACCTTGGCGAAAACCGCCAGCCGGCCAAGGTGGAAACCAGCTTCTACGGCAACCTTGCCGAATACTGGAAATGGATGCTCGCCCCGATCACGGCCGGGATTTCCCCGGAATTCGATCCCTTCCTCGACGCTTCCGACGCCGAATCCTTCCTGAAGGAACGCGGCATCGAACTGGTCAATCGTGACGCCAGCGAGGAAAAGAATTACGGCGAAGCAATGACTATCGACCTCTTTGAAGGCGACAACACCATTAACAAGGTAAGTGTGCGCGGAACCATCACCGAAAACAACCTGATGGTTTCCCGGATCAACAACTTCCAGAAACTCTACCTGGAACCCACCGGACACAACCTTTTCGTGGAATACAGCGACGCCCCCGGGGTTATCGGGAAAATCGCCAGCATCCTCGGACAGGAAGACATCAATATCGTTGATCTTCGCGCTCCGCAGGATTTGAAAATCGGACGCTCTCTTTCGGTTATCAAAACCAGCGCAAAAGTTTCTACTGAAGTGGTAGCGAAGATCAAGGAAGCGGTCAATGCCGGCGTAGCGTTCTGTTTCTCATACGAATAACCAGAGCAGGCTCTGGATTAAAATTATCACGCTTCGCTGAAATTAACTGAAGCGGCAGTAATGGGCAATCACGAATTGATTGCCCTACTTGTCAGCTTTTGTCAGCATTACGATTGTGTAGTTCCGTGCCTTGACCGGAACCGTGAAAATGTTGTTTATTAAAGGATACTGCTTTCCTGTCCGGAGGTCAGTGGCAACGGCTTTGCCTTTTAAATCAAGTTTTTTCAGGTTGGCCGTGAGTTTAATTTCGCGGGTTTTCGGGCCAAGGTTACCTACCGCAACCGCGACTCCTTTAGGTGAAGTGTATACCGCCGCGCCTGATTCCGGCTGTGACGTTTTTACCGGGCTGTTCTTTTCCCAGTAGCAGATTGCTTTAGCTTTCGGGTCCGTGATTCCGGCTTTGTCGATCAGCTTCCAGAAGTTTGACATCGCGCCGCGTTCACAATATGCCCCGCCAATGACTACATCGTTGAGCAAGCCAACGGTTAAAAGGCTTTCCGCCAGTTCCGGACGAAAGCGGTCAGCTTTTTTCCTGGTGCCGCGGACAAATTCAGGAAGCAGCACGTGGTTGATGCCCGAAGCCCGGCTGCTCAGTTCGCAGCGCCAGGCCGCCGGATCAAGGGTATCGACATAAAACCACGGATTTTTATATAGTTTATGAGTATAGTTTTCACCCGGATAGAACATGTCGTTGAATGAGTGATAAGGCAACACCAGTTCGTCGTGGGCGTGGGCCATCCGCATTCCCATGCCGATGCCTTTCTTGGCGTTCCGGCAGATGGTCAGCAACCGTTTGTAGAATTCCCGCCGGGGAAGAATTTCGTAAGTTGCCCCGGATTTTCCGAAAGCGTCGTTCCGGTAACCGGTTCCGGCATAAGGATTATTGTATGGCATGTTTGCCCGGTCCATATCGGTATAGACGGAATTTACCGGATGTTTTTTGAAGGTTTGCTCACCCAGCCAAGTAAGATAATCCACCCATCCGCTGCCCTCGTATACCCCGATCAGGTTGTATATTCCGGTTCCGTCATTCAACCTGCGCTTTGGGGTTCTCATGTTGTAGAACCCGCCGTAATATGGATTTTCCCAGCGTTTGCGGAAAAAATTCCAGGTTGGATTGCTGTCAGGAGCGCAGCAAGCCCCGGCATACAGGAACAATTTTACCCCGTTGCCTTCGTTTATCATTTCCCGGCAGAATTTTTCAAACTCTTTCGGTTTGGCTACATCCAGAATTCCCTGCCGGGTTGAAAAAGTTGTGCACCAGCCGTTCATATTTCGCCCTTTCAGAGGCGACGTATTCATTTTCACGTTGCGCCAGTTTTCCATCAAAGGTTTCACCGGGGAAGCCATGAAACCGAAGATGTACTTCATTGATTTCGTTACTTTGGCGGGTTTTGAAACAATTCTGATTGTCGCCGTTGTTTTATCCGGGGAAACTGTCACGGATATGGGTTTTTCGCCGGTTTTGCTGTTCCAGTTCATGTCGGAATCGAAGAACCAGCAGAAGCCTTCGTCTTCCGTGCCGATCCAGATATACGGGGTAAAGCCGTTTTTCCAGGTTTTTCCGTTCCATTTTACCCGCTTGGGTTTGCGAATGTACTTTGCCAGGTCTTGTCGCAGTGGGATGGTCATTACCAGCGATTTGATGTTCCAGCCGTCTTTCGGGGGAATGAGAGTGAGTTCCGAAGAAACCAGGCCGTCATATTCCGCGAAACTTTTCCATTCCGCCGAACCTCCCAGGCTTCCGAATCTTCCGGAACCGGTCCATTCGGCGCGGTCCTTGCGCCTGAGGATGAATTTGTTGTTTTTTACTTTCAGCGGTGCGCTGCCTTTATTGGTTGCCAGCACCAGAGATATCGGATTTGCAAGTTGTTCGCGTTTTTGATTTACCACTGAATCCAGCAGCGGACCGTTGATTTTATAACTCCTGCCCCAGCAGGAAATAATGCCATTGCCTTTATATTGCATGGGCGTCCAGGGTTTCAGTACCCGGGTGGTCACTCCTGATTTTGCGGTAAGCCACGGGGTTGGCGGTTTTACCAGCGTGCCGGTACATGCCACCGGAGCCATGCCCGGGGAACTGATCGTGTATTTAAACGTGTATTTGCCATCCTGCCAATCCAACGGCAGTTTGAAAACCTGTTTGATTTTTTTTACCTGAAAATCTTTTGTCAGTTTTTTGCCGTCCGGCTGGATTGCTTCCACTTTCAGATCAGCGCCGGACTTGTTGATCTTTTTATACCATTCTTCCGGCAAATTGCTCAAGTCAATTTCGAGCAGGCAATATTTTTTCAGAACATAAGGCACATATTCCACGGCAATTGGCTCCCGAACAAACACGTGCAGCGGCAGCAGCAGCAGTTTTTTCCCTGCCTGATCTTTGGCGGTGACGGTGATCCGGGTGTCCTGAAGACCGGCAATGGAAATATCTTTATTTATGACCTTGCCGGGGGCAAGATTCGCG
Organism: Victivallales bacterium; assembly: GCA_963678815.1. Classification (GTDB taxonomy): domain Bacteria; phylum Verrucomicrobiota; class Lentisphaeria; order Victivallales. Next base: position 7,601,433 of record OY787460.1, read on the forward strand.
GTTTCCGATATGGTTTTTCCGTTGTCGGACTTTGCATTAAATTCGATTATCGCCGGTTTTCCGGCGGCGTTCCGGCAGGCGAAGGCAAACAGTCCGGTGGCGGGATTTCCCGGTCCGCCAAGCTGAAGGCCGGTTCCGGCTTCGGACAATCTTAAAATTCCATGACTGTTCACGAATCCGGATGGCGAAGCAATCCAGGAAGTGTAAAAAGGTTTTTCCGGGGCCGGCCGCGCCCGGTTGCGGCACAAGTTGGCTTTCCATTCGTCACCTGCTTTCGGGGTCGCTCCAAGAGATGCGAAAGGGATTGCCGCCTCGATGCTCCAGGAACCTTTGGCAACGTTGCCCTTCACTTTTAGGCCGGAACAGTTCCATTTTTTAATCTTGTGCTTCGTGTCAAAAACAACTCCCCGGGAATTAATAATGAATTGGTAATAATCCTTATGTCCCGGCGGGGTAATGATTATCTCAAAGGAATCGTCTTCCCACAGTTTGCCATCGTGTGCGGCACACGTGGTTTTCGGTTTGCCGACTTGTTTACTCGACATGCCGATATAAAGATTTCTTTTGTCCCAGGTAAGGAATGCCAGGGAAGCCTTCGGGGAAGCAAATCCGTCGACACCCATCATTACCGGGAATGACACGGCCTTTTTCCAGGCAGGATCATCAAGTTTGCCGTCAATAATCAGGGCATTTGTCCTTAATGGTACGATTGCTTCGGGAATTACCGTCGGGCCGGAAAGTTTTTCCATGTCCGCCAAATAATTCTTCTTGATGTCCGCATCGGAGAGGATTCCTTTGTAAATTTTAACTTCATCAATGATATTGCGGTCGCCGGGGTTGTGGGTCCGGCGTTTTTTTCCGGTCCATATTTGTGTCAGGGAAAATCTGCGGTTCAGGAGAAGCGGGAATTTTACGTCCGGCAGCGAAACCGATTTTTTCAGGGCGCCGTCGATGTAAAGCTTCATGTTTTTGCTGTCCCAGGCGCAGTCTATCTTGTGCCACTCGCCGGGTTTCCATTTCAGGGGGGCTCCCACGTAGAACTGCCTGAATCCGGTATGCTTGCGAATTCCGAACTGGCAGTAGAATCCGACTCCACCACCACCGCAATAAGGGCCTGGAACGTAAATACTCATGTTAAAACGGTTCTTTTGGGGATTTTTGACGGTTCCGGCGGAAACTGAAAAAAGATTGGTAAAACGTTTAGTGGTCCAGTCCCAATTGAGGGGAGTCAGCCAGAAAGAAATAGTTCCGGCATTCATATCGAGATTGCCTTTGACCGGATAGTTGCAAGTCTCTCCTTTCTCTAACAGCAGCGCGCTTTTGCTGATGCCCTTGGTGGAGCGAAGTTCAAGGCTGGTTGTCAGATTGGACTTCGGGTCACCTTTGGCAAAATCGGCATGGGCGTTATACTTGTCGAACGATGCATGGAATATCAGTTCCGGCTTTTCTTCGGCCAAAACAGTTCCGGTCAATACGGATAAAATCACAAAAAAGGACAGGATGGACTTCATCAAAGTTTCTTTCATTTGTGTTATTTTTGTTAATTGCGGCGGTCAAAATATGTCCAGGGGGACGATTCGGAATTCAGTCGTCCGATGGGTTTTGCCTCACCGGAAACGTGTCCGTCGCACCACAAAACGTTTGAACTGTTTGACGGATGCCGCTGATGAAAAGTGTGTTTGTCGGAAATCAGACGTGTCAGGACATATGTTCCGATATTTGATCCGTCCTGCCAACTGTCGGCAAGAGTGATGATGCCGCTGGGACGTTTTACATCTACATTACGGCAGGGGGTGTATTTGGTGGGATTGGCAAGAAATGTTGGTGTTTTCATTGAGAGAAATGTGTGATTATATCCCATTGCGATATATTGAAAGGAATTAACATTGCCATTTTGTTCAACGTCCCATTTTCCGTTAGTGCAGTCGTGGTCAAGTATTTGTGAAGCCGGACATTTAAAAACACTTACATCCGGCAGGCATCCGGAATTGTAGAGATTGTAAGACCAATTCATTTCCGTAGACCGGCTCAATTCTCCTCCGGCGCCGTCAGAATAACAGTATGCCGGGTAATAGCCGTCATAGGCGTCCTGGTAAAAAACGAAGCTCTGCCCCGCCTGTTTCATGTTCGACGCGCATGAAATCTGCTGGGCGCGCTGCCTTGCCTGGGACAGGGCCGGCATCAGGATCGACGCCAGTATGGAAATGATCGCTATAACTACCAATAACTCAATAAGCGTGAAGATTACTGCTGCCCGTTTTTGTTTTGATCTTTTCATGATAACTCCATATATTATTGATTATAACCTTATTTTATTCAGAAAAAACTTTGGCCCTTTCAGTGACTAATTCAGTCTTGACGAATGTCATTGCCGGAATTTCCTTTTTGTGCAATATTTTCCGGATCAGCAGCTCTCCGGCGGTTTGACCGATTTCAATAGTCGGAAGATGGATATATGATATTTCCCGGACAGCCGGATAATTGACGATTTCCGGATTGTTACCGTAACCTATGATATGGAAATCATCCGGAACCTGCCAGCCTTTTTCCCCCGCCAGACGGAGCAACGCCATGGCATGAGTTTGCGTGGTGCAGAAAAAAGCATCCGGAAGGTTGTTGTGATTGCTGAAGCTATTTCTCAGATTCTGATACACAATATTTTCATCATCGCCGGCCTTAAAGATATCAGATGCCGAGAAAGGAATTTTCGCGGCGTCAAAAACTTCTTTAACAGTATTAAATTTTATTCCCCAGGTTATATTTCTTTTTATGTTCTGGACTAACATGATAATTTTCCGGCATCCCCGGTTAATCAAAAATTCCGCGGCTTGTTTACATACCTCTTTACGATTGTAGGCCATGCCATTTTCTCCCGGCAGCAAACCCATTTCCGACATGTTGATAAAGGGATAGCTGTATTTTAACAGGATTTTCTTAAGCTCCAGATTCTGACTGCTGATGAAAAAAGCGCCATCGAACTCATTTACCAGGCGGTTGTATACCTTTTCAACATAATCCTTTCCGGTAGGTCCAGACGACTTTTCTTCATCACAGTGAATCAGGGAAAGGTAAGCATTGTTTTTAGCGCAGGCAGTCATTAATCCCTGCTGGCGCCCCCAATTGCTCATCCAGTTGGCATAACTTAGATATTCGCGGGAAATTTCAACTTCCGGGAACACCAGGGCAAGCTTCAATTGCCGCTGTTCTCCAGCTTCCTTGATGAACGCCCCGCGCGAGGGAATTCGTTCGATAAAACCGTTTTTTTCAAGTTCCTGCATGGCTATCCTGGCTGTTCCCCGGCTGATTTTCAGGATTCCCGCCAGTGAACGTTCTCCAGGAAGTTTGCTTCCGGGTTTCAACTTTCCGGCCCGGATCTGCTTCTTCAACCAGGTTTGCACCTGCTTGTAGAGAAAATCCCGATTTTCCGAAAGAACTTCCATTTTTACCCGAAAATTATCATTATTTGTATTTAATAAATATACCGGTCTATACCGGTTTATAGTGATATTATAACAGACTTCTCCGAATTTGTCAATAGCTGAAAATGGCATTTCCAGTGACGAGTTAAAATGCAGGATAATGCGACGGAACCGCCAAAACTCCGGAAATATCTGTTGCTGCCGCAAGAAGGTATTTATACCGCAAATCGGTATTAAATCCTTACCGGGGAACGGCTCAGCGGGAGCTTCGCCCTCCGGGATAACTATTTGTAATGCAGTTTTTTGGCGAGATTCCATCGAGCCGACACGGTTAACGATATTGTCCGGGTATCGTATTTTTTTGTTTTTTAGACTTTCCCGTAAGTCGAAAAGCCGAATTAACGCCGTGTGCAAGTTTTTCCGGACTCAATTGTTCATTCAATATATTTTAATATAGTGCCGACCTTAACGGCTCCTGACTTTCAACGGAAAAATAACGTTCTAACAGTTTTTTGCGCATTTCACTGAGTTTTTTCGTATATTGCGGCGCTGTTGAAAGATTGTTCAATTGTCCGGGGTCAGTTTTCATATCATAAAGATATTCTTCTCCATTATTGTTGATACAATAGAGAAAATCTTTTGTCCTGATAGCTTTATAGGCGCAAGTGTAGGGTACTTTTAATTCAATAAAAGCAGACTCTTTTTTTGTAAAATCTTTATTTCCCATTAACGGTTTTAATGACTGCCCCTGCATATATACGGGCTTTTGAATGCCGCAATAATCAAGCACAGTCGGAGCAATATCCACGCCCTCCGTTATTTCCTGATATCTCTGCGTTTTTTTTACCTTTCCGGGATAGGAAATTATAAGGGGAACTTTTGCCGAACTGTCCTCCGGGCCACATTTTTGAATCCTTCCATGATCTCCTAAATATTCACCATGATCTGAGGTGAAAATAATTAATGTATCTTCCAGTTTTTCAGTTTTTTCCAGAATTTGTATTATTTTGCCTACCTGATCATCAATATGGGAAATCAGCGCGTAATAATAAGTCTTGACCTTTTGCCACTGTCTGTCACTGGTGTCTTCGAAATTTTCCCCGTTGTTCCGGATGGGCAGTGGCATATCCTCCTCATCGTACATCTCGACAAAACGCCTGGGAGGATTCAATGGGGTATGGGGAGCGTAAAAACCGGCAATGCAAAAAAACGGTTCCGTGTCCTGGTTTTTTATAAAGTTACATGTTTCTTCCGCAACAAAAGACGTATGAGTAAGTTCCTCCGGGCCTTCGAACAAATATGGATTATTTGTATTTCTCGGATGTTTTATCACCGGCTTTCCCGTCCAATGCGGGGGGGTGGTACATCTGCATTTTTCAAGCATCTCGGGGGATTGTTTTTCCACCCATTTTATATAGGCGTCATTGTAACAACCGGGTTCGTCGGAATTTATAAGCACATCAAATCCGTAATCGTCATGAGGCAAAGAATGGTCTCTGTCGGAATGATTCATGAAATGAAGCTTGCCTATGTTTGCTGTCCGGTATCCATATGTTTTTAGGATATTATGGATGCACGGAATATCTTTGGGCATGGGGATGCCGTTGCAGGCAATCCGCAAGCTTGCCGGATAACGTCCGCTCAACATACTCATCCTGCTTGGCATGCAAACCGGACAGTTTACATACATATTTTCAAAAAGCGCACCAGACTTTGCAAGTGCGTCAAGATTTGGGGTATGAATGAGATTATTTCCTCCATAACCGATAGTGTCAGCGCGTTGCTGATCCGTATAAATAATGAGGATATTGGGTCGCTTCATTTTATAACATCCCTTGTTCTACATTAAACGGAATCTGTTTTTTGCATACCTGATATGATATCACAAAATACATATTATTGCCGGTCCCAGGATTCCCGAGGGGGCTTGTCCGCATTTGCAATCGTAAGCTCCATCGTTTTCAAATAAGTTATTCAGAGTGTTTTTAACTGTTATCTGAATTTTGTTCGAGCCGTCTTCCAGCAGATGATCTATTTTATAATGATAGGGCGGCCAGCAGCGTCTTCCAGCGAATTTTCCGTTAATAAATACTTCAGCCCCGACATTTACCTTGCCGAGATCAAGCCAGATTTCCCGTCCGTTCGGGGACAGCTCCACTTCCTGGCAGTAAGTCGCGGTTCCAGTGTAGCCGCTGAATCCCTGCAATCCCCAGTCTCCTGTATAAATCTTTTCCGGAATCGCCCCCAATTGAACCTCGCCATGCTTGAAATAAGCCCCGAAATCGCCAGTCAGGACTATTGGCTCAACGCTGTTTTCCATGTATTGATGGACTCTGACGCCGGGATGAAGATAATCACTGACTTTGGTTTTTATAATCAAAACATTGCGGCCGTTTTGAGCGATTCCGTCCAGTAAGTATTTAATATTGCAAGAATCCCACAGAGTTGTTTGCGAAGCATTTTCAAGTATTAACCCGTTGCAATAGATTTCCGCGTAATTTTTGTTGTCAACCACAATTGCAAGATTCCGGGGGATATTGTCAGCATAAAAAACCGTTTTCACCCAGAAAAATTCGTTTTCCAGCGGATTAAGCGTAAACGGGGTTATGCTGTTTCTGGTTTTCAGCCATTTCGCGTCCTGAGTTTCCGCGGAAAGTTCTTCCCCTGAAAACTCCGCGGCTTTTTCTATAAATACTTTTGGAACAAGTGGTTTCATATTAGGTTTTTCTATTTTGAATTCCCACAGGTTATCGAGGGCATGAAAATTATTAACCTCATCCAAGGGTCTCGTTTCCGGAGGTATATGATACCCATGATAAACGCCTGTTCCTCCCACAAGGTTCCTTAACGGAAATCTTCCTGATGAGTCCGATATGTCAATTCCGGCAACGACAAAATAACCTTCCCACGGGGCGAAATTCAACCTCATCCGTTTACGGCCGTTTACTTCACTCATCTCAACCGAATAAAACCTGCCGTCGTCCGGATGCCACAACCACGGAATTTTTTTAGTCGTGATATCAACGGTTATTTTTGTCGCTTCAGGGCTCATGTTGACAAAATGAAATATGTCCGTTCCGTCCTGAACCCGGTGTACAGCCATGATGTTTTCCAGGTCAATACCGGAAAGTTCAAAGTCCTGGTCACCAAATGGTTCGAGCAATGGTATTATGTCTTTCCGGATGACGGGCCATTCGTCAGGGCTTTGGAACTCGATAAAATGCACGTTTTTCAGTTCGAGCATGCGGGAAACAGTTTCAAGAGAACCGTTATTACCGTCAATTATTCTTTTCGGCAGCATGCCGATAAAAATCAGGGAACCGCCAGAATTTACGAATTTTTCCAGCGCGTCCAGAACTTTTTCTTCAATAAAATACATTCCCGGAATGACAATTGCGGATAATCTGACGTCCGCGAATTCCAGCATCCCATCATCGATTCTGCCGCTCTTGAGATGTTCTTCCCATACCATCTCCCACGCGACGTTGTTCCGGGTTAGCATGCCTGCGGTTTGCTGTACAATATAATTGATTTCCTGATAGATGGCGGAATCGTAATTTTCGGCAAATCTGCAATTAAAATGGGAATATGTGCATTGTGCCGAAAGAATCGGGTAAAGCATGCCGATTTGTACCGGCATTTTTCCTATTGCCGCCATCATTGAGCATCGGCCGGCGAACTCGATAAAATCTTTATACCAGTCCCACCACGGCATGGTAAAATGCTTACCTCCGGTAGACCGTTTTCTGAAATCTTCAAACGAGACGCTTAAAGCATTATCGTTGATAAAGTTGATCCCCATGGCGCACAGCCAGTGAGTATGCGCCGCATGGTCAACTGGCGCAACCCAGCAGGGAGCTATCCCATAAGCTTCGGCAAAGGCCCTGCAGCTGCCCGTGTAACGGGCGGTTGAAGTTGTTGTTTTTGCCGTAAGAACAAGTGAAGATTCCGGATAGCGGCGTTTTTTAAATAAATATTCGGTCATCGGGACGGGATGATAATTGGAATCAAACGCCAGCAAATCCATGCCCGGAATTTCCATATTTTTTCTGATATGCCACGAATCGCCTTGACTGGCAACCTCCTGTCCCGGACTTTCTTCTCCAAGATAATGTCCCGTGAAATCTACTCCGCGCTCTAAGCACCAGTTACTTACTTTTTGAATGTTTTTTGCGAGCATTTCTCCGGCCAGTCTGTGGAAATCAGCTCTGACCTGGAATGTCTTTTCATTTATATAAATGAAGAGATGTTCATAATTATCTTCAATTTTATAGGCATAGCGTTTCTCAAATTCAGCATGCAGGATTTCGTTGTAATGGATTCCGAAAAATCCGGGTTCATCGCACATAAATCCCTTGATGACGGTTTTCCAGTATGGTTTCAGTTCATTGTAATAACGCTCATAAGCCATTTCAATGAAACAGTCAATTGCGTCCGGATTCAGCCAGTCTATAAATTCCAGGGTAAGACCGTAATCTTTCTGCCACAGACAACCTCTATTGGCGATTATCCAGTTCGCGCCCGGGGATTTGCATGGCGCGTAATATGATACAACCAGATTTGCGTTTTTACCGGTATTATTTGTCCATTCCAGCGTATTGTCTATAAATTCCGGGTTCACTTTCTCGAGTTTTCCATCAGATAGGATTGAACAGCCGATCAGGGAACCGGAAATTTCTTTTGAAAATTTTTCTCCGGCGGCAACTTCGACGGAATCGCAATACACATTTCTTTTATTGAATTCCGGATGTTCCAGTATCAACTTCCCGCCGCAATTGCCGGCCGGCCATGAGTAGTCGTCATAAATCCATACCGACATGCCGATTTTTTCACAGTGGGCAACTGTTTTCTTTACAAGGTCAAACCATTCGTCGGTCAGGTACTCGATCTCCATGCCGTATATCGGAAATATGAAAAATGCTTTTATTCCCTGTTCAAATAATAAGTCTACAGATTTTAACACTTCTTCAAGACTCAACTTATTGTTGAAACACAACCAGGGAACGGGTCTGAATTCACCAGGAGGGTCAATAAACTTTTCCTCAAGTTCTTCCATAAATGCAGCAGGATTCAGGTCCGACCATTTTCCTGTTTTTAACATTACTATTTTCCTTCCTTAATTATCATGACATCATCTATATACATAACGGTTTCATCTGAGATTTGCGGGAGTCCTTTCCAAGGTCCCTTAGCTGGATTTTTTACACCATATAACGAAAAATTCAGTGCCGCTGATTTTGTGCTTTTTTTCGTTCTGAATTTTCCGGTATAACGATTCCAGCCCGGTTTCGGATGTATCAGTGGTTTTGTGGGTTTGTGTATAATTTTACCATCTGCGTTTTTCAGGCAATACATTACCCTCATTGATGGGATATTGCTTTTCATCCAGAAAGTGAATTTGTAATCCGTTTCCGGAGTGACCGGTAACAATGGGGTCCTCCTATCTCCGCCGACTATAATATATGCGCCCAACCGGTCCCTGTTGACTTTGAACCCGTTGAATTTAATGGAGGCGGAATATTTCCCGGAATGTTTTTCCTTTTCGGAAACTTCCCAGGTGAAACAACCTTTTCCGATACCGCCGCCTTTACCCCAGTTAACCGGCCAATTCCCTTTTATGTTTTCCACGGATGGATTTGAAAGCAGGTTGACTCCCGTAAAACGGATAATTCCCATGTGCTCCATCGAGTGAATATTTGGTGACCACACCCATGAAGACGGCAATTGTTCGTTCATCCTGAACAGCCGATGAAAGTTTATTTTCCATTCACGGCCTTTCAAGATAGGCTGTCCGAAAGCTTTTTGTGTGTCTATTTCCACTTCCGCGGTCCAGCCTTTTTTACCTATGTGGCTTTTCACTTTCCATTCGGGATGATAGTCATAATCTCTCGAGGATACCGAAAGGCATTGCTGATCGAACTTAACTCCTTTGGGGTTAAATGCAAACTGGTAGTATTTTTTCCCGGGCGGATATATAACGAAGTCAATGACATCGTCCTTATTTCTGAACAGGTCCTTTTCAATCTTTGATGTGTTCCGGAGTTTTTCAGTATTCGCGTCGTTACATTTGAAGGCCAGATAGAGCTTGTTATTTTTCCAGGCGGCATAGGCCCAGGTGTCAAATTTTGCTTTCTGCTTATCATGAGCGATAAAACGATTTTGGCCTATGCATTTTTCCCATATTTCATCATTGAGCTTACCGTCAATAAGCGGAGCTTTTTCCGCTTCAGTCGCGGGAATGGTCCTGGGACCGACATTTCCGGCGTATTTGGCATCTTTTCCTTTTTCGTTAAGTATATCCCAGTAAAAAGCGTTTGTCAGGAGAAGCCATGCCTTGGCGTATTTGCCCTCATTAACGGCCTTTTCCGCTTTATCCGTGGAAGTCTTGAAAAATGAAAAATCTTTTTTACCGAGATATTTTTCAATTCCCGACAATTTTAGAATCTTATGGGACCGAAGCAGGATGCTTCTCATATGTGCCAGTTCTTTTTCGGGTACGGGATTATTTTTCCATCCGGTAATCTTGACGGAACCGGAATCAGCCTTCCACGCGGCAATTCCGAAAGGGGGAAGACTGAAATTCAATGATCCGTTGTCTGATACTTTCCGATTTTTTACCAGGTCGTGGACAGTGGCTTTTTCCGATAGATTCATTGTTCCGCTGATCGGCCAGTAACCGGGATTAGCGGCATAGAAGTAGTATTTCCCATTGTGTGACAACGCCCTTATACATATATTAGTACTGAATCCTGTTTTGAGGATTCTTTCGAATTTTTGCATCGGAAGCCGTCTGAAAACCCGTGAAAATTTACGGTGCATCTCTTCAACGCCAATATACAGAGACACATCGGTAAATCCGAAAAACAACATCTGCGGATCCATGCCGATCATCCCCTGCGTATAAGGTTCCATTGCCATTTCTTCGCGTTGCTGTCCTTCCATTGTCTGCTGATACGGGCGTGACCAGTTTTTCCGGTAGGGGAAATGAGCAGCTACGCGCTCGACCTCATGCCAACAAAGGCAAAGCATAAGCGCTCTTTTTTCAATATCCGCGAAAGGCTCGTAAAACTCATCATCCATATTGCCCTGCCAGCCCATAGCGATATCAGGTAGTTTTCTGCCTACATAATAGCCGTAACGCGCGTTTGCGTGCAGCCACGGCATAAGCCATATGCCTTTATGTTTTTTAAAAGTTTTCGGCATCCAGGAGTTTTCTTTAAGATATTTTGAAAACGTCCTGCCGCTTTTTTTCCACTCGGTGATGTGTTGCACATTCAGGTAAGCGCCTGCAATACAATCGAGCTTCGGATTTACTGAAATTACAGTATTATAAAGTTGTTCGAAAAACTCAAAAATTTTACCTGAACGCCATGCCATCCAACGTTCCTTCATTGCCGGGGAGGTCAGAAATTTATAGCGTTTCATGAATCTGTCCGGGGCGTCTTTGGGAACAGGAATCTTTATTCCGGTTTCTTTTTCAAAAAGTCCGGTGGTAAAATCTCCATAGCCGAGGTCAAGCGGGTCAGAACCGGGCCCCCGGAAACTTGGCTGCCATTCCCCGCCGAAATAAGCAGTCCAGTTGATTCCTCTGAAATTAGGCAGATCCTTGAATTCTCCGGCGAGTTCCGCCGCGAGTTCAAGCATATCTTTCCTGATTTCGGGTTTCATGAAATTTAAACATCCCCGCATGAACCCCATTGTTGATGGCGGAATTTCACCTTGCTTATTGACAAAAAAGATATCCTTTTCCTCTTCCTTGTAAAAGCCATGTACTTTTGTTTGTCTTTTTGCCATTCTCCTGAATTTATTTGTATATTCGACAGAGGCGTAAAACTCAATATCGTTACTCTGGAAAACCCTTGCGGCAATGTCGCGGCAGTTATAGTGCAAACGTGATGAACCCGTGTTCCAGTGTGGACATGTATTCATATCGTCGTACTGGTAACAACCCATCACGTGCATGTTCTGTCCTGAAAAGCGCAGATATTGGGCGTAATGATAAGCTGAGTCAAGTAGGTCGTCGATTCTCGCGCATGCCTCCATGACCGCGCTTTTATCAACTTTCGCGTATTTTGAAAAATCCTTGCTGTAAGAGCTGCAGTAGTTGTAAAATCCGGTACTGGATGATCCGGAAGTTGGATGTAATGATGTTGTACGCTCGGAAAGCAGGCCGTATTTCCGCTGTCCGGACAACAAAATATCCGGTTGCGTTAATGACGGCAATGCGCCCTTGATATGATAAATGAGCAGTCTGGCGGCGGCAGCGTCCGAGTCTGTCATCAGGGACATTATGTTGAATCCGTGTGGTTCGGGATCGGGAATGTAAAGCCATTTCATTTTCAGCATTTTTCCCGTGTTTGGGTATTTTCCCCCGGTCCATATGCACGGCCCGCATTTAGAGCTTCCGTCGTGATATCCTTTTTTACCCATCCGGGAAGACGGGTTGCACCCGACGCCTATCCATCTCTCCGCGTTGTCCGGATACTCGAGCACCAGCAGATACCAGTCGCCAGGATGTTTGAAATCGACAAGATAGGTGAACTGGGCTTCAAATTTCTTTGCGGTTTTCCGGTATTTCAGGCCGTTCTTCTCAACGATAGACGCTTTTTTCAGTGTACTTACATACTTGTCATCCCATTTCTTTTCGTGAACATGAGGATAGATGGCTTTGGCGTCAGTCTCCATCCATGGATGCGGATCGTTGGGATTGGTGAAATCGACGATTTTTTCCAGTTCAATATCCATTCCCTGTTCCAGGAAATCACCCGCAACTTCTTTTTGTATAACTTTTCCGGTAACCGCGAACGGTTCGGGAATACGTTCCTCTATAATATTGCTGCCGGTCTTCAAAGCACTCTGGAAGGTGTAGACTCCTTTGGGCAGGGCGGTTGATTTAATATTAAATTCCAGGGAATTTCCGTTTTTGGAAAATTTACCGGCAATTCCCTTTTTTATAATATTAAGCTTATCGTTTTCAAAACGTGATATCTTCCATTCAACAACCGGCTTCTTGTTTTCAAATCCAGGAGGGATCAATATTTTTAATGCAAATTCTTTATTTTCCGTATAGAAAAGTTTGTTTTCACACGGATTGACAAGTTTGATTAAGCCACAATAAGCCGGCATATCCCCGCGATGAAGATAATTCTTAACATAATAATCGGTAATGGGAAAAGCCCCGGCGGATGATCCCGTCTTTCTGTACTGATTGATATTTTTCCATGACGCTATTTTTTTCCAGACGGCATTTTCAGTTCCCGGAAACGAGTCGCTCCATTCCCATGACCAGTCACTGTTAATCGGGATACGCTGGCCGGAATCCATAATCACGGCCCCCTGCATATAAGCGAACGATGGAACATTACTGCGGATGGTATATAGTTCAATAAAGTTCCTGCCGGGTTTCAGATAAGGTTTGAAGGATATGCGTTTGGAGCGATACATGTCCCCGCACCAATAAAAAGCATCGGGCCGTATGACTCCTCCAGTAGTGACTTCTTTGCCGTTGATGAATAATGTTGTCATGTTGCCGACATCGGCAACGGCGTCCCATATTTTCCCTTCAGGTATTGTAACTTCTTTGCGGAAACAACTTTCCCACCAATTACAAGAAATCTTGAAATCTTTAAATGATATATCAACAGTGTCGGCAGATTTTGATTTAACATCGATGACAATTTCTTTTAACTTCCCGGTTTGAATATTACGCGTGATTTTTTCTCTCTTTCCGGAATGGAGTTTGAAAGCGGCGCATTTATTTTTTTTGGCGTCATATACGGCATAAACGGTGATTTCGGCAGCATTGTCCAGAGTTTTTGCGCTCAATTGGAGAATCCCTTTGGGATAATGTTTGAGGGGAGGAAACTTCCATGAAATTATAGAGCTGCCTTTTGGGGAGGAAACGGTAAAATCCCCACCGCCTGAGAAATTCACTTTGCCGTCTTGAACCGTAATGGTTTGAGCATCTGGCAGCTTGCATTCATTCACCTTGGCCGGGAAAAGCCCAAGCGCCTTATTGTAAAGGGCCTTATAGCTGTATTGTTCGGCGCCGGAAAGCAGCGCTGAATTCATAACAAATCCACAAGAGACTAATAATACGGCAAGCAGTTTTTTGGTCATAATAAGGTTTCCTTTTAAATTGTTTCCTGAAAAAAATCCCGATTTCTCAGTATTCCTTTTTTTTCTATATTTCATATTTCCCGATCTTCGAATTTTTAGTTTTATTTGTGCGGATTGAACGTGGAACCGGCACAGGCATTCAGCAGGTCATTCAGATCAGCCGTTGCCAGACATTCATAGTTATCGGCGGCGCCGTAATAAATTTTCAGTTTACCGTTTTTCTCAGGTATCGCTCCGGTCGGAAAAATAATGTTCGGCACGTATCCGGTTACCTCATACCAAGCCTCGGGGCGCATAATCATGCCGGAAGTTCTCCCGATGAGTTCGTAAGGATTTTTCAAGTCGAGAAGCGCGGCTCCCACTGAATAGAATTGTCCGGCGCAACTGCCGCATACCGCATGAGTAAGTATCAGCCAGCCTTTGTCAGTTTTGATTGGCGGTGCGCCGGCGCCGATTTTTATCCCATCCCACAAATTTTTTGAATTATCAATTACAGGCTCGCAGTCGCCCCAGAATTTCAGATCGGGGGAACGTGAAATCCAAATACAATTGCCATGTTCGTTCTTTTCCGGACGGTGGAGCATCAGATACATGCCGTTGATCTTTTCCGGAAAGAGTACCGCGTTGCGATTCTGGACATGGTGCGGAAAAGAAATGTGATTTACAGTTTTAAAATCCGCGGTTTCGCCAATCCCGATCCTGCATCCATATGTATGATTCATTGCGGCGTATGTAATATAATACTTATCGTTTATTATGTTAATTCTGGGATCATACCATGAATGACTGGCGAATTTTTGATACTTTTCCATATCATCGGCAACGAATTTTACCGGCTCGGGATCGGGAGTAAAATTATATCCGTCAGAGCTTCGGAATGTCCATGCGTATTGCCGCCTGGCAGTATCTTCCACTCGTGCCATAATGATATATCGCTCACCAATTTTGACCGCGCCGCCATTATAAACGGCAAAGCAGCCGATTGGCAAATCCCCAGGTTTTATTACCGGATTGTTTTCATATCTTTTTATCAAATTTTTCATTTTTTAAACTTCCATACAGTTGGTTTCCGCATGTTGCATGCAGGTCAATAATTGTTCTTTCAATTTTCCTTTCCGGGTTTGATATTCCTGGCAATTACTCAGGTTATGCAGCTCATAAGGATCATTGCCATAATTATACAATTCATCCTTATCTCCAGCATAATAGCAATACTTCCAGCCGTCTTTGCGGATCATGGCGGAGCGGCCTCTGGTGGTATATTCGATAAACCAGAAACTTCCGTCCCGCCGTTCGCGCAATCTGCGATATTCAGGGTAATCGTTGATGGGGATGGGGCGAGGGGGCGGAGTTAATTCACCCACCTCACTGAAGATAAAATCCCTGTGAGTTGTTGTTTTCTTTTCCAGCACCTCGATAAATGATTTTCCCTGAATATTTCTTTTGTCATAATTAATACCGCAAATATCAAGAATCGTGGGCATAATGTCAATATTCGATATTTGCACATTATATCTTTCCCTTTTTTGCGTTCCTGGGGTTTTCAAAATCAGTGGAATTCTGATGAGGGGTTCGTAAAAGCCTTTCGTTTTTCCGGTAAGCCCGAACTGTCCGTTGAAATTGCCGTGGTCCGACGTGAATACGATTACCGTGTTGTCATATTCGCCAATTTGCTTGAGTTTGTCAACGAGGACGCCAACTGCTTTATCGATAAAAGTTATCTGACCGTAAATATTGGCAAGAATTTTTTTCCGTTCACGCTCCGGGTATTTGTCAAAGCCGACAGCTTGTGACTGTACGAAATGGGCGAAAGGTTTGCTGCTCCAGTCAATTTCATGAAATCCCGGGAATTGAAGATCAGCGTCATCGTACATGCTGAAGTATGGTTCACAGACAGTGTTGGGCCAATGTGGATCGGGAAAAGAATAATAGAGAAAAAACGGATTGTCGCGGCAGCTGTCTAAAAACCTTTCAGCATCCTGGGCGATTCGCATAGTCGGACAGTTATTTTCAGGGAACGGTTCCGGCTCTGTAAATAGTCCCTCCAGCAACATACCGTTCTGGGTGATGAATCCCGGACGTTTTTCCGAGTACCTGAACTCAGACACCATCTGGTCTTCAGAGTTTATCGTCCCCGCACATTTTCCCCAATGCCCGTATTCTTCCCAATAGTCGAAATACTTGTCCGCGTACTCTTTGGAGAATGCATGATTTTTTCCGGCAAGGCCAACGGAATATCCTTGATCCTTTATATCCTGAATAAATGACCGCTGTCCAGGTTGAATATAATTATCCCTCGAGTTACCGAAGACATCCACGTCCATCGGATATTGTCCGGTGAAGAAACCGATCCGGCTGGGAACGCACAGCGGAGAACAGCAAAATGTCTCTTCAAAAATACTCCCTTCCGCTGCCAGACGGTCAATATTGGGCGTTTGAATAATCCTGTTTCCATAACATCCAAGCAGATTCCGGGTCTGCTCATCGGTCATGATTACAATTACGTTAGGTTGGAAAGACACAATCTTATTTACCATAAATTATTTTTTAACAATTATATTCCTGATTTACCATACCATCCTTCATATGCTCCGGTCTCATAATTATACGACCAATAAACATCTTTATCTGTTATCCCCCAACCTTTTCTCCATTCCACATGGTCATCAAGGAACAGGATATTATTTCCCTTGAGATGCCGATATTTCATGTTGACTACATGTTCGGACTTGCTGGTATTAGTCCCTTCCTGAATATGAAACCAGTCATGATCGACAAACGTTCCGATTTTTGATGTATTTTTCACGATTTTAGGCATCGATATTTTTCTTTCCGGCTTGAACAGGTTGCTGTTGCTCGCATAGGTATTGAAAGGATATCCGGGATCACTGGTGGTCCAGTCTGTATCCCAAGTGTCCGCGGCCGGGCATATTGCCGGAAGCACGAGCGTATCCCGCGAATTCCACCACATTGAAATTGATCCCGTGGACCAGGCAGGAGGCCCTCCAAGGTAATCCAGAATATAGCCGCCATATTCATTATAACCGGGATTGTACCAAAATTTGGCGGCCGGTAAAAAATCATGATTATCACCGATATAACTGTTAACCGCATATCCGAGCTGCTTTAGGTTATTCTGGCAACTGATTTTATGGGCGCTGGACCTTGCCTGTTTCAACGCGGGGAGCAGCATTGACGCAAGTATGGCAATTATTGCAATTACTACCAGTAATTCGATCAAAGTGAATTTGCAATGACGAATATTCATATTTTTCCTCCAGTTTTTTTTACATGGAACCGTCAGGTTTCCAATAAGGTTTGTTAGTGTGGGTGTAGTTCTGGTTCAGGGGCGGAGTTTTCCATTCCACGTGTCCGTCTACAAATGCCATGTTTACCCCGCCGCCGTGACGCAGGGCGGTGTGATAGTTCGCATGATCCGAGGGATACAATGGATAGGAAAAAATTTCAACGTCGCCGAAAGTAACCGTGTTGGCGGGATAAACCACTGAAGATATCCTGCTGATTTTGTTCCAGGGATCTGGATTAGTCGTATACCCGAAATTGACGTTGTACCCGTAATCCGTGTGTCCCCAGGCTCCAGTAGACCCCCAGGAATCGCAGGCTTGCGGTTGGGCAGACGGACAGGACGGATAGGTTCCCCCGGAATAATCCAGGCACTTTTTGCCTTTCCACTTGAAAATAGTTTCCGCGTACGGGGATATCAGGTAGTTCCAGCGGTCGTCCACAGTCAAGTCAGGCAGTGAACATGGCGGCATGCAGCCGCTGTAGTCGTCCACGTAAAACAATGTGGCCTGGGCAAGCTGTTTTTCCCTGGAAAGACAGTCCGAGCGCTTGGCTGTTTCCCTGGCTTTGTTCAATGCCGGGAGCAGCATTGATGCAAGTATAGCAATGATTGCGATTACCACCAGTAATTCTATTAAGGTAAAAGTAATACGGCCAAACAAGACTGCTCCTGCAAAAAGATTACTTCTGTCTTTCAGTTTTTTCATCTTTTATTTCCTTTTATGATTTTTTAAAAAGTAATCAACTCCTGAATAATTTTACCTTGAACTGTTCCAGGGAACTATCACTTCCGGCTTTATTCTTTTCCAGATCGGCACAGGTTCATTAATTTGTCCGGAAGCAATAACATCAACCGCGGTTTTTCCTATTTTCTCCGGATTTACCTTGGCCGTCAAAAGCCGGGTATAATCTTTTCCCGATGGAGAAAAGCCGTCAAAACCGCAAATGATTACGTCATTATGGATTTTTACTCCCCTTTCTTCGAGAAATTCAGCGCAATTAATAGCTGGATCGTCACACGGAAACAAAATAGCGTCAGGAGGTTTTGATGATTGAAGTTTTTCATGAAATATTTCATAATTGCATCCATCTTGTATTTCCCAGTCCATCCCCGCCTGTGTGGTTTCAGTGATAAAACTCTCCAGGCGTTCACTGACATTGAAGTTACATTTTCTAAGGGAAAAATGTGGCGCGTACAGAAGTCGGCGGCAGGAACGTTTTGCCAATTCATTAATAATTCCCCTCATGCCGAAAGCATTGTCAGTTAATACACAATGAACTCCCGGCGCAAATGAATCCACAACCACGCCCCTGGGATTGCCGGTGGCGAAAAAATGACTTGCTTTTCCATCATTGTCCCGGCCAAAAAAGATTATTCCTGCTTCGTTTTTCTCCCAATTTGACATCGATTCGCCAAGCAAATCAATTTTCGGTTCCTGAAACCGTACTTCCAGTCCAAGCTCCTTAGCCCTTTCACATATACCCAAACACATTTTTCGCTCAAACTCATAGTGGGACAAAATAATATCCGGAATGGTAATAATGACAATAGTATCGATTTCAGAGATATTTTCCCCGCATTCCTGAACTTTTTTTGAATTTCCGGAGACAAATGATCCGCGTCCCTGGATTTTTTTAATCACTCCCAGTTTCGCAAGATGGGCCACCGCACGGATTGCGGTAATTTTGCTGACATTGTAATTTCTGCATAATTCATTCAAAGAATCAATCTTATCGCCGGGAACATATATCCCGCTGTCTATTTTTGATTTTATCTCCTCAACCATATTGTCAACTAATGTAGCCATCTTACTTAAAGCTCATTTATTTTACTGTTATATAAATAGTATATACAGTATTTCCCCAATTGTCAATAGCCATTCTTGAAAAAATTGATATTATGTTGTGGTTCTTGTAACGCGACAGCTCCGCTATAAGTCTAAAAAACGAAAAAGACACGATGCCCGGACAATATCGTTAACCGTGTCAGCTCGACAAAGCCTTGCCCTCCAGTCCATAGTATTGCAAAGGGTTATCCTGGAGGGCGAAGCTCCTGCTGAGCCGTTCTCCGGTAAAGGTTTAAATGCATTCTTGTGGTAGCAACTTGAGCGCAAGCCCGGAAATAACTGAACTGCAATTAAAATCTATTAATGACAGGAAAGAGTTTTGAGAATCCGGCAAAGTCACCGCCATCACTCAGCTCACGGACAAGCGTCAATTCGATATCGCCTACGTAGCCAGAATTCGGCTTGCTGAAATATCTTTCCAATCCATGTTGACAATGAATTTCTCAAAATGGCATGAACGCTATGTCCCGTCCCCAGTAGCAGGAACTCCACCCATAGTTGATCAGGGTTGTACGGTCAACGTTCCCGACATGACCGTCAATATATGCGGTGTGTGCCTGATTCGAATGACGCAAATGCACTAAATATGTCGCGGAGCTGTCGGTGGAGGAATATGCCCGCCACCAGTAAGACTGACATTTTTTGCCCCAGTCATTCGCGTAATTTACTCCCGCCGCACTGTCTGCGTGTAGAAATTGTTCTGACGGCTGTTTGGCTTTTCTGAATAACGCTACACACAATGCGGTGGAGTAGGTTGAATTGTTGCCGGTAACTCCGGGATGACGTTTTGGGCACCAGTTTTCCTGATTGTCGTCCCAATCCCAACGGCCGTTGGAGTTTGCCCTGGGAATGCCGTAAGTCATATATTTCGCGTGGGTATCCGCCGAATCATAATTATACGGCTCCAGGGAAGGACAAACGAAAATATCGGGATTGGTGGTATATTCCATTTCGATCAGCGGTTCCACCCAGGCATTGTAAGGGGTTTCTGATCCGCCCATCATAAGCGTGCCGTCCGCATCGTTGACATACATCATGCTGGCCAGCATGGTTTGTTTCAGACGGTTTTTACATTCCGAGGCTTTCGCCTGTTCCCTGGCCTGTTTCAAGGCGGGCAGCAGCATTGATGCCAGTATTGATATTATAGCTATTACAACCAATAGCTCGATCAGTGTGAAAATTTCCCTTTTTTTCATTTTACCGTCTCCTTGTTATTATTTTCTCGATTTGTGGAGTTATCGTTCGGAAGTGAAAGCGTTGC
Organism: Victivallales bacterium; assembly: GCA_963678815.1. Taxonomy (GTDB): domain Bacteria; phylum Verrucomicrobiota; class Lentisphaeria; order Victivallales. The sequence continues at coordinate 7,621,382 of OY787460.1, forward strand.
TATGCCGAATCCGGCAGGTGAATGGACCGGTGCGCCGCCCCAGGAACTGTGTTCCCGGTTTTTCGAGGGGCTATTGTGACTGTACATCCGGTAGAACAGAATGCGGAAAGAATTGTTTCTGGAAAGATCCAATCCCACGGCTTTGAGCGGAATTACGGCAACAGCCTGCCAGGAATTTCCGGTTGTCCGGGTTTTCACCTGCCAACTGGCGTTCCATTTCCGGTCAAAACCTCTGGCGTCATACCTGTTTCCTTTGAAATCAAATGCGAAATGAAAATATGAACCTCCCGCTTGCGGACTGCCCCCGATAAAAATTTCGCAATGATCTCCCGGCGTCCAGCGTTCGCCAGCGGAGTTGCCGGTTCTGGCGTGAAGGGCGCCCGGTTCCGGATCGGAACACTCGAATCCCGCATACAGATTATTCCGGTCGCACAACAGTTTGACCACCGTCTGGTATTTGGCCGGTTTACCTTGTCCGTTCATTATTTGCAAGCCGTCGATTACGGCGGCATGTCGCCATTGTCCGGCTGAGAAATCGAATCCGGCGGGTGGTGTGTCCGTAAAGGGAATATCTATGGTGGGGGTGGAGTGTTTGGCCAGATATTTCTTCCAGGCGTTGAATCTGACGAGCTGGGCCTTGACCAGTTTCCGCGAACCGGGATTGACCGCGTTTTGCAACGCCTGAGTCAACAGTTTTTCGCATTTTCCGGCAATCCCGGCCTTTTTAATATGGAGTTCAGCCATTTTGTACGGCGAGTCATTGTACTTTGCCGGGGTTTTCTCCGCGAACCATGATTTTCTGATTAGCGCGTAGTATTGCCGCATTTGCGGGGCCGCCTTGCGGTAGGCGCGGGTGAGGTACTCTTCCCGCAAGCTGTCCAGATCCGCGAACGGATTCCAGAACAGTTTATTCAGTAGCCAGTACTGCATGGCCGAAGCGTCCCAGTAATCGCTGAGTTTTTCCTTCCGGAAAACTTTCGGCGAATCCGGCGGGGTTTCCGACAATACGCAACTTACCCCCAGGCCGTTGATAAACTGCAAGTCCTTGGCGGTGGGCACGGCGATAGGCCGGGGAAAGCTTGCCGCGCAACCGTAATATTCCCGCCAGATGATATTGGGCGTGACTTTGGTCCATGCCCGGATACGCTGTTCCCATTCCCGGTTGACCCGGCTTTGGACAGGATATTTTTCATCATTCCTCACGAACGGACAGAACTGAATATAGATGTTGGGATTGATGGCAACTTCCGGCGGGATTGCGCTGAACAGGTACGCAAGGGTACAAATCATCAGTTCAGGGCGCTTTTTTTCCAGGATTCTCGCCACGGCATTGAGGAACATGAAAAACTGGGTCGAACGGAACGCCTTTGATTTCGGGGACAGGATGCGGCCATCCGGCAGCCGCAGCGGTTTTTGGCAGTCTGGACATTCACAGCAATTCCAGTTGTCCTCAATTTTTATATTGAAAAGCCGGACATCGTCCGGAACCATCTTCAGCCAATGGAGTATTTCGCGGGTAAAGGTCTTGACCATCTCCGGATTGGTAAAGCAAAGCTGGGTGTCGCGGCCGATGGGTTGACGTTGGCCGTTGATCATACCGTAATATTCCGGGTGGGACTTGAAATACTTTTTATTCGGAAGAAAACGTTTCAAATTGTGGCCGCCCCCGAAGTCCAGAATAAATCCCTGTTCCCGGCGCCGCGGGCTGAGTTTGCCAAACAGCTGTGGCTCCAGGGGAATGTAATTGCACAGGGTGCGGGTCAGCCACAGTTCAGTGGCCTGATGGGTATGTCCGGATACACAGGTAAGATGCCAGCCGCGCAGCTTGAACACCGGCTTTTCCCGGTAATCGGCATAAGCCGCGGACAGGTCTTGGTTGCGGGAATAGACCGTGCCATCGGGACCGGGCCGGGCGAAAATCAAATCGGAATTCTTTTCCAGGAACGAATAACAGCCGTTCAATACGCCTCGCGGAATATTGGCAATAATATAGATGCTGTTATTCCGTCGTCGGACAGCGAATCCGTCGGCGCCCTCGAGGTATTTCAGGTCATCGCCGAATAAAGCGCGGATTTTGGGGTTTGAACCGGGGGTGGCAAGGACGATTTTAGTGTTGCCAGTGGTGGACGGGGAGGGAACGATAGCAAGTTCCGCTCCTGAGATCATGCGGATGAATTTACGAAGTTCCCCGGCTGCGAACTGCACGGTTACCGGGGCTTTTTCGCCAATGACTATTTCCGCTTCAGGTTTTCCTTTTTCCGCAAGTGGCAATGCCGGGAGTCCGGCGTTGGTGATGATTGGCAGCCCGGCACAAGTCACCGCCGCCGCGATTTTTACCAGTTTAGTCATTCTTTCGAAGCCTTCTTTTCGGTTAACTTAATCCATTTGAATACGGCCCATCCGGGAACCAGTCTGACATAAGCGGTTCCCGGCGGAGTGACAAAAGTGTATGAGCAGGTTTTCTCCGTGCCGCGCGGGGTTACCAGATCCCTGGTTTTCGTAGTTCCCAGTTCTTTCCTGGTGGCGTCACAAAACACACATCTGATCAACCCGTTTCGCCCCGGCCCCGCTTTTGCCGAATATGAGAGTTGCAAAGTCTGTTCCGGCCGGGCCGGGATTGGATCTCCCATGCTCCAGCCTTTCATTGCGTCCAGGACGAATTTGCCGTCACCTGCATCAATAATTTTACAATTTTTCGAGTAATTGTACCCGGAGAAATTATCCTCCCCGAGTTTGAACTCCGGATTGATGTTCAATTCCGGTTGGAAAACCTGATCCAGCTCAAGGTCATCGATAAACAAAGTGTTGTCGGGATTGCCGTTAGTGAAAACTAACCGGGCGGCCCCTGCTCCGGGCGGCACATGGAACTCTTCTCGATACTGAGTCCAATTTTCCGATAATATGCACGTGAAAAACTGCGGAAAACCTCTGGATACCCGCTTGCCTTTTTTATCTTTCCGGTAGAAACAGAGTTCCCATTTGGGCAGCTTGCGTTCCTTTTTAAGTTTTCTTCGCAGAACTTTCAGGCCGGGATTGTTGTCGAGAGTATCTTCACCGCTGACCTTGCCCATGAAGCTGAGGCAATAAATTTTTCCCGGTTCCACCGTGAACCGCCGGGACATGGCATAACTGGTATTCCCGGCGGGAAGTTCCAGGCAATATTTGCCGGAATGCGGCGAATCCTGACTGAGTTTCGCGCCTTTCCGCATAACCCAGTTGTTGGAACCGTCCTCGAAGCCGCCGCCGGGGAAAGAAACTTCCGCCGTCCACGCCGTTTCTATTGTTCCAATTAAGATTATTGCTGTTAGAAGTATGCCTTTCAAATATTTCCTCCGCGTTTACCAAGTTGCGCGCCGCACGATTTCCTGATGAGCAGGGACGGGGAAACAACGGTTCGAAGCGGCATGGGCGACCGGCCCCCTTCAATTCTTTCGAATAAAGTGTCCAGCAATGCCTTCGCCAGTTCCGCCACATCAACCGCGACAGTGGTCAGGGGAATCGCGGCGTAACGGCTTTCCTTAATATTGTCATAACCGATAATTGCAAGTTGTTCCGGAACCTTCACGTTTTTTTCGAATGCGGCGCACATGGCCCCGATTGCCACAATGTCGCAGTGCGCGATTACGGCGGTCGGCCGGTTTCTACGGGCGAAAATCTCAAGCATGCCGCGGTATCCGGTCTCATGGCTCGACCCCCCGCTTGTTACCCAATCGTGGTCCAGCGGCAAACCGCTTGCCATCATGGTATGGCGGTATGCGTTGAACCTGGGTTCGAAATCGCCCTGGCAGCCGACATATCCGATTCTCGTATGACCGAGTCCGATAAGGTGCTTAATCGCTTCACAAACGCCTTTGCCGCGGTCCACGACTACGGTATCGAGGTTGCTTTCGGTGGGGGCTGCATAGAAAGTTACCGGAACCTTTTCCCCGTTCAACCTGACCATATGTTCCATATCCAGGCGTCTCGAGATGATGCCATCGACTTTCCGGGCAACCAGCATGTCAATATAATTATTGATGTCGCTGGTCGGGCCGGTTGACAGAAATATGCCGATATAACCGCGTCCCATGAGCTGACGCTGGAGTTCGTCCGCAAGCTGTGCGTAAAAAGTGTTGTCGAATTCCGGGAACAGCACTCCCACGGTGCGGGTCTTTCCCGAGGAAAGACTTCTGGCGGTCTCGTTGATACGGTATCCGGTTTGCGCGGCCAGCTCACGGACCCGTACCTTTGTGGTATTCTTCACCCGGGGACTGTTATTCAGGGCCATCGATACGGTTGCTACCGAAATTCCCAGTTTAGCGGCTATCTGGCGTTGTGTCATAAATATTTAACCGGTTAGAATTATTACCTTGACTTTTTCCATCTTTGGAGTTATACTCCTCGTAACAACTCAATTATAAGCTAAAAAATGGAGATTGTCAAGTGCTGACAGAAAAATTTAACCGATTAGATAATTTAACGAAAATATCCCGCGCAGATCAATGTACAACTCCGGCAGCACCTCCCGCAATGGATGTTTTGTGCCCCGGTGATTTCCGGCATTACTGGTTCGGGTATTATGACGTCTGTCCCTGGAGCGCGGACCGGAAAACCCTGGTTTGTCAGCGCACCGGATTCATGGACCGTCCGCCGGAGCCGGAAGACCGGGCGGAGATTGTCCGCTTTGACGTTGGCGGCCTTTCCCATTGCGAACCGGTTGCGGAAACCTTTGCCTGGAACTGGCAGATGGGATGCAGACTTCAATGGATGGCGGATACCGCCGGAAACACTCTGTACTATAATGACCGGCGCGAGAACAGGTTTGTCTGTATCCGGAAAAATTTGGCTACCGGCGGCGAAGACATTCTGGAAAACCCGATTTACGCGGTAAGCCGGGATGGTTCCCGGGCGGCGACGCTTAATTTCTCCCGGTTGCATGACTGCCGCCCCGGTTACGGTTACCCCGGCATCCCCGATCCAGGCCGAAACGATCCCGCGCCCGCCAACGACGGTTTGTTTGTGATGGATATGCGAACCGGCAAAAAAGATCTGATCGTGAGTTTGAAACAACTTGCCGGATTTCAGCCGGGACCGGATATTCCCAGCCGGAAACAATGGATAAACCATTTATTCTGGAGCCCGGACGACAGCCGGATCGTGTTCCTCCATCGCTGGGATGAAAATGGAGTCAGGATAACCAGGATGATGACCGTAAATCCCGATGGCTCCGGATTGGCCTGTCTGGGAAAATCGCCGCTTATCAGCCACTTTGACTGGCAGTACCGCGACCGGATTCTTGTCTGGGCCCAACTGGGCGGGTATCCGCCATATCTCTATGACGTCGAGGACCCATCCGGCAAAATAAACCTGCACAAATCTGGAATATTCCATGGAGACGGCCATTGTTCCTGGTCGCCTGACCGTGAATGGATCCTTACCGACACCTATCCTTCCCCCGACAGGAAAATCTACCGGGTGCTGCTCTATCATCCCGGCCGGGGAGAACTGCATACCGTCGCCACTCTCCAGCACCCGCTGAAATACCAGGTGGATTGCCGTTGCGACCTTCACCCCCGCTGGAGCCGTGATGGATTGCAAGTTTGCTTTGATACCGTGCTGAACGGAACCCGCAAAGTTTGCATTGCCGATGTCGGCAACATCGTGCGGCAGCCGGAAAATCCGGATACGGAACGTTAAAAGCGTGACATGGAAAACAATACGGTTATTGATTTTTACAGTATAAAGAGTTACTTTCTTGAAAAATGAAGACGGAGTCATGACGGTAAAAAAACATTACGTTCCCAAATTAACCGGCCGGTATGTAAATGTATACAAGCCCCAGCCGGATGTGTATACGCTTCCTTCCGCAACTTCCGCGGACGGTCTGTTTAGTTACATTCAAGGTGAAACCTATCAGGACTGGCGTGTAAATGACCACACTTTTGCCAGAGATGAAAATGGACGCTGGCACTGTTTCGGCATTACTCGCCCATGGGTGACTGGTGACGCCGGACACAACGGGGAAGGACTGTGTTTTCATGCGGTGGCGCCGGAAGGAGCTTTCAAAAACGTATTGAATTTTCAGTCATGGAAAGACATGCCGAAAATAAATACCGCCGATTGCGGCTGGGCGCCGGCCGTAATAAAAATCGCGGATAAATACATCATGGCCGGTTCGCATCTTGGCTGCGCCGCATCTACTGACCTGGAAAACTGGACAGAGCAAAAGCCGATTGCCGCCGCCGCTGACGGTGCTCGTGATCCATATATTTTATTCTGGGATAATACATATTATCTTTACCGTTGTGCCGGCAATTCAATAAATCTTATCACGTCCGCGGATTTTGTTAACTGGTCGGAAGCGGTAACGGTTTTTAAGCCTGAAAAAGCAAGTTTCCAGGTTGAGTCACCGGTGGTGGTCCCCTACAAAGGACTTTTCTATCTTTTCTGGACGCTTTGGGATCAGGGCGATTTCAGCACTTACGGTTATTGTCCGCGCTCATACGTGTATTGTTCGCCGTGTCCCGATGATTTCAGCAACGCAACATTTCTCACGGAGTTTTCCGCGCACGCGCCTGAAGTTATTCGCAATGATGAGGGCGAGTGGTTTATATCCAGCGCCGACTACCCGCACCGGGGGATCAATATAGCGCCGTTTGAATGGCATTGACTCATTTTTTGAAAATATCCTGATTACAGCTTTTAAAATTAAAGGATTGCTTGTCATGGGGCCAATTTCCGGGGTCCTGTATAAAAACATTCAGATTCTAAGACCGCCGTCTATTTCCAGTATTCTGCCATTAACGAAATCATTTTCTATTATGAATTTGACTGTTTTCGATATCTCTTCCGGTTCGCCAAGGCGTTTTAAGGGAACTTGAGTGATAATTTTTTCGAGGACCGCCGGATTGACGGCTTTGACCATTTCAGTGCCTATATATCCGGGAGCTATTGCCGCGCAACGGATATTGTATCTTGCAAGCTCTTTGCTCCAGGTAACTGTCATTGCGTCGACTCCGGCTTTGGCGGCCGAATAATTCGTCTGCCCCAGATTTCCGGCTCTGCAAATTGAGGAAATATTTATTATGAGCCCGTTCTTTTTTTCCGCCATGATACAGGCAGCTTCTCTCGCGCAAAGAAAAACCCCGGTAAGATTAACATTTATGACGCTTTGAAAATCAGATAGAGGCATGACCTTTTTTTCGCCGTCTTTGACTTTAAGGAGAAGGCCGTCCCTAGTAATTCCGGCGTTATTTATCAGGACATCCACATTTTCAATTCCGGCAAAGAAGGCTTTAACACTTTCTTCGTCTGAAACGTCACAGACACGGCATTTGATTTTGCCCTCGCTTTTTGCCTCTAAATCGCCCAGAACTTTTTCATTGAGATCAGCCGCATAGACTTGTGCTCCTTCTGTTGCCAAGTCCAAGGCCATTTGTTTGCCCAGGCCGTTTCCAGCTCCAGTAATTACGACAGACAAATTATTTATTTTCATTACTGAATTCCTTACATATCAATATTCGTAAAATCCCGCGCCGCTTTTTCTGCCAAGCTTGCCAGCGGCCACTCTATCATTTATCGCGCTTGCGCTTTTGTAAAATGGGTCGTCCAAAGCTTCCGCCATTTTATCAAGAATTTTTTTGCAGACATCAAGCCCAATCAGGTCCGCCAGTTCCAGCGGCCCGACAGGATGCAAAGCGCCAAGTTTCATAGCCGCGTCTATTGATGGAGCGTCAGCCGCACCGCTTTCCAGAAGTTTTGCCGCTTCGTTTATCATCGGCAGAAGAAGACGGTTGACAATAAAGCCGGGAGAGTCCTTTACTTCCACCGGAGTTTTTCCGCATTTTACCAGGATATCTTTTACCGTCTGAGCGACATCGGAAAAAGTTTTGCTCGAAACAATCAATTCAACAAGCTCAAGCTTAGTGGGCGGATTGAAAAAATGTACGCCAAGAAAACGCGAAGGATTTTTCCAGCCTTCAGCCAATTCTTCAACGCTCAGGGAACTGGTGTTTGTTCCCACTATTGCATCGGTCGAAACAGCGTCCTCAAGGCTTCTGTACAAATCGCGTTTTATTTCAGCATTTTCTATTACGGCCTCTATTACAAGTCCGGCTTCGCCTATTTCCTGAAAGTCCGCAATCAACTTTATTCGGGAAATGACAGCTTCAGCCTCACCTGCATCGATTTTTCCTTTTTCAGCGCTTTTCATCAGGCGGCCTTTGATCTTCGCGAAACCTTTTTCCGCAAACTCAGGTTTAACATCCCAGAGAAGGACGCAAAATCCTTTTTCCGCAAACATCTGGGCAATACCGCCACCCATCACACCGGAACCTAAAACAGCAATTGTATTTATCATTTTTCAATCTTTCCTTTAAATATTCTCAAGCAAAATCGCCAGCCCCATGCCGCCGCCAACACAAAGCGAGGCGACTCCAAGGGCAGAATTTCTGCGTTTCATTTCATGGAACAAAGTAACGGCTATCCGCGCTCCGCTTGCACCAATCGGATGCCCCAATGCTATCGCTCCGCCATTCACGTTAACTTTGCTTGCATCCATTCCAAGCTCGTTGACAATGGCTATCGACTGAACCGCGAATGCTTCATTCAACTCCCACAGATCGATGTCGCCTACTGTCATCTTCTGGCGTTCAAGCAGTTTTTTTACGGCCGGAACAGGCCCCATGCCCATAAAAGCCGGATCGCAACCGACACAAACAATGTCCCTTATCTTAACGCAATTTGCCTTCTCTTTAGCGCTGCCGGAATCCATAACGACAACGGAAGCGGCGCCGTCATTTATGCCCGAAGCGTTGCCTGCGGTAACCGTTCCATCCTTCTTGAATGCCGCCCTCAGTTTTGCGAGGTCTTCCATTGTGCTATCCGGGCGCGGGTGTTCATCGCAATCAACAACAATTTCCTTTTTTCTCTGCTTAACCGTCACTGGAATTATTTCGTCTTTGAAAGCGCTGCCAGCAAACGCCTTTGCGTATTTTTTCTGGCTGTCCAAGGCAAAACTATCCTGATCTTCACGTGACAACCCATATTTTTCAGCAATATTTTCAGCCGTAATTCCCATATGGTAGCCGCCGAAAATATCAGTTAATCCATCGCTTACAACAGTGTCGATAAGAGTTCCGTCGCCCAGCTTAACTCCGTTTCTCAAAGATGGCAGGATGTGCGGTGCGCGGCTCATGCTTTCAATTCCACCGGCAAGGGCGACCCTGACTGCTCCCGAAGCAACGCGCTGCCATGCAAGGTCAATCGCTTTCAAGCCGGAACCGCAAACCTGGTTTACGGTAAATGACGGAACTTGCTCCGGCACATTGCAGCCTATCGCGATCTGCCGTGCGGGGTTCTGTCCCAATCCTGCCTGCAAAACATTGCCGACAATAACTTCTTCAATGTCGGACTCTGAAACTCCCGCTCGTTGAATGCTTGCCGATGCCACCGCTTTTCCAAGATCAACGGCACTTACGCCGGACAAACTTCCATTCAAATCCCCGATCGGCGTTCTCGCTGCCCCTGTCAATAAAACATTACCCATGATTATGCTCCTTTTTTATGCATGTACTTTTTGAGACTCTTCCAATTTTATCTGCTTCAGGTTTTCACTGACTGATGGCCTGAAATCCATATACGAAAAAATGTCTTTTTCGAGGTCGACCCCCGGAGCAATTTCCGACAGAATCAGACCTTCGTTTCCCAGTTTAAAAACAGCTCGTTCCGTTATGTACATCACTTCCTGACGTTTTTTCTTTGCATAAGCTCCGCAGAAAGTCAGGTGTTCCACGTCGGAGCGGAATTTTTTTATCTTTCCCTCTTTCAATATTTTCAGAACGCCATTTTCGACAGCAACATCAAGTCCCCCGGCGGTAAATGAACCGGTAAAAACCACCTTTGACGCAGTCTGGGTTATATTCATAAAACCGCCGACTCCAGCCACTCGCCCGTTAAATTTACTCACGTTTACATTTCCGAAGCGGTCACACTCCGCCATTCCCAGAAAAGCGATGTCAAGTCCGCCGCCGTCATAAAAGTCGAACATGTAAGGCTGGTCAATTATTGAATGAGGATAAGCGCTTGCGCCAAAGCTCAAACCATGTGCGGGAACGCCGCCGACAGGCCCGGATTCAACGGTTAAAGTCATATCGGAAAGCCTGTTCTTTTCCCTGGCAATCCTGGCGATTTCCTCCGGCAGTCCGATACCAAGATTAACGACTGAATTTTTCTGTATCTCGCACAAGGCCCTTGTTGCAATTATCCGTCTGGCGCCAGCAGGAATTTCAGGCAAAGAAAGCTCTTCTATTTTTCCCTGCCGGGTGTACGAAGGATTGAAACTCTCGGCGAATGTCTGCGCATGGGTTTCCTTGTTTTCCGCCACCACAACCGCGTCAACAAGAATGCCGGGAATCCCAATGCTTTTCGGATCCCTCGAATAATCAGGAACAACGCCCTCAACCTGGACAATGACTTTCCCACCGGAGTTCTTTACCGCCTGAGCAATGGAAAGGCTTTCCGCCGTGATTACTTCATTTTCGGAAGATATGTTACCGAATGAATCACTGAAACTTCCCCTCAAGAAAGCAAAGTCAATTGGAAATGATTTGTATATGAGCCACTCGCGCCCATTCAAAGTTACAAGTTCCACAAGGTCTTCCTCCGTCCTGGAATTCAGCTTGCCGCCGTCATTCCTCGGATCGACGAACGTCTCAAGGCCGATATGGGTTATTTTGCCGGGTGAACCTGAAGCAATTTCCCGGAAAAGATGACTTATAACCCCCTGTGGGAAATTGTATGCTTCAATCTTGTTCTCAACTGCAAGCCGTCCCATTGCCGGAGCAAGGTTCCAATGTCCTCCCACGACCCTTTTCAGAAGTCCTTCATGACCAAAATGATTAAGGCCGCGACCTTTGCCGTCTCCCTGTCCTGCCGCATATACAAGCGTAAGGTTTCCCGGCCCTCCTGTCTTTAAAAAACGCTCCTCAAGTTTTGCTGAAAGCAGCTCAGGATGAGCGCAGCCGACAAAACCGCCGGTGGCGATGCAAGTTCCGCTCTCAACCAACGCCACGGCCTCTTCCGGGGACATAAATTTCGTGTGTCTCATTTGCAGCCCTTATGGTTATTCTGAAATTTCCGGAAACCATAGCAAAAAACCTGCCAACAAAAAGGCATTAGCCATGCATGGTGTTGCACAACAATGGATTACGCTAAATAGACAAGAGCAGGGGATGTGTTAAAAAAGATAAAGTGTCTTTGTTTCAAGGCAGGTTTACGGAAAAAGTCAAATAGTGTATTGATTTAAAGACAAAATGCGAGGCAGTGAAACAATATAGTGTCTTGTCGTCAGGACAGTTTGAGCCTGTTCATACGTTCATAGAGATTGGATCTGCTTATTTTAAGAAGACGCGCGGCTTTTGCTTTTTTCCCTCCGCAAAGTGCAAGAGCTGAAAGAATGGCATCTTTTTCCGCACCTTCGATAACATCGTTAAGTGGGGCGGCTTGTTTTTCCCGGATTCCTTTGATTGTTTCCGGGAGGTCTTTAAGTGTGATCTTCGTTTCGCGTTCAGCCAGATTCACGGCCCTTTCAAGAACGTTTTCCAACTGCCGGACGTTTCCCGGCCAGGAATATGATTTGAGAGTTCTCATTGTTTCCGGTGAAATCTCATCCACATATTTGCCAAGTCTTGAGCAAATTTTGCCGAGCAGGTGGGGCGCTAAAACTTCAATGTCGGAAGGACGCTCCCGCAAACTTGGTATCCTGATGGAAATGACATTAAGCCTGTAATAAAGGTCGGCCCGGAAAATTCCCTTTTCGACCATGACCACAAGGTTCTTGTTTGTCGCGGCAATAATTCTGACATCAATCTTAAGCGGTTGCTGAGAGCCTATGCGCTCAATCTCTTTTTCCTGAAGCGTGCGGAGAAGCTTTGACTGCATTTCCCGCGGCATATCCCCTATCTCATCAAGAAAAAGCGTTCCTCCGTCGGCCATCTCAAACTTCCCCGGCTTTCCGCCTTTCCTGGCGCCGGTGAAAGCTCCGTCTTCATAGCCGAAAAGCTCCGATTCCAGAAGTTCGGCGGGAATGGCGGCGCAATTGATTTTAATAAAAGGATTGGCGCTTCTCGGACTTTCCTGATGAATAGCGTGAGCAAAAAGTTCTTTGCCAGTTCCGCTTTCGCCCGTCAATATAACGCTGGAATTTGTCAGGCAGGCTTTTTCTGCCAAGGCCCTTGCCTCCAGAATTTTTCCGCTGCGTCCGATTATATGTTTAAATGAATATTTGGCCTGATTCAATCCACTCACCTGCTTGTAACACTCCACCTGTTGCTGCAACCGGCTGATTTGTTTGTGCAGCGCATGCAAATCTTCCACATTCCTGAAAAGCACCTTGCCTACAGCCCCGATTACCACACCGTCTCTTATAAGAGGAAATCTTGAAGCAACCATGTAATCGCCGTTTATCAGTTGCAACTGGGCCTTCTCCGTTTTCCCGGTTTCAAGGGCAACCGGCAAACGCGTGTTTTCAATCACGTCTCTGACATCCCTGCCCACCACATCTTCTTTTTCCACACCCAGAAAATCAGTATAGGCTTTGCTAATGTACGTGATAATACCCCTGCGATTGACCACCACAATGCCGTCATATGCAAGTTCAAGCAGTTTGTCAAGGATATACGAATCGTTTAATAATTGGCTGTCTTTATCCATTTGCACTCCAAAATCAACAGGACAATCAATATACAGCATTGAATATTTTTTGCGAGAAAGATGATCCAAAGCGGCCCGGGGGGGCAGTAAATTATAATACCTTTTCTATTTCTTTCCAGAATTCTCCAAGTAGAGTTGCTTTCAAACGGTAGCATTTTATTGATTTGGCAAGGTTGATTGATGTATCAAAAAGGTTTTTGTGAATTTCTTTCTTTTCCAAACTTTTTATTTTGAGGAGGAATCCCTTTGAATGAAACTTCAGGGTTTCATAAATTTCTATTGCAGCCTGAGTTGGTTTTATTTTTTCGACTTTATCTTCATCCGACTGTTCAAGAAAGAATATAGCATATAAAGGCACATAACGTTCAACATGAAACACGGGTTTTCTTTTATTGACAATATATTCACTCCAGGTTGGCAGCCCGTGCATGTTATAGATTCCGTTTTTATTCTTTATAACAAGCACAAGGTCGTCTGAAAACTTTTCCCAATAGTTAGGAAGCCGGCGAAAGGAAGTTGTTTTGCCTGTGCTGCTTGGGGCCGTTATCAGCATGCCTCTGCCGTTGAGCGCGGCAGACGCCGCATGGAAAAAAGTCCCTCCTTTAAAAATATAGTGTTTATGTATAATCTTCCATGCATTTGACATCCTCATTATGTCAACACCTGTACCGCCTACATCATGATGCGTGTGTATTAATTCAATAAAAATGTCTTTAAAAAGCGGACATGACCAAATTCTTCCGTAGTTGTTGATTATATCTATGTCTAAGCCTTGAGCAAGTTGCCGCGGAATCAGCTCGTCAGCGGATTTTGTTGACATAAAGGAAAATTTAGCAACACATGGCCAAGTCTCGTCTACTTCAATCATACCGTTCATTCGCGCAAATGTATCAAGGGGCGGGATGGCTTTACCATATCCGGTAAAGCCCCAAGCGCTTCCGTCCAGCAGTCTCACTCCGTAATTTCGACATTTTTCTTCATTATTAATCATCGTTATTTTCATGAATCGCCGAAATTTGCCTGGACACCCACGGAAATGCGGAAAGAACCTTTAGTTTTTATGTGTCATTATGTTTATATTGGACAGGTTTAATGTGCTATATGGAATCATACGTACACACCTGCCATATTACAACTACTGGCAGTATTGCCGTTGTATCCGCACCATCCTACTGCCGTGTCGCCCGTCGAACTGCAATTGCCGCTGGCCGTGATACCTGATGCGCAATAATCACTTGCAGAGTTACCAAGCGGGTTACAATCAGCCCCCATAGCTTTTGGCAAGGCCATTGTTGATAGTTTGATCAATTTAGGATTTTTAAACTGTCGCTTTTCCATAAATACTTCCACCCAAAATAACCAACGTTAAATATATCCCGTAACAGCTTCAGGCATGGGTGTTTCTCCTTTCCTGTTTTTTCCTCAACTGCTCTGTATTGTAAATACAACCGGAAACACCATCTCCCGTTCACGAAAAAGGAGTTAATTAAATTTTCATCGTGAACCACGATTTTTCCGGTTCCAGTAATATACTCCCAACAAATTTATAAATCATCCGAAACTTCATCTATTTTAGTCTTAATTGACTATATAGCAAGAGAATCCGGATTCAGCCGGTCGACGGTGGCGGCGGTGTTGAGTGGACGCGCAAAAGTTCTCCGGATCAAACCTGAAATCCGCAATCATTACTTGCTTTTAGATCGCAAATCGGTATAAGGAGAAATTTCCTTGATTTGGGTAAGTTTTGTTTAGGAGTGCTGATATATTACCCATATTGGACTTGTCCAGGCCATTTCATTATCCGCAAGGGTTATTCGCAGATAATAAAAAATAAACGGTTTTCTGAAATCTCCCCGGGGTGGATATGCGCATTTATTTAAATCAGAATCATCATTCACGGAAAATTCCCCGTTTTTACTTTTTCCCGAAAATTTATGAAATAGTTCGTTGTTCCGTATCAATTCAATAAACTTTATTTTTTGGGGGGCCGTGACCCGGACTTCAATTTTTCTGGCGGAATTTGTCGCGAATACCTCACCGGTAATATGAGAATTTATCTGGAAATCGATGCCGATTTTTGCTCCGGTGGTTGCGTAAGTCCGTCTATTGGTCAGGGCGTCGAAAATATCTTTCCTGATCAGAGACTTTGCAATGACTCCGGTAATTCCCACGCTTTCATGTTCCCCGCCGCCGGTAAAACCTGTTATATAGCCCAAAGCCAGCGCGTTTTGCGCATAACCATCCTTGTTGCACCATTTCTCCATACAGTTATTTTTATTGATTTCCCCCTTGAGAGGAAGATTGCCGCAGTATTGATAACGCTGCTGGTAGGTATTCCTTTTACATCCGTAATATTCGTAAGATCCCCGCACCTGGTAGATTTCCATAAGGGGTTCTTTGTCTTTATTATGAAATTTCCAGGTATTGATGTGATTCACGTCTCCAGACTGATGGAGAATACTGATTATCTTTTTCCCGTTAATATTCTTCCAGAAACGTCCGGGGTTATCGGAACCCGGCAGTTGAACATATATACTTTCACCGGCATCCCTGTTCAGCACATGACGGTGAAACGCATAGTTTTTAACGTACTTGACAAATTCATATCCGGGGAAAAGGATAAAATTATCTTCATATGAATGCAAAAGCGAGAGTTTTTGCAAAACATGCCAGTCATAAAAATTTATACTTTTATCGTGATCAGTGATATTGCAAAAATCCAGTCCTCCAATATCCCTAAGAGTCAGGGCATTATCCTCAGGGGAGCCATCTATTGACCGGGCGCATACCGACAACTCCGAGTGTACGTGGGTATCTCCCCAATAAACAAAATAATTCTCAGTTTTACTTTTAACCGGGAATCTTTTTGCTGTTTCTTTCTGAGACTTGAACGGATACGTTTTATAAATCTTGCAAAGGATATTTTTTCCGTCTGCCGCGTTGTTTAATCCAAATTCCACAATACCCGTAAAACTCCTGCACGTTCTGTTTCGGAGCGTTTTATGTCCGTAATTTCTGGGTCTACGCTTTCCCGCGGGGGTGAAATATTTCTCATCTTTGCCACACGCTTTCTGGAATGCGACCAGGACTTTTCCTCCCTCCGGGAGAACCGACACGGCCTCAAGATAGATACCTTTGTCAGCCTGAAACGAAACTGTTTTTGTCCATTTTCCGTCATGATACCTGCTGAGTTCGAAATCCCAGCACCAGGTGCTATGATTGAAAACATAATTATAGATGTAAACATTATTGTTTGCATCTGTAAAGACACCCGGACGAACCGCACCTTTGCAAATTCCCGACGTGAAGGGATAAATGGATTTTTCTCCTGAACCCGTAACCGGCATAGCGGTATCAAGGGACTTATCCCGCAAATATTTCCAGCTTCCTTTTTCACAAAAAACCAGCATGCTTTTTCTGTCAAGTCTGCGCCCGATTCCGCCTTGCGATACCTGTTTCTCAAGTTCGATTATTTCAGGGCTTCCATAATTTTCAAATCCATATCCTTTTGCATTGGTTTTATAATTTTCCCAGGCAAGGAACAATCTGTCATTTTTATCCAGGTACAGACTGGGATGCACATTAAAATCCATATTCCTGGTGATCTGTACAATCGGAGTAAGTCTTCCCGACGTAATATCCAGATTCCTTGTCAATATTTCATAAGATTTTCCATTTGATTGATCCCAGGCAATATTTATGATTCCAGTATTTTTGTTAATTGCAACCGCGGGATTTCTGGAATTTCCGGCGGTTCCACTGATGCATATTATATCAGACCAGTTCCCGTCGCTGTAACTTATGCAGTAGATTCCATAATTGCCATTATCGATACCCGTCCAGACGAACCACATGACGCCATTTGCATCAACACAGATTCTGGGTTGATAATTATGAGCAAATCCTGACGGCAGACTGAATATTTTCGAAAGTTTGCTTCCCGAAAGCGTCCTGATGCGGATTGTCCATTTTCCGTTGACCAGCAACGGCGCACAAACAAACAGCCGATCTTTTACTTCCGCCAATTCCGGGGCGAGAATCATGGGATTTTCGAAAATAATATGTTCCTTCCGGGGAACAAAACATTTTTCAGAAATCCGGTTAAGTTCAATAAATTCTTTCCGGTCGCGGTATCTGAGATTTGCCAGAAAAATTTTACCGGAAGATGATTTAAGCAGTTTCGGAGAGTCGGAATAACCTTTTCCTTTTATTATATATTTTTTCATTTTTTATCCTCGGACTATATCCTAAAAAGCAGTCTGGTATTAGTTTTTTGTTTACGGACGGATTTTATCATATGTGGAGCGTCTGGGGAAGAACAGATCCTTATACCGGTAATACCAAGGTAATTCATATTGGCAATAACACGGTTGACGTTAAAATCTCTCCAGCTATAATGTTTATATGTGGCAACAATCAACATAAACTTTACTGACTTTCTTTGCTGATCAGAAGTCGGTCTGGAGTTTTTAGATTCATGTAGGTATCCATATTTCCCTGGGCGTTCACTTGAATAACAGAATCCAAGCGCCAAAACCAGTTATTATACACAAGTGCCTCGTTGTTGGGAATACCCCGGATCATTACGGCGTATTGATCCATAACCATCACGGTGTTATGATGAATATAGATATTGTCGCCTGCGATATTGGTGTCGTCATTACGATCAACACCTCCATGTACATCAAAAACATGACCATTGGCGTGTTCAAGAACTAAATTAAATTTCGCTTCATAACTGTTACCGGTGACTCCCGTTGCGGCTACTGCATGACGGCAATAATCGAATTTATTTGCTTCAATAACACTTGCTGCGGGACTATAACCGTGTGCTACCCCATATCCCAGACCTGTTCGTCGGCAGTGATGAATATAATTATGATGAATATTAGCAGTCCCGGCAGAAACCATAATTCCCGCGCTGCTCCATCCGAAAATTTCACAGTTGTCAACTTCCAGGCAAGAGTTCTGTGAACTGGCGGCCTGAATTCCTCTGGTAATCGGGGGATCATAGGCTTCATCCCCGATGTCGGAATGCGGTCCCTGAATGCGCAGGCCGGTAACCCGGACATTTCCGGCCCCGCCAAGGAACAGTGGAATAGCAGGAGTAGATGACTGGTCAGCGTAAAGCAAGGCACCCTCAGCGGTTCCTCCGGCACCACGGTTGCTGGCCAGGGTGACTCCGGCCGGGATCACGATGCTGCATTCCCCGGTAAGATCAATCGATGCTGCATTGACAAATATAATTTCTCCGCTGGAGGCGTTTCCTAACGCGGTCAGAAGTTCCTGTTTGGTGGTTACTACATAATCCGCATCGTTGGCGCTGTAGATTTCAGAATAACCCGTGCCTCCGCCGACAGGATCGCCGGTATATTCTTCATATCCGAATCCGTATTCACCCCCGTGATCTGTGAAGCGCTGGCTAACTTCATTTGAAGAGAGTGGGCGGGTGAATACGTTTAAATGATCGATAGTTCCAGCAAAATTATCCCATCCCCAACCGACGCGTCCCGTGTTTATCGCCAGGTGGTCTGTCCACCAGTCGCCATTCCTGACGCCCGATAAAGTCTTAAGCTCTCCGTTGATATACAATTTAATGTCAGTTCCATCCTGAATCCATACGATATGAAGCCATCTGTCAATGTATCCACCCGAGAGGTTATTCAGATAAAAATGGGTATTTATTTTTGCAACATTGTCATCTTCGATTACCAAATCAAGGCGGCTGTCCGAATGGAGATGACAGCGAATATAATCAGTAACTTTCGATTCATAAAAATGGAAGATGGTAGCATTTTGTGCGGCATCAGCTCTCATCCAGAATTCAATAGTTCCCGTTGTGGAAACAAGTCCGTCTGGATTGCTAACCGAAGCCTCGTCGTCATTCCCGTCAAATTGGAGTGCACCTTCAATTCTTCCGTCTATCCAGCAGCCCGTATCCATGTTGGCAAGCGTAAGGTGGCTTTCATTAATGGAATCATCGTAGGCGGTATCATCTTCCTTTTCATCGAACTCCCAGATTCCTGCCGCATCCGCAGCAAAATAATGCTGCCGGACTTCGAATTCCATGACCGTCCGATTGTAGATTCGAGGTTCATCCAGAATTCCGGCAAAGTAATACTGGCCACGGCCGAAATATGCCTGACTCATACTTAAATGTTCCGTCCACCAGTTTCCGCTGTTGGTGCCGGACAGCGTTCGTTGTTCTCCGTTGACATATAATTTTACTCCGGTTCCGTCCTGGATCCATATCACATGCAACCATTTTCCCACATAGCCGTCTGACAGTCCATTCAAGTTGTAACTGACTTCGACCATAGAGCTGTTGTTATCTTTTATTGCTAAATACAGATTCCCGTCAGACTGCAATCCAGAGCAGATGAAATCGGTATCCGCATCCTCGAAAAAATTGAAAATTACGCCGTTTTGCACACTACCGGCCTTCATCCAGAATTCAACAGCTCCGGTTGCCGAGGAAGTAAGTGTGGAAGGATTAGCAATCGAGAGATAATCATCAGCACCGTCAAATTCTAACGCATGGCCAATTTTTCCAGTAACCCAGCATAACGGAACATTCATATTGTTAAGCGCGGCATCATGATTAGCCGTAAAAAATCCGGTGGCGGCGGTACCGGTTCCTTCGTCAAAATACCAACCGCCGCATGTGCAGTTGAAGTGCATGGCGCCGCCACATACGCAGACAAATCTGTCCAGTATTTCTGCGCGGGAAAACGCTTGGTCATAAATCTTAAATTCGTCAATAACACCGGGAAAATATCCCCAGCTTCGCCCGAAATACCCCCCAGTCAGCGTCAGATGGTCCATCCACCAATTTCCACTTTGGATTCCTCCCAGAGTTTTTTCTTCTCCATTGATGTGCAATCTGATTCCGGTACCGTCCTGAATCCACATGACATGAAGCCATTGATTGAGATACCCACCCGGCAAATCATTGAGATTATAATATACATACACCATGGCTTCATCTTCATCTTCAATTATTAAGTCCATGATGCCGGAAGAAGCAAGGTAACTGCGAATATAATCAGTTACTTTAGATTCATAAAAATGAAAGGGGCCACCGTTTTGAACTGCTTCAACTTTCATCCAGAACTCAATAGTTCCGGTCGAGTAATCAAACCCGGATGGATTAGTAATCACAACATGGTCGTCGATACCGTCGAATTCCAGGGCATATCCGCTTTGTCCGGTTACCCAGCACGTCCCTGTGTTCATATATGTTAAAACCCCGTCATTGTCATTGATGTCGTCTTCGGCATATGACGAACCTGTTCCTTCATCAAAGCTCCAATCGCCGATCAGATCCGCCCGGACATCTGCAACTCCCCAGAAAATGACTGCAAAGATAAATGGCAGTACTTTTTCAAACCGGTTTCTTCCTGACAACTTGCTCATCACTTACCCCCTTGCTGTTTTGGTTAAAATTTTGGTATTTTGTTATAGGCTTTTTAGATATTATCCGGGATTTTTGCCGCCTTTTACCAATCCATTTTTTCTCAATTTACTTCACGGATTCAAAATTCAATCCACTTTTTCTCCATCTATATTAAATTCGTTATAAGGAGCAATCACCAGAATTTCATATTCAAATGTTCTATGAACGGCATTTTTTTTCCATCTCTTATGAAAATTCTTATTGGGTTTAGGTTTCAGTCCGGTCTGTTCTGGAAGAATGAGTTTCAACTCGTTATCAGGCAAAATACTAATATTGATGCCTTTCTTCAAATCCTGCGGAAGCCAGAAATGACTGTGCACATTTCTACCTCCTGTCCCGCCAATATATTTCATCAGCTCCATATTCCGTCCTAAAAGCAGTATTCTATATGCTTTTGAGTTAAGATTTAGTTTTACGGGATCAACAAAAACTGTTGTTCGCGCGGGGGTTTTGTCGTTCGAGTAAAGGGCAACTGCAACCCAGTTATTTTTTTTGAGGGTTGATTCGATTTTAACCGGTGGAGATTTCTCATGTTTCCGACATTTTATTGGAGGATCTGCAAGTTTATCTATCAGAGAAATAAACTTTTTTTGAAATTCAAGGTTGTTGCACCGCATTTCCGAAAGGATATCGCAATTAACAGGGGTGATAACTTTTCCTGAACCGATAACATTATCAAACAGGTTTATTTTTTTTGTGTTTTGAAGAATTGGAATTATTTTTCTTTCGTAGGGATGGCCGGTAAATTCAGAAGTAAAATCTTTTTCCTTTGTAAAGTCGAAATTTGTTTCAGACCACTTCTGGTTTAGATTCAGGATTATTCCTCCATTCTTCACATATTCCCGGAGTTTTTCCTTGGTATTTCCGGAAATATCCCTGACACTGAATTCCGAAGCTATCAAGAGGGAATAATTTTTAAACAAATCATCGGAGCCAATATAAAGAATATCAACATCAAAACGACTTGAAAGTATATCCATAAGTTGTTTTTTATGATTCCTGATTTGATTTTTAGAATACCCCAAACGCATGAGCATACTATCAGGATTATGAAGGATCGCAATTTTTGTTAAAGATTCAGAACCGGCCCATTCCCGACAGTCTGTAATATGTCTTTTTAACAGTTCAGCTTCCCTGATGCTGCAGCCGTCATACGTTGGCATCAAAAGGGCATGAAAAAAATAGTAGAGTCCCGCATATTTATGTCCCCGGAAAGTTTTTGTGAAATTTCCCCCCCAGCTTTTATGCCAGTTTGCGGCAGGAGCACATTTTTTCATAACATAAAATGTCTCTGAGGAAAACTGAGGCGGATTCGCCCAGATTATATCTGCGTATTTGCTAAGTTCAGGAAAGTTATACGGTACACTCCAGTCCCTCTTTCTGCTTCCGCAACTGAAATCGTCAACATGCATGATAAGTTTTAGATTATTCTTGTGCATGTAAGCCGACAATTCCTGGATAAGATGTTCCATGTTTTGTCTCCTGAATAGGATGAATCTTCGCCACCATTTGTTTCTCGGTTCAGACCAATCCCTTTCTTTGTCAATGGAAAGAATAATATTTTGCGGCGGGATTTCCTTAAACCTGGTATAGCAGAATTTTTTAAATTTATCAAAGTCATCGCCGTAATAATCCGATTCTACAGACCAGGGAATATCAATCATTATGCCTTTGAAGTTCTTAAAATTCTTATATTTTAAGATATATTCATCTATCAACGCATAGAGAAATTCTTTATATAGAGGACTAAGAATATCAACGCATTGCCTCGAATATAATTTGCCTTTGGAATTTCTTGGTTTCACCTTTTCTGAAAAAGGCAATGCAGTTGCGAATTGTATTTTGGGCCATACATTCAGACCTTCCTTTTGCGCCGCATTGACAAGTATTTCCAAACTTTTGTAGTTATCGGGGTGGGGGTGATTCACCGGAGCCTTTATGGCATTTTTGACTTGAGTTGGATGCAGAACGATATTACCCCTTACCGTCAATTGAACTATATCCGTTATACCTATTTTCTTTAATTGCCTCAAATTAATTCTTGTTCGAGTATAGCCGTTTGAGTTAAGATAACGGTTTCTGGTTATAATGAAAAAACGGCCGTCCAGTTCTTCAGGCTGAGGCCTTACGAGAAAAGAAGACCTTAAAAGGTTTTCGCAATACCATTGAGTGTCTTTTTCTAATGACTCGTTAATCACATCTTTTCCCAGCACAGGAACACACAGCCTGAAATTCAGTGAAAAGAATATGACGGTACTAACAATACACAATATTTTATGATTCATGTCGAATTTCCTTAAATAATTTTATCAAAATAATTAATTCCCCATTGCTCGGACAATCCTGTTCATCCTGGAGGAGAAACTGTCATTCCTAATGATTTGAGCGCGGTCCATGACGAATTGAACATGTCCGTCCATCGCCAATACGTTAAGGCCGTCAGGGTGGACGATTTCATGTGAAACGTCAGTAACGATTGGAGATGTCGAAAGTTTATCGGAATAGTATTGCATGGGGAAATATATCTTCTGTTCGGCTCCGGGAAGATTGCCTGTACCTTTTTCCATTGCCTGATACGAGAAAGAACAATGACTGCTTCCGTCATTCATATACGCCTCTCTCGAATAATGTTCTTCCGGTTTGGCAAACGGACAGAAATAGACGTCTATATTTTTTAAAGCCCCTGAACTGTAAAGTCTTCCAAGGTTATAGCCAGGGAATTTTTCAGGATTATTTACAAGATGTCCATAACTGTCAATTTTATGATAACTTCCGGAAGGTTGATTGCCGGCTGGTGGAACCTGTCCATCAAAGTCCTGGGCGTACATAGAGAGTCCGAGAAAGATCTGTTTCAGGTTTCCTGTGCATACAGACATTTTGGCGTATTCTCTGGCTTTCCGCAAGGCTGGCAGCAGCATAGATGCCAATATTGATATTATAGCAATTACTACTAATAATTCTATCAGGGTGAATAGGGGCCGATAATTCTTGGACCTGAAATAAGTGGTTTGAGGTGAGATTATTTTTCCCTTGAAAAGTGTCGGTCCTGTTTCAAGATTCTTGGCTTCGTTTTTGTGAGCATACATGGTCATTTCCTCCCTTGGCTTTGGTTGAAATGGTTAAAGTTAAATTCATGGAAGGTTGAAGTGGCTGATTCCAGACAACAGGATGTATCCTCCTTTTTCTTTTTTGCATTTTCTTCATTGACTTTAGCGACAATGTCAGAGACAAATCTTATTCTTTCGATATCACAGTTCGGGCTTATACAGTCGGAAACGCCGAGGATAAGTTTTGGGGAAAACAGCTCAATGATTTTATGAGTTAAATCGCACAGTTCTTCCTTGTCATAATCCGGCATAAACGCCAGCATCGGAAGCATATCCAGTAAAAATATATCATCGCCAATGGCTTCCTTGATTTCCTCAACTGTAACATCTCCCTGCGGAAACGGAGTGAAGGCTTCAAAACCGTCAACATGGGCTTGTTTTGCTAAATGCAGGATATTTTTAATTGACCCATCCCAGTGCGAGTGGATAAATTTTCCGGCAGGTTTCAGGATTTTATAACGCTCTTCATATCGCGGCAGAATGAATTCTTCAAGGATTTGCGGACTTGCCATGTTCGCATCGATATTGTCCCCGTAATTTATAATCCTGACCGGGCATTCCGCTATTAGTGTCATGGCCTTATCGTCATATTCGTTATATGCGTCGACAAAATTCCGGATGGCCTCCGGGTAATCGTATTGCGCGAAGACTGCTGCTTCAAACCCCATCCAGTCGACAAAGAGAGTCATTATATTGATTCTGCCGAAATAAATGGTTGGCGGTCCCAAGTCGGATACGGCCTTCAGGTTTTTATCATACAGTTGCTGGTCCCAGGCCAGTGAAGTTGCGCGAAAAATATATTCCAGCACCTTCAGGTCGTCCGGCGTGGAGACCGGGAATTTTCTGATATGGTTTCCGTTCAGCGTATATGATCTTTCCCTGACAATTTCTCCTACCGGGGTTTCCCAACGTTCAAAATAATCTCTCCGGTTCACGGATTCAGTAATCTTCCTGAAGTATTTTATTTTTGAGGAATAGACGTTTCTATCGAGGCAGCCGTTGAAATACTCATAGGTTCTGAGGGAAATGTTCAAGTCCCGGCAGATATCAAGGAAATCCATATCCCGGTATTTCTCCGGTAACTTTCCGGTCTGTTTTAATACCCTGTGCCACCAATTTATCCGTGGCTGAAAAACCGTTTTTTTACCGGATTTCCCTTCTGTCAGCTCCAGAACATCTCGAGTGAAATTGTTCATTTTTTCTCCGCGATATTAATCATAATTTATTGAGCTTGAGTGTCTTTCTATCAATCCTGGTTTTAGTTTTTTCCGCATTATCTTCCGGTATCTTTTTTCAATTTTCGCCACCAGATATTCAGCCGCGCAAACGCCTTCATCGTAATATGGGGTGTCGATTGCGGAGAGGGAAAGATCCTCTGTAAAAGCATCGTTGCCAAAACCGATTAAGGCCAGGTCTTCCGGGATTTTCAACCCGATTGATTTCGCGGTTTTCCAAATAATCCTTGAAAGACCGCTGTGGTTGGCAAGGATACCTGACGACTCCCCGGTCATGGAATATTCATTCAGAAAATCCCGGATATCAGTAATGCAGGTATCGCTTTTTGCCGAATCCCGTTCCAGTTCAAGAATCTTCGAGAAAACTCCGGGAGCAGCGAGGCATGCGTCGGCAAAGCCTTTTTTTCTGTTTGAAACGGGACTGATGTCCGACTTGAAAGTCACGTGGAACAATCTTTTCAGCCCTTTGGATATCAGATATTCCGTGGCCATTTTCGCGCCTTCATAGTCGTCATTGACTGAAAACGCAGTGTCAACTTCCTTGAAATATCTGTCAACCAGGACAATGGGATAGTTTTCCCGGTCGAATTTTTCCAGGAGCGGAATCATTGTTTTGTCGCCGCTCATATATAAAATAATCCCCTCGCATCTTCTCCGGAGCAAGCTTAGAACCCGTTCTTCCGAGTTGGCGCACGTAAAAGATTTCATCACCATGAAATAACCATAGCTTGACAGGGTATTTTCGATGCCTCTGGCCAGTTCCTGGTTGATATAGGTTGCCATTCCGAGGTTTGTGACGAACGCGATCAACCCGCCGTTTGAGGCCAGTATTTTTTCTTTTTCACTGGGATTAATAAAAGTTCCCATTCCGGGACGTTTTATCAGAATGTTATCGGCGGCAAGTTCCTCAATTGCCTTGCGTACCGTTCCGCGGCTGAGTTTATGGAACCTGCACAACTCTCCCTCGGAGGGGATACAGTAATCCACTTCATCAAGATGTTCGCGGATCAATTCCCGAAGGGATTCCTTCAACTGCCTTTTGAAATTAACTGGTCTTTTTTTATTGACTCTTTTCATAATGCCTCATTCGTAATTTATCCAGACAGGGGATGACCATGCGCGCACTGCCCGTCCCCTGACCGTGTTGCTTTGGAAAATCCTGATAAAATACATCTGATTGCTACTTTTCAACTCATCCTGAAGGTTTATTCTGAGATATTGAGGGTTCCGGGGATCGGGGCGGAGTCTTGAAATCACGGAATACACCCTTGCGGATATGTCGAGTCTAACGATCTCAGCGCAATTGATCCGTGCCGTGCCGAATACTTCGCCCTCGATGTGTGCTTCCGGGGTATTCGCACTGAATGTTTCTCCCATGAACCTTCCGTTCACCTTAAGATAAAGGATGATTCTTTCTCCGGTTGTCGCGTAAGTTCTGCGCTGAAGAAATGCGTCGAAGACAGCGTCACGGTCTAGGCTTTCGCAGTAGATGCCTGTCAGTCCCCAGGAGTTGACGCCCGGTTTTCCGATATGCCCGTCCGAAGCGGCAATCACCCCAAGTTTCCGTCCGTTCGCCCAGGCGTCCCGGGCATAATGCGGGCCGTAAACGGCATTATGATTCTTATTTTCGTAATCAATTATATGTACGTTATTGTAGTAAAGAGAATCGTCAGGATTATAAAACTCGCTTGTTCCGTGGTGGGAATATATTTCGAGAAACGGCTCAAACGGAGTCTCCGGGTGGTTCCAGGTTACGCAACTGCAATTTTCCCCCAATTGATGTCCGGCGACTATGGTTTTTCCCGGCATGGATTTTTCCGAGATTTGCGTCAGCAGTTCGTCAACAGGTATTTTTCCGCCGAGACAAATTTCGTTGTTCAACTCGGGGATGAAATAATCTTCGGCATTTCTAAAGTAAAAATTGAAGTGACTTGCCGGGTCGGTATGGTTTTCCCCTCGGCCTTCACACTTGTATTCATATCCGTTGAAGGTAACGAACGAGCCCGGTTCATTATTATTTTCCATCAGGGAAAGTGTTTTTTTTCGGTCAGTTTCCGTCATTATTTCCAGATGATCTATCTGGGCGTAGAAGTCCAGTTCCGAAACCTTCTGCGCATAATTCAACACATCTTCAGGTGTTCCGCAGGCATGACCGCTCATCTCGGTATGTGAATGCAGGTCGCCCCAGTAAAGCTTATATCCCAGGGAATTATTGAGCGCGGCACGGGAATATTGTCTGTCAGTACAGCTGTTTATCATGAACCAACTTCCCGCATTACCTTCGGGGAGGCCGGAGTTTGCGAAGTTTTTCGGTATACGTTTCTCAATCAGGTTACCGAATTTATCGAAACTGCCGATCCGGATTTTTTTATTATCCAAGGATTCCGCATTTGACGGTATAAAAATTTCTTCCTCCACTACCCGTCCGTTCGGTGCAATTGTGAGTGGTAGATATGTGGAAACCTTTTTGTCAATTCCTTCGGCAATTCCGCACTCCAGAGAATAATTTCCGGCTAGAGGCGGAACGGTAATATTATGAAAATTGATGAAAAATATTGAATTGGCGGGAAGCATTTTTCCAGTAGCCGGATGCACAAATAGAGCAATAATGTTTCGGAAGCGCAGTCGTTGGTCCCAAGGATAACTGATAATTTCCAGTTCAAGCATTTCAGATTCGGTATTTTTCCAGGGCTTTACCTCAATATAGCCTTTTGCGCAGGGATCGGCCTTCTGAAAATATTTGTGACTGCGGTAGGTTATGTAATAAAAGTTGTCTTTCTTGCCGGAGCCAAGTTCTTCCGCAGTCCTCACCCCGTAAAACCAGTAAGTGGGGAAGATGATAAAGACGCCAAATCCCGGAGGGAGTTCCCGCATACCATTTTCATAGATAAAGGTTAAACTTGCAGTATCACCGGCAATGAGTTCACTGTCTCCAGTTTGCAATTGTCCGTAATTTCCGAGCTGTATCATTTTTTTCTTTCCGGATTATCGAGCCATTGAATGCAGTCCATGAGAATTTTCTGCTCTGCTTCATTGATTTCATCGGATATTTTGCTGCTATCTGATTCTGGTAAATACCCAAGCAATATTCCCGCCAAGACAACTTTCCCTTTTTTCAATTTTCCAACAATCAGTACGGGTTTATTTTCTTCATCATAAACAAGTATTTTTCCGTATCGGCTTTTTGCTATGGCAATGTGGTCAAAATAACTGTGGCGGAAGTTTCCGGATTTCATCGAGATGATTTTTTCCGGTACATCGCAAATACTCAGGACATTGGAATTCACCTTTGCATTACCTTTCCCGATTCCCGGGAACGGGACTTTGTGTTTCCGGAAACCTACCGCATCGTGCATAAAGATGGCTTTCCCACCTTTATAAACCCATTTCCTGATAGTGGAAATTGATTTATTGAACACTTCCACATTTTTAGTTTTTGGAATTATCACTATGTCGCATTTGGAGAGGCAATCTCTATTCAGGTTGGGTAGGAAGAATGCATTGATGTTGTTCTTAGAAACAAGAAAGCCAGTCAATTTCTTTGAACCGTAAGCATTGAAATATACCCCTATCCTGATTCCCGGTTTATTCGGAATTTCTAGCGGAATAGAAGCGTTCTGCGATAAATTGTGCAGGACATTACGGAAATTCCGAATTCGCGCAGTGTTTTTCCCAATTGAAACTCCATATCTTTTACGGAAGAAATTTCTCCTCGGATTCATCTTTTTATATGTGTCTATTCCATCAATACTTTTTAAGGCTTCAGCAAGATATTGCGACTTGCCGGTTTGTCTGAACTTGTTGAAGAGTTCAAAGGCATCAGTCACCAGGCTTCCATAAACGAGATGATCTTTCAGGCATAAAAGTCGGTTCTTATGACCGTCGTCCAAAGGTTTTACCAAAGCTTTGTTCAAAATGGCAAGAGCTTTTTTGTAAGTCTGCCAGGTAAAATAGACTGCAATACCTTCGCAACTATGCTGTTTCTCGGAAAGCATCTTCTTTTCGAGGTAATCGCAAAGTTCAATTATGTCTTCCGCAGCATTCCCGTACATTGCGCGCCAAAAGGGTTTCATCATGCGTGTGCGATTAGCGTCGGGATTCCACATTGCCCCGCTCAAAGCATATAAATCTATCAGATAGAAGCCTAACTGTGAGGGTGAACTCTGCCCCTCAAACCCAGTTACATTTATGCTCCTAAGCAGCTTTAAATCTGAAAATGCTTTAGCCGGACACAGATATGGAATTCCCATAAACGTGGAGTGTGGAAAATAATCATATATCCAAATACCGGATTTTGTAATAACGCCCCACTTTTTTGCGATATCGATAAAATATTGGTTGGCCGGACATTTTCCGTACTCATGCAGAAAACACATGATTCGCTTGTCCCTGGAGTGCACTACTTCAACTATCACATTTCCGACAGGTTTGAGCTTTCCTCTGGAAGGCGGAAGCATTGTTTGATGATATGCAAGCGTATACAATTTTTTCCCGGGATGCTTTTTCTGAACTTTATTCGCCACCGTATTGACGAAGTCAAGCCATCTAGCGGTTACTATTGGTCTTCCCGGTTGCCAAATCTCCCCGGAATCTTTGGCTGTGCAGGCGGCACACTGGCAATATGCATTTCCATCACTCGGGGTTAGCGGCAGCACTTCTATTTCAGGATGCTTATCGAAAAAGGAATTAATTATTCCGGCGTAAAAATCGCTAATTCCGAGGGCATTAGTGCAAGGCTGGCTACGCCCATGTACCCGAAGCGTGCGTTTTCCGTTCACCAGCGCAAAATATTCCGGGTGTTTTTTGAATATATCTTCAGTCAGATACTTATTGACAAAATGCACACAGCCGATAGCTCTTACACCACCGCGTTTTTTCAGAAAAACAGGAAATTTTTCAGGCAATATTTTCTCCGAATCCATACAGAGAACATTGATATGCCGTTTTACGGCCCAATCCACACATTTTTTTTGCCAGTCACTCTTGAGTGGAAATTTGATAAACCTTAGGTAACGGTATTTGAAAGCCGGTTCCTCAACACTCTCGATATTTTTCAGTAGCAGTTGTTGCATGCGAGGAACAAAATCATATCCTGGACCACACCATACGCAACCCTGTCTTTCAAGAAATCTGTATACCGCATACAGCGTTCCCCTGGGAGAATTACCGGCAAGCAGAATATTATTGTCTTCAACAAATATGAAAAAAGCCTCGGCATCCTTGTTTTCGAGCAGTGCCGCTTTACCTTTGTTTTTCTCTGTCTTTCCGATATATATTCCATGCTGTCCGGGCTTTTCCGCGACTATTTCGAATCGTCTCCCTGTTATCCGTTTCGCATATTTTGCCAGTTCTGATGCCGCGAATTTTTCACAAATATCAGCATCAGCGGGAATTATTATTTTATCTAACGGTACGGTTGCGGACGGTTTATTTCCCGACAGGCCGCCACCGCCGCACAATAGCACTGGAAATAGTATTGCAAAAAACAATGTCGGAAAATACCGAAAAAAGGGTTTTAGATATATTTTCGTTTCTCCACTACGATTGCGGGAGGTTAAGTTTTTTCCAAGTAAAAATTTTCCGGACTTTCCCGGGGGAACAATTTTATTTTTAATTTTATGCACGTATAAATCCTCTTTTTTTTCTTCGTTTCAGCGCCGCGAAACTGGCTCCATCCAACTCGTGAAATTTATTCAGCATGCTCTTTTCAGAATTTTATTTCCCGGACGCCGCTTGTCATCTCCTCCAAGGCGATTCCCCACCAGAAGGAACGTGAAGTTTCATTGTAGCACCACAGGCGGTTCATCAATTGGTCCTTGCTTTGTTTGAAGAAAATGTTGCCGCCATGAAGCAGCGTCAACGATGATTCTGGCTGCGTGAGGACGATCCGGTCAAGTGAGAAAAATTCTTCCAGCTCCGTCTTTTCACTGATGCCGCAAACTGTCCTGATTATCTCAGTGTTTCTGGTTTTCGCATGACTGAGGCACACGCAGTTGTCCCAGTAGGGAGTTCTGGAATCCCAGGCGGGGAAAGGTTTCGTGGCCGTGATGATGCCGAACAGCCGGTTCCCGCGGATAAAATACTTTACTGAAACTTCGCCGAATCCGGGCAGAACACCGGAGAGGACAAGAACATTGGATTCCTTGGAAAACCTGACCCGCTCAAATCCCGCGGCGCCATAAGTCAGTTTGCCGAGAGAACAGTTTTTCCCGTTTATGCTTCCGACGCAACCATCTTCTTTACTGATAATGGCTTTTAACGTTCCGGTTTCGATTATGTTTCCGTTTACCGACGCGGTTTCCGGCAGTTCTTGCGGATAATCGGATATCGTTTCCGGCAGTCCCGTAACATTGCGGATAAACCTTTTTACGCCTCTGGGACAGTCATCTCTGACCATATATCGCGGACCGCAATAGTCGGGATAGTATATCTCCATGAACGCCCCTGTCTTGAAATAAGGCAGGATGTAAGTATCGTGAGCTTCTCCTTCCAGCAGTCTGATAAGTTCCTTGCGGTTCTGTGCGGAATTATTTCCGGAAGATTCCTGAAGTTTTTCGCTAACCTGATTCCAATAGGCGTGGGTTGACGCAAATCCCCCCGACTCATACCGGTGATAATTTCCTTCCTTAATCCGCAGGTCGTAATTATAACTGTCAAGATTATAATATCTCGGGACCGGGTTGTGCCGGCGTTCGAGTTCCGAGAACATTTCCGCCGGAGTCGTAAACCGGCCCCAGAGTTCACAGTATGCGCTGGTTCTCACCAGCTCCTCCTTATAGATACCGATGCTGGTCTGATCGTTAAAATCAGTTACCGCCAGAAACGGCAATTGCTTATTTTTAGCGGCAGCAAGCAATTCATGGATTTGCCGGTAATTCGAAGATCCCAATTTGTCCATGCCCTCCAGATGCGACGGCAACGCGAGAATGGACGAATTACCCCCCCGCCAGTCTATCAGCGGTGCGGAATCGACGGACACCGAGCCAAGATTCTGACACCTGTGGACAGCATACCGATAACCGAAATCGTTGAGAATATCGGGAAGCGCCGGATGCAACGCAATCTCCTGGGCGGCGTAAGTTACCGGCCTTCTGCCGAACAATTCGGTAAAAGCGTCGAGTCCGTGCTCGAAATTTTGGCGCTGATCCCATTCCGGCCACAGTTGAAGATATGGCTGACTGTAAGTTCCATTGACAAATTCTATTTTTCCATCGTGCCAGAGTTTTTTCAACCGGGCAATCGTTTCAGGATACAGCCTCGCCAGGTTTTTCAGAGTGCCGGCGCCGATATCCGGCGCAAACCGGTAATTGTACCGTTCAACCCAATGGATATAAAGCCGCAACACTTTAACCGCCGCCTCCGGCCAGTCGTATTCGGCAAAACCCTCGCTTTCGAACAGGATGCCGCCGTGGGGGATATGCAGAAGATACACCAGTGCCGGAATTGCCGATCTTCTCGCCGACTCGAGCAACAGAAAACATTCCTTTAGCAGAAGCTGCGCCAAAACATAATTTTCCGTAACGAAAGCCGCCGCCGCTTTGCGGACGCGCGTCAGGAATCTTTCCTCCTGAAAATCCATATCCAGCATGTTGCGAAGTTTCCCGAAAAGATAATATGAAACTCCCAGGGCATGAAAGTCCCTGCGTAATTCGCGATTGTCATTTTCGTCTGCCGCCTTTTTCCCGGAAGCCAGCAAAACCGCATTGACAATCAAACTGATAATCGAAAAACTTACCTCGGGTTCCGCCTGGTTGAGATACTTTTTCAGCAAATCAAAGGGGCAGAAAGTGAAAAATACCTTGCCGCGCCCGTAGGCAACGGCCGGAATCTCAGCCAGCCTGGCAAACGTTTGCCACGCCCCGGAAAACTCAGCCTGATAAAACTTGCCGGAATTGTGGAAGCCGATAGTGGAAAATGTTCCCCAACTGATTTTTTCTTTCTGCCCGGTTAAAGTGCGAATAATCCTGATTCCTGAAGGCGGTTTTATCTTCCGGGAAAAATCCGGAAATGTGACTTCAACATTTTTTCCGCCGCCATTTTGCATGATCCAGGGATCGAAAAATATCGAAGTCAGGTATCCGCCATATAAGTCGTCGACATTCACGCATCTGAGCCAGGAAGCCGGTTCAGCAACGTATGCTTCAGGCATGACTCCCGAAGCCTGATCTTCGCCATATGATCTTTCACTGCAGATTATTTTGTTGTTTAACATATTAATAATTAAGTTATTATGATAAATTTATATACTGTTATGTACCATTGCCTGCATATATTATAACAGATGTATTCTTTCATGTCAAGACATCCTGCGGGAATTATCCTGAATAAATCGGAATTATGGTATTGCGCCAATCGGGTTTTTCATGGCCGGGATGACATAATATCTTGCCATTTGCATAATATTTTGGACTGTGCCTTGCTCAAGAAAGCGGTTTCATACTATGTCTGCAAAAACTTATTTTTTATTCATGGCTTTTGTAATCAACGGCCACATGATATCCTTGAAGAATCTGTGTCCGCCGGGACCAAAACTATGTTTATAATTTTCCGGGGCTCCAGCAACGGAATAAATATTACTTAAGCGTTGTGCCGCATTCGAGACTTCTTCCGCCGGATGCATGCTGTCCTCAGAGCCATTGACGGTAAAAAGATAGCGCGGAGCGATAAGACCGGCTACATCCCATAATTCGCCGAATTCCATTATTCCGGGAATTGCATTACATGTACAATGACGTATTAATCCTCCAGGTAATATAAGACTATTGAATGAACAGCACGGCGCCGCGACTTTTATTCTTTCATCGTATGCCGCGGTATACAACGTTGCCATACCGCCACCGGAATTGCCGGTCATCAGTACCGAGTTGGGATCAACTTCAGGAAGTTGGATTGCCCAGTCCAGGATTTTTGTAAGATCCCATACCCGCTCTCCGATTGTAGTTCGTCCGGCTGCAAGCGCCTGCCAGTTGTGGCACTTGCAATCGCTGCCGTAAATCCCTTTAACATCTCTTATGGCAAAACTATCCTTACCTGTGTATATGCCCCTCGTACACGGAACGATCACCAGAAAACCTCTCTTGACAGCTTCGAGCGCTACCGCCTGATCTTCCTGCTCAATTTTTTTACGTTCGTGATCGTTTTGCCAGATACCGACATATGTATCAGTATTTTCATGGCCGTGGGGAGTTACGGCAAGAGGCAGTTTATTCCGTAAATGCGGTTTAAGCATCCAGAATCCTATCATTACTCCCGGTTCAGTTTCTATAAATCCTTTATATCTGTTGTATTCTCCCATATTCTCAGGTTCAGAAAGGCTGACTTTGACTTCATGATTCAGGCAGTTTTCTTCTATTGATTTTATTTTTAAAAGCTTGATGAATTCTTTCAGGGCTTCGCTTTTCCAGGCGATAAATTCTCCCGCGTTCTTCGCTGAACAAGCATGTTTTCTGCGTTTTTCCGCAAATATGTCACGTAAAAAACTATTTATCAGATTTTCCGGCAACGCTTCAGCAGTTTTTCCAGTTTGCATAATGATCTCTTTCCCTGAAAGACTTTTTTTGCTCGTATAAATATGCCATTATCAATCTGAAAATTCTATCATAAGCGGAAATAAAGTGTAATTGGGGCTTCCTGAAAAAGTCTGAAATGAGTGTAAAAAAGTTTAATTTTCTGCTTTGAGGTGCAAGGAAAATGTATAAATTAAGGGAAAAACCTTGCACTTGGGAGGAGCCGGGATGTTGAGAAAAATGGAAAACCATCCGAAATTCGAGAATTTTCTTTTGCCGTTCGACGGAAAGTTGAATGGAGACAACCGCTGGGTGAAATTGGCGAAAATGATTCCTTGGAATGAGAATGAATGAAATCCTGACTAAGCTCCTGGCTGTGCGGAAACCGGAAAAAGCGGAACAATCATCAGGCAAGAATAATAATGATGACAATGATAAATCATCCGGCGGCAACTCCGGCAAGTTGCTGATCGACGCGACCGTGGCCCCGGCGGACATCAAGTATCCCACCGACCTGGATTTACTGAATGAAGCGCGCGAAAAAAGCGAGAAGCTGATCGACAAACTGCACGATCCTGCTTCCGGCAAGAAGAAGCCCCGAACTTATCGCAAGATAGCAAGAAAAGAATATATTGCAATCACTAAGCGCAAGAACAAACCGGCAAAAATGATTAGGAAGACAATGAAAAAGCAGGCCGGATACCTGAACCGCAATCTCAATCATGTCAAACAACTGCTCAAATCTGGAAAAGGGTTGGGCGAAAAAGACTTATCGCTTCTGGAGGTCCTCAGGAAAGTCCATGCCCAGCAAAGCGAAATGCTCAAAAACGGCAAACGCAGCGTTGAAAACCGGATCGTGTCGATCTCCCAGCCGCACGTCCGCCCGATCGTCCGGGGCAAGGCCGGAGCGAAAACCGAATTCGGGGCGGAAATCTCGGTCAGCGTGGTCGACGGCATTGTGTACCTCGACAAACTTTCATGGGACGCCTATAACGAAGGCCAGGACCTGATTTCGCAAGTCGAAAAATACCAGGAAAAATTCGGACATTACTCCGAAAGCGTCCATGCCGACAAGATTTACGCGAACCGCGAAAACCGCCGTTATCTCTCGGAGAAGAACATCAGACTTTCCGCTCCGCCGCTGGGACGTCCGCGGAAAGACACCCCGGAAAACGTGAAACGACAACAACGCCTGGACGAAATCGACAGAATCCCGGTTGAAGGCAAATTCGGCAACGGCAAACGCAAATATTCCCTCGACCGGATTTACGCGAAACTCAAAGAAACCGGCGAAACCTGGATTGTGCTGATCATCATCGTGATAAACC
Source organism: Victivallales bacterium (assembly GCA_963678815.1). Taxonomy (GTDB): domain Bacteria; phylum Verrucomicrobiota; class Lentisphaeria; order Victivallales. The sequence continues at coordinate 7,656,704 of OY787460.1, forward strand.
TGGATAAACTATCCAGAGTTCTTTCACGCCTGATTTTCAAGCTGCCTTTTATCAGAAAATTCACAATGATACTGAAATATAAAATCTGCAATCCATGAAATTTTACAATCAAATCAATAAATCAGACTTTTTCAGGAAGCCCTAGTTAAGCATTGTTGCATAAATACTCATATCAATGAATTCCATATTTCCAGGCCGGCATTCAATGGGCTCATTAATTTCTTATTTATTTGCACATGCTAATTTTCCGGTATGCGATTCAGCAACTCCTTGATTTCTCCGTTGATTGTTTTGGCCGTATGAACAACCAGAGGTGGACAATACGGCCTTTTTAATATCAAATGCGTCAAAACTGGAAATGATTATCCGGCTTTGCATTCCTCGACGAGTTTTTCAAACCTGCGTCCGTATTCCACGTAAGTTTCATATTGGCGACGTGCCGCCAGTTCCGAATCGTCCTGATTGTCATTATCGTGGAAAACGGTAGCCACATGAGGTTCGATGGAAAAGCCGCCATCGTAACCGTTCCGCAAAAGCTCCGTCACGATCTGTTTCACGAATCCTGATCCTTCACCCGCGAAAGTGAATCTGGTGTCCGGACGTTCGTAATTTTCCTTCATTTTAACCGCAACGCCGTCCTTGATATGGACGTAGTAAATATATTCCCGGACATTATGGTAAAATTCGTAACTGTTCTGCAGGGCATATGGTTCGGAACCGATGCGCCGGAACGTAAAGACCGGGTTGCCGGTATCGAAAATCAGCTTGAAGTTGTCGGAACTGACGTTTTCGAGCAGTCTCAAAGTATGCACATGGGATTGCCCGCCGTAGTTCATGCAATTTTCATGTCCGTAAATAATTCCAGCGTCCTCGCAAATTTTCACGAGGGTACTTACTTTTTTGAAAATAATTTTTTCCAGCTCCGGGCTGTCGAAACGTTCGTCGTCGAGGATTTTAAAGCTCATGCCGCGGACAATTTTCGTTCCCAGCTTCCGCATTCTCGGAATAGCATCCCGCAGTTCTTTTATCCCGGCTTCAAAGTCTTCTTCGCTGCGTGGGCTTTTACTCCAGTTGGCGATACCGCTGCCGAAACAGTTGATGCTGACTCCAGCCTTGCCGAGTTTCTCCTGCATCGAGTCAAATTCCGCATCGGAGATCGTCGCAAGGTTACCTTTGCCGGCGGCACGCAGTTCAATGTTTTTCCAGCCAAGTTCCAGTGTGGCCTTGATCTGGGTGTCGATGTCTTTCCCGGCTTCATCAGTAAATCCCGTAAAATACATAATTCCTCCGTTTTTTTTATGGTTAGAATGACTTGCTGAAATCTTCCTTGCCGGCCGCTTTAGCCGGGGCTTCCTTGCGGAAACTGGATTTTTCTATCAGCTTTTGCAATTCCGCCGCGAATTCCGCCGAGTTCATTGGCAACTCAACGGCTTTATCTTTCAATGCTGAGAGCAGCATGGCGTTGCCGATTTCCAGGGAGTTGATACCCTCGGGGGCGGGGGCCATCACCTGGGTGTCATTGATAATCGCGTTGGCGAAATCTTCAATTATATCGCGATGTTGATATTGGTTGGTGCATGCAACATCAATTTCCACGTTCCATGAATCCGGAGTCCCGAAGCGCTGATCGGTGGTCGCGGAAAACTCCGAAACCGGCACTTCATTGCGATTAAACTCGATCTTTCCCTTCTCATAAACCAGCCGGCCGCGCTCAGCGGTTATTTCCAGACGGTTAGTTCCGGGGGCTTCCCCGGTGGACGCGATGAACACACCGGTAGCCCCGTTGGGGTAATCAAGCAACGCGGTAACTTCGTCCTCAACTTCGATCTTGTGATACTTGCCGAAAGCAGCGTTGGCCCTGATTCTCACCGGCATCCCGAAGAACCACTGCAACAGGTCAAGCTGATGGGGACACTGATTAAGCAGCACTCCGCCGCCTTCACCTTTCCAGGTGGCGCGCCAGTCGCCGGAAGCATAATAGATTTCCGTGCGGAACCAGTCGGTAATGATCCAATTGATGCGCTGGATTTTGCCAAGTTCGCCCTGGTCGATAAGCTGTTTTATTTTACGGTGCGCCGGGATAGTCCGCTGGTTGAACATGGCGGCGAATTTCAGTTCCGGGTGCTTGGCTCCGGCTGCGATCATGCTTTCCGCATCGGCCTTGTGGACGGCGACCGGTTTTTCGGTCAGGACGTGTTTGCCGGACTCGAAAGCTTCGATTGCCAGCGTATTGTGGAAATAATGCGGCGTTGCGATGATTATCGCTTCTACATCGGCTTCATGGAAAAAGCTTCCGCTGTCCTGAAAGGTTTGAACATCCTTTTCCGCACCGATTTTTTTAAGTTTATCATTGTCAATATCGCAAACCGCGGTAAGGGTGCAATTGTCAAGGCCGTCAATGTTTTTTGCATGAGCCTGCCCCATGCCGCCAATACCAATAATCCCGATTTTTACCTGCCGCATAAGAATAATCCTGTTTGTTGTGGTTGTATGAGTAATAATAAGACCATTAAATACCAGGATCAATAATTCAGTTCCGGATTTGCAGCAAATTACTTGTATTCTTTACATATAATAATAATGTGTTACTTTATATGTATATTCTAATCATGGTTACTCATAAAACGGGGATTTTATGCGAAAACACTATAAACCATAAACTTATATTCTTGTATTATCTAATTGATTTTCAGCGGGGGTGACAATGCTAAGCAAAACAGAAATAGTCAAAACCGGGATTTTATCGGATATCAAGCGGGGAGTTGTCCGGATCGGGGAGAAAATCAGTTCCCGGAATAAATTGTGCCGCAAATACAACTTTTCCCGGACAACAATCGAACGGGCAATCCGGGAGCTGACCGAATCCGGTTATCTGGCTTCGCGTCAGGGCAGCCGCACTTATGTTATTTCCAGCAAGCCGGTCGACAAACCTCTCCGTTTGTATGTCATCTGCGGATTCGGAGACATTCATACCGCACATGCCGTTCAGGAATTGTTCTTCCCGGAAATCAATTTTGATATTCCCGTAAAAGGTTTGCTCCAGAGCGAGGTGGCTTCAAATTTCAACAGCTTGCTCCAGGCCGGAAATGCAATCATCTGGATAAATCCGGGCATGGAGTCGATCCACCTGATGGACTTGCTCGATAAGGCGGGAATTCCGCAAATCCTGGTTAACCGCAAATACAATAATTACGATTATGTGGCAACGGATGCGAAAAGCAGTATTAAAGAAGGACTTTCGTGGCTGCTGATCGAAGCAGGACGGGACATCAGTTTTATCTCCTACAAAGCCGCAACCGACATGCCTTATCTCTATGAGCGTATTATTGCTTTTTACGAATGTTGCGCGGAACTCGGGGCGCATTTGTCGCCGGACGCTATCTTTTCGCGGGATTTCGTCGACATCCCGTTGGAAATTGCCGAGGTTGGCCGGGCCTTGTTCGTCGACCGCAAACCGCCGAAAGGCATTTTCGTGATGCATCATTCCCTGGCAATTCCCCTGGTGACCGTGGCCCAGGCTTATGGATTTATTCCCGGCAGAGACTATAAACTGCTGAATTTCGATTATATCGGCGACTTTAAAAACTACACCGGAATCGGTATGCTCAGACAGCAATGGAAAAAGCTCTACCGGGAAGCCGCCGAATGGCTGCTGAGCAATCCGGCCAGGACCAAACGACCGTTATGCAAGGAAATTAAAACCGAACTTGTTGTTTTGTAATACCGGATTGCAATCTAAAATCTATTAATGACAAGGGAGATTTTCTAGAATCAGGCAAAATTACAAGCAACAGATAATCACCTCGATTTCTATTCCAGGTTGGTGCTCTCGTAATAATATATTGCTTTGTCAGCTGTTTCCTTCATCCAGTCCCTGAGCATTAGCTTCAAGTTTACAAGTTCCCGGGAATAAGCCGGGTCGTCAATAAGATTGACGGTTTCGTTGGGGTCTTTTTCCAGATCATAGAGTTCGTCGCTGCCGACACATGTCCAGCCGTATTTGAGGTTTCCCGACCTTATCGTTCGCATTGTCAGCACGACGCTGTTAAGGCCGTGAAACTCAGTTACGACATATTCCCGGGGAGGGACGCTTTTATCCAGAAGCGAGTGTCCATGCGTTTTTGCATCGCTGTTTATTCCGGCAATATCCAGAATGGTGGGATAGATATCCGCAAGCGAGGTCAAATCCTTTCTGATTTCCGGCGCGGTTTCCGGCTGATTAATCAGCAGCGGGATGTGATGGGTGTCTTCAAAATGCCCGAAACCTTTACTTGCCAGACCTCCGTGTCCGCCAAGATTATCGCCGTGGTCCGATGTGAAAATTATCGTCGTATTTTCACGCAGTCCGGATTTGTCCAGATAGTCAAGCATCCTGCCGATCTGATGATCTATATATGTCATAAAGGCATACTTGTGTTTTATCAATTTTTCCCATGCTTTCCAGTTTTTCCTGTTAGAACCCGGTAGCCATTTGATTCTGTATAAGCTGTTTTTTTCTTCGGCAGGTTCCCAGTTGAAATTCTCCCACTCCGGAATCTCCACGTTTTCATACATGCGGAAATACTCTTCAGGCACAAAATACGGCAGGTGCGGTCCCCAGAAATTATGATGCATGAAAAAAGGTTTGTTTCTTCTTCTGAAATCCTCCATAAGGGAAATCGTACAATCCGTTATGAAATGAGGCACGCCGATCTCTTTTCCTCCGCTCCAGGTTCCGTAATGCAAAAGCCCCATATCTTTATTAATCTTGATGTCAAGCTCATAATTGTTGTCCGACAAGTACTTTTTATATTGCGGATACCCCATTCCGATGCCACCATGACCGGGAAAGTCCAATCCTTCAAAACCAAAATCAGACGGAACCGCCGGTTTACGGTTGCTGTTGAACATATTTCCCTGCTCTGAGCCCAAATGCCATTTCCCGTTATATCCGCAGGAATATCCGTATTCAGGCATGATCCTTGGCAAAAGGAAAGGTGAGTCGTTCAGTTCCTGGACGTTACAACCGGTGTCCGCGGTGTTGCACGTTATGCCGTGACTGTGGGGATAAAGCCCGGTAAGTACCGTAGCCCTTGCCGGACTGCATAACGGACATGTCGTATAGGCGTTCTCAAATAAAACGCTCTCCTTTGCAAGCCTGTCCAGGTTCGGAGTTTTGCACGGAGTCGAACCATATGCCCCGAATTCCGACAGCCGTTGTTCATCAGTTAAAATTAACAGGATATTGTTTTTTTCTTTATCCATTGCCAGTTTTTCAAAGACATTATCGACTAAAATCAGGGCTTTTTGAGAAGCAGCACCGCAAATCCGTGTTCTCCCAAATCGACCTGATATGAATCATTTCCGGTGGGGGTTACGCGCCGGGAATTAAGCCCGTCGGTTTCAATCAATTCAAATCCTGGAACCTCAAGTTGCGCGCTGAGTTTGTCTTTGCTGCTTTGAGTCAGCATCACAACCAGTTCATCGCCGGCGGTAAAACATGATGCTAGAACATCCTGATTGTCCAGACGGATAAAATCCTGGTCCCGGAAAGAACCGTTGAGAATTATCCGGCCGTATTTGTCGCGGATCCGGTTAATGTCTTTGAGGTATGCCAGATATTCAGGGGTTTCCTTGATGGTCTTGCGGCAGCGATAGATTTCAATGTCAGAGAGATATCCTTTGAGCAGGGAAAAATTAACGCGCCGTTGGATGTCGGTTTCGTCCCGGATGCCGCGGTCGGAAATCGGGATTTCGGGAAAGATGTATCTGAACCAATCCAGGAAAAACGATTGTTCAGGTTTCTGGATATTATGGATGTAGTCCGCATGTTGAGCCGTCACGTCCGAAAGCCACTCGATGCCGACTGGCATTTCCGGGCATTTTGATTTTGCATACTCCGTTACTTTCCGGAGCATTTCCGCTTTCGCCGTCATTATGTTCATGAAAGGAACCGGGTGTCCGTGGGACGGGTCACAGCATGGTCTGCTGAGCCAGCCGAGTTGATCAAAAAAGACGCTGTCGGCTCCTAATTCGATGGCGGTATCAACGCATGACTTCAGCGCTTCAAGCCATTCCTCACAACCGAAGCAGGCAGTGACAAAAGTTTTATTGCCGAATTCGCGCAGTGCGGTTCCGTTGCCGCTGAACGCGTAAGTTTCCATATGTTCCGAGCCGTTCTCTTTTTTAACGGAAATGCGATGCCCGATAGTGCGGTAAAAGTCAGTATTCGTATCTATTAATTGACCGTTGAAGTATAAGATCAGTTTGCCGCCGGCATCCTGAAGCTTTTTAATATATTTTTTCAGTTCCTCTTTGCCGCCCTGGGCGCTGTCCGGAACATAGTCGGGGTACTCGGAATCGTGTCCGCCCTGATGCCACCCGAACATGAAAACTGTATCTATATTGACTTCCAGACCGTCACGGCACGCTTCCTCAAGCTGATCATAACGGAAGTAAACTTCACCATACTGATGGCGCATTATGAGTCGCTGCCACCCTTTCATATCCTTCACCATTTTCAACGGCGCCTGGGGAGTGAACCAACTGTCCGCCCATTTTCGATATTTTCTCGCGGCGACATGCCATGATCCCGTGTATGGCGACAGCACATAGCCTTCGCAATTCCATGCTTCGCCGGACTTGATGAACGGGTACTTTACCATCATTGGAATCAGGCCGTTATTGTCGGCGGCCAGCAGGTGCAGCGTGAACTGGAAGCTTGTGTCATGACTTCCGAAATACAGTCCTTCCCGGTCATTTTCCAGCACAAAAGCGTTAACCGCGGCTCCCCCCGGATAGAGGGTTGACCTGCGGACCTCCAGATTATCTTTTGCCATATACGCGGTGTGCCGGGAACGAACCGCATTGAGTGGATTCTGGTAGCGTTCTCCGCCAGCCGTGGATAATATCAATCTCTGGTCCGGCTGCAAATTGCACTTCCTGACCAGTGGAAAATGAAATTCACGGACAACGATGCCATCCTCGTCATTTTCAATCTTTGCGGAAAGTTTGATATCTCCATCAACGGCCTTCACCTCAATTTCCAGCATTATATCCAGCGTTATGCCTTCACAATCACACATGGAATTATATTTTAGAAATAATGAATTATCCGCTTCAGAGATTTCCGGGGTATTATCATCGGCACAAACCATCCGTTCAAGTTCGGGGCCGCGACTGTAAATAATCCGCCACAATCCTCCCTTTCCGGCATAGTTATGCCCGGTTTCCTTGTTGGTCAACGAATATAACAGTCCCTTTTCGTTAACGGAGAACTCCGTTTTCAGGGATGAGATGGAACGCATTCTATTCTTCCTTGTTTTTTATGAAAGACTTTTTAAGGTTTACTGGAACCACCAGTTATTGCTCTGGCAGCCGGTCAGGTGTTTCCAGTCCACATGGAGGTCGGCGAACAAGATGTTTGTGCCGCCTTGATGACGATAGAGTGTACTCCCGCCATCGGTTCGAGCAACGTTGTATTCACCGTTGTTTGATCCGCCAAAAAGCACGCTGCGTATCACTTCATAAGTGATTGCAAAATCACCGGGCTTCCGAAGAAGCTGGTTTTCCCTGAAGAAGCAATAGCTCCAACCTGTTGTCAAGCACATTCCTCCGTGTGCCGCATAGGTGCGGTTCCTGTCTAGATAGTTATCCGGAGAGCTGGGACACCAGAATACGGTGCTTGTCTTAGATTTGTTGATTTCCAAATTAAGGTAGGGCGCAAGTTTTCCATCCCAGCAAGTGCCGTAACCGCCAGCGGAAATAGTTTCGCCATATGGTGGATAATAACCCTCGTAATCTGCAAGGTACATGGCAAAGCCAGTGCCGATTTGTTTCATGTTATTAGTACAGGTAATAGCCTGCGCCCTCTCCCTGGCCTGTTTCAGGGCGGGCAGCAGCATTGCCGCCAGTATCGCGATTATCGCTATCACAACAAGGAGCTCTATAAGCGTAAAGGACGAAACCAGCAACGAGTTACAGCGTTTTTTTACTTTCATCTTCTTTCTCCTTTTTTTCTTTTAATCACACATTCATGTCTTTAATGGTAATAATAACCTATTTTGTAGCCGATGGTATACTTTTGATTGTTTTCCGTCATTCCGGTTCCAGTGAAATTATTGCTTAATGGAAACAAAGCGGTGGTTTGGTTATCCAGGACAAAAAGTTTGGATGACGGCTTAAAATCTTCCTGATAACGCGCGGTTCTGGAAATCCTCAGATTTCGCATTGGACGATCGGTCGGCATAAAACCGTTATTAAAGCATCCGATTTGGATATTGAAATTACGAAGATTATCCAGCATGGGCTGGTTTTTTAAACGCTTGCCGTTCTGAAGGCGGATTTTCCCTGAAGCCCGTTTTCCGTTCAGGTATATCCGCAACATGTCTTTTTTACCGGCTTTTTGGTTCCAGACGCACGCCACGTGGTTCCATCCATCCTTTAATCCGCGGGCAAAAGTTGACCATCCCGCGAAATTGCTGTTTTTCAAGCTGAACTCAATGGATTGATTACTTGGATGGTAAATTACACAGAGCGGCGAGTTGTTGTAGATGGTTGGATATTTAGTCCTGTGAGGACCATAATGGGCGAAGCAGCGTGGCAGGTTAATGAGTTTGTTTCTGGGTAATGCCGGAACGTTGTAGAATTGGAATTCAAATGTCCCGGCGGAAGCATTAAGCAATTTAACGTCGGCTTTATTTGGCAATGTGACAAAGCTGTCAAAATTGAATGTGCCGTCGAGTGCGGTTGTTTCGCCGTTGATCTTTGGGAAGATTTCTCCAGCTTGCGGAGTGCCTTGCCAGCCGTTGATCCGGTACCAGCGTTCACTGGTGACTTGATCCGAGTTGAGCTGTAAGAGTACCCCCCCTTTGAGGATTATTTCCGAGAAAACAATAACTGCCAGCTCTTTTGTTTTCCACTTGGGGAACAGGTAGTCGATATCTGCTATTTTCGCGGTTTTCTGGCATTTCCCATCAGCTCCGTATGCCTTGGCGGTCAATGTGACGTTTGTCAATGGCACGGGGGAATCAATGTTGACGTTGAATTCCATTTGAGTTGCTCTCCGGTCGGGGAAAGTATACGTGGCGACCTTGGTATTGGTAAAGTTCATCGAAACCTCCGGCGGGGCAAATGCGTTCCATCTCCAGTTTAGCGTGGCGAACCGATTGGAGTCATGAAATGTTTTAGCTCCAGGCATCATAATCGTGCTGAATTCGGTTTTGCCGCCAACCGGGCAGATTCGGCAATAATTGACCTGCCAGCCTTTTTTTCTGGGACGGGAAGTGAAACTTGCGAACGGAATCCGCATTTCGCCAATCCATTGCCTGACGCCGGTAGTGGACTTGAATTGGAGACCTTTGCATTTCCAGTTATTATCTTTAACTGCTTTTTTTAACCCCCGGACTCCTGATATTTCCTTGTTCTGCTGTTGCCTGACCTGACCGTTGGCCTCGAATATGAAGTGGACGTAATCAGCAGTCGCTTTGGAGGGTTGAAGAAATATTTCTACCGTGTCTTTGTCACTTATTTTACCGGAAGGAGAATAAGCATTGAAGCCAATGTAGATGTTATCTTTGTCATACACGCATCGGACACGGGTATAGGCGGCGGCGGTTTTGACGAAGGCCGGATAAACCAGAAACGGCATGGATGGACCTGTTTTCTGCCAGATATTCTCGTCGAGAACTCCGTCGATTTTGATCGTTTCGCTGGTTCTGACCGCCGTAATATTACGCCGCTTGGACAGTTGGGCGATCAAACCTTTTCGAGACTTTTCTTTTACGTTCAGGATGTCTTTAACATCATTCTCAACCGTTTTGAGGTCTTTCTCCAGAGGCTCAAGGATGAAGGAATTGGCATGAAAACTCCGATAAGCTATTCTGAACTGTGGCGTTTTCCAAAAAGGATTTTGCGGCCTTTTTTTCACAAGTTCAGCGAATGCTTTCTTTGCCGCCGCCAGCATTTCAAAACCTTTTTTAACTTCTCTGGAGGCGGTTGAGATTTTTTGTTTATCGATGGCTTCGAGCGCCAGATAGTATTGATGTCTGATTTTTGAGACCCATAAAGCAACATGAAACGCTTCGCGGATGATGATTACCCTGAGAAATGCCGCATCGGTCATCCCAAGACGATTTTTGCCTTCCTCCATTTTTTCCCAAAGTTCGTTCATGGCGTCAAAGCCTTTTTGAGCCTCAGTTACTTGCCATTTCATACTTGCTGCCGTTTTGAGCAGGTGATACGATCTTCGGGGATCGCGCATGAGTTGACGGTTGTTGACATTGCTGGACACCGCCCTGACAATGTAGGGGGCTGCTTGTTTGCCGAAAAAGTTTTCCGTCACGTGCGGCAGGATCACCGTATATATTTTCCCCTTGGGTTGACAGTGCTCGATCTGATTCTGATCCTTCAGCCGGTTCCATGGGGTGGCGCCGGGGGCTTTGATATTCCATGAATATTCAAGCTCCGCAAGCGGGACAAGGTGAGATAAGCCGAAGTCGCTTCCCGCATATTGAGGAAACATGATGTCCTTGTCGGGATATTTGAGGTATGACTCCGTCCAAGATGGAGCTTCACTGAAAAAAGAGTCCCAATAATGGCTCATCAAGGCAAACCATATGAGGGTTCCGCGCCCGGCGGTGATTTTACGCCACTTTTTAAGCGCTTCCGGACGGCTTTCCCGGATGGCCATAGTCACATCTTTGGGCAAGTGGGCGCTCAGGTACGTCCAAAACTCGATGCTTTGCTTGCGCAGTTTCCTGATAGCCTTTGGCGGAAGTCCGGCCAGGCTGTCGCTAATAACTTCAGTATCTTTAAGCAATATCCCCACGTTATAGGGATATTGGGTTAAATTGATTTGGATATTGGGGTCGCGAGCTTTAAGGGCGCGATAATAGATCTTGAGCTTGTTAACGACGGCAGCGCCATAATTGTCCCCCCAACGTTTCCGGCATTCTTCGCACCGTGCGTTCCACATTGCCGGATTTGTAAATCCACCACCGTCAGTATCGTGAAAACCAATATGGGTAAATCCCATTTCCACAACGATTTTTGCCAGTTTTTCTGCCCAGGCTTTTCTCAGGTCGTCATGACACCAGCACCGGATATATTCGCCGAGTTTTTGGTTGCCGTTCTGGTAAACGGCGGTAACACATTTGCTTTTTAATTCCGGGTGACCCTTTGCGGGACCGGCGGAAAGACCGCAAGCATAGCAGAGTATGCTCATGCCCCGGGCTTTGCCGTAGTCCATGGCTTCCTTGAAAACTGCCCGTGCTTCAGGAGTTGAATTTTTCCAGTAATGATCTACGGCGCCCCCGCCTACAAACATTGTGACCTTGCGGCGGAGCAACTCATCAAAATGAGCTTTCATTACCTTTAAAAATCTCTTTTTGAATTTAGCACCTGGCTTCCCCTTGCGTAACTGTCTGAAACCCCAGAAAAACTCCGACAAGTCCGCGGAACTGTAACTGCCGGCGCGTCCCGCCATAGTATAATATAGAAAATCCGGCCAGTCGCGTACTTCCGCCTGACGCCAAGTGATCGCTGAACCGTTTCTCTCCATTAATTCTGCAAAGGTAACGCAAGCATAAAGGGTGCCGATATCATCGGCTCCGCCTAAGTAAATCTTTGTTGCATCCGGGGAAAAGCGTATTTCGTATCCCTTTTTGCCGGGATTGCCTGGCCCTACATCAACAGCGCCATCCGCCACCGCGGTTTTGATCCGTGGATTGTCTGCTGCTGTTCCGATGATGATTTGCAGCTTGCCCTCGATTGGACTTGTAGCGACCGGCAGGGACGCGCCGCCAAGTTTATTGATTTTCCTGTTGATGAAATCCGCTCCGATTCGAGCTTTAGGCGAGGCGTCTTTTCCTAATAATATCTGATATTTACCGGTAGACAATGGAACCATATTGCCCGTCAAACGTATCCGTTTGGGCATGGGGACTATCGCGATTTCCTTCCATGTTTTTTCATCGGGAATTGGTATTTTCGATGATTTCTCAGCAATGGGCCCGGTGGCGTAGGAACTTACCTGAAAGAGGGATAGCAACACTAGTATTACTGATGAAATGCCCATTGCCTGGTTGCGAAAAGTCTTTTTTGTTTTGTCCATTAATTTGTCTCCGTGTAATTTTTAAATTATGCTTAATGATTCAATCAGATGGATTTTACTTTTTATCGTTCTCCTGATTAATGGAACAGGACTCCCTGATCTTTAATTCACTTCTGACGACTTTTGTGGGAATGTCCTGTTCGGTTCGTAATCTTTCGAGCAGCATCTCAGCCGCATTTTTGCCGATTTCGTAATAGGGGATTTTTACCGTTGTCAGAGGAGGGGTAAAAGAAATGGCCTCGGACATATCGTCAAATCCAACGATGGACATATCTTCGGGAACTTTCAATCCCGCCTGCTTTGCGGCCTCGACAGCTCCCATAGCCTTGAGGTCAGTATCAGCAAACACCGCTGTCGGAGGATTTTTTAAAGCTAACAGTTTTTTCATGGCATTTTCCCCATCCTTTCTGTAACCACGCAGCCCCCGGACACATAATTCTTCGTTATAAGGAATTCCAAATGCTTCAAGAGCGATACGGTAACCTGCGAAACGGTCAGCGAAATATTCCGGTATGTCGCCGCCAATAAAACCAATACGTTGATGTCCTAGTTTTTGTATCAGATAGCCTATTGCCTCATATACGCCTGAGAGCATTTCCCATGTAACACAGTTATGCTCCATATAAAAGTCTCGTCTGTGATTGATAACAACGCAGTTGGGAAGAACTCCATCATGTTTCTGTATGAAGTCACTTGGTGGTGAACGCAGGATTGTCAAATTATCTTCGCCGGATTCCATAATTTCCTCGATAACATGAAACGGCTCAATCTGCACGGGACCTGGATAGCTGTTGAGAACTCCGCGCCTGATCTCTTCGGCAACAAACCATGCACAAGATTCATCACTCGCGTAATTTTCTCTGGTTGGACAGTTCAGATAAAGAGTTTTGGTCATGATATCACCAGTCATTCCCGGCGTCTTTCGAGACTCTACAACAATTGTGCCAATGCCGCGACGACGTTCAAAATATCCCTCATCAACCATCGTGCTCATGGCCCTGGAAACCGTCGCATAGCTAAGCTTATATTTTGCCATCAATTCTTTATCGGTATAAAAGCGGTCGCCGGTTTTTATTTTTCCACTTTTCAACTCTTCCTTCAAAAGCGTTGTCAAGTATTCATATTTATTCAAATTTTTCATAATCATCACCAATAAATCGGTATTACATCTATAATTATAATGATTTTATAGAGTTTTTGCAATAGCCAAATCCGGATTTGTTAGTTTTTTTCTGAAAATTTAGAAAATCTCTATCCTGGACATAACACCGAATTACAATCTAAAAGCTTGGGGATTAGTTTTGATTTCTTGAAGAAGGCATAAAAATGGCGTCCCAAGCAGAATTCGAGTCTGTGGTCACCTGCTTGGGTAGGGGATTGTTAAACCATTATAATCAACAAGTTGTGACTGGATGCTACAATAATATACGCCAGTAAGCAATATAAAAAACGGTCCTTTTGCGATTTGTGACATGAAGTAGTGATAGAATAGGCGTGACTGCTTTCCATATTCCGGAGATTTCCCCGCATTTTTGCATGAGGCTCTTGACAATGTTGCCTATATATGTTATAATTGAATCGTATCAATGAAACAATACAGGGTATGTTAATTGTGAGTAGCTCTTGTACAATCAAGGACATTGCTAAGCACGCAGGTCTCAGCGTAGGCACAGTCAGCGGTATTTTAAACAACAAGGCTAATTTTGCCGATGAGACAAGGGCGCGAGTATGGAATATTGCCAGTGAGTTATCTTACTCTCCGAACCAGGAAGCGAAAAAGTTGCGTTCCGGCGGACACGGGATCTCCACCAAATCCAATTTACTAATGTATATCGTAAATTACGAACAAGATAATCCTCAAAACAGACCCAGTACTCAGATGCGCCTGTCGGTGTTGTGCATGGAGGCGCAAAAACGGGGGATGTTTATGGCTCCGTACTGGTATAACGGAGTAAGGGGTTTCTCTTGTCCGCCGATTCTTAACAGTCTGATTGATGGCGTTATTCTCGGCACGCCCCATCAGGAGATCATCAATATTCTGAGCAGCAAGAATGTGCCTATGGTGTTAGCCAACTCACCGTTTTACAGCGGCGAGGTTGAGGTGTCAACCGTCAATTTCAATATACGGAAAGGGGTTTTGGATATGTTCAAAACCCTGAAGGAACTGGGGCACGAATCTATTGGTATCTGCTACGTCAACTCGTTTCCGGAAAAGTTCATTTGGGAAGCTGTGTTTGAAGCTGTTGAGAAATATGACATCACTATCCCCCGGGAATTCATGACTCCGCTTATTGACCTGTCCCCTGCCACTCACGATGTGGTCATGGAGCGATTCGCGGCTTCCGTGATTCCCTTGGTTAAATCAAAAAAGATCAGCGCTCTTTTTTGTTCAGATGATTGTTATGCCCTGAGCTTATATGAGATACTCAAGCGTGAAGGGATCGATATTCCTGGCGATTTCAGCATAGTGGGGTGCGGACAATTATTTGACTCTCAAATTGCCTCTGTTGTCTATGACTGGAGTCGCCTGGCCAGTGCCACTATGGATCTATTATTGGAACTGATCGAAAACAAGAAAAACAATTATCCCGTTGAAGTCTTGATTCCTACAAGTGTTAAAAAAGGAATAACCATGGGGAGGCGAAAAAAATGAACATGAAATATCCAATTGAAAAAATTCTATTAAAAACAAACAATTCAATCGTGAAAATGAAAAATCTCAAAAAGCAAATTTCTTACAGTTTTACACTCATAGAGCTCCTGGTTGTTATAGCGATAATTGCCATTCTTGCAAGTATGCTGCTTCCGGCACTAAAGAAGGCAAGGGAGAAGACACTGGGCGTTACGTGTATGAACCAGTTGAAGCAGATCAATTTAGGCGGAAGCAGCTACTGTGATGATAATGATTCATATGTACTTCCATGGAGGGCGCCGGGAGGAACGAGTTACTATTACTGGCAGCGTTTTTTAAAGGATTACTTTAATTTTAAGTATAACATCGATATGAGCAAAACCACCAATCAACTGCCGAGGACAATTCTCCGTTGCCCGGCGGAACACTATTCCAATCTTCCCCAGTCAGACAAGTACTGGACTCCGTCATCCTATGGGGTTCGGCTCAGCACAAGGGTTGAGCCGGCAAATTCACATTACGGAATCAAGCAGGCGCAAATCAAACATCCTACGGAATGCGTGTTTATAGGGGATGCAATTGAAGACAGGAATTACCTGAACTCACATTCCCATGTGGATTACCGGCATTCCGGTTTCGGGGTATTTGTTTTTCACGACGGACATACGGAACAACTTGATCAGGCAAGCGTAACGTCGAAACAAATTCCTGTTAACGTCTTTTTCCTGGATGAATAACAGTCAATTACATAAATAAAAAGGATATAAACATGCAAAGAATGATTTCCGCAAAATTGGTGTTGATAACTTTACTTCTCCTGAGTATAAGCTCATTAATACACGCCGGCGACAATCGCCCTTATAGAGAACGGCACAAAGAGGTTATAAACAAATCCCAAAAGCTGGTTTTGGCGGACAACGGGAAGGCGCTAGCAGATATCGTTATTCCTGAGAAATGTTCAGAAGTGGTTGTTTTTGCGGCTAAGGAATTAAAAAAATACCTGGATGAAGCAACTGCCGCTGATTTTAAAATCTTACGTTCTTCATCTTTCAAAAGTCGTCCGGAACCAGTCAGAACCAGAACCGCCATCATGCTTGGGGAAAGTCCGTGGACAAAAGCAATGTCCGGAATCAATTTCGCCGCTTTGCCCAAAGACAGTTTTGTAATCAAGGAAGTGAATGGAGCCATCATCATTGCCGGACATGACGATCCGTTCACCAACCCGGAAAAAGAAATGAAGGCCCGTAATGGCTTCTGGCATCACTATGACCATGCGACGCTATTTGGCGTTTACGATTTTCTTGAACGGTTCGTTGGAGTAAGATTTTATTTTCCGGTGAAAGAACTTATTTACGTGCCCAAGATAAAGAAGCTTGAGGTCCCCGCGATGGACATTGAAGAGTCACCGGATTTCACGGCTCGTTGCGCTTATTGGAATCCTTTTTCGATAAACGCAAAACAAAACAAAGGTGACTGGGCGAAAAATAAAATGTCCAAAATACGAAACCTTCAAACGTTGTATGGAAGAAATGAAACCTTCCAGATGCCGAATTGTCATGGCCTTCAAGGTCTGGGGCTCATCACGCGTTTTGGAAAAAGCAATCCGGAATATTTCGCGGTCATGGGAAATGGCAAACGGGCCAACATTCTCAGACGCAAAGCTCCTGGTGAGCATGGAGCGCATCTTTGCTATAACAACAAAGAATTGGAAGATGAAATATTTGAGGATGCGAAATCGTTTCTTTCCGCCGAAAGCGCAAGCGTCAGGAATATCAAAAGCAGATATAAAGGGATTCATTGGAACAGGGGGGTTTATTACGCCTATCCGGGGTATTTCAATATTCATCCGTCGGATGGAATGGTAAAATGCCTATGTCCCAAATGTAAGCCATATGCCGACTCGGATAGAATCAGCGATTTATTTTTTCCCTTCATGGCGCGCATAGCGGAACGCCTTAAAAAAGCCGGTATAAAAGGAACCATAACCACCATGCCTTATAGCTGTTATACGGCTACACCTAAATGTGATTTGCCGGATAATATAGAAATCATGCTGGCAACTCTCGGGCCGTGGGGTGAAAACAGGCTTTCAAATAAAGAGTTGTCCAAACCTGACAAATTGCTTGTGGAATGGAGCAGGAAGAATCATGGGAAAACATCGTCTCTCTGGAATTACATGATCAGCGACCGGGGTATGACTCAGAAGGGAGTTCCTCCGATGAGCCCGAGAGATGTTTCCAGTTATTATAAAAGAAATGCCGATGTTATTAACGGCGCGTTTGTTCAATGCGGAATTTGGGATATTCTGCATAACTACCTTAACATGTATGTATATTATAAAACCTCCTGGGATACATCAACGGACGTGGAGTCCCTCATGAAGGAACACCATGAAAATTTATTCGGTCCGGCCGCAAAACCAATGGGTAAATTCTACGATCTTCTTGAGAAATTATGGACAAACAAAGGAATTCCTACTATCAAAAACACTCCGCTTGGCCCCGTAGCGGTCAAAAGGAGCCAGTATGAGGTATGGGAAAAAAGCTACACAACTAAGGAACTGGATAAACTGACGGCATATTTGAATCAAGCGAAAAAACTGGCGGCGAAATCCCCGTCCCATCTGAAACGAATTGAATTCATAAAAAAATACTTCCTTGACAGCATGAAAAAAGAACGCGCGAAATACATGGGCCTTAAGCGGGAAATTGATGACGTGGTCATGGACGTGCCAATGCTTCAGGACTCCGTTAAAATCAACGGTATTCTTGACGAAAACATTTGGAAAAAGGCTTCAAGCGTTTACCTGAATCCCGTTGTCCAAAACGCTCCGAATCTTCAAACTAAAGTGAAAGCATTTTGCGATAAGGGCTGGCTGTTCGTTGGATTCAATTGCCAGGAACCGGAAGCCGCGAATCTGAAACTTGATGTGACAAAACGCGACGGCCGCGTTTGGGCCGATTCCTGCGTCGAGGTATTTTTAAAACTATCAAACAAACGGGAAGCTTCAGATTACTATCATTTCATGGTCAACGCCGCCGGAGCCATCGCCGACGAAAAACGCTTCACTAGAAGGAAAGGCGACTGGCATTGGAATTGTGATAACATGCAGGCCGTTTCCCGTATCAGCGATAAAAGTTTTACGGTTGAAATGCGTATTCCGCTGGAAGAAATATTGGGGCGCCCGATTGCGCCGGGAGACGAGTTTCTCGCCAATTTCGCCCGTTCCCGATTTTTAAAGAATGGTTCACCTAAGGGAATGGAACCCTATTATTCCTGGAGCCCCTACATACGTTTTGAAGGTATGGGCGGCTTTCACGATGTCCTCCGCTATGGCCTTTTGCGTTTCGTCAAAGACGGCGAAAAAAAAAAGACCATAATTAAAAATGGAAGTTTTGAGGAGGCCACCATCAAGAGGGTTCCCGGGCGTTGTCCGCTTCATTGGGGAGGATGGTGGAAACCGTCAAGGCGGAATCAGCCTCCTTACCCCTTAATAGATGTCGACGATACTCAACGAATGCAAGGGAAAAGCTCCATTAAAATCCAAAATACAATGTTAAAACCGTTGGACGGAAAAAATAAAGATGTAAAAGTAACCCTAAACCAGTTTATTCCAGAGAAGGAATTCAAACCCTCGACCACCTATTTATTGACGTTTTACATAAAAATGGAAAACGTGAAACCACTTCGCAAGGCCAGTCTGATGGGAGCATTTGTGCGTTTGGCCCTGGGGGACAAACATCAGGTGATTTTCCCGAAAACCAGCTTATACAGCGGAAGCATGCCTTGGAGCAAACAGGGGTTCACTTTTACCACTCCAGCAAAGATTGGCTTCAGCAAATCCCGGAAACTCCAACCGCACATTTGGTTGTGTCTCTGGAACGCAACCGGAACCGTCTGGTTTGACGATATTCAAATCCGGCCACTGAATGATTTGAAAAAAACTCTGTCAGGAAAATTATAATGAGAAAATAAGTTATAACTCATAAATATATATAATAAGATTAAAAGTTGGTTATGTTGTGGTACTTTTTCCTTAAACGGAGGGAGTATATGATGAGAAAAGCATGAGCCTTGCGGACAGTCCTTGACGAGGAGGAGCGGCGTGAGCTTAAAGCTTTACGCCAACCAAAAGCAGAACGACTATCGAAGTGAGCGTGCGCTAATGGTTCTGCTCAATGCCGATGGAGATACCGCGCCGACGATCGCCAACAAATTACACCGGAATGCCCACACCGTGAGGAGTATCATCAAGTCATATCACACTGACGGCTTGAAGGGGTTGGAGCGTGACTATTCTCCCGGCCGTCCTTCGGTTCGCGCCAAAGAAATTATTCCGCTGCTGCACAAATACCTGAATCGCTCTCCCCGGGATTATGGTTATCCGCAACAGTGCTGGACAAAGTGGCTGTTGATTGAACTTTGTGAAAAGGAAAGCAGGATTAAGGTAAGTTCCGCAACTATGGTTCGGGCATTGCACGAGGCTGGCTACAGCTGGAAAAGGCCCCGCAAAACCGTTCCGGCAAAAGCGCCTTCAAAGGCTGCGAAGAAGACTGCCGTAAAGAAGTTAATTGCTGAAATTCAGGAAGTTGTGGATAGTGATGCCGCCGAGGTGCTCATGCTTGACGAATCGCATTTTTCAAACGAACCGCATAACCTGCGGGGGTGGTTCAAGCGCGGAAAATATTTTTTCCCTGAACACTCCCAGCCATCGGGAGAGCTGCACGATTTTTGGCGCGTGGAATTTAAACAGGGCACGTTTTTACTGGAAAAACGCGTCAAGAGGAAACTCCGAAACCCTGATGCAGTTCATCCACCAACTGAGACTGGACTTTGAGAATCGAAAACTGGAGATCGTTATGGACAACGCTTCATATCATCGGGGAAAATATATCCGGAAAAAGCTGGAAAAGCTTCCGGGAGTCATTATCAAATTTCTCCCGGCATATTCGCCGGAATATAATCCAGTTGAACAGGTTTGGCGATGGCTGAAGCCGCTGGTTTACGGGAGCAATCCGGTTTTAAAAGGTATTGATGAAGTTGTTTCCAGGATTAGGCGTATATGCTGGCACTGGCGTATGGGCAGACTGCCCAGCCCTTTGAACGTCGGCCTGGGAATATGGAACAATCTTGTTATAATTAATTATGATACTTAACTTATACCGCAGGTAAACCGGAAGTCAAGGCATAAAATTATTTAATTGCTTGATTATTAAGACCATGCATGGCATTTCACACTTTTGGTGGCTCCGTCAAATCCCTGAACCATACATGATTTTTTTTAATTTTTCAGTTTTGCATATTGACAATTTTAATACCATGTGGTATTCTTTTTATAGAACAATTAAGGTATTCCATATGACTCTAGTTCAAACAAAAAAGTATCAGTCCTTTAATGATACACTCCATAAATTCACTCGCTTCCTGGAAAAAAATAGAAGTAAAGGGAAATTTGTTCTGCCCTCTGAGCGTGAATTGTGCAAGGAGCTTTACTGCAGCCGCACTACATTGCGTCGTCTGCTTGAACATCAGGAAGCAAATGGAATAATTATTAAAGAAGGCTGTGTCCGCTCTATATCAGTGGAGCCTGCCAACGTCTCCTCCAGCATTGGATGTTTTGCTTTTATCTCCATAGGACAAGGGATGATTTCTAATCCAGCGTGGAATAAACTTTGGATGGCTTTAACTGAAAAAGCCGAAGCTGAGCATATCTCCGCCAAGCTTATTTTACTTTCATCTTCAGATTCATTGGAGGAAATTGAAAGCAAGCTTGCAAATTTGCCGGATATTATCGTTTTAACAACGCTGGAGCCCACCCCTTCCACTGAAATAATCCGTAATTTATCTAAAAAAATCCTGATAACGACAGAAGAGAACTATCGTGGAGAATTAAGAAATATAGTGGCGATGGACAATTATGAGGCAGGATATCTAGCCGCAAAAAAACTGGCGGAAAATGGTTATAGAAAGCCCTGCTGCATTAATCATCGCATAATGACTCGCAACGGAAAATTCTATGTCCCACATGAAAAACGCGTCCGGGGATTTCTGGAGGGTTGCCGTAAGTTCAGACTTGAAGTAAATGAAAAAACAGAACTTCATTTATTTGGGAAGCATTATAAACTTGTGGAGCAATTAGTCAAAGCGGCCAGAAAAGTTGCGAGAGACGACTTTGACTCAGTTTTTTTGTCCACTGACCCCAAACTCGATTTTTTCTATGAAGCCCTGGCGGAAAAAATTGCGATTCCTGAAGAAATTGGGCTTGTTACGGTAAACAGTTTTAATTTTGCGGTTAATCATAATCCGCCTGTGTCATCCGTTTCCCACGGTACAAAAAGTGTTGCGGAGGCTTTAATAAAACAGATAGAGCATATACTTAAAACTGGCAATTCGGATATAGGAGAAATTATGATTAAACCAACATTTCACAAAGGAGCGACATTAAAATGAGAGCATTTATGATGATAGAATTCATTAAACCAACATTTCACAAAGGAGCGGCATCAAAATGAAACAGAACAAAAAACCATTTACCTTGATAGAGTTACTCGTTGTAATAGCAATCATTTCCATACTTGCCTCAATGCTGCTGCCTGCGTTAAAAAACGCAAGAGAAGCGGCAATGCAAATTTCCTGCAAGAACAATCAAAAACAACTTGGAATATGTTTTGGAGCTTATGAGGCCGACTTCCAGGTTTTGCCGGCTCCGGAAGAAGGCACGGGTGGAGACTGTTATTATTGGACCGGCAAGCTGTATAACGCCGATTTGTTGAAAGTCACAGAACATTCTTATTGGGGGGCTAGCGCCAGGAATTGCGCCTTGCTTGATTGTCCGTCAAATATTTTGGGCAATGAATTTGAGTATGGAGCTAACATCAGATTGGCAAATTTGGCGGGATATGAAGACGGCAACGCGCATAAAAATTTTAAGGAAGCATATTTAAAGAGAGGAAAGATAAGCAAACCTTCCACTCGACTTTGGGTTGGGGAAGCTCTTGGTGTATATATCGGAGGCTATCGCACTGTTACCGGACCAAACGCAAACGCCTGGTACCCTCACAGATCGCGAATGAATATACTTTTTCTTGATTATCATGTAGCTGATCATTCTCTGCTAGAGATGACCCCTTATCCCTTTTTTCATCCGTTGTTCGGGATTAGTGAATGAAAATAGTCTGACTGAAAATAATAATCATTAAGATTAAGCCGTTATAGCGGTCATGCCGGAAACAACACGCGCCACTTATATTATCAATTATAAACAACTGTAAAACAGAAGATTCAGAAAGGAATCGCAGGATGAGAGAACTCTTCAGGTTGCTCCTTATAACGGCTTCATTACTGGGATTGACAAGCGTTGGAATCGCTGAAAAAACAAAAATTATTCACGAAAAAAAGGGAATAAACGGCTTGGGAATAAATGTTATTCCTAAACATGAAAGCCGGTGGAAAAGCAAAGTAATGCTGTATCCTGGTAGAGTTACCGATAAAGATCGCGCCTGGACTGACAGTGACTTTTTTACGTATGAATTTGGAGAACCGTGCATATTTACAAAAGATTGGATAAAAAAGCATGGTTATTGCGAAAATGGGAAATACAAAATAAAAAATGGAGAAATGGTTTTCAAAACAGGCAGAAAAGGATTCAGTTTTTCATTCGGCCCAAAGCCTAACGAATTTTTAGAGCCAAATTCAAAGCCAAGTTTGCGTTTTGGCGCGGCATGGGGCAAAGCTTTGAAAGACCGGTATAGAATAAAAATGGAATTGCAGCAAAACGCGTCATTGACGAATTGGGAGTTTTGCACAACCAGCTTTTATAAAAATCTGAAAAATAAGAAGTTTCAAATAAAAGGCAAAGGCGAACATGTTTTTGAGAGTGATGTTGGCTTTGTTCGCAACCTGATGGATTCAAAAGCCCGTAGAGGCATGTGCGGTTTTAGGTTAAAATGCTTAACTCCCGGGGTAACGGTAAAAATTAAAAGCATCAAGATTGCGCCTTCATCAGCTCTTGTGTATTTTCGCAAGAGCTTTGCTTTGCCGGAGAAGCCGGTGATGGCCCATGCCAGTTTCCAGGCTTCAGAAGCGTACGATCTTTATATTAACGGGAAAAAAGTTTCGAGCGGAACACATATTTATCCAGCCGGGACAATAAAAACAGTCGACCTCTTGCCGTATTTAAGAAAAGGCCCGAATATCATTGCTTTCAAAAGAGAATTTATATCATGGAGCGGCGGAAAGCCTGAATGGCTCTTCGAGGGGGTGTGCATTGAAAAAAATGGAAAAATCATTCGTCTTCTTGGCGATAAAAGTTGGAAGTGCTCTCTTGCCGCGAAAAAAGGCTGGACCAGTTTGAAATACAATGACAGTTCGTGGAAAAAACCGAAGCTTTGCCTGGGAATAAAGGGGATTACAATGAATCCTACAGCAGACAGACGTTTTTTTTATACCGGAATTGACCCGCGTCATATGGGAATGCTTAAAACGTCTCCTTATAAAAGACAATATCCTGTTTTTAATTATAAAGAACCCGCAAGATTTGAATTGGAGCTACCATCCGGGGTAAAAGGTCGATATGTTCCGGAGCTTAAGGTTTATAAGGCCGGTACCGATGAATTGGTGGAAGCTATAAAGGCGTCCGGGGTCAGCAGGCAAGGCGGCTTGATTCATTATGTGTTTAATGTAAAGGGAAAAAAGGTAGGGCCTTACCGCTTAGAGTGGATACTCAAAAATATCAAAGGCAAAGAAATTGAGAAAAGACTGGATGAGATGATAGTGGCGGGAGCTATAGAGCAAGATGAAGTGCCTCTTGCCGACTTTGAAAATGAATTCAATAAAAGATTGAAGCTTATAAAGCATATTGATTGCGCTGCTCCAATTAGCAGCAATGAAGAGTTTCTTGATCATTCAGGAATGTATCACCGGAAAAAGACAAACAAAGGCAAAGTCGTCTTTGCCAATGGCATGAAATATCGTGAGACGGGACCAAATTCTTATGATTATTTTGCATATCGCCTTCATTTGAAAGACTTGGGAAAACCTGTCCTCGTTGAAATTATTGTGCCTGACGACAAGAAACGTTATATCTATTCCGGCATAGTGCAACAATTCCCTGTAGCCTTTAAGAATAACCCGCAAGACGGTTCCCGTTCCCATTATTCAGCAACAGGATCAGCCTATACAGGCGTAAATTTTCCATTGTCTTTCAAGAAGAAGAAAATACGGTATATATATTATCCAGCCAGTCAGTGCTCCGCTGTTGTCGTCATGACCGGCTTCACCGGATCGCCGGCTGCGGCTTGCGAAATAAACATATATGAAATAAAAGGAGGGCTTCCGGCTCTTATAGTTCCGGAGACGGAAAGAATGTTCGGCTCTCACAATGAACGGATGTCTGTGATGATGCAAACTCTGGGCATGATCGAACACCCGCTTATGGGAGATAGAAGAGTTCGTTTGAATGGGCATCGGGACGCTTGGTTCCACTGGTATAAGGCTATCGAAAGAAAAATAAAGCTTTTGCGTTTTCAAGGGCGCAATATGACGGTGGAAGGAGCTTATATGTACTATAGAAGCGAATATCCTTCTCTTAAGCATTCGGGCGATGTTTCCAATCAGGAGTTGGATCCGCTTTTCCTTGCCGTGAAAATGTACAATAAGAACAGCATTAAATGCATGTTGGGCATGGAATATATGGCGTCTCCTCAAATATTTGTTTCAGGAATAGACAACGTTAGTGACAGGAAAATGTGGAATGGCAAAGAGGGTTTGCATTTAGTTGACAAGTACGGCAGACAAATCACCAGTCATAGCAAAAGCGGAATAAACTTTCTTGCTCCGGCGATGAGGGATATGTTCCTGGATTGTGTGTCTGAAATATATCGTCGTTACAGTAAGGCCGGGAAAGTGTCCGGCATGTTCCTTGTTTCCGGCAGATGGTGGATGCCGGGCTTCACACAGGGAAACTATGCTGATATTGCGAATGTCGATGTGGGATACGGGGATTACACTGTAGGGCTTTTTGAAAAAGAAACCGGAATCAATCTTAATATCACGGATAAAAGCCCCAGGCGTTTTCAGAAACGCCATAAAAAGCTTATGGGCGAGTTTCAAACTAAATGGCTCAGTTGGCGCTCAAAAAAAATAAAGGATTTCTGCAATCAAATTGCTGGACGCATTCAATGCGAAAAAGAAAAATGGCGTTTGTATATCTATCCTGCTTTTAAAGTTAACAACAATAGTCCATTTATGCCAAACCAAGGCTCAAAAGAAGCAAGAAATAATTATATGGAGAGTCGATATAAAGAGAGTGGTTTTCCTTTGGGCTGGTACAAAGGAAATGAAAATATAACCATTGTCATAGGCCTGAGAACATGGGCAAAATATCGTTATCCAGAATCAAGTCATCTTCCGCTTCATGGTTGGAATACAAACCGCGGCTCAAGAAAAATAGTAAAAGATTTCGGGGCCGTCTACCTGAAAACCGACGGGCTTGACGAAGTGGACTCACCGGCTGACGCCGCCAAAAAATGGTTGTGGAAACACACTTCAAGAGGAGTTTTCATGCCGCGAGGCATTGAAGAAAATGCTATGTGGGAATATGTGAATGTCATCAGCAGTAGTATTCCCAATGTCATATTTTATTCATGGCTGGACTGCAACATGGATACAGGATTTTCCTCCCAACTGAGACGTTTCTGCAAATCCTACTATGTTACGCCGCCAATCAATTTCACGGAGTTGCCGGAAAAGAATTCAAGAGGCGTCATGGCTCAATCGGGTGAATACAAGGGGAAAGTTTATCTCCGCCTTATTAATAATACGCCTTTTAAAATCAAAGGACGTATAAAAGTGGACGCTTCTTCCTTGCGTGACTTGGTCTATGACCGCAAACTTAATGCTTCTGGCGGATCAGGGTTATATTCTATAATAATGCTCCCTAATGATATTCGCATAATAGCGTTAAAAGACAGCAAAAGCCCAATTAAATGTAACTTTGTCATGCTGAAAAAAGAAAATAAAAGGATAATTGCGCAAGCGGAATATATCTTGAGCCAAAAGAATTATTGCAGAGAAATTCCAGGCGACATGCTGAAAAAAATCTCAAAAGCTATGAGTAAAAACGATGCATTTGCCGTTTATGGCTTGTTACAGGATTTTGAAGTACAATCAAAAATACAAGGTATTAAAAAGAATCAAAAGTATCTGGAGAACCAGAAGATTTTTGACGAAAACCTCAAAAAAGGCAGAGCGCGGATAATTTGCGCTTCACCCACAAAATATATTGATTCGAACGGGAATCATTGGCTGCCGGATCAATCCTACACGAAGTGCGGCGCTTACGGCAATATCGGCGCCAATTTCGCGGATAGAGGAGCACTGCCAATAGAAGGAACTGATCTGGACAGAATTTATCAAACAGAAGCTTATGGCGGACACGTAAAATACAAGATTCCTGTTCCGAAAGGCAAATATAATCTTTATATTCACTTTGCGGAAACATATGTAAAAAACAAACGCCCCGGGTGTCGCCAAATAACAGTAAAAATCGAACATAAAACCCGCCCCCGCAAAGTTGATCCTTTCGTATTAGCGGGTGGTTGGGCCAAGCCGTATGTGATGACAATAAGAAATGTGCCAGTGAATGATGGAATGCTTGACATTGAAATGATTGGAGGAGTCGGAGTAAGCGGAATAGAAGTGGAAAGGGGCAAATGATGTATTTCCGTACAATTTTGCTTTTAATTTCCGCAAACCTCTTTCTGGGAAACGCATTAGCGGAAGAAACCTTTAAGGACAATGGAAAATGGGGGACAATAAAAACGGCTTCTTATAGAGTTATTCTTTTAAAAAATGGTCAATTTTCCGTCAGTATAAAAGATTCCTTGAGATTCAATACAAGGTTCCTTATGCCCAAACAACTTCAAAAATTTCCAAATATAAAATCACTCAGGGCGCAAATAAGCAATCACGGCAATAAAGAAATATACGTTAAGTATAAATATCTTTGGAATGAAGGAATTGTTGAACAATCAATGAAGTTTGATTATAACTCTATTGCCGTTTCATATTCATATCTGCCGAATACAGATAAGGACACAAGGCGTTTCATGTGCATTTTAAGTATGAGAGACAAAGCAAAAATAAAAAACCTTGAACTTGTGACTTTAGGCAGCGAGGAGCAAAAAGGAGCTCTTAATCAGTTTAAGGAATGGAAGAGAATAAATACCCGTTTCAAAATGGTGTCGCTTCGGAATTCAGGGCCTTATTATCTTGATTTTATTGCGGAGGAAAAAAGCCTGATAAGAGTAATGGGCGAACCTAATATGGCTGTAGTTGGTGAAATGAGAAAGAACCTCAAGAAGAGAAATACAGTTTATAAAAAAGATGAAGAATTTAAAATTGCTTATCTTATTTTTATTTCGAACAGCGATGGAACGAATCTTAGGAATTTGCCTGTTTCTTTTATAAAGGCGAACTAAAATTTTTTCCAGATTCACTTTTCGATATTTTAATAAAAGGAAAATCGCCGGAAGAATAGAAAATTGGCATAAAAATACTGTATGTAAATTTTAATAAATAATGACTAACAACCAAAATAAAAACAGATTTCCCAAATACAATCTTTTAGAACTGGGAGAATATAAAGCTCGTGGATGGATGCGAGAACAAATGCGCCTTGACTTGCACGAAGGAATTGCCGGAGCCTATGATAAAATATCTGCTAACGTGAATAAAAACCTTTTTGCCGCTCAAATGCGAAAACCCGGAGAAATGGTTCCTTGCGATCATGGTATATCTCAAAAAGCATGGTGGGCAGGAGAGCATGAAGCTTATTGGCGCGATGGCTTATTGCGAATGGCAATACTTACAGACGATAAGTTTTACATTGAAAGCTTCAGGCAATGGGCGGAAAATATTTTAGAAACTGCAAAAGAAACCGGTTATATCGGAATTTACAGCAAAAGCTCCCGACTTCCTGATAAGGGATTCGATGGCGAATTATGGGTTCAAAGTCGTGTATTTCAGGCTTTGCTGGGATGGTATGAATATACAAAAGATGAACGTGTATTAAACACAATTGAATCTACTGTTCATAAAACGATAGATTATTATCGTAATACTACATATTTTGGCAGAGAAGGAAGCGATGGCGGTGTTGCACATGGTGTCGGATATATTGACACCTTAGAGGCTTTATACAGGATAACAGGAGACTGGTATTATGCTGATGCTGCCGTTTGGCTGTATGACGATTATTCAAATCATGATTGTATTTGCGCGGATTTACAATTGGACAAAATGCTTGATAATGAAAAAGTTTGGCAGGATCATACACCACATGCGGCTGAAGCTTTACATATGCTTGGCATTGTCTCGTTTTTCAGCAATAACCCGAAGTATGCTGACGCAGCGCAAAATGTATACAAAAAGCTGACACGGCATACCAATCCGGGGGGAGGCTTTGTCGCAGGAGATCTGGAAGCGATAGGTGGTGCAGATGGCGCGGGTGCAGCGGCGACGGAATATTGTTCTCAAGCCGAAAGCATCCAGACTCTTAACCGTTTGATCGCATATTCCGGGGAATTCAACTACGGAGACTGGAGTATAATTGCTGCAATGAATTCTGCTCAAAGCGCACGCTTTCATCCCGCAAACATTGCAGTTGCTTATTTGTCACGAGATAATTCTCTACATATGAATGACCCCAAAATTCAAGGTGGGAGAGAGTTGTTCTCTGCTAATCATGCGGCATCATGTTGCACATTAAATTCTATACGTTTATTGCCGTATTATATGGAAGGATTATGGTTTAAATCCACGGAGAAAGCTGAAATAGTAGCGAATATGTATGGATCTTGTGAAGTTCGCACAAGCATTAATGAACAAGTAATTACCATTATTGAAGAAACTAATTTCCCTTTTTCTGACAAAGTCACATTCCGTATAGATATTGAAAAGGAGACTTTTTTTGATTTACTTTTAAGGATTCCTGAAAATTCTGATGAACCACAAATTTTTGCAAATGATGCAAATATTGTTAGAAATGAAAATTTTATCATACTAAGTAAAAAATGGCAGAATGGTGATGAGATATCTGTTGATTTTAACTTTCAGGTGGTGCGTAAAACACAGCATGATGACAAAGAAGCATATTATCAATGGGGAGTTCTTGTCTTTGGACTGCCATTCCCCGCTAAAAGAGAAAAGTTTCGTGAAATTAATGAGTCCGGTTTTTATGAATATGGGTTGACCGCAAAGTCAGAGGAGGGATGGGATTATTTAATTGATCATGATGCAAAATTTAAGCTGGTTTTTTTGCAGGATGGTAACGAGCTGTATCCTTGGAAAAATCCAGGGATCGCTCTGCAAGGTACACTATTGGACCAGGAAGGCGTCCCCAAGGATATACTATTGTTCCCTATCGGAACTTCTCAACTGAAAAGGACGACATTTCCACTTAGCTTAAAAGATAATACAACGAGCGCTCAAGAAAAATTAAGGTTTTTTGATCAGGATAACGATCCTATGCGTTTATTTTAGGGCTTGCTGAAAAAGTCTGATTTGAGTGTAAAAAAGTTTAATTTTCTGCTTTGAGGTGCAAGGGAAATGTATAAATTAAGGGAAAAACCTTGCACTTTGGAGGAGTTGGGATGTTGAGAAAAATGGAAAATCATCCGAAATTCGAGAATTTTCTTTTGCCGTTCGACGGAAAGTTGAATGGAGACAACCGCTGGGTGAAATTGGCGGAAATGATTCCGTGGGACAAGTTGGAAAACATTTACGGTAAAAATATGTCGGAGGATTTCGGGCGTCCGGGGATTAATGCGCGGGTGGCGATCGGCACGCTGCTGATCAAGCACAAGTTGAGGCTGACCGACGAAGAAACCATCGAGCAGCTCAGCGAGAATCCGTACTTGCAGTTTTTCCTTGGCTACGAGGAATTCAAGCAGGAAAAACTGTTCGATCCGACCATGCTGGTGTATTTCCGGAAACGGCTAAACTTCGCCGACGCAAATGAAATGAATGAGTTGTTGACCAAGCTCATGACTGCAAGAAAATCTGAACGGCCAGTAAAATCTAATAGCAATAATAGCAATGATGACAATGATAAATCATCCGGCGGCAACTCCGGCAAGTTGCTGATCGACGCGACTGTGGCTCCAGCGGACATCAAGTATCCCACCGACCTGGATTTACTGAATAAAGCGCGCGAAAAAAGCGAGAAGCTGATCGACAAACTGCACGATCCCGCTTCTGGCGAAAAGAAACCCCGAACTTATCGCAAGATAGCAAGAAAAGAATATATTGCAATCACCAAGCGCAAGAACAAACCGGCAAAAATGATTAGGAAGACAATGAAAAAGCAGGCCGGATACCTGAAACGCAATCTCAATCATGTCAAACAACTGCTCAAATCTGGAAAAGGGTTGGGCGAAAAAGACTTATCGCTTCTGGAGATCCTCAGGAAAGTCCATGCCCAGCAGACCGAAATGCTCAAAAACGGCAAACGCAGCGTTGAAAACCGGATCGTGTCGATCTCCCAGCCGCACGTCCGCCCGATCGTCCGGGGCAAGGCCGGAGCGAAAACCGAATTCGGGGCGAAAATCTCGGTCAGCGTGGTCGAGGGCATTGTGTACCTCGACAAACTTTCATGGGATGCCTATAACGAAGGCCAGGACCTGATTTCGCAAGTCGAAAAATACCAGGAAAAATTCGGACATTACCCCGAAAGCGTCCATGCCGACAAGATTTACGCGAATCGCGAAAACCGCCGTTACCTTTCAGAGAAAAACATCAGACTTTCCGCTCCGCCGCCGGGATGAAATCGATAGAATCCCGGTTGAAGGCAAATTCGGCAACGGCAAACGCAAATATTCCCTCGACCGGATTTACGCGAAACTAAAAGAAACCGGCGAAACCTGGATCGTACTGATCATTATCGTGATGAACCTGGATAAACTATCCAGAGTTCTTTCACGCCTGATTTTAAAGCTGCCTTTTATCATGAAATTCACGATAATGCTGAAATATAAAACCTGCAATCCATGAAATTTTACAATCAAATCAATAAATCAGACTTTTTCAGGAAGCCCTAGTTAGAAACTTTAACTGTAAAGATTTTCTGAATAGCGGAATTGGCATTTATTTCCATGTCAACGGGTTTGAACCCTGAACCCGATACCGACACTTTATACGTAAAAGTTTTTATCTCAGGTTTTTGCGGATTGTCCGCGGCAGTGAGTTGTTTATAGGTGATAATTATGGCGTCTTTGCCTAGAGGCGGGGTGAGACCTTTTTCGTCCGTTATGGTGAGTCCGCCGGAAATCTGCTTCGGATTTTTCTCGCTGGTTACGTTAATCATAGCGTCCGGTACGGGTTTGCCGTTTGAATCAACAACTTTGATCTGGATCGGTTCCCGTAGAATTACGGACGGACTGATCTGCACTTTCAGTCTTGCCGCTCTTTGCGGAGTGATATTGTTTTTCTTGAGCATGAGCGGTTTTTTCTGTTCCCCCATGACGCAATTAATGAAGATGATTCCCAAACTCGAGTTGCTCGCCACGTTCCAGTTGAAACTGTTTCCTTCAAAAGTGCAGTCCACCGCTTTTACCGCGAATGAGCCGCCCGCGGCGATCGGACACAGCATATCCCTGAAACTGCATCCCTTGAAAAACTGGATACCTCCTTTTACCGTTTCTCCGCCGTGTTCAAATTTGCAATTTTCAATAATTATTGCTGGATTGGGAATAATATTTTCCAGCGACTTGGATTTATTAAATGTTCCGCTGTTTATACCATACATGGGAGTATATATAAACCATGACATTGTGGTATTTTTCATTTTCAGTTCGGAGAGATACCAGCCCAACGTGTGGCCTTGATAATTGCCGCCCCAACGGTGATGGCGGTCCTGTTTGAGTGCGGTGATTGTGGTGTTGAAGAAGTGCATGGAGCCGCGCTGTTGAACTTGTTCCGCCCAGGTTTTACCCTTGCCGCGCCTGCCGCCGAAAATTGAGTATTGACCGTTCTTTTCGCAGTCGAATTTTATCACCGGTTTGATATTTTTATTGTTTTCGACGCCTGCGGAAAAACGGTTCATGATGCTGTAAAGGCCGTCCGGGCGCTTTGGGCTTTTTCGCGGAGGCTTTAGCCAGATATTTCCCTTCATAACCAGGACCGGACACAGATGTTTTTCATCTCCCAACTGGAAATAAGTTTCGGGGGAAGTGTCGTCGCCGATCCACAAATTGCAGTTAACCGTGCATGTGTCAGTGGTTTTATCGCAGGAAATTTTGCCCCATTTATTCTGGAGGTCCGCATTGATAAGATCGTCGAGTCCGGCCGGATTTTCTTCCGGATACCCGGTTATCCATATGCAGTTTTCATTTTTGTCGTAAACAATATTTCCAGACAACGCGGAAACGGCAAAAAGCGAAAATAATAAAATATTCGCGATAACGGTTAATTTTTTCATGATATTTATATTCCTTTATTTCAGTTTTTAAATTCCAGTTTTCCAAATTTGGCGGGGTCGTGCCAGTCGCCGCTTTTAGCGGGGAGCGTCCATGAGCTTGCGGGGAGAATTTTGTTCCTCATTACCCGGAACACGTTGATCCGCCACTTTCCTTTTCCTCTGCCGTTTTCGACTCCGAAAGATTTGCAGGGGAAAACTACTTCCGCCGTCCATATCCCTTGGCCCTTTGACGACTTGCATTTCCAATCAGGATGGAATGCATAATTTCTCTCCCCGCCTTTGACCTGCTGGTCGAATTGGGTTCCTTTGGCATTGAACGCCATTTGATAGTAAACAGGAATATTTTCATCGGGCTGGATCATGATGGCAATGATGTCGTCTTTACAGGAAAACAGGCTTGATTCCGTATTTGCGGAGGCTTTTACCTTGTCTGGATTTCTATCCGCGCAGACAACGGCAAGATAGATATTATCATTGTCGTACAGGGCTTTTACGGCTGTTTCGTTCAATGCGGGTTTTCCCGTTTTGCACTCCCGGAAGTTGCCCGAAAATTGAACCTTTTTCCAGTCGGATTCCAATAATTTTCCGTCAGCCTTAATTGGCGTACCAGCTTTTTTCGCGCGCAGAGCCCTGATCTTGTCCGGTGCGGCCGGAGCGGATTCCATTTTTACCGACTCCGGAAGTTTCGACATTCCCACTGCGCCCTTTTCCAGGAAGTCCTGCCACAGAATCCAGAATTTCGACCTTTTCAGCAGACTCCATGCCAGTGCGTATTTCTTTTCCATAACCGCTTTTTCAGCTTTGGAAAGAATTCCTTTCATGTATTTGCGGTCGTTTACGGGAAGCGCCAGCCGGACAATTTTGTCGTTTACAAGTGATTTGACTCTATCGATAATATTGGTCATGTGGGAGAGTTCTTTTTCAGATATGCTCCCGGTTGTGTAAGATTTTACGGTCAGTTTCCCAGAGTCGACCTTGAAAGCGGCGAGTCCGAACGGAGCGAGTTTCACGGGCAGCGACACGCGTCCTTCTCCGGACACCAGCTTTTTATCCGGAATGGTGGTGATCGCTCCACCCGCCAGTTCGATCCGCCCATCAATAAACCAGTAGCCGGGATTGGCTATATAGAGCCACGATTCGTTGCCTTTGGAAAGCTTCCTGATCACGAGATTTGTTTTAAGGTTGGTATCGAGAACTGTCTCGAAATTGTCATGCGGCAGGTTGGTGTAAATGCGCATGATCTCCCGCAGTTCCTGCTCGTGCCCAACATTGATGTTGAGGTCGGTAAATCCGGTGAGGATAATTTCCGGGTCAGCGGTTATGATCGCCTGGATGAGGGCCTCGCGGACATTGTATCCGCCTGGTTGGGGCAATGCGCGGGTACGGATGGCGTCGAAAATCCAATCACAGCCGGGAATAAGTTTTGCGTGTCCGCTGTATGAGAACTTGTGTCCGGCGGCCATTTTTTTATTTTCGTCCCAGCTTGTCCGGCAGAGCACGCCGCGCCTGGGGAGATTTTCAAAAGCGGATATGACTTTTTCGTTTTCCCGCGCGACCCATGTGTAAGGCTGCTGCGACTCAAGTTCATTGATTCTCTGGTTGAATCTCCAACTCACCGTCCAGCGCATTACCACCATGTTTTTGATTTTTCCCAGCGCTTCAATATCAATGGCGAATTCCTTCATCATTTCCGCGAAAGTTTTTCCTGACTTGAGCATTTGCTTGAAGCAGGCTTGTTCCTCCACCGCCAGCAGATTGACGAATTTCAGATCGCTTCTTTTACGGTTGATATATGTTGCCAGATTGTCATAGAATTCCGTGACTTTCTTTGCGCGCCAGTCCAGGAACTTTTTCCTGATCCGCGATGATTTCATTATGTCCGCGCGTTTCCGGAAACGTTGGGGATCGTCCGGCGCGATCGGAAGTTTGAAGCCGGTGTCTTTTGCGAATTCCCTGAAAGTGAGGTCGTCGAAACTGTAAGCCAGCGGATTGTCCCATTCATTCATAAATCCGAAAGCTGGCATGTAATAGTTAGTTTTCTGGGTCGGCCCGAAGAAGTTGCTGATCCCTGAAAAATGCTTCAGGTCGCCGAAAGTGTTGATAATATTGTCCACGACCCGGTAGTACCCCTCCCGATACTCCGGGGTAAGGTAATTGCATACGGCGTAACACTCATCAATGCAGTAATACTGTTTACCGTTTTTATCAACCATCCACATGGTCGGGACGCCCTGCGCCACCTGGGCGTTATTGCAGGTAGTCCGGGCGTCGCAGGGGCTGGAATACTCGATTCCGCAGAGGAACGAGATGTTGTTAACGTCCAGCACGTTCGCTAGCATGGTCCGGATGCACACGGGGATTCTGGCGGTGTCCACGGGAAGGCGGGGGATAAACGGCGTGTTGTATTCGTAGTACTGAATACAGCCCATCAGGTGCATATTCTGGCCGGAAAATTTCAGGTACTGCATGTATTTTTCGCACGTTTCCTTCATCCAGACCAGGTCGATGATGTTCTGCTGGATTACCGGGAGCCTTGATTTTTCCCGCTGATATTCCGTTGTTTTCGGGTAGTCCACGCCGAAGTTCATGCCGATGCCGGAAGTCTGGTGGCAGCGCTCGGTATGGATTCCGTAATCGCGCAGGAGTCCGGAACCGGCGGACGGGAGCGTTTTGTTTTTAATGCGGAATATTCTAAGTTCCTTTGCCGCCGCGTTCCATTCGTCCTGAACGTTAATTATGGTGACGGACTGCGGGCCTGAGTCGGCCACCTGGATCCAGCGCAGAGTTTTCATTTTGCCGGACTTGTAAAATTTGCCGCCGGTTTCCGCCCCGACCCCGGCCTGACTGTTTGTCCATACCCGTTCCTTGTTGGAATCGATAACCGCCTCTACGCAACGGTTGGCGTCGTCCGGGTAATCCAGTTCGAACAGATAAAAGTCACCGGGATGCCTGAACTCAAATCGGTAGCTGAAATATGAACTACGCTTCGGACCGGTAACTTCCCGGTACTCAAGCCCGTTCCGCTTGACAATTTTAGCTTTTTTTACGGCTATCGTGGGAAGAGAGCTTAACTTGAATTCCGCCTCGATCCAGGGATGCGGATCTTCAGGATTCGTGAAATCGATTATGTCCTCCTTTTCGAGCTCCAGACCTTGCCTGTAGTCATCCGCCTCGATTTTCCTGAAAGCTGTTTTTTTCAAAACCACCAGCGGTTCGCGGGGGCGGGCATCGATAACCTTGCCATCTTTGGCGACAAGTTTCATGGCTATCGTATATACTCCGTCAGTCCGTTTGCCGAGGTTCATTTGGTAAAGCAGAGAGCCGTTTTGATTTGTGAACGATCCCAGCGTGCCTTTTTCGACAACTTTGCCGTGGCCGCTTTTATCACATTTTTCCAGAATCCACTCAATTGAAGGCGATTTGTCCGTCAGACCGGGCGGGATGGCGATATTCATCCTGACATTCTGATTATCCGTATAGAAAAGATCCTTTTTGTCCGGATTGATTATGTGGATAAGCCCCAGATATCCCGGAGGCGTTTTCTGGTGACCCGGCCAGATATTGTTCCCGCCGAAATTGTTCATTACAGTCCATTTGGCGGCGTTGAAGTTTACGGTGTTCCATCCTTTACCGGCTTCAGGGCTGTATTTCCATCCCGGGCCGGTGCTGATCCTGATGACCTCGCCGGACTCCATAATCACAGTTGCATTCAGCATGATAAATGGCGGATAACCTACGCGGCTGCCGTGGAAAGCCGCACAGTTTTTGCCGGCGCGGAGATACTTTTTAATATCCACGGGATACGCGCAGTAAAGCATCTCTGGAACGGGCCGTTTTACCAGTTGTCCGTTGATATAGAACTCGCTGTTTATGCGGTTGGTTTTGAACCAGATACGGTTGTTGCCGTTACCGGCGTTCGCATATGCTT
Source organism: Victivallales bacterium (assembly GCA_963678815.1). Classification (GTDB taxonomy): domain Bacteria; phylum Verrucomicrobiota; class Lentisphaeria; order Victivallales. Next base: position 7,692,831 of record OY787460.1, read on the forward strand.
TCCAGATTTTTCCTGCCGGAATGGTGAATTCCGTCCTGACGTATCCTTCATACATGGGCTGAACCGCTTTTACCCATTCAAGTTCAAATCTGGTTCCGGCGGGAGCTTTGATGGTGAATCCCATCCCATCCGGTTTTGGAAGGGCCATGCACGGCTGTTTGAACTCCAGGTCTTTCCATTCGTCTTTGTCAAGTTTAACGAACGACGCTCTTTGCCTGGACCTTTTAGTTGCTATTAATTTCCCGTCGCACCAGTATTTCATCCGCCACGAGCTGTCGGCGCTTCCTTTCAACCGGAGAAAAACCTTGTTGATTTCCGGGTAAAGGCTGAGAACTTCTTTTGCAGGCTGTTTCCCCATGTAGTTGCCCCAGCCCAGGACCGCTTCGTTTCCGGACATCGTGAAAACCAGCTTGCCGTTCTTTACGGCAATATCCCTGACGCCATGAAAGAAAGTGAAATTAGCTTTGTTTTTTTCAGGTCTGAAAATTTTTGTCCGTTCCGTTTCGGGGAAGTTGAGCGGCCTTGCGCCTCTGAAATAATCCCGGATCGACGGATCATTCGTAGGCGTAATGCCGATTTTATTTTTCCCTTGTTCCGCTGAAACCGATAAATTCCCGACGGTTGCCGCGAAAATAAAAGTGGTTATAAGAAACAACTTTCCCTTTTTGACTTTTCCCATTTTCATATCCTTTAAAAAATTTAATCCTTTTTCAATACCTGGTTTCCTAACATCCGGGCAGCGTTCAGAATTCTCGGCTCGACATCCGGGCTGAACGGGGCGCGAAATGAATCTTTACGAATTATTTTATATATCATACTTCCGGAATTCCACGACTCGTATCCGCCTTCCTTGAGAATCGCGGCGGTGGGGATGTAACCGCCGGATCCCAACGGCGTATGATATGAACTGTAGCCTAAAACTATTACTTCCTTCCCTGGAAACAAAGCTTTAATCTTAAGCCCGTATTCCGAGACAATCTCTCCCGTCATAGTAAACAGGAGAAGTTCCGGCGAGAATCTGACCGCTTGCATCTTCATCTTGAAGGAGGTTATGATTTTCCCGTTTTTATAATGAGCCGCGAGGATTTCCGCGGCGCGTTTCCTGTCCTTCTCCGGTAATTTTGAGTCCCGGACCCGGTTCTCGAAATCTTCCGCCGGATAGGTTCGGGAAAGATCGTAGTCCCAGGGCAGTTCGACAATTTTAACAGCTTCAGCCAAATCGAGATTGAGCGGTTTCATCGCGTCAGAATCGGCGAACACGGCAATTCCCGATGCAATCCGTTTTCTGAACAAACTGGCCATTTCACTGGAACTGGCCGCACGGAATCGCGGTCCGGATGACGTCTCCCGGGCAAACTCCGGTTTAACGTCGCCCCCGGTTCCCTGAAGGAAAATCGCTTGGACTTCCTTACCGTAAATATCTTTCAATCCCGCCGCTATTTCCCCCGGATAATCAGCGGATATTTTCACCCATTGTTTGCCGCCGCGTGAAGTCGGATGGCAGCCGTAACTGTAAATCAACCCGCGCAGTTTTCCCGACTTACGGGAGTGAAATGCGATTATCGGCAGATCCCGGTTGATGATTCCCTGCCGCCAGGGCCGCCATTGAATGCCCTTGGGAAAGGGATAGCGCCGGGAAACCCCGAAATCCGCGCTATGTATTCCAAACGTGATTTTCACCGGTTCCAGCTTGTTCAGCGCCACGCTGACTCCCTGCTTGAATGCGTCCATTACCTGCTTGCGGCACTCCAGGATTTCCGGTGTCGTGCCATATAACTTGGGCGCGCCGTGCGTATGCGTGGCATTGAGTATCAGAGAGCGCGCGGGAAGCTTACAGGTTTTACGGAACCAATTAACCGCTTCCTCGTGCATGGAGCGATGCCACTTCAAGGTGTCGAGCGCTACAATCACCAGTTTCACGCCTTTGCCGTCTTCAAGGGCTGCGACTTTCAGGTATAAGCGGTCATTAATTTCCTGGTAAGGAATGTTCTCCCGGACAGCAAATCCGGCCATTGGAACTTTGATTTTTGGCGTAACGTCAATGCATGCGAATCCGGCTTTGGCCTGATTCCTGGGTTCTTCCGCCGCGTAACCGGCCTCCAGCACCGAGAGGGATAGCAGCGCCAGAAACGCCGCAACATTCCGCGGATAAACTTCGCGGATAAACTTAAATGTTTTTCGCAATGTGTTCATTATAACTTATTCAGCTAAACGGTTTGCTTGTTTCCCCATTTTTGGGGTGACGGGCAGATAATCTCGCATAAAAAAATATGACGCATCCGTGCGGCTAGCCGCAAAACAAAAAATATCACAAGGACTGTTTGGTGTGGAACGGCCAACCGTAGCTTGAATTGTATCCGGTTTGTATTCCGGTGCCGAAATCGTATGACCAATAAACATCTTCTTCCGTAATGCCGTAATATTTGTACCAGTTGGCGTGACCGTCCAGGAAAACCAGATTCGTGCCGCTTCCATGCGGACATTCCATCCTGCCTATATAAATAGAGTTCTCTTCTGTCTGGAAAGTTAAACTTCTGACCTTGTTGGTCGTGTCCGCGAAAACACCGATTTTAGTAGCGTTGGCGGCAACTTTCGGCATGGTGATTTTCAGGAAGCGGATTGATGAAGATGAATCTGAATTCGAGCGGTCGCCGTTGGCAATTGAAGTATTGATCCCGTAACAGAAGTATAAGCCGGTATTATAGTAAAAGCCTTTTTCCATCGCCGGACAACTCATTACTTGCACTTTTTTAGTTACTGCGCTCCAATCGCTTATAGATTTGCCAAACGTGGGTCCCCCCAGATACTCCAACAGGTAGCCGCTATATAATGGGTTGTAATAATAAGGTGATCCGAACAGGCCGGAATTATTGTCCGCGATATAATGACTGGTCGCAAGACCGAATTGTTTCATATTTCCTGTGCAGCTTATTTTCAACGCAGTTTCCCTGGCTTTTTTCAGCGCCGGCAGCAGCATACTCGCCAGTATGGAAATTATCGCGATCACAACGAGCAGTTCTATTAACGTAAAGCCAAATATTCGTCTGGACTTCCTTCTCTTGCCGATTACATTTTTCTTTTTCATAGTTTCATCCTTAATGATTAAATTTTCTTACAACTGTTCCTTATCATGAGTTCGGGTTTCAGAAAAACCTGTTTTTCCGGTAATGCTTCCCCATTTATCTGCCGAAGCAGCATTCCGGCGGCCTGATATCCTAAATCATATTCCGGTTGCCTTACCGCGGAAACAGCGGGAATGGTATTCTCAAAGAAGGTTTGATAATCATCGAAACCGAGCAAGGAAATGTCATCCGGGATTTTTCTGTTCAGCAGATGCAGGAATTTGATGGCATACATCGACAGATAAAATCCGGCGCAGAAAACGGCGGTCGGCTCAGGTTTCCGGAAAATTAGTTTCTCGAATTCTTTCAGCATTTCTGCGCGGGGCATGGCAAGATTTGTTTCAAGAACCAGATTTTCCTGCAATGGCAGCTTTTTTTCTTTCAGGAATTTCTTGTATCCGGCAAAACGTTCCTGCGAAAAATAAAAATTCCTGTCGGCTCCCCAATATGCAATATTGCGGTGTCCCTGATCGTAGAGATATTCAAGCGCTTCAAAGGTTCCTTTTTGATTGTCAACGTCAATACAATTGAATTTACCCTTGAGATTCCATCCTGAAATAATCACATATGGAATTTTGGCGGAGGCCAGACCTTTTATAAACGGATACATTTCTTTTGACGGTGAAGAGATAATTACCCCGTCCAGATCCTGATCAATATAATCTTTCATAAACTGACTGCCGCTGTTCTTGCAAACCACTCCCGCCATTAAATTTTCGGAGAAAAAATCCTGAATTCCACCGAGAAGGTGCAAAAAGTAAGGAGCGTCCGTACGCAGTCCCCTTATAAAGGCGTCCCCGATCATCGCGATTTTCCTTAAAACTACCAGCCGTTTCGTATCATACGACACAAAAGTGCCTTTCCCAACTTTTTGGGTAAGCAGCTTTCGTTTGGCAAGAAGCTTCAGGGCCTTGCTGACCGTTTCCCTGGATACCGAAAGTTTCGATGCAATTTCCCGCTCAGGAGGAAGCCGGTAATTCTTCTTGTATTTGCCGGATTTTATCCGGTCCTCAAAATAAGAAGCTATCTGCTGGTATGCCGGGATCTGATTTATTTCTAGCGCTTCATTCATCTTGAAATCCCATAATTGGATTGCATATGACTATATTATACTGTAATACAATCCAATATGCAAGAGGATGAGTGTAAAATAATGGATTATTACACGATGAATAGTCTGGAATATATGAATGAATTATGGAAGTTTTATCACCCGTGGAATCAGCCGTGACGGAAGGCCGTAGAGTGGTTGGAAAAGTGAAAAATGTGCTGCTTTCACCGCATGAGTGAACTGGTCCTGAAAAGTTCACGCAATCCCGCCGGAATGTTAGGCTTAATAAACAAAGGTCGCCTCGGCGCCGGAGCAGACGCCGATCTTGTAAATCTTAACGGGGAATGCACAGGTCCGGAAACCGCATGGCCGAGGGTACGGTAATAGTCAGCAACGGAGAATTTGCCGGACAACAGGAAGGCAAACTTTTTACCATGAAAAATGCCGGAAAGTCAGTGGCTGTTATTGATTAATTCCAGGGTCAGAGCCGGATACAAAGTCGAATACCCAGGTCTTTGCACGAAGGTAAACACTTCCGCCACACGGCATCCGCAAGCTGCTCCCCATTCCAGCGCCCGCCGGTAAAATGACAGATTTTTATCGTACGGACGGGGGATTTGGCAGGAATGTTTCCCCACCAGTTCAACTTTCTTTTCAAGGTATCCGGAAATATCGATGAAGGTTTCCCAACGGCAGTTTGCCTGTCCGAGAAATGTGAATCCTGAACGCCATTGCAGCATAGCCCCCTGAAATCCTTCATCCACGGCCTTCCAGTAAGCTTTAGCCACAAGCAGAGCGGTCCCCAGATGCTCCATGTCCTGCTGGTCCATGCCGTGGGACATTACGCATTCCGGGTCGCTACTTAAAATCAGCTCTTTAATCCGGGTTACCGCTTCCGGAGCTTCGTGCGCGGTGAGTATCGTCGGAGTGTCGGGCGCAACGCATGGCCATGCCTTAATTCCTGTAAGGTTCCATCCGGCAAATTGTAGTGCCGCTGGGGATGGTCGAGGTGAATGGCTTTGGTTCCGAGCGCTTTTGCCGTTGCTTCGGCTTCCAGTTTGCATTGCGGCATAATCACTTCAGGAACGGGACGGTCAACCTGAACAGTGTCATCATCCATGACTTTGCTCCAGCACCCGGCAAAGTTGTTTGTCGACATCGCATATACGATTTCATATCCCTGATCCAGGTATTTCGACAGCGTACCGCCAACGTTTGGTTCAATATCGTCGGCATGTGCCGCCACCGCCATAATTTTTTTATTCATTTGGAGTCCTTTCAGTATCGATGAACATGATTCTAATTGGGCCGATGAGTTCGGAAGATGGAGCGCTTATTTCCGGAGATTTCAGCGCTTGCCAACTTTTTTGTTGAACTCATATCGACAAAAAACAGGATTTTCGGAACCGGCAGAAAATATTTCCACCAACTAACGGATTCCACCTTATCGACAAACTTCGTGAGTAATGTCAGCATTAAAAAATCTGAACCGTAAAAAAATTAAAATTTTCAAACAATTATAATACCGCTGTAAGGAAATATATGCAATGTTTTCTATCTGTAGAAGGTTAATCTGGAAATGAATAGGGATTGATTATAAAGTAAATTTTGTAATTTCTGAAGTTGGGGTCTTGACATCTGTCTTAAAATGAATTGCCATAAGACAATATAAGACACGATGATTGGAAATAATTTATGAAGCTCAAATCAGCGCCAATAAAAATCCAACAGGTTGTAGATTTTCTTACGAGCCGAATCAGGAGTGGTGAACTCAGGCCCGGTGACCGTCTTGGAACAATCCGTCATTTCGCCAAAGAGTTTGAGGTAAGCAACAAAACTATAGAATGTGCTTTCGCGAGAATGGAGGCGGAAAAACTGGTAGTCAGAGAGGCCGGTCGCGGTTGCTTTGTAGCGCAACCTGAAGCAAGTTTCCAGAGGAAAGTGGGTCTGGTTGCCAGCCTTCCGGACATGGATGCTCACTCGGAACTGCCGGTTATATTCCAATGGTACGCTTCCGAAAAATCCTGCCTGAGCAGCGCTTTTCATGTAAGCTCTGTATCTAAATTACCCGACCAGTTACGACTTTTCCTGGAAACAAAACCTGATGCGGTTATGATCAAGGGGATTTCCATATTTCCGATTGAGCTTCTGGATGAATTCCCGGAAACAACAAAAATTATCTTTATCGACAACTACGAATTCGCCGACCGGATAGGTAATGCGTCGTACATTCTCAGCGATTTTGCAATGGGCGGCCGGATGGGAGTAGAGGCCCTTCTCGCACAGGATAAGCGGAAAATCGCTATCCTGTCGTATGCAATGGATTTTCCCGAACAGAATTCGGCGCGATTCTACGCGGGTGCAGTAAATGCCCTTGCCGAAGCCGGACTTGAACCCCATTCCTTTACCGACACTGACAAAACCAATGAAGATTACTGGAAACATTTTCTTACCAATAATCCCCCTGACGGCATCATCGCCATCAGCGACTGCCGCACTCTGCCCGTAATGAGGATGGCGAGGAAACTGGGAATTAGCATCCCGGAAGACATCGCGGTAATTGGTTATAACAACACCCCGCACGCCCATGCCTGGGATATGACTTCGATATCCAACAATTATGAAATCATGGTCAGAGAGGCTTTCAAGGCCATTGACTCAGATCAGCCGGTTAACATGAAAATCAAACCGGAAATCATTTACAGAAGCACATGCCCAGAACCGAAAATGGTCCATGTATAAAAATCAGCACAATATAAACAGCGGAGAGTAAAAATGACGAATCAACGCAAATCGGTATTTACGCTGATAGAGCTCCTTGTGGTAATTGTAATTATATCAATTATTGCCGCTATGCTGCTTCCGGCATTGAAAAAAGCGAGAGAAAGCGCCGGACTGACCGGATGCACGAATAACCTGAAACAGATGGGCGTAGCCAATTTTTCCTATGTGGATGATTATGACGGGCGGATCGGTGGTATGGGAGAATACAAATCTTTTGCCGGCACGATTAATTACAGTAACGGGTGGTACTACGCGCTGGCTCCATACATTGAAAACGGCAAAACATGGTTTCAGTGGAACATGGCGCCCCTATATCATTCGGGGAATATCTGGAGCTGTCCACCCGATCCCGAAGGAAAACCTATTATAATAAAGGGACAGTACCCGCATGGGGCATGCCGTGGGCCGTATACACCGATACAACCAACAAGGCCACCAGAAAAATCACTTCCTACAGACTGCCTTCCTCAAAAGTTTATCTGGCGGGAGCAAGCTTTTATTTTTTCTGGTACAACGAATTCGCGCTATCCGGGCGGCTGCGGCAACGTCACGGCCAACGCGACAACCTCCTGTTCATCGATGGTCATGTTAATGCCTATGACTTCCCGCCACTGCCGCTAGCCTATACAATCTCGGCCCCGGCCAGAGCGTGGTGCCAGCCTGGATATGATGCATATCCGGGAATTTAAGAAAAATCCTATATAACAAAACATAAAGGAACAACCAATGTCCCAAAAGAATTTGCTTCGGCATATGTTGCTGGCTGGTATCGGTTTCATGACCATGTTTTCATACGGTGCGACAAACATGAAAGAAATTCCGGATGAGTTGAAGAACCGGCAACTGAAAGGTCGGATGTTTCCGAATTCTACGCGAAAAACGTCAAACCAGTCATTGTGGCCGATGAACTATATTCAGGCTCCGGGGATTTCCTGAGAACATATTCCATTGTCGAAGAAGAAAATCTTCCCGTGGCAATGGTGGCGTCCACCAACTTCTCCGACGTTATTGAGTCCGTCCGCCTGTTTGACGTGATGAAGCTCAGAAGTGAGATTGTCGCAAATGATGCAAATATTGCGAATGATCTGGTAATTGAATTCAAACAACTCGAGGATGAACTCACCACCCTTGAAATCCAACTTCGGGACTTGCAGGCATCCGGAATCGCCAGCCGTGACATCAGCAAGGCTTGTGAATCAGTTGGCGCAATCTGGGAGGAGCTATTCCCCGCCGAACGCTATCATCTCGCGCATTTGCTGATCGACAAGATCATTATTACCAAGGAAACGATGCAAATGAATCTCAAAACCCACGGCATGGCGTCGCTGGTTAGGGAACTTCAAGTCGGGAATCCGAATGTGTGTCTGACTCCAGACATCGGCAACCACACCGTGGCGTTGAAGGTCCCGGTGATCGTCAAACACAAGCGCGGTCGCAAGGTGATCCTCGCCCCCGAAAGCGATCATCCTGAAGCCGAATCCCCCGTCCAGGAAACGATGCTCTTGGCGCTGGCGAGGGCGCACACCTGGACAGGACTTATCGAGTCTGGCAAAATCGCCACCGTCACCCAACTTGCCGACAAGCTCCAACTCGACATCGCCTACGTAACCAAAATATTGCACCTGGTCAATCTCGCCCCGGAACTTCAGGAGGCGATCATCACGGGAAATGAGCCGGACGGGTTATCATTAAACCGGCTCCGCCGGGGGATTCCGGTGGAGTGGGATGAGCAGAGGCGGCTTTTGGAATTACCTTGTATAAGCAGTTGTTCGGAAAAGCATTAAGTTTTGGGATTCATGTCAAATAGGGACAAGGTAAAAATCTTAGAAACCGGACTGGAAAGTGAAATTTCCCCGGGACGTTTTTTGCTTAAGAAACAGTCTGGGATGCAGTTATTATACAACTACAATATGCTGACACTTGCCTGTTATCAAAAATCCCAGTTTGCGCCGGATGCGGGAAAATAAAAACAAAAGACGCAATGATTCCGGGGCTTTTTCATAAAACAACCAGTCAATTTACCGTTTCAATTTCGCTTAGTTGCTGATTGATTTCTGCAAGTGTGGCGTTGATGACGGTAAAATCCCGTTGGGTTCCGGACTGGAAATCCTTAAGGATCTGATAGAATGTCTGCATGGCGCTGAAGTTTTTAAATGTCTTTATCTGGCTGCGTTTTCCATTCAGGAAGATATCGTAATATCTGTCCACTACCGCGCCGATAAGGGAAACAACTTTGCGTTCATCCTCATGAGTGGGATCGCCAATATCTCTCACCGGCAGACGCTTATCAATTGCTAACAGCGGAAAGCTTGCGTGGGGTTCATGTTGATACCAGTAGCAGGTTACCGCCAGGTCGTTGGCCTGATGATTGGCATGGCCATGCTCGAAAGTTATCCGGAATGATTCGTTAAAATACAACGGGTCGGGAATATGGAAACGGTAGCATGTTCCTTTCGGGCGTTTGCCCATTTCCTTCTGCGTTTCCTCGAACAGGGACGCGCCTGCCCAGAGTCCGGCATGTCCGGTCATTCCCCAGGCGTCGTTGAAGTAATCTTCCGTTCCGGTTCCGCGAATCCTGGCGTTTTTCCGGTCATCGATATAAATCCACTCGTCACCTTCGTTGTAACAGCACATTTCTTTGTTGAAGTGTTCCGGATCAATATTGTCGATACTGAGATTGCATCCGAGGAAGCGTCCTGTTCCCTCGATGAACGGATGAGAGAAATTGTTGCCGCCGTTAATGTTGCGTTCATACCGGCAGAATTCCGCAATGTTGTCGTATCCTTCTTTACTGGTAGCCCGGCAGGGATTTTCCCGATGCCAGAGAGCATGGAATCTTCCGGAGTTTTTCACGGAATCGGCATCGACTTTCATCCACTCGATCTGGTAGTAACATGCAAAGCAGGTAATATAACTTTCATTGGCAATTTCGATTCTTGCTGATTTCTCAAACGGCATCGGAATGTAGACATTTCCCCCGGTGCCGCCTCCCCGTTCACCATTCCCACGCACCATGTTCATTGCCGCACACTCGTACTTGCTGGTTATGGCATGCCCAACCCCAAGAAAATCTCCTAAAGGACAGTTTACGCTAGGTTCTGATTCACCATCCCACCAGGCGCGGATCACTAATCCGCGCAGGTAATTCGGCTCGATACTGTTGAGCGCAAACCAGATATGATTTATAATCCCCGGACCTTCCACTGATAGAATCTCAATGGATTTACCAGCGGGAATTCGCCGGAAATCGAGATTGCTGCCATCCCTGGCATAACTTGAACTGCGGTGTGATTCCACTTTTCCGCACAGACTGAGATCATGCAATTGAGTGTTGAAAATCATTTTTTCCTCTTCTGGTAAATTTTAAATTAGTGATTATTCAGTATTATGAACGATCCGTATATCTTTGATATCTCCTTTAAAGAAATTCATGCCTTTCCTGACGCCGAAATCCGGACGCGTCTGCCCCCCGAACACGCATGGGTTGAAATAAAATCCGCGCTTGCTGAACGGGTATGACTTACTCTTACCGTTTACTGAAAATATTAAAATTTTATAATCATAGGAAACTTTCAGTTTTGACCACTTATTAAAAGGGATGTGCAATCCGGTATTGAATTTATGATTCTTTACTGTCTTGTCGGTAAAATTCGCAACCAGTTCTCCGTTTTCCAGCATTAGGGTCAGGGAACCGATGAAAGTGCCGTAATGTCTGAATATTACCTGTGGTTTTTCCGAGCGCGGTTTAATGTCTAAACTCAGGGTGAATGGTCCGCGAGGAAAGGCCTCCTGCGGCATTGTTATATAAGTGCCTTTGCCGTCGAACTCGAAGTGATACCGGTTGTCGGCGTATTTGATTTTTCGTGGTGATGCTGCCGGAGCATTTCGGGGATACCGCGAATTTCTGTAGTGAAACGTGTCGCCGTATTTTATGCCTCCGCCCATTTCCGCGTTCCAGAGATCTCCCCATTTGCATCCCAATATATCGCCGTTGCCGGGATCGTATTTATATGTGAGATCGGGGATTCTGCTTTTGGCGACTCTAATGGTTACCGGCTTGTTCGCAAATTCATCCCAAACATTCAAATTAACTTTCGGTTCCGGTGACGGCTTGAACGGCATTATCGCTTTGCTCCGGTAGATTTTACCGGAAACGCTGATCGCCCGAAGACTGTAAACCGGATATTTGCGGTGAGGAATCGCGGAAAAGTTGAATTCCGCGGATTTGGCATTGATCCTTACCGGAATATCCGGCTGCGTATCAACGCGGCTTATTTTCAGATAAGTCTGTTTTTCATTCAAGGCCAGACCGAATACACGCTTTTTCAACAGGTTTTTTACCGGCAATTTGAAAATTTTCCCGTTCAGGTTGCATTTTAACACGGTTCTACTCGCGTCTTTTTTCGGGATACGGATATAAAAGGAACGATGCAACTGATTGATTCTCTGGTTGACTTTTATCACATTGCCATCAGTCTTTAAACCAGTGAAATCGCTGTTTGGATGTTCGATCGGACGGACATAAATTTCTGAAGTTCCTTCAATCGTTATATTGCCCGAAAGCATTTCATTGCCGGCGGCGAGTGCTTCCACATAAATTACACAATCGCGATTCGGGTCAAATTCCTTGAGACGGTCATAAGCAAATACTTCACGTTCGTTTTCCAGCGCTTCTACTGATGCAAGGCTTTCATTACACTCGAATCGGCCGGATATTTCAACTTTTCCGCCGTCAACTTTTACTACGGTAAAATCCACTTGTGATGGTTTAAGCTGATCGCGCAACGACTGTTTTACACTCTGGTAATCCCGGCATACGGTTGGATGCAGTCTTATGTAATGCAGGTTGGAAAACCGCATGGATTTTCCCATGGGATTCGTCACTGTAAGTTCCGGATACAACACCACGTCAGATGCAAACTGTCCTGTCGGGATATAATAGGTAATATCTTTCATAGTTTTAACGGTGAACGTCTCAAGAGGAAATTTGTGAACAAGTTTATTATTTATGTTTTTCAGTGTTAATTGCGCCGTGTAGTTATCTGATGTTTCAGAGTCCGGAATATTAAGTAATTCGATTGCCAGAACCTCCCCGTATTTGAGAGTTTTGCGATATGAAACCGCCACATTCGGAATATTCAGGTTGTCACCTTCATCGGGCGTGGGTTTTTGTCCATTGACAAAACTCATCAAATACTTGAATATCCGCTGTGTTGTCCAGCCGTTGGAAACTGTCGGCTGGATACAGGTGTTTTCGTTTACTTCATTCCATTCCGGCAGGGTTACATAATCCGGCCTGGCACTGATTGCCGATTCAAACGACTGCCGCAACCGCCGGGTATTCATTTCCGAACTGTTTGCGCCGGAGAAAAAGTTAGTATATCCGATTGACGCCGAGAGCCCCAGAAGTTTTTTATCACGGTATTCCGGTTCGTTCAGTACCTGCAGCATAGCTGGAATAACTACATCGCGATAAATGCTTTCGCTGAACTTTTTGTCATATGAGTTGCTGTGGCAATTCGTATGCGACGCCGAGGCAAATTCCAACCCGTCAGCCACATCGAGCCAAGCCCTGAACTCGTTTTTAAGCTTTTCAAGTTGCGCTTTCGGCGCTTGATCGGCTTTCAATCCTTTTCTTTCCATCCCCCGGGTCAATCGGGCTATCTGCGCTCCCATATCGGCGACAAATAAAAAAGTATCTCCATTGTCCTTACGCAGTTTATCTAGCAGTTTTTTCAGGTTTCCAGGCTTTTTCCACCAGTATGCCAGATAGTTTGAAATAACAACTTTTCCGTTGACGCGAAACGAATTCGGTGATGCCAGCGCCACCTTGGTAATCCGGTCATAATACCCGTACCGGTAGGATTTATTGTCAATTCCGCCTCCGCCATAAAACTGTAATAATGTAAAGAAATCTTTCGCTCCGATTTCTTCCAGGCTTTTACAGATTATTTCATACATTCGCCCGGATTGCTTAGGGGGAGGCAGACATTGCATTCCATCGAAATCATATTTTTTAACCAGTGGATAGGTGTTTTGCAGAAAGTCGGCTTTCAGGAAATGTGTAAAAGAGCCGGTTGGATAGCGCAGAGAACGCTGCATTATCAGCGGACGGTCCACCCACCAGTTCAGATAGTTCTGGAATTGTCCGTATTTAAATAAGATTCGGGGAAAGACATATGGTCTACCCGTCATGCTTGTGCGTGGCCGCATTTCCAACCTGTCGATGTATTCGCTTCTGGAATATTCAATCTCCTCCGCAATAGACAGAGTTGCGCAAAGTGTTATTATGACAGATATTACACTTTTAAATTTTTTCATTTATGTTTTTCCCTTAATTTTTCCCACAATCGAATATTGTATCTTCCGGTTAGTGCCGGTTATCTTATTTTCTCTCTTTTGCACCCGCAGGAAGTTCTTATGACCAGTTCCGGATTGATTCTGATCCTTTGGCGGCTGCCGCGATGCTGATCGGCAATTAATTCCGCGCAGTATTCCGCCGCCAGCCTGAAACGGCTGTCTATCGAGGTAAGTTTGTAGGCGTCAGCCCATGGGGTGTTGTGCATGGATACAACCGCAATATCTCCGGGAATCCTTACCCCGTGTTCCCGCAGGGAATCGATGATTTCGGCGGCCATGCAGTCGTTCTGCACCAGCAATGCCTCCGGAAGCTTGCGATCTTTGAAATGTTCCCATGCCGCCTTCCAGGCATCTCTGTTTTCAAATACTACCACATCTTCTTGAAGGCCAGCTTCCTGCATAACCGCGGCATAACCTTTTTTGATCAGGTCCGGTTCGCAGAGATCGGCATTGATCTGGGTATCGGATTTCGGGAGACAAGCCAGACATATTTCCCTTTTTCCGTGACCAAGCAAATGTTTCGTGCCCAGTGCTCCCGACTCATAACCGTCAGGACCGATAATATCGCCGGGGAAGTTTAATTGTTCCGATATGGAAATGGCGATCACCTTCATTTTCGGAGCCAGTTTAACAATCTTGCCGGCCGCGGTCAGGTTCAGGGTTATTACCGCATCAAGGGGATTCTCAAGGATTTCATGTATACTTTCGTCAATGTCCTCGCTGAGATCATATAAAAACGGCTTGTAGCCGTGTCTTTTCAATTCACGACTCAATCCTTGGAACAATTCTCCCCAGACATGGCCTCCAGCATGCAACAACAGCGCTACCGAGCCAGCTTCAACCTTACGGCTCTCACGCCATTCCGGCACAAATGTGCCGCGTCCGCGTTCCCGTTTCAGCAGTCCTTCGTTTACCAGTTCATTCAGTACCCGGTGGGCAGTCCGGGATGCAACACCGTACTGTGAAGCCAACACATCGGTGGACTTGAGCTTTTCCCCCGGACTCAGCTTTTGCGTCAAAATAGCGTTGCGAAGTGCGTCAAGCATAACCCGGCGTGAAGTTCTGTCAATGATTTGCGGCATATTTTACACCTTTAAATAACATTATAGTGACATATATGTATAATAATAATGGCAAAACAATAAAATGTCAAGACCGTTCAAGAAATATCTGCAAAATTGTCCATATTATATACAAATAAAAGGCGATGCGCTTAAGCTTGCAGAAAAGTATTTTAGAATTTATTTTCTAGTGGCATTGACATTTATGTCTTATTAAAGTACAATAATCATACAGTTAATTAACAATTATTCTTATCCGGGAGGTGAAAAACCTGTAAATTCAAAAGAATTCAATCAAAAAAACAACCCTGATCGATTTTCTTTTTTGGGATTATTATAATACAATGCAAAAAATGGAGACTGAATATGAAAAGGCTCTATCCGCGAAACAAGCTCCGTAACAATGACGGCAGGAATTTTACCCTGATTGAATTATTGGTTGTAATCGCGATAATTGCCATACTGTCGGCAATGCTGCTTCCCGCCCTTAAAAACGCAAGGGAAACCGCCAAAGCCAGCAATTGCCGAAGCAACCAGAAACAAATTTCACTTGCTGTTATCGGCTACAATAATGATTTTGACGGCTACTTTCCGCCATGGAAATATTCCAACGCCAACGATTTATACTGGAACTGCATCCTGCAGCGGCAGGATTATATTACCCAGACGGAGCTTTACCAATGCCCAACCGCCAGTACGATCCTGCTCAATAATTATACTTTCGGAATTAACGACTGTGTGCAAAAGCCTGCATACAGATCCGCTTATTATTATACCTGTTACGGATACAACAGTATGCACGTGGGCGGAGCACGCGCCGGAACCACCTGGCTTTTGGACGGTGATCAATATATCCCGGCACGAACGGTTCAATTCAGAAAACCTACGGAAACCATCTGCCTTGCAGATGCGCGCAACCGGCACGACGCCAGTGATGACCGCGGCGCTTCAGTCCTTAGTGACGACGTATTGACGAACGGCCAGGCAATTCACGACTTGCATCAGGGGGGAGCCAACGTATTGTGGGGAGACGGACACGTTTCAGCTGAAAAAAATGCATGGCAGAGACTTTCCGGCAGAACCGACAAATATTACTTCATGCGCGACCCGGATGGCCTGTATTAAGTTCTCTTGCTTCCTTTCCGAAAATTCATCCGGCTGAAATCACCAGCCGGGACATCAGTGCCGCGTGCGAATCAGTCGGCGCGATCTGGGGGGGGGGACTCTTTCCCGCCGAACGCTATCACCTTGCGCACCTGCTGATCGACAAGATTGTGATAACCAGAGACACCATGCAGATGAACATCAAAACCCACGGGATGGCATCGCTGGTCAAAGAGCTCCAGGTCGGGAACCCGAACGTGTGCTTTACTCCGGACATCGGCAATTACACCGTGGCGTTGAAAGTCCCAGTCATCGTCAAGTACAAGCGTGGACGGAAGGTAATCCTCGCCCCAGACAGCGAGTTACACAACGCCGAATCCCCCGTACAGGAAACGATGTTCCTGGCGCTGGCCAGGGCACATGCCTGGACCGGGATTATCGAATCCGGCAAAATCGCCACCGTCACTCAACTTGCCGACAAGCTCCAACTTGACATCGCCTACGTAACCAAAATTCTGCATATGGTCAATCTCTCCCCGGAACTTCAGGAAGCGATCATCGCGGGTAGAGAGCCGGACGGCCTCTCATTGAACCGGCTCCGCCGGGGGATTCCGGTTGAGTGGGAGAAGCAGAGGGAGGTGTTTGGGACAGTCGGCAAATAGATAGCTTTCATCCGGCCATCCGAATAGCGGCCTTTGAAGATACTCTATTTTTCGCAACGCACTTCATCCATTCCAACGAACTCAGACGGCCTCACCATCGACCCATTTCAAGGTTTTACAAAGTAGTATCCGTTGCAATAATTTATTGTTGCTCAAATGTGTCATTACATTCCTTGCATTTGTTATTTACTTTATTATTAACGCCGTGTGCAAGTTTCTCACGGCAATATTTTCTCAAATTGCAGGATGGGATTGCCCAGCGTATGGTTGATAAAACAATTCACAGTGTGCGCCAGCAATTTCCGTCCTATGCGAACAGTCAGATGCCACATATCCCGAGCCCTGACTTTTTCAATATTAAATCTTTCGCTTAATTGTCCGATTACGGTTTCAACGAGCCTCCTTTTCCTGTTTATAATTTTTAGAAATTCTTTTGGTCTGTCATCTTTCATATTGCCTCTAAAGGGAGTGTGGATATTGATTCCTTCGTGGCGGATTTCTTCTTTTCTTGAATCAGAACAGATATACCCCTTGTCGCCAAGCAGGTCTGTTGCGGACTTTGAAGCCATTTCAAAAATCATTTCCCGTTCATCAATGTTCGCCGCCGCGACAGCGCAATCAAGAATCACGCCGCTTTGATCTACCAGCAGATGCCATTTGAAGCCGAAATAACGCAAGTCTTTTGCGGCGCAATATCCGAACTCCGCATTGCCTTTGAACAATTTTGAAAAATGGGCGCGCCTGAATCCGCAAACAGGAATCGGATAGCCGTCAATTACGCTTAACTGGCTTCCTGACGGCAAAAGTTCCCGAGCTATTTTTTTTCGGACTTCCTGTTTGACCGCCCAAAGATTTGCGGCTTGGCGCAAGAATGTTGTGCGGCTGCCGAGGCGGGGAAACAATCTTTTCCAGTGATCCCTGAAATAACGATGGATAGATTTATCCTTGTCAAGTCCTTTGGACTCGCCTACTATTTCCATCGTGATGACTTCGGCATCGGACAATTTAGGCGAAGGACCTCGTTGTCTCAGTTGAATTTTTACCAGTTTTTTCAGCATGTCGTCTACCAAACAATAAACTTTGATGATATAATCTTCGGTGAGCATGAAGAGCAACTCCTTAAATTAGATGTAGTTATCCAATTTAAAGATTTGATTTTCCATAAAATGGAAACTTCATGCTCCTTTTTCAAACTCATTATTCAAATTCCTATAAAAAAACTTGCACACGGCGTGAATTTATTGTGAAGAAATTTTACTGGGGAGATATACATAATCACAATGAAATAGGTTATGGTGCCGGTTCCCTGGCACGTTCTTATGCAATCGCTATGGGATGCCTGTTGGATTTTTACGCTTTCACTCCCCATGGGCATTGGCCGGATGCGCCGGACAGCAATTCCACAATCAGGCAATATCACGAAGAAGGTTACCGGAAAGTCCAGAAGACCTGGCCGGAAATTGTAAAAGCTACCGAGCTGTATAACGTGAATAACAAATTTATTGCTATTCCAGCTTTTGAATGGCATTCCAGTAAATTTGGTGATTATTGTGTATATTTACCCGGCAAGGAAGGAGCGACTTTTCCCGCACATGATCTTGATTCCTTGCGGAAATTCACCCGGAAACATAATGCCTTGATGATTCCGCATCATATAGGCTACCGACCCGGAGCAAGAGGATTGGACTGGAATAATTTTAATCCGGTACTGTCGCCAGTGGTTGAGGCTTTTTCCGAGCACGGGTGTTCTATCGAATCTCAAACGCCTTATCCGATGACAAGGCATTCAATGGGGGGACTGGAACGTTCACAAACCGTCTTCAGGCAACTCAACCAAGGACGATTTTTTGGAGTAATCGCCTCCAGCGATAATCATCATGGACATCCGGCAAGTTACGGAGAAGGCCTAACTGGAATTTACACGGATTCCCTTACCATGGAAAGTGTATTCGAAGCGTTAAAACATCGGCATACAATTGCTGTCTCAGGGGATAGGATTGAGGCGTTTCTCCGGTTTGACAATGCGGTTATCGGAGATTATGCAGATTCGGCGAATGGTGCTGTATTTGAATATTCCGCATTGGGATTTGCTGAAATAGAATTTCTTCAGATTATTAAAAACGGTTTACCGTTTTTTACTGAAATTCCCAGTGGCAAACCTGATGAAAGTGAGTTTGTCTTCCGTATCGAGTTGGGCTGGGGAGCTATGATGGAAAAAAACATTACAGACTGGAAAATTGAAGTAAATCTGCAAAACGGAAAATTTCTGCGATTAAGTCCTGGATTCTGCGGTGGAGCCAGTTGTGAAAAAATAAATCGAATTGTAGAATTTTCCCCGGAACAGGTTTTATTTGAAGCTTTTACCTCGCGGAAAAATACCAATTCGATATCGTCTCTAACTTTTCATTGCCATGGAGATGCCGCTGAAATCATTGTCGGGAGTGACTGTGTGCATAACGGACGGCATTTCCGTGGAACCGCCAGAGTCAAGACAAAAGACCTTAATAGACGGGATTCCTGGATACAGCACGGGGATGAGTTCCCATCTCCAGTCTTGAAGATAGGCAATTACGCCCCACTGAATACTTTTAAAATGCGGGGTAAATGGCATGACCAAGAGATAAAAAGCGGTGACTGGTATATGTTGAAAGTTCAACAGAAAAATGGTTCCAGCGCATGGACAAGTCCAATCAGAATTGCCTAACAAAAGCATAGCAATCCGTAAAAAATTGTTGATAAATTAAGTTTATGTAAGAAATAACGTATTGTCTGCGTCATGTTAGGATTGCTTAAGGTTATAATGCTAAAGCTTTATACAACAGGTTGGGATGAAAGCAAAAAATCAACATTGAGAGAGTGCAGCGAACAGGCGAGAGATTCTTACCATAACCGGTATGGATAAAGAAAGAAGTGACCGGTTACGATGCATGGTTGCCCTTTCACCACTACCGCAATCCGTGTAGTTCTGCCGAACCATAGAAGGTCAGCGTTTGGGTATCGGGATATCTATTGCTTTCAATAAAGCGCCTTTGTCAATAAAAATGAAGCTGAAAGCTACCCCAAATTATGTAAAAAAAAGTTGACGGCCTGAAACATCCACTTGCAACTCCTTGGTCACGCATACCCCATACTAATCAATATTTAAAATCTTTTTAAGCTGGGGAAGAAGGAGCTGGATGGGACGTTCATTTTTAAAAATTACTTTGCCTGAGCACATGGTTCCAGATTCTATTACCTGGTTGGGGCCAGCGGATGAAGACCACTCGAAACCGCTGAAATTATTGTTGTCCCTGAGCAGGGAAATCCTCACTTCAATAAGCGATCCGGTATTCAGCATCTGGTGGACGAGAGTAGTATTCCCGAGAACTTTTTTCATTGACTCAGGGGATGAAGGATAGTCTGAAACATAGGTTACAAGGCCGAGGATACAGCCATAATCTTCGCTGGATACCGTTGATGGATATATGTAAGCTTTCATTCCGGATTTAATCTTCTTTCCCTGGAAATGGTTCACGTAAAGCAGGGCCTCCAGGCTGTTTTCCGGATTTTTTAATGTAGCGAATGCGGTGCCTGTACCTATCATATCTCCTTTGCTGTATTTGATTTCGGAAACAATTCCGGAGGAATGCGAAACGACCTCGGAGAGCAGTTTATATCTGGATTTCAACTGGGACAAAATCCGTTTCTGGGCATTGAGCATATTCTCGCTTTTGAGGAGCGACATTTCGGCGTCCCTTTTGAATATGGCGAGATTGCTGTCGAGTTGGATCAGGGCCAGTTTGCATTCATTGATGCTGTTGATAATCACATCGACTCTGCTTCTGATATTCTCGACTTCTTTGTGAGTGACAATTTTCTTCGCTTCGAGTTTTTTATGGGATTCAAGATATCCCTTGAGAAATTTCAGGTGTTTCAGGAGGCTAACTATCTTGACCTTCAGGTTCTTCCGTTTTTCCTCGGTATTTTTTTCTTCGATAATGATGTTGCGTCTATAATAGTCTTTGAGTTTTTCATGTTGTTTTTTCAAGTCCCGGCAGTTGCGGATGTGGTCTTCGATGTTTTTCTTCAACTCTGGCAGAGACAGTCTGGCTACGACCATATTTGTATGCACCTTGCTGCCGGGAGAAACCGTGATATCGGTTATCTGCCCGGAACCGATACTTACCACATCGATAACGCCGCCCCGATAAATGAGAATTCCGCCGCCCGATACCGTCATCTGAATATTGCCCCAGATGCTCCAGGCCAGGGCGGCAAGGACAATGACGCCTCCCATGAGGACGGCCAGCCAGCCGCCGGGTTTGGTTATTGTCAGAAGTGAATCGAGGGACTCCGGGGAATTGAGTTTCTCCAGACTTTTTTTCCTGAATAGTGATTTAGCCATTGAAATTACCTGAGTGTTATTTTTTCATCTTTCCGGAAGTTTTAATCACCAGCGGCAGTTTTTTTATTTGACCGTCCTTCAGTTCAAGGAAAATTATATCTCTTTCAATATCGCCGTTTTCCTTGAAAACTATTTCATTGCTGATTTTATCGCGGTATTTTATTTTTTTCATTACCTTCGCGACTTTGGCGGGGTCGGGACTGCCGGCTATTTTCATCGCTTTCGCGAGAATCCTGACGGCTTCCGCCGACTGGAACGCCAGCGGTGAAATCGGACGTTTTGCCGATTTTTCATATTCGTCAGCCATTGCCTGAAATTCACGGGTTTCAAAATCGACAAGCACAGGCATGTAAATGGTCATATCCGGGCTTATATGCCTTCTCAGGAAGTCTATATTATGTCCCCAATCAAGCATCACGGGTTTGCCAATATCGGTTTTTTTCAATTGTTCCAGCGCTGTTTTTGTATCCTTATCGGTAATCGAGATCACGAAAACCGCGTCAAGCTTATAAGCATCCTTCCAATTGGAAAAGACCTTTCTGATATGTTCCCCGGGCGTATTTTTCCGGAATTCCTCCATGACGGGAATTTTGATAAAATGTCTGTTTGCGTCGTTTGCGAACATCGTTGCCAGTCTCCTGCTGTATGAATCGTCGTAATATGCGATGGCGATATTTTTCCATTTCAGGAATTCGGCGGCTTCCACGGCAGCCTCAACCAGGGCTATGTCATTGGGAATGTTCCTGAAAAACTTTGAAAATCCTTTTGTTGTGATGTCCGGCGAAGTGGCGAACGGGGAGATTTGCAATATTCCGTAATATTCAAAATTAGGCGCCACAATTTCACACAAAGAAGAATACTCCGGTCCTATTACAGCCACCATGTTCAAGTCTTCGCAAAACTCCTGCGCCACCTGAAGAACTTCTTCCGCCGACCCTTTACTGTCTTTAATAACAAGCTTAATTTTTTGTCCATTGACGCCTCCCGCCGCATTTATCTTTTCAGCCGCGAATTTCGCGCCCTGGCACATGTCGAGGGAATTTTCCTTGTCACATACAACGCCAATCGTTATAGGGCCAGTCTTGTTTTTATCCGCCAGCTTTGAACGAGCGGCGGAAGCTCCGGCCATAACATTGTATTCGTTTATCGATTTCACGATGAGGAAACCGAACCAGCAGACGCAAAAAGCGGTCAATCCTGTAAACAAAGTCCAGAAAATAATTTTCAAAAACGTTTTCATCAAGCGCATTTCCTTGTATATAAAGTTAAAGCATTTGTCTGCTCGCGAGAATTGCAAACAATCCTTTGGGATTTTTCATCAACTCGGTGAAAGTGCCCGTCTGGACGATTTGCCCGTTGTATACCACCATTATCCTGTCCGCGTGGCGCACCGTGCTCAGGCGGTGGGCGATGCAGACACGGGTCGATTTGAGTTTTTCAAGACTTCTGCCCACAATGGCCTGGGTTTCATTATCGAGTGAACTTGTGGCCTCGTCGAGAAAGAGGATTCTCGGTTTTTTTGCTATGGCCCTGGCGATAAGCAGCCTCTGCCTCTGGCCTCCCGAAAGTGTGGTTCCGCCATGCGGGACGTATGTAAACATCTGCATTGGCATTTCCCGTATTTCATTCGCGATACCGGCAAGTTCAGCGGCTTTCCATGCGTTTTCGACCGTCATGGTCGTGGAGCTTCCGGCAATATTTTGGAACACGTTCCCCTGCATTACCGTGTCGTTCTGGAGGACTGTTCCTATCTGCTCCCGGACACATCTTATATCCAGGCCGCGGATGTCCTGTCCGTCGAAAAGTATCGTTCCGCCGGAAGTCTTGTCGAATCCGAGAAGGAGCCTGAGGAGCGTGCTCTTTCCGGCTCCGGACGGCCCGACGATGGCCACGAATTCGCCGGGATGGATATCAAGGCTTACTCCTTTTACAACGGGCTGTGAGGTTCCTTCATAGGAGAAGGACACGTTCTGCATGGAAATCCTGCCTTTGAGTTCGCCTGGGTTCATCATTGCGCTTGTGACTTCGGGGGGCGTGTCGAGGATCGGTTTTGCGCGCATATACATGGGGTAAACGAATACAAGGGACAGCGCGATCCCGCACATGGAGATAATGGCCGCCGTAAATTGTCCCAGCGCCGCATTGAAGCAAAGAAAACTTCCCAGCGAAAGAGACGCGATCAGGCCGCTGAGGCAGAAAATCATGATCACCAGGATGTAGAAAAGCAGGGGAAGGCATGCGGCGAATGTCTGGATGCTGCAATTGGCCAATCCTATGCCGAATGATATTTTGCGGAGTTCCCCGTAATAGGCGATCCATCTTGCGAATGCGCGTTTTTCGGCTCCCGCCACCCGGAGTTTCGTTATGCCGAGGATATACTGGAACTCCATGCCGTAGAGTTTGCCCAGAATGTTCTCGAGCGTCATCTGTACTTTCATCTGTCTTTTGAGGATCGCGAAAATAAAAAGCAGGCTGGCAATGGTTATTCCCAGGCAGAGCAATCCCAACTGCCAGATATAAATGAACATGAGGATGATATTCAGCATTGTGGTGAGCGCGACGAGAGCTGTCGATAGAACCTGACCCGTGATAATCTGCTGAAGATTCTCCACCACCAGCGCCCGGCGTGACAGGTCACCCGCGGAAAACCTCCTGAAAAACGGGAGAGGCAGTTTCAAAACCCTGTCGAAAACCGCGGCCTGCAGGCCGAAGTTGGACAATCCCTGGAAGCGCAGCAGCGCAATCCCTCTGGTTAAGATAAACACGCCGGAACCGATCACCGCGAAAAGCAGTCCGAGCGCGATCTGCCCGAGCGTGGCAATATCTCCGTTTACCACGACTTCATCTATTATCCACGCCGTCGCCACGGGGAACGCAAAGCCCAGCAGCGCCGAGGCCGTTCCGGCAATAATGACAGTGGAAAAATCACCTTTTGCCGTCTTCAGCGACATATGAAGCAAATCCTTGACGGTGAGAGGGCGCGCCGGAAACCCGGCGTAAATCATGTAGGCGTCTTTTTTAAATAAACGGGCCTGCTTTTTATCAAGATGTATTTTCCTGCCTTCAAGGGGATTCACCATGATATAACCTTTGCCGGAATAACCGAGAAGGGCCACGGGAACGGGTGCCTCTCCCTCCTTGCCGGTGTTCATGAATCCTATGAGCGGTCCGTTGTCTGTTTTTTCCCATCCGTCGTGCAGTTTCACCTTCCGGCAGCGGAGTTTGTTGAATCTGCATATGGATTCCACGGGTTCGTCTTTATCCACATTCGGAGGAGCTTTTATTTCCATGCCAAGTTGATTCCCGACAAGCTGGCATGCCCTTACGAGCGGATCCTGTTCATCGACTTTCAGATTTTCCACGTCCAGGACATTTCTCACGTTTTTCAGGGAAAGCGAAAAGTCTTTTTCTTCCAGTTCCTGCTGTTGTTTGAATCCCATCCATCGCTGGAGCTCGGTTTCGGACACGTCTTCAAGAATTGAAACCTGCACGCATTTCCAGAAATTCGCGATACCGGTAAGGTTTTTATCAAGCTTCAGCATTTTATCCGTTTTCACGGAATCGAGGACGGAACCGGACTTCACGGAAAGCCAAAGAGAGGGGGGAAGTGGATAAACGGTTCCGTTGTGTAGTTCCCGCAACGTGTGGTTGCCTCCGTAGGCGAGTTTTCCCTCTCTGCAGACAAACCAGATCACTTCCTGTGGGCCCCCGGCGTCAAGATTTTCCGGCAACCGGATATTTTTTCCTTCATCGATGTTTCTCACTATATGGCGCGGGGGAAGCTGGGGACTTATGCAGGGGGCAAGGCCTCTGATGAATTTGTCAACTTTGGCTGCATATTCGCCGCCGTCGTCCCCGGATATGAGCTTTTGGAACTGGACGGGGGAAAAGCAGGCCGCCTTCGTTCCTTCACTGCCTGTTACATAGAATTCCGGCTTTATGTTTGCATCAACTGGAGCGCAGCCGAAAAATATATCCCCGGCTTTAAGATGGAGCATGTGGAATCTGGTACCGACAGTATTGCCCATTTCCTTGTTAATGGCGAAAATATCCGCGGAACCTTCCAGTATGAGCCAAGCCTGGCCGTTGTCCTCGATCTTCCGGGGGGAATTGCCGCGAAGGGCAATCATCCTTGATTTCACCGCCGGGATTTTTATACCGTTTTTATTCACTTTACACCTGTGTTGAATCGTCTTCCGCCAGAAGTTTTGCGTATCTTCCGTTAAGCTTCATAAGTTCTTCGTGGGAACCCCTTTCAGCCACCTTCCCATGGTCGAGGAGTACGATTTCGTCAGCGTCGCGTATCGTGCTTAACCGGTGGGCGATTATAAGGCACGTGCATCCTCTGCGCCTGAGGTTTTCGTCGATCTGCTTTTCAGTTGCCGGGTCAAGGGAATTCGTGGCCTCGTCAAGAATGAGAATCCTCGGGTTCCCGACAAGCGCCCTTGCTATCTCGATGCGCTGCTTCTGCCCGACCGAAAAGTTCTTGCCGCCTTCCTCCACGATGCTGTCGTAACCGTTTGCCCGTTGCGCCAGGACGTCGTCGATACAGGCATCCCTGCATGCTTTTGCCACATCCGCTTTGGGGATTGTCTCATCCCAAAGTGTCAGGTTGTCCATGACGGTTCCTTCAAAGAGAAAAATATCCTGATCCACCATTGACAGGGAATTTCTCAGAATGTAGTTGGGAACTTTCCGGCGGGGAATGCCGTCGAAAAGCACTTCCCCCGACCACGGCTGTAGGAGTCCGGCGACAATTTTGGCAACCGTTGATTTTCCGCTTCCGGAACTTCCCGCCAAAGCGATGCGGTAGCCCGGTTTGAATGTAAGATTGAAGTCCTTTATGAGGGATTCGTCGAGGGGATTGTACCCGAAACTTATATTTTCTAGCTCTATGTTCCCGGTGAGGTCCTTATCCGAAAGTATGTCCCATTTCTTGTCCATTCTTTCATCAATATCCGGATCGAGGGGGTAATCAACCACGTCATCGAGCCTTTTCATGCACGCCATCGCGTCCTGCACCGAACCGCCCAGGGCCACAAGCTGCATGACCGGAGCAATAAAAAATTCCATCAGCATCTGGAAGGCCACAAGTTCGCCCACGGTCATTTTGCCATGGATAATCAGCAGAGCGCCCGCGCAGAGGACGATAAACCGGTTCGCCAGCATAAGGAACTGCGGCATGACGACCATTTGCTGGACCGTCTTCCCGAGCTGTTGCGAACAGTTCGCCGCCTTTGCCTGGAAACCCGCCCAGTAGTTGAATACTTCGTCCTCGCTGGCCTGTGCCTTTATGGTTTCAATCATCTGGAAAGCGGCCATTGTGGTGGCCGTCATTTTTCCTTTTTCCTGCATCATTTTCAGACACGTGTCACGGCGGGAGCGGGACATCTTGGAGAGGAACGCGAAATTAGCCATGATGGTGATTATACCGATAAGGGCCAGCGGCCAGCTATATAAAAACAGCACAATACCGTAGAAAACAACCATTATAATATTGAGAAAAGCAGTGGCAAGCTGACCTGAGAAAATATTCGCCAGAGTGTCGTTTAACTGTGACCGCTGGGTTATTTCCGCCGCGTAACGCTGCGAAAAAAACTGGATAGGAAGACGCAGAACATGCCACATGAAATTGCTTGTACTCTTGAGGACCATCTTGGTCTGGGTGCGCAGAAGATAAAACTGCTGGACCCAGGTAAGCACTGAACGCACAATCATTACAATAGCCATGCCGATAAGCAGGGCGGGAACCCAACCGTACATCTGCTTTACCATTATCTTATCGACAAAAACGCGCAGAAAAACCGGGACCGCCAGCCCTGGCAGGACAAGGAAAAGGGTGGCCAGCACTGCAAAAACAAGACCGTCCTCAAGCCCTTTCAGACGCCGGAAAACCCGTTTAAAATCCGTAAGGAGCACACCCCTTTTTTTGAAATTTTCACCGGGCTCGAAATACATTGCCACGCCGGTGAAACTCTCATCGAACTCCTCCACGCTAACAGTCCTCGGACCGGTTGCCGGGTCGTTGAGGAAAACCTTGCTCCTCGAACATCCCTCGACCACAACATAGTGACAGAAGTCCCAGAACACTAAAACCGGCATTTTCACGGTACTGAAAAGGGCTGCCGGTTCCTTTTTATAGAAGTTTCCTTTCAGTCCGTATTTCTTTGCGGCTTTGACGATGTTGTCGGCCCTGCTGCCGTCGCGCGACACGCCGCAGTCGCGTCTGAGTTCCTCCAGCGGCACATTGCAGCCATAGTAAGCGAGGATAATACCCAGGGCAGCGGCGCCGCATTCGACGGCTTCCATCTGGAGAACTGTCGGAGTGTATACTCTCCTGACTTTTTTTAAGGATTTCCGGGAAATATTTTCCGTCATGAGAAAAAACTACTTCCATAAATTCAGTAAAGCAGTAATCTATCTTAAATTAAGTCCTTTTCAATGCCGTAAGATTCAGAACATGAGTCGGTAAGCTTTTCCATGAGCTTTTCGAATACTTTCATAAGCGGCGTGTTCCACTCATATATAATCACGCATCCCTTTTCCGGGCCGCGCATGGCATGGAGACAAAAAGCATGGATGAATGTCTGAAGTATGACTCCCCGCAGGCTTTTCGCCACCGGAGCGTTATAAATTTGAGTGTAACGTATGGTGTCCGGGTTGATCCTGTGAGTAATGAACCATCCCACAACATCACTGTCGCGCAAAATGGCGAAACTGTTGAGTTTTTCCAGCTTGTCCGGTTCCCTGAAGGGGGAATCTTCATCTTTCCAGCCGCCGGGCCGGTTGTGTCTGCTTTTAACTTCAGCAATCTTTTCAGATGGCAGTTCGTGCCACTTGACCAGCTCGAAACCCTTGGGCAGCAGCGCTTTTTTGTATTTTGCGTAGCGCGGGTTTTCCACCATTTCACGGTAGAGGCTCTCGCGGGAAAAATGAATCAATTTCATTCTCTTTTCCGGCTTGCCCCATCCGCATTTCTCAAAAAGTCTTTTTGTCGCGGCGAATCCCGGCATGGAACTGGTGAAAGATGCTTTCAGCTTCCGGCAGTTATTCCCGGCAGCTTCCTTTTCAAAGATATTCAGAAGAGCGGATGCTATGCCGTCATTCCTGAACGACGGCTTGACGTAAACCGAAAGGAGTTCAGCCTCTCCGTTGGCAAAACTGGCCAGTAACAGCCCAATGGGAATTTTGTCTTTCAAAACGGTCAGCGCATAAAATTCCCGTGTTGCGCCAAGTTTCCGGAGGAATCCGCGATAAGGCGGAAAAGTCATTTTAGAGATTTCCGGAGGAGGATTCGATTTTATTTCCCTGTATACCAGCATATTATTTGAATTACTTCAAAACTTTAGCAAGGTCCTGCTGTGACAATTCAACGCCTTCCAGGGTGATGGAGCCCTGGCTGTCGCTGCCGAATTCAATGATTGTGTTTCCGTTTTCGTGAGA
This sequence comes from Victivallales bacterium, assembly GCA_963678815.1. Classification (GTDB taxonomy): domain Bacteria; phylum Verrucomicrobiota; class Lentisphaeria; order Victivallales. The sequence goes on from OY787460.1 coordinate 7,720,802, forward strand.
AATCTCAATATTATCAGAATCAACGCCTTTTATATCCAGCATATCGCGTGAAGCATCAAAGTCGGTTATTGTGTCGTTGCCGTCACCGGCCATGAATACAAAGGTATCATTGCCGGAACCGCCGGAAATAGAATCATCACCAGCGCCGCCGAAGATAAAATCATTGCCTCCGCCGCCGGTAAGATCGTCATTGCCGGAGCCGCCGGTAATAGTGTCATGACCGGAACCGCCGGAAATAAAGTCATCGCCCTCGCCGCCGTCAAGATTGTCATTGCCCTCGCCGCCGTAAAGATCGTCATTGCCATCACCGCCGTAAAGAGAGTCATCGCCGGAGCGGCCGTCAAGATAATCATTTCCTGCGCCGCCGGTAAGATAGTCATCGCCGGAGCCGCCGACAAGACTGTCGTTGCCCTCGCCGCCGTAAAGATTGTCATTGCCAGCATCGCCGTAAAGAGCATCATTGCCTGCACCGCCGGAAATAGTGTCATCGCCCTCGCCGCCATGAAGACTGTCATTACCTGCGCCGCCGTAAAGAGAGTCATTGCCTGCGCCGCCGGTAAGTTTATCATCGCCCTCGCCGCCGACAAGACTGTCATTGCCCTCTTCGCCGTAAAGAGTGTCATTACCCTCGCCGCCGACAAGACTGTCGTTGCCCTCGCCGCCGTAAAGCTTGTCATTGCCAGCGTCGCCGTAAAGAGTGTCATCGCCCTCACCGCCGTAAAGCTTGTCATTTTCCGCGCTGCCGATAATATTGTCATCGTATTCAGAGCCTTCATAAGTCTTTCCCCCGACGACGGATTCGAGCATGGATTCATCCAGTTCCAGGTCCGTTGCGTTTTCGAGGAACTCGAAGTAGTCCTCCTTTGACGCCTCGAAGCCCATTTCCCGGGCTTTTGCCAGGATAAGATCGATTTGACTCGGATCGTTTGTGGCGAAAGCCTTGATTTCCGAATATAGCTCCGGGTTGCTTTTTACTTCCTCATAAAATTTCCGTGCGTTTTCCAGGGACATAAGTTTTTTCCTCCTGTATTATTCAAAATCCAGAGCGTCCATAACATCTTGCGCCGAATATTGCCGGCCTTCAAGCGTTATGGAGTTTCCGTTACTCATATCAATAATCGTGTTCCCTCTCTGAGTGGTCACCGTGATATTGTCCTTATCAATTCCGGAGAGTTCAATGGTGTCACGGGCCGCGTCAAAGTCCGTTATTGTGTCATGGCCGTCGCCGGATTCAAATTGAAAGGTGTCATTTCCGGAACCGCCGGTAAGGATGTCATTGCCCTCGTCACCGGAAATAATGTCACTGCCGCCGCCGCCGTCTATGACGTCATTGCCCCAGTTACCGCGAACTATGTCAGATCCGTCATCGCCGTAAAGTCTGTCATTGCCGCCGCCGCCGTAAACGATGTCACTGCTGTCGCCGCCATGAATAGTGTCATTGCCCCCATCGCCGGAAATTCTGTCCATGCCGGAACCGCCGTCGATATACATGGAATTGCCGCCATCGCCAATAATAAAGTCATCGCCGGAACCGCCATAAACCTCGGAACCGCCATAAATAGCGTCATTGCCTGCTCCACCGGTAATAGTGTCGCCGGAATCCCCTCTAACAGTGTCGTTGCCGCTGCCGCCGTCAATTAAGTCAGCGCCAGCCCCCCCGGTGATAGAGTCAGCGCCGGAACCGCCGTAAAGAGTGTCATTGCCGGAGCCGCCATCGATCGTATCATTGCCGGAACCGCCGTCGATAGAGTCATCGCCAGCCTCCCCGGTGATAGAGTCCTTGCCGGAACCGCCGTCGATAGTGTCATTGCCGTCTCCGCCGTCTATCGTATCCTTGCCGGAACCGCCATCGATTAAGTCCGTTCCAGCTCCCCCGGAAATAGAGTCTCTGCCGGAATCGGCGTCGATAGTGTCATTGCCGTCACCGGCATCTAACGTATCATCATAGTCCCCGCCAATAAGATTATCACCCCCGTCCGTTCCGTCGATAGCATCTCCAGGTTTACCCCCGACGACGGATTCGAGCATGGATTCATCCAGTTCCAGGTCCGTTGCGTTTTCGAGGAACTCGAAGTAGTCCTCCTTTGTGATCTCGAAGCCCATTTCCCGGGCTTTTGCCAAAATCAGTTCGACTTTGGCCGGGTCGCTTGTGGCAATTGTTTTAATTTCGTTGAACAGTTCGGGTGTTCCCTTAACTGCCTCATAAAACTTCCGTGCATCTTCCTGTGACATTATTTCGATTTTTCTCCTTTTTAATTACTTCACGACTTTAGCCAGGTCCTGCTGTGACAATTCAACACCTGCCAGGGTGATGGAGCCCTGGTTGGCCCTTCCGAATTCAATGATCGTGTTTCCGTTTTCATGCGTAATTTTCATGTCGTTGACACTCGCTCCGTTTATATCCAGAGTATCCTCGCTGACATTGAAATCCCTAATGGTGTCATGGCCGTCGCCGATATTGAAGACGAACGTATCGCTGCCTGCTCCTCCACTTAAGCGGTCATCATGGAGTCCGCCGATAAGCTGGTCATTGCCGTCTCCGCCGACAAGATTGTCATTGCCGGAACCAGCGTTAAGATAGTCATTACCATCACCGCCGGTAAGATTGTCATCGCCGGAGCCGCCGGAAAGAGCATCATTGCCCCCGTCGCCGTAAAGCTCGTCATGGCCATCGCCGCCGATAAGATTGTCATTGCCGGCGCCGCCGTTAAGATTGTCATTGCCTGCGCCGCCGTAAAGATTGTCATTGCCGGCGCCGCCGGTAAGAATGTCATGGCCGGAGTTCCCATCTAAAACGTCATTGCCTGCGCCCCCGAAAAGCTTGTCATGACCATCGCCGCCGTAAAGAGTGTCATTGCCTGCGCCCCCGGAAAGATAGTCATTGCCGGCATCGCCGATAAGAGAGTCATTGCCTGCGTCGCCAGTAATATAGTCATTGCCATCGCCGCCGAATAAATAGTCATTGCCAGTGCCGCCGTCAAGAGTGTCATTGCCATCGCCGCCGGAAAGAATGTCATGACCAGCGCCGCCGGTAAGATTGTCATGACCATCGCCGCCGGTAAGATAGTCATTGCCTGCACCCCCGGTAAGAGTATCATTCCCCTCACCGCCGTAAAGAGAATCAGTGCCCTCACCGCCGACAAGATTGTCATGACCAGCGCCGCCGGAAAGATCGTCATTGCCGGCGCCACCGGAAAGAGCGTCATTGCCAGCGCCGCCGTCAAGAGTGTCATTGCCATCGTCGCCGTAAAGATTGTCATTGCCCTCGCCGCCGAAAAGACTGTCATTGCCGGTGCCGCCGTGAAGAGAGTCATTGCCCCAGTCGCCGAAAAGCTTGTCATTGCCGGCATCCCCATATATAGTGTCATTGCCTAAAAGGCCGCCAATCTCGTCAGCATCGGCGGTGCCGGAAAGATTGTCAGCGCTGTTGCTGCCCTCAATATTTTTTCCCCCGACGACGGATTCGAGCATGGATTCGTCGAGCTCCAGGTCTGCCGCGTTTTCGAGGAAGTCGTAATAGTCTTCCTTTGTGATTTCGAAGCCCATTTCCCGGGCTTTTGTCAGGATCAGTTCGATCTGACTCGGATCGTTTGTGGCGAAAGCCTTGATTTCGTTGAACAGTTCCGGATTTCCCTTGATTTCCTCATAAAACTTCCGTGCGTCTTCCTGTGACATGGTCTTTCCCCCTTTTCTTCTTTGAATTACTTCACGACTTTAGCAAGGTCCTGCTGTGACAATTCAACGCCTTCCAATGTGATGGAGCCCTGGTTGGCCCTTCCGAATTCAATGATCGTGTTTCCGTTTTCATGCGTAATATTCATGTCGTTGATACTCGCGCCGTTTATATCCAGAGTATCCTCGCTGACATTGAAATCCGTGATGGTGTCATTGCCGTCGCCGATATTGAAGACGAACGTATCGCTGCCTGCTCCTCCGCTTAAGCGGTCTTCATGGAGTCCGCCGAGAAGATAGTCATTGCCGTCGCCACCGGAAAGATAGTCATTGCCGTCGCCGGCGTTAATACCGTCATTGCCGTCGCCGCCGGTAAGATCGTCATTGCCGGAGCCGCCGTAAAGAGCATCATTGCCGTCGCCGCCGTTAAGAGCGTCATTGCCGTCGCCGCCGTAAAAAGCGTCATTTCCGAAGCCGCCCTCAAGAGTGTCATTGCCGGAGCCCCCGTAAAGAGTGTCATTGCCGGAGCCGCCTTTAAGAATGTCATTGCCCGCGCCGCCGTTAAGAGTGTCATGGCCGGAGCCGCCGTAAAGACCGTCATTGCCGTCACCGCCGGTAAGATCGTCATTACCGGAGCCGCCCTCAAGAGTGTCATGGCCGTCGCCGCCGTGAAGACCGTCATTGCCGTCGCCGCCGTAAAGAGCATCATTGCCCTCGCCGCCGTAAAGAGCGTCATTGCCAGCGTCGCCGGAAAGATAGTCATTGCCGGTACCGCCATCAAGATAGTCATTGCCGTCGCCGCCGTGAAGAGCATCATTGTCGGAGCCGCCGTAAAGCTTGTCATTACCAGCGCCACCATAAAGAGTGTCAAAGTTCGAGCCGCCTTTAAGAATGTCATTGCCGGAGCCGCCATCAAGATAATCACTGCCAGCGTCGCCGTCAAGATAGTCATTGCCGTCGCCACCGGAAAGAGTGTCTCTGCCGTCGCCGCCATAAAGCTTGTCATTGCCAGCGTCGCCGGAAAGTTTGTCATCGCCGGAAAATCCCCAAATAGTGTCATCTCCCCCGAGGCCGGAAAGAGTATCATTGCCGTCGCCGCCGTTAATAGAGTCACTTTCTTCAGTAGCTTTTCCCCCGACGACGGATTCGAGCATGGATTCGTCGAGTTCCAGGTCAGTTGCGTTTTCGAGGAACTCGAAGTAGTCCTCCTTTGACACCTCGAAGCCCATTTCCCGGGCTTTTGTCAGGATCAGTTCGATCTGGCTCGGATCGTTTGTGGCGAAAGCCTTGATTTCGTTGAACAGTTCCGGATTATCCTTGACTTCCCCGTAAAATTTTTGTGCGTCTTCCCGTGACATGGTATTCCCCCTTTCAATAATATTACTATTGTTCGTGTTCTGGCGGAGTAAAAATTCCGGCCGCGGAAACATTCCTGAGATCTTCTTCGGTCAGTTCGCCGTCATAAATTTCCTCCGGAAACTTGATGGCGTCTTCCGCGTTTTCCTCTTCAAAGCACATTTCCACGGCGTTTTCCATATGGGCCTCGAATAGAAATTCTTTCAACAGCCCGCCGTCATTCTTCAATAAAACACGTAACTTCTTTACCTCACTCCCGGATAAAGAAGCGTCGAAATATTTTTGTATAAGCTCTTTCGCTGTCATTATGAAAACCTTCTTTCATTAATCAATCAACATAAATTATACAAAAGTAACGGCGGTTTTGAAAAAAAATCCGGATTTTTATTTTACCATGCCGGAAATCAAACGCATCTGTGCGGGGAGGCAGATCCTCTCAAGGTCATAGTTCCTGACAATGAATTCCCTTGCGTTTTCCCCGGTTCTTTTCGAGTTTTCGCCGTCCGAAAGAACTTCATCAATTTTTCCGACAAGGGCGGCGGGGTCGAAAAAATCAGTGAGAAATCCGGTTTCACCGTCCGTTATCATTTCCTCGACGGGCTTTGTTCGCGAGCCTATCACCGGGCATCCGCAGCTCATCGCTTCAAGCATCGACCAGGAGAGCACGAACGGATAAGTAAGGTAAACATGGACTCCGGCAATCCGGAAAAGAGAAATAAGGCTGGAATAAGGGATTCTGCCGGTAAAATGCACTCTTGAAAGATCCGGTTTCACCTCGTCAAGGTATTTTTGCTTATAGGTTTCGCCGGGTGGCAATTTCGATCCGTAGCTTACCTCATCGCCGCCGACTATCACAACCCTGGCATTCGGACGCCGCTTCAGAATGTCCGGCAGCGCACGGCAGAATATATGCCACCCCCGGTAAGGCTCCAGATTACGGTTCACGAAGGATATGACCTCATCCTTTGCCGTCAGTGTCCGCCCGTCCGGGAGCTTGAATGAAGCGGACGGGTCCGGTTTCGCAACCTTCGTATCAATCCCGTCAAATATCACGGATATTTTATCTTTGTAAATATCCGGATGGTTTTCATATTGCCATCGCGTCGGGCATATGCCCCGGTCGCAGGCTTCGAGGGCATGCAGCAGATGCGAATTCATAATCCGCGACTTGGCAAGGGAGTCGATTTCGCCTCCGGGGAATTCCGGGTCGAAGTTCAAGGCGGCTTCACCCCCGTAATAAAACTCGCAGAAACTGAGCAGCGACGATTCCGGGAACACGTCCTTGAGGAAAAGGGCCTCGCCCCATCCGGGATGAGCGCATATAATATCCGGGACGAATCCGATCTGTTTGAGTTTCATACAGACTCTCGCCACCGCCTGTCCCCGCCTCACCTGGCCTTCAAAACTCCTGAGATAGCGATGTGTTTTATCTCCGCCCTCTTCCGGCTTCTTGTAGAAACAGTAACTGATGTGACGGCGCTTCAGCCAGGGGATTCTTTCGGGTTTCTCTTCACTGATGGAAAAGACTTTATTGTTTTTATCCCGCGCCAACGCCGGGGCCAGATATTTATACTGACCGGGAAAATTCTGATGGACAAACAGGATATTCATTGTCCCTTCCTATGACCCTGCACACATGCCTTGAGTTCTTTTTTCACACGGTAGAGCCTCTGTTTGACGGCCGCCTCGGAGAGTCCGAGAGATTCCGCTATCCCGGCTATGGACATCTTTTGATAATATTTCATCTTCAGGATGGCTTTTCCGGCTTCCGGCAGTTTTTCGATGCACTGCTCCATATTCCGGTATATATTCTGAATCGACTCACTTTCTCTCGCTTCCAGTCTTTCAGCATGCTCCAGCAATTTCGGGTCAAAGACATTCCGGTCCGAGTCCGCGAAGCGCAAATATTTTAAATATTCAAAGCGGGTAATTCCCAGTGCCCAGTTTTTAAAAGAACCTTTTTTCTGGTCAAAGCTTGGGAATTTTTTCCACGCCGCCAGCGCAATATTCTGTAAGACATCATCCCGGTCGGCTTCCGAATATATCCAAACTTTAAGGACGCCTTTTATGTAAAGACTGGTTTCCTGCCAGTGTTTTGCAAATATCAATTTATTTTCTTTCATTAGGCGTCCTTGTAGTTTTACTCCGCGATATGGAGTGAAACTAACCCCAAAACATAGCTGAATTGTTCCGCTGAAATACTTATATTACTGATTACTTTTAGAGTGCAATTCAGTATAAACTTAAAAAGAATTCTATTTTTTACAACTCGGATTCAGTTTTTTTCTTTTCCTCGATAATTCCGGAGGGTACATCGAGTTAAAAAGAAAAAGTAATTGACTTATGCGGCCAGATTGCTATTGGCTGGATAAAAAACGCCGTTTCCATCATATTCATACAATCAGTCCTTGTACACGTCTTTCCGATGCTGAATTCTGGCAATTACAACATTATCTCCGAAGATCGCAAGAAACGGTATAACCGAATTATGATAAATCACAATGAATAAACGACCTCGATGCAAGCATATGAGGTATTGTTACAGTATGTCAAATTAAATTAACGATATAAAGCATCGGGGAATCAAACTCTCCTCAGAAGTTGGCGCGAAAAGAACGGGTACTGCCTCACCGGAAGATGCTTTAGATAAGGTATCCTGCCTATTTAACATGGCCCATCCATCAGGCCATAGAAAGGCGGCGCGTTTGATAGATCTGGCGTGCAATCTGCAATTGCCGATTATCACATTTGTTGACACACCGGGAGCATATCCTGATGTAAAATCCGAAGAAGAAGGAATTGCATTCATAATGGGAGATTTAATTCTGAAAATGTTGAACGCTCCGGTTCCAATTCTTGGATTTATAATTGGCGAGGGTGGCGCCAGTGGAGCATTGCCTTTTACAACGACAGACTTTTTGTATATGACGGATACGTCGTATTACTCACTGATTACTCCTGAAGGCGCAACGTCTATTTTATATAAAGATATAAAACGTGCAAATGAAACTGCCGATGCAATGAAAATTACTCCCGAGGACATGTTGAAGGCTAAAATTATTGACGGCATAGTTCCTGTCGAACCGGAAAAAGGAAACTTTTACGATCTTATTCAGTCTGTAATTATAAATGACCTTTTCTTTTCTACAGATCAAATCTCCTGCTTATACAGTTCGAGAGTGCGCATTGTAGCTTGTTCGTTACGATAATCGTCTATCGTTTTGATTCGCATAGCATCGGGAATATTATTAATATTATGCGTATTAATCTTTTTTAGAGATTGCTGATCATTTACATAATTACCATAATAAATAATTGTTTTTCGGTCATTTTCCACGTGCCCGGCAATATCTCCACTTTTACGGTAACGCAGTAAAACTCCACATTCCAGGCGCAAATCGGCCTTAAGATTTACGGGCAGACACGTTACTGTCCGCATCATGATAAGATCATTTTTGTATTTTTTCTGGTAGCGATCATGGCCTTCGGCAACAATTCCGGTTCCAGATACATTTCGTGGACCTTGCGTCCGAACTGCCGGATCGCATGCTCCGGTGACTCATAGGTATGTAACGGTATCTTGTTAGGGATCCTTAACTCAATCGACGTCAATGCCCTTTCCCGTGAATTCATAATAATTTCCGTATTTAATCAGTTGTAAATGGTGTGGCACTCGATGCCTGTTCAACCTGAATGGCATCAACCCAGATCGTTCCTGTGTCCCATAATACAATGGTAAACAGATTTTTTGCAGACCAGTATGCTGGAACATTACAAGTATAGGAATAACGCGCCCATGAGGTAGTTAAAGTTACTTGACTGTATCCCAGTTCACTACTTCCGAGTCTTACTGTTCTGCCAGCCTGGTCCGCTTTAAGATAAACGGAAAAGGTGTAATCTTCGTTGGTATCGGCATGTTGCGGAGTAAGGTAAAAGTAAACACCATTGATTTCACCTAGAGTTTCACCATCGCCATCGGCTATTTTTAGGCACTTGTTTCCATGATACGGCGAATCAGTTACCAGTCCCCACTGCTGATTGGCGGTATTGATGCGCGGATTGGCATACCAAGGCCAGCAATAATCCGGCCAGTTGGTAACAGTATTATCTTCCAAGCTCGGGTTCTGCATCAGATTTGTGTACCCGGAACGCCCTGAATCGGGATGAACAGTTTCAGCGTCCGGAGGCGTCCCCGGATCATAATCGACCGAAATCGTGACAGGATCAGTTGAAGCGCTGCTGAAGGTATATGCCCGGGTCGCATATGCCGCCAACGTATCACTGAATTTGCCGTTGCTATAAGTTCTTTCCCACGTATTATTGGGGTCAAAAACCTTGCGGTATATTTTGTCATCGGTATCAAGGAGTGAAATAGAGTAATCAACATCCACCGAATATTCCCGGGTATTCGCGGCCAACAATACGTAATCGTATCCTGCACCGGCCGGGGCCTCAAACAATCTGACCTGCACGTCAACGAAGTCATCTGTACCCGGATTAAAATCGACCGGGGAAGATTCTTCATAATAGGAAACGGTTTGATCCAATTCAGGCATCAAAAGAGAAGGCGCAAGATCATCAACTTCACCCGCCAGAGTTGAAAATTCATTCCACATATCACCATGATAAATCGGATACCGGAAATAAAAGATTCCCTTGGCGCCATGAATAAGCGCCAGATAGGTTTGGCAACGCTGTTCATCCGCAGTAATAGAACGCTTCCGGCTGGCACTGTGGAATTCCCCCATTAATACGAACCAGTAACCTTTGTGATTATCAAGTCTCCGGGTTGCCCCGATACAGGCTGCTTTTGTAACATAATCAATTGTACTCCGTTCATCGCCGCTGACAAAAGGCGGATGCCAGTAACCGCTCAGACCAATAACATCGGAGTAATCGTACGGGGCTATTTCCTCCGGATGCATGAACATATAGACAGGATGATAACCATCCTCTGAATTAACATTTTCGTAAAGGTCTTTAAACGCGGCATATTGACTTGAAACCGGCTCATCAAAAGAATAATACCCCAGAAGATTTGTTTCTAATTTGGCATAGCCGACGCCATCTAGAATGTTGTTCCTTTCGTCAACATAGGCATCCCAAAAGTCCTCGGCGTTTCCCCGATAAAGGCTGAGTTTTACACTGGAATAGGCTTCGAGTTTGTCGACTACCAACAAGTCGTAATTGTCGGCGTTTTCCAGGTAGGTGGTTGCATCGGTAGGAGCAACACCATAACTTTTCCATCTTATCATACTGTTGAAGCCAACCTGCGATACTTCCTGAAAATCAGAGGTGGAGTCGGATGAAATATTGTTCATGTAAAAACCGACAGGAAAGAATTTATTTCCATCCCGCAGCATGATCCCGTTTTTCCGGTCAACCTTAGTTTCAAATCCCGAATTTGCCGCCAGTTTTATAACATCCGCATCATACTTATATAGCAACTCCCCTGAATCTTTATGCAGTTCGATGGTAATAACATTGCTGCCGGTAGACAAGTTTGCATTGCCGATGGTCATTTCAGTATCAGTCTCGGGAGTGGTATTAGTATCAAGAGTAGTGCCAACGGAGTTTTTGGCAACCAGATAACAATCGTCAAGCTCAGTTGACGGCATATTGACTTCGCTAATAACCGTAGCATCTTCAGTCGTGAAATAAGTTTTGCCGGCGTAAGCTGAAACTAAATTCGAGTACAAAGTCTGAATGGCGATCTGATCCAAAGCCCGGTTATAAAGCCTTACTTTGTCAATCAAGCCGTCAAAATGACACTTAGTTGCATTGCCGTACCGACCGATTTCGACACAACTTGAATTTGAAGTAAGAGTGTAGTCATACTGCTCTGAATCTTTTTCTTCACCGTTAAGATAAATACGCAAAATACTGCCGTCATAAGTTGTCGCCACATGATGCCAGTTGCCGGTTTCAAGGTCGGCGGCCTGAATATAAACGTTGCCATAAGAAACGCCTCCGGCGCCGATACATGCCCGAATTCTGCCATAAGCGTCAATTGCCACCTGAAAAGGAGAAATAGTCCAACTTCCTCCCCATTTTCCCACAATTCCCTGTTTACCGCCAGAAAGATTTTCAGGTTTAATCCAGCATGAAATAGTAAAGGCGTTGGTATCATTGAAATTAAACATGCTGTAGTTACCGCAATCGATATAATCGTCCGTGCCGTCGAAAGATAATGCATTACGGAAATATCCATCATGGTCAGGATGTCCACTGGACCAACTTGCTCCATAAATAGTACCGTCATTGTCATATCCCGAAGAATCCGTTGCGGTTGCCCCTGATCCATCATTGAATTCCCAATTGCCACATATACCTGCAGACAAATAGAGTTCCATTACTCCGTCAGCAGTCAAGCTATAATTATAAAGGCAGACAAAGTCAATGGAACCGTTAAAATAGTATAATGTACTATTTCCATAAACCCCGATTTTTAATGATTGTGCATTGGATGCAAGAGTGAAATTATAATAAGCAGAATCTTTTTCTTCACCATTCAAGTAAGCGCATAAAGTATATCCGTCATAAGTAACAACAACGTGATACCACTCACCGACAGTGAAATTATTAGCGGTTATGTAGATACTGCCAGTTGTTGTTTCACCACCAATTCCTATGCGTAAATTACCATTTGTATCAAATGCCATCATGTATGGTGTTTCGTACCAGTTTCCACCGGTTGTTCCTCCCCATTTCCCCACAACTCCCTGTTTGGCAGCAAGATTTTCAGGTTTAATCCAGCATGAAATGGTAAAAGCGTTGGTGCTGTTGAAATTAAACATGCTGTCATTGCCGCAGTCGATGTAATCGTCGGTACCGTCGAAAAAAATTGCGTCGCCATCAACTCCTGTAATCCAGTTTGGACTGCCATACAGAGTCCCGTCATTCTCATAACCGGTTTCATCATATGCCGTTGATCCGGTTCCCTCGTCAAAACTCCACATACCGATAATTTCATCATCGGCATATATAGCAATAATAGGAATTATAAATATAATTAAAACCGTTATTAACAAATTTTTCTCCATCCAGGTGCAATACCGTCCAAAACGTTTTGGTCCTCTGATCTGAGTGTGTGATTTTGAATTCATGAAATTAATCCCCCTTTTATCTGCGTTTTTTTATTTTGTTGATTCTTTTCATGCTGTTTAAGACATTCTTCTCGGCAAGGGCAATTGGATGATTTCATCATTCAGGAAGAAGGTAAGGACAATTTACCGTTAATCCGATGATGTTGTTTCTTTGTCATAATTCATTGTTGTTTAATATCTATCCCAATAATTCCTGGGATCTTTATTTTTGTTTTTTGCGCCATATCGGAATGGACTTCCCATATAAGGATTCGCAGGATTAAGAACATCTTGCGCTGTCACGTGGCCATCAGCCCAACAAATATTTACCGAGCGTAATCCGTTATGAGTAGGGCACAATTGCGAAGATGTTGTATATGAACTCAATGCGGCAGATCCCCCCAAGTCCCGAGTTCCACCATCATTCATTTTTGACTCACCAGCCAGAATCGTTTCGGACGGTTTTGCAATCATGGAAACCTTATAACTTCCATCAAACGAACCTCCATCACCATAATGCGTTCCAAGAAAAACCCAATTATAACCGTAGTGGATATAGGACAAATACGCATGGTCGCTTAAATCGATAATTTTTCGGATATCTCCAGTAATAGTATCATTAATGGATGTTCTCGAAGGACAGATCAGCCATTCACCGTTATTGATATAGTCCTGCTTTACAAATTCTTTTATCCACGAATTACTTGTATCCGGGGGATAATCGGGATAATAACATGGAAGATAGCCATCATTCTCGCCAACATAATTTTGAAAAGTTAATCCAAGCTGCTTCAGGTTATTTATACAACAAGACCGCCGCGCTGTTTCCCTTGCTTTACCGAGCGCAGGCAGCAGCATACTTGCAAGTATAGCTATTATTGCTATTACAACAAGTAATTCGATAAGAGTAAAATATGTTTGTGAACACGAATTTCCCTCCAGTCTGCCAATTGTTTTTTTCCGCTTTTTCATTTTAGGATATCCTTTCTAATTATTTTAATGGAAATGTTTGATTTCTCAACGCTATCAATAATATATTTTATTTTAAAAACTGTAAAAAAGGAATGTATTTAACCCCTGAAATCATGTTAAATTCTACTTTTCTGATAAGTCTTTTCATTCGTTCCCTCAAAAGGTTAATTTAGGCATAACTCGCCATCGTCAATATTAATAACTTCATCGACAAAAGAGTTTCTTTTATCTTTCCGGACATTATTAGGTGCTGCTATTGATATTTCAATGGGTTTCAGGCGCAGGCTACTGACATTTTCCGCGTAAGTTAACTTCCGTAATTCGTCAAAAGCTCCTTTTAAGCGTCTGACGGAATCCGGGTCGGCATTCTTCACATAGTTACTAAAATTCAGGCAGAAATCACTCATGCTTATTCCCTCGGCAAGAGGCTGCATCCAGTATTCCCTAAGATTGAACATTTCATAATCGATCAGGGCACGAAGATATATAAAACGCCAACGAAATGATTTTTTAGCATTATCCGGCAATTTGGCATTAGCTCTTTGTGCCATCTCCCAAGCGTATTCAGAACTTTCATCAATGGCATAACGTAAATGATTTCCCTCAAAAATATTTATTGCCGTAATTACCTCTTTTACGACTAATGGAGAAAACTCATAACTTATGTATTCCCGTAAAATATCTGTCAGCGTTCTGTTATTATCCCAATACAGGTTGGCAAAGAGAAATTTCAGGATGTCGTCCTGAATATGTTCAGAATAAGGCCATCCTCCAACCATGTGCCGGTCATGATTAAGATGCTGGAGCCAGTGTTTGTTTGCATTCGGATTTGCTCCGTACCCCCCCCAGGGGAACATGCCGTTCATAGCTATTTCCGGAAATCCAACGACAGGAATATCGGCCGGACTGCCTTGTTCTTTTATATATGCCATCCTTGAGGTATTTTCCACGAGCAAGTAGGCAATCCATTCTGGCCGCCGATCTCTCCAGATATTGAATAGTTCATCCCAATAACAACGATCAAATCCCCAAGTAGAGAGAATCACCTTACAATACGGCATCTTTTTTCGGACTATAACTGCCACTTCTTCGGCGAGTTTAAGATAGGCATTGGTTTGCCACGGCATGCAATTGCTACAGCCACAACATCCCGGATCAAGACCGCAAAGAAAAATGTATTCCGGTCTGTTTCTTGCAAAATGGCCGATCTGCTGCTCTGCATGTCTGAGAATCAAATCATGTCCTTCGGGATTTGATGGGCAAACATCCATTCTTGACACGTGCCAAGGTCTTTTTCCGGCCAAAGCCTTCGGCGATGGTTGCTTAGCCCGTACATGTTCAGGAATATTGTCATATAAATTATTTAATGTCAGCATAAATGAACAGCCTATACCGATTTTACGCAATAAATTGCAAATCTGGTCTATTTTCGCCATATTCCGCTGGGCGCCCATGGAATTGTAAGATTCATATGCGAAACAACAATGCCAGAATGCAATATTGTTTATTCCCCACAGAGCAAGGTCTTCAATATACTCGGATATTTCATTTACTGGTGCATCGCTGTAATAGGTATGGCCCCCGGTCACGGCAAAATACATACCTCTCACCAGTTTTTCCGGAATGGATTTTCCCTGGCACCGGGATGGAATAAAACTATTGCCAATATAACTTGAAGTTCTCAAAAATTTTCCGATTCCGGCAAGCAACCCCCTGTTATCATTTCCGGCAACAACAATATTTTCGTTTTCAATATTGTTTTCTATTTTGTATCCTTCACTACCGATCCCATTTTCCAGCTTTAAAATAAGATTCAAGCCTTTTTCCCCCCAGTTTGCCACCTTAACTCCCGGGGAACGAAAAGAAATGTGCCGGTTTATTATCTGCGTCAACCTTATTTTTTTTGCTTCCAGTTCATTACTGGTTTTTACAATAATTTGTTTAACACCATTTTTATCCATCATCATTTTCCACTTTAAATTTCATTTATTTTCAATTACAGCCCGGAAGTTTTAGTCCTTTTATATCTATAATTTTGATTTCCCCAGGTTTAACTTTAAGGGAAATTACCGTTTTGTTTTTACTCTTGGTAATATCCTGCTTACTGTCCTCAAGGATTTCTTTTGCATCAATATTGCCAGGAGCGGTCAGGACAACATCCGAGATATAGCGGTAATCACAGGTGGCCCATCCTCTCGCCGGTTTTATGATCCCTTCATTATTTATAAGGATGATCTTCCAGTGTTCGGGGGTAATTTTATTCAATAAAAATTGTATATTTCCACGTATCTGTACTGGAAGCACTTCTCTTTGCAGTTCAGCCAGCAATTCTTCAATCAAAGGATTGGCTGTTTTCTTGTTTTCCAATAACATGAAGTAGGGAGTAGTTACCAAAACATGTCCTTTGCCATAGTTGTATTTTGTCAATAACGGCAACTGCGTATCCCGATCTTTCCTGACTACCTTTGCACCGACGAATTTAATATGCATAAGGTGGGTACGGCATTTTTCTTTGACATCTTTACATGAACTCGCATGGTAGGTTCGTGTTAAAATTGTCGGAGTCATTTTATCCTTTATTACTTTAATGCCGAGAAATTCCGGATTACCAAGCAAACCTTCACACTGAGCCGCATTGACAACCAGAGTTCCTCCCTCTTTTACATAATCTTTCAAACGTTTAACCAGTTTTTCATTGAAACTAATAATCCCCAACAAAAAAACCACCGGATATTTCTCAATATGCTTTTTCATGATAGCACCGTTATGCTGTGGAGGATTGGCAAAGAAAATATCGCAGATGTCACCAATCCGGGAATTCCTGATATTATTACTGTACGGCGGCTCAAAAGTGTAACCAGTTACATTGCAGGGAAGGAACTTGTCCACCGTACGCACAAAATGTTCATGCATATAATCCCCATCGTCAAAAGGAATATTGTCCCAAGTTTTGAATTCATACCTTCCTCCCCATCCATGCCGTCCGGAATGCCCGTGATTATAATCGGCGAGGAACAGAAACGGAGTGTAACTTTCACCACGCTTCCCCTTGTCAGTTTTATTCCATTGATAAAGTTCCTGATACACTTTACCTTTCGGACTTATAACGGGTTTATGGTTTTTATCATACATCCACATCACCGAATGACCGGCCTCCAACTGATGGAAATTTGTCCCCATATAATAGCTTGTAAACATTTCCCTTCTCAACTGGGAAGTTGCTTTCCCCTGATAAGGCATTTCCGGGGTCGGATGCGCCAGGTATATGCATGATTGGTAATGTGCCCATGGAACGTTGAATTGACGGGCTCCGCCTCGAACTGCCATCAGCATTGACCGAACTGGCAGTGTAAACAATATGCCGCTAGTTTGAAGGAGCGCGGTTTTTGCGCCAAATGCAGGACCGTATTGAGCAGTCGAAATACCTCCGCTGTGGGCCAGGACGTCATCAAACAGAAGGTTTTTTTCAAAATCAAAAAACTTTTGCCATGCTTCCACTCCCTCGTCCTTGGTTTTATAACTGCGCAGATATTCCGGCGCAAGTGAACGCAAATACGGATTATTATAAATGGTCTTGATATTACTATCCCATTCAGGAAGGTCGAAACCGAGGTGAGTTTGTTTGTAATCATTCATAAATTTTTCAAAACTCTTCCTGTCGAAATTTTCTTTATGCATGGAGAAAAAATCGCCCCGGTTAGCCCTGATAAAAGCATGCATATAGAATGGATGGGTTTTCAGATGTTCTTTTTCCGGAAGGTTCTTTTCATTGAATTTCAGCGTAAAGGGCATTGATGTACCCACGAGGCGGAAATTATCCGATTCGGCAGGCGGATCAAATAATAGTTCCATTTCCCGTCTGGAAAGTTTTCTGGTTTGACATGGAACATTTTGCCACTGTCCATTATTCATTGTTTGTGTTTTGACATCTTTCAGTAATCCGGCGTTCTCGTGAGCTCCATGCTTGATGACTATACGCTTGATTTTAGCGGATTTTTTTAATCGCACGTCAATCGCTGCAGTGATAGGCTGGAGTTGGGTTTTGACGTCATTCATATTCCCGCTGGCAAAAAAGGTGCTTAAATTGTCCTGATCATTCAGTGCTTTTAAGTTGTGGAATTCCATGCCGGGCTCGAATGCCTTAGCAGAAAATTTTGCTTCTAGAGCCAGATTTTCATCATTTTCCGCATATATTTCTATCTGACGAACCGTAAGCAATCTCAAATAATAGTTGATTTTGGTGATCGGAGCCTTTCCTGCCAGTCCCATTGAAATACTGTTATAAATGTACCTGCCGCCATCTTTATAGAAATCCATGCCGGTTATCGCTTTCGTTCCTGAAACCAGTAATTGCCAATAGGTACGATTAACTACTGTCGCAGGATCCCAGCCTTTATTGCGGACCGCCCGGTACGGATCAGCAACCAGTTTACTGTCATTTCCATATACTGCCCCTGCACACAATGTCAGCGACATAAGCAATATCAGTATTTTCATGGTGTTTTTTCTTTTCATTCAATTTATAATTTTAACTTTGTCAAGGCCATCCCGATATTCCTTCATCACCTCTACCGGGGAAAGAGGACGGCAATAATACCGTAAGTCATCCATATATCCCCGGTAGCGGAATTCTTTCTGCCAGGGATAGCAGAGTCCGAAATACATTGGTTCCTTGGCTCGGAAAACAATGCCGTCGTTAATAAAAGCCTCTCCGTCTTTTGGAATGACCAATTGCCCATTTACATAAAACCTGACTAACTTTTTATCCCATGTTGTAGCAACATGAGTCCATTCATTATTTTTAATTTCGGGTCCGTCAATAAAGGTATGCGCCTTCATCTTCCGCAACCAGAACATGGTGTTCCATCTGCCGTGTTTAATGGTCACCATACCAAAAAGCGGCCATGACCAGTCAGTTTTCCCTTTATGATTGATTTCAGAGCCATTCCCGCCGTCAACCGGTTTTAGCCAAACAGAAAAAGTTCCGCGGGTAGCTGAAGCTGCCAAGTTTATCCCCTTTGGATTCCCTAAATATAATCCGAACATCCGTATCGATGGAACTTTGATATATGTTGCCATCCTGCCGGGTTTATTGTCAAAAAAAACACAGAATCCGGAAGCATTTTTTACCCACTGAAGATTACCGAATGCCGGTAAATCTCCCACGTATCCGGCAACGTCGTGAATCAGGTTGCCGTAACCTTCGTTAAATGTCCAATGCCCAACTAACTTCCCCGGAGGCATTTTCGGGACGGGTTTGGCAGGCTTTGCTTTTACAGTTTTTGCCGGAGTCGTTTTCTTTTCTATGGCGTCGTTTAGAAAAATTTTCTCTCCGGAATTATATATCTGCTTAATTTCCTGATTGGAAAGAGCGGTGGTAAAATACCTTATGTCCGCCATACAGCCGTTCAGACTTTTTAAAACTCCTTTCCGGCAATGCAGCATTGCGCCGAAACAGACTTCTCGTAACCGGTCGTTGAATTTTGCCGATGCACTCAGGAAGCCATCTGCAAGAGGCGCATGACCGACTTCAACGCCGTTAAAATATACTGTCATGCTTTTTTCATCCCAGGTAACGGCACAAAAAAACCATTTGCCGGTTTCAGGGCGTCCTAATTGCTTGTTAATTAACTTTCCCTTGCCATTTAGCATAATAACCGAGAGACGGCAGCTTGATTGCGCGTAATTGATAAACAGATAATCGGCAAACTGCAACAACCGGATATTGGCGGCCTTGTCAAATTTACTCCAGAAAGTAATGGAACCACTTTTCAGCAGCTTCTGTTCAATAAGATTATCCTTCACTGTAATACAACTGTTTTTGCCAGAAAATTCAAGAACATTACGACCGGCGGTTTTTATCCATTTGCAATTTTCAGCTTTTCCGCTGAAGCCGTTGCCGGAAGAGTCTTTTAGTTCAGTCCCTGTGCCGTCATCGAGTTTCCACCACCCCCTTGGTTTTAACGATTCTTGTGCATCTGACGATATTACTGCTGTCAGAAGTAATGATGTCAAAATTATTTTTTTCATTTTTGCTCTTTCCCACCCATTAAGTGTTGCATGTATATATTTTACTCCGATATTTCTGAAATTGGAATGTATATCAATCGCAAAATCATGTATAATTCTACTTTTTTTATTTTTTTTGATATTGAACTTAGATGATATCGTTTGTATAATAATACTATCAACAAAGAAAATAACCGGGGAAATGTTTATGGGCAGGGATACCTATTGATGGATATACTGGCAGAACTTGGCAATTCCCTTCAGATGCAATATTACCGGGGGAAAAAATCATATTACAAAAGAA
The DNA here is from genome assembly GCA_963678815.1 of Victivallales bacterium. Taxonomy (GTDB): domain Bacteria; phylum Verrucomicrobiota; class Lentisphaeria; order Victivallales. The sequence goes on from OY787460.1 coordinate 7,740,200, forward strand.
GTCCCGGAGTATGGGGTGCTAATTCCCGTTCGGTGATTTCTTGTCTCTACGAGGGAGAAGTGCTTTTTCGAAGAAAAGAGCACAAAGACCAAATTATTTCTCCCGGACAAACCTTATTTCTTCCCTTTGCCACTTTCTGCTGTATGGAATATATTACAGATAGAATTCTTTTAAGCTGGTCTCACTGTCAATTCAGCGTTCTGGAAGTGTTTGATCTATCTTATTTTATCAATTTTCCCTTTCTTGTTGACGGGGAAGACAGCAAAAGGCTTGGAGAAATCAATGAATGCATGATTGCCGCCGCGAATGATTTTTCTTCTATATTCATGAAAGAAGCAAAAATTAAGAGATATGGTTACGAAATCCTTCAAATTCTGCTTGGGCATTCTGTGGAAAAAGCAGATATTTTCGACCAGTTTTCTAAAGTTAAACGGATAAAACCGGTTCTTGAGTATATCTCTAAAAACTATGCCAAGAAATTAACAATCAGAGATCTTGCTCAAATTGCAAGGTTATCCGTTTCTCGTTTTCATTCTGTTTTCAAGAAGACAATTCACATGTCCCCGATTGAATACCTTCGGAATTATCGTTTGAATAAGGCAAAAACGCTGTTTCTTCAAAACCCGGAGATGACAGTGTCTCAAATCGGTAACATGGTTGGATATCCAGATCAGTTCCATTTTAGCAAATTGTTTAAATCATTGTTCGGTATCAGCCCAACCGATTACCGAAAGTCGGAATTGCAGAGGTGACGACTTTTTGAACGCGAGGATCTTTCCGCAGGATCCGATATTCATGGAAAGCGCCGATCAAAGCCGGTGACAGGCAGGAGATGAAAGCCCTCTCTCCGGTAAAGATCAGTTACCTGTCAACTGTCCAAACACCTCCATTTGCTTTTCCCAATCAGTAGGGATAGCACGGCGGAGCCGGTTCCGGGACAGGCCGTCCGGTTCCCGGCCGGCAATGATCGCCTCCTGGAGTTCCGGCGCGAGATTGACCAGATGCAATATTTTTGTTACATATGCGATGTCGAGTTGGAGCTTGTCGGCAAGCTGAGTGACAGTGGCGATTTTGCCGGATTCGATCAGGTTGCGCCAGGAATGCGCCCTCGCCAACGCTAGGAACATCGTTTCCTGGACAGGGGATTCGGCTCCGGGATGCTCGCTGTCCGGGGCGAGGATTACCTTTCTTCCGCGTTTGTGCTTGATGATGAGTGGGACTTTCAGGGTGACGGTATGGTTGCCGATGTCCAGGATCAGAGACTTGTTCGGGTTCCCGGCCTGGAGTTCTCTGACCAGCGAGGCCATGCCGTGGGTTTTGATGTTCATCTGCATGGTTTCCCTGGTTATCACAATCTTGTCGATCAGCAGGTGCGCGAGGTGATAACGTTCGGTGGGAAAGAGTTCCTCCCAGATCACGCCGACTGATTCACAGGCCTTGCTGATGTCGCGGCTGGTGATTCCAGATGCCTGCAAGTCACGAAACTGGATTTCAAGAGCGGTGAGTTCGTCATCGACCTGCTTGAATTCCGTTACCAGATTATTTACAATATCTGATTCATTCGCGACAATCTCATTTCTGAGCTTATTCCGCTTCTTGCGAATCGCATCTATGCGCTTGCGCAACTCTTCTTCCTGCTTAAACTGCCGTTGCTTGCCCTCCGCGTAGATGTCCGCTAGGAGCGTTGGCGATCTGAATACCGAACTCATTTGCTCCAGAATCATGCGGTCGGCGTCGCCTGCGGGAATACTCGACAATGGACAACTGCTTACGGCCCGGTTGTCGTCTTTGATGCACTTGTAATAGGTGTATCGTCGTCCCTTTTTCTTCGTGTAGGTAATACCCAATGCGCCCCCGCAATAACCGCATTTCAATAGTCCCTTGAACGGAGATTCCATCTTATGCTTGGTGAAACCATGCGCCCTGCGATTCTCGGACAGCACCTGCTGGGCCTTGTTCCATAATTCCTGGCTGATGATCGCCTCGTGTTCGCCGTCATACTCCTGTCCCTTGTGATGCACCTTGCCGATATAGAGCGGATTAGTCAGTGCTCGATAGATGAAGTCGGAATTAAATTCCTTCCAACCGATTACCGTATTATATGCCGACAGCCTCTGTCCCATATTTGTCAGACATGAAAAAGATGACTGGCTCCCGGGGGGATGTCATGCCAGCATCAAAGCCAGAGGCTTCCGAAAAGCCTACTACCGCTGGGCCAGCAATAAAGGCTTTTGTTTTTACGAGTATTGAGGATAAATAGCAAGCAATCACTGCTGTCTTCAATCCATTGACCATTACTGGAATAATTGATTTAAATCGGAGCTGTATCTCCAGGATTATTCCTTTACACCTTGAAAAATATTCAAGAATGTGGGATAATAATTCATAATTAAGCATGGGAATGATATGGCTAACAAAGTAAATGATTCAATAACTTGTGATTTTTGCCAAGTTTCTCTCAACTCTGCAGAAATCGCCGAATGTATGAGGAGGGGATATTACCGTGAATTTTTCACCCCGATGTGGTTTTGTGGCAAAGCCTCTTGCCGGAGGAAAGCTGAAAAGAAATATAATTCCCCATCAAAAGATGCACTTGCGCATATGACGCCTGAGCAACAAAAAAAATACTTCTCTAATAAGGCAAAGGAAGCGCAAATTAAAGCTAAAAAATACAAAGGCTGGAAGGTTTTTAATGATCGGCAGAAAAAGATCCGTGCGAAAATGCACAAGGCTATCGGGAACAAAGACCCGAAAGCATTTTGCTGCTTAACGAAGGACTTTGCCGAATCCGTTTCTGAGTTTCTCAATAAAAATTCCGGTGAGGATCTGCATAAATCTGATTATTTCCTTTTGTATGGAATATTGGAAGAGAATATTCTTTGTGATTATGTTCCCAGGCTGATTGAAGACTTTGTTAAAAGTTTTGACATGTATGGTGGAGTTTTACGGGCATTGACAACGCAGCATAATGATGAAGAATTGTCCCAGGCTTTAATCGAACTACACCAAAAGACTTATGACATATTAGTCGACGAGGCTCGTGAGGCATTAGGAAAAAACCTGATCGCAGGATTTTATTGGACGGTTAAGCACCCGGACGATTATCCGCGAACTATTCCCCAAAATCATCCGCTATATGATTACCTCAAGCCATATATGCATTTTTCCCACCGGGAACTGTTGACACGGGACCTTCAGCGAGCAAAAAGGTTGCAGGCAGTAACAGCCAATCAACCTCCAGCTAAAAGCAAAACTGACTCACCTGTTAAGAACTTTAATGACCTGCTTGCCGAAATGTGAAAGAAAAAGCCATGATCCAAACAGGTGGCTTGACCTGCACCAAAAAATGTATTATTATGGAGTGCTATGGTGCAAGTTTTGGAACGATAAATTTTTTAGTGAGTGTAATTGTTTAATTATCAACGCTTTACGAGGTGGAGGTTCGAATCCCTCGTAGTATCCAATTATTCATCCCGTCATTTTTTGCCGAAATGACGGATGGATTTGAATATGACGGATTGAAGTTTTGGAACAGTTTTAGCCGAAAAAGCACAAATTTTTCAGATCATGGAAAATTTTTCACGGCAATTGCCTTTTGCAGGCCATAGAACAGTCTCCGGAAACGGGTTGTCCAGGTTCAGAGGAAAGTTTTTACGACGAAAAAGCTCAGGCAGCTTCGCGATAATAATATTTCAGCAAACCGCCCAGCCGCTCTTTGGTTTGTATTTCACCGAAAGATTCACCGATATGTTCTGCCGGAAACGGAATCGTGTTTTCCAATCCTTGGTGATTTCTTTCTTCGTGATAATGGGCTATGAAATTTTTCATTACCCGGCGCAGAGACTTTTCACCGAACAAAATCAAATTATCAAGACAGTTTTCCTTTACTGTCCGCACAAACCGCTCAGAATAGGAATTCAGATTGGGACTTTTGAATGGTGTTTTCAATGGCTTTATCCCTGAACTTTTCATAATAGCATCGAATTGGGCTGTATATTTTGTATCACGGTCATGAATAAGATATTTGGCATTTTCTAATTCATCATCCCAACCGGTAAGATTCCTTGCAACCTGAACCATCCAATCACCATCCGGGTGATCTGTAAGACCTCCAAGAACGATCTTTCTGGTACTGAGATGAATGAAAAATAACACGTAAAAAGTTTTGAGCCCAAATGGTGTCCACACTTCACAAGTGAAAAAGTCCGTGGCCCATATAACATCCATATGAATTCTGATGAATTCCGCCCAGGTCATGCCACCTTTCGTTCTGTCGCCGGATGGATTAAGTCCGTTCCTTTTCATGATATTCGCGACGGTAGACGGACAAATATCGTAACCCAAGTTTTCCAGAGCGCCAGTAATCCTGACATAGCCCCAAGTCTTGTTTTCTCTAGCAAATTTCAGGACCAACTGCTCGATTTCATCAGAAGTCTTCGGACGTCCCGGTTTTCTTCTAATTTTCGATGTGTCAAATTTCTTAGCAACCAGTTTGCGATGCCATTTCAGTAACGTTGTCGGTCTCACAATCGTAACGACTTCATACAATCGCTTGCCAAGAGCTTTCCCTTTTATAGCCAAGGACTGTCTCTGTTCATCCGTGAAGAATAGTCTTTTTCCTGATTGCTTATGTTGATTTTTGTAAACCTGCAGTTCTTCCAGAAGATATTCGTTTTCAAGTAATAACTGCTCATTTATATTTAAATCAAGCAACTGTGCCAGCAAAAGCTTCACCGCTTTCCAGAAATCCCGTTTCATATCCAAACCTGTTTAGTTCACAATCAAAACAGGCAAGATAGACGATGTCAGTTCAAATTCAAAGTCAAAGCAGGTTTTGTGCTCAAATTTATACTCAGATGAATTTTTAGACAGTTCGCGCCTGACGAGGCTGGATGAGTTATGGTACGTTCCTAAGAACGACATTTTTCCGGTTTCAGCGGCATAGCGAAAATAATTGCTCTGGAAAACGGTAAAATTATCGAATTTTTCGGAAAAACTGACAGCAAAAAACAGGACTTTAAGAAGCCTTGCAGGTGTACCGAGCAAGACGAATTCCGGCATGGGCTTTATCTCGGTAGAATTGGAAGGGAATTTTATAAGGATTTCCATGAAACTCAATTTGAAGGGAATCAGATGAAATGCGGTTTATGAACTCATTTTCGGGAGGTTTATCGCGATATACAAAGTTTGTTTTTGACACTCCTGCTGTGCAAAAACCTCGGTAGAACCGGGGAAATTTCTTTAAAAAACTGCCGAATCAAGAAATTTTTTAACAAGATTTCCACGTTTCATAAGCACCTGTAAATCAATAATATACCATCGAATGCATCAAAATAGCCTTTTTGTTTTTTAAGTGGACTGCTCCGCCAATTATATACAACCAGCTTATTATCAACGTATTACACAAAGAACAGATTCGTATTTGCAAAGCCCGTTATGTCAAAGGATTTTGCCGACTTTTCACCGTCACTTCGAGGCTGATTTTGAAGCGTTTTCAGGCCATGTTTTTTCTCTATGTGAAACAAATAAATAACGAATGGCGATAGTGAAAGATCAAATCGACTGGTTCGCAACGAAGATCATTTCGAAGTCGCCGATGCAAATCACATCACCGTCGCACAGGATGCGTTCCAGCAGATTTTCGCCATTTACCTGGATACCGTTGGCGGAGCCGAGATCGCGGATGGTCCAGCTTTCATCTTTGCGTAAAATTTCGGCATGACGGCGGGAAACCAGGTCTTCCTGAAGTTCTATTTCGCATTCGGGGAGTCTGCCGATAGTGATTTTTTTTCCGTCAAGTTTGTACCAGGAAGCGAACTGCTTGTCTTTGGTCAGCAACAGAAAATCTCCGGATTCCGAGGGAGGGGGCGACTTTGAAAGAATGTCGGCCACGTGTTTGAGCCGTTCTTTCATTTCCAGAATCCGTTTGCCAGGTTTGAACGGACTCTCCAGAAGCGAGGTCCGAAGCTTGACGGAAGTGATGGACAAATCTTTATTCATGAAATTGGTCTCCACTGAACTGAATTATTCACCGTATTTTTTCCTGAGTTCCTGAGCTGTTTCAACAATCATATTGTAAACTTTATGTTTGTGTTGCGAAACCAGATTCGGCGAAATGTATAGTTCTTCCGCCACGGTTTTGACCGGCGTGTTCTGAAGGTAAACCCTCTCGAAACATTTGTAAGTAAGCGGCTGGACTTTTTCTCTGACAATTTTTACCGCTTCGGCAAGCAGATGGTTGTCCCAGGCTTCGTCCCACATTTTCACCGCGCCGGTATCGTCCGGCGAGTTGCCCTTGCCCGGAACGTGTTTTTCAAAGAGTTCGTGATTGTCGATCAGTACGGTTTTCCCGGTCCGGCGGAATGCATCGATCACTTTCGATTCGGAAATTTTGAACAGCAGCGAACGGAATCCGCCCTTCTCCGGGTTGTACTCGAATTCAGGCATGACGCGCAGGAGTGACATTACCGTCTCTTGGAGTACATCTTCCGCAAGTGCGTCCGAGCATCCGCATTTTCGCGCGAAACTCAGGATCATGCTGGCGTATTCGTCGTAAAACTGGTCCCAGGCGTTTTCGGCTTCATCCTTAAGTCTGGCGATGAAGGTCATTCTGGTTGGTTGATCGTCGTATCCGTGATCATGGGCCATATAATCTGCTCCCTGAAATAAAGGAAATTACACCCGAAATGGGAAAAATTCCGCTTTTTTTCAGAAATTGCGCTAAGATTTTGCATGCCACTGCGTATTGACGATAGAAAACAAGAAACAAGGAAGAGTTGCCATGAACATCAGGAAACAAAAATTAAGTTTCGAAGCGCTGATCATCAGCCTGCTGATCCTGATAGGCGTGACAGCTTTTGCCGCAAGTGATTCCTGCCGATGCATTGGGCTGGAGGAGTTCCCCGAAAGCTACCCCGTTGTCGCGCTAATCCAGTCCAATGCATTGACGGGAATCACATTACACGAAAATTTTGACTAGATCGATCCCGGGGAGTTCCCGGAAACGATATGAGACGCCGGTTTAACGCCCTCTGCCGGCGTCTCTTTTTTATCGCCAGGTTTCGATTTTTTTGATGAGCGCCTCGGCTTCATCGCGGCTGTTGACGCCAAGGATCATCATCCAAACGCCTTCCGGCTTCAGGTTTTCCATCATTACGTTGAGTTCATCGGGTTCGATATGCAACTGAATTCCTTTGTTCGCGGCCTGGCAGCGCTGATAAATTTGCAGCCAGTCGGAAGCCCGGCCCTGCCCGGCCCCGTATACCCACTGGATCGCGTTCAGTTCCGGAATATCCAGCAGCATGTCCAGATGCCTGAGCGCTTCCGGTCCGTCGAGGTGATAAATGCTTGCCTCGAAATACTGGCATTCGCGGCGGATACCGGGCAGAAAAAATTCCTCAAACATTTCCGGGGAGATCATCGCGGAAAAGTCATTCGACGGCACATGATATTTTCTGCTGGAAACGATGGGCATCCACCAGGTGCACAACTGATTGGCATCTCTGAGTTTATTGTAATAAAAGTCGAAAATCCGGAAAAATTCCGGTTCCAGAAATTCCAGCAGACGTTTTATTTCGTCCGGATGGTCGATCATATCAATATTCAAGTCCATCGGGTCGCGGAACGCGGCAATGCCGTCTCCCCCGGGATGAAGGTCGGAGACTCCTACATGAAACAATCCTTTTCCGGCTTCCAGCAGCATGTTGGTATATTCAATGGTTTTTTTCCAGTAAAAGTTGTCTTCGGAAAATTTTATATGACTGACGTCGCTCCAGTCATGGATATTCGGGATGGCCCAGCTTGTTGTTTCTCCATACTCCATTTCGCACCCGAAATAGGCGCTGAAAACCTCCGGCCCCAGATTGGGAATAACTTTGGGAAGAGCATCACCGGAATATTCCTGGTTCAAGATATCCGAGCGGAGCTTTTCCGCCCGGTAAGTAAAGTCCATCCAGTAGTCGCGGTGGCTTGACCAGTTTTTTTTCGCGGGAACCGGCGCCAGCGGCTTCTCCCTGGGAACGCTGATGTAAACTACCGGACGGTCAATAATTTCACAATCCCAGAAAGCGTCCTGTCTTTCCAATCTTTTTTCCCAGTCGGGGATTTGTTCAAATGGCATAAAATTGCTGTAATCAGTCATGGTGCACACCTGTTGTTATGTTGCATTATATAAAACAATACGCTATTATTGTATGTAATAAAACTTGACAAAAGATGCAAATACTTTAATTATGTTGCAGAAATTGTGTTAATGGAAAATTATTCTCAATCCCATTATCTGGCGGTAAAGGGCTGGCGGCCTGAGAATGTGCCGGAAGCATATCTGAATATTATCGGTATCTTCGAGAGCTTCGGGAATTTTCACTGGCGGCAGAATTTTGCGCGGGTCTGTATGATCCATTATATCACCGGCGGAGCGGGAGTGATGGAAATTGCCGGAAAAAGATACGAAGCACTACCGGGTTCCATGCTGGTGTTTTTCCCGGGTGAAAGTGCCGTTTATTACGATCTGCCGGGACAGCCCTGGAGATATATTTGGCTCAATATCGCCGGAAAAAAAGCAGAACAGATATTAAAGCAATGCGGAGTATCGAGAAACCGGCATTGCCTGCAAGTGCCGGACATCCGTGCTTTTTCCGTGCTGTTGCGGGAAATCCATCATATTTACGAAAGCCGGGAGTACGGCGTTTATTTCCCGGCACTGGCAATCTGGCGCATTTTCGATTACCTTTCCGGGCTTGGCGACGAAACCGCGGCCGCGCCGTCGGGAACTGAACTGGTTAATTCATGCCGGGAACTGATCGATTCCGGACAACCCCGTTTACCCGCGGTCAACGAGCTTGCGCGCACTTTCCAGGTTGACCGCGCCACGATTTTCCGCGCGTTCAAACAGAATCTCGGGATGTCGCCGAAAGCATATATCGAGCAGATCAGGCTTGATCGTGCCGCGAACCTGCTCCGTGAAGGCAAGATGAGCATCAAACAGGTTGCCGCTGTTTCCGGATATTCCGATCCCGGCTATTTCAGCGTTGCCTTCAAACGAAAATTCGGGGTAATGCCGTCAAAGTTCAGGGAAAGCAGATTTGGCGGAACTCGCAACTGAGACATGCTCCGCCGAATTCTTCACGGCATTGGGGAAAGTCAAGTTCCGAAGCCGAACCGTCAGGATTTATGTGCGTCAGCATTTCCGCCGCGCTCTTTATTACCAGTTGTTCCGTTTCGGCAAATGAAGCAAATCCCTCCCTGGTTTCCATGTTTTCCAGAAAGACCGTGCGTGATTCGCAGCGGTTCTCATTCGCGGGATTGCGGCAAGCGGCCATCACCGCCAGCGACGCCGGGATTAAGTATTCGGAAGACTCGCGAAATTTCAGATTCACGATTTTCAGTTTTCCCTGATCGAGACGGGTAAGTCCGGGACGGGTCCAGACCTTGACGCCGGAAAGATAAAACTGGACCGGATCAGGCAGGTTCTTCCAGGCAATAACTGGGGGTTTTACCAATTCTTCCCATATTTCGCCTCCGGCAAGATTTTCGATGCATTTAAGTAAATCATTTTCGGCCTGGTCCATCACTTCGGCGGTAACGTTCGGGCCGTGCGCGTAGTAGCACTCGGTAAGATTGAGCCTTTTCGGGTCATGCTGCCACTCGAACCGGCGAAGTTCGTTAGCTTCCCGGTAGAACTTTTTCATTACTTGCGACTTCAATCTGGCGGAGGCTTTCGGCACACTCTCCTGCTGCCGGGCAAGTATTTCCTTTACCGAATCGCGAAGCAGGTTTTCCAGCCAGACGTCAGCCGGTTTAAGTTGCTTGAGAATATAGATATGACGAGTCGAATCATTGCTGTACCGGTCCCATCCGCCGGACGCGGCGTAATAACGCAGGAAATAGGCGCGGCGGCATTTTTCTAACAACTGACTCCGGCGCCATGACCAGGAAAATTCTGTCTCCGCCGGTTGCTGCATCGGACTTACCAGTTTTCGGGCAGGTAATACATCTTGCCGGTTTCCAGTCCTGACATTTTTTCCGCTCCCGGAAGCTTGATCTCCAGCTTTTTCGAGGAGGAGTTGGCTTGCCCGAACAGTTGCGCGAACGAAAAATGCGGCATGTAACGGACTACCTGGTAATCCTTGCCGAGCTTGGCTTTTTTCGCCGCCTGGGTTACGGCGTCATCGAAATATCCGAGCTGGTCCACGAGATTCAGTTTCAGGGCCTGTTCGCCGTCGAAGATGCGGCCGTCGCCGATCTTGGTGGTGCGGATCTTGTCCACAGTCAGCTTCGGACGCCCCGCCGCCACGATCTTGACAAATTCCAGATAACTGTTGTCGACCAGGATTTGGATCACCTTTCTTTCGGCGGGGTCGTCGGGACGTGCCCCGGAGAGGATGTCTTTCATCTTGCCGGACTTGAAAACATTCGCCTGGAGGCCGACTTTCTTGAATAGTTCGATGTACTTGTAGCTTTTAATGATTACCCCGATGCTGCCGGTGAAAGTCATCCGGTGGGCCACGATGTAATCGCAACCCGCGGCCACGTAGTAACCGCCGCTGGCCGCCATTGATTCCATTACCGCGATTACCGGGATTTTCCGTTCTTTGCGGATTTTCTGCAATTGGTGATGGATGTTGTCGGTGGCAACGACTTCACCGCCGGGAGAGTTGATTTTAATCACCAGCGCTTTGACTTTCTGGTCCTCGGCAATGTATTTGAGTTGGTCGCAAATGTAATTCGAGTCGGCAACCGTGAACATCGGGTTGGAAGTGGCGCTGAGAATCACCCCCTGGATCTCGATCATGGCTATTTTGTTGCCGGAAAAATATTCTCCGCTTACGTATTCTTCACGGAACTTGTACTGAGAACTTTTCGCCTGGGGAAGCGACAGGTCGGTAAGCGTGGAGCCGATCAATCCGATAAACATTATGAACGCAAAACCGAGTACAATGGCTATGGTGAACAGTCCGGCAAAAATTACTCCGGCGATCAGGCAGCCGCGTCCGTAGCCTGATTTTTCTTTTTTCTCACGGGCGGGGGCGGTTTTTATACTGAAATCGTCATTGGGTTCGGGCATGGTTTTCTCCTGTTAATTATTATGGCAGTCCGGTCAGACGTTTAAAGTTCCCGGAAAATACCGCTTCAAGTTCAATATCGTTTAAATCTTCAAAAAGGGTTCCCTGGATATGTACCGCCGGATTTTCGACTGGATAATCCGTGCCGAACAGGATCTTTTCTTTTCCCGCCTCGTTTATTGCGAACCGCATCATTCCCCAGCGCTGGATTCCGCTACCGGAAGTATCCAGATGAAGATTCGGATATTCCGCAATCAGTCTAATTCGGCGCTGGACGTCCTCCTTGGCTGATGTCGGATGCGCCAGCACTACATTCAGCTTCGGGAAATTCCGGCAGATATTTTCAATTTCCTCGAGGGTTACCGCGTGAATGTTCATGACCATTCCAAGATCCTGGGCAAGCTCGTAAATCTGATAGGCGTTTTGATTCGGCAAGTAAGTTTGATAACCAATGATATACGCAACCAGTTCACCGATCCACCTGACGCCCATATAATACATTTCTTCAATTTCCGCGCAGGAATTCTCCGGATAATCCGGGTGAACATGGATTCCGGGGAAAAAAAAGTCCGGATACCGTTTTCCGAATTCTACCGCTTCCCGGTTAAGCCTTTTAACAGTGTGGAAATCGTTCGATCCCGCCAGGTTGACCACCGAACCGCAGGCATAATTCACCCCCGATTCCTTGAGCTTGGCCACAAATTCGTCCGGGTCGGGATTCAGACCGAACCATTCCGTATTGTTTTCCGGCGACAGCCAGGGATGAATATGACAGTCAATGATCTCAAAATCAGATGCGTTCATTTCCCAATCCTCCTCTATGATTCAACAAAGACTAATTTAACGGGCTAAACTAAACAGGGCAAATCATTTTAACACTTATTTCGAATCCGCATTATTCAATTTCCCGGATGACGGCAAAGCTTTCTTCGAAGGTTTCTGACCAGTTCTCCTTATTTTAAGTTTCCGGGCATATACGACCTGACGGACTTTGAACAGTTCCGCCTGCATTTTGTTGAGATCCCTGAGTTTGACTTTTGCCGCTTTATATTTTTCTTCGATGTAATCCCGGTCCGCAAGGACTTTGCCGTACCATTTCAGCAGTTCCGCATCGGACATCTTGTTATAATCCCGGTTTTTATATGCGTCCAGCGATAATATTTTGTTAATTCCCTCTCTTTCCTCCGGAGTGACAGGCCTTAGTTTTTTCTTCTGTTTCCAGATATCGGTTTTTGCAATGCCGATAGACAACTGCATTTGGAGGTCTTTTACTTTTGGTTTGGGGCTTCCCATCGTTCCTCCGTGATATGTTCCAATAAATCCTTCAGGAATAGGCAGATGTAGCCTGTTCTTGTAGAAATTTTTATTTTTCAATATCATTATAACGGTTTTCTGCCCCCATTTGATTCTGGTTTCCTTTTTACAGAAGGCAGTAAAAGACTGAGCCGGGATCTTTATTTTTTTGTCCGCCGTTTCGATTAAATGAGGCTCACTATATATAATGACCAAGCCAAGTAGATATTTGTGCAGATTCTCCTTTTCCTTGAACTGCATGTTCAAGTCTGATGCCAGAAAGACTGGATCCAAATCAAAAAAACAAACATCCAAAGTGGTTTCAGGAAGATCGATATAAAACGATCGCCCATATATTTCTCTTCCATTCTTGTCCAAGCTAATGTTGACATAATATCCCGATTTGCCGACAGGCGGCAACGTCAGATCAAATTTGACAACGTTTGCTACCGGGGAATAATAATCTTTGTCGTATTTGACAACCAGTTCTTTCTGATCTTTGGCGAATACAGGAAACAAAGTAATTAACAAAACGGCTGTAAATAATTTTTTCATAGGATTATTCTTTTATGGATTTAATAATCGAGTCTGATTTTGTTTTTTCTGAGACTTCAAGCCGGAGTTTTTTCCTTTCAATCCACGGTCCCAGATAAACTTGGCTATTTGGGACAGTTGCCCCTGCATTTTGCTGAGATCCCTGAGTCTAACTTTTGCCGCTTTATATTTTTCTTCGATGTAATCCCGGTCCGCAACGATTCTGCCGTACCATTTCAGCAGTTCCGCATCGGACATTTTGCCGTAATCCAGATTCTTGTATGCAACCAGCGATAATACTTTGTCGATTTCCTTTTGTTCTATAAGCTTACGGGCTTTTCTGCCTTTTTCCCAGATGTCGGTTTTGGCGATGCCAACCGACAGCGCAATGTGGACATCTGCCAAGTCAGGATGGTTGTCCGACACAAAACATATCATTGCCATACCGAAAGGACATCTTTTGTTTGAAGGTTGTTTGTTTTTCAGCTCCGCGAACACGGCTTGCTTGCCCCAGTTTATCTTAATTCTTTTTCTGCAAAACATAGTCAAATACTGATGTGGCACTAATTGTACGAAACCGGTTCCCAAACCGGAATAGGGTTTTCGGTAATTGACGCAGAAACCAATTTGGATATCCGGCATTTTTAAATCCGCTGGTATATATAAACTTGTGCTGTCTATATAAAAGTAAAGACTTATCGTGGTCTCGGGAGTGTCAACAAGAAAAGACTTGTCATATAATATTTTTCCATTTTTGTCCAAACTGAAATTGACGTAGTATCCCGATTTATCAATGGGAGGCAGAATCAAATCGAACTTGGCAACGCTTGCCACCGGGGAATAATAATCTTTGTCGTACTTGACAATCAGTTCTTTTGGTTCTCCGGCATAAATCGAAAAACAACCAAGCAGGAAAATGGCTATAAGCAGATTTTTCATGTATCCTCCTTAAATACTATTATATTCTAACGACACCAATTATTTTTATTGTTTTAATTTTTCTATTGAACTTGACGGAGATACTTTCGGCAGTTTCATTCTCCGGGTATTCGGTGGCGCCGTTCTCGCCGGGGCAGGCGTTGAATTTTTATATTTTATTCCCCTTGAGTCGAGAACCAGTATTATTTCCATGAGTTTTCTCTGGACATTGTTAAGGTTCTCGAGAGTTGCTGTTTTACGTATGTAGCTTCGTATGACCGACTTCTTTTCAGCTAGAGTATTGTAGTACAGCGCCAATAATTCATCTTTGGGCAACGTTTTCAAAAACTGTATTCTGTTGACATCCAGTTTCATGGTTTTTATGATGGTCTTTTCCTGCCCGGGAGTAAATTTACGAACGCCGTCTTCCGCCGCGCTTACACAGAAGATTACAGGAAACAACATGCAAACGATTAATACTATTTTCATTTAAGCTCCCGGATTTTGATTTCCTTTCTGATGGTTTCGGCCTCTTTGCGGGTGAACCGGGCGCATTCGGGGTAGCGGCAGCTTGCGGAAGCGGCGGCGAGGGCGGACGCAAAGGCTTCCGGGAGCGGTTTTCCGGCGGTGAATTCGGCCAGCAGCACCGCCGAGGTGGTGTCACCCGCACCCAGGGGATTGACAACCCCGGAGATTTCCGGGAGCAGAAGTTCCCAGGAATTGCCGCGCCCGGACAAATAGGCCCGGCCGGGGCCGGAAGTGACCGCTACAGCCTTCAAAGGATAATTGTCCAGACACTGTTTCGCGGCGGAGTTGAGTTCGTTCTTCCCGGTAAGTTTGAGCAGTTCGGCACGATTGACTTTCAGGATAGTGGTATTGGGCAGAGTTCCGCCGATGTCTTTGCAGGCGTCGAGAAGCACCGGTTTGTTGTGTTTTGCCGCTGCTTTTGCCGCGCCGGCATAAAATTCCGCGCCGACTCCCGGCGGGAAAGTGCCGCATAACGCAATGCCGTCATATTTCGGTATGTCCATTTCCAAATGAACTTTCAGATAGGTTACAACCCTCTGGGGAATCTTTGGCGAAGGCTCGATAAGTTCGGTCATTTCCCCGGTGGAACTGCATAGGCAGGTGGTGCAAAACCGGGTGTCGTCTGGGATTTTTCCGGAAGCGTAATGGATTTTATGGTCGTCCAGATATTTGACCAACTGCTTGCCGGTTCTTCCGCCGTGGAACTGGAAAACAGTTGTTTCCACGCCCCAATTTTTGGCGGCAATGGCAAAGTTGATGCCTTTCCCGGCGGCGGCAAAAACAACTTTTTCGGCGCGGTTTACACCGTGCAGTTCAAGTTTCGGGAATGTCAGGATTTTCTGCCAGGCGGGATTCAGCCCAACGGCGATCAGTTCGATTTTTCGGGAATTTTCAGTCATGGCTGTGTGGACGTTTCTTCTGGTTCAGTTTGTTCCACTTCTTTTGTCACTGACCCCTTATCAACCTTGTAAGTGGTGGGTTTCTGTCCTTTGGAAACGTTCAAGTCGAGATTTACGGTTTTGCCTTCCTTGTCGCGAACGGAAATGTTTCTTCTGCCCTCGGGAACATGGAAATCGTAACGTTCCCTGCTGCCATCGCGCTGAACCTCTTCTCCGGGAGAAATTTTCTTGTCTCCCACGTAAACTTCCGAGCCTTCAGGAAGGACAATCGAAATCAACTGTTGGGCTGGTTCGGTTTTCATCAGCAGCATAAAGGCAATAATAATCAGGAAGATAACCAGGGCGCAACATCCCAGGCCGAGAAATTTTTGCTTACTATCTATGGCATGTATCTTGGGATTTGCCGGCAATTCGGGGTCAGATTTTTTGTCCATTATCTATATCCTCCACCATTAAAGGTAATCTACCTGAAATCAGATCATATACAAAAAAAAACTACGACAATTTTTTCAACAGATCGAGTACCTCCGGGTCCGGCATTTCCCTGGGATTCCCCCGCATGCTGTTGCTCCGGCAGTTTTCCAGGATAAAGGGGAAATGCTTTTCCTCCAGACCTGACGCTTTGAAATTTTCCGGAATATTAAGCTTCCGGCAGAGTTTCCGGGTAATTTCCGGGAAATCTTCAGCCGTTGTTCCGCCGGTGACTCCCGCGAGTTCCCGGAATCCTTCCCGGCATTCCGGCAAATTGAAATCCACGATTTCCGGGAGCAGGATGGCACAGGTGAGTCCGTGCGGAATTTTCAGCAGACTCCCGATGGGGTGGGCCAGACCGTGAACCGCCCCGAGTCCGCTCTGGGAAAAAGCCATCGCCGAAAGCATGCTGCCCTCCGCCACCTGGGTCCGGTATTCAAGATTTCCGCCGTCATTGCAGGCCAGCGGCAGATAATGATAGATCAGTTCCACGGCTTTAAGGGCAAGCACACGGGTGGCGTTGCTGGCGTTTTTAGTCACATACGATTCCACGGCCTGAGTGTAGGCATCGAGTCCGCTGGCGGCGGTTAGTTCCGGGGACGCCGACAACGTTAAAGTGGGGTCGCAGATCGCCAGATCAGCGGTCATGAAAGGATGGCGGACCGACTGTTTAATATGGGTGTCCGGATCAGTCAGGACCGAATTTTTGGTGATTTCCGCGCCGGTTCCGGCAGTGGTGGGCAAAGCCGCGAACCACAATCCTTTTCCGGTGATTTCCCGCTTTTTGTAAAAGTAGTCGGTAGTAAGCCCGGGTTTGGGGATCAGGCATGCCGCCGCTTTCGCCGCATCGATGACACTGCCTCCGCCTGCCGCGATTACCGCTGAAACCAAACTCTTACGCCCGGTTTGGATAATTTTATCAACATCATCCAGGGGAGGTTCGGAAGCAATCCCGGTAAACGGAATGACGTGAAAATCTTCCAGGACGTCAAGCAGGCGTTTGCGAAGCCCGGATCTGACCGCATGGTTCCCGGTGACCAGCAGAATAGTTGCTCCGGCAGGTATGAATTCAGGGAGCCGGGATACGGTATCCGGCCCAAAAACAATATTATCCGGATAATGCAGGGAATAACTCATGAATCCTGTCCGTTGTTTTTCAGCAGGTTTTCGTTGTCGATGTATTCGAGGGCGTTACGGGCGGCGTAGCTTTCGGCAACCTTCCGTTTCTGAGCCTTGCCGCTGCCAAGGACTTTCTGGTTTACCAGCACGTTCACGGTGTACGACGGGGCGTGGTCCGGCCCCATGACTTCGATAACTTCGTATGACGGGGCGGTATTCCAGTGCTTCTGGGTCAGTTCCTGCAAAGTACCTTTCGGGTTCAGGTTGAGCAGAAGTTGATTCGGTTCCGGGTGTAATTTTTCCACCAGCGGCAGAATGAACTGTTTCGCGGCTTTCATTCCGCTGTCGAGATAAATTGCCCCGAGCAAGGCTTCAAAAGCGTCAGCCAGGGTGGAATCGCGGTCGTTTCCGCCAGTTTCTATCTCGCCGTGTCCGAGTCTGAGGAAGTCACCAAGCTCTATTTCCCTTGCCAGGGCCGCCAGTGCCTGTTCCTGAGCCAGTCCGGCGCGCATTTGGGTCAACATGCCTTCCGGTTCATCGGGATAACGTTTAAAAAGGTATTCGGTGAAGATAATTTCCAGTACGGCGTCACCAAGGAATTCCAGCCTCTGGTTATCATAGTCGAGATTTTCCTCGGCCGCGTAGGAACGATGTGTTAAAGCTCTTTTTGCCAGTTCCATGTTTTTGAACTGGTAATCAATCCGGTACTTGAGCTTTTGAATATCTTCCATTTAACCGCCATGATTGTTCCAGCCGCAACTGGAATGGTACAATATCGTATTATTGTTCCGCCAAAAAATCAATTATATACCAATCCCATCAATTTTTAAAGTCGAAAAACAAACTTTCCGGGGGATAATCTCTGGACGGAAACTGCATTTTTTACGTTTCTCCGAAAATGCAAGGCAGGCAATGAACGGAAATCGCATTGCTTCATCTAGGTGATGTAAAAAAGCCGGGATAACCATGCATCCCGGCATTTACCGTGCAGAGGCAATCCCTGCGCTAGAGGACTCCCATTTTTTCGAGAGTGGCCTTGAGGACAGCCCGATTGCTTTGCTTCATGGTACAGAGCGGCAGGCGGTACTCTTCCCCAATCATTCCTTTCATTGCCATCGCAGCTTTGATCGGAATGGGGTTGGTTTCGATAAAAGCATCCTTGAACAGCGGATAAAGCTGGAAATGCAGCTCTCTTGCTTTGTCCGGATTACCGGTCAGGAAGGCGTCGACCATGGCCTTTACTTCCGCCGGGAGCAGGTTGGAAACCACGCTGATAACGCCTTTTCCGCCCACGGCCATCATCGGCAGAGTGAGGCTGTCGTCGCCGCTGAGTACGGTAATGTCGCATGCGGTGAGAATTTCAGATACGCGGTCGGTGCTGCCTCCGGCCTCCTTTACCGCCACGATGTTCTGATTCTTGCTGAGCCGGGCAACGGTATCGACGGCAATCGGTACGCCGCTGCGTCCGGGAATGTTGTAAAGCACCACCGGCAGTCCGCCTTCGTCAGCCACCACTGAAAAGTGCTGATACAGCCCTTCCTGAGTTGGCTTGTTATAATAAGGGGTTACCTGGAGGGTGGCGTCGGCCCCGGCCAGCCTGGCTTCCTTGGTGAGTTCAAGAGCTTCGGCGGTGGCGTTGGCGCCGGTCCCGGCTATGACCTGACATTTACCGTTGACCGTATTGATCACGGTTTCAATAACCTTCATGTGCTCGTGCATCGACAGGGTTGGAGATTCCCCGGTAGTACCCATCGGCAATAACCCGTCAATGCCGCTTTCCACCTGAAAATTAACCATTTCCTTCAGCTTGCCGAAGTCAACGGCTCCATTTGAAAACGGGGTTATCAACGCGGTGTAGACGCCTTGCAGTTCAATCATTTTAAAATCTCCTGTAAATTATTGTAATTTCTTTATGACCGGCCCCGGGCAATTGTACCACGAAACACTTCCACGGCGGGTCCGGTCAGTTGTACGGACTGTACAATATTATCAATAATCCGCAAGTCAACCGCAAGAAGATCATTATCCGGGGTTATAAAACTGACTGCTGCCGGATAGTTTTTAAACTGATGAACCGCGATACCCGCGGCGGATATCCCCGTGCCGCAAGCGGCGGTTTCCGCTTCCACCCCACGCTCGAAAGTACGAATCTGGACAGGTTTAGTAGTGTTTTCCGGCAGACAAATGAAGTTCACGTTGGTTCCTGAGGGGGCGAATTTGGAATGATTGCGGATTCTGCTCCCTTCTTCATTAATCCGGAGATTTGCCGCTTCCGTTCCGGTAAGGATCTTTACCACATGGGGTACTCCGGTGTTACCGAAATAAACTTTCTCCCTATTTTCAAGAATAACCTCTTTAAACTGGGATATCACCGGGATTTCAATCTTTACGGCGCCAGCGGAAATTACTTCGGTTTTCATCATTCCCGCATCGGTGGAGAATGTGATTTTCGTGCTTAATCCCATTCGTTCGTGGGCAAATCGCGCGGCACAGCGCAAACCGTTGCCACACAT
Organism: Victivallales bacterium; assembly: GCA_963678815.1. Taxonomy (GTDB): domain Bacteria; phylum Verrucomicrobiota; class Lentisphaeria; order Victivallales. The sequence continues at coordinate 7,759,538 of OY787460.1, forward strand.
TTCGGCACGGGAACCGTCACAGTTGTAAAAAGTCATGGTCAGATCGAATTCAGAAGCCGGCCCCTGAGAGAGCAGGAAAAAGCCATCGGCCCCGACCCCCCGTTGCCGATGACATACTTTCCGGATAAATTCCGGGGTTTCCGGCCATTCTCCGCTCCGGTTGTCAGCCACGATGAAATCGTTTCCCGCACCGTGCATTTTACTGAATTCAAGACTCATTGCAGAATACCCGGCTGTCCGTAATAAAATATCCCGGCCACGGCTCCGGTCATCAGCGTAACCAGCGTTGCCGCCAGCAGCGCCCAGGGGCCGAGCTTCGCCAAAAGCGGAACCCTTTCCGGAACCAGCGCACCGATCCCCCCAACAAATATCGCCATCGACGCCACATGGGTAAATCCGCATAACGCATAACTGGCAATCAGCATCGACCGGGGACTGATTGTATGGCTCTGAGCGATTTTCGCCAGATCAATATACGCCGGGATCTCGGTTTCAACCAGTCTCGTGCCGAGCAACTTCGATACCTCCGGCACATCCTGCGGCGCAATCCCGATCAGCCACGCGAACGGATAAAATATCCACGAAAGAAAGTCCTGAATAAACCCCGGGTATCCAAACCAGCCGCAGATTCCCTCCAGAATTCCCAGCAACCCGATAAAAGCAATCAGCGTTACCGCCACCCCTACCGCCAGTTTTGCCCCGGCATTAGCTCCCTGGATAAGCGAAGCGGTAAATCCGGTATTGTATTCAATGTGAAGTTCGCACTTGCTGGCGTCGGCGGTTTCAGGCTGTCCGGTTTCCGGGATCATCACCTTTGAAATCACGAATGCCGCCGGAACCGACAATATCGAAGCGCTGATAAGGTGTCCGGCAATCGCCGGAAACACCCCGTACAACATCTTTACATACGCCGCCAGCACACTGGAGGCTATCGTGGACATACCAACCACCAGGATAGTGAAAAGTTCCGATTGCGTCATCGTGGCCAGATAAGGCCGGATCGATGTAACCGATTCGACTCCCACAAATACATTAGACGCCGCACAAAGTGATTCCGCGCCGCTGGTTTTCAATACTTTTGCCAGAAACCTGGCGAACATCTTGATGATAAACGGGATCACCCGCAAATAATACAGCATTGCCATTAAACTGGAAAAGACAATGATCAGCGGAAAAACCTGAAATGCCAGGATAAAACCCATTGAATGTTTGCCGGAGGCAAGCCCGCCGAATACAAACTCCGGACCTTTGTTGGAAAAATTGATGATGTCAGTAAACCTCTGACTGAGCCAAACAATCGCCGTCCGGGTGCAGGGCAGACAAAATATCAGCGCCCCGACTATAAATTGCAACACAACTCCACCGATTACCAGCCTCCAGTTTACTTTCCGGCGGTTCCAACTTAAAACCCAGGTAAAAGCTATCAAAACCACGAATCCGAATAAACTGATTAAATTTTCCATACTTTTTACCCTTTACTTTCCGGTAAAATCCGGTTAACTTACCATCCGATGCGCGTCCCGATAGCTCAGAGGATAGAGCATCTGCCTTCTAAGCAGATGGTCGCAGGTTCGAATCCTGCTCGGGACGCCATTTTATTATACTAATCACCAGCAACTTACAGATAAATAAACATTTTACCTTTATCTCAAAATAACACTTGCTACAGTTTTTTGCTACGGGTTTGCTCTTGTAAATGAAGTTTTTCATGCTTACTTATCAAATAGTGCTTATAAGTGTCAATTACTGCTTTTAATGATGGTCGAAAAATGCCAAGACGTAAAAAACCGAAGCTTACTATACCCAAGCTTTTCCCTCGGGGCAAGAAGGGAATCTTATATTTCCGGATGCACCGGAAGGGCAAGGATGTCTGGGTTTCCACCAAGACCAATAAACCAAAGGACGCGGAAAAAGCCGCAGTCGCTATTCTGGAAGCAGAGGAATATGCCGAGGTGGTGCGTGATGAAAAGACTACACATGAGCTTTCGCAGGATATATCCGAAAAGATTATCACCAGTCTGAATGGGGAGCGTCCAGATCGGCCTCAAATAGCTGATATGCACGTCAAATGGAAGGAACTGTTTACCGTTTATTCCGATGTCAACGCAAAAACTCAAAGCTTTTACACCACTGTATTCGAGCGCTTTTTATGCTGGTGCGAAGAACAAAAGTTAAACTATGTCGATCAAATCGACACAGCTCAGGCATTGAAGTATTCAAAATTTCTCTGGGACTCGAAGATAAGCCCAAGGGCTTTTAACGCTCACATCAAACATTTGTCCCGGTTATTCTCTACGCTGGATGCCGCGTATAAGCTTCCGCACCGCGACCCGTTCAGCGCCAGGAACGTTCCCCGGAAAAAGAAATCAGAGATGAATACGGCTGGGCACATGGCATTGGAACCGGATGAAATGGAAAAGGTAATAGCCGAAGCCTCAAAGCAGGGGAGAGATTACCTTGATCTGTTCGTTATTGGCAGCCAGACGGGAATGCGATTAGCAGATGCTGTAATGTTGCGCTGGGATAGTCTTTCTGGGAATTTTATTGAAATAGTTCCTCAGAAAACCAGTAAAACCGGAAACACTGCAAGGATACCAATCTCTTATATGTTGGGACAATTACTCATGTCCAGGTCAAAACTGAACGGGGATAATGAATATGTAGTGCCCGATTTGGCAGAACACTACCAGAAAAACCCGTCATACATAAGAAAAAAGACACAGAGAATTTTTGAAGACGCTCTTGGCAAGGATAAAACCCAGAAAAAGGCGGGGAAACACCGTAAGCGCAATACTAGCATTTATTCTTTTCACAGCTTCCGCACGACCTTCATGTCGCTGCTTGCCAGCCGCCAGGTTACGACCCGCGATGCGATGAGAATCATGGGCTGGGAATCCTCAGAAATGATTCGGGTATATGAACGGGAACTCGAAAAAGCCAAAGGTGATGCCGATGCAAGAACCCTGAAGTTGGTTAGAGAAATAGAAGAACTGCATTATGCTGTTCCTGCTTGCCCTGAACCTGAAAAAGTATTGAAGCCCACTCCGGAAATCCTGGGTAAACTGGTGCAAAGTTACTCGAATATGGCTATTGGCAAAATCTACGGAATCAGTGAGACGGCTGTCAGGAAATGGTTGCGGAAGTACGGAATAGTCAGGGGTAAACGTGTAATCTCTGATATTTCCGAAGAAGATATTCAAAAAATACGGAATGAATTGAAATCCTAGCAAAAAATTCTGTTGAATTCTGGAATTTGCTAACTGCCACAAGACATTCCTTCCTTAAACTCCTGTTTTTCATAATAACTGCCTCTTTATAACCTATTTGCCTCCCTCAAAAAGCTTAATTCTACCGGTTTTTTTGTCAGTATTGAACTGTCGGGCGGTTTTGCCTGGAATATTCCGGTGGAAACTGCGGATTTTACGGAAATTTGAACAGCAGAAGGAAAAGATGGGAGGGAATTCAGAGAAAACAACTGAGAACCGTGGCTGTCGTGGAAAAGATCATCAAATTCGGGAGCTTCTGCAGGTTATTCTGGAGATAATTCCCGGGGTTTTGCTGATTATCAAGCTGATCAGCCGTCTACGCAAGCCCTAGCCCCAAACATTGTGTTTGGACCAAACATTGTGTTTGGATCGAATGGGCAAGGTGCGTTGCGACCTTGCCATAATAATCAACAACAAGGAGAAAATCCCTATGCTGAAACTTAACGCATCATTCAGCAAGAAGGTTCCGGCTGAGAGTGACTATTCGAGCAAAAGCTATCACGCCGCGCTTGAACTGGAACTCCCGGACGGAATGAGTGAAGAACAGATCAGAAACCGCATTCATCAGACTTTCTCGATGGTCAAAGATTCGGTTGAATCGGAGATCAACGGTAAGCCGGTGAATAACCAGCGTCCCAACGGCCATGCCAGGAACAACGGTAACGGTCAGATTGTGATGGCGAGTAAGCGTCAGGTAAAATACCTGCTGGATTTGATCGAGCAGTACGGACTCGATATCAACGCGGAACTCACCAGGTTTCCGGTGAACGAAGTCCATGAGCTTACCAAGGAACAGTGCAGTCTGCTGATCGACGGCATCCGCGCCCAGGCGTCGCGCCTGGACTGAACGGGCAAGGTGCTTCGCGACCTTGCCGTACTTCTACTAACAAAGCAACAAACAAAATTAAAATCTTCATTGGGTACCGCCACGGCATCGGCATTCCGGAGTAATTCGGGGTGCCGGTGCCGTCATTATTTAATCACAACAATATGGAGTAATGATTATGGTCTCATTGTCAAAGCTGAGGAAAAAGCCGCACTGGAGTTTTTCCCGGCTGAATAAGTTCCTGAATATCTGCAGTCTGCAGTATGCCTTCCAGTATGTTTACAAGCTGGAACCTGAGCATACTTCAGCACAACTGCCGTTCGGAATCGCCTTTCACCGGGCGGCATCATGGCTGGCAAGAAAACGTCAGCACGGAAGTTATCCGGGGTTAAGCTCGGTGAAACGGATGTTCGCCACGTGCTGGCGTGCTGAGTATCATGCATCTCAAAACCTGAAGCTCAAGGATGGAGAAAGCTTCGATACGCTGCTGGAGACCGGCAACAGAATGATCGAATGTCTGTACAAAAGCTGGCTGGAAGATGAAATTCTTGATGTCAGTTTGGCATTCAAGGTTCCGTTGCCGGGAATCGAAAAGCCGCTGATTGGTGAACTCGATTGTGTTGTCCGGGACGATAAAGGCAATCCGGTTATCATCGACTGGAAAACCAGTGCGCGTCGCTGGCCTGCCGGGAAAGCTGACAAGGATTTGCAGGCAACCTGCTTTTCCTACGCCTACCGGTTGCTGTACAGAGGAACAAAGCCGGGTTTCCGGTTCGATGTGGTGGCAAAGGCAAAGTCGTCTGCTTACGAGCAGTATCACACGTTCCGGAATCAAAACGACTTCCTGCGGTTGATAAAGTTGGTTAAAGTTGTGGAAGAAGCCGAAAAGGCGCAAATCTTCTACCCAAACGAAACCAGCTTCTACTGCGGAGGTTGTCCTTATAAATCAGCCTGTCAAGAATGGACAGGCATCGTGCCTGGACGGAACAGGCAAGGTGCTTCACGACCTTGCCGGGCTGTAGCATAAATTAGATCTGCCGGAATCGCAAAGCATTCCGGCCATAAATTGCAGGGACACTCCCTGCCCAAACGTTGCCGGGGATTGTCCCCGGATAGAATAGGCAAGGTGTTTCACGACTTTGCCAATAACAAATTCGCTGAACTCGCGCAGCAGTTCAGCCACAACCAGCAGGGACACTCCCTGCGAAAAAAGGAGAATAAAAATGAATCATCTAATGTTATCATGTGGAGCGGAACGAGTCAGCCGGGATGTACTGCGCTGGGTCGCTACTCCGAAAGAAACCGAAACCTGGAAACCGGTACCGCATCACGACGTTGCGGAACTTGTAACCAGAGCCGCACAGAAACGCGGTTATGAGATCGTTTCCGAAGAATACGGACTCAATCCCTCGGGTTCAAAGATGTTCGGAGTGTTGCGCTTCCATCCGGAAGGACACCCCGAATACAGCAGCGCCCTTGGCGTTCGCAACAGTCACGACAAGAGTTTTGCGCTCGGTTTGACTGTCGGACTTAGCATAATTGTGTGTTCCAACCTTGCATTTGGAGGGGAAACGACCATCACCCGTCGGCACACCTCAGGTATCAACATCGATCAGCTTGTTCCGGAAGCTTTCAACAACCTGGAACAACAGTTTGTCAGACTGGAACTGAATGTGAGTTGCCTGAAAAGCAAACCGGTAAGCTTGAACGAGGCCCGGATCATCGCGGTTAGGGTAGCGGAACATGATGTTATTCCCAGTTGCGACATCCTCCCGGTTCTGAAGGAATTTCAGGAACCCCGTCACGAGGAGTTTTCCGACCGCAACCGCTGGAGCCTGTACAACTGCTTCACCGAGATTGCCAAAAAGCACACGCCAGTCCGCGCCAACAAATGCTATCGCGGCCTCGCCGAACTCTTCAAACTCGCAGCCTGAACCAGGCTACAACCAAAGCCGGAATCCCCCACCGGCTTTTTTACCATCAAATCAAAACCTGACATAAAAATAAAGTAATTCTTGATCCAGGTTCAACTCCCACATGCTCCACCATTCATTTCCATATGGAATTCTCTCTTTGACTTTTAGGAAATGTTGCATATCTCGTTGTACCAAATAGTTTTGCGAGAATCGGAGTTTCAGGCAGATGCAATTCTCGCGAAGCAGAATTGCCGTTAAACAGGCCATGCCTGTCTCCGTTTCTCTGAAAGTTCTTGTCACGACCAGAACTTTTGGAAATTTTTAAATTTTATTTCCACTCGTTCATTACCAACAGCTTACCGCGTTACATGAGAATGATTATCAAAAAGTGTTCCTTTTTTCACCGGATATGGTAGGGTGCAAGCACTGTAATTTCTCGAACCCGTGACAAGAAGATTAGCCTCATTTGCACCTGTTTTTTCGTTGATTTTTCCGGAGATTCTGAAAAGGCTTCCGTAGGCCACCTTCCATCGGCTTCTCCTCAGCCCATTGCGGAATCGTCTGTTTGACGTTCATAATCATTTATATAATCCTGAAATCATTCATTAAATGTTTCATCCAATAGCGCTTTCCGCAGATCATTCTTGATCTTCTCAATTTTTTTCGATTTAAAAATATGTTTAGTTTTTTCGAGTTCTATAATTGCATTCCATATAGCGCGTTTGAGTCTATTCTCACGGTTCATTTTCAACTCAGAATTGCTTTCGATGCCAGTATTCCGCAGGATTCTGTGGGAATCCACCTTTTTATTGACAGAATCATTTTTATTCATGCTTTGAATACATTCGAAAAATCCCAACAAACTCTCTGTGTTTTTCAATTGCCGGGAGCACGGACGCCTATTGCCTGGCGGCGAAAATTGGACATTTCAATCCGGCGAAATCTGGACATTTTCACCCGGCGGCGACACAGGAAAGATTCTCGCGTTCAAAAAGTCGTCACACTGCATCTAATTCCGTAAAAATACGATAAATATACTAATTATAAAGAAATAATTGCCGGCAATATTGACAATACTGCAAATATCGCCTATAATTATAGTATAAATAGAAAGGACTTGAATGCTTAAGAAATCAAACAACAATCTGACTCAGCAGGTGGTGGATGAACTTCTTGAACGAATTTTAGGGATTCATCCGGGTGACTGCCTGGGAACGGAAGCGAACCTGACAGAGGAATTCAATGTTTCCCGGAATATTCTCAGGGAAGCCGTCAACCGGTTGAAAGGGTTGGGAATTCTGGAAAGCCGGCAGAACCAGGGACTGGTTGTCCGTAAGCCAGATATGATCGATATTTTTGAAACTGTTCTGCCTTTTTATGCGGTAAACGATTTGTCGTTCAAAGAACTTTTCGATCTTCGCTACTGCCTTGAAACCGGCGCGGTGGGGCTTGCCGTTGAACGCGCAACTGAAGAACAACTGAAAGACCTGGAAGATTGCGCGATGGATTACGTTCAGAAGTTGAAGCCCGGAATTGCCAAAGATGAACTTACTGAAATTGAAGTTAAATTTCACACTAAACTGCTGAATGCCGCAAATAATAAATTTATCAGTTCCATGTATGCGGTGATTATAAAATACTTCCAGGAAGCTCCGGGATATTTTGAGTCATGGCCAAACTTGCCCGAAGAAGAATGCTGGAAGCACCTGCTGCTAGCCCGGGCCATGGCAAGGAGAGACCGGCAGACCGCATGTGCGTTAATCAGGGATTTATTTTACAACTCTATAGTAAAACAGAAAGAACAGAAAAAGAAGAAAGAGGAACAGCCATGAAAGCGGCGCGGGAAATATATTTTACGCTGATTGAATTACTGGTAGTCATAGCGATCATTTCCATACTGGCGGCAATGCTGCTTCCGGCGCTGAAACGGGCGAGGGAATCCGCGAACAACACTGCCTGTATCAATAACCTGAAACAGTTCGGAACAGCCTCCATCCAGTATTGTGATGAAAACAACGGATGGTTTCCCGTAACTTTTTCCGACGACAATAAAGAAGAACAGTGGCCATATCTGCTGACCCAATACATCGGTTATCAATGGGACCAGCTTTACTCTAAAAAGGAAAGTATTTTTCATTGTCCTTCCGGAACTCCGGCAACAACTCTTTTGCATTTCAGCCGAGGATATGCCTACAACCGGTATGCCACAAACAGTAACTATCTTAATACCGGCAACATCAAAAAAGTACTCACGCCCGCGAACACTATGGCCATGTGTGATTATTGGTATGACGCCAAAACTTATTATAAAGAACGATTCGTTTTAGACAACGCCTCTTTTTTGTTTGTCTACAATAATGCCAATTATGCCCACCGGATGGCTTATCGTCACATGAATATGATCAATGTGCTGTTTATGGATGGCCATGCGGCAAGCTGTCATAAAAGCGGAATTATGATCGGCGCCGGGTTCATGCCGTCCGGGGTGCGTTTTTTCAATACCGGTGTAATCTACTGATTAACTTCAAAACTAACCATTTAGATATTACAGGAGCCACATATGCTGCATTTGTTTAAAAATACTATTTTTGTCGGGATTTTATGTTCGATATTTACTCTTTCCGTTACGGCCGGAGATATCAAGGTAGGACTCTACCGTTCAACGGGAACTGAAGGGATAAGCAATTGCCTTTCAAAGGAATCCGGGATTAAACCGGAAATCATCAAAAAGCTCGATGCGGATACTCTTTTCAAGTACGATGTAATTATCCTCGGAAGCGTAAAAGGCGGACTGTCCCAAAAGGACTGGGCCGACGCAATGGAAGTTTATGTAAAGTCCGGTGGCGGAGTGATGCTGAACCACGACAGCACCGGTTTTCGCGGCTGGAAACAACCTCTCTACCCGACAGTTTTTCAGGGAACCGGCAAATCCCGCTCAAAAACCGTTTCCGTGGTTGATTCAAAGCATTCGATCAGCAAAAACCTTCCCAAAAAGTTTGACCACGCCTATCTTGACCATATTACCCTGACCAAGGCGATCGACGGCAAAGCGCTGCTCAAGGATGCAAACGGCAAACCCGTGGTTATTGCCGGTAAACTTGGCGATGGGCGAGTGGTGGGCAACGGCATGATTACCGGATTTGCCTATCAGCGTCCGAAAGGCAATCAGGAAAAGGCGCCGGAAGGCGGAGAAAAAACCATGCTGTTAAACGCAGTCCGTTGGCTGGCGGAAAAACCCGTGACCAGCTTACCGGCCAAGGAGCTTGCGACCCGCAGGCGCAAATACACCAATCAGATCAATATCCGGAAATCAGCCGACGTTTCCGCTGGAAATACCAAGATAAGCACGACCGCATCAAACAAGGAATGGTTTCATCCTTCACGGTTTAACGAGCAGGGTTATATTCATCCGCCCGTGGAGCTTATGCCGGGAAGATTTTTCATGTTCGACGGTCTTTTTATCAGTGTCGCAAGCCGTGGAAACCGGCCGCGTTCGTACCGGGAAACAGTGGCAATGCTCCGGCAGATGAAGTGGGCGGGAGTAACTGATCTTGTTTTTTTTACCAATGGTCTTCTGCGATTCAGGTACCCGACAAATATCAAGGGCGGCGCATATGTTTCGCAGGGAAAGATTTTCATTCGCAATAAAATCAATATTCTTGCCAATATGGAAAAGGCCTGTGCCGAAACTGGAATCGGACTTTGGTGCTTCTGGCATTCTTCTGTAAGGGGAGTCGGCAAGGGCAATCAGAAGCGGCTGGAAAAGTATATGGTAAAAGACAACAAAGGACAATTATACGGACACTACGTGGATGTCCTGAACCCGGAACTGCTGGCGTTTGCAAAAAAAACCATTGACGAACTCGCGGAACGTTACAACAAACACGGCGCGATCAAGGGAATTTTCCTGGATGAACTCTGGCATCCGTTCGCCGTGGATTACCTTGAAGACAATATTGACGATTTCATCGCCCATTGTAAAAAAGAGTATAATCAAGCGCCTCCCCCGGACATTGCCAAATGTTTCGCGAAAGGCCCAAGCTGGCATAACCCGAAAGATCTCTGGTGGCGGCGTTATCTTATCTGGCGAAACTCCCACATCCTGAAATTTACAAAAGCAGTAACCGGATATGCCAACAAAAAAGGCTTTAAGATAATGACCCAGCCGGCGTTTTCACTAACTTGGGACATGGGGTGGTTCTGGGGCACCGGCGGCGCCCACAAGCTGGGATTGGCGGGTGATCTGCTCTGGTCCTACGAAGGAAGGTTCAATTATCTTTACGAGGACTTTCCTGAAAACCGCACCATTTTCAGCTCCCATACCAACGCACATTCGGGATACAGCATGGTGTCGTTGATCCGGGGGAATTATGGCTCGCTGTTCTCAATTAATGCAACCTGGATTCCGCTGGTTTACGGGAAAGGCCCGAAGACTGTCGAAGTTATGCAACGGACAATCCGGGCCAACCGGGAATGGTTCGGCGCAAAGAAGCTTGATAAAACGGCAGTGCTGGTAAATGAATACGGAATGCTGCTCGGCTTTGAAAATCCGGCGGAAATTTTCAAAAATAATGATGCGCTGATTCGTGACAAGCTTTCATATTCCGTCCGTACCAGCATGCTTCTTATCGAAAACGCGGAATATTTTTCCCGTTATAAGGTTTTGATCGCTCCGAAATATGCGCTCGAATACCTCCCTGAAAAGGTTTATAAAAAACTGTTGGAATTTGTTAAATCAGGCGGCATGCTGGTTGTCTGCAACGGTAAAGCCAGCGCTTCGAATGCCGACCATACCGGAGTTGTCGATAAAACAGTGGAACTACTTGGCCTGGAAAGGACAGGAAAACAAGTTAACACTGGTGGTGATATTGAATTTGACTGCGGGAAAAAGAAATTCAACTTTCCGGCGATTGAAGTTGAAATTGTGAAAAATTCCGGTCAGGCAGTGCCGTTGGCAACGATTAAAGGCGTCGATACTCCGCTTATGACGGTCAAGTCGCACGGCAAAGGGAAAGTTGTCTCCCTGAACTTTGATTTTCCGGCATTGCTGAGAAATGATTTAACCGTTGATAAAGCGAATGAACTTTTCAACAGCATTTTAAAATTAGAATATAATCCGCCAATTTACGCAAAAGGCGCGGTAAAAATTTTCAGTAACCTGAAAAAAGGCAACTGGGTGGTGGCGACTTTCCTGCACCGGGAGGTTGACTTCTATCTGGTCAACGATGAAGGCAGGTATCCGATTTCCGGAAAACTCTATGTGGATATGGAAAAACTCGGAATCAAGTCGGACCGCTACCGGGTTTACAGTTTCGCGCGTGATCGGGAAATGCTGCCCCAGGGAAAGAACTTTTCACTGACCGGGGAAGTTTATTGGACCGCCGATATGCTGAAAAAACAGGGCGTTGACGTAGTGTTGACGCCCAACTCGGATGTCGACCTGAAACTGAATTATAAAACGGACAATTACTACCTTGAGCGCTTTGTTCTGCCCAGATGGCAGGAACGGCGCAAAACCAGGAGCTATGAACATGAAATCATCGTAATTGCTCCTGCCGATGAAGCGAGTATGTTGGATCAGGAGAAAAAATAATGTTCCGGAAATTTTTAATTTTCTGTATTATAAGTTCCGCAATTGCCGTAGCTGCCGAAGACAGAAGCAAAGAACTCGGAATCATCGACTACTTTGCAAAATATGAACACCATGACCAGCGGCGGCATAAAATTTACGACAAGATGATAAAGAAACTTTTCGCGGATATTGCCAAACTCGGAGTCAAACCTGAATGGGCGGATGTGGATATTTTTCTTTCCGGCAAAGCGAAGGAGAGAAATCAATATAAACGCATAATGATTCCTTATTGGGGCGACTGGTTCACAAAAGAGATGTATGAAGGAATGCTGGATTATGTGAAAAGCGGTGGGTTGCTCATAACCCAGTCGGGACTGTCGCTTGAAGATAAAAACAGCGATTATCAGTGCGGAGACATTGGGGTAATCAAGCTTGCGCGAAATTCTTTTTTAGGGGTAAGGGGCTCCGGCGGCGCCAGGAAGACTGAAATAAAGGCAATCATGGTGAACCCGCTTACCAAAGATCTGAAGCAGAACACATGGCTGGATATCGGTAAGAAAGTATATGGCCGGGCAAACCGGAATATTTCCGCCAATGTTGCAGTAATCGCGAAACAGGAATTCCGTAAAAAAGTGGTTGAAGGGCCGTTCCTGACCTGGAAACAGGCAGGAAAAGGCGCATGCATCTACTTCAGTTGCGTTTACTGGCCTGACAATCCACCGATTAACCAACTTATGAAAAACGTTCTTTCAGAGGAAACCTTGAAATGGCTTTGTCCACGGGAAAAGTAACAAATATTTCAATCACCCGCAATCTTAAAATTCTGCGGGAGTCAAAGCATTCTCAACTCGGGGAAAAACTCAGATACAGCTTGGCCCACGCCATGCAGATAGCCCCGGAAACCGCGATTTTATTTGTCAGCACGGAAGTTGTCGGCGGCAAGGCGCTTGACTACACCGGCGGAACCGACGCAATTATTTTTGATGATCTTAGCGCCATTTCAGAAGAGAATACCTTCCCTTTATATCACAATGAAGAATTCATTCATCCGGAGACCGGTGAAAAATGCATCCTGATGAAATTTGCCCAGACTGCCGGATTCGTTCCGCTTGGAGCAAAAAACCGCGAAGGCCGGAAGCATCCGCATGCCGGAACCGGTTTCGGGCTGTTTTTTGTTCAGTCAATACCGGTTGACATGCCGAAGGCCGAAGGGTTCGCCGGGAAATGGGCGGAAGGTGAAAACGTCTATCGCGCATGGGAGCTTTTGCAATACAGATACGATGGTAAAAACTTTACTGTAGTTGACTCAAAAAGATTCGCGGCAACGGAACTGCTGCCGGGACATACCGTTGTCGGACGCGGCCTGTCCTTCGCAATTCCCGATGGCAACGACCTGCTGTTGCCAATGCAGGCAGCGCCGGGAATGGCGGATGAAAGCCGGATGACCGGTTTCGCTGAAATCGGTTCCGGAATAATGCGCTGGCAATATGTTGATGAAACATGGACTCCTGTAGAATACCGGGACGTTACCGGGGAAATTACCGCTTTTGAGCCAAGCATGGTTCGTGACTCTGATGGTTCATTGTTTCTGACCGCAAGGCAGACCGGACGGCAAAACCTGGAAAAATTCGACGTCTTTTTATGGCAGTCGAAAGACAACGGCAAAACCTGGAAGTTGAACTTTCACGTTCCCAAAGTCCGTTCCGAATCTCCCGTCTGCCTTAATACCACACCAGACGGACGTCTTTTCATTTCCGGCAACCTCCTGACCGGTTCCCTTAACCTGGATTCCGCACGGGGCAACTACGGCTATACCCGCGACATCCTTGCTTTCTGGGAAATTGCCGAAGACCGGCAAGGATTGAAAAGTCCGGCGATTATCCGCTGTGCAAGCCTGGAATTCGGTCCTCCGCCTACTCCCAGGGGATGGCGCATCGACCACCCGATTTCGGAAAACATAATGCTCAGTGACGGTAAAAAACATTGTTTGATGTCATGCCGGGTAATGAGCATTGCCGAAACCAAATCAACACAAGCGCCTACACCAGTTACGGGATGTTATATCGAAGAAATCAATTAGGATTCCAGGAATGCCATGGCTATCGCTGTCATGGCGCGGACGCCTTTTTTGCGCATTTTTTCAGTATTCATACCGAACCAGGGAAATTCGAAAACTGCGGCGGTACTATTAAATTCCCGGTAACAGTGATGCCTTCCGCCGATACAATCATGGGCATATTCTGAAGTATTGTTCCTGCGGCACCATTCCGCGTCCCAGTCTATCCACCAGTGTTTAAGGTTCTCGCTGTCTGCCGGCATGAACCCGATAATCATGTCGGCGAGTTCTTTGTCATGGACCATCAGTCCGTCCTTGAATTTCATCATCCAGTTGTGGATATTCATATAAACCACAGGACGTACCCGGTCCAGGCATTTGAGAAGTATTTCCACTTCCGGGCCTTTCCCGGAATTCCAGTTAATGCTATCAATATTAAGTCCGGTTTCATGGGTGAGGCGGCTCAAGCCGTTATGGACTCCGTCCGGGTTGGTCATCGGCACGATGTAGAAATTGAATTTACTCCTGAGAAATTCACTCATCGGGTTTTCGGAAGCAAGAAATCCGGAGATGCCTTCGACGCAGTAAGATCCGGCAGTTTCATAGGCATGGTCGCGCGCCTGGATAAAGAAGTTTTCAGCCGCGGGATTTTTCGATAGCAAGCTGAGCATGCGGATATCTCGTCCTTCTCCGCTGTTCCCGATCACTTCGCAACTGAAACCGTAGTCTTTAACCGCCCGGTCTGTAAAGGCCAGACAGTTTTCATAATTATATGCGGGAGTAAGGGCAAATTGAGTTCTTCCCGGCTTTAATTTAATGGAATAATCAACCGTGGTTTCTTTTATTATTCCCGGCAGCATTGTCCATTCCGGATCGGATTCGTGCTTGACGAAACCGAAGTCGTGATATTTTACCCGCTTTTCCGTTTCCCAATCAGCACAGAGAGCCACAGTTACCGGACTGTCACCTGAATTCAGAAATCTTACGCTCATCCGACTGCCGCCTCCAGGAACCTCTTCATCGATTCCGGTTAATCTCCGGTAAGAGGGCAATATTTTAAATTTGTCCTTTGCAATTACTTCGACTCCGGCATCATCTCTCGGACAACTGCCGTCGAATCCGGTAAGGAGTTCAATTCCCATTTTACCTGTCCTTTTTTATTTTCAGGCCGATGAACATTGGATTATTGACAATTATTTCCGGTAAATCACTGATCCCGATATTTTGTTCGATTATCCCGGCAAGCAAGTAGAGATACATAGCGTACATGGTAACCCGCAGAGAAATTATATTGTCCACCACATCGCAAACCGACATGCCGAGGATACCGCCGTCAATGACCGGGTCACCGGGGGCTCGGACAACGCTGGCATCCAAGTGTGCAATGGCTTTCATGGCGGCTTCCCGATACTTTTCGTTACCATCGATCAGGTACAGGTTCAGCAGATTTAATGCCGCGACACAACTTGATACGGAATGAGCATACTTCCCGAAATCGCCTCCAGATTGCTGCATCGAAACCACCCAGTTAAGATACTTTACCGCGCTTTCCAGGTATTTCCTGTCTCCTGTAGCCTGAGTTGTAGCGATCAGGGCCAATGCGGAAAAATCATCGTTGAACTTATGCATGTCTTCCCAGGCGCCATCGGGATCTGAACTGCCGCGCTGACCGGTTGCAGGATCATATACAACTTCCAGAGAACCATCATCGTTAAGGAAGTATTCCAAATATTTATCGGATATCAGGCGCATTGCATCGGAATATGATGAGTTTTGGGTCAACATGAAAAGATCATAATAAAAAAGCGCACTGCCTCCCTGACAATTATACACGGTGGTGTCTTTGTAAGGTTTGTCGAACATGACATAAGCGGCCGGATAACCATCGACAAATGCGTTTTGCAAGTGCCAGTTTGCATAGAGTTCCGCTCGCTTCAACCATTCCTGACGCTTGGAGCTGCGATGCAGCCGGAGCAGACCCCATGCCGCGGAGATGCCGTCACGGGGGGCAACCCAACGGTTTGCCGGTATCCGTTCATTAAACGCACCATATCCGGGATCGCCTTCAAGGGTATTCTGCAACGCATGGAGATAATACGAGCCTTTGATTGCCGTATCCAGATACTTTTCGTCTTTGAAATAGTCATAAAGCGCCGCGAGTCCGTAGATAGTCATGCCGGAAATCCAGTTGGTGCTGAAATGGAGAATCCGCCGCTCAGGAATACTGTAATTGCGGACGAAGCGTCCGTAATTCATGTCCTCCATCATACAGAATATTTCGTGCTCTCCTGGAACACACTCTTCAGAATAAACGTGCTGGTTATGACAGACCCATTCCGCGGTTTTTCTGGCTTGAGTAAAGAAATTCATTCAGGTTTCTCCATATTTTGAATGTAAATTGAAAGGCTAACCCGGGATAGTTGTGTAGTATAACATCCCGGGTGATTTTTTCAATATGACAACCGTCTATTATGAAAAACCTCAATGGATTTTTCAGTAATTTACTGCAACTAATCTGTAGTAAATGCGGTTGCACTTGAAGCCTGCTCCACCTGGACGGCATCTACCCAGAGAGTTCCTTCGTCGATGAGGCGGACATAAAATTTGTTTTTCGATTCTCCCCATCGCGGAGGAATACTAACAGTGAAAGAATAACGCTGCCAGGAAGTTGTCGGAGTCACTGTGGTGTATCCGGAATTGTATCCCAGCCATACTTCGCGTCCGCTCTGGTCCGCTTTCAGATACACGGAGAAAGTGTAATCCTGACTGCTGGTTTCAGTGTGATATGGAACCAGAGGGAAATAGAATCCGTTGAAATTGCCGGTATTGACTATTTTCAGGCAGTTGCTTCCGTGGTAAGGACTCGTGGTCTCCAAACCCCAGCCCTGATTTGTAGCATTGATGCGCGGAGAAGCATAATAGGGGTAGCAGTAGTCCGGCCATTTGGTGATGGTGTTATCTTCCAGGCTTGGGTTCTGGAAAATATTGGTACATCCAGAACGACCGGAGGTGGGATACGCCGTCTCCGGGGTCGGAGGAGTTCCCGGCGTGGTATCAACGTCAATAGTTATGGGGTCAGTTGAGGTACTGGTGAAAGTATAGGCGCGGGTTGCATGCGCCGCAAGAGTATCGCTGAATTCTCCATCGGTTACAGTATAAGTGCCTGTGTCAAACAACCGGCTGACAGTGCCGCTGCTTCCAAGCAGGGAAATGGCATAGTCCACGTCGACAGAATACTCCAGGGTATTCGCCGCCAGCAGAACATAATCATAGGAAGCGCCCGACGGAGCTTTCCTAAGGCATACCTGCACATCGGGAAACTCTTCCATTTCCGGAACAAACGGACTGCTCGAATAGGTGACTGTCTGTTCGAGGTCCGGAGTCAGCATAGATGGTGCAAGGTCTTCCAACTCACCAGTCAAATCAGTTAAAGTACTCCAGGAATCGTCATGATATATCGGATAGCGGAAATAGAAGATTCCCTTGGCGCCGTGAATCAGAGCAAGGTAAGTCTGACAGCGTTGTTCGGCTGTAGTTATAGCCCGTTTTATACTGCTGCCATAGAATTCGCCCATAATCGTGAAAAACAATGGTTTGTGAACACTGTCAGCAAGTTTTTTTGCCCGGCATACTTCCTTAGTGACGCGGTTTATCTGGTTTATGATATCATCGTCATCCTCAGGCGGAATCCAATACATGCCAACACCCAGCACGTCGCACCACCTGTAATAATCGGTGCCTTCCGGGTGCCCAAAGCACAATGTGGGATGATAACCATCTTCGTCATTGGTTTCATCATAAAGATCCTGACCGGCAGGATCCACGGCATCCGTGGGTTCATCAAAAGTATAATAAGCCAACAAATTATCTTCGATTTTGGCAAGTCCCACCGCATCGAGGATATTTTCACGTTCATCAATATACACATCCCAGAAGGTTGTCGACGAACCGTATTTATAATCGTTGAAGTTTTCGTTTGAGTAGGCTGAAAGCCAGTCAATCACATAAAGATCATAAGTGTCAGCAGTTTCAAGATAGGTTGTAGCATCCGAAGGAGTAACTTCCAGTTGCCAGCGGATTACAGTATTGAATCCGGCTGAGGAAGCATCCTGGAAATCAGCGGTATCACCCGAATCAACATTAAACAGGTATAATCCAATCGGAAAGAAAGCATCGTTGTCAACCAGTAAAGTACCGTTTTTACGGTCAGCTTTAACTTCCACTCCGCTGCTTGAAGCGCGTTTTACAATATCCACATTGCGGAAATAAATGATATCTCCTGAGCGACTGAATTCCACGGTCAGAGTATGCTCCCCGGCGGACAGACTGCTGATATTGCAGGTGACTTCAGTTGTAATTCCCGGCGAAGAATTGTTCCCGAGAGTATTGCCCAGAGAATCCTTAACCGTCATGACACAACTGGTCAGACCGTCGGCTTCGGGAATATCCAGCTTACAGATGATAACCGGACTTTCCGTGGTGTAGTAATTCCTGTCAGGATAAACAGTTAGAAAGTTCATACCGCTGATTTCTTCCTCCGAAAGTGCACGACTGTAAATCTTAACCTTGTCGATATTGCCGTTGAAGTCGGAAAAATCACCCGAACCGATCTGCACTGCGCTGGTGGTTTCTGCCGGTGGACTGTAATCGGAATCATCGGGATAAGTAACGGTATTTTGCAAAACGCCGTCGAGGTATCCCTTTATTTCCCTTGTATCCATATTGCGGGTTATGGCGATATGCTGCCGTTGGGAATTTACAATATTTCCGGCAGAAATAACTGTCGCATCAAAATAATCTCCGCTGGTCTGCGATTTTCCCTGGATCAAATGCACCGCGCCATCTGAATCCATCACCACGGAAAATTCACCTCCGAAATCCTTATCCAGAAGACTGCACTGCTTGACTCCGATAGTGACAGGTTTGACCCACATTGAAATCGTCAGGTCACCGGTAATCTGTAAACTTGAATCATTTGCAACTGAAAGATAATCACCTGATTCGTTGAAGTATAAAGACCGTTGAAAATATCCGCTGGAATCGAGCAGCCCACTTGTCCAGGGCGAAGCAGCCATATTAACAAATGACGCATGATTGTCAAAACCTGAACTGTCATATACGGTTGTTCCGTCATCCTCGTTCATTTCCCAGCAACCGCGTAATCCCCGGTTTGCCCAGGTACTGGCAATATATGCTTCATCAACCGGCTGGTTCATCACTGAAAACTCATCAATAATACCATCGAAAGTTCCCCAGCCTCGCCCGATTTTACATTCCGACAAACTCAAATGGTTCGACCACCAATCTCCGCTATTTGTTCCGGAAAGTTGTTTACGTTCGCCATTGATGTAAAGTTTGACTCCGTAACCGTCCTGAGTCCAGACCACGTAAAGCCATTCATTCACGTAATCATCCGGTAACTCGGTAAGATCGTAATAAACATTCACCTTGATGTCATTACCGTCTTCTATAACCAGATCAAGGCGCTCGTAACTGTTAAGGTGGCTGCGAATATAGTCGGTCCCCGCTGATTCGTAAAAGTGGAAAAGCGATCCATCCTGAACGTCATCGGCTTTCATCCAGAACTCTATCGTGCCGGTCTCGGAAGTCAGCCCGGAAGGACTGCTGACAGAAACCTTGTCATCGCTTCCATCAAAATCCAGCGCATAACTGCTGATACCATCAACCCAGCATGAGGCCGTATTCATATCCACCAGACTGGCATCATTGCCGTTACCGGTAAAATCCGTTGCTGTAGATCCGGAACCATCGTTAAAATGCCATCCCCCATCGGCATATTTACCATTAATCCGGTCTAAAATATCGCTTGTTCCGGGAGCATGATCACAAACCATAAATTCGTCGATCATGCCGTTAAAATAATTCCAGCCATATCCAATTCTGGCCGACGAAAGGCTTAAATGGTCAGACCACCAGTCACCACTGTTGGTTCCGGAAAGCGGTTTGCGTTCACCGTTGATGTATAATTTTACTTCAGTACCATCCTGCACCCAGGCGATATAAAGCCATTTCCCAACGTAACCGCTGGCCAGATCGTCAAGGTCATAATAAACATTTACTTTGACGACATTGCCGTCTTCTACAATCAGGTCCAAACGTCCATAGGTGTTAAGATGGCTGCGGATATAATCGGTTCCGGCCGATTCGTAAAAGTGAAACAAAGTTCCGTTCTGAACAGAGTCCGCTTTCATCCAGAACTCTATCGAACCGGTTTCTGAAGTGAGTCCTGATGGACTGCTTATAGACACATAATCATTTGTTCCGTCAAAATCCAGGGCAAGTCCTCTCTTCCCGGTCACCCAGCAGGAAGAAGTATCCATATTAGTCAAACTGCCGTCGTTGCCATTTGATGACGAATCTTCTGCGATTGATCCGGAACCATCCTCAAAGCTCCAGTATCCGGCAGTTCCCGCTTGTACATCAGCGATTGCAAAACTGGTAAATAAAGCAAAAATAGCTGTAATTACAATAACTCTTCTCCAGCAGAAACCGGTCTTTGCGTTTTTCATGACTTGCCCCTTTTATGATTTTTATGAATTTATGCAATTTCCGACAGAACAAATGATGTTTCTCAGAATCCACTGCAATATCTGGGGTTGCCGTCCAGGCTGTGCCAGAACAGGATTACGTCACCTGACGGGTACATATTTCCGCCCCGGACACTGCTGTCGACATGGCCGTCGCCAAAGATAATATTGAGCCGGTTTCCCGGATGCCGATAAGCATAATGGTTGTAGTTATCAGAACTGTTGCGGATAACGTACCAAACTGAACTGCCGTTGCCTACCACGGAGAATTCGCAGTCATCAAATGAAGTTCCGGCGGGTTTGTATTTTGCTTCAGTAAATACGAGGAGCCTTGTTGGCTGAGCAATCTTGACAATCTTTCCGTGACTGCCGTTGTAATCCTGTGCAATAAAACGGTTCATGTCATAACCACGACTGCGCCATAAGCCTCCGGAAGTAACTCCGTTGTTAGTCCGTCCTGAAGGACAGTGAAAAATCGGTGGTCCTTTAGTGTAGAGATAGTTAAGGTAATCGCCAAACTGGTAAACCCAGGCATAATTGGTTCCGATAATGGTGTTGCTATCGTCCAAAGTCCATTGCGGGAACCATCCTTCCTGGTCCTGGATGTATTCATTCATGGCCTGGCTTATTTGTTTCAACTGACCTTTACAGGCAATCTCCTGGGCTCTGGCCCGTGCCTGTTTCAATGCCGGCAAAAGCATACTGGCAAGTATCGATATGATTGCGATTACAACCAATAACTCAATCAGTGTAAATGCCCATCTGCATCTGGAACTTTTGTTTCCGGTTGGTACATTCATTATACTACCTCCCTGTAATTTATATTTTTTCTTTTATTATTAAAGTACGGTGAATATGCAATTTCAAAATACTTACTTTAAGAATTCCGGATTGCCAATCCCAGAACAAACCGGAATTTTGAGTGTCCAGGCAAACTGTTTCCGGCTGTTCCGGCAAGTTGATTTCCAATTCCAGACCGGCAATTTCGGGAATATTGTCGATTTTGAAGTTATCGTTGCAGTATTGTTTGACCGGGTGATTGATCAGATTGACAATATGAGTATTGCTTTTCCGGAAGTGAGTGATCTCAACATTTTCCCGGTTCTTTGATTTAATGAAATTTCCGGAACTGTAGCGCCTGACAACTTCTAAAAACAGTTTACGCAACTCCGGGTAAGGTGAAAGAAACATACTTCTGCCCACCGGGGCGGCAATTGCCACCGCCATGCCTTTGCCATACTGGTGTTCAGTTATTCCCGCATACCTGACTCTACCCTCGGGATGTCCGTGGAAAAACTTTTCCGGACTAAACAGCCCTTCCTGCAGCATACTTACAACAGTTGCCCCATCTGAAACCACCTTGACTGCCCGTCCCTTAACCATTACCGGACTGTCCTCTTCATCATTGCGGATAAAAGGTTTAGTCATCAGGAACTGGTGCGGAGTGTCGAATTCATCTTCAGCTTTTATTCCAAGCAGCTTTTGCAGATCATGGTTCAGCAAAGAGCTCCCGGACGCAATCAACGTTCCACCGTCTTTGATAAACTTTTCGACTGACTCAGCAGTTTTTTTATCTATCCTGGCCTGGCACGGCAATATCAATATTTTGGCTTTTTTCAGCCATTGCGGAAGCACAAGTTCATTTACAAGCTGGTAGTGATACTCAGAATGCTGAAGAATACTGTGCATACCGTTGATCGGTTCCAGGAAATGGCTGTGGTCGGTAACGGCCCGCGGTTTCATATAGTAAGTGCTTGCGGAATGCAGAACCAGTACATCCGGTGCAGATTCCGCGCCTTTCATGATGTTCTGGATTGATTTCACCCGGTCGAAAACCTCGGTGAACAGCTTGATTGTCCGCTCCGGGATTCGGTATGACGGATAAAGTTCATCGGCCAGACAAACGTTAATTCCCAGGGATGCAACAAGCAGGTTCTGTAGCATCAGGGCGTCTTTACTCTTAAATCCCCAGTCGAGCCACCAGTTTGCCATGCGGGTGGTCATGATTTCTGCCGGAACCCCAAGAGAAATATAATATCTGCCGTGCATGCTTTCATAGCATCCGATGGCCTGATTCCGCTCCAGTACGTCCTCGGTAAGATAACCGATTTCCGAATCCACCTGTATCGGATGCCGATGACTGTAGCTGTAATTAGAACCGACACTGATGTGAGGACGGATTTTCTGTAATTTCGCGGCAGTTTCCGCGAGAAAACGGTCAGAGTCCTGCATCTGCCACGCCGCATATTCCGAATATCCTGACTCGGAATTGGAAAGTGGAATCTCCTTTCCGGTTTCCGACAGGTATTTTTTTTTACAGGCGTCGCAGTGACACTCCCCTGGAGACCGGCTGAAGTCGATGAAAAAGCCGTCTATCGGGTAATTCCTGGTAATTTCTTCAAGCTGTCCCAGTGCAACTTTTCCGTAAGGAGAATTGAAGCACATGTTCCACCACAGAGGTGAAATGTGCCCTTTTTCGTACTCATGAGCGTTTTTTGATGGCGAGGTAAGGAGCCATTCAGGATGCAGGTTGCTGTCCACTGGTGAAAATCTCAGATTGTAATAAACGAACACCGGAATTTCCGACGCCTGACGTTTGAATTCCCGGCTTAAAGATCCGAGCAAATCTATTTTTAATCCGGGATGCGGATACCCGAAACCCGTTGGATAGTAGGAGTAGCCGTAATGACACTTTGAAAAAATACATACGCTGTCCGCTCCGGTCAACAACACTCTCTCCACGAAAATTTTTGGGGAGAATTTTTTTTTGAGCATAGTGAAATCCGGGGGGATGTGCGCATCGAGATGGAATTTTCTTTTGCACCTTGCGGCAAGCTGTCTGTGCTGATCGTTTTCAGCCGGTGTTGCTGATGTTTTTTGTTTCGGTCGCAGTTTTGTTGCAATATTTGTCATAATTTTTAATGATATTTGAATTGTAGTGATTTATTGATTATAATTATATGGATTTCAACCAGTGATGTCAATAGGGAATGCAGTTCACTATTGATGACAATAGGTATCCTATTGTTCGAGGATAATTGTGATTGAGTTTAAAAGAGATTATGTGCATGGCCGCTACCTGGAGCATGACTACCAGCCGGAATGTGCTCCGGTATGGACCGATAATGTCGGAGTTATTACCGGGAAGGGTAAATCCCAGTTCTGGTGGCACGCCGATTTTTACAGTATTCACATCCTTGCCGCAGGAAAAGGCTATGTCCGCACCAGGACAGGTGTTACCCCACTGAAAAAAGGCGATATGTTCTGCCTCTGGCCTAACGAGGAATTTGAATACTACCGCGATGAAAGGGATCCGTGGAAGGTTTTTTGGATAAACCTTTGCGGTCCGGAGGCGGACAGGTTTGTTGAACTGTGCGGATTCGGAAATGATGAATATACCTTGCGTCCGGCGGCCCCGGACAGCGTTACGGAGTACTTCCGCCGAATTTTCGATAATTTCCCGGAAGCCGAATCTAAACCCTATGCGATTGTCGCCGGTCTGTATAAGATTCTGGAAACCTGCCGGGGAGACGAACTGCCGATAAAATATCATGCGGATCTGACGCCGAACCAGATATTGGTCAACCGGGTAAAATCGATCCTTGAAACCCGCCGTGACCTGTCAATCAACGTAATGGAGCTTGCCGAGGAAATGCAGGTGTCGCGCTCCACGCTTTATCAGGCTTTCAGGGAGATATTGAATACAAGCCCCATCGATTACATAATGAAAGTCCGGATTATCAGGGCAAAGCACTTGCTATTGAATACCTCTTTCAATATTGCCGCAATCGCAGAAATGTCGGGATTCGGACAGGTCAAATATTTCCAACGCTGCTTCAAAAAGATGGCGGGATGTCCCCCGGGGAAGTGGCGGCAGCAGAATTAAACAAGCTTTCTGATGATCACATAATAAGCGCTAAGCAATAGTTTGCCGTGATCGGAAAAACAGGCTTCAAGACGAGCCGGCCCGGATTGCAGATCCACCTTGAATTTTACTCCTGAATCAGCCGCATCGATACTTTTTTCAAGGACGTCATTACCGCCTATCCGCAGGAAAGCCATTTTCACCGGAAGCGCGGTTCCTCCTGTGTAGCGTTCGACTTCATACGGCACAACCGCATCGCGCCGGAATTCAACGTCGTCACCGTCGATCCCGGAAGTCAGGAGATGTTCTGTTTCATTGGGCCACCTGCGCAGTTCAAACTCATAAGCGCCGTTCGTTTCAACAAAAATCTCCCAGTATCCCCGGCAAATTTTTCCCTGCCGGATAAACTTCTGGTTCCAGGCAACATCGCATTTATCGTTTCTGAGATCGTGGCTGGTAAGTTTTATGCTTTTTTTATCACCACCGATATAGAATGGAATGTCTTCGTCATATTGAAGCAACACTATTTCCCACCATCCCTCATATGCTTTCCGCATCTCCCGGACGAGCCCCGGATGCGCTTCCGCAATATTTTCTTCCTGTGATGGATCATTGGTAATGTTGTACAGTTCGTCATGATTAACCAGCCGCCAGGAGTTTTTCATTACACAACTGTTCCGCCATTTTACCGGATACGGCAACCGCTGGGAATCGGTGACAACACAGCGTTCGTTCCAGCGCTGATCGTCTTTCTCACGCAACAAATCAACCAGGCTTTCTCCGTGAAAACTTCGTTCCGGTGGAATTTTCACACTGCACAACTCCAGGATTGTCGGCATGAAATCAACATATGAAGTAACCTGATCAATGTCATAATTTTCCGGAATCTCTCCTTTCGGCCAATGGATGAAAAACGGAACCCGGTGGCCTCCGTCATAAGGACTACCTTTGTAACCGCGCATTCCGGCGTTGTGCCAACTTGAATCGTCAAGGTCGAGTTTTGCCTGACCGTTGTCGCTCATAAAAATCAGGACGGTGTTTTCTTCCAATCCCGACTCTTTCAGCCGCTTGCGAAGTTTTGCCACATTATCGTCTATGTTGGTGATCATCCCGAGGAATCGGGCATAATTATCATTGCCGGTGAGTCCGGAATAGAGATCGCGGTATTCAGGTTCCACATTCAAGGGTTCGTGAGGAGCGTTTGCGGAAATAAAACAGAAGAACGGTTTTTCCTGATTTTCTTCAATAAACTTCCACGCCTGTGAGAAAAACACGTCAGTGCAGTAACCGGTGAATCGTACGGGTTTGCCGTTGACAAAATACGTGTCGTCGAAGTAGTCATTTCCCCAGTAATCCGGGGTCTGTCCGACTCCGCCGCCGCCGTGGTAAAGAGCGTAATCGAATCCCCGGTCGTGAGGCCTGTATGGATACTCATCGCCAAGATGCCATTTGCCAAACAGCGAAGTGATGTATCCGGAATCACGCAACGCCTGGGGAAGCGTCCACTCGTCTTTTCGCAGTAATGATCTTCCGCCGATTGTGTGCCATACCCCCGTGCTGTTTGCGTGATGTCCGGTAAGCAACCCGGCACGGGTGGGCGCACAGGTCGGCCCGACGTGGAACTGGGTAAACCGTGATGATTCAGCGTAAAGCTGATCTAGGGCAGGGGTCTTGACCAGAGGATGTCCGTGGCAACCCAGCGGCGCATACCCCTGGTCATCCGTAAGGATAAAAATAACGTTTGGTCGTTTTTTCATTTTCGGTTTCCGAGCCAAGTCAATACGTCAGTTAGTAATTTAAGGCTGCCCCCGGAAGGTTCCGCCACTTTTCCGGCGGAATCAAAATTATTTCCGGTTGCCGCGGCCAGACTGCCGTACAACGCAACTTTGCCCTTGCCGTAGTTGCCGACAACTAATACCTGTCCGCCCTGGCATTTTGCAACTGCTTTACCGTTTTTGCCGGGTTCGACCAGAACATTATCAAACTGGAATGCAGGCTTGAAAGTCTCCCCTTTTTGCCATGATTTCAGTGCGGGATGCTGCTTGGAAATTTCAATAACGTTCACTCCGCCAGGTTTGTTGAATTTGATTTTTCCGTTACTTTTACCAATTTCCGGGAAGGGGGTGAAATTATTCCGTCCGACAGTAAGTGCGCCGTGGGTCATGATTACCCCGCCGCCCCTTTTAACAAAATCCCGGATAGCGTCCTGCATGGCAATCACGTAGGTAAACGATTTTGTCTGGGGAATATAAAGAACGTCGATCTGATTCAGGAGCGGACGGTCGATTCGGGGAGCGATGAAGGCGTTAATGCCTTTCTGTTTTTTAAGGGCCTTGACAATTTCCGGTGCGCCAAGTCCCAAATGATAAACCGCTACTTTTGTTCCCGGTACATTAGGAATCGTTATCTGGGCCTGGGGGTTTTCAACAACCATGATCTTGTTCATGCCTTTGAAACTTACGTCCGGCGGATAAATCCCTTTGAATTCCGCCAGTCTTGCCGGCGTACCGACAGCCAGCACCAGCGGTTCATTGAGGTACTTGATTTCAACCGGGATTCCCTGTTTTAACTTTTCCGGACTCCCTGCGAAAACCACGGTTCCGGTGAGAACATTTTTCACCTGAAGCTGTTTGCCGGGTATTTTCAGTTCCCCGGCATCTATTTTCAGTAACGCTTTGCCCTGATTGAAAAACGAAAGACATAACGCCCCATCCTTGATGGTGCTGATCAGAGTGCGAAACCTGGTTTTGTTTTCCAGCGCAATCGGCGACTGATGGATCCGGTTAATCACTTTCCCGAAGAACGGCAACGACTCCCTGGAGCATGCTACTGTAAACAGGTATCCATTGTTTTTCTTGACAAGTAACGGTTTGCCGGTGTATTTGTCGCGAAGTAAAACTTCTCCGCCGTCAATCTTCACTTCTTTAATCCCGGCGGTCCAGAATTTCCTGAATTTAAGGTTGCCAAACTTGCCGTCCGGTTTCACGTATGCGCCGATTTTTGAACCGGTAATAACTGCCCCGGTAAATTCACTGGTCAAGTCATTCGGCTGGGTCAGGTCGCGTCTGGCCTGGACAATCGGGGTGGCAATCGAAATGATTTTTCCGCCCTTTTTGACGAATTCACGAAGCGCCGCCGCCATCTCTTTTGACAGTCCGTTTGCCATGTCCTCGGGAATTATGATTGTCTTGTATTTTGCCAGCCATTCCGGATCGAGCGCGTATCTTGATTCAAATAAAACGCCGCCAAGATCGAAATGCCGGGTAAGTTCTTCCGTCAGTCTGGTTACTTTTTTCTGATATTCGGGATTGTATCTTATCGGATATGACATCAGAAACTGCACCGGGGAAATCGCAAAGGCAATATTTGCGGCGGTGTCTCCACCCTGCCATTGTCCCATCAGATGCAGCCAGTTGCGAAGGTTTTTTTCTCCGGCAAACAGTGAAAGCGATTTCTCCGGCCAACCGCGGTATCCGGCATAATAATCACCGTTTTTCTTTGTCCAGCCTGGTCGGTTTCCGTAATATTTTTTCAGTTCTTTCACATACAATGGAGTCGCATACTCGAAAAACGAAACCGGCCGCCCATGAAGCGAGTAACAGTAATTTCTGGAACGGTTTGCTCCGCTGTAGCTGGGGCCGAAATCAAACAAATCGTTTTTATAACAAAGGTACGGCTTGATATATTCCCCCACGGCAAGGTGCCACATTCTGTCGCAACTTTTTTCCAGAGTTACCGGATCATATCCGTAACGCCAGCTTTCCGTGCCGACAATCTCAGGCTCGTAATAGCAGAACATGGTTTTAAGTCCGTACTTTTTTCCTGCCTTTTTCAACGCCAGTACAAACTGGTCAAGCGCATGAATCTTGTAAAGAACAAACCGCCGCCACCATTTATCATCCGGATTTGCATCAACCGGCATTGATTTTTTTTCGTACTTTTCCCCGAAGTTTTTAAAACAGAACAGGGAAAAATCTTCCAGATCGTCCTCGTGCCGGTCCGGACCTTCAACCGCATTGATTTCATGCGGCATTATTCCCACAAAATTTTTATATTTCCTGTATTTCCTGCCCATTTCGTCAACCGCGTCCGCGTAAAGCGCCATCGTTTTCGGATGGTTCAATCCGCGTTGGTCCTCTTTTGTCGCCGTGCTGATCAATACCCATACTTTTATGTCGTATTTTCCGCATTCCGCGATGATCTCTTCAAGCCAGTCGCGTTTCCCCATCTGTCTGACCGGCGGACGCTTGGGGTGCTTTGACTGATAGTACCAGCCCATCCGGTAATTACCGCAAAACATTGCTTCGGTTATTCCTAAGGCGTGCATGTCCTTTGCTATTTTTGCCGCCGGGAAATAGTCTTTTACCGTTGCTTTCCAGAATCCGAACATCGGATTAACATAAGCAACCAAACACGGCTTGTTTTCCTTTGCCGCCAGTCCCCCCGCGATAAACGCAAGTAAGCTCATAACGATTAAACTCTTTCCAAATTTGTTCTTCATATCAGCGTCCTTTATTATTCATTTTCCTCTCCGGCGGTAAGCCACTCGAGAGTATCATTACTGATTGTGTTGTTGAATATTTTTATTACCCAATCGTCCTTAAACATAATTCTCATTCCCAGAAAAATGCACGCACCCTTTCCCTGATGCTTGAACGCAACCAGAGGAGAGTTTTTATGTTTGCGCTTTTCTTTGTAAAGACCTTCGGCAAGAACTACCGGGGTTGCCGTGGAGGTGCGGATGTAGCGGCTATATAGTCTGGTTTTCACTTCATGACTCTTTTTCTCCGGAAGTCCGGCAGTAAGCGGACACGCTTCAACCACTTTCATTTCCGTGCCCCTGATTATAAAAGGTGAATGAACTCCCACAGTCGGAAAACCGGGTTTAGGAAAATGCCGGTCACCTTTTTTGAAATCAATTTTTGAATCGTCGTCAGTGTCGATCATTGACAATATGTTGTTGGCAATCAGCAATCCTCCGGATTTTACATATTCGGTCATGCCTTCATACATTTCCGGACTGAACGCAAAGGCCGGGAAAGCAATAAAGATGCGCTTGTAAGTATTGCACTTCTCCCGGTTGGCTTTGTAGAAAATTTCCGGTTTGATCCATTCAGGATTAAGCCCCGCTTTTTTTAAATGATTGAAGATCGGCTTTTCTTCATTACGATGATATATCCCGGCCTTCGGATGCGAAAAATCTTCAAAGGTAATAATGCCAATATCTTTTGTCCGGGTATTTTCTCCATTTAAAACAGGAGTTACAAAAGATGCGGTAATCAATATGAGCAGACAGGTGTAAAGCTGTTTTGATAAACGGTTCATGACCTTTCCTCGTTTATAGATTTTTGTCACTATATGTTCATTGCCTGTAATTACAATAAGTCACGTTTTGTCCATTATCAATACTGTATCAAGTTAACTAAAGTTCACATGCGGTATCCTATTGTTCATTGTGTGGTGTTCCATTCGAAATTTATCCGGGTGTAGTCACAGGTGAGTTTGCGTGAAAATGGGAATTATCGGGTTGTAAATGCCTGGAGCCGGTTTAATGAGATACCGTCCGGCTTCCGGCCCGAAATAATCGTTTCTTGGAGTTTGGGGTGCAAGGTTGGCAAGATGCAGAATTTTGGTTGCGTGGGCGATGTCGAGTTGGAGATTGTCTGTTAGTTGGGTGATGGTGGCGATTTTGCCGGATTCTATAAGCCCTGTCCAGACGTGTGCCCTCGCCAACGCTAAAAACATCGTTTCCTGGACGGGGGATTCGGCGTCGGGATGATCGCTGTCCGGGGCGAGGATTACCTTGCGTCCTCGTTTGCGTTTGACGATGACCGGAACCTTCAACGCCACGGTGTAATTGCCGATGTCCGGGATCAGGGACTTGTCCGGGTTTCCGGCCTAAAGTTCCTTGACCAGTGATGCCATCCCGTGGGTTTTGATGTTCATCTGCATGGTTTCCTTGGTGATAATGATCTTGTCGATCAGCAGGTGCGCCAGGTGGTAGCGTTCAGCGGGAAAGAGTTACTTTCCAATTTATATGTTAACTTCCTGGTAAACGTAATCCGGGCAGGCCATAAGCTGGACTCAGAGGAGCATCGTCGTCCGTTTCCACCATCCGGTCATACAGCCAGCGATGGTGGCAGGCGATAATGTTCTGATACCCCGGATCGTCAATCAGGTTGTGCATTTCTCCCGGATCTTTCTCAATATCAAAAAACATCCACGGTTTGTATCCGGCCAGATCCCCGGCGACGATATATTTGTAGTGCTCTGACCGGAATCCGCGGTAGCAAAATTTGTTATACGGCATTCCGGTATTCATCCGTGTTTCCCAGACAAATTCCAGCATTACGCCGGGCCGCCCCAGTTTATCTTCTGTTTTCTCGACAAGCGGAGTAAGGTCAGCGCCGGGCAAGTTCGGGGTATCTGATTTGAGTCCGGCCAGTCCAAGGAGAGAAGGAAATAAATCTTCCGCGGCAACCGGGTCCGTAACGGTTGTTCCCGAAGGAATCCCCGGCCCGGAAATCAGCAACGGAATCCCGATAGACTCTTCGAAAGGATGCTGTTTTTCTCTAAGTCCATGTGATCCGCAAAGCTCCCCGTGATCGGAAACAAACATTATCCGGGTGTTATCGCAAAGACCATTTTTATCCAGGAATGACATAAGTCTGCCAATATTTTGATCGAGGTTCTCCAGCATGGCATAATAGATTTTAAGGTTTCGGGCTGGATCATATGAGGTACCTCGCTTACACAGACTATATTCCTCCAGTTGCGGATCAATTTTTTCCATGTAAAAATTTTCCGGGAGAACAAGGTCTTTTTGAAGCCATTTTTCCTCGAGCTCGGGTGGTGCTTCAAACGGAGGATGCGGCGGCTCCACGGAAATAACCGAGAAAAACGGTTTTGATTTATCACGTTCGGAGGAAATATACTGCATGGAAAGCTCGAACAAACCATCGGTCTGGTAACCGTCAATCTTATGTGGTGCGGGATCATCATCGGCAAAATAATAAGTATCGAAGTGCGAGTTGCGCAATTCAAATCCGCGCCAGTACTGCCAGTTGCCCCGGTAAAGCTTGGGAACGGAACGAAGTCCTTCATGTTTTGCTGAATATCCCGGCAGAAAATAATAGCCGCCGAACAAATGCCACTTGCCGAAATAAGAAGTTTGATATCCGGCATCGTTAAATTCGTCAGCCAGCGTTCGTTCGGATGGAGACATTCGCCAGGCGATAGCCGGAACCATCCGGGTATGAGCGTATTGCCCGGTCATCATTGTAAACCGGAAAGGTACGCATACCGGAAAAGTTGAACATGCCGCTTCAAATTTCGCGCCGTTCGCTGCCATCGCATCCAGGTTCGGCGTATGCGCGTTGGGATCTCCGTAACAGCCCAGTGCCTGCCGCCTGAGCTGATCACATAAAATCACAATCAGATTGTTTTTTTGCGTAATCATCTATAATCACCTAAGTTTCCATTTGATAATTCTTTTCCAAACTGAAAAAACGGAAAGTCCAAAGCGATTTGATCCAAATCCGGGTCTTTTCCCCACTGGGTAAAACGGAAATATTCTCTCGGAACTTCATCGTTAAAATCATAACGTTCATTGGTATTCCAATGTCTTATTGCGAAATCTTCCTTGACTTTAGCTTCGGTTGGAGGCTCGTTGCCTTTCACCCAGGGCAGCCATTCAAATATCTGTGAGCTGTGACACATTGTCATCTGCTGTTTCAGTTCGAAAACCTTGCTGACGTCACACCATGCGTCAAATCCGCGTTCACAGGCGTAAACGTCATCGACGTTAATAATCACCGGATTAATCAGCTTTTTCTTTACCGGTCCCGTCATTGTCGGATAGGCATATGGTACGGAAAGATGGTATGCCACGTATCGCACCCCCCAAGCGGTATTGTAGTGGTCGATATGAATTCCCGCCAGTGGATCGCTAACCACGGACGGACAGAATATGTAATCCGGCTCGAAATTCCGGATTGCATTCCATAACCCGCCAAGAAAGTTGTGGTCAATGAAAACCTGACCGGGAAGCGGTTTGCCATCAAGGCATTTCAAGCACTCGTATTCCGCGCCAATCATTGCGGCACTGGCCCGTGCCTCCAGCTCCCGGACCCGGCAGGTTTCTTCCGGCGGCATCTCGTGGTGTCCCGAAGCACCCTGATTTGTGGTCAGTATTTTAATCTTAACCTTATCACTGTGATGTTTGCGCAGGAGTGCGAACGCACCCCCGGAATTGAACTCAAAATCATCCTGATGGGCCATAACTGACATAACCCGTAATTCATGATTCCTGTTTATCTGATTGCTGTTAAATTTCATAAAAGCTTCTTGATGCTCGTAGTAATTGAAGAAAACGTAAACATTATTTTGCAGGTAAATGAGAAAATGTCAAGTCCTTAACAAAAACGTATGAAGAATCTTTATTATTGTGAAATCCATATTGTCCATTAATGGGGCCATGAAGTTTAAACTCACAGTCTGGTTCCCCTGAAACCTTCCTGTTTAGATAGAGTTTTAGTGATTTTTCGGAATTGCTTACAACTGCGTGAAGCGTAACGAATTCGTCTTTTTTATATGCGGTATTTTTATCAGGACCGGGCTTGATCCACACTCCCAGTTTCTCGGTTTTAGTTTTGGTTTTTCTATAAAAATATAGCGCACCGCCCTTACGCCACCAAATGATATAATATTCTGCCTCTGATCCTTTCCTGAATGAGCTGGAAAGTTCATTTTTAGTGTTGATTTTAGGGGCAAAACCCAGAATTAAGTACTGCTGATGATATTTGAATTTTTTATGTGACTCGTCAACAGCAAAGGTTGCGGTATAAATTCCCGAACTGTAAGGCTGTTTTGAGAGAATAGTACCATGCGGTACAATTCTAGGCACTTTACCATTTGATACGTTAATGCGGTAAAACAGGAAATCCTTCTGATTGATAAGTTGTGCCGGCTCTTGCTGATTGCTACTGGTAAGACCGGTAAAACTGATACTAACGATTGCAAGCGATAGGATGATTATCATAAATTTTCCGTTCATAGCATTTTTCCCTGTTGGTTTATTAGCGTTGTCAACTATCCTCAGTCGCTTGGATTGAAATTTGGATCTTTAGTTATAATAATTTTGTCCAGCTGCGATTGAGGTTCACGAGTTCTGAAGATCAATGTATGCGTACCCGAATTCCACGAGAATGTCCGTGGATTCTGGGTGCGACTTTTCAAACGGAGCCATTTCCATTCCGACTCGGGTCCGGTGCTGATGTCCCAGATGTATTCATCTGCGCCCGAACTGGTATTGTCGCCATCGGTGTAAACAAAAAACGAATCGTGATTTCCGTCAGGTTCCCAAAGCCTTCCCCATAAATAATAAGTCCCATTTTCCGGGACGGCAAACTGGAACGTAACAGTTCCCTGCCCGCCTGTATTGCTACTGACATATTGTCCGCCGTAACAGTCACCATCATCATGCGCCGTCATAGGTGAAACAAGAGTTCCGTTTTCAGCTTCAAAATCAAGCTTTCGGAAAAATACAGCATCGGAGGCCAGCGAAAACAACTGCGGGATTTCTGTTCCAAGGCTGAGAAAAAAGTCTTCAAAAGTGTCTGTTCCAGTAGCGGCTGTAACGACTTTCCAGATACCTGGGCCGTGTCCCCCGACATTTACCGTCAAGGTTTTTTCCGGAATAGCCGGAGAGGTTTGGTCCTGTTCGACAAGTTGATCGGCGGGGCTGTAAATAGAGACCTTAACATGTTCCCCGCCTGTACCTTTGGCGGTCAGAGAAAATGAAGTCACACCATCTGGGACATTTATGTAAAGCGGTGTTGTATTTCTCATGAAATGAACAGGTTTTCCGGCATAAAAAGCGATTGGAGCATTTGCCGAGGAAATATTTGCCGTATTCAACCATGAGGCAATAATCAGAAAATAAATCCCGGTTTCTTCCGGGGTGAAAGATATCGTATCAGTCTCATCTTCCAGCCAGATAGTTCCGCGTGCAACTGATGATTCCATATCATTTGCATTACGTATTTCCCAACCAACCTGATCAGTATAGCTGCCGACTTGTTGAACTGCAATTCCCAGAGAGACGCTCTCTCCCGCCTCACAGGAAATGGCAATCGGCGCTTGAATTCTGAGTCGACAAGAAGAAAAAGATTTGTTGGTATGATCAATTGCACCACTGAAGTTTGGAACTGTATCCGCGGGATCCCAGAAAGAGCCCCAAGGCAGACATGACTCAAACGTAGTATTGGCGGCATTATAGTCCGAAACAGCTATTTTAGAATTACTCCATGTGAGGTAATCCATAATTTGAACATGTTCGGAATCCTCCTCTTGGCTGTAGGTATACTGGCTGTAAAATACCCAAAACCCATTTCCTACTTCTGCCGCAGCGATAGGCGCTCTTGCCAAAACTTCCAAGTTGTAATCCGCGTATGCAGGAAGGAAGCCGGGAAATTGCAGGTAAGGAACTCCGAGTTCTTCCGCAAGGGAATTCCTGGCGTTCACCTGATTTTCCACTTCCCAGGCAATTGGTTCCGCGTCATGAATAAGCGAATTTCTGTAGGGGGGAGAATAACAACTGGTATCCGCGAGACACACTGGTGCCTGCGCGGATGCAAATCTTGCGACCGGAGCATCCTCTCCGTACAGGAAAGGCGATTCGTCAAGGTCTGAAAACGGATAGAAGAAAAACTGGAATTGCGGATTTATCGCGTCAATATCGGCCCTCAGCTGACTACAGCGTTCCCGCCAATGAGCAATCTGGAAGCTGACAAAGTCATCATGGTAATCGTTTGAAATAAGCCATGCCTTGCGTTCTTCCGGATCAACTGGAATCGTTATACTTCTGGCGGTTTCATATTTTACGGTAATAACATCATCATAAGAAATATGATAGGCATGATTATAAGGACTGGAACTCGAATAATCTTCAAAATCGAAAAACACCCCTTTTATTGACGGACAAGTTTTACTCAGATTGGCATATTGCGAAACATAGTAAGTCAAATGAGTCCACAACTCATCGGAATTCGGGCTGAGAAGTTCAGCTTCCGCAGTGCCAGGCAGGTAGCGTTTTCCATCATAATCCTGATTGGACAGTGACACGGATTTGGTGCCGCGCATCCAAACTAATGTATTCAATTCCGCGTCTTCGCATAACTCCGCAAGATTTTCAAGGTTGGTTATGTTTGAAACATACTCACTTCCGTCATTGTTATATTGACGAGTGACGTAAGTATTGAAACCCGCTGCCGCGACTTCTTCAAGCATCCATGCGGCATGAACATATGAAGCGGAAGCCGCAATGACTTTATCGACTAAAATGGAAAGTTTATTTTGCGCGCCAAATGGAACGTAATAAAATTCATCTTGTGAAATAAGCGTCAAAACTGGGGCAACCGCCGAATTTATTTTCATGACGAAATCTTCAAGATGACCGCTGGATGGATCACAAATTTTAATGGTCCATACATCGTCGTCGTATGTTCCCACTGTAGCCGTTACGGTGACTTCAGATTCTGATACCGTTGTTTCACCTTGAGCTGCAAGAATTTCTTCGGGATTGTATATTTCGGCTTTTACCAGTTCATTACTATTAGGGGAAGTCAAGGTAATAGAAACGTTTTTTACCTTATCCGGAACATAAATATATAATTCCTTGCCATCATTGCTGCTGCTGAAAAAATTGGTTGATACACCGGAATAAAGCCCGACAGAAGCATTGCTTGAAGTTATATAGTACCCGTTTGGGCCAGAGTCAATGCACAAAAATAGTATTTCATTTTTATCATGAGTGTAGGAAATTGTGTCGTCGGTATCAAAATTGAGCGTACCACTGTCCAGAACTGTCATGTCTTTGGTTCGCAGTTCCCATGTTCCATAAGTCTGATATGAACCAATTTGATAATGCCGGACTCCGAGGTTGAACTGTTGACCAGATAGAGCCATTATCGCGAATAAGTTTTTTCTGCGGAGCTTTACTGTCGGAAATGTAACCGTGCTGGATCGGGAGGTTGCTGTGAGATTGGGTACTATCCCCGAAGGTATAAACAAATCACTCCAATCTCCTCCAGCGTCTGCTTGCAGTTCAATGGCTATTAATCCGAACAGAAACAATATAATTCCGAAGAAAAACCTGATCCTTTTTGCATGACGGAATCCATAATTTGTTGTTTCACATTCATTAAGTCTAGGCATTTTTATTTTCCCTTTTTAAGTGAAGAATTTTTTAATAACTGTTGATCCGACTGCAATTATGCTTATACAGGTTTGATAAATTCTTTCTTTCCCACGATTCATTCTTTTTTAGTTAATATTGCGGCAATATTGCCGTAGATGCCGCCAAGTCCTGACGGTGTATAAACCCTGACGGTAAGAATATTGGGTTCGTCTTGGTCTTTCCATTTCAACGCTTTGAACGGCACTTGCATCAGGAACGGGTCTTTCCAGCCTTTGTGTTCACCGAGATACTGACCGTTCAGCCAGACCTTGCATTCCGAATCAACCCCGCCGAATAATAAATATGCAGTATTACAGATGTGCTGATCATCGGTATCCATCGGTAGTTTGATGAAATACCAGGCGGTTCCATGATACTTGCCGGTTTGACCGTCCCAATGTTCGCCGATATTAATCCTTGCGGTGTTTTTCGGCATATTTTGCGGTAAATACCATCTGGCCTGTTTGCCTTTTTCGGTTTGGTCTTTAATGAATTTTGCGGATGTTTCCGCCAGCGTAACAACCACGATTTTTCCTTTGACCCCGAGTTTTTTCGAGATAGCCTGAGCCTTTATGGCAAATTCTTTTTTCGCGGCCTCACGCAATTCAGATAACTTTTCCCGTTTAGCGGATTCTTTTCCGGATACCTTTATTTTATACGGCTTAACTTGTTTGATATTGTTAAAAGTTTTCACTTTGTCGAATTTCATTCCCGGACCGTTCTTTCCCGCCTGGTTCAGGACATTTCCAGCGGCAATACCTTTGCCATCGGTAGAAAACACCGACAACGACCAGTCGGAAGTGCCCACTACTCCGAGACCGGTATTGGAACGGTTGATGATGTTCCCGATCACAATCGGATTGGCTCCGCCGCGAATAAATGCATTCTTGCCGGAATCCCATCCCCCCACCGCAAGTCCGCCGCCAAAGGTTTCGCAACCGATAATCCGTAGGTTATCGACCGCATAGCAGTTAATCCTGCTGGCCGCGCAGTTAATCAGGATCGAGCCGGAAGTGGATATTGATATGCCATCGTCGTGTGATTTACAGTTTATCAAGGTGGAACCGTCTCCGTCGCAGCCTTCGATGTCGATGAAGCCATACGACTTCCACATAACGTCACGGCCATTGCAGTTGATATAGACAGTTCCGCCGGATTTGCTGTGACAGGTGGTATAGTCCCAACGGAAAGCATCCTCGGAATCGCAATCCACCAGAATATTGTCATGGCCCCGGATATAAAAGCTGTCGCCGGAATGTTTGCCCCATCTGGACTGAAAAAAATCCTTTTTATACTTGATGTCGATGTAACCGCTGTTTTTCGCTTTACAGCTACGGATTACACTTCTGTCGGCATGAGTGGCAAAGGCGTGTCCGGGAGAGTTATAGACATAACAATTTTCAATCAGATTTTCCGCACCGATTTTAATGGCGTAATCCATTTTTCCCATATTCGGGAATTCAGGCCAGTGGGATTTTTTATTGCCGTCGATGACAATTCCGCGAAGTTGGCATCCGCGACCGGTTTGAAGTAACACGCCTTTGCTTGGCAACCGTCTGATGACCGCACCCTTTTCGCCAATAAGGATATGTCCGGCGGGAATTCTGACGCCGGTTTTCTTGTTGATGCGGATTCCGTAAATATATGGTTTTTCGGGATTTCCACTGCCTTTAAGTCTTAAAACAGTATTTTCATTCACCGCCTTCTGGAGGCTTTTGGAATAATCCGTGGAACCGTCAAATTTGGGATTTTTCGGCAGGTAGTCAAGGATATTTCCCGCCGAGATTATATTTGCGGACACAATTATGCTTAAAAGCAATAATACTTTCATATAAAATTCCTCAATGATTAAAATCAGCGCCAGGAGTTGATTCCGTAAGCCCGGATATTCTTGTAATACTCATACACGGGGCCTTCAACATCCCTGCCTTCGGCATGTCCATCGGCATATAACACATTGTTCAGCTTTTTGGCGTAATTTCCACCATGGGCCAATCGGGAAAAACCTATTGGTACATCCGGATTATAATAATCCCAAACAAGAGGCATTTGGGCATTGGCAAACCGGTCTATCCGCCCATCCGCCTTGTATGCGGTTCCTATGTCGCTCACGCTGAAGCGATGCGATGAAGAAGTTGATTCGGCGCCGCTGTCCAGCTTATAAGGATTCAGATACTGATAGGAACCCTTGATATTGTCACTGTCGCTCCCCCAGGAATCATAAAGGTCAGTACCGATTGCATGGAGTTTGTCCGATGGACAGTAAAATATTGCAGAATCTTTAATGTAGCCGTCCGGTTCCGCGGAATAGTTGGCCGCCCCCGATTGATTCCGGTATAATTTGCCCAGCCCGAGAAACCCGTCCTTACGGTTCAGGAACTCAGAAAACATGCTGTTTATCTGACTTTCGGGATCTGATCCTCCGGTAGACAGGAAATCCGGCAAATGCTGCATATAGTCACCGCTGTACATATGCAAACCGGTTCCGAGTTGTTTCAGATTGCCGAGGCAGTTGATTTTCTGAGCCCGTTCCCTCGCCTTGCTCAGGGCCGGAAGCAGAATTGACGCCAGTATGGAAATTATCGCGATTACCACTAATAATTCAATAAGCGTAAATATGCTTCCGCGCAGATTTCTTCTTTTGAATCGCTTTCGCATTTTTTCACCTCCATTGGGTTGAATTGTTCAGATCAAGTTGGTGATGACATATCGTTCATAACACCTCGTCAATCTTCACGATACGTTTTTCCGTCATTGACTTTTCTCCGGCAAGAGCTACGGCCACGGCCATGCGGCCGATGCCGCCGTGCGCGAAAGGTTTTTTCCCGGTACGGATGCATTCGGCAAAATCAATCAGGATGCCCACATTGCCAGTCTGGTTGCTCCAATCCGGAAAGTTGCCTTTAAATTCAATCTGTTCTTTTACCACGTTGCGCTTGTCGTTGAATCTGAGTTCAAGGTTCCTGCCAAGATCAAATCCTTCCGTCCGGAGCATGCCCTTTGCTCCCATTACTCCGATTTCCCGGCTGTGATGCCCGATCCCGCCTTCTGATTCGTGCGGCAAACCCATGAACATGCACAGATGAAGCATGGCCCGTCCACCTTTTGCATAGTTGATCGTGACAAAAGCGTTATCTTCTAGAAGTTTTCCGGTTTGAAAGGCATCTGGAAACACGTCGGCGCCGCCGGAGGTATAAACTGACACCGGTTCGTCATCATTCAGCAGCCAATTGAAAATATCAAAATGATGACAGCTTTTGTCCATCAGCATGCCTCCGCCCTTGTGTTTATCGAACACCCACTCCATGGTGGCTGGGAAAGGATCGCGGAACTCGCGCAGCCAGGTCATGACCGGACGGCCAATATCTCCGCGATTAATATATTCGGTCATCCGGTGGATATGTGCATGATAACGCATTTGCTGGCCGATAATCAAAGTTTTGCCGGATTTCTCCGCGGCTTCGCAAATTGCATCACAATCTGCCACGGATAATGCCATTGGTTTTTCACAGTAGACATGTTTGTCGTGCGCGAAAGCTTCGACGGCAATCTCCCGGTGGAGATATTGTGGAATCGCCACTATTACCGCATCTATATTTTTGTCGCCAATAATTTCCCGGTAATCCGTGCATGTGTCAATGTGTTCCCCGATAAATTTCCTGGCACGCTGTAATTGCGGTTCGCGAAGGTCGCAGACCTTGACAATTTCAAAATCATCATTGCGAAGCATGCTGTAAGTTATCCCGGATAATTCATTTTTCCTTGATCCGCTTGCGCGGTGTCCGAAACCAATGAATCCAACTCGAATCCTGTCCATTTGAAAAATTTCCGTTCTTTTTTATGGTTATTGTTTACAATGGATTTTTTCTATCTCACCTCGGTCAATCCGGAAGAAGCCCGGTTAATGAACTCAGCTTTAATCCGATATTTTCTTTTGTGCGGAGTCTCGGATTTCATATTGTCGAAAATAATTTTCAGGGCGATATCGACAATCATGTCAATATCAATTTTAACCGATGCCAGCGGTGGCCTGCAAACCAATCCGAACGGATTATCGTTAAAACCGATAACTCCGACATCCTCCGGGACTTCTCGACCATTTTCGATAATTTGCGAAGATATTGCTTGCGCACATAAATCACTGAGCGCAAAAAATAAATCCGTATCGGGATATTGTTTTACAATTTTTTCGGCGAATACCTCCGGATTTTCATAGTTGTTCAGATTCTCATTAGACATCTGAAGTTTCAGGTTGCCGGAATACTTTCGGAATTTTTCACGATAGAACGCCTCTGAATCGTTAATGAGGGCCGTAATATTGAAACGCCCACATTTTTCCGCAAGTTGCAGGATTTCCTTAAACGCAGGATCAAAATCCAGAATTATCTTTGAAAATGCCGGGAAAACATCCTGATCTGAAACAACCACAACATTCTCTATCCTTCCAAGCATATCTTCAATTTCCGGATCATGTGCGGCACACCCTTTGGCCTGAAAGATCAGGCCGTCAACTTTTCTTGAGATAAACCCGGAAAGCGCTTGTTTTATTATTTGGAGATCGGAAAGACTGTCGATAATTGTTGTTGAATAACCTTTTCCCATAAGATGAGATGAAAAATTTCTGACAATCCCCGTAGCATAATGAGGATATGATAACGACCAGAGCAACCCTATGTTATTGGTTTTTCCAGTCTTCAGGCTTCTTGCCGCCCAGTCGGGATGAAACCCCAGAAATTTGGCGGCCTGACGTATCCTTCCCGCGGTCTTTTCACCTACCTTGGTGGTTTTTCCTCCTCCCCCAAGCAACACTTTTGATACCGCGGATTTCGACACATTCGCATAATTCGCCACCATTGCCAGCGTCACTCGTTTTTTTCGATTGATTACGGTCACTTCTCGCTCCTTTTAATGTACCGATACATGTATTATAATGCAACGGTACATTAATGTCAATGCCTCGAAGAAAGATTCTCGAAGAAAAATTTTTTGCGATCCTGCACCATTCCCGGTTCGGCGGCAATTCCCTGCCGAATTAATGCCGTAAAATAAAGTTGACAAGTTATCGGAATGTGGTATTTTATCCAGAGTAACTCGCAACTCCTTTCAGTGTCCACAGATTGTTTTGGCAGTACAAAAGTTTTTTGCCTGCCTATTACCCCGTAATCAGCATATAATTCAATAATATAAAGGACTCTGAATAAATATGAATAGAGTTTCTCAACGTCTCGAAAATGGCAAACTGGCAATTATTACCGGGTTCGATGGAGCCTGTCCGTTTTCCGCAACGGGAGTTTCAGTTCTGCCTGATGACTCATTTGAAGTGCGTCCTTCATGGCGCAAGTCTCCCGGTATCAGCGAGGAAGCGCCTGGATGCGGAAATCGTTTTTCAATCAAAGTGGAAAATAGTGACAATACTCACAAGGTTTTTCGCTGTTTCATTAACTGGGAAGACCACACGCAAAAACGCTTGAACCTTCACGACTGGGCCTGTGTTCTGTTTCCCGGCGCGGGAGAAGCCTGGCAGATTTTTCCCACTCAATTACGGCCGTCGGGAGCAAATTTGGAGATTTCCCTGCCACCGGGAATTACCCATATCGCCATGTCGCCATATTACAGTTACGGCATGTGTGTAGAGTATTTGAAAAGCAAGGCCGAAAAGCCCGGAGCAAAGTATTTCAGTATTGGCAGCAGTCAGGAAACTCGGGAAATTCCGGCACTGATATTGCAGCCGGCAAGTTCCACGAAACAAATTCAGGACATAATGATAATGGCCCGGAACCATGCTTACGAAAGCGCCGGCAATTTCTGCTGCGAAGGCATGATTGATTTCCTTACTTCAACAATTTTTCGGGCAAAAGAACTGCGCAAAAAATATCGCTTCCATTTTCTGCCTATGACCAATCCGGATGGGGTTCACAACGGGATGTGCCGGTTAACGGCCCCCCAGGGCGCGGACTTGAACCGGTGCCGGGAACAGGATGACGACGCATGGCGCTCCATAAAAAATTATCTGGATGAAGTCAAACCCGAACTGTTTATCAACATTCATAACTGGCTGTACAAGGATACCGACGGATTACTTGGCAACAGCCGGGAATTTACGGAAAAATTTGCTCAACTGATGCCGGATATGTACCATGAAGGCAAGCACTGGTACAAAGAATGGATCGAGTTGTTCCTGGAAAAACAAAACCTTGAATCTGTTTCAGACAAGACCAGAAGTTGGAAAGATTACGTGCTGGATAATTTTAACGCCACCGCTGCCTGCCTGGAATTCCCATGGTTTGGCCGGAGTTGCCAGAGGATGCGTGAAATCGGCCGCCAAAGCCTGACCACTTTTATTGATGTATGTGATTTAATAAATTGATTGGATAAGCGGCGTAAGATAACGTTCCGGCGAATCCACTACAGAGCACAATCAAGGGGCGGAGGGGCCGACTCTGATTATTTCCGGTTGCGGAGACGTTTCCAGTTATGCGGGAGGAGTTCGTGGAGTTCTTAATAAAGATGGCTGTTCAGCCTAGTAGAGCTGAAAGTCATCTGTGGATACTTACGAACACCTCCCTCTGCTTCTCCCATTCAACTGGAATGGTTCGTTCGAATTTTCTCAATGACAACCCATCCGGCTCATTTCCAATGATGATCACCTCCTGGAGTTCCGGGGCAAGGTTGACCAGATGCAGAATTTTGGTTACGCAGGCGATGTCGAGTTGCAATTTATCAGCCAATTGGGTTACGGTGGCGATTTTGCCGGATTCGATAAGTCCAGCCCAGGCGTGTGCTCTCGCCAACGCCAGGAACATCGTTTCCTGGACGGGGGATTCGGCTCCGGGATGCTTGCTGTCCGGGGCGAGGATTACCTTCCGACCGCGCTTGTGCTTGACGATGACCGGGACTTTCAATGCCACGGTATGGTTTTCAAAATCTGGAGAAAGACACACGTTCGGGTTTCCGGCCTGAAGTTCCTTGACTAGCGATGCCATCCCGTGGGTTTTGATGTTCATTTGCATGGTTTCCCTGGTTATCACAATCTTGTCGATCAGCAGATGTGCGAGATGATAGCGTTCAGCGGGGAAGAGTTCCTCCCAGATCGCGCCGACCGATTCACAAGCCTTGCTGATGTCCCGACTGGTGATTCCGGTTGCCTGCAAGTCCCGGAACTGGATTTCAAGGACAGTGAGTTCGTCGTCGAGTTGCTTGAATTCCGAAACCACATCATTCGCAATAATTGCATCGTTCGCGATAATCTCGCTTTTGAGCTTATCCAGTTTCTTGCGAATCACGTCCATGCGCTTGCGTAATTCATCCTCCTGCTTAAGCTGTCGTTGCTTGCCCTCCGCATAGATGGCCGTGAGAAGCGTTGGCGATTTGAATACCGAACTCATTTGTTCCAGGATCATGCGGTCTGCGTCACCTGCGGGAATACTCGATAATGGACAACTACTCACGGCCCGATTATCATCCTTGATGCACTTGTAATAGGTGTAACGTCGTCCCTTTTTCTTCGTGTAGGTAATGCCCAATGCGCCCCCGCAATATCCGCATTTCAATAATCCCTTAAATGGCGACTCCATCTTATGCTTAGTGAAGCCATGAGCCCGGCGATTTTCGGACAGCACCTGCTGGACCTTTTTCCATAAATCCTGGCTGATAATCGCCTCGTGTTCGCCGTCATACTCCTGTCCCTTGTGATGCACCTTGCCGATGTACAGCGGATTGGCCAGCGCCCGATAGATAAAGTCGGAATTAAATTCTTTTCCTTCATATATCTTTCCTTTCTTACTTTTCCACGTTTTGGTTCTGTAGCCCTTTTTGTTCAGTTCCACTGCCACGTCACGGGCGGAACCGAGTTCGGCATAGCGTTGAAATATGAGTTTAATTATCTTCGCTTCGGAATTGTTTACTTCCAGCCGCTTGGCGTCGAAATTTACATCGTAACCGAGAATTGCCGAACCGCCGCAAAATTTTCCGCGCTTTTTTTCCCGGCTACACTATTGAGAATTCTCTCCGTGATAACAGCCCGCTAGAATTCGCTAAAAGTCATTAGTATGTTCAGCATCATCCGCCCCGCGGAAGTGGACGTATTTATGTCCTGAGTTACGGATACAAAACTAACGTTATGCTGTTCGAGCATTTCCGCTAATTTCATAAAATCCAGCAATGAACGCGAAAGCCGGTCGAGCTTGTAAATGCAAATAATGTCAATTTTACCGGATTTTACGTCATTCAAAAGCCGTTTCAGGGCAGGTCTTTCCATGTTGCTTCCGGAGAACCCGCCATCATCGTAGCGGCCAGGTAAAAGCTTCCAGCCGTTGGTCTTCTGGCTGGCGATGTAGTTTTCGGCGGATTCGCGCTGAGCCTCCAACAAATTGAAATCCTGTTCCAGCGAACCATCGTCATGCGACTTCCTTGTGTAGATGGCACAGCGTAATATTTTCTTCT
Organism: Victivallales bacterium; assembly: GCA_963678815.1. GTDB lineage: Bacteria > Verrucomicrobiota > Lentisphaeria > Victivallales. Next base: position 7,804,267 of record OY787460.1, read on the forward strand.
CCATACCAGTCATCCTTCTATCCTTTTTTGAGACCGAACCAGACGCGCCCGTTCCATCTTGTTCCGGTAATTTCTGTGGCAATCGCCGACAGCGAACGGAACATTCTGCCATTGTACTCGAAGCCTTTTTTACGGGCGATGACTTCATAGCGATTGCCGTTCCATTCCCGCACGAACCTGGTGCCTGGGAGAATCTTTCCCGTCCGGTTGTAGGTGGCTTCGACGGCGAGATTTTTCTTGCCAAGGTCGCACAGCGGGTCTTTGGCCGCTGCTTCCGCGAGTTTCTTCTCCGACTCCTCGGAAATCCCTCCGTAGAATAATTCCTGTATGCGGTAGGCCAGACGTTTGATCAGGAATGATCGTTTGAATCGCGGGGGTTCATTGCCGTAAAGGTCTTTCCATTTTTCCTGAAGTTCAGCCAGCGGCATTTGTTGCAATGCCGCCAACTGACGCAGGACCGATGTTCTGTTTCGGTCGTTCTGCATTTTATGCTCCCCCTTCCTGTGGTGCCAAGGCGAACATGCCCGGTGCGGTTTTGAGAATAGCCTTAAAGCCATGGGGGTTCATGGTTAATTTAATTTCTGATTTGACATCTGCAGATGGTGAACTTAGAGGATAAAACTCTATTATTCCCCGGTCCACATTTTGGTGTACAACTGTTTTTGCCAATCGACATGCCCATCGACATAGAGGATATTTCCTCCGCTTGAATGACGGTAGCCAAATGCCCACAGGGTCCATGAGGCGACAGACCAGGAGTTGTTGCTGTCGCTCATTAATACCGTGGCCGCCGGTTGCTTGATATCTTTGGCCCGTTTCCAGGATGGAGTCACATTATCACAGATATTATGGTTCAAGAATAACGGAATCGTTGCTTCCCTGAATTACTCATGGGGAGTTGTTGAAGCCATGACAAAACTGCTTGCAACGAATAATTGCGGTTTTTCTCTGGAAATTGTCAACCAACGGTGAGAGGATATATGTGCGTCGTGAAAAGGTGAGATGATACCCGGTTCCAAGCACATATTATGCTGGAACAAGCCCGTAAACACTTTTCACTAAAGGCTGTCACTGGTTCGAGAAATCACATTACTCGCATCCCACCGTCACCCAACTGACTGACAAGCTCCAACTCGACATCGCCTACGTGACTAAAATTCTGCATCTGGTGAATCTCGCCCCGGAACTCCAGGACGCGATCATCACGGGCAATGAACCGGATGGGTTGTCATTAAACCGGCTCCGCCGGGGGATTCCGGTGGAGTGGGAAAGGCAGATGGAGGTGTTTGGGGCAACTGACAGGTAGATGGCTTTCATCCATCCAGATGACGGCCTGTGAGGAGCGTTCTATTTTTCACGACGCACTATATCACCCCAACGCACTCAGACTGCCGCGCCAGCGGCTCCATTAAATCATTTTTGGGTCTTCCGCGGAATTTGTGGGTAAAAGAGGGGATGAAATACAACGTATGCCACACTGATTATTCCATCGCCGGATGGCCTGGCGCGACGCATTCGCAAACCCGGCAGACCCGACGAACGCCAACGCCTGATTTATGACTTACTGAACATAAATTTGCCGTCATTGCCGGTCCACAAAAAAGTCTTCCGCCGGGAGATGTAAAAAAAGTGTAGTGCCAGCCGACCAGCTAAGTCGTTGAGTATCAACATGTCAATTTTTAGAGCGCGGAAGTTGGGCTAAACATCCAGAAACAATTATGAGCCTGCCATGTCACAAACCGCAGAAGAGGCCGAAAGAAGCCTCTATAAATGGTTGCGTTTATCGCAAGTTTTTAAGCACGTGATTTTGTGTGTAAGCCCTTTATTTCAAAGTTTTAGCATGAAATGTGTCCGAAAAAGCGCTTTTTGTTTTTAATTTGACACCCTCTGCCATTTTCATGTCGCGTTCCGCGCCGTTCAGGGCCTGACGGGCCAGCTTCAGCTTTTGCCTCCCAGTTCAGATGTTTCGAGAATCTCCGCCAGGCTTTTGCGTCCGGCTTTCAGGTCAGTGCCCACATGACAATCCCCGAATGTTCATAAATTAAAGATTTTGTTCATGCCATTTTCAGGAGCTTATTGCAAGCAGTGACCAAGACATCTTCTGCCTTTTTGTCAAGTTTGCCCGGTAATCCGAAATGGTAATATGACTCGACTTCGTATCCGCCTTCGGTAAACATTTTTTCCGATGGGACATAGCATTCGCTGCCATTGGAATAGCCAAGGGTAATTACCTCACAGCCGGGACGAATGTTCTTGATACGTCTGCCTATTTCCGCCACAACCTCTCCGCTCATCGCAATAATCGCGAAGTCTTCGGAAAGAGCGATTCTTTGAATAGCGAACGGTATCTCGTCTTTGATATTCCGGGCTTTGAGCATTTTTTCCGCCCAAATGCGCTTGGGTTTGTTGATCGTTGAATCGACTGCGATTTTTTGATGGTCTTCCGGTAACAGTTTTAATTGTACGTCGAGCTTGTCCCACGCGGGTTTGAACTCTATTTTTCTCAATTTTCCGTTCAATGCATCAATGATTATTCCGGCTAGTTCCTTGCCTTGAGTTTCCAAGTCTTCGAGTCTTCCTTTGCGCCAAGCATTACCATCGGCCAAAATTCTCGGACGCGTATTTCCGGCACACCCCTGCAGGAAAAAATATTTGGCGTTTGCATGATATCTTTTCTTTAAGTTTTTCACTACATAACCTGGATAATCGGCACTCAGATTGTAGTTCCAGGAACCCAGGGTTACCGGATGACAGGCATAGGAAAACAGCACTCCCTTAATGCTGTCGCGCTGGTCTTTAATAACGATTACCGGCACATCCGGATCGTAATATCCGTCCGGATTGGGCGCGTTTTTAATTGTTCCGTCAAAATTTGCCCGCCGGTTCATTGCCAGATTCGACGTTGTTTTCGTGAGGCTCAGCGAAGCGGGTTCTTCAGATTCGATTGCCAGTGTCACCGCCTGAATCAGACGTTCAATGAGAAACTTTATATATTTTTCATAGAGCCGGACAAGCTTCTTATTGCGGATAATATAGTCTATACAACGTACAGCCGGACCGGAATGGGTGTGGGACCCGTTAAAGAGGATTGCTCCTGGCGGAATCTTGAATTTCCTTGTTAATTCCGAACTTATTGTGTCTGCCAAGCTACGGGTGAATGCATTAATGTCGGCGCGGATAATGAGAATTCCGCCGTTACCTTTTTTCAAGCTTATCACTCCGGCCGAAAGACGGTCATTGATTCCCTCGAAAGACTTGCCGCTACGGGCGACGTATCCGCCCATGAACATCGGAAAAGGCGGGGTGATGTCGATTTCCGCCATACCACATAGAACTTGCTCTGTCATTTGTCGGTTTCTCTGATTACCTGACTGAAACTCTCAAGTTTCTCATCCGGCATGAAAGGTTGGAATATGAAATCCTCCTTAAGACCTAAAAGAAAGATTACGGAGAAACCGTTTAGCAGCCATTTGGTTTTGCCGGGCTCCATGTTAATCCTGCATTTGCCATCTCTTACCTCGAATGGCAGCAAGACAATATTTTCCAGGTTATCAGCTATTTCGATTTTCCGCCTGACTCCGTTGACGGTAACGTTGAAATCCAACTTTTTCCGGTTCTTGCCGTCATGAACATAGAAAGAGGCGAGGTAATATCCGTTTGGCAACGAAAACTGAAACGTTTCCCTACGGTCCGAGGCTACATAATCATCGCAGACCGAATTTCCCGGTTGGTTTATTCCGAATTCCAACGCCGATGGATTTGACCACACTCCGACTTTTTTGGGCGGTTTGCGGTCTGCAACGGTAATATTGACAGTTTTTCTTTTTCGCGTCTTAACCATGTAGTCATAATCCCGCGTAGAGGGTTTTGTCAGGACTGTGTCTTTTGCCCGTTCAGAAAAATTAACATATTTCATAACCGGATTAGTCAGCTTGTAAGAGAAAGCGTAACGGTGTATCGATTTATATGGAACCTCTCCGTTTTTGATGATCAATCTAAAATTTATCAATCCGCCGTGTTTGACATTATGACGTGTCAATCTTGCGATAATGTATTCTTTTTCAAAAATGATTCTTGCCGAGCTTCTGGTCTGAAAATCTGTTGCCGCCAACCGTCCATTGACATTGAAATCGATGGCGAAAGATTTGCCGCCATTGCGGAACAGGATATAATTACAGGTTTTCACGCCGGGATTTTTGGCAGTTTCCACCTCGCCGCAAAAGTTTTTCCCTTTTATACCGGTAATTTCGTAACGTGCACCCGTAAGAGAGCTTTTGGGAATATACAAACTATAGCTTACCGCATCAACAACGTTGCATGGTATCTTAACGTTGATTCCCACTCTTACTTCATTGCCGGCAAGATAAACCGACCTTTCATATTGAATGCCGTTCTTTTCGCCGGAGACCGAATTTACACCATTTTTCTTATTAAATTCCGATTTCTCCAAGTCGCAGAAATTCAAAGCGTCTTTGGCGACAATAACGGTATCTCCTATGTATACCTTGAGCAGCGGTTCTTCAGCAATGCTCATGGAGTCTGCCATAACACTTGTGACCAGGGCTGACGCCATTGCTGTGAGTATCAGATATTTATTCATAATCAAACCTCAGTTGTGAGTAAACGTCCACCGCTTTGGCGGGAATAGTGATGATCTCATAATCACCTTCACGATGATGCCGCACCTGACAATCATCCGGTATTTTCTCCGGCGAGATCAGCTTTATGCTGCCGGGGATAAGTTTCGCGCATTTCAAACGGAAAACAATATCCTTCGTCAATGGCGGCATTGATTTTATTTTCTGCTCCTTCATCTGCGGCGCTTTCAGCGAGAGATTCCGTCCTTTTGAATTTAAAACATGCACGATGAGAGTATTCACTCCGTCCTTACGGCTGACGCATGGTTCGATGATGACATCATGATTATCGGACATTACTTCATACTCCGAAGGGTGTTTTTTGAGAGAATTGTCGATGATGTAATTGAAAAGGAACTTGTTTCCGGCCGCATAACCGGGGGCTGAAACAATTTCACGCTTTTTTTTGTTCCAGCGCCAGAAATCATCCCGCAATGCATAGGCTGCCACGGCCGGGATATAGTAAACCTCGCCTTTTCCACGCGGCAGTTTGTATAGTGCGGGAATTTTCTCCTTTTTTATTTTAAACCATGCCGCGGGATTTTTCGCGCCTTTGACACCGTATACGGTTTTGGCCGTAAAAGGTTTGTTTTCTCCCTGCATTTCCAGCGTTATTGTTCTTTCGGCATCAGAACGGAATGTCTTTTGTTTTATAACCTGGAATAAATTTTTTATCCCTATTTTTTTACCAGTCCGTCCGGTTTCACCGGTGGCGATAACGATCCCTCCTTCCATGACATAGTCTCTCAGCGCCTTCTGTTGCTTCGAGTCAATCAGCAATACGTCAGGGAGAATGACGAAGCAATAGCGCCGCAGATATTCCGGATTGACGTCTGTTTCCATAACTGCGTCATATGGGATGTTGCGCGTCAGCAGGACATTAGCCCAGCCTTCGATTTCGTTTCCGTGGATGTGACCGGGACCGGAGTAAGTCAAGGAGAGGTTGTGAGTGTCTGGCGAATAGATGATTGCCGCTGTTGCCAATGTTGAAAACTTACGGGTATCCATCCAGCCGGGCCAGGATATGTAGGGTCTGGTAAGTTCGACATCGACCATGCCGGAATGCCAGACCGTGTGTCTCAATAAATTGGCAAACGCTATCATGTACAGCAGGTTCTTTGGGGACGTCTTTGTCTGCGCCAAAGCCCAGTTCGGCTTATTCAGCAGGTGCGATACGCCGAGCCGGAGCTTGTATTTCAGAAACATACCGGGATAAGCTGAAAAAGTAATACCACCCGGCGGCTCAATGCCGATGCTGTCATATCCTCTGAAAGTATTGGTGAACTCCTTGCCGCCGACTTGAACCGGTTCCAGAAACGCGGTTGAGTAATTCAGAAAAAATGTGCCGGGATGGCGTTTGTTTACTTCTTCATTGACATGAGAGACGAATTCAGTCAGGGATTTAATCCGCCATTGAGTGAAAACGCGGTTCCACTCATTGTTCGGATCGGTAAACTCTTTCCGCATACCGCCGCCCGGAATGCGCAAACCGGTGTCTTCGAAAAAACGCTTTTTACAGTAAGCGCAGGCACAAGGACCGAAGCCACCTCTTTTGTCACGGAAAAAATTTACCTCGTCCAGCATAAAACCGTCAACTCCGGTTTCAGCGATCAATTTTGTCAGATAATCGATGTAAAACTTCCTGAATTCGGGATTGTTCGGACAAAATTTAGTAACTGGAATCCGGTCTTCGATTGTAATCTGCCACCACTCCGGATGCCGCAGCGCAAACGGCAGGGCCAAGGACGAAAACTGGATGAGGTCGAAATGGGAGACGACGGTCAATCCATGATTATGACAAGCCTTGACAATATTTTTTAACTGCTCAGTAATTTTAGCGGTGTCATTGAGCCGTCCGAGGCGCCAGTGTTTGCCGCTGACTACGGTTCCGGTATATCCGTATTCCTTAAGCCGCTTGGCGCGTTTTCCGGCAGCCTCGGGAGTGGCGAAAGCATGACAGTCCCCGGCATTGGCATGATACCAGGTTACCCAGCGGCCGTTGTACAATTTCCGGGCAACAGGTTCGCTCAGCGGCCGGTTGGCAATTGCGCCTTTCAACTTTTTAACAAGCGCGCCGGTATTTGAGATTTCTTCCGCCGCTAGTAAACTGAAAAATGTTAACGCCGCGCTGAAAAATAAAATTTTTTTCTTCATAATAATCGGTATTGCCCCGTTGCTGAAATTCGTGTTTTAAAAATGAAAGAATATTCCTCTCGGCCCTGATTCCTGGTCAATATCCCCATAACTCGTCACTGCCATTGATTAATATTGCATTTTCAGTCTCGACATGACCATCGAGAAAAGAGATATTCGAACCGAAGTTATGGCGAATTGCTATTGGATACACGCTGGAGTTCTTGTTAACGATATCGACCCGATTCTGTTCGACGCTGGAATCCAGCACCGAGTCGGAAAGGATGAAAGTTCGAGATACACTTTCATTAGTGATCTTCTTCTTATTGTACCATCCGCGAGTGGAATGCTTTGTGCCCCAGTATCCATGGTTCATGCCATAGGAAATGGAAATTCCGTTTTTCTTCTTTGGGGGAAACGGATCCATGCTTGGACATTTGCCTATCGTATAGACGTCGTCAGAAGTGAAGCCAATTGCGTAGAACCAGTTGTAGTCCGTCTTGTAGTTTGGGATATAATCGTCAAAATCCTGCGCATAGGTATAAAAACCCGAAGTCACCATTTTCATATTGTTTACGCAACTGATCGTATTGGCTTTTTCCCTGGCCTTGCGAAGCGCGGGAAGAAGCATGCTGGCAAGTATCGCAATGATAGCTATTACAACCAATAATTCTATAAGCGTAAAACCTCTTGTTTGTTCTGTCTTTGTGTTCAACATCTAACACCTCATTATTCAGTTTATTTAAATACGTCTCATGGAATTATTAAACCGTAATGGTTTGCCTCATTATTGCTTCATAATTTTTCATGGTGGCAAGATCGTTTCGCAGGTACTCCTCCGGAGGCAAATCCGGCCGTCTGATCCACTCCCCGCTCAGGAAACCGTCGTAACCGGACTCCTGCAAAAGTTCAACCGCCTTCTGGTGGTCGATACCTCCTTCACCTACCGGAACTATTGTAAGCGTTTTATTTGCATCGTCCTCCCATACGCCATCGTGGAAATGGCAGTGCCTGATCCAGAGACGAAGACGCGTGAATGCCTGTTCAATGCTCTTTCCCGCGGTTCTGACCGAATGCATGATGTCCCAATTTACCGCGATCAAAGGATGATCGGCCAGCTCAATTACGGCGGCGACATGTTCGGGGTCACACCAGTCGTCATGCACTTCCATGCACACATAAACTTCATTATCTTCAGCGGCAACGGCAATTTCTTTTAGCGCCGAAGCCACGCTTTCAATCGCTTCTTCCCGGCTGACATTGTCCGGAATTTTACCCCCGAACACCCGGACGTTCCGGCAGCCGATGTCCGCGGCCAACTGGACCGCTTCGATCGCGTTTTCGATGTTTTCCTTACGTTCGCACGGGTCCGCGAACCGGCAGGATGAGGCCAGGCATGATAATTCAATTCCGCTTTTCGCGATAAGCTCACGGATTTCGCGGCGGGCGCTGGAATCGGATTCAATCTCAATGCCGTGTTTATGCTTCCTGGCTGTTCGGGGTTCTATCGCATCATACCCCAGGCGCTTCGCGAGTTTCACCGCGTTCTCAAGGCTACTATCCGGACACGAAAAGGTCATGAAGGAGTACTTCATTAGTGCTCATCTTTCTTTTTATAGATACATTCATGTCCCCCAAGGGAAGACAACTATTCCTTTCGACAAGCTCACCTTGCAACATTTCATCGGCGGGAATCTCGCGGGTACGAGTCCATTTTTCCAGCATTGTCACAGCTGCTCTGCCAATTTCTTCGGGACATTGCCTGATCGTTGTCAGTCCCACGCTCTTGGCGTTTTCCCATGATATATCGTCAAACGATATTACCGACAGTTCCGCCGGGATGGCGATGTTCAGGCAGTGACAGGCCCTGTACAATGTGGCCGCGTGCTTATCCCGCATGCAAAACATTGCCGTGGGAAGATCGTCTTTTTTTCCGCGAAGATAATCCGCGCAGGCTCGAATCGCGTCGAGTGGCTCCGTAGGGAGTTCGACGATGTGATCTTTAACGATCGACAAATCCTCTTCCGCCAGTTCCCCCTTAAACCCGGCGAGCATTTCCCGATAAATATTTCTCTTGCCTTGGAGCTGCCGCGAAATTACCCCGAGTTTCCGGTGACCATTGTTAATCAGGTAGCGAGCCGCGGCACGTCCGACTGCCCGGTAATTCATCCGGGCGGCACAAACGTTAATGTCGAACTCCAGGTTGGCCACAACATGCGGTACGGACGCCCGGGACAAAGGAATGTGGTAATCATCGTTGTCACATTCTTCCAGGAATATCAATCCGTGTATGTCCCCGGAGACATATCTGTCGATAAGGTTGTTTACCGGAAGAGCGCTGCTCAGTAAATCTATGACGACTTCCGCGTTGTAATTCGATGCCTGTTCACATATTCCCGCCAGAATCCTCGTCATCTCCAGGGATTTGGTGATATTCTGACTTTTGGCGCATACCAGGATTCTTGAAAACAGGTTCTTCCCCGGACGGGTTGACACACACATCCCCCTGCCTGGATTTACCTTTATGATATTTTCTTCGACAAGGTCTTTTAATGCCGCACGTAAAGTGCTGCGCCCGACTCCCAATTCAACGGAAAGCGTCCTTTCCGGCGGGAGAAAGGTCCCATGTTTATATTTACCGTTTAAGATATCATTTCTGATTTTATCGGTTACGCTGTTTCTGACATGTCTTCTTCTGCCGGCCATTGAAACCGCCTTTCCATAAGTTCGCGAAATAAATAATACCAATGGTTTTTAATAGTTCCATTGATATTATAATGCGGCAAATGAATTTTGTCAAGCGTATTAAAAAAAATATTATTTTATAAACTACTGTTGACAAGTTGTATTTATCGAGGTAATATAATACCAAAGGATTTAAATTAATCCAATGGATGCATAACGCATAAAAATTAGAGATGTTATGGAAGGTAAAAATGAGTAAACTTGCGTTGCTGGGCGGGGATAAATCCGTCATTTCTGAGCCTGCCGATATGTTCAAGTGGCCGATTGTCAACGCGGTAATGGAGAATGCGATTTGCGAAGTACTCCGCGACGGCAACATGTCGGGAACCGATATCACTAAACAATTTGAACACGCTTTCGCGGAATGGCTGGGCGTGAAATACGCGCTCGGTCATTGCAACGGGACCGCGGCATTGCTGTGCGCGATGTATGGCGCCGGACTGGGAACAGGCGACGAATTGATTTGTCCAAGCATCACCTACTGGGCCTCCTGCGCCCAGGCGCTCTCCCTGGGCGCAAAAGTGGTCTTCGCCGATATCGATCCTGTCACGCTGTGCCTGGATCCAAATGACATCGAGCATCGCATCACTCCCCGCACCAAGGCGATAATGGTTGTGCATTACCTCGCTATGCCCGCTGATATGGATGCGATAATGACCATTGCCCGGAAACATGGCCTGAAAGTTATCGAGGACGTTTCCCATGCCCATGGCGCTTTATACAAAAATAAAATGGTTGGTACTTTTGGTGATGTCGCCGGGTATTCCCTGATGAGCGGAAAGTCCTTTGCGATCGGGGAAGGCGGCATGCTTACTACCGACAACAGAGAGATTTACGAACGCGCAATCGCCTTCGGACATCACGAACGCCACAGTGAGATCACCAATGCGGAACTCAAGTCTGGTAAAGGCGTTCCCCGGGGTGGACTGAAGGGCCGGATGCATCAAATGTCGGCGGCGGTTGGACTGGAACAGCTCAAGAAATATCCAGCGGAAATCGCCGAAATAGATAAAGCCATGAATTACTTCTGGGATCTGCTCGAAGACGTTCCCGGACTCGGCTCGCATCGTCCGGACATAACTTCCGGAACCACCAAGGGCGGCTGGTACTGCTGCCACGGACAATACCGCGCGGAAGAATTTGGCGGGCTTTCACTTTCGCGTTTCAGCGAGGCGGTAAGGGCCGAGGGTGGCATTTGCAGCCCCGGCTGTAACGCCGCGCTGCATCTGCATCCCCTGTTCAATGACATCGACGTCTCTAAATCCGGAACTCCCACCAACCTTACCCCCGGTGGCAAACAGAATAAACCGGTATTGCCGGTATCCGAGGGAATCCAGGCAAGAGTTTTCAAGATTCCCTGGTTCAAACATTTTCGCCCTGAAATCATCGAGCAGCATGCCGCCGCATACCGGAAAACAGCGAAAAATTACCGCGATCTGCTGCCGGGTGACAATAACCGTGAAGAGATTACCGGACAATGGGCGCTAAGCGCCAGGAAAAACTGAAAGGTCGCTAATGCTTATTGACATTCACACTCATACAAGTACATGCAGAGGCATATTACGGCAAGGCGGGACCCAATATCCTACTCCAGAGGAGCTAATCGGGGCAATGGACGCAAATGGAATAGATAAAGCGGTAATATTATCGACTGTCAGCAATGAATGTCGTTTTGTCACTGTAACGCCTCATGAGGTTATGATCATAGCTCAAAAATATCCGGATCGGCTCATTCCATTCTGCAATCTGGACCCGAGGATGTTGAAAAATCATGTCAGTTCGGATTTTCATCAGATGTTGAATTATTTCAAGGATTCCGGTTTTAAAGGTATTGGCGAATACTGTCCGAATATTGAGCTTGATCACCCATTGAATATGAATGTGTTTGCTCAGGTAGAAGAAGTTGGCGGACTTCCTATAACCTTTCACTTGGCAAGCACCTTGAATCATAACGGCCAGTACGGCTGTTTCGATGAAATTGGCTTGCCACGCCTTGAAAAAGTCCTGAAAAGCTTTCCGCGGCAAATTTTCCTGGCTCATTCAAAAGTTTTCTGGTCTGAAATAAGTTCCGACGTCACCGAGGATAATCGTCACGGCGACCCGCAAGGGAATGTTTCAGAGGGACGCGTCAGTGAATTAATGCGAAAATACCCGAACCTTCATGGTGATCTTTCAGCAACCAGTGGATTTAATGCCATTTCACGCGACTTGGATTTCGGAATAGAATTTATGGAGGAATTCCAAGACCGTTTGTATTTCGGTACGGATATTGCCTACCATCCACAGGAATTACGGCAAGTCCCATTTTTCAAGCGTTTGAAAGATGAAAGATTGATTTCCAGTGAAGCTTATGAAAAAATAACTTGGAAGAATGCTGCCAAATTATTTGACTTGAGTGCATAGCACACCGTCGGCTTGTCTCCTAAAATCCGCGGCAATTCCGACTTTTTCATGACCGACTAATTTAATTACAGGCTGACATGTGGAAAAACTTGATAAACGAGTCATATTTTGCAAGAACACCATGAAACTTCAACAAGGGGAAGTATGATAATCAGTTTGTTCAATGACCAAAAAAGCTACATTGGTCAGTTGAGTAGCAATAAAACCTTGAACACTCCATATGAGACTTGTCTGATCGATGAAAATATTTTAAACCGTGCCGGAAAAAGCATCTTGATTGTCATTGAGAAACCGATTCTGGATCTGCACGGTTACTGGACGCCCGACCTGTTCCGTCCGAAAATGCAGCAGGATTGGCTGATTAGCTTTGCGTCCGCGGCCCACCGGAATTTTCCTTTCATGGTTTTTTTCAATCAGGCCCAGCAAAATCGCGGAGCCATCGGGATCGGCAATCTGCTGGATGACGCGGAAATCAGCGCGAAAATGAATCAGCAGACAGGCAATTACATTATCGAATTCAGGATTTCCATTTCCTCTGAAACAAAAGGATTTTACGTATTCATTGACTTGTCGGATGTCAACTGGCCGGAAACGGTGCGGCGATACCGTTCCTTTGTGCGTCCGGACTGGAAACCGGAATATCCGGATGCCGCCTGGAAACCGGTTTACTGTACATGGTACGCCGTCCATGCGGAAATGACAATGCCGTGGCTTGAGGCCCAGTCCGGCAAGGCGGCGGAATTGGGCTTCGGGACGTTTATCGTTGATGACGGCTGGTGTATAGATGAATTCAAGCGGGTTTCCCCAGCGACGATTGGCAATTGGTATGACCGGATCGGCGACTGGCAGGTTTCCGAAAAAAAGTTGCCGGGATTTAAACAGCATGTCAAGCGTGCCAGGAATGCCGGTTTGAAATACCTGTTATGGATATCGCCATTCATGATCGGGACTCAGAGCCAATTTTACGCTGAAACAGATTGCGCCTATCTCACTCCGCCCCACAAAGGATATCGTATTTTCGATCCAGCAGATCAGGCGACAATGCAAAAAAGCATGAACCTGCTGCTTGACACTTTCGTGGAATATGGTCTTGACGGATTCAAAATCGATTTTGTCGATGCCGTTCCGCAATCTCTCGAAAACCCAAAAGGAAGAGAAGTTTATAACTATCTGAAAATCCTGATCGGAAAAATCAGGGAAGCAAATCCTGAGGCGTTGTTCGAATTCAGGCAGCGTTATACAACTCCGGCAATGCTTGACCTCGCAACTCAATTCCGGGCGGGAGATGTCCCGTTTGACTTCATCGAAAATCTGCACAGAATTGCCCAGATTCGAATTTGCGCCGGAAACCAGGTGCCGGTGCATGCCGATCCGGTATTCTGGCATGAACAGGAATCACTTGTCAATATTACCCGGCATATGATGAGTTCTCTGGCAGGAGTGCCGATGGTTTCCATGGACTTGAATAAGTTGCCGGAGGAACAACTCAATATAATTAGGCTGTGGCTGGATTTCTACAACGAACATCTTGTCACATTCAGAAACGGGCAGTGGGAAATCAGGTATGATTTTGACCGGATTCTTTACATCTCGGTAAAAACCGGCACGGAAACTATCTTGTTCATCAATGACTCGGAAAAAACTGATTCCGTGCTGCGGAATTTCACCGGCAATCTTTATGTATTGAACCTGGGCAATACCCCGATTGAACTGGATAGCGCCGGAATTATCTGGGAGGTGTCCGGAAAGTCTGCCAAAAATTCCCTTATTCCTGCGGGAGGCAAAGGTTTTATTGTTAAATAATCCGCGTTCTGTCCAAGAACTCATCTGTGCGTAGTTACGAAAAGGACTTGGAGAATATTTGTTTATTTGGTAATGAACGAGTGGAAACGAATTTTAAAAATTTCCAAAAATTCTGGTCGTGACAAGAACTTTCAGAAGAACTCTTCCCCGCCGAGCGCTATCACCTCGCGCACCTGCTGATCGACAAAATTGTGATAACCAGAGAAAACATGCAAATGAACATCAGAACCCACGGCATTGCATCGCTGGTCAGGGAACTTCATGTCGGGAACCCGAACGTGTGTCTGACTCCGGGCATCGGCAACCACACTGTGACATTGAAAATCCCGCTCATCGTAAAGCACAAGCGCGGACGCAAAATAATCCTCGCCCCGGACAGCGAACATCCCAACTCCGAATCCCCCGTCCAGGAAACATTGTTTTTAGCGTTGGCAAGAGCCCACGCCTGGACAGGACTCATCGAATCCGGGAAAGTCACCACCATCACCCAACTTGCCGACAAGCTCCAACTCGACATCGCCTACGTGACCAAAATTTTGCATCTGGTGAATCTCTCCCCGGAAATCCAGGAAGCGATCATCACGGGAAATGAACCGGATGGCCTCTCATTAAACCGGCTCCGCCGGGGGATTCCGATGGAATGGGAGAAGCAGAAGCGGATTTATGGAATCGCATTGTAACTTATCGAATCCGGCGAAATTGCCACGGTAACTCAATTGGCTGACAAGCTCCAACTCGACATCGCCTATGTAACCAAAATTCTGCATCTGGTTAACCTCGCCCCGGAACTTCAGGAGGCGATCATCGCGGGGAACGAGCCGGACGGGTTGTCCCTGAACCGGCTCCGCCGGGGAATTCCGGTTGAGTGGGAGAAACATAAGCAGCTTTGGGGAATCGCCTCGTAATGGAAAGATGGGGGCATTTATTTGACCCACTTCGGTATAAACAGAAAGATACAGCCCGTTAAATGTAACGTTATGAATCTGCAGCAAAATTGCAGCAGGAATCTTATATTTACGTATTGTCGATAAATTATTCTTTAATCCTTAATCTCCTTTTTTTATACGATACTCTCTTGACAACATTCTGGATTATGGTATAATTAACATTAATGATTATTAATTATTTAATGAATAATTTTTATTAATTGGGCGCGATTTATGGTTAGGTCACAAATATACAACTATCTTTACGAGCAAATTTCCAGGCAGGAATTGAAGCCGGGTGACCGCCTGCCTACGGAAAAAGAACTTGCCAAGAAGTTCAAAACCAACCTTTCAAATGCACATCTTGCCATGAAAGCTCTTGAAAAACAGGAACTTATTGAACGGCATCGCCGGATCGGTTCTTTTGTAAAGAATAGTGTTGCCAGAAACAAACCAAGCAAGAAATACCTGGGGGATCAAGTTCATCCGCTCATCCATGTGGTGGCCTCATCGAAACCTGTCAGTATCCACTGGAATGAGCATTCACTGCTGATACTTGAAAAAACCTTGAATGACAACGGTTTCAAAGTTACTTTCCATAAGTATCCGGATTCACGGGAAGATCTTTCGCTGATCATGGGTTCATCCAGACAGGAAGCGATAGTTCCGGGATGGATAGTTTTCATGCATAATACCCAACCGGAAAAAAACATTTTACTGGAAAACTGTGACCTGTTGATGAATTATCCCGGGGAAATATTTGAAATCAGTTGCGGCAGGCACAGCGAGTCGAGAATTCCCTGCCACGTGATTACCACTGATCCTTTTGCGGAAGGGATGTTGGCAGCGGAATACCTTGTTTCAAAAAGTTGCTCATCCGCTGCATTCTGCTACTCAAAACGAATACTTGAAAGTCCGGAATTCTCATCAAACTGGTGGTTGTCCCAGCGTTTGGATGGAATAAAATTACTTTTAAGCCATCATGATATCAACCTGGAATTGCTCCCGGAGTGGTGTGATACCAATAATATGTCAGACCTCATTCCGGAGCAGACCCTTAAATATGTTTTAAAAAATAAGAAACAGGCCGTTCTGATTGCAATGACCGACGGAATGGCAGCAAGAATTATCGATCACCTGAATGAGAAAAATCTACTACCCGGAATTGATTATTCCATAATTTCCTTCGACAACGATCCGGCATTCCGGGAATATAATCTGACGACAATTTCTCCGCGTCCACTCATGCCGGGGGAAATTTTGTCGGATATAATAATTAAAAACAAAGTTGAAAATAAAGGGATCAAGCAATCATTACGGATAACGCCGGAAATCATAGAAAGGACCAGCGTAATTGCTTAAAACAAAATCAAGGAGATAAGATGAAAATAACAAGCTGTCGGATAAAACAATTTACTCTTATAGAATTATTGGTAGTAATAGCTATAATTGCAATACTGGCGTCTATTTTAATGCCGGCCTTAAGCAAAGCGAGAAGTACAGCCTTGTGCATAAACTGCGCCAGCAACATGAAGCAAATGGGAGTGTGCGCCGCCTCATATGCAGATGACAATCAGGATTTTATGCCGTTGAGTTTCAATGCAACCTGCCCATCGTGGCCGGACAATCGGCTGAGTTTTGATTATTTTATGTATCCCTACCTGGGAAAACAGATAAAAGCAGACGGCTACTATCCGGTTTCAGATGTTTTCATCTGTCCGAGTGACAGCGAGGAACGCAGTTTAAAAGGACAGGGGAAAAAATCCTATATAGTCAATTACTATATTGGTAATTATCCGGACAAAACCAGCGATAATGATTATCAGGGCAAAATCACCAAAATCGGCTCCGGTTGCCCTTATTTATGGGAATTGGTTATAAAATACAACGATCAGCAGTATTCCGGTTGGTACAGGGCGGCGCATTATTATAAAACAGCATCATGGGCATTGAATTACCCGCCGGTTTATCACAATGGGCAAAGCAATGTTTTATTTTCCGACGGGCATGTTGAAAAAATGCGGCCGGAAATATTATATTCCCGGAAATGGATTCCCTCCGAATAGCGGTATAGCTCTCATTTTCTCCAGCAAAAAGGCAAGAAATGATTATTGTGAAAAGTAGAATTATTTCAGTAAAAATATTTTTTTCATTATTAATACAATTTTGTTTAATATTTAATTTATTCGCTTTTTCCGAAAAGCTTGGTTTTGAAAATCCCCCTGTTCCTTTAGCGGAACAAAAGCATCTGAATATGATGAAAAAAACTTGGGACTTCGGGGAAACGGGGCCTTTCCAGTTTGGCCGGTGGAAATTAAATCCTGGCGGCGGATACGCAAAAATCAGATGGATTTCAGGGGAACCGGAACATGATGTCCATTGCGGAAAACACGCGCTTTACTCAAAACAACTGGGGCAAAGGGGGGCGCATCTTTTTTTATCCACCCCTTTCATAAAACCGGCGCAAGTAATATCCGCATCGATTTATTGTAGAGGAAAAGGAAGTGTTGAATTACGCTTGTACTTGTATGGCGGAAAAAGAAACATAAATAAACAATTACAGACTATAGATATAAACAGTAAAACATGGAAGAAATGTGTATTTAATGACTTTTATGTTACTCCGGAAGAGGCAAAACATGCCAGGTTAGCTTTTGTTTTTTTCGGCGAAATCCGGTGCGATGATATTGTCATTGAAGACAGCAAAACAAAGAATGCGTCCTCAGGAGTGCCGCTCCCGCCGGGTGCAAAACTGGTGTTCGAGGAAAACTTTAACAATCCGGACGCCTTGAAAGGATGGACGGCCCACAAAGGCGACTGGAAACTTAAGGACGGCGCGCTGTTCACGAGTGGCGGACAGGCTTATATCGTTTACAATAAGGCGTTGGGAAAGAATCTGCGGGTGGAATATACGGCATGGTCAAACGAAAATGTCCCATACGATCTCAGCGCTATACTGAACACCGATCCGAAAAAAGCCAACTGGCGGCCGGACAGTTATTATTTTGCTTTCGGTTCGATGGATAACCTTGAAAATTTTATTTTTGCCAGGGGAAAGATTATTGAACGCAACCAGATGATTCTGGCGGGAAATGAAAGCGGAATAGTGCCGAACAAACGCCATCGGGTAATTGCCCAGAAATACGGCGACTCCCTTACCCTGTTTGTGGACGGCAAACAGGCTCTTCAATGTGACGACATGTTTTCCGGAAATATGAAAGGCAGGAGCTTCGGTTTTTTTATCCACAGGCCAGGTTACATTGATGATGTAAAAGTTTATGATTTGCCTGTACTTGCCGGGGGAGTGAACCAGCCTGAACTGAAACCTGAAATAACTGTTCATGAAGGTTTCGATACTCTTGCTGGAAAAAATCTCAGGATCAAAGACAGACAATCCGTAAAACGCGTCAACATGCCGACTTGGGTTTACCGGGAAAAGGAAAAAGCTCCGGAAAAATATGTTGATGATTTCTGCCTGAAAATTTCCCCGGAAAACGAACCTGCGGTTGTTGTCAGGAAAATTCGTCCCGTCAGGAGCGGAATCATAGAATTCGATTTAATGGGAAAAAATCTTGGCAAAAACGGTATACAAATATCATTGATCGGAGCAAATAATCAAATCGCATCTACGTTTGTCATTGATGAAAACGGAACTTATCATTGTATAACCGGAAGTGGCAGAAAAAAACTGCAGGAGACCATCGAGTACATGCGGCGGCGCACCATTCCCGCCCGTTTTTTCTTTCGTAAAAATCGTTGGTACACGCTCAGGATCGCGTTCGACTGCAAGACCGGAATAGTTAGGAATATTGCTGTCATCAACCTGTTTACAGCGATGAAGTATCGCTACAATTCCTCGCTGGACAAGTCGAAAGGCGAGTTTTATTCGCTGGGTGGCAATCTGTCGTTTGTCAAGTCTGCGGAGAAGATTACCGGAATCTCGATTCAGGTATCTGTGGGTAGTGATTTCCGACTCGACAATTTATGTGCGGTTGGTCCTGTGGGACATACTTTCGTGAACGGAAAAGACCGCAGGCTGCCGCTTCGGACACTGTTATATCTCTCATTCCCAGAACGAAAAGATCCTTTCGACGTAAAAATATTGAGCTTAAGAAACCTGTACAATGTCAGAAAAAATATGGGAAGAGAAAGCTGCCACAACGGATATTCATATTTTCTGTTGCGAGATAAAAACAACCCTGCTTACAAACCATTCAATAATACGGCAGATAAATATAATGGATTATTGTCGCGGCAGGCTTTTCTGAGGGAAAAAGCCCAGATGCTCAGGAGAACGGGAAATTACCTGAAAGACAGCGGGTTGATGCATGACAAATTGCACCGGAAATTCAATCAGGTTTTCTTAGCAGTAAAACAATCCGATGAACTGCTCCAGGACACATTCCTCGCTTACACTCAATCTTTTGCCGACAGCCTGAATGTCAAGGAATTAACAAGGCGTTTTGCTCCGTCAGCGGAAAAACTTGACTTGGTCATAACTAGCGCGGAAAAGCTGTTAAAGAAAGCTTTGGAGAATTTGCCTGCAAAATCCATTCCGGTGAACGGAAAATTTTCAGCGTGTCCGTCCGTAGCTCCAAAAAACAAACCGGTATGGCAAGACGGCCAGTGGCGGCGCAATGGCAAACCGTGTTTCTATTATTATCAAATGAAAACAATTCCACAAAACATAAACAAGGTGTTGGGTGTTTTTCCTGGCACGTTTGAGGTAAATATCGGAACAATGCCACTGAAGCGGGGGGAATTTGTAAATACCTCCTATTTAAAAAATCAGTATGACGATCTACAGGCGTCAAATCCGGGGGCGTTCGCGTATTTCAACACCCGGTGCGGCCTTCACTTTTGCGAATTTGAAGTTCCGCGCTGGTGGATCGAGAAATACACCAAAGATGATCCGGACATTCTTTTCCGCGACGCATACGGCCAGGGGCCTTTGATCAGCAGCAAGCACCGTGGTTTCCTGAATTTTTACAAAAAACACCGGAAATCCACCCGGAGCGCATACGTCAGCCTCAATTTCTGGAACCGGAACGTAAAAAATATGCTGAATGCAAAATTCGACGCATTCTCAAAGGCCATAAAAAATAATTTTCGGGATGAATTCGCCTTTTACATCCTGGGTTGGGAAGCAGGAAACTGTGGCCCCAAACAAATCGAAACCGGCCACAATCCAAGCGCAATAAAACAATTTCACATGATATTGAAAAAGGAATATAAAACCATCGGCAATCTCAACCGGATATGGCAAACTGACTATCCGGCGTTTGATAAAATCATTCCACCGCAAAAGCCGGTTGCACCATGTGGGGTGCAATACGAATTCCAGCGTTTCCGGCAACTTGGCTACAAATCCTGGGTCGGCATCTGCCGGAACGCGGTTAAGAATAACACCCCCGCTTGCCCAATTGTCTTTGACACCAATAAATCGATGTTCGGTTCGCGTAAGGACGGCTTTGATATTTTGACATATTTTGCGATGACCGATATCGCCGCGTTTCACACTTACTGGGAGCTGCGCCGCAAGGTGAATGACCGCTTACTCGACAGCGCCCGGAAAGCCTGCGGCAAAACCATCGGCAACAACGAATGGAGCGCCGTTATGTGTTGCCCGGAAATGTTTGTGGAGGATGTCCTGAAAAATAACGGTATCCAGTCTGCGTTCCATCGTATGATGTGGGGACAGGGAATGTCAACCGTCTGGTATGGTAACACTTCCGGAGACTGGCTTGATTCCGCCGCCATTGCCGATCCGCGTACCGGCACTTTGCTGTTACGATACCACTCAACCTATATCCCCATCCTGATAGACCGTTCACGCCGATTCGGCGGGATTGCCCTCGAAGCTCCCAGTGTCCAGCCGGATGTGGCAATCCTTGAGTCGATAAGTTCCTATTACAATTCGCTGCCCGTGAGAATCATGCGCCGGAGCATGGAAGACATCGGCAGCAAACTCGGTAATAGCGGATTTAATTATGGTTTTTTATTCGAACAGTTGCTGCTGGATAATAAGCAGTCGCTTGCCGGAATACAGACTATTGTGATTGTAAATGGCACTTGTCTTCCGGAAGTAATGTCGGACAAGTTGGAAAAATGGATTAAAAAGGGCGGAACGCTCATATGCCTAGCTCCGGCAGGAGTTTACAACCGTTATGGAAAATCCTGCGGAAAACTGTTGAAAAAAGCGTTTCCCGGACTCACATGGCAACATGATAAGTTGTTCAACTGGACGCCAACAGGAAAAAACATTCCGAAACCAGTTAAAACACTGAAAAACTGCAATGTTTACGGGGCAAATTTGGGTAAAGGTAAAGTATATGTATTCAGCAGGCCAGACGCAAATAAGCAAATCAAAGACTTCACCGCGGAAATTGTAACGGCATGCACTAAACGTTCGTTTTATGCGGAGAAAAACAAATTTGACTTGTGCATGAGAAAACTCAACGGCAAATACTACCTGTATGTACTGAATCCGTCGCTTTACGGTCCCGCCGAAGATGAAATTGTTATCCGGGGAAAAATCTCCGGTCTCATTGACCGGGGACTCGAACAACCTGTATTAGTTCCATTCAAATACATCAACGGCAAAACTTTTATCAAACTGAAACTGGCCGCCGCCGAAGGATCTTTATTCGAGTTTAAGAAATAATATACTGAATTGAAGATAATTGATCGTCAGATTTGAAAAACAGCAGGAATTTTACAATTTACTTCCGGAAAAATCAACAGAAAAACAGGTGGAGATGAGGCGAATCTTCTTGTCACGGGTTCGAAAAATCACAGTACTGCACCCTAGCATATTCGGTGAAAAAAGGAACACTTTTTGATAACCATTCTCATGTAGCGCGATAAGCTGTTGGTAATGAACGAGTGGTAGTAAATTTTAAAAATTTCCAAAAGTTCTGGTCGTGACAAGAACAAACAGAGAGATGGAGAGAAAATGGCTCGAAATGGCCTTCGACAAGCCGTTTTTACTTGTCGCGGGTGGAACGATGCGTCATTCGCATAACCTTTTAGTACAACGACTTATGCGATATATCCTGAAATCCATAGAGAGGATTCCGTGAGGAAATGAATGGTGGAGCATACACGGCGCAAAGCGAACCATACTACTTTTGCAAGTTGTTTATAATAAGGTGACTGGCGTTTTGAAATCTGGCTAAAAGATTGCACTTTTGTGAAATCTGGTTAAAAAGTTTCATATCAGTTGAATCTGAAGTCCTCGTACTGCGGCACCTGAGTGTTCTCCTGTGAACGCCCTTGCGGGATGTCAAGGCATCACTCGGGGGGTCGGCGGGTCGCTGATTTTTACCGGATGTGGACTGTCCGCGAGATTCTGTCCAATTTTTGCTGTCACACGCAATCCTTATCTATTTCGGGATAAAAATTTGCGGATATGTCAAGAAAGTTTTTCACCATGACAGAGGATATATCTTTGCTCCATGCCGCATAAATTTCCACGCGTGGCAGATTTCCTGACAGGGACTTGAACAATATGCCGGAATGTTCATGGCATCTGGTGGATTCGGGAACAAGCGCTATTCCGAGCCCTGCATCAACCAATGCCAGGATTGTCTGCTTGGAGACCGCTTCCTGGGCTATTTCGGGTTTGAATTTCAACGCTTCGACAATGTGGTTATGCAGGGCAGGATTGAAGGAACGCGGAAACATTATGAATTTTTCATTTTTCAGAGAAGATACACAGACTGTTCCGGAGTTACGGAGCGGATGTTGTTCCGGTATTGCCAAAACATATTTTTCCGTCCAGAGAAGTCGTGTTTGAAACGTCCCGAGATCATATCCGAACGGACGCATGATTCCAAGATGGATGCGCCGCGAATTTAAAGCGTCTATCTGTTCAGGAGTTTCAAGTTCGAGCAGGGAAAGTTTGACGCCGGGGTATTTAAAGGTGAATTTTTTGACCGCGGAGGACAGGAAAGTATTTATTGCAGGTTCATTGAAGCCTATCGCAAGATGTCCGCTTGCCCCGTCTGCGATTTCAGCCATTGTTTTTATGGAAGCTGCCGCGTGCGCAATAATTCCCCTGGCGTCTTCCAGAAATATTTTTCCGGCCGGAGTGAGTTCGACTTTTCTGCTGCTGCGTTCGAAAAGTTTTACTTGCAATTCATCCTCCAGCCTCATTATCTGCTGACTCAAGGGCGGTTGCGCCATGTGAAGCCTTGCCGCGGCGCGGCCGAAATGCAGTTCTTCCGCCACCGTGACAAAATACTTTAAATGAGTTAGTTCCATCTCAATATCCTAAATATCTTTTTTGATATGATATAAGTATTGATAATGTACACAGATATTATTGCAATATCAAGCTATAAGCTTATAATCTTTAATATGGAACTCAATTTATGGAATCGAAATGATAAAAGAAAAACTAATTGAAGATTCAATGTATGAGGCAATGCGTCTTGCGGCGACTCAAATGCCGCCGGATGTAAAAGCCGCGCTGGAAAAGGCCCTTGAAGAGGAAACTGAGGAAATAGCCAAAGCTCATTTGCTTTCCTGTCTGAAAAACGCGGAGCTTTCAGAAAAGGGGCGCGGACTTGTCTGTGGGGACACTGGTTATCCGCTTTATTTTGTGAAGGTTGGAGCAAATGTTGAAATAGAAGGCGGAATTCCGGCGCTGCTACGGGCCGCGGTGGCAGCGACCCGAAAGGCGACTGCGAATAACTTTTTGCGTCCGACCATGGTTGATCCGATATCCCGCGCCAATCCCGGTGACAATATCGGTCCTGGCATGCCTAAGGTTGAGTTGATATTTTCCGAAGAAGCATGCGGCCTTGACATTATCGCGGCCCCGAAGGGCGGCGGTTCTGAAATATTCGGAACGTTCTATCGAATGCTGTTTCCGTCCGATGGTCTGAGCGGAATAAAAAAGTTCGTCATTGAATGTGTCAAGGACTCATGTTATGCGGGAAAAATTTGTCCGCCGGCAATTGTTGGGGTCGGCATTGGCGGAACTGCTGATCTCAGCATGAAACTTGCGAAGGAGGCGGCGCTTCTGCGTCCGGTCGCTTCATCTAACTCTGACATTGTGCTGGCGGAACTGGAGAGGGAACTGCTTAACGCGACACGTCAGCTTGGAATCGGCCCGATGGGCTCAAAGGGAATCAATAATGTGATCGGAATACATCTTTGTGGGGCTGTCACCCATACCGCGGC
This sequence comes from Victivallales bacterium, assembly GCA_963678815.1. Lineage (GTDB taxonomy): Bacteria > Verrucomicrobiota > Lentisphaeria > Victivallales. The sequence goes on from OY787460.1 coordinate 7,828,103, forward strand.
GCTTCCGGTGGCCTTTAACGCTCAGTGCCTGGTGGGGCGCCGCTGGCGGGGAGTGATTTCGGAAGAAGGTGACACCTCATTTACCGGCGACGTAAACGGATGGAAGGAATACTGATATGAACATCAAACTGCCAATGAGCCGCGAAGCCGCCGAAAGTCTCGAATGCGGCCGGATTCTTACTGTCACCGGCACGATATTCACCGGGCGCAGCCGTTTTCATATACGCGCAATCGAGGATGGTATTTATCCCGATATTGATTATGAAAAAACAAACTGCTTTTTTCATGTCGGGCCGGTCATGAAAAAGACGGCGGACAACTGGGAGGTCGTCAGCATCGAACCTACTTCGAGCATTCGTTTTGAGCGTTACGGCGCGGACGTGGTGCGGAAATTCAAATTACGCACCCTTATCGGTAAAACAACGATGGGACCGGAAACGGCAAAAGCGCTGAAAGAAGTGGGCGGGGTTTATTTGAGCAAAATAGGCGTCTGCGGGAATCAGTTGAGAGAGCAGGTTAAGCAGGTTAAGCAGGTTTTCTTTCTTGACGAGCTCGGGAAAACGGAGGCCACATGGGTGATGGAAGTGGAAAATTTCGGGCCGTTCTTTGTCGCTATCGATGCGCGGGGGAACAATTATTTTGAAAAGCTGGACAAGGCGGCGGCTGAAAGGCTCCGGGAGATCGAGGTGGCAGTGGGCATACCGTCCGGTTACGATTTTACCGTAGTTAACGGGAGCGGGGAAAATGTCTGAACCGGTAAAATATCTTTCGGTATGCGGAATGCTTGGCTACGGTTTTCCAGCCGAAGGCCTTGAGCGTTTATCAAATGAAAAACTCGATTTCATCGGAGTCGACGGCGGCTCCACAGATCCGGGGCCGTATTACCTGGGAAGCGGCAAGGGGTTTGTCAAACCGATGCAGATACGTCGTGATTTCGAGCTTGCGCTTCTGGAGGCGCGCAAAAGAAATATTCCATTGATCGTGGGCAGCGCAGGAGGCTCAGGGGCGAAGCCTCACGTGGACTCATTTCTTGAGATATTAAAAGATATTGCGGCGGAACACAAACTGGACTTCAAGCTTGCAGTGACCTATTCCGATATAAGTCATGATGAAATCAGGGACGCTTTCAGGAACAAACGCATATGGCCGTGCGGTCCGGCTCCGGAACTTGACGGAGAGATTGTAGACGAACTTTGCAATCCAGTGGCGCAGTTCGGAGTGGAGCCGATCATCGAAGCCCTTGAAGGAGGCGCCAATGTTATTGTCTCGGGACGTTGTTGCGACACCGCGGTCTTTGCGTCCTATCCAATCTGGAAAGGCTACAATCCCGGACTCGCCATGCACTGCGCGAAGATTGCCGAATGCGGAGCCCTTTGTGCCGTTCCGGCAGGCGCAAACGATTCACTTTTGTGTGAAATTGCGGCGGATCATTTCATAGTGGAACCGGTCAATCCTGAACGGGTATGCACTCCCGAATCAGTTGCCGCGCATTCATTGTACGAACAACCCAATCCTGAATTCTTCTACGAACCGGAGGGCATGGTGGATATGCGCGAAACAGTATTTGAACAAATAAGCCAGAGGGCTGTAACGGTCTCGGGAACTGTTATTCGTCCGCCTGAAAAAAAGACCCTGAAACTTGAAGGCGCATTGTTGAAAGGTTATCGCGCCGTAACTATTGCCGGAATATCCGACCCGATGGTTATCGCGCATATAGACGAGCTTGAAGCCGGTGTAAGAAAGGCGCTTACAACGAATTTAAAAGGAGTCGTCCGGGATGATGAATACAGTTTGATCTTTCGCAGGTACGGCCTTGACGCCGCGACTTTCATTAAACCGGAAAATGCAAATATACCGCACGAAATAGGACTTGTGATTGAAGTCATAGCGCCAACCCAGGCCCTTGCCGATACAATTATCAGCCTGGCGCGTTCAACCGCGCTGCATCAAGCATTTGCCGGACGCAAAGCTACTGCCGGGAACCTGGCTTTCCCGTTTTCGCCGTCCGATTTTTCAGGAGGACCTGTATACGAATTTGGACTTTATCACCTGATGGAGATCGAAAATACTGAAAAAATCTTTCCGGTAAAGTATATTAAGATAAGCGGGAGCAATTCATAATGAAACTTTATGACAGAGCTAAAGTAATGAGAAGTAAAAACGCCGGTCCGTTTATGTTGACCATAGATATTATTTTGGATAATGAGGATGATTTTGACGTTGTCGTAAACTCCGCTGAATTTAACCGGGAAAAGCTTGCGCAACTGTATCACACGGAACCGGAAAAGGTTGCGATCCATCCATTCCGGAGAGTCCTGGCTGTGAAGGTAAGCATACCGCGCAGCGTCAGTTCCGGCGCTCCAGACGACTGTGATGTTTACGGCAGTCAGCAACACTTTCCGCTGGCGCTTTTAAATATTTAAAACAATACAAAGGTATGAACAACGATCATTACCCGAATGAATACCTTGTCGACATTCTCGCCAGAATCAATCCAAACCCTCATTCAAAACTCCACGAACTCCTTCCGCATATCTGAGAACGCCTCCGCAACCCAAAATAATTTTCATCCCCGCGTTTCAGAAGCCACCCATGCCATGATGTGTTCCCCTACGCCTCACAGGGATTCCCAAGCAATCCTTCGCTGAAATAAACTGGTTGATAACCAAGTTCGCTCAGGATCTGGCAAGCCGTGGCAATGCGTTCAAAATGGTCAGGCAGATAATTGCGGTAATATGGAAAACTATACTGTTCATGGGTAACAGCTTCAATTGTCTCGCTCCCTCCATCTTGAGCGTCCGCATCACGGATTTTAGCTTCGATTTCCTCTTGCGTATCAATGCTACAGCAAAAAAAGGTGCGTGACAGAAAAAGGTCATGATCAACGTCATAGAACAAACGTTTAGTTTTCACATATTGCGGGCTGTAGCAATTGCATGCCGTGGCAAACCAATGCCTATCTTAAACTCGCCGAAGAAGTGGCAGTTATAGTCCGAAAAAAGATGCCGTATTGTAAGGTGATTCTCTCTACTTGGGGATTTGATCGTTGTTATTGGGATGAACTATTCAATATCTGGAGAGATCGGCGGCCAGAATGGATTGCCTACTTGCTCGTGGAAAATACCTCAAGGATGGCATATATAAAAGAACAAGGCAGTCCGGCCGATATTCCTGTCGTTGGATTTCCGGAAATAGCTATGAACGGCATGTTCCCCTGGGGGGGGTACGGAGCAAATCCGAATGCAAACAAACACTGGCTCCAGCATCTTAATCATGACCGGCACATGGTTGGAGGATGGCCTTATTCTGAACATATTCAGGACGACATCCTGAAATTTCTCTTTGCCAACCTGTATTGGGATAATAACAGAACGCTGACAGATATTTTACGGGAATACATAAGTTATGAGTTTTCTCCATTAGTCGTAAAAGAGGTAATTACGGCAATAAATATTTTTGAGGGAAATCATTTACGTTATGCCATTGATGAAAGTTCTGAATACGCTTGGGAGATGGCACAAAGAGCTAATGCCAAATTGCCGGATAATGCTAAAAAATCATTTCGTTGGCGTTTTATATATCTTCGTGCCCTGATCGATTATGAAATGTTCAATCTTAGGGAATACTGGATGCAGCCTCTTGCCGAGGGAATAAGCATGAGTGATTTCTGCCTGAATTTTAGTAACTATGTGAAGAATGCCGACCCGGATTCCGTCAGACGCTTAAAAGGAGCTTTTGACGAATTACGGAAGTTAACTTACGCGGAAAATGTCAGTAGCCTGCGCCTGAAACCCATTGAAATATCAATAGCAGCACCTAATAATGTCCGGAAAGATAAAAGAAACTCTTTTGTCGATGAAGTTATTAATATTGACGATGGCGAGTTATGCCTAAATTAACCTTTTGAGGGAACGAATGAAAAGACTTATCAGAAAAGTAGAATTTAACATGATTTCAGGGGTTAAATACATTCCTTTTTTACAGTTTTTAAAATAAAATATATTATTGATAGCGTTGAGAAATCAAACATTTCCATTAAAATAATTAGAAAGGATATCCTAAAATGAAAAAGCGGAAAAAAACAATTGGCAGACTGGAGGGAAATTCGTGTTCACAAACATATTTTACTCTTATCGAATTACTTGTTGTAATAGCAATAATAGCTATACTTGCAAGTATGCTGCTGCCTGCGCTCGGTAAAGCAAGGGAAACAGCGCGGCGGTCTTGTTGTATAAATAACCTGAAGCAGCTTGGATTAACTTTTCAAAATTATGTTGGCGAGAATGATGGCTATCTTCCATGTTATTATCCCGATTATCCCCCGGATACAAGTAATTCGTGGATAAAAGAATTTGTAAAGCAGGACTATATCAATAACGGTGAATGGCTGATCTGTCCTTCGAGAACATCCATTAATGATACTATTACTGGAGATATCCGAAAAATTATCGATTTAAGCGACCATGCGTATTTGTCCTATATCCACTACGGTTATAATTGGGTTTTTCTTGGAACGCATTATGGTGATGGAGGTTCGTTTGATGGAAGTTATAAGGTTTCCATGATTGCAAAACCGTCCGAAACGATTCTGGCTGGTGAGTCAAAAATGAATGATGGTGGAACTCGGGACTTGGGGGGATCTGCCGCATTGAGTTCATATACAACATCTTCGCAATTGTGCCCTACTCATAACGGATTACGCTCGGTAAATATTTGTTGGGCTGATGGCCACGTGACAGCGCAAGATGTTCTTAATCCTGCGAATCCTTATATGGGAAGTCCATTCCGATATGGCGCAAAAAACAAAAATAAAGATCCCAGGAATTATTGGGATAGATATTAAACAACAATGAATTATGACAAAGAAACAACATCATCGGATTAACGGTAAATTGTCCTTACCTTCTTCCTGAATGATGAAATCATCCAATTGCCCTTGCCGAGAAGAATGTCTTAAACAGCATGAAAAGAATCAACAAAATAAAAAAACGCAGATAAAAGGGGGATTAATTTCATGAATTCAAAATCACACACTCAGATCAGAGGACCAAAACGTTTTGGACGGTATTGCACCTGGATGGAGAAAAATTTGTTAATAACGGTTTTAATTATATTTATAATTCCTATTATTGCTATATATGCCGATGATGAAATTATCGGTATGTGGAGTTTTGACGAGGGAACCGGATCAACGGCATATGATGAAACCGGTTATGAGAATGACGGGACTCTGTATGGCAGTCCAAACTGGATTACAGGAGTTGATGGCGACGCAATTTTTTTCGACGGTACCGACGATTACATCGACTGCGGCAATGACAGCATGTTTAATTTCAACAGCACCAACGCTTTTACCATTTCATGCTGGATTAAACCTGAAAATCTTGCTGCCAAACAGGGAGTTGTGGGGAAATGGGGAGGAACAACCGGTGGAAACTGGTACGAAACACCATACATGATGGCATTTGATACAAATGGTAATTTACGCATAGGAATTGGTGGTGAAACAACAACTGGCAGTATCTACATAACCGCTAATAATTTCACTGTCGGTGAGTGGTATCACGTTGTTGTTACTTATGACGGATATACTTTATGCGCTTACTTGAATGGTGAAGAAAAAGATTCTGCTTATTATAATTTCACTCTTGCATCCAATGCACAATCATTAAAAATCGGGGTTTATGGAAATAGTACATTATACTATTTTAACGGTTCCATTGACTTTGTCTGCCTTTATAATTATAGCTTGACTGCTGACGGAGTAATGGAACTCTATTTGTCTGCAGGTATATGTGGCAATTGGGAATTCAATGATGGATCAGGGGCAACCGCAACGGATTCTTCGGGATATGACAATGACGGTACTATTTATGGAGCAAGTTGGTCCAGTGGACATCCTGACCATGATGGATATTTCCGTAATGCATTATCTTTCGACGGCACGGACGATTATATCGATTGCGGTAACTACAGCATGTTTAATTTCAATGATACCAACGCCTTTACTATTTCATGCTGGATTAAACCTGAAAATCTTTCTGGCGGTAAACAGGGAATTGTGGGAAAATGGGGAGGAAGTTGGACTATTTCTCCTTTTCAGGTGGCAATTGACGCTTATGGCAGAATTCGGGCATGTATCGGCGCCGGAGGCGTTTCTTATGGCAACGTTTATATTCAGGCCGCCGACCTTGAAACCGGCAACTGGCATCATGTGGCGACAACTTATGACGGCAGTATTTTGCGTATTTATCTTAACGGTGAAGAAAAAGATTCAGAGCAGTATGACTACACTCTTACTTCAAATTCAAGTTGTGTCGAAATCGGTCGGTACGGCAATGCAACTAAGTGTCATTTTGACGGCTTGATTGACAAAGTAAGGCTTTATAACCGGGCTTTGGATCAGATCGCCATTCAGACTTTGTACTCGAATTTAGTTTCAGCTTACGCCGGCAAAACTTATTTCACGACTGAAGATGCTACGGTTATTAGCGAAGTCAATATGCCGTCAACTGAGCTTGACGATTGTTATCTGGTTGCCAAAAACTCCGTTGGCACTACTCTTGATACTAATACCACTCCCGAGACTGATACTGAAATGACCATCGGCAATGCAAACTTGTCTACCGGCAGCAATGTTATTACCATCGAACTGCATAAAGATTCAGGGGAGTTGCTATATAAGTATGATGCGGATGTTATAAAACTGGCGGCAAATTCGGGATTTGAAACTAAGGTTGACCGGAAAAACGGGATCATGCTGCGGGATGGAAATAAATTCTTTCCTGTCGGTTTTTACATGAACAATATTTCATCCGACTCCACCTCTGATTTTCAGGAAGTATCGCAGGTTGGCTTCAACAGTATGATAAGATGGAAAAGTTATGGTGTTGCTCCTACCGATGCAACCACCTACCTGGAAAACGCCGACAATTACGACTTGTTGGTAGTCGACAAACTCGAAGCCTATTCCAGTGTAAAACTCAGCCTTTATCGGGGAAACGCCGAGGACTTTTGGGATGCCTATGTTGACGAAAGGAACAACATTCTAGATGGCGTCGGCTATGCCAAATTAGAAACAAATCTTCTGGGGTATTATTCTTTTGATGAGCCGGTTTCAAGTCAATATGCCGCGTTTAAAGACCTTTACGAAAATGTTAATTCAGAGGATGGTTATCATCCTGTCTATATGTTCATGCATCCGGAGGAAATAGCCCCGTACGATTACTCCGATGTTATTGGTCTGAGCGGTTACTGGCATCCGCCTTTTGTCAGCGGCGATGAACGGAGTACAATTGATTATGTTACAAAAGCAGCCTGTATCGGGGCAACCCGGAGACTTGATAATCACAAAGGTTACTGGTTCGTATTAATGGGGGAATTCCACAGTGCCAGCCGGAAGCGTTCTATTACTGCGGATGAACAGCGTTGCCAAACCTATCTGGCGCTTATTCATGGCGCCAAGGGAATCTTTTATTTCCGGTATCCGATTTATCATGGTGATATGTGGAATGAATTTTCAACTCTGGCGGGTGAAGTTGATGATCTTGCGCCTTCTCTTTTGATGCCTGAATTGGATCAAACCGTTTCCTATTATGAAGAATCTTCCCCGGTCGATTTTAATCCGGGTACAGATGACTTCGTTGACGTGCAGGTCAGATTGTTTGAGGCCCCGGCCGGTGCAGGATACGATTACGTATTGTTGGCCGCGAATACCCGGGAATATTCGGTGGATGTTGATTACTCTATTTCACTCCTTGATACCGATGACAAAATATACCGCAAGGTTTTTGACCCCAATAATACGTGGGAAAGAACTTATAGCAACGGCAAATTCAGTGATACGTTGGCGGCATATGCGACCCGGGCATATACCTTCAGCAGCGCTTCAACTGATCCTGTCACGATTTCGGTCGATTATGATCCGGGGACGCCTCCGGACGCTGAAACTGTTCATCCCGATTCAGGGCGTTCCGGGTACACAAATCTGATGCAGAACCCGAGCTTGGAAGATAATACTGTTACCAACTGGCCGGATTATTGCTGGCCTTGGTATGCCAATCCGCGCATCAATACCGCCAATCAGCAGTGGGGACTGGTAACTGATTCGCCGTATCATGGAAACAAGTGCCTAAAAATAGCCGATGGCGATGGTGAAACTCTAGGTGAAATCAATGGTGTTTACTTTTACCTTACTCCGCAACATGCCGATACCAACGAAGATTACACCTTTTCCGTTTATCTTAAAGCGGACCAGGCTGGCAGAACAGTAAGACTCGGAAGTAGTGAACTGGGATACAGTCAAGTAACTTTAACTACCTCATGGGCGCGTTATTCCTATACTTGTAATGTTCCAGCATACTGGTCTGCAAAAAATCTGTTTACCATTGTATTATGGGACACAGGAACGATCTGGGTTGATGCCATTCAGGTTGAACAGGCATCGAGTGCCACACCATTTACAACTGATTAAATACGGAAATTATTATGAATTCACGGGAAAGGGCATTGACGTCGATTGAGTTAAGGATCCCTAACAAGATACCGTTACATACCTATGAGTCACCGGAGCATGCGATCCGGCAGTTCGGACGCAAGGTCCACGAAATGTATCTGGAACCGGAATTGTTGCCGAAGGCCATGATCGCTACCAGAAAAAATACAAAAATGATCTTATCATGATGCGGACAGTAACGTGTCTGCCCGTAAATCTTAAGGCCGATTTGCGCCTGGAATGTGGAGTTTTACTGCGTTACCGTAAAAGTGGAGATATTGCCGGGCACGTGGAAAATGACCGAAAAACAATTATTTATTATGGTAATTATGTAAATGATCAGCAATCTCTAAAAAAGATTAATACGCATAATATTAATAATATTCCCGATGCTATGCGAATCAAAACGATAGACGATTATCGTAACGAACAAGCTACAATGCGCACTCTCGAACTGTACAAACAGGCGTTCGGCGGTAAACGGTTGCTGATCGGCTGGGGAGCCGGTCAGACCGCCAACGTTCTCAGTTCAGTATTGGGGGAAACCGAGGCCATGATCGCGGTGCTGGAAGATCCGGGTCTATGCCGGGCAATTATGGAACGACGTCTGGAACAGGTGAAGCAGTATTATCTTTTCCAGAAGTCGGAGGGAATCGAGATTGTCTACACCGGAGACGCCTATGCCTCGTGCAGTTTGTATTCCCCGGAAACCTATCGGGAATTATTCTTCGAATATCACAAAAAAACAATTGATTTTCTGCATTCAATCGGAATGAAAGCATTACTGCACATCTGCGGAAAAATCAACGATATTCTGGAGGACATGGCGGCAACCGGAGCCGACGTGATCGAGTCCCTCGACCGTCCTTGCGCCGGAGGCGACGTGGAACTGGCGGAAGCGAAACGACGGGTGGGAAACAAGGTTTGCCTGAAGGGAAATCTCGACGCCGTCCATGAGATCGAACCGGGACCGCCGGAAATGATTTACGATCTCACATTACAGGCTTTGCACGATGCCGGTCCTGGCGGTTATATCCTTTCCACTGAACAAATTACTATCGACACTTCCGCGGAACATGTCCAGGCCATGATTCAGGCCAGGGATGATTTTGCGGCGTGCGGAAATAAATACAATAAGGAAGCGGTATGAAAAAATATCGAGTTGGGATAATCGGTTTACGGATGGGAAATCGCTGGGCGAAAGGCGCATTCGATTTGCCGGACACGGAGTTAAGTCTTGTTTTTGATAAAAATCCGGAACTTACTCAACAAAAAGCTGAGGAATACCACACCTCGGCGGCAACATCGGAAGAGGAATTTTTCCAGGCAGATTTGGACATTGCAATTGTTGCTACACCGGACCATCTGCATATTTCACAGAGCATTGCCGCGCTGAAAAAAGGCTGGCATGTAATCTGCGAAAAACCTTTGGCGCAAAATGTTGAACAGTGCAAAATACTGATTGCGGCAGTGGAGGCTTCCAAAAAGTTTTTCATGGTGGGGCAGGTTTGCCGGTATGCACCGGGATTCCACACGGCAAAGCAACTTGTGGAATCCGGAGAAATCGGTGATATCTTCTACATCGAGAGCGAATATGCACACGATTACATAAAGATTCCGGGAATTGACAACTGGCGTAAAGACCCGAAAATCAGACGTGAACATATTGTCGGTGGCGGCTGTCACGCTCTTGATCTGGTGCGCTGGATCGCCGGAAATCCGCGTGAAGTTTTCTGCTATACAAATCACAAAATACTCACTGACTGGCCAACTGCCGATACCGGGGTAATAGTGATGAAATGGGATAATGACACTATCGGGAGAGTCTTCATTTCCAGCGCGATAAAAAGCAAATATACTATGCGTACCGTGATTCACGGCAGCAAAGGATCGATCATCTGCGACAACACCAGCAATACTATTCAACTTTACAGTTCCCGACTGGCTGCAGACTCGAAAAGTCATGATTTCATCGAAATCCCGGTAAAATTAGACAGCCATAACGTCACTTCCGAACTTGATGAATTCATCCAATACCTTAAACGCGGCGAACAGTCTCCGACTAATGTCTACGAAGGCACCAGGACAGTGGCGCTGGCGGAAGCAGCACTGCAGTCGGCAGCAACCGGACTTCCCGTAAAACCGGAGGACGTTTTTAAGTGAAAGCCGGATTTCATGAAGCGGACATCACCCCGGATATCGGCATGGAAAGGCCGGGGGGATACAACAAGCGCTATATCGAGGCAATCCACGACCCGTTAAAAGTCAGGATCGCGGTTTTCGACGACGGCATAGAAAAGGTTGCGCTGATCGGAATCGACACATGCGCACTGTTCCCTCATACATTAAAAATGATCAGAAAACAGATTAAAGATATAACTCATATCAATCCGAATAATGTTATTATCGGCGCTTCGCATACCCATACCGGCGGACCACTGTTCGGGTTTCATCCCGACGAGTTCCCGGATGCACCGGAACTGATCCGCAAGCTGATTTTCGAGTTTACCGTGAATATTGACCCCGATTATGAAAATACCGTTATCGGAAAGATCATCGCAACTCTGAACGAAGCTGACAATGCAAAAGAGGAAGTGCTGCTTTGTGCCGGCAGCGGCGAAGAAAATAATGTCACTTTCAACCGGCGCTTCAGAATGAAAAACGGAAATATTTGGACAAATCCCGGACAATGCAATCCCGACATTATTGAACCGGCCGGTCCAATTGATCCGGAAGTGGGAGTAATCGGCGCCTGGCGTAAAGACGGCACACTGATGGGCTGCGTGGTAAACTTCACATGCCACGGAACCACCTTCAACGGTCCGGCAGTCTCCTCCGACTGGATCGGGTATATGGAAAAAACCGTTAAGGGGGCAATGGGTGTACCTGACGCTGTAACTGTCTTTCTCAACGGCGCTTGCGGAGACGTAACCCAGTGGAATCAGCAAACCTTGCGGAAGGTCAGGGAAAAAGAGGACTCCTCGCAATTTTTCGGTGTACAGGTCGGCGCGGAAGCGGTAAAAGTGCTGGTATCGGCGGAAAAAGGAGAGCTGAATCCGGTCAAGGCCTTGAACAAAACCATCAGGATTTCCTGCCGGGCACCTTCCCCGGACAGCATAGAAAAGTCGCTGGCAATCGTCGAAAAATATCTCAATTTACCCGATACGCCTACTTTGAACAATTCCGAGTGGATATTCTCAAAAGAAAGAATAATTCTTGATTACATGGTGAAATTATCTCCGGAAACCGACATTGCGCTTCAGGCAATCCAAGTTGGCCCGGCGGTTTATTTATCGATGCCCGGTGAACACTTCTGTGAGAGCGGTCTCAAGGTAAAAAAGGCCTCACCGTTTCCCTTTACCTGGCTCGTGGGGTACACTGGCGGTATAGGATATGTTCCCACCGCTGAGGCATTCGGTAAAAACGGCGGCGGTTATGAAACCGTATTGACAAATTTTTCAAATTTGGAAATTGACGCTGATGAAATAATTGTGAAAAACAGTATCGAACTTGCAACACAACTTACTCCCGGAAATGTCCCGGAAGGACCGCAACTTCCCTCACCAGGAATTCCCTGGACTCACGGCAAAATGGTCCCGGAACTGAATTAGGAGATTAACAGATGAATTCGAATATCACGTATCGCGAGTATCACCCGGATGACTCGGAAAGCGTCAGGATATTGCTCAATAAGGTATTCACGGCGGCGGAACTCTCACAGGAATTATGGCTCGAACGTACGTCAAAAGATTTCACCGCCCCGGTGGCTCTCGATGGCAGAAAAACCATCGGGGCAATTCCGCATAGGAAGGTGACTCTTCAGGTTGCTCCCGGCGCAACCGTTACCGCTTGGGTGCAGCACCGCGTCGGCACCGATGAAACTTATCGCGGACAAGGCGTCGGAAACGGTATGCAGGATTGCATAAAAGCAATCCTGAAAGATCGCGCGGACGTCCTGATGGTTTATCGCGGCGCGGAACAGTCCGGACCGTATAAGTTTTATGATAAAAACGGTATGCACGACGTCACATACCCGAAAACCTACCGGTTGTCTCCGGTATCCGCATTGCCGGAAAACGTAAAAAAAATAACGCTCAATGAGTTTTTCGAACGCAATGCCGAATTCCTGAACCTGTTCAACCTGCCCCATCGTGACCTTGGCGGTTTCCCGGTCAGGAACACCCGGTTTTATCGCGAACGTTTTGACGATATTACGGCTGTCCGGGGGCCGGATACCCGGTTCGATGTTTTCGTCATGGAATCCGAAGGGAAACTAAAAGGATACCTTACCGCGGGAGCTTATCGCGGCATGTATAAAGCTATGGAAGCTGTTGCCGAAAAATGGGATACCGGTATTCTTGAATCTCTGCTCACTGCCTTCCGGGCAAACGGAGAAAATCTCTACTTTGACGTTACTCCCGGATCGGCAATTGAAAACGCAGTCATTGCCGCCGGAGGAACAACCAAAACCCGCAATGAAAGCTCGATTGCAATCATGGCGCATGTCTACGACCTGGAAAGCACCGGACGAAAAATCTGGAATCCGGTTCCGGAACTCGAAAACGTGACCGTGAAAGTCTGGACTCCTGAACGCGAAGGCATAATCCACGCCGCAACTAGACCTGACAGGGAAATCATCCTGGAAATGAAGGAACCCACCCTGTCCCGACTTATGATGCGCCGCCTCAACCTGAAATCCGCCGTCGACGAGGAACGCATCACCGCCACCGGCCTTCACCACGGCGATCCGGATCATTTGACTTCAGCGCTTGCGCCATGTCATTGGCAGTACCACTATATTGACCATATTTAAACAGGAACGTCATGGACATTATTTTATCATTTGCAACAGAAGTGGCCCACTCGGAACGGGCCCACAACCTGATAAAAACTTTTGCTGAATTTCTCAACAGCGAAGGGTTGACGGGGAATTTTCACCTGACCGGCGATTATGCCAGGGCTCTTCGCCGAAACTGCCGCCGCGATGTGATCGAAGCGTTGCGGCAACATGAAATCGGCTTTCACTGCAACCATCACGGAGCCAAACCATTCATGGGGGAATACCTTAATTCGGAATCATGGCTGGACGGACTTGAAATGTGGATGGGTAACGAAATTCCCGCAATGCGGGAAGTGGAGGCGTTGTTTGATACTGTACCTAAATATTACACCACGGAATTCAGCAAGGCCCCGCAGGCAATTCACGGCGCTTATCTGGCGGGAATGAAAATAAATGGATTCGTGCCTGAAATCCCGGGCCGCGGCAATGGCGCGGTCTGGTTCTGCAATGCGTTCGCACCGAGCGTCAGCCGCCTGCTTGGGGTCGACTATATGTTCCGCGACAACTTTGATCCGGTGGAAAAAGCAAAATCCCAGTTCCTCGAACAGCGGGAACTGCTGAATGGAATGGAATCGAATCTCCTCAGGATGTTTACTCATGAATACCGTTATCTGCATGAATCCGCGTCAACAAAAGTAATGCCGCCATATTGTTATAAGCAGGACAACTGGCATTATGAAGACCTTCCAGGCGCCGGTTATTTCCCGCATATGCCTACGGAAGCCACCGCCGCCGTAGTGGAAAGACTGAAAAAAGTGATCAGATACATTGCAGGACAACCCGGCTGCCGTTTCCTGAGTTTCTCCCAGTATTTGTCACAATTCAAACCGAATCGCAATATCTGGTTGAATCGCGATGATCTCGACGAACTGGCGCTTTTCTTCTCGAAGAACCTGGATGCCTGCACAACTGCCGGCTGGTCGGTTTCATCGGCGGAAGCGCTGGGCCTGCTCAACCGGGCCGTCAGGACTCATTTGGAGACCGGGAAACTCCCGGAACAAGTGTATATGCGGAATCCACTGGGACCGCTCGATGAATTCCTCGAAATTTCAGAATGCAATACATTCCCCACCTCATCATTGCCGGAACTCCTCGTAAAAACAGATCGCCAGATCGATGATGCAAACGCAATTCCCGGGATTATTGAACATGCCGGGGAAAAATACGGTCCCGGACAGTTGCTTAACGCATTATCAAAAATTTACCTGGCGCTGGCCGGAAGCACGAAACTGCCGGAAATGGTGGAAGTGAATAATCAAAACCTGCCGGAAATCGGCAAAGACGATTTTTTCCAGCAGAAAATATTGCAACATAAAAATAACGGTGGTAATCTTTATCCGGATGGATTTACCGGGGAACGAATTTGTGAATTCTGTCTCCGCCAGTCCTGGAGTTGGAAACCGGCAATAAAAAGTTAACCGTGGAATTAAAATGAAAAAAAATAATAAGTTTTTAAATTTGCTTGAGGAAATGCTGCTGATACCGTCACCTTCCGGACGTGAAGAGAAAATGTCCGCGTTGATTCGCGAAAAAATTTCTGAAATCGGATATGAACCGGAAACCGACTCCATTGGAAATATACTCGTGCGCCTGCCAGGGAAAAATCCCGAAGAATGTCCCATTGTTTTTGCCGCTCATCTTGACGAAATCGGCATGACGGTGAAAAGAATCAATCCCGACGGTTCTCTGCAAGTTATAAAATCAGGAGGCCTCCTGCCCTGGAAAATCGGGGAATGCCCGGTGGACGTCATCGGTGATTCCGAACCGGTATCCGGACTTCTTTCATTCGGTTCGGCCCACGGCGGCAGCGCCAGCGGAAAAGAAAGGATAACCTGGGACGATGTAAAAATCATCACGGGACTGACACCCGAACAGCTTGAGCAAAAAGGAATAAGGATTGGTTCTTCAGCAGTTCCGAAGAACGAAGTACGCGGTCCGGTAGTCATGGGAGATGAAAACGACCCGATGATCGCCGCCTGGACTTTTGACGACCGCGCAGGAATGGCTGTCCTCCTCCAACTGCTCGGTGAACTTAAACGCAATAATTTCCAGCCGCAAAATCCCGTAATAATTGCGTTTACCGTCCAGGAAGAAGCAGGCGGGCACGGCGCCAAGTATCTGGCGGCCGAAGAAAATCCGAAAATATTCGTGGCCGTGGATGGCTGTCCGATTATTGATCCGGATACCATGAAACTCGACGGTCGCCCCGGTGTATGGAGCCGTGACCGGCTGGCGCATTATGATCAACAGTTGGTCGTAGATATTTCCGCGGCTGCCAAACAGGCAGGAACGCAAGTTCAGGTTGCGGTTTACGAAGGAGCCGCTTCCGACGCCAGCATGGTCCTCGACGCCGGGCTGGTTCCGCGAATCGCTTTCATCGGTCACGTCCGCGATAATAGCCACGGGTTTGAAATTGCCCGCCTCTCAGTCTTCAATAAAACCCTTAAAACCCTTATTGCCTATCTTAATGAAGGCACAAACTGATTATATAAAAATTATACAGAGGAAAAAATATGTTGAAACTTGCTGTAATTGGTCTTGACACAAGCCACACCATTGAATTTACTAGAATAATCCAAGGCGAAGTGCCTCAAACGTCAAACGGAATTGAGGGTCTGCAAATTACGAAGTGCATGCGTTTTGAATCACCGTTCCAAGCTGAGGATAAACAGGATAGACGTCAAGCTCAACTCGAAAAATGGGGTGTAAAAGTTACTGATTCATTCAATGATGCCGTTGAAGGCGCGGACGGGTTACTATTGGAAGTTAATGACCCCGCCCAACACTTGAAATATTTTAAATTAGCAACCGAAACCGGACTTCCATTTTTTCTCGAAAAACCACTCGCAGGAAACCTTGATGATGGCAGAAAAATACTCGAAATCGCGGAAGCAAATTCGACTAAAGCATGGTCATCGTCATCTCTCAGATTTACGGACGAAATTGAAACCTGTAAAAAAAATATGACGTCCCCGACTATCGCTAACGTATTCGGTCCCTTGGGAAAAGCCCCTGTCGGGAGCGGACTTATCTGGTACGGAGTACATACTTTTGAAATGCTCTCGGCTATAATGGGTTGTGACGCTAAATCTGTTTCTGCTCATGAAGATGATAATGGTGTTGTTGTGGTCGTTAATTACCGGGATGGACGCCGCGCAGTTGTCGAATGTAACAGCACAAGCAGGTTTTATGGAGCTAGAGTTCAGAAAGATACTGCTATCGACAGTTTTTATGTTAAGTCTGTCAATAAACTTTATTTTAACTTGATATACAAGATTAGAGATTTCTTTCTTCACGGAAGAATTCCTGTCACTCTCCGCGAATCCATGGAAATTCTCGCACTTATGGTGGCCACGGAAAAATCCTTAGCTAGCGGAAAACATGAAAAAGTGGAACTGTGAAATAACCAGATAAAATCCCGTATTTGCGTAAGGGTTTTAGTCTCGTCAAGTTACTCCCCAAACAAGCGAATACATTAAGGCAACAGTGAAAAATAATGTTAAAAGTATTTGCGAAGGAAATGTAGGCTTCGGTTTGTTTGAGCAGGCGAAATCCTACGCTCTCGCCTATATGAAAAATCTGCAAGACCGGCCGATATTTCCATCTGAAGCGGACATTAACTGCCTGGATATTTTTGAAGAGAAGCTTCCCGATACGTCTGCCGATCCGGTGGTGGGTGAAATATTTCTTCGTCGTCTACCTGGTGGTGCCGGAAGCGATGGCGGCTATTTCCACCGTCTGGTTCGGGATCGGCGGCTGTATCGACCTTTTCCGGATGTTCCGCGACCTTAAGAGTCGACACCCCCCTCGACGATGGCTGGGGCGAAGGTCATGTTTCGCTGTCCGACAAAGCCGAATTCGACCATCTGGAACATGAAGATAAAATGGCAAAGGATGAAAAAGACGAGTAACTGGAAGGATAATCGCGAATTCTATATTCAGTGGCTTCCCTGGAAAATGGCGGCACGTGGACCCTGATCAGTTATTATGGTGATTCCCCGATACGGCGAATTCATGCCCCCCGTTACAATTGAAGCGGCAAGGTAAAGGACGTACGGCACTAAGCCATGGTATCGTAATGCGATGGCAGATAAAGCGCACAGAATCATTCCGAAATTCCTCGAAACCATCCGCTAATGGCGGAAAACGGAGTTGGATGCGGATTTCTAAGCCATCTAATTTACCCCAAAAAAGAGGGATTTTTACAATTAATTTCCGATAAAATCAACGCAAAAACAGGTGCAAATGAGGCGAATCATCTTGTCACGGGTTCGAAAAAACACAACATGCGTACCCTACCATATTCGGTATAATGATTCCCTTTTAATTTTTCCCCATATTCCAGGTTGCCATTTTTTGTAACCGTTCACAACATTCCCCTCTTGACAAATAAAAATAATTTGTTATAATATGATTAGTAATCATGATTATCATTCATCTAATCAAGACAAGTATTTGCCATGAACCAGCGTGATATAGCGAAACAATTGGGTGTTTCACAAACCCTGGTTTCCCTTGTTATCAACAATCCGGCCACTGATAAAGTATCAGCTCCGAAGCGAAAGATGATTCTGGATTTCGTTCGGAAAAGTAACTACAATCCGGTAAAAACAAATGGCCCGACAAAAAACATCGGCTATCTGGTCGACATGGAATTCAACGCAAACAGCATCGATTATCTTTATCAGCAGCGTTTCTTGAATGGGATTATTGACTCCGCAACGGACAAAGGGCTCAACGTAATTGTGCAGAAAGGTGAGGAGGACGAAACATTTCTGCTTTCCCAGAAAAAGGTGGATGGGGTAATAATCAAACGCAGCATCTCCGAGGAACAGTTGACAAAATTGGCATCCAGGATTCCCACGGTCATGCTGAATGTTCCGTTAAAAAATTTGATATGCGACAGCGTGGTTGCCGACAATTTCGGCGCAATGCGGGATGTGGTCACGTTCTTCCACGGAAATGGAATCAGAAAAATAGCGCTGCTGGAACTATATCCTGTCGATCCGGTAAATATTTCCCCTAATATCAAAGAGCGTATCGACGGTTTTTCAAATTCATGCTGGGAATTGGGGTTGGATACGTCCAAGTACAAAATTAATGTCCGGCTCGAAAGAACGGAAAAGAATACAAGGGAGAAAATCCGCGAGGTATTCAAGAATTGGATGAATTTTAAAAATCCCCCCGAAGCAATTATCTGCCTGAACGATTTTTACGCTTCTATTCTACTCAGCGAAGCCGTAAGCATGGGAATCAGAATTCCGGAAAAAGTCCAGGTGGCGAGTTTTGACAACAGCCCCCTTTGCAGTTGCAGTTTCCCTGCTTTAAGTTCCGTTGATCACAACAATGAGGAAATGGGGAAATTATGTGTGGATATTTTATCCAGGCGAATCAACGGAGATAAAAGTATTATTTCGAAAATGTGTTGTAAATCAAAATTTGTTTTAAGGGAAACCACCATTAACAAGCAATTTGATTAAAAAGAATTCATTGGATAAATTTAACTAGATGGAGGTAAAAAAATGCTTAACCGTAAATTCCAGACGGGAAAAACAAGTTGGAAAAGTTTTTTTCAGCAAAACCGGGTCTTTACGTTAATAGAGTTACTGGTGGTAATAGCGATCATTGCCATACTTGCGGCAATGCTGCTTCCGGCATTGAAAAAAGCGCGCGCCTCCGCTTATTCCGCGTCCTGCACCAACAACTTGAAACAGGTTGGAATCGCCATGACCAGCTATGTAGATGAAAGCGATGGCTGGACGCCAGCGGCGCTGAGCACCCCGGATCAGGTAAACTGGGCGACTTTATTAAGAAAAAACGGTTATGTCCCGAACGGCCCAAACTATTCAACCCATAAATCAATGTACTGCCCCGTTCCCAATGCTGGAACGGGAACATACGGATTGCGGGTTTGCAATCAGAACAGTTCCGTTTCAATTAGGATGGGAGCCAGACCGAGTGTTAAATTGCTCAGCGGTACGGTTAAAACCTGGGATTACCCGTCGAAAATGATCTTCATTGGCGATACTTTGCGAATTGCCGACTTCAAGACCGGGAACATGGTCCAGAGTTACCGGCTCGACGACAACAATACCAACCAGGCCGCTAATGGGATTCCGCATACCCGCCATGGGGATTTCGCGAATTTCCTGTTTGGAGATATCCATGTCGCGCCAGTAAAAAGCGGAATGATCGAAGACAACGTCCGGACGTCGAACGGCTGGACATGGATAAACCAGCATGATGCTCCACTCGGCGCATACGCATGGTAAATAGTGGAAGTGAATTTATGAGGCTAAGGCGAGGATTGGCGATATTGGCGATATTGGCGATATTGGCGATATTGGCGATATTGTGTGGTCCGGGATTCGCCGTTGAGGATAAATCCCCTGATCAGTTCCTGAACGCCGGAAAACTCAGGTCGCTGCCTGTCCGGATTCCAGAATATTTTCAGAAACTTGAAACTGAAAAAATTCCATCCGCCGACAGTGTTCAATGGCGGCAGTTTTCTCCCGGAGAAAGTGGAACCTGCCTGTTTCTCTATGCGCATCCGGTCAGGAAGAATCTGGCGTTTATGTCCAATGATCTTGGTTCGACCTACCGGACGGTTGACGGCGGAAAGTCCTGGGAGAGCATTCAGGACTGCGATGGGGACGGTCAGCAAATCGCTACATTGAGTTGCATGGACTTTTCACGGCTGAAACCGAATCTGGGCTTTGCCGCCGGAAACCGCGGCCTGTATATAACGGAGGATTTCGGGAAAACCTGGAATAAGATCCCTTTCAGGTTCGGAACCGGGCAAGTCGCCGAAGTCGCGATCGATCCGGACAGTCCGAATATCGTTTATGCCGCCACGGGGAAACATGATCTCGCTTACATATTCAGATGGGATTTATTAAAAAAGATCAATACAAACAAAATCTACCGGAGCATGGATTGCGGTAAAAGCTGGCGGCTCATAAACAAATCTTTTCCCAAAGATACATTAATACGCCGCCTGATCATTGATCCGTCAAGCCCGAAGAACAAAAGAAGATTGTTCGCTGCAAGCAACAAAGGTTTGTTCCTGAGCAACGACAACGGTTACACCTGGCAACCGGTCAAAGGCAATGGCCTGCCGCATACAAACTGTGCCGATCTTGCGGTTTACCGAAACAAAAAGAACGGACATCTGACGCTTTTTCTGGTTTTGTGGACGGAAATCAACCTGAAAGCGCAAAAATTTTCCGGGGGCGTGTTCAGAAGCGAAAACGCTGGAGAGGATTTCACGGATATAACTGGCAATTTGTATATTGATTTGAACAAAACCGGAAGTTTCGCGAAAAGAATATACCATGTCTCCCTCAGGAAAAGATATAAATTGAGCGTTGCCGATATTTCCAGGCTCCCTTTACCCCAAAAAGCGCTTCAAAATTATAAATTCATTTACGTCCACCCGAAAAATCCCGACATCATATATCTCGGGACGGCAGGCTATAACTATAGATATTCATTCGCGCCATACGGCGTCTGGAAAACCGTCGATGGCGGAAAAAACTGGATCGACACCACCCGGCTCGGAACCGCATGGCAAAAAGACAAATCCTATTGGGAGAGCAGAAATCAGCCCGTCAGTGAAAACGTGGACTTTGGCTGGCTCATTCAAAAGAAAGCAATGATGGCCCCTTATGTTCAGTTTGACGCCCGTGGAATGACCTTGTCAGATGCCGATCCGGAAGTTCTGTATTTTTCCACCGCCCATGCGGTTCTTAAAACCGGCAACGGGGGGAAAACCTGGGGCAATGTGGACTCTTACGAAGTCGCTCCGAATAAGTGGAAAGGCAGAGGCAACAGCAATGTCGCGGCAATCAACGTTTTTTTTCATCCCCGCAACGCAAACCGCATGTTCCTGACCGCCTGGGATATTCAGCTTCTGACCTCGGATGATGGCGGAAAAACATACAAATTTACCAAATACCTTTGCGGAAATACGGATGAACTTGCGTTTGATCCGGGTAATCCCGATAAAGTTTATATGGCGGTCGGACGCGGTGGCGACGGAGGCACTTTACGCGTTAGCAACGACGGAGGAAAAAACTTTGAGATCCTGTCATGGCCCCTGAACCCCAAAAAAGTAAAGGGCTGGACAACGAAGTATAAAGTCAGCGGATTGCTTATTGACCCGCGCAAAACGGAAAACAGTCGGAGAATTTATTTATCTTCACCATCAATCCCCCCGAACTATTATTTTTGCAGGTGCGAAAAAAACGGTAAAGGCATCCTGATTTCCGAAGACAGCGGCAAAACATGGAAGGAGGCCAACAAGGGACTCGGTAATAATCTCAATGTCTCATCCATGGCAATGCATCCCCGGAACAGTGACATAATTTATGCGTCAACGCTTTATTACCGGGAAAAGGCGGACAAAATTTATAAAGGCGGATTATTTGTTTCCACTGACCGGGGAGAATCATGGAAACGAATCCAGCTTCCGAAAGAAATATTCAGCGTTAATAAGGTTCATATTGACCAACGCAATCCGGAACAAATATACATTTCATGCGGAAACGTCTTTTTCCTACCCGTAAAGAACCGGGCAGTTACCGGGGGAGTATACAAAAGCGAAAACGGCGGCAAAACCTGGAAAAAAATATTTTACTGCGCGTTTTCCCCGTGGGTCACAACCAGTCCGCACGATGGAACCGTGTTCGTATGCAACGGAGACTGGTGGGGGCAAAACGCCACAAAAAATCCGGGAATTTTCCGTTCAACCGACTTCGGCGGAACTTGGAAAAAAATAAACAAAGGTCTGGCTAGTTCTTCCGGTTTTTTCATCATAAAGTGCCACCCGGCCAACCCGAACATCATCTGGTGCTCAAGCTGTAACAGCGGTTGGTATAAAGGCAGACTATCCAAGAGGAATAAACTTAAATAAACAAGGAAATTATGCGTAACATTTTATTTATCACAATGGACCAGCTACGCAAGGACACGCTGGGATTCGAACAGACTTTTCCAGTTAAAACCCCGGTAATCGACCGTTTGGCTGAAAACGGAACCGTTTTCGATAACGCCTACTGCACCAATCCGTTGTGCGTTCCGGCCCGGGCCTCGATCATGACCGGAAAGTTCAGTTGTCAATTAAACAATTATTACAATGACCAGGATTGGGACGACGCACTGCCCACTCTGGCGGGAGAATTGTCAAGAAACGGTTACCATACGGTGTCCGTCGGGAAAATGCACTTTCGCCCGGAACGGAAATATTACGGTTTCGACAAACGAATCGCCGATAATGACACCGACTATCCGCTTTACTTGAAGCGCAATAATGTCAAGCCTGACGATCTGAGAGGAAAAAATTGGGAAGAGTATGTAAAAAACAGCTTCGGAACCAAGCCAACCGGAGTCCCGATGGAACACTATCTGCCGGTTTTTATAACTAATAACGGACTTCATGAGCTGGATTTGATCGCGCAACGCCGTGAATGCCGTCCCGGCGGAAATGAACCGTTTTTCATGTGGCTTTCATATGTGCTGCCGCACACGCCGGTGAATCCCCCGGAACCGTACTTTTCGATGTACCGGCCAGAAGACATTCCGCCGCCGGTAAAAGGGGAACATGAACGGCTGAAATTTTCCGGACAGGTCAAACGCTGGCATGACCAGTGGGACTTCCTCGACGACGAATGGACTCAGAAGATCCGCGCCCAGTACATGGGCTGCGTAACCCTCGTGGACGACCAGTTGGCGCGCATCATGGACAAGCTAAAGGAGCTGGATCTTTTCGACAGCACCCTGATTGTGATTTCCTCCGATCACGGCGATTACCTTGGCGACCATTTCATGATGCAGAAAGGATTTTTTCATGACTGCTCAGCAAAGATCCCGCTGATATTTCACGGTCCGGACATCCCGGCGGGGCAACGCTTGGAAGAACTCGCCAGCCAGGCGGACATCATGCCATCGTTGCTGGATTACTGCGGCCTGATCTACCGGCCTGCCGACGACGGAACCAAAACGGTTTACAACAACGGACATCCCACCGGAATAACCGAAAGCGTCAGCCTGCTCCCATGGATCAGCAAAGGCGAAGGCAATCCTGAACGAACTATCCTGTGCGAATCCGGAATCCACGGGCTGAGCGTCATGCTCCGGAAGGGAAAACAGAAATTCAACTACTATGACGACACCGGAACCGTCGACTCTTTCGACCTGGAAAAGAATCCCGACGAAATGCAGGACCAGTGCCGGGAATTCCCGGATAAAAACGGTTTGCCGGAAGACTTCCGCGACAAATTGGACACAGTGCTTAACACCCTTGCCCCTCACCGGGAAAAGAAGTATTACTTCAAAGGCAAACTGCGCCCGATGTTCACCTGACACCCCAGGCAAATATCACAACAAGCACATTATCCTTCTGAAAAAATCAACAAAAATCAGATCAAGGATAAACTTCTGGATACAGGGGCAAGATTCGGCAGATTATTGAATGTCTGGTTGACAAAGGTGAAAAAGCAAAGGATTTAATACGGGCACTTTACTTTTGGCGGAACACAACGGATTACCCATAAAAACAGAAGACTTTTCAGAACAAATTTCCGGTAAAATCAACGCAAAAACAGGCCAATTCGAGGCTAATCTTCTTGTCACAGGTTCGAGATGTGGATGGTTTTGTTCATAGCATATTCGGTGAAAAAAGGAACACTTTTTGATAATCATTCTCATGTAACGCGGTAAGCTGTTGGTAATGAACGAGTGGAAATAAAATTTAAAAATTTCCAAAAGTTCTGGTCGTGACAAGAACTTTCAGAGAAACGGAGACAGGCATGGCCTGTTTAACGGCAATTCTGCTTCGCGAGAATTGCATCTGCCTGAAACTCCGATTCTCGCAAAACTATTTGGTACAACGAGATATGCAACATTTCCTAAAAGTCAAAGAGAGAATTCCATATGGAAATGAATGGTGGAGCATAGACGGAGTAAAACGAACCGTACTATTTTTGCAAGTTGTTTATAATCTAAGATTTAAGTGCTGTGAAATCTGTTATAAGGATTGCAATCATGTGAAGCTGAGTTAAATAATTTCACAGCCCAGTGAACACTACTCCCGGAGCCGAGTGAGAAGGTTCCGGTCCAGGCTGCTGATTTTCAGTTGGCGTGATTGATCGTCGTACATCATGATGAGTACCTTTCCATGGTGAGGTTGCCGGCCATCCGCATGATGGCCTTTGAAGGTACTCTATATTTTACGACGCATATCACCCAAACGAACTCAGACTGCCGTGCAAGCAGCCCTCGAAAAAGGGCCGCGCACAATCACTTCCGAAAATATTTTCGCCGAATCTATACCGTCGCCAATACTTCCATAAACATCTCTGCGCTGGCGCGCCAACTGGTAAGCGTCCGGCGGGGACACGTTTACAGGTAGCCGGAAATGGGTTATCGTTTTTCTCTGGATGAAAAATTTGGAGGACGCGATGAATAGTGAAAGTTATGCGGACTGGAAAAAAGTGTACCGGAAGTATGAGGTCAGCGGGAAGTCGAAGGAGGAGTATTGCCGGGAAAGTGGAATCGAGGTGAGTTGGTTTGAACGTCAGTGCCGGAGGTCGGCGGCGTATGAGAAAAAGCTTGCCGCAAAAAATAAACCG
Source organism: Victivallales bacterium (assembly GCA_963678815.1). Classification (GTDB taxonomy): domain Bacteria; phylum Verrucomicrobiota; class Lentisphaeria; order Victivallales. Next base: position 7,853,067 of record OY787460.1, read on the forward strand.
GAGTTGCCGGATAAGTCGCCGGATAATCTGAAAGACCTGTTTATTGAGTTGGTACCGACGCAGACGCAGGTTCCATCCTCGCCATCCGAAACGTCGCCTTTAAAACTGTGTTTCCGGGGCGTGAGTTTTGAGTTGCCGGAGGATTTCGGCGGGACCGGATTCAAGCGTGCGCTGAAGATCATCCGGGAGGTATTGTGATGTTTCCCACACTCGGCAACGCCAGGATTCTGTTGTGTCGTGAGGCTGTTGACATGCGGAATTATGTGGCGTTTCCCGTTATGCAAAGTGCATGGCGGAGCTCTTCCGTTATACCAATAGAATGGAGTGTCATGATTACTTTGCATAATGGGTTGAGCTTTTAACCGTTTGCAAAAGTTCCAAAAGTTTGTCAGGTCTCCGAAAACGCCCTGGCCGCAATCCAGGCGGAACTCGGGTCATAAGAGATTCTAATTTTTCGGTCGGATCTGCGCGCAGATAAATTTCCGTGCTCTGAAGTTTGGCATGCCCCAGCCACAATGCGACTTTCCTGATATCATGAGTAGCTTGCAACATATGCATCGCGCAAGAATGCCTTAGGACGTGCGGCGATATTCGCTTGTTTTCAAGCGAAGGTTTTGTCTTTCTGGCGACTTTTACGTGCTTTGCCAAAATATATTCAAAGCCTGCCCGGGTAATGGGAGCACCCCGCGCGTTGAGAAATAGTTCATCTGCCGCATGCTTTTCTCTTACAGCAAGCCAATCTCGAAGAGTGATCGTAGTTTCCTTCCATAATGGCAGAATTCTTTCCCGTCGGCCTTTTCCCATAACTCGAATACAGGGATATGGCTGAAACTCGCAATCACCAATTTTTAATCCAACCAGTTCAGAAACCCGCAAGCCAGCGGTGAATGCCAAGTAGAGCATTGCTCTATCTCTCAGACCAGCTATAGATCGACAATCCGGTGCGTCAAGTAGAGCTTGCATTTCTTCTCCTGTAAGATAGTCAATCAAAGCTTCGTCATATTTCTTCATTGGGATGGCGTGAATTGCGCGCGACTGATTAAGGCTGGTTGGATCACGAAATTCCAAGAACCGGAAGAATGCGTTAATTGCCGCCAGGCGCGCATTTCGAGTTCTTGGCGAATTCCCGCGGTTTTGTTCAAGGTGTTCCAGAAATTCAAGGATTAATCCGGCATCAAGTTGAGTCAACTCCAATTTGGAAGGCGGAAGGGAAAATTTTTCAGCGGCAAAGCATACAAGCAACTCGAAAGCATAGGCATATGCTTCAGCAGTGTGTGGGCTGGTTCGGCGTTCACGCGGAAGATATTCCCGTAGAAAAACGCTGAGATGTGTAGCAAGCGAATTCATCATACTCCTCCATTATACAAGTTTTCTCCATTGGCGGCGATCTGCTTCAGCAGTGATGGAGTGGCTTGAAGATACCAATATGTATCCGTGACATGGGCGTGTCCCAGATAAGTGCTGAGTGCAATGAGATGCCGTTTGACAGCCTTTGGATCAGCTTTGCATTTTTCAAGGGATCTTACTGCGAAGGTATGGCGAAAATCGTGCATTCGAGGGGAGCTACAGTGAGGTTCACTACGCAGTCCCGCAATGCGGGTCAGTTCTCGAAAAACTGAATTCACAGTGCTATAACTAATTCCCGAACCGTGCATGGAAATAAAGAGCGAATCATCCAACCCGCCCACATGTTTGCGAACTTCGAGATAATGACATATGCCGTCGCGAGTTGTTTGATGAACTGGAACCAGACGGCTCTTATTGAATTTCGTCTTCCGGATGACAAGCCCGTCTTGTGTCAGATCATCCACCTGAAGAGCCAAAGCTTCGGAAATCCGGATTCCCGTTGAAGCCAGTATCGAGATCAACGTAATGTAAGTTACGGGACGTATTGAACCTTTTGGTGACAGTGCTCCAGCGGCTACCAGCAACCTGTTGATTTCGGCATCTGTATAGATATGCGGACGTATTCGTTTAAATGAGAGATCGCCGAACACGTTTGTCGGAGGAACCTGGTGCCGAGAATCCTCCGCATTAAGCATCAAGGCAAACCGTCGAACAGTGAGAAGCCGATTGCGGCGTTGTTGTGGCGAAGGAGCTTGAGAGGCCCATTCCAGAACACAACTAACCGACACGAATTTCTCATTACTCTGTGTGGCAAAACGGGCAAAGTTAAGCAATAAGATGGCTTGGGTCCTGAATTTGAACCCCAACGAACGATGCAGTTCGATATAACGATTAATATTGTCAGTCATCATGACAAACCTCCCGGCCAAGGTTGGGCAATTTCCCGTAGCATATGCACGTCCACTTTCGCGTAATGTGCCGTCATATCCAATGAACGGTGGCGCAATATTGTTGAAACCGCTTCCAGTTCCAAACCTGACCGTAACATGTTTGTTGCCGCGGAATGGCGTAGCAGGTTGGTTCCCAGGCTGGGCGGGTTCTTAATCCCCGCGCGCCGCACTGCTGCTGCAACAATACTGGAAACAACTCCCGATCCTGCCAAGGGCCGCCAAGGAGCTTTTGCGCAAAGGAAAAGTTGCTCTATTGGAACTGTTGGCCTTACTGATTCCAGATAGAATAACATAGCTTCTCCCACTTCCTGAGGAAGTGGCAAATGACATTCCACACGTCCTTTTCCGGATAATTTTATTGTTCCCTTGTCCCAAGCTATATCCTGAAGTCGCATTGCTACAATGTCTCCTGCGCGCAGGGCAAGACGGGATAGCAATAACAAAATGGCGCGGTCCCGCACCCCATTAGGCTTGTTTGTATCGCATGATGCAATTATTTTTTTGACATCGGTTTCATGAAGATACTTTGGCAATGAAGAAAGCCTCCATTGTGGAACAACAGGTATTGACGCTAATAATTCCTTCCGCAGCAAACCTTGCGACACCAGAAACTTAATAAAAGTGCGAAGCGCCGTGGTAAAGCATTTTACTTGACCTCGACTGTTGCTGTCAGCATAAGCGCAAACTGTATTTCTGACTTTTTCCGAGGTATAGTTTTTGGGATTATACCCCAACTCTAAACACAATTTATCAGTCAAACGCACAACACGTTTCACTGTGTACTCTGATAAACCACGATGTTCTGACAGCCAATGGCGAAAATTCCTAAGCAAAGGTGATTCCGTTACCTGAGAAACTTGCGCCTGTTGAACTACGCCTTGACGCTCTAAAAAATCGACAATTCGCCGGACTCGGCGGATATATTGTTGCGACACCCCTTTTCGGTTCGGTACAAATGGGCAGTCACAGCGATGCTCCTCAAAGGCGTTAAGCTATAACTCATAAATATATATAACAAGATTGAAAGTTGATTATCTTGTGGTACTTTTTCCTTAAACGGAGGGAGTATACGATGAAAAAAGCATGGGCATTGCGGACAGTCCTTGACGAGGAGGAGCGGCGTGAGCTTAAAGCTTTACGCCAAAAGCAGAACGACTATCGAAGTGAGCGCGCGCTAATGGTTCTGCTCAATGCCGATGGAGATACCGCACCGACTATAGCCAACAAATTACACCGGAATGCCCACACCGTAAGGAGCATCATCAAGTCATATCACGCTGACGGCTTGAAGGGGTTGGAGCGTGACTATTCTCCCGGACGCCCTTCGGTTCGTGCCAAAGAAATTATTCCGCTGCTGCACAAATACCTGAATCACTCTCCCCAGGATTATGGTTATCCGCAACAGTGCTGGACAAAGTGGCTATTGATTGAGCTTTGTGAAAAGGAAAGCAAGATTAAGGTAAGCTCGGCAACTATGGTCCGGGCATTGCACGAAGCTGGCTACAGCTGGAAAAGGCCCCGCAAAACCGTTCCGGCAAAAGCGCCTTCAAAAGCAGAGAAGAAGGCTGCCGTAAAGAATTTAATTGCTGAAATCCAGGAAGTTATGGATAGTGATGACGCCGAGGTACTCATGCTTGACGAGTCGCATTTTTCAAACGAACCGCATAACCTGCGGGGGGTGGTTTAAGCGTGGAAAATATTTTTTCCCTGAACACTCCCAGCCATCGGGAGAGCTGCACGATTTTTGGCGCGTGGAATTTAAACAGGGAACGTTTTTACTGGAAAAACGCGTCAAGAGGAAACGCCAAAACTCTGCTGCAGTTCATTCATCAACTGAGGCTGGACTTTAAGAATCGAAAACTGGTGATCGTTATGGACAACGTTTCATATCATCGCGGAAAATATATCCGGAAAAAGCTGGAAAAGCTTCCTGGAGTCATTATCAAATTTCTCCCGACATATTCACCGGAATATAATCCAGTTGAACAGGTTTGGCGATGGCTAAAACCTCTGGTTTACGGAAGCAATCCGGTTTTAAAAGGTGTTGATGAAGTTATTTCCAGGATCAGGCGTATATGCTGGCACTGGCGTATGGGCAGACTGCCCAGCCCCTTAAACGTTGGCTTGGGAATATGGAATAATCTTGTTATAAATAATTATGATACTTAACTTATTAGAGAGGAGGTTTGCTAACTGTGTTATTGATTATTTTTACACTATTTCTTGCCATTAACGTAGGAACCACAGTGTGTTTGAATTCACGATTTCCCGAACCAAGATACTCTTCAATAGCTTGCATAAGCATTTGTGATATTCTGCTTGGGGAAAATGATATAGTAGTAAGGGGAATTGGCTGCAGAGAAGAATAATAGTTGTCATTGAATCCAATCAAGCTGACATCGCCTGGAACTGAAATATTCATATCTTGCAATATGTCATATATGAAATAGGCGTTGTCATCATCAAGAGCGATAATTGCGGAAAAATTCCAATTGGATGAGAACAAATATGTGATGGCAGTCCTGATATCTGGAAATCCTCCGGCGCTATTATGAAAAGCAATATCAATATTATGAACAGTCATTTTAAACTTTTCGGCGGCCTTTTGTAATCCCTTACGCCGAATAAAACCTTCTGCATCCGGAGAATCATTACGATAATCAATTTGTACAATACTTTTATGTCCATACACTCCCAGTAACTGCCCAATTTGATACCCCCCAGAGTAATTATCAAAACAAAGGTAATTTCCATGGTCACGCTTCCTCAGAAGTGTCACAACATAAATCCCAAGTTCATTCAAGGCATCAATTTCAACGTCGGAATAGCCATGATCAACAAATATCATTTTTACATTATCTTGCAAATAAACTTCTTTCCGTAAAAAATTCTGAAAATAAACTTTCAATTCAATATTTCCGGGTAAAGCTACTTTAAGTGTTTTGACGATCTCCTGAAAAAATACATCTCTAGCCCATCTATGATGCAAGGCAAAACCTATTTTGATAATTTCATCGTTGTCATTGCAATCATTCTTATAAATTCGCTCTAATGCGTCACTGGTGACAAAAGAGCCTGTCCTGCTTTTACGAACAATTATCTTTTCCTCTTTAAGAATATTCAGCGCTCTCTTAATGATTTCTGCACTTGCAGGTATTTGTTCATGAAGCTTCTGCTCGGAAGGAAGCTTCATCCCCGGCAAAAATATTCCTTTTTTAATTCTTTCAATTAATATGTCTACAACCTGTTCGGTTTTACTTTTCAATTTCATCATCAATCTCCTTTGTTTTTACCAAGTCTAATATTATTATAATATCAGCATATGTAAATATCAAGCAATTTTAGAGAAATATATTGACATATCGGTTATTATCTACTATTATTGAAATAGTAATCAATGGTTATATAAATTAACTGAGAGAAAGGAGTATATATAAAAAAGTCATTAAACAGGCTAAAGACAGGATTTTCCATTATAGGAAAGACATTATTTTTTGGGGTGTATCAGTGTTCAGCATATTCTTCCTTTCGGGACTCCGGAAGATATTTTTAATGAGGTAAAACTTATAATGAAGACGATAGGTTGTGACGGCGGTTATATAATGAATCTATCTCATATGATAAATGAAGATATCCCGCGGAAAAATATAGAAGCGTTTTTTTTTGAAGCAGCGGATATATATATGGATGTTATCAATAATCCAATTATTTATCAACAGAAAACGTAACTTGTAAAAAAATCGATTTAACAATGGAGGTGTACAAATGCAGACTAAATTCCAAATGGAAAATCAGGTGGGCAGGCACGACTTGGTCAAGGAAAAGAATCGAATACAACCAATAAAACATAAACGTTTATACCACAGGAAATTTACTCTTATTGAACTTCTCGTTGTAATTGCAATCATATCAATACTGGCGGCAATGCTGCTTCCGGCCCTTAAAAAGGCCAGAGGTACCGCGCTTAAATCTAATTGTGTCAATAACTTCAAACAGATCGGCAATGGCCTGATGTTTTATGTTGACGACAATGATGGATATCTGCCGTCGGCACGTTTTAAATGGACTGGTTCGGTTAATGAATATCTAAAACTGAAATACGATTACAAGTATATGTATAGTGGTACGAGCGATTATATTCCCTGCATGAGAAATCGTAACGGAGTGTTCTTTTGCCCTTCAGTGGTTGAAGCCGGAAGCTCTCCCTGCTGGAACGGTTCAGTTGAAAAGGAATATTACGCCCCAAATTATGTTGCAACCACGTGTATGTACACTGATGCGGTCAGGAGCGGAGGCTGGGGTGTATACGGTAGCGACTATTATCGTCCATTGCGCTATATTTCTGATGGTTCAGCCATTATGACGGAGCATAACTATTACAAAACCAGCGGACACATAAACATACCGGATCCACTCACTCTTTCAAGTTTTGTTTCCTATCCAACTTCTAACCAATATGCTCCCGCCTGGAACAGCCATGACAATACTGCGAATTTCCTGTTCAAGGATGGGCATGTGGAGAATTTTAAATACAACGGCGGCTCTCTTTTCTATTCAGAGAGTGACAGTCCAGCGGAAAAGGTGTGGATAACTAAGGATTAGATATCCACTAATAAATCAAAAGCAAAATACAATGATAATCAGGCATAATATCAAGAGGGGGAAACTTAAAAAGAGAATTTTAGAATTATAGATAAAATTTAAAATATACAGTTAAGGGAAGGTATAAATGATGAAAAGTTTTAATAGGATATTGCTGACTATTTCAATGCTCGTTTTATCTATTGGGTCTGCAAAAGCTGAGGATAGTCACAATGCTCCAATAGGAGAGATATTTACGGGAAAAGTGTTTGCGTGCCCAAAGACCGAACAGAGTTTTGAAAAAGATTTGATTAATACGGAATGGAAATTCACTGAGAAGGAAAAAGGTGGCTTCACCTTCATGTCTGATGGAGTCAAAGATGTCCAAGTCACGCCGGATGGAATATTGAAATTTACAATGAAAGATCGGCATGTGTTGATTGGTTGGGGACATATTGCAAACGAAAAGAACCAACGTAACATTCTTGAAAGCGGAAAAGAGCATTCTGAATCAAAGAAAATGGTTTCAAAAGAAGGACTTGAACTATGGGACAACAATTTCTTTGTGAGACTCAATGTTCGTCAAAGTGTTTCTTCTAAAGCGAGCCAATGGACGATGAAAGCTTGCGTGGATGGAAAAGCGGAAAAGCTAAAGGGATTTGCTGGGCGTACGAAACCTTCCATTTGCAAGCTTGCAGGGAAAGAATGGAAATCTCTTGAGTTCAAACGAATCTCAGGTTTTTACACGGGGGTTTATTCAAAGGCGGACGGCTTGCTGTTTGGCATTTCAGCTGAACCTGGAACTGTATTTGAAATTAAGAACATCGACGTTGTCAGATCCCGGAATGATTTGTTCTATTTTCGAAAAAAGCTTGTACTACCCAAAGGGGGTATATGGCGTGCTATAGCTTCCGTTGGCAATCAGACAATATTGTATGTGAACGGAAAAGAGGTTCGTGACCAGCATGTATTAGGCACCCGACCGATTCCCCATGGAGCCTATCTATATCAGACCCGAACGTTGGATTTGGAACCCTATTTACACACGGGGAATAATGTTTTAGCAATATATGGTATTCGCGATAATCTGCCACCGCATATTTATTTACAGGGAAGCGTAGTGATGGATTCAGGAGAAATGATTCCATTCAAAAGTGATGAAACCTGGCGTTGGAGTTCCAAACCCGGCAGAAATTGGAAGGAGGTTGGATTCGATGATAAAGACTGGAATCCTACGGGCGCAAAAAAGAGTATTGTTAAATTAAAAAGGGTAACTGAATTTTATCTCTTGTTTAAAACTCCCTGGAATCGTCCTGGATACGAAGGTTTGCTTTTATTGGAAAATCCATATGACCCAAGACTTTTTTATGACGACACCAAACCTGTTGTTATAAACACTCGTGTCCCAATTGGCTTGGAAAAACAGACACCTCAGCTTGTATGGACTATTAACCGCGTGAAGGATGGCAAAGTAATCAAGGAACGTTCTGGCATCGAAAGCCGTTATTTAAAAAAAGATAATTCACTCGTGTTTGAATTGAATACTCCTTCATTGCCGCGTGGCGTTTACACGATCAAAACAGAGTTAAAATCCGGCTCAAGGATCATCGAAGATCGCCTTCCCGAACCTTTTGTCGTGATCGGAAAGGTTCCGATGAAATCTGTCACTGGTGACAGTTTCGAACAAGGGATGGACCTTATGCTTGAGAGTGAAATTGATTTTACAGATCCTAATAGCCCTTACGTCTCTCTGGAAACGGATGGAAGCAAGGCAGTGGACAAACCTCTCATTGTGGAACGTAATGGATTGAAATACCGTGAAACCCGCCCCAGTTCTCGCAATCGTAACTGCGTACCGACTTCCACGTTTTATTACAACATTCAGTTTGAGCATCCTGGTGACTTTTATCTGATGGAACTGGAATATCCGGATGATATGGAACGCTGGATGGGAGTCTCCTGCACACCGGAATATGATGGTTACAAAGGTTTTGCCAAAACGTCCCCCGCTGTTTTCACAGGGGGAAAATATCCCGTCAGCAACACAATGCGAAAACTACGCTGGATTCATATGGCCGATCCGGGATTTTGCACGATTGCCGTTATGAGTATTCAGAAGAATTCTGCCGCCGCGGCAAGTGGACTGAAGGTTTATCATATCAAAGGGAATCTGCCGTCGCTGCAAATCAACAACGAAGATCCGGCAATGGAACGAATGCTGGGAGTTGTACAGGAGAACCTAAGTTTTAAATATACGTTTGAAATGCGTAAAAAACCTTACAATGGTTATTTTCTCACACAAATTATTACACGCAGTGGAGCGACCAAAGACTCTATGCCTATTATTGAAGCCTGTCTGGAATTGGAATCGCTATTGGACACTTGCGAGAAATATACGCAATATCTCCGTTTCACCGGACAGAACCTTGCGGTAATTGGATTTTATCAATATATAGATGAAAAGCGCTCTCCGCTTTATGGAGATGGAACTTCAGGAAAAGACGGAATAAAAACCTTTCGTGTTCCGCTGGAAACTCGCGATATGGCGGTGCGGGTTATGGGACAAAATGGAATTAATGTCTTGGCGAATATCGAATTTCTCAAGGGAAATTCGACGCTTTTCCGTTCTTCCAAGGCGAAAGCCACTGATGTTCAAGTGGGAGCAGGCGCTGATACACTTTACATGGTGGATGGAAACGGCACACAAGGCAGTTGGAATTTTGTTCATCCCGAAGTGGAAAAAACGATGCTCAATGTCGCCAACGACGTCGTTGAACCATTCAAAGAACAGAATAATTTTCTTGGTATTTTCTGGATGTCGTATTTCGGAGGAGGCTGGCAGCCGGTTTATCATCATAAGAAAGGTGAGGATCCGTTTGCCGTTTCCTACGACGATACCTCTATTGAGTTGTTTGAGAAGGATACCGGAATCAAAGTGCCGGGAAAAGCATGCGATCCGAAGCGTTTCAAAGAACGCTACGATTTCCTTACTTCAGAAAAGATGAAACCCCAATGGATACAATGGAGATGTGAGAAGATACGGGAGTTCTTTGGAAAAGTCTTGAAGGCGATTCAAAAACAACGATCCAACATGGAATGCGTAGCGGCTCTCTACTTTTATCCCGAGCATACTCAAGCCTGGTTGAAATCAGGATTGCCGCTTCGAGAATATTTAATGGAATGGGGCTGGGATCCTGAGTTGTATAAAGATGGGCAGTTGTGGTTTCCTCAAATGCTACATGCTACTGCGAACTACGCTTCCGCGATCCGTGACTATGGAGCTTATGCGGCGTCATGGGAGCAGAATACAGGAAAGGATTTTTCCAATCTGTATTCCCGAGATACAAAACGTTCGGCTATAATTCATCATGCCTGGGTGGAAGTAGAGAGGAGCGCGGAAAGTATTCCGAAACTCGAACATTGGGCCAGGCCTCATCAATCCACCATGATGGGACAGGGCAGCAAAGATATCGCCCGAGAAATTTTCACGCAGGCTATGATTGATGCAGATCCCGAGATGCTTATATTTGGTTTCTGTGACAACGGACTGATTGTAGGAAGCGAACAGCCATTGCGCGAGTTCGCCAGAGTTTATCGGTCACTGCCTCTGGATAAAATGAACTTGATCTTGAATACCGGTTTCGATACGAATCTTGCTATTCGTGCCGCTCATTTGAAAGATGATTACTATGTCTGTGTCATGAATCCCGGATACTGGCCCCTCAAAGCTTCAATAGGATTGAGTGGGGCAAGTAATGTGGTCGCTTTGAATAACGGGAAAACTGTCCAACTCGGAACTGATGAAGCTTTGGCATTTTCGCTTCCCCCTTATGGCATAATAGCATGGCGCATGAAAGGAAATGATGCGGCTGTGACAAAATGGCGGATAAAAGCATTGCCGACTTCGGATTTGATGCATATGCAAAATCAAATCAAGAAAGTGAAAAAATATTTAGCAAATTCCAAAGTTGTTTCTTTAATGAATGTTAAAGATGTAGAGTTTATAAAAAAATTCGTCAAACAAATAGAAAAAGACTTGCTTGACAGGAAATACGCTGCCGCGTGGTCCAAAATCACCAATTGGCGCTTTTGGACGCTGGTAAATGTCAATATGAAAAAAATGGCCGAGTTACCGGCAGGCATTAAAAAGGTTAATGTAAAATATCTTCCGCATTACCGGGCCAAATATGAGGATGAACCAGTCAAGCTGGATGGAGAATTGAAAGATCGCGCATGGCGAGCCACTCGCGGAGTTAAGCGGTTTGTGACGGATGAAAAATGGACTGCCGCGTACGACACGAATCTACGTATCGCTTATGATAAACACAATCTATATATTTCTGTTGATTGTGTGGATCCTGCCCCCAACGCGATTAGAACAACCGCCAATGGTGAAGAGAAAAACTTTTTTGGTTCCGGTGACGATATTGTTGCTTTCTACATTAAGCCTGATCAAGCTAAGGACTGCTATTATCAATTGGCCTTCACTGCTGGGGGAGTGAAATTCGATCAAAAGGTCGAACTCGGCGAGAAAGACTATGCTTTCAAACCTGATTGGGGGGTGAAAACTGGTCGGACGGATAATTCTTGGACCGCCGAAGTAAAAATCCCACTTAGTAGTATTAATGCAACTATCACACCGGGAAAACGCTGGCGATTCAACTGTTTTCGCCAATTTAGAAATAATCTTGAACCGGTGTCGCATTGGTCTTGGCCCCAAAATGGTCACAATCCCAATCGGTTTGGCTACCTGAATTTTGCACCACGAAAATGATGAGGAATTAAAGTCTATAAATGTCGATTTGGATTCTAAGGGGTAATCTCAATAGTATTTCCAACAGGAAAATGAAAAGGGAGAAGTAAAAATGACGGGAGTAAAAGGAAAAAGTGAAGGAAGCGAAAAAAGTAGGATTATTTTTTCAGGAAGGAACTTCTCAGGAATCAATCATTATCAAGTAAAAAGAAAAACATTGGCAGTCATTGTTATGTTATTGTGCATTTTATATGGCGCTGTGACAGTCAGAGGAGATTTGGTTGGTTATTGGCAGTTTAAAGAAAGCAGCGGTACAAGCGCTGCCGACAGCTCTGGGTATAGCAACACCGGAACCCTTTACAACATGGAAACCGGAGACTGGGTAACCGGAAAGTATAATTATGCTTTGGATTTCGATGGTGCAAATGATTATGTAGATTGCGGAAATGATTCAAGCTTGGATATTACAAGTGAAATTACCATAATGGCCTGGATTAAACCTGCCGCCAGTGATGAATCTGGTTTTATCGTTAGTAAAGGTGACTATTTATCTGTAGATGGCTATATGTTTGCGTTTCGCGGTGATTTCGACTACATACGATTATGGAATGGCCGGTCTGGAGAATATGTAAACAGCGATCCTGTGTTTACGGAATCTGACGAGTGGATCCATGTTGCCGTAACCAAGGATTCTTCCGATAATGTAACGTTTTATAAAAACGGGGTTATTGCTGGAACAGCAAAATTAGCTTTATACAGCGGTACGAATCATGTTGTAATCGGGAACGAATATCCTTATTATACAGCGGCATATGCTTGTTTTGACGGGGCAATTGATGAAGTTAGAATTTATAATACGGCATTGAACAATGATGAAATATTGGATGTCGTCAACAGGCTTCGCGGTGATTGGAAATTTAACGATGCCGCCGGGAGCGATGCCGTTGATTCTTCCGAATCCGGTTGTGACGGAACCTTAGTCAATATGAGTTCGCCATGGGTTGACGGCATACTTAACAAGGACGGTTATCTCCACTCCGCATTATATTTTGATGGCTCAGATGACTATGTCGACTGCGGAAATAACGACATTTATAATTTCAATGAAAACAATGCTTTTACAGTTTCCTGCTGGATTCGTCCCGCTGAAGTTACAGGAAGGACTCAAGGCATCGTCGGTAAGTATTTAAACACTTACGCCGCATCTCCATACCAATTACTGCTTATGTCGACTGGTAAAATCCGAATCTCAATTGGTGACGGGACTAATTTCGGTATCATTTATTCCCCGGCGGATTGTCTTTCCGTGAACCAATGGAGCCATGTTGCCTCCACATACGATGGGAATACGCTCCGGCTTTACATTGATGGCAAAGAAGTTGAATCCGACGATTTCGACTATACGCTTAATTCCAATACCGCTTCTTTAAAAATAGGAACTCTAACAACATCGCTTGGTTTTTTTAAAGGTGATATTGACAAAGTAAAAGTGTATGGTCACGCACTTAGCGCGGATGACATAGCCGATATGCAGTTGCTTTCCGCGCAACCGGATCGAAATTATTATACCGGTGAAGATGCCGTAGCGGTCTCCACTCTCAATATTACATCCGATGGGGATCTTGACGAATGCTATCTTGTTGCCAAAGACAGTCAGGGAAATACGCTTGCTACAAATACATCTCCCGGCATTGTCTCCGATTTGAGTTTTGCTACTTCGTCATTATCTAACGATACCCATTCGATAACCATAGAGTTGCGGAAAAATTCCGGGGAAAGAGTTTTCGGAACCAGTATGGATATTTTGAAGCTTGCTTCAGGTTCAGGAAGTGAAGTCAAAGTAGACCTTAGAAAAAGGATTGTTCTATGTGAAGACGGACAAGGCGGTTGGGAAGGTTTTTTCCCGGTCGGAATATACGCGAATACTTTAGGGAGAAAGCTTGATTATGATACTGATGGAGAAGAGGAGGCATTTGACTTTTTAAGCGACATCGGTTTCAATACAATTTTAAGATTTACCAGTCACTATCCGGATACCGAACTGTTCATGGATTTGGCGGACGATTACGGGTTGAAGGTCATTGATCATCAAATGCCGCATCCTTCTGAAGAACTTGGAACAGGCGCCGATGCATGGTATGCGGCCCTGGTAGGTGACTTGGAAGATGAAGTTGAAACCATAAGAGATTATACAAATCTGCTGGCATATTACAGCTTGGATGAGCCTAACCAGGGATATTCGGCTGACAATATCTACCTCGCACAAAAATATTGGAATACCGTTAATACCCTTGACCCATATCATCCGATGTTCATGCTGTATTCCGCAGAGTTCCTCATCCCTGATGGAGATAATTGGACAGATTGGTCTGACGCGCTGGGTTATGACGTTTATCCCCGGCCCTTCATGTCTGGTTTGGGTGGTGACATAGGCAGATATACCGCATATTATGCATATAAACTTCGGGAACGCTGCAAGCAGGATAATAAAGTTATGTGGTTCGTTCCATTGGCAAATATGCTGGATGCTCGCCGGACGCCGATCGGCATGAGCAAAGACCACATGTATTGCCAGGCTTATACCGCCGTGATATATGGCGCTAAAGGATTGCTTTACTTTTCATATCTCAATGTGGTGGGACAGGACGCATGGGATGCATTGGAAACTATTTCAAGCCAGATGACGGCATTGTCCCCGGCGCTTTTGAACGGAGACGTTTCGCAGGAAATCAGCTACTCCCCGGACAATTATGATCCTGAATCGCAGCAGTTCCCGATGGTTAATGCCGCCGTATTCAAATATCCCAATGGCGATTACTTGTTGCTGGCTGTAAATATCATGTCTTATGCCGTTAGCACAACTTTCCAGGTCGGCGACATAACCAGCGGTTCCCAACTGTACCCGACTTCCGGAACTTTGTCGATTAGCAACAGTTCATTTACCGACTATATTGAAGCATATGGAATTCGCGCATATCAAATTTCCCTTAACGGAACTCCAACCCCTGTCCAGGTCTCGCTTGATATGACTGCCTATACGAACGACGCGGCAGCAACAGTGGATGTAGCGGGGATTGTTGCTCAGATGCGGCAAGGGAAAAATTATATGGCTAACCCATGTTTTGAGGAAGAATTCAATCCGGATATTCCCAATTTCTACAGACCGTATTTTAATTTTGGCATCGATCCCGACGCCGGTCAGACAGGTTCAACTTGGTATGTGGACGACTCTACAACAGGAACCTGGAATGACGGAACAAATGATCACCCGTCCTTGCGCATGTTCAGACGTTTAGCGACTAGTCCGGATGAGCAAACCTGGGGAACTTTCGGGGTTATGTATCCGCCGATAGACACAGTGAATTCAACCACATTGACATTCTCATTTTACGCAAAGGGTCTATCAGGTGGTGAAACTATAACGGTACGTTTTGACAAGAATGAAGGACTAAAAACCACTTTTTATATAGATGATGAAGATTATGATGTGTGGGAGCGCAAAACCGTAACCTTTGACCTTCCGGCCGCCAGTACAACTTTAAATATGGGTGGACGAGAAGTATTAATTACCCCAGGTCAGGGACATACGGTTTGGATAACTGGCTTACAAGTGGAAAGCGGCAGTACGGCAACAACATTCCAGGACGATTCAAATTTGCAATAAAAATGAAAAAGTTTACTTACTGGTGGTCTCATTAAGGATCACCAGTAGCTTAAAATGTTGAGATGAAAAAATGCTAAAGAATATACATCCTCTTCAAGCAAATAGTTTGGCAATACATTTTAATCTTGAAATTAAGTTCGTTGTTTTTAGCCACAGAATACTTTCCTGAACTTTAGAAAATAGTTTGGGTATATAATGATATTCCTGAAGCTTTTACAACGATTTGACTAACATATGCAAAAAAATAAAGGTTGTAGAAAGATTATAGTTTCTACTCTGGAAACAAAATTATGAAACAGAAAGCGTTTGAAGTGCCGGACCATGAATTTGGTCCGGCTCAATGGTTTACCTGGATGGGCTTGGAAACCTGTGAGAGCATTGACCGTGATTTACAGAGATTTCTGGACATGGAAATCTATGAGGTGATAATCTTTCCGATCTATGGTTTGCTTGTAGAGTATATGAGTGAAGAATATTTGCGGCTGGTACGTCACACCTGCGAACGATGCAAAGTGCTCAATATGAAATTTGGATATATTACGAATTCAACTGACCAGCCAGTATCAGTGCTGGGAAAGTGTTTGAAAAATTAAACAATTATTTCAAGGAAAGAACTTTAATATTAATGCGATGCGCCTGAATGGTTTTTCGCGCAAAATTTAATTAAGAAAAAACGATAATGAAGCACAATCCACAAAAATGGAATGATAAGAAAGTTTGTCGAATCACAACCGGATGGTCGATGGCAGACATTGATCAGATGGGCGACGTTGATAATTTGGAAGAATGTATTGCGGAGCTAAAGCGAGTTGTTGATTATAATCTTAACGCAAAAAAGCTGGCAAAAGCGATCGCTGAGGTTGGAGTTGAGGTGTTTTGTTTTCATGCCACATCACATTCCGGCAATGTCTGGTACACTTCCAAAGTGGCACCAAAGTTTTCCTTTTTGGACGAGCGTGATTTAATAAGCGAACTTAAGGAGGAATGTAATCGTTATGATATCGATATTACGTGCCTGATGCAAGTTGTCTGTAATCAACGAATGCATGACGAACATCCCGAATGGCGGCAAATCAACAGTGAGGGAAATTGCTGCAATGTTTCTCCACGGGTATGTTTTAACAATCCGGAGTATCGTACCTACTTTTTAACTCAAGTTGAGGAAGTTGCCGCATATGGAGTCAAGGCAATTCTTATTGACGAGCTGGATTTCAATGGTCGTTTGGGTGGTGGATTGATGTGTTTTTGTGACAGTTGCCGCAAGCTTTTCCGTGCGCAACATGGAGGCGATATGCCAACCGTGGAGGATTGGAATGACCCGCAATGGATCAAATTTATCCGTTTCAGATTCAACAGTCTTACCTCGTTTATAAAAGAAGTGAGAACGTGCATTAAGCGTGTGGATCCAAAAGTTTTGCTGTCCATAATATCCTATTCGATGCTAAAAACTCCATGGACACGCCTTCAGCCAATCGAATCATTTAGTGAGTATCTCGACTTTTTCTGTCAGGATACTGGTGGTTTTGATGCGTTGCTCCATGCAAAGTTTTTTGTGGCTTACAGTAATCATAAAGCAGAGATCATGGGAGCGGCTTCCACCCTTTCTTCATATTTCACAGGAGAAGCGGAAACCGAACTCGCAACTGAATGCATGTCTATCTGCGATATAATGAATGCATTGAGTCACAACATGTCTTGGAATATGGACATCTCTTATAAACCCCTTCCAGCCGATCAAGTTATATCCCAGGAAATACTTGACTATTACCACGTGGGAATCAAAGAAATCAATAAGCGTATGGAATGGATACAAGGGCACCAGGAATCAGTGTCGCAAATTGGACTTTTTTACTCGGAGAATTCAAATGTCTTCTATGGGCAGAATAACCCCAAATTATATTATAACGAGTTTATCGGATACTTTGATATATTGACCAATTCAGGACACATATTTGATGTTGTCGGAGCCAGACATTTAACAATGCCGTCACTGAAAAAATATAAAGTAATCATTTTGCCTGCGGCCTCTTGCTTGTCCGTCAGGGAAGTTGAAGTGTTTCGGGATTATGTGGCCCAAGGAGGATGCATTATTGCCTCCTACAATACCTCGCTATATGATTCAGACGGCAAGAAACGCAGCGATTTCGCGCTGCATGACGTGTTTGGCTGTTCTTATGATTTTGCTATTCCGGAAAAAGACTATGTTTACGGACAGCAAGCATCAGACGCATTCCGGCGAAAAACCATTGAATACGCATTTATGAAACATGAGTCATTTGCCCCCAGCGTAAGTGCCTATGCTTTAACTACTCCGACAATAGTTCCGAAAAACCACAAGGGGACAGTTACGGGATTGCTCTTCCGCTCAAAAAAAGCCCTGAGGACCTTTATCCCCGGGTATACTCATAGTGTTACCTACGACTCGAATCCGCTACCATTTATAACCAACCACAAATTCGGCAAAGGAAATGCCGTTTATATCGGAGCTAAACTGGGGGCATTGTTCGTGGACACTGAACAATGCTTCGCAAAAAAAACCATTTTAACGGAAATAGACCATCTTGTAAAAGAGAAACTTGACTTCATCGTTAACGCCCCTTCATGCATCCAGGCGACCGCTTTTCGGCAAAATGATAAAACAATCATTATACATCTTAGTAACTTCCAGTTGGCGCCTCGGCGTTTTGATATAAACAACTGGTCTCAAATGAGAATAAGATCGATCCAAACGGAAGATATCTTGCCTGTGTACAACGTTGAAATCGAACTAAGGAATGTGAGGGGGAGTCAGATATTGCGGACATATACGGCTCCTGACAAAAAGATCGTTAAACTTGAATCGGGGAACGGTGTTCTCCTCGCTAAAATACCTGAAATAAAATTTCACAGTATGTTGGTTGTTGAATGTAATGTTAAAGTTTGACATGAAAAATCAGGAAGCATTGGAGACAGATAATCTCACGGAGGTTTCTGAGAACAAACAGCCGGTTCGCTGTTCAGAAACAATCAGATTTTTTGGGAAATATTACTTGTGAAAGCTAAATTCTTACGAATAAAAGATTATAACCTGAAACCGTGAGAAATAAAAGTTGATGAAAGGCATTGACAAATACAAGGACTTGGTTAACATGAACTTATGCTCCATAAAGAGCGTAATTTAAAGTTAACCAGATGGGTGAAAAGTGATTTACAAGATAGAGCAAGGCAATGACGAATTGAGCAGCGCAGGCGGGTTGCCGTTGATAGGTAAACTGTTAAACGCGCTGAAAAACTTGAAGGCAACGGACAATATGCAATTTGGAAAAACGAAAAAAGGAAATGTAAGCCATTCAGGAATCCTGAAAAGCATGGCCGCCCTTTTATCTCTCGGGAAAACCGATTTCGCCAATATTAAGCTATACCGCAATGACAAGGTCTTCAAAGAATCGCTCGATTTGAAAAAGGTTCCCTCCCAGGAACGCTTGCGGCAACGCCTGGATGAAATGGGCGACAAAGCCTGTGTGCCAGTCGGCGCGTCAAACATTGAACTCTTGAAAAAAGTCGAGGATTTCGGCAAAGAAAAAACTTCCATTTGCGAATACATCCCATGCGATTTTGACGTGTCTCCATTTGACAATTCCGGCTCGCATAAAGAAGGCGTGTCTCTGACCTACAAGAAAAAAGACGGCTTTGCGCCAATGCTTGGCTATGTCGGAAACTTTGGGTACATGCTGGACTGTGAATTCCGCGAGGGCAGTCAGCACAGCAACAAGGGCGCTTATGAATTTTTTTCCTCCTGCCTTGACGGCATAGAAGAGCTTGGACTTGAAAACCCGCTGATAAGACTGGATTCAGCGCATGACGACGCGAAGATAATAAAACTGTTTCAAGACAGGGGCGCGCGCTTCCTTATAAAAAGGAATCTTAGAAAGGAATCGCAGGAACAATGGCTGGCGCTGGCGAAACGCGTTGGAAAATGCAAAAGTCCAAGAGACGGCAAAAAAGTCTATACAGGAATAGCCAGCCATATAAAAGTGGCGGGGCGCGAGGATTTGGGGCCGGTTTTCGCCGTCTTCGAAGTTATTGAGAGAACTATGGATAAAGACGGACAGATTTTGTTGATTCCAAACCTTGAAGTCAACACCTGGTGGACAAATCTGCCGGAGGAAGCTGATGAGATAATTCAACTCTACCATAATCACGGCACGAGCGAACAGTATCACAGCGAACTCAAATCCGACATCGGGCTAGAGCGGATGCCATCCGACAAATTTTCAACCAACGCATTGATTCTTAAACTTGCCATGCTGGCGTTCAACGCCTTGAGAATCATTGGGCAAAGCTCAATGGAACTGGAAGAGCTTCTGCCTGTGAAATTCAATGTGGCAAGGAGGCGTTTGAAAACCGTAATTCAAGACTTGATTTATATAGCCTGCAAAAGGGTGACTCATGGCGGCTATGAGCTTTTAAAATTCGGGAGGAATTGCCCATGGTTCTGGGGGTATCGACAATTGTATTTAAATTTTTCTTAAACGACGCATTTTGCAAAAGGAGGTGAAGGCGAAGCAGAATAACTGTGTCAAAATTCGGGGATTTTCCACTAAGAAACGCTGAAATCCGGGAAAAAGCGGAAGCTGAAAATTAAAAAGCGTCCGGGAAGCGAAAAAGGCATGGAGAATCAAACAAACACGGCT
Source organism: Victivallales bacterium (assembly GCA_963678815.1). GTDB lineage: Bacteria > Verrucomicrobiota > Lentisphaeria > Victivallales. The sequence goes on from OY787460.1 coordinate 7,873,035, forward strand.
GAACATAAGCCGTAAAATAAACAAAAAACAGAATCCGAAATTTTTTCAACGGATTCAGGTATAAGGAATACATCTCATGTTTAATGTAAAAGACTTTGGTGCGGTCGGCAATGGAGAAAACAAGGATACCGCCGCTATTCAAACCGCTATTGACGAATGTTCAGAGCAAAAAGGAGGAACTGTAATGATTCCTGCCGGAGAATACCTTTGCGGAACTATTTGGTTGAAAAGTAATGTAAATCTGTATCTGGAAGCAGGTGCCGTCATAAAAGGCAGCGCTAACAGATCTGATTATAATGCCGATGACGCTTTTATACAAAACAACATATTCTCCCGGGAGAAAGTTTCAGGTGCCCATTTGATCATTGCGCTTGAGGTTGAAAACGTATCCATAAGCGGATTTGGTACTATTGACGGCAGCGGCAAAAGTTTTCTGAAAGATGAAGTTCGCAAAGGTCGCAGAAGCAATTACCACCCGGTGAAAGACTGGCGTCCGGCTCAGATGATATACTTTTGCGAGTGCAAAAATGTACAAGTTGAAAATATAAGTCTTTTCGATTCGCCGTACTGGAATTTATTTCTGCACGGTTGTGAAGATGTCCGCATAAAGTCACTGCGCATACATTCGGACTGGATGGGGCATAACGGTGACGGCATCGATATTGACTGTTGCGCCAATGTAAGCGTTAGCGACTGCATTATCGATACCAACGACGATTCGATCACCCTTCGTGGATTCAGCAAACGTCTGAAAAATAAACGTGTTTGTGAAAATATCGTCGTGTCCAATTGTGTACTTCGCTCCAGGGCCTGTGCGGTTCGAATCGGCGTAGGAGATCATATCGTCCGCAATGCGGTTTTTTCCAATCTCATAATCAGCGGCAGTGTCGGTATCTGTGCCATCAGCAGATACTCAGACAATCACGATGGAACGATAATCGACAATATCCGCTTTGATAATTTAATTATTAATACCCATGTTCCATTGTTGCTGACAACCGGGTATGACTGTAAACAGAATGTTGGAAACATTTACTTTTCAAATATCAAAGCCAGCTCCACCTCCGCAAGCTATATTGGTGGTTGTCCTGAAAACCCAATCCGCAATCTGTTCTTCAGTAACATAGAATACGTAATCAACGATGGCGAGGAAAATAGCATAGATACTCCGGCACCACAGGATTTTTGGAAGGATCGTCAAGTATTCTACACTGATGCCAGTGGAATGCCTTACGGCATATATTTCGAAAATGCACACAATATTTGTTTCAACTCATGCCGTTTACGTTGGGGGGAGATTAAAGGCGTCTGGAAAAATATCTTTGCCGGACGAAACACACAAATCATCTGCAAAAACACGGAATTAGAAGAGTGCAAAGACATAACCTCAGTTTCTCCAGAAATTAAACTGACTGAAAATAAACAAATAAATTGAGGATAACTGAAAAATTTTTACTTATTACGGATTGTTTTCCGTTTTTTTCGGGATGAGTTAAGCAAAGCACGAGAAGTTTAGATGAGGCGTAAAACTAATTGAAACCAAGGATAAGCGATGAGTAAGTTGGAACCGAAAAAACTGCGGTTAAGCAACGGATTCATGTTAAGATTAATCGCTTTGTAAAGGCCAATGTTTAACATGAAAAAATACTTAATATTATTGATTGCACTGATTTGCGGGATTGTTCAGGGAATGGAGCCAATCCGGATTGTGGCGGATTGGTATTCGCCGACGCCGTATACGCTGGAGGAGCAGGCTCAGAACTACTCGTTTGAACAGTATATGAAAAAGCATCCGAATGTCAAGATTGAGCCGTTTTCGCAATTGAACGTTACTGGCGCCGCGGCAAAATCCGGCAAGCTGATGAGTGTTGCCGGGGGAACTCCGCCTGATATTTGGAGGATGTTTTTTCATGAAACATTGAAATATGCCAACCAGGGATTCGTGATGCCGTTGAATCAGTATATCGGCGACGATCTGAATGGTGATGGAAAGATTTCCGGAGATGAGGTAAAATTCAAACCGTGGAATGATATTCCGGAAGAGTTCAAGGCCGGATGTGTTAAGGATGGTAAGATCTTTGCCCTTCCATATCTGGTTGGGAAAATGCAAACTCTGAATTATCGCGCCGATCTTTTCCGGGAAGTTGGGCTTGACCCGAACCGGGGGCCATTGACTTGGGACGAGTTGTGGCAGTATGCACGGAAACTCACGTTCAAACCTGGAGAAATCCCAGGCAAACCCATGGGACAACGGGGGGTATATTTCATGGGGACTGGGTATTTATGCTTTAATCCGATGGTCTGGGCAGCCGGAGGCGATTTAGTCAAGCAGTATAAGATCAATCCCAAAACCGGGAACGTCATTGAATCGTGCAAGGAGATCCCCATTCATAAAGATCCCGAAACCGGAGACGATCTGTGTGGAGAAAAAGTACACTGGAAAGCCGGATTCGACTCGCCTGAGGGACTGGCGGCATTGCAGTTTATCCACAAGCTCCGCTGGCAAAAATGGACAAAAGATCCTGACACCAGGGAACCGTTCGACCTGACGGAGGAAATGCTGGCAGCAGGAGAAGCGATCTCGCCGTATACCGGGAAGAAATTCAAATTGACGGAAGGCGTGACGGGAAACATCTACACCGGAGTATTGTTTCAGGCATCCGGTTCGGAGGACGACAGAAACATTTACAAAGTAATAGCTGACGGACGGATCGGGATGTACTTCGGTTACAACGACCATATAAATATGGTTGTCAATCAATATGGATTGGCTCCGGAACAATTCGGGCTCGGGCCGATGCCGGTGAAAAAAGGATGCAAAATCGTCGGGTCGTTCATGCCGGTATTGTTCGGAATTTCAATCAAAGAACGGACGCCGGAACAAATGCAGGCGATATGGAATTTGCTGGTTGATTTCACTAGCAAAAAAAACCTGAACGACCGCACCAGGATTATGGTCGAAGGCGGAAAAGGCCGGTTGGTTTTTCCACGTTTTCTGAAAGAAGCCGGATATGAAGAACTCTATGAAAGTCTGCCATCGTCATGGCGCAACATCGACAAATTAATCCAGCGCAACCGCACCGAACCGTTTAACAAAGGCTGGACGGAAGTGCAGGCTGAAATTACCCCGGCGCTGGTAGAAAAGGTTTGGCAGGCAAAAGACGCCGATCTGGAAGCACTGTTAAAAGAAGCGGCGGTAAATGCCAGCGCAAAATTTGAGAAATGGCCGGAAGCAAAAATGGCGAAATGGCGGCCGTGGGCGTGGTTGATCTGGGCGATATGTATGGTGCTGTTTTTACTCGCTATTCGGCAAGTGATGAAATCGTTGAGCGCGAAGGTTGCGCAATCAACTAAGGGAGGAGACCGGGACAGCAGCAGAAAACGTTTCAGGATAAACATTATTTATATCTGGGTATTGCCAGCTCTGCTGACCATTCTGGTGTGGAAATATTATCCACTGATCCGAGGATCGCTGATGGCATTCCAGGACTACAAAATCGCCGGAGGTAGTTCCTGGGTCGGTATCGACAATTTCATCATGATTTTCGGGAACAAGGATTTTTATTTTACGTTGATTCGTACTTTTTATTATGTCGGACTAACAATCGCCATTGGATTTATTGTGCCAATATTTCTGGCAATATTGCTGACGGAAGTACCTAAAGGCAAATACTTTTTTCGGACAATGTTTTACCTACCTGCGGTGACCAGCGGCCTGGTGATCATGTTCATGTGGAAACAGTTTTATGATCCGTCAACAGCGGGATTTCTGAATTCACTGGTGATAGAAATTGCCTCCTGGATTGGTATTCATACCCAGGGATTCAAATGGCTGCAGGACCCAAATCTGGCAATGATTTGCATAATCATTCCGGGAGTGTGGGCCAGTGCCGGGGCGGGAAGTTTAGTTTATCAGGCTGCTTTGACCAGTGTGCCAAGTGACCTATACGAAGCGGCGGATGTCGACGGTGCCGGACTCATTGCAAAAATAAGACACATTACCATCCCCACTTTGAAACCGCTGATCGTCATTAACTTTGTCGGAGTATTCATCGGGGCATTTCACGCGATGCAGAACATCTTCGTAATGACCGGCGGCGGTCCTTACAATGCCACACGGGTGATTGGCATCGATATCTGGTTCAACGCATTCATGTACCTGAAATTCGGCTTTGCCACGGCGATGGCCTGGGTACTCGGAGTTATGTTGATCGGTTTTACTGTAATGCAACTGAAAATCCTCAGCAAAGTCGAATTCAGAAAAGCCCAAGAGAACTGATGCTCATGTTTTTAATTTCTAATTTTATTAATTATAATTTTCAAAAACTGAAAGTTTTATGATATGCCGATAATTTCCAAAGGCGGCCGGAAGAGCTTGAAAGTCCGGTTGATTTATTTACTGATTTACTTAATTCTCATCGCAGGTACGATAACGATGGTTTATCCGTTTCTGCTGATGTTGAGCAGTTCGGTCGCGAGTCCGTTTGATTTTGACGATCTGAGACTTGTACCGAAATACCTTACCAATGACAATGCCCTGATGAAAAAATATCTTTTTTCAAAATATGGGGGAGCCAACTTCCGAAGTTTCAGGATTGTTTATAGTCGGGATCGTGACTGGTCAACCTGGAGTGTAATCCGTGAAGAACCGGATTTTCTCGCACGGAACTTTTCCGGTGTTGCCAAACGTTATACCGCAAATCCGGAGGGTTGCAGAAAACTCATAGCTGACTGGAATGAGTTCAAAAAAAGCTTGCCGCCTCAGGATATTATCAGCTTTTTCCCGGAAGATTATGACTCCTATCGGAAATTTCTGATGAATAAATATCTGAAATCATGTGAGAAACAAAATCCCGGAGCATTCAGCAAATTGAGTTATGGGGAAAAATCCACGGCCGCCCTCCGGGAACTTAACCGCAGGTGGCGTCGCGCTTTTAACAGTTTCGCCGAAATCTTACCACTTAAATGTTTCCCTGCTGAACAAAAGTGGTCGCCCCCGCAACGCAATGATTTTGCCGATCTTCTCGATTACCACCGTCACCTCCCGCCGGAACAAATCCAGGTTGTCCCGACCCGCATGCTGTGGACATTTTATCTGGAACAGAAATTCATAAGTCCGATAAAATTCACCAAACAAACCGGTATTGAAATCAACCAGTTTTCCGATATCCCTATTCCCGAAAAAACAGGAGAAAAACTCTGGCCGGTGTGGCAGGAATTCCTTAAAAAGAAATTTCCGTTGCGGCTGGTAAAAATTCGAGGTGACTTTTCCGGGCAGTGGCAGGAAAAGTTGAAAGAAGAGTTTAAAACAGTTGCCGCATTCAATAAACAGACCGGAATGCATATCACCGGTTTTTCCAGTTTAAAATTTCCGGCATCGTTACCATTGAATCCGTTCCTCCGTGGTTATTGGCAGGACTTCGTGCTGGACAAAGTCCCACTGAAAAATTGGATTCTGAACCAGCCCATTAATCTATACTTGGCATTCCTGAAAAACAAATATCACAATATCGCGGAACTTAACAAAGCATACGATACGGATTACAAAAACTATACTCAAATAATCCTTCCGTTCAAATTGGCCGACTATGTAGAATTCACTGAAAACAAATCGAAAATCCGATGGAGATATTTTACGGATAATTATGCAAAAGTGCTTGAGTTTCTCTTTACGAAAGGGCGTGCGGTTCTAATAACCGTGCTGCTGGTGGCACTCACCATTATTGGCGCGTTAACAGTGAATCCGTTGGCGGCCTACGCATTATCGCGCGGACGACAGTCAACCTCCGCGAAATTCCTGATTTTCTTCCTGGCAACCATGGCGTTTCCGGCGGAAGTGGCGATGATTCCAGGCTTTCTATTGCTACGCGATCTCGGGCTGCTGAATACTCTGGCGGCACTGGTGCTGCCGGGGCTTGCAAACGGTTACAGTATTTTCCTTTTAAAAGGCTTTTTTGACAGCGTCCCACGCGAACTATACGAAGCCGCTGAGATCGATGGTGCGGGAGAATTTACCAAATTCTGGCGAATCACTTTCCCGATGTCGAAACCGATCCTGGCGGTGATTTCCCTGAGTGCGTTCACCATGGCCTATGGCGGCTTCATGTGGGCGTTTCTGACCTGTCAGGACCCGAAAATGTGGACAATCATGGTCTGGCTTTACGACTTCCAGAGCCGCTACGCAGATGAACCTGGTATGTGTATGGCTGCGTTTGCATTGGCGTCGATTCCGACATTGTTGGTATTCCTGTTTTGCCAGAAGATAATCATGCGCGGCATCATCATCCCAACCATGAAATGAAGGTAATTGTGACAAGAGGTTACTGAAAGCATAGAATACATGGGAGAAGATTTGAATACCGGTAAAACAAACAGTGCACTACGAATTCTGGTAGTGGACAACCCTCGGAATGATTTAATCCTAATGGGGGCAGATTTTATGCAATTTTGAATGCGTAAAATCAGGAATTTACTAAAATACCTGAATCCGTTGAAAAAATTTCGGATTCTGTTTTTTGTTTATTTTACGGCTTATGTTCAGCCGTGTTTGTTTGATTCTCCATGCCTTTTTCGCTTCCCGGACGCTTTTTAATTTTCAGCTTCCGCTTTTTCGTAAAGCTTCGACGAACCCACGTTTACAAGGCCCGCCTCTTGCGTTATAATGCCCGCGTGAACAACAAAACGTGGGAGAACAAAATTGAACGCAGGAAGCTATGCCAACTGGAAAAAAGTGTATCAGGACTTTCTTAAAGAAAGCAGATCGAAAGAGGATTACTGCCGGGAAAAAGGACTTGATCTGAATTGGTTCAAGCGCCAATGCCGGAAAGCCGACGCTTACGAAAAGCTGCTCGCGGCCCGGAAAGAAAAAGAAAATCAGATGCCGGAGAATTTGCAAAATCTCTTTGTGGAATTGATTCCGGAAAAAGGGCAAGCGGAACCGGAAAAGTCCCGGATTCTGAAATTGAACTATCGGGGCGTTGCGTTTGAATTGCCCCATAATTTTGCCGCGGCCACATTCAAGCATGCGTTGCAAATTATCCGGGAGGTGTTGTGATGTTCCCGGCGCTTGGAAACACGAAAATCTACCTCTGCCGCGAGGCTGTTGATATGCGTAAAAGCTATGACACTCTGTCAGCGCTGGTGTCGTCGGAACTGGAAGAAGACCCGTTGTCCGGTTCGCTGTTTGTTTTTCTGAACCGCCAGCGAAACCGGATAAAAGTATTGTATTTTGATCGAGACGGTTTTGCAATTTGGATGAAAAGGCTTGAGGAAGGAAGCTTTTCATTGCCCCTTGGCGAAGGGAAAAAACAGAAAATCGGTCCCGGAGCTTTATCGATGCTCCTGGAAGGATTAAAAGTGGTGAAATCGAAGCGATTTTCTTTAAAACGCACTTGAAGTAATTAATTGCTATAATTATAATTATGGCATGTGTGAATGCTGCAACCAACTTCGTGAAGAACTCGCCGAAGAACGGCAAAAAATCGAAGCCCTCAGGCAAGAACTGAATCTGGCGCTGCAAACGATCAACATGATGCGTCGCCGGATGTTCGGGCGCAGTTCGGAACAGACCGATCCTGGGCAGGGACAATTTGACAATCTTCTTGACGAATGCGATTCGATTAATGGGAAAAATCCCGAGGAAAATCCCGAGACGGAAAAGATCGAATACGAACGCCGCAAGGGGAACAATCGCAACGGCCGGTTGAAAATTCCCGATCATCTTGAACGGGTGGATAAACTCATCGACCTGCCGGAATCCGAAAAGATCTGTCCGGTGACGGGACTTCCGATGATCCGGATCGGCGAGGAAATCTCCGAACAGTTGGCCTATGAACCGGGGCGTCTCTACGTAATTCGCTATACCCGTCCGAAATATGTCAGTCCGGACCGCCGCAAAGGGAACGTGGTTGGCGTTAAAACCGCGCCGTTGCCCGATGGTCCCATTGACCGCTGTAAGGCCGATGTCAGTTTGCTTGCGCACATTATTGTCAGTAAATTTTGCGACCATTTGCCGTTGCATCGTCAGTGCGGAATGTTCGCCAGGCATGGCATCGAACTGCCGGAAAGCACCGTGAATGATTGGACCAGATGCACAGCCAATGCACTTGAACCGCTTGCCATACTTGCCAGAGATACTATTCTCGCTGAAAATTATGTCAACGCTGATGACACGCCTATTCTTTTTGTCAGCAAAAAGGAAAAAGCCCCGAAAGGGAAGAAGAAAAAGAAAGACAAAGGCGCCAGAAAGGGCCATATGTGGGCTTATCTGTGCCGGATCAACAGTCCGCCGGATGAAGCGGGAAAAAGCAAGGAATATAAATTGGTATTCTTTGAATTTACCGAAAACTGGAATGAGGAACATCCGGTGCGGGTGCTCAAAAATTACCAAGGCCATCTTCAGTCCGATGCCTATGTCGGCTTTAAAAAAGCCTGTGACCAACGGGACGAGATTACCGGTGAAAAGCTGGACAATATTATTGGCCTGGGATGTTGGAGTCATGTCCGGAGAAAATTTTTCGAAGCGGCTGATATCGGGGTGAAGGAAGCGGAATATTTTGTCCTGCTCATCAACATCCTCTACCGGATCGAGCATCGCATCGACGCCCTTAAGGAAAAAGATGTTCCCGAAGAATACCTGATGTACCTTCGCAAAAAACGAGCGAACCGGGTAATGAAAAGATTTTTTGAGAAAGTCAAAGCCGCGACACTGCTGCCGAAAACTCCGCTGGGCAAGGCGCTGACCTATGCGCGGAACCAGGAACAGGAACTTTGCCGGTACGTTGACGACCTGCGTTTTCGACCAGACAATAACGCTGCGGAGAACATTTTGCGCGGTCCAGTTTTGGGAAAAAAGAACTTTGTGACATTTGGCAGTGAATGCGGCGGAAGAACCGCCGCCATCCTCTATACGCTGATCTGCTCTTGCAAAGCCAACGGGATTAATCCCTATGAATACCTCAAAGATGTTCTGGCCAGAATCAACTCTCATCCTTACTCCAAGCTCCATGAATTGCTTCCGCACAACTGGGAAATGCTGCGCCTGCAGAAGCAAAAGTAATTTTTAAATTCCCTGGGCATTTTAAATTTTTCGTTTCCTCATATGTGGGCTCGTCGGAGCTTTACTGAATTTCACAGGCAGAAGCTCTTCCAGTTCCATTGAGCTTTGCCCAATGATTCTCAAGGCGTTGAACGCCAGCATGGCAAGTTTAAGAATCAATGCGTTGGTTGAAAATTTGTCGGATGGCATCCGCTCTAGCCCGATGTCGGATTTGAGTTCGCTGTGATACTGTTCGCTCGTGCCGTGATTATGGTAGAGTTGAATTATCTCATCAGCTTCCTCCGGCAGATTTGTCCACCAGGTGTTGACTTCAAGGTTTGGAATCAACAAAATCTGTCCGTCTTTATCCATAGTTCTCTCAATAACTTCGAAGACGGCGAAAACCGGCCCCAAATCCTCGCGCCCCGCCACTTTTATATGGCTGGCTATTCCTGTATAGACTTTTTTGCCGTCTCTTGGACTTTTGCATTTTCCAACGCGTTTCGCCAGCGCCAGCCATTGTTCCTGCGATTCCTTTCTAAGATTCCTTTTTATAAGGAAGCGCGCGCCCCTGTCTTGAAACAGTTTTATTATCTTCGCGTCGTCATGCGCTGAATCCAGTCTTATCAGCGGGTTTTCAAGTCCAAGCTCTTCTATGCCGTCAAGGCAGGAGGAAAAAAATTCATAAGCGCCCTTGTTGCTGTGCTGACTGCCCTCGCGGAATTCACAGTCCAGCATGTACCCAAAGTTTCCGACATAGCCAAGCATTGGCGCAAAGCCGTCTTTTTTCTTGTAGGTCAGAGACACGCCTTCTTTATGCGAGCCGGAATTGTCAAATGGAGACACGTCAAAATCGCATGGGATGTATTCGCAAATGGAAGTTTTTTCTTTGCCGAAATCCTCGACTTTTTTCAAGAGTTCAATGTTTGACGCGCCGACTGGCACACAGGCTTTGTCGCCCATTTCATCCAGGCGTTGCCGCAAGCGTTCCTGGGAGGGAACCTTTTTCAAATCGAGCGATTCTTTGAAGACCTTGTCATTGCGGTATAGCTTAATATTGGCGAAATCGGTTTTCCCGAGAGATAAAAGGGCGGCCATGCTTTTCAGGATTCCTGAATGGCTTACATTTCCTTTTTTCGTTTTTCCAAATTGCATATTGTCCGTTGCCTTCAAGTTTTTCAGCGCGTTTAACAGTTTACCTATCAACGGCAACCCGCCTGCGCTGCTCAATTCGTCATTGCCTTGCTCTATCTTGTAAATCACTTTTCACCCATCTGGTTAACTTTAAATTACGCTCTTTATGGAGCATAAGTTCATGTTAACCAAGTCCTTGTATTTGTCAATGCCTTTCATCAACTTTTATTTCTCACGGTTTGTTATGTAGAAAGTCAATCCTCCCGAAATCTTTTTTTCTGAAATGGCAACTGTCCGGGTGAATTGTCATTTCTGTTTTAAAAATCCTGTTTCTATGAATATTAACCTCCCTACCGGTTTTCAGAGGAAATATAAAATAGGGAATCAGACTGTTATTAACGGTCGAAAACGCCGCAGTTTGCTTTCAGAATTTTTTAAAGCCAGGCCGCAAACTCAGGTATAACAAAATGCTTCGCACTCCGTGAAAAACGGTCCTGGCAAAAGTTCGAATTCCCGCTGATTTTATTTCCTCCGGTTAAATATATTCAAGCGTGACTCAAAACATAATCATTTCGGTTTTTCCACACGCTGTTAATTCTACTGAGCAGTTTTTTAGCGATGCGGATAATCGCCTTTTGTTTTTTCATTCTAAGTGACAGTTCCCGAAACTTTTTCAGCATGGCCGGATCTTTCCGGATCGCAACCCACGATGACTCGACCAATGCCCGGTTCAAGAGCGCGTTTCCTCGCGGATTCCTATTCGTGTGTTGTTCTTTCTCGCCGCTGTCAGACATTGTGGGAATCAGTCCGACATAGGAGGCCAGACAGTCGAAGGAGTCGAACCGGTTGACGTCCATGATTTCACACACGAAAGTCGCTGCGGTGACAAAACCGATTCCGGGAATTTTCATCAGCAAGTTTATGTCATCGAGCTTTCCGGATGCCTTGATCGCGAGCCTCAGGTCAACAGTGCATCTGGTAATTTGCTTCCGCGTTTCTTTTAGGATGCTCACCAAGTGCTTGAGGGTATCGCCGCCCGGTAGCTTGCCGCTGATTTCCTCAAGCTTATGGATGTATTTTCCCGACCAATAACGACCGGCTTCCTTTGACAAATTATAACCATACAAGTTCAGGAATCCCTTTATCCGGTTTTTTGTTCTGGTTGAATCTTTAACCAGTGAATGCCGGAGCCGACACAGACTGCGAAGCGTTTGTTCTTCGAGCCGGGGAATATGGATGGAACTTAGCCTAGCCAATTCCAATTCCCTGGCAAGCTTCCTGGAGTCAACCGTGTCGGTTTTGCTTAATTTTTCCTTATGCGTGGTCGGCACGTCGGCCGGACTGGCGACAATGCAGGATATCCCGTAACTTGCGAGTTTGCGCTGAATCCAGAAGCCGCAGAATCCGGCTTCATAGACCGCCCGGTATTTCCCGCCCGGATATTTGCGGTGCAAATGAAGATACAACTCAGGTATAAGGAATACATCTCATGTTTAATGTAAAAGACTTTGGTGCGGTCGGCAATGGAGAAAACAAGGATACCGCCGCTATTCAAACCGCTATTGACGAATGTTCAGAGCAAAAAGGAGGAACTGTGATGGTTCCTTCCAGAGAATATCTTTGCGGAACTATATGGTTGAAAAGTAACGTAAATCTGTATCTTGAAGCAGGCGGTGTCATAAAAGGCAGCGCTGACAAATCTGATTATAATGCAGATGACGCTTTCATACAGAACAACATATTCTCCCGGGAAAATGTTTCTGACGCTCATTGGATCATTGCGCTTGAAGTTGAAAACGTATCCATAAGCGGATTCGGCTCCATTGACGGCAGCGGCAACAGTTTTCTGAAAGATGAAGTGATTAAAGGGCGCACAAGCAATTACCATCCGCTGAAAGACCGGCGTCCGGCTCAGATGATATACTTTTGCGAGTGCAAAAACGTACTAGTTGAAAATATAAGTCTTTTCGATTCGCCGTATTGGAATTTGTTTCTGCACGGTTGTGAAGATGTCCGCATAAAATCACTGCGCATACATTCGGACTGGATGGGGCATAACGGTGACGGCATCGATATTGACAGTTGCGCCAATGTAAGCGTCAGTGACTGCATTATCGATACCAATGACGATTCGATCACCCTGCGTGGATTCAGCAAACGTCTGAAAATAAACAAATAAACTGAGATTGACAACTGACAAAAGTTCCATAAAGAAATGTTAAAGAAAAACGAATCATTTAACTAAAACACCGGTCAAATTTTTAAATCCTTTTTTTCATGACTGGAAAATTCCGAAACCTTGTTGACTTTTTACTGTATCAGTATATAATGTTTACTGTCAGTATACATTCATATTTATTAATATGTATATAATAACACTAAAAGGAAACATAAATGAAGTTATCGGAACAGCTAAGGAACTTGCGTAAATTACGCAGTTTGACGCTGGAGGAATTGGCGGGACGCTGCGGATTGACAAAGGGATACTTGTCAAGAATTGAGAACGGGCATCAGATCCCCGCCGTTTCCACTATTCAAGTTATTGCCGATGCATTGGATGCGGATATTGCGGATTTGCTGAACGCTCCGACGTCAGAGTCAATGAAAAACGGGCTGGAAATCAAACGGGCAACCGGACTCCGCGAAGAGCAAACTTCTGAAGGATATTCTTTTCTGCCGTTACTAAATCAATACCGGAGCAAGCAGATGTCGCCTTTCCTGATGATAATAGAGAAAGGTGAAACCCGGAAATTCTCCCACGACAGCGAAGAATTTTTTTATGTTGCTGAAGGCGCGGTTGAATTAATTTACCGGGGACAGGAATATTCGCTTGTCCGTGGCGACAGCGCTTATTTTGATTCGCGGGAAAAACACTCTTTTCGTAATTTGCATGATGAAAGGGTCGTGCTTGTAACCATTAATTATCACTACAGGCGTTTCTGAAAAAGAACTACAAGCATTTAAGCATAATTGAACGCAACCGCAGTTTTTAACAGTTTCCGGACAAGCACGAGATTGTGATAAAAGCAATCTTGCCGGTCAGGCCGGATAATATCAGCGTCGAGACAGAAGGGAAGACTAAAAAATGGGTAAAAACAAGTATTTAAAATGGTTGGCCGGGAACACTGCAACTGCCTGGTGGCATGATTCCGCCATGCCGGATGAAATCGAGAATGGAATTGCCAATGGGGCGGTAGGGGTTACGACTAATCCCCCATTGATAAAAAATGCGGTATATGCAAAGAATACGCCTTGGATGACCGCGCTTTCCACGGTTCCGCGGAATCTTGCGCGTGATGACCGGACAGAGGAAATAATTAAAAGGATTACGGTAAAAATCGCGGAGATGTTCGAGAGCATTTATTATGAAACCGCAGGAGCACAAGGATATGTCTGTGCTCAGGTGAATCCCACGTTGCCCGGAGATCGTGAACGGATGCTTGAGATGGCAAAACGATTAAGCAAATGGGCGCCCAATATTGCAGTAAAGTTACCGGTAACCGCGGCAGGGCTTGACGTCTTGGAGGAATGTGCGGCGGCAGGAATTACCGTTACCGCGACTGTAAGTTTTACCGTGCCGCAAGTCATCGCCGTGGCCGCAAGATACAGAAAAGGCCTTGAGCGAGCGAAAAAATCCGGGATCAGTCCGGGGAAATGTTTTGCGGTTGTGATGGTTGGCAGGATCGATGATTTTCTCAGGGATGTTGCGATGGACAGGAACGTCCCGGTGAAAACTTCGGATATAACGATGGCAGGCACCGCCATTGTCAAAAGGGCTTATGAAATATTCGAGAAGGAGAAATATGAAGCCGTATTGATGCCTGCCGGCATGCGTGGAGCTTATCATGCAACGGCGCTTGCGGGTGGAAAAATGGTTTTGTCCATACACCCTAAAATCCAGACTATGATTGCAGAACTTCAAGGGCCGTTCAGGAGACAGATTGATGAGCAAATTGACCAGGACGTAATTGCAAGGCTGAGGACGATTCCAGAATTTCTGAAGGCTTACGAACCGCAAGGAATGAAACCGGAAGATTTCATATCTTACGGAGCTGTGCAGAAAACCCTGTCACAGTTTGTTGTCGCCGGATGGGCAGGCATTGAAGAATATCCAATTTTAAAATAAGGCTTGCCGGAAATAAATGCCGGAAATTGAAATTTTTTCAAAGAAAATTACTTAATCAGACTAAAGGATTACGCAAATAGAAAGAAGAAATCTGGCGATGAAAGAATTATTATCAAAAGTTTTTGAGATTGAAGAGGAGATCATTGCTATCCGGCGGGACCTGCACATGCATCCTGAACTTGCATTCCAGGAGCATAGAACGGCCGGTCTGGCTGCTGATGGACTGCGTCAACTGGGTTTGGATGTACAAACAGGGGTAGCCAAAACCGGTGTGGTTGGTTTATTGAAAGGTTCCCGGCCCGGCAGGACAATTGCCATCCGCGCGGATATGGACGCTATTGAAGGCAATGAAGTCATTGATAAGCCATATGTTTCAAAAGTACAGGGTGTGCAGCATGGCTGCGGCCATGACGTTCTCGTAGCCATGGCCCTGGGCGCGGCCAAGGTGTTGTCTGAGATGCGCGATAAGTTAAGCGGAAATGTTAAGTTTATTTTTGAACCGGCAGAGGAGGTGTTGACAGAAGATGATTTGACTACCGGTACACAACTTATGCTTGAAGCGGGAGTTGTTGATCATGTGGATGCTCTTTTATATTTACATGTCTGGCCTTGGCTTGAATCAGGTAAAATAGAGCTCCACCGCGGCATGGTTTTTTCAGGATGGGATATGCTTAGTATAAATATTTTAGGCAGGGAGAACCACGGTGGCACTCCAGAAAAAGGCGTGGACGCCATAACCGTGGCCGCGCAGGTAGTTTCCGGCTTACAGACAATGTTGACCCGGGCTGTCAGTATTACGGAGCCTTGTTCCATTAACATAGGGAGTATCAAGGGCGGCCGGGCCTGCAACATGGTGGCCGATCGTGTTGAAATGAAAGGTTCCGTGCGCTGTACTAATCTTGAATTGCGCAAGAAACTGCCAGAGCAAATAGAGCAACTTGTCAGGAATATTACCAGCGCCTATGGCGCAACCTATGAGATGAAGTATTCGGATTACCTTCATCCTATTGTTAATTCTCCGGAACTGGTTGAACTGGTTGCCGGATCAGTCGCGTCAGCAACCGGCCCGGATAAAGTGTGTTGGGGTGAGCATCCCTGGATGATCGGCGATTCGTTTTACCGCTATTGTGAACGGGTTCCGTGCTGCTACGGACTGCTTGGCAGCGGGAACAAAGAGTTGAAAACGGATTACCAGCTCCATCACCCGTTATTTGATATTGACGAGAGTTGTATGCAGTTAGGTGTAATTACTTTATGCGCAAGTGTATTGCGTTTTCTGGAGGGAAATGTCGATGTCCATTAAACAAAGTCTGGTAATAGCCACTCCCGAGCTTGGTTCCTGGCCTTTTCAATTGTTAACAGGCGATTTTAAGGAAAAGATCCGCAAAGCTGCCGAAATAGGATATGACGGTGTAGAACTGGTCTGTCGTGATATTGATCTTTTAGATCTGCACGAAATTAAAAGGATTCTTAGTGAATTCAAGATGCAAATGGGAGCATTAATAACAGGCGCGATCTATGGCCTGGACGGAATCTGTCTGATGTCACCGGATAAAGATATCGAGCGTATTGCAATGCAGCGCTTCAAACGCTTTCTGGAATTTGCCGGGGATTACGGGGCTGTCGTTGACGTTGGCCTGTTCCGGGGCAAGCTTGGAGAAATGCCGGACCCGGTTACGGCTCAGAGTCAATTAGTTGACGTGTTTTATCGGGCTGCCCAATATGCCGGCCGCTGCGGTTCCCGAATAACATTAGAGCCGCTTAATCGTTTTGAAAGTGATTTTATTCATAACGCCCAGGATGGGCTTGACTGGGTAAGCAGGGTTAATCATCCTGATTTTGGGCTTATGCTGGACACATTCCACATGAATATCGAGGACGCTTCAATAGACAAGAGTGTTCGTGAATCGGCCAAGTGTTTGTGGCATATCCATATTGGCGACAGTAACCGTTTATCTGTCGGCAAAGGTCATTTTGACTTTTCCGGAATGATCCAAACACTTAAAGATATCGGTTATACGGGCTTCTTGTCAGCCGAGCATCTGAGCCAGTCCGACCCGGATACGGCAGCTCGGGAAACAATCAGTCATTTACGGCAGTTTATCTAAGGGTTTGGCAATGATAATATGAAAGATAATAACAAACAAAAATATATATTAAGACCAAAACCCCGCATAGGATTTCTTCCTATAGGCTGCTTAAAAAATAAGGATTTAGAGCAGGATTATGAGCGGGGCAAAAAATTAATTTACCAGCTTGATGCTGAAATTGTGGAGAGTCCGTTAGTCTGGGAACAACCTGATGTCCTTGCTAATATAGCGGAATTACAACGCGCTGATATTGATCTTTTAGTGCAGTATGTTCTGCATGGCATGTCTGCTGAACAGCAGACATTAGTCGGCGTAAAAACGGATGTGCCGACTGTGTTATTAGCCTTGCCAACAAATTATTCGTTTTCTTCCTGCGCAAGCGCCTTTGGCGCTTTGCGTGAACGAGGCTGTAAGGTAAAACTGTTATCCTTATCACCGGGAGAAGAGGAAGATGCAGTGCGGGATTTAATTATGATTGCCCGGGTTGCTTATACTATGTCAGAGCTAAAACGCACTCGTATTGGAGCCTTAGGGGGAATTTTTCCGAATCTGCCGGCAGACCAATATCATCGTGATATAGTTGCTGATAAGCTTGGCCCTCAAATCATACATTTACCTATATCTGTTTTTCAAGAGTTTCTTAAACAAAGACAAAACAATGATTCCGGTATTGCTAAAGAGATTGTCAAACTTCGTGACAAGTTCAAGGTAGAAGTTGATGATTCGCTTTTAGCCAAAGCTATTTGTTTTCACCTGGCTTTAGGTGATTTAGCGGACCAAAAGCGTTTAACCGCGATAGCCCTGGAATGCCATACCGAGTTGACGCCTCTATTTGACATAAATCCATGCTTTGGCTTTGCGGATCCTAATTGCACTTATTTGCCCATTTGTGAAGGAGATGTAATTAGAGGGATCAATATGCTTATCGTTAGTTTTCTAACAGGAGGCGACTCTTACATCGGAGATACAATTTTTGTTAAAGACGGTGTTCTTACTCTGGCTCATTGTGGTTCAAGTTGCGGCTTGGCTAAAAATGGAAATGTTGTTATTAAAGAGCAACTTGCGCCCAGCCATGTGGTCGAGGGAAAAAGACAGGCTATGTGTATGCCTGAAATATCACCCGGTGAAGTAACTTTAATGCGGTTGCATGGTCAATATCTTGATCAGTTCCACCTTGCCCTGGGCAAACTGACGTCAACAGATATGAATGGCCGTTTGAATGTTCACATTGATCTGCATAATCCATGTGCGTTCTTAAAACATATTTGCGGGAATCATTATGTTATCGCAAAGGGTGACTTGCGTCCACAACTCACTCTTTTGTGTGACTGGTCAGGAATTAAGATAACCGAAACTTGATAAAAATAAACAATATGAATTTTAATGGAGGTAATTATGAGTGTGAACCGTAAATTTGGAGAAATGCTTCCCCGTATGATCGTTGATCCGCCCGGTCCTAAATCCGCGGAATATACCCGGCGGCTGGCGGGGAGTGAATTTCCCGCATGCTCCGTCATTGCGCCAGGCAAGGTTCCAGTTTTTTGGAACAAAGCCAGGGGCGCAAATATCGAAGATGCTGACGGTAATGTTTACATAGACTTAACCTCGGGATTTTGTGTTGCTTTGGCTGGCCATAGCAATCCTCAAATCGTCAAGGCTATTACTGAACAGAATAATCAGTTGATGTATAGCCAGGGAGGTTTAAACCCCAGCCCCCCGAGGGTTTCTCTGACTGAAAGATTGGCAAGTATGGCTCCGGGCAATCTTAACAAATCCTTTATTGCCAACACTGGCGCGGAGGCCGTGGATATTGCGCTTAAGACAGCGCGTCTTTACACCGGCCGTCAAACCGTTCTTGCTTTTCAACAAGGTTTCCATGGGAAGACGATAGGCGCTTTAGGGGTAACTTCAATTAATTATTACAGAGAACATTTCTTGTCTTCTTTATCCATGTCATCCCATATCCCCTATGCTAATTGCTATCGCTGTGTTTGGGGACAGCGCTATCCCGGCTGCGGTCTTAAATGTGCCGAGTATCTTGATTATATATTAAGTATGCCGGACTCCGGCGTCGCTGATGTAGCTGCCGTAATAATGGAGCCGGTGCAGGGACATGGCGGCTGGATAGTCCCGCCTCCGGAGTTCGCCAAGCGTATTAGGGATATCTGTACTAAACATGGTGTGTTATTAATAGCCGATGAGATAATTACCGGTCTTGGCCGTGTTGGATATCCCTTTGCCGTAGACTATTCCGGTGTTGTGCCTGATATCATAACTCTTGGCAAAGGTTTGGCCAGTGGTTTCCCTATATCGGCGGTTATTACTACCTCGGAAATTGCCGAAGCCTGGAAACCGATGCAGCATAGCAGCACGTTTGTAGGGAATCCTGTCGGTTGTGCCGCGGCTTTAGCCTGCCTGGACGAGATTGAACAAGGCCACCTGGTTCAGCGCTCCGGTGAAATGGGCGAATACTTTAAAAAGGCTCTGTTAGCAATGCAGGAACGCTATCCGATTATCGGAAACGTGCGTGGGCTGGGGATGATGGTCGGAGTAGAATTTGTAAAGGATAGAGACACAAAAGAACCGGCTCCCGAGTTGGGACGTAAGATTGTTGATATGCTTCTGTCCAAGGGTATCATGGCCACCAATTTCGGCGGCACATATCATAATGTCTTAAAGATGTCACCGCCCTTGGTCATTACCAAAGAACAACTGGATACGGCAATAGAACTTATCGATCAGACGTTAGCCGAGTTGTAAGTAAAGGTTGGGAAGATTAATCATGCCAGGTAATAAAAAAGTTAAGATCGGTGTTCTGGGCGCAGGTTGCTGGTCATATTATGCCCACTTTCCCGCGGTAAAGAAACATGCGGATGCAGAATTAGTTGCGGTGTGTCAGCGTAGTAGGGATAAACTTGATGCTGCGTTATCTCACTGGGATGTTCCTCATGGTTTTACCGATTATAAGGAAATGATTGATTCAGGTTTACTTGATGCCTTGATTGTTTCTACCCCTCATCATTTTCATTATGAACCGGTTAAATATGCGCTTGAACGCGATTTGCATGTTCTGGTTGAAAAGCCCATGGTCTTAAAGACAGAGCATGCCCGTGAATTAATTGCCCTGGCGCGGCAAAAGAAAAGGCATTTACTGGTCGGCTTTCCGCTTCCTTGTATACCCCAGGCACGGCAGGTCCGGGAACTTATTGTCAGCGGCGCATTAGGAGAGGTTAAGTTTGTAAGCGCCGTATTCGCTTCGGTTAGTGCGATACTTTATCAAAAAGGTCCGTTACCGGACGATATTGAAGACTATCTTGAGGAATACGCCGCCTATCCTTACAATACGGATACTTATAATTCTCCGGAGGTGGGTGGCGGTCAGGGCCAGGTAATGGTTTCTCATGCGGCAGGTTTTATCTTCTGGCTGACTAACCAGAGCGCAGTGCAGGTGTATGCCATGATGAATAATGATGGATATCCCGTAGACGTCTATGACTCATATGCGTTTAAACTTACCAACGGCGCGCTTGGCGTTTTAGCCAGTTGGGCAACGGTATCATATAAACAGAAGAATTTACATGAACACCGGATTCAGACGGAAAAAGCTACAGTGATTATAAATTTAGTTCAAGGGCTGATTTCCATACGCTGGGCTGACGGTAAAAAAGAAGATTTACCGGCTATCCCTCCTGAAGGCAGGTGGCCCCAATACGGTCCGGCCTGGAATCTGGTGGATGTAATTACAGGCAAAGCTGATCCGATTTGTCCGGGCAAGTTGGGTTTGCACACAGTTGAATTTGTTGAAGCAGCTTACAAATCAGCAGCTTCTAACCAGCCGACGCTGATTAAAGAATAACTTAATTAAAAACCATTACGAGTAATACATGAAACTGAGTTGTCTGCCGGTATCTTATTATCCGGACATTATTCAAGGGAAAATGACTGTTGAAGAATGGGCGCGGGAAGCATCAGAGCTTGGTCTTGACGCCATTGACTTAAGCGTGCTCTTTTTCAAAAATAAGAGTATTTCGGAATTAAGAAAAATGCGCAAGGAAATAGCCAGACATAACATCTCAGTGGCTATGGTTGCGGCCTATCCGGACTTTACCCATCCTGACCCGGTAGAAAGGGAAAAAGAATTAATTAAAGTTAAAGACCATATTAAGGCTTCTGCTGTGATCGGCGCTGTGATGATGCGTATAACGGCTGGCCAGGCGCATCCTGAAACCGGCAGAAGAGAAGGTATCTGTTGGGCAACAGAGGCGTTCAGGAATATTATTGAATCAGCAGACTCTGCAGGCATCAAACTATTATATGAAAATCACTCTAAGCCGGGAGTATGGCAATATCCTGATTTTTCACATCCATCAGATATTTTTCGGGAAATTGCGGAAGGCATAAATAAGACGCCGATTAAAATCCTTTTTGACACAGCTAATCCTGTTGCCTATGGAGAAGATGTGCTGCCTCTTCTGGAAAAAGTTATTGACCGGGTGGAATGCATTCATATCGCTGATACCAGGATCAGGGGAGATTTGGTGCCGGTCTTAATCGGCACGGGAGTTGTGCCTTTTGATGAGATTTTTAAATTTTTGAAGCGGTCGGGATTTAATAACTGGCTGTCAATTGAGGAAGCTGCAAAACAGGGAAATGATGGAGTAAAAAGCGCTGTCCGGTTTGTTAGAGAAAAATGGGCGGACACAGAAAATTGATTCAGGTCTGATTAAAGATCGTTACTAAAAAGGTTATAAAATGATAGATTTTCCAATAATTGATTCTCATGTGCATTTGTGGGATACGGACAATATTCCTTGTCCCTGGCTGGATGATTTTCCGGACCTTAACAGGAAGTTTGTTTTAAATGATTATGACAAGGCCACAAGCTCTGTTGTGGTTGAATCATTTGTTTTTCTTGAATGTGAACTTGATCATTCCCGGGCAAAGGACGAAGCCAGGTGGGTCGCCTCGCTAGCGCAGGAAGATAATAGAATCAAAGGAATCGTTCCCTGGGCTCCTATTGAAAATGGAGAAGGAGCCAGAGTTGTTATCGAAGAACTAATTCAAATTCCATTAATCAAAGGGATACGGCGTTTAATTCAGTTTGAAAAGGATACTGACTTTTGTTTGCGGCCTGCTTTTATAAAAGGCGTTCAGCTTTTAAAGGATTACGATCTCAGTTTTGATATCTGCATATCACATGCACAACTGGCAAATACAATAAAAATGGTCAGACAGTGTCCAGACGTAATATTTATCCTTGATCATATCGCTAAGCCGGATATCAAACAGCAAAAATTCGAGCCATGGAAAACAGAGCTGCGTGAATTGGCAAATATGCAAAATGTTTTTTGCAAAATGTCCGGTCTGATCACAGAGGCTGATCCCGAGAAATGGACCGCGGAGGATCTTAAGCCGTATATTGCTCATGTTATAGAGTGTTTTGGGTTTGAACGTATCATGTATGGGAGCGATTGGCCTGTGTTGACCACAGCAGGTAGTTGCCAGCAATGGATTACAGCCTTGAAAAGTAATATTCGCGGATGTTCAAGACATGAATTAAGGCAGCTTTTTCATGATAACGCAAGAAGGATTTATAAATTATAAAGACCGACTTAACTGTTTGACGACACCCCGGATTGACAGCGCCGCAAAAAGGCAAATGACATGTGACACTTTACTTTTTAAAAGTTAATTACAGAAACCGAGAGATAGAAAATAAACCAACAAACAGAAAATGATAAAAAAGAATGAATATTAAAGGGTTTTTAATATATCGGCTATTAGCGCGGTAATTTGCGGGGGAGAGTAGAAGCAGATCCGGATTGGTATTCGCCGATGCCGTATACGTTGTACCACGAAATAAAGACAATTATGAAAAGAGATTGCAGGAAGTGCAGAATACATGGTAGAAAATTTGAATAGCGATAATACACTCAGACCGTTGCGGATTCTGGTAGTGGATGATTCACGGAGTGATTTAATCCTTATGGGGCGAATTTTATGCAATTTCAATTGCGAATATGATTTTTCGAAAAGTGGAGTTGAGTCTTTGGAAAAACTCGAATCGGATGAGTTTAATCTGATGCTTACTGACTGTCAAATGCCGTTGATGGATGGTCATACCGCTGTTAATCGGATAAGGGAATCCGGAAGATGCAGAAAATCAGGGAATTAATAAAAAAGAGTTTTCGGAAGTAAACGGGAAATGAATAAAAACGATCATGAAAAATATATTGCTTTAAGTGATGGATCTGTCGTAAGGCTTGATAATTTTCAAAAGACTTTGCAAAACGCTGAAATTGAAAGCAGTTTTGAGTCAACAATAATCCGAGAGAACCAGCTAAAAAGAGCGATTTGGGATGCAGTGATGGAGCTTGATAGGACAAAGCATTCGTTTCGCTCAAAACAAATAGAGAAGATCAAAAAGGATTTGATGAAAGTATTGCTGGATGAATCCGTTCAGTGACAAGTGGGATAAATTTATTGAATAAGCTTGGAATAAGGGATAAATTCAGGATATGAAAACCGTGAACAAATCATGAGGAATATTATGTAGAATGAAGTAACAATCAAAACGTCGTATCGCAAAGCCTTCCGGAAGGAGGATACGCGATAAGTTATAGGTCGAATCGTGACGGGACCTTGTTGCTCAGCAGCTTAACGCCGTCAAGTGAGACGTATGCGTAAAATGGTAATTTTTTACCTTTTTACGTGTACGTCTCTTTTTTTTTGGTTTTTTTCAGGAGAAGGAGGCGTTGATGTCAAATTTTACTGACATGATGCTGGCGATAATGTGGTCTAAAACAGAGCTTGATGATAATGAAATTCAAAAACATAAAAAGTTGAATAAATTGCCCCAAAACCCGGAAGTGCGAAATTTGATTATTTCCATATGCAAAGCAAATGCGGTGATTGATTGTACGCATAAACAATTCAAGAGTGATGAACGAAAGGTTTTGCAGGATTATCTTTTCGATACGGTGAATACATATCACAAAGAAAATTCGGAAGAAAAGCAAATTGCAAGATTGAAACGTGAAATTAATAAAGCGGTAATTGATCTTCGTGAGATTCTAAAATCACATGATTCATGGCCTTTAGAGGAAGTGAAAAAGTATTTCTCGTCAATCTTAAACAACGAATAAACCGGGAGGATTTGAATACAAATATAAAAAAACGGGCTGTATGACTTCATTTACCTGAAGTGGTTACAGTCAGTGTTTACTTTGTCTGACGGTGCGATGCGGTTTTTGATGCCTTGGTCGTAAAGTTGAGACGCAAATGCAAAACAGTGAGAATTCATTCTATGCATCTGCGTCTTTTTTTTGTCGCAAATTATACGCGGAATGAATTATTAAACACAATTACAGATAGGAATAAGGAATTAAAAGGAATGACGTCATGAGCAAAGTTGTAAACCGGGATGACAGTTTATCAGGTGATTATGGTCGTGGAGAATTTACACGAAAAATAAAGTTGTGCATATGCGAAGCGATAGTTTCGATTGAAAACACAAAGCATTCGTTTAAGTCAGAAAAAGTTGAATTTATACGAAAAGATTTGTCAAGACTCGTCGAGGATTCCGACAAATGGGCAACCGATGATATGCGGTTAAAAATGTTCACTCTCGGATTAGAAAAAGCCATATCGGATATTGAAGAAACAAAAGACGATTTCTGGTCAAAACAGTTAAAGGATATCCGCGAGAATTTTGTCGAATTGTTGCAGGAAATCAAAAATTATTATCCGGAAAAATGAGCGCCGTTAATCATAAAATTGTTTTCCAGATTGTACATCTGGGAACATTTCATAATCTTTACCGGCATTTTACACAGAGCTTAACGCTGAGACAAGAGAATAATTATCACTTCATAAACAACAATTACTGAAAGAGAGAAAACTCATGCAAGGAATCATCATCATTGGTAATAAATGTGATCAACCGGAAGAATTTAAACAACAATTTTCATTTCCGCCAGGAACTTTTGGAATAAATATTTTTGGAGAGAAAAATCCGTTGCTTGCGGATATAGATGATGTCATTTCTGATTTGAATCAAGCCAAGTCTGAAATTGAGTTGAGAATTAAAATGACGGAACATTTGCGCGATGCGTTGGAACAGGTGTTTAAAAACAATAAAAATCCAGGAGCAGAACCGAAGGTTTCAGATGAACAAACTCAGACGGAATTTTCTAAATCATTCACGGAAAAGATTGACGAGGGGCTATCAAACGGTCCTAAAAACCCGCAACTAGCACACCTTAAAAAGGGAGTAGACAAGGCAATTAAAATGGTCAGAGGAACTAAACTGGCGCAGCATTTCAAGGACGTTCGGCGCATGAACAGAATGTTGTCAGCGGCGGTAAAACCTGGATTGGAACTGACTGAAATGGAGAGAATTGCCCGAATCGAGACGGCAATCGGCGAAGCATTGGGCTTCCTCCAGACCTCGAAACTTGCCGCGCGGACAAAAGTCCTCAAGGAGGTAAAGAAAATACTGGAGGACACCATTGACCGCAGGAATAATTAAACAGTTTAAAAAGCCAGGAAGAGGAAGACAACATGGGGTACGAACAACTGACAGTTTTTGGACAAATTTATATGGAACCCGATATCCGGGAGGTTCGGAAGCCTCCCGCGAGATGGCGGGAACCGGTTACTCACAGGACACGGGGAGCGGTTATTCGCAAAACGCCGGAGCCGGTTTCTCCACCGCCTGAACCGGTAGTTATTCCAGAAATTAAACCACCAGACATCGAGTGGCAGGAGGAGGCTGAAGCTTGCCTTAACCGAACGGTCGCGTTTCTTGGAAATGCACCGATGACGCAACGTTTTATTAAGCTTAACCAGTTTCATAAAATGCTTCTGGAGCTGGTGATAAACAAAAGAAGAAAAACATCCCAGTTTCGAACAGCGGAACTTGAAGTCGGGCTTGCCGATGCGGTGTCATTTTTGAAAGGCTGCAAGCAGACCTGGCGATATACGCAGCTCCGGCAGATACATGATGAATTTGTTGAACTGCTGGCAAAGCGCGGGAAGAAGGAGGTGGCAAAAATGTAAAACAGGCGCCAGGAAGAGAGAACGGCTCCGTTCCGTTTGAATGCGGGACGGAGTCACTATAAAAACCTTTGACAATCTTAAATTGGGGCAAGAGAGTCATTGAACATCTACTATTTACGGCGTTTTTCTTCGCATCCGGAATTTTCGTTATGTCCGGATTTTGGCATTGATTGAGGAAATAATCAGTGCTGGGAAAATCGTTTTTTAATTTTCTTGCCGCGAATTTCATTATCGCGGCTCCGCTTTACAACTGGCGGCGAACGCTGGTGGGACCTTGGAATTTTGACACCTTCAGGGATTATTTTCTGACACTCACCGGGGAACTTGCCGATACGGTTTTTTGCGCCTTTCCCTGTGCGGAGGAATGCGGCAAGATAAGAAAAATAGTCAAAACTCCCAACGGAAAGCTCAAGGCGGTTTGCCCCCGGAATGAGAATAACTTTTTCTATATTCCGGTAGAGGAAATTGTCGTCTACAGGCTCAATAACAACGCGCTGACCGAAGCTATAGTAATTGGGCTTATGAATTACAGGGGCAAAAGCCCCGAACCATACCCGCTCCCGGAAAAAACTGACAAAACAGAAGAAGAATTCCCAGATTCCGCTTATCCCGTTCAGAACGTGTTTCCGTTTGCCAGTCGCCATATATATAAGGAAATAGATGGGGAGTCTGAAAAATGGTATGTTGATGGAAAACTCAAAAAGGTCTATGGTTCGAAAAAGCGAAATTGCTTGCAGTCAAAAATTCTCAACATCATTTATAACCAGATCGGCAACGGCTGGATACCACACGAGACTTTTATGAATGCATCTGGATGGAATGAAAACAAATATTTCGGGAAAAACTATAATAATCCAGGGGGAATGAGAGAAATATTGCGTCGCCTTCGCGAACATTTAGATATCAAGATAAATTTTTCTAAAAAATATGGGATTAAGTTTTCTGATGAAGTTGTCAAGGTGGCAGATAGGGTGGCATGAATATTTTTTTCTAAACATTTATCTTGCTTTGTAATATACATATTATCAAGAAGATATGCATTATTGATATGGTGTAATGCAAAAACAAAAAAGTGGCAAATAGGGTGGCAGATTAAATTTTATTCAAAACCATGGTGTATAATACCGCCGCAAATCAAAACCCGGCGCGCTGGGTGGTTTTGAAAGGAAAAATGAAACCAATAAAAAAGGCGAGAAGAATGACGAAAAATGAACTATCTGTTCCGCAGCGAAAATTGCTGGGACTGATGCAAAAGGTTGGTTACGGCCGCATCAACAACCTGACGGTTGAAAAAGGAGAACCTGTTCTCTCTACGGATTCCAGCATCGAGCGGGATTTGAAATTGGGAGCAAATGACTATTTCCCAAAAGCCGGAGAAGACTTTGTCCTCAAAAAGAAAATGGCGGAATTTTTTGATCAGCTTACGGAGATCAAGGATGGCTTTATCCGGAAAATCGAAATCAGAGGCGGACTGCCCATCCTGTTACAAATAGAGGAGAAAATAGCTATATAACCAACCGCCAAACTAGCTTCAGCAGTTTGGCTTTTCAAGCCAGGGCTTGCCCTGGGATACTCGACAACAAAACTGGACGCAAAGCGAAGGTTTTTGTGGGTGTCGCCTAAAAACGGCGATGTTCATGCACCTTTGAATTGCGTCCTTTTTTTCGGCTGACACTCACACCTTCCTTCCCGTCCGGGAAAGGAAAAAATGAATAACACCTACGAAGGAATCGATCCGCAACTTGTAAAGATTGTCAGGAAGGCGGCAAAACGCGCCATCGGTAAAGCGGGGTTCACCCGGAACGATCTGCCGGACATCGAACAGGAACTGATGCTGGCGGCGCTTAACGGCCTGAAACAGGACAGGAACAGCATTGAAAATGAAACAGCTTTCACCTGGGGCGTGGTCAACAATCACCTGAAGCTGCTCTTCCGGAAAGAGAACCACAAGTCGAAAAGATGGCGCCGTCACCGCATTTCCCTGAATATTCCGATTGAACTGGACAGCGGCGATCTG
Source organism: Victivallales bacterium (assembly GCA_963678815.1). GTDB lineage: Bacteria > Verrucomicrobiota > Lentisphaeria > Victivallales. The sequence continues at coordinate 7,900,499 of OY787460.1, forward strand.
GAAGAACTGATTGATCTTGTCGATGCCGACTACCTGCTTCGCAACCATTCGTATTGCATTCCCGATCCTTATTGCGACATCGACCTTGCCGAGAATATTGATACCCACATCCGGACGCTTCCGGAAGAGCTCCGCAGGCTCTGCGAGGAACTGAAGAAGCAATCCGTCAAGGAGTTAACGCGGGAAAAGAAAACGCGTATAACCGTCACGCGCAGGGAAATCAAGCAGATCAGGAAGGAACTGAAAAAGCTGGAAACGTTGCTTTTTTTTCGTGATTAGCAGTCCGCTCTGAAAATGAAATTTCGTTTAAAAACATTTCACTCGACCCTTTCGCCGGACTTTTTGCCCTGAAAAGTGCAACTAGGAAGGGTAGAAGCACAAGTGTTTTTTCAACATCAAAAAAAAGGATTATCATGACAAAACCAGATTTTATTATCGTCGAACCATCAGAAGAATATCACGCAAAAAGGAAAGATTATCTTTCGAGTCACGCGCTGACTGACTTTCGTAAATGTCCGGAGCTTTTTCACAAAAAGGAAGCAGGATTAATTGTGGATGAGGACCGCCCGGCGTATGTCATCGGCAGAGCGGCGCATTGTTTAATTCTTGAAGGCCAGGAGACGTTCAATTCGCAATATAAAGTTGGCGAACCCATCAACGAGAAGGCCGGCAAACCTTATGGCAAAAACACGCTGGCTTATCAGGACTGGCTTGCGGCCCAGGACAAGGAAGTCATATCCCCCGCCGATTACGGTTTTATCAGTATTTTAAGGACTTCCGCAACGCTTCATTATGAGGCAGCAAAGCTCCTTGAGAACGGAATTCCGGAAGGCGTGGTCCGGGCAAATTACTGTGGCGTTCCGTGTCAGATCAGAATGGATTATTTCAATCCGGATTCCGGCATTGTCGATCTTAAAACCTGCGACGATCTGACCTGGTTTGAGGCCGACGCCAGACGCTACGGCTACATCAATCAGGCGGGATTCTACCGGGCGGTTTTGCGCGAAGCATCGAAAATCAAATATCCTGTCCATATCGTCGCAATTGAGAAAAAGGAACCGTTCAGGTGCGGCGTATGGCACATTACCGATACCGCGCTGGAATTTGCCGAACTGGAGAATTCAGCGGCGATCAAACGCCTCAAAAACTGCCGTGACGAAAACATCTGGCCGACAGGTTACGAAGAAATCAGAATTCTCGACAACATATAAATCTATAACCGAAAAGGAGAAACAGATGTTAATGCTCACAGGAAACATCAGAACCGCCTCACCGTTCCGGGATTTGTTCCCCATTAAAGAGGAACTTGTTAAGACCCTTTACTGGGACATGCAGAAAAACGGCTTTGACGAAAGCAAACCCATCGTGCTCTGGGAAAGTCACAACTCAATCGTCATTGACGGACACACCAGATTGAAGGCCGCGAACAAGGCCGGACTTATCCAGGTTCCGGTCGTTCTGAAGCGGTTTGACACGGAAGAGGACGCGCTCGAATACGCTATCCGCTGTCAGCGGAACCGCCGTAGTCTTACTGACCGGGAGGTACTTCAGTGTATCGCCGCATTGGATGAGAGGAAAATCGCTGGAAGACCGAGTAAAGAAAAATTAGCACCAGATGGTGCTAATTTCGGAAAATCCGCTACAGAAACAGCAAATCTTCTCGGGGTTAACTTCCGGAAAGTAGAGCGTGCAAGAACTGTATTAGACAATGCTCCCGATGAAATACGAGAAGCGGCAAAATCCGGTCAGATGTCCATCAACAAAGCCTACAACAAAACCGTCAATCCCGAAAAAGGCTCCTCGGACGCCATCGAACTTGCCGCCGAGGAAATTGAACAGATCAAGCAGGTTTTCGAGATCATCAGGAAACGATTGACCCGCGATCAGATGCATGAATTAATGAAATACTTAGCCCAGGAAATTGTTAACGGAAAGGAATAATTATGGGTATGCTCGACACCATCAAAAACGGAAAGGAGGCAATGCCTCCGAGGATCATGATTTACGGTCAGGAAGGGGTTGGAAAAAGTTCCACGGGAGCTTCTGCTCCGAAGCCGATCTTCATCCAAACCGAGGATGGGCTTTCGGAAATTGACTGTCACAAATTCCCGCTGGCAAAAAACCTCAATGATGTTCTGGCATCGCTCCAGGCGTTGATTAATGAAGACCATGACTACCAGACGGTCGTAATCGATTCTCTCGATTGGGCCGAGAGGTTAATCTTCGATGAAGTCTGCCGGGAATTCGGGGCGCGGAACATTGAAAAAGTGGACGGCGGCTATGCCCGTGGCTACACTCATGCGTTAAATCACTGGCGGAAAATTCTCAATTTCCTTGAGCAGCTCAGAAATGACAAAGGCATGGCCTGCATCCTGATTGCGCATTCCAAGATTGAGAAATTCGAGGACCCGGAATCATCCGCCTATGATCGCTATTCGCCGCGTCTGCATAAACACGCCAATGCTTTAATCAGTGAATGGGTGGACGCGGTTTTGTTCGCTACTCGCCGCTTCAGAACGCAAAAAGAGGATGCAGGATTCAACCGGGAACGCACCATTGCCGCGCCCATCGGGGCCGATGGCGGGGAGCGGATCATCCGGACGACCGGAGGCCCGGCCTGCGTGGCTAAAAACCGCTTCGGACTTCCCGCCGAACTGCCGCTTTCCTGGGATGCGTTTATGCAGGCAATGACTAAGCAGGAAGGTGAAAAATGATCAGGCGAAGCTGGGTCATATACGAACGCACATCCCGCCAAACGGTAAGCAATATTTACCATCGGCGGAAACTGGCGCTGGCCGACCTTGCAAAGCTGAACGACTACTGCGGCAGAAAAAAGTATGCAATGCAGTTAACAAGGTTTGATGCGAAAACCAGAAATATAGTCAGCCGTTATCCCAATTTTGATCTTAAATCATTACCAAAATCATAAAAATCAATCACCCAAAAAAAGGAGAAGTGAATTATGTCTACACTTAATTTCAACGCGAACGAAGTCGAACCGATGGAACCCCTGGAAGCAGTCCCAGCGGGAAAGTACAACGTCGTGATTACCGAATCGGAAGCCAAGCCGACAAAGTCCAGGAACGGTCATTTTCTTGAACTCGCCTTCGAGATTATCGATGGGGAATTCAAAGGCCGGAAGGTCTGGGCAAGGTTGAATCTCGACAACCCGAATCAACAGGCCGTCCAGATTGCCAGGAGCGAACTTTCGGCCATCTGCCGGGCAGTGAATGTTATGCAGCCGAAGGACTCGGCGGAACTCCACAACCTGCCTCTGGAAATCACCGTCAGATGCAAAAAGCGTGACGACACTGATGATCTAAGTAATGAGATAAAAGGCTATGCGCCGAAGGGAAGTTCAAATGCCCCTGCCGCGTCGGCGGAACAGGCAAAAACCAACACCGCACCTTGGAATAGGTAAGCAGGATTTTTTGAAAATATTCTTTCTCCGTTCGCTCCACTTACAACGGAGCGACGGAGAATTTTTAACCCTCAATTCAAAAGGAAATATGAGATCAATCGAAATCCAAATCCAACGCAAGAAATTCCTCTGGCTCCAATACCGGAAAATCTTCCTGTGGAAAGTCCTTGACATTACGGGTAATCAGGTAATCGACGTCACAATGTATTGCGGAAAAAAACTGAATAGCATCTTCAAAATCTTTAAATCCGGCATCGGCTGCCTGATTCAATATTTGTTTGTCAAGAGATACGACATCAAAGGTATCCAGCATTGTGCGCATTGCCTGATCAGCTTTTTTTATGCTGTGGACTTTGCTTATCACATAGTGGGTGTTGTTAAAAGATATCGCGGAAATGTATCCACTCACTGTGCCTCTCTCGCAAAGCGCCCAGATGGAAGAGGATGCTTCGATGTGAGATTCCCGGTCCAGCAAAACGTCAAGAACGACATTGGTGTCGATAAATATTTTCATTTTTTCAGACCGTACTTTTCCATTAATGCATCAGTCAGGACTTCCTTGACATCAAAATCGGGTGGCAGCTTTTTCCCAACTTCTCTGCCTATTGCCATCGCTTCCCTGGTCAATGGTCCAAGCTTGATTTTCTTTTTTTCCGGATATTTGACCGCACGAACGCTCTTTGAAAAAAAGCTGGAAATACTGATGCCTTTTTCCTTGGATATCTCCCGCGCCCAGGATACGACTTCCGTATCGACGCTGAGTGTCAGTTTTGTTGTAGCCATAATAAAATCTCCATACGTATTGTTTCTTTCAATACTATACGTGTTAATTCTTTTCTTGTCAATGCCCGGGGATCTGAAATCATGCAGTTAAGACCCTATCAAACAGAAGCCGTCGAGGCTGTTTACAACCATCTGCGAACCCGTGATGACAATCCCTGTGTCGTCTTGCCAACAGCTGCCGGGAAGACTCCCTGCATCGCAAGTATCTGCAAAGACGCCGTTCAAAAGTGGAATGGCCGGGTATTGATTCTGGCCCATGTGAAGGAACTCCTCGAACAGGCCGCGGAGAAGCTTGAGGCGATTTGTCCGGATGTTCATGTGGGGATTTACTCGGCGGGGCTCAATCGTCGCGACACGCTTGCCCCGGTCATTATCGCCGGAATTCAATCTGTTTATAAACGCGCCGATGAGCTGGGAGGATTTGACCTTATCCTGATCGACGAATCGCACCTCATTCCGCCAGATGGCGAAGGCATGTACCAATCTTTCCTCTCTGATATGAAGGCAATCAACCCCAATATACGGCTTATCGGATTTACCGCGACGCCCTACCGGATGAAATCCGGAATGATCTGCGGGGAGGCAAGCCTCCTTAATCATATCTGCTATGAAATCGGCGTCAAGGAACTGATTACGCAGGGCTACCTCTGTCCGTTGATTTCCAAGGCCGGGAGACGGGAAGTAGACGCATCAAAACTGCACATCCGTGGCGGGGAATTTATCGCTTCGGAAACCGAAGAACTGATGGACGAGGAAAACCTGATTCTTGCCGCCTGCAGTGAAATTATCCGTTATACGAAAGACCGCAAATCCTGCCTGATCTTTGCGGCCGGGATAAAACATGCCGAACACATCGCCAACGTTCTCAGGAAAGAATATGATGTCGAAGTCGAGTGCGTTTTCGGGGAGACTTCGTCTCTTTTCCGGGAACAGCACATCACGGATTTCAAGGAAGGCAAACTTAAATACCTGGTGAACGTGGGAGTGCTGACTACAGGCTTCGACGCGCCCAATATCGACTGTGTGGTTTTATTAAGACCTACCAACTCTCCGGGACTCTACTACCAGGCTCTTGGTCGCGGTTTTCGCCTCCATCCGGACAAGAAAAACTGCCTGGTTTTGGACTTTGGCGGCAATATCATGCGGCATGGGCCGGTGGATGCAGTCACCATCAAGGAACCAGGCAAAGGCACTGGCGAAGCCCCGGCAAAAAAGTGTCCGAATTGCAATTCAGTGATCCATGCGGCTTATCAGACCTGTCCTGATTGCGGCCACGAATTCCCGCCTCCGGAACGCAACAAACACGAACGCAAGGCCGCGACTACCGGCATCATTTCCGGTCAGGTTGATTACACCTCCTACGATGTGAAAAATGTTTTTTACTCCGTCCATATCAAACGCGACGCGGAGATCGACGACCCGAAAACCATGCGAATCGAATACGGGATCGGCTGGCAGCGATTTGTCAGCGAGTGGGTGTGCCCGGAGCATACCGGATTTGCCCGGGCGAAGTTTGAAGCCTGGTGGGTGAAACGCTCGAAAGCTCCATTCCCGAATACTGCCCAGGAAGCGGTGAATCTCGCCAACGACGGCGCGCTTGCCAAGCCTGAAAAGGTTGTCGTTAAATCCGTCGCCGGGGAGAAGTTCGACCGCATTGTCGATTACGAATTAGGTCTTGTTCCCAATTTCATTCCCGAACCGGGCTGGAACGATAATGAGGATTTCAACCATGATTACGAAGATGAAGAATACGACTATGACGAAGATTATGATGAAGAAGATATTCCCTTTTAAATACGGAATTTGTGTCAACAAATTCTCGAAGTCCAGAGCCTGCTCTGGTCGCTTCCCGGCGCGAATAGCCGGGGTGCCGAAGGCGAAATCTTTTTATGCTCCGCAGCCGCATGGCTGGCAGGTGCAAGCACCTGCACCGCGAGAAAATACTTTCGTATTTTCCGTACCGGCTTTGCCGGGATATTTAAAAATGAGGAATAAATAATTATGAGAAAAATTGTGAAATGTTCCCGCTGTCATGACTATTTCATCCAGACTTATAAGTCCCGCTACGGACAACTTTGCCGCGTTTGTGAAAAGAACCTGATCGCGGCGGAGCGGGAACTGTCCCGCAGATGCGGTCTGCGTCCGATGTCCGACATGGATGTGTTCTATCTGAACAGATACTGGAACCAGCGGAAACCCGGACATAATCAGTGATAAATTCTTCTGAAATAATCCAGGCGTTACGGCTGTTTTTCAATCCCGGCGACGTCTTTGAAATCCGCGCCCTCGACGCAACGATCCCCGGCTACCGCCGCGAGCATATCGAGTCAGGATACTTCGATTATGAACACATCGAGGACGTGCCGAAGGCCTTGGAAGAACTCACCGCCAGGGGCGTCTACTTTACCCCGAATCCGGTAAATCCCGTGCTTCTGGCAAGAACCGCGAACCGGATGAAACCCGCAAAAAAGGATGCAACCTCCTCGGACAAGGACATCCTCCAGCGCAGGTGGCTCTTGATCGACTGCGACGCCATCCGGCCTTCCGGGATTTCGGCAACCGATGAAGAACACGATGCCGCTTTATATAAAGCTATTGAAATAAAGGACGGTCTTAAATCAATCGGCTGGCCCAATCCGGTTTTTCTGGATTCCGGAAACGGGGCGCAACTGATGTACCGGATCGAACTCCCCACTGTTGACAATGGCCTCGTGCAATCCTGCCTGGAAGCCCTCGCCAGCGTCAATGACGATAAGGTCAAGATCGACCAGTCAGTCCACAACCCCGCCCGTATCTGGCGGCTTCCGGGCACGATGAACCGCAAGGGCGACGAGATAGAAACCCGCAGGCATCGGATGGCAAAATTTGTCGAAGTCCCGGAAAGTCTTATTCCGGTCCCGGAAGCAAAACTCAAAGAATTGATTCCCAAAGCCCCCAAACAGGAAACGCCACCTCCAGTAACCGACGCTTTTGACCTTGCCAATTGGATTTCCACATTCTGCCCCGAAGCCGAAGGTCCCGTTTCCTGGAAAGACGGTCGAAAATGGATATTCCCAGTCTGCCCTTTCAATCCAGAACACGACAACCGCAGCGCGGTCATCACCCAGCAGCATAATGGAGCCATCGGCTTCCGGTGTCTGCATAACGGCTGTATCAACAATGACTGGAAGGCCCTGCGCAACCTCAAGGAACCGGAAAAAATTCCGGTAACCTTGCCGCCGGTAGATATCTCCGGGATTATGTCGGAATTCATCCCGGAAGAGGAGCCGGTCAAGCCCTGGCAAAGCATTACCAACGACGACATCATGGCGATTCTCGAAGGCACGTATTTGGGCGAGATGGCCCGGCATTTTGCCACCGTCACCAAGCCGCCTTTACCACTGGAAGCGTCGCTTATCAAGGCGATTGTCCTCGCCGGTTGCGCCCTCAGTGAAAAGACCCAGCGGCCCTTATCCGATATGGAAAAATACTCCTTCATGGGCGCAAGGCTGGCGCGGCTCCGCATCGACACCGCGGGCGGCCAGGTAGCGAACGCCTACGCCATTCTCGCGGCCGACTCAGCCTCCGGAAAAGACATCGGCAACCTTCTCGATATCATCGTCAACAAGTACCGCTGGAGCGTCGGCACGGCGGGGAGCGCCGAGGGGCTGGCCGACCGGCTGATGCTGGTGAACAACGGCCTCATTTCGATTTCCGAGCTTGCCAACTGGCTGGACAAGCGGCACTGGCAGTACAAGGCGACGCCTTTTCTTACTGAAAGCTTCAACAAGGGGTTTTTCGCCCATGCGTTCTCGATGCGCAACCGCACCGAGATGCGGTCGACAAATTACTGTTATCCCAATATCATCGCCAATATCCAGCCGGAAGTATTCGAGGTGATCGCGAATAAAGTTGACATTAATTCCGGATTCCTGGGAAGGTTTATCTACTGCAAGATGCCGGATTTCGACGGACGACCGGCAAGGTTCAATCTCGATAAGACCATTGCCTCTTTGAGTTCCTGCGTCGATATCTTCCGGAGAAAAACCGGGGTTGTCGCGGTTCCGGAAGATTACCTGAATGAAATCTTTCTCATGTTCCGGCGCGAGGGCCAGGACCGGCTTCAGGCTTCCTGGAAACGGCTTGTAAACGAATACGGTCCGCGCTTCGCCGTCATGCTTTCGGTAACGCCCGATACCGCCGATAAGGAAAGCGTCGTTATCAGCGACGCAACCTGGAAAAAGGCCGCGCTCCTTACCCAGTGGTTTTATTCCCACGCCGAAAAGATGCTTTCCGGGATCGAGGACGGCAACGAATTTACGAAACTTCGCGAGAAACTTTTCCGGAGGATATTCCGGGCGGTCAAAAAGGCGGGAACACAGGGGGCCAGATGGAGCGATATCTCCAACTACGCCTCGCACGGATCGACTAAAAAAGAACGCGAAGAAGCGCTTACGGAATTGATCGACCGGGGAGCTTTAAAAATGGATAACGGCCGCTATCGCATCCATCGGATTCCCCCGGAATGGCGTTAAGAAAAACGTTAAGAAAAGTTAAGAAAATTAAAAAGTGAAATTTGTCTAAAAACACTTCAATCTGGCAAATGTTAAGAAAAGTTAAGAAAAATTAAGAAACGTTTTTCTTAACGTTATCTCGTTAATAATAAGGGTATTAACCTACAAATTAAGAAAAAATAAAAAAATGCATGGAAAGAACATTTTCGCGTGTGTTGGGCACTTTTTCTTAATTTTCTTAACGCGGCAAAAATGAAGTGTTTTTATAAAGATTTCACATGTCAACGCAAAGGAAAGGAACAGCCCCCATGAAGAACTACGCCAACGCCAAAGACGTCCTGCCGAAGGAGCTCTACGATCAGGTTGTAAAGCATTTCAAAGGAATGATGTACGTCTCGGAAAAGATCAGGCCGAAGGAAAAGCGCAAACTGGTGATCGCTCTGAACGCCCGTGATATGGATGCGAAGGAAATAGCGTCAATCGTCGGGATCGGTATCCGGAGAGTTTATCAAATTCTTTCGGAAGAGAGCGAGAAAGGGCTGTCCCCCGCTTCAGAATAAGAAACGGCTATCGACGGATAGGCAGAGCAATGAAACGCGGCAGCGCGCGTTTAAAATGCGAAATATCGCGTCTGGGCATGATGTGGGATTTTCACAATATGATCTGGATGATCGAAAATGAAAAACGGAGAACAGTTCGTGAAATGATGAAAGTGCATACCATGCGCGGTGAAGAACGGAACGTCCTGGGAATGGCATCGCACAGCCTCAAAATGGCGGGAGGCGCTATCGCAGCCGATGGAAACGGAACTTTTGGTTCCTCCTGTGGATCAACGACTTAGAGGGCGGCGGGAAACCCTGGGCTTTTCAGCACAGTTTGTTTTGGCTGGCGGAATTTTGCTATGTGCTGGCTGTCAGGCACTTACGAGAGCAAAAATTCCGAAAAACCCGGCCATTTCAGAAGAAATCCGGGGAAAATTGAAAATTTCATGGAGAGGAGGCGTAAAATGGTCACAATTGTGGCTAAATAGCGAGAGTTTTGGGGATTTTATTGGCCCTGTTGAGGGGCCGTGAAAACTCCTAAAACTAATGTGCGGGGACGAAAATCGGATTTTGCTTAATGTGCGGAGCCGAAAATACCCACAAAAGGCAATGTGCAGAGCAAAAAAATGGATTTTGCTTAATGTGCGGGACGCAAAATGCTCCCGGGAGCTAATGTGCGGGAAATACGAAACGGAAGAAAATCGAAAAGGAAACGGTATGCAAAACCAAATTTCAAAGGAAACGATAGACCGCTCTTCAAAGGACGCGGTAGTGAAACAAATTTCAAAACATTTCACTGAAAAGATCAAGGATGGCAGTCTGCCCCCCGGTAGTTTGTTGCCAAGTCTCCGGGAACTGAGCGCCAGCTTTGCTGTGGATATTCACGATGTCCGGGACGCAATCGAATTGCTTCGGGAAGATCATCTGGTGAAAACCCACAAGGGGTGCAGCGGCGGCACCACCGTTCTCGCGAAGGACGAGTGGAAACGTGTGGCGCTGTTGTTTCCGGATACGGAGTTCGGGCACTGGAACAGTATCTACAAGGAAATTGTATACTTCATGAACGTAAAGGGCTGGACGTTCGATCTGCTTACCCATCACGGTAAGCTCGAACTGATGCAACAGCACTTGAAAACCATTTCCAATGGCGACTACGCCGGGATGATTTTCGCACTTCCGATGGCACTGCTGCGCCAGGATGATGAACCTCTAGGGGAACTCCTGGCATCGGGATTCCCGATGGTGTCAGTTGGCGGCGGTCTGAACTGCTGGACGGTGGACGACCGGCTCTACGAGTGCGGGTACTGGGGAACGAAGTATCTCATCGACCAGAAGTATAAAAAGATCGCTTTCGTTGGATGTCGGAGCTACAACGGCGAAGTGTTTATCGACGGCTGCAGACGTGCCTTGGAAGAGGCAAGCCTTGATGATTTCGGAACCGGCTACGCCGAGGATGTCGAGTTTGCGATCAAGATTCTGACGAACTGGCTCAACCTGGAAAAACAGCCGGACGCGATTTTTTATCAGCGTTCGGTTCACGGGCGGCACTGCTTCCAGCTTATGCAGGCGAAGGGGATTGAGATCGGCCCTCAGATCGGATTCATGGCCCTGGACGATACCACCTTTCACCGGATTACCGCGCCGAGTCCGTGTGTGGTGAGGAGGCGTCCGGAACGGCTCGGGCAAAAGGCCGTCGAGTTTTTCCTTGAACTGGTAAGGGCTCCCCGGAAGGAACGGATTCTGCAAATAGAGCAGTTCAATCCCAAACGGTATGAAGTCGAGCTTTCGATCCAGCCCGGACGGAGTGCCTGCGGACGCAAAAAGCGGAATCTGATTTACCACGCCGTGAATCCGATTCCAACGGTCGAAGAGCAGCTTCTCGAATATTATCCGCCATGCCCTCCCATGCCTCCCGGCTTCTACCAGGGATAGTCCCTGGACGTAACGGCCAAACTGCTACGCGAGTTTGGCGAAGAGAAAAATAGCGAAGTCGTGAAACACTTCGCCAGGGCTAAGCCCTGGACTAAAATGGCCGGAATGTTGCACGATTCCGGCAAAAAATAATAACCCGGCGAAGTCGTGAAACACTTCGCCCACTCGATCCAAACGCAACGTTTGGGAAAGGAAAAATCATGCAAGTAGAATTATGGAATATTGACGATGTGAAACCGTATGAACGGAACCCGAGAATTAATGACGATGCGGTTGAGGCCGTGGCGAACAGCATCAAGGAATTCGGGTTCCGGCAGCCGATTGTGGTTGATGTGAATGGGGTTATCATCTGCGGCCACACAAGGTTAAAAGGAGCAAAGTTTCTGGGGCTTGAAAAAGTTCCGGTACACGTGGCGAAGGAACTCACTCCCGAACAGATTAAGGCTTATCGAATTGCGGATAATCGCACTAATGAAATCGCGGAATGGAACTACGAACTCCTGCCGATTGAGTTGTCGGAACTCCAGGACATGAATTTCGATCTGTCTTTGCTGGGCTTCGACACTTCGGAACTGGACAAACTTCTCAACGGCGAGGATACCGTTACCGATGGCATGACCGATCCGAATGACATTCCGGAGCCTCCGGAAGAACCGGTCAGTAAGCGGGGTGAAATCTACCAACTCGGGAACCATAAACTGATGTGTGGTGACTCGACTGATAGTGTTGACGTTCAGACACTTGTGTGTGGCGAAAAGGTGGATTTGATTTTTACGGACCCGCCATGGCATGTCAACCTGGGAGGAGGAACGGTAACAGAGAAGTACCGGCCAAGGCCGATCCTCAACGACAATCTGGATGATGACGAGTGGCTAAAATTCTGCGATGACGTGACTCTCATGCTCGCGGAAATTTCCAAGCCCGGCACGCCGTGTTACATGGTAATGAGTGCTCAGGAATGGGGCGTGATCGATCCGGCCCTTCGTGCCGCTGGGTTTCACTGGTCGAGTACGATAATCTGGGTGAAGGACGTCCTGGTTATTTCCAGGAAGGATTATCACACACAGTACGAGCCCCTGTGGTATGGGTGGCGTGACGGCGCGGCCCGGCTCAAGCCACTTGAGGACCGTAAACAGTCCGATGTGTGGGAGATTCCACGCCCGAAGCGGAGCGACCTCCACCCGACTACGAAACCCGTCGAACTGATTGTCCGGGCAATCAGGAATTCCAGTAATCGCAATGACATTGTCGTTGATCTTTTCGGGGGCTCGGGCAGCACCCTGATCGCCGCCGAACAGACCGGGCGCAAGGCGTTCCTGATGGAGCTCGACGAGAAATACTGCGATGTCATCCGCAAGCGCTGGGCGGAGTTTGTCCACGGTGAAGGCTGCGCCTGGATAGAACTCACAAAGCCAATGACGGAAGAGGCATAGATGAGAAGTAAAGAAAAGTTGATAATAAGTCCCGCGGAAGCACACTTCTTGCGGGACAACATCAAAAATCTGGGGCTGCAAACCCCTGACTGGTTCGAGCGTCTGAGCTGCGAAGAGCTCGCATCCGGGTACAACTGGATGTGCGACGGCAGGAACCGGAAATCACCGCTGCGGGTGCTGATCCGGTACTTGGGATTCGCGAAAGAAGCGGCGTTGATTGTCGCCGCCGAATACGAATTTTCGTACCGGTTTAAGCCGGTCGATTATTACGTTCTGGAAAATTTCCAGGCGGCAAACCGGCGTTTCGGGGAAAACGCCAACGCATTGACGAAGGCGCGGAGCCACTGGTATTCGCCAGCCAGATATTATTATTTTTTCGCGGTCTGGTACACGGAAAACATCATGAATGAAATGGGGTACGACGCATGGATAACGTGAATTCAAATCAACTCAAACTGACAGCGATAAGTATTGCTGATCTCGCGAAACTGCTGAAACAGGCCGGGAGCCGGTACGCTTCGGAAGCCGCCATCCGGAAGGACATCGACGCTGGCGCGCCAGTGAATTCCGATGGCACTGTAAATTTAATTCACTATGCCGCATGGCAGGTGCAAAAAGAGGTAAATCACCATGCCAATTAATCCTTTGAAAATGACTCCGTCCGAGATTACCCGGCTGGTCAACTCGACGCCGCTGGGAACGGTGATGGGCGAACGTCAGATATATCGCCACCTGAACCGGGCCGGTTTCCGGATTTCCGGTGACGGACGGACCATTAATCTTATTAAATATATAGGCTGGCTGACCGACCTGCGTCACGATCCCACGCCCCAGCACGTGAGTATGGATTACGAGGCGATGAAGGAAGCGGCCCGGAAACGGAATCTGGAGAAATCCAGAAGCGGACGCGACGTCGGGCCGATCCCGGAAGTCATCGATCCGGAACGCAAGCAAATGTGTGAAAGGAACTTTCGGCTCTTCTGCGAAGAGTATTTCCCGGAGACCTTCAGCCTTGCCTGGTCGGAAGATCATCTCAAGGTGATCGCCAAGATCGAACAGGCGGTTTTGCACGGCGGATTATTCGCGATGGCGATGCCGCGGGGGGCAGGCAAAAGTTCGGCATCAGAAATAGCTTGTTTATGGGCGTTATTGTACGGACATCGGGAGTTCGTAGCGTTAATTTCGGCCACGGAAAAAGCGGCGCTGGAAATGCTCGAATCCATCAAGACTGAGCTTGCCGAAAACGAGCTTCTGCTGGAGGATTTTCCGGAAGTATCGCATCCGATCCACGAGCTCGACGGCATCTCGAACAAGTGTCCGGGCCAGCTTTGCGACGGTGAACGCACGAGAATAAAATGGACTTCAAAAGAAATCGTTCTCCCAACGATCAAGGGAAGCAAGGCGTCCGGAACAATCATCCGCGTCGCCGGGATCACCGGACGTATCCGGGGTATGAAATTCAAGCGTCCGGAGAACGCCAAACCATTGCGCCCAAGTTTGGTAATCATCGACGATCCCCAGACTTCCGAATCGGCCAATTCCCACGAACAGGTCCGGAAGCGGGTGCGGGTATTGGCCGGCGACGTCCTGGGGATGGCCGGACCGGGGCAGAAAATCTCGGGAATCATGCCATGCACAGTTATCCGGATGGGCGACATGGCCGACCAGATTCTGGATGTAAAGACACACCCTGAATGGAACGGGGAACGTACCAAGATGCTGTATTCCTTCCCGGAAAACGAAAAGCTCTGGGAAAAGTACGCCGAGATTCGGGCGGACTCCCTGCGACGGCACGGCGATATCCGGGAGGCAACAGCCTTTTACAAGGAACACCGCGAGGAAATGGACGAGGGCGCGAAGGTTTCCTGGGAGGAGCGTTTCAATCACGATGAGATTTCCGCAATTCAGCATGCCATGAACCTGAAACTTCTGGATGAAGGGGCATTCTATTCGGAATATCAGAACGAACCCAAGCCGGAGGATCTGGGCGAGGACCGGATCATGACCGCTGATGAAATTGCCGCAAAACTCAACGGCATGAACCGGAGCGATGTCCCGGTTGGATGCAACTTCGTGACAATGTTTGTCGACGTTCAGAAGGAACTGTTATTCTGGCTAATCGCTGCCTGGGAAATGGACTTTACCGGTTATGTGATCGATTACGGGACGTATCCGGAACAGCCGCGCCGATACTTCAATCTGCACGAAGCCAAACCGACGCTCCAGGACGCCGCACCGGGGGCCGGGCTCGAGGGCTCTATATATGATGGATTGGAAAAAGTGTGCGCTTTATACCTTAATAAAGAGTGGCGGCGGGATGACGGCGCGATGATGAAAATCGAACGCTGTTTAATCGACGCCAACTGGGGCCAATCGACCGATGTCGTGTATCAATTTTGCCGCCAGGATTCACACGCAGCGGTGTTGCTTCCCAGCCACGGACGCTACATCGGCGCCGCCTCGAAACCGATGTCGGATTACCGCCGTCAGGTGGGGGATAGAATCGGCCATAACTGGATGATCCCGAACGTTCGGGGTAAGCGTGCGATCCGTCACGCTCTTTTTGACGCGAACTACTGGAAAAGCTTCATTCACGCCCGGCTGGCGGTGGCGATGGGAGACAAAGGCTGTCTCTCCTTATATGGACGCGACCCCAATATTCACACCCTTCTGGCGGAACATTTCGCGGCCGAGTACCGGGTGAAAACCGAAGGCCGGGGAAGAAAAGTCGATGAGTGGAAAATCCGCCCTGAGGCTTCCGACAACCACTGGCTCGACGGCATAGTCGGGGCGGCGGTGGCAGCATCGATCCTAGGTGCGGCGCTCCCCGCTACCGGTGAATCCGGCAAGCCGCTCAGACAGCGGCGGCACGTCGATCTCGGCAAGGCCCAGAAGAAATTGTACTTATCCGGGGAACGCAAACTGCTTAATCCGATCAAGAAGAAATTAAACTGAAAAAATCAGAAAGCTCTGATTTTATTTTACATCTTTTCCGACTTGTCAAAATTCCGAAATCCTGCCGTTTTTGCCGTCAAAACAGTGAAATTTCGTTTAAAAACACTTCACTCGGCCCTTTCGACGATCATTTTGCCGCAAAAAGTGCAACTAGGAGAGGTAGAAACACATGAGTTTTTTAACGCCGGAAAAGGAGTGAAAAAATGTCCTGCGGTGATGATCGGAAAAACAATGAAGCGCTGAAGGAAATCGCATCGATTCTCGCGGCCGGAATCCTCCGGATGAAGAAAAAAGGAAAGTTGAAAAAATGAGATACGGGAGCATATGCAGCGGGGTCGAGGCGGCGACGCTCGCCTGGAAACCTCTGGGGTGGGAAGCGGCTTTCTTTGCGGAAGTCGAACCGTTTCCGTGCGCGGTTCTTATGCAGAAATTCGGGGCTACAAAGCCCCTGCGGCCCCTCGACCCCGCTCATGCTCAGTCCGCGAAGGAAAAAAAGCAGCGGGAGAATTGGATAAAGCGGATTAACAAATTTCCCGATGGGGGAGATATTCCCAATCTCGGGGACTTTACGAAAATTGAGAAAGAGGATTATGATGGAGAAATCGACTTACTCGTCGGGGGCGTCCCATGTCAATCGTGGTCCGTTGCCGGTCTTAGAAAGGGCCTTGACGACCCGCGCGGAAACCTCGCGCTTGAGTTTGCAAGGCTTTCTCACCGAATTAAACCAAGGTATTTTTTGCTCGAAAATGTGCCTGGACTCCTCAGCCAGTCCGGTGGCGAAGCATTCGCTGCATTACTATCGGCTATCTGCGGATGGGAAGTTGAAGTTCCTGTTCTCAGAAGAAAGAAAAATGGAGACGTTGTCAGGGGATGGAAGAATTCCGGAATCGTCACTCCCGCCCCCGGAGGATACGGATTGGCGTGGCGAACTCTGGACGCACAATACGTGCGAGTGGACGGGTATCCAAGGGCTGTCCCTCAAAGACGAAGGCGTATCTTCATTGTCGGAGCTATTGGAAGTTGGCAACGTGCCGCAGCGGTACTTTTTGACGAAGAAAGCCTGTCAGGGCATACTCCGCCGCAGCGCAAAACGGGGCCGGGAGTTGCCCATAATCTTACGGCAAGCGCTGGAGGAGTCAGTGGCAAAGAGCAGCAGCAGACTTTCATAAATGAACACGGCCAGCCGCTGAACGCGCTTCCCGCTAAGACTCTCGAAGCCGGTAATGGCGATATAACCCGCATGGAGAATCCTAACCTTGTATGTATTGCTCATGGTCAGGGAAATGCGGAGGTGTGCAGAGATAAATCGCCAACCCTGAACTGCAATCACGAAGCGCCAATAATCTGCCGGGAGTGCGGCCAGGGCTACTGGAAAAAGGATAAAGCATCAGGGCCGGTAAAGACCAACGGCTCGGAACCGACAACGGTAGTCTGCTACGACGCAAGGGGTAACGGCAAAGGCGATGTAGCTCCGAATATTACCGGAGACCATGCTTCCCGGCCAAACGATTACATGCCGCTGGTGGTAGAAGATCGTCCGGTAAAAAGTTACGGCATTGCCGAAAACACCATCAGCCGCAAGCCGGAAAATGGCGGTAACGGCATCGGAATCAGTGAGGAATTGCAATATACTTTGCATACTTCCCAGCCGCACGGCGTGTGCTGTTTTGTGAAAAACGATGCCGCGAAAGATTGTGGCGACAACCTCGCTCCGACCTTGCGCGGCCAGGCCGAACACGCCGTATCCTATCGCTCTACTGTCCGGAGGCTTATGCCTGTCGAAGCCGAACGCTTAATGGGCTTTCCCGACAACCACACCCGCATCGAATGGAACGGCAAACCTGAAGAAGAATGCCCGGACGGCCCCCGCTATAAAGCCTGCGGCAACAGTTTCCCGGTAAACAGCGCCAGATGGATCGGAATGCGAATCCAGATGGTAGAGTCCGCACGACGGACGGCGAAACTAAAATTGGAGGATAAAAATGTCTGATGAAATAGATCAATCGATCAAAGACAATGCTCTCGGCCCTAAATCAGCCGAGGGTGATGGCCAGAAAATCGAGCAGCATCCGATTGAGGACCAGATCGAGGCCGACCGCTATCTGAACTCGAAAAAGGCCATGAAAAAGCGGAACCTAGGACTCAGGATCGGGAAATTCATCTCACCGGGGAGCATATAAATAGTGGTGGCAAACGGAACAATAATTTATGGCCCGAACGGCCAGGCGCTGGAGCTGAAGGCAACGCCACGAGTGCCCATGCCGGTGAGTAAATCTCCTGGATGGAACCGGCAGGTGGTGTCGCGCTTTGACGCCGCCCAGACTACCAACGACAATCGCCGTCACTGGGCGATGTCGGACTATCTCAGCGCGGATGCCGCCGCGTCCCCGGAGGTACGCAGAATTCTCCGCAGCCGGGCGCGTTATGAAATAGCCAATAACTCCTACGGCAAAGGCATCCTGCTGACGCTTGCGAACGACGCGATTGGAACCGGCCCGCGACTGCAGATGCTGACTCACCAGGAAGACCTGAACCGCGAAGTTGAACAGGAATTCACGATGTGGTCGAATGCCGTCCGGCTTGCCGAAAAGCTCCGCACCATGCGTTTGGCGCGATGCCAGGATGGGGAAGCTTTCGCGATAATGGCCCATAATCCGAAAGTGATGCATGAGGTTAAACTCGACCTGATGCTGATCGAGGCCGACCAGATCACCAGCAATAACTTTTTTTCTTCTAATGACAATGAAGTTGACGGCATTTCTTTCGATGCATTTGGTAATCCCGATTCATACCGCGTCCTGAAACAGCATCCCGGTGGCAACAATATAAATTATGACAGTTCGGCGGTAACCATCCCCGCCGAAGCCATGCTTCACATCTTCCGGATGGATCGCCCCGGACAACATCGGGGAGTACCGGAAATTACCCCCGCTTTGCCGTTGTTCGCGCAACTTCGCCGATACACCCAGGCAGTGCTGAGTAATGCCGAATCATGTGCCAATTTTTCCGGGATTCTGTACACCGATGCACCCGCGAACGGCGAGGCCGATGAGGTCGATCCGATGGCAATGATCGAGCTTGAACGGAACATGCTCATGACGATGCCCGGCGGTTGGAAAATGGGGCAACTCGATCCCAAGCAGCCGTCCACAACTTACGCGGAATTTGTTGAACAGATCATCAATGAAATTGTGCGCTGTTTGCTGATGCCGTTACTTATCGCCAAGCTGTCCTCAGCCGATTCCAATTTTTCCAGCGCCAAACTTGACGTTCAAACTTACGCCCGGATGCTCCGTGTCGACCAGTCGTTCATGGCCTCGGTGATCCTGGACAGAATTCTGTGTGAATGGCTGCGGGAATATTTCTTATTGCGTTCTTCGCTTGATATAACCACCCGATATCCGTTGCCCCAGCATTTTTGGTTTTGGGACGGTGTTTTTCATTACCTTGACCCGCTCAAAGAGGCTCGCGGTCAGGAAGTTATGCTGAAGAACAAAATGACGACATTGGCGGCCATATACGCGGCGATGGGCAAAGATTGGGAATCTGAACTTCGTCAATTGGAGCGAGAAAAACGGCTGATGCGAGAGCTCGGGCTTACCGATGAAGATATCCAACCATTAACCAATAAAAACGGAAAGGGAGATAACGATGGGGAATGAATTTTTAGTGATCGATGCCGCGTTGGACGGCAGTAAACCGAAGGTGCTGGGGATGGCCTACGGCGGCGGGAAGATGCGACTTCAGGGCTGGAAACAGCCGGTGGTGGTCGATCTGGCCGGAATGGAAATCCCTGAATCTGTACCGCTCTTGGCAAACCATGAAAACAAGGTGGCGTCGCGGGTGGGGATGGTTTCGGCGAAAGTCGAGAATAACACCTTGGTAATCGAGGGCGAAATTCTCGCCAAAAGCGAACAGGCCGATGAGATCGTCAACCAGGCGAAGGAAGGCGGCGACTGGCAGCTTTCGATCCACGCGGACGTGATCGACTCGGAACTGGTGAGAACCGCAAGAACGGTCAACGGCCGCGAACATGCGCCGCAGTTTTATCACGTCAAAAAATCGGTCTTGCGCGAAGTTTCGGTTTTGCCGTGCGGCGCTGATTCCACCACAAAATTAAAAGTCGCGGCCAGCTTCCAGATTGGTGAAGAGCCGGAAGAAATCAAGGCTGAAGACCCTCCCGAAAAACAACCCGAAAAGCAAACGGATAAACCCAAAGAACAACCCAAGGAAAAGGAGAAACCGGTAGTGAAGGATGATCCCAAAAAGGAACCCGAAAAGCAGCCTGAGGCTGAAACCGAAAAGCCGAAAGAAAAAGAAGCTGAAAAGCCGAAGGAAAACGGAGAGCCGGAACAGGCCGCCAGTGCGGCGGAGGTTGCCCTCCAGGCAATTAAGGATGAACGCGAACGCGTCGGACGGATTCAGGCAATCTGTGCAGGCGAATTCCCCCAGATAGAACGGGAAGCGATCAGCGCCGGGTGGAATATTGAAGCAACCTCGCAGAAAGTCCTGGCGGCTCTTCGCGATAACCGTCCGGCAGCGGATGTGAATCTGATAGTCAAGCGCAAGCCGGAAGGCGTTGTTCACCGAAAATCCCTGGAAGCCGCGATGTGCATGCGGATCGGAATTGCCGGCAATGAACTGCTTGCCGAATACGGAAATGAGGCCGTTGACGCAGGAGCCGAACAGGCCGATATGCCGATGAAGGAACTCCTTGCTCAGTGCCTTCAACTGGAAGGAAAGTCGGCGCCTTCTTCTTTCAGCAACGAAACGATCCAGGCGGCGTTTTCGACGGTTTCACTGCCGGGAATACTCAGCAATGTTGCCAATAAAAAGTTGCTGCAGAGTTACCAGGCACAGCCAATTATCGCCACGAAATTGTGCAGTACCGGCGACCTGAACGACTTCAAGGAAAGCGAACGATTCCGCCTCACCGACGCGGGCGATTTGCAGCCAATCGGTGCGGACGGCGAGATCAAAGAAGGCGGTCTTTCCGAAGAACGCGCGACCAATCAGCTTGACACTTACGGTAAGAAATTTTGCCTTACCCGTAAAATGATCATTAACGATGATCTCGGCGCTTTTATGAAAGTTCCGATTGCGATGGGCAACCGTGCGGCGCGTCTGATTGATCAACTTTTCTTCGGAAGATTGTTGAGCAATCCCAACCAGACGGATGGCAATGCCCTCTTCTCCGAGGCGCACAAAAACTATCTTTCCGGGGATGGCAGCGTGCTTGCCGCGGATGGACTGCGTCAGGCAGTGCAAGCGTTTCTCGATCAGGTGGATGCGGATGGGCAGCCTATCAATATCGAGCCCAAGTTTCTGCTGGTTCCGACCGGCCTGAAGCACACGGCCATCGAACTCACCAAGGGTGCGACTCTGATCATTGCCGGTGGCGATGCAACTGACGGAGCAGTTCCGACGATCCGTCCGGCGCTGAACTCCCTGGTCGATGAAAACCTGCAGGTGGTTAGTTCCCCATATTTGGCAAATGACAAGTATGAAGGAGCAAGTTCCACTGCCTGGTATCTCTTCGGTGATCCGGCAAGCGTCGATACCTGCGAAATCGGATTCCTTCGCGGAAAAAGGACTCCGACAGTAGAAAGAGGTGACACGGATTTTAATACTCTGGGACTGTGGTTTCGAGTGTATTTCGACCTCGGCGTCCGGGAGCAGGATTTCCGGGGCATGGTCAAATCCGCAGGTCAGTAGGTCAGTAGCACTGACAGGCGAACTGCCGGGGATTCGGCCCCGGCCTTAACTCTTAATTAACAATTAAATAATTCACAACGAAATTGGAGAAAATATTATGACAGCAGTTTATGTGCAAAAAGGCGACAGCATCGACTATATCCCGAGTGCGGATGTCGATGCGGGTGATGTGGTGGTTATCGGCAATCTTGTCGGGATCGCGAAACTTGATATTGCGGCA
The DNA here is from genome assembly GCA_963678815.1 of Victivallales bacterium. GTDB lineage: Bacteria > Verrucomicrobiota > Lentisphaeria > Victivallales. The sequence goes on from OY787460.1 coordinate 7,921,993, forward strand.
AATACCCTCGGAGCTTTGGCTTTGTGCGGGGTGTTCGATGTGCCGAAAGCGTCCGGAGAAGGTACGGCAATCACGGCAGGATCGATTGTGTTCTGGAACGCCACTGCAAAACAGGCGACGGTCTCTTTCGGCAATAACAAATATCTCGGAAAAACGATTCTGGACGCCGCTGATGGCGACGAAACCGCGCGGGTAATTCTCAATATTTCCCGCGATGTCCCGATTACTCCGGAGGCCGCGATTACCGATCCGGATGCCGCTGCGAACGATCTCGACGACCAGTCGGGTGGTACGGCAAATGTCGATCATCAACTGGGCGCGGTCGGGGATACTTCCACTGCCGACCAGTCTGGCGTACTCAACAACAACTTCGCCACCATTGGGGCTGAATACAATGCTCTGAAGGACGACGTTGAGGCCAACAACTCGAAGCTCGATGCGGTACTCGCGGCACTTCGTTCATTGGGCTTTATTGCCACTTAAGTTAAGGGATTTTGCCGATGGCTGACATGTTGAAAAACGGAATGTCGTGGCTGGAATCCCAGCGGAAGAAGCACCTGGCAAGCCAGGTTTTATACCGGCGGGACGGAGCCTCCGTCCCGATTACTGCCACCATCGGCAAAACTGTTTTCAAAATCGAAGATGAGTATGGAAGAATCGTTCATTACGAAAGCCGTGACTACCTAATCAGTACTGCTGATCTGGTTTTGGATGGTGAAACCGTCCTTCCTGAAAGAGGCGATGAAATCATCGACGAGGATGGTTTCGTTTATGAAGTCATGGCACCGGCTAACGAGCCGGAATGGCGATACTCGGACACTCATCGGCAGACTCTTAGAATTCACACAAAACACACAAGGAAAGAATAATTATGAACGCAATGACCAGAATCCCGTTTTACGGAAACGACCTGATAACTGTTAAAAAGGATGGTCAAATCTATGTTGCCATCAACCCGATTGTCGAGGCGATAGGCATCAACTGGCCTTCTCAGCGCCAGAAAATAGCCTCGTCTGACAAGTGGGATGAAATCACGATGCCTGTTGACGCCGGTGACGATGAACAGGATATGATTTTCCTGCCGCTGAAGAAGCTTAACTGCTGGCTGTACAGCATTCATCGTGAAAAGTGCCGTCCGGAAATTCGCTATAAGCTCTCAGCATATCAGGAAGAGTGCTTCCAGGTTCTTTATGGATATTTCTATGGAGTCGGGGCAAGGACTGAAAGCGCCTCCATTGATTCAATTGAGCAGGTGTTGGCTGATGCGGCGTCCTCGGCATCGGTAAAGCAGATGCATTGCAACGGAGCCAATCGCGAAAATTCAGGCGTTAAGCTGTGTATTCAGATTGAACTGCCGCTGTGCATTTCTTTTAATCCCCAAGATCTATAACAAACACCGGAAAGGAATAATTATGCCAAACGGAAGTGAAAACCCGGACCACAAGGATTTGTGGATGGCGGTAAATGAGGCGAGACGCGAATTAGCGGAGATTGCGGGAATGCTGAAAATGCATCTTTCAGATCCGCACATTCATCACCATACGCCTTGCCGGACGGTGGAGGACATGCGCAAAACAATATTGTCGGCTGCGGGTGCGGCAATTTTGTCCTTACTGGCTGCCATCGGTTCAATTATTGCCAGTATTACCAGGTAATTAATTATGGGTAAATTGACGGACATTGCCGACGCGGTTGTCGCGGTTCTGAACGCGGCGGAACTGGACATGGAGTTCACCGCCGAACGAACATTGCTCCCGCTGTATGATCTCAAAACCTTGCGGAACCTGAAGGTTTCGGTGGTTCCAAAAGGCCGGAAGATCATTCAGGGGGCGCGGGTTCTCACCATCGATGAAATCCAGATCGACATCGGCATCCAGAAAAAGATTTCCGATGATTCCGAACTGGATGGACTCATGAAACTGGTCGAGGACATTGCCGGATTGTTCAAGGCGGAAAGACTGGCTGGTTATCCGAATGCGATCTGCATTAAAAAGGAAAACGAGCCCATCTATGATCCTGAGCACCTGCGGCAGTTTCATCAGTTTACAAGCGTGGTAACTCTGACTTTTAAGGCGCTGCCATGATCGGGATGAAAACAAGGAGTCATTTCTATCCCGACCGGGTGAAAAACGCGGCGAAAAAAGCGTCGTTTAAGAACCTTGGACATGCGGGCGCGGCAATCCGGCTGACTGCCAGGAAAAGCATTCGCAAAGGTAAAAAACCGGCGCAGGCGGGAAAGCCCCCGCACACCCGGAGAGGGCAACTGAAAAGGTCGCTCCGGTATGCGGTCGAGAAGGACAGAGGCCGGGTGCTGATCGGCCCTGTTTACACGATGGTCGGCAGGTCGGCGATGGCCCATGAATTCGGCGGGAAATATAAAAAGGAAAGATATCCCGCGCGGCCATTCATGGGACCGGCCTTGCAGAAGAATGAAAGAAAGCTTCCTCGCCTATGGGCTGGGAGCATCAGGTAATTAACAATTTAACAAAGGAATTCATAAATGTATAAATTGGGGCTTGAAGGAAAACTTTATTATGGCGATTCCGGAGCGACGGCGACAAATGAGCTCAGCAACGCCAAGGATGTGACGCTGAATCTTGAGAGTTCGGAAGCCGATGTAACGACCCGCGGCAACAACGGATGGCGGGCGACGGTGGCCGCTTTAAAGGATGCCTCAATCGAATGGAGCATGATTTGGGACACGTCGGACGCCGGGTTTACCGCGATTAAAAATGCATACCTGAACGGGACGGCAATTGCACTGGCGATTCTTGATGCAGAAAATGGTGAAGGTCTCGACGCCGACTTCGCGATTACCTCATTTTCTCGGGAAGAACCGCTGGAAGACGCAATGAGTGTAAGCGTCACGGCCAAGCCGACTTACTCAACCCGTGCGCCGTCCTGGAAGGAGGCAACTACCTGATGAAAACATTCAAGGACAACGCCGGACGGACGTGGAATATCGATGTGAATATTGCCGCCGTCAAACGGGTAAAATCGCTGCTCGGGATCGACTTGATCGGGGTGGTTGAAGGGAAAGTTCTGGACCAGCTTGTCATAAATCCGGTGATCATGTGCGACGTGGTTTACGCAATCTGCAAGCCGGACGCGGACAAACAGAATATCGACGACGAGAAGTTCGGCTGTGCAATGGCCGGGGATGTGCTTGGACATGCAACGGAAGCTTTGCTCCAGGAGTTGGTTGATTTCTTCCCGGAGTTGGAACGCCCGTTGCTGCGGGCGTCAAAAGAAAAGTTTCAGAAGTATCGCACGAAGACGGTGAACCACATGACGAACTACCTGAACAGCCGGGAATTCGACAATCAGATCGAGAAAGAACTCAAGAGATATATCGATTTATCTGGGAGCTTGCCGGAATTGCCGGAGTAGATCCGAATCCTCTGACGCTGCGCGAGTTATCCATCATGGCCGAGGCGAAAAGCCGCGACAACTGGAATCATACTTCGGCACTTCTGGCGCTGATTATCAACGTCAACCGCGACCCCAAAAAGAAGCGCACGGTGAGTCCGAATGAGATCAATCCGCACGAACGGAAACCCAGAACCATCCTGCGCGGCAAGGGATTGAGAGTATTGAAAGACGTCTTTGTCGACAGAGGAAAAATTCAAGAGGAAAACAAAATAACGGAATGAGTGCATCGGCAAACATCAAAGCAGGCGCGGCATATGTCGAGCTTTGCCTTCAGGACATGAAGCTTGCCCGCGGATTGATCGCGGCGAAAAAGAAGCTGATTGCCTTTGGCGCTTCGGTGACCAAAATGGGCAAAAAGCTGCTCGCCGTGAGTCTGATCGCGGCCTCGCCGTTTGCCATCGGCATCAAGGCGGCCGCCGACTTCGAAGAGGAGATGGCGAACGTCTCGACCATGCTTGACCAGCCAGAAAAATACATGGAAGGTTTTAAGCGCGGCATCACCGACATGTCCATAGAATTCGGTGAGGGCACAAGCACGCTTGCGAAGGGGCTTTATGACATTTTGTCGGCATCGATTCCAGCTGAAAAAGCGATGTATGTTTTGTCCGTTTCCGCAAAGGCCGCGAAAGCTGGAATCACCGATACCGGAGTCGCCGCGGACGCGATAACTACCATATTAAATGCGTATGGATTAAAGGCTAAAAATGCCGGTGATATTTCGGATTGGCTATTTTCCGTGGTCAAGAAAGGCAAGACCACATTTGCGGAACTGGCCCCGGCAATCGGGATGGTTGCGACCACCGCATCGAGCGCGGGAGTGGGCCTGAACGAAGTCGGCGCGGCCATCGCCACGATGACCAGAAACGGGGTGCGGACCGAGAACGCGGTTGTCGCGCTGAACTCCATACTTTCCACCTTCCTGAAACCCACGGACGAGGCGGCAAAGTACGCCCGTAAACTCGGCTTCGAGATGTCTTCCGCCACGCTGAAAAGCATCGGCTTGAAGGGCGTTTTTGATAAGATCGCGAAGCTGCCTCCGGACGCGATCAGCAAACTTTTCCCGAATGTGAGAGCATTGCGCGGGGTGCTTCCGGCTCTCCAGAATATGAAGGGCTTTGCCGATGACCTTGCGACGATGCAGAACCGTGCCGGGGCCGCCGACCGTGCTTACGAAAAAATGAGCAATACCTTGGCGCTGGCGATGGCCAGAATGAAACAGGTTGGGATTGCGATTTTTGTCGAAGTGGGCAATGCGTTGTCCGATTCGATCAAGGAAATTTCCAAGTCGGCGGTCCGGTACATGGCCCTGATTCGGGAGTGGATCGCCAACAACAAACAGGTGGTAAGGACGGCCCTGAAAATCGTGGGCGCGGTTGCCCTTGCCGGCGCGGCGCTGATCACCATCGGCGCAATTGGCCAGACGGTTGCGTTCGTGTTCGGCGGCATTGCCGCGATCATCACCGGCATCGGGACGGCGTTCAGTATCATGGGAGCGATTCTGGGCGCGGTGCTTTCCCCGATTGGCCTAGTGACAATTGCCATCGCGGCGCTGGGCGCGGCCATCCTTTATTACACCGGCATCGGCGGCAAAATGATTAGCTGGCTGGGCGAAAAATTCAAGCAACTGGGGGCCTTCGTCTCGGCCACGTTCCAGGGAATCAAGGATGCGCTGGTGGCAGGTGATTTCACCCTTGCCGCGACCATTCTGTGGAAGTCGCTCCAGATCGCCTGGCTGGCCGGGATCAATGAATTAAAGAAGCTCTGGGTAGGGTTCAAATCCTGGTATCAGAAGACTACCGCCGAGATTTTTTACGGCGCGATTTCAATCATTACCGATTCCTGGGCGTCGCTTAAAACCACCTGGACAAATACCGTCTCGTTCCTCCTGGATGTGTGGAACATTTTTATCAAAAATCTCAAGACCGCCTGGAATGCTTCGCAAAGTTTTCTTCAAAAACGCTGGCTCGATCTGATGGGGATGTTTGATTCCAGTCTGGACGTTGACGCCGCGAAAAAACTGGTCGATGCCGAATCGAAAATGCTTGAAAAAGAGGCGCAGGATGAACTCGACAACGCCCTGAAAAATTCCGCCGCCCAAAGCAACAAGGACAAAGCCGCGATTGAGAAGGAACGCAAAGACAAACAGGCAATGATCGAGCAGCAGATGGGCGAAGGCATGAAGGGCATCGAGACCGACAACGCCGAAGCCATGCGCGAGTCACAGGAAGCGCTGAAGAAGGCAAAAGAAGAATGGAAAAAGGCGCTCGAAGATGCCAAAAACAAACGCGCCGAAGCCGGAAAACTGAAAGACCAGGAAGGGAATAATTACAATCTCGATGACATCAAGTCGGTAATGAAAGGCGCGTCGGCAGAGCTTGACGCCGTCAAGGGCAAGGTCGAGGTGGGGGGAACTTTTTATGCCGACGCCGCACGGTCAATGTCGGCTGGCGGGGCAGCGGAACGCACCGCCAAGGCCACGGAAGAAATCAAGAAGAATACGAAAAAGACGAACCAGATTCTCGAAAATCAATCTTCGGAACTGGTTTATGAGTGAACATTATGGCGCGAGTTGAACAGGCATTTTTTGACCGGACCCAGGCGATGGGAAGCGATGGAGCTTACACCACCGCCGAAGTTCCGTATTTCGTGTTCGATGTCGAAAGCGAGGAGGATGCGGTCCAGGCGGTTTACGATGAAGCGGCGACGACTTTCAACGGCCTGAGTCTCGACAGTGTCGAAATCGAGGAACGCATCAATGAAACCACTTTCAAAATTGTGGTTCAGTACAAAGAAAGCGGAACCACTTCAAGCGAAGAAGAGGAACAGGAATCGACCTATTCTTTCGATACTGGCGGCGGGACTCAGCACCTGACGCAATCTATCGAAACAGTCGGTAAATATCCTTCCAGTGCGCCCGATTACGGCGGGGCGATTGGCTATGACGGAGAGAAGGTCAACGGAGTGGATATTGTCCAGCCGGTCTCAAATTTTTCGGAAACCCATTATTTATCGGATTCGGTAATTACCACTTCTTATAAGAAAGGCGTGGCAAGGATCACCGGCATGATGAACTACAGCTCATTCCGCGGCTACGATCCCGGAGAGGTGCTGTTCATGGGCGCAAGCGGGACAAAAAAAGGCGACGATTCCGATCCGCTCTGGGAAGTAACTTTCAAATTCTCGGTATCGCCGAACCGCACCAGTTTCAAGGTCGGCGACATCACCGTTTCAGAGAAATACGGCTGGGATTACATGTGGGTACGCTATGCCGACGAAGTCGATGATGAGAAAAAAACCTTGGTTAAAAAACCGACTGCCGTTTACATCGAGCGGGTTTACAAAATTACGAAATTCAGTGCATTGGGCATTGGAAATTAACTCCGCAATCACGCGGAAAAAAACAAAGAGAGGAAAGGGTATATGAGTAAGCACATCTACAACCTGAAAAAGGACAGAGTCGATGAACGCGACCGCGTGTGGGAAGCGCCGCCGCTCACCGGGATCGTTCTGCCGTCGTCGGTCGATCTGAGCGGGAAATGTCCGCCGGTTTACGACCAGGGAAACCTTGGAAGCTGCACCGCGCAGGCCATCGGGGCGCTGCTGGATATGATCCACGTGCAGTCCACAGGGGAGGATTTTTTCACCCCGTCGCGGCTGTTCATTTACTACTTCGAACGCGAACTGATGGGGACGATCAATGAGGACTCCGGGGCGTCGATCCGCGACGGCATCAAAGTGACCGTGAAAAAGGGGGCGTGTCCGGAGACGATGCACCCCTACGATATCAGCCGCTTTACCGAAAAGCCGTCCGATGATGCCATCGAAGCCGCGCTGGATTTCCAGGCATTGGAATATAACCGGATTTTTCTCAACTCCCTGCGCCTGATCAAACGGACGCTTGCGGCCGGATACCCGATTGTCTGCGGGATCATGGTCTATGAATCCTTTGAATCAGAAGAGGTTGAAGAAACCGGAATTGTCCCTATGCCGGACACGGTCAAGGAGGATTTGCTGGGCGGCCACGCGGTGATGATCGTGGGCTATGACGATGAGAGCGAGACCTTTTTAGTCCGCAATTCCTGGGGGGATGAGTGGGGTAATGATGGTTATTTCACCTTACCCTATGCGTTCGTCAAGGATGCCTTTTTGACCTCCGATATGTGGGTAATTAAAGAGGCGGAATAGCAGGCGCAGGCTGCGCCGGATTTTGAGGAAGAATGTAAATGAAAAAAGTTGTTACAGGACAATCATTCAAGCCGAAGGCCACGACCTGGAATTCCTTTATTGACGCAGCGGTTTACGTCAAACAGCGTCAGGCGGGAGTGACGGCGAAAACGCCCTCGCGCGACTCAAAATCCGGCGTTGTCCTGGTCCGGAACGCCACCGGCCAGGAACTGAAACAGTTTGCAATCGTGTCGCTGGGGGATTTGATTATTACCCCCTCCGGTAACGAACCGGAATTCCGGGGCAATATCCCGGTTTTCGAGGCGGAACTTATCACTGATGAGAACCTGGAAAAGCCCTACGGAATCTTACAAAAACCTTTGCAGCAGAGCGAATGCGGCCCGGCGATGCTGGCCGGGATTACCCCGGCAAAGGTGGTAATCGATGACGAAAATCACGAGTTTGCTGTGCCGGATACGAATGGATTAAAATCCAGTAAAAGTGGGCTTGCCCGTATCCTCTGGAAAGAACCTGAAACCGGCGAAAAGTGGGCGGTTCTTCTCCTGGGCGGCGCGGTATCAACTGCCTGCCGGGGACCATTCGAGGTGGTTAAAAAAGATGAGTCCACGGTCACGGTGAAAGCCTTTGACGGCGAGGATTTTCCGTACCACAACTGGATTATCGCAGGCGTTGAACTTTTGGAAGCCGATACGGATGTCGATCTTGATGTCTCAGGTGATTGCAGTGTGTTTCTGCACGTTTCCTGGAGCGAGGAAGATTCTGTCTGGGAGTTTGAATTTACGGTCGAAACCTCGGAACCCAGCAGCGCGGATAATTGTGATTTCTACTTCGAAGTCGCGGAAATTTCCTGGGACTCTGAAAACGACAAAATTGCCTCGATAATCCAGAAACTCTATCAAACCGTTTTCATCCAGGCGTATCAGGAGAAAGACATCCTCATCGACATCTTTTTCGATACGGAAGTCATGGCATTGAAAGCCGTTTACGGCAAAGGGCTGGTAAGGATTCCATGCACTGAGGAATCCGATTCATCCAGCAGCGGCGAAGTAATAATCGAAATCGCGGACTGTCCCCAGATCTAGCCAGAGCAGGCTCTGGACTAAAAAGGTCAAGCTGCTACGCGAGCTTGACGAAGAATAACAGAAAGTTTGAAAAATGTCGCTAAGTGGAAATGTGAAATTGCAGTTTGTTTATCCCGAAGTGGATGCGCTGCCGAGATTGCTTGGCAAGGATGTCGGCGGCAAGATTGCGCTGATGGGCGAGTGCTGTTGCTACATTTGCGGTATTTCCTGGATGCCGCAGATGATATTTCCGGTTCCGGAAGGGATTCTGGGGGAAGCGACGTGTCCTTTCAATATCTTTTGGAAAACAGAGTGGTATCTGGCGGGAAAAGAGATCAAGGTTGATGATCACTGCGAGTGTGATCCTTACATGCCGACCGAGAAAATGTACTACTTCCTGAGCGCGCTCGGGTGGGGGCTGTTCGACCTTTATTATATGTGCGATTTGCAGGGGCAGATCAAGCTTGACACGGAATTTTTCCTCCAATTCAATAAGTACTCCGGGGCGCCTGATCCGACGGTGAACGGCTGGTTCATTTTGAACGGCGTGCCGTACTGGGATGCTGACAAAAATTGCTACCACATTTTCTATTTTGATTATGTGGAAATCATTCCGCAACCGCTGGATTTTCCGGACAAAATTGCCCACAAGGTTGTGTTTAGCGGCGATGGGGTGTTGACCGTCCGTGAGGAAGCCTACACGAAGGATAATGTCCTTGTGGGATGGGGTTCATATAATTACCTGAAGCCGGAAATCAAGGAGATGGAATGCGGCGGAATTGACTCAAGTGAAAGCCAGATTATTAAACCCGACGACTCGGATTCTTCGTCATCGTCAAGTCAGGATTCATCGAGTCAGGACTCGTCGAGCAGCCAATCCGACAGTTCATCAAGCGAATCTGAGTCCTCGGAAAGTTCATCTTCGAGTTCTTCGGAAGATTCGTCAAGTTCGTCGTCAAGTTCGTCAGAATCTTCTGACAGTTCTTCTTCGAGTTCGAGCAGTTCATCAAGCAGTTCATCAAGCCCGGAATTTGAGGCGGGTTTTTACGTCGTAAAGTGCCTGATTTATCCGACCTCATACTGGGGCACCGGAAGGTGCGAGGACGATGAATGCCTGGGGTGTTCATACGTCGCCGCATATCTCACGGAGGAGCCGGTTTCTGGATGCTATGATGTCGATTATGTCAACCGCTGCTGTGACATCGACGGCGACAACCGGATGGCGATAACCTCGATCTATTCGGGGCCGCACGGTTACTACGATCCAGACTGCTATGCGAACTGCGACGGTGAGGATTGGGAGTGTTTTGACAACTGCATGATGGCCGAAATGGAAGCATGGATGGCCGCAGAAGAAGCAATACCGGAAGGAGGATGTGAATGTCCATGAATCTTTATTTTAAAACCAATGAAGCGCGAGAAAAAATGGCGGAGGATTTCGCCAGAATGAAGCGCAATTCGGGGGTTGCAATGCCCCAGAATTACGACCCGTATCAGCAGGCGCTGAAGTACCTGCCGCCGGTCGCAAATCCTGAAGATCATAATGATCCGGATGCCCATTTTGTCGAGGACCGGCGCAGGAATCTTCTGCCGGTCCAGGATCAGAGAATCAACACCCACGACTGCAAAGACTGCGCGATGAAGCACCTGGCTTCGGCGGCAGTGATCGCCGGAGAAATTCTCAACGGTTATGAAGAAACCGACCACGAGATGTTCCTGCTGGGTAATTTGAACGAGGCATCCGAGCAGCTTGCCGGGATTCAACCGGATCTGTCCCTCCGGATAAGGAATCTCAGGATCGAGATGTTTCCGGCAGGTGGAAAACTCAAAATCATGAGCGCCCACCTGGAAAAAATTAAAGCCTTTTACCGGGAACTCCGGGATGGAAAAAGTGTGCTTCCACGGACTCTCTCTGGCTCTGTCAGATTAGCTTCAAAGTCTTTGCCGTTCTCTGTCATCACCCCGACCGGAGATCGTCCACAGACGCTTTATCTATTAAGGAAATATCTCGAACGCCAGACGATCCAGCCTGCCGAATGGATTGTGGTCGATGACGGAAAAGCCTCGTCAGAGGCAGTACTAGACGGGCAACCCGTCAGATATCTTCGCCGGGAACCGGGAGAAAACGAGTCGGGGCACACCCTCAAATACAATCTTGCCGCTGCGCTGGAACTCGTTACTACCAACTACCTCATCATGATGGAAGATGACGACTGGTATCATCCGGAGTATCTCGAAACCATGCTGGCCGGGCTGAAAGAACACGATCTTTTCGGGCTTGGCGAAACCGTGTTTTACAATTTCCCGGACCGCCGCTGGCGCAAGATCACCAGCAAAAAAAATGCCCCGTTCTGCATCACCGGATTTACCCGCAAAGCCATTCCGCAGGTGATCGACGCCTGCAATAAAACCCGCAAATGGAAAGTCGATATCGGCCTGTGGAACTGGTTCTCAGGTAAGCAAGCTTACTCTGACAGGGGGAAACTCTTTCACATAGGCATCAAGGGACTGAAAAGCTCCCGTCCGGGACTCACCCGCGATCACCGCGATTCAAGCCGGTTAAATCAGGATGATTCGGAACTGGATTTCCTGAAAGAACACCTTAAAACCGACCTGGATTATTACCTGAATCTCGATCAAAAAATCGACGTGGTAATTCCGCTGGGAACCGGATCGAAATGGGACAATAACGAGTTGCGCTATGCGCTCCGGAGTATGGAAAAATACTTTTTGTCATTAGGCAAAATTTATGTCGTATCGGAAACGCTACCGGAATGGGTTAAAAATGTGAATCACCTTGCCCTTGGCGACCCGCTTCCGAAGAACAAGGACGGCAACATCATCAACAAACTTCTCCGGGCCTGCGGGGAAGATAATCTGAGCGACAATTTCCTGTTCTGGAGCGATGACCAGGTGCTTTTGAAACCGCTCCTGGGCTGTGAATTGGGGCCGGTCGCAAACCGGGGAAATATCGCGTCGTACAGCGGTTCACGCTGGCGCGATAGAATGAAAAGGACCGCTGAAATCCTGAAATCGCGCGGTCATTCCCAGCATCATTTCGACAGCCACGTCCCGCAACTCATGGACAAACAAAAGTTCCGGAAAGTCATGCAAAGCTACGATTACGAATCTGACATCGGCTACTGCGTCAACACACTTTATTTCAATTCCATCGGCGCGGAACCGCAAAGTTTTCAGGACGAAGTCAAGGCATCCGTCGAGAACAAATGCTGTGGCGGTGTCAGGCGGAAAATCATCGGAAAAACCTGGCTCGGTTACAACGACCGGGGACTCGAAAACGGGGTAAAGGAATTTCTGGAAAGTCGCTTTCCTCTTCAATCCCAATACGAAGCGGAAGGGGCATAACCGATGCAGAATATCATTATCTATTTACGCGCGGGGGACGTTGCCGCGACGGTGGTTGACGAGTACAACCAGACCGCGAAAACAACCCCGACTATTACCCGAGGAATGCGGGCGAATTTATGTCTGCGTCCGATTGATTCCGAGGGTAATCCGATCCCTGCCGAAAACCTGGATTATGTCGGCTGGGACTTTGTCCTGGCGAATGACTGGAACACTTCAACCGATCCGCAGATTAGAGTACAAACAGGATTTACGGTTTCATCGGTTACTGTCGGTGACAAGACATTTTCACAAATAACGATCCCGCTCACCGAGACCAACACCACGCAATTGGTAGAAGCGTTGGGGAGTTCCGCAAGCGTCAAACTTGGCGCGGAGTTGGCCGGGTTCGAGTCAGGAGAATCCGATCCGGGGTTTTTAATCCAGTTCGATGTGAATGTAAGGAACCGGCGCGGCACGGCGGGAACCGGAACTCCGGAACCGGTCGGCGACGGCACTTATTCCGCTGTCCAGATCGATGTGCTGCTTGACGCAAAAGCTGAAGCCGATCACAATCATGATGGAGTTTACGCCCCGCTGGAACACACTCACGAATCCCAGGCGGTCCCGCCGTTGCCGGTAATGCTGGCGGTTCCGGGTGATGCCGATGACGATGCCTTGCATCTGCAACTGGAGGTTTCGGAAAATGCGGATTTTTCCGATCCGGCTGAGAGCGTTGATACTTCCACTTCTCAGGCAAATGTGGAAGTTTACGACGGTTCCGGCTGGGGCGCGTTCCCCGCAGCCGGGCTCGGGACACCGTTTTACGGCAGTGTGGTTTCGGTTGCTTTGCAGAATGTTCAGGCGGAAACCAGGTATTATCTGCGATACCACTGGTGGGATGGAACCGACTATACCGACTGGCTGAGCGCAACCTATCCGAGCCACGGGATCATGCCCGTTTCCGAACCGCCCGCGGCCCCGGAAATCATCTCCCTGGAAATCCCCACTGATTCCGATGACCATGCCCTGCATTTGCAACTGGAACTTTCAGCGAATTCCGACTTATCCGATCCGGTTGAGAGTATCGATACCTCTGTCAGTCAGGGCAATGTCGAACTTTTCGACGGTACGGAATGGATTGCATTTCCAGCCACCGGCGCGGGAACGCCTTATTACGGACTCCGGGTGGCGGTGACGCTGGTTAATCTGACTTCCGGACAGCGTTATTACCTGCGTTTTCGTTGGTTCGACGGCACTGATTACACGGACTGGAATAGCACAATTTACCCGGCCTCAAACCTTTAAAAAGGAGTTATGAATATGAAGAAATTGGTTATTGGCGTCGCTTTAATTTCGCTGCTGGCGATGCCGGTTCTGGCCTGCTGGTTCACGGCGGAAAATTTCAACAAATGCTACATCGCGCAAATCAACAACGCCGACTGTTTTTACGAGGACGCGGTTTTTGATTCGGGCGGGGTAGCTCATCCGGAAGCCGGGACGATTTCGTTTCCCGCGACGGTGTGGATCAAGTTGCAGCCGCGCGATTCCGGCCCCGCCGTTACCCAGATGAAACTCCAGTTCCGGAAGTCTACCGACAGCACGTGGACTGACATCAAAACCATCTCGAACGTTGCCTGGGCGGTGAACTTCGAGAAGCCCGTCGCGCTGTTCGGCAGGAATTGTTTAAACAACCTTCCGGGGGTGTCGGGCGGTGATGAAATCCTTGTCCGGATTTACGTGACGGACGGGCTCTACGAAAATGCCGACATCGGAGTCGATACCACCGAGGACGGCGCTAACGGCTGGCAGGATCAGTGGGTGGTCAAGCTGACCGTATCAAATAACACAAGACCGCAATAAGGAGAAAAAAACCATGCTAAAAATCTTAATGCTGATGGTGGCCGTGGCGACCACTGAAATCGAAGAAATTCCCGACCGGGAACCGGTAAAACTTTCGGAACCGGTAACAGAAGTTTCGGCCCCGGAAGTAGTGACGCCGGAAATTGAAACGCCGGAGGTAATTACCGCGAAAATCGTTGTTCCGGTGATTATTGTCCCGGAAGTGTGTGTTTCCGAAGTTCTGGCGCCGGAAGTCCTGGCGCTGCTGTTCGACTTACCCGCTACCCCCAAGGTTGCAATAGCCCAACAGGATGGCATCCTGCTCCCTGCAACCCCAAAGGTTACACTGGCGAACAAGAATGCCGTGAATCTACCGGCTACTCCATTGGTGTCGTTTGCGGAGCATGAGGTAACGCTGCCATCAACACCGGTATTTTCATCCGAAAAGAAAGTGTTTACGGGCATCCGTAATCTGAACCAGGATGTGTCGAAATCAGCGTCAAACCTGGTAGACGGAGTCAGACGCTGGGCAGACTTTCTCAAACGGAAACACACACTTTTCCGCGACAAACGAACCCTCGAACACGACAAGCAATTTACCCCGGATTATTCCGAACTCTGGGATGCCTGGCAGAAAGTTTACGCCCAGGATTACCCGGCCATCGCCTATATTCCTTATAATATAAAGGCCGTCCGGATGATCGCGGAGATGAGGACGCCAGCTTCCGAAACAGAAAAACGGAACCTGTTCCGGGAACTCGCCTATTTCAAATCCATCGGCTACAACGCGGTTCTTGCGGTCTGGCGCGGCGAAGACCCGCTGGAACTTGCCGCGTTGATCTCCCAGGTAAAACAGAAGTTCGGCTTCCAGGTCTGGTTTACGTTCGGCGGCAGGGAACGGCTGCAGGAAAGAGTATTCATCGATCCGAAAAAGTATCGCCGGGGATTGACGCTGCTGGCTGAAGTTTCGGACGGCTACGTAATCGGCTGGCGGCGAACCTCGCTCCACCTCTTCGCTCCGGATGAAAAGTGGATCGACTTTTCATTATTTTGCGTGAGAAATGGAAATCCGCAAATTCCGGTATTTGGGGAAATTTACTACGGCTACACCGGAACCCCGGACAGTTTTCACTCCATTACCGTGAATATTCCCGAAAACGCCAGCGGCGCGCTGGTGGTCAATTTCGGGTTTTCAAATGTCGTGCCGTCCGGCGTGATGAACCTGGTCAGGAAGTACACCAGCCTGCCGGTAATCGCGCTGATTGTCGGCGAACGTCCATACTATCTCACCCGCAATTCCAACCACAAAACCAAGGAGGAAAATCGAGCACTATGTAAACGCATCGAGGAAAGATTCACGCAGGCCGGAACCGCCGCCACGATCACGCTGGCAGGAGACGGTTCCGGGGGAAATTATGATCCTAAAATAACCGACAATCTCTGCACCACCAACTGGGCTAAAACCAAGCCCGATACCAACTCAAAAGGAACAAAGTAATGAGTAAAATTATCGCCATTCTGCTGTTAATCGCCACCGCCGCCATCGTGTCCCAGGCAAAGCCTTATGACGCCACTGCCGCGCGGGAAGTAATCAAAACCAAGGATCCGGTCGCCATCCGGGCGTACTACACTGCCGTGGAACCGGTGAATGACGGCCAGAAAAGCAATAAAGTATTGTGGCTGGTCAAGGCCGACCTGATGGAAAAACCGGAGACTCCGGTTAAATCCGCGCTTGAAGAAATCGACGAAAAAGCCAAGGAATTCGGCCTTGCCGACCAGGACCGGATCGACATGATAAAACTGCAGCTTCTTTACGGTTTGCGGGAGTTCGAAACCGGGTATGAACTTGCGAAAACCATGCAGGGGCCGCTGGTCGCCAAGTTCCGTCCGAACTTTGCCAGGCTGCTCGGGAAATATGACGAGGCTATTGCCGGTTTTGCCACGGTAAATGATTATTACCGCGCGACGGTGTGCGCTTATCTTGCCCAGAACAAGCTGAAAACCTATGAATATGGCCGTAAGGCATTGCTGAGTTCCTATCAGCGGAATCCGGCAGCCTGCGGCAATATTTTGAAATGGGTTTTGTCGTTCGATTATGCCGACACCAACATCACTTCGGATGACCTGAAGGAATTGTTGGTAAAGGTTAACCGCAAGTATCCTCCCATCGGCGACGACGTCAAGAAATGGGAGTCGTTTCTTGCCCAGGTTCGTTTCAAGTTAGAGACGTACCAAGACTAAAACACCGGTTGGAATGCTACGCACCTTTGCCGGAATCGCGTAGCATTCCGGCCATTCGATCCAAACGCAACGTTTGGTCATAATTAAAGGAGTTTTTACAAATGCAACGATTTTTCATATTGCCGATAATTTTGTTAATTGCCGGGTGTTCTTCGATTACTGAATACTATGAACCGACTGAAAATAACTCATCATTTTGTTCGCAATCCGAGGACGGCGAATGGCTCGGTCCGGTGAAGCGCAAAGCCACCGGAATGTTTGCCGGGCATCCCGACAAAAGCTACGCCGCAAAAGGGGCAATGTTCGGGATTGTCGCGAGTTGGACTTCACAAAGCTACATCCCGGAACTTAAAGCCGGATACTTCAATCTGGAAACCGCCGCCGCATCGGTAAACCACGACATCAAAATAACCAAGGATTACGAGGACGTTTCCCTTCTGAAAGCTGCCGGGGATATCAAAACGGAATTGGAAGTCACGCGGAAATCTATTGAGAAGAAAGAAGAGTAAGAATGAAAATACTTGCGATAATCCAGGGCGGGGGATGCCGCCAGATCGAAAACGCCATCGGCATCCTGAAAGCCATCGAAGAAGCCGGATATAAAATCAACCGTTACCGGGGAGCTTCGGCAGGAGCGATTGTCGCCGGACTCCATGCTTCCGGAATGAGTGCTTCCGATATGAAGGCGCTTATCCGGAATACCCCGATTGACGAGTTATTCAGATTCTCCTGGTGGCAGGGATTTAAACTTTTTATTCCGGGCGTCACAGTCGAGCATGTTTACGATAATTCAGGAGTTTTAAAGCTCCTGAAAGAACACATGACGAGTAAAGCCATCGGCAAGGCGCAGGTAACAATCACGCGATTGCCTGACTATGCTTCCGGAATTAAACCCGCAACCCCGGAAACCGTGCTGGCAAGTTCAGCGATCCCGGAAGTATTTCCACCGGTCAAGCTGGGTAATTTCTACTATGCCGATGGCGGCATTATTAACAATATTCCCACGATTCCGATTTCCCAGATCGGGAAATATCAACATATATTTATAATCCTGTGCAATAAAGACACCAAGACCAACAAGACAAGCTGGACAAAAGTCGGCAGGGCTTTGAAAGCCGTAAACGAGACCATGGACCGCGAAACTCACCAGATTTTCGAGTCCGGCTGGGCTGAATTTCCGAACGTCACGGTAATTCAGCCGCCGCCATTCCGCAGCCACCTCCTCGAATGGAGCGAAAATTTCGGGTTAATCAATCACTCCTATAACTACTGTAAGTGCTTATTAAGTAAGGTGTAAACCCACATCTTGGCCAGTTTTTCGCCAAATACCCGAAAATTTGCATAAATAGATGCAAATACTTGTAGTTTAAGGTCTTACACGACTTGCTATAGCCGGACACATCGGGTATCATGAACACAGATAAGGAGATAACATCTTAATAGCCAACAAGATAACCGAAAGGAACGGCAAGATGAAAAAGGACAAGCAAATCGAAAAAATCGCGAAGGACAAGCTCGGAATCGAGACTCTCAAAACTCGAAATTCCGATAGTCTGGACTTTCACGATGTCAGTGTTTGGGGAATTCAGGCAGCATTAGAAGCCGCATACGAAGCCGGACAAAAAGCGAAAAAACCCGCGCCGATAAAAGGTAACGACGATCTTTACAAATGGGATGACATCAACAAGGCCATGATGGCAACCGGATATTCGCCTCGACACATTTTGAGATTCCTCTCCAAATTGAACGAAATCAGAAAGGGAGCCTAAGATGGAAAAAACAAAAGAAGAAAAGTGCGATATAACCAGATGTGACTGCATGAACATTATTAAACTGTTACTGGACGATGTCGAGGAAAAACGGCGGAAGCTTTCTGAACTCGAAGTGCATGAAAAACTGAATGTCCTGAAAGCGCAATTGATCGATTCCCTTGCCGAACTTACCGCCAAACCGGATGACGTGAACAAGAAAAAGAAATCCATAAAAAGAAAATTGCTCAGACTAAGAAGCAAAACCTTTGCCGGGTGTTTGTTCCACTTATAAACCACCGTCAATTCGTAAAATTCATCAGCAAAAGGAAAAACGAAAAATGAAAAAAACAACGAAAAACGAATGTGCAAAGCTGAAAAGGAAAAACGAAAAACTTCTGGAACTGATAAAGGCTGAAATGGAAAAGCAGATACCGGAAAATCCTAATTACGGACATGTCGGTGATCTCAAATATACAAAAAAGTTGTTGCTCGAAATTCTGGCTTTTCAAAGGGATGCCTTCGATGAATTGGAAATCGAAAAGGAACTGCTGGATAAGCCCCTCCGTTCTGAGATGAATGAAAAAAAGGACATAAGTCAACAGATAAATGCCTTTGAAGTCCTACACAGCCAAGTCTGCAACGGCGGGTTTCAGCAGTGGCTTATAAACGGTTACGGAGAGCTTGCCGAAATCACCATTTGCACCCTTGAAGCCATCGGAACCGAGAATGCCTTAAAGGTTGCCGACATGGTAAAAAAGGTTATCGCCGAAGTCGAGATCAACAGCGACGATGAGGATTTTATTTACGATTCCGAGTTCTGCGAATATCTCGACGGGCTTGACAATGCTTTCTATCAGATATCCGATGCCTTACAGGAAGAATTCAAAGCGTATTTGGGGAAATAATATGCTGAAATCCCGGATATCAGTGGCCACGAAAAATACTGCACGATTTCGCTGGAATCATGCAGTATTTCAGCCTCAGTTTCCCAAGTACCCGGCAACATTCGAAGAAAGTGTAAAAACATTGCAATTACTTGCAGTTTAAGCCCTTACACTACTTGCTTTAGTTCGACACTAGCTTTAACATGAACACAGAACAAGAGATAACAGGTTAATAATAAAGAACTTAAGCAAGGAGACGGAAAGATGAACATGAAAGACATCAAATTCGGATTGGAAGTGGAAACCTTGTGCGATCGGGAAAAAGCGGCCAGAGCAGTTCAGAGCGTGGTCGGCGGCAGAATTTACCACGAAGGCGGGACCTACGATTGCTACAGCATTACCGACCTGCGGGGCCGGAAATGGAAGGTGGTCCGGGATTCCTCGCTGACAAACGTTCCCATGAGCAAACAGGCTGAAGTCGTCAGCCCGATCCTGACCTACAGCGACATTCCGCAATTTCAGGAAGTAATCAGGGCCCTGCGGAAAGCCAAAGCTCGCGTAGATTCGACTTGCGGGATTCACTGCCACATTTCCGCAGAACATTTCAACGGCCGCCAGCTTGCCAATCTGGCGAAGATTTTTTACAAGCAGGAAGAGCTGATCATCCACGCCTTCGGGGTAAGCCGCCAACGGCTGCAACGATTCACCCGCCCCCTGAGCGACGAATTCATCCGGGAAATCGAAAAGAAAAAACCGCAAACCAAGGACGAACTCAACCGGATCTGGTACGGCTACTACAATCCCAACCCGCAACATTATCATGATTCGAGATATCGCACGGTGAATTTTCACAACGTGTGGTACCGGGGCACGGTAGAATTCAGATTTCAGGAAGGCAGCCTTCATGCTGGCAAGATCCGCTCAGGGCTGAGCCTTTGCCTCGCGCTCGGGGCGAAAGCCATCAATACCAAATGCGCTTCAAGCAAAAAGCGGAATTATAACCCCGCAAGCGCAAAATACGATTTCCGGGTATTCCTAGTGAACGGACTTGGCCTGAACGGCGACGAGTTCAAAAACGTCCGCAAGCACCTTCTGGAAAACATGCCCGGCGACGCCGCATGGAAGCACGGCAGGCCGCAACGGACTGAATCATAAGCAATAACAACCGGGGACGCAAGCCCCCTTCCGAAAGGAGGAAAATCCGATGATTAGAGCGCAAATTCACGAAACAACCCTGGATGGTTTCCCGATGGACGAGACCGGAACAATCGTCGAAGGCAACGATGCCTACGAAGCGGTGGAGGCCATGAAAATGAAATCGCCGTTCACGGTGGACATGTCGATCCGGCAATACATCGATTTTGTCCTCGGGAAAGTCGCCCCGAAAGAAAAAACGGAAGATGTCGATGCCACGGAATTTCTGGCACGGCTCGCGGGAAAGGGATTCATTTCCTTTTTACCGGACGAAATCAATTCAGAATCGATGGAGGAGGTGTCGGAATGTGCGGACAAGCAGGCATAATTTTCGGCAAAGAGTGGCGCATCGGCTCCGAGCTTGACCGGCTCCGAGGGATCTTCACCCGGCTTCTGGTATTGAACGAGTTCCGGGGGCGACATGCTACGGGAATTGCCTTAATCAATAATGAAGGCGATTATCGCCTTCTGAAACGTCCGGTGAAGGCCACCCGATTTATCAGGCTCCCCGAATATGCCGATTTAACCGGTTCCTTGTCCGGCAACGTAACCTTGCTGATGGGACACGCCCGTCACGCTACGGTGGGGAGTGTCGAGCAAACCAGCAATGCGCATCCGATAAAGTCCGGGTGCTGCCTTGCCACCGCGAACGGCACGATTTTCAATGCCGACGAGCTGTTCAGGAAATTCCGGCTGAGCCGGTTCGCCGAAGTCGACAGCGAACTCATTGCCCGGCTGGCCGACCGCCACGCCTCAACCGGAGAAATCAAGGTGAAGGCGTTCCTGAGAAGCCTGAAATCCTGCCGGGGCCAGATCAGTGCGGTGGTAACCTCGCTTCTCGATCCGGAGCGGGTAATTGTGCTCAAAGGCAATAAGCCTCTGACCTTGTGGTACAATCCTAAGTTCAAGGTTATCGCCTACGCTTCCGATGTATTCCATCTGGACGTAGCCATCCGGCATCGTAAACGCGACTGGATCGAGCTGGACTTGCCGTCGATGACCTGCGCGGTTTTCGACACCACCAGGCTCCCGGAGATGGAACTTCACCCGTTCAAATTCACCAAGCAATCATGGAGGCAGGAATTATGCGCGAAATAACCCAAATCGCCGTTTACGGCACGTTAAAATCGCAGTACGGAAATCATCGGCGATTTTGCGGGAATGCGGTCAAAATCGAACCCGTGATGCTGTGCGGCAAACTTTACGACCTGCCAGCCGGATTTCCCGCGTTGCAGGTTCCAAAGGAAAGCATCATTGCCCACTGGAGCGAGGACATTCTGGCCGATGCGCAGGCACAGCAGAAGGCATCCAAAGGCAAGCTGGAATTCAGTATTTGCGAGGGCTGGCATCGGGTGTTCGGGGAACTGATTACCTTCGCCAACCCGGAGCGGGATTTACCCCCGATTGACCGCCTCGAAGGCGTGGCGGTCGGTTTCTACGACCGGGTACTGGTTCCCGCCCAAAAGGAGGACGGCACGGTAGTCGCCGCATGGGTTTACATCATGCATGAACTGCCAGCCAGAGCCAGATTTTTACCCACCGGTATCTGGCCCCCAAACGTTGCGTTTGGATCGAACGGGCGAAGTGCTGCCGCGACTTCGCCAAACTCGCTTCAGACTGAAAAATAACTCAGGAACAGGAGGCAAGTATGAAAACAAGAGACGAATTACTCGAAGAAAATCGGATCATCCACTACCTGATATCGAAACTCAACGACGCGGCGGATGAAGCCGCAGAGGAGTGGAAAAACTGGGCAAACCTTGTCGATCAGGAACGGGTCAGCCGCATTCTGCGCGAAATCTACACCGGCATGTTGGATGCTGCCGGAAAATGCACTGAGTCCGAGTCGAAGAATTACATAAACCAGCAAATCGAGGAGTACCAGGAAATGAACATGAACGAAATCAAAGTCGGAAACAAGTACGCCGTGGCCGTTGGCCGCAACGAAGTCGAAATGGAAGTTGTCGAAAAAACCGAACGCGGCTGGAAGGTTAAAACTCCAGCTGGGAAAATTCTTGCCATCAACAATCCCGACAGGTTTATTCGGTGCCTTTTCACGCCGGAACCTGAAACTACCCCGGAGTCCCCGGCAAGATCAGGCCGGAAAATGTCGATGCTCGGAGCCGCAGTGGAAATCCTGAAAACCGCCAGCAATCCCATGAGTGCCAAGGAACTGATCGTCGCAATGGAAGAAGCCAATCTCTGGAAGAGTCCCGGAGGAGCCACGCCACATTGCTCTCTTAGTGCGGCAATGGGAAGAGAAATGGCAAATAAGCCCAATCCCCGCTTCATCAAAACCGCACCGGGACTGTTCACCTTCAACCGGGAAGGAGTAACCCCGAATGAATAGCGACCGAAACCGAACCTCGGTCCTGCGTCAGTTAGCGGCATTGCAAAATATGCCGCTGGCTGAACTTCAGGAAAAATGGAAGGACCTTTACGGCAATGAGCCCCCGCGATTCAAACGCTCATTCCTGATCAAACGTCTGGCGTATAGGATTCAGGAACTGTTCTATGGCGGTTTGTCCCAGGAAGCACAAGACAAACTCGCGGAAGCGGCAGCCAAAGACCCGCTGTGCTACCTTGGGAAGAAAAATCTCGCCGTCGAAGCAACCTACAATCGGACGGGAAAGATTCTCCCCGGTACCAGGTTTGTCCGGGAATGGAACGGCAACCGGTATGAGGTTATCGCCCGTAAAAAAGGCTTCGAGTACGATGGCAGAATGTTCCGTTCGCTGTCAGCGATTGCCACCGAAATCACCGGAACCAGATGGAACGGGCGCGTCTGGTTCGGTCTCCGTAGCACGGAAAGGCGAACAGGCTCTTCAAACTCCAATCGCTAACGCTCATTACGGAAGAGGAATAACAATATGGATGATCGCAAAATTTTAAAATGTGCCATCTACACAAGAAAGTCGCATGACGATGGTTCGCTGGAACAGGATTTCAATTCGTTGGAAGCTCAGCGCGAAGCCGCCGAAAACTACATCTCCAGCCAGAAGATCAACGGCTGGAAGCTCTTACCCGACCGCTACGATGATGGCGGATTCTCCGGAAGCAACATGGAACGTCCGGCCCTGAAACGGCTTTTGAATGACGTAAAATCCGGTAAAATTGACATTATTTGCATTTACAAAATGGATCGACTTTCGCGTTCGTTACTGGATTTTATGAAACTTGCCGAGATGCTAGAACAGCATAACGTGAGTTTTGTGTCGGTAACCCAAGACATAAATACGTCCACTTCCGCGGGGCGGATGATGCTGAATATACTAATGACATTTAGTGAATTCGAGCGTGCGGTTATCACCGAGAGAATTCTTAATTCCGTCGCAGGGAAAAAAAAGCGCGGAAAATTTTGCGGCGGTCCGGCAATCCTCGGTTACGATGTAAATTTCGAGGCCAAGCGGCTGGAAGTAAACAATTCCGAGGCGAAAATTATCAAACTCATATTTCAACGCTATACCGAACTTGGTTCCGCCCGTGACGTGGCAGTGGAACTTAACAATAATGGATATAAGACCAAAACGTGGAAAAGCAAGAAGGGAAAGCTATATGAAGGAAAGGAATTTAATTCCGACTTCATCTATCGGGCGCTAACTAACCCGCTCTATATCGGCAAGGTGCGTCACAAAGGAAAGAAGTATGACGGCGAACACGAGGCGATCATCAGCCCCGATTTATGGGACAAAGCCCAGCAAGTGCTATCCGAGAACCGCAGGGCTCATGGCTTCACGAAACATAAGATGGAGTCGCCATTCAAGGGATTGCTGAAATGTGGATATTGCGGGGGCGCATTGGGCATCACTTACACAAAGAAAAAGGGACGCCGCTATACCTATTATAAGTGTATCAAGGATGACAACCGGGCCATCAGCCAGTGTCCGCTGTCGAGCATTCCCGCAGGCGACGCTGACCGCATGATCCTGGAACAAATGAGTTCGGTATTCAAATCGCCAACGCTCCTCGCGGTCATCTATGCGGAGGGCAAACAGCAGCAGCTTAAACAGGAGGACGAATTACGCAAGCGCATGGATGCAATTCGAAATAAGCGGGACATGCTCAGAAGTGAGATTGTCGCGAATGAATCAGATATTGTTAATGATATTGTCTCGGAATTCAAGCAACTCGACGATGAACTCACCACCCTTGAAATCCAGCTCCGGGACTTGCAGGCAGCCGGAATCACCAGCCGGGATATCAGCAAGGCTTGTGAATCAGTCGGCGCGATCTGGGAGGAACTCTTTCCCGTCGAACGCTATCATCTCGCGCATTTGCTATTCGACAAGATTGTGATAACCAGGGAAACGATGCAGATGAACATCAAAACCCACGGAATGGCGTCGCTGGTCAAAGAACTCCAAGCCGGGAACCCGAATGTGTGTCTTACTCCGGACATTGGCAACCACACCGTCGCATTGAAAGTTCCAGTTATCGTCAAACACAAACGCGGGAGGAAAGTGATCCTCGCCCCCGACAGCGAGTTGCCCAACGCCGAATCCCCCGTCCAGGAAACGATGTTCCTGGCGTTGGCAAGGGCGCATTCCTGGCGCAACCTGATCGAGTCCGGGAAAGTCGCCACCGTTACTCAACTGACGGACAAGCTCCAACTCGACATCGCCTACGTAACCAAAATTTTGCATCTGGTGAATCTCGCCCCGGAGCTCCAGGAAGCGATCATCGCGGGCCGGGAGCCGGACGGGTTGTCACTGAACCAGCTCCGCCGGGGGATTCCGGTGGAGTGGGAGAAGCAGAGGGAGGTATTTGGGATACCGGAAGACTGTATATGGTTCCGAAGTCCCTGAAATGAAGCTCAAAATTTCATATCTCGAAGGCAGAAAGCATTTGCCGGTTGTTGAATTGAAGAAAGCTGCCTGAGTGCAGGATGCCTTTCTGATTGCGCTACTTCCTGCCTTGAAAAAGAAGATTGGTGCTCATTTTTAGAAATTATTCCTGTAAAATCCCTTAAGACACGTTAATTGTAAAGTTGTGCATAGCTTTATTTGTGTATTCTTCAGCCATTTTTCCCACATGCAACTCCCTGTTCCCTCTCACGGGATGAGTTTTTACATAGAACGGCAGCTTTTTTTTAATTTTCCCTTGACAGCTATCCCATGCTATATTATAATATGGATAACGATAAAACCGGACTAACGGCAAATGCTAAAGAAAATCTTGAAAACAGAAGCGGTAAAAGAAGAGATTCTTTGCCAAATCAAGTCAAAAGGTCTCAAGGATGGGGACTTTATCTGTAATGAAAAGGACCTAATGAAGGTCTGTGAGGTTGGCCGTGTTACGGTAAGACGTGCGATAAACCAACTGAGCACCAGGGGGATTGTCCTGGTCATCAACGGCAAGGGAACGTTTGTCGGCAGCAAAGCTTTACTGGAAAAGCAGTCCGGCAGCAAGCGGAAGATAATTGAATTAGTAACTCCCGTGCAGCTCGAGGGGGGCATTATAACCGGTTGGGGTGCCGTAGCCGTAATGGTGGAAATCGAAAAAGGCATTGCGGCAAAAAGCAACTTCAACTTGATTTTCAGCAACACGCACGGTGAGATCAAAACGGAACGCCGGGCACTGAAAGATGCCGTTGACGGGCCATGTGATATTGTAATACTTGAACCTGTTTATAACTCTACTGAACGTTCATTAAAGGAAAATATTACTTTTCTCTCCCAGTCACACAAACCGTTTATTATATCTGATCGTTTTGTTCCTTTTAATGTCAATAATGTTTTTGAAGATGACTTTCATGGCGCCTATCTTGCCACATCGCATTTGATTGCGCACGGGCATACATCAATCCTCCATATTAATTTTGCCGGTGAGCATTTTGAAAACAGACGGAAAGGCTACAAGCGAGCGTTGACAGAGAATGGTTTGCTCATAGACGATAATCTCATCTATGGCGAAAAGTTGAAGGCCGTTAACGGGGTATACACCCATGAATATGAAGATTTTTATGACTTGGGATATCGGGCCGTCTGTGAAACGTTGAAAAAAAGAATAAAATTCACAGGCATATTTGCCGTGAATGATAAGGCGGCAGAAGGCGCGATCATGGCACTGCGCGAAAACGGAATGAAAGTTCCTGATGATGTTTCAGTGGTTGGTTATGACAATCGCGATGAGTTGAAAGAACTCGGTATTTCCAGTATTGAACGACCTTTTGCCGAAATAGGAAGGATTATTTCAGAGGTAATCGTGGACAAGCTAGACAACGACGATTCAGACAATGTGACCAGAATAGGAGTCAAACCATGTCTTGTGGAGAAAAGTTCCGTCAGGAGCATTTCCTTGCAAACAGTTGGATAAGAATTAGGGAATAATAATGAAAACAATCGTATTTCCAGCCGCAAATCAAATTGCCGTCCAAGAGCTGAAAGAACCGATTCATGGCGATGAGGATATTTTGGTTCGTTCGTTGTATAGCATGGTATCTGCTGGTACAGAGCTTCGCATGCTTTCCGGGAGGGCAGAATTCCCGATGGTACCGGGATATTCTGTGATTGGCGAAGTGGTTGCAGTCGGGACAAAAGTGTCGGGGTACCGGGTCGGTGATCTGGTGTCTGGAAGAAGCTGTAAGCGGTTCATTCCTGGAACAAACTTCTGCTGTGGAGGGCACATGGCTATCCATGTGCTTCCAAGCAAAGGAGAAGACCGGGCGGTGCTCCTGCCATCGGGAGCCGAACCGCTGGATTATGTGATTTCCGAGATATCCTCAATAAGTTTGCGCGGGGTCGAGGCCGCCAACGTCAGAAAAGGCGAAACAGCCGTAGTGATCGGTCTTGGTTTGATCGGGGCGTTTTCTGCCGCCTGGCTGCATGCGCGCGGCTGTTATGTGGTGGCAACTGATCTTGAAGGGCATCGCTTGGACAGGGCAAAGGGGCGGTGGGCAGATGAAGTGGTAAACGAACGTGATGTCGATGCGGCGAGCCGCATTCAGGCGTTACTCAACGGCGGCGCTGATATTGTAGTCGAAGCCTCGGGAACGATCCCGGGGGTCAAGCTTGCTTACAGCCTGATCCGGCCGACCCCACGTGGCAATGCCTATGTAGAAGGTTCAACCTATCGCGGCGAGCCGATCGCCTCGCTGACCAGGAATTGGCCGCGCATTATCATGCAGGCATCCTACACGCAGGACGTTGCCATTCGGCCTCACGGCTTTTTCCCGGGGGAAACGGTGGCAATCATGACCCCTGCGGACCGCAGTCTGGAAGACCGGCAAAAAGCGATACGGGCGATTGCGGAGGGACAGATAAAGGCGACAGATTTCATTGACGCAATCAAACCTGTGGATGACGCTCCCGCGGCATACGCCGCGTTGAGAAACGACAAAAACGCCAATTTTTCTCTCGTATTCAAATGGATGACAAAGCATTCGTAGTAAAAAATAATATAAAAACAGAAACAACAAACAGAGAAATCGCCGAATTCCATCACAAAATGCAGCAACATAAGGAGATGCGGTTTATGAACTCGCAAAACGGCAAAGCGGAGATGACAGGCTGGTCGGGAGAGAAAAAAATCAACCTATTACATAGAAAGAAAGCCTTGAGTATATTTAATGTTTTTACACTTATTGAATTACTGGTTGTAATTGCTATAATATCAATATTAGCATCTATGTTGTTACCGGCGCTGAAGCAGGCAAGAGGGAAAGCAAAGCAGATATCCTGCGCTAACAATTTAAAACAGTTCGGGACTTACTGGTCTATGTATGCGAATGAGCAGAACGACTGGATGCCGCCGGCATATTATGACCCTGGAACGTGGCCGCTTTGGAGCAAAGCATTGGCCGATTCCATATTACCCCATAATTATGTCTGGTATCAGTACGACAACCATCAAAACGGGACGGCAACTGGCAAAAATCTAAATTTGTGGCGATGTCCTGAAAACGATATTCAAGTTAGTCCAACCGGTACCGGCGTGGGTGAAAAATACAACAGTTATGCCGCCAACGGCTGGGGAAATGCCGGAAGCACCTGGTACCGCGGAGGAAGTAATCACCATTTTCTCGGAACACAGCGTAGCGACATGATGCAACCTTCCATTTTGGTCGCAATGTTTGATAGTTTGTATTTCCAGGCTTGGTCTTGGGATAATGATGGACTGTATTCTATTCCTGCCACGCCCACTGGATTGAGATATGTTCGTTGGGTACATCAGTTCGGGGCGAATGTATCGTTCGCGGATGGTCATTTCGAGTGGATGACGCTTGCCAATTTCAAGTATCAAGGTAACTGGATCGGACAGTCGGTCGATTACATGAGAGCCAAGGGTTATTCCAACGGCTGGATGTGGTATTCGAATTGATATAAAACTCCCATAAACACAGCGGGAAAGACAAAATTTTCCATAATGGCATCCTGAAAACAGTTTTTCAAAACAAACTTTTATCCCATCGGGAAATTCAACTGAAAGAGAATGCTTAAATGACTACTCGAAATCAAGAACAGACCGGAATTGGCAATGTCACTGCCGGAAAATGTAAAAACACATCACTAAACCAGGATGTTGTAGCCGCAGCCTCGTGCCAGAGACCAACCCGCAAGTTTGCCGCACGGAAGTTTGGTTTGTTAATTTCCTTTCTCGTGTTAACAGGCGGATGTCTGTTAGGGCTTCCAACCAAAGTACAAGCGCTTGAATCCGTTGCCAATGTGACAGCGCTTCGCGCGCTTAACTCTGTACCGTCCTCGACCATTTACCTCGAAGGATATTACAGTGCGCGCGATGGGGGAGAAGGAATGCTTAGTGTTGACCTCGCGGATACGACAAGCCCGGATGATGGCGGCATGGTTTTTGTTTCAAGTGATAACAAACGGTGGAAGCGCAGTGCTCCAAGCGGGGCGATAAATGTCAGATGGTTCGGTGCAAGGGGCAATAACACGACCGACGATACCGCGGCCATTCAAGCGGCAATTAATTTCGTGCGGATATCAATCAATTCCGGTTACGGAAATACTCCTGCGACTCGCTGCCGCAAGGTTTATATTCCATTCGGGTTGTACCTTATTACCCAGTCTCTTGATTGTACCGGAAACGACAATATGTACGAGGGATTTACGATTGAAGGAGAGATGGGATATCGCAGTACCCTGATTAAAGCGAGGTTGACGGAGGCTTACCCGGTATTTGATTATACCGGAGCCACTTATGGCGTCCTGAAAGGAATTACAGTTGAAGGATGTAATGGCGACAACGATGCGACATGTGCGTTTTTTGCAGCCAAGTCCAGTAGTGCGCACGGGAATTGCGTGACCGTTCAAGATTGTACATTCATGATGGGGTCTAATTGTGTATCATCCGTAGTATTGAGAAATGTTGACCTGTCGAAAGTGGAAGACTGCAGGCTTATGGGTACACCTCAATCCGGACTCTGGGCCGGTTTGTCGCTGCCGCCCGGCGTAACCTCGAAGTATCAAGCCCTTTCTGCGCAAACAGACTCAACCATGTTTTATGTCAACGGTTGTATTATTCATGGAACCACAGGGCCGGTAGTCTGCTATACCGGTGGTTCGGAATTCTCAATCCGGGATTGTTACTTGGCCCTGACAGGTTCCGGAACTGGAGAGGCCTGTATAAGGGTGACGGGTAATGATTTCAATGGGAATGGAGTTTACGCCTACAATGTTCGTACAGAGAACCAGTCTGCGAGCTCCGGCTATTTCCCGTTTCAGTTTTTGACCAATTCACGCTATGGAGTTATTATCGGGGCTCTTACTGTTTCCCCCGGAGGCATGGATGAGTGTGCTATTTATGTTGATTCCGAGCATCGCCTTAATGGTTATCGGATCACTAATGGTGGAACATCGTCGGCACCGATGTTCGGCGGAGGCGGTACGGTTAATGAATGTAATGTCCTTTCATTAACAAGAAGCTGGGGTACTAATCCCGGCAGCAATAACTATTTCAACAACACCCACAGACCATGATTGTTAATTTGGAAAGAAAAAGGAGGAATCGATGAGGCAAACGGGGAATAAAAAATTTTTCCGTAATAATCTTATCTTATTTGCTGGCATCGGGATGTTAGCGTTGTTATTACAGAGCACAGTAATGCGGGCCAGCGAAACTATTGATTTGCGCGGTTATGGCAAAGTAACAGCTACCATCACTCCAGACCGGAGTGAGTTTGTATGTGAGAACGAGAAGAAAGCAGATTGGTTGCTGGGCAAGTTGCTGGCGGATATGTTTTGGAACGCAGACGGGAAACACACGGAAAAGCCGGTCAGGATAAGTTCAAATAGCAATAAAGAAATTCCCGTGCATCTGTTTCCACCTTACGGTGCGGTTATCGCCGGACGCAACGGGAACAGAGTGATACTCGTTGGCGGGGAAAGTGAGCAAAAAGCCATAGCCATGGCCCAAAAGGAAAAACCGCTCATCTCGGATGATGCGGTGTTTAAACCGATAGCGCCCTACCCAAAATATTTGGATTCTTATGATCTTGGCGCATCTGTTTTAGGCACTCCGGGATTACATCATGATAATAAGTACAGATGGAAAGAACGTGCGGAATTTGTGAAAAAATTCTATCCGGGAGGATATTTCTGGGGACTTGCCGCTTTCCGGTGGACTCCCGCAGATGGAGTGGAACTCAGCAGACTGCTGGCAGATACCGACATAAAACTTGCGGAGGAGGAAAATCTGGCATATTCGATGTCGATCAGCACTGGTGCCTGGCCCGATTGGGCAAGAGACAAGTGGCCGGATTATATTGACTGCGGGAGTCCGATTCATTTGCTGCCGTTTAATCCTTTTCTGGGCTGTCCGCCTGAGAGTTTCGGCATGACTTCCGAAGAGCGGCGGCAGACCAGCCTTAAATTCCTCAAAGACATCATCCTTCGCTATAAAGACAGTCCGGTTTTGGCGGTATGGGAACTGTATTGCGGCGACTATATCTGCGAGACACACTTTATGAAATCCTATCAGGGACACTTGGGGTACTCGCCCGTCGGTCTGAAAGGATTCCGCAGATGGCTGAAAGACGTCCGCGGCTACAGTTTAACGGATCTGGGGAAGCGCTGGTACGGCGACAGGAGCCATTTCAAAAACTGGAATGAGGTGATGCCAGCAGATCCGGACGAATTCTATGGGAATCTCAATCGTACGTGTTTCAGGATAAACAATGGCTGGTCATGGGCGAAGGCAAAGAAGGGCAAAAGTGAAAATCCGCCGGATAACCCCGCGGACTGGATTACCGTCGACGTGTCTCCGTCAGAGCAGCAGTACGCTCTGCCCCGGGAACCAGCATTCTGGAAAGTTAAATTCGATGCTGCAAACTGGCTGAATAAAAATGCCGGCAAAGATATTTATCTTATCTGCAACATTAACAATCTGGGCTGGGCGCCGCCGACGAAAGTCTGGCTGAACGGCAGAAATCTTGGCCAATTCAAGCCAAAGGTGAATACCTATTTCGGCCCGTTCGGACTGAAAGTGACCGGATTGCTGAATCGAGGTGTTAATGAACTTTGCCTGCAGATAAGCGGCAGCAGAAATCTCGGCGGTGGCATTGTCGGTCCGGTATTTCTGAGTACAACCAGACCCAAGCATTATCCCTACCTGGGCAGACATGCCAATGCACGGTATGTTGACGCGCTGGAATGGCGGCTGTGGGAGCTTAACTTCAAGGTATCCGATGCGATGGCGTACGCCAGAAGTATCGATCCAGATCATCCGTTTGTAATCTGCGCGACAACTGGCGAGGTAAAAGACGCTCAAGGCGCCGACCTGATGCATTATGGTGGCAGCATGCAGGATACCGGATATGAAAGTTCGTACCGGCCGTTTAATTCCAGAATGGGTTATGCCGGCGGATTTTATGGCACAATTGAGGCATCCAACATCACATTCAACCCTGAAAACGTAAACAAAAATACAGACACGTCAATCTTTGACAGAATGATAAATTGGGCGCTGTTCAATGGTGAAGGGATGTATAAAGAGCTTGCCAAAGGCGTTGACATTTATAAAAAACTGGAGGATGCCAACGGCTGGTTTACAAGAAACACTTGTAAAATTCGAATGATCGGCAAAACGCTTCCGGTCAAACCGGAAATCGCTATATTGGTATCAAGTCTCAGCGCTTTGCTGAGCGATGAGTTTCACAGTTTCGGCGAATGGAACATTGGCCGGGGAGAACTTGCCGCCAGTCACTATGACAATGTTTTTGTGACGGAGACAATGCTTGCCGAAGGCGTAGCAGACGACTATCCGGTGCTGTTTGACTCGGACACGATGTTCATGGACGGAAAAATCATTGATTCCATCGAAAAGTACGTAAAAAAAGGCGGCACATTCATTGCCCTTCACAACACTGGCCGGCACAGCATCCTTGAAGCGGACAGCTGGCCAATTTCCAGGTTGACCGGCTTCAAGGTTCTTACCGTTAATAAGAAGGGTAAAATTAAGTTTGAGAACAAGTTGCCAATCTTCAAAGGTTGGGAAGGTAAAGTATTTGAAGGCGAAGGCAGCGCCTTGAACTGGAAAGATGACCAGTCAGCCAGGAATACAAGTATAGGCATGGAACCCATATCGCCGGTACTAAAGGACGTCATTCCACTAGCAAGATGGGAGGATGGTTCTGTGGCGGTTGGCATGCGCAAACTTGGCAAGGGCAGGATCATTGTTTTCGGATCAACATTTTGGAGATACGGCAAGGATCTCGGAGGTACCGGCATCTGGAGAGCTGATAAAGTGGAACCGGTTTTCTTCGAACGGCTCTTCACGGACCTGGGCGTGAAACGTACGGCTGATGCTTCTACCGGAGAAATCTTTGCCCGCAAAATGATTACCAAGAACGGGCTGGAAAACTGGCTGGTCGCCATGAACCAGCGGGGTATGGGAAATAAGGCGGACACCGGCTTTGCGTTTCCGGAAAAACCGATGGAAGTGACTGACAAGATTACCGGCAAAACCGTTCCGTTCGAATACAAGGATGGTTGGGTATGGATTAAGAAACTGAATTTCGGGCCTTGGGAAGCAAAGATATTTGGCGTCAAATGTAAAAATCTTGCCGGGGGGGTAGATTTCTGGTGGTTTGAAAAGGAGAAATTCTGGAAACGGCGGTTTGAAGTAAAGCCGTACGTGGAAACCGCGGCGGAAGATAAATCAAATCCACCCGCAATTCAGTTCGAAAAATGGAAATTCTATGCCGATAAAGACAATTCCATTGCAAGGACCAACAAATGGAAACAGGTATCAATTAACGATACACAATGGCGGGACGCCAACAATCTGCCGTGGAACTTCCAGTACGACGACCTGAAAGATTATAGCGGAGTCGGACTATACCGGAGTCAACCATTTGCGGTTCCTGCAGGCTGGAAAAACAAACGTCTGACATTGAATATCAATGGATATGTAAGATACATGGGGGCCTGCTTCACAGGATTTCCTGATTTTTATCTTAACGGTGAAAGAATTGTCGGATTGTCAAAGACTGTTCGACAGGTCGATGTTACCGGCAAGTTGAAGGAAAGCGGTAATGTGCTGGCGATCAGACTAACAGGACGAAGCCCTTCCGGCGATTATCCGCTGAGCGGCCTGATGGATACCGGCATCTGGCTGCAGCCGATAACTGAACTGGATAATACAATTTCACTTGCCGGGGAATGGCAGGCTGTTACAGGAACGAAAACCCAAACCGTCAGTTTACCCGGCAAAGTAAAGGGAAACCATTTCATCAAAGAATTTGATGTCCCGGCTGCATGGAAGGATAGAAACGTTTACCTTCATTTGAAAAATTTGCAGGATATTCGTCCACCTTTCCATGGGTTCAGTGGGTACAGAAGCATAGTGCTGGTTAATGGTCAGGCAAGAAAACCATTTGATTTCATTCACCAGCTCTATATGCCGGACGATATGCTGAATATAACTTCTTACGTGAAATTCGGACAGAAAAATCGCATTGAACTATATCCCGAACCGGGCTCCGCCCCATTCAGTGAATACAACTTTGCGATTGACAAAATAGCAATAGGCGTGGAGAAATGAAATCTCCCCGCCATAACCGAAAAAAAGGAGACGGAAAAATGTTTAGTCGCAAAATCATGAATGGAGCAATTATCTGGACAATGCTCATAATGGGAACTTCAGCTTTTTCATTGGATAAGGGTGCAACTGCCAAGCCTGCGGCGGCGGCAAAAGCATCGGATAATTCCGCTGCCAACGGCAGTTTCGAGAAATGGCGGGATTTGACCAGCATGGAAAAGCGTGTTTTGATCCGCAGCGAAAAGCTGACGGAAAAGGAGCAGAGCATAATAGACGCCTTGCAATGGCCGGAAAACTGGTGGGTGGGTTTCTCCGGGAAGCAATGGCGCCAGGGATTACTGGATACCAGCATCACTATTGACAAAAATGTCAAACAGGATGGCAACTGTGCTTTGCGCATAGAAAACAAAAATCATGATATTTCACTGGTTCTCTGCCAGCGCTTCGATGCAGAACCTGATACCCGATATCAGCTTAAAATGTGGATAAAGGGCGAAAATATCGATATCTATCATCCTAACGGGCTCATATTGAATATAATTTCCTCCGGCAAATTCGAGCAGGATAATAATGTATGGGCAAAAAAACTTAAGATTGATACGCAATACCCCGCACATAGAAAGAAAACATTTGACTGGCTGGAATTCACTGCCACGTTCGATACACCGGCTCAAACCAAAAGCGTGGTACTTATACTCGAACTCCGCGGAGCAGGCATCCTGTGGATTGACGATGTGAGAGCGACCAAACAGGAAAAAATCACCCCCGTGGAGAGCCTGTAATATCCTTTTTTTATGATTACGGAATTAAACCCTCTAAAAAAACAACAACAGCCATAACATGCTAGTAGCTTATTATTAACATGTTATGGCTTCAATGAAGCTACGGCAAGATTTTTTGATAAAAAAGGACAACAAATCGCCATGAGTCACCTCGATGAGCAATCGAAAAATAACGAAAAAGCTTCTGAAGTGGGAGTGTCGACGGGCAATGCGGCAATCGACAAGGCATTTGATATAAGTGTTAACCTTGTAGAAGATTTAACCAGGCAATATCATGAACAAAAAGGAGAAAAGGGCTGGCTGCCGGTAAGTGGCGGTGTTCGCGGAACACTGATTGTCCCTTCCGATACGCGAGACTCTGCGCATGCCGTTAAGATGGCTTCATATTTGTGGGGGATGGAAGCTGATATGGCGGAAACAATGGAGAACGCCATGTTCTTGGCATTTATCAACCCAAAGACTGGAGCTATTTCTCATCCGTGTTGCCCTCTGGAGAAATATCCTCCCATCGGAGTTGGCGCCGGGATGTTTCTCCGTTGCGCTGCTGATACCTGGAAATACTTTAATCCGGCAGGAAATTTTGCAAAAGCAATGGAGCGCGCCGTCCTGACCGCCGATTGGATGGTTGCCACCTTTGATCCAGAAAAATCAGGTTTTCTTGATTGCGGGGGCAAGCATGCCAGAAGTTTTTGGGGAGCACATCTTGGAGAAGCCAATCATTTTCCAACAAATTATGACCCGAAAAGCAAGACGGTGGTAGCCACAATGGCATTCTGTGTATGGCTTCGGAGAATTGCAGAGGCCGCACGAAGTGAAAATCATCCCGCGTTCAGACATCTTGAGAACCTTCTCGATTTTTATTCCACGGCGATAGAAGAAAAAGCATGGAGCGACAAAGGCGGTTACTATCGTTGTCAGTTTGACCGGACTGCGGATAAGTGGTTTTTCAGCATGAATGGACTTAATGAAGAAAGCCGAGAAACTGATATCATGCCGTATTACTGCGCCGAATCTCCGATTGCCCCGGAACGCAAGCGATGTGTCACCAGATATTTGAACAAGGCTCTGAAGCAGGACAAAATATTCCCGATGCCTATCTTTTACCCCACTTATTCATGGTATTCTCCGGAGCACCCTAATTATATTGACCATGGGATAGATAAATCCATAATGGGTGGAGCGTGGGATACCCCGTATTTTCACTGCATCCAACTGCTTTCAGAAATGGGATTGGTAGATACGCTTGAATTAGCCGTGCGCAAACGCGCGGAAGCAATTGTTCGCGATGGTGACTGCATAGAATGGTATCATCTTGACGGGACGACAGACGATTTAACTGGAATGCACCGTGACCGCTACCTGGTGTCCGCCACCGCCCAGATCGCGGCAACGATTGAAGGGCTTTTCGGAATAACTCCGGCAAAACCGGGATTCTCCGCAATTAATTTTGCTCCGGCATTACCATTATTCCGCCGTTATCGCCATACCGCCCCGCTGACAGACAAAGCCCAGCAGCCGAAAACCCTTAAGATCACTTTACCAGACAACAGGTGTCTGGAATTTTCCATTGCTTATAACGAATCGGAAGAAAAGATCAGGATTAAAACGAACAAGCTTGAGGCAAAGGGGATTTTCAGAATTCCGGTTGATTGTCCGGAGCGTGTATCGAACGTTTTGTGGGGGGATATGCCTGTGAAGTTTTCAATGGTGAAATCCATGGACAACTCTTTTATATCGCTGGAACATGACCTTGACGGCCAAGGTTTGACCATTGAGCTCGAGCCCCATCCGCAAAAAGGTAAGGGTACTACGCCTTTTATAAAAATTCCATGCTCCGATCATGAGGCTTGAGAATTGCGGAAGTTCGATTGCATGAGCATTATAAAACAGGAATTTACAGCAGGCATAAAGTGAATCATGGAATTCAAGAATAATGTGCCATTCATAAAAAAAGGGCTGGAAGTAAGCAGGATTGGCTTTTCCGGCGGGAGAATCACCGCAAGTATCGCCAACCACGGCGGCCTGACGAATCTGGATTACTATGGGCAACAGCGTTTTTGCGACGTCAGTTTCTACCAGTCAGGTGATCCCATTGCCGTCTGGCAACAGCTTTTCAGGTTGTGTGTGGCGGTGGACGACGACCAGTATTACCTCGAATTCAATAACTCAAAGATTTATCCGTCCGGCTATGAAAGCAGTTGTAAACTTGCCGGAGTCACAATGGCCCATGGGATGTGGCTGTTAAATGACGCTCTGGTTTATTCGCTGAAAGTGCTCAGTAATCCGGACCGGAAGAAAGTTTCTGCACTCGTGCTGCACATGGACTGTTGTACGCGAGTAAACAAACCATCAAGGACCTGGCGCGATTTTGAGCTGGACTCTTCCCGCAAGTTCGCGATTACCTCGGTTAAGGACGTTTATTCGGAAGCGGAAATAAAAGAGGCTTTGAAGAATTCCCATGCTTCCTTGTCTCAACATAAGACGTTTGCGAATTGTGAACCGCGGATTTCCGATACTTTTATCGGTCTGGCCGCCAATCAGCAAATGAATTTGATAAGAACCCCGGAACAGTTCCGGAAGTATAAGATCGAAGTAAAAATGCTTGCAGAACCTGTCTTTTTGTCCATTGTTTTCGGGCATGAAGGAACACAATCCTTGAAGAAGAGGATTGCGGAATTGCAGACCATACTCGCAAATGAGCCTGATTTTGCGGCTGAGTATGACCGTATTTGCCGGTCGCAGCCGGAAATAATCCAGGAAGATAAGTCTGTTCAATCGGCCATGATGAATGTGCGCCCGGTCGTTGAATCACTGAAAGTCAAGGACATTCCGGGAGGAATGCGGGCCGCAAACACCGGTTACTGGATATGGGGATGGGACAGCATGGTTCACAGTGATGCGCTCGGATTCGCCGGAGACGCGGATTTTATTGTTGCAATGCTGAACTACTACCGGGAAACGTCCGATTCCAAACTCGGCATCCTGCATGCCGCCACGCTGGACAACAAGCCTTTCCACGCGATGGCTTTTCCAGCTCAATGTCTCTACATGATCATGCTCTATAATGCCTATATTTTTACCGGCAATAAAGATCTATTGACGGAATATTATCCGTTCTGTAAATGGATTTTGGCTAAAACATTTGAAAGCGAACAGGGAAATACGGGAATGATTAATGGCGTAGGCATGTTTCCCGACCATCCTGAAGACCTTGAGCAGAACGGGGACGACATAAGTGTCTTCAATAACAGCATCTACTATCAGGCGTTGAAAGTCATGGCTGAATTATCCCTGGAATTGAATCTGCAGGAAGATACGGCTGAGTTCACTTGCCGTGCAGAATGCTTTCTTAACGGCTGGAAACATCTGTATGATGTCCAAAAAGGATATTTTTTCGATTCTTTAATGGCATCTGATCTATCCCCCAGAAAGCATTATCCACAATATGCGATTTTGTGGCTCACTCCTTTCGCAAATGATTTAGTGAATCCATGGACTGCGCAGATTGCTGAGTTCATGAAAAAGAATTTCACCTGCCTTCACGGCCTCAGAATGCTGCCCAAATGGGACACGCGATTCATGTATGACGGCAATCAGATCGGCATGTACATGCCGGTAGTGGAAAACTTCCATCGGGAAATGATGAAACTTATCAATGACCATGAGGGCATTGAGCAGATATCCCGGAATATAAAATGGTTCTGGGAACAACTTAACATTCCGGAGTCTCTGTCCTGTGAGTTGGAAAATCACGGGATCACGGTGGACAATCCCGGGCGCGAACAAGGCTTCTGCGCAAAAGCATGGCTGTCGATGTTTTATCATGTTATCTGCGGGATCAATGTCAACCTCGAAGGCATTGTGTTTTCGCCAAGTGATCCCGATACAGATATTTCCATCAGAAAGCTGGAAATTCGAGGCAAAAAACTCGACATCAATATTTCTGGCAGAGGCTGGAAAATCAAGGGATTGACGCTTAATGGCAAAGCGATTGAGTCACCATTCAGAATTCCATTTTCAGAACTCAAGAAACATAACATAATAAAGCTGCTGCGTAGTAAAAAATAATAACGCGGACAAGGAAAAAAATGACTGAAAATAATATAAAACCTCGACAGGCCATGGGGTTGGCATATACGCCGAAATGGATACTTGACCCGGGGCTTGCCGTACCTGCACTGGAAGAAACCAGAAAGGCAGGCTTTGGCCTGGTAATTGGGTTTGTCCGACATATGCACTTGAAGGTCTCCAGCGAGGCGGTTCGGGATGCAGTGGCGCAGACTGCGGCACATTGTCATAAGCTGGGAATGAAATTCGCGCTGGACATGGATTGGGCACACTGGGCCGGGGAATATGTCGAGCGTAATCCGGATATGGCAATGTGGACGGTTTTGCGAGGATATGGGGTTTGTATTGACGGACAGTTCGAAGTGAATATCCGTTATCCGGGAGTGCCGTTGGAGGAAGTCGCGGAAATTTCGGCCGCTTACGGCATCAAACCGTCCGGTAACGCCGTATTGTTGTCGAAAGCCGATTACGAATGCCGTTGCGATTCTTGCAATTCAGCATATCCTATCCCAAGCTTTGACGATGACAGAGCCTACAGCTACTACCGTCCGGGGGATGGAGCGCATTACACGCTTCGGTTGTCAGGAACTGTGGACCGGAAGTTTACCAGGATTGTTTTCTATGTGGCGTTCATGAATTACCAATACCCTGATGTGACCCATCCAACATATCTGCAGGCACAATCCGAATTGCTGGGCATGTACAGTGATGTGCCGCTGGACGGAGTCGGATGGGACGAGTCCGGTAAAGGCGGCAATACCAGAAGTTACAAAGCCGGAAAGGAGTTCTTCAACTTTTTCCGGGACCGGCACGGATATGAGTTGCGAAATCGCCTGATGGCAATGGACGATGGCGTTTCTCCGGAGGCGCTGAAGACACGTCTGGATTATTATGACACGTTGAACGAAATAAATTTCCGTGCCCAGGCAGCATTCAATAAACAGGCAATGAAACTTTTCGGCAAGGACATTTTCCGGGGAATGCATCACACCTTTGCGGGGCTTGCCACGGATATCCGCTGCGGCTGTTCGGATTATTTCAGGCTGGGAAAAAACCTTTCACATTCTTTTACCGACACCGGCTGGGACCAGGGGCCATTCAGTGAAACTACCTACAACTATGCGCTTGCCGAGGGAATGCGCAAGGAACTCGGTATGCCCGGCAGTTACTGCAACGACTGGAGCCGCTCACCTCGGGTGAAATGGTATGAATATTTTGCCAGACTGAAAATGCTTTACAGGATAGATTGGTTTGCCATTTTCATCGGATTGTGGTGTGAGCGGCACTCCCTTTTTCCTGATGACCGCTACTGGAAAAACGTTGCTGCGGCAGCGCAAACACTTAACAGGTTGAATGAATTCCTGAGCGATAAGTATGAAACCATCTCCGAGACGGCGGTATGGTTTGGTTGGGAAAGCGTGGGAGCATTGCCGGCGTCGCTTAACTGGCATATCCGGCTGTTCCAAACCTTCCATTATAATTTTTCTCAAGTTGCCTTGGAATCAGGGAAATTTTTTGATTACGTCAGCAACGCGGCTCTGATCGCCGCAAAGGTGCGCAAAGGACGCCTTAATATCAATGACCGCTCATACAAGCGCTTAGTAATTCCCTACGGATGTGTTCTTAACTCCAGTATCTGGAATATTGTAAAAGAATGCGCAAAAAATGAAATATCTGTCGTTTTTACAGGACCGCCGCCATGTTGGATAACGGAAAGCGATGAAAATGTTACAAAGGAATTTTGTGAGTTAATCGGCGTGAAATCGTTCACTTTCGATGAATACAACGCATATTTTCTCAGCAAAAAACCTAAGCCTTCATCTGAAGAGTGGGAGCCGGAGAAAGTGGATTTTGCCTTCCCGTTAATTCCGGGTGATTCCACAGAAGCGATCCGTGACAAGGAAGGCAATGTTGTTTCCGTGACAAATCCGGCGATTGGTTTTACATATTTGAGCGGAGTTGATCCGAGAGACTTGTTAGCTTCCCACCTTGGCAATGCGTTTGATGACGGACTCGGACTTGCACACCGGGGACAGTCGCATATCCGTCTGCTGCGGCATACTAGCGAAAATGAACACGTGCTTATCCTCGCATCAAAAATGGATTCGGTGTTGGATGACCTGATCAAGTTAGGCGACATCTCCGCTCAAATCAGTGGCGGATGTTGGGCAATCTTGAAAATCAAGGATGGAAAAGTTATTGACACACTCCTGGATGAAGGCACGAAAGTAAAATAACTGATATTACCGTAAAGTTTTCAGTAAGAAAGATCCATGAATAATATGATATTGAACTATCATTTGATGCATCCGGGCGACGACAGCACCCCGGGCGACCCGAATGCCGCGTTCTACCTGGATGGCACTTATCATCTGCACTATATCCTCGGACATCTATGGAAGGGCAATTATTCCTTCAGCTTCATACATATCACGAGCCCAGATATGTTGCATTGGACATGGCGCCCGACGGTGCTTCAGCCCGCGTTCACGGGGCACGGCATGTTCAGTGGCACCGGATTCATGACCATGGACGGGCGGCCGGCCATCATCTATCACGGTCAAGGTTCGGGCCGCAATCAGCTTGTGATC
Organism: Victivallales bacterium; assembly: GCA_963678815.1. Classification (GTDB taxonomy): domain Bacteria; phylum Verrucomicrobiota; class Lentisphaeria; order Victivallales. Next base: position 7,963,367 of record OY787460.1, read on the forward strand.
GCTAAAAACCGGCGTCTGTCTGCCTGGGAAAAACCTTATCCGGTGGAAGTAAAAGAAGCCGGCGGCAACGAGGCGGCAATCAGGCACTGGGATCCGGATTGCTTCTTGATTGGAGACACCTATTATGCAATCTCGGGAGGAGGAAACCCGCCGGTTTTCAAATCGAAGGACCTTCGTAACTGGACGTTGACCGGTGACTTTCTGCGTCACGAGCTGCCGGATACCATGATCGGCGAAGATATTTCCTGTTCTAACTTCTTCAAACTCGGCAACAAGTGGATGCTGCTCTGCATCAGCCATGCGCTCGGATGCCGCTACTACATCGGCGACTGGGATACTGAAGCGGAGCAATTTGTCCCGCAGAAACACGGCCGGATGAATTGGCGACGGGATGAACAGCCCATTTACGGATGTGTTAAGCGAACCGACGTTTTCGCTCCTGAGACCGTTCTTACTCCGGACGGACGTCGTGTCATGTGGGCCTGGCTGACTTCCGTGGGTACTGATGGTGCATTGTTTAAGAAGACGATCCAAGCCCTTCCCCGTGAGTTGAGCCTGCCTGCCGATGGGATTTTGCGCATTAAGCCTTTGCGTGAACTCGAAAAACAGCGTTTTGATCTGGTCGCTTTTGACAATATTGCAATCGCAAATCCGGTTACAAAAGACCACGACAGAGTTCCTCCTGAAAGCAGCCCGGCTCTGCAACGCATCGCCGAACTGGATGGAGACGCGGTTGAGATTCGGATCGTGATTCCCCGGAGACAGGCGGAACGGAAACTTTTCGGATTCATCCTATTTTCCGACGGAATGGGGAATGGACTGCCGATCCTGCTCCGTCCGGAAAACGGTACACTTCGCGTCGGCACTACAGAAGTGCCTTTCGCGCTGACAGAGCTTCCCGCAGAAGAAGATGTGGAGTTGCGCATTTTTATCGACAACTACCTCGTCGAAGTCTTCGCCAATGATCGTCAGGTGGTGATTACCGCCGATTTGGAAAATGCCGGAAGGCCGGGTGTCGATGCTTTCACCGTTGGCGCTCCAACGCTGATCAAGACGTTGGAAATCTGGAAGATAAAGCCCACGAACCAGGGTTTTCTTGACGCGCAGACAAACCGTGTCTGGGAACTGGATGGGCAATAATAACAGTAAATATAAGGATTATAATGGATAAAAAGACTCCGAGAGAAAGATTTATTGCAGCACTAAAACACCGGCCTTTAATTGGGCGTGTCCCTCATTTTGAATTGGTATTTTTTCTTACCATGGAAGCGTTCGGGAAAGTCCATCCCAGTCATCGCTGTTTTAATCAGTGGGACCAGATGTCAGACAAGGAACGTGAACTCCATATCCGGGATGTTGCCGAACTTTACATCCAGACCGCACGGTACTATGAACACAGCGCGATCTTTATTCATCCGCCCCGCTGCGAAGGTCATGGCGGACATGACTTAGTCCGTCCGATCGCGGAAAAAATCAGGGAAATTTCCGGAAACGAATTTTTTCTTACTGCTCACGGCGATGGGACTTACGGCGTGCCGTCTGGCAACACCATGATGGACTTTATCGGCAAGATTGCCGACAATCCCGACGGCGTAAAAGCCGAAGCCGACAAAATGGTTGACAGCTCACTTTCCCAGGGGGAAAAATACCGTGAGCATGGCGCTCTCGACGGCTTCTGCCTTTGCTCCGATTACTGTTTTAACGACAACCCGTTCCTGTCACCAGGCATGTTCGACGAATACGTCACCCCGTATCTGAAACGCCTGATCGCCGGTTACCGCGAAATGGGCTTTTACTGCATCAAACACACCGACGGCAATATCATGCCAATCCTCGATTCGCTCCTGGAAGCAAACCCGCACGCCCTGCACAGTCTTGACCCTCAGGGCGGCGTAGATATCGCCGAGGTCAAGCGCATCTGCGGCGACAAGGTTTGCCTGATCGGCAACGTCAACTGCGGACTGCTCCAGACCGGTTCCGAGGAAGAAGCAATCGCTTCCGGACGTTATGCCCTCGAACACGGCATGCCCGGTGGCGGCTATATCTTCTCCACCAGCAACTGTGTTTACACCGGACTCGATCTGGCACGTTATGAACTCATGCTTGACGTCTGGCGGCGCGAAGGCAATTACCCGGAAGCCCACTAGTTAAAAGGAACCTGCATGACCAAAGAAAAACAATTTTCTTCAGAATACACACAGCTGTTTTTGAGCTCGTTGGAGTGGTCTCTCTCCGAACATAAGCAGATAAACGGCAATAAATTAACCTTTCACGGCCTGCCCGTCGAGGAGTGGGCTGGTTCCGGTTATGTAGTTGGGGCGATGTTCGATCCGTATGTGCTTGTTGCGGAATTGGAGCCATCAAACATATATCTGGATTGGCCGCAAGATGAACTTCCCGGCATTGAACTGCATGAAATTCGTCCTTCACAAAAAGAGCAAATAAGTTTCCGGATAAATGACCAGCGTTTTCCGGTGCTGTATCTGCCTATGATTTGGGGCGGAGTTGAATACCGGCGTTTTTCAGCAACCGGAGATTGGGAAATCGAGGCAACGATTGCGGAACTTCCAGCATTGGTGACGACAAAGGGCTGCGCGGTGTTTGCCTTCAACCCGCTCCGGGTTATTCACCGTTACCTGAGTATGGCGGCCCCGACAAATACGCGAGACTTGATTGATTTGCTGGTTAAGGCCGTGCTGGGCGCTTCCGGAATAAAATGTGACCTCGATGATGAAGACTTGCGTCGTGATTTCCATTCTCTGGGAGTAAGTTCCTTTCTTCTGGGACAGATGCACAATGTTGCAGGCAAGCCGTGGAACATTGCGGAATTTCTGCCAGACTTGCATAAAGCATCCCGGGCATACATGGACGGTGACAAAAAACATGCTAAAGACATCCTGTCAGAGCTTTTTAAATTTTTTGCGCAAAAAAGAGCGCAATTGGTCAAAGTGCCAGTATATATCATGCCGATACCGCATGGTGGTATCCTTTTTGAAGATGAAGGCTATGCCGAATATGACAGTCCGGAACTGGCGGTCCGGGCACTCACTCTTTATTTGGACTGGCACGACAGATTCGGCTTCCGTTTTGCCCCGGATATCGGCGCAGGTACCCTGGAAGAGCTGACCAAACTCTATCCGCAAACAATGGGACGGCTGCGCAAGGCCTGGGATGACGGCGGCATTGAATTCGTCAACGGCACTTATTCCCAGCCGTATATGCAACTCTGGCATTGCTGGGACCAGAAAAAACAGTTTGAAGTCGGGTTGGAGACGTTTACGAAAATTTTCGGCAGACGGCCCGAGGTCTATGCGGCCCAGGAAATTGCGTATCATCCCGCATTGCCTCAAATACTCTGTAAATACGGGTTCAAATATGCGGTTCACCGTTCGCAGAACCTGGGGTTTGTGCCCATTGACAATGCCCCGCTGATCAACTGGCTGTCGCCGGACGGGAATGGCATCCGCACGCTGCCGTCCCATCCGTTGCGCAGCGAACTGCACGGGGGGCAGATGTGCCGTCATTTTCCACTTATGCAACTCAATTCGGCCAATGACAATCTTCCTTTCATCGTTTTCACCAGCCTGATAGACCAGACGTTCATTGATCTCTATCTGGAGGAAGTGGTCAGGGCAAATGCCTATGCTCCGGTCTGGGGTGAATTCGTTACCCCATCGGAATTTTTCAAAATGACCGAAAATATCAATGCCACCGATACCTATTACGGGTTGGATGAATATCATTATGACCTTGACATTGCCAGCAATTCCATTCACGGGCACCAAACCGGCGGCTATTCCAGCGAACAGGCATTCATCTTCAGTGAAAGCGCAAGACTGCAAAAGCTGGAAAAAAACGGAAATCTTTCGGAAAAGGAGTTGAAAAGGTTGCTTAACCAGGAAGCCCATGACAGCTATATCATTCCTTATTTTGCCACCGGTTATTTCATGGGGGACCTGCTTACTGATTATAATGGTCCGCGCTACAGATTCAGCAATGATCTCGCCCGGGGTATTGATCACTTCATTCGTGATGCGGTGGGCTATCCGGAAATCTTCAGCGATTACGCACCGGCAACGCCGGAACCGTGCGTCATTGACGGAACGACGATGTCTTCCTGCGGGCATACCGTCAGGATAAATCCAGATCTGGGAATGGTAGTGGAGCTTGACGGGATTCCATGTTCACTGGGGCTATTGAAATATGATAATGCCTCCTTCGCGGTGGAAAATATTTCACCCGATGGCAGCAAACTGGTCATGTCCGGAATTTTACCCGGTTTTGGCAAGATGACCTTGGAATACTTCTTCAGCAATAAAAGGCTGTACTGTGAGTTTGCCGTTACGGAACAAACCGTAAAATGGAGCATGGGCAGGACTTGTTGGAATGACTGCGTTTATCTGGAACACGCAAAGCCGGAACCGGCGGAAGTGGTCAGGACGGTTTCCGGGGTTTCTCAAGCAACAGAGTTGGAACGCTTTCATTCGCTGGATACGTTGGAACTGCGAAACGCTGGATATTACATCCGTCTCCGGCATGGCGGCAACATCTTTTTCCGGCAGACGGAAACGGCGGTCTGCAACCGTCTCTGGTGCTACGACGAATTCTGCGACTGCTTCTGGTGGGCGGTTGAGCTATGAATACTTTGGATAGGGAAAAATAAATTCATGGAAGCCGAAATTGGGACAATCAAATCTTTGGCGAAAGCTGAAGAATATTTCAAAACGATGATGGAGTCACATCCGGAACGGAACGGTCTTGACGCATACTTGTCGGCAATGGCCGGAAAACGCAGAAAGCATGCGTACTTTTCTCTGGGGTATCAGGCTCGTCCTGATGACATGACCTTGGGAGAAGATGAACTGATTCTGCCGGAAGTAAAAATGCCGGATAATGCCGAAGGCAATCTGGCACGGGAAATTGTGCAAAAACTGAGTCCGCTGAAGCTGCTGAATCCGGTTACGCCGCACTTCGGAATTGGGAAAGGAACAGGAACATTGGTGACATTGTTCGGGATTCCGCTGGATGCATCGCTGGGCAACACCCCTTCTTATACATTGTCTCTCGATAAAATCCTTGCTCTGCCTGATCCCGATATTGAATCGGCCGGACTTATGCCGGAAATGCACAGAAAAATAGAATTCATCAAAGCTAAATTGCATCCCGGAAACGGATTTTACATTGGGGAGCCGGACATGCAGGGGCCGTTCAATATTGCGCATGCGATCGCCGGCGAGGAAATTCTCACCGGGCCGTTCATCGAACCGGAAAAATATCATCGGGTAATGGCAAAGGTAACGCGGGTGTGGATTCAGATCCTGCAACGCATCCGGGAATGGATCGGTCCGGAATGGCTGTATCCAATTCATAAACAGGTTGTGAGAATCGCCGAGTGCTCTGTTAACCTGGTTTCCCGGGAAGTATATGAAGAGTTTATTCTTCCCTATGATTTGGAAATAGCCGAAACTTTTAGTCAGCCCCTGCTGGTTCACACCTGCAGTGACCCGCATGTGTTTCACGCTACGCTGGATAATTTGCCCGACGTGCTTTTCACCGAAGCCGGGTTTATCAAGAATGCGGTACGGGGATGGACGAATGTGGATGAGGCGGTCAAAGCCATTGGTGGCCGTTCAATCGTATTACAGATCGGCCAGGAGATCTACAGCAAAGATGATGCGGAGACTTTCATAAAAAGGGACCTAGACCGCTACGAGAAGAATCCGCGTCTGCTTTTCGGATACTCACATATGGAATGGAAAAACGAAGATAAAGCAAAAATAAGGGAAGTTCACCGGAAATGCGACGAATATTGGGCGGAAAAGTACGGAAATATTGCACACGATTAAATTTAAAGTTGAGGCATCATTAAAAATGAACAGTCGTAAAAGGTTTTTGAGGACTATGCGGTATCAGGAAGTTGATCATCCGCCGATAACTGTACCTAGTCCATGGGCAAGTACGCGCAAAAGATGGGAAAAGGAAGGTTTACCCAAAGGTACCGATCTTTATGAATACTTCGAACTGCCATCGTGCGAATTCAACCGGCATGTCGCTTTCAATACTTTACTTTGCCCTCCATTCGAGCAGAAAGTGCTGGAACAAACGGATGAATATGTGATCGAAATTAATCATAACGGCACGAAAGTGAGAAACTTTCCGGACAAAGATTCCATGCCTGAATTTCTGGAATACCCTATAAAAGGCAGGGAGTCGCTTCCCTGGCTACGAGAAAAATTGAACCCGGACAATCCTGACAGGCTGGATTCTGACTGGCTTGAAAAAGCGATAAAAATGAAAGAAGATGGCTGCACGTTTTGCAACGGAGGAATGTATTTCGGGTTCCTTAACGAACGGATGGGCACCGAATGCCTGATGATGAGTTATTTTGACGATCCAGATTTCATACATGAAGTCAATGATCTGCAATGTCGCTGCTGTGAAAAAGGACTGAATGCTGTCCTGCCGGAATTCCAACTGGACGCAATCGGATTTCACGAGGACATGGCCTATAAAAACGGTCCGTTGATTTCTCCTGACATGTTTCGGGAATTCATGGGACCCTATTACGCCAGAATTCAAAAGATCGCAAAGCAATATTCCATCGACCTGCAATGGCTGGACAGCGATGGCAATATCTGGGAGTTGATCCCGCTGTGGTTGGAATTCGGTATCAATATATTGCTGCCGATGGAAGCTGCGGCCGGAATGGATGTGGTAGCTTTGCGGCACGAGTTCGGGCGGGGATTGCGGATGATGGGCGGATTTGACAAGCGCATTATGGCTTCCCCTGATAAAGAAGACATAAAAAGAGAGTTGGAGCGCATCCGTCCGGTAATCGAAGACGGCGGCTATGTTCCCGGTCTTGATCATGGAGCACCTCCGGACATTCCTTTCAGAAACGTGTGTTATTACATAGATTGTTTAAAAAATATGCTCGCAGTTAAATAAAAAGAAAAATGGAGAAAACAAAATTATGAAGGCTGTATTTGTGGGCGGCGGATCATTGAGATTAATGGGAATACTCAGGCAGGCAATGTCGGTTCCCGGTCTTTTTGACGATGGAGAAATAAACCTTTACGACTTGGACGCCAGACGTTCCGAAGTAATCGGGAGGATGTTGATGAAAACTCCGGAGTTCAGCAAGATCAGTTGCAAAATTGTTTGGAATACATCCCTGGAAAAGGCGCTTGAAGGCGCGGATATGGTCGGCGTGATCATGATGGCCGGATCGCCGATGAGCTATCGATTTGGCGGTGAAATCTGCCTGAAGAACGGCTTTATCGCTTCTGACAATGTTTCGCCAAATGGAGCATTTCTGGCATTGAAAGGCGGGCCGATTGTGCTTGATATCGCCAGGAAAATGGAGAAACTCTGTCCTGATGCCTGGTTGCTTGATTTTGCCAATCCGGTGGCAGTCCTGAGCGGGATAGTTAATCACCATACCAAAATCAAAGCTTTAGGTGTCTGCCAGGGATACACCAACCATCAGGCGGACCTTACCCGGATAATCATGCGTAAAGACAAATACTGTTATGATTATGATCTGGATGTTGCGGGCGTCAATCATTTGAGTTTCATTATCCGGGGTTCTTTACGGGGAAAGGATATTTTTCCCATGCTGGATAAAAAAACGGCGTTACCGTGGATCCCACCTAAACTGAATCCGTTTTACGGCAAGGGGCCACTTAACAGTATAAAGAATCTGGCCAGAATTTACCGTGAACTCGGAGTTCTGATATTTTCCACCGAAGGTGATGGCATGATGCACCTGATGTATGACGAGTGCCTGGAGGATGTCCTGAAAAACCATGCGCCGAAGACAAAAGCAAAAGTAAAGGCGGAAATAGCAAGAATCCGGAAACAGCGGCAGGAGACTGATCTCTGGTTCCAGGCGCATCTTGATAAAAACCTTCCCGGATCGTTCTGGAAGAAAAATTTCTGTGAAAAGGGAATTTTCAATAAATGCCCGAGAGAAGATATTTTCATCAGGATACTGGTGGGAATTGCGGGAAATAATAAAGTCAAGATCGCGACCAGTTTCCCGAATAACGGCGCGGTCCGCGGTTTTCCTGACCGGACTGTTTTGGAATATTCCCAGCTTATCTGCAAGGACAAGATTGAGCCGGTTGAAAATCTTTACGTGCCGGATGTGGTTTACGGGATGACCGCTTCCCTGGCGATTCACCAGACCATGCTGGCGGACTCAATCGCAACCGAAGATCCGAAACTGCTTGCACGTGCGTTGCTCTCTTATCCAATACGTCCATATTCGAAGGCGGCAAAGAAACTCAGCCGTGAACTCCTGAAAGTAAATGCCGATGAGATATCGCCAAAGCTCAGGAAGGCAACGGATTACTTATAATAACAGTTGTCGGGATAACAAAGCTGTTTTACACAGCCGAATATACTCAGTTCGATACAAAGGTAAGTTTTGAATGAATTTTAATCGAAAAGAAAAAAAATATGTTCTGGATATCCGCAATGTTCACAAGGATATTCAGGAAGGACACCTCTGTTGGCATGGCAGCGATACCGCAGGGAACAGAATTGATTTCACCAACTATTATCCGCGATGGAACGGCAAGCCCTGGTTGCCGGTTATGGGAGAATTTCACTATTCCCGGTATCCACATGACGAATGGGAAACTGAATTGCGCAAAATGAAAGCCTGCGGAATAAACATTGTCGCCACTTATATAATTTGGATACACCACGAAGAAGATGAGGGGGAATTCGATTGGTCGGGGAATCGCAATCTGAGAGATTTTGTTGAGCTGTGCGCAAGCCTTGACTTGCTATGTTGGTCGCGGATCGGACCATTTTGTCATGGAGAAGTGCGTAACGGCGGCATTCCAGATTGGCTTTATGGCCGTCCGTTCCCATTGCGATGTAATGATGAAAGATACCTTTTTTACGTTGAAAGGCTTTACCGTGAAATTCATAATCAGTTGACCGGTACGTACTTCAAGGACGGCGGTCCAGTCATGGGGGTGCAATTGGAAAACGAGTTCATGCAGAGCGGTGCGCCCTGGGAAACAACCCGTGAACACGGTTGTGAATGGGTCTCTGTAGGTGATGACGGCAACGAACACATGTCCACCCTGAAGCAACTGGCCCGGAATATCGGGATTGACGTCCCCGTCTACGGCTGTACCACATGGGGATCGCCTGTCCCGGAAGGCGAGTTCATGCCAATGCGGGGCGGCGGATATGCGTTCTACGCTTGGGAGGAAGATGCAGAAAATGAAGCCCCCAAAGGCAATTTCCTTTTTTGTGACTGGCATGTTCCCGGAAACCAACCTTACGACGAAACGCAAGTACCTTATGTCGGGTGTGAAACCGGCGGGGGAATGCAATCTTTTTACCAAAACCGGCCAATAGTTCCCGGCGTCAGCACGGAAGCGTTATCCGTGATTACCTTGGCGGGCGGGTGCAACCTGCACGGTTATTATATGTTTCACGGCGGTTCCAATCCTGTGGGTAAACATTCCTTTATGAATGAGTACCGCCTGCCGCGTATCTCTTATGATTTTCAGGCTCCTCTTCGGGAATTCGGACAGCTTGACGACTCTTATCGCCGACTCAAACGGCTGCATTTGTTCATTAACTCATTTGATGAATACCTGGCACCGATGGCAGTTGCATTACCCGATAATAACGGCTCGAACATGAAACCGACCGATACTGAAACGTTGCGATATGCCGCACGGACAAACGACGATTGCGGCTTTATATTTCTCAATAATTACCAAGACCATGTGGAAATGCATGACCAGCACAATGTTCGACTGCATATTGAAACAAAAGACAAGACAATAGACTTGCCTTACGGCCGTGGCCTGACGCTCAGGAAAGATGTCTGCGCAGTTTTGCCATTCAATCTCAAACTGTCGGATATCCTGTTGCAGTCGGCGGTGGCGCAGCTGATTACCAGCCTGGAAGTCAATCAGGAGACCTGGTATTTCTTCTTCGAACCGGAAGGAATGAATGCCCAGTATGTTTTTGTTATTTCCACCCTCGAATCCCTGGAGCTGAATGGAAACGGAACGCAGCGGCAGACGGACGGTCTGATCGTAGTTGAACCGCGATCGGGCCTGGATAGTGTTATCCGGATAGTTGCCAAAACCGGAAAGAGTGTAAACATTTGCACGCTTACCCATGAACAGTCGCTTAACTTCTGGAAAGGTGAATTGCAGGGACGTGAGCGCGTACTGATCTGTGAGGCCGCAGTCATCTTTAATAAAGATGGATTGGAACTGCGGCAGGAGGGACTGGAGGAATTCGAGTGGCTGACTTTCCCTGCGGTTGCCAACCTGGCTGACTTTGATTCGCCTGCATCAATACATACCGATCATCAGGGGATATTTCAACGTCAACATTGCTCGGTGAAAACCTGGGAAGGCAAAGTCGATGTTGAAACAAGCCGGCGGATGGGAACCGGGACAGTATGGACCGGGACTGCATTTGTCGCTGAGGAACGTCAGGATGTTTTGCCCGACCAGGCAGTGGTGCATCTTGATGCGGCGAGTTTGGACGGGCTCAGCGACCTGCGGTTGGAAATTGATTACGAGGGGGATATCGGGGAAGCGTATATTGACGGCAAACTGATCCATGACAATTTTAATAACGGCACTCCATGGGTAATCGGGCTGAAAAGATTTATCCGGCAACTGGATGGCAATGATCTTTATTTACGTGCCATTCCACGACCTTCAACGGAAAAGGAAGTCGGATTTACCGAGATGGCGGCAATTCAGGCAAAACAACCGGCCGGTACAACACATTTGAGTGATATCCGGATTGTCCCGGAATACAAGATGAATTTGGTGGTAAACTGAAAAGATGAATTATGAGTCCAAATCCGACAATGAAATTATGGTATCGTGAACCCGCGAAGAAGTGGCTTGAGGCGCTGCCGGTGGGGAACGGACGTTTGGGGGCAATGGTTTATGGTGGAATCTCCGAGGAGCGGATTCAGATTACGGAAGATACACTTTGGTCGGGTGCGCCTTACATCCCGGAGAATAAAAATGCGCTTCTCTGCCTGCCAGAAATCAGGGAGTTGATATTTGCCGGGAAATATGCCCAGGCTCAGAAGATGGCGGAAGAAAACCTTATAGGGAACCCGCGTTTTCTGCACGCTTTCCAGCCTGCCGGAGAAATGCGCTTTAAAATGGAGGAGCAGCAAAAAACAAATAATTACCGTCGGGAACTTAACCTGGAGCAGGGGCTGAGTTTTGTTTCTTATGCAAACAGAGATTCCGTTTTCAGGCGTGAAGTTTTTGCCAGTTTCCCCGATGACATTGTGGTGGCAAGGTTTACGGCAAAAGCTCCCCGGAGGATATCCGGGACGTTTTCGCTGGTATCCCCGCATCCCGGCATTTCCTGCCGGATATTGCCAGGGGAGATGGTGCAGATCGCCCTGCAGGCTGAGTGTCAAAGCATTCCCGGACTGTGTGTCGGCGAATGGCACGGCGAAGGAATGAAGTTTGAAATCCGGTTGGCAGTAATCCCCGAGGGCGGAACTCTCACCGCGGGTAAGGCTGCGGGCACAGTCAGGGTTAAGGACTGCGACACGGTCACAGTCTTGCTCACGGTGGCGACGCCATATGTCAATTACCGTGACATATCCGCTGACCCCGCACGACGTTGCGATGAAGTCATTAATGCGGCATCGACATGGTCATATCAGGAACTGAAAACACGGCATCTGTCCGATTACAATGCTCTGTATCGGCGGGTTTCATTGCATCTCAGCGCGCTGCCGGAGCATGCAGAACTGCCTACTAACAAGCTCCTGAAGGCTGTCAGGTGCGGTGAAGATGAGCGCTATTTGGCTTCTTTGTATTTTCAATACGGGCGTTATCTGCTTATTTCCAGTTCCCGTCCCGGGACACAGCCTGCCAATGCTCAGGGGGTGTGGAACAAACGCCGCGACCCGCCTTGGGGAAGCAAAATGACAACAAACATCAATCTGCAGATGAATTATTGGCCGGCAGAAGTCTGCAATCTTTTCGAATGCCACGAACCACTTTTTGACCTGCTTGAAGACCTATCGGAAAGTGGAAAAATGGTTGCCGCAAATTATTATGGCTGTGATGGATTTGTTGTTCACCACAATACGGATTTGTGGCGGGCTGCGCATTCTGTCGACCACGCTTGGGCAGGAGTCTGGCCGATGGGCGGAGCGTGGTTGTGTCTGCACATGTGGGAACATTACCGTTTCTGCCGTGACGAAAAATTTCTCAGACGCGCATATAAAATTATGAAAGAGTCGGCACGGTTCTTTCTGGATTTCATTTGCGAAGATAACGCCGGATATCTGGTGACTTGTCCATCGCTGTCACCAGAAAACAGATTCTACGTCAGAATAAGTCAGGAAGAGCGTGAAGAACTGTACCAATCCAGCAAATCTGAATTTTACCCATGCCCCTGGGATAAGGACATCCCGGGAAGAACGGTTGCCGCGGTATGTGCAAGTCCGGTCATGGATATTCAGATTCTGCGGGAATTGTTCACGGCGGTAATTGAAGCGGCTGAAACGGCGCAAGATGACGATGTTTACTTCATCAGGAAGGTAAGAGACGCCGTGTCCCGGTTGCCGAAGTTAAAAATCAGTCCGGACAATGGTTTGTTACAGGAATGGGGTGAAGACTTTCATCCTCTGCCGGAACCGGAGCATCGCCATATGTCCCATTTGTTCGGGCTTTTTCCGGGAACCTTGGCCACGCCCCGGAAAGCACCGGAACTCGCCGCCGCCATGAAGAAATCACTGGAGGATTGTTTGGAAAATGGAAGCGGCAGCACGGGCTGGAGCCGAGCTTGGACAATCAACCTTTGGGCAAGACTGGAAAACGGAAAAAAGGCAAGGGAAAACCTGATTTTTCTGTTAAATAATTTTACCGCTAAAAATCTTTTTGATTTGCATCCGCCATTAGCCGGAGCGGATGATGACGTATTCCAGATCGACGGCAATTTGGGAGGGACTGCTGGAATCGCCGAAATGCTGTTACAGAGCCACGAAAATGAAATTTTTCTGCTTCCCGCATTACCAAAGGAATGGGATACTGGCTTAGTTAAGGGGTTGCGCGCCAGAGGAGGTTTTACGGTGGATATATGCTGGAAAAACGAAATGCTGGCGGAAGTACGAATTCATGCGACTCTCAACACAATCTGCAGGATAAGATCTGCAACTCCGCTTGAAGTGGAAAATGGCGGCACTCAATCTCCGGCACTGGGAGTTCTGGAATGGAATACGCAATCCGGAAAAACATACTTTTTAAAAGCAAATTAGGGTTAATGACAACTTATGCCCAGAAAAGGGATATTGTAAATGTTGAAGATCCATAGTGAACGGCTGGAAGTCGAGATTGCACAACCGGGAGAGCTTTACCGGGGGACGCGGTTCGATTGGACAGGTCTCATTGTCCAGGTTATCCTGGATGGGAAGCACACATTCTGCGCTTCGGAATCCGAACTTGCCGGCCATGGCGGCGGCCGCCGCGGGTTCTGCAACGAATTCGGGATACTCGATCCAATCGGATTTGATGAGGCCATGCCGGGAGAAAGGTTTCTGAAAATCGGGGTGGGACTCTTGACGCGACCGGACCGTCAACCCTATTCGCACGGCTGTGATTACAAGCTTGTCCCGTGCAAAATGGAATATCATGCGACATCGCGATCAGTGCAGTTCACTGTCTTGCCGCAAGACTGCCGGGGATATTCCGTGCGGCTGGAAAAAACTGTCTCGGTCAGTGACAATCGTCTTGAAATAAATTACATGCTTGCCAATTCCGGGGAAAAGCTGTTGAAAACTGACGAATACAACCATAATTTTCTTTGTATCGACGGGCATCAGATCGGCCCTGAATACAATTTTGAAACGGCTTTTCCGTTGACTGAGGAAAAGGTCCCACCCCCGCTCCGGTGGAAAAACAATGCGATAGATTTTGCCAACTCACCAGACAAACCTTTTTATTATCCGGTTCCGCAGATGCCGGGAGGGATGCGTCCGCGTTGGGAACTTGTTCATATTCCCAGTCGCACAGGAGTGAGGGAAACAAGTGTTTTTCCATTGGCGCGTTTTGCGCTGTGGGGAGCGGAGAATGTTATCAGTCCGGAAACTTTTTTCAGAATAGAGCTTAAACCTGGAAAAACAATATCCTGGATGCGAAGTTATGAGTTTAAAAGTGCAAAAACGGATGCGAAGTTATGAGTTTAAAAGTGCAAAAACGGAGAATGATTTTGATGGTGTTTAGAGCCCGTCAAGAAATATTTTTTCAACTGGTTCTGTGGGCATTGATGCTTTATGGAACTGTTACGGTATATGGCGGAGAAAATGATCCACCCAGTAATCAGGTAAATGTTTCGGTCCAATTCTACAATCCCAACCATCCGAATTCACCGGTGTCGCGCCGGGTGCGGGAACTTCTGAAGGAAGACAAATCGCTGTCGGTATCGTCATGGGGGGGGATCCGGCTCCCCGACGGCGCGGGCAAGGCGTCAATTATCATGGCTATCGCAGGCAAAACGGCTCCGGACATTTTATATGAGCATTTTCACGTAATCCGTAGCGACATCAGTCAGGGTTTCCTCTATCCGCTGAACGAATGGATCGGCGATGACAAGAACGGCGACGGGCAGATTGACGGAGACGAAATAAAATGGGCTCCATGGAAACAAATTCCGCCGCTGTGGCGACGGGTTGCAACGGTTGATGGAAAAATCTACGGGCTTCCGCAACCTTCATACAGCTATATGGGGGTAATCTTCCGGATTGACCTTGTCCGGGCAGTGGGGCTCGATCCTGAAACTCCGCCGAAAACCTGGGACGAACTGATCTACTGGTGCCAGCGGCTGACTGATCCAGGCAAAGAAATTCCAGGTGCGGCCTACCAGCAAGGCCAACGGGGCATCGTGATGCAGCCTTATGGTTTTACCTGGCTGCCGTGGGTTCAGTCGGATGGCGGCAGTCCGGTAGTTCAGGTAAGGAAAGATCCCGCTACCGGCAAAGAATACGTTTTTCCGATGGAGGCAACAAAATTTATCACTCCGGACGGAAAGGATCTTGCAGCCGTAAAACCGACTTGGCAGGCAAATTTCACCTCGAAAGAAGCGATTGCGGCGACGGGGCTGTATCACCGGCTGCGCTGGATGAAATGGCTGCGCGACCCGGAGACGGAAGAACCGGTAAATCTTTCCGGAACGGATATCCAAAACGGCTATGTGATGAAGGACGGCCGAACAATTTCCTTTAATGATGACGATATCATTACCGGCATGGCGCGGGCGGCCATCGTGGGACAACGTGATGCGGGGCCTTGGGAAATGCTGTCGCGCGGGGAAGTGGCAATGGCAACCTGGTTTGTTACGGATCTGAGCAAGTTCGCGGAAAGCGCAAACATTAATCCCGAACTTCTAAGTTGGTTTCCGTTCCCGGCAGGACCAGACGTCGATGGCACCCGGGTGGTGCAGAAACAACAGCATTATGCCAGTATGTGCGAATCGGTCGGGACGCGTCCGAAAGTTGAGCGGGAGAAGGTCTGGAAGGTACTTACCGGGGTTACCGGGAAAGAGATATCTGACGCGTATTTGCAGGAGCGAATTCTCGGCGGGTTGGCAAAATTTGTTCCTCCGGCAGATCTGAAACGGCTTGGTTTCAACGACTACCTGAAGGACGTGCCGCCGATAATCCGGCGCAACTTTGAAGGAATAGAAAGCGGCCACGTGCGCACCTTTACCGAGCCATTTATGGGCTTCTGGTACACGATGGACACGGCTATCAACCAGCTGGTAATCAGTCTGATCCTGGCTAAAACCGGGGAGGACTTCAACTACAAGGCAGCGCTGAAAGACGTCGAACACAAAGCCAACAGCGGGCTGATGTTCGGACAGACGCAGGCTGAACTCGACAAATACCGCCCGGTTATGCGGATGATTGTCGTTATCCTGACACTGCTAATTATCATCTTTTCGTATTTTATTGTACGGTCGCTATTAAGGAAAAAAACGGCTTCAAGCAAGCAGGTTTACAGCGGTTATCTGCCATGGTTATTGCTGTGCCCGGCGTTGGTGTTGATCATTTTGTGGAGCTACTATCCATTGCTGCGCGGGATGGTAATGGCTTTCCAGGACTACCGGATCGCGGGTGACAGCCGATGGGTGGGGCTTGATAATTTTATCACCTTGATGCTGGACGGCAGCTGGTGGGCGAGTCTGGGCCGGACGGTGTATTTTGTCTTTCTCAACATGATACTTGCCTTTTTGAGCCCGATTTTTCTGGCGCTACTGCTCTCGGAAGTCCCGCGCGGAAAAGTCTTCTACCGGACGCTGTTTTTTCTCCCGCAGGTAACCAGCGGTATTGTTATCGCATTACTGTGGAAACTGATGTACGACCCGACCCCGGCGGGATTCCTGAACAAAATAATCAGCTTGCTGAACATGTTGCCGCTGGTGCATATTGAATCCCAAACCTGGCTGCAGGATCCGAAACTGGCGATGATCTGCTGTGTTATCCCAACGGTTTGGGCGTCAATGGGTATGGCAAGTCTGATTTATCTTGCCGCGCTGCACTCAATCCCTTCCGACCTTTATGAGGCCGCCGACATCGACGGAGCCGGATTCTACCACAAAATCCGCTACGTAACGATGCCGACGCTGTTGCCACTGATCATCATAAATTTCGTTGGCGCGTTCATTGCAACTTTCCAGAACATGGGCGGAATATTCCTGCTGACCTTCGGCGGGCCCGGCGTATCGACAACCGTTGCCGGGCTGCGCATCTGGCAGGAGGCATACGCCAATTTGCGCTTCAGTATGGCAACCTCAATGGCGTGGATACTTGGCGCGATCCTGATCGCATTTACCTATCTGCAAATCCGCATTCTACGAAAAGTTGAATTTAAAAAAGCTGACTGGAACTGACATTATGCCGATAATTCCCGCAACCGGAAGAAAAAAACCGCTTACCCGCCTGACTATTTTCACGATCTACGCAATACTGACGATACTGGGCATCACGATGGTGACGCCTTTTCTCATTACGCTGTCGAGTTCGACGGCCAATGACTACGATTATGACCGCTTTCATCCTCTACCCAAATTTTTGTGGTCGCAGCCAGACCGTTTCATGAAAGGGTTGGTTCTCTTCTACAATAACTATTCCGGCTGGGAAAAACAGTTGCATGCGGCGTTTCCGGAAATGCCGTATTACTGGACTACATGGCGAAACATCGGTTCAGATACCAAGACCAGTGAAAAGTTCGCGGAACACTATCTGAAACCAACCCCGGAACAATGGGTAAAATGGAAAATCATCGCATCGGATTATTCTAAGTTTTCAAGCTCCTACCCGATCGAAGATACGGTTTGCGCGGTAGTAGACTCGAATGCGGCGGTATGGCTGAGCGAATACTACGCCGGAAAATGGCAAGAGCGTCATCCCGGCGAAAGCCTTTCCTACTGGGATGAAAACGATAAGGCGCTGAAAATCCTGAACCAGTCCTGGGACGCCTCGATTGAAAACTTCCAGATGATAACTTTCCGGGATTCGGAAATGCGTATCCCCATGTGGCAGCAATCATGGTATCCAGGATTCTGGCCCAAGTTCATCGATTTTCAGCTGGTGAAAGATGCTTACCGGCATCAGCGTTTTACCCCCGGAGCCAGAAACGACTGGCTGGATTTTCTGCAAGAAAAGCAGGTTGAACCGGCAGTGTTTCCTGTTTCCGAAAATAGTTCTGAAAAGCTGAAAAAGCTATGGAGCGAATTCAAGGCGGATCAGTGCCCGGCCTCACCGACTACTCCATACGCGCTGAGGACTGTCTGGTATGATTACCTGCAAAGCGGCGAAGCGCGGAAACTACTCGGACTCCCCCTTGGAACAGTCTTCGATGTTAAAATCTATAACACCGCAGCGGGAACCGACTATGACAATCTCTACAAAACCCCATTCCCGGTTCCACATTCATTCGGGGAAAAAATTCAAAAACTTTGGCAGGTTTTTCTGAGTGAACGCTATCCCCTGCGGCTGACCCGCATCACAGCCACCCCGGAACAGCAGCACAAATATCGCGCCTTCCTGAAACGGCGATATAAATCATTGGATTACGTTAACCGTTTGCTGGGAACTTCATACGCAAACTGGCAGGATGTCAAACTTTCTCCTATTGCCCCTCCGGGAAACAACAGAGAAAATCTGCGTAACGTCTGGATGACATTCGTTAAGACGCTGCCGCTCAATGAACGCGCTATCAGTTCTTCGGAAATCGAGTACCAGAAATTTCTCCTGAAAAAATACAGCTCGCTTGAAAAAATCAACGAAACCTACGGTTGGAAACTGCGGCGTATCGAAGAAGCATTTCCACCTTTCGGCATTGCCTACGCCGTAACCTTTATCCAGAACGAGAGAGCGTTCCTCTGGGAGCCGGTAATCGATAACTATGTGTTGGTGTGGAATTATATTGCCCGTAACGCCAGGGCAATTCCGGTGACAATTTTCCTGGTGGTTCTGGCGATTGCCTGCACTCTAACCATTAACCCTCTCGCGGCCTACGCGCTCTCCCGATTCAGTGTTCCTGGAAAAGACAAAATCCTGCTTTTCATGTTGGCGACGATGGCTTTTCCGGCAATGGTCAGCGCGATTCCAGCATACCTGCTGATGCGCGACTTGGATCTGCTTAATACTTTTTTTGCCTTGGTGCTGCCGACAGCCGCCAACGGCATGGCGATATTCATCCTGAAAGGCTTCTTCGACAGCCTGCCGCAAGAACTGTTCGAGGCCGCTACGATTGACGGTGCAAATGAACTTCAGATATTCAGAATTGTGGCCATGCCGCTGGTGAAACCCATTCTTGCCATCAATTCGTTGAATGCCTTCATCGTCGCATATAACGGCTGGCAGTGGGCCTTGATCATCTGCCAGAAAAAGTCGATGTGGACGATCGCGGTTTGGCTTTATCAGGCGAATACCGTCTGGAATCAGACTCCCTGGATCACCATGGCGGGTTTTGTGGTTGCCTCCATCCCGACCTTATTGGTATTCCTTATGTGCCAGAAAATCATCCTGCGAGGCATTATCATCCCCTCCATGAAATAAAAACTATAAAATTATTATTATAATTCAAAAATAATCCGAAAATAGTGAGACTAATATCTAAGACGTGAATCCGTGAAAAAAAAGGTGATAAATTAAGTTAAAACACATAATAACCTGTTGGAAGCGTTATACTAAGATTGCTTAAAGTCTCAATATTAAAACTTAACCCAACAGGTTAACATGATGAATGCGAAAATACAACGATGTGACGAGGAAATCAAGTAAGCATTTAGCTTCGGAAAGTTAAGCACAACATGAAGACGGATGGCAAAACAGAAAAACTTGAAACAGGAATATCCCGGAGAAAATTCTCTGGGAGTCCCATCTGTTTTGCCGTTCGTGAAATTGGATTAAAAGGACGGCGAATTTTGGCATTGGCAATGAAAAATATCTCGCGAAAAAATTATCACGGCATGCAGAAACCTTCCGGTTTAAAAATCGGGAGTGAGTTTTTTTGCCGCGAATGCGCGGGGGGAACTTTATTGCCGGAAAAGGATACGATGCATCATGGAGCTTCCGGCATGGCGCTTGGAAGTCCGAACCGCGCCAGGATTTCGGGAGTGACGCCATTGGCCATAATGTCCCGCAGAACTTTGACGGGATCAAGCAACCGCAGCTTCGCGGTTTTGATGATGGTCATAATCAACGCTACGCTTTTCTGGCCGTTTCGGATCATATTCCCGAAAGAAATTTTTCTAAAAAGGACACACGGGCGAACCCCAAGTTCAGCCCAATTATTCGCTGGGGGGATTGTCCCCGGATATTCAAGAAATACGAAAAGTTCGTTCTGGAATTTTATCAGCCGCTTGCGGATATTGTCGGATTTGTGGCGCGACAGCGGCTCGTGCTGGTACAATTCCTCGAACCTGTCAAGAATGTCTTTTTTGCCGGAACGCTATTCATCGGGAGTTAAGGTAGAATGCTGATTGTAAAGAAAAATCGCATCTTTAAAAAGATCCTTGACGTCTACAAGGAACTCTTCGGCGTCGGAATGCTTCCCTTCCAGTTTCGCAAGGTCCTTATCGAGAAGCGTTTTGATGTCGCCCAGAATATGCCTGAGACACTTCTGCTTGATACGGGCTTTTACCTTGCTCAGGTATGCGCCCCAGAAGTCGGAAATGAGGTTTCCGTTATAAAATTCTCCGAGGTGATCAATGACAACTTTGGAGCCTCGGCTCTCATCAATATGGTAGAATGCAATGTCGGGATTGGTGAAAATCCAGAACCAGTCATTGTTCCAGCCAGTCTCGTCAGCGTGAAGGAACGGATATTGTGGCAAAGAATCCTTCAATGTCTTATAAAGCGGTTCTCCCTGCTCGCGAAATTTGTGGTCAAATCCGACCACGGCCTCAGGAGAAAGCGGCAATCCGCAAAGATGGAAAAGCGCACGGGGTATGTCGTTGTAAGAAACTTTGATATCATAGCGGAGAAACGCCGCCTTTGCTCTGGCTTCGGGCCCAATAAAAGCGTTGGGAATTTCATTCTCACCCCAACCATGAATAATTTGCTTGCACTTGGCACACCAATAATAGCAATGAACGAAGCAAGTGACTGTCGACTTCCCGTTCTCAAGGTCTTCCTGGATATGTTCAGTAGTATGATTGCAGGGAGAAATATTTTCGCTTTCGCAGTGCGGACAGTTGTCAAGATAAACATCAACATATCTATCTATTTTATCGGGCTTCTTTCTGAACCAGCCAGGATGTCCGACCGGCGCGCCGCGTTTCTTCGGATTTTCAGGCGGCTCTTTCTTTTTACGTTTATTGAAAGGGGCCTGGAGTTCTTCGGAAAGTTCGCTTTCAAGGAGGGATTTTTCGTCTTCAAGCTCTTTGACCAGTTCCTGAAGTTTTATCACCTGACGATTGGTGAAATCCATCGAAAATTCAAGTTCGTCAACTCTGCCGTGAAGTTATTCGCGTTCCGCAAGCACGGCACTGGGTTCCTCACCGTTGAGGAATACGCAAAAGTTGAGATATGGACAATATTTTCCCTTCTTGCCCGGTTTGGGGTTAGAATTATGTGGTTTATGCCAGCCCACCGCGTTTTTCCAATAACAACAAAGTTTCGGTTTCAAAAGATGGAGAAAATCATCCGGTCGATAATGCCGAATGTAATGGGTGGAATAGTTTAAGGTATAACGAAAGGTTTCTATGTCAATGAATTTTCAACAAAAAACGGAGGTTTCTGAGAAAAAAGTTACTGACGGATCGACGGTTCCGGAAAAAATCAAATTTTTTTCGAAAAAAACTACTTCAACACACTAAAAGGTTACGAAATCAACTCGATAGACGGAATTTCTTTAATCGGTTTGTCTGTCCTGCCAGCCCACTATAAATCCAAGTTATTAAAGTTGAAATGCAAAAACGCGATAAGCGCATCCGACGGAAAGAAACCAGCAGGATACGAGTGGGTGGATATTTCTATGATAAGGTTATTCGAAAAGTTGTCAATAGTTTGTAATCAAAAAATTTTATAAGGAGTCGCTATGGAAGAAATTAAACAGAAATCAAGAGGGTCTGAAAAAAATCAGAAATTTTTTTCGGGAAAGAACTTCACGGAACTTAACCGAAAACTAACCAGGCGGGAAAATTACATAAATGCGGCTCGGAGGAAACCACATGAGTGGATACCTCTGGATTTTGGGATGTCTACAGGATTCAAGAAAATATTTCGCCGGCATGCAGGGGAAAATACTACTCCGGAAGAGTATTTCGACTTTGACACAAGGTGGACCGGGGGGCCGTTGCCCTCAACAAGGCCAACCCCCGACTGGCGGAAACTGTATTATGACGACGGTTCATTGCCGGAATCCGCAGTGATCAATCCGGATTGGGGTACCGCGTGGGATTATTTCGAGTCTTCCGATGACGCAACGCAATATTTCCCGTTGCGGAATGTTACATCCGTTTCTGAGCTTGACGCATTCCCTTGGCCTGACATAGGTGTTGATTACCGTTATGAGGGACACAAAGAAAAGATTGAAAGTCTTCAGCAGGCTGATTATCCGGTAATTATGGGAGGATTCGGCGTTTTCGAGAATACCTGGGCATTATCCGGATTTGAAAAGTTGTTAATGGAAATGTTCGACGATTCCCCCGTAACTCGCAAGCTCTTTCATAAAATGGCGGAACTGCAGGTCAGGACCGCTGAACAGGTTGCCCGGTGCGGCGCGGATGTTTTATTCGGCGGTGGGGACGTGGCAACCCAGCAGTCACCCATGATGAGTCCGGCGATGTGGCATGATTGGATTTTTCCAATTATGCGCGATTGCATCAGCGCGGCCAAACGGATCAAACCGGATATCCTGGTTTTTTATCACAGCGACGGGAACGTTGAACCTTTAATTGAAGGTTTCATTGAGGCCGGGGTGGATATCCTCAACCCGATACAGCCGGAGTGCATGGATATTTTTGCATTGAAAAAGAAATATGGTGACCGGATAAGTTTCCATGGCGGGATCGGAGTCCAGAGCACGTTGCCGTTCGGAACCCCTCAGGAAGTGCGCGACACAGTCCGGCGCACCATTGAAGTGATGGCGAAAAATGGAGGATATTTGTGCAGTTCCGCCCATATGCTGCGTCCCGAAATTCCCTGGAAAAATGTAATGGCGTTTGTAGAGACGGTTCATTCATACAAAATTTAAAAAAAGAGATCTATATTAATAAAATGACGAAAATCAGAATTGGTTATTAAAAATGTAGTCAAAAACAAATCGCCGCAACATAGTTCTGCTGACAACTGACCAACAAAGATGGGATACTATTCATGCGCTGGGAAACGATGTCATTAAGACCCTGTGCGTGACCATCGAGTTACAAACGACTTTTTTCAGTCCGTCAAATGTCCGTCATCTTTCGATTTTTCGCATGATTCGGGGTAGTTCTTAGCTTCATTTTTATTGACAAAGGTTTTTCCATGGAAGCAAAAGATATTCCTGTCCCCGAACGCTGGCCTGTTCTGATTCAGCAGAACTTCACGGGGTGCGGTAATGGCTGAAGGGCAACCTGACAAGTGAAAATATCCATTCTCCTTTCAAAAACGGAAACCTTTCAGAACAAATTCCCGGAAAAATCAACGAAATAACAGGTGAAAGTGAGGCTAATCTTCTTGTCACGGGTTCGAGAAATCACAGTACTGCACCCTACCATATTCGGCGAAAAAAGGAACACTTTTTGATAACCATTCTCATGTAGCGCGATAAGTTGTTGGTAATTAGTGAATGGCACTATGTTCTGAAAAGTTTCCAAAAGTTCTGGTCGTGACAAGAACAAACTGAGAAACGGAGAGAAAATGGCTCGAAATGGTCTTCGAGAAGCCGTTTTTACTTGTCACGGCGGAGATGACGCTTCATTTGCATAACCTTTTAATACAACGACTTATACGATATTTTCTAAAATCCACAGAGAGGATTTCACGTGGAATTGAATGGTGGAGCATGTGGGAGTTGAACCTGGAACAAATTGGTGTGGTGCTTCCTTAAGGGCTGATCTGCAGTCAGGGCAAGAGTATTTTAGAGATTTGCCTTAATTTTGTGCGGAATTTTGGCATAATATGTTAGTGCGGGGATCGTTGCTGTGTGAACGGCGGCGATTTCCGCTTTTTTATTGGTTTCTTACCTTTTAGCTACCCCACCAGGCGTTACGTCTGAAACAAACATTGTGTTTGTGATCGAACAGGCAAGGTGCTTTGCGACCAGGTGTTGCACCTGGACATTACGGGTGAAGTGCGTTGCGACTTCACCATAACAAACAACAACAGGAGGTATATCCATGTTGAAACTCAATGCATCATTCAGTAAGAAGGTTCCGGCTGAGAGTGACTACAGTAGTAAAAGTTACCACGCTGCGCTGGAATTGGAGCTGCCCGATGGTATGTCGGAAGATCAAATCCGGAGTCGTATTCACCAGACATTCACGATGGTGAAGGATTCGGTCGAATCTGAGATCAATAGCAAACCGGTGAATAATAATCAGCGTACAAACGGTCATGTAGTGCTGGCGAGTAAGAAGCAGGTGAAATATCTACTTGACCTGGTCGAACAGCACGGACTCGACATCAACGCGGAACTTGCCAGATTCCCGGTGAACGAGATTCATGAACTCACGCGGGAACAGTGTAGTTTGTTGATCGACGGCATCCGCGCCCAGGCGCAACGCCTGGACTGAACGGGCAAGGTGCTCCACGACCTTGCCGGATTTCTACTAACAAAGCAACAAACAAAAATATATAAAATCCCGGTTGGGGTACCGCCCGGCACCGGCATTCCGGAGTAATTCGGGGTGTCGGTGCCGTCTTTTCCAGGGATTGTTACTGGACCAAACATTGTGTTTGGATCGAGTATGCAAGGTGCTTCGCGACCTTGCAGGTTTACTTGCTGGTAAAGGATTTTAATCACAACAATATGGAGTAATGATTATGGTCTCATTGTCAAAGCTGCGGAAGCAGCCACATTGGAGCTTCTCGCGGTTGAACAAATTCCTTAATATATGCAGCCTACAGTATGCGTTCCAGTATGTGTATAAGCTGGAGCCTGAGCATACTTCTGCACAGTTACCCTTTGGCACTGCCTTTCACCGGGCAGCGTCCTGGCTGGCACGTAAACGGCAGAAAGGTAGCTATCCGGGGTTGAGCTCAATCAAGCGGATGTTCGCGACCTGTTGGCGCGCGGAGTATCACGCCGGCGAGAACCTGAAGCTCAAGGACGGCGAGAACTTCGACACGTTGCTGGAGACTGGCAACCGGATGATCGAATGCCTGTACAAAAGCTGGCTAGAGGATGAAATCCTCGATGTCAGTCTGGCGTTCAAGGTGCCGATACCGGGAGTGTCCAAACCTTTGATTGGCGAGATCGACCTGGTTGTCGGTGACGACAAAGGTAATCCGGTCATTATCGACTGGAAGACCAGTTCGCGCCGTTGGCCTGCCGGGAAAGCCGACAAGGACTTGCAAGCCACCTGTTTTTCGTATGCATACCGGTTGTTATATAAAGGATCGAAGCCCGGTTTCAGATTCGATGTGGTAACTAAGGCCAAAACGCCAACTTACGAACAGTACCACACGTTCAGGAGTCGTGATGACTTCCTGCGATTGGCCTGGCTGGTAAAGGTCGTGGAGAACGCTGAGAAAGCTGGCATCTTCTACCCGAACGAAACCAGCTTCTACTGTGGAGACTGTCCATATCAATCATCATGCAAAAAAGAGCATTGCAAATCAACCACCAGCTATTTCTCTGCAGCATAAAAATAACCCGCTGAACTCGCGCAGAAGTTCAGCTATAACATGCAGGGACACTCCCTGCGAAGAAAGGAAAATAGAAATGAATCATCTCATGTTATCTTGTGGAGCGGAACGAGTCAGCCGCGAGGTCTTACGCTGGGTCGCTACTCCGAAGGAAACTGACACCTGGAAACCGGTACCGCATCACGATGTAGCGGAACTTGTAACCGGAGCCGCTCAGGAACGCGGTTATCAAATCGTATCAGAAGAGTACGGCCTGAATCCCTCGGGCTCGAAAATGTTCGGGGTACTGCGGTTTCATCCGGATGGACACCCGGAGTTTAGTCGCGCCTTGGGTATCCGCAACAGTCACGACAAGAGCTTTGCGTTGGGGCTTACAGTTGGACTTAACATATGTGTTTGCAGTAACTTAGCCTTTGGCGGCGAGACCACGATTACCAGACGGCATACGTCTGGAATCGACATCGACCAGTTGATCCCGCAAGCTTTCGACAACCTGGAGTTGCAGTTTATCCGGCTGGAACTGAATGTCGGAGTATTGAAAGATAAGTCAGTCAGCCTGAACGAGGCCCGGATCATTGCGGTCAGGGCAGCGGAACAGGACGTGATTCCCAGCTGTGACATTCTTCCTGTTCTGAAGGAGTTTCAGGAACCTTCGCATCCTGAATTTGCCGCGCGTAACCGGTGGAGCCTTTACAATTGCTTCACCGAAGTTGCAAAGAAGTATACACCGGTCCGTGCCGACAAATGTTATCGCGGACTCGCGGAGCTCTTCAAGCTAGCGGCGTAACCGAAAAACCAATATGGGCTGACAGCGTCATGTTGTCGGCCCATTATGACAGGGAGGAGGTTAGTCATGCCATTCATTGTGTGGGCGGCCATCGCGGCCGCGATCCTGATAATTGGGATAAGCGCGGCGCTGTCGGTTCCGGAAGTACCGCAACATGCGGAAAACATTCTGAAACCGGTAGCGGAATCAGCCAATTCGTTGTTGAAACCGTTGGGGTGGGGATTGGCGGGAGCCGTAATTCTGCTTGCTGTCGGCATCATCGCCATTCGCTGGTTCCGGAGAAGATCATGATAGCCAGGATGATCATGCTGGTATTGATGGCCGGTGTATTGCTCCTTATCTCTTGCGATAAGCAGGATTCCCATAAAGAAGCTTTCGCAACCGGATACCAGCAAGGATACGCTGCTGCCATCAAAAAGCTAGAGCAACAGGGCAGGAATTTCCGGAGTCAGCTCAGGGAAAGCCTTTCAGACAAATTGTTGGTATTCTCCGCTATCGCGGTGATCCTAACTCTTTTCGGGGATAATGTCGCTGAACGGTTTCGGAATTGGATATCGAGGACCTTTCACTGGTCAAAGTCAGCCCAGGTAAAGGCAGCGCTAACAGCATACTTAGCCTTGACCGGTTTTATTACTGGTTGGACACTGTGCACCTTTGGCTTATGGGAAGCTGTTCCGGTTATACTACTCCTGATTGGAACCACTTATCCATTCATCATATATATAAAGGGTCTCCAACAGGATGACCGTAACCAACGGCGAATAGCATTAACTAAAATAAAAGCATTGTTATTCATGGCTCTGGTGCTACTGATGCTTTACCAGCTCCTCTATGGAGCGGGATTCATGGGGATCAAAATTAGCGGCTGACTAAAATTGGCCGCTTTTTTTAGCTCTGTGAATTGATGTTGCGGCATCTAATATAAGTAAGCTTGCAATGATCATTTCTGGGATTATTTTAATCGCGTACTAACAGCGAAAGGAAGTACAACTTAAAAATAATCAAGTAATTTACAACATACAGTGACTTCAGTGTCGTTCACCTGTTGAAAACCGCCAATTTTTATTACCGGAGAATGCGAACATTGGAGTTGCGTCCGCTTGGGCGCAATTCCTTTATGCTTCTCCGGTAGGTACGGCGGTACCTCAACAGGGGCTTAATGTGGATTGCGTCCTTTTTTATTGCCATTCAACAGAGATGTATTACTGCATTCAAAAAACCGGGAGGAGTGAAAATGCCAGAATCAGGAGAAAAAAACACCGGTTCTGAAAAAAAGCGAAAAATATTTTTGGGAAGGAACTTCCTGATAATATTAATCGCTGTTTTTATTCTTTGTGTGCCTATGTGGTTATGTAAATTGATTAGTGGTGCTTTTGGATCAAAAACAACTATAACTTCAATTATGTCCAACGGTAACACTTTTGTAGAAAAAGTGAATGACCTGGTTTTATGTAAGTCTACCACCACCGAGGAAGAGAATAGAGAAGAAGTTGTTCAGAGATTAAAATATTTTTACTCCAAAGCTATCTATAAGGTGCGTTTTAAAGTCACGTATTTTTATAAACTCAAAATGTCAAGCAAAGGCGACTGGGCGTATGAATTAAAAGATGGCATATTATACGTCACCGCCCCTCCGATTGACATAATGAAACCTCCTGGCATACATACTGACAGTATTGAAGCGCAGTATGAAGGAGGATGGTTAGTAACGAACGAAAAGAAAAAACTTGCTCAGTTGGTAAAAGAAATTACGCCGATGGCAAGCCAACGCGGCATGAATGAAAAACGCCTTTCCGTAGTTATTCCTCATTGCCGGGAATCGTTGGTGAACTTTATCGAGAACCGACTTTCTGAAAGCGGGAAAAATGAAGTTAAGGCAATAAAAGTAATTTTTGCCAATGAAAAACATAAAGTTAGTTTACCCGAATCGTCAACTTCTTATACTCCTGAAAACCTAAAATAATGAAATCACTACTTCAAAACTTTGGTTTGCATCCGTTCGTTGCATTTGCAATGGTAATTGTTGATATAATGCTTTTTGGTACCGACATAACGGGTGTTGGCTGGTTCATTTCAGTCCCGATTGCCTTATTTCTAGCTGCTCCCTGTATTCTTATCCAGAAATATTCCTACAATGATAATTGGGGCACCTCCGTAGCCAAAGGATTTATTGTTGGAATTATTACGGCTATACCTTCACCTTTGCCAGCGGTTATTACCGGAGGGAGCGGTATGCTAGGAGCAGTAAAGCTCATGTTGCCTAAACCGCAAGAATAATAGATTTACGGAATTATGAGGTATAAATATGGCTTCTATAAAATTCAATTGTCCGAATTGTGGATTGGAGATGGTTGTTGAAGAGGATTATGCCGGACGAAATGCAAAGTGCCCGGAATGTAATCAGAAATTCGTTATTCCGATTATATTTACACCCGTTGAAGCATCACAGACTAAAAACAGTGATCATCTGAAAGAAAGAGCTCATGATAGCCCTGCAACTATTGATACGGATTCGTTAGCCAACTCTCTGAAACCTGATTCAAAATCGGCAAAAATATCTGCTTTGGAAAAGTCACCTGTTCTCAAGAAATGGGTTTTCCCTTTATTCGGCTTTTTGATTCTAGGGGTAATTATTGTGGTGATTGTTTTCGCTATTAATGCCTTAGTGCCAGATAAACAGCTCAACGATAGTGGTGAATCCTTTGGAGAAAATCAACAGGAGACAATTACCATAAGAAAAGACTCACCTGTTAACATGAAGTCTACTAGGCATGAGATACAACCTGAAAACCTTAAAGTTGTAAAAGACGTAAAGTTCACATCGCTTGGAAAAAACGAAAACAACAGTTCTGAATTACATGTAACGCCACATTCAAAAATTCAACATCCCGCTGATACTTCGTTGAATAATGAAACTGTTAAATCAGAAAATCCCGTTAAGACAGAACCATTGTCATCAGTATCTACTGAAAGACAAGTGCCTAAACATGCCAAACCTAGTAAAAACAGGAAAAGCATAGAATTAAAAAACAAATTACGTGAGTTGAAAAAGCTCGCAAAAGAAAATTGTGAAAAGAAGTTTCCCCTGGAAAAAGTCGCGGAACTCAATAACATAAAATGGCCGATTCCAGAGACAATACTTTCTCTGGCAGATGTTGATAGACTTGCCGAAGCCGAAGCGGAAAAAGTCATAGAGAACCAGTTCCCTCATTTTGACAGGAATAAGATTATTAGTAAAGCTCAGAAGAAATATCCGTTATGGAAAAAGGGAGATACGGTAAGTTTTTTTGATAAAAGGGGACGTAGGATTGATGGCGAAATTTACGCATGTTCATCCGCATACATGCATGTCGGAAGGTTTAAGGTCATGGCAATTGACTTCACCGACTCGATGAAAATCCATATTTTAAAAGGTATGAATGATAAGCTGATTCAGAAATATGTCGAAAAGTCATTACTAAATTATCGAAAAGCAAGAAAGCTGCACAAGCTATCCGCATTTAATAAAAGAAAAGTAGCAATCCTGGTTCAAAATGGCTATATCCAGCACAACCGGAAATGGTATAACGACAAAGAGATAATGAGTCTGCTTAATAAATCAAGGGATATGTTAATTTCGGAAGCTATCCCATCAGAGGAAAAAAAGATTATTGCTCCGACAAGGTTGTATGCTTATCATAATGGCCGGTGGATGCTTCCAGATGAGGCCGACAGGCTAATAAGGGCAGAGCATGAAATAAAAACAGCGATGCAAGAAGCGGAAAAAGTAAGAAATTATGAGTTATCGAAAAACCCACTTGAGCGAGTTATAAAAAAATATCCGGATGTTGATAAAACCAAAGAAGCCAAAGCTTTGCTTGCAAAAATAAGATCCGAGTACGGAAGAAAGAAAATAACTGAAGCAATGAATAAAGCAAAGTCTGATCCTGATACTGGACGATTATTGCTGGACATTGCAATTAAAGAATACCCCAATGCGGCCAATATAGATGAAGCCAAAAGTTTGTCAAAAAGTCTTTTCAGCAAAGTAAGAAAACAGCGGCAGTTAAAAAGCGCTACATGTCTTGCGAATATGGTTATGATCGCATTGAAAAAAACGGCTTTCACAACTTATAAGCTCAAAAACTACAATCTGACAAATCGCTGGTTTATCAGAAAAATATCCAAAAACCTGAAAGTGTTTTCCTGCGATTATGCGTCTCTGCAAAAAGATGACAAACCCATTTATGAAGCTACCGCCGTGAGTGACCGGATACTTTGTTTTACGTACTATGTCAGATACATGAATGTTAACAAAGTTGAAATATCTTCAAGCTGCAACGTCTACATCGGCTTGTCAAAAGAAACAACCGTTGCTTCTCTGCTGGCCGTTGAATGTCCGGGATTCGGCCTGTTGAATGGACAACTTCTGGATTACAGATCTTCCGTTGGCGCGGAAGATGCCGAAAAGAATTTCAAGCGAATACTTGATAAGCTATAAAGCTGGAGTTGATGAAAAAAGTGACAATTATATTTATAATTGCTTATTATACATTATCAGCTTATTCCCAAACTTATA
Source organism: Victivallales bacterium (assembly GCA_963678815.1). GTDB lineage: Bacteria > Verrucomicrobiota > Lentisphaeria > Victivallales. The sequence goes on from OY787460.1 coordinate 7,994,048, forward strand.
AAATCCGATTGGAAATACAAAAGATGTGAGTATTAAAAAGTTTATAATCTATCGGAGAGGAGTGAACCCCATGAAAAAGTCAATCATTCTAATCGTGATTGCCATTCTGGCAGTCGCCGCCCTGGAAACCGAAGCAGGAGCTTCGTACAATCGGCGGCTTCGGAAGGCCCCGCCCCCGTCAAAAGCCACCTTTAAGGCCCAATCCGCCAACCTGAATATCACCCAACTCTCCATGAAAGCAGAGCGGAGATTCGGCCCGAGCGAGATTACCAAAAAACAGGCCATTAAAGACTTCATTAAGCAGGCCAGGCCATACCGGCGCAACGCCCCGTTCGTTTATAACCTGTACCTCACGTATCTCCTGGCGAAGGCCGGGTATCGTGACCAGGCAATCAAGGGGGTGAACTCGATCAACATGCGCAGCCCACAGCTTGATTCGGGCCAGCGGCTCTTGGCAATGACTTTGTTTATCGACCTCGATCCGAAAAGCGCAGCCAAGTTGGTTCCTGCCATTCTCATCGGCCTCTCGAAAGACGCAACCTATGCCGAGTTGCGGTGTTATACGGTCGATGCCCTCGGGGCATTTATGCGGAAGAAGCAGTATGAAAGTGCTCAATCCGCCGGCAAACGGATGAAAGAGATTCTGACCAAACATACTTTTGGATGCGAGAACATTACGAAGGAAGATTTTGATCAGATCCTTTCCGAGATAGACCAGATTCTCACCTTTAAAACGTATTCCGAATATCGCCGGTGGAATAATACCCGCCGGGAGGAGCTTAAGGAAGATGCCAAGCATGGAAAGGTGTTCAAAGAGGGCAGTGACAAACAGAATACACCCCATAAAGAGCCTTCCTATCCGAAAAGGGGTGGGGGATTCTAACAACGCACTTAAATAAAATCTTTTGCTTTTACTGTAAATCACTAGAATTGTTGTCTGTGGACTTGACATGATGAACGTTCGAGTTCAATATTATGGATAGAGTTTTTCGGGTTGATAGTCAGTGAAATTCTGACACGTAGCGGTGTTTCGCCGTTCGCTTAAAAAGCCTATATAGGTGACTTAGCATTACTGGTGAACCTTTACCAGCAATGCTATTGAACCCGAAAAACTCTTTTTCAATTACTCCAATCCTCATGGCCCATTATGTAATCGGACTCTTCTGCATGAACACCTGAAACCGGAATTATCTTTTTTTAGCCAAGTGAGTTAATGAGGGTTTAGGAATCTATTCATAATATAGTTATTGCTACTATTTCTAAATTCTCCAACAGCTGGAGTTTTCAAAGGCAATCATAATCCCCTGCTACAGCAGGGGAACCATTAAATGTAGTTTCCTTGTTCCAAAATGGGATAATGAACTGTTTTATCAAAATAATTCACATTATCGGCAAGACAGGGCTTTTTCACAAAACTCCTGAAAGTTGTGTCTTTGTAAATTTATATATAAATTATGAAACGGAAATTCGAGAATTGAGTGCTCATAGTATAACGCGCGCGGCCTCAAAAAATGGCCGATTTTCGGCATTTTTCCCCTCGGAGCAGTGAGGCTGGCACTTTTTTCGGCATAGCTTGATTTTCGATGGAATTTTCCTTCATGCCGGAAGGATATATTTTGCGAAATTTATCAAAATATTAAAATAAGTAATATTGGGAACTATAAAGATGACATTCTAAGCAATTTTAACGACTCACTCACCCCTAAGATCACAATATCATACGTTCTTCACGAGAGCCACCTTAAAACGCATATTTAGACTATAACGATCAAGAAGCTTTGACTGAAAACCTAAAATACTGACGAGTCAGCCATCTTTATAATGTTTTGTAAACAAGTAGTATCACTGATGACACCGGTATCACAAATGACACTACTTTATGGCCTCTTAGTCCGAAGCCGCTATTCATTAATATTGTATAATACTGATATGAAAGGCATCTATGTTTATCCTGGTTGATGATGTATAATTGTTCTATTTATTGCCATCTTCGTTTAATGACAATCTGGATATTGGCTACATATTGTGAAAATAACTAGAAGAGCACATCGGGTTCACATAGCTAAAAAAAAGTGTATTCAGGTTTCAATCGTGTCAAGATAGAGGAGCCCGGTTCCGGAACAGGCCTTTTCATGATCCGTTCCGGGGCTGTTTTTTGGCTACGCTGGCAGCCTTTCAGACCAGGAATACTGGGGAGACTCAGTACTTTGATCCTATTTGGGCTCCTGGGCAGCAATCATGGGCAGGTCATACCGTTACCTCGCCAAAGGGCTGTTCTACCGGGTCATCCGTCTCTACATATCGAATAAGTGCCACCATGTGATCTCTTGTTTGGCTGGGGCAGTGAAGATAGGTATGCCCGAAAGGCTCCTTAAAACTTTAAAGTGGTTCCGAAGCTAAGAGAACCCGGCCGGACTTGGATTATCCATGGATGGTATTTGTAATCCAGAATCCGGCCGAGTCGCTGTTTTACAAAACAAGAAATGCTGGCTGCGTCACCTCCTCATTCAAGATCGACGGTGGTGGTATCTTAGATTCTGGGGCTGCGGGTGCTGCCGGAGAAGGTTTTTTAAGTTGCCCCGGTGGATTCGCGGCACCCATGAACCGTTTTTCCCAGTTCTTTGCCGTATTGCTGGTAAGCCGTCCTAGTATATGCCGGATGACTGCGGTACTTTGATGTCTGCAACCTATGTCCAGGAACTGCAGCTCATTACGGGAATCACCTGTTCCAAGTAAGGATTCCGGTGTCGTACCTGCCTGTTCCGCCTTAACGGCTTCGTGTAGTTCATCAATAAGTGAGTTCATCCTCGTATTCCTTTCAATATCAATCTGGTTGATGATTATGCGATTCCTAAGTCCCTTGCGGCGTTCCACCGTTATAAGCCCCACGGCTTCCAGCCTGATTATTGCCCGGCGGACTGCCTGTGGATCTGTATTCAACAGTTCCGCAATATCCTTGAGTCCGGTCGTTATTACTTCTCGATGCTGTTCCTGAAACTTCCATAGCACTAAGCCAACTCCCAGGCACTTCCCGTGCAGTTCATGGGCCACGAGCAGCCATACCCATGGAATCGGCCCGGTAAGGTGCTCCTCCGATTGTGCTATATTATCCATTCGATCCTCCTGTCTGTAAGTGTGATCATTTTAGTACCCCCAGCACCTGCGGCGGCGGCCATTAGCAACTGCTTCCGGTGGCTCTCTCGCCTCCTTTTGTCTCCGTTGCGGCTACGGAGGGCATCGACGGCCTTTCCCCCAGGGCATGGCCGGGTACCTTCCTTTTTTGCATCATCGCCGGCCCCCAGAGCACCACCTCCGACGGCCCCCCTCTCCCCTATGGGGAGAGAAGGGGGTAGCCGTCAAAGGTAGTGCATGCTCCCAGCCCTCATCGGTGCTGCTTCCTCCTCCAATGAAGCCACCGGAACCGGGGGATAATTGCCCCCGGCTCCGATGGTGTCCCGTTGCTACCGAGAGCCTCATATAAATGAAGGCTCCAGCGGTTTATCGTTAATGTCTGCCGTCGTTGTAGCTGCCTTTGCTCTGGCAGCCTCTTCGCGTAGTTCCCGGTCACGTTCCCCTGCGGCTGTGGTGACCGCATCCTGGTCAAGCCCGATTAGCTTGCTGCTGTCAGACTTGACCCTCTCCTCATGGAGCTTCCCGGTCTCCAGCAGGCTCTTTTTGAGCTTTTGGAAGCTGTCACGGCCGATTTTAAGCCGTTTTTTGGCTTCATCGGCCAGTTCCGCTTGGGGCATGACGCCCCCGTGCTCTGCAACCAGAGCGAGTAACTGTTCCTCCCGGGTTGAAGCCGGAGCGGAGGCTTCGACCTTACCTTCCATGTCCAGCCAATATATGATCCCCGGTATGTCACTGTGAGCAATGCGCCGTTCTATGGCCGGCTTTCCGGTGGCGCCTTTCCACCCCAAACGCTTCCCGCGCTTCGGGGAGACCAGCATGAACTGACCATCCTCTTTGAGCGGTTGCATGACCAGTACAGCCCGCGGCCAGTTCGCCCATTCGGCGGAACCTGCCCCAGTGTATGAGAGCATACAAGGAGGCTGATCTCCGGATGACTCCTTAGAAGGCTTATTCATGTGGTGGACGGCCAGCAATGCAACCCGGTGCCGCTGAAGCACCGGGGCGATAATCCCCCGCAGGAATTCCGAAACTTCCGCCTGCGATGAGGCATCCGCCCCCAAAAACGCGAACACCGGATCTAGTACAAGTAGATCCGGCTTGATCTCGGTTTCGCTGAGTCTCTGATCGAGAAACTTACCAAGTTGGTCGAACGTCAATCCTGACTCCGTGAAGACCTCAATATTTTCCAGTGCTATCCTAGCATCGGCATCGCCGATTATGCCGTCACGAATCATCCCGGCGACGACTCCGTCCCTCATTTCCGCTAGGTCTCCCTCATCATTTTCCGCTTGCATCAACCAGATCCGCAAGGGCCGGGTTGGCTCGATGCCGAACACTGGCCGACCGGCTGCCCAGGCCACAAGCATTTGCATTGCAAGAGCGGATTTTCCTATCCCGGTTGGGCCGATCAAAAAAGCGCTACATCCCCGGCACAAAAACCGGTGAAGCAACAGCTCATCAGGTCCACCTGGTACCGGTCGCTGTAAGTCGCCCAGCCGAACTGGTCTGATACTGGAGAAGTCGTCAGTACCTGCGAAGGTATCGAGCTGTTCCAGTCGGCTTTGTATTGCTTCTTGTATCATGATCCACCTCCACCGTTTCCACGCACGGCATTGGGGTTCAAGTATAAAAGCCGTTGATATTGCCCCTTGTCAGCCCGAAAATGGCCCGGTAGTCGGGACAGCCGGCTTGGATTCTTCGTCGCCGGATCGACCCCGAGGGGTTCGAGGATTTCTCGAAAAAGACAATCCTTAACGTTCTCGTTCCAGTCTGCTTGATCGCGGCAGTTCACTGCGATCCAGCCATGAAGGGATTTGCCGCCTGAGTAAATCAGCGCGGCAACTGGAAGCCCTTGATTTTCTATTATAAACTTCCAAAATCTGAGCTGCTCATTGAGCGGCTTGTCATCAAATTCCGCAATGGCAATCCTGAAGTTGGCAATTGCCGCATCGCACCGAAAAGAAAGCTTGCCAGACTTAGTCCGAGCCTGCTTGCCGGTGAAAGGGTTCGGAATCATAAGCGGATGCTCATTTAGCTGTGCCGGTAGATTCTGAATTGTGAAATTCACGGGGTCGACCCTCTGCGTGCATTGATCTCCGGTGAACACAAATTCATTTGGCAAAAACAGGTTGCGCAGTAACAGCACCGCCTGTTCAATCGGATCAGAGGGAATCGAGATTGGACTCATTGCTATTATATCCTCTTCCGTGCATATTGGACTCGCGGTAAGGATCGCCGCGTAAATCTTTGCCCCGATTTCCTTAAGCAACTCCGGCTTATTGCTCGCGCCTGTCGTTTTACGAAGCCGTTTCTTCACTGTTTTCCGGACATACATGCCGAATGTTTGGACTCCCTTTTCTATCGCATCTGCGATTTCATCATCGGCCACAAGCCTTGTGCCGAGTTTAATTGCCCCCCGAATTGCAACAAATATATCGAGTGGATGGATTCTCTCCGCAATCCCGATATTCACAACCCGTAGCAGACCAGAGTGGCAACCCTGGCCGGGTGCAGGCAGTTTCCGCAGGGCTTGCTGAAAACGTCGGCTAGTTTTGTTGAATTTAACCCGATTCCAAGCTATATTAGAGCCAGTGGAACTAAATGATCCGCTGATCTTTCTATCAGCTTCAGGGATTCCCGGCGCGTGCGTGGTGGCTCCGCCGGGAGTGCCCAAAATCTCGTTATTCATTTCCGCCCCCTTCCAGCTCGGATTTTTGGCTCTTTGCCTATGGCGAGGGCGGCGAGGGTGGCATCAATATCCGCAGCGGAAAAAACTCGCCTTCCTTGCTGTTTTTCGTCGATTTTGACAGATCGGACATAGCCGTTTGAGACCCATTCGTCAAGTCGTCGGGAGCCGATTTGGTAATTTGTAAGTGCTTCACGTTTGGTTAGCCAGCAGCTCAGAGCACGCGTTCCTGAGTTAGCTGTGGCAGTGGTTGGTTTTGGCATTTTTGCCTCCGTCCTTGGAGCCCCGGTGGCAAAAAAAATACGCCAACCGGAACTATCAGTTCCGACCGACGCAAAAAAGCTTTTCGGCAATTATACTCCCGGGTCCGCGACCAAGCCATTACAGGCCTATACTATGCTCGGAAGATATTTCCCGGCAATTCGGAAGTAATTATTTTACATAATAATGGATAAAAACCAGATTGTCAATAGGCATTAATAAATTTTATTGACACCTTTTTTCAGCCGTTGGTAATCATCGGGTAAGTAGACTGCATTCGTTCGGTCGTTGGCATGACCAAGGATTCGCTCCCGGTCGATAACATCGACACCGGCACGGGACATCTCGGCATTGGCATACACCCGCCAGCAGTGAAAACTAACACCAGAGGCGATACGTTTCGCTGCAATGTTCCAGAGTTTCAGGAAAGCGTGAGCATATTTAACGGACTTTCCGTAGGGAAGATCGCCACATTTGGAGAAAACCCGGCCGGAACCAGGGCAGTCCTTCAGCAACTGTTCTATGCACGGTAACAGCTTGTCCGCGACTGGCACCATTCGCCGCGAAGACTCAGTTTTGACATCCCGGCAGATTTTTATGCAAAGCACCCCGGATTCTTTCACAAAGTCTTCTTGGTGGAGTTGGGCTATCTCGCTCATCCGCATCCCCGTGTACCTTGCGATTAACGGGAGGTATTTCCATTCGGTCTTGCCGATCTTGCCGGTATTTGGGAATGGCATCGCGCAGAGCATATCCGCTTCTTCGTGAGTCGGAGGAAGCTTATGCTTCTGTTCCTCGGCTTGAACGTAGATATCGAATGACTTAAACGGCATCCGAAAGCTTCGCGGTAATTGTTCATCCTCAATGGCCCACTTATACATTGACTTGGCAACAACAAGGATATATCTGACCGAGTTACGGGCTAAAAGTGTTACCGGCTTACCCGAGTTCTCACATTCGGCGATGATGTCCTCAACGCCCAGTCCGGCCTGCCGTCTGTAGCTCCAGGCTTTGGGGAACCGCAGCGCGGTGGCCGCAAACTCCTGAAGCTGCTGGTGCGATAGCTCTGAAGCCGGAGAATCGGAGCCAACGACGAATTCGAAGCAGTCCAGGGCCGACCGGTATTTCTCTATAGAGGAAGCTTTCAACTTGCGACGTTCCTCTAAGTAGGTGAGGTAGCGTGCGCGTAGCTCTCCCAGGCTGATCCCGTCCTGGCGCTCAAGTCCCCGAAGCGCATAGTCCGGCAGCAGCTCATCAAGCTTGTCCCGCAGCCGCTCATCGGCCTCCGTGATCTTACGGGCCAGGATCTCAAGTACATGCAGTTCATTGTCGGCCTGAAGCAACTCGCGGACATGTCGATCCCGCCAACGCTGCGCCACTTTCAAGTCAGGAGTTTGCAGGCTGATCCGGACCCGGCGGCCTGACAGCTCCGGCATCCGCATTCGTTTCGGGAAAGTGAAGTTAAGGTACCAGGTGCGACCCTTCTTGAGCAGAAACTTAGTGTCCATTGCATTTTCCTCGACAGGTTTTTGGTTGTCTGAGTTTTGGTGCATATTTTGGACACTTTTATTTTTTAGAAGTTATAACTCTCTAATTATCAGTATATTATAAAACATGGCGGAGAGGGAGGGATTCGAACCCTCGGATGGCAGTACCATCAATGGTTTTCGAGACCACCCCGTTCGACCACTCCGGCACCTCTCCGTTATTGAGACAGCAGGTCAATTCCCGCAAGAGCGGCATTAAATATACAGCAGGAAATGTTTCAATCAATCCTGAATAAGCGATAAAATGGACAGTTTACCGTTCAGTGCGAAAATTCACGCAGGGGATCAGCCACGAATCACGGCGAGGGCAGTGGCAACTTTGCCGAACGGAGCACTCACTTGAATTCCTCTGATCGCATGCCGGATATTCTGTACGCTTTCCATGGCAATAGCGATGCCTTCTTTAAGCTGATCTTCCTTTGATTCTGCCTTAGCCATGCGTTCCATGATCGTGTCGGGTACGGTCACGCCGGGTACTTCATTACGCATGAACTCGGCGTTGCGGAAACTTGCGAGCGGCCAGATACCGGCGATAACGGGGGTATTCGGGCGGTCAAGTTTATCGATGAATTCAAGGAGCGGTTCGATTGCGAATACCGGCTGAGTAATGATATATTCGGCGCCGGAATCTATTTTTTCCCGGGTGCGGTTTAGTTCGCGTTCCGGATCAATGGCGCTCGGGTCAGCTCCAACCCCGATCAGGACTTTCGTAGGAGGACTTACCGCCTTGCCGCCGATATCCACCCCGCGGTTCAAGCGCGACATAATCTTTACCATGCCGATTGAATCCACGTCGAATACTGCCGAAGCGAACGGATAATCACCCAGTTTCGGGGGATCGCCGGTAATGAACAGGATGTTATTGACGCCAGCGGCGGAACAACCAAGGATATCGGCCTGCATTCCAATCAGGTTTTTATCGCGGCAGCAGAAATGCAAAATGGCCTCGATTCCGGCCTGTTCCTGGATTTGGAGGGCGGTGATCATGGGCGACACCCGCGAACTTGCCCGGGGACCGTCGGGAATATTGATGGCGTCGATTCCGGCCTCTTTGCACTGTTTTGCCTTGGCGATGGTGTCTTCAAGCTGGTATCCGCGCGGGGGAACGATTTCCACGGTTGCGACCCATTCCCCGGCGGCCAGCTTTGCCCCGAACGGCGATTTTTCGGCGGTGGGTACTGGTTCCTGGAGCGGGGTTTCAGTTACGCTGAGGGAAATACTGCGGGAAAACTCGCTTCTGACCAGCGGCCGGACGCTCCGCGCCATGTCCTGAATGTGTTCCGGGCCTGTACCGCAACAACCGCCGATACCACGCACGCCAAGTTCGATATATCTTCTGGCATAAGTGGTAAAATATTCCGGACTGGTCATGTAGATTACCCGATTGTCGATATTTTTGGGGAGTCCGGCGTTGGGTTCCACGATTACCGGATAGTCAGCGGCCTGAAGCATGATTTCCAGCGCGTTGAGCATCGGTTCCGGGCCGTTGCCGCAGTTCAGTCCGAGCGCAACGGGTTTGCGGTCGATTCCCTTGATGGTCTGAAGCAGCCGCTGGATAGGCTCACCCTTGGCGGATTCGCAGTGGCGGTCCACAGCGAAACTGAGCACATACGGGCCTTCCAGATTAGCGGCAACCTGAATCGCGAATTCGGTGTCGCGCAGTGATGGAAGAGTTTCAAAGATAATGAAATCCACTCCGGCGGACTCAAGCGTCCGGGCCTGTTCCGTGAGTAGTTTCACGATGCGCTCAGGTTCCAAACCTTCCTTGAAATTGATGTCACCGACCGGGCCTACGGAGCCGCCTACAAGGGTATCTTCGTTCCCCGCTTCCCTGGCCAGCTTAACGGCGGCGCGATTAATGTCAGCCATTTTATCGTGAAGGCCGAAGCGCGAAAGCTTGTTGGCGTTGGCGCCGTAAGTGTTGGTGGTCAGCACGTCCGCCCCGGCATCGACATAACTTTTATGGATGTCGCGGATCAGGTCCGGACTGCTTAACGAGAGTTCCTCGAAAGCAACATTCACGAACACATTGTGTTTATAAAGTTCAGTGCCCATGGCGCCATCGAAAATCAGAACCTGCTCCTGCAGGCGGTTTTTAAAAACATCGCTCATAAAAAGAATCCAGTTAGTGTTACGATAAGGTTATTTTTCTGTAGGTAAAAATATCATCTCCGGGATTATATTCAACTTCCGCCATACATGCATTCCGGGTGACCGACCCGGCGCAGATTTCACCGCGTCCCCGGCTATCCAGTTCGGTATAAGGAGCATGCACATGACCGCAAAGTGAGACATCGATTTTGCCGTTTTTAAGGAGTTCGACAATTTCATTTTGGAACCACATCCGGTGTCTGAACCTGAGCATGGGATGGTCCTCGATCAGCGGAAAATGCCCGAGCAGGATGCGGGGTTTGTCTGTGGGTTCGGCACAGATTTTTTTAATGAATTCGCGGCTGGGCTTTTTCATGTATCCCCACGACATCAGCAGATTGGTGGGAAAACTTTCGTTTACCACGATAATATCGCACCAGTCCTGATTCACCACGGTGGGAAGCTCATCAAATTCCAGTTTCCCGCGGTTGAGGTAGCGCATTGCGTCCTTCATGGCTTCTACGCAGCTTTTCCTTTTGACGTAGCAGTCATGATTGCCGGGAATGTAGATAAACGGAATGTCCGATTCCACCAGCGGGGCCAGAGCTTTCAGGGCGATCTGGAATTCGCCCGGCTGTCCTGTTGAGGTAATGTCGCCGGAACAAATCGCGATATCGGGTTTTTCCTTCAGGATGTATTCCACGGCTTTGTATAGCAGACTTTGATCGTGTTTGAATCTGCGGCGGAACTTGTAATTGAATACTCCCACCCAACGCTTGTCGATGTATGCCATCCAGTCTTCGGCGGGGCCGCCTGCGTGGGAATCGGAAAAATGAATAATTTTATGTTTTTTTTGAATCATCGTTTAAATTAGTTTCCTGCGCTTGATTATTTTTTTGCGGCTTTCGAGGCCTTGAGGTATTCAGGTGTCCGGCCGAACTTCTTTTGAAGCTTGTTTTTTTCGCCCGGGCTGCCGTTTTTGAGAGTGTATAGAAAATACTGATAAGCCGTTTCGGAGGCGAGATTTTTCCATGAAGCGTCCGGCGCGTAAGCTTCCAGGAGTTCAAACTGGCCAGTGTTAAGCAGGAAAATCAGGTAGTCGTCGGTATTTCCGGCTTTTTGCGCGGCCTTTTTGAGCAGATTCACATAGAACAACGGTTCCAGACTGCTCACTGCCACGGTTTCGGTTTTTCCGGACAGCAACTGTTTGAGGGTGATTTTGCCGTCCTTGATGCTGATGATCTTACCGAGAGAGCCTTTTTTGACTTCGAGCTGACGTCCGCGCATTTCGGCGCCGCTGTTGGAAATCATCTTCCAGATGCCCGCGGTTGTATCTATTCCCGACTGCATTTTTTTCGCCCATGCGGTGAATTCACCGGCAAGCTTTTTTTCCTGTGGAGAAGAATTTTTCATCTTTCCCGGTTCTTCCAGGGCCGGGTCGAAAACCTGTTTCGCGGCGGTAAAGCCATGATGTTTTGCCGTGAAGATATATTTGCCGCGCATCAGGTCGCGATTCTTTTCAAGATAGGTCTTGTATCGGGCAATTTGTCGTTCCAGTTTTTCTTTCCTGGCCTTTTCTTCCCGGGCTTTTTTGGCGGCAAGTTCTTTCCGGCGCTTTTCCGCTTCGGCTTTTCGCCGGATGGCCAGCCGTCGGGTGGCATCGGCTTTTTTCCTGGCGGTAATTTGTTTTTCGTGGGTCTTTCTTTTTGCCTGTCTTGCCGGGACTACCCGTAGTTTTTCATCAATCGTTACAAACGTTTTCCGGAGTTCCCGCAGTTTATTTTTTTCGGCATCAGTTGCAGGTTTTGGCGATGATGCGAAAAATTTATCGGCCAGTCTCAGAAATTCCCGTTTTTGTGTTTCGCCGCCGGATGCAAGCTTCAACAGGTTATCGACCTTGCTTTCGAATTCTGACTTCTCCGGCTTTGCAGGTGGAGGCGTCTTTTTTTCAGCTTTCATGGCCAGTGGTTTTTTAGGCTGAATCACCGGCTGATACGATTGGTCCGGACTGAAAATGTAGAAGCCGATCACCACGATAAACGCAATAATGAAAATCACTGCGACAATGATAACTAGGAGCATTTTGGATTTTTCTTTTTCTATTTCCGCAAGCTGGAACGGCGCCATGGTGTCGGTGGCATTGAACAGCTTATCAGGATCACGGCCCTCAAGGTTTACCCCCAGCCCGGTAAAGATTTGGGTTTTGGACTTTGCCATGGACTTTCCCGTGGCTTTTTTCGTGAGATTTTTGATTATGCGTTTTCTGGAAGTATCCTTGGCGGCGCGCTTGAGATCTTCCTCAAGCTGCTCGGGCATTTTCCCTTTTCGCGCAATTCTCAGGTCGTCGACCAGTTCCTCGCCATCCTGATAACGGTCTTTGACGTTTTTCGCCATCATTTTGCAGATGACCTGGCTTACGCCCTCGGGGATTTCCGGATCCACTTCGCGAGGCGGGACGAGGTCTTCCTCGATATGTTTTCTGGCTATCTCCGGACCGTTTTTACCGGTGAAAGGAAATTTTCCGGTGACCAGGTGATAAAAAGTCGCGCCCAGACTGTAGATGTCGCTGCGGATGTCCATCGGTGCGCCGGTAAGGTGCTCCGGACTGATATACTGCGGCGTACCCATGACCTCTTCCGAATCGTCGTCGTCGAGTTCCCCGGCCACGTGTGAAAGACCAAGGTCGGCCAGTTTTGCCCGGTTGTTTTTGGTCATCATGATGTTGTCGGGCTTGATATCGCAGTGGACCAGGTGTTCTTCTTTCCAGGCGTAATTCAGCGCTTCCGCGATCTGCTGGATTATCATCACCGCTTCGTCAACCGGGAGTTTTTTGTTTCGCTTCAGGATGTTTTTCAGAGTTTCCCCGTCAATATTTTCCATGGCGAAATAAAAGATGCCCTCGTCCTCGCCCACGGCGTATGCCTGGACGATATGCGGATGGTTGAGTTTTGCGGCGGCCCTGGCTTCCCGGATGAATCCGGCCACAAATTCGGCATTGTTTATGTATTTGTCGGAAAGGATTTTAAGTGCGGCGGGGCGGTCCAGGGATATCTGGTGGGCAAGATACACCACGCCCATGCCTCCGCGACCAAGTTCCTGGAGGATTATGAAATCCGCTATTACCGCGCCGGTTGCCACCCGGGAATGCGGCACGGTGACAATTTCACCGCAATGCCCGCATTGCACATCTATTCCAAGATCCGTATTGTCAACCGCCACGATCCCGCGGCAGAATGGACACTGAAAACGCATATGTTCAGCTACCTTTAAAAAAAGTGTTAATAGACCCGGTAATATATATTTGAAAACATGAATGAAAAGTCACGTAATAAAACTTTAGCCAATCTCTGGAGAAGGTTTACAAAATATTAACCGGACAACTATGATATGACGGTGTTTTTTCCGTAAGGCTCCGGGAATCGCGGTTTGCAAAAATTTTCCCTCGAAGCTAACTTATCCACTATGAACTATCATGAAAAAATCACGAAATGCCGGGAGCAGCACAATTCGCTGCTTTGCGTGGGGCTCGACCCCGATATCAATAAACTGCCCGAACACCTCAAAAACGAAAAATATCCGATATTTGAGTTCAACCGGGTGATCATTGACGCCACTTACAACCTGGTTTGCGCTTACAAACCCCAGGTGGCATATTACGCCGGGCAAAACGCCGAACTGGAACTGCGGATGTCCATCGAGTACCTTCAGGACAAGTACCCGGACGTGCCGGTGATCCTTGACGCCAAGCGCGGCGACATCGGCAGCACTGCCGCGATGTACGCCAAAGAAGCATTCGAAATCTACAACGCCGACGCTGTTACCGTCAACCCCTATATGGGGATAGACACCCTGAAGCCGTTCCTTGACAATGCCGGCAAGGGAGTGGTGATCCTGTGCCGGACTTCGAATCCGAGCGGAAAAGAACTTCAGGATTTCAGCTCGAACGGCAAACCGCTATACCTGCATGTGGCCGAACTTGCCAACTCCGAATGGAACTACAATAACAATGTAGTCCTGGTGGTGGGAGCAACTTATCCCGAGGAACTCGGCAGAATTCGTGAAACCTGCCCGGACCTGCCGTTCCTGGTTCCCGGAATCGGAGTGCAGGGCGGCGATATCGAAAAAGTCCTCCAGAACGGGCTGAGGCAAGATAAAGCCGGGCTGATCATCAATTCCTCCCGGGGGATTATCTATGCCGACAGTTCTGAAAACTTCGGTGAGGGTGTAAGACAAGCCGCGCTGGACTTGAGAGACCAGATCAACAGTTACCGGTAAATTTCTGCATTTCGGCGAGTTTTTCCGTGGCCGCGCCGTTTTCAATGGCATTTTTCGCCATTTCCACGCCCTGTTTCAGGCTGTCGGCTTTGCCGGAAACATAGATGGCGGCGGCGGCGTTCATAACCACCACGTCGCGCTTGGGGCCGTAGAGTTTGCCGGCCAGGATTTCCCTGACGATTGAGGCATTGGCGGCGGGATCTCCCCCGGCAATATCTTCGAGCGGAGCGGAACTCATCCCGAAATCCTCAGGCTTGAATTTGGTTTCACGGATTTTTCCGCCGTTTACTTCGCTGACATAAGTAGGGCCTGAAATGGTGATTTCATCAAGGCCGTCAGAACCGTGTACCACCAGCAGTCTTTCATAGCCGAGATTGACCGCCGCAGCCGCAATCAGCTTCCGGAGCTTGTCGTCATAAACCCCGAGGACGTAGCGTTTTACCTTGGCCGGATTCGTCAACGGGCCGAGAATGTTGAAAATGGTCCTGATGCCCAGTTCCCGGCGTACCGGCATCGCGTATTTCATGGCCGGATGCAGCAATGGAGCGTATAGAAATACCATTCCGGTTTTTTTCAGGCATTCAACCATTTGTTCCGGGGTCAGTTCAACCTTTACTCCCAGGGCGCTGAGTACATCGGCGGCCCCGGATTTGCTGGATACCGCCCGGTTGCCGTGTTTGGCAACGGTAATTCCGGCCCCGGCAGCCACGAATGCGGCGGCGGTGGAAATATTGATGGTATGGGCGCCGTCTCCCCCGGTTCCGACAATATCGATGGCGTTGGGATCCGTGCAGGGAATGTTTATTGCGTGTCTGGACATGCTTGAAGCGCATCCAGCTATTTCGGCGGCGGTTTCACCTTTCATTCTCAGGGCGGTGAGCCAGGCGGCAAGTTTCACCGGCGGAACTTCTCCGCTCATGATCATGTCCATTGCCGATTCGGTTTCTTCGCGGGTAAGTTCCATTCCGCCGAGCAATTTTGCCAAACATGCGTCTACCACTGCCTGATTTCTCCCCTGTTTTGAAGATTATACCGCCTTGCGGCAAGGATATTTTGAGTTCATTCGGAAATTACTCCATTGCCCGATATTCATATCGCGCTGCCATCGTAATTTTACCTGATTCTCAAAAATCTCCCTTGTCATTATATAGCTTTTAAATTGCAATTCGGTATTAAGCGGATTCAAGATATAATGATCTCGCTGAAAAAACAAAAAAATACCACGGATTTCAGGAAAAAACTTTTAAATGAACCGGAGTGCTTACTCGTTGAGGGCTTTCAGCTTTGCCACCCGGTTCTTGGCCTGAGTTGTCCAGTTGTGTTCCGGATATATCTCGATAAATTTTTCGAACCAGTGAATTGCCACGTCCGGTTTCTTTTCCTTTTCACCGCAAACACCAGCCTTGTAGATGTAATAGTCGATATTTTTCGACTCGGGAAACCAGATAATGGATTTTTCCAGATTCGGACGAGCGCTCGCATACATGTGCATCATTATTTTCAGCTCAATAGCTTTGCGGAGAATGTCCTGAGAATTTGCCTCGGAGGGATTCTTGTATGCGTATTCAACCATTTTATTGGCAATCAGCGGAAGACATGCGATGCCGGCGAAGATCAGGACTACAAGGACAATAAGAATTTTTTTCCACATCGGTCTATTTCTTTTTTTTATTATCGATTAGCGCAAATTGCAAAATTTTTTGCGAGCTGCGTTGCTGACGGAGTTGGAAAAGACCGAGAAATGCTCCAATCCCCACAGCAACCCACGGACGGGCGAAAAACCCGGCCTGATCTGAAAATCATTCCTTTAAAACGCTGCCTACATTTCACTGGAACTTTTTTCATTTTTGGGTCACGGAAATTCCGCGCAGCCGCAAAAAATTCTGCATTTGCATTTGTCTGGTAAAAAAACCAGATTCCATAATATATTATATATTAAAAAATTTTCCAGTACAACACTTTACATGGAAAAAAATTTATTAAGAGCGCAAAATAGCTGAATTAACAGGCTTGCACCTTCCCGTTAACAAATATAAATTGAAATAATCACAAAATTTCCGCCCAAAAATAAGGACAAATCCTGATGTTTACTTTTGAACCGAAAACCGGAAAACTTTCATGTGCCGATTCCCCGTTTGAGTCGGGAGAAGTAATTTTTGACCTGAACGAGTTCACCCTCGGAAGTTCCAAACTTGGCTGGGACTGCCTGGGAAATTCCTATATCGCCAAAACCAACGTATGCAAAATTGAACTTATCATTGATTCGGGAAACGTCCGGGTTTTCCTGGAAAATTCCGGAGACAGCGATGTTTTCCTGAAAGAGATCAGGATCGTATTTGCCCCGCAAGCCCAGCCGGATCCGCCGCGGAGCGCCGATTATCTTGAACTGATTCACGGCAGAACGTTCGGGGATGCATGCGGAGTGAAAAAAGTCGGGCTAATAACCTATTCGATAAAAGCAGATCCGGAAAGCTGCATGATTTATGTATTGCATGAACGGCGGACAGGGAAAAGTTTTCTTTTTTCAACGTTGCCGCCCCATGCCGGGGATTTTGTCAGTTTCAAAGCTCTGCATGAACTCCCGCATTGCGAAGGACGTTTCGGCGTCCTGATCCGGAGTGAACAGCAGCGTTTGATTAAACCCGGGGAAAAGGCTTCATCTTCACCGGTCCAGTGTCGCGCCGGAAGCGACCCGCTGGAAATGCTTGAGGAACTTGGCAAAGAATGGAACAAAAACCGAAATATGCCAATGAAAGATTTGGTTACGGGCTGGAATTCATGGGACTACTATGCCGGCGCGGTTTGCGCCGAAGACCTTTACGAGAACCAGCATCAGGCACAAAAACTGTTCCCCGGTAAAGTTAAATTTATCGTGATCGACGAAGGTTACGAGCCTCGCTGGGGCAACTGGACGGCCAACTGGAAATTTCCCGAAGGATTGGGGGAATTCTGCAAAAAAGTCAAGGCTGAAGACGGAGTTCCAGGCGTTTGGACGGCCCCTTTGATGGTAAACTCATACACTCAGCTTTACCGGGAGCATCCAGACTGGTTCGGGCTTGCTCCCGACGGGCAGAACCTCAGCCAGCTTCTCAGCTACGGGCCGATGGCTTCACTCGATGTTACCAATCCCGAGGCCAGGGAGTGGCTCCGCGGAGTTTTCCGCGAACTCCGGCAGGCAGGCTTTGAGCTGTTTAAAGTGGACTTTACCCAGATGGTGTTGCAGTGCAGCAGTTTCCGCAACCGTACCGTGCCGCGCGGCCAGATCATCAGGATTGCCTTTGAAACCATCCGCGAAGCAATCGGGCCTGATGCTTATCTGCTCGCGTGCGGCGCTCCGTTTGAGTCGGTTACCGGGATTGTCGACGGGGTCCGGATCAGCGGCGATATCCATAACTACTGGGGCCATATTCTCCGTAATTCTTCTGAGTTTTCCACCCGCTGGTGGATGAACCGGCAACTTTGGAACAATGATCCGGATTTCCTGATTGTCAGGGGTTCCGGCACATCCGATGATCCGAATATGAACCGCCGGACTGCGGCCAAACCTTTCCAGTTTCCCCCGGAAACCTGGCTTTCGGGAAGAATCTGGAATCTGGATGAGGCAAAAGTTTATGCGCTGCTTATATTCCTTACCGGCGGAGATATTGTTCTCGGTGACCGTCTGGATAAATTGAACCAGCAGGGACTTGACCTGCTTAAGCCAATCCTGGATAATCCCCTGAAAACTGCCGCCAGACCTCTCGACTTGTTCGAAAAACACGGACAAATCCCGCGTCTTTGGCTGGCGAAAGAAGCGGACCGGAATTGTCTCGGGGTATTCAACTGGTCGGAAGATCCGGAAACTATTACGCTTGATCTCGAAGAGTTGGGACTCAGCAACACCCAGGCGTCAGACTTCTGGACAAGCGAAAATGTTGCCGTCGAAGCCGGCAAAATAGTTGTGAATCTGTCTCCGCGCTCATGCCGAGGTCTGGTTTTCGTCTAACCCAGCGCAAGCACTGGACAGAAAATGCCGGGGATACTTCCCGGACTGAAATTGCCGGGAGCGCAAAGCATCCCGGCAGTTATCATGCAAAGTTTGTTTGCCTATGCGAGTTCGATGTAGTCGCTGCTGGAGTAATCGAAATTGACCCGGCGGCTTTCCTGCATGGAGATGTCAGCCGCGAAACACATGACCGCGCTAAGGTAACCCGCGGCGGCATTCTGGTCCGGCTTGAAAGTTGGGTCCATCATCATTTTCCGGAGATTCAGGGCGTGAATTTTGTCGCCGCCGCCATGACCGGAACCATCGCCTGAAGTGTCGAATTCCTGTACCTTATTACTGAAATTATCATAACATGACACTGTATTTTCATCCATAGTGCCCCAGATCCGGCCTTTCTGACCGATCACGTGAATGTTGCGTCCGGCTTTAGGCCCGGAGGAGTTGAAATTCAGCATGAAATTGGCAATAGCGCCGCTCTGGTACTGAATGCTGACGTTTTGGGTATCGACAATGTCTTTATCGATATTGTAAATACAGAAATCGGTATCGCGCACGAATTGATGGAGGGTCACTTCTCCTTCGTCCTCATGCTTGGAGAAAACCGGTTCCTTGTAATACTGGCACTTTTTGTTTAAGCTGCAGCCGTCGCATTTTTCCGGCAGGAGTGAATTGGCATTGAAGATCAGGTTTCCGCCGTAGGAATTGAGCGACAGCGGTTTGCTGCCCAACAGCCAGTTCAGGACGTCCATGTCATGGCAACTTTTTTCCAGCATCGCCCCGCCGGAATACTGCTGATAACGCCGCCACATGCTCCGGTTCATTATTGAGCTTACGCCCCAGCCGGGAAGTTCATCGGCTTGGATCGACACCACCTTGCCGATTGCTCCTGACTTGATCAGTTCAAAAACTTTTCCGTAAAACGGCGTTGAACGCAACACGAATCCAACCAGGGTTCGCCCATTGTTTGCTCTTTCCGCGTCGATAATCCGTTCACAATCGCTTTTGGTGGTGGCAAGCGGTTTTTCTATGGCTATCGGAAGACCCATTTCAAGGATCGGCACAGCCTGTTCAACGTGCAGATGATTTGGTGTGGAAATAACAACGCCGTTAAGATTCTGATGGTTCTTCAGCATCACTTTCCAGTCGTCGTATTCTTCCGGGTTGTTGGTGATGCCTGATTTATCGATCATTACCTTGCGGTTTTGGGCATTGGGGTCGGCCAGCGCCACGATTTCGATGTTATCACATTCAGAAGTGTAGGTCTTTGCATAACAGACACTGCGTCCGCCGGTCCCGATGAAGCCAATTTTGTACTTTACCATTTTCCCATTCCCGGTTGTTATTTATAAAGTTCCTGAATCCGTGATAAATTTAATTTAAAGAAATTGTAATATGCTTGAAATTAATATTTTACCGTGGTTTTTCTTATTCACCCGTTGGGTGAAACGAAAAATCCGTAACAATTTACCCTCCGGGAAAATCCATTGCGGCACAGATGCTTCGTTAGCTGCAACCACGCAGAGCGTGGCGAGCTTGCCGCTTGCCCCGCCAAGGCGGGGTGGATACCACAGTTGCGTTTTGCTGCCTTGTATCTGCATCGCACTGAATTTTTCACGGATCCACGAAGTTTTCAAAAAACCAAAAAAATAAGCGCCGTCAATAGCGCTGATTTTACTTTTTTCCCAATTAACAGCAAAATCAAGGAATTTTCAGAAAAAACCAAACAAACTTTGGATAATAACTGCATTTTACGCTTGACTTGACACTAGCCCTAATACTGTTCGCTTAAGATATTTATAGCCTCGTCAAAGTTGGCTATCCGGGATTTTGTCTGCCTGGGTTTGATCGGCCAACCTTTCATTTTTCTCTTTACCGCTCTTGGATTTTGCCGTCCGCGACTGGAAGAAATCTTTTCTTCGAGAATCTCATTCAAAATGGCCTTATAGCATTTGCGCGGGTGTTGCATCCAGGGAAAAAGGGGTGGCGGAGGTTGTTTTTCTTCTTATAACTCTCACGGCGTTAACGAATGACAGTTCATCCGGGTCCGCGTCAGCCTGCAGGGCGGCCTGGTGCATCACGCTCCTGATGATAAAATGCGCAAGCATGTATCCGTAAAATTCCTGGAGAACCAGTTCGGGGCGTTTGCTTCTCAGATTCTGACCTGACTCTTTGAGGTGAACTTTCAACTCGTCATAAGCAATCTCGACTTCCCAGCGCTCGTGGTACAACGCGGCAAGCTCTTTAGCTGGAGCGGCTTTCGGATCTAGAATGGTTGTCATGAGGATATATTTTGACTCCGCTCCGGCTATTCCCTCAAGGGTATATTCAACAACTCTGACCCGGAGTCCTTTCTCGCCGCGTCGCTTGCTTTTTAAATCAGGATAGATTTCACTGAGGAAGGAGCCGTCCTTGAAGCGCTTGAAGCACGGCAGCGTGACATTTTTTCTGGCCCGGACCAGCACGTCGGCTCCGGTATCGCGCATGGCGTTGAACAGTTTAAAAGTCGAACAATAACGGTCGGCAACACACAGCATTCCTGGAGCAAGGTCTTTAACAATCCGCATCGCCAGGGATTGCTCGGATTCGGCATATTTTCCCGCCGCGGCCGAAAATACAATCCGGGTTCCGATTTCAAACAATGCCACAAAGCGTATCTGCGGGTAGGCAGTTCTTCCCCGGCTGGCCCCGGGACGCCCGAACTCAGCGGCGTTTTCCAGTTCATCCGGGAGCTCAAGCGTACTGCCGTCAAGTCCAGTCAAACGCCAATTTTTGTACCACGCCCCACGGGTTTTTTCCGTGGCCGCCGGTTTGGCTATTTTTTTGAACAAAACCTTGAAAGGAGCAACTCCAAGCCGGAACCTGGCCTTGGAAATTGACGACTTGGCGGAAACCATAAACTCCGGCGAGGCCTTGCCCAGCCAGCGCGCCCCCTCGAGCAAACACCGCAACACCTCCTTCAGGGAAACCTTTGAATACAGGGCCAGACAGATAACATAATAGACCATCAATTCCCCGGTGAGTTTTCGCCGCCGGATACTCCCCTTGCCTGTTTCTTCGAGCGTTTCCCGAATGATTTTAAGGGGAATTATTCCAGCCATTACCCCAACACTCAAATAGTCGCTCATCCTGAGATTTTCTCCAATATGCGTTTTTGACCGTGACATTGTATCCTCCTGTAAAATTAATGACAGGACAAAAATATACGCATTTCAAGTGATTATTCAAGAATTAAGCGAACAGTATTAGGGTTAGCCTGGCTAACACCAGCTATTTTCGACCAAATCAACAATACTTCCCAGCTCAAATCCAGATTTTTACAGCAATTCGACCCATCCGTCAACACCAAATCACAACACCTCAATATATAACCATGGACATCCTTCTATATTACCCACCACCACCGGACACATTCCAAACGCAACCTGATAGAATCAGGCAAAATCGCCACCGTCACCCAACTGACGGACAAGCTCCAACTCGACATCGCCTACGTAACCAAAATATTGCATCTGGTGAATCTCGCCCCGGAACTCCAGGCAGCGATCATCGCGGGCCGGGAGCCGGACGGGTTGTCATTGAATCGGCTATGGGGAATGGTTTTGTAATGGGAAATACCCAGACAGAGAGTTATAATAAACGCGATAACTTCAGCATGAGGCTGTAAAGTTGTATCTGCTGCAACAACATTACTATGATCTGATTTTTTTGCGGAATCCGGTTGGGGTAAGGCCGGTTTCGCGCAAGAAAGTCTTGGTGAAATAATTGCTGTCGGAAAAGCCGGTTTCCAAGGCAATTTCAGTCATATTCAAATCACTGTTTATCAGTAGGTCGGCAGCTTCGGAAACTCGCAGTTTTATCAAGTACTTAATTGGTGAATCCCCGGTTGTGGAACGAAAAGCTCTTGTCAATGTGCTTATGGACATTCCCGCGGCATGAGCGATTTCCGCTATGGAAACGTTGTTTTTTAGATTTCCCCGCATGAATTTCAGGGCTTTTTCTATACCTTCGTGGGTGCGCTTAATGTGAGGAGTGACCCCCTTATACGCACGGGACAGAAGCACGATCAGCTCCATAAACATTCCAGTCATATAGAATTTGCATCTGCCCTCTTCGCGTTCATACTCTTGAGTCATTTTTGTCAATAAGTTCATGACCTTGTCGAAGTCTTCATTATTCAAATGGAAAAACGGCAACGAGTTATTTTCATGCGCATACTTTTCAGGATAAGCAAAAAGCGGTCCGTAGCCGGGGAGAATATATGCATCGCGCAATGGCATTGCCAGTGTATCAAGCTTGTAAAGGACATTTACAATATAAAAATTGTCCGTATCCTCGTAACGGTGCAACTCGCCTTGTGGAATAACAAAAACATCCCCTTGGGAAACACGGAATTTCGGAAAACGGGAAATATTCTGAGCCGTTCCCTGTCTGACTATCACCAATTCCCCGCATGAATGGTCATGCATTGTACAATCAGGCTGCTGGTACGACCAATCAATATACAAGGGAAAATTAATGAAATTTAAAAATTTTCTTGATGCGTTTATTGTTGTTTGAATCATTCATTTCATCTATAACGATTAATAATTGACCAGATATTACTATATTTTGACAGTTTTGTCAAGGCGCACGCAGTTATTGTGAGTTAAAATAATGATATAAGCGGGAAATAATCAGGAACATATTTCACCAAATAGATTTATAAATATGGAAGATACGCGAAAATATTGGATAAGCATTCATGACGGCGCTGAAGTCATGGATAAAGGCCCAGGTGAATTTGATTACTTCAAAATGATGAAGGATGATCTGCCGTTTTGTCATCAGTGTTTCAGGAAAACTTTCAATCTTGACTATATACCGGAAAAAGCCACAATAAGTATTGCCGCGCGCAGTTTATATAAATGTCATATCAACGGCGAGTTCGTGATGTTCGGACCGGCCAGAAGTCCCAAGGGATATGTTTTCGCCGACCAGATTGATGTTGCGCAATATCTCAGAAAAGGGCGCAACGTCATAGCGGTGGAGATTGTTTATGTCGGCCCTATTACGGAGTATGATTTCGGGGAGTCCGGATTCTGCTGTAAGCTTGAGCTTGACACGGAAACAATTTACAGCGGGGATGACTGGAAGTATCATAATTGGAACGCGTTTGCCTCCAACGCCGAAGCCGGAAGGCTTCGCGTATATCCCGCTGAAAAAATAGATTTGAATAAGATCGATTTGCACTGGAAAAGCTGTAACTACGATGATTCTTACTGGGAAAACGCTCCAGCCGCGCACCTTGCTCATGACGAAGTGCGTCCGCGCCCGTTTCCTTTGCCGGAACTTGATGAGATGCCGCCGCCGCGAATAATCGATTGCTCAGGAGTGTGTTTGGATGGAAAAACAATCAAACTTTCCGAATCAGGGGAAAATAATTACGTAATTCTTGATTTCGGACGGACGGTCAGCGGACTTTATGAAGTCAGCGGAAAAATCCCGAAAGAGGCAGTTGTCACCTTTTCCTATCTTGAATGGTTGAACCAGTTTGACGGTTCGGCGAAGAAAAGCGGTTATCCCGGGTGTAATTCCAGTCTTTTCCGAATCGTCGGGGATGGGGATCATTTCGCTTTCCAGACTTTTCATCCCTACAGTTGCCGTTATCTGAAAATCCATGCAGAAAGCCTGTCTTCCGGAAGCGCCGCGGAAATTTTCAGAGTAAGGGCCAGGGAGGTTTGTTCACTGCCAACGGTCAGGAGTGGTCATGCATTCTGCTCGAATCCGGTGTTGAACAGGATAATCGAGGCCGCGCAGAACACCTTGCGGGTTTGTGCCCCGGATATGTATGTTGATTGTTCCTCCCACGAACGCAGGATCTATCTGCATGATTCGCTGTGGCAGATCGAAGTCGGGAACATCTTTTTCGGCGACACCGCTATTTCCAGGCAATTTATCGAAATGGTCTGCGACAGTACCGGCAGGCTCGAAAAATTCCCGTCCATGATCCAGAACGGGGTTTTATGCAGTGGCGGATCCCAAAAAAGCGCAACGTTAAGCCACAATCTCACTTGGATTTTGCAGGGCTTCAAACATGCGGAACTGACTAAAGAACCGCTTCCCACCCGCTTTTTCACCGTTGCAAAGAACATGCTTTCTGATCTTGCGTCAGTAACCACCACGGAGGGGCTTATCGAGCATTCCGGGAATGATCTGTGCATGTTTCTGGACTGGTCGAAAATGTATTCGAGAAACGGAATATCAACCGCAATGAACGCCCTTTATTACAAAGCGTTGAAAAAGCTTGGCGAGGAAATGAATTCCAACGCACTGCTGCTGCGTGCTGAAAAACTTTGTTCGGAAATGCGGAAGCTTATCGTTCCGTTCCTTAGTTCTAAAAGCATGCGCAATGCCCGTTTGATTCCCGATTTGTTTGTCCGCGACCCTGAAGGCGAATTGGTACCGCTGGCTTCTGAAAATTCCATATCCTTCGGCCCCCAATCTTCGATCATGCGCAGCGAAACCACGCAGTACTGGGTATTGTGGTCGGGAATCCTTGAAAAGGATGAACAGAAACGCTTGTGGGAAGTGCTGCGCGAACTCAGGATCAACGAAGAATCCAGAACCGACGACAACCGGTTGTACGCGGTTTCCCGTTCCGGACTATTCGGGCTGTGGGTAAGAATGACCTACGCATTCGAAATCGGCGATGACGAAGTAGTTTACCGCGACATTCACGACATTTGCAAGCCGATGGTTGAAATGGGCGATACGTTGTGGGAAAGCATTTGTTCCGATTCGCGCTCTAATGCTCACGCATACAACGCTATTGTCGGAACTTTGCTCTATAAACTTATCAGCGGTATCAGGCACGATTCCGGACAACTGACCATTGCGCCGCGTCCGGGCAATTTCGGGCTGACCTGGGGACGCGGTTTCATGAAGCTTGAAACCGGTGTTTTGAATACCAGTTGGACTCTTGCCCATGACCTGTTCCGGCTGGAAATAACACTCCCGGAGAACGTTTCCGCGAAAGTTGTATTGCCACCCAAGGCCGCCGCAATCGCCGCCAGGGGAGGCCACACCCTGAAAAAACTTGAATTTGCAATAAATAGTTCCGCCACTATATCGGTGTCTTCCGAAAACGGACTTGTAATTAATCGAAACAAATGGCTTGACAAAAGTGAAATATTGGGAAATACAGTCAAAATTAAGAAAGAAAAAGTTGTACACGCAGTGATGTAAATCAGGTGACGAAGCACTGGGAAGTAATTAATGAATTGTAAAAATATTAATCAAAAACGAGGGGAATTGTCATGAGTGTGAAAACCACAAAAAATCAGTCGGAAAAGTTCACGTGGAGATTCACTTTGATTGAGTTATTGGTTGTAATCGCGATTATTTCAATACTGGCTGCAATGCTGCTTCCGGCCCTCAAAAAGGCCAGAGGCGTTGCACAGAGATCCACTTGTGCCAATAACTTCAAACAAATCCATAACGGGATCATATTTTATACCGGGGATCACGACGACAGAATGCCGATACCGGTGAATGATGTATATGTCTATTCCATCAATGAATACTTAAAACAAAAGTATGACCGCATGATTACCTTTGCGAGTAATAAATGCTGGAGAACACTCGAATGGAAACGGCCGACAGGCTTGTTCTTCTGTCCTTCCATAAACGACGCGGGTAGTTCACCGTGTTGGGACGGGTCGACACCAGGCAGCTATTATCGCACAAGCTATAGCGGTACCAGTAATGATTATACCTGGGGAAAAGGCGGAGGATGGCGCATTGACAGAACAAACAGCAGCAGCAGTTACAAACATCGTCCTCTTCATCATATCTCCCCTGGTTCCGTAATCATGACTGAGATGAACTACTATACCTCTTCGGATAGCGCGAATACTGTATACCCGTTTGCAATCTCAAATTGGGTCCATTATCCGGAATCATATCAATACGCGCCTAACTGGATTCATGATAAATTTTCCAACTTCCTGTTTGTTGACGGCCATCTGGAATCTTTCCGGTATGATGGTTCAAGACTTTTCCATTCTGAAAAAGACAGTCCTGCGGCGTCAGCAGAGCAGGTTTGGGTTCCAAAATAAAGTAATTTTCACAAATTAAAAAAATTATAAAGGAATAGAGTTAATGAGTAACTGGAAGAAATTGTTAGTGTCCGCGCTGCCCATGATTAGTCTTGTCATGCCTGCAAACGGAGTGGAAAAGTCAAAAACGAAAGTAGAAGAAATCACCAATCCTGCCATGTACAGCGCGGGAACCATGTCCACGGAGACGCTTGATAAATTTATCAGCAAAGAGATTCCTCCGTCAAAATTCGATATATGGAGTGGCAAAAAAAATAGAATTTACCTGCATGGCGCCTGGAAATTAATCAAGCTGAACAACACAAAAGATAAGCCTAATTGTGATTACGGTTTGAAAAAAGGTTTTGAGAAGCCGGACTTTGATGATTCCAAATGGTTTAATCAGCCTGTGCCTTATCAGTGGAACTATCAGTTCAAAACTGATTTCAGCAGAGTTCAGCCGATTGCCAACATGAGAACAAAGAAAAACTACTGGGGAGGCGTCGGCTGGTACCGGAAAAAATTCTTCATTCCCGGAAATCTGAAAAACAAACGGATTATTCTCAATTGTGAATGTATTGACCATGATTCCATAATATACGTGAATGGCCGGAAAGTTGCGTCCCATAAAAATATCAATATCGCGGATATTTATTGTACCTCGCATACTGCCGAAAGAAATAACAACTTTGATGTGGATATCACCAGGTATCTGCATTTCGGCGGGGAAAATACGATCGCGGTCAGGGTTTACGACGATAGCTTCTGTCTTCAGAAAAAGTGGGAAGGCTGGGGTGGGATACGGAAAGAAATATATTTGAAGGTAGAGCCTGAAATATATGCAAAGTATACACTTATTTCCCCTCTTCTCGATAAATCCGCAATTGGCGTGAAATGTTTTATCGAAAACACTCTTAAAGAGGAAAAAACAGTTTCATTAAAAGTTCAGATATCGCCCTGGAAGTCGGCGCGTTATACTTTAGCCAAAGGCGATACAAAATTTTATCCGGCGGGAAGCTTTACTTTAAAACCCGGGGAAAATGAAATCAATTTTGAAATAAAACTCAAGAATCCGGTAAAATGGACTACTGAATACCCCTATCTCTACCACTTAAAACTCCTTGACAATAAAGGCAGTGTGTTAGGCCAGGAACGCTTTGGATATCGGGAGTTTTCCGTGGGCAAGCATCTGTTTTTGCTCAACGGGGTGAAGATATTCCTTATGGGGCGTCAGATAGAAGGTGCTATAAATAAAGTTTTTAATTTCCCGTTAGCCGATTATAACCGCGCTAATGATATTTGGAATTTTCTGTATACAGTAAAAAAAGTGAATTACAACCTTTGCAGGACTCACTCCTCCTTGTTGTTAGATAGCTTTTATCAGATCGGTGATGAGCTGGGTTTGCTTTTTTATGATGAAATTATATGTCCGGGCGCTAATCCAATCGGTCTGGCCTGTGGTGATATCACGGGAATGGATATTCTTTATGACTTCAAGAATAAAGAACTCACGAAAGAGATGAAGGACATGATTCGCGGACGCCTGTATAAATTGTATAATTACCCCAGCGTGGTAATTCGTTCCGGAGGCAATGAAATATGGGATGGCGCCCTTCTGGATAGTAAGTTATCCCGGAAGTACCATTATACTGGTCACAAACCATATCTTGATAAAGTAGTGGCCGAATTTCACAAATATGATAAAACCCGCCCGGTCGCGCCATCGTCAGGACGCGCGCCGACGGATGACGCGCTGGTCCGAGTGAATGCGAAAACCCAGGGGCAGGCATTCGGCAAACCCGTCAAAGCGGATTTCTATGACATCCATAAGTATTCTTGGAATCCGCCATGTGAGATTGATGATGAAACCGAAGATCCCAGAAGTTTCAAGGGCCTTTATAAAGCATATGCCATCGATTCGGGTAAGCCGCGCGCAATCCTGAACGGTGAAGTCGGAGGCACCATAATCCCCGTGGCTGGCGATGGCTGGAACACGTTGCTGGAGAAGTTCTTCAAGGGGCATCACGCCAATGATAAATTTGATAAAAAATGGCTTGTCGACACATTTGGCGAAACCATCTACAAAGTAATAAAAGGATATTGGCGGTCTCTCTCCCGGGGAGAATGTTTTTTCATCGAACTTGCCCAGGAAAAAGGCCGCAGAATTGCCGATGCCCGGCATATCAAACGTCTCTATGAGATGTACCGCAGGCAGCGCCGGTGGATTGGCGGTTTTGCAACTTGCTATACCCGTCTTTTCTATGTTACATGGGGGGGGCGTCCCAAATCCATGGATATGCGGGTACACGTCAATCATCTTTGTGAAAAATTCATCGCCGCTTCACTCCAGCCGCTTCTCGCAACTTACGACGGTAAGCTCAACCGCAACCTTGTTGCCGGGGAAAAATACCGGGAATTGGTTTTTGTCATGAACGACACGCTCGAGAAGGTCGACAATATCTCATTCCAGCCCAGCTTCGAGAATAACGGAAAAACCGTGTACACGCTTCCGGAAGTTAAAGTAGGCGAGTTGAATCCCGCGGAGATGAAGACTTTTCCGTTGGACATCTTGCTGCCTGAAAATTTTGCGACCGGTCATTACCAGGGAATTCTGAAAGTTTTTGTCAACGGCAAAGAAAAAAGCTACAACTGGAGCAATTACGATTTCTATGTCCTGAATCCTGCCGGAATTAAACTGGCAAACAAAGCCCCGGCGCTTATTTATGTGCCGGATGACATGAAAAATGCTGAGTCGGTGAAAAATGTTGAAAAAGCGTTCAATAAGCTTGGCGTCAGTTATGAAAAAATTGCCGATCTAAATAAAATAACCGGGAATAAAGTTCTGTTCCTTCCGCCGCTTTCATGGAAAGACGGAGCCGGAAGGGACGCTTTCATGAAATGGCTGAAGAACGGTGGTAAAGTTGTCTGTTTCCAGCAGAAGGAAATGCCGTTCGGGATTTCAGGGAGAATCGGCAGTTGCAGACGGGCCGGATTCAGAACCGAAATCCTTGACCCTGACTATCCGCTTTTCAAAGGTCTCGACCGTTACGACTTTTTCCTGTGGAACGGCAAAAGATCCGAACATATCATGGATAAATGGTTTATCACTTACGGAATCTTCCCGATGACCTGTGCAGCCCAGGCGTTTACCATCGTGGATGATTTTAAATTGACCATGAGTATAGCCGAAATGAAAATCGGAAAAGGGTTGTGTTTAATGAGCCAGCTCGAAGCGCTGTCACGCTTCGGTACAGACTCAGCTGCCACAAAATACCTTGTGAACCTTTTTGATTACACATTGGGTGACTGGAATGGCTCCAACGCAGTAAAAGCCAAGTTGGGCAAGATATCCAAAAACCTGAAATTCGACAAGAAAAGTGCGTTTTTCGTCAATTTGCGTCCCTACGCGAACATGGGCTTTAAAGACGACGTCGCGCACGACAAAAAAGGTGGGTGGACCGACCAGGGACCCAAAAAAGACATGCGCAATATTCCTACCGGCAATGTAACTCTGAAAGGCGTCGATTTTGATATTATAAAGCCGGAACAGAACGATGGAAAGTCATGTATTGTCCTGTCTGGACCTGAGGCCAGCAGGACCAGTGATTATCTGCCCTCGAAAGTTGAGAATATCAAAGTCGGGAAAAGACTCAAAAAGATGTTCTTCCTGATCGCGGGAGCCTGGACTCCAGTGACCCCTAAGAAAGTCGCGGAGATTGAAGCTTTCTATGGCGGCGGCAAATCACAGGTTCTGTTTACTACCCAGAATCTTGATATTGTCAGCAGCAAGAACATTGCCGACTGGGGACGGCCCGGAAAGAAACTTCCAGGGGCAACCACCGGTTGGATAGGGCCTATGGGAAATGAAGTTTCCAAAGAGGTGGTTATCTATATTGTCGAATGGATCAACCCGGATCCGGCAAGGGTTGTTGAGAAAATAAGTTTCAAATCCATGGGAATTACCGTGCCGATCCTAATTGCCGTAACCGGAGAAGAATTGTGATTCAAAACAAAATCCTGATACTGGTTGTTCTTTTCCTCGGAGCGGCACAGTGCTTCTCCGGGGAAAGTATCAGCATGAAAATACTTCCCCCAAGCAAAAGACACAGGCATAATGAGATCAGGGTGAAAACCGGCGGAATTGAAGTTCGGAGAATTTCCAGATACCGCAGTATTGTTTTTATCACTCCGGCAGGAAAATTCCACATTGCCGCCGACTTCCCTCCGTATCCGATGAAAGCGGATATGAACCTGGAAGGTTTGCTTGTTCTTGACGACGGAAAGGAGTCAAAAACTTTTGAGCATTCTTTTTTGTGCAGTTTTAACGGAATCAAAATGGAATGGACCAGTGTATTCAAAGTTCAGGCCGGTATTCCCGCGGTTCTGGTCGAAAGCCGTCTCATCAATCAGACGGACGAAAAAACGCCATGTTACCAGATGTGGTTTACAAGCTGTATGAAGAAAAAGTATTTTTCAGCATCAGGAGAATACCTTGTTTCAAAAGGCAGTTTAATTCCATTACGCGCATCAGGCGGTTGGGTGTTTTTCCCAATTAACGACAAAGGCGGAATCGGCATGCTTCTGGATGAATCGCTTAAAGGCATGGCAACTTACAGTTTTATCGGGAAAAAAGGAAAGGTATCCTGGGGAGTCAGGTCGACAGGCCAGACAAAGGCTGTTTACGACAGAGATCAGGAAACTTTTTTGAAATTTTTCTTTTTCTACGCAAAATCCCAGGAAGATGCAAAAAAACTATGTGATAAACTCAAGAAACAATTATAATAAAAAATAAAATTAATAAAAGAGAATTATATTTTATGAAAAAGAGAGCGTTTGAAATTCCGGAGAAGGAGTTTGGTCCGGCGCCGTGGTTTACCTGGATGGGGTTGGAAACCTGTGAAAGCATTGACCGTGATTTGCAGAGATTTCTGGACATGGAAATCTATGAGGTGATAATCTTTCCGATCTACGGTTTGCTTGTCGAGTATATGAGTGATGAATATTTGCGGCTGGTGCGTCATACCTGTAAGCGGTGCAAAGAGTTGGGGATGAAGGTGTGGATATATGACGAGTTCAACTGGCCTGCGGGGGTATGTGCCGGGAAAGTGTTGGAAAAGTATCCTCAGGACGCTCAGAAGCACATCAGGTTTACCTGGGAAGACGACATAAACAAAAGCGACGGCATTTCGTGGAAAATAGAAACGAATGAAGAACAGAATCTGGCTTCGATGGGGTCTCCGTGGTGCAAGCCTGTCAGGGGTTTCCTCGATATCCTGAATAAAGATGCCGTCAAGCATTTTATGGAAACAACCCATGAAGTTTTTCAGCGGGAGTTAAGCGAATATTTGGGAAATACCGTAATCGGATTCTTTACCGATGAGCCAACAATTATGCATTCAAACGGCCCCACATTTCCATATACAGATAAATTGTTTGACGCATTTCATGAAAAATATGAATATCGACTCGAAGATAAAATATTATTACTCGTGAGTGATGGAGAAGGAAGCATAAAAGTCAGAAATGACTACTGGAAGATTGTCACTGACTTGTTTATGGACAGTTACTTCCACCAGATTGTGAACTGGTGCAACGCGAACAAGCTCAAGCTTACCGGACATATGATTTTTGAAGAGAGCTTAAGTTTTTCCATAAAAAATAATGCCGACATGTACGAGGTGCTTTCGTCGATGGATGTTCCAGGTATTGATTTGCTTGATTCCGCAACAAGCTATGATGAGCATAAATTGGGGATTTGCCTCGCAAATGTTTTCCGTTCGAAATACGCTGTTGATGTTACGGTTAAGTTGCTTGACAGTGTTATGCGTTTTACCAATAAAGAGCGCTGCATCTGTGAAGCCTTTGGCTGTTCTCCGCATTATTTTAATACTTTTGACCTGAAGCGCGCCGCCGATTATCTTTTGCATCATGGACTTAGCATTATCAACGATAACCTTTTTGCAACCTCGAATGCCGGCATGCGGAAAATGAATCCGTGTCATTCTTTCTGGACTCCGTGGATAAAGCATTACAATCTGTTTTCGAGGCATATGACAAGTTTGTGTTATCTGAATTCACGTGCTCAATTGCAAACTAACTTATGCATTTTTTACCCAAGAACAGATACCGTAAGTCGTTTCGGAAGCCCCGGTTCAATGCTCAGTCTTGGGGAGCAGTATGTTGATGTCAATGAGAACAAATGGGAAAGAACTCAACAATTTATTTACAATGTGAGTCATGCTTTGAATCAGAAGCAATGGCCGTATTATTATACTTTTGAACAAATTATTGCTGGTAGTTCGGTGTCTGATGGATGCCTGGAATATTCCGGTTTTAAATGCAAAGTTATTGTTATGCCGTCAATTCACTATGTCGATGAATGCAGCGGAATAAAACTCGCTGAGTTTGCTTCATCTGGCGGTAAGATTATTTGTGTTGATCGCGAACCGCGCGTTATTAACGAAGCAGGTGAAGTTACTGCATATATTTCAGAACTGATTGCAGAGAAGGATGCTAGGAGCAATATTATTGTCATGCAGGCAGACCTGGAGATTAACAAATTAGCGCAACAGCTTGATGAAACAGTTTCTAAATATCTTACGAAAAATATTAAATTATCAGGGATTGGCTCAGAAGATATTTTGCTGACTCACAGGATAAAGGATGATTGTGAATTTGCTTTTATAACTAATTTTGGTAAATCCAGAGTTGAAATAATACACAATTTTGACAGGAAATGGTGCGAAGCTGACACCGTTTCCAGAGAGTTTGTTGCAAAAGTTCCAGACAAAATAAACTTATTCCCCAATCAGTCTTTGTTACTGATGAAGAATGAAGATGATATTAATTATGAAATTGTGAAATATCGGGAAGAAATATTATTAAGCGGAGAATGGCGGATTGCCGAAAATGTTGAAAATACCTACTCGATGCCGGTGAAATTATTCAAGGGTGAAGCGCCTTCGTCCGGTATCCCGGCATTGACGGATGATGATGACTGGTCAAAGCCATTTGTTGAGATCTACACGGAAAATCTGGATTCAGATATAACCCATTGGTTTGCCGGGAAAGTGTCTCTTGAATACATTCCTGAACGCCTGCTGATGACCGTGGACGGTGAAGACGATATCACAGTTTATGTAAATGGACAAAAAGCAAAAAAGAAAGCAGACAGGATTCTCTGGGATAAAGACAACATCAGTTATGACGTTAAGGAACTGGTGAAGCCGGGAGATAACACTATCCATTTTAAATACAAATTTTCCTATGCCCGTGAATCTTTTGTTGACGCAATGCCGAGGCTTAGAACCGACATTACCCCGTTTGTGCTTGTCGGCGATTTTATCCTGTTTGATGACAATCCCGAAAAGATATCATTAGGCGAAATAGATTCACATATAAGAGTGGGAAACTTGTACAGTATAGGTTATCCGCAGTTTGTTGGCGAACTGGCGTTCGAAAAGACATTAGAAATAGATGCTGAACATAAAACTGTTATACTTGATCTTGGCGATCAACATGATTGTTTTGAAGTATTTGTAAATGATGAATTTGCCGGGGTTTTAGCATGGAACCCCTATACTCTCGATATTGGAAAATTTATTCACAAGGGAAGAAATTGTGTAAAACTGCGCTTGCTTACCGCACAAGGAGGTATTATCAAAAGACGTTACCTTACAGTGGAAAGACCGGCGAAACCGTTTGGACTTTTAAGTACGCCGAAATTAAAAGTTTGTGAATATTTATAATCAGAATGAATAAAAGGAATAAGGTAAATTGTATACTGCGGCAATAATCGGTGTTTCAGGATTTGGGGCGGAACATTTCAAGCATTTGACTCAGCGTTTTCCAAAGGGAACAATAAAAATCGTTGGGGCGACGATTATCAATCAGGACGAGGAAAAGGCAAAATGTGGTTATCTGCGTTCAATCGGTTGCGGGATTTTTTCAGATTATAAGGAAATGTTGGAAAAATTAAACGGAAAATTGGACCTATGCTGTATTCCCACCGGGACTGGCATGCATAAGGAGATGACCATTAGCGCTTTGAAGGCCGGAGCCAACGTTTGGGTTGAAAAGCCACTGTGCCCGACCATACAGGAGGCAAGGGAAATGAAGAATGCCGAAGTTAAAAGTGGTAAATTTGTGATTGTGGGGTATCAGTTTCTTGCTCAACAAGAAATCCAGACGTTAAAGAAAATTTTGCTGTCAGGACAGCTTGGCAAGGTGAAATGCGTGAAGTGTATGTCTCCCGCAATGCGAGATAAATCGTATTATCTTCGCAATAACTGGGCGGGGAAAATTCGATTGCAAAATGGTAGCTGGGTTCTGGATTCCCCTTTTAATAACGCCAGCGCGCACCAGTTGAATTTAATCCTTTTCCTTGCCGGCAATAGTTTTGATGAACCTGCACGGCTGAAAAATATCAATGCGGAGCTTTACCGAGCAAGGGATTATGTTGAGAATGCCGATACCGGTTTTATGCGGATGGAAACTCTTGACGGTAAACAATTATATTATATTGCAAGCCACTCTTATGACGGGCAAATGTATAAATTAAACATTGAATGTGAATATGGCTCGGTAAGTGTAAATGATGAAAAGCGAGGTTACGAAATTTCCTATGAAAACGGTGAAAAAGAATATTTATCTTATGCAATATCAAGTTATGCGATGACGCGTTCCGTTTACCAAAAATTAAAAAATCCTGAAAGTTTTGCTTGTAACATTGATATTGCCGAGTCACAGACAATAGCAATGAATGGAGCACATGAATCGTCGGCAATCGTTAAGATACCTGAAGAATTTACTGAAATAATTGGAGCTGGAGAAGAAAAAGAAAAAACGGTTATTAAGGGAGTTGAAGGCATAATGCTGGATTGTTACAAACAGGCAAAATTACCCAGTGAGTTTAATGTAAAGTGGGCAAAAAAAGGTGAGATTTTTGATTTGTGCGGATATAAAGATTTTAACGGTGGACACAGGTAGATAATTGACGGTTTTCAGGAGATAAAATGAAGCGTTATGGGGCAATGATTAAAATTAAAGAAGAAAATTTTGAGAAATACAAACAGCTGCATGTCAATGTGTGGCCGGAAATTCTCGAAATGATCCGTAAATGCAATATCCGCAACTATTCCATTTTTCACAAAGATGGTGTAATGTTCAGTTATTTTGATTACATTGGCGGTGATATTGATGCGGACATGGCGAAAATGGCCGCTGACCAGAAAACTTTGGAGTGGTGGGGTATTGTCAAGCCGTTGCTGGAACCGTTGCAAACTCGGCGCGAGGGTGAGTTTTGGGCGGAGATGGAAGAGGTCTTTCATCTGAAATAGGAGAAAAAATATGACAAGGAAAGAACGTTTTTACGCTACGATAGAACGGCGGAAGGTTGATCACCCGGCTTCATGGCTAGGGCTTCCGGTCCCCGAAGCCTGTGAGGGGCTTTTCAATTATTTTGGTGTTGATTCAATGGTAGAGCTCAAGCGAATACTTGGAGATGATGTTTTTCCGGTTGATGTTCCATATCATCATCCGCCGGTAAACCATATAGCCTGTGCGTTTGATTTTGCTCAACAAGATAATTCCGATTATGAACATCGGACGCTGACAAGTACGGGAATTTTTGCGGATTGCAGCGATCTTGGAGCCGTTGCGGATTTCGCGTGGCCAGATCCGGCGGAAAATATGGATATTGGTGAATGCGCGCAGGCGGTTCAATCCGTTCCCGAAGATTACGCGGTTCTGGCAATGATGTGGTCGGCTCATTTTCAGGATGCGTGTGCGGCTTTTGGCATGGAAGCGGCAATGATGAAGATGCTGACGGAACCGGAAATGTTTCGCGCGGTAATTGACCGCATTACAGAATTTTACCTGAAAGCAAACCGGATATTTTACGAGACAGCGGCAGGGCATCTTGATGCCGTTCTGATTGGTAATGATCTAGGTTCGCAAACCGCGCTGATGCTTTCACCTGAACTTATCCGGGAGTTTGTTTTTCCGGGAACGAAACGGTTGGTTGATCAGGCGAAAAGCTACGGCTTGAAAGTGATTCATCACTCTTGCGGGGCGGTTGCGGATATTATCAGCGACCTTATTGCGATTGGCGTGGATGCAATACATCCGATACAGGTCCTGGCGAACGGAATGGCGCCGGAACTTTTACAGGAACGGTTTGGCGGAAATATTTCATTCTGTGGTGGGGTGGATGTGCAGGAAATGCTGGTCCATGAAAGTCCCCGTGAGGTAAAAAGACAGGTCGGTAAGCTGAAGGAGTTATTTCCTACCGGATTAATTATTTCACCAAGCCATGAAGCCGTGCTGCCTGATGTAAAACCGGAAAATTTAAAAGCTATGTTTGAAACTGTAAATTCAGATTAATTATAAGGATTAACATTGTGTTAAAAAAGAAGAATCCCAATATCTTGTATGTTATGACTGATCAGCAGTCGGCGAATATGATGTCGTTTACCGGAAATAAAGATTTAAGCACTCCGGCAATGGACCATCTGGCGTCAATCGGAACGGTTTTTGATAATGCTTATTGCAGCAATCCGGTTTGCATGCCGTCAAGAATAAGCTTGTTTTCCGGGCAATATCCGTCTGCTTTGAATGTTAAAGCAAACTGTGTTCCCAAGCTCGATAAAGATCCTGTATATCTAGGGAATTGTCTTGGGAACCTGTTAGGGAATGCCGGTTATAGCACATTTTACGGAGGCAAGCAGCATTTTGTTTATCAGGCGGAAGAACTTGGGTTTGAGGTTTTTACCCGTGACGAACGACATGAGCTTGCTCGGTCAACGGCTGAAATTCTCCAGAATTATAATTCTGATAAACCATTTTTTCTGGTTGCTTCGCTAATAAACCCGCATGATATTTGTGCAGTAACAATTCATGATCCTGATAGCTATTCGGATGAAAAGAAAACAACCCATTCTTATATGAGTTACGAAAGCCTGGAGTATGAAGTTTACAAATTATGGTATGATGCCAAGCAACTCAGTCTTGATGAATTGCCGGAACTTCCCGCTAATTTTGAATCTCAGAATGCTGAGCCTGATGCTATTACCGAGTTGGTTGAGCAACGTAATTTTAAACATTATGCGAGACATCATTGGACCGAGCGAAAATGGCGTGAGCATCGATATGTTTACTGCCGACTGACCGAGTTGGTTGATAAACAGATTCAAACTATCTTAGATAATGTTCCTGAAAACACTTTAATTATTTTTACATCTGACCACGGTGATCATGACGGAGCACATCATTTGGAACACAAATCAACTTTCTATGAGGAGGCCACCAAAACTCCTCTGATAATTGCAAAACCGGATGCGCAAAAAAATGATGCGAAAGTCAGCAGACAACTCTGTTCAAACGCCTTTGACGTTTATGCAACTATCTGTGATTACGCAGGTGTTCAGGTTTCCCGGGAAGTGGAGACAAGTTATTCATTGAGACAGATAATTGAAGGAAAAGCCGATAAAACCGAACGCAAACTTCTGAAAATAGAATGTGAGTTCGGCAATGCTATGCACAGTTCTGACAAAGTCTACACAAAATACTTCAGAGGTAAAAATTCCGAGCAGCTATACGATTTGTCCAAAGACCCAGGACAAATGCATAATTATATAAATGATCCTGCGTACAAACAGGAGTTGGCTGCCTTGAAAAAATCCCTAGAAGAAGAAATTATAATTAAAGTTTCACTACTGTCCGGTAAAAATTGAAAAGGAATAGGCAGACATGGAAAACTCGCTTAAATTAAGCTTGGCTAAAAGTTTAACATTAAGGAGTTTCCAGCCATGCCGCATAACAATACCATCTTCCACCCAAATGTTTCCCTTACTCCGGACATTGGCAACCACACCATCGCATTGAAGATTAATTTATAAGATGGCCAATGCGGCATTGTCTTTAGGACAGCGTTAAAACGGAAGCCTTTTCAGAACGGATTTCCGGAAAAATCAACGCAAAAACAGGTAAGAGTGAGGATAATCTTCTTGGAACAGTTCCGAGAAATCGTAGTGCTCGAACCCCACCGTATTGGGCGAAAAAAGGTACACTTTTTGATAATCATTCTCATGTAACGCGGTAAGTTATTGGTAACGAACGAGTGGAAGTAAGTTTTAAAAATTTCCAAATTCTGGTCGTGACAAGAACTTTCAGAGAAACGGAGACAGGCATGGCCTGTTTAACGGCAATTCTGCTTCGCGAGAATTGCATCTGCCTGAAACTCCGATTCTCGCAAAACCATTTGGTACAACGAGATATGCAACATTTCCTAAAAGTCAAAGAGAGAATTCCATATGGAAATCAATGGTGGAGCATGTGGGGGGGTGAATCCTGATCAAGAATTACTTTATTTTTATGTCAGGTTTTGATTTGATGGTAAAAAAGCCGGGGGAGATTCCGGCTTTGGTTACAACCTGGTTCAGGCTGCGAGTTTGAAGAGGTCAGCGAGGCCGCGATAGCATTTGTCGGCACGGACAGGAGTGTATTTTTTTGCAACTTCGGTGAAGCAGTTGTACAGGCTCCAGCGGTTGCGGCCGGAGAACTCCTCGTGACGGGGCTCCTGGAACTCTTTCAGGACCGGGAGGATGTCGCAACTGGGAATAACGTCATGTTCCGCTGCCCTGACCGCGATGATCCGGGCTTCATTCAAACTGACCGGTTTGCTTTTCAGGCAACTGACATTCAGTTCCAGCCTGACAAACTGTTGTTCCAGATTGTTGAAAGCTTCCGGAACAAGCTGATCGATGTCGATACCTGAGGTGCGCCGACGGGTGATTGTCGTTTCCCCGCCAAATGCAAGGTTGGAACACACAATTATGCTGAGTCCGACAGTCAGGCCGAGAGCAAAACTCTTGTCGTGACTGTTGCGAATACCAAGGGCGCGGCTGTATTCGGGGTGTCCTTCCGGGTGGAAACGCAGCACTCCGAACATCTTTGAACAAGAAGATGCTTGCCATTCCGGCGCATCCGGAAATATAAGATTCCCTTCTTGCCACGCGTGAAAAGCTTGGGTATAGTAGGCTTCGATTTCGCGATGGGGCATAATAAAATGGCGTAGCAGCTGCCACTAAAAGCAAATACTCTCTATTTCCCTCTAATTTTTCTATTACTTGAAAACAAAGAAGTTATACCAAGGAAAACTTTTAAAGATTTCATCTCGCAGAGCAATTTTTTAGAACGGATTTCCATAAACAGAGAAAACATGGCAGTACTCATTTTAGATTATTCCGTTTGATAAAAAACGCATTAATTATACGTTTTTGTATAGCTTCACCTGAGTATTCTTCAGCCATTTTTCCCGTTTGCAACTCGATATACCCTCTCACCGTAAAACAATAATTACATATGGGTTTGAGTCCAGGTGTCAAGTTCCCCACGCATGGAATTGATAACCGCGGCATATGTGGGATTAGTGTAATCATTGACTGACTCTAATGGACGCTTGGATAAGTCATAAAATTCATAAACCGGTTTGTTATCGATTTCATCCCGCATAAGCTTAAAATGATCTTTTATCATTACCGTATGCTGATGCCATTTGAAAAAAGTTTGTTTTTCCTGTGAAGTGGAATTTTCAGAAAGAAGCGGAATTAAATCTTTGGATTCAGCATAATCCGGGATTTTACAACCAGTCTGGGTAAGGATTGTTGAAAATAAATCAATAGTATTAACAACAGATTTATTTTTCTTTCCACCTGGATAATCCGGATGTCGAATAATCATGGGTATGTGAATAGAACCTTCATATCCCACTCCTTTGTAGAAAGATTTGAACTGTCCGCCGTAGTCACCGTGATCGGCAGTAAAAATAATTATGGTATCGTCCCACAAGTCGTTTTTCTGAACCGCATCAAGGATTTTGCCGACATAATGGTCGATCATTGAAATATTGCCGTAATATCCGGCCAGGATTTTGCGATAGACCTTTTCATCCCAACCGCGTTGGTCCCGACCATCTCTCCAGTGTAAGAGCGATTTATTGAAAATCGGCTTATCATCAATTTCATTGTGAAAATCTTCGGGCAGTGGCAGGTTGTCCGGATCATACATTTTTTCCCAGCGTTCCGGGCAAAGATAAGGTTGGTGAGGCCCAAAGAAAGAAGCATTGAGAAACCATGGCTGCTCAAGTTTTCCATCAATAAGTTTAATGCTTTCATTGGCGGTCCAGGTTGTCATGTGATTCGCTTCATCAGTTACGTTCGTGCCCATCATAAAACGGAATTCATCTGAAAACAAGCATGCTTCGTCTTCAGTAAAGAGCTTGATCGGGTCAGCATCCGGACAGGCATTGTTTTTTCTAAGGTATTCAATATATGCCGATTCCGTAGCGTCGACTTCAATGTAATTTGTATATGGTGCATCGCTCCGGATAAAATGATTGAATCCGTAGTCGCGGTGGAACGGTTTAAGGTGCAACTTGCCGACCAGTGCGGTATCGTATTCCTTATCACGCAGATATTCTGGAATTACCGGAAGGTCCGGCGGAGCCATATTTGTGTAGTTATCAATTGATTTATGGACATTCGGATAGGTTCCTGTGAAAATGGAGGCTCTTGCCGGCCCACAGGGCATGGTAGCGCAATATGCATTTTCAAACAAAGTTCCTGAGTTCGCAAGCCGGTCAAGGTTAGGGGTTTTAACAACCGGATGCCCGAGACAGCTAAGGCAATCGAACCGAAACTGGTCAGTCAGAATAAACAGGATATTTTTACGCGAAATTTCTTTTTTCATTTTTTTCTCCACATTATTTATAAATTAGTTGTTGACATTAAAACCTTCAAGTGATATAATAAATATATCGATTGATATAAAAAATAAATCCAATTTGGTTTAATGTCAATGATTACTCAGGTAAAATTACCGAAATATGTTACAGTGGCTCAGGCGATCCTGTCTGAAATTGAATCGGGTAAATACCCGGAAAACACGGTGCTGCCCCCGGAACGGAAACTGGCCGAACGCTTTAAGGTGAGTAGTATCGTGGTAAACAAGGCTTTGAATCTTCTTCACACCGAAAATCGCATTGAAAAGATCCAGGGAAAAGGCAATTTTGTCAGGAGCACGGGAAGTGTCGGTAATCAGGAAAAGACTCAAATTACCATAGAAAGCGCTATTTATCCTTCTGAGGTGCGGGAGCGCAAAGATGAAATGCTCGGATTGCTCGGAGGCAAATTTCCCGAAAATGATTTTGACGTCAAAATCGATGCAATATCAGATTTGGAATTGAATCCAGATAAGGACTCGGATATTTATGTGGTCAGCGATTTCCAGTATCCCGATCTTTGCCAGGCAAGAATGCTATTACCGCTGGGAGTTGCTAACGCAAAGCCAAAGTCTCTTGAAAGATGTTTCCCGCAAATTGCAAATTACAGTAAATTTGACAGGCATTATTATGGAATGCCATTCAACTACAACGCGGTTGGCTTGTACTGTAATAATACCTTGCTTGATGATTATAAATTGAAAACCGGTAAACTTTCATGGCAGGACTTTATGGATATCTGCCGTGAGATCAAAAAGAAAGATCCGGAACTGATTCCTTTGGGGTTTTTCAATTTTCCTGGATGCTGGTGGGAAAATCTTTTTGCCACTCATGGGTTGGAAATTATCCGTAAAGATGCTTACGGCACCGAAGTATTTTCTCCTGAAGGCAGGAAAATTATTCAGATGATAAGGGAAATGCTTGCCGAGGGCCTGGCTATAGATCTGACTGCAAGAGGTATCGAGAATGTCCGGGAAATGTTTCATGAAAACCGGGTGGCTTTTACTATTGGTGGAATTCGTTTCAGAAAAATGCTGGAGCTTGATGAAAACTGGAAAATCCGGGAATTGCCTTATAAAACCTGTAATACTTCAATGGCACATGGTTTCCTGTTTTGCATTAATCGGCAAACTCACAACCAGGATGCATGCAGAAATATAATTTCATTTCTGGCTTCGGAAAAATTTCAAAGTTGGGTCGGACAGGAAAACTCCAGTTGTCCGGCGCAAGCTGCGGCTGCTGAGACCACTCTAAAAGAAGTTCCTAACTTGTTTGAGATTACCCGAAAAAGCACGGTTCTGCCTGCCATTCCGGGAAAAGGAAAGATCTGGGACGTTATCGACAACGGATTACGCAGAATTTTTAATAATTATGAAATTATTGATGATGTGGCAGAAGAAATTGATGAATTGCTTTATCAGAAAAGCCGATGGAGAATGGCGGTCTTGATGGGCAGTTTTTGATCAGATTAATATAAAAAAGGAAAAAAACGATGACTGACGACAAAGAGGGTGTCAAATGCAAGTTCTCTGCCGGAGATTGGCTTCGCGGCATTGATGAACTGGATATAGAAATCCTCAATGGTAAAACAAAAATATATGAAGCCTTAAGCAAAACTAAAAACTTTTCAGAAGGCGAAGATCATATTAATTTCTCGCGGAGTGGAAACGGATTTAATGTTGATGAAAAAATTAAAATCCGTGACAAAGCAATTTTCCGGACTGTCGAAATAGAAAATACAGGTACTGATCAGTTGTGGTTTGAAGTCCGACTGGCGCTGAAGGTTCCTTCCAGTAAAGAATATCGGTATTGGGACGGATATTCCGACCGCGGTT
Organism: Victivallales bacterium; assembly: GCA_963678815.1. Lineage (GTDB taxonomy): Bacteria > Verrucomicrobiota > Lentisphaeria > Victivallales. The sequence continues at coordinate 8,036,714 of OY787460.1, forward strand.
GCATCGCAGGTGACTCTATTCTGGCGGTTAACGCAAATCCGGTCGGAAATGAGCAGGAACTTCCGGATAAATATTTTCCGTTGTCTGAAGAAATGCAAAAAGAAATATTGAAGAAGTATGGCGGAAATCAGCAGGCATTCTCAATGTTGAGGTTCAGCGGACCATGCCAGCGCTATGTCTTCCAGATGAGCTGCATTTTTAATGAGGATGAATGTCTTTGTCTTGGGATTGTGCCTGATCAGCATTTCAGCTATTACAGCGGAGGGATGGAGAAACGTTTCTATACTTCTGTTAAATTGGTGGTTGATCCGGGGACAAAAGAAAGAGTCACGTTTCTCGCATATAAAACTCCTGGAAAATACGGGTGGCGTGAAGCATTACAAAAATACTACGATCTGTATCCAGAGTATTACACTTCGAGAAAAGATATCGATCAGCGCTTTCTCGGTATCAGTGAGACTAGCGGTTATACCCTGAACTATGAAGCCGCGGAACTGGTTTGGGAGGATCGCCGTCGTTATCACGTGGACTGGACCTGGTCTATGCATGCATACCCAAGTATCGGGATTTTCTTTCCCACGGAAGATGATTACGAACAGGATGGGCCGTTTATGGAAGAAGACACCAGTAAACTTTCATGTAATGAGTTCATTAGGTATGTTCGGGAATCCTATCGCCGATCAGACACAACTTCGGCAACGGCGTATTACGTTTTGCCGCAGATGCTGACTAAAATCTATGCCGATAAACATTGTCCGGATGCATTATGGCAGGACAGCAATGGAAAAACCGTCATCGGCAAGTTGGGCAGCAGCGATTCTCCGGAATTTAAGCGGGAAGCATATCCGATTCTGTCAATTGGCAACAGTTACGAACAAAGAACTTTCGATGATCTGCGCAAGTGCGCGGAGGAATATCGGTTATGCGGTTTTGCTTTTGATAATGTCGAAGGACAAAGAATGGATTTTGCTCCCCATACGCAAAATTGTCCGGGCCGGGCCTTTGCTGATGGTAAAGTGTACGTAACCCAGGCAATGGCATATGGCGCATTGATGCGGTATGTTCGGGAAATGACGACCCCGGACGGCAAAAAAATGGCTGTCACCGGCAACGGGCCGGGCAGTTATCACACTTCCACATTCCTGGACGCCACGATTGTTGAAACCGGACCGTGGAGCGATCCCAAAGGAGCAATGGCGCTGCGTTGCATTACCGGCTCAAAACCGATTGTATATTGGGGTCCGAAAGAATTTGCTGATAGTGACACTTACGTAGGTAAGGCTCTTGAAGACAAGCTTGTGGAGCTTAACGACTGGCTTTTTATTTTCTCACTTCGCACCGGAATTTTGCCTAATGCCGCCCATAATATTAAAGGCTATCCGAAAATGCTTGAGCGCTTGCCTCTGCTGAAAAAGGTTTTGAGCAAAGGTTGGCAGGCGGTTCCAGGTGCGACGGCGTCAACTTTAAAAATCAGTGTAGAACGCTTCGGCAATGAATATCTTACCGTTGTCAATGAAAACATGGAACCGGTAAAAGGAACACTTGAAATTGAGTTGCGGTACTTCCTGTCAGGAACCGGAAAGTTTATCCTGGTTTATGGAAATATTATCGGACAAACTGTTTGCAAGGATTCGGTGAAAATTGAATTTGAAGTTCCTGCTCGTGAGGCACTTGTACTACGGTCAGATGCGGCGGTCGATCCCCCCGATCCGATTGAAGTTATGGTTGATGAAAATACCTTGCTGGATTTCCCATTTATTGATAACGATCTTGCATTGGCGGAAATCGTTCTTGAAGAAGGATATGGTGAAAATGAACATTCACTCGCTAGAAGGATTTCCACTTATTTCCGTTATTACTATCTCCAGGAAAAATATGGAAATGAAAAAATTGAATATTATTATCAGACTTATCATCTGATGGACCTTGAGAAACATCCGGCGCCGCGTTTACCGGTAGTTTCCGTAAGTCGGTATAATCCGGGCAAACCGGGCGTTTTCCTGCACATAGGGGCAAAGGATTCCTGGCCCCAGGAACTGCGAAATCTTCCCGCAACAGGAAATACCGGCTGCATTTGTGTTAGTGAAGGTAATCTGCATATTTGCGGAGTTACGGTGGATGGTCTAGAAAAAGCTGTTCTCAAATTCTTAAGCATACTTGATAAAAAATACGTCTATATCGGTCAAAAATGGTTTGCCATGCGGCGACGTATGCAGGCACGGGAAGCTCAGTTAATGAGCGGTTTGGTAAAGGAATAATCAATAATGAAAGCCAAAGGGAAAAACATGCGAAAATTATTAATTGCAGTCATTCTGTTCTGTGCAATTTTTCATCTCAACGCCGAATACAATCTGATTAAAGATGCAATGCTGAATCCGGGTAACAGCCCAATGCCTCCCGGATGGTTGCCGCTAGAGCAGAACAAAGACATAGATGCAAAAAACAATTCGGTAAGATTCGTCACAAACATGTTCCGAGGCAAGCCGGCGCTGGAGATAAGGCTAAAAACTCTCAACAATGCTTTCACCGCATATCCGGTCAAAGGGCTTAAACCCAATACATGGTATTGTTTTTCAGTTATGACTAAGAGCGATATCGGCAGGTGTTCAGGAAAAGGCCCATGCATCTTTACCGGACAACCTAAATCACCAGGACAGTTCAGGATCGCCCAGGTTGATAAGCATTTCGGATTTGCCGGAGTTGGGAAAAATACACCAAGATGGACTCCTCTCAAGCTGGCTTTCAGAACTCCGGAAAATCCGGAAAACATTTATGTGGCGGTTGGACTCTACGGCGCTTTAGGCCGGGTCTGGTTTTCTGAAATGAAACTGGAAGAAACATCTGCGGCAAAAGCCGAAATGATCAATCGGGAATTTGGGGATAAAACCAATCCGGTTGCAAAAAAACATGAAAACCTTATCCTTAACGGATCATTCGAGGTTATCACTTCGCCTGATATTCCCGATGGTTGGACCAACCATTGCTATGCTGCGACCGCCCCGAACTTCAATGAAAATTTCAAGGCAGTCACCGACAATCCGTTCCATGGAAAAATCTGTTTTAAAGTTAACGGAGAAGTAAACCATTCAGGTATGCCGGGATGTCGTTATCCTGTTGCACAGAGACAGCCCGGATTTTTGAGTTTCTACGCAAGAAGTAATCAGCCGGATAATGAAATTACGGTTAGGGGACAAATTTTTAAACAAACATTCAAGCTTGGAAAAACGTGGAAAAAATGTGTTGTCAAAATCCCAAAACTGGAAAGCAACAATGTATTCTTTAAAACAAAAGGAACAGTTTATCTGGATGCAGTAAAACTTGAATTCGGGGACAAGGTAACCGCATTTTCCCCGAACGTTTATGAGCTTTTTTATACAGCTAAACTTGTAAAGCCGCCGGCGCCGCCGGAAGTCTCGCTGAAAACCGTAAGTTTTAAAGGCAAACGGATTCCGTGGGAGCAGGGCATGAAAATTAAAAACTTGTTAAATGATAATCGAAAACCTGCCGATAAGCCCACCCGGGTATTCCTGGTAAAGGGTTTGGAAGCGTTGCATGTCCGCTTTGAGTGTCGCGGACGGACAAACTCGAAGCTGGTTAAAACAGTAAAGCAGACAGACGGACTTGTATTCGGGGATGACGCCGTTGGAGTTGTTGTGAATCCCGGATATAGCGGCGGCATGAACAGAACCTATTGTTTTGAAGTAAATACCAATGGAATCCGGCGTGATTCTTGCGGAAATAATGCTTCCTGGAATGGCGTCTGGGATGTGAATATAAAACCGGTCAAAGATGGTTTTGACGCTGAATTCCGAATTCCATATGCCGGGCTTGGAGACGGTAACTTGTTCAGCAATACGTGGCAGATCAACCTGATCCGCTACAGTGCGGCAGTGGATAAGGAAAAGAAAGAAGTAAGCGCCTGGTTCATGCCCGAAAACTGGCCGGTTCAGGATACTGGAATGGCTGTGTCAGGTTTCATTGGATTGGCTGAATACAAAGTCCGGATAAGCAAGCCTGAAGTATTGCTTGCCGGACACCGTTATATGCCGGAAGACAATCTTTTCGCTGTAGATTTTAAACTCGGATTTGCCAACCTGAAATCGCAGCGCGGACGGGCAATATTGTCAATGCCAAATGGAAACAATTATAATGCTTTCTGGCAAAGCAAAAATGGTGTGGCCGAACTGGCTTTCCAGGAACTGAATAAAAAACAAATTACCGATCTGGCAGATTTTCAATTGAAGATTTATGCCGGAAGAAAATTGATTTCCCAAAAAATCTACCGGAGACGTTTAACAATTCCGCAATTGCTGGAAGTTGGACAGCTCAACCGAAACTACTATACAACCGAAAAAGATGGAACGCTGGCGGTTAATGTTCACGCCTCTCCCCAGTATATCAAAGAACTGGAATTGGTTTTAACCCTTATTGACGCTAAAGGACGAGTTTTCGACTGCCGTTATCCGGCTTCGGTTACGCGTCTTGAATTTCCCATTGCAAAGCTTAAACCGGGACTTTTTCAGTGTCGGGTGAATCTGGTAAAAAAAGCTGGCGGAGCGGAAATTATCGCGACAGGCACAACTGTACTACGGAAAATGGTTCCTGGTATAGTTGACAGCAAAATCGATTACATATCCCGAATGCCGGTTATTAATGGTAAATCGATGATATTGGTCGGCATACAGATCCCTTTGCCTGGTGATTTGAAAGGCATTAATAAAGGATTTAGGAGAATCGATGATCGGTTGTTGCGGGAAATTGCCAAACGATTCAATATGATAAACCTGGTAATAACTTTCCTTCCCGAAGGTAAATATTCCGAAGTTGTTCAGAAAGAACACCGGGAATTTATTGCCAAGCTGAAAAAATTAAATTTATTTTCAGAAGTCTGGCTGCCGTTTGCCAATAAGCAAGGCAAAAAAAATATCCGTTCCTGTTATTTGGGGCCGAAAAAAGCCTTTGCTCTATGGCTTACCGCTGTAGATAAGCTGAAAAATAATCCCAACATTATTGGTTGGTACTGTATGGACGAAATTACCAGACCCTGGCAAAAAAGTCCTGGAGCGAAGGAATCTGATTTGCAGGAGTTTTATTGGCAGCTTAAAGCAAAAGATCCTTACCGTTATTATGTTACCAATGCTCTGTATGGCCCTCGGAATTACGGCGGACTGCATAGCTCAGATATGGTTGGCGGTTCCTTTTATACGATTACCGGATATCCACCCCGGGGCGGTGTTGCCGGAGTCCGAGGATATATGAAAGGAATTGAAGCGGAACGCTCAAGATTGAAAATTCCAGCAGTTACCACTGGCTTCCTATATTGCTATATTCGCAATTTTCAACGAGCACCATCTGTTGCCGAAAATCGAGTTTCCGTCTTTGAGATGCTGATAAACGGAGCCAGAAGGATTGCCTATTATCGCTACAAACCCCTTAACATTAAGCTGTGGGACAGTTTTATCGATATTAAAAAACTTGTTGAATTTTTATCTCCGGTGTTTACCGGAAAGGAAATCACTCCTAATGCGGCATGTTCGAATACTTATGTTGATTTTGCATTATGGAAATACCAAAACAAATACTATCTCCTAGCGTGCAATTACACTCCTTTTGCCGTCAAGGCTACCTTTGATCTTACCATGTTGGGAAAAGTAACGGAAATTAAAACTGTATTTTCAAAAGCTAATCATAACGGTGTACGGATTTTTACCGACAATTTTGCACCCTATGGAACAAAAGTTTATGAAATTGAATAAGACAAACGGAATATTGTTATTGCTGTTTACGGTTTTTTGCGTGCAGGCGGGAAAACTTACTTTCAATTCCGAATCAGCTGGTCAGTCTATTCCAGAAGGGGAAATATTCTTTCAAGTAAAGGCTGAAGCCGTAAATACCGCGTTCGGAATTGATTTCCGCCGGGAATATGTGACAAAGAAGCAATGGCCGCGCGGATTCAAATTAATTGTGATCTCACGCAAAAATAAAAACTGGATGTTGGCTTTGCGCACGGAAAGAATCAGGGGATTAGCTCCAGTCAATCGGCAAACAACAATTCCCTGGGAACAAAGAACGGTGAATCTGAAAATCCAGAGCGCCTGGAACGTTGTCAGGATCAAGCTTTGGGCAACCGGAACTAAAGAACCGGAAACATGGCAAATTGTAGAAGTGCTTCCGGGTACGGTTAAGTTGCCAACCGCAGGCATTTGCCGATTTTATTTTCAATATGGAAAAGGAAAAGTTCTGGAATCATCGTATCAGGCTGGTGATGATTTTATTTCCCAGGTGAATTTACTAAATAATCCGAGCTTTGAGCGTCTCAATACAAGTGGTAAACCAGTCGATGGCTGGAATGCTGCAGGGGGATGGCGTAAAATTATCCGTCCGGGAAGAAATGCCGTAGACGGTAATTACAGTCTCAAGTTTGATGTTCGTGAAGGCACAGGTCAGAATGCCTGGATTATCAATTATGCGGTTCCGGTACGTTCAGGGCGAAAATACCAAGTATCCGGCTGGTTTAAAACTGCAATGCAGGAGTTGCCTGATGCTTCCGGCAGTGGAACATATATTGATGTCGACAATCAAAAAGGGAAAAACATTTTTTCTTTGTCGACTTCGGGAAAGCGTGACTGGCGAATAATTTCCGGCGAATTTACCGCACCTGATAATAACAGTTATGTAACCGTGAAGTTAGGAGTCAGGTATGCCCAGGGAATTTGTTGGGTAGATGACTTAGTGATAAAGGAAGTTACTAAACCAAAAAGCATAAACAACAAGGAGGGATTATAACATGAGGACTACAAGGAGAAAATTTACCTTAATCGAGTTATTAGTTGTAATAGCGATAATTGCAATACTTTCGGCAATGTTGCTTCCGGCGCTTCACCGGGCACGGGATACGGCAAAATCGATTTCCTGTGCGAATAATCTTAAACAGCTTGGGCAATGTTTTGCATTTTACATCAACGACAACGATGGGCATTATCCCTCCTGGACTCAGTGGTGGCACAAAGCCGGATTGGAATACGGATATTCCTGGCCTTACGAATGGGGAGCACGTGTTGCGGGCGCTCCAAACGAAGACGGAATACTGTTGTGTCCGGCGGATGAAAATCCATATGTCGCACAATACACCTATGCCGGCGCTAAACGGCTGAAAATCTCTTACGGCTTCAATTATAATTATGCTGGACTGGGCAGCGGCGTGACAAATACCGGAAGAAAAGTTACCGGAATCACTAATTCTAATATGATAATCATTGGAGACAGTTCAAGTGGAATGCCATACGGATACGGGCAATCATACACAGCCCTTCATAAAACCGAAGGAACCTCGGGTGATCTTTCCCGGAGACATAATAACGGTAGCAACATCCTGTTCCACGATGGGAGTGTAAGTTGGCATCAATACGATCTTATCCAGAAAGCAACCAAATACTGGGTTTACTATCTTTTCTAATTCTCATTTCATAAAAAAAACTACGATGCACAAAAAATAAACTTAAGGAGTTTTTATAAATTTAAGGAAATAAAAAAGAAAAAGGAGAACAGAATGAAGAGGGGAAGAGAGGAATTAATACGGTCCTTTTTAAGGTTACTGGTCTGCACGGTTTTTACTGGATTTGCATGGTCTGGATTTGCAACTGATTATGGGGCGGAGTGTAATCCCACAGGCGACCCTATCGGTGGTGGTTACGGTTACAGTGATGTTTTCAGTGCTGCTGATGCAGATTATAACGTTTGTACGCTGGCAGAATTAACTGCCGCGATTAACAGCGCATCAAGTGGAGACTTTATATTTATTGATGCCGGGGCAGGACTCGATCTGAGCAACATCAATGTCCCCTCCGGAGTTACATTAGTTTATGATGCAAGCTCAGGAACAGAACTGCTTGACGTCCTTGATGATGAATACACCGGGAGTAAGGTCAATATCGTTTTTGTTGATGGTAGTTATGAGATTGATTTGACCGGGGAAAGCAGTATTACCATCCCCGGGGGAATCACCCTTGCAAGTGACAGAGGTTACAACGGCAGTTCGGGCGCGCTGCTCTATTCAGACGATTACAGCAATCCGATTGTTTGCCTTTTTACCACCCTTGGAGACAATGTTCGTATTACAGGACTGCGCTTGCGTGGTCCCGAATCAGTAACCGGAACCCGCGGCAGTACTATTTATTACACAAAAGCAATCAAAACGGAGCATGATACAGAAATAGACAATTGCGAGATATACGACTGGAAACATTCCGCAATCATGCTTGATGAAGACGCAGACACCTACATCCACCATAATTATATTCACAATAATTTTAGTTATGGTGTTTGCCTGGGAAATACTGATCCAGGAGGAACCATTGAGGCATTGATCGAGGCAAATTTATTTTCTCAAAATGATCACAGTATAGCTGGTACGGGGAATCGCGGTTTAAGTTATGAAGCACGGTACAATCTTGTCCTTGAAAACCATTCCAGCCATTGTTTTGATATGCATGGAGCCCGGGATTTTGAAGCCCATATTTCTGTGATGCATCTGCGTTTCGATGAAACTGAAGGTAGTAATGCATATGATTCGTCCGCGTATTACTCCAACAGTGGAACATTGACAAACATGGACACGAGCAGTTGTTGGGTAACCGGACAGGTCAATAACGGTTTGGAATTTGATGGAATTGACGACTACGTAGATTGCGGCTCCGATGCCAGCTTGGACGATATGGGCGATTTCAGCGTTTTCATGTGGATTTACTGGGATACTTCCAATAATGGAGCAACGTTTGCCCAAAAAGCCAATGCTTCATGCGGCTGGTTCCTTGAGGAAGATTATTCCGGAGCGAATGCATTGCAGTTTCGGGTTGTCAGAAGTAGCACCCCGTATACTCGATTTGAAGCCTTGGGCGTCCTCAGTTCAGGTTGGAACCATATCGGAGCGGTTTTCCACGACAGTACTGGCAATGTGGAACTATACGTGAACGGTTCTGAAGTAACGTCATATTATCGAAGCGAAACTGGCGCCGGGACGAAAGTCTCGGATGCATCTGCTGACTTGCTTCTCGGAAAACGTTATTCTGACAGTAATTACTTTTCCGGAATAATGGATGAAGTTAAGATTTATAACTGTGCTCTTACTTCCGATGAAGTGGCTGTTAAATACCAATATCCGGATGTTGCCGGAGACAGCATTATTATCCATCACAACACTTTCCGGGCAACTCACGTTCCAGCGGTGGTCATCAGGGGTATACCTGCCGTGGAAGCGGAAATTTATAACAACTGGTTTTATCATGATTCCACTGACCCTAGTGTGGTAAAACAAATCAATGCTACGGGAAACATGGATGTTTACGATAATTACTATGGTTTAACGCCTCCAGCCGGAACTTCGCTTCCCAGTGCAGTGGCAAATGCAAGTCCGATGCTTGGCAGCGCTTCCCTGTCAGTTTCATTTGACGGCACTGGTAGTTCTTCCGGAAATCCATTGATTTCCTATTTGTGGAAATTCGGAGATGGCGATGAAGCAACCGGTTCCACACCATCGAGTCATTCTTACTCACAGCCGGGGATCTATCATGCAGAGCTAATGGTCATTGACGACGAGGGGATTCCCGACAGGCAGGCAATTCCCGTCTGCGTTACTCCTGGCGCTGACGATTATATATTGAGTTTCTGGGTAAAAGATACTTACCGCGGTTCATTGACAAACAAGTATACTCTCAGGGCATTAATTGATGGAACCGTTGTATGGTCAGATGATGTCGCCGGGGATGAAGGCTGGAATCACGTTGTTGTGGACGTTTCAAACTACGTTGAAGATGAAGAAAGTATTGTTCTTGCTTTTGAAATCTACAGTGCGAACGGAGTTTCCAGCGAAGACGAAATCTCTCTTTCTGCTTATTGGGATGATGTTGTCCTGTTCGGCGGAAAAGTCGAAAACGGTGATTTTGAAGAGTTTGGCAACTGGAAATATACTGAAAACAGTACCGGATGGAGCGGTGATTATCAGAAATTTTACAGTCACGAAGGCGGAATGCAAGCATTCCAGATCATCACCCCGTCATCATGTGCTTCAGGTGATTATGCCCGTATCGAACAAAATGTAAAAATAATTCCTGATGATGTAACGGGAATTTGGCGGATTGATGAAGATTTCGGCAGTAAATTGCGGGATTCTTCAGTTTATAATAATCACGCTTCGATCAGTGGCGCTTCTAAAGTTCAGGTTGACACCTCCAAAGAACTTTGGGTTCTCAGTTTCGACGGCACTGATGATTATGTAGATGCTGGTTCGGATTCAACCCTTGATGATATGACGGATTTCAGCGTTTTTACTTGGATATACTGGGATACCGCCAATAATGGCGCAACCTTTGTCCAGAAAGCCAATTCCGCTGGCGGATGGTTTCTTGAGGAAGACCAGTCAGGTTCGAATGCCCTGCAGTTCAGGATGGTTCGCAGCGCTACTCCTCAAGCAAGGTTTGAAGCCCTTAATGTTCTTCGTGCAGGATGGAACTATGTCGGTGCGGTTTATCACGGCAGTACTGACGACGTGGAATTGTATGTCAACGGTTCTGAAGTCAGTTCATATTATCGCAGTGAAACCGGTGGCGGAACCCGCGTTTCTGATGCTTCCGCAAATCTGCTGTTCGGCAAGAGATACTCTGATACAAATTATTTCAGCGGAAAAATGGAGGAAACAAAAATTTTCGCTTGCGCTTTAACTGCTAGTGAAGTTATGGAAAATTATCTCGCGGGTAATTTCCAGCATTGCGGTAGATGGAAGTTCGATGAGACTGAAGGATCATCAGCAACCGACACTTCCGGTAATGGAAATGATGGAACTTTAACTAATATGACAACTTCAACTTGTTGGGTTGACGGAGCCAATGGAAACGCTCTGGAATTCAATGGTTCAAACGCTTACATTGAACTAGGTTCCAGCGAGGTATTTGACAACCTTAAAAATTTCAGCGTTTTCATGTGGATCTACTGGGATACTTCCAGCAATGGCGCAACTTTCATGCAAAAAGCCAATTCCTCTTCCGGATGGTTTTTCGAGGAAGATGATACCGATTCAAATGCTTTGCAGTTCAGAATGATTCGCGCCACGACATCACTAAGATTTGAAGCTGTAAATGTGCTTCATACAGGATGGAATTATATTGGCGCGGTTTATGATGATTCATCCAGCACGGTCAAGCTTTACATCGACGGCAGTGAAGTCAGTTCATATTATCGAAGTGAAACCGGAGAAGGGACCAGGTCGTCTGACGCCACAGCCAATTTAATGATCGGCAAAAGATATTCCAATGATCACTATTTTGACGGAATAATGGATGAAGTATGCCTCCATAATCGAAAATTGACGGATTCTGAAATATACCAGAATTATCAAAATCAACGTCCACCATGCGGGAAATGGTATTTTGACGAAACCAGCGGTAGCACCGCCTATGATGTTTCCGGAAATTCCAACGACGGGACACTGACTTATTTTGACACCGGTACTTGTTGGGTAACCGGAAAAATAAATAATGGTTTGGATTTTGACGGGACAAATGATTTTGTTGATTGCGGTTCCGATGCCAGCTTGGACGATATGGGCGATTTCAGCGTTTTCATGTGGATTTACTGGGATACTTCCAATAATGGAGCAACGTTTGCTCAAAAAGCCAATGCTTCATGCGGCTGGTTCTTTGAAGAAGATCCTTCCGGATCGAATGCATTGCAGTTCCGGGTTGTCAGAAGCAGCACCCCGTATACACGATTTGAAGCATTGAATGTGCTCAGCTCAGGTTGGAACCATATCGGAGCGGTTTTCCACGACAGTACTGGCAATGTGGAACTATACGTGAACGGTTCTGAAGTAACGTCATATTATCGAAGCGAAACTGGCGCCGGGACGAAAGTCTCGGATGCGTCTGCAAGTCTTTTACTGGGGAAACGCTATTCTGACAGTAATTACTTTTCCGGGATCATGGATGAAGTAAAGATTTATGACCGGGCGCTGTCCGCAGATGAAATTTCCAGTCTTTATGAAATTGAGAATTATTAGTATCAAAGTATTAACGGTAAAAGCGGACATAATATGTTCTTGCATATATTTACATGAAACTATAAATATTTTTGAGTGTAATAAAATAAAAAAATGGTAAAAGTTTAGCGTCGCGAAGTTAGGCACAAAATAATTATGAAGAATAAAACTGAAAAACGTAAAGTGAGAAATTGTCGGAAAATATTTTCCTGTAGCTCTTTTTGTTTTTCTGTTAATCAGGAAGCATTGAAAATGCTACAAAAAGGACAGTTGGATTTGGAGTTTTTCGAAAAAATTACAGAACAGAAAAATCATTGCAGCCGATGGTGCCAATATCAATTCCCAGCAAACTCATAATGTAATCACCTCACAGTTAAGATATTTATTTAACGTTTTTCCCGGCTCGTGATTCCACACGGCAAAACCTTTCAGCAGCGGATTTCCAGATGGAAGGAAAAGTCGCGTATATCATAATAAGCATCGACAAATTCAACCGGTTGGTTCTTATTCGAAAAAGAAAGCCGCTGGAGCTGCATGACCGGTTTGTCCTCTGGCACATTCAGCTCTTTATGCTGGGAAATCGGTTCAAAATGAAAGCTGAAATTCTGCTGCACCCAATGGACTTTAATATTGTATTTCTCCTCAAGGACTTTGTACAGGGAATCAAGGTTATGGGAATCAAGTCCGGGCACAAGCTTTTCCGGAATGCGGGAGTATTCGATGGTTGTCAGCCAGTCGTCCAGATAGCGTTTGCGAATGACACGGTAAACCCGCTCTTTCGGCTTCAGCATAAGCTGTTTCGCAATCTTCGCGTCCGGATAGACAACCTCAATCCCGATTATCTCCGTGCGGGGAGTCACGCCCCTTTTAAGGGCGTCGTGAGTGAAGCCTTCAGGCATAAACAATCCTGAGCTGGACAAGCGGGGGGCGATCCGGTAGGCTTTGTGTTCGCGCAGGACATATCCCTCCTCGACCAGGCGAATATAGGCGTTCCGGATGGTTATCCGGCTCACGCCCCATTCCAATGCAAGATTTCGTTCCTGCGGCAATATGTCTCCGACAGTCCCCTGCCGGATAAGCTTCTTAAGCCTTTCACATGCCTGCAAATATAGCGGGATCTGTCTATTTGAACTTTTCTTAATTTTCCTATTCATAAAGATAACCTTTTTAATGAGAGATAAACGTTAATGGTTATAACCATATTATAATAGCGTAAATTGTCGATATGTCAATATAAATATTCTCTTTCCTCTCTTGACAATTCCTGAAATTAACTGTAACATAGTTTTATTGGTTATAACCCATAATTTAATTATTGCTTGCCAATATACAGGGAAACATTTATGAAAGCAGTGGTTTATTTTGGCCCCGGCGATATCCGGATCGAGAAACGTCCTGAGCCAGTTTTACGAGACGACAATCTTCTGGCAAAAGTCAAGTGTTGCGCAATCTGCGGAACTGACCTGAAACTGGCTACGGTTGGCAATCCGCGCTGCCGTCCTCCGCGAATCATCGGACATGAATTCACCGCTGAAATCATGAAGGTTGGAAGCAATGTAAAAGGTTTTGCTCCGGGCGACCGCGTGACCATGGCAACCACTGTCAGTTGCGGTGAATGCCGACTTTGCCGGATGGGACTTAACAACATGTGCGGAACGGCAAAACCGGTCAGTTACGATTTCGATGGCGCATTTGCTGAATATATGACAATTCCCCCGGAGGCGATCACCGGCGGAAATGTAATCAAACTGCCGGACAACGTTCCCGATGCTGCCGGAGCGTTGAGCGAACCCCTGAGTTGCGCCGTCAATTCACAGGAAATTTCAGGTGTGAAAGCGGTAGATTCCGTATTAATTATCGGGGGGGGACCGCTGGGGGCGATCCACGCGGAACTTGCCAAAGCCAACGGCGCGAAAACGGTGATGATTGTCCAGCGGTCCAAACCAAGACAATCGATGCTGAAAGAACTCGACAACGTAACCGTATTCGGTGAAACCGAAGCAATGGACGCCGTGATGGAACTGACGCAAGGACTCGGGGCCGATCATGTGATTGTCTGCGCGCCAAACAAAGAGGCGCAGGAAAACTCCCTGAAGTTGGCCCGGAAAGGCGGCTCTGTAAATTTCTTTGCCAGCCTGTCTAAGGATGCGGCGGTAATTGAAATCGACAGCCGCCTGGTGCATTACAGCGAATTGCGGATATCCGGAGCTTCCGATTCCAGACCGGAACACGTGGAAAAGGCCGCGCAACTGCTGTCCGCGGGTAAGATAAACTGGGAAAAACTCATTACCCACCAGTTGCCGCTGGAAAATTTTGACAAGGGCATCGAACTCATGAAAAACAAGCAGTGCCTCAAGGTTTTATTATATCCCGATCTTTGCAAAGGAGCAGAACAATGATTGATCAGATATTAAATCAGAAAACGGAAATAATAATCTTCTCGCCGCATCTTGATGACGCAGTATTCGCTCTTGGCGGCCTGCTGGCTGAAATCAGGAAGAAATCTGATGCGCCAATCACGGTTTACGACTTTTTCACCATCAGCAATTTCACCAAGCACGGCTTTGGCGATGTCGCGGAAATATCCAATATCAGAAAGTCGGAAGAAAAAAGCGTTTTTCTGGAATTGGGAATAAATTGTGAATTCCTCGATTATCCTGAATCGGTCGTCAGGGGACACGAAGTTGTAAAACCCGAGTTAGGATATCCGGACAAGATTATTGATGAGATTGATCGCCTTGCAATCAGGAATATCACGGAAAAACTCAGGGAAATATTTTCCCGTCACGATAACGCTTTTTACTTTTTCCCTTCCGGCAACGGCAATCATGTGGATCATCTGTGCCTGCTGGCGGCTGTCGAAGATTTGCTGGAGGAGCATAGAAACCTGCGCTGGGCGTTTTATGAGGATATGCCGTATTCCGCCCGAGCGTCGTTTCCTGAAAAACTAAGGGAAAAATATCCTTTGCGGGAATGGAGAATGGAAATTGATATGGGTACAAAAATCCGGCTAGTTAAATTTTATGATTCCCAGCCGATTGACGAGTGGTTGCCGGAAATAGTGGAATATATCAAAGATAAAAAAAGCGGCAAAGCATATGAAAAAATCTGGGTGCATGAAAGATAAAATCGCAGTAATAACCGGGGGAGGTAGCGGCATCGGGGCCGGCATCTGCGTCGAATTCGCGAATCACGGCGCAACAGTGGCAGTTGCGGATATCAACCTTGAAAACGCAAAACAGACATTGGCCCTGATCATCGACAATTCCCCCAGGTCTGTTGCCATCGAACTTGACGTGACTTCGGCGGCAATGACGGATGAAGCAGCGCAGAATATTACTGACAAGTTCGGCAGGCTTGATATCTGGGTTAACTGCGCCGGGGTGTCTTTCATAACCCCGTTCCTGGAATGCACGGAAGATATCTGGAACAAAACAATCGACATAAATTTGAAAGGTACGTTCAACGGCTGCAAGGCGGCGGTCCGGCATATGTTGCCGAACACATCCGGGAACATCATCAACATGGCTTCGCAGTCGGGCAAGACTGGCAACTCGCATTACGCGGCCTACTGTGCAAGCAAGTTCGGCATTATCGGACTGACCCAGTCGCTGGCGGTGGAATTCGCCAAAGAAAACATCCGGGTGAACGGCCTCTGTCCGGGGGTAGTGCTTACGCCCATGTGGGACCGGATGACCGCCGACTATGCCGCCAAACGGAATCTCAAACCCGAGGAAGTCAAGCCATATTTTGAAAGTAAAATTCCGCTCGGACGGCTCTGCGAAATTGCCGATGTAGCAAAGGCGGCGGCGTTTCTGGCAAGCGATGATTCATCATACATCACCGGTCAATCCCTGAACATTTCCGGCGGAACAATTATGCAATAAATCAAAAATATTTAAATGGAGAAATGAAATATGAAAAAAACGAAAATTGGAATGATTTGCCTTTGCGCGCCCACTCATGTCAACCTGACTGACCATGCGGGTTCTCCGCTGCCGCGGCTGGATCTCGCTGAAAAATTGATTCAGGCTCTGAAAAAAGAAGAGATGGAAATGTTTTTTCCTGCTGATGTAAAACTGGTTTATACCGTGGACGGCACAAGAGAAGCCGTACAGGAAATGCTCCAACGGGATGTCGACTGCATACTTCTATATCATACTGCGTGGGTTTGGCCCGCCAGGCATATTCAGGCGATAAGGGAATGCAACCGTCCGGTCATCCTTTTTGCCGAGGCTGTGGCGCAGGGTTGGCCGACAGTCGGACTTTCGGGAATGCATGGAGCTTTGGATGAAATCGAGATCGAACACACCACGATTTACGGACATTTCCATGAGCCGGAGACAATACGCAGAATTGTGGCGTATTCGCGCGCGGCCAAGGCAAAAAATATTTTCAGAAAATCGCGGATGTGCGTCTTGGGCGGCCGGGCCATGGAGGTTCCCCAAATGGATATCGACCCTTTGCAGTGGCTTGACAAGTTCGGAATCGACGTAGATCATCTTGATCAGTATATGTTGGTTCTGGAGGCCGAAAAGATCAACGGCTCTGAGATAAAAAATTGTTACGACAGTTTAAAGTCAGAAATGAAATCCGTTCCCGATCTGGACCTTACCGTGGAAAAAGCGATTCGCCTGTATCTGGGATTCAAGGCTTTGTTGAAGGAATCTCCGTATGACTTCTGGACGGTAAAAAACCTGTTTGAACTTTCAAACAACTACTGTTCGGCAAGTTTTGCCATCAGCCTTCTGAATGATGAAGGATACGTAGTGGGAAGCTCAGGTGACTGCAATGGCGCTTTGACATCATATCTTCTCAGCGCAATCAGCCCTGGCTGCAGTCAGTTTACCAGCGATACGCAAATGGTCGAACTGGAAACAAACGTTCTCCGCATGATAAGTGACGGCATCGCCCCGCCAAGCCTGTCCGGTGATAAGAAAAATAAAACGGAATTGAATAAACAATGGTTGGGAGAGGCTCACGCAGGCGGAATAACGGTTTCTCTTATGGGCAAACCCGGACCGGTTACAATTGCCCGTCTGGCGCGGAAAAAAGGCGCCTACGTTTTGCAAATTGCCGAGGGCGAGGCATACACGGAAAACCGGAAAAAAATGGCGGAATGCGGCTTTACTATTTGGCCGCAGACCTATATCAAACTCAAAGGAAACGGACGGACGTTTGTTGAAAATCTCAGATCGGAATACATTCATTGTGTCTATGACCAGATTGTCCCAGAGTTGCTGGATTTCTGCAAAATAACAAATATTGAGCCTGTTCTATTGTAAAAACGGACACATCAAATGGCCCACGTTTTTTGCTTTTTGGGATAGTTTCCCTTAGAGCTGGCGCGTTGTGCTAATTTCTTATTATATCTTTCAACTACGAACATTATTTCTAATATCCGGGAGCAGTAAATTGTCCTGCTCCCGGATATGCGCATTTCCAAGAGGATAAAATTCCGGAATCCCTTATTCTTTCCATACGACAGGCATTACATTCGCAGATAATTACATTATCTTCGAAAATTCCTTGGGATAAAAATCTCTTCGAAAAAATCCTTTAGAGTTGAATTCTCTGATAAAGTTGTCAAGTAGAATCTGGGGTAGAATGTTTCTTTTTTAGTTGTTTTTTTGCATTCGATATATATCTCTAATAACCAAGGCGTTAGCGCGTTAATGCTGTTCGATGTTAAAAATTCGAGGGTAGAATCTGGGGTAGAATATTAAATTTTTTGCCGAACCATGGAGTATAATACCGCCGCAAATCAAAAAAGCGCCCGCTGTCCGAGAAAGACATGAAAAACGAAAGGCAAAAAACATGAGATCAGGCGAATTATCTGTTCCACAGCAAAAGCTACGACTGAATGATATCCTCAACCGGTGTTCTCTGATTACACCACGCAAGCTCCCAGACAAGTTCCAATTCTTCAGGATGGGCAAAATTCGTATCGGGGAAAGGAAATACCACAAAGCCGTCAATCTCATATGTACCATCCATATCGCTGTATGACGCAACCGATTGGTAGGTAAACTCACTTCTTGCCCGTACTGCAGGGAAACCGTTAATATACAGATTTCTTATCTCATCCGCCGTAACTGAAGCTTTCCAAATTCCGTTTGCCCACAAAGTCCAGCCCGTTATTTCGATTCCTCCGCTGATTACTGGAGGAGACTGCGGATCAGAACCGCGAAATATAACATCATAACCATTTGTACCATTATGTGCCACGCCAAATACTTCGGTTTCATCCAACTTATAATACCCGGGTAAAATATTTACAATGATGTCACCACTCATGTTATCGTTTATCGCGGCAACTTCCTGTTTTGCCCTGCCTATAGTTTTAAACGGACTGGCTTCTGTGCCACTGTTGGTATCGCTACCAGTTGATGACACAAAAAGTTCCTGTCCTTTTGCGGCAAATGAGTAGCCGAAATATATTATCATAGAAGCCAATAATACTATTGTTGATATTTTTTGTTGAAAAGGCATAATATGATCTCCTTTATTTGGCATACTTTTTTTATTCTCTTCTTCTGCTCTTTCAGTAAAGCGGGTATCCTTCATGTAAGTTAATATTTAATTTCAAAAAATTGTTTTTCCCCAAAAATATTCGACTTTTTTGGTTCACTCCATTTCCCCCGTTTTCAGTTTTGATTGGCATAATTTTTACACCTTCTTCGTAATTTTAGAATCTATATTGAGTTCCCTGTAGAACTTAATTGTCATTTCCACTTAAGTTTTAATGATTAATTTATTATAAATTATCCGGCATAAATCTGATATCTCATAAACATAATAATCGGGTAAAATGGATTTGTTATAAATAGAAAACATTTCAGCTTCTTTTATATAATTGTGTGTGTTTAGCTTACTTTTGTATCTCCACGGGCACCGCTCATGAAAACGACATTCATATCACATCTCTATTATAATAATTAAGTAATGATTTGCTATGAATATTAAAGACAATACCATGTGTAATGATATCAATATGCAGAATTTAATAATATTCTTATCCCCGTAATGTATAATTTCTCAAATTCAGAATTCGTGTAAGCACACAAGGATTTTTAAATAATATTTTCAAGAAATATCTGCAAATACTAGTGGAGAAATTGAAAGTTTTTCGACTAGAAAAAGAACTCCTTTTGAAAAATCACTTTCGTTTTCGTGTTTTGATAATAGCAGTCCATCCAGAATATTTTATGTCCTGGAAAATAGATTATGCGGCTATGTACCACGCAACTTGGTCCACCAGAGGCCGAAATCCGACATAAACTGATTTTTTCATAACCAACTAAATACGATTCAAAATTTGATAGTTGATTGACGAATGGTTTAAGATTATAAATTCTGTTTCTAGCGCAAATTTTATTAAAAAACCACAATAGCTATCAGTAAGTACATCCAACAACTGTATTTTCTTTCCCGATACAGCAAGCCGTAATATTTTCCCCAATTATCAATGAAAAGAATGGAAATGTTGTTGTTGGCGGTAAGTCAATGGGCTGGCTCCGCAATACCTGCGGAAAATACGGCTGAACTGGAACTGGTCGCAAAAACCCAAAGAGGCCGCGATTTCGCCAATAGTTTCCGTTCCCGAGGCCAGCATGTAACGCGCCTCTTTGAGCCTCAGCGATGTGATATATTGATATGGAGTAACCTTTAAACATTGTTTGAATTTTCTGAAAAATGTTGCTTTCGACATATTTGCGAGCTTTGCGAGTATTTCACAGGATATTTGGCTATGATAATTTTCTGAAATATAGTCTATTACAATTTTAAAATGGTTATGGGCATCTATGATAGAATCAAGCTCCGTTGTGATGGGAAAATTCTCCAGCAAAATTGCCAGGATTTTAAATGCGTGCGACTTAACTATGACCGAAGTGGCAATTCCCGGTGTTTCATGAACTGCTTTATTTATCTTAACGATTAATTGTCCGATTGATTCCGCAATTTCACCAGTCAGCTTGTTCGGGACTTCAATAAGACTGAGCATATCGATCGAATTCATCACCATAAATCGAAAATTGAGCCAATCAACAACAACTTTTTCGCCTGAGATGATATATCCATACTTCATCCTTTCGGTGGGGATAACAGATAATTCGCCAGAAGTTATCCGATATGCGCAATCGGGATCTTTAAGCTGGGTTTCCGTAATACCGGAATGACAATATGTCAAGACACTCCACGGGGAACGGTGCCAACCTTCAGTCCAATCGCTGGATAAAAAGCTTCTTCTGCTATTTATATAATCAAACTCAAGAAAACGGATGAGAATATTATTAAAATTCTGCATATTGATATCATTACACATAGTATTGCCTTGAATATTCATAGCAAATTATTACTTAATTTATTATAATAGAGGTGTGATGAGAATGTCGTTTTCATGAACGTTGCCTGCGAAAACATAAAGGAAAACCTTGAAAAACATAACACAATTATATTAAAAGTAAAGCCGGAAGGCTTCCGGTTTTTATATGGTGTATTATTATACCGGTTGTTATATGGATGAAATACCGGAATCATGTCATTGACAAATTCACAAACAAATCACAATTAATTAATCATAAGCGACATAAAGGACCTTAAAGCAAGGCAAAGAGGTAAAATATGAGGGGGCAAAGTTTCTTGAATTCATTGATTCTTTTTACTATTCTTTTCTGCGGAATAATCTGCAATGCGGAGAAAATTCCAGCGCTGTCCGCTCCCGAACTTGCAAAGGCGCCTGTCATAAATGGCAAGCTTGATGATGAGTGCTGGAAGAAGACAGACAAATCCACATGCTTTCATATCCACAAGGCAAAAGATAAGGCAACCACTAAAAACACCGTGGTTATGCTGGGCCGGGATGACAAGTTCCTGTATATTGCTTTTCAATGTTTGAACCCGAATATGCGTTTTCTTGACCAACATGGAGTTTCATATGATGATCCCGGGGTTTTTAAGGATGATTCGGTTGAAATCTTTCTTACCCGTGAAGGAATGAACCGTTATTATCATTATGTTTTTAATTATGCGAACGTCAAGGCGGACCGCCGGATTATGCTTAAAGGCGGTCGTGATTTGAGTTGGAGTTATCCCTGGATTTCGGCGACAAAACAGGGCGAAAAGGGTTGGACAGCCGAGGTGGCGATTCCCCTGGAGCTTCTTAATACACAAGAACCGGGGGATGTCAGGATAAATTTTCTGCGCAACAAAATCAATGTTTCGCTTGATATGATGGGCGCTAAAAAATCGGAAAGCAGGCAATATCAATTCTGGTCTCCGGTGAAAAGAACTGCCCATGAACCTGAATCCTTCGGGATAATTTCTGGTTTGAAAAACAGAAACATGGCGCCTGCCGCCCTGCTGGTCCAGGTGGACGGCTTGAAGACCGGGGAACTGGCCGCCGATGGGAATAAATTCAATTTTGATGTTTCGGCAAATTTGCTTGGAGTTTCTCCCGTTGCCGGAAATGTTGATATTGATGTTGTTGAAATGCTTGATAATGGGACTGAAATAATAATTGCGAAAAAATCAGTGTCGCTCCCGCCGAGAAGTCTGAAAAAAATATCCATTAATGTGCCTGTCGAAGACTTCTCCCCAAAGAAACTTTCATTTCGCGTCAAAAACCGTGCTTCCGGAATGGTTTTGGATGCAAAACCGCTACCTTTTGAAGGCGTCCTGCTAAAAGAGCTTTATCCGGAATTCAGTTACTATTCGGGGGAAAAAACACTCCGTGTAAAAGCTCTTCTGGACATGTCGGCAAAGGCGTTGCAACCAATGACTTTGACCATGACGGACAAATCGGGAAAAACCGTAGCTGAATGTAAATCCCCTTCACGCGAAGTTGTTTTATCAGCGGACGCCGCTGTTTTGAAAGACGGATCAAATATTTTCACGGTAAAACTCGTCCGCAACGATGGCAAGATCTTCGGCGAAAAACAACTTGAAATCACCCGTTTGAGAAAAAAAGCAAATGAGAGCAAGATTGATCATTTTAAGCGAATAGTTCTTTTTAAAGGTAAACCTTATTTCCCGTTCGGGATGTATTCTGGTGGCGGCTTTTCCGGAAAACCGGTGGTCAAAAATGCCTATATTAAGAACCTGAAAAGCGCAAAGATGAATACCTTGATAATGAGTATTCGTTTTTACAAAGACTTTGATGAAGCAGCTCTTAAGGAAAAACTGAATGCTATGGCTGAAACGGGTATCAATATTATTATATGGGGCGGTTTACAACACATTCAATACGGCATGAGTAAGATTAAATCCATGGAGGAAAAGAAAAAACTTATCCGTAAAAAATACGAGAAAGTACTGAAGACCAATATAATCCCGTCGATTGAAATAATTAAAAATCGGCCGAATATGCTTGCATGGTATGGTGTTGACGAGCCTAATCTGTGTGATTGGAAGGCAAAGATTTTCGTCGAAAAACTTTTCTGGAAAACTATAAAGAAACTGGATCCCTATCATGTGGTATTAGGTCTTTACGCACGCTCAATCCCGAGGGTTCCGGAGGCAACTGAATGCTTTGATCTCCTGGGTTATGATATATACACTTATCCTGACTGGAAGCATCAGCATTCAAAGATATGTGACCCGATGGCGGCCCAGACCGCGCAACTCGATAAACGTGCCGCGGAAAACCGCCAGCCTATCTGGATTATCCCCCAACCCGCAAACTTTAATCCTGCACGTTGCCCGCGCCCATTGTCGGGCCAGGAACAGCTCTGTCAGAGTTATACCGCAATGATTTACGGGGCAAAGGGGCTTATTTATTTTAATTTCATGCTCGCATGCAACGAAGAATCCTGGAAAGCGCTCCGGATGCTCGGAGAACAGGTTGCGGTTATTTCGCCGGCCTTACTCAATTTTCCGGTGAAGCAGTCGATAAAATACGCCTCCGCCTCTTATGATGTCGCCAGGTGGCAGATACCTCCGGTTCCTTTCAAACTTTTCCGTTTTCCTGACGGCAAACTCATAGCTTTAGCGGTAAACAGCAAAAACTATCCTGTCGATCTTTCCGTGAAAATTAAGAATCTTGCCGGAGTTAAAAGAATGTTTTCAGACAAGTCCGAGGTTTACGTTAGAAGTTCACGTTTCCGGGACAAACTGGAACCATACGGAGTCAGGGCTTATGGATTTAAACTCGCAAATGATTCAGCAAAAGAAATTAATGTTTCTATTGCCACGACTCTTCATCCTAAAGAAGCAAAAAGCATTACATGTAATGAAGCCCTTATGACGGCAGCCAGAAGTAAGAAAAACCTTGTCTTGAATCCCTCTTTCGAGATGGGAAAAGTTCCGGGTATTCCTGACTTTTATATGCCGTGGAAAATTGTTAGAGTTACTAAAATAAATGGCGAAGGCCCGGATTATGTTTTGGACAGCGTAAATCCTAAATTTGGAAAAGTCTCATTGCGTCTGACCCGCCCCGCAGGCTATAACTGGGCTGGAGTATTCGGAATAACCGCTATTCCCAAAGACAGCAGCAAAGACTACACGTTTTCATTTTACACCCGTGCTTCACAAGAAAATTCAAGGCTATGGGTTGGTTTTCTAAAAAAGGGAAAATGGAAAAGCCAAAGTTTTAATATATCAACTGAATGGAAACGGTACAGCATGAAATGCGATTCTCCGGGAGAAGAGTTTTTCATTCAGATAATAGAAAGAAAAGATCTTTCAAAAGCTTGTACGATCTGGCTGGACGGCCTTCAACTTGAACAAGGCAAAAAACCGACGGAATTCACCGAAAAATGAAAGTATTATTGATAATACTCATTCCCCTGGCACTAACGCTCCAGTGCCGGTGCGCTGAAGGCTCCGGAAAGTTGATTCTTGATATCAAAAAAGACTATGTCAGATTGACTAACGGCAAAATGAAAGCATGGAATATCCCCGGGAAACTGATTACGTATTTTTCAGGTCCTTACGGTTATTTCGGCAGCTCCGGTTTTAACTATCCGCTGGATAAAATCATAATCGAGAAAAACACTGATCAAGAAAAAAAGGTGTCTTTTATCTCTAAAATCCAGCGCACAAAAAGCAAAGGCGGACGCTCCGCAGTCTTTATTATAACCCTTAGCGCAAATGCAAAATCACCCGGAGTTGAACTGAAAGCGGAGATTAAAAATGTCGGCAAATATCCTTCATTCGGATATTTCTACTACAGATTTGCCGGGCTGAAATTCCCCTATTACGACAATCCAAATGGCTGGCAGTGCGCCAGGAGGAAAAAGATTCCGGTTCCTGAGTGGTTTTTCCTGCCTTCAGCTAACAAAAACGGAGGTTATGGGCTGATTCCATTTGATCCTGAAAATATAAAAATAACCACTTTATACCCTCGTTCTGATTGGATGCCCGTAGGATTTTGTTTTTCCCACAGAAAAAAGCGTCAGCTTAAACCAGGCGAAACATCAATGCTTGGCTTCAGAATATTCCCGGCAATTTCTAAATGGGAAGTATTAAAATATTATGATTCAACAAAATAATACATTGCAGCATTTTATTCAGATGCAGTTCATGAGACCGCGACAGTTGGAAGATGCTTTGCGAAAATTCCCTGTTGTTTATGTTCCTTTCGGCCTGATCGAATGGCATGGACGGCATCTTCCCTTGGGAAATGATGCAATGAAAGCCCATGCTGTTTTGTGTAAATGCGCTGAAGAATTCGGAGGGGTTGTATATCCGCCGATTTATTTTCCACATGCAAAATACGCAAAAGGAAGTAATGAACTGCACCCGGAAGAAGAAGCGTGGAAAGTAAATATGCTGACCGCCTTGTTCAACAGCATCAAAGCAATGGGAACACGAGTAATTATAGGGGTATCAGGACACAATATACCTCAACAAATTACGATGATAAACCGGGCATTGGAAGAAGTGATTGCAGATAAAACAATTACAGGAATCGGGCTGTGGGAAGTTACCTTGAGCAAATGCGATGAATCCTGGACGGATCATGCAGCAAAATGGGAGACTTCAAATATGATGTACTTCTATCCGGAACTTGTAGATATGGCCGAATTAGGTACCGGGTCACTGGCGCCAAAGATGACTCCCCCTGATGGGATCAGCGGATTGGATCCAAGAGAACATGCTTCAGCGGAAACAGGCAAAAAAAACGCTGAACTTGCGGCGGCGGCTATCGGTCAAAAAGCCAAAGAACTTCTCGCCTCTTTACCTGAAGCTCAAAGGGCTTTTGCTTTACCTTCTATAGCCCCGGAGCATTGGTGGTATATTTGACGCAATCGGGAATTATTTTCCAGATAATAACTTAAGAAATCCAAAACTATAAAAAAGAAAAAGGAAAAAAATGATACAAATCAAAACTAAAAATGGAAAGGGAAAAACTCGGAAAATTTTTCATCTGGAGAAATTACAAACACAAAGTTTATACGGGAAAATAACCGGAGAAAAATCATGAGCAGAACTGCAAAAATATCCTTTACCCTTATTGAGCTCCTTGTTGTAATCGCGATAATATCGATACTTGCGGCAATGCTGCTGCCGGCCCTTAAAAAAGCCAGGGAACAGGCAGCCAGGAGTTCATGTCTGAATAACGAAAAACAAATTGGATTAATATGCGCTTCATATACACAGGACTATGACGGATGGTGGCCCAGCTATTTTCCATATGTCGTAAATCCGGCCTTGAAATCAGCAGGCTACTGGCCCTATTATTTCTGGCAACTCGGTTATATCCAGCCGTCAAAAAGGTCACCGGGACATTCCCAGAACGCCTATGATATAAACCTTCACTGTCCGGTAAGGGATTCCTATGTAA
This sequence comes from Victivallales bacterium, assembly GCA_963678815.1. Taxonomy (GTDB): domain Bacteria; phylum Verrucomicrobiota; class Lentisphaeria; order Victivallales. The sequence continues at coordinate 8,062,528 of OY787460.1, forward strand.
GGTCGGGTAAATGTGACAAGTTCGCGGATTATTCCATAGTTGCAACTAATTCCACATACTACGGTGGAATTGGCGGAATGAAAACCGGAGATAAATGCTGTAGAAGCTCACAAATAAAAAATGCTTCAAAGCTTATTGTTTTTGGCGAAGCCGGATACTGGAACAACAGAACCGACGCCAGCAATTTAGTATTTCGTGACCGAAGACATTGGCCTTCTCCGATAAGTACTGACCTCAGTCTTGCCATCAGCCCGTGGACTCATAACATGGGAAGCAACTATCTTTATGCTGACGGTCACTCAATGTGGTTTGACGCCAGGCAGATAACCCTCCGTGATATGGCCTGCAACGCACCTGAGAGTTTTGAAGCTTACAGACCGGATTTCACACAATATGTTAAATAGCGCCAAGTATGCGGAAATGGTCGATCATATCGGCCTGGGATTGTGGTTCAACCGGAAATCCGGAAACTGGAATTTGGGCAAGGAAGCCGCTGGTTTTGATTGCGTTCCCGTAATCAATGGCAAAGAACTAAGCCTAAAGGACGCTTCCGATATTAAAATCAATTGTCCCCAAAGTGATTCTTATCAAAAACAGATTGAGCTTATTGCCGAATTTTCCGAACCCAGGATAAATGTCATTCTAAGTTTTGAACTTTCCGGCAATAAGCCCGTAACAACGATTCTGCTGAGCATTGAAAATCCCGGAACAGAGCCGATAACGGTTGGTGACAGCAGGATATTTTCGATGGATGCCAACTCAAAACTGAATCTGGGCGCAAATCCCGGAGAATTGATTGTCTTTGAATTTCGGGATACTCTCGGCGATAACTATGTTAGAAAAATCGGTGCCAACCAAGGCATACATGAGTCCGTGCAACTCTGTCATATATCCCACCCGGAAACCGGAAAAACTTTTTTTTCCGGAAATCTCACTTTTGACAAAATGTTTTCCCAGTGCGCGATTAAATACAATTCCGAAACCGGAAAAATCGAGTCATTGGAAATGACTATGCAGTTCAATGATTTTGTCCTGGAACCGGGTAAAACAGTTTCTTCCGAAAAAATTTATATGGAAATTGCGGATGACGGCCCATACCGGGTTCTCGAAAGATGGGCGAAGCAGGTTAACGCCATTTACCAGCCTATTATTCCTGAAACCGCCTCAGCCGGTTGGATTGGCTGGAGTTGGATAGACGGTTTTAAAACCGAATTGCCGGAATCGGTCACCAGGAGAAATTCAGAAGCGATCAGAAAAAGGCTTGCCGGGTTCGATATTGAATACTTGTGGATAAGCATCACCAACCTTAAAAATGGCCTTCCCGGAAACTGGCTGTCCCCCAATGACACATTCTTCCCGGCCGGCCTCGAAAATACCGTTGCGGAACTCAAAAACCTGGGATTCAAACCCGGATTCTGGGTTGCGCCGTTTTACATGTGCGAGGGCGCCGAAGCATTTGATAAAAATCGCGGCAATCTGCAGAAAGATGGAAACCGTGAGCCGATTCCGCGTCATGGGTGGCTTTGGGCAGCAAATGCTAAAGACGACAATCTCCCCAAGTTGCATTGCCTTGATCCATCGCATCCGGATACGGAAAAATATATCAGGAAAGTATTCTCCGAATACCGGAAAATGGGAATCAGATACTTTATGATTGATTTTCTAAATTCCGGCAGGGCAAGAGATGATGTTGTCCCACACCAGTCAAGTTATGTAAAACCGTGGGAGGCTTACCGGAAGTGCATGGAAGCCATTCGTGAAACCACCGGGCCTGATACTCATTTACTTACAGCGGTAGGTTCCACCCTGGCCCATATCGGAACCGTCAGCGCTTCCCGGATCGGCCTGGACTATGGTGAAGGCCGCTTGCTCATGCCGCGTTTCCCTTCATATCCCGCCAACTACATCATCAATGGTTCCTACGGTTCCTCCGGCAGCCCCAACCGCAACGCCATCAATAATCTCGCCTGCTGGTTTTTCGCGCATCGGACTTTTTTCATGTGCGACAGCAACATGCTTAGCGTAGATAAACCGATCCCCCGGAACGAAGCGGAAATTTCCGCGACCCTGTTCGGGATCAGCGGCGGACCAATGATGATGGGGGACGACATCGATATGATTTGTGAAGAACGGCTGGCGCTGATCAAAAAGTGTCTGCCGCGCGGCAAATCCGCGCCGTTTCCCGCAACCCTGTTCAGCAATGTCGACAGCAATGACCACTCTCAGATATTTGTCGTAACGGTTGAAAAACCGTGGGGCAAATGGCGCGTTGTCGCGGTTTTTAATCTTAATGACAAATTTAAAACCTTTGAACTCGATGCTGAAAAATTGCAAATGGATGCGGAAAAACGTTACCGGATGTTCGATTTCTGGCGTGAGAGTTATTGCGGAATTTTTGAGAACCGCACCAGGATGGAAATCCCCGCAAATTCAGCGGCGGTATACCGATTCGAGGAAGTTAAAGAACATCCCTGGATACTGTCTACGGATATGCATATCCGTCAGGGCGAAGCGGAACTGCTTGACGTCGGATGGGATGAAGAAAACCTTGCCCTGAAAGTCACGGCGACCCGTCCGGCGGGAGAAACCGGCAACGTTTACATCGTCACCCCGTGGAATTGGAAGCCGCGCAATTTCAATAAAGGATTGTGGGTGGCAAAAAGCGGCATCGACGAATCACTTATCATTCGCACGGAAATCAAGTTCAAGTCGGAGATTGAAACCAGGCACATCGATTTCGAGCGGTTTACTCAAGAAGAAATCTGCTGGCGCAACAAAAATATGCAAAAATAAACGGAACATCATATGCAATATATTAATGGGGAAAAATTACCTAAACTTGGACTTTGCACCATCGGAAAATTCGTGTTCAGTCACGAAGCGGCAAAACGCGTCAAGGCGGAACTGGAAACCAAACTCAAATCTCTGAATGTCCCTTTCACCGGCATTGATACAGTCGTTACTGACGGGATTGTCCGGAACCTGGACGATGCCGAAGCCGCAATAAAATATCTGAAGGCGCAACAGGTGGATGCGGTATTCATGCCGCACGGCAACTTCGGCACTGAAAACGCGGTGGGCATGATCGGCAAGGAACTTGGTGTTCCAGTGTTGATCTGGGGATCGCGCGACGATGCCCCGCTACCGGACGGAACCCGCGAACGCGACACCCTCTGCGGATTGTTCGCCTCCACCAAAGTTCTGTACAAACTCCGGGTTCCATACACCTACCTCGAAAACTGCCGGATCTGCGACCCGCAATTCGAGCAGGGAATCGACACCTTTCTCCGGGCGGCGGCAGTTGCAAAAGGCTTCCGGAAAGGGATGAAGATCGGACATCTCGGTCAGCGCATCGATTTCTTCTGGACAACCATCATAAACGAAAACGAACTGCTTGACCGGTTCAACATCCGGATTCAGCCGCTGGACTTGGTGGACTTCATCCGGGACATTAAGACAATGGCGGCGGACAACCGGAAAGTCTACGCAGGAGAACTCGCAGAACTAAAACAGTCAGCAACGCTTGATGGCTTTGAGGACGAAGCTGTGATGCATTATGTGTTTGCGCTGCGCGACCGGATGCTGGAACTTGGAGAAGAACACAATTTTGACGCTTTCGCGATTCAGGATTTTATGTCGCTGATCACCGAAACCGGAGTTTACGACAACTACGGCGTCGGACAGGTGAGTGAAAAATATCCTGTCGGTATGGAATCCGATATCCACGGGGCAATCAGCGGCCTGATGCTCAAACGCGCGGCTCTGGACGCCACTCCGAGCTTCCTTACTGAATTCACCGTCCGCCATTTCGACGACGACAATGGCGTACTGCTCTGGCATGCCTCTCCTCCCCCAAGCATGAAACATCCTGATGCAAAAATCCGACTTGGACGCCACTGGATCATTAAAACCGGAAAGATTTCAGGCGCAACTCATTTCCGGTTGAAAGACGGCGAAATAACCTTGACCCGTTTCGACGGCGATCACGGTGAATACAAACTGGCAGTGGGCCACGGCAAAACCATGGACGGACCAAAAACCGAAAATAATTACGTCTGGTTCAAGGCTGACAACTGGCCGCGCTGGGAACATATCCTGATGCACGGTCCGTTCATTCACCATACTGCCATGGCTTACGGCAATTATACCGATGCGCTGATCGAATCCTGCCGATACATCCCCGGACTCGAACCGGTAATATTGAACCAGTAAGAAAATCATCAAATTATTTCAGGAGAGACTCAGCAGTAACAAACGAGAGATATTGTGTTAAGATCAAATGAAGATATTCACAATATTATAAAGTTTTCAAATCTTACAAAGATTCTTATTTTTAGTAACATAATGAAAAATTATCCCACTGATCCCCATCACATTTTAAATGAAAATATTTAAATTCCATGGTAATTTTCCCGTAATTGTGGTGGTGAACATCGATTTCTTTCATATGCAGATTGAAGAACTGAATGCGCCGGAAGCAATTCTCGATGCCGGGAAATGGACCGGCAATGTCCATGTAGCGGAAAATACCCGTGCAGAACCAGAGATCGGATCTCTTGATTTTGCCGCCAACTTCACATCCCTGAAACAAACCGGCTACTCGGAATATATTGAAATTGAAGCCAGAAAACTTTCCAGAACACCAGAGCAGGCATTGCCAGATTCAGTTGAATTCTTAAAGGATATCACAGTTCTGCCATGAAATAACTGTGATTATTTTTTTCGCCCGATACCGAGGAGCCCAACGGCGAGTCCCCGGTTCAGGAGACATTGCTTCAGGCCCTCGCCAGGGCGCACGCCTGGTGCAACCTGATCGAATCCGGCAAAATCGTCACCGTCACCCAACTGGCCGACAAGCTCCAACTCGACATTGCCTACGTGACAAAAATATTGCATCTGGTAAATTTGGCTCCCGAACTCCAGGAAGCGATCATCACGGGGAATGAACCGGACGGGTTGTCATTAAACCAGCTACGCCGCCGGGGGATTCCGATGGAGTGGGATGGACAGAAGCGTCTTTTGGGAAGTCACCTTGTACCTTTAGTTGTTCGGAAAAGCGTGAATGATGTGCCTCAATGAAAGCCGAAAAGAAAATAAAAATGGACGAGACTGCGCCTGTAAGCGACCCGCTTACGGAATTTTTACAAATACCTAGCGATTTTGCCGACCAGTTTTACAGCAGTGTTGTTTGCATCGACACCGAATAAGTTACGTATTTTGAGCTGTTTCCCCCCAAAATACCACCGTTGCCAAGTTGGTTTCCCAAAAACAGCAACGCTAAGAAAATTATGTTATTTGTCAGGGATAGCAGTACAAAGAAATGGAGATGACAATAAAAAAATCCGTTTTTTGAATAAATCATGTATAACTTTTTTTCGAAGCTTATCTCCTTGAATATATATTAGAAACCAGTATTTTAGCTTTATTATACCAAATAAAATAAGGATGCTTCTAATAATAGCGTTTTTGACTCCGGGCGGTTCTTTTTCGTCCTTGCTTTGTCGCGGGAGCTTGACGCAGCTTGAAGCTAAGTCTCCGTTCCCGGTATCCGGCAAGGAATAGAAAGTATTTCGTCCACGTCATGAAAGACAATTTTTGAGATATCCATAATTTTTGTATATTAAATCTATTGCGGGTATATTATTTGCCAGCAAAGGGAGAGGATGTAGTGATATCCAATTCCACACATGCTGTTACATTCGCCTTGGATAGCTTGATCCAAAGGTTCTTCTGCTTTTTGTTTCTTTTTATTTTTTTTATTTCTTATTTACAGGCGACTTCACCGGATAAGCGGGTTGTCAAAGTCGGGATTTATAATAATCCCCCGAAGGTTTTCCTTAATTCCAGCGGAGCCGCAGTTGGGATATTTCCAGACATTCTCAGGTATATTGCCAAAGAAGAGGGCTGGGAATTAAAATGGGTATTTGGAACCTGGGAGGAATGCATAAAACGGCTTCAGCGGGGTGAAATTGATTTATTGCCGGATGTAGCGGTATCCGAGAAACGCAAGAAGCTGTTCAAGTTCTCGGAGAAAACCGTGTTTGTCAACTGGGGGCAAATATATACTCGTCCGGACTTGCAGCTTGATTCGATTATGGATTTACGCGGGAAAACGGTTGCGGTAATGAAAGGCAGCATCCACACTGAAGGACAAAGCGGCGTCAAAAAACTGACGGAAAAATTTGATGTCAATTGCCGATTCATCGAGTTGGACAGTTACGAAAAGGTATTTGATTATATCAGGAAGGGGAAAGCGGACGCCGGGGCCGTAAACCGTCTTTTCGGTTCGCTGAATGAAGAACGCTATAAGGTCAGGAGTTCCTCGATAATCTTCAATCCAAGCAGTTTACGCTATGCGGCGTCAAAGTTGAGCGAAGATAGCGCCGTGATACTCAATCGGCTGGATTCCTACTTGACGCAGATGAAGAAAAACCCGGATTCAATACTCTACCAGTCTTTAAAAATCTACCTTCAGGGAAAACCTGAAAGTTGGAAGGATTATACCCCGGTCATGGATATTCACTTGACAAAATCGGAAAAAAAGTGGCTGAAAGAACACCCGGAAATCCGGATAGGGATAGACAAAGCATTTCCTCCTTTTGAATATATCACGCAAAAAAACCAATACACCGGAGCTTCTTCGGATTATGTTAATCTGATAATGAAAAAACTTGGAATCAAGTTTGTGCTCCGGGAACCTGAATTATCCTGGCGGAAGACCATTGAAAAAGCGGAGAAACACGAAATTGACGTTCTTCCTTGTGTCGGAGTTACCACAGCAAGGAAAAAACATTTTTTATACAGCCGCCCTTATCTGATATTTCCTCGTGTCATTATTACCAGGTCAGAAGAAACGGTCAGGGATATGGACAGTCTTAAGGGCAAGAAAGTTGGGGTGCAAAGAAAAAGTTCTCATCACGATTATATTATTAATAAAACTTCCGTGAAACCCGTTCTATATGATTCTTTCCAGAACGCGATGCAGGAACTGTCCAACGGAAAAATAGACGCGGTTATGGGGAATATGGCAGTCGCGTCATACGTAATGCGGAAATACGGTTTTACCAATCTGACGATTGCAATCCACGTATCAGGCAAAACCTATCCTCTTGCCTTTGCAATCAGGAAAGACTGGCCGGTTTTGCGAAACTTGATAAACAAAGCCCTGGATTCGATCAGTGAACAGGAAAAGGAGAAGATCAGTCAGAAATGGTTCAGGATTAACGTGCAGGTGCAGCCGCTGGTGGAATCGCTTCAGTACAAATTGACGGCAGCTGAAAATAAATGGCTGGAAAAACACCGGAAAATCAGGCTTGGGCTTGACCCGGCTTATGCTCCTTACAGTTTTATCGGCAGTGACGGAAAATATCATGGTATTGTTCCGGAATATCTCGATTTACTACAGTCGAGACTTGATCTGGAAATCGAAATTATTTCCGGACTGAACTGGCCGCAAATCCTGAAAGGCGCGAAGGACAGGACCTTGGACGTCATAACCCCCACGGTTAAAACCCCGGAACGGGAACAGTTCCTTAATTTCAGCAACGCATACTTGACCACGCCGCTTGTGATCATGACCAGGACGGATAATAAAAAAATTCAGAAGGCCGGGAATCTGCCGGGAAAAAGAGTAGCTTTGGTCAAAGGTTATTCCTCTACGGACAGAGTCCTGAAGGATTATCCTTCCATAAAGGAGGTATACGTAAAAAACCCGCTTGAAGGATTAAAGCAGGTATCTAGCGGCGACGCGGACGCTTATGTCGGGGTTTTGGGAGTAAGTATCTACCTGGCAAGCAGGAACGGTATTACCAACTTGAAAATAGTGTCGAATTATTCCGTGGGCAGCGTGATGAAGCAGGGATTCGCGGTCAGGAAAGACTGGCCGGAACTTGTTTCCATATTGGACAAAGCGCTGCGGGAAATCCCGGAATCCCGGAAAACCGCAATATATTCGAAATGGATACCGATTTCCACCGAAGCGATATCAGATCCGGAATATTTCCTATTCACCCAAAAAGAAAAAAACTGGCTGAAAGCGCATCCCCGCATCAACGTTGCATTTGACCGGAATTTTGCGCCGATGGAATTTCTGGATAAGAACGGGAATCCCGCCGGTATCGCCTTGGATTACCTTAAATTGATAAGTCAAAAAACCGGGATCAATTTTGACTATGTCAAACCGCCAAGCTGGAAGGACACCGTGGAACTTGCAAGGAATGAAAAAGTCGATTTGCTGCCTTGCATCACGAAAACTAAGGCGCGTGCCAAATATCTGAGTTTTACCGCTCCCTATCTGAACATTCCAGTAGTAATATATACCCGCCGAGATGTGCCTTACGTCGGCAGTTTGAATGAACTGAAAAATAAAAAGGTGGCGGTGGTCAAGGCTTACGCAGCCGAGGAATGGCTGTCACATGATTATCCGGGTATCTTACTGGTGAAGGTGAAAAATATTGAAGAGGGTTTCCAGCTTCTCCAGCAGAGAAAAGTAGACGCATTTATTATCAACATCCTGTCCGGTAGTTACTATTTGGGAAAATTGAAAGCATATGACATCAAAGTCGCGGGAAAAACCCCATATACCTATAAGTTCGCGGTGGCAGTCAGGCCGGATTGGCCGATTTTCAGTCAGATTCTCCAGAAAACCCTCGCTTCTATACCTGAATTGCAGCGAAATAAAATATATCGCAAATGGATATCCATAACCTATGAGCATGGCTTCAATTACGCATTGTTCTGGAAAATTTTTATTCCAATATTACTCTTTCTGGCTTTGATTTTTTATTGGAACCAACGGCTTGCCAGAGAAATCAGGCAACGGGTCAAGGCACAAAATGAACTGGCGCTGCTGAACACTGAATTGGACCAAAGAATTCAGGAACGCACCGCCGACCTCATGAACAGTAATATTGCGTTGGAACAAAGCGAGAAGCGCTACCGGCTGCTCTTCAACTCCGGTCAGGACGCCATATTAGTCTTTAATCTTAATCCGGACAACGGCAATCCGTATTCAATAACAGACTGCAATCAGAAAGTCTGCGAACTCTTGGAATTCAAGCACCAGGAACTCTGCGGCAAAAGCATGACTGAAATAATCTCAAATAATAAAAACGAAACCTTTTGCAACTATATCGAAAATTTCAGAAACCAGGGAAGTGAACTGGTTGGACTGGAATTTATCGCCCGAAGCGGCACATGTATTCAGGTTGAAATGACAACCCAGTATGTCGAACTGAAAGACAAGCCGGCGGCTATGGCGATTGCCCGTGATGTCACCAAACGCCTGGAAATGGAAAAACGCCAGCGGCATTCCCAGAAAATGGAGGCGCTCGGTTCTCTGGCAGGCGGCATCGCTCACGATTTCAATAATATTATCGCGGGAATAAAAGGATATGCCGAACTCACATTAATGAGCAATAAAGCAAATTCTTACGTAAAATCTTATATGAGCCGGATAAAGGACGCTTCCGTCAGGGCTGCCGACCTTGTCAAACAAATCCTTACCTTCAGCCGCCAAATTGATAACAAACGCACACCTGTGGAAATCAAACCTATTGTAAATGAAGCGCTCAAATTGCTCCGGGCGTCAATTCCGAAGACCATAGAAATTCGGGAGAACGCTGACGAAAATCCGGGCTTGGTTCTGGCCGCTCCAACTCAGATCCATCAGATCATTATGAACTTATGCACAAACGCTTATCATGCAATGGAGACAAAAGGCGGAATTCTTAGCGTAAACCTGTATAAACTTAATTCTAAGCGGGATAAGGATTATAAAAATTTCATCTTGAAGGCCGGGCGATATGTGATCCTGGAAGTCACAGATACCGGATGCGGCATCTGTGACGCAGTCCTGGAGCATATCTTTGAACCATATTTCAGCACGAAAGACAAGGACAAAGGAACCGGTTTGGGATTGTCCGTTGTTCATGGGATCATAAAAAATCACGATGGATATATTTCCGTATCCAGCCGGGAAGGAGAAGGCACGACATTTACAATATTCTTCCCGAGAATCAAGAATAACCTAAGTGACAAAGATGAAGTCCCGGCCAACAACGAAATCCAGGGAGGATCTGAAACAATCCTGCTTGCCGATGATGATGCTGTCTGTCTGGAAATGGCGAGTGAAATGCTGTCGGACCTGGGGTATCAGATAAAAAAAGCAAACAACGGTCTGGACGCGCTTCTCATTTTTGAAGAAAACCCGAAGGCAATTGATATTGTTATTACGGACATGTCAATGCCTGGCTTGAACGGACTTCAACTGACGGAAAAACTGTTAAATCTGTCCCCCGAGAAACCGGTCATTATGTCAACGGGTTTCAGCGAACTGGTTAATGAGGAACAAGCATTCGCTGCCGGAGTTAAAGCATTTATAATGAAGCCTATAGTAAAAAGAGAAATGGCAAAGATCATCCGCGGTATTCTGGATTCGGTATAATAAATCACCCTCACCCCACGATTTAGAAGAACTCTTACCGCCGAATGTTACCACCTCGCGCATCTGCTGATCGACAAGATTGTGATAACCAGAGACACCATGCAGATGAACATCAAAACCCACGAGATGGCCTCGCTGGTCGGGGAACTTCAAGCCGGAAACCCGAACGTGTGTTTTACTCCGGACATCGGCAACCACACCGTGGCATTGAAAATTCCGGTTATCGTCAAGCACAAACGTGGCCGGAAAGTAATCCTTGCCTCGGACAGCGAGCATCCCGGAGCCGAATCCCCGGTTCAGGAAACGATGTTCCTCGCGCTGGCAAGGGCACACGCCTGGACAGGACTTATCGAATCCGGCAAAATAACCACCACCGTCACCCAACTTGCCGATAAGCTCCAACTCGATATCGCCTACGTGACAAAAATATTGCACCTGGTAAATCTCGCCCCGGAACTCCAGGAGGCGATCATCACGGGCCGGGAACCGGACGGCCTCTCATTAAACCGGCTCCGCCGGGGAATTCCGGTGGAGTGGGAAGAACAGAAGCGACTTTATGGAATTGCATTGTAGGGGGGATGTGGGCAATTTGTGATAAATCCGTTCTTAACCTTGCCATATATAGGTTGCCAAACTCGCAGTTCCAATCAAGGCTCAGTATCGAGTCTTGTTTCCTCACTATTCCCTCTCTGCAGTACACCATGCAAGGCAAAAATGGCAATGCAATTTGAGAATTATTCCTACAGTTTTTTCAGCGTTACAATTGTGTAATTCCATCCTTTGACCGGTACGGAAAATTCACCGTTATTTACGGAATATTTCATGCCGGTACGTTCATCAATTGCGGCAAGCGGAGTTTTTAATCCGAGTTTTCGCAGGTTTACTCTGAGCTTCGCGGTTTGCGGTTTTTCATTAAAGTTGCTGATAATCAGCGCCGCCTTGCCGGGCAGCAGATAAACCGACACCTTGACTTCCGGGGTTGAACTTTTCACCGGACAGTTTTTCCGCCAATAGGCGATGAATTCCGCCTCGTCCCGGTCAATTCCGGTGCGTTTTTTCAGTTTCCAGATTTCCTCGACGGCTTCCCGGTTATTCCAGCAACCGGACATATGAATATCGTTGAGCAGGGATGCGGCGATCAGGCTTTCGGTCAATTCCGGACGGTTATAATCGTTTTTGTCTTTAGTTCCCCGAATAAATTCAGGCAGAAAGATATGGTTGATCCCGGAAGCTTTTCCGGAGAGTTCCACCCGCCAGGTTTCCTGTTCGAGATCCTTGATATAATAGAATGGATTTTTGTACAGGAAATGAGTGTATTGTTCGCCCGGATAAAACATGTCGCTGAATCCGTGGTAAGGGAGGACCAAGGTATCGTGGGCATGGGTTGTTCTCATCCCCATGCCGATGCCGTTTTCGGCGTTCCGGCAAATGGTCAGCAACCGCTTGTAGAACTGGCGGCGTTCGAGGATGTCGTAGGTTGCCCCTGAGCGTCCGAAAACATCGTTCCGGTAACCTGAACCGTGATAGGCGTTTTCATCCGGCAGCAACCGGTCCATGTCCGTATAGATGGAGTTTATGGAGTGGTTTTTAAAGTTCTGTTCCGCCTGCCAGGTCAGGAAATCGGTATAGGAACTGGCTTGGGAAACCGGAACATATTCATACGGCCCACAACCGGGATGCAACTTGTTTTTTCGGGACGAAATATTCTGGAAGGTGCTTCCGTAAGGATTGCTCCACTTGATTTTGAAAAAGTCGAAAGTCGGGTTTTTATTGGGAGTGCTAAGCGCGCCAGTATAGATAAAAACCTTCACATTGTCCGCTTTTTCACCTTTGCAGAATTTTTCAAACTTTTCCGGCCTTACTGGATCAAATAAAGCCGACTGACTGGCAAAGTGCGGATTTCCGAACTTGGTATTCCGTCCCCGGTACGGCCGGGTATGGACATTGACCGTGCGCCAGTTTTTCATCATCGGTTTAACCGGAGTTGATTGAAATCCGAACAGATAGTTCAGGGGTTTTGTCACTTTCACCGGATTCATAATGATGTTCAGCGTAATGAATCCGGCATCCGGGGTAACTTTGACCTCAGTGGGCTTATCATTTTTGCCGTACAACCAGTTGGCGTCGGAGTTGAAAAAACAGTCGAAACCTTCGTCATCAGTTCCTACCCAGATATAGGGTTCAAAACCGCTTTTCCAGGATTTTCCGTTCCACTTCAACCGCTTGGGATGACGGATGTATTTCACCAGATTCCTGCGTAATGGAATTACCAGTTTAAGGGATTTGACGTCCCACCCCTGAGGAGGTGGGGTCAAGGTAAGTCTGGTTGCGGTCAATCCATCGTATTCGAGGAAGGTTTTCCATTCGGCCTTGCCCCCGAGTTTTCCGAAGCCGCCTGCGCCAGTGAATTCCGCCCGGTTCGGTTTAGTCATTACGGTTTTTTCCGTACTCGCCAGTAAAGCCGATTTTCCTTTATTTGTATCAAGTAGCATCTTGATTGGAGACGCAAGTTGTTCCTTGCCCTGGTTTACCATCGAAACCGGGAACGGACCGTTGAATTTATAGGAGCGTCCCCAAAACGAAATTTTCCCGCTTTTCAGATATTTGAGCGCCGTCCAGGGTTTGAGTACCTGGCTGGTGATTCCGGCTTTGGCGTCCAGCCAGGGAGTCGGCGGCTTTACGAGTGATCCGGAAGTGGTTACCGGGGAAAGTCCGGGCGCTGAAATCCGGTAGGCAAAAGCATATTTGCCGTCTTGCCAAGGCAGCTTCATCCGGTAGTCGTTGCGCACTGATTCAACCGTGAATTCAGCGGAATACGTTTTTTTATCCGGTCCGGTTGCGGCAATTTTCAATTTTACTTTTCCGCCGGAAATGTGTTTCAGATAACTCTCATCCAGGTTACTCAAGTCTATCCTGAATTCGCACTGGTTTTCCCGGACATAAGGAATGTAACTAACTTCAATCGGGTCTTTTACGTAGAGTCTGCAACCGTAATTGAGCAGATCAACTCCACCTGATTTTATTGCCACGGTCAGCAGCGCATCTTTGAATCCATTCAGGGGATTTTCAATTTTTACGGTTTTTCCGGGAGTGATCTTGATTTTTTTGTCCAGGTTTTTAGCCTTTGATTTCACCTTCAGGACGCATTCCGCGGGAGAACCGGGATTAGCGGAAGCGGTCATTTGCAAATTTCCCGTTTCCAATCCTGGTTTGAATTGTAGCATGGCGGCCTGCTTCCCGCTGGAAAAGACTAACTCTCCTTTGCCTTTCAGATAACCTCCCATGCATTCAACCCATGACACGCAATCCGGGCGTTTGGGGGGTGGATTTTGCCAGGAGCGGCAGAAATTGGCGTTCCAGTTTTCTCCGGATGCAGGAGTTTCAACCCCAAGCGAGGCGAATGGAATTGCCAGTTCAACACTCCAGGAACTTTCCCCGGTATGAGCAGCGCTTTTCACATTCCCGTTCCACTTTTTATAACCGCCTTCCTGGTCGAAAATCTTTGCTTTTGAATTGACAATGAACTGGAAATAATTTTGCCTGCCTTTCGGATATAAAAACACTTCAAAGGAATCGTCTTCCCAAAGTTTTCCGTCGTTTTCGGTGATGTTGGCAATCAGTTTTCGTCCGGCAAGAGGAGAACTCAAACCGACATAGAGATTATTGTCATCATACGCCAGCATGGCTTTAGACGGAACTGCGAACGGAAATGAACTTTTGATGTTGATCATAACCGGAATCTCGGCGGCAATATGCCATTGCGGGTCGCTGAGTTTGCCGTCGATAATAATTTTGCCGTCTATTTTCGGTACGGCAACTTTGGACTTTGCCAGTTCGCCGGACAGTTTTGCGCGATCTGAAGCGTAATTTTCCATAATCTGTTCACCGCTTAACACGCCGTCGAAAATCTTGACTTCATCGATGATCGTCAGGTCTTTGCTGCTGTGATGACTGGAATCCTTGCCGCGCCAGGTTGGAACCAGGTAGAAATAACTCTTTTCCATGGCGGGAAAATCAACATCGGGCAAGTCGATTTTCCGGGCAAGCTTGCCATCGATATAAAGCTTCATTTCTTTGGAATTCCAGCAGGCGTCAAGCTTGTGCCAACTGTCTTTGTCCCATTTCAGATTGCCTTTAACGGAAAAATGCCTGAAACTGCTTTCTCCGCGTTTGCCGAAGCAGCAGTAAACGCTGACTCCGCCACCGCCGCAAGAAGCTCCTGGCACATAAATCTGGAACCTGAACCGGGGCTTTGAAGAACCCGCCGTGAACAAATACACGTAGCGCTGGTCCGTCCAGGTCCAGTTGAACGGCTTGAGCCACATCGATACCGTGGCGGACTTCATGTTGAGATTGCCTTTGACCGGATACTTGCAGACTTCGCCGGGATCAAGCAACAACGCGCTATTTTTCACCCCGGCGGTGGAACGCAGTTCCAAACTTGCCTGGAGCGAGGATTTGCCGTTGCCTTTGGCAAAATCGGCGTTGGCGGTATACTTGTCGAAGGTTGCCTCGAAAGTCAATTGCGGCTTTTTTTCCGCCGCCGTAATGTTCCAGCTTGCAATAAATATCAGAATGATTGCCAGATACCAGGTTATTATTTTCTCAAAACATGAAAAGCCCATAAATTCCTCTTTGCTGAAATTTGTAGTTAAGTTGATTGATAATAATTGTCTAATTAAGGTCCGGTTCAAAATCTTCAGCGCTGAGATTCACCAGGCGCTCGGAAGCGACATGCCCGTCTACATACAGCAGGTTGGCATGATTATTATGGATAGTGCCAACCCGTTCCGGACTGGATGCGAACGTAGCGCCGGAATAAGAGCCGTCTTCCGCCGCGTCGAATATCCAGACAATAGTGGAAGGCTGCCGGATTTGTCCGGTTTTCAATATTGCTCCAGTGCCGTCGCTCAGATCATAGCTCAGGGCATAGCTCCAATACCGTTTGGAGTAAGTGGCATTTTTCGGTTCTCCGGTATGGGTTGGGCAGCCATTGATATTTTCCCCCTGCTGCCAATTGCGCAAGTCCGCGGCCGGCAGATATGTGCCTCTCACGTAACCGTTATGGTGATTCCATCTGCAAACCCCGCCGGCAATACTGACCATTTCATTGAAAGAAAAAAGGTAGTCTTCCATCTCTCCGGAATACATATTGGTCATGGTTCCCCACTGTTTCAGGTTGTTGGCGCAGGCTATCCCCCTAGCGGTCTCCCTGGCTTTTTTTAAGGCTGGCAACAACATTGCCGCCAATATGGCAATTATCGCGATTACCACCAGCAGTTCGATTAAAGTAAACAGGATTACAGGATTTCTGCTTTTTATCAGCTTCAACTTCATTTTCGTCTCCTTCATTTTATAATAACCTGATTATTATTCAGAAAAAACGTTTTTCCCTTCGGTGATAAGTTCCGCCGGAACTTCCGTCATTTTGGGAATTTCCCTGCCGGACGTTATTCTTTCAATTAACAGATCAGCGGCGATACTACCCATTTCGAGGTAAGGCAAACTGATGTATGAAATTTCCCGGACAATTGTATCCCGGAGACTTTCCGATGTATTGGCGTATCCCATGATATAAAAATCATCCGGGATTTTCCACCCCATTTCCCCCGCCAGCCGGATCAACCCCATCGCATGTGTCTGAGTAGTCCCGAAAAAAGCGTCAGGAAGCGCTTCCCGGTTTTTGTAATAACTTTTCAAGTTCAGATATACTTCTTCTTCCCTGGAACCAACTTGCAGAACATCTGATTCAGAAAAATCAATTCCGCTGGAAACCAGCGCCTCGCGCACCGAGTGATATTTCGGTTTCCAGAATTTATCTTTATGGAAGCCATGTATCAGCATTTTTATTCTTCGGCAACCACGCTGCAGCAGCAGTTCCGCGGCCTTTTTACATATCTCTTCCCGGTTGTAAGTAATGCCTTTTTCTTCCGGAAGAAGAATGAATTCGTTAAGGTTGAAAAGTGGAAAATTCCGCTCAATAAGAGATTGTTTGAGTTCGGAAAGCTGAGGACCGGGAAAGAATGCGCCGTCAAATTCAACACTAAGCTTCTCGCAATATTGCTCAACATAAATTTTTCCCGGCAAACCAGAGCATTCCTCTGGATTGCAATACATAAAAGAAAGATGAGCGTGGTGTTTTGCGCAGGAATTCAACAAGCCCTGTTGTTTTGCCCAAATGGTCATCCAACTGGCATACGATAATTGGGCACGGGAAATTTCCGGTTCCGGAAATATCAGGGCCAACTTCAGTTGCCGCTGTTCTCCGGCCTTCTTGATAAACGCGCCGCGGGAGGGAATCCGTTCGATAAAACCGTCTTTTTCGAGTTCCTCAAGAGCGGTTTTAATGGTATAACGGCTGAGTTTGAGAGACTGGGCAAGCAATCTCTCACCCGGAAGCCTGCCGCCCGGCTTTAATTTTCCCGCCCGTATCTGTTGTTTCAGCCAAGCCTGCACCTGCTTGTAAAGATAATCCCGGCTTTCCGTAAGAACTTCCATTGTCAGTAACTTCCTCCAAGAACACTTTCTTTTATAAACAACCGGACCAGTCCGGTTGATGATAGTATACCCATTTTTAATTGAAATGTCAATAGATGAAAGAAAAATAACTCCGGTGGCAAAATTGCAATGATAACCGGTCACTCTGGTTAATAAGAGTATTTCCGGGGTATTTTTCAGCTCATGAAATGAGCGTGATAAGGCTCCGGTTCCTGTAACGCAAGGAAATTTTCTTTAACCTTCACACGGCATGAATCATTATTCCTCAACGGAAAAAAATCTAAGTTTTTTGTCTACTGAGTAGCGTCTTTGACTTCCCTGCTGAGCCGCATCGAGCAGAACTGGGGGCCGCACATGGTGCAGTAGCGGGAGTCTTCCTTTTCAGGTTCGGGAGCTGCCTTGATTGCTTCGCTGCGTTCCCTGATCGACTCCTCGCGGTAGTCACGGGCGCGGTCGGGATCGAGTGCCAGCGAGAACTGTTTTTCCCAGTCGAATTCTGCACGGGCCTGACTGATGGCGTCGTCGCGGTCCCTGGCGTGGGGACGCTTCAGTGCTACGTCGGCGGCGTGGGCGGCGATTTTGTAGGCGATAACCCCGTCGCGGACGTCCCGCGCGTTGGGGAGTCCAAGGTGTTCTTTCGGGGTTACGTAGCAGAGCATGGATGCGCCGTAATATGCGCCCATTGTCGCGCCGATTGAGCTGGTGATATGATCGTATCCGGGAGCGCAATCGACCACGATCGGGCCGAGGATGTAGAACGGTGCGCCCTCACAGACTTTATCTTCGCGGGTCATGTTCATTTCGATCTCGTCCAGCGGCACGTGTCCGGGACCTTCCACCATCGCCTGGACATCAACCGCGCGGCAGCGTTTCACGAGCGCGGCAATGCTGTCGAGTTCGGCGAACTGGGCGGCGTCTGAGGCATCGGCCAGACATCCCGGGCGGAGGCCGTCGCCCAGCGACAAGGTCACATCATATTCGCGGCAGATTTCCAGGATTTTGTCAAAGCACTGGTAGAACGGGTTTTCCTGCTTGTGAGTGTCCATCCATTTTGCGATCAGGGCCCCGCCGCGGCTGACAATTCCCAGCACTCGTTTCATGGCCATTGGCACATGTTCGCTGAGCAGTCCGGCGTGGATGGTCATGTAGTCGACGCCCTGTTCCGCCTGTTCCTTGATTACTTCCAGGATCAACGGCAGCGAAATATCTTCCGCTTTTTCCACGCGGCTTACTGCCTCGTAGATCGGGACCGTGCCGATCGGGGCCGGACTGTTCGCGATGATGGTTTTCCGGGTAATGTCCACGTTGTCGCCGGTGCTGAGGTCCATGACGGTGTCGGCGCCGTATTTAAGCGCCATTTTCAGCTTTTCGAGTTCCTGTTTCGGACAGCTTGAAAGCGGTGATTTACCGATATTGGCGTTGATTTTGGTGGTCAGCGATTTGCCGATGCCGATCGGATCCAGGTTCGGATGGTTCACGTTTGCCGGGATCACGATGCGTCCCGCCGCTACTTCCGCGCGGATGAATTCGGGTTCAAGGTATTCTTTTGCGGCCACTTTTGCCATTTCCGGGGTGATTTCTCCCCGGTTCGCGCGTGCCGCCTGGGTGTTGATGCTCATTTTAGCAGTTCCTCCAATTGCTCGATGCTGCGATGTATTGCCCCACGGTGCTTGAGTATCGCCTCTTTCGCAAGTTTACCAAGTCCCTCGCGGCGTTTTGGCGAGGCCAGCAGTTCGCGCAGGGATTCAGAAAGTTGTTGTTCGTTTTCAACGGTTATTAAAGCGTTTTGTTCACGCAAAATCTGTAATGCAACCCGGAAATTGCGGAGTACGTTTCCGGTGACGATTGGTTTGCCGAGGAGCGCGGGTTCGATCAGGTTGTGCCCCTCATCGTGACCGGCAAGACTTTTGCCCATGATCACAATGTCCGACTGATTGATGAAGTTCAGCATTTCCCCGGTGGTGTCCGCCAGCAGAATGTCGACCGGTCCCTTCGGTGGTTCTTTCATGGTGCGGCGATGGAAATTCATCCCAAGGCTCTTGAGTTCCCCGGCGATTTCACTGCCGCGTTCGGCGTGACGCGGAACCACTATCATCCGCAGTTCCGGGAAGTCCGGTTTAAGCTTTATAAAGGTTTCCGCCAGCAGTTTTTCTTCGCCCGGATGCGTACTCGCAGCCAGCAGATACAGGAATGGGCCGTCGCCGAAGTATGGTTTCAGGTCGATATGCTTCAAATTATCCGGGATTTTCTGGTCGAATTTCATGTTGCCGGCAGCTTTTACGTTCAGGTCTGGCGCAACCGAAAGATACCGCTTGGCGTCGTTTTCGCTCTGGGCGCACACCAGATTGAACATGCTGAAGATCGGACGGAATATAAATTTGAATCTCCGGTAGCCCTTAACCGAGTGGTCGGAGAGCCGGGCGTTCACCAGCGCCGCCTTGCCGCCGTTTTTACGGGCCCGTGCCAGCATTGCCGGCCAGATTTCCGTTTCCAGGATTACCAGCATTTCCGGGTCGAACAGCTTGAAAGTCCGGTTTATTATCGGGGAATAATCAAGCGGACAGTATATCACCGGCAGGTCTTCCGGGGCTTTGTCGCGCGCAAGTTGCTGCCCGGTTGTTGTTGTTGTTGACAGTACGAACCTGCGTTCCGGATTGACTTTTTTCCAATCTTTGAGCATTTCCAGCGCCACATTGGTTTCTCCCACACTCACCGCGTGGATCCAAACCGCGCCGCGATATTCTTTCAGCTTGTCTTTCTGCTCTTTCGAGAAGATTCCGAAGCGTTCCCAGAAAGTTTTCTTCCAGCCGGGACGCTTGATCAGCTTGTAGATCAAACCCGGCAGAAACGCCAGCAGGACCAGCGGAAAAAGAATATTATAAATCAGCAACATTTTTTTAGTTATTAATTATGGATTATCAGTTACAGGGAATCGCTCAATTCCTGAAGCATTTTTGAAATCAGTTTCAATTCTTTTACCAGTGGAGTGGCCGATTCTTTGCCGAGCAGCTTTATTTTTATTGTAATATAAACCTGTGTTCTTAATTTCGCGGCCGTTCCCTTCACGGTATTCAAAAGTTTTTTGAATTCATCATTTGAATCGAATTCGCTTCCCTCCGCAATACTGGCCGGAATCGACATTGCCGCGTCCAGCATCTGGCTTTTCAGACTGGACTCTTCACTATCTTTTAAAAGATAGTATAACTCCACCACCAAGCGGCAGGACTTTTTCCAAACCTCCAGGTTTTCAAATGACTTCCCCAATTTTCTTCCCTTTCTTACTGTGAACCGTGAACTGAATTTATTCCACTGTGACGCTTTTCGCGAGATTTCTAGGTTGATCGATGGAACATCCCCGGTCACGGGCCACGTAATACGCGAGCAGCTGCAGAGCGGTCACGGTGGGGATCGCGGCGACAAACTGCGAACATTCCGGAATCCTGATGATTCCATCGGCCAGATTATCCATGTCGTGATCGCCATCGGCAGCGGTAACGATCACCGGGGCTTTCCGGGCGCGGCACTCCTGAATATTTCCAAGGATTTTTTCCTTTCCGGCGGCGTTGTTTGCCAGCGCCACTACCGGAACTTTTTCCTCGAGCAGCGCAATCGGGCCGTGCTTGAGTTCCGCCGCGTGATAGCCTTCCGCGTGGATGTAGCTGATTTCCTTCAATTTCAGCGCGCCTTCGAGCGCCACCGGGTAAAGATAACCGCGTCCGATAAAGAAACAGTTGTCAGCTCCGGCGAACTGCTTTGCCACTTTTTCGATTTCATCCGCGCGGTCCAGGACTTGTTTCACCAGTTCCGGGATGCGCTCGATCTCTGAAATCAATTCTACTGCCTGGTCCCGGTGGAGTCTGCGGCTCCGTCCGAATTTCAGCGCCAGGATCAGCAGTACCGCAACCTGACAGGTAAACGCCTTGGTGGAGGCCACCCCGATTTCAGGCCCGGCGTGCAGGTAAAGTCCGCGTCCGGTTTCACGGGCAATTGTGGAACCGACCACATTGCAAATTCCCGCCACTATCGCGCCCTTGGTGGTGGCTTCGCGCACGGCCGCGAGAGTGTCGGCGGTTTCCCCCGACTGGCTTATTGCCAGCACCAGCGTGTTCGGTTCGATAATCGGATTGCGGTAACGGAATTCAGCCGCCTGTTCGACTTCGGTCGGCAGGTCGGCGAGGTCTTCAAAAAAGTATTCGCCCATCATTCCGGCATGCATGCTGGTTCCGCAGGCGGCCACCAGCACCCGGTTGATCATTGCGAAGTCGCGCGGCGAAAGATCCAGGCCCGACAGTATTCCGGTCGCGAGTTCGGAGTCAAGACGGCCCCGGATGGCGTTGGCTATTGCGTCCGGCTGTTCATAAATTTCCTTGAGCATGAAATGGTCGTAGCCGCCTTTTTCCACTGCGTGGGCGTCCCAGTCGATCTTTGCCACTTCCCGGGCCACTGGAACGTTGTTGATGTCGCGCACGTCTATTTTACTGGCGGTAACCAGTGCCAGATCGTTGTCGTCCAGGAAAATGATCCTCTGAGTGTGGGAAATTATTGCCGCAACGTCGCTGGCAACGATATTTTCGCCATCACCGACTCCGATAACGATTGGGCTTCCCCGGCGCGCAACCACGATCCTGTCCGGCTGGTCAAGGCAGATAACGGCAATGCCGAATGTTCCTTCTACCTGCTTGAGCGCGGCGGCGGTTGCCTGCATCAGGTCGCCGTCGAAACATTCCGCGATCAGGTGCGCCAATACTTCGCTGTCGGTTTCCGATACGAACTTATGTCCTTTTTCCTGAAGGTGACTTTTCAGCGACGCGAAGTTGTCGATAATTCCGTTGTGGACCACGGCGATCCGGGTATCGTTGTCGATATGCGGGTGGGCGTTTTCCTCGGTGGGGGATCCATGCGTGGCCCAGCGAGTATGGGCGATTCCCGATTCGGCTTTTTCACGCTGAGCCTCATTCCAGACTCCTGAAAGTTTTTCCTCGAGCTTGCGTACCTTGCCTACCGACTTGACCACTTCCAGCTTGCCGTCAATGATCGCGGCGATTCCCGCCGAGTCGTAACCCCGGTATTCCAAACGCTTCAGCCCATCGATCAGAATCTCCGGAAGCTGCCGTTTTCCGATATATCCTACGATTCCGCACATAATTATGCTCCATCTTCGTATTTTTTATTAAAACAAAACCAAAAAGTAAATGTACCTATTTTTGCGCAAAATACTACCCGGTTTTATCGATAAAATGCCTCTTCTGCGTTTTGATCCGTAAAATCACAGTTTTCTGTTGGTATCGATATTGGGAAGGTCGAAGATTTTGAGGTGGAAATATTCCTGGTCGCGATATCCGTAGGCTTGCCGGATCAGCCATCGGATTTTATTGTTGAATCCTTCCATCGCGGCGTTCGACAACTTATCGGTGCGCCAGTAGGCCGTGATGCCGCCGAGGTGGTTTTCGATGGTTTTCGCCATGTCGGAGAGTTCCTTGATGTCCGTTTCCCTGGCGATGTCGCACCAGTTACGGAGTGCCGCCTTGGCCCGGAACTCGTTCCCGGCTTGGCGGTAGATGCTCCGCAGCGCCTCCTTCATCATGCTGACCTCGCCCAGTTCCCGGAAAGTTTTTCTCAGGTTGTCGAGCAGCAGTTTGGCGTCGGGGGAAAGGTTCTCGACGTTACGCAGGAACAGAAAGCGTTGGTTTTTAAGCAGTTTCCGATGTTCTTCGTCGAGGTTTGCGGTGATTCTGCGCCGGACTTTATCGAGCTTTTCATTCATCAGTTTGATCACGTGGAAGTGGTCGAAGACGATTTCGGCGTCCGGCAGGTTTTCCCCGGCCCAGGCGGTGTACGCTTTCGACATATCCATTGCGATTATTGCTATTTTTGTTTTTGCGCGTTTCAGTTTCGCGGTGAAGTTTTTCAGCGCGTCAACGCCTTTGCCTTTGCCGACATACAACACCGCCCCGGACTCCAGGTCACGGACAATCGTCAGATACTTTTCAACGCCTTTTTTCCGCGAGACAAAAATTTCGTCAATGCCGATTATCCTGACGTTTTTGAGTTCAATCTTATGGTATTTTTTCTTGAGATGACGCTTTTCAACGTTTTTTACGGTCCGCCACGGCAGGTCGAAAAAACCGGCGACGGCATTGATGCTCATTTCGCTTCTCAACTCGACGATCGACCTCTCCAACTCCTTGGTTATCCGCGATTTGGACGAACTCAGAAACGGCAGCTTCTCCACCGTCCAGCTCCCGCACTCGTGGCAGTAGATACGGTGAACGTCAATGATAAAACACAACTGCCAACGACCGCTTTTGACTCCTTTGATATCCCTGGTCCGCAACCACTTCGCGGTAACTTTCGAGCCATTGCATTCAGGACAGCGCAAATCTTTCCGCACGATTTTCTGGTAAACAGTTCCATGTTTACGGCTGAAATCAAAGCTCTCATGTTGAAATCCACGGATGCCCTGAGTAAAATACATCAGACTGGTAGACATAATTCCCTCGCTTTCTGGTAAAAAACGAGAGTTATGCCGCCAGTCTTTTGCTTTTCCAGTGGCGCAGTTGAAAAATTGCTTTTTTCAACTGCCAACAGTCGCTATTGGCGGATTTCTGAAGCTGTCAAGGCGCAAATGGAATAAAAGGGAGCAAGCGCGACCGGTTATGCCGGATTGCCCTTTACAGCACAAGACATCCAGCTACTCACCTCCGGATCAAAACGCAGAAGAACCGATAAAATCACCAAAAACCAGGGATTGTCCCTGGTCGGAAACGGTATTGCCTCGCTACCGTCGGCAACCAAACCTATCTTTGGATGGAATGGCTGAAGTGTTACGCGACTTCAGCAGCTTGTACTACTAAGGAAGATTTTGGTAATAATTTAAAGAGAAAGACAACTTTCTTGATTGTCTGATAATTGTATGCTAAACTCTACGTGGCCAACTATTGATATTAATATCGCAAAAGAAAAATGGATAACAAAATAGTAAGAATAATTATTTCCTGCATTTTGTTCATATTGTTGTTTATTTGCTTTGAATGGATTTATGGTTTTGTCATTATTGGAATGGCGTTATTTGCGGAACTTCACGATTATAATTTTCCTTTCGGCATCTTGTATTTCCTGGGTATTCCCATTGCATTAATCTGTTCTTGTGCTGCCACCCCTAAATTAATGAAAAATCGCAGGATTCAGGCATTCATAAATTCCGGCAGGAAATAGTTTTTGTATTGTCATCCTGCGGGGATTTCTTGGATTTGTTTATCTCCTTCAGAGAAAAACATCTTTTTAAAATTCCTTTCCTGGGGTAGCCGCTGGCAACCCCAGGCTAAATTGTATAACCGCTTTGCGGTAAAACTCTTTTCCCCAACGGGGATAAACTATATAGCCTATGGTTGGCACGGCCTACCATAGGGAAACGAATGAAAATCATTTATTCGCTGAAAGCGATAAATAATCCGGTATAAAATTTTTTTACCCAGAGGCCTGGTTCCTGAAGCCTGATTCCTATTTTCCCGGTATTGGCGGGAGCGAGGCGAGTTTGCCGTCTTTCAGGTGGATGATGCGGTCGGCGAGTTTGGCGATCTGTTCGTCGTGGGTAACCATCAGGATGGTGCGTCCGGATTTCGGATCGTGGAGCTGCTGGAAGATTTCCAGGATACCCGCGCCGGTTTTCGAGTCGAGATTGCCGGTAGGCTCGTCGGCGAGAACCAGGTCGGGTGAGTTGATCAGCGCCCTGGCGATGGCGGCGCGCTGTTGTTCACCTCCCGAAAGTTCGTTCGGACGGTGTTTGAACCGGTGGCTGAGGCCAACCCGGTCAAGCAGTTCAATGGCCCTGTCCTTCAAGTTTTTTCTGTCGAGAAGGCCGGGAAGCATTACGTTTTCGAGTACGGTCATTTCGGGGAACATGTGGTATGCCTGGAAAATGAATCCCACCCGCTGACGGCGGAACCTGATCCGTTGTCCGCCCTTCAACGTGGAGTAACACCGGCCCTCATAGGTTATTGTTCCCGAGTCGGGTTTTTCCAGAGCGCCGATCATGTTCAGGAGGGTGGTTTTGCCGCTGCCGGACTGTCCAAGCAGGGACAGCCATTCACCCTTGCGCATTTCCAGGTCGACGCCTTTCAGCACCGGGACCGGAACTTTGCCCAGGAAATAAGTCTTTTCCACGTTTTCGGCTTTAACCAATATGTCTTTGAATCTAGTCATGTTCAGTTATTCGTACCTCAATGCTTTTGCGGGGTCGAGGTGGGTTGCCCGTAATGCAGGGATGATTCCGCCAATGGTGCACAGTACGATTGATATCGAGGCAACGACAATCAAATCGCTTCCAACTATGTGACCTGGCAGTTCGTTGAAAAAG
Organism: Victivallales bacterium; assembly: GCA_963678815.1. GTDB lineage: Bacteria > Verrucomicrobiota > Lentisphaeria > Victivallales. Next base: position 8,087,826 of record OY787460.1, read on the forward strand.
TAAAATTCCGCGGGAAAAATTTCTATTCCGGTGACTTTTGAAAGAGCGTGCATCAGTTCATTTCGCCAGTATACAACCGCCAGTCCGAGAGCAAAACCGCAACCGGTGCCTATTACTCCCACCAGGAATCCCTGAAGTACGAAGATTACCGTCACTGTCCATGACGATGCGCCGAGGGCTTTCAGGAGTCCGATTTCGCGGGTTTTCTGGATTACGGTGGTAATCAGGGTGTTGGTAATGCTGAATGATGCAACCAGCACAATAAAAACGAGCAGGAACATCATCATTTTTTTCTCTACGGTAAGAACCCCGAGAAGCTGCTTGTGAACGTCTTTCCAGGTTTGTACGGAGAGGTGGGTGTATTTTTTCTGAATTTTGCCGGCAATGCCTTTGACGTTAAACGGGTCTTCAGTCCAGACAAAAATATCAGTGGCTGAACCGAATTTTTTAAGTCCCTTGAGTTCTCCTGCGTCATCGAGTCCGAGGAAAATCACGTTTTTATCGAAATCGTATTTCCCGAAAAGGTATTCGCCGCTGACCAGATATTCCTGAGGCAGATATTGCTCGGCTTTTTCATTAAGTCTTACTCCGCCGCCTTTTTTTGTTTCCACCATTTTCGCCAGTTTCGCCGGGGAATGGAGAAGTATTTTATCGCCTGCTCTTACGCCGAGTTCACGGGCGATCCTGCTGCTGAGAATCACTTCTCCGGGATTGAGGGAAAATTTACCGTCCTGGATTACGTTTTTGACGTTTATTTTATGGTCCTGAAACGGGTCGATGCCGATCACCATTTTCGGGATAAACCGGTCTTTTTTCTGGACCAGAACCGGAGTTCGCACCACCGGGGATGCCTGCAAGCCCATCGATTTGAGGTCTTTGACGATTTTTTCCGGATTGTCAATGGATTGAGTATAATAAGGGCTGATAAAGATATGGGCGGTGGTTTCGAGCAGTTTTTCCTTCATCATGTCGGTGAATCCGGTCATTACGGCAAGCACCACGATCAGCACCGCCACGCCCAGCGCCACGCCGATCACCGAGATCAGGGTAATCACCGATACCGCATTGCGTTTTGGTTTGAAATATCGCCATGCCAGAAATAATTCAGGGAGTATTGTGCGAATCCACATCTTATTTATCTTGCTTACTGAATTTCTATTTTCCGTTAAAGCGGTTAATATATAGCATTTACGGAATTTTGCCCGGTAAAAAATCAGGAAAACGCGGATAATGGCGGAAAAAACTTTTAATTATGACCCGGATTTTGAATTGCTTGCCCCGGCGGGGAGCATGGCCTGCGCTTTGACCGCGTTTGACGCAGGGGCGGACGCCGTCTATGCCGGGTTGCCCAAATTCAACGCCCGTGAACGCACGGAAAATTTATCGTTCCAGGATCTTTCCAAACTTACCTGTTATGCCCGGAAATACCGGAAAAAAGTTTATCTTACACTCAATACGCTGCTCAAGGAAACCGAGCTTACGGAAGTTGCGGAACTTCTCTCGGAAGTTTCCAGGATCAGTCCTAACGCAATCATAATTCAGGATTTCGGCGTACTCAGGTTGATCCGCGAGTATTTCCCGGAGTTTGAAATCCATGCCTCGACCCAGATGGGACTTCACAACCTGCCTGGTATCGAACTGGCGGCGGAACGCGGCATTAAACGGGTGATCCTTGAACGTCAGATGCCCCTTGAAGAAATCCGTGAAATTGCCGGAAAATCGCCTTTGCCGCTGGAAGTTTTTATCCACGGAGCGTTGTGCTGCAGTCTTTCCGGACGCTGTTTGTTGTCGTCATGGCTGGGGGGATGGAGCGGCAACCGGGGCAAGTGCAAACAGCCTTGCCGCCGCCGTTATTTTTCTGATTCCGGCAACGGTTTTTTCCTGTCGCCCAACGATTTGTCGGCTCTCGAATTTCTCCCTGATTTGAAGAAGATGGGTGTAAAGTCCGGCAAGATCGAGGGAAGGCTTCGCAATGCCGGATACGTGTGGCATGTGGTGAAAGCCTACCGGATGGTGTTGGACGCCAAGGATTCGGAACTGCCGGAGGTGATGCCGAAAGCGCGGGAAGTCTTGAGTCACGCCCTCGGGCGGAAGTGGTCGAGTGGCTTTTTCGACCCGAAAGGACTGAAAAACGTGATCCAGCATCGCGGTATGGGGGCTTCCGGGCTTCTCTGCGGCGAAGTTATGAATATTCAGAAAAACGGGGTTTACGTGAGAGTTTCGCGACCCTTGCGGATGGGGGACCGCGTCAGGATTCAGCCCGTTACCGGCGATGAAGGCCCGGCGTTCACCATTACCCGGATGCTGGTTGACGGCAAGGTTGTGAAAGTGGCGAAACCGAAACAAATATGTTTTCTGCCATGCGACAAGGAAATTCCCGCAAAAAGCATGGTATTTAAAATCGGAATAACTTTTGACGGTCTCACCGAGCGAATTGCCAGGATGCCGGGAAGCCGGATTCCATTGGACATGGAACAGGTTTTCGATGGTGCGGAAATTTCCGTGAAACTGCCGGACGCGAACTTGGCCTGGACAAAGAAATTTACCGCTTCTCCCGCTCAGAACCGGCCGCTTACGCCGGAAAAACTCATCAAGGAATTCTCTTCCGGCGGCTCGGAAAATTTTCGGGCGGGAAAAATATCGGCGGAAGTTTCCGGGGAGTGGTTTGTTCCGGCGGGGGAACTCAAACAAACCCGGCGCGAATTCTGGGACTGGACGGAAGAGCAACTGAATCCCGAAAGTCCGCCAACGCATTCAGGACTGGCAAAATTTTTCTCCGATTACCGGAGTTTCCAGCCGGAACGGGGAAAAATGGAGACCACTGTTGTGCTTCCCGCAGGAAAGAAACCATCGTTCAAAACCGACATTGCAGCGCGGCATCTGAAAGATTTCCGTAACGACGCTGATGAAGTTATCCTGCCGTTTTTCGTTCCGCAGGGGCAGGTGGAGAAAGCGCGCTCCCGGATAAAGGAAGTTTACCTATCCGGGATAAGGCGGTTCCGGGTGACTTCGCCGTCGGGACTGGCCCTGGTGAAGGAGTTTCCAGATGTTACGCTGGTTGCCGGATTCCCGTTGCCGGTGTGCAATTCGCTGGCGGTGCGGGAGATTGCCGGACTTGGCGTGTCAAAGGCGCTGGCCTGGGTGGAACTCGACAAACCGGCGCTGTCGGCACTGCTCGAAAAATCTTCGCTGCCGCTGGAAATTTTCCGGAAGGGCAGAATCTCGCTGCTGGTTACCCGTGCGAAAGTTCCGGTGTCAGGCAAGATCAGTGACGGACGGAGTTTGGAGTTCGACGTTGTCGAGGACCGCGCCTCCGGTCTGACTCTGGTTTATTCAACGCAAAATCTGGAACTGCCGGAGGTTTCCGGAACCAGCGGATTTTTCGATTTGACTAATATTGACTTCAGGAGTAAAGATATTTCTTCATTTAATTTGGATTACGAGTGGAAATAGGGGGAACAAAAGGATAATGGCTGAAAAGATGAATGTCTTGCTGATACTTACCGATCAGCACCGTTGGGACATGCTGGGGTGTTACGGCAACGGAATAGTGAAAACTCCGAATATCGACCGGCTGGCCAAGGCCGGGATGCGGTTCAACCGGGCATTTACGCCGTCGTCTATCTGTACTCCGGCACGGGCGTCGCTGTTTACCGGCAGGTTTCCGAGCAGTCACGGGATCGCCGGAAACCAGGAGCATGCCGCCAAGGTAGGCGGTTCTCACGATTTGCCTGAAGATATGCCGAAGCTCACGGATTATCTCGATGGTTACGACAAGTTTTATTTCGGGAAATGGCACATCGAGGAAAGCAAACTGCCATCGGACTACGGTTTCAAGGGACAAGACTTTTCCGGATACGGATTTCCCGGTTCCGGCGTGTATGATAATTTTGCTTTCGCGGAAGGTCCGGAGAACGGCAACGCCTACGCCGAATGGCTGAAACAAAAAGGATTTGAGATTCCCACGGTCAGTGAAAATTTCTGCGGTAACAACCCGAATCTGCGGATTCAGGAACTCCGGGGAAAACTCAACGCTCCACCGGAAGCAAGCATTCCTTATTATATAGCCGATGATGCGATAAGCCATCTGCAAAATTCCCGTACTCCCGGCAATCCGTTTTTCCTGTGGATGAATTTCTGGGGACCGCACACCCCGTGCGTTATTCCCGAGCCTTACTATTCCATGTACGACCCGGAAACGATCCCGATGGACCCCGCGTTCGAGGATGATCTGTGCGGCAAGCCGTATCATTACCGCGACATCGCGAAAATGTGGGGCGTGTACGATCTCGAATGGAAAGAATGGCAGAAGATCATTGCCCGATATTACGGTTACATCACTCTGATCGACGACAATATCGGCAGAATGCTCGATTACCTCGAAGAGAACAGCCTCATGAGCAACACCCTCATAGTGATGAGTTCAGACCACGGTGACGCTATGGGCGGACACCGCCTCATCGAAAAGGGCGAGTTCATGTTCGATTCAACCTACCGGATCCCGATGATCGCCAAATACCCGGGTTGCGTAAATCCGGGCGGTGAATGCGATGAATTCGTTTACCTGCACGACCTTATGCCCACCTTCGCCAACCTGGTTTCGGGGGAATGCCCGGATACTGCCGGGGAATCGCAGGACATCCTGCCTTTACTTAAAGGCGAACCGGTTTCCTCCGGCCGCGAACATGTCTATGCCGAATTTTCCGGTCACTTTGCTGCGTTTCCGCAACGGATGGTGCGCACCCGAACTCACAAGCTGGTGTTCAACGCCAGCAGCATGGGCGAACTCTACGATCTGGAAAGCGATCCGCATGAAGTGTGTAACCGCATCGGGGACATTGCCTACGCCAAGGTCAAAAGAGACCTGATGGACCGGCTCGAAGCCGAAATGACCAAGCGCAACGACTCCCTGCTTACCTGGTTCAAAAGAATCCGGGACTGTTATTGATTTTGGGTCATTGCCTGTTCGATTGCCACGGCGATGGAAACGGACGCCCCGACCATGGGATTGTTGCCCATGCCGATCAGCCCCATCATTTCGACATGCGCCGGAACGGATGACGAACCGGCGAATTGCGCGTCGGCATGCATCCTGCCCATTGTGTCGGTCATGCCGTAAGATGCGGGGCCGGCGGCCATGTTGTCGGGATGCAGGGTGCGTCCGGTTCCGCCTCCGGAAGCCACTGAAAAATACTTTTTGCCGATTTCCACGCATTCGCGTTTATAGGTCCCCGCCACCGGGTGCTGAAAACGGGTCGGATTGGTGGAGTTCCCGGTGATCGAGACGTCGACGCCCTCGTGGTGCATTATCGCCACCCCCTCCCGGACGTCATCCGTGCCGAAACAGCGGACTTTGCCCCGGATGCCTTTGGAAAATGGTTTTTCCTCGACAATATTCAGTTCGTTTTTATGATAGTCGAACTTGGTTTTGACATACGTGAATCCGTTTATCCGGGAAATAATGTAGGCGGCGTCCTTGCCGAGACCGTTCAGAATAACCTGAAGGGGAACGTTCCTGACTTTATTGGCTGACTGGGCAATGCCTATCGCTCCTTCGGCGGCGGCGAAAGATTCGTGCCCGGCCAGGAAACAGAAACATCTGGTGTTCTCTTCGAGCAGCATGGCCGCGAGGTTGCCGTGCCCCAGACCGACTTTGCGGTGGTCGGCAACCGAACCGGGAATGCAGAACGACTGCAAGCCTTCACCCAGCGACCGGGCGGCTTCGGATGCTTTTTTACAGTCCTTTTTTATGGCTATCGCAGTTCCGAGGATATAGGCCCAGCAAGCGTTTTCAAAACAGATTTGCTGGATTTCCCGGACTATGTCATAAACTTCGATCCCTTTTTCCGAACACAGCTTTTTGCAGTTTTCAAGCGATTCAAGACCGTATTTATCGATGACCGCGTCAATCTGCGTGATCCGTTCTTCATATCCTTCAAATAAAGACATTATGAAATCTCCCGTTTAAGATGTTTCCGGTCAGCGCTCGCAGGCGCAGCCGTGTTCAGGTTTTTCGCTGGCGTCTTCGCTGCGCGGATCGATGAATTTCACTCCTTCGTCATACCTGCCGTAGGTTCCGGAAGCTTTTTCGAGGGCCTTGTCCGCGGGTTCGCCTTTCTTGATCAAGTCCAGCATTTTCCCGAGCTTTACATATTTATAACCGATAATTTCATCGTTGCCGTCCAGGGCCAGTTCCATGACGTATCCCTCGGTCATTTCGAGGTAACGGGGACCTTTTTCCAGAGTTCCGTACATGGTCCCTACCTGACTTCTGACATCTTTGCCGAGGTCATCGAGGGCCGCGCCGATGGGAAGGCCGCCATCGGAAAACGCGGTCTGGGTGCGTCCGTAAGCGAATTGCAGGAACAGTTCCCGCATGGCGGTATTGATTGCGTCGCAAACCAAATCGGTGTTCATGGCTTCGAGGATGGTTTTTCCGGGGAGAATTTCGCAGGCCATTGCCGCCGAATGGGTCATTCCGGTGCAGCCCAGCGTTTCAACCAAGGCTTCCTGGATAACACCGTCCTTGACATTCAGCGTGAGCTTACTGGCCCCCTGCTGGGGAGCGCACCAGCCGATGCCGTGTGACAAGCCGGAAATATCCTTTACTTCCGTAGCCTGAATCCATTTTCCTTCCAGGGGAAGCGGGGCAGGTCCATGATTACAGCCCTTCCTAACGCAAACCATTTTTTCAACTTCATTGGTGATTTCCATTACCGGCCTCCATCATTAAATACTTTCATAACGCTATATAATATAATTCCAACCGAAATACGTTTATTCAACTTCCCGCCAGTTAAAATCCGATTAATTAAATGCTTATTAGCTGTATTTACTCAAGATGCAAAGGGAAAAAGTATTTTTATAATTTGTTTGAAGCTTTTATATATCGCTTTCGGCAAAAGCGGGCTACCCTGTTCATCCTGTCTAAAAAAAATTTTCTTTGCCCCTTTGCGAGGAAAATATATCAAACGTAATGGGCGGGTTTGATGTAGGTTTCTTCGAGTTGGTCGATTTCGTTGCGAGAGGCCGCCAGCCGCATCCGGCGGGAGTGAATACATTCCATTTTCCCTAATTCGCATGTGCCGTCCTGACGGCTGCCTCCGCAGGGGCCGTTGGCGAGTCCCTTCGGACAGGTTCGCGGACAGATATAATGCATCAGGGGAAGGCGGCAGTAATCACAGCCCCGGCATCCGGCCAGGATTTTTTTCGACCAGTTGTGTTCGTCGGCGGGTTGCTGGTCGGAATGGGAAAACAGGAAGCGGCAGAGTTTGAAATGGCGGCGTTCCTTTTTGGTGCTTTCCGGCAACTCGCTGTCGTTCATCTTCGGGGTTTCGTCGAGGTGGGGGGTGTTGAACAGGCCGTTGAACATGTAGAACCGGTTGGGATAGGGGGCCATTTCGCTTCTGGCCAGATATTCGTAATAAGCTTCTTTCCAGTCGGAAAACACGGTGAATTCCTCGATGCTTTCCGCGATCCTGTGGCATGCGATCCTGGCGTCCTCGGGATTTTCGATCCCGGCAATCTGGATGCCGCTGTATCCGAGGAGCCTGCATCCGGCCGCATAGAGCTGGAGCCGCCGCCATTGCGCGGCCTTGAACTGATTTTGGGAATGCCGTATTTCCCTTTCCAGGATTTTCCGGAAATCAGGCGAAATATGTACGCCGGGATATAGTCCCTTGAGGATGTCTTTCACCCGTTCCGGGGAGAGCAGCGGAAGTCTGGCAACCGACGGATAATGCAGCCCCCGGATTGTCAGATACCAGCGCAGTTCCTGGAGCTTCAGCATGTCCCAGCCGAATTGGGTGACGATGAAATTCGCGCCGAGGTTAAGTTTTTTGATCAGTTTGAAATATTGCGGGAAAAGATCATTAGGGGTGTATTTGAATGGGTTTACCACACAGCCGGGATAAAACGGGGAATCCTGCTGATGTTTAATATGGTGGAGGATATGAATGCCATCGGTAAAAACCCGGTTGCGGGTTTCTTTCGCGGTTTCGCCGGGGATGCCGTTGCCGGTGACCGGAACCACGTTCACGAAACCGGCGGCTTTGCACAGGTTGAGAGTGTCGATCTGGGTTTCCAGCGAGGTGTTGCGGCCGCTGAGATAAACCAGGTGGGAATCCGGGCTGGTGCGGCAGACTTCGGCCGCGAAGTCGGCGACGTTGAGAGACTCGACCTCCTGAAACTTGTCGGTAAACGCCAGTGATACAGGCATTAAATCGATTTCGGAAGCCTCGAATTCCAGTTCGGCGGCAAAGTCCCGTGCGGCGTGGAAGTCCGATTCCCGGCCGGGAGAATTCACCTCGAGCAGAATGCAGAAAGTTCCCGATTCCAAACGATTCCGAAGCCGGTTCTGGCCCGGTTCGAAACTCATTTCAAGTTGGATTCCCTTCTCCTCCATTGCACTTGAATCCGAAATAAATTTTTGTTTACCTTGAACTGTTCCGCGGTCTCCGCCTGGAGCCTGATCTTGATCTGGGCTTGCTTCTGTTCGGCCGGTAATTTTCCCGGCGCGGGGGATGTTCCAGCGGCGGCGGATGCGGCAGTTTTACCATTTCTTCCGTCGGCAGTTCACAATGTAATTCTTTGTCCAGCAGTTTTTCAAGGTCGGGAATGAAGAAAGCGCCTTCCTCGCAGACCAGGCTGAACGATTTTCCGCTTTCCCCGGCGCGGCCGGTTCGACCGATCCTGTGGACGTAATCTTCGGCGCGCTCGGGAAGCTCAAAATTAACCACGTGACTCACATTGTCCACATGGATGCCGCGCGCGGCAACGTCGGTAGCCACGATAATCCGGTTTTGGCCGGATCTGAATCTCTCAAGGATTTTCAGGCGTTTTCTCTGGTCGACGTCGCCGGAAAGCAGTTCGCATTTGACTCCGTATTTTTCGAGTTCCCAGCTGAGTTTTCTTGCGGTGCTTTTGCGGTTGACGAAGATCAGCATCCGGCTGACTTCCTCGGTTTTGAGCAGCCACAACAGCACTCCGAGCTTTTCTTTCTGGGAGACGGTCCAGAAACGCTGGTCGATCAGTTCCGCCACGAGCTGTTCCGGTTCGGATTCCACCACCACCGGTTCCTGGAGCCAGCGCTTGCTGAGTCTGACAATGTCCTCGGTAAGCGTGGCGCTGAAAAGTGAAGTCTGGCGCTTGCCGGTCCCCGGCAGCCGTGAGACAATCCGGGTAACGTCGGGGATGAATCCCATGTCGAGCATCCGGTCGGCCTCGTCGATCACCAGTATTTCGGTTTGGTCAAAATGCAGAGACCCGCCACGGGTGTAGTCGATGATGCGTCCGGGAGTTCCCACGAGGATATCGATGGGACAGTTCAGTTGTTCGCGCTGTTTGCGGTGGTCCATACCGCCGAATACAACCCGATTATTCATTCCGCAGTATTTGCTCAGGTTTTCGGCGTCCTTGTGAATCTGGATGGCTAGTTCGCGGGTTGGCGCGAGCACCAGCATCCGGCAGTGTCCCGGTTTGTCCGATTTTCTTGGAGTCCGCAGCATGGTTGAAATGGCGGCGGTAAGGAATGCGGCGGTCTTGCCGGTTCCGGTCTGGGCGCGTCCGCAGATGTCTTTTCCCGCGAGGGCGTGTGGCAAACACATTTCCTGAATAGGGGTGCAATATTCAAATTCCAGGTCCTGAATCCCGGCCAGGGCTTCTTTCCGGATGTCCAGATCGGTGAAACGGGTTTTTCCTTCCGCCGCTTCCGGTTCCCGGATTTCCGGCAGTTCGGTTTTTTTTGCGGGAACAGTTTGCGGCTTCCGGTTCTGAGCGGGAGCTTTCTTTTTGCGCTTCCTGGGTTTGCGGGGTTTTGTGCTTACCGGTTCTTCCGGCGCCGGTTTCATGATTTTTTCATGAAATTTCTGGGGCGGAAGCTGTTTATCGGAAGCTGATTTATTAGTGAACAACTTCCTGATTCGATTACGAAATTTAGAAATCATATGTTTTTGTTAATTGTCCTTATCTTTATTTTTCCCGGTCTGATATTTGGCGATCAGGAACCGGATTGGGCATCGGCAGAGATGTTTTTCCATCAGGTGCGTACAGTAATTGCATTCCTTTGCTTTCGGATCGAGACACTGGAGCCAGTTATCAACCTGGATATCCTCCGCCTTGCAGACCTGCTCGAGCTCCATGTCGAGGCATCTGTAACCGTATTGGCACTTGCCTTCAGCCTGGAGTTCCGCCAATTTAGCCGGATCGATCAAGTCCCTTGTTTTTACCATTTTCCTTTCTCCTGTTACAGGTACTCCGCGGCGGCGGCGGCAAGCGGGCTGCGTTCGCTTTTCCGCAAGGTCATATGGCCGTGAATGCTGAGTTTTTTCAAACGTTCCACAGTGTAACTCAGGCCGTTGCTGGATGCGTCGAGGTACGGGTTGTCGATCTGGTATGCATCGCCGGTGAGTACCATTTTCGTTCCTTCCCCGGCGCGGCTCACGATGGTTTTGATTTCGTGCGGGGTCAGGTTCTGGGCTTCGTCCACGATCACGAACTGGCGGGGAATGCTGCGTCCGCGGATGTAGGTGATGGCTTCGAGTTCCAGCCGGTTGCTCCGGAGCATTTCCTCGATTGATTTCGCCCCGGAGTGGTGATTGTCCTTTTTATCTTTGTCCTTGTCGCCGTGGAGCAGGTAATCGAGGTTGTCGAAGATCGGCTGCATCCAGTGCCGGATTTTTTCCTCCTTGTCGCCCGGCAGGAATCCGATATCGTGTCCGAGCGGTACGATTGGGCGTGAAACCAGGATTCTTTCGTATTCCGACTGATGAAGAACGCATTCGAGAGCGGCGGCCAGTGCCAGCAGGGTTTTTCCGGTCCCTGCCTGTCCCACTAGAGTGACTATTTGGATTTTCGGGTCCATCAGCAGTTCCAGCGCCATGCGCTGTTCCTTGTTGCGCGGATGGATGTTCCAGACTTTTTCATCATAGCGGGGATTGAGCAGTTCCAGCACGTTTTCGCCCTTCACGCATCCGATGGCGCCGTGCTTGAGGTTCTGTTCGTCGCGGAGCAGCACGAATTCGTTGGGATAGAGTTCCGAGCCGTGCAGTTCGATCGACTTTTCCTGGTAGAATTCGTCGATGGCCTGTCCCGGCATCGGCATTTCCCGGTATCCGGTGAACAATTCGTCGAAATTGACTTTTTCTTTTTCGAAGTCCATCACCTGCATGCCGAGGGTGTCGGCTTTGATGCGCAGGTTGATGTCCTTGGAAATGAAAATTACGTTGCTCCCTTCCTTGAACAGGTGGTAAGCCACGCGCAGCACCCGGTTGTCAGGTATGTCCATGTCCAGATCGGTGTCGGAAATATTGCCGTGCCCGGTGACGATGCGGACAATCCCGGCGGCGGTTTCGCCGTTGGCGTTGTCAAGGTGGACGCCTTTGGCAAGGTTTCCTTTGACACGCAATTCATCGAGTTTGCGGATCACTTGCCTGGCGTTGCGCCCGAGTTCGTCGGGATTCTTCTTGAAGCGGTCAAGTTCTTCGATTACCACCATCGGTATCACAACTTCATTATCTTTAAACGACTCCAAAGCTTGGGCGTTGTGAAGAAGCACATTGGTATCAAGAACAAAAGTTTTCCGCATATATCTCTACCTCCTGAGTATTTCCGGCACATAAAAAATAACGCAGGAGGAAACCGTTTCCCGCCTGCGAGTAGCACAATGCCTGCCATTTCCGGAATGGCGGCATCCAAACATTTGAGTTAAAATTAAACAAACAGTAACCATTACTACTTAGTTGCTTATGAAAAAGTCGGAATTGCCGCGGATTTTAGGAGACAAGCCGATGGTGTGCTATGCACTCCGAGGCTAAGTCGACGCCAAAGACGCGTTGATTCCGGCAACACAGTTTCAGCTGCTTAACCAGGAAATTACAAGATAAATATTGTGTTTGAGTCAAAACCTTGCAATTTTGATCAACAGCATTCGGCAATTCCTTCCCCATTTCACACCGTCTGCTTTGTCAATTTCACCTCGCAGTGCATAGCACGGCTTCGGTTTATTTCCTCGCATACGGCACAAACTGGGGCTTTTCATAAGCAACTACTAATAATATAGGTGTACTTTTCAATAAAAACCATCCTGCTAACTTGATTTTAATCAACCTGTGTACCATATAGTATATTTTGACTTATGAAACAGAGGAATTGTTATGGGAGAAATTATGCGGAAAACGCCACTGTCGGAAGTTCACGTTGAACTTGGAGCGCGGATGGTGCCGTTCGCGGGGTGGGAAATGCCGGTGCAGTATTCCGAGGGGATTCTGGCCGAACACCATCACACCCGGGAACAGGTTTCGCTGTTCGACATCTGTCACATGGGAGAATTCCGGGTTAAGGGCGGCGGCACGGCCGCGGCCCTCGATCACATCCTGGCGCGCAGCGTCATGGACCAGAAAGTGGGAACCTGCCGTTACAACTTCCTGCTGACTCCGGACGGGACCGTGATCGACGACCTCGTGGCCTACCGGATCGATGAAAATGAATTCTACATCGTGGTCAATGCCGGAACCAGGGACGGTGACGCCGCCCAGATCCGCGACAATCTGCCGGTGGGCATTGAATTCACCGACGAGTCAGACCAGACCGCCAAACTCGACCTCCAGGGGCCGAAAAGCGTGGAAATCCTGGCAAAATTCGGCTTCGCTCCCGAACAGCTTCCCACCTATTTCAGGTGGATCAAAACTGAAATCGCGGGAATTCCATGCATCCTGAGCCGTACCGGTTATACCGGCGAACTCGGCTTTGAATTTTATTTTGCCGCCGAAAAAGCCGTGGAACTTTGGAATAAACTTATCGAGTGCGATCCGGTGAAACCCGCCGGACTCGGCGCACGCGACACCCTGCGGCTGGAGATGGGTTATGCCCTTTACGGACACGAACTCAATTTGGAAACCACGCCGCTGGACGCCGGTTACGGCCCGATGCTGAAGCTTGATCAGGACCGTAATTTTATCGGTTCCGAAGCATTGCGCGGCGCCACCGTGAAAAAACATCTGACCGCCATCGAACTGGAAGGCCGCCGCGCCGCCAGGGAAGGGGCGGAAGTTTTCATAAACGGCGAAGAAGCAGGAAAAGTTTCCTCTGGAGCTTTCGCACCATCGCTCGGAAAAGCCGTCGCAATGGCTTATGTCGCTGGGAGTGAACCCCTTGCTGAAGGAACCGCGCTGCAATTGTCTGCGGGCCGCGGCCGGATTCCGGGCGTGGTGACGTCGCTGCCGTTTTATAAATCCGGAAGTGTCAGAAACAAAATTTAACGATTTTTTTGATTAATATGGTTAAGCTTTCTTGACATTTCATTCGGCAATGCTTTTTTGTGTCTGAATTTTGCTGGAAAAGTCAATGCAAAGTTAAATGGAGAAATTTGCAGATGAAATATTATTCCAAGGACCACGAATGGGTAGAAGTAAACGGTGACGAAGAAGCCGTCATCGGCATCACCGAATACGCCGCCAACGAGCTTGGCGACATCACTTATGTTGAACTTCCCCCCGTCGAAGAAGATTTGATTGTCGGCGATACCCTCGGCGTCGTCGAATCGGTCAAAGCCGCATCCGACGTTTATGCTCCGGTCAGCGGCACCGTGTCAGCGGTGAACGAAAAGCTTGAAGACGATCCGGGCCTGATCAACAGTTCTTCCGAAGACGAAGGCTGGATCTGCAAGCTCGAAAATATCGATATGGCTGAAATCGAAGAGCTGATGTCGGAAGCCGACTACCAGAAATATCTTAAAGAACTTGAATAAATAAATGGACAGTCCGGTTCGCCGGGCTGATTACTGCTTTGCCGTACATACCAAATACAGAATGTGACCGCAAGGAGATGCTTGCCGCTGTTGGCTGTGACAGCCTTGACGAACTCTGGCGGCAGGCCGGCCTTGATTTTCCGCATCCCGACCTGAAAAACCTTTCGCACGGGCTTTCCGAATACGAAGTTACCCGGCGGCTCGAAGAACTTGGTTTCCAAAACGCTTTCCAACTGGTCAATTTCCTGGGCATGGGCTACTACGACCACCTGATCCCCGCCGCTGTCGGCGAGATTATCGGCAGGTCGGAGTTTTACACCGCCTACACCCCGTACCAGCCGGAAGCCTCGCAGGGAACTTTGCAGGCCATCTACGAGTATCAGAGTGCGATTTGCCGGATTACCGGCATGAACGTTGCCAACGCTTCGCTCTACGACGGCGGCACTGCGCTCTTCGAGGCCATGATGATGGCGGTGAGGATAACCCGGCGGCGGCAGGCTGTCATTTCCGGGGCGGTTTCACCGATCTTCCGCGAAATGATCCGCTGCTACAGCAGTAATCTCGACGTTGAGCTTATCGAAGTTCCGGCCGGGACCGACACTACGTCCAATCAGGAAGCCCTGGCCGAAGCGGTCAGCAAGAACACCGCATGCGTTCTCGTCCAGTACCCGAACGTGTTCGGCGAACTCGAAGACTGGACTGAAACCATAAACGCAGTCCATGAATCCCGCGCGCTGGCGGTTTGTTCTACCTATCCCACCGCGCTGGCGATTGCCAAGACTCCCGGCGAAATGGGATTTGATATTGTCACCGGCGAAGGCCAGTGTATGGGCAATCCGCTGAATTTCGGCGGCCCCTACCTTGGATTTATGGCGGTCAACGAAAAACACATGCGGAAAATGCCCGGACGGATCTGCGGACGCACCACCGACCTCGACGGCAAGGAAGGATTCGTTCTCACCCTCCAGGCCCGGGAACAGCACATCCGCCGCGCCGGGGCAATGTCGAATATCTGCACGAACGAAAGTCTTTGTGCGCTGTCGGCCCTGGCATATCTGGCTTGCGTCGGCAAGCAGGGGCTTATCGACGTTGCCGAACTCTGCGCCGCCAAAGCCGTGTTCGCCCGGAACGAAATGCTCAAGATCGAAAGCGTGGAGGCCGTCGGCGGCAACTGCTTCTTCAACGAGTTCGTCATTAAGGTTCCCGGGGACGCCGCCGAAATCATCGGCAAGCTGATCGACAAAGGTTTCGCCGCCGGATTCCCGCTCGGACGCTATTATCCCGAACGAAACGATCAAATCCTGGTGGCGGTTACCGAAAAGCGCACCCGCGAAGACATTAAATCACTGGTTACGGCATTGGAGGCGGTATTATGGAGCTGATTTTTGATAAAGGCAGAACCGGACGGCGCGGCTCGACCTTGCCCAAACCCGATGTGCCGAAAGCTACCGCCATTCCCGAAGCCATGCGCCGGAGCAAACCCGCCGGAATGCCGGAAGTTTCCGAACTCGAAGCCGTAAGACATTACACTTTGTTAAGCAGGAAAAACCTGGGCGTGGACACCAATTTCTATCCCCTCGGTTCCTGCACCATGAAATACAATCCGAAGTTTCACGAAGCGATTTGCACACATCCCGGATTCGCGGACCTGCACCCGCTGCTGCCGCAGCTGCGCCACGGCGGGGCCCTTACCCAAGGCGCGCTGGCGGTGATCTATGAAACCGAACGGATGCTCAGCGAACTGCTCGGATTTTCCCAGTTCACCATGCAGCCGCTGGCCGGAGCGCACGGCGAACTCACCGGCGTGATGCTGGTTGCCGCTTACCACAAGGCAAAGGGAAATTCTGACCGCAAAGTGATGCTGATCCCGGACGCCGCGCACGGAACCAATCCCGCCAGTGCCGCTGTCGCCGGATTCACCACTCGCGAACTGCCTACCGACAAAGACGGCAATGTGGACATGGAGGAACTCAAGGCGGCGCTTGGCTCCGATGTGGCCGGAATCATGCTGACTTGCCCGAATACTCTCGGATTGTTCGATCCGAATGTGAAGGAAATCAACCGTCTGGTCCATGAGGCCGGAGGTTTGTCATATTGCGACGGCGCGAACTTGAACGCCATTCTTGGCCGGGCGCGTCCCGGAGACCTCGGATTCGACGTGATGCATGTGAACCTGCACAAGACTTTTTCGACTCCGCACGGCGGCGGCGGTCCCGGTTCAGGTCCGGTTGGCGTGGGGGAATGTCTGGTTCCGTATCTTCCGGTTTCCCAGGTTGCCAAGCGCAACGACGGCACTTACGCTCTCGAATATGATTGTCCGGAAACTATCGGATATATCGCCCCGTTTTACGGCAACTTCGGGATTATTCTCCGGGCGTTCGCCTACATGCTGACTCTCGGCGCCGAAGGTTTCGTGAAAGTCAGCGAAAACGCCGTACTGAACGCCAATTATATCCGGGCGAAACTGTCGAAATACTACAATCAGAAATATGATCGCGTGTGCATGCACGAGTGTGTTTTTTCCGCCAGTGGACAAGCCGAAAAAGGCGTTCATGCGCTCGATATCGCCAAGGCGCTGATCGACCGCGGCATGCATCCGCCAACCATGTATTTCCCGCTGATTGTTCCCGAAGCGCTGATGATCGAGCCGACCGAAACCGAGTCGAAAGAAACTATCGATGAGTTTATCGCGGCAATGATCGAGATAGCGGAACAGGTGGAAAAAGACCCGGAGTTGGTGACAAGCTGTCCGCTTACCACCCCGATCAAGCGTCTCGACGAAACCAAGGCCGCCAGAAACCCGGACCTCGCGTCACTGGAATAATCGGAGATATTTTTTCAGTAGTCCGCTTATGCAGAAAGCGGATACAAGAAAACACAACTGAAGTTGTGAACTCCAACAGATTTTTGGTAATTTAAACTATATTGGCAAAGACTGTTCAACGAATATTATATGGTAATATTTTTATGAAATTTTCCAAACTCATGCTGGGAACGGTTCAGTTCGGACTCGATTACGGAGTAGCGAACGCCGCCGGCAAACCCTCATACGAAAACGCGTGCGACATTATCGCCGCCGCTTACGAAGGCGGAGTGAATTGTCTTGACACCGCCGCGGCCTACGGCAACAGCGAAGAAGTGCTCGGGCGCGCCCTTGCCGAACTGGACCTTGCGGACAAAATGACCGTGATCAGCAAAGTTCCGCCGCTGAACGGCAAGACCGGCGATGAAGCAAGGGGGTTCATTGAGTGTTCCATTACCGGTTCGCTGGAAAAACTGCGGCTCGAAAAACTTCCCGTATGCTTGTTTCATAAAGAAGAAGACATTGAACAGATTCCCCTTCTGCGTGAATTCGTGGAGCAGGGCATGATCGGAGCCGCCGGGATTTCCCTGGATTCCGGCAAATATGCCGAACGGGTTTTTGAACTCAATATCAAATACATCCAGATCCCGTTCAATATGTTGGACAAGCGGCTCGAAAAATCAGACTTTTTCAATCGCGCCGATGCCGAGGGCGTGGCGGTGTTCAGCCGAAGCGCGTTCCTTCAGGGTTTGCTCTTGATGCCGGAAGAAGCGATCATATCCGAATTGTCGGAAGTTATTCCGGTTCGCCGCAAACTGGAAGCCGCCGCCCAGCAGCACGGGCTGAAAATGACAGAACTATGCATGCGCTACGTGATCAGCAAAACCGGCATCACCAGTGTTCTGTTTGGAGTCGATAACCTGAGCCAGCTCCACGAAAATCTGGCCATCGCCCATGATGGCGCCCTGTCCGCTGAATTTGTCAACCGGATTGAAGAAATCGTTCCCGAACTCCCCGAGCTTATCGTGCGGCCCGCTTTGTGGGAAAGAAACAGATAGGAATCAGGATTTTTGGTTAGTTTCCAAGATAGAACAGCCAGCCGTCATTGCCTTGGTAGATGAGTTTGTATCCCTGTCCGTCGAGATGTTTTGCCAGTTTCCAGCCGTGAGCCGACACGAACACCAGCGGCGTACCCGCGATTTCCCTCAGTTCTTTCGGGGTGAGATTGATTTTCCCGGTGCGGAATTGTTCGATCTTCTCAACTTTTTTCGGGGAATGGAAGTATCCGAACATCGGATCGAGTCCGTAAAGAAAACGGTAGCGCGGAACACTATACAGCAGCGCCGGGAAGTCCGACCAGCAGACATTCGCGATTATTTCCCCGCGCGGTATCTGTTTTTCCCTGGTCCATTTTGCGAACTGCGTAAATGGTTTGTATTCGGGATGTTTATAATGCGGGAACAGCGTCAGGATATAGGCTCCGCAGGCAATAATAACGCCTATTGCAAAAACCGTGACGAGGTTGCCGGTAAAGATTTTCGGGAGAAGTTTGCGCCGCCGGAAATATGCGTGAAATATCCCGAGCGCAAGCAGGTTTACCGGCACGGCGTATTCGAGCATCCGCACCCTGACCAGGGCGCCGGCGAAGGTCAGAGTCCCGAGCAGGAACAGTGCGACTGCCGGGGCGGGGAGTTTCCAAAATTTCCAGGAACGCGTCCGGCAGATAAGAAAAAACAGTGTCAGATTGGCAATCACCAGTAATATAAACCAGAAATTCAGCGCCATCATGTATATGCCGCCTTTGTAAAGCTCGTCGCCGACCACCACCGGGGAATTGGCGAAAAGCATTTCCCGGTAGACATCGAAACACTGGATTTTCCAGTTGATAAAGGTGTTCGGAAACTGCGGATGGAGGATGAAGCCCAGGACAATTCCTCCCAGCGCGGCAACCACGATCATGATTCCGAGCAAGGGGCGTTTCAATCCCTTGCCAACGGCAAAAGCCGCAGCCGGAAGCAGAATAAAATGCGGGTTCGAGTAACTCCACGCCATCAGGAAACCCACCGCCGCCGCCGCCCAAAGATGACGGAAGGTTTTTATTCGGGCAAAGACCAGACACCCCAGCACAATCAGGATGATCCCCAGCACGTGCGGACGCAGCATCAGTATCCGAAGCGCGAACCACGGCGATAATAATGTCAACAGCAGAGAATACACCCATAGCGGTCCGATCCCGAACCCGTAGCATACCAGAACGAAAGTGGCGATAAGCAGGAACATCATTACCAGGGCAGGAAAGTGAAACGGGGACTCAACCGGCCCGTTTACTGCTTCCTGTCCCCGGAAAATCCCCCACAAGAGCAGATGATACCCCAATTCTTTGTCGCTGAAGTTGTTTGTCCAGGTTGACATGGTAAGGTGCGGGAACTTTTTCGCGGTGAAGTATTGCGGGCCAAGCTCCGCCATAGCTGCGTGATAATAGCTGTCCATGCTGTTTTCGCCTGACTTGCAGACCATTGTCACCCGGAACAGGCCAAGCAGAATCAGGGGCAGTACCAGCGCCGCGGCCAAATCAAGCAATGCGTATTTTTTATTTGTTTGCACGACTTATATCCGAGTGATGAAAGTTTTCAGCGAAGTTTAATATAGCGTTTGAAAGCGGAATCGGCGCACAAAAAGGCAAAATCGGGAGAATTTAGGGAAAATTCCTTGAATTTGAGGGCGGCGGATGCTTTTTTGTCGAGACAAATGATAACTTTAAACCAGGAGTAAAAAAACATGTATCTTGGACGCATTGTTGCGATAGGCATGAATTTAAAAGGGCGGACTACGGCGATGTACCGGGTGTCGTCGCGTTCGTTTCCGAACCGTGAAGCCAGATTGAAGAACGGAATTGTGAGCATTATGCCGCGCGCCGGTCATGAAGGCGACATGAACGAGAACCCGTATATTGCCTACAACTGTATCCGCACCGCCGGCGGTTACGCTATTGCTTCAAACGGTTCGCACACCGACCCTATCGCGGAAAAAATCGGCATGGGCATGCCGGTGAGGGACGCTATCGCACTGGGGCTGATGACCATGGATTACGAGAAAGACAACTACAACACTCCCCGGATCGTAGCCGTAGTGAGCAATAAAGACAATATGGGTTACCTTGGCGTAGTCCGCAAGGACGCGCTGATCGTGCGCGAATTCGCACTGGAAAAAGGCGGGGCCTATTATGTCGGCACGTATGAGCGGGATCATCCCTCCGAGCGTTTTGTTGACGATCATTTCGTGGTGGAAAACGCCGAGGGCGCCTGCGGCTATATCCTGCGCCGGGGAACGTTTGCCGAATTCGAGCATCCGGTAACGTCGGCGGCCGCAATGGCAACTGACGACGGCTTTGAACTGGATACCGAAATCGTCTGATGACCTCGGAATTTCTTGACCAACTCAACCCGGAACAGCGGGAGGCCGCGGAAACCGTTGACGGTCCGCTGCTGGTGCTTGCCGGGGCCGGAACCGGCAAAACCCGGGTGATTACTTTCCGGATAGCCCACATGATCAGCCAGGGGATATCCCCGGATTCGATCCTGGGGATGACTTTTACCAACAAGGCCGCCCGGGAAATGCGGGAGCGGATCGCACAACTGCTGCCCGGAGATACCGCCGAAAAAGTAACGTTGGGCACTTTTCACTCGTTCTGCTGCCGGATCCTGCGCAAGGAAATCCGGGCGTTGAAGTACACGCCGAATTTCACCATTGCCGACGATGCCGACCAGAAAGCGATACTGAGGCAGGCCGCCGCCGAACTCGGTTACAGCAAGGAATCCGCGCCGGCCGAAGTGATGTCGGTTATCATCGGCCGCTGGAAAAACAACCTCACGCTTCCGAAAGACGCCGGGAAAGATCCGGACCTTAACGAAACCGAGGCGGTTGCCGCCAGAATTTACCGCAGATACCAGCAGATACTGGAGAACCAGAACATGCTGGACTTCGACGATTTGCTGATGTTCGTATGGAGGATCTGGACAAAGAAGCCGGAAGTGCTGGAGAAATACCGCGACATCTACCGTTATATACTCGTTGACGAGTATCAGGACACCAATATGTCGCAGTTTGAACTTATCAGGATGCTGGCCGGGGACAAAGCGAATCTGTGCGTGGTTGGCGACGACGACCAGAGTATTTACGGCTGGCGCGGCGCCGTGGTGGAAAACATACTTAATTTTCCTGACTATTTTCCCGGAACCAAAGTTACCAAACTCGAGCGCAACTACCGGTCAACCAACAAAATCCTTGAAACCGCGAACCGGATTATCTCCGGCAATTCCGCGCGTTACGACAAGAATCTGTGGTCTGCCTGCGGGGAAGGGGAAAATCTGCGGCTGATCAGGTTGGAAAGCGCCGAGGACGAAGCGAAATTCATTTCGGACGCTATTTACGAAATCATGAATTTTGAGATGGACATGCTTTATTCCGACATTGCCATTTTATACCGGTCTAATCATCAGTCGCGGCTGATTGAACAGGCGTTGCGGAAGGCTTCGATCCCGTACCGGGTGGTGGGCGGCCAGGAATTCTTCCAGCGCAAGGAAATTCGCGACGCCGCGGCTTATCTGAAACTGATCGTGAATCCCAAAGAAGACCAGAGCTTCCTGCGGATCATCGGTTCGCCTCCGCGCGGCATCGGTGACAAGGCAATAGCCAATCTCAAGGATTTGCAGTCGGCAACCCGAATGTCGTTTACCGAACTGATCGCAAGTTCCGACAGCCTCGACATGCTCAACGGTCCCGCTTCCGCGGCCGCAAAAAATTTCAACGAAACCATGGTCCGTTACCGAAAAGAGTTTTCCAAACCCGGTGGGCTGACTAAAAAAGTTGCCGATTTTCTCAAGGACATCGGGTTCCTTGAAGGATTTCAGCGCATGTACCGTAATTACCAGGAAGCCGAAAAACGCCGCGATAACGTGTACGAGTTTATTCATGCCGTGGACAACTTCGAGAAAAATTTTCCCCGGGAAGCTTATCTGCTGGAATTCCTGGAAAGTTTTGCGCTTCTTGATGAAAATGACAAAACCCAGGAGGAGGCGGATAACGAAAATACGGTGACCCTGACTACTGTTCACGCCGCCAAAGGCTTGGAGTTTCCCTGTGTATTCCTGGTGGGAATGGAACATGGACTCTTTCCCCACGAACGTTCGGAAAAAGAAGGCGGAATCGAGGAGGAACGCAGGCTGTTCTACGTGGCGGTTACCCGGGCAAAACTGAGACTGGTAATGTCTTACGCCGGACGGCGGATGCGTTACGGGAAACTGAGCCCGCAGCGCCCTTCGGTGTTTATCTCGGAACTGCCGGAGGAATATGTGGAAAAACAGGGCGTGGATGATTATTTCCAGGAGGCCAGCGACGATGACCTGGAATCGGGTTTCGCGGATATCTTCCGGATTCTCAATGAAGATGTTTGAATAGCACCGGATTTCCCGCTCATAAGTTGAAAAAAATTTTCTTCCCGCTTATATTCTAATCGAGCTGATCCCAATGATAGAAATTTCCCAGGGAGGGCATGATAATGGACGAGGAAACCACTCGCGAAGAAGATATTATAAACCAACATCCTGACGAACAGGACGCAGAACCCGTTAGAGAACCTCAAGAACCTGAAAAAAAAACCGTTCCGAAAAAAGAATTTTCCGGAATAACGAAGAAAGCCTGGGGAATGAAAAGGTTTAGGATCAAATATCAGTTGGCAATCGGGTTCGGGATTGTGCTTATTATGCTGGTGGTTGTTGCCGCCATATCCATTGTCAGTATCGGCCTTGGCGGAAAAAGTTTCAACCGCTACCGGAATCTTGCCACGGAGAATGACTGTGCAGGACATGTGCAGGAGAGTATTTTTAAAATTCAGTTGGACTCCAAGGATTTTCAGATCACTGAAAATACTTATCACCTCGAGCATTATGACCATTTTGTAAAAGAACTTGATGCCAGTTTGAAAAAACTCGACGGTCTTGTTGCCGCCAAAGATAAAAAAGAGGTAATTACCACAACCAAAAATAAAATTGACAAGTATAAGGAAAAATTTGATCAAAGCAAAAACAATTTGCTTAAAAAGAGAAAATTATTTTATGAAGTTCTGATTCCGGCAGGCAAAGCCATGCGGAAAAGTCTGGCGGACCTGATTGAGGCGTCACGGAAAAACAATGACGCGGAAACAATGTATAACCTTTGCCGGACTCTGGAACATGTGATGTCGGCCAGAACCAGCGCGGCAACATTTGCTTACTCAAAATCGGCTTCCGACGCAAGAGCTTTTTACCGGGAAATGAATGACGAAATTGATAATTATAAAAATTCATTCCAGATATTCGAAGAAAATGCCAGGAAAAAAAAGAAGAGCTGGATCAACAGTGAAGAAAAGGAAAAATACCTGGAATTTGTTAAGAACCGCCAGATCTATATTCAAACTTTTAAGCAGATGGAAAAACTCATTAATGCCAACAATATATTGGATGAGCAACTGCTTGAACGCATAGGCCCCCAAATAGTTGATTTGATGAATGGCCTGCAGCTTGCTATCGGCAAGGAACAAAAAAAGCTAGGTAAGGAAGCTTTGATTTCAAATGTGCTGGGCTTGAGCCTGGTTTCGGGTATTTCCGGGCTTGCGTTGCTTACTGGATTTATCTTCTCGATGGTTATTTCCAGGATGATTACCGGGCCGGTCAACCAGACCGTGGCGATGATCAGGGATATTGCCCGGGGCGAGGGGGATCTGACCAGACGCCTGCCGGTAAACAGCAGCAACGAAATCGGGATGCTGGCGGAATGGTTCAATACTTTCGTGGAAAAAATCCAGGAGATCATTTCCAATATTGCCGCGAGCGCCGGAACTTTGGCCAGCTCGTCGGAAGAATTTACCACCATCGCCGCCGATTTGACCGAATGCTCGCAAAAAACCACCAATGAGTCTGGCAGCGTGGCCAGTTCGGTCGAACAGATGTCGAACAACATCAGATCCATGTCGATTGCCGCCGAACAGATGTCTGGCAACGCCCGGAACGTGTCGTCCGGAGCGGAAGAGATATCACGAAGCGTAACGACGATTGCCGCGGCGGTTGAGCAGGCGGGAGCCAATATCTCGAATGTGGCTTCGGCATCCGAGGAAATGACCGCGACGATCAATGATATTGCCAAAAATTCGGAAAATGCCAGAAACGTGGCCCAGCATGCCGTGAAATCGGTGGAAAACACTACCAGCCAGATAGACTCGCTGTCGATAGCTTCACAGGAGATCAACAAAGTGATCGAGACGATCGAGGAGATTGCCGATCAAACCAAACTGCTGGCGTTGAATGCAACCATCGAGGCGGCCCGTGCAGGGGAGGCCGGAAAAGGTTTTGCAGTGGTGGCGAACGAAGTGAAAGACCTGGCGAAACAAACCAATGACGCTACCGGCGATATCCGCAAACGGATCGAGGCGATCCAGACTTCCACTTCATCAACGGTCACTGAGGTAGGAAGCATTAACGAAATCATCAAGGAAGTAAGCAATCTGATTGAAAATATTGCCGCTTCCATTGAAGAACAAAGCGTTACGATTCGCGATAACGCCAGTAATGTGTCCATGGCCGCCGACGGAATGAAAGACGTAAGCGCCAATGTTGCCCAGGTTAATACTGGTGTTACGGAAATTGCCAAAAATATTTCCGATGTGGCGGTTGCCTCGAATGATGTATCCCAAAATACCTCTGAGGCCGCTGCCGCCGCCAAGTATGTTTCGGAGAGCATCCAGGTGGTTAATGCCGCCGCCCGGGAAAATGATCAAAACGCCAGGCAGGTAAGCATTTCCTCTGAAGAGCTTGCTAAAATGGCGGCCGCGCTCCAGAACCTGGTTGACCAGTTTAAGATTTAATTAATACTAATTCGCTTTCAGTCATAGATATATTTTGAGGGAAAGAGGTAAATTTTTTGAGGAAAAATCTTCCTCTTTCCCTCAAACTCCCAATCACCTTTAAAAACCTGTTTGGATTTATTACCGCTTGCGGCGCAAGCGATAATAAGACTAAAAGTTAATCGAAAAAATCCGTCGTCATCTCTGTTTGTTATCGTGATCGATTTTCTATTTCCGTTTTTTCTGAAGCCATTTTATCCAGGATTGAGTAGTAAGAAAATTTCTTGCCGCGAACAGGAAAATTATAACGGCAACAAGTTGTCCGAATCCGTCTACAACAAGAGCCCAACGGGAAACATCAAAATCAATCTTGGGGTGAAAGATTATATATGAAATTATCATGATACCTTTGCATATTCCCGGAATGTATTGAACCACATAAACCAAAAGAAGGATCCCGAATCCTTTTACAACATATTTAAATAAATCATCTTTATTTAAATTACATACCGGAATTTCATCTTTTGAAGTTGCTGTTTCATTATTATTAGCTTTTTTCCCAATCAATTTGTGGATAAATGAACCCGAACGAAGTAAGTTCACAGATATAAGTAGATATATAGTCATCCGGATAATCGTTGAAATCATGGCAATGACAGCTCTTATCTGGCATCCCCTGATAGTCGCTAAACCATAATCGCTTTTGAAAACCTCAAAATGACTACTGGCAGTATAGGAAATAAAAGTTGTCAATTGATAGATGATGTCATTTATACATGAAATGACCAGATAAGCAAAATAAATACCGAATCCTTTGATAATCAGTTCAAAAATATCTTCTTTAGATAATTTCATCTACAGCTCCAGTTTCCACTATTTGTTGATGCGGTAATTATAACTTGGGGTGATATGATTATCAAGAATATTTTTTCTTTCCGAAAAACTCCGTGTTCCCGTATCTTTGTGAGGAAAGATACAAAAATTAAGTTTTACGGAAAATATTCAAAAAGTTTGAACAAAATAATTAAAGGGGGCTTGAAAACGCGATATCGTCTATTCAATTAGCGTTAGTTTTAAACTGTAAAAAGAATATTGGGGGATTTATTATGGTTATTGAGCGCAATTATGAGTTTCGACAGCGTTTGAACGTTGTCCATAAGCCCAATCGCCGGGACATGGCGGTTTCTTCCGCCGCGAATGATGTTGAAATCAGTTCCGGCTGGAAAATTGCCGCGGCAAAAACCGCTGCGCCGTTAGTTATCAACGTGGCGAAAGACTTGCAGGATTATTTTTTCACGAGCATGGGAATTTCCGTTCCGGTGGAGCTTATGGATGTTGCCGCTCAAGCGGAAAAAACCATTTTGCTGGCGGAAAAGTCTGATTTGCCTGAACTTGGCAATGAACTGAAAGCAGCCCGGAGCTACCGTTTGCAAGTTGCGGAAAATCATATCACGGTATGCGGAAATGATGACCGTGGCGTCGCGCAAGGCTCGTATTTCCTGGAAGATTTGATGAATCTGCGCCGCGCTCCGCTCCTGGAAAAACAGAATATCGTGCGGGAACCCAAGTTTTCTCCCCGGATGAGTCATTCCGGATGGGGAATCGACCAGTTTCCGGACGCGCATTTGAACGCAATCGCCCATGCCGGCATGGATTCGATCCTGATTTTTGCCAAGGGGGTGAACCATTCGACAATGGGGCTGCTTGACTTCAATGACCTTATCGACCGTGCCGGATCTTTTGGCCTGGACGTATATTTTTACAGTTATCTGCACAGCGAACTCCATCCGGATGATCCCGGGGCCGAAGCTTTTTACGATGGCACTTACGGCAAGCTTTTTCGGGAATGTCCGAAGGCCAGGGGCGTGATCCTTGTGGGCGAATCCTGCGAGTTTCCCAGTAAAGATGAGCGCACCACCGGAAAAATTGGCGCGTCATCGTGTTACGAAGACGGCATCCGGGAGCTTAAACCGCGTCCGGGCTGGTGGCCCTGCACCGATTTTCCGGAATGGCTGGAAATGATCAAGAAGGTTGTCAGGAAAAATTCAGCAGACGCCGAAATCGTGTTCTGGACTTACAACTGGGGCTGGGCGCCGCTCGAAGAACGGGAACGGCTGCTCAATTCGATCCCCGAAGGAATAACCCTGCAGGTTACGTTTGAGATGTTCGACCAGGTGAGACGCGATGGTATCGTAAATCCGGTAATGGACTACACCATCACCTATCCCGGGCCAGGAAAATATTTTCTTTCCGAGGCTGAAATTGCGAAAAAACGCGGCATTAAACTCTATACGATGTGCAATACCGGGGGCTGCACCTGGGATTTCGGCGCCACGCCATACGAACCCGTGCCCTACCAGTGGTTGAAACGCTACCGGAAGTTGTTCGAGGCTAGGGAAAAATTCGGTCTATGCGGACTTATGGAAAACCACCATTACGGATATTATCCGTCGTTTGTCAGCGAGTTCGCCAAGTGGATGTACTGGGAACCGGACACCGACCCCGACGAAATACTGAAAAAACTTGCGGAACGCGACTTCGGAAGCGGGGCCGACGACGCGCTGGCATGCTGGCAGGACTGGAGCGAGGCCATCAACGACCTGATTCCGACTAACGAAGACCAGTACGGGCCGTTAAGGTCGGGGCCGTCGTATCCGCTGATTTTCCATCCGGACATTACCCGGACGTTCGATTTAAAGGAAATCGAGATGCCGACTGATCCGAACGCCCATTTCGGCGCGAGGATTATCAAAACTTTTTATCATCCTTACGAAAACGAGGGGCAGTCGCCCGGGGCGATGCGCTATCCGGTGGAAGTAAAGACCCTCGAACGGATGCGTCAGCGCTGGGAATGCGGCCTCGGACAACTCAAATCGGCGGTTGTTTCCGCTCCTGAATCATGTCGTGACGAGGCGGAACAGCTTCTTGCCCTGGGTGAGTTCATCAGTAACAGCGTTACCACCGTGATCAATGTCAAAAAGTGGTGGATGCTGAACATGCAACTCCTGGTAGAGACTTCCCGCGCCGCCCAAAACCGAATTCTCGATGAACTCGTGGAACTCGCGAAAGCTGAAATCGCCAATGCCGAAGCAACAATTCCGGCGGTTGAACGTAACTCGCGCCTGGGCTGGGAGCCTAGCATGGAATACGTTTGCGACCGCTGGCATCTGGAATGGAAAATCCGCCAGGTCAAAAAGGTAATCAACGAGGAAATCCCCGCCTACCGCAACGCCGTGAACGTGGAATAGGAGCAGGATTATTTTTTCAGAAACCCAAGGCAAGCGTGAAAATGCGGTCCCATTCAGTGCTCGCACAGACACAGCTAAAGCTGTTAACCGCATATTTCGCCGGAATCGCGAAGCATTCCAGCCATTTTAGTCCAGTGCTTGCACTGGTGGCTGGTCTCGGCAAGACCAGCCTACTTTTTCCGGCTTTGCCGGAGTAGCCCGCTTTTGCCGAAAGCGGGTAGGGAATACTCATCTAAAGCTAATAACACCAACATTTTAACCGTATATTCCGGCAATTTCAGTCCGGGGACACTCCCCGGCAAAGTCGCATAGCATTTTGCCCATTTTAGTCCAGTGCTTGCACTGGTTAGTCGCAGATTTCAACGGGGCAGCGGGGGATGGAATCGAGGAAAAAGCGGCCATAGCGTTTGGAAATTACGCGGCGGTCGAGAATTACAATGATGCCGTTGTCGGTGTGACTGCGGATGAGCCGTCCGACGCCCTGCCGGAATTTCAGCACTGCTTCCGGGAGCGAATAATCCATGAATGAATTGCCGCCGCCGCCGGCCTCTATTTTTTCTCCCCTTGCCTGAATCAGGGGATGGGTGGGAACCGCGAACGGCAGTTTAGTGATGATTACGTTGCTTAAAGCTTCTCCGGGAACATCGACGCCGGTCCAGAAGCTGGTGGTTCCGAAGATCACGGAATTGGTGTCGCGCCGGAACTCCTTCAGCATCATTGTCCGGCTGAGTTCCTTGCCCTGGACAAGAAGTTTGATTCCTCTGTGTTCGAAAAAACTGTCGAGCCGTTCGGCACAGGCGTCGAGCATCTGGTAACTGGTGAACAGCACGAATGCCTTGCCGTGGGTCATGGTAACGTAATTCTGGATTTGTTCGGCGGCGTTCCGGAAATAATCCGGGGCGTTGGGTTCGGGCATTTGTTTCGGGATATAGATTTTTACCTGGTTGTGGTGGTTGAACGGCGAATCAAGCACGAGTTCGCTGCCGCCGCAGTAACCGATGCGGTTCCGGTAATAGTCAAGACTTTTCCGCACGGTGAGGGTGGCGCTGGTGATGATTACCGGAATGTCTTTTTTAAATAACAGGTTACTCAGCATCTGGTTTACGTTCAGCGGCGCGGCGTAAAGGGTGTGGGAAACCGAGGCGCCCCGGCTTGCCGCCTGGATCCAGTAAACATGATCGTCCAGGCGCATGTCGAGGAAAGTCACTATTCCCTCGGCGAAACCCGCACAGCGGTCAATTTGCGACTGAAGCTCGGTGCGGAAGCCCTCGTCGTCCTGTTCTTTCAGGTAGTCTTCGAGCATTTTTTCGAGTTTTGCGAGCGGTCCGGAAAGCAGGTCCGGCACTGGATTGGGTTTGCGCACCCGGAAAATTGAATCACCGCCGTTACCGGGAAGCTGGTCGATGATATTAAAGAACGCGGTTGCCGAGTCCTGGGCGTCGCTGACCGCTTTGCGGAGTTCGAGGGCGTCCTTTCCGGCGCGCAGAAGCAGTCCCCGGCCATTCGTTGGGTTGTAAAGCCTGTTCAAAAAATATCTGATGCCGGAACTCGAAAGATGCAGACCAAGATAATTCGCGGCGTTGTCCTCGAGGGTGTGGGCTTCGTCGATGATCACCGCTTTATAGGCCGGCAGAAGCGTTTCGCCCTGTTTTTCCACTTCCTTGATTTTCAGGTCCACGAAAAAGAGCGCGTGATTTGCCACGATGATGTCGGCCTTTTCCCAGGCGCGGCGCGCCTGCCAGTAAAAGCAGCTCCGGAAAAACTCGCATTTTGCTCCGGCGCAGTTGCCGCCCTCGCAGCAGACGCTTCCCCATAATTCCTGACTTATTCTGAAATCGATGTCGGCATAATCGCCGGTTCCGTTGTCACTGGCCCACTTTGCGAGCTTTACGCTTTCCGGCTGAAGCGATGCGTAGGGAAGGAATTCTTCGCTTTTTTCGCCGTTGGCGAGGGACAGACGCCGTTTGCACAGATAGTTTCCCCGGCCTTTCGCGAGGGCCGTTTTGAATTCGAGGCCCATGATTTTTTCCAGCAGCGGGATGTCCTTGTGGATAAGCTGCTCCTGGAGATTGATGGTTTCGGTGGTGATCAGCACTGGATATTTGGTGTCGATGGCGTGATAAATTGCCGGAACAAGGTATGCGAAACTTTTACCGATCCCGGTGGGTGCTTCCACGCAGAGGTTGGTGTTTCCGGCCAGCGCCAGCGCCACTTCTTCGGCCATTTCCTGTTGCTGCGGACGGTATTCATAAGAGCGGCCGCCGTGCTTGTCCGCTTGTTTCAACGGACTTTCGGGATGGAAAAAGCGTGCGGCGCGGTCTTTCAAAACCTGTGCTTCAAGCGAAAACGATTCTTCCCGGACTTGTATCATTGATATTCCTTGACTGATAAATTTTTTTCTGCACGAAAAAGCCGAAAATCCGCTTCCGCCGGTGGACAATTCGACAGCCTTGGCAATATTAAGAAACGGCATGCTGAATCCGTAATTCCGCGTCTCACTGAAAAGTCACCCCGGATTCAGAGATCATCTAACAATATAGCTAATAAACGGGAGGTTGACATGTATGGTTCCAGAAAAAAATTCAAAAAAGTTTTGTTCAGGCTCGTTCTGATCTTTACCATCGGCGCAATTCCGGTGATTGCCTATTCGCAAATTACTGTGGCCAAGAAAGCATGGACAGGCAATCCGAGCGCTTATTTTCAGGGAGTGGCAGGCAATCCGGCGCTGTCGAAACAGATTAGTTCGGACCTGAAAAACTGCGGCTGGTTCAGCATGACCAGGGGAAAAAGCGCGAATTACGTGATTTCCGGTTCCGCGAACAGCACCGCCGTGGTGTTGACCGTAAGCGGCAGCAGCGGCAGATTTTCGGTGCAGGGCAAAGTAGATCCGCGCAATATCGCGATGAGTTCCCATAGGATTGTCGATCAGGTTTTGAAGAAACTTTTTAATATAAATGGAATCTGCGCTACCCGGCTGGCGTTCTGCGTGGAAGCCAAACGCGGCGTCAAGGAAGTATATTATTCAGATTTCGACACTCATAATTTTGTCCGGGTGACCCGGCGCGGCGAACTTTGTGTTGAACCGGACTGGACTCCCGGAGCCGGAAGTATCGTTTACACCATGTACAGCCGGGGCTACACCGATATCGTGGAAACCGACATTATCCGCAACTGCAGCCGCCGCCTTGCCCAGTTCAAGGGATTGAACGCCGGAGGCGCGGTGTCGCCGAACGGTAGATATCTGGCAATGATCCTGAGCCGCGACAACCGGGTGGAGCTGTATGTAAAGGCAATAGGCAGCCGGGGGATCAAGCGGCTGACCAACGACCGGGCAGTGGAAGCTTCCCCGTGCTGGTCTCCCGGCGGATCGCAGCTCTGCTACGTTTCCGATCGCTCCGGACGGCCTAATCTATATATAATAAGCGTTAATAGGGGGAATGTGAGAAGGCTTTCGACCGTGGGCAGCGAAGCGGTTTCCCCGGATTGGTCGACCGATAACAAGATCGTTTATTCCGCGAAAGTCGGGCCGAATTACCAGATTGCGATGCTCGACCTGACCGGCAAGGAACCGGCGCAAATGCTGACCAGCATCGCAGGCGACTGGGAGTGTCCTTCCTGGGCCCCCGACAACCGGCATATCGTTTGCAGCCGTACTTACGGCGGAAAATCTTTTCTGTACAAAATCGACACCTGGACTAAGAAAGCCAAGCGGCTGCCGTTGAGTGGAGTAAACCTGACAATGCCGAGTTGGTCGGGAATTATCAGGAAATGAGTGATTTTACCGCCGCCGAAGCGGAGCAGTTTCTTGCCCGGCTGGAAATTTTCGGGATAAAGCTTGGCCTTGACCAGGTTACCGAACTGCTGTCCGGGCTGGGGAATCCGCAACGGAAACTGAAATTCATCCATCTGGCCGGAACCAACGGCAAAGGATCGGTTGGGGCAATTTTATCGGCATCACTTACCGCTGCCGGTTACAAAACCGGGTTTTATTCTTCTCCCCACCTGATAAACGTGCGTGAGCGGTTCCGGGTCAATGGCAAGGCCATTTCTGAAAAAGACTTTTCCGCTTGTATTTCCAGAATCAAACCTGTCGCGGAGGCTATGGAACGGGCAGGGCGATGCCCAACCTACTTTGAAGTTACAACGGCACTGGCGGCGGACTGGTTTGCCTCGTCAGATACCGATTTCGTCATTTGGGAAACCGGGATGGGTGGCAGGTTTGATGCTACCAACGTGGTTTCCCCGGAACTATCCATAATCACCAGTGTCGGACTCGATCATCAGGACCATTTGGGCGATACGCTTGAGGACATAGCCGGGGAAAAGGCCGGGATTGTCAAACCGGGAATTCCCGTATATTGCGGCAGAATGCCTGATTCCGCTTTCAACGCGGTTGCCGTCAAAGCTAAAACGGTGAATGCTCCGGTGTTCCGTTTGCCGCCGCAGTCCGCGAAGTTCGAAAAATGTCTGATTGACGGTCAGCCCGGACAGATTATCAAGCTTGGTTCCCGTGAAATCAAATTCGGTTTGGTCAGCGCGGTTGAGCGTCTGAATGCCCGGCTGGCGTTCCGGGCTTTAGAGTTTCTTTCGGAAAAATTCGGGTTTGATATAAATAAAGCGTTGCCGGGATTTACCAAGGTCAGGTGGCCGGGCCGGTTCCAGTCGCTTCCCGGCGGTTCGATCATGGACGGCGCCCACAATCCCGAGTGCGCTGCCGCTTTAGTAGAGTTTCTCAACGAATATTTCCCCGGCGGGAAATACACGGTGATATTTGCCAGTCCGGAAAACAAGGACAGTCTGGACATCTTGAAAATCCTGGAACCGAAAGCCACGGAATTCATCTTTACCCCCGTCAAGACCGCGCGTAAATTCCGCGAACCCGAAAAACTTGCCTCCATGCTGAAAAGTTTTTCAAACCTCCCTTGCCGGTGCGTTTCTTCAGTTGAAGCGGGAATTGCCAGCATTCCCGGAAAACTCCTGATTACCGGTTCCCTCTACCTCGCCGGAGAAGCCCTCAAGCATTACTTTCCCGAAGAAGAAATCTTGGATATTTGACAATTTCCAATATCCACCAAGGAATATCCAACCGAAGGCCAAACAGTGTGTTTGGATCGAGTGGCCGTGATGCTTTGCGATCCCTGCAAAGTCGTGAAACACTTTGCCCATTCAGTCCGGGGACACTCCCGGCCAAAGATTGTGTTTGGATCGAGTGGCCGTGATGCTTTGCGATCCCTGCAAAGTCGTGAAACACTTTGCCCATTCAGTCCGGGGACACTCCCCGGCGGCTGGTCTCGGCAAGACCAGCCTACTTTTTCCGGCTTTGCCGGAGTAGCCCGCTTTTGCCGAAAGCGGGTATAATACCAAATGGCAATCAAAAATAGATATTACTTTCTTCCCCATACCCCTTCTTACTTTTCTAAAAACTTTTGATCTTATTATCGCTTGCGGCGCAAGCGGTAATAACTCCAAGCAGGTTTTTAAAGGTGATTGGGAGTTTGAGGGAAAGCGAAATGGTATAAAAAGACACAACTGAAGTTGTGAACGACAAATTTCTCGCCAGCGTAAGTGTAGCAATACAATTTCAGTCCGGGGATAATCCTCCCAAGGATTATCCTTGGAGGAGGAATTTGAAGTCTTTGCTGTCGAGGTTTTTGAAAGCCACGGCTGGATTATCCACGAGACTCTGGAAGATGTTCTGCTTTTTCCGCTGAAGTTCGATAATTCGTTCCTCGATGGAGTTTTTCACGACCAGCTTGATCATATTCACGGGCTTGGTCTGTCCGATGCGATGACTCCTGTCGGCTGCCTGGGTTTCCACGGCGGGATTCCACCACGGATCGTAGATAATTACTGAATCGGCGCTGGTGAGATTGAGTCCAGTGCCGCCGGCCTTGAGGCTCAACAGGAAAATCGGGATTTCCGGACTGTTATTGAAATTATCCACGTGGTCCATCCGGTTTTTCGTTGAGCCGTCGAGATATTCATATCTGATTTTTTCGGCGTCGAGCCACTCGCGGATAATTTTTAACAGAGAGGTAAACTGGCTGAACAGCAACACCTTGTGTCCACTGTCGACTATCTGGAAAAGGAGTTCCTGCATCAGTTCGGTCTTGGCGGAATCCCTGACGTCCGGATTGTCTTCAAGCGGAAGCAGTCCGGGATGGCAACAGATCTGTCTGAGACGGAGCAGCGTGGTAAGGAATTCCATGTTGTTTTTGGATTTGTTCTTGAACAGCTGTTTGCACTGGTTGCGCCCGATTTCCAGATATTCCTCGTAAATTTTCCGCTGTGCGTCGGAAAGTTCGCAGTAAAGCACTTGTTCGTGCTTGGGCGGCAGCTCGGAATAAACCTCTTTTTTCTTGCGGCGGAGGATAAACGGCGAAACCCTTGCGGCCAAGTCTTCCTGCCGGTCGTGGTTCTTATCGATATCGTTGTAATTGAGTTTGAAACTCTGGTACGAACCGAGCATGCCCGGATGCAGGAAATCAAAGATCGACCACAGGTCTTCCGGCGAATTCTCTAGCGGAGTACCGGTCAGCACCAGACGGTGTTCCGATCTGATCGACTTGCAGGTTTTAGCATTCGCGGTAAACGGGTTCTTGATATGCTGGGCTTCGTCGAGGATCAGGTAATTGAATTTCATCCTCCGGAAATGGCCGAGATCGCGTTTCGACAGCGCATAGGAACTGATAATCAGGTCGTATTTGGAAGCGCTTTTCCAGAGTTTTTCACGGTCAGGGCCGGAGATGGTCAGCACCTTGAATCCGGGAACGAAACGTTCGGTTTCCCGCTGCCAGTTTTCCACCAGGCTGGTCGGGCACAGGATCAGCGACGGAGTTCCCTTGTGGTTTTCCTTTGCCAGCACCGCCAGTGCCTGAATGGTTTTTCCCAGCCCCATTTCGTCGGCCAGGATCAGATTGAAATCGCGCCGCGCAAGCTGCCGCATCCACAGGATTCCCTGTTGCTGATATTTCCGCAAATCACCTTTAAACGCCACCGGTTTCAGATCGCCGTCGCCCTGGAGTTCCTCCGAATCGGCCTTTTCGCCGATCTCCTTAAGGCACTTGCGCAATTCGAAAAATTCTGGAGGCACGGCTTCCGGCATATCAACCCCGACTTCCGCCCAGTAAGTAGCGGAAAAACGGGGAATGCGGAGAACGTCGTCGATTGCCTTTTCAGTATGAACCAGGTTTCTCACGGCTCTGACGAATTTCGACAGTTCAGGGCTGATTCTGGCAAGCACGAAACCGCCGAGATAAATGTAGTTCCGGTTTTTGTCGATGGTTCCGAGCAGTTCCTTCCAGGCAATCGACCTGCCGCTGGAACTCAACAGATACCTGAGTTTGTAAAAGTCCGAATTCGACTCGATAATCTTGCAGTTGAGGTGAATATCGTTCAGCCCCCTGCCGCCGTTGCTGATCGCCGCCAGCCGCGACGAAATATAAAATTCCCTTTCCTCACTCATCCAGATGGGCAGGATCTTGTCCATGAACACACCCGCGGCCTCGATGTCGTTCAGCACAAACACCGACTTCAGTCCGTTCCCGTTGATGTGGGTAAAGCCGAAACTTTCCAGTTCCTCTACCACCCGGCTCTCAAGCTGATGGTTGCGTTTCCAGAATTTGCCGTCGGTAATTGCGAGACGGGCGCCGTCGGCGCTGAATATCCGCCCGTCGTAATCAAAATTCAGTTCAAGTTCGAATTTTCCGCCATGATCGAAATCCCCGGCATAGACGATCCGGCAGTTGTGCTGTTTCAAGTCTTCCGGCTTAGCGGCAATGACCTTGATCGGCAGATTCAGCTTTCCGGCGAGAAGCATCTCGGCGGACTGTCGGTCGCAAGGCTGAACAGTGGTACGGAGAAAACTGCGCAGCCAGGAAACGTCCACGGTCGCGGGAATCCACCAGTACTCGCCCTTGATCCCGAGCCAGCAGCCCGAGCGTCCGGTAATTACCTTGGCCGACTTCAGCGGCATAAACGCCCCTTTGATCATGATCGAGGTATGAAGCCGGTATTCACCATTGGCTTTTTCACAGATCAGCACCGGCTCGGCTATTTCGCGGTGGACAACCACCTTTTCGCCGCGGTGGTAAAAGTTTTCAAATCCGGAAAGACAGTGGAAAAATTCGGCGGTCTGCTCCGCATCGATGGCAAGTTTCGAATCCTCGGGTTCGGCGCAGATGGCCAGGAACCGGATGATCTGCCGGTCCTGAAGCGAAAAATACGAAATCTGCAAAGACGCCGCCATGCTCTTGCCGAAATGAAGCTGGCGGAGATTGCTCAACGTGCCGACATATTCCCGCGTACCGTACTTTAAGGTAACTTTCAGCAATGTCCGCTCCCATTTGCTCGGGACGTGCGGAAAAGCCGATTCAACGTTCAAAACCAGTTCCGCGCGCGGCGGAGTCACGGTTTTCGCGGTAAGCTCGGGAAGGTCTTCGTACTTCAGTCCCGCGTATCTTGCCGGACGCTCCTGCAATGGGGCCTGGGGGACTTTGTCGGAATGCTCGTAAAAGCTCATTGCGGCGGCAACCGCGTGCGGACACAATTTCCCGGAATTACTGCCGCAGGTGCATTTTGAGGAAAGCTTTTTCGGCGACTTCTCTGCTTTCTCCACTCCTTCAACGCCAAATAGTTCCACGCGGTTGATCAGGTTTTTGCGGTCGGCAAAAACGGCGTGGATTAGTCCATCGTCTCCCTGGTAGCAGCAAAGCAAAAATCCTGATTTCAGCAGGTGTTTCGCCCGCTTTACAACTTCTTTACTCGAATGCGACAGCAACCGGCTTTCGGTATCGTGGGTCATGAAGCTCTCTCATCCCCCGGAATTCATCAATGTTAAACTTGCAAAACATTAAAATTAGCACCAAATAGCCACAAATAAAAGCCGTATTTCAGTAAGTTTTGCAAAAAATCCGGGGATTACGAATGGCGATAGCGAAAAAAAGTGTGACAGGTTCCCGGACTTACCTCTGGATCAGTTCAGGCGGATACCCGGTTAGAAGGGAATGAAGCAGATGTGTCCGTTGCGCTTTCCGGTCTTTTTGTCTTTACGCATACTGAACAGCCGCCATCCGAAGGAATATTTCGAGAAGTTTTTCGAGCCGCGCACGTTGATGAACGGGAAAATGTCGTAATTGTATTTATCCTGCTGAAACTGCTGCCGGTAGAAGTATCTGAGAATCCGGAACGTGCTGTAGTCCCTGCCTTTTGCGCCGTTGGCCAGGAACAGCATGAAATTCCATTTACTTTCGTCATCCCGAAACGAACTGTAATAAAACGGAAATAGCAGTTGCCAGCCCTTGTTTTCGGTTTTGGAATACTTCTCCAAAAATTCCACAAGACCATTTTCAAGCGCTTTATCGGTATCGTCTTTCACGGGCAAACCGTGCTTTTTCAAGATCCCGGTCAATTCGGCTTTTGCTTTAGCATTCTGAGCTTTATACTTTTCCAATCTTTTTATACTGGCATCCAATTTTTTCTTGTCGGAAATCTTAGCGACAAAATCTTTACACAGATCCTCGGTTTTAATACCATTCCGGCTCCGGTAGAATTTTTGCCATAACTTTATGGTTTCCAGAACTTTTTTATGTTCTATCTTCGAATAATCCCATAACCTGGTTTTCTTTTTCGAACGGTAGTAGAGCAGGTAATAATCGAGTTCGGATTCCAGGTTGCCGGTTCTCTGATAAGTTGAAAAATCGTATTTCAAGTTCACCTTAGTTTCGCGTTCGCGCCGCGATCCCATAAACAACAGCGCTGAAAGCAGTTTTTCCTCCGAACACCTGTAATCATTTTTATCATGCTCATAATACATTCCCAGTCCCATCAGAAAACAGACGCTTTTCTTGGTAATATTCAGGATCGGAGACGGAAAATCGTTAACGGAAACCAATGGCCAGAACCGGAAGCTTTTTCTCCAATCATATCTGTAATTGATAAAAGGGAATAGAAAGTTAGTTTCCTTGTTGCCGAAACTTGCCAGCAATGCCGGTAGAACAACTTTCCAGTCTTTTGCTTCTGATTTGTAAAATGCCAGCGGAAAAACACCCGATACATTTGTTCCGGAGTCTTTGCTCTGATACCAGGGAAATACCCACAGTGATTTGAAATTCGGTGATTTACTGTAGTGATAGAATGGCAGTACCGCTTGGATCTCGCTTTTACCCGACTTGCTCTTTTCGCTGTAATACGGCATGGCCCACAGCGAGGATTTTTTCTTGTTGTCGTCTTTGCAAAAAAATGGAAAGACATAGAAAATCGAGTTGTTATCCGCATATTTGAATCCGGTAAATGGCCACATAACGCTGGTATATCTGTCACTTCCGTCCCAGCTTCTATAAAAAATCGGACCGAGAGCATCGAACCAGCCGCTATTGTTATTCGACTCCGATCTGGAGGCAAACAAAGGTGATAAAAAGTAAGTCCGGCCGTCCACTTTGCGGTAGATATACAGCGGCAGAAACATGTCGTTCACCGTGTCACCGCCGCTAAAACTGGAATGACAGTAATTCGCGACCATAAGCGAGCTGTCGCCACCGGATTTGTAGTAGTGTCCCAAAGCCCCGAACAGTGGCAGGATCAACTTACTGTGGGCTTTTATCCGGTAGTAATAAAGCGGGAAGAAAGCACCCTTGTTTATATTCTTATGCCACATCAGCGGGAAAAAACCGAAACTACCGTTTTCGGAATTATACCAGAAAGGTCCGGCAACATTCAAGCCTTTGTTCCTGGCAATCCCCCATATCGGACCGCCCCAGTATTTTTTCGTCCACCAGACCGGCAGCACGTAATTGAAATTTCTTCCCAGTTGATAAATCGGAAATATGCCGTTGCGGTATTTGTTCCAGTATCCGGTAAGTACCCAGCCATCGCCGTTTACCGGATTCCAGGCCGCCAGGGGAAACATTATTGCGTATTCGTTCTTGTCCTGCACGTAAAACGGACGAACGGCAACCCCGTTTTTATCGAAGTCGGCAAAAGGCCAAAGTATTGAGGTGAATTCAGGCTGCAAATACAGAAATGGCCAGCCGTTGATGCGCTCCTTGTCAACCTCTAAAACAAAAGGTTCCTGCTTCTTTGAAGTCACTTTTTCATCGTTCTTCGCAGACTGCACCCGCGACTCAGCAGAAGAAAACGGTGAAATTTTCATCATACGCCTGCTCGAAACACAGGACGAAAGAATTACCGCAAGTGAAATACAAAAAACCGAAACTATGACGACACGAAGTTTATTTCCCGACATATCTTTTCTCCCTATTTAAGAATATTTATACCGCATTGACTAAGGTTCGTACTTTGAACCTCCAACTTACCGGCCCGTTAACAAAAATTAAATTATCCTGCAAGAAGCATAAGTATAATTGATAATTTCTTTGTATATTATTGATTATAACAATATATCAATGTTGACATGATACTAGCATCGATTTTATTGAAAGACGAATGATTTTTATCTTATATGTTTTATTTTTACAGGAACTAACTATAGTAAGCTGTACCGAATTGCAAATCGGGATTAATTCTCACTTGTACAAGCAAGGAAATAACAAACGAGGCATAATCATGTTGAAGCTGGGGATCGTGGGAGCGGAAAATTCGCACAGTTACAGGATCGGTGAAATCTGCAACATCAAGAAAAGCGTGGCCATGCGCGCCACCATGATCTGGGGCGAAACCAAAAAGTTCGCGAAAAACGCCGCCGAACTCGGACAAATCCCGGAAATTGTCAGCGACTGGAAAGATATGCTCGGGAAAGTCGATGGCATCATGATCGACCACCGTCATCCCGAACCGCATTACGAAGTGGCAAAATTTTTCATTCAGAACAAAGTTCCGGTATTCGCCGACAAACCATTCACTTACAAGCTCAAGCATGCCCGGGAACTTCTCGACCTCGCCGAAAAAAATAAAACCCCGGTCATCACGTTCAGCGCCATCGCCCGGCAGAAAACTTTCCAGAAATTCAAAAAACAGTTCGACAAGAAGCGCGCCGACGTCAAGATACTGAACAGTACCGGCCCTGTCGACGTCAAAAGCAAATGGGGCGGAATTTTCTTCTACGGCATCCACCAGGTCGATGCCAACATTGAATTGCTTGGAACCGAAATCAAAAGCGCGTACCTTCTGAAACAGTCTCCCACTTCGGTTGCGGCCATCTCGTTTAAAGACGGCACTCTAGCCACCATCAACTGTATTGTCGGATTTGCCGGGTTCCGCTGGTCGGCATATCTCCAGAAGGACGTAATCAATTATGTCTACCAGAGTGATCCGAACCAGTATCTGGTCAGCGCTAAACTGATCTACAATCTTATCAAAAAGGGTGAAGTGCCGTTTACCAGGCAACGTATGCTGGCGCCGATAGCTGTCCTGGAAGCCATGGAAAAATCGTTGAAAACCGGCAAACCGGTAAATCTTCCCCGTGAGCTCTAATCCCAAAGAACGTCCTTTGCAACCGCCGGAATGCTCCGTGATCCCGGCGGGAAATGCGGATAATAACAGTTGCCGGGTTGCATTCTGAAAACGAGTAATGATTGCAATTCGGTATTAATTGATCCAGCTCATCAGGATTTCGGCTTCCCCGGTATGCTTATCTATTTGTTCTTTCACAATAACAAAGCCGTGATTTATGTAAAAATTTACGCTTTTTATATTTTTTTTGTACACCGAAAGCTTTAGAGAAGAACGCAGTTTTTTTGCTTTTGCAATAAGCGTTTTTCCGATTCCGCATCCCTGACTGGCGGGATCCACAAATATTGCGGCAAGAGTTTCATCAACTAAAGAAAAAAAGCCTTTGATCTTGCCATTCTCCTCATATACATAATTTTCTCCGGCGGGAAGATAGATATTTTCCATGTCATCTACTTTGGATTCCCAGAAACCGTGCTCTACAAAATCATGGGCCTCTATTGAAGCGTCAAGCCATATTTTTAGAACCTGCGCCATATCAGATTCCCTAAACTTACGAATCATATTTCAACCTGAAACTGTTTGATGTTTATATATGCGGATTTAAAAAATATAAATTATAAAACTCACTTTTAAATCTTTTGAATCACATTATTTTGTCTTATATATCTATGGGGCAGGTGGTGAATCCGGAAGAAAACTGAAAAAATCATTCCCCAATTATTCATACTTAGTGTATTGAGAATAATGTGGGGCCGCTGCCGGTAATTTCCGCGCCGAAAGAATTTTGTGATAATTCTTCCTTGAGTATACGTAGATACGGAAATTTTTCGTACAGCGCGGGGGCAAGGTCGTTGTGGAGGAGTTCTCCGGCTTTTTCCAAATCTTGTTTCTGAAAAGCTACAATGATTTCATTTATGTCCGGCGGATTTTGCGCGGGTTTCGCGTGCCGGTAAGCCCAGGCCGCGCTGACCGGAAATCCGGGTGCATGGATTTTTACCGGAATGTCGGGCGGCAGTTCCACCGGTTCGAGAATTTCCCCGATACCCCGTCCGATTGCAGGGAGCGGTTCAAGGAAAAACGGCACGTCGGCGCCGAGTTTCGCGGCGATTTCCACAAGTTTTTCCTTATTTAATGACGCGTATTCCTGCTGGAGCAGACGCAAAGTCGCGGCGGCGTCACTGCTGCCGCCACCGAGTCCGGCGGCTACCGGGATATTTTTTTTGATTTTTATTTTCCAGACTGGAGTGATTCCGGCAGAATCGGCGTAGGCTTTCGCGGCCTTCCAGACAAGATTTCTTTCATCAGCAGGTACGCCGGGAGCTGAACATTCAACGCACAGGCCGGGAGCTTCGCATATGGTGATAGTGTCGAAAAGGGAAAGAACCGGGTAAAAAAGCGTTTCGATTTCGTGATAGCCGTCCGGACGCTTTCCCGTGATCCGGAGATACAGATTTACTTTGGCCGGGGTTGTCAGGCTCTTTGATTCCATAGCTGTCTCGGTTGTCAGGCGAAGTGGATATTGTAACGGTCGTTGTATTCCTTGATTTCGTTGGTGATTTCCACCGCCAGTTTCAACGCGTTAAGCCCCTGCTGTCCGGAAACTTTTGCTTTGTGGACTTTGCCGGTTTTAATCGTTTTTTTACAGCTGGCGATAAAGTTTTCAAGTTCTTCCTGGAGAGCGTTTTTGTCATCAAGACTTACATCTTTTTTCGCCAACCCGAGCCGGTTTTTCTTGATGATCATGCCGGTATGCTTGCCGTAATCCATGGAAATATAGCAGTCTGTCTGGAACACCCGGAACCGGCGCATAGGTTCCACGCTTACCCGGCTGGCAGTGATATTCGCAACGGAACCGTTTTTGAATTTCACCCGGACATTGACAATATCCTCTGAACCGCTGAGTACCGGAATTCCCACGGCATCAATGCGTTCCACTGTCGAGTCAACCATATTGAGGATCAGGTCGATATCATGTATCATCAGGTCCAGAACTACGCCGACTTCGGTCCCTCGGCGGTGCTGGCCGGGGCGCGGAGGCGGATAATTGGCCAGGCGGTGGGCCTCAATAAAATGGGTTTCAGTCTTGCGTTTTTCCAGGAAATCCATGGCGGGATTAAATCGTTCAGTGTGTCCCACGGCGAGAACCAGCTTGCGGCGTCTGGCGGTTGATACAAGTTTCTGGGCTTCTTCTATGGTTACCGCCAGCGGCTTTTCGATCAAGAGGTGCTTGTTCATTTTCATCAGGGGGATGGCGGTTTCGAAATGCCTGGTAGCGGGAACGGCCACACTCATGGCTTCGCAGTCTTCCGCGAGTTTGAACATATCGTCATAGACTTTCAGCCCGAATTCTCCGCCGATGGCCTGTGCGGTTTTCGGGTTGACGTCGTAAACTCCCACCACTTCGGCGTTTTCACTCAGATTGTACAGTCGGGCGTGATGCCGTCCCAACGCTCCAACACCAACCACACCGACTCGAAGCTTTTCAGCTTTATCTGCTTTTGCCATATTTAATCCCCTTAGAAATTCCGCAAGCTGTTGTAATCCAAAACCGCCGATAATATAGTATTGCTTCAGGTGTTTTTTTAGCGGTTCGCGAAAAATAATGCTAATCTCACGTGAAAATAAAAATATAATATGCTTAACTGGCTGCGAATACAAAATCTTGCGCTGATCGAAATGGCTGACCTTGAATTCGGTCCCGGATTCAACGTGATTACCGGTGAGACCGGCGCGGGGAAATCCGTACTCATCGGCGGGATGG
Organism: Victivallales bacterium; assembly: GCA_963678815.1. GTDB lineage: Bacteria > Verrucomicrobiota > Lentisphaeria > Victivallales. The sequence continues at coordinate 8,130,666 of OY787460.1, forward strand.
GCTTGATCCTTGGCGAACGCGCCGATAAAAGTTCGATCAGGACCGGCGCGGAACGTTGCGAAGTCAGCGCGGAAATTTTGCTGAAAAAGGAACTTGCGGAAACCGTGGCGGATATTCTGACGGAAAGCGAGATTCCGTTTGACGCCGAATCCGGACAACTCCAGATCCGCCGGGTAATTACTCCTTCCTCTACCCGTAACTTTATTAACGACACCCCGGTCACACTTCAAAAACTTAAGGCGCTCGGGGATATTCTGGTTGATATCCACGGCGCCGGCGAACACCAGTCGCTTTTACAACCGGGAGTCCAGCTTGAGCTTGTCGACCGGTTCGGCGGACTGGAAAAATCCTGCGGGAAATGCGCGGAAATTTGCCGGAATATCCGGGAAATCAAGGAAAAACGGGAAAAACTGATGGCTGAGTTGCCATCGCCGGTGGAAGCGGAGCATCTCCGGATGGTGGTAGAGGAAATCGGCAAAGTTTCACCGGAACCGGACGAGGACCGTGAACTTACCGAGCGTCATGCCATGGCCGCAAACTCGAAACAGATCCTGGAAGTTTCCTCCGGCACGGTGCGGATACTTAACGAGTCGGAAAATTCAATAGCTGACCAGTTCGGCGAGGTTTACCGGCATTTACAGGAACTGGAAAAGATCAACCCGGAAAAGGCGGCCCCGCTGGTTGCTTTGGGGGACCAGATAACCGAGGAAGTGCGGGAATTAGCTTACGGACTCGAGGAATTTGCCTCGCATGTGGAATTGGACGAGCAGGAATTCCGCGAACTCGAGGAGCGGATGGGCGCGATCCAGGCGCTGAAACGCCGTTACGGGCCAACCCTTGACGCCGTTTTTGAATCCCGTGACGAAGCAAATAACCGGCTGGAGCAGTTCGACCACTCCGAAGAGATGCGCGACGAACTTGAACGGGCGGAATCCGAACTGGTTAAGCAGCTTCACGCGGCGGCCGCAAAACTTTCCGCCGAAAGAAGGAAAACCGCGAAAAAATTGAGCAGGGAAGTGGTTTCCCAGTTGCGCGAGTTAGGATTTCTGAACTCGGCTTTTGAGATTGAATTCAAAGAAATTGATCCGGGACCTCACGGTTCAGACCGGATAGAATTCATGTTTTCCGCGAATCCAGGCGAGTCCCGGAAACCGCTCCGGCAGGTGGCCAGCAGCGGGGAACTGTCAAGGGTGATGCTGGCCTTGAAAACCGTGCTTGCCGCCGCGGACGCCGTACCGGTGTTGATTTTCGATGAAATCGATGTAAATATCGGCGGTGAAACGGCGGTGGCCGTAGGGCGCGAGCTTGCCGGGCTAGCCTCTTCTCATCAGATATTCTGTATTTCCCATCTGCCCCAGGTGGCCGCTAATGCCCATCGTCATTTCCAGGTGTCGAAAAGTGTCGAAAAGGGGCGCACCAGAACCTATATTGTTATACTTGATGATGACGGGTGCGAAACGGAAATCGCCCGGATGCTTGGCGGCGGTAAAGCCGCGCGCCGGCATGCCGCTGAACTTCTCAACCGGTGAATTCCATAAAAAATCGGTAAAATTACCGTTCAAAAGATAATTTTCTATTGCTATTGGAATTTGCATGAATTATTTTAATGTGGCGTATCTGGAAATTATTGGTGATTACATAATACGTGAATCCGTGATAAATTTAATTTTTCACGGATTCAGAATAATAAAAATAGGAGAGTGCAGGCAGGCGAAAGCAACATCGCCGGCATAGTGGGGAATCAAATTTAGTGGCGAGGTTTCCATTTCACCGATGCTTTGAAACATCAGGTTTAAAATTTTTTGCATCTCAACTTATAATTTACCGATAAGGACTTACCAAAATGAACAAATTCAAAATCTGTCTGGCAATCTCTTTTTGTATGCTGCTGCTGTTCTCCGTTGAAGGTCTGGGCGCGTCGAACCCGTTTGACTCCTACAACCGGGAAATCGCCAAGGTCAAGAAGTCGCTGGAAAGAGCCAGGGGTAAAAGAAAAACCAAACTGGAAAACACTCTTAAGGCGCTTGAGGCCCAAAAAGCAAAGCTGCTGGAAAAATACAAAGCCCCGGTTACCAAAAAAATCCAGCAGGCGGAAGCTTTGATGAAGAAAGCCAACCCTCAGCAGAAAAAGCAGCTGCAGCAGAAAATTGCCAAAATGAAAGCCTATCTTGCCAGAGTCGAAAAAGCCGCGAGCGGACAAACCGACAGCAAATAGAGTTCCTGCCAAAAATCAAAAGCGCAAAATTTTCATATTAACGGCGTCTAAGCAAGGAAAAATGTATGAAAATAACGTGTCCTATTTGTGATGTTGATGTTAATGAATCTGAACTAAACCTGAATGGAGGGGAGTGTCCGGAGTGCGGCGCGGAAATGCCGTACATGGAACCGGAAGACCTTGAAGATGAAACCGACATTGATGACGAGGAGGATAGTGAGATGAGTAAAAATGAAGACTGGAATGTAGATGACGACGAAGAGCTCTTCGACTTTGAAGACGATGAAGAAGAAGACTGGGAGGAAGAAGATTGGGAGGAAGAGGATTTCGAAGAAGAAGACGATGACGACGATGACGATAGATATTAGCCGGCCTTGCAAAGCTTAAAGGGAGGTGAAAAAACAAATTTCAATGAAAAATCGGCTGTCGAAGAAGAAAAGCCTGGGGCCGGTCAACAATTTTGACTCACATGTCCATCCCGAGTGATGGCAGTTAGCCGTTTCCTGAAACCATTCCTAAATCCTGAACAGTTTCGCATTGTTTTGATGTCACAGGCAATGTAGATTTTTTTATAGACGGTAAGTTGAAAAAATGATATAGCGCCCCATAAGTAATGGTCACATATTATTTATGGGGTGTATTTATGAAGAACAAATCATTTCACCTTCTGGTATTAGCGGGGATAGTGTCATTTTTTGTGTCCGGTTGCGGCGGCATCGGGGTGGAGAAAATCAGTAAAGAGCAGTGGTTGAATGACCGGATGACCAGTGCGTTGAATTCTTCCTCTTTGAGCTGGAAAACTGTCAATATCCTCGAACGGACAGGATATTACGATCTATATGAACAGAATGTGCCGGACGCCATATCTAAATTGAAAATATTGTTTGACCGCACGAAAAACGTATCGTATGCGGCAGCTTTGGCGGAAATGTGTTATCTCCAGGGCAAAGAAGGCGGTGACATTAAATATTATATGAGCAGCATCCTGTTTGCCTATCAATATTTGGGGCTGGCGGAGAAACCCGTGAACGGATTTTCACTTCAGGAGTATTTTATAACCAGGTATTTGAATTTTTCCCTCACTGAATTGTTCAATTTTCTCAAGGACCGCAAGATTATCCTGAATTCCGAGTACCAGATACCTTCCGTTTATGGCGACATTGTTTTCAAGAAACCTGATCTGATAAAAGCAATAAACGTTTTAGGTATCGAGCATTTCCTGCCGGTTTATAAGTTGCGTGTGTGCGGAAGTAAGTCCAACGCTTACAAAACCGGTTTGGGCGTACCTCTTGCCGGTGAACTCAACTACGTGCAGGAAGTATCGAAAGGTGAGGATGTTATTCTGCACCCGGTGACCTTGATGATCTCCGTCAATTTTGAAAATGGCGTTCCCAAAACCGCGAGATTGAAATTTTTTGATTCGATGAAAACCAAAATCGTTCCGGTAATGGACAAAAAGTTTCCCCTGGAAATGGATTTAACCACTACTTTAGCGGAAGCGCTGGTAGAACCGCCGCTGATTAAGGGCATTGAATTCATGATTTATCCCAATGAAATAAGGAAGGACGGCGGACTTTATCTGTCATTCGAATATGATCCGGACAAAATACCGGTTGTGCTTGTTCACGGGCTGATGTCCAATCCCAGGACTTGGGCAAGGGCCTTCAACCTGCTGATGAGCGATCCCCGAATAAGGGACCATTATCAGTTCTGGTTTTTTGCTTACGCAACCGGAGATCCGGTCGTTTATTCCGCGGCTAACCTGCGGAAAGCGTTGGTGAAGATGCAGAAAAAATACGCCGCTGAAAGCAAAGATTTCAACAAAATGATCATAATTTCACACAGCATGGGGGGAATCGTTTCTTCCCTGCTGGTAAAGGACAGCGGAAATTTGCTGTTGGACAACAATCTTCTCGGAGTTCCCGTCGACAAGCTTGAACTGACTCCCGAACAGAAAAATTTTCTGATTGATATGCTGGTATTTAAAAGACTTCCGTTTATTCAGCGGGTGGTGTTTATATCATGTCCGCACCGGGGTTCCGACCTTGCCGCGTATTATGTGGTTACGGAATTCTGCAAATATATTGTTTTGCCTACCCGTCTCAGCAGTCTTACCTATAACGTTTGTAAAAAATTGCTGATCAAGGCAAAACTGAAAAAGAACGATGATCCGGTATTCATGACTACCGGGGTCAATAATCTTGATCCGTCGAACAAAACGTTAGCGTTGATCGAAAAAATGCCCTACAACCGGAATGTCAAGTATCATACTATTTCCGGGGACTACTTTGATCCCACTCCTCTGCCCGGTTCGTCCGATGGTATTGTACCCTACTGGAGTTCTCACCTGAATAATGTTGAATCGGAAAAAGTCGTTACTTCCGGACACAGCGTTCAGGACACCAATGCGGGAATCAAGGAAATCCAGCGGATTCTCCTGGATAATCTCGCCTTGAATCAGTAAGAACTTTCAGTCAGCTTCCACCCAGAATATCGAGCCGGGTTCGCACTTCGGGCAAGCCGCTTTTGCCCCGAACAGGCAGCGGACCGCCACGAACGGATACAGCAGCATGCGGAGGTCAGCTAAAACCAGCGGCATGATGTATCCGGCCACGCATAGAAAAAACCAGTTTTTTGAGAAGACAATTCCAAGCACAATTCCGGCAACGATCAGGAGCAGGGAGATTTTGTGAGGAAATATATAGATCCGCAAAATACCGAATTGGGTAAGGTGTCCCTTACCGTGACAGTATTTGCATTCGGGTTTGCTGCTTGTGTCTGTTTGTGTCATGGTCTTTCCTTTATACGTGGTATAGTTCCGGGATGAAAACCGGCAGGGGCAGTAATTGGTCCAGCCAGGAAAACTCCGGTTTGCCAAGCTCATGTGAAGGTTTGAATGGTCCGAACAGCATTCTGGCGGCCTGCATCGGGTTGAGTTCCAGCGCCGGGGCTTCCCGGTGGAGTTTTTTATCAATTTCGATTTGTCCGTTACCGGTTCCCAGCCAGGCTTGTTGCGGGGGCAGTTTTTCGCTTCCGGAAATTTTCAGATTTACGCTTTTATGCGGATTTTCCGGGACTTGATTGATTAGTTTAAGGCATTCCGGCAGGTTGGCTACCATGTAGTTGCCGGTGGAAACCGTATGCCAGTTTTCCGCGGCGGGACGGAGCAGATGCAGATATTCACCGGTCACCGGCAGTTGGACGCTGAGTCCCTGGGTTTCCGGGAGCACGGCGCGGAAAAGACTTGAAACCGCTTCGGGGAAACCACCGAAATCAATAACTCTTTTTGTCTGCGTTTTAATCGTGCAATATGCCCGGATACCGGACGGGCCGGAAGCGGTAAATGTTTTCAGATTAAGACGTTGACACTTCAATTTAAATTCGTCGTCGGAACAGTTACCGCCGAATTTCGAGAAATTTCTGGCTTCGGCGAATTTTCCCGGATGCATTTCGGCGGCAGATACTTCCTCTATTTTGTGTCCGTTGCCGTTCAGCCGGCGGGAGCTTTGATGCGTCAGCGAGAGAACTAATGCCGCGCCCCCGCGTTCCCAGTTCCAATGTCCGTAACGGTAACGTGCCCCTGCGAGCCAGGAAAAAGGTGCGCCGGAATTCTGGATTTCCTTTGCTGTTGCATCGAGAAGCTCACTCATCAGCCCCCGGCCGCGGAATTCCGGGAGAGTGGCTACTCCACCGATACCGGGCACGGAAAATCTGTATTTTCCTGATTTCAGCTCAATCGGGAAAATACCAAGTGATGAAACGATTTTACCATCGGCCCGGATCAGGCGGATATGCCGCATGGAATCATCTTCCGGCTGGTACAGATCAGGAAAGAGCGACTCGAAACGAATCGGATTAGCGGTAAGGGTCCCGAACGACTGATAGAGCATCTCCATCAGCTCGGGAAAGTCGTTTTTTGACGCGGTTTCGATACGCATAATTATTTAGTTTTCTGTTTTCTCACCATTTTGAGGTGTTCAATAAGAATTCTTTCAACCTCGGTGATCGCGGCGGGCCGTTTATGTACCTGGTGATCGGATTTGACCACTTTTTCGCTTACCGCATAATCGATATGGGAACTTTTATACTCGACAACACCGTCAGTGCCGCCGGTTTGGTCTGCCTGTTGGTTATCGCCGATGATCGAATGGACTTGTACATCCTTCTTGTCCGGGGGCCTGTCATAATGCAATAGAGTTGCATTGTCTGAACTGACGCCTTCAATGCCGGTTTTCAGCTTGAAATTTTTACTGAGATCTTTGACTCCCCCGCTTTCCATGACGGCGTCGAAGAATTTTTGGGCCTTTTTTTCAAATTCCTCGGGGTGTTCGATCATCCCGGAGAAAAATTTTGAGAACGCCTGTTTAGCCATTTCGCTGCCGTGATGCGGCGTGGCCAGCATTATCAGCCTGGAAATGAATGGGACCGGTTCAAAAAAGAGGATGTCTTTTGCCATCTGGAAAGTTTCCGGGTCAAGATCGAGTTCTTCCAGAGGTTTATCGCAGAACTTGCTGAAAAATTCCGCGCCGTTATGCATTGTCTGCATTTTGGAAATTATTCCGCCGAGACTGTGGGCAACGATTACGGTTTGCCTGAAATTTTTGTTGATGTCGGCTGGTTCAAAGGTTTCCTGGAGCCTGTGCAGGCTTTTTCGGAACAGGTAAGCCGAAAACACCAGCGAGCAGCCCGAGGGATATCCGAAGAATCCGAACTGGTAATTTTCACGCAGGATCGGATTTCCCAGCAGGATATTTATCATCTGCTCCCAGGTGCGGCTTGTCGAGAAAAGTCCGTGAACTAATATCACCGGGATTTTCTGGGGTTGATACGGTCTGAAGAAAACCAGTCCCTGGCTGATCTGCTTCAGGCATTCGCCCGGATTGAGCAGGCCGTCGACATTTTTCAGAATGGCTTCTTTACTGAGCAGGGTCGCTCCCGGGGTGGAGATGTCGGCTTCTATGGCAACTGACCTGTCACCAATCTTGAAAGTATTGTTGTAATACGGGTCATAAAGTTCAATTTCCGCCCGGTATCTGACCGATTTGTCCGAGGAGAAATTACTGCTTCTCCAGAGATCGTTGAAGCGGATGATTCCGGTGGCTGGCAGAATCTGCTGCGGGGGCAGAAACAGGTCAACCGCCGACAAATCAACGGTTTTATCAACCCATGCCTTTTTTGTCAGGACCAATGGAGCTCCGACCCCGGCGTTGCGGCTGTAGGAAATGAACCCTTTAACTTCGTAGCGGTTTACCGAATTAAACTGTTCGAAGTATTTCGGTTTCCAGGGCAGTTCCGATTTGATTCCGGTGAACTCCACGATTCCGCATGTCATTTTCAGTTCCGCGGGAAATTTTACGTCAACTTTCTTTTCGGAGGCGGCTTCGGCAAGTTCCCCGAGAGCGTGATTATACAGTTCACACGCGAGCCGGTTCTGCGGGGAAAAAGTTTCATATCCGTCGAATTCCGTATCAAAAACGAAATTGTACGCGAAAAATGCGCTTGAAAGGTAATAATTCCAGCTCTCATTGCTTTGACGCCGTGCCAGGATGTAGGAAATTTCGGCCAGCGCCAGGAGTTTTTCCCGCTTCGGGTAATGTGCGAATTCCCCGGTGATTTTTTCCAGGGCCTTGACGTGTGATTCCCTGAAAAGTTCGAGCAAGCCGAATCTGCGGAGAAAGTCGACCGTATAAGAGCTGGGGCGTCCGGAGTTGATGGCGTGGAAGCAGTTGCCGCAAATCACCAAAGGGTTTTTAATCTCACGGATTTTCACCCGGCTCTGGGTTTTCATCCGTTTCGGAGTCAGGTAAATATTGTAAAGGATTTTTTTCAGGAGCTTCATGATTTAACTCCGTTTTTATACTTCAATGAAACTGCATTTTCAAGCTCCGCTGAAATTGCCAATTCAGTCCGGAGGCTGCCTCTGGATTATTGCAAAATTTCAAGGGCAAGCGCCGCGAACATGGTAATTGCGTTTGCCAGGGCGTCATCGTTGAAGTTGAATTTAGCGTTATGCAGCGGAGGCGAATCCATTCCCATTCCCAGCCGCAATAACGTTCCCGGATACCTGTCCAGGTAATATGCGAAATCCTCGCCGCCCATTGAGGGATTTTTCAAGTCGTCCCAGATATCGCCGTCGAGATATTCACCAGCCACGGTTTTTACAAAGGCGGTGGTTTCCGGATCGTTGATGACGGGAATGTAATTGTGGTTGTACACGAACCGGTACGACGCCCCCATAGCATGACATACCCCCTTGATTATCTGTTCCATTTGTTCCGGAACCACATCTTTAAATTCGGGATTGTGGTAACGGGTGGTTCCTTCGAGCAGCACCTGGTCGGGAATGATATTGCCGTTGATTCCCCCGCTGAAACGACAGATACTCACCACCACCGGTTCAAAAGGATCGAAACCGCGGGAAACCATCGACTGGAGTGCTTCCACCACCCTTGCGCCGGTAAGGATAGGATCAATTGTCACCTGGGGCATGGAGCCGTGACCGCCCTTGCCGTTGATCGTGATCGAAAAAAAGTCCGCCGCCGCCATCATTGATCCGGGCTTGGTTGAGATTACCCCGACCGGGAGATTATGAAATCCGTGGAAAGCGAAAACGGCATCGGGTTCGGGATTTTCCAGCGCTCCGGCCGCGACCAGATCTTTGCCCATCGCCACGACTTCCTCGCCCGGCTGAAAGAGAAACCGCACGGAACCGTTGAGTCTGTCCTTAAGCTTGTCGAGTACCATCGCCGCGCCCAGCACGACCGCGGTGTTGCCGTCGTGTCCGCAGGCGTGCATCATACCGTCGACTTCCGAAGCGTAGGGCAGACCGGTTTTTTCCTGGATCGGCAAAGCATCGATGTCGCCCCTGAAAGTTACGTTTTTGCCGGGATTTTTACCGCGCAGAATGCCTATCACGTCGGTTTCAAGGAACGGGTCGAGAAGTTCCACATGGGTTTCCCCCATGACCTTGCGGATCAGTTCGGCGGTTTTAAATTCCTTTCCCGCGATTTCGGGGTGTCTGTGCAGTTGATGACGCAGTTCGATGGTTTTCGGCAGAACTTCCCGCACCAGGTTCCTGAGCTCAGTTTTTTTCATGGCAGTCTTTTTTTTCAATGCTTATTTATTTGTGAACGGTGAATCCGGAAAATACTGTTTGAGCAGCGATTTAACTTTTCCGGCGGTTTCGGTTTCCCCGATTTTTTCCAGGGCGGTGGATATTCCCAGCAGCAACCTGTCACCTTGTTCAAAAGCGCGATTTTTAATGGTCCAGTAGAACCCATGCACCGCGAGCTGGTAATGTTTCAGTCTTGCGGATGCGATTGCGCCGTCGGAAAAAACCCATCCGGGAATAACATTATTATCATAAGTGGTGATAATCCAGTAAAAAATCTGACAGACCAGCGGATAATCCTTGTTTTGCCGTGCGCGGATGAATGACTGAATGGCAAAATCCATCGACGCGTTCTGGTCCCGGTCGATAATTTCCGAGAAAAGCGAGTTCAGGAGATTCCAGTTTTCGGGCGCGGCTTTGTCGGCGGTGATCGGCTTTATTTCTTCCTGAATCAGGTTGCGGCACTCGAAATCTCCCTGGCAGAACGCCTGCCACACAGGAGTAAGCCTGGCCTGTTTTTCCGAATTTTCCTTTTGCCGCCAGTTTTGCCAGATCAGGTAAAGGCTTCCGCACATCGCTCCGGCGGCGAATCCCGCGATATGCGCCCAGAAAGCAACTTCCGTATAGTTGCCGACCAGTTGCAAACCGTAGAAAATCTGGATGATGAACCATGACCCCAACACGAAATAGGCCGGACCGTGGGAGGGCAGCGGACGGCTGTAAATAACCGAGAACACCAGAAACCTGATCTTGACGTGCGGAAACAGCACCAGAAAACAGCCGAGAACGGCGGAAATGGCCCCGGAAGCGCCGATGGTCGGCACGTCCTGATAGAAAACCGGTACGGTCAGCACGTGCGCCCAGACACTGACGAACGCCCCGGCGATGTAGATAATCAGGAACAGCAGCGACCCAAGATATTTTTCGCAGCTTCTGCCGTAGATCCAGAAAAAATAAAGGTTTCCGATCAGATGCAGCCAACTGCCGTGAAGGAAAGTGCAGGTAATCGGGCTCCACCATTTGAAGTCGCTGGGAACACACCCGAACCGGAAAAAAATGTCCTCGCGCTGAAACGGGGTCATGAAATGATACAGGGTAACATGGGCGATAATATAAACAGCGCAGAAAACGTAAACCAGGACCGGTTTGTGCCGGTATGCGTATTCTTCTTCAATTTTGTACGGTATAAACATATTCAATCAGTTGTTGAGATTATTTCCACGGTGAAACCGATGCCGTTATTGCTCGATGTACCTGAAGACGGGGGGGGGGCCGGTACGCCGTCGACCTTCTTTTTGAAATTTTCAGCGAGTTTGCGCCACTTTTTCATCTGCTCATTGACTTTCTTTTTTGAGGAATATCCGCCAAAGCCGTCGCTTTCCAGTCCGAGTTTTTCACAACATTTCGCGTCTATCTCCGAAACGGGGATTTCCACGCCGCAAACCTGTGCGGCCTTGGTAAGGAAGTCTGATTCCCACTTGTTTTTGGTGTGGCGGTCGATGAATTTGTTCATAAAGCTTCCGCGTCCCGCCTGACACGCGCCATGAGCGGCATCATAGCTTTTCATTGCCGCGGCTTTGTTTCCGAGTTTTTCCTCGATCCGTGCCCTGGTGTAATAATAAACCGCCGCAACCTTGTCTTTATTTGTTACTTTTATGCTGTTCAACTTTTTAATGGCTTCCTCCGGCTTGTCCCCTTCTTCGAGCATCATTGCTCCGGCAACGGTCAAATCTTTGAGAATCGGCGCGTTCTGCCAGTATTTTGCCGACGAAGCGAAAGAATCGGCGGCCCTCAGATACCAGATAACAGCCTCATTCTTGTGTTTGTGATGTTTGAGCATGGCACCGCGCTGGCGTTCCCGCGCGGCTTTTTCCAAGTAGAGTTTTCCGGCGCGCTGACGATACCAGGGAATGTCCGCGTCGGCTTTCGCGTATTGTTCCGGCGTGGGATTCCCGATGCCGCAGGCGTAGGTGATTCCGCTGATCAGGATACATACGGCCACCCAGAGTCCGGGGAATTTGAGCGCGGTGAAGGCCGCTAGCAGCGTTTTCTTCTTGACTGATGCCGATTTACACTCCGGACAGGTTATTCTGGCGGGATTGGCAACTTCCCTGATGCAGTTCCAGCACAAACCGCACCCGCAACTGGCGCAGGTGAGAGCGGCCACCTGTTTCGGATGGTATTTGCAGGTGGTTGCAGTGGCTTTCAGCATTGGTTTGAGCAGGTTTTCCACCTCCCCGTATGCTTCCTGAAGCCGTTTTTCCTGTTCTTCGCTCATTATTTCAGTCTGATTGCGATCAGTCCTTCCGCTCTGATTGCCCTGCCGAAACTGGAAAATCCCCCGGAATTGTTGTCCTTGGAGTAAATCAGCCCGATCAGCATGTCATCGATGATCCTGAAAGGCCCTATCAACGCTTTCGGCGATTTTCTCTTGAACTGCAGTTTCCCGTTACTGGTTTCCAGTTCGCTGACAATGCTTATCGGGTTTTTCGATCCGCCGATCATGCTCAACATGCCGCCCAACCCGGCATCGCCCACGGTCACCACGAATTTATCACGGGGAAAAATTGAACCCCGGATGCGTTTTCTCCTCCAGAGTTCCTTGCCGGTTGAGGAATCCAGGCACACGATCACACTTACATATTTTCTCAGATTTTTCAGCTTATTCAGCGTCCGGCTCATGTCCTTGTCCTGAAGCTGTTCGAATGTAGGCGGAATTTTCATCTTCTCTTCTTTTTTTATATCGTCACGGACAACCGAGGTAAGGTAATAAACTTTGTCCTTCCACAGTTCCATTTGCATACCGAAGCTGATCTTTTTGCTCCAGAGCTTTTCCCCTTTATCGATGTCGATGCAGGCAACCGACTGGTAATTGTTGGCCAGAACCCGGTTCCCGGAGACTTCCAGTTTGCCGTTTTTGAGGGCCGGTGACGGCGAGCCGGGCAGCGTCCACAAGACTTTTCCCGACTTGGCAACCGCCGCCAACCGCTTGTTCAGGATGAACATCACCCGGTCCTTGCAGACATACGGTCCCCAGGAAAGATATGATTTGAGCTGGATCCGCCAGCGCAACAATCCGTTCCTGAATTTCGCCACTTCGAGAGTCATTTTTCCGGGATTGTAATAGTAATTGTCCCTCTTTTTCCCGGTTTTATCCCGGCGGCTGATTACATACGCGAACATGCCGTTTCCGCCGGAAATTCCGCTAACTATCGATTCGGTTTCCAGCAGTTTTTTCTTCCACGCTTCCGTGCCGTTGGAAAGCTGATAACCGTACATTGTGGTTTCCGGGGTTTTAAATTTATTTCTTACCCGCATCATGGTGTATTCATCTTTGGTAAACCGCTGACGGGTGATGATAACGGCATGGTTTTCATCCGAAGCATATTTGGATACCGGATGCTTGAAATCTTTCCGCCAGAGGATTTTTCCCTGATACGAAAGGAAGATAACTGACTTCTCCCCGGCCAGAAGTGCACCGTCGGGAGTGGTTTGGATCAGCTTGTTGTAGTCATTCAGGAGCTTGTTTTCGGCGATCACTTGCGCTTGGCCGGTTTTCTGGTCTATTGCACAAACTACGGGTCCGGATTTAAACAGTATCCGGCCGGACTCGATCTTCAGGTAGTGGAATTTCGAGGGTGAGATGGACTTCTTCCATTCCCAGGCCATGGAGCCGGATTTATCGAAATACCACGCCAGGAACCACCAGAAACCCGCCACAATCACCAGCGCCAGTATTCCAAGCAGCGAAATACTCACGGTCCTGATTATTTTCCGGGTGCTTTCCATCTGCTTCTGGAACTCGATCTTAGCCTCATGGTCAACCGTCGATTTGCTGGCTTTCAGGCATTCGTGACTGCAGAAATATCCGAACTCGTCTTTGCAGGCGCTGCAGATAGGTCTGCCGCAGTTGATGCACTCGGCAATAATCGGCATTCCCTTGTGGATTGCACAAGTTGGCCCCTCGATATCCGGCATATTGCTAATCTCCCCCGAGATTATGGTTATACCATAAGTTATCCGGCAGGAACCGCCAGCGCAAATATTTTACCGGAAAAATCGGTTTTACGAGAAACTGTTCAGGGCGATGCAGCAACTTACCACCTTGGAATCGAGCTTATCACCGTTGGCGGCGGCGTTTTTGAGGAAATCCTCGAGTTCATTGAGCGGCACGGTGAAGGTTTCGATATATTCGCCGTGGTCAAGCTGGGCGTCCGGATTCTGGTTGCGGGGATCGTTTTCATCGATTTCCATCACGATCTGATGGTTTTTCTCGGCGGTCATGCCGGGGGAATTGTGGGTTGGCGGATAACTTTTAACGATGGTTCCGTAATATCCGGTTTCCTCCACAAGTTCCCGGAGGGCGGTGGCTTCCGGGGTGTCGCCGGTTTCGATAAGTCCGGCGGGAAACTCGATTATGTATTTGTCAACCGCGGGCCGGTATTGCCGGATAAGCACCAGTTTCCGGCTGGGTTTGAGGGTGGCGATCATTACTGACGCACCGTCGCAGCGTACCCGGTCGGCGCTTTCCCAATCGCGTTCGTGACCTTCCTGGTCCCGGTAGTAAATTCGTTTAATTTCAAGCCAGTCGCCGCGTCCGAGAGATTCGACCCGCAGCCGTTCGGGATTCCGCTTTTCCATAAAATTCCTTTTTTTTCGAGAAAATACTTGCAAGTAAGCAAGCAGCGTCTATGTTATTTGCAAGCGGCACGATTTTTAATCGAACAATACCTGTTTGTAAATTCCATTCAAAAGAGACAAACTTCAAGTGCTTGTTATCCGAAAATTATAAATTCTGACAATTGTGCATGGATAATACTTATTGAACATACCTTTACATATTGACTGGCTCCCCGTGTTATTGGCTGAATACTGCTTGGAAGGTACAAAAAATTCATGATAGTGGGCTTGACTGGAGGGATCGGCTGCGGAAAAAGCACCACCCTGGAAATGTTCGGCCGTTTGGGGTGGCTGACCTTGGATGCGGACCGGATCTGTCATGAGCTCTATGAGGGGCCGCATCCTGAAGTTTATGGGAAAATTTGCTCCCGATGGGGGAAAAATCGGGTTCTGGATGATTGTGGCGGAATAAACCGCAAAGTCATCGCCGGAATTGTTTTCGAGGACAACACGGAGCTTCAATGGCTCAACCGCCTGTTGCACCCGCTGGTCTTAGAAAATGCCCGGAAAAAGGTTGGGGAAAATCCTGACGGGTGCGTAATGTTTGACGTGCCGTTGCTGTTCGAGGCTGAATGGCAGGATAGTTTCGATGTCACGCTCGCGGTTTGGTGTGACCCGGAAATTCAACGGCGGAGATTGTTGGCGAGAGGCATGGGGGCCAACGAAATCGACCGCCGTATTAAATATCAGATACCGGCTGACGTGAAGCTGGAAATGGCCGGCTTCGGCCTGATCAATTCAGGCTCGGAAAATGAACTTTTCCGGCAGTGCCGGATGCTTGACGATCAGTTGCGGAAAATACAAAATAAATTATTAAGGAAAAACATATGCCAAGAGTAAGCAAAAAGAAGGCCGCGGAAGAAAAACAGGAGCCGGCAGTTCAGGAAGAACTGCCAATGAATGAACCCGCGGAAGAAAAAGAAACTGAAAAAACTCAGGAAAAAATTCAGGAAAAAGTACAGGATAGTTATTCAGATGACTCCATGGACGATCCCATGGGCATGACCCTGGCCGAAGCCACCGGAACCCAGAAACCCGCTCCGAAAAAACCGGCGCGCCGGGGACGCCCACCCGCCAGGAAAGATAAAGAAATTGACAAAGAACCGGTTAATGATAATAAAGAACCCCGCGAAAGAAAACCGGCTCCGAGTCAGAACAAGGATTCCAGAAATAACGGCAACGGTTATCATAACGGTAACAACCATAATAACGGCAATGGCGGACAGTATCGCGACCGCACCGCCCCGAGTCTGAACATCTCCGAACTTCAGGATATGACGATGCCGCAACTCAGTCAGATGGGTAAAGAACTTGGCGTTGAAGGTATCGGCGCCCTCGAAAAATCCCGGCTGATCTTTGAAATTCTCCGCGCCAATGCCGAAAAAAGCGGCATGATGTACGGCAGCGGTTACCTGGAAGTGCTGCCTGACGGTTTCGGATTCCTCCGTTCCCCGAATTACAGCTACCTGCCGTGTTCAGAGGATATTTATCTTAGTCCGTCGCAGATTCGCCGTTTTTCCCTGAAAACCGGGGACTTTATCTGTGGGCAAATTCGCCCGCCGCGCGAAAAAGAACGTTTCTTCGCGATGCTCAAGGTCGAGTCGATCAACCACGCATCCCCGGAACGCAAGAAAGACATCATCCCGTTCGGCAACCTGACTCCGTATTTCCCTACCGAACGCCTGGTGCTGGAACGCGATCCGGAAGAACTCTGTACCCGGGTTGTCGATCTCGTTACCCCGATTGGAAAAGGTCAGCGCGGCCTGATCGTGGCCCCGCCACGTACCGGTAAAACCGTGCTTCTCCAGAAAATCGCCAACAGCATTACCGCCAATGACCCCGAAGTTGTCCTGATCGTGCTGCTGATCGATGAACGCCCGGAAGAAGTTACCGACATGCAGCGCTGTGTGAAAGGCGAAGTGGTGAGTTCAACCTTTGACGAACCCCCGGAACGCCATGTCCAGGTTGCCGAAATGGTTATCGAAAAGGCCAAGCGGCTCGTGGAATACAAAAAACACGTGGTGATCCTGCTCGACAGTATTACCCGTCTGGCCCGCGCCTACAACACCCTTCAACCCCACAGCGGCAAAATCTTGTCCGGTGGTGTTGACGCGAACGCCCTTCACAAGCCCAAACGTTTCTTCGGCGCCGCCCGGAATATCGAACATCACGGCAGTCTGACGATCATCGCAACCGCCCTGATCGACACTGGCAGCCGCATGGACGAGGTCATCTTCGAAGAGTTCAAGGGAACCGGCAACATGGAACTCCATCTTGACCGTCACCTGGTCGACCGCCGGATCTATCCCGCCATCAACATCGAAAAGAGCGGAACCCGGCGAGAGGAACTCCTGTTGCATCCGGATGAACTCCAGAGAGTATGGACCCTCCGCAAGGCCATGAACGGCGTACCCGCCATCGAAGCCATGGAACTGCTCATCGGCAAACTCAAGAAAATGAAGACCAACGCTGAATTTCTGATGACGCTTCAGGTGTAATATGGCAAAAGAAAATCCGCTTGAACTCTGGGAACGAGTCCAGGAAAGACTCGATTCCCAGAAGTTTGCACTGATGATTATCGACATGCAGAACGATTTCGTCAGCAAGGATTCTCCGCACCGGATCGGCGGTGCGCTCAAGCATCTGCCGAAAATGCGCGAAGCGCTTGATTACTTCCGCAAGCTGGAACTCCCGGTGATCCATATTATCCGGGAGTATAAAGCCGACGGTTCGGATATCGAGTTTATCCGGCTGAAAAAGTTCCTCGAAGGCGACAAGCATGCCGTACCCGGAACTGCAGGCGCGGAAATTGTCAGTGAGCTCAAGCCCGGGCCGGGTGAGTTCGTGATCGTCAAGCCCAGGTTTAGCGCGTTCATGCATACTGAACTCGATGCCGTTCTCCGGCGGCACGATATCGGACATATCGTCGTTGCCGGCATTAACCTCGCAAATTGTGTCAGGGAAACCATTTACGATGGCGTTTCATACGGTTATGACATGGTTCTGCTTACTGACGCAGCCGCATCCACAACCGACAGGATCGCTGAAGACAATATCCGCGATATTGGAAATATCGGCGTAACCTGCCTCACTCTGGATGAGTTTAAAACGCGCAAGATTATATCTGATTGATACCGATTTGCGATGGTGAGTTGGAGCGGATAAAATAATGGGTATCTCTAAAAATTGACTTTCAAGGCGAAGGCGAGAAATTTTTTCGTTTCCGCGACAAAGCAGGAACAAAAAAGAGCCGCCTGGAGCCGAAACCGTAATTATTTGAATTGCAGATACAAATAGATTAACATGATGATCAGGATAATCATGATCGCGCAACCGTCGGATGGGGTGAAAATCCTCTGCGTCTTTTCTTTCTCATGCCGTGCTTTTCTCTCGTTCCCGTTCCCTAGGTAAGAGTCGCATTTCGGGCAGAATTCGTGAAGCTCGTGGCAGGTCTCATGGCATTTCAGACAGCTCTTAACGCCCACAAAGCTGGCTTCGCAACGTTTGCATTTCCAGACAAAGCGGTCGTATTCCTTATGACATAGCGGACACTTTATTACAGCCATTTACCGATACCCCTGTGAAATGCTTATTATACATTCAAACAGGGGAAAATAAAACTTGAATTACCTATTTATACCATTTCGCTTTCTATCATAGACGATTTGTATATCGCTTTCAGCGAACTACTCGTTAAATAAACAAATACCTATGGCAGGCTTTGCCAACCATAGGCTGTATAAAGTATATCCCCTTTGGGGAAACCAGGATAAATCCTGGATTGAATGGCCGGGATCGCGCAGCATCCCGGCAGTTAACATCCAAAATTTGTTTGGGGTTGCCATCGGCTAGCCCAGGGACATATCATTTTCCTCAGTTTTTCTCTGAAAGAGATAAACAAACATATGTCTGTAAATGATTGCAAATTGATATTAGTGATGGTTTCCTAAATATGGTTATTACTTGACTTCATCTTTTTCCCGTGTGTTTGGGGATTAGAAATGAAATATAGTTTGCTATTTCTTCGCTTGAATATTATAATTATTATTTATAAGTCACGAAAGTATATACGATATCGGTTAACATGGGGGGAGTTTAAATGGCAGATATAGTTTTTACATGTCCTCACTGCAGTTCAAAAGTTAAAACAGAAGACGAATGGATCGGAATGTCTGCCGAATGTCCGCATTGCGGAAAGGAAATAGTTATATCAGAACCTGAGAAGGCAGATATCCAAAAACAAAATCATGCTGATTCCGTGCAGATGAAATCCTCTGATTCCACTGAAGATGATCATTCTGATGTTGTGGCTATAGTAGAAGATATAGACTATTATTCTCCTAAGGGCGTGATAAATGAATCTACTCTCGCAATTTATATAGAGGATTTACTTGGTTTTTTTAGGAAAAAATATTTTTTGAATTTCTACGATATAAATGAAAAACTTCTAGTGAAATGTGGTTTGTTTGGTTTGATTTTTTGTGCTGTGATTGGACTTATTACTTCATTAGTTTTTCCGATTAGATATTATGGTATCGATTATAAAATTTCAATAGCTTTTGGTATCTTGTGGTTTTTTATATGTCTGGTTTTGTATTATATTGCTTGGAAATTTATCCCGAATATTATTCGGATAATAAATTCTACTCCAACGAAAGTATGTTCACAGGCTTTTCTCAATTGTACTGCGTTTGTAATTTTAATCTGCGGGGTCACTAGTTTTTTCAGGGGATTATATACTTGGGCAAAAATATCAAATGTGGAAGATTTTTTCTCCGCTCTGATAATTCTTATTTTCAGTCTGTATTTTATTATATTATGCCTGAATCCTAAGATATTGAATATTCAAGTTACAAAACAGGTAACTGCAGGGGAAGAATTAATAGGCTTGCTTTCATTTTTCATGAAGGGTTTCCTGAAAATCACTCCAATTGTATTTGGATATGGCATTATTTTTAGTGATTTCTGCATGGTTCAAATGTTGTTTACGAAATGTAATTATGTCAATCAGGTTTTTTATAAGTTTTTTCAAGCGGGAAGTCTTGTTTCCTGTGCGCTATTGCCTATAATCGCTTATATTGTTTTTTTGTTTTATTATTTTTTTATAGATTTAGCCCGTGCGTTATTGTCAATTCCTTCAAAAATTGATAATGTAAATGAGAGGAAATAGAGATTTATTACTCTATCAAAGCTTTTTGTTTTTTGTCAGGTTTCCGGAATACAGTCATCACCTCGCGGTTACCTTTCGGACCATGAATCGGGGAGGGAATACGGTCGATTGCCTGCCAGTTTAACTTTTCACGGCAGAAATCCGCAACTTTGTTTACGCATTCGGCGATAACGCTTTTATCGCGGACTACCCCGCCTTTTTCAACCTGTTCCCTCGGAGCTTCAAATTGGGGTTTGACCAGCAGAAACGCCCACCCGTCCGGTTTTAAAAGAGGATCTATCGCCGGAAGGATCGCCGTAACGGAAATGAACGACACGTCCATTGTAACTACTTCAGCCGGTTCCGGCAGGAAATTCGGGGGCAGTTTACGGGCATTGGTCTGTTCATGACAAACCACCCTGGGATCGTTACGCAATTTCAGATGGAGCTGGCCGCGCCCGGCGTCCACGGCATGGACTTTCACCGCGCCGCGTTGCAGCATCAGGTCGGTGAATCCCCCGGTGGACGCACCGACGTCCAGCGCGGTCATTCCCGACAGGTCAGGCAGGTATTTATCCAGCGCCGGAAGCAGTTTTTCCGCTCCCCTGCTTACATACGGATAAGGTTTTTCTACGATAAGTTCCGTCGATTCCGGATACATTTCGGAAGTCTTTTTCACCACATGGTCGGGTCCGGTCCGCACCTTCCCGGACATTATCAGCACCGCGGCTTCCTTTGTATCGAGGCACAATCCCTGCGCCACCAGCAATTCATCCGCGCGATATTTCTTCTCCGCCATTGATATTTATCCACCGGTAAGACTTTGGCCGCAGTCGACAAACAGAATATCCCCGGTGACCGAATCGTTGCGGACCAGGAACAGGCAGGATTCCACCAGATCGGACATTGCCACGGCTTTTTTCATCGGTACGGACTTCAAGGTTTCTTGCATCCGGCTGTCCTCCATGCCGGCCGGCGGCAGCACGGGACCGGGCGCGATACCGTTTACCCGGATGCGTGGAGCGAACTGGAGCGCCGCCGATTTGGTTGCTTCCGCCAGCGACTGTTTCGACAGCGGATAACTGCCTCCGGAATTAACTTTCACGATCCGCTGGTCGAGGAAATTGACGATGCAGCCTTCGTCAAGACCGGTTTGCGCCTGAAATGCTTTCATGAGTTCAAGCGGACTCCAGAAGTTGATATTGAATTGGCGCTGGGCGTCTTCCGGCGATTCTTCCGTCAGTGGTTTATCTTCAAAAATTGCGGCGGAATTGATCAGTACGTCGATTTTTCCGAGTTTCCCGAACCAGTCAGCAAGTTTTTCCGGGCAGGTAAAATCGGCCTGTGCGGTAACGTGTCCGGCTGATTCGCCGCCGAGTTCCGCGAGAAGTTCCGCGGCATCGGCTCCCGATTCATTGTAATGGATGATCAGTTTTGCCCCGGCATCGGCGAAGGCGCGGCACAGTTCGCGCCCGATCCGTTTGGCCCCGCCGGTAATAAGAATTTTTTTCCCGTTTATTTTCATGTTCAGAAAATAGAATTATATGACCGAAAAGTCAAGGTTTTCCACTTTTTAGCGATCAGATTGAAATATACGCTTGAAACCGGCAACAGGCTATCTACAGTAACACTTTTAAGATGATAAATATTAACGGAGAAAATCAAATGATCGAATTGGATTTTTCGAAAGGCGACGGCCTTATCCCGGCGATTGCCCAGGACTACGAAACCGGCGAAGTTTTAATGCTCGCGTATATCAATGAGGAGTCCTGGAACGAAACGCTGAAAAGCGGTAATGCCACTTACTGGTCCCGTTCGCGCAGCAAGCTCTGGAAAAAAGGCGAATCCTCGGGCAACGTTCAGAAAATCAAGGAAATCCTGGTGGACTGTGACGAAGATACGGTGGTATTCAAGGTTGAACAGATCGGCGGCGCGGCATGCCATGTCGGATACCGTTCATGCTTCTACCGCAAGATCACCCCTGACGGCTTTGAAATTGTCGGTGAAAAAGTTTTCAACCCGGAAGACGTCTACAAGTAATAATAATGACTGATCACGACTGCCATCAGCTCATCTGTGATATAGAATCGGCCTTTCCAAGTCTGCCGATCAAATATCATGTGAGTTGGCGGGACGTGACTACCCTCGGGGTCGGCGGGGAAATACCGCTTCTGGCGGAACCGCAGGACGACATCTCCCTGGTGCATCTGCTCCGCTACTGCAACAGCCGCAATATCGGCATTTTCGTGCTTGGCGGCGGCAGCAATACCGTGGGGATGGAAGGGCCGTTTCACGGTGTGGTGGTCAAGCTCAGTCAGAATGATTTCGTTAAGGTCAAGATCGGGCGCGACCACGTGACGGTCGGGTCCGGGGTGCGCCTTTGTGATTTTATCCTAACCGCCGCCCGGCGCGGACTCGGCGGCTGTGCCCCCCTTGCGGCGATTCCCGGCGCGGTGGGCGGCGCGGTTAGAATGAACGCCGAGGCTTGCGGCGTGGCGATGGGTGACCGGGTTGTGGACGTATGCGGATTCGATTTTTCCGGGAAGCCCTGGTGCGCTTCCGGCGATGAAATCGACTGGAACTACCGGAACTCTACAATTCCGGAAAACGTTATCGTTACCTGCGCGATCCTGAAAATGGACCGCGTGGACCCGAACCTGGAAGCGGAAAAAGTCCGGGCGGAAATTTCCCGGCGGCGTGGACATGACCCCAAGGGCCGCAGCGCCGGATGCGTATTCAAGAACGTCACCCCGGAACTTCCCGCCGGAAAACTTATCGACCTGGCCGGATGCAAAGGAATCAAGTCCGGCGGCGCCGAAATCAGCGAAAAACACGCAAATTACATTATCAATCGCGACGACGCCTCCGAAAAAGACTTCCTCGACCTGGCAATCAAAATGCGCGAAAAGGTCTGGGAAACGGCCGGGGTCTATCTGAATCCGGAAATCTGTTTTGTCAATCCCGCCAGCGCCGACAAGCTCACATCCTCGCCCAGGCCTATGGAAGTGGCGGTACTCAAGGGCGGCAACAGCACCGAACGCGAAGTGTCGCTCATTTCCGGGGCGGCCGTAGCGAAGGCTCTCCGGCAGGGCGGTTACCAGGTTGATGAAATCGATATCAAGGAAATGGAAATTGTGCCGGGAATGCTTGATGCCGAAGTGGTTTTTCCCGTGCTTCACGGCGGATTCGGCGAGTCCGGCGGCATCCAGAAGCTGATGGAAGAAAAAAATCTCAGATTCGTGGGATGCGGCAGCAAGGCTTCGTACATTGCCTTCGACAAGATCGAGAGCAAGAAGATCATGGAAAACAAGGGCATTCCCACCCCGAAATACCATACCGTTCCACGCGATAATCATGCTTTCCCGGAAGATTTTTCCTTTCCGGTGGTGGTGAAGCCGTTCGACCAGGGATCGACTGTGGGCGTGTCGATTGTCCACACAGTTCAGGAGTGGGAGGAAGCCCTTCGCAAGGCGTTCGAGTTCGACCGCGACTACGTGATGGTGGAGGAATTTATTTCCGGCATCGAAATCACCGTGGGCGTGGTGCTTGATAAAGTGCTTCCGGTGATCGAAATCCGTTTTCCCGGTGAAATGTTCGACTACGATGCAAAATACACTCACCAGCTCGGGGAAACCCTCTACCTGTGTCCGCCTCAAAATCTCAGCGAGGACATCCAGAAACGCGCCCGGGATCTTGCGATGCAATACTGTGAAGCCATTGGCGCGCGCGACCTGATGCGGGTTGACATGATCGTGCAGGACAATGGCGATATCCAGGTTCTCGAAGGCAATAATCTTCCCGGATTCACTTCAAGCAGTCTGGTTCCGAAGGCCGCAAAAGCTAACGGTCTCAGCTTTGTGGAACTCTGCTCTCAACTTGTTAAAAACGCCCGGCGCTAGCACCAATACTTGTTCGTCCGCTTAAGAGTTTTGCGGTCTTTCGGAAGTAGCCTGCTTCGGCTGAATTGCTTCGAGTTCTTCCCAACGGGCATAGAGCCGGTCGCGTTGTGATTCGGCCTCGTCGAGTTCAGCTTGGGCGTCCTTGATTTTTTGCGGCGACTCCTTGAAAAATTCAGGTGAGGCAAACAGCGTGTGGAGTTCTTCGATCCGGCCTTCCAGTTCCATGATATTTTCCTCCATGGAATCGAGTTCCTGCCGTTCCTTCCATTTCAGTTTGCGCGGCTTTGAATTATCCGGCGGGGGAGCGTTTGCTTTTTTCGGTTCTTTTTTCGGTTTTTCCTGAGTTTCGTCAATATTTCCGGTGAAATAATCCGCCCGTTTGCTCATGTAGTAATCGTAGTTCCCCACATGGTATTTAATCCCGCCTGCTTTTTCGAAAGCGATAATCCCGGTGCATATCCGGTTGAGGAAATAGCGGTCGTGACTCACCAGCAACACGCAGCCAGTGAAATTGAGCAGGGCGTCCTCCAGTATCCGGAGGGTTGAAAGATCAAGGTCGTTCGTGGGTTCGTCAAGGACAATGAAGTTGCCGCCGCGTTTAAGGATTTTTGCCAGCATAAGCCGCGCCCGTTCGCCGTCGGAAAGCTGTCCTACCTTGGTTTTAATGCGTTCGTCGGAGAACAGAAACCGCCGCAGGTATCCCCATATAGATACCTGTTCGTTGCCGATACTGATACTTTTTTTACCTTCGCCGATTTCCTCTAAAACGGAATTTTCATCGTTAAGCACCAGTCTTTCCTGGTCGACATAATTGAATACGGTGTTGGCTGAGATTTCCACGTTTCCCGCAGTTGGCTGAATCACCCCGAGGATAGTTTTCAGCAGCGTAGTTTTGCCGACCCCGTTCGGGCCGATTATCCCGATCCGCGCCCCCGGCTGGATTTCCAGCGTAAGGTGTTCAAATAAAGTCCGGCCGGCAAACGACATTCCAACATTGTCAAGGTCCACCACCCGGTTGCCCATCCTGAGCGCCGGGGGGATCACCAGGTCCACATTTTCCAGCTTTTCCGGCGGAGCTTGCGCGGCCACGTCCTCGTAACGTTTCACCCGGTACTGGGCCTTGGTAGTGCGTGCCTTCGGGGAGCGCCTTACCCACTCAAGCTCTTTGCGCAAAAAACTTTGCCGTTTATTCTCCAGAGATTCCTCAATTTCCGCCCGGACCGCTTTTTCCTTCATGTAATCCGAGTAGTTTCCCTTGTACGACTGAAAATCGCCCCGGTTGAGTTCCACGATCCCGGTGGTAACCCGGTCCAGGAAATAACGGTCATGAGTGACGAAAATGCATGCGCCCCTGAAATTCCGCATGTAGTCTTCGAGCCAGTCGATAGACTCGGTATCAAGGTGGTTGGTGGGTTCGTCCAGGATCAGCAGATCGGGTTTGGAAATCAGCGCTTTCGCCAACGCTACCCGCCGTTTCTCACCACCCGATAACGGTTCGACAACCGCATCTTTCGGCGGACATTTCAGCCGGGTCATGATGGTGTCGATGTCGCAGTCGAGATTCCAGCCGTCATGGAGATTAATTTCATGCTCCAGGTGATGGGCCCTGCTCGAGTCATGCGGAAGTTTTTCGAATTCGGCGATCAGTCCGGTAATGAAGCCGGCACCCGAAAGGACATTGTCGTAAACGGAAGCTTCCTCATCCAGGACGAATTCCTGGGGCAGGTAACCGGCCCGTAAACCTTTTCTGCGGTAAATTTCCCCGGCGGCGGGGAACTCGATTCCGGCAAGAATCTTCATAAAAGTGGATTTGCCGCAGCCGTTGTCGCCGACAAGCCCGATCCGGTCGCCGTCATGAATCGTCAAATTGGCCTTGTCGAGAACTACCTGGTCCCCATACGCCATTTCAAGATTTTCAGCGGTGACCGCAACATTGCCCGAGATTTCCGGCATTATCCTATTTGTTCCACTCCATTGCTTCCCAGAAGGGCTTGCCGAACATGTCATTGGTGTCGGCATATTCTTCCCGGAGGCGGGCAAGTTCCTTGCGCAGTTCCGCAACCATCTCCGGTTTGGATTCCGCGATATTGGTAATTTCGCTGGGGTCGTTTTCGAGATCGAAAAGCTGGGTATGGCGTTCGCCTTTCACGGCGTATTCGATCAGCTTGAACTTGTCGTTTCTGACCGCGCGCTGAAGGCCGGTATAGGCGAAATAACGGACGTCGCGCACTTTTTCGCCCGGGTCGTTGATAGCGGGAAGCAGACTTTTTCCGTTTACTGATTCCGGAATTTCGGCGTCAACCAGTTCGCAAAGGGTCGGGAAGATGTCGAACAGGTAGCACTTGGCGTCAGTCCTGACATTTTCCTTGATACCCGGACCGGCGAAAATCAGCGGAACCCGGATACTGTGATCATACATATTCTGCTTGCCGAACAGACCGTGACACCCCACCGCGAGGCCGTTGTCACCGGCAAAAACGATAATGGTGTTTTCGAGTTCGCCAATTTTTTCGAGAGTCTGGATGACACGTCCGATTTGGGCGTCGGCATGGGTTATCATGGCGTAGTATTCGGAGAGATGACGCCTCACTTCATCCTCGCCGCGGGGGAATCCGGCAAGCTTTTCATCGCGGATCCTGAGAGCGCCGTTATCGAACGGATGTTCCGGCAGGAAGTTTTCGGGAAGGCTGATCTTTGCCGGATCGTACATATCCAGATATTCTTTGGGCATGGTCCGGGGATCGTGCGGGGCCATGAACGAAAGATACATGAAAAACGGTTTGTCGTCTTGATAATCTTCGAGGTAATCAATCGCGGCGTCGGCAAAAAGTTCGCTCGAATGTTTACCCGGGGTAATATGATCGCAGGTTTGTTCCGCAACCGCCTGCGACTGGAAATCCCAGACATGATTTCTCCGTCCGGGATATTCTCCGGTGGGGTCGTAATGATTGGCGGGTACGTTCCAGTGGTCTTCCATGCCGCCGAAGAAAATTTCCGCGCCGTTGTTGAAACTGCGGTTGTACGATTCAGTGCCGTTGTGCCACTTGCCGGTTCCCCAGGAGTTGTAACCGTGCTTCTGGAAGTTTTCGCCCATAGTCACGTGTTCTTTGGGAATATTCCCGCCGGTTCCCTGAAGATTGAACAGGCTCCGTCCACTGTGCAGCATCGCGCGGCTGGGCATACAGACGGCCCCGCTGGTTCCGCCCATGATCGCTGCATGGGTAAAGCTTACGCCGCGATTGACAAGCGAGTCAATATGCGGAGTGATAATTTCAGGATTGTCCAGCGCATTTACGGTGTTGAACCGCTGGTCGTCAGTGAAGAAAAATACGATGTTCGGTTTTTTCGCACTCATGATTTACTTTCCTTATATGCTTATTTTTTTATAATTTTATGCAACTGGCGACGATGAATCCCAGACAGCAACACAATAGAAATTATCGCACCGATGCCGCAGCAAACCATGTCCCATTGTGCATCCCAAACATCACCCTGTGAACCAAGGTAAAGTGCGGAAGCGCCGCCAAAACAGAGCGCAGTGGCAAATTCGATAATTTCAAAAATCGCAGTGAATGCCATGCAACAGGCAAAAACTACTGCTTCCAGCCACCCTTTGCCGTTTACCACCCGGTTGCGATAAAATACTTCCCGGTATAAAATGGCCGGAACAAATCCCTGTAGAACGTGTCCGATCCGGTCGTAATTATTTCTGGTGAAACCGAAACTGTCCATCATCCAGTTCCCCAGCGGTGTTTTCTCGTATGTATAATATCCGCCATAGATCAGAAACAGGCTGTAAAAAAATATAGCCCATCCGAGCAGTTGAGTCAACGGCGTTCCCCGGAACCTGAGCCAGGCAACGACCGCCAAACCGGCAAATATCCAGGCATTTTCCAGCATCCAGGTGAAACGGTCCTCCGGATTTATCCCGGAAAGGATCAGTACCGCCATGACCGTCCAAAATCCGAAGTGCCACAGGTATTTAGACCGGCTCATTCACCATCCTGCAATGATTAAATTATTTTTTAAACAGTTGAGCCACGGGAAGCTTCTGTTTTTCGGCGTCTTCAACAACCCATCCGGCGATAATTTTAGCGCCTGATATTTTGAAATGGGTGTTGTCTACTCTTCCGTCTGGCCAGGCTTTGTATTTGCCTTTGGGCAGATAATTAAAAATTTCCTTGGTTTTTTCGGGGCCGATTTCCTGGAATTTCCTGAAGCTGATGGCGTTCAGGTCAACGAGCGGAACTTTTTCCTCCTTCGCCACGATTCTGACGGCGTCCGGATATTTGCCGTGAGTTTTACTCAGTTTCCCGTCCTTAGCAAATTTCCTGCGGCAGATGGGGGTGACCAGGATTGGAGTCGCGCCTTTGCTCCGGCAGTCGGCAATATACCTTTTCAAATATTCGCGAAATGTAGATTCCGGTTTAGTGTATCTTGTCGGATCTTTGATCTTTTCGTCGTTGTGTCCGAACTGGATAAATAGATAATCTCCCTTACCAAGACCTTTCATGACTTTGTCCCAGCGTTTCTCGTCGATAAAACTCTTCGTGCTGCGTCCTGACTTGGCGTGGTTCATTACTTTCACTCCGGGCTTGCAGTATTCCTGCATGGCCTGTCCCCAGCCCGCAAGCGGATAAAGATTTTTTCCATAGCTTGCCACTGTGGAATCGCCGATCAGCCAGATTTTGGATTCAGCCTGGAGAACACTTGCAAAAGCAACCATAATTAATACCCCTGGAATGATGATTCTGTTTTTCATAAATACTTACCATTCTGCTTGTGCGTAAAGCTGAAAAGATACAACAGCAAGGAGTACCTTTCAATTTATTCCGCCTCTGTTGCAGTGAAATTACTTTTTAAACAGTTCAGCTACGGGAAGCTTCTGTTTTTCGGAGTTTTCCACAACCCATCCGGCAATAATTTTAGCACCGGGCAGTTTGAAATGGGTGTCGTCTACTCTTCCGTCTGGCCAGGCTTTGTATTTGCCTTTGGGCAGATAATTAAAAATTTCCTTGGTTTTTTCGGGGCCGATTTCCTGAAATTTTTTGAAACTGATGGCGTTCAGGTCAACGAGCGGAACTTTTTCCTCCTTCGCCACGATCCTGACGGCGTCCGGATATTTGCCGAGAGTTTTACGCAGTTTTCCGGCCTTAGTGAATTTTCTGCGGCAGATGGGGGTAACCAGGATCGGGATTGCGCCCTTGCTCCGGCTTTCGCTGATAAACTTTTTCAGATAATCGCGATAAGTCGAATCAGGATTGGTATACTTTTTCGGATTTCTGATTTTTTGGTCGTTGTGCCCGAATTGGATAAAAAGGTAATCTCCCTTGCCAATTCCTTGCATAATCCTGGACCAGGGGCTGTTGTCGTAATAACTCTTAGTGCTGAATCCGGGGATGGCGCGGTTCACTACTTTTACTCCTGGTTTGCAGTACTCTTGCAGAGCCTGTCCCCAGCCTGCTTGCGGATAACGTTTTTGGGAATAGCTGGCAACGGTGGAATCGCCGATCAGCCAGATTTTGGATTCAGCCTGAACGACACTTGCGAAAGCGAGTATGAATAATACTCCTGGAATGATGATTCCGTTTTTCATAAAGATTTTTCTTTCTGCTTGTACATAAAGTTAATACCGAATTGCGATCCACAATCATTACTTGCTTTTAGAGCGCAATTCGGTATAAAAAGATACATCGGCAAGGAACGCATTTCAATTCTTTCCGCCCATAACCGACTAATTACTTATTGGCGTGAGACAAAAGTTAAAACAGAGAATATATTAAACCATGAAATCGGAAATCGACAGTTCAGTAGTAAAAAGGCCAGTCAAAAAAGGCAAACGCGCTTTCGGCTGTTTTCTTTTCCTTCTGGCGCTTGCCGTGCTGATAGTAATCAGCGCGTTTCTGATGGTCTATTTTTATCTTCCCGGCTGCCTGGAATCGAGCATCCTGCCGCAACTCGCAAAGGAAATGGGCATCGAGAAGTTTACCGTGGGAGTACGGCGCATCGGTCTGACTGGAGTCGATATCGAAAACCTTGAAATCGGCGGAAAGGATGCCACTGCGGTCAATATCCAATCCGCGCGGCTGGACTATTCCCCCTGGGAGGTTTTGTCTCGCCGGAAGATCAACCGGATCGCCCTGAGCGGAATCGTGCTGAATCTGGAAGTAAAGCCCGATGGACAAATCGTGCTTCCCGGCCTGCCGCTGCCGAAATCACAAAGCAGCGGCGCTTCCGGAAAAAGCGGGGAGATGCCGGTGAAAATCGGCGAAATCCAAATTCGCAACGCCACAATTAATTGCGTCTGGAAAGGCCGCCGTTACGCCATTTCCGCCGAAATTACCCTTATCCCGCGGGATTCGGACTGGGACCGGACCATGATCAACATTGTTCTCACCCCGCGCGGCGAAGTTATTGAAATAAAATCCCATTACAACCGCATAACCGAAAACCTGGAATTCAAGCTCAATACCCCGGAAATAAATCTTGCCAGATTCGCCGACCTTTTCGTCATGGCCCCGGAAAAAATTTCCGCGTCCGGCCTGCTTAAACTTACCTGCGAAGGCAAGATCGGTTTAAATCCGTTACTTATCAATAAACTGAATATTACCGGCGAATTGCGGGAATCGGACATTTCGATTAAGAACATGAAGATATTCAATCAGGGAAACCAACCGGCAAAATTCACGGTTTCCGCCCGGGTAAGTCAGTGGGAAATCTCCGTTGCCGGTTTAACGGTTGCCTGCGCGGATATTCCGCTGAAAATCTCCAGATTTTATTCATCGCTCTATCTGGGCAAACAAATAATCAAAAGCAATGGCGAGTTCCGGTTTGAATTGCCGAAGTTTGCAGTTCCCGGCAGTCGTGCGGAAGTCACTGGTGGTTACCTTTTCAACCTTACCAACGGTAAAAACTGGGAATTCCATCTGGCCGATAACCTTTATTCCGGCAAAAACCCGGTGAAAAGCACGACCGCGGCAATGACTTACGACGGAACTGAATTGTCCGGGACAATGAAAGGATTTGATTTTTCCGCGTCCGGCGACCTGTCCGCGAAAACCGGAAACGGAGTCTGGCGTTGTCTGTTGTTTAAATTAAACGCAAAGAGCAAGCCGGCGGGTTGGCAGGCGGAAATTCCCGAAGCCAATTTCAAGTTGCCGGTGGGTTTTCAGCAGCAACCGGAACAGCCGGTTATACTGAGTATGAAACCGGAACTCAAGCTCAAATCGGTTAAGGGCGGTTTCAAAGACAAGGATTTTCAGGTTTCAAACGTTAAGCTTGCGGCCGCCGCCGTGATGCTGCCCGGGAAAAAGCTGTCCGCCACCGGCAATCTTTCGCTTGATACTGCCGGGATTTTGGCGATGAAAGGTAAACTGAACCTCGGGGGCATGTCGCTGAACCTGCCGTTCCGCTGGCCGAAGGCCGACAATCCGAACACCGGTTCCCTTTCAGTCAGCAGGATCGTCTACGGCGCTTATGACTTCGGAGCGATGAAACTCCAGGTGCATCAGGATGGAACCGAATGCGAATTTATCGGAGAATGCAATCCGGAAATTCTGCCGAACCTGAAAGTCCAACTTGCCGGACAATTCGGGAAATCGGCCCCGGACAAGCTTTTCAAGGCAAACTTTGATTTCGCCATTCCAAAATACGCGGTTCCCGGTCCGGTCGGACTCGGGAAACTGGCTCCGAATATCAAAAATATCGAGGTTTCCGGAGAATTCGATGTTGCCGGACAAGCCAGTTACGGGGAGCGGGGATTTAAATGCAGAATCGAGACCAGAGTCAAAGACGGTATCGTTAATTTGCTGAAAGAAGGTCAACCAGCCGGAAAAATTACCGGGATCAATCTCAACCTGGAAATGGAAAACCTTCTCAAGTTGCGGAGCGCCCCGAGTCAAATGCTGACTTTCAGGCAAGCAACGTTCGGGCAGTTCGCGGCCAGGGACGGAAAAATCGAGTTCCATATCGAGTCGCCAACATCCTACCTGGTCGAGAAGGCCGAATTTGGATGGTGCGGCGGCAACGTCAGCGCCAACTCCATGCGGATAAAACCCGGTAAACACGACTACGCCGTCACGCTGTATTGCGACCGCGTTATGTTGGAAAAAGTCCTCGACCAGTTCAGCGCCGGAGACGTGGAAGCGAAGGGCGTAATGAACGGAAAACTTCCGTTGGAATTCAAGGACAGCAAACTGAAATTCAAAGACGGTTTCCTCTATACAACTCCCGGTGTCAGCGGTAATATCAAGCTTGGCGGCACGGAGTTCCTCACCGCCGGACTTACCCCTGGTTCCATAAAATTTCACAATATGGAACTTACCCGGGAAGCGCTGAGGGACTTCAATTACAATTGGGCGAAACTAAAATTCAATTCCGATGAAAAAATTCTGGTTGTGGGACTTCAGCTGGACGGAAAACCGGCTTCCCCCCTGCCATTTGTCTACAGCGAACAATTTGGAACTTACGTTAAAACAAATGTTCTCGTGAAAAGCAAGGGCCTGCTCCGGCCGATGGTGCTTAATGTGAATTTCAAGATTCCGCTCGATGATTTGATTCTGGCGGGTAAAGAAGGGCTGCAATTTTATCAGGACCTAAAAGACCAATAGGAGGTTTAAATGCGAAAATTTCAACTATGGACAATTGCCGGGATGCTGGCGGTTTTAGGTATGGGCTGCTATACCAGTCACAAAATCGAAAGCACTCACGAAATCAAACCGATCCATATTACCATGGATATCAATATCAGGATCGAAAAGGTCAATAAATCACTCGATGACTTCTTCGGCGACATCGACCAGAAGCGGGAAAAGATGGACGTATCGAAAAAAGAAGCCGATAAAATTCTGAAAAAAGCCGATAAATAACCAGAACAGTTTACTCAGGAGGAAATTATCATGATCAAACACAATAAGTTAGGGATTCTTTTACTGGCGGCTGTATTCAGTTTTATGGCCGTAATGCTGGAAGTCCGCGCGGCGGAAAGTCCCGCAACCATCAAGAAACGCATGCAGTCCCGTCTGGCGGCCATTGAAGCGCTGAAGACAAAAGGCATTGTCGGCGAAAACAACAAAGGTTTCCTGAATTACCGCAAAAAAAGCAATGAAGGTAAAACCATCGTCGACGCCGAAAATGCCGACCGCGCAAAAATCTATAAAATGATCGCCGGAAAAACCAGAGTGTCAGAGAAAATAGTCGGTCAGCAGCGCGCCAAGAAAATCGCGCAAAGTTCCAAATCCGGACAATGGATTCAGAAACAAAACGGACAATGGACTAAGAAATAACTCTTCTTCATTAAGATGAAGCATACACTCATTGGCGGAGTAATTGTGGCGGCATTAATTATGTCCGGCTGCCACACTTCCGCTGTCCGGAAAACCGTTTTGGTCCCGGCAAAACCCGCCGGGACGATCCGGGTAATGACTTACAATATCAATTGGGGAATGTGGCGTCCGGAAAACTGCGCGGAAGCAATCCGCCTGGGCGATGCCGACATTGTCCTGCTCCAGGAAACCAATTTCGAGTGGGAGTTTTTTCTGAATCGCGAATTTTCCCGGAAATATCCCTACCGCAAATTTCATCATGAATTTGGCGGGGCGGGCGGTATGGGGATAATGTCCAAATATCCGTTCCGGGAGCAGGCTTTCTTTACCCCGAAAGGTGGCTGGTTTCCCGGATGGGCCGTCTTAAGTGATACTCCGCTGGGCAAAATCCAGTTTCTCAACGTTCATCTGCATCCGCCCCTGAACGAGGAAGGAAGCGTCGGGTGCGGCAAAGCGATTTACACTACCAAAGCGATACGGCTCAATGAGATAGCTACTCTCGCGGCGAAACTCAAACCTGGAATCCCAACCGTTATCTGCGGCGATTTCAACGAAGATGACGGCGGGAGGGCGCTCCGGTGGCTCGAAAAACATTCGTACCGCGACGCATTGCCGGGATTTGATAAGAAATCGCCCACCTGGAATTGGAAAACCAGCTATTTCACCGTAACCGGGCGTTACGACCATATCTTTTTTTCAAAACAAATTAAATGCCTGTACGCCCAGGTTGTCTATCGTGGCGCATCCGATCATTTCCCCGTAATCGCCGACCTTAAAATTTTCTGACCTGAAGAGTGTATTGTTTTACGAAAACGGAGGGACTTTTCGCTTGTCATCATGAGAAGGCGAAATACCTCAGATAGAGGTATCCGGAGCTGATAATCAGGCTGACGATCATTATTGGGAACCCGTAACGGGTGAATCCCATGAAGGTAAGCGGATATTTGTTGCGCCGGGCAATCTGGGCGATCACCACATTCGCCGAAGCCCCGATCAGGGTTCCGTTTCCGCCGAGACACGCTCCCAGCGCCAGCGCCCAGAACAGCGGCATGGTAATCAGCAAATGTATCTGTTCGTCCATGCCTTCAATACCCATCTGTTTTGCGAATACCGGGACAATGGATTTTATCAGCGGGATCATGGCGATTACCAGCGGAATGTTGTCGACAATCGCCGAGAAAATGGCGCTGAACCAGAGGATCACCATTACCGTAAGCATCAGGTTTCCGCTGGTCAGGGCCACAATGTGATGTCCAAGGAACTCGAACAGCCCGGTTGCCTCCAGCGAACCGATGATGATGAACAATCCGACAAAGAACAGAATTGTTGACCACTCGATCTTTTCGATAATATGATGGAAATCTACGCGGCAGACAATCGCCATTACCATCGCGCCTCCAAGGGCGATAGTGCCCGGTTCCACGTGGATGTACCGGCTCATGCAGAATCCCAGCAGTACCAGCCCGAATACCGGCAGGGCCCGTTTCAGGTTTGCCGGATCAATAATCGCCCGTTCGGGTTTTGCCCGCATGATCCGCTCTTTCGCGGCGGCGTCAACCTTGAATTTTTTTCCCAGGAAAGAGTACATGATCGCCAGCAGTACCACCATGATAACCGCAACAACCGGGGTAAGGTAAATGATGAAATCATTAAAATTCAGGCTGGTTTTGGAACCGATCAGGATGTTCGGCGGGTCGCCGACCAGCGTGGCAGTGCCCCCGACATTGGAAAAAACCGCCTCGAGGATCAGCAGCGGAATCGCGGGAATTTCCAGGATCTGGGCGATCAGGATCGTTATCGGCGCAATCAGGATTACCGTGGTCACGTTGTCCAGCAGCGCCGAAAACACCGCGGTGACGATCATGAATTCGATCAGGATGATCAGACCGTTGCCGCGCGCACCCCGGGCGATTTTAACCGCCACCCATTCAAAGACGCCGGTTGTGGCCATGATGTCCACGATAATCATCATGCCCACCAGCAGCGACAGCACATTGAGGTCGACTTTTCCGAACAGGACATCATAGGATTCGATGTGGCAGAACATTACCGCGCACGCACCCAGCAACGCCGCAATTGCCTTGTCCATTTTCTCCGTGGCAATGAAAAAATAAGTTATCGCGAAAATAATTAACGCCAGTATCATTGTAGTGGTCATGGTATGCCTGTCTTATAGATTGATGATTTGGTTGAGCACGAGGATCTGATCCACAACCCCGATCAATCGCTGGTCCTCCCCGGTAATGTAAATTTTCGAGAAGCGCTTAACGGTGAGTGCAAAGACAATTTCAAAAAGGGTTGCGTCCGGCGGCATGGTGCAGAATTTGTCCAGCATTACGTCCTTCGCCTTGGAATGCGCTTCCTCGTAGAAGTATTTTTCGAACGGATCGAAGTCGCTGATGAATGCCACGCTTTTAAGTTTGGTAAAGAAGTCCGGAATCCCGAGATTAAAGAGGTGCTGGCAGGTGATTTCGCCGGCCACCCGGTTTTCGGCATCAAGGACC
The DNA here is from genome assembly GCA_963678815.1 of Victivallales bacterium. GTDB lineage: Bacteria > Verrucomicrobiota > Lentisphaeria > Victivallales. The sequence continues at coordinate 8,165,547 of OY787460.1, forward strand.
GGCGCGGCGAAAGTGTGATGCTTCGACATCAGTCTGGTGACAGCCCGCAGCGGCATTTCCGGATGCAGTTCAAATGCCGGCGGCCGCATGATGTCCCGCGCGGTTATGGAAATATCCAGGTCCAGATCGGATTCGCTTAAAAACTCGTAGACTTCTTCCGGCGTCGCCGCCGAGTCCAGTTTCCGCCGCTCGTTTTCGTCCGAAAAAAGTTTGACGATCTGCGACATTGCCTTCAATGCCAGGGTAGGGGTTTTTTCCGGAACCAGAACCATGCAAGCCACGTTTACCGGTTTTCCGTCGAAAGAGTTGTAGTCCAGCGGACTTTTCAGGATGGCAAGCGCCACCGCGATGCCGCGGAATTCCGGTAGCCGGGCGTGAGGGAACGCGAAACCGTTGCCGATGCCGGTGGAGGATTGTTTTTCACGGTTGATGATGGCGGTTTTTATTTCGTCAACGGAAAGTTGTTCTTTCGCGACGATCGGCGAAGACATTATCGCTTCGCTGAGCATATCGAGCAACTTCCATTTGCCGGAAACTTCCACATCCCTTAGAATCGCGCCGGGCGCAAGATATTTTGTCAATCGCATCGCGGTTCTCCCCTCTGTAAATTTATGCCATGACCGGCTGCCTTCTTTTCAGGACTTCATTGGCAACCTGTTTGCGGATATGCAGGGAATCGAGCATTCCCATCGGGTGTTTATTTTCAAAGCTGTCGATCACCGGAAGCTGGTCCAGGTGAACTTCCTGCATGAAATCGATCACTTCGGCAAGGGGTTTCCCTGAACACGCGATGCTGTCCATCGACACTGGTTCCATCACGTCGGAGGCCACCAGCCACTGCCAGCTTTCGCGGTCGACCAGCAAGGTTTTTATGGTATTCATGGAAATTACCCCGGTAAGTTTATCGTTGGCGTTTACCACCGGACACACCAGGTAGTCGTTATCTGAAAATTTCCGGATAACTTCCGAAAGGCTCAGACTTTCGGACACGGGATTGGCTTCCGGGATCAGCACGTTGTTGACTGTCCAACTGGAAATTACGTCCTCATCGGTTATGTTCCGGCCGATTTCACCCGCGAGCTTGACCGACAGTTTGACCATTGGCGGACCGATGATCTGAACTATCAATGTAGTGGCGGTGACGGCAAAGATAATCGCTTCCCCAAGCGAAAGATCAGGAGATATCCTGATTTTTCCAAGGTGCTGACTCGCCATGATCGACAAACCTACCGCAACTCCGCCCTGGGAGAACAGACCCAGTCCCAGGTAACGCCTGACCGAAGGTTCCGCGCCGGTAAGTTTCGCGCCCAGCCATGCCCCGGCCATTTTGCCGGCGGACCTGCCGACAACGTAAATTCCCACGATCAGCCACAGCCAGCCTGGCATGTTGCCGATCCCAAGCCTCGCCCCGACAAGCACGAAGAACAGCACATAGATCGGCACGGAAAATCCGCGCATGATTTTGAACAATTCGACACTGCGGCGCGGCGCGACATTGACAACTACAAATCCCAGGCACATGGTAGCGAGAATTACGTCAACGTCGTAGCGGTCGCAGATCCAGATAAGAATAAGGATCATTCCTATCGACAGCGCCAAACTCCGTTCATGCTGGTTGAACCAGCGCAGCAGAAAGATCAGGATCAGCGCAAAAACGGCCCCGAGCGCCAGCGCCCCGAACAGTCCGGCAGCAATTTTTCCGGACTCATGAAGAATTGAACCCTCCGTGCTGGTCAGCATCTCGGCGGTGCTGGTCCCCAGCCCGTATAAAGTCATTGCCAAGGCATCGTCGAGGGCCACTATTGCCGTAATTGAAGTGGTGAGGACTCCCAGGCTTCTATATTCCCAGAGGACATCGATGGTCGATGCCGGGTCGGTTGCGGACGCGATGGCCCCGAGGACGATTCCCGCCGCCAGTGCCGTAAAGAAATTGTGGCAGATAAGGTAAACCAGGACAGTTACCGCCACCCCGACAAGGAGAAAGGCGGCAACTCCTTCACCGATCAGGATCGCGGTGAACTGCCGGAAATACTTGCGGAAAGTGCCGAGAGTGAGTTCGCCGCCCACAAGAAAGCCGATGATCCCCAGGGCGAACAGATTGAAAGGATATAATGCCTGGATGTCGGAATGTTTTATCAGCTGAAGCCCGCTTTGCCCGACAATCACGCCTATGGCAATGTATCCGACAACCTGCGGAATTTGTAATTTCTGGAAGATTCTCGCGCCGAGCAGTCCGCCGAAAACGCTGATCCCGAGGATAAACAGTATGCCGAAATCCATTTCAAACATGGCGTTACCTGCTGTTTGAGGACAAAAGATTGTGGACTTCCGCCGTGGATTTGGACTCAAGCAGTTCCTGTTTGAAACCGCTGTCCTTGAAGTGGCGGCTGATAGAGGCAAGCAGCCGGAGGTATTGCGGATGCTGTTCCTTGCCGGCGGCGATCATAAAGACTATCTGAACCGGGCTCCCGTCGATGGAATCGTAATCCGTCAGCGGGGTTTGGCAGATTCCTACCGCCATGACTACGTCACTGATCGAATCGAGGCGGACATGCGGAACGGCAATTCCAAGACCGATCCCGGTGCTCATCAGCGTTTCACGGTAAAAAATACCTTTCCGAAAGTCCTCTGAGTCGCTAATCTCCGGTTCGGCGGATAAACTCTTTATCAACATATCCAGTGCGTCATTTTTATAGACGCAGTCAAGGAACAGAATGTTTTTCTGCTTCAGGATTTTGGAGATATCTCCGGCAAGTTGGTCTGATGTATTCATGATTTTACTTATGTGATTTACTTATTTATATCAGGACTTTGTCTCCGGTGTTTCAAGTTCAATGGATGCGAATGCTTCCAGTATTTCCCCCCGCGGGGTATTGTTCAGGAGAACCTTGCGGACATCCGGGTTACGGACCGCGAACGAAATGCTGGAAAGCAAATGCAGATGACTGCGCATATTCGCACAGCAGGGCAGAAAAACGATGTCAACCGGTTTTTTGTCGCCTGATTTCCAGTCGACGGGTTTTGCCGGGATTCCCAGAGTGACCTGGGAGTCGGACAGTTCCGTTGCGGGATAACGCATGTGCGGAACCGCCACGCCGTCACCGATGCCGGTTGAATTAAGTTCTTCCCGCACCAGCACGGATTTAAGCAGAAAATCGCGGCTTACCACGTCCGGCAGCCGCATCAGGTAGACAAGTTCCGTGATGATATTTTCAGGTGTATCGCCTTCTATATTATAATAAATGCCGCCGCGGTTTATTGCTTCGCTGAGTTTCGGCAGTTCGGCCTTTCCGGATTCCGGGACCGGCTCGATAAGAATTTCAGGACCGGGTTTCCGGCCGGAGCGCATCGACCACGCAAGAATGTCTTCACGGGAGAAACGGTACTGGTTGCCCACACGGGTATAAGGAATCGTATTCGCGTTTATCCAGCGGTAAACGGTTTTTTCCGTTACCGAAAGCAGTTCAGATACTTCTTTTACTGATAGCATTGCCTGACTCCGTTTATTTCTTAATTACACCTGGATTAGACATAATTAGACATTAATGGATATAATACGGCAATAATCCTGATTTGTCAATAGGAAGAGAATAATTTCCATAAAAAAACAGGACAATCTTGATCGATTGCCCTGCATCCTGCTGGAAACGAGAAGTGTTCCGGCTGTTTCAATCCAAGGAAAATCCTTGGTCCGGGGATTATTTTTGGCCTTGCCAGCGTTTATCGCGGTATGGAGACATCAGGATTTCGCCGGGATAATGGAGCTGACCGTTTTTGACCCATCCGCAGTCGCGCTTTTCAAGGACGTCGATAAGGCGCTGCCGCCAGAGGGAGATTTCGTCCCAGCGGTCCGGGGCGGAGATAAGATCTTCGGTTTCGCCGGGATCGACCTCAAGGTCGAAGAATTGTTCCACATTGATGCGCGGCAACCAGACAAACTTGCGTTTGCCGTCGGTAACGTATTGCATTTCCTGGTCGTCCCCGTAGCATTTACAATGTTCGCCGTGGATAAATTCGCGCCAGTTTTTATCCGGTTTGGAAAGCAGTTGGACAACGCTTTTGCCTTCAACGGTATTTGGTATTTCGAGGCCGCAAATATCGAGGATTGTGGGCATGACGTCGCGGAGTTCCACCACCTCATCGGCTTTCATGCGGTATTTTCCGCCCGGGAAGGAACTTACCGGGGGAGTAACTATGAACGGGATCCGTGCACTTCCCTCGTAAGCGTAAGTTTTGCGCCAGAGATTGTGGTCGCCCTGCATGTCGCCGTGGTCGGCGGCGAAAATGATCCAGGTATTGCGCATTATTTCCGGACGGTGGCGGTGGAGCCAGTTTATGAGCCGGCCGATTTGGGCGTCAATGAACGAAATTTCCCCGTAGTAACCGGAGCGCGCACGGTGGACCTGGTACGGCTGCATCTTTCCGCGCCAGGCGTTGACGTCGGCGGCGTCAACCGGACTGTCGTGCATTTCCGACCATTCGCCAAGATGCGGTTCCGGGAGTTCGCGGTTGTTGTACATATCGAAATAGGGTTGCGGCGGCACGTAGGGAGAATGCGGCCGGGCAAAGGAAATATTCAGGAAAAACGGTCTTGAGGTATCGTGGTTTTTCAGGAACTCGATAGAGCGGTTCATTGTCCATGCGGTAGGATGGAGATATTCCTCGGTGTGCCAGGGACGTGACTGCCAGGCGTTCCAGTTCACGCCGTGGTCGTCCGGAGTGACTCCTTCCGGGGCGTTTTCGTAAAACCAGCGGCGGTAATCGTCTTCGAGTCCGCAACCTTTCAAACAGCGGCCTGATTCGTCAAGTTCGCGGGTTTCGAATCCCATCGAAGTCCACTGCGGATGGAAATGACCCTTGCCGACCGAATGGGTGCGGTAACCGGCGTTGGTGAGTTCCCCGGCGATAGTATGGGGGAAGTTGTTCGGGGTTTGCGGCTGATTTGATCCCATTCCGAGAACGCCGGTGTGCCACTGGTCCTGTCCGCTCCACAGGTTTGCCCGGGCGGGGAGGCAGGAAGGGACCGAGGAATAAGCGTGGTTGAACCTGGCGCCGTGCGAGGCAAGGTGGTCGAGGTTCGGGGTTTGGACAACCGGGTGGCCGTCGCAGCCCATGCAGTCGCCGCGCATTTGGTCGGCAAACAATAGAATGACATTGGGGTTTTCCGACATGATCAGATCTCCATGTTAATTTTTTTTCAGTTTTTTTATTCCTGGTTTATGATGAGTCCGCTTTCAAAAAGCATATCGTCTTTCAGTTGTCCGGTGTTTGGAAAAGTTAACGGCAGGAAGCATCCCAGGGCAAAAGTTCCCTTGATGTTCCTGAGTTTAAGCGGAACGGCGATTTGTTTCATTGCCGGATGGTTTTCCCGTTCCTGAATGGCATAGCCCTGCGCCCTTATGATATTTGCCCTTTCGAGCATTTTTTCTTTGGTAACGATCGTATACGGCGTGTTCTCTCCGGCGAGACCTTTTGCGAAAAATTCACCAATCTTCTCATCAGGCATTTGCGACAGAAAAAGCTGCCCCTGGGCATTGATGTTCATTTTATCTGTCACCAGCCCCGGTTGCTGAGTTTTGATGCCGTTGAGTGATTCTCTCTTTACCTGCCAGATTAATTGAAAAGGTTCTTTATATTCATAAATAACAAAAGTTGCGTCCCATTTTTGTGCCATCCGGTCCAGTATTTTCTGGGTGTTCATGGTCAGCGGAGTATTTTCATAAGCCCGGAAGACTTGATAGGTAAGTTCATGGCCGATATGCAGTCCTTTTCTTGAATCCTGGCAGATGAATCCATTGTCCAGCAGGCACTTGATCATTCTGTTCAGACTGGCCTTGGGGATTTCCAGAAGTTCGCCAAGCTTAGTGCAGCTTATCCCGCGATGCTGACTGATTGCGCTTATCAATTCACAACCCCTTTGCAGCGCCGGAGTTGATGTGGATGAGTATTTGTGTATCATATATGATATAATAATAATCAATTATGAATATTGCAAGCCGAATATGCGAAAAATCCGAATGATTTCATGCAGTTTACGGGTTGACGGGGAGATTATTCAGCCGATATAATTTCCCGGAGTTCGTTCCAGAGGCTTTCGTAGGCTTTTGCGGCCTTTGATCCGGGTTGGAAACAGTGAACCGGCATCCGGCTTACGCCCATTCTCTCCACTGCCGAAGCGTAGGGAATGTGGGATGCGAAAAATCCGGTTTCAATCTTGTTGGGGAATTCCTGAAGCATTTCCTTGTGGAGTTTTTTCCGGCGTTCGATCATGCTGAAGAACGGATAAAGTTTGCGCTTATCCAATTTATGCTCGCGGAAAAAATCCAGAAGTTTCTGATACGTCATACCCGAAAGCGTGGTGGGGATTACCGGGGTCATGATAAGGTTGGCCGCGAGAAAAATGTTTTCCGACAGCAGGGTGATATTGGGGGGACAGTCCAGAAAAACAAGCTCGTAATCCGACTTCAGGGGTTTTAGCACGTCGCGGAGCCGTTTTTTCGAGCGCTTCATGTCGTCCAGGGCAATATCCAGGTTCCGGTATGAGATATCGGCGGGGAGCAGATCGAGATTTGGAAAGTCGGTCCCTTTGATGTTTTTGTCTATGCTTTTTCCGCCTTTGAGCAGTTTTTTTTGATTAAGTTTCTTATTCGGGCGTATCCGGAAATAATATGTCGCGGAGCCTTGGGGATCGAGGTCGCAAAGCAGCGTTCTGAACCCGGCGGTTGCGGCAAGGTAAGCAAGGTTTACGCACGACGCGGTTTTGCCGACGCCGCCTTTTACACTGTAGAGAGCAATAATTTTCATTTTGATTCGCCGAATAGTTTATTGAATAGCTGGATAGTGTTTTTTGAGTTGAATTGATCGAATGCGGTCTGGAAGTTGTTTCTCAGCAACTGTTTTTCCCGGGAAAGCCTGGTAACGAGTCCGCCGATGGCGGCGGCAATGTCTATTGCGCCGGGAGCGTCGGGATGAATCCGGTGTATTTTAGTGCAAAGCGCCTGGATTTGAACCGAGAGATCGTTGAAATCGCCAAGATTGTCCTGAAGTTTTTTCAGGTGACTGACAATATCGGCAATTTCCTTTGCCGGAAAGAGCGATGCGAAAAACTCGATATTGTAGCGGAGTTTTTTGCAATTGATCCGGAGCTGGTGCAGTTCATCGTCTGGAGTTTCCGGGGCGATTTGGGTTCCCGTGCAGATTATTTTCTGGAAACGCTTGAAAATAAATTTTTTTGCCGCCTCGACAGCCGGAACATGGGAGTTGGCGGTTTCCGGCAGTTTATGCTGTTCTTTAAGAAACTTGTCCCAGGAGTGCAGGATATCCCGGTAAGCCGGGGATTCCAGGTTTTTCAGCAGTTTCTTGTGTTCGCGTTTGCGCTGGCGCTGAAGGGAAAGGAAAAACTGTTCAAGTCCGGGCTGAAGAAGTTCCGGGAGCATTTTCCGGTATTTGTTCTGTTTCAGCAGATATACGTCGAGGTCGCGCAGTTTATTGGACATTTTACCGATATAAGCAAAATCGCGTTTGAATTTTTCGAGAAAATCCTTCGGGAAAATTCCCTTGATCTGGGCCAGACCGGAACGGGTCCTGCGGATGGAAGTCCGGAAATCGTGGAGAAACTCGCTGTCGATATCTTCTTTGATCCCCGGCTCGTTGGTTTTTACCAGGTTCAGCAGTTCCTCGAAAATTGCGGCCGCGGCTTCCCGGCAGGTAGTATCAGGGGCTAGCTGGAGACTTACCTTGGATGAATATTCGCTTGGCTCGCGCCTGATGGCTTCAAGGGCGGAAAGGAGAAAATTCTTCTGTTCAAGATCGGGGATGATTCCTGATTCAATGACGAATTTTTCAAATCCTTCGAATTCCTGCTGATAGCCCCTGATTGGTTCGAGCATAATCTGGTCAGGCAGGTCAGCGCTCCTGCTTCGATACCTGACGGCGGTTTTCCGGAAATATACTCTCAGCACGGTTTTGTGGTCATCGTTAAGCACGTTGATGCCTTCGACGGTGCTGTGTGTTTCAATCAGGGGAATAAGCGCCCGTGGCCCCAATTTTTTATCCAGCAGTTCTTTAAGTTCATTGTTGTTGAATTCCCAGGAAAATTTGGGTGTTTTTTTCAATTTCCAGTTCAGGACGAGGGGAGTTCCGGTATCATCCAGATCATTCAACTGGTACTCATTATCGGTGCGGAACAAACAAAGGTTTGCCTTGTAGAGCCGCCAGTCGTAAGTTTCATAATATGTTCTGACGGAGTCTTCCGGTTCCTGGCGTGATACGTGGAATTTTTCGCGGATTTTTGCCGCGAAGTTGTTCCAGCTGAATTTTTCCGGGACACTAAATGTTTTTTTCTTTTCCATGATTCAGGTGTGGGATTCCTTCCATTTGCAGTATGGATCTTTAGCAAGATTCGAATTGTAATATCTCGGATCTTCCGAAACTTCTTTGCCGGCCCATTCCGGCAGCTCGAATGTTTCGTCTTCGCTTTCGAGTTCGATTTCGGCGATCATCAGTCCGGCGTTGTCGCCGTAAAATTTGTCAACTTCCCAGACTTTTCCACCATGATCTACCACATATCTGGTTTTTTCGATAAGGGGTTTTTCGCAGAATTCCTCCAGAAGTATTTCAGCGTCCGGCTTCGGAATTTCGTATTCGAATTCTCTGCGGGTGATCTGTTCGGTTTCGCCTTTCAGGGTCAGAAAAGCCTTGTTGTTTTTGATCCTGACGCGGGTTACCACCCGATTTTTGCCGTAGATAAAACCCTGCCTGATTTCATTGCCGTTGACGGGAGGTTGCCAGGCTTCGAGTTTCACCAGGTATTTGCGTTCTATTTCGGTTCCCATAATTGCCGTCCGCGCTAAAGTATCCAAGTGGTTGTATATTTTGTACCTACAATAGTTCCCGCTGGATGGATTTCAAGCCTCCGCGAAGACCGGATTCAGCGTAATGGTTTGAATTTAGCCTACTTCTAATTCGCGGTTAATTACTTCCTCATAATTTAACGGTAATGTGATAATTGAAAAACATAAGTTTATGTTATTATGAAACCGGGAGCACAAAAATGATCAGGATATTGTACCGCCGCGGGGAGCAGCTCCGCACTGATTTCCCCATTGACAAACTGCCGGAGGTGCTGGAACAGCACAACACCAGAATCTGGGTGGATATCTGCAACGAACCCCCGGATGAAGTTGCTGAAATACTTTCCGGGATATTCAATATTCACCCCCTGGCCATAGAAGATACCGTGCATGACGCCAATTTGCCGAAGATCGATGACTGGGGTAATTATCTGTACATGTGCATGCAGTCGATTGAATTCGATCAGGCCTTGGATGAAACGGATGTCGACCGCAAGGAGAAGCTCGATATCATCAAAGGCAAACATTACCTGATTACCCATCACCTGACTCCTATTCCCGCAATCGACCGGGAGTGGGAACGCTGCCTCAAGGATTCGCGTTCAACCCAAAGCGGCGCACACCGGATAATGTATGAGATCATGGATAACATGGCTGACGATTTTATGCTCGTAATGGAGAAGATCGATGACGCCATCGATGATATCGAAAGCAGAATCTTTGACAGTCCGACCCATGAGGTTCTCGACAGAATCTTCCAGATAAAAAGAACTGTCCTGCATCTTCGCCGGGTTTTGTCGCCGCAGCGCGAAGTGCTGAATAAACTTGCCCGGGATGAGTACAAAGCCATAGATCCCGCCAACCGGATCTATTACCGCGATGTCTATGACCACCTCGTGAGGCTTTACGAAATGAACGAAAGCCTGCGCGACCTGATCGGGGGCGTGATGGACATGTACCTGACCGTTTCATCCAACAAAACCAACGACATCATGAAAATCCTTACCGTGGTGGCCACGTTGTTCATGCCGCTCACCTTTATTTCCGGATTCTGGGGCATGAACTTTTACGAACCCGCGCCTAATACCACTTGGTGCAATCCCGTGGTGATGTACTGCACTCTCGGCCTTATGCTCTTACTGCCAATTGCCATGCTTTTTTACATGCGCAAGAGGAAATGGCTCTGATTTGCCGATTGAATCCGCGGATATCCGCCAGTATCTTTACCCAGTGAATGAAAAGGGGAAATATGGGCGGATTCCTGGATAAATTATTCAAAGGCAAACGGCTTTCACGCGAGGAAATAAGCTGGATTCTCTACGACGTGGGAAATTCGGCATTCGTGCTGATCGTGGTTACTTCCATCATGCCGATCTACTACAAAGATTACGCCGCTACCGGATTCTCCAGCGACGAAGCCAATTCAAGTTTTCTATATGCCAATACCGTTGCCTCGGTGATCGTGGCGGTCCTGGCCCCGATCCTTGGGAGTCTCGGTGATTACCGCAACGGCAAAAAACGCTTTCTCGGATTTTTTATGCTGATGGGCGTAGTTTTTACTTTCGCGTTTATTTTTATCGGACAAGGTATGTGGCTGACGGCGCTGTTGCTCTATGTAATCGCCACCGTGGGATTCGCCGGATCTAACGTTTTCTACGATTCCCTCCTGGTCGACGTGGCCGAGAATGAACGTATGGACATGATTTCCGCCCACGGTTACGCATGGGGATACGTCGGCAGCACCATTCCGTTTATTATCGCCATTGCCGTTATGATGCTCGGGGGAAATGACAATAAGATTGCGACCACCAGGATTGCTTTCGCGATTACCGGTGTCTGGTGGCTGTTTTTCTCTCTGCCGATCCTGTTCAAAGTCGAACAGAAATATTCACTGCCGGGATCTGAAACTCCCATACGCGACAGTTTTCTGCGTCTCTGGAACACCTTCCGCGAAATCCGCCGCTACCGGAACGTTTTGCTGTTTATTATCGCCTATTTCTTCTATATCGACGGAGTCGACACCATCATCAAAGCGGCGGTAATTTACGGCAAAGACATCGGTCTTAATTCGATGCATCTGCTGATCGTGGTGCTGGCGATTCAGTTTGTCGCATTTCCATTTGCCCTTATTTTCGGCAAGTTCGCGGAAATTTTTACCACCAAAATTATGCTGTTCGCGGGAATAGGTATTTACCTGGTGATCGTGCTGGTCGGTTTTTTTCTGCCGGTATTTGAATCGCACAACATAAGGTTTGGTCTTTTCTGTCTGTTGGCCTTGCTGGTGGCAAGCGCCCAAGGGGGCATCCAGGCGTTGAGCCGTTCGTTCTTCAGCAAAATAATTCCCAAGGAAAAGTCGGCTGAGTTTTTCGGGTTTTACAATATTTTCGGGAAATTCGCCACTATCGCGGGACCGGGCCTGATGGGGCTGGCGAATCAACTTACCGGGGAACTCCGCTACGGCATTCTCAGCCTTGCCATACTGTTCCTGATTGGCGGCGGTCTCCTCTTCGCCGTCAAACCCCAGACAAATTTTTAATTTCCGCTTTGTTCGATGATCATGACATCGTCGATGAACATGACGGTTTTATTGTTGATCAGGGGGAGTCCTGACCACGGTTTCGGCATGGGTTTTTCAGCGCCGTGGAGTGAAAATGCCGGGGCCGCGAATTTTACGTTTGCCGGGACTTTTACCGTTCCAGAGTAGTAATTCCAGCCCGGTTTCGGTTTGATCCGCATTTTTGTCGTCACTGCCCGTAACTTTCCTTTTGAATTGGCGGTAAGCAGGTAAACCGATATTGCCGGGATATTGCTTTTCATCCAGAATGAGATAGTATAAGTTTTTCCCGGAACCAGCGGAAGTGTGGGGCGATATTTGAATCCGCCGGGGACGAGGTAGGCTCCCATGCGTGGCCTTTTGCCTCTGAAGCCGTTGAATTTGAGCATTACGGAATATTTACCGGAGTGTCTTTCCACATCCGATGGTTCGCAGGTGAAATATTTTTTGCCGATACCGCCGCTCCAGGTCCAGTTGACCGGCCAATTTTTCTCCAGCGTCTCCGCCGAGGGATTCACGAGCAGATTCGCCCCGGCAAACCGGACAAGCCCCATGTGGTCCATGAAGTGAAGGTTCGGGGTCCATACCCATGACGAATATTGATGTTCCTTCATCCGGAAAAAGCGGTGGAAATTGATCATCCAGTCGCTGCCTTTGGCTATTTTTACGCCGAAGGCTTTTTCCGTGTCAACTTCCACTTCGGCGGTCCAGCCGTTGGCGCCGGCTGCCGCTTTTACAATCCAGTCGGGGGCGTAATCGTAGTCCTTCGAGAGCATCGACAGGCATTTCTGGTCGAACTTTTTCCCTTTGATATTAAACGCGAACTGGTAGTAATGTTTTCCGGGCGGTTTGATTACGAAATCCACCGCATCGTCCATTCCCCTGAAAATATCAAGTTCCTGCTTCGCGCTTGCGCGGATCTTTTCCGGGTTCTTGTCCAGACACCGGAATCCCATATACAGTTTGTTGCCTTTCCAGGCGGTATAAACCCAGGTTTCAAGTTTCGACGGTTGCTTGCTGCCGGAAATAAACCGGGTTTGACCGATGCACTTTTCCCAGATTTCATCATCAAGTTTGCCGTCGATCACCGGGGCTTTTTCAGCTTCCGTTGCGACAATTTTCCTGGGGCCTACGTTTCCGGCGTATTTTGCGTCCTTGCCTTTTTCAAAAAGGATGCCCCAGTAATGTGCGTTAATCAGCGTCATCCAGGCTTCCGCGTATCTTCCGGCTTTGATGGCGGTTTCCGCTTTGTCCGTGGAATCCTTGAAGAAATTATAATCCTGATTACCCAAATATTTTTTGATGCCGGAAAGGTTCATGATTTTTCTGGCTTTTGCGATGATTTTTTTCATATGTGCAAGCTGGTCTTCAGGCACGGGATCGTTGTTCCAGCCGATGAGTCCGACCGAACCGGATTTGGCTTTCCAGGCGGCAATCCCGAATGGTTCCAGGGCAAACTTGATCTCTGTTCCCGATGCAACTTTTTTGCCGCTGACCAGATCGATAACCTCAGCCTTGCCGGAAAGCTTGATCTTGCCGGTGATCGGCCAGTAACCCGGATTGACGGCATAGAAATAGTATTCATCCCCCTGCTTGAGCGCCCGGAGCGCAATATTGGTTTTGAACCCGGTATTCAGCGTTTTTTTAAACAATTTTCGGGGGAGCCGGCGGAAAATCCGGGAGAACTTGCGGCGCATTTCCTCCACACCGATGTAGAGCGAGACGTCGGTGAATCCGAATGCGATCAACTGCGGATCGAATCCAATCATTCCCTGGGTATAGGGTTCCATCGCCATTTCTTCGCGCTGCTGTCCGGCCATGGTTTGCTGATATGATCGCGGCCAGTCTTTCCGGCACGGGAAGAGGGCGGCCACCCTTTCCACTTCGTGCCAACGATACGAAAGCATCAGCGCGCGCTTGTCTTTATCGGCGAAGGTCTGATAGAATTCCTCATCGATGTTGCCTTGCCAGCCCATAGCCTGATCGGACAGTTTTTTGCCCACGTAATAGCCGTACCTGGCATTCCCGAACAGCCACGGCATCAGCCAAATGCCCTGATGTTTTTTAAAGAATTCCATGTCCCAGGAATTTTCCAGAAGATACTCCTTGAAGGATTTCCGGCTTTTTTTCCACTGGATGATGTGGTTGAAGTCGATATCGCACCCAGCGATGCAGTTCAGGTCATTCCTCACGGATTTAACCGTTTTATCAAGTTCAACGAAGAACCCGCACAATTTAGCGGCGCGCCAGACTAGCCAGTGCGGTTTGATTTTCGGGGACGTCAGGAACTTGTAACGTTCAGCGAAGCGTTTCGGGTCGTTCGCTGTTCCGGGAACTTTTATTCCGGTTTCCTTCTCAAAAAGCGCCACCGTGAAATCGCCATAACCGAGGGCCAGCGGATCGGAACTCGTGCCCCGGAAGCTTGGTTGCCAGGAACCGCCGAAATAGGCCGTCCAGTTGATTCCCCGGAAGTTCGGCAGATGCTTGAATTCACTGGCGAGTTCTTTTGCCATATTCAACATATGTGCCTTTACTTCCGGACGCATGAAATTTACACATCCCCGCATAAATCCCATGGTCGAAGGTGGAACGTGGCCGTTTTTGTCCACGAAAAACAGTTCGGGATCTTCTTTTATAAAAAAACGGTCGATCCTGGTCAAGTATTTCGCCATCCGTTTGAAAGCGTTCATGTATTCAACCGATGCGTAAAAGTCGATGCCGTTGGCCTGGAATACTCTCGCGGCAATATCGCGGGAGTTGTAATTTATACGGGACGAACCAGTGTTCCAGCGCGGACACGTATTCATGTCGTGGTACTGGTAACAGCCCATCACGTGCAGGTTCTGGCCGGAGAATTTCAGGTATTGGGCGTAATGATAACAGGTGTCGAGCAGGTCGGTGGTTCTCCGGCAGGCGTCGAGAACCGCGCTGTCACGGTAATTGATCATGCCGGTGAAAGATTTCGGATGTGAGCTCAAGTAGTTGTAGAATCCGCAGTGCCAAGGAGTTGTCCGTTCGGAAAGCAACCCGAATTTACGCTGCTCCGCAAGGGGGATGGACGGTTGTTTCAGTGCCGGGAGTTCACCTCTGATGTGATAGATAAGCAACTTTGAAGCCGCTGCGTCGGATTTCGTCATCAGGGACATTACATTGATGCCGTGCGGACCGGGGTCGGGACGGTAGAGCCATTTCATTTTCAGCATTTTGCCGGAGTTTGGATATTTGCCGCCGGTCCAGATGCAGGGGCCGCATTTTGCATATTCGTCGGCATATCCTTTTTTCTTGTTCATTCTGGCGGAGGCGTTGCATGCCACGCCGATCCAGCGTTCAGCGTCGTCCGGATATTCCAATACCATCAGATACCAGTCGCCCGGATGTTTGAAGTCGATTTTATAAGTGAACTGCGCGTTAAACTTTTTCCTGGTGACGCGATATTTCAGCCCGTTCTTTTCCACGATCAACGGCTTTTTTACCGTGCTTACAAATTTATCGTCCCATTTTCTTATGTGGGGTCCGGGGTACGGAGCTTTGGCGTCGGTTTCCATCCAGGGCCAGGGGCCGTTGGGCTTGGTGAAGTCCACTGTGGTTTCGAGCTGCAAGTCCATGCCCTGTTCCAGAGTATCGCCGGCAACTTCTTTCTGCTTGATCTTTGCCGGGACCGCGAATGGTTCCGGGATTCTGCTTTCAATGACTTTGTTCCCGGATTTAAGGACGACTCCGAAAGTGTAGACCCCGGCGGGGAGTTTTCCGCCGTTAACCGAAAATTTCAGCGAATTGCCGGACTTTTTGAATTTATCGATTTTGCCACTTATGACAGGAGTGAGTTTGTCGTTTTCAAAACGGCTGATTTGCCATTCAGCCACCGGGTTCCGGTTTGCCAGTCCCGGAGGAATCAGTATTTTAACGGCGAAAGGTTTGTCGAATGGGTAGAAAAGGTTGTCGTCATATGGATTTACCAGCTTCATCAGGCCACTGTAGGCGGGCATGTCGCCGCGCTTCATCAGCAAGGCGTAATAGCCGGTAATCGGGAAAGCCCCGGCGCCGGTTCCGGCTCTGCGGTATTCGGTGAGGCTGCGCCATGCCGGGAGCTTCTTCCATACCGCGTTTTGGGTTCCGGGCAAGCATACGCTCCACTTCCAGGAGCCGTCACTTTTCAGCGGAATTCTTTTGCCGGAATCCATTATTACCGCGCCGTTCAGATAAGCGTAAGGAGGAATGCTTTTGCGGATAGCATAAAGCTCAATGACATTCTTGCCGGGCTTGAGATGAGGTTTCAGGTTCAACCGTTTCGACCGGAACATTCCCCGGCAGAAATAGAATGCGTGCGGCAGGATAACGCTGTCCGGAGTTACTTCTTTTCCGTTTACATAAACCGTAGTCATGTTGCCCGCGCAGACAACCGCTTCCCATATTTTTTCTTCCGGAAGCGTAAATTCCTTGCGGAAGCATCCTTCCCACCACCAGCAGGAAAGATCGATATCTTGTAAGGTCAGCTTGACGTTTTTTCCGGACTTTGAAATTATTTCCAGAACGACGCCGCTCAGTTCCCCGGTGGCAATTCCGGCCTTGAATTTTGCGGGTTTTCCGGGAGTTACCGCAAGTTTTCCGCACTTGTTTTTTGTGCTGCCATACTTGGAGTAAACTACTATTTCCGCGGGGGCGGCAGAGGTTGCGGAAAATTTCAGACTGCCTTTCGGGTAGTGCCGCAGCCGCGGAACTTTCCAGGAAAGGGTGGCGGTTTTGTTTTCGGCGGTCACGGTCAGTTCTTTTTTGCCGGGGAATGCGATTTTACCCCCGGAAACGGTCACGGAATCCTGTGCCGGTGATTTTATCTCTTCGACCTTGGGCGGAAACAGCCCGGACGCGGAATTAAACAATTTCGCATAAGTGTATTTACCGGTTTTCCGGTCCGCAAAAGACGACAATCCGATGAGAGTTGACAAAAATAATCCTGCATAAAACTTTAACCGCATGGAAATTTCCTTAATAACTTGATTGATTTAATATTCTTTACATTGAGGCGTCAGGGGCCCAGTAAGGTTTGTCGGCCCCTGTATAATTACGGGTCAAGGGAGACCTAACCCATTCCGCGTGGCCGTCGAAAAACGCGGCATTCAATCCGCCGGAATGACGGAAGGAAAGATGATTGTATGCTTCGGGATACAGAGGATAAGACCAGACTTTCTGGTCGCCGAAACTGATCGTTTTCGCGGGATACCGAATCGACGCCAATCTCTGGATTTTATCCCATGGAGCAGAATTAGCGCTGTAACCAAAATAAACATTGTAACCATAATCCGTTTTTGCCCAGGCTCCGGTAGTAGCGTCCCATACATCGACTGCGGGTGGTTCCGCTGACGGACAGGTAGGATAGGTTCCCCCGGAGTAATCCAGGCACTTTTTGCCTTTCCACTTGAAAAGGGTTTCCGCGTACGGGGAAATCAGATAATTCCAGCGAGCAAAAGTAGTTAAGTCCGGCAATGAGCATGGCGGTGCGAATCCGTCATATTCGTCAGCGTAGAACAGCACGGCCTGGGCAAGCTGTTTTTCCCTGGAAAGACAGTCCGAGCGCTTGGCCGTTTCCCTGGCTTTGTTCAGCGCCGGGAGCAGCATTGACGCAAGTATGGCAATGATCGCTATCACTACCAGCAACTCAATCAGCGTGAATGATTTCTGCCTAGTTTTCATCTCTATTTCCTCCATTATTTTATATTGTTCGTTAACCTATATTCTTTACGGTTCCCCTTTTGACAACTTCTGATTCTATCCGGAAACTGACGATTTTTTTACTTCCGGGATGGTTGATCCTGTGACATATCCGTTCAGTGGCGATTTTCGCGAACTCGTCCCAGTTTGCGGCCAGACAGTCGGGCCTGAAAGGTTTTGAATCTACCATTAAATCCAGATCGTCGTTTCCCATAACACTCAAATCTTCCGGTATCCTGGTGTGTTGCTCATGCAGATAATTGAACACTGCTTCCCCGTGGGCGCGGTAAACTGCCACATAGAGCGCGGTGTAATCATCTGAAGCGAGAAGGTTTTCAATTTCCTCCTTGCCAATATGATAAGCAGGCTGGATAAAGTTTTTTTCACTGTAAGGAACGCCGTTTACTTCAAAGCACTTTTTTATGCCTTCGGTTATACGCGGATAACCATTGTATTCGATAACGGCTATTTTGCGGTGTCCGTTATCGATCAGGTGCTGACATCCCCGGAAGGCATTGATATATTCATCGGTCCCGATATTATCGAACGGCAGCAGACTGCCGTTGTTTTCAACAACCACGGCCGGAATATTTCCCGCCAGGTCGCATACTTCCCGGGTCACGTGGTCCTGCCGGATACCGACGAAAATACACGCGGCATATTTTTCCTGTTTGATAAAGTTATGGTTAAAGCCGTTATTATTGTCCTGAAATGTGAAACACACGTTATATCCGAACTTTTTCAACCTGTCGGAAAGATGGTTGCATACATCGGTATATATACTCGCGTATTTCGATACCAAGCAGCAGATGTTATTAGTTACATGCTTGGTTGCTGAAGCGCCGGACGCGGCGACCCTGCGCTGTTTTCCCTGAATTGTTTTCAGCAGCCCGCGGTTTTCCAGTATCTTTATGGCGCGGCGCGCGGTGTTGCGGCTTACGGAGTAGTTCTTGCATATCTGACTCTCGGAAGGAAAGCTTTTACCCGCAAAATCTTTTACGGCTATCTTCTTTGACAACTCGCTGGCGAGTTTCGCGAACAACGGCTGTTTTATTTTTACCGAAGAAGTCATAAGGTACATGTACTTTCAATTCTTGATAATTAATTATACTGCAATTTTGCAATAATGTCAATAATGAATAAGGAAATATGGATGGAAAAGTTAATATAAAGTAAAAGGACATGTACTTTTACTGGGGCGAAAAAATCCCGTAAGCTGTACAGGAAATTTGCACAACTTACGGGAGAACAGACTTTATCAGGACCAGTCGAAAGCGATGGTCATGAGTTCGTCCTTGCGGTTTATCAGGTCCATGTAGGCAGACTGGGCCTGTCCCGGTTTCCTGACTTCGCTGATAATGCCGGAAACGTTCAGTTTGCCGTTAGACATCATTTCCAACACTTTTTCCAGGTCATGGTGTTTATTGGACCTCGGTATCAGGAAGCTCATTTCCTTGTTGAACGCCAGGTGGTACGGGAACGAAATATCTCCCGGATAACTGCCCTGGACTACGAACCGGGGGCCTGAAACGAGCGAATCGTCCCAGGGAATGTCCTTGGCAAGGCTCATAGCCGGTTCGATTACCGGGGGAAAACCGGTGCAGTCCACCACGATGTCCGCGCCGTCAGGAAAACATTTCCGGACTTTTTTCTTCATATCACCGGCCCCATTGATAACTTCGATTCCGGCATCAGCGGCGATTTCCAGGCGGGAATCGATCAGATCGACGCCGGCAACTTCCGCTCCGGCGGCGGCATGGAGCCGCGCGGAGAACTGTCCGATTACCCCCAGGCCGACCACCGCAACTTTTTCGCCGGGTCGGGGCTTGCTGAGCTCGACTCCGTGATTGGCGATTGCCGCCAACGCAGCGGTTGAAGCATCAAGCAAGCTGACATTTTCCGGAATTGGAACCGCGGCAGCGGCAGAGATAATGGCATGGCTGAGGTGCCCGCCCCAGGAGCAACCGAATTCCCCGGCATAGGCGCAGCCCTGGCAGAATACTTTTGTCCCGGACACAAGCGCAACGTCTTTACCGGCGGCGATTACCGTACCGGTCAGGGCGTAACCGGGCACGAACGGGAATCCTCCGGCGTTGCCCTCCTTTCCGGCAATGCAGCGCAGTTCCGTGCCCGGGGAAATGCAGCTGTGGGCGATTTCGACAAGGATTTCACCCGGCGCAGGTTCCCGGAGGGAGAATTCTTTAAGCTCTGCCTGGTTGACGGCGGTAAAAACAACCGCTTGGCCTTTTTTGAGAGTCGTCATCTTCAGTTTCCTTTCTTAATGAACGGGTCACGGGCGCGATATTCAGCGTGACATGCCTCGCCCATTTCCACCGGAACGTGCATGGCGTCGTAGAACATGGTATCAGTACGCATTTCGATCAATCCACCCTTATCGGTGCAACAGCTGTCGAGAAGGGCCTGGACTTCATTTGCCAGCGCCTGTTTGTCATTGCCGGGCAGGGTTGTCTGTTCGTCGGCATTGACCTCGAAGCAGATTTTACCCTTGAATTCCGCGAGTTTCGGAATAGGAAACACGTTGGGTTGCATCAGATTGATCACATCCAGTCCAGCCTCGATAAGGTGCGGGATAATCGGAATGTTCTGTCCGCATGAGTGCATCCAGGTATCCATTCCGGCATCGTGCGCGACCTGAAAAATCTCGCGGTAAACCGGTTTGAAAACCTGCACGAAACTGTTAGGTGAGATTACCGGGGCGTTCTGGGTTCCCCAATCGTCAGTTCCGCGATAACCGTGAATGCGTCCGGCAAAATTTTCCGTGATATACCGGATGGTATCAAGGTGGTATCTGGAAATGTGCCTGAGGTAATTAATTACTTTTTCCGGCTCAAGCACGATATCCATCAGCAGTTTTTCGTAGCCGTAGAGAAAGTGGGCGCGCTCAAAGAGCAGTGTGCCGTTACAGGCAACTATGTATTTATTTTCTTTTTCCGCGCGGGAGATAATTTCGTCCCAGTGCTTGTAGCGGTCAGGATTCATGGCGTCGGGAATTTTTACCGATGCAAAATCGTCCAGATTTTCGAGGATGATGTTTTTCACCTGTCCCATGTCTTTTGATCCGGGTTCGATTTCCCAGACTGATCCCCATTCGTCGGTTCCGCCGCCGCCCAGCCACCATTTAAGCGGGAAATCGGGGAAAATGGCGACGGTGTCGCCGGAGAAATCGGTTTGTCCCATGCTGCCGGTGAACGGCAGCCGTTCGGGGGTATTGAAATGAATCGCCCGTTTAACGAGTTCTTTTGAAGTCATCATGATATTGTCCTTTGCACTTATTAAATTGATCTTACGATAATTATTTCAATAAGCAACGGACATATTATTCCCGGCAGTTCAGCTGGAAGAGGATTCTCAGGAGTTTTGCCCTGAAAACCGGGACCCCGAACTGGAAAACGATGGCATTTAAGTCGTTCATTTTAAAACTCCAGTTCGAGTTGTTCAGGGGGAGGGGTAATGATATCGCGGACCGGCGCAAAAGACTTCCGGTGGATCGGACACGGTCCGAGTTCGCGGAGGGCCTCAAGGTGCGCTTTGGTTCCGTAACCTTTATGGGATTCAAAGCCGTAGCCGGGATATTGTTCTGAATATTCCACCATCATTGCGTCGCGCCGGGTTTTGGCGAGGATGCTGGCGGCGGCGATGCTGGCCGATTTGCTGTCGCCTTCAACGATTGCCAGAGACGGGACCGGGAATTGCGGGACGGGAAGTCCGTCGATAAGGGCGAATTCGATATTTTCGATGCCGGTTGCGGCCGTTTTCATGCCGTAGTGGGTGGCGCCGAGAATATTCAGGCGGTCGATTTCTTCAGCGGAAACTTCAATTACTTTGTATTGGATTCCGGGAACCGCGAGGATCTGTTCGCGAAGTGCCAGGCGCTGGGCTTCTGAAAGCTGTTTGGAGTCGTTCACCGGGGGGATGCCGCTTTCCGGAGGAAACATGACGGCGGCAACTACCACGGGTCCGGCTAAAGGACCTCTTCCGGCCTCATCGATTCCGGCGACAAACCTGCAACCTTCCTGCCACTTTTCCTGTTCAAAGCGGAGGATTTCAGGATTTGCCGCCAAGTTTGTCATTTGACCGTTTCAGCGGGGATTATGACTCGAAGCGCTGTTTTTCCTTGACGCGGGCGGCCTTACCGACCTTGTCGCGCAGGTAGTACAATTTAGCGCGGCGTACTTTGCCGCGGCGATCGAGTTCGATCTTGGAAATTCTGGGTGAATGAAGCGGGAAAACTCTTTCCACGCCTTTGCCGTAGGAAACCCGGCGTACGGTGAAGGTTTCTTCGATGCCGCTTCCGCGTTTGCCGATAACGATGCCAGTGAAAACCTGGATGCGTTCGTTGTTGCCTTCGACAATGCGGGTATGCACTTTTACAGTGTCGCCAACCTGGAATACAGGAATATCGCCCTTACACTGTTCGGACCGGATTTTATCCATCGTGTTCATTAACGTATCCTCCGCGTAAATAATTTTTTTAATTCATTTGTTTAACAGATCCGGGCGTTGCCGCCGGGTTTTCATTTCCGCTTTTTCTTTCCGCCAGTTCCTGATGGCTTCGTGATTTCCTGAAAGCAGAACTTCCGGTACTTTCATGCCTCTGAACTCCGGCGGCCGGGTGTATTGCGGATACTCCAGCATCCCGGCGGAAAACGATTCCTCGATTTCCGATTCGGCTGAACCGAGCGCTCCGGGCAACAGTCTGATCACTGCGTCGCAAATAACCATTGCCGCCAGATTGCCGTTGGTCAGCACATAATCACCGATCGATATTTCCCGGTCGATCAATCCGCCGCGGATCCGCTCATCTACTCCTTCGTAATGGCCGCAGATGATAATCAGATGTTTTGCCGCGGACAGTTCCCTGGCGATTTCCTGTTTGAAAACCTCGCCCTGGGGACTGGTTAAAATCACTTGCGATTCCGGTTTCCGCAATGCCTCTACCGCTTCGAACAACGGCTCGGCCTTCATCAGCATCCCGGGACCGCCACCGTAAGGTTTGTCGTCTACGCTTTTCCGCTTATCGTGCGTGAAATCCCGCAGATCAACGAGGTTGATGTCCACCAGTTCCTGTTCCCGGGCCCTGCCGATGATACTTTCCGCGAAAGGGCCGAAAAAACTGCCGGGAAACAAGGTTATGATCTCAATCCGCACCTCACATTAACCTCAGTCCATTACCTCTACGGCCACTTTCCGGCGCATGCGCCCGGCGGCGCCGCTCACGAGGGAACGGATCGCCATGATCGTCTTGCCGCGTTTGCCGACGACCTTGCCGATGTCTTCTTTTTTACACTCGATTTTAATAATGCTGTCGCCGTTTTCATCAGCGTCAGCAGTGACTTTTACGTCCGTGGGATAATCGACCAGCGCTCTGACGATGTAATCGACAAAATTTTCAAGATCATTGATTCCGCCTTCCGAAGGTTTGGCGGCGCTGGAGCTGTCATCTCCACTAAATAACTTGTTGAATAATCCTTTGATAACCATTTTTTAACCTTGCCGTTTGAAGGTTTATGCTTTCAGCCAAAAATGTTGCGCGGGAAATGCGCTCGCTCTTATTCGGCAGGTTCAGCTTTTTCTTCCGCTTTGGGTTCCTCGGCAGGAGCAGCTTCTTCAGCTTTAGCTTCCTTGACTGGGGCTTCTTCCGCGGGTTTTTCTTCTGCTTTAGGTTCTTCCGCGGGTGCTTCCTCAGCTTTAGCCTCTTCCGCAGCCTTGGTTTCTTCGGCGGCTTTAGCTTTCTCAGCTTCCTCAGCAGCTTTTGCTTCCTCCGCGGCCTTGGCTTTTTCAGCTTCCTCTGCAGCCTTGGCTTCCTCAGCAGCTTTTGCGGCGGCTTCAGCTTCGGCTTTAGCCTTTTCAGCTTCTTCCTTGGCTTTTGCGGCTTCTTCCTTGGCTTTTGCGGCTTCTTCTTCCTTGGCCTTTTCAGCTTCAGCTTGTTTTGCCACGGATTTCTTGGACGGGCGTGATTTCTTTTCGATATCGGCCAGGTTTACACCTTTCCGGGCCCGTTCGATAATTGCCAGTACGGTTTCACTCGGGGTTGCGCCGTTTGAAATCCAGTATTCCGCGCGTTCCAGATCGATCTTTTCAGACTTGTGCCTGGGATCGTAGAAACCCAGATTTTCCACAGCCCGTCCGTCACGTGCGGACCTGATGTCGGCTACAACAATGCGGTGACACGGCTTGTTCCGTGTTCCAGTTCTTCTTAATCTTATTCTGACTGCCATCTCTTAACCTCGTTGCTCGCAGTTCAATTCTCCCGGCTTCATTTATTAACACATTTTTACTCAACACGCCTCCGGGAGCAGGCAAAAGAACAATTAATATACAGGTTTTCATGTGCAGTGCAATAGAAAAAAGTTAAAAATTTACGCTTTCCTTGCAATATCCATGAAAAATGTATCTTTCCAACCCGAATAATCCGGAGATTATTACTGCACAATAATTGCCGGAATAGCAACGCATTTCCGGTCACAAAATCATGGCGCTGCCCTATGGCTCAGCGGGAGTTTCGCCCATAAACGGGAGTCTGTTTCGTTGAATACGGTTTCCGGGTATAGATGATGATTTTTCCGGTTCCTTTTTTGAGAATGCCGAGTCTCCACGCCGCGAATTTGCTGAGATCGAGGATCCGGCCTCTCACGAACGGGCCGCGGTCGTTGATCTTTACCAATACGCATTTACCGGTTTCGGCATTTTTCACTTTAACGGTTATTCCCAGCGGGAGAGTTTTGTGGGCGGCGGTCATGAACGGGCCAGGAAGAAACAAATCGCCGTTCGCTGTCCGGTTGAAATAGAAATTGGGGCCGTACCAGGACGCGGTTCCTTCTTCATAATAATACCAGGGGCCCCACCACGACGGCGGATACCAGAAGAGCAGCGCCAGGAACAGCAGCAGCACAAAAAGCACCCGTTTGGCAAAATTTGATCCGGAAATAAAGTCGGCGGTTGATTCGCAAGTGTCAAGAAAAAACCGCCACAACTGCTCCAGCATCAGGCCCCGGAAAACTTTTCCGATAAATTCAAAAATCCGGTCGATGAATCGCCAGGGGGTATGCAGAAACGGGATGTCGCCGAGAAACTTCCAGCCTCCATGAATCATTGTAAGTACAGCCGCGATAATCTTAAATAATCCGGCAAACAGTTTCCTGAACAGTTCCCATAAAATGTCAAGAATGGTGTCAGCCGCGGACAGGATCTTTCCGAACAACTTGTGTATTTTCATATTTCCTTTCAAAATTTCATGCATAGAGCGATTTGCAGGTATTTTCAGCCGCTAAATGCGTATTAGAAAAATAGTATGACTCTTGTATATTCTCAATTCCGGTATTAATGTTAAACAGTAAAAACTTACGCATAAAATCGGCGGGGGCAATGCGGATAGGAATACTCAGTGATATCCATGGAAATTATGAAGCTCTCAAGGCTTCGTATAAGGCACTGACCGACTATGGCTGCGATAAAATTATCTGTATCGGTGACATTGTTGGCTATGGCGCCAGGCCAAAGGAGTGTATTGAATTTATCAGGGAGAAGCAGATTCCTTCGGTAAAAGGGAATCATGACTATTATTCCTCGGAAGACAAGGAAACCTGGGACATTCAGCCTTACGCCAGCGCCGCTATTACCTGGACCCGGCATGTGTTGAGCGATAACGAAATGACATGGCTCAAGGCTTTGCCGTACCGGATAGATGAAGATGATGTTATTTTCATACATTCTTCCCTCGACGCCCTGGACGGCGCAAGCTGGCCGTATATCCTCGATACTAAAACGGCGCTCTTTCACTTTTTTCTCCAGGACAAACAATTTGCTTTCTTCGGCCACACCCACATCCCGTTGTTTTTTTCCTACAGCCGTTCGCAAACAATTTCCATAGAAATCCTCCGTGACCGCAAAATTTCCCGCCGCAGTACCAGTAAGTACCTGATCAATCCGGGATCAGTCGGCCAGCCGCGCGACTTCGATTCCCGCAGTTCCGTAGTGGTGTTCAACAATGAAACCCGCGAAGTGAAAACCCTCCGGGTCTCATACGATATCAAAAAAGTCCAGAACCAAATCGTTTCCGCCGGTCTGCCGCAAATGCTTGCGGAAAGACTGTCCCGAGGCAAATAACCCGGCATTCAAATGAAATTTTTCCGTCCCGTTTTTTTACTTGTTCTTTTTTGCTTTTGTTGCGTTTCCGCAACCGCGTCGGATGAACTCAATAAAAGCAAGCTGGACGATATTTCCGAAGTTATCAGTATTTATCTTTCCGGCAGCAGCAGCAAGGCCGTAGCCAAGGCCGGGGAGTTCGTGAAACTTTATCAGGAGGACGACGTAAATCTTCGCAAACCGGAGATGATGGTTATGGAGTATCTGGCCGGAGACAAAAGCGTTACCTCGGAAACAATCGCTTTCGCCACGGAAAAACTGCCGGACTTGTGGGCGCTGGCGTCGCTGGGCTTTTTCGTCCGGGAGCTGGCGGCGGAAAATAAGCCTGACCGGAGCAAGCTGAAGAACTATTTGGCAAATTACTCGTATTACCTGCAGGAATGCACCAAAGATACGGTAAAAAAATGGAAAAAGCCCGTTGTTGAATGGCAAGCCTGGGTGGTTGGCGGCTGTCGGTCCGGCTCGGGATTGCCGAAACTGCTGAAAACAAAAAGCTCTGGGAATCAGGCTTTGATCAGCAGTACGGCAAATATCGGCAATCTTACTATCGCGGCGCTGAAAAAAGATCGCAAACAGTTTGCAAAACGTCCCCGCCCGGACAATTTCAGTTTCAACAAAAAAATGCTGAACGGATACCTGAAGACACTACCCGATGAAGCCTCGCGAAAGAATGAATACCGGCGCTGCAAGCTGGTTTACAAGGCCAAATCGTATCTGGTCAGACTGATGCGGAAATTCCCTTACGAAGGACGGATAAAGCTGCATAAGCAGACTTTCACCGGGACGGTTTCGTTGGCGAACGAAAATATTCTCAAGGTGAAATTGCCGAACGGGAAATTCAAGGACTGCCGCTGGAATGATTTGAGTTTTACCCAGATGATAAATTTTTATACTTTCTATGCCAACAGCAAGCTGAAAAGTTCCGGCGGAAACGTGTCGCGTGAGGAAAGCCGGAAAATGGCGGCACAGGACCTCCTGATGCTTGCAATTCTCTGTGACTGGTACAAGCATTATCCCGAAGCCGTGAATTTCGCGAAAAGCGCCGTGAAAATGTCTCCGGAACTCGAGAAAGAAGCCAACTTACTTATGCTAGGCGGCAGTTAAAGAGTAATTTTGTGAAAATTTGTATATAAATACCGGTAATAAATTAGAAAAGTATTAAATCATACATATATTTCTTGCAGATAGTTGAAAGGAGGTATTTATTTCCAATCAAAATAAACAGGAAAAGTTGGCAGTAATTAGTTACAGGAAAGGAAATAACTTATGAGCACCGCGGAAACTAATTTGCAGAAGCTCGCGAAATCTTGTATCCCGATGAACTTCGTGAAGAAGAACAAGGGAGAATGGGACCACCAGAAATGGCTGGATTTCTGCGAGTCAATCAAAGTCAAGGGATATGATCCCGTCAACCTTGATGAAGTTGGTTTGATACTGGAAAATAAGAAGTCTGAGTACTTCGCGAAAGCATGTGGCGACTGCTGCAAGCCTAAAAAGGCTGCTAAGAAGGCTGCTCCCAAAAAAGCTGCCGCTAAAAAAGCCGCGCCTAAGAAAACTGCCGCGAAGAAAAAATAATATAAAGCCAGGAATTTGAGGCTTTAACACGTCTTCATTATTGAAGTCAGTATGGAGAAGTTTTATTGTCTTGATTCCGGTTATTTTTACCAATTCCGTCAGCATTTATCGCTGGCGGAATTTTTTTTATAGTTTTCCAATTATGGTTCTGCCCGAATATTCGGCCGGGCATCCAAGCCGCTCTTTCCGGAAATAAATTTCCGGAATTCAATGACAGACAACAAAATTGTAATTGTGTTCGTAACTATCTTATTTCCAGTAGATTAGATAGTGTCATACAAGTGGCGTATTACAATTATTTCCAAAACCTCCTGTTTTAGGTGTCCGGGCCCGGAACTATTGCCGGAAGAATTATTAATTTTGCAAGTGTTTTATATACAACTTGTTGCGAGATATTTTCTTGACGTTCGAGTTAATTGTGGCATGACCATTGCTGAACCGGATAACGTTACCGGGAAACTGAACAGCATTTAAGGAAGATTGTCGATGAAGATTACTTTTTATGGAAGAGAAGAAACTGGCAAAGCAGGCGCAAAAGAGGATATTGCGGCAGATATGCCGGTCAAGGTTAAATACCTGCTTGGGGGTGGCGCGTTTGTAATCGGAGTAATAAGCGCCGGGATCGGGGTAGGAGGCGGTGCGATCCTGATGCCCTTGCTGCTTAGCGGTTGTGCTTTCTGCTATCGCCGCGCGGCTGGGATATCGCTGGCGAATATCGCTGTAATCAGCGGAACCGGCGCAATGATTCAAATCTGTTGCAATTATAACTCTTTTAATGGTTTGTTCATGCTTACGTTCATTGCCGCGGCGTTGTGCGGTTCCTGGTTCGGGGCGGGATTGAGCTTTAATTTCAAGCCTGGTTTCATGAAATTGTGTTTCGGCATATTTATTTTACTGGCAGCCCTGAAGATGCTTCAGATGTTGGATGTTTCATCGTTATTGTGCCGGCAACTGACGCTTGCCGGAAGTGCGATGTGGTTTTTACCGCCGTTGTTTGCATTTGGCATTGGGGTGTTGTCGGCGAGTTTGGGAGTTGGCTGCGGACTGGTGTGTGTGCCGTTTTTGAGCATTGGCATGGGGCGCGGTATCCGGGAAGCAATTGTTATTTCTCTGGCCACCATGTGCTTCATGACCATGCTCGGAGCATGGCGTTATTACCGGAAGCGCAACCTGGAGACCGGATCTGTCAGGAAGATGCTTGTCCCGGCTTTGGCCGGGGCGGTGACCGGCGCTCTTATTTCAAATCAACTTCCTGCCCCGGCGCTGAAATGTTGTTTCGCCGTCTTTTTGCTGGTGGTAGGCGTCAAATATGCTGTCATTGATTTCTTTATACGCGGGAGGTCAGCCGTTAAGCCGAAAACCGTTGCTTGTTCCAACTGCGGAAGCGGACCTGTCGTGAAAGAGCGATATAAGTATTTTACCTTAATAGAATTGTTGGTTGTAATAGCGATCATATGCATTCTGGCCGGGCTTTTGCTGCCTGTCATGGCACGGGCCAGGGAGCGTGGCCGGTTATGCGGTTGCCGGGGCAACCTGCACCAGTGCGGGCTGGCGTTAAACATGTATGCCGACGATAATGGTGATATTTTCCCACGGGCGGAAACCAACGGCAACAGCCATCCCGAGCTTCAGGAGGTTAATGATTCGTACATGCGGAGCCGGAACTGCTGGTATTGCCCGGCAATCGAAATTCTTGCGAAATGGTCCGCGGACCTGGAAAACACGGATGACAATTGGGCGCAGTGCAATATCGGTTATTATTACTGGTCCTGTAATAGCGCGCATTCCTATACTTCGCCATTTTCCAGCATGATGCCGCATCGCCTGACGGCCCGGGACTTCGGCGGTTGCTGGCTCATGAGTGACGTCTTCGGAAAATATTTCTGGAAAAATGGTGCGCCATTCCCACACAAAATGAAAAAATGGTCTATCTTAACTGTACTTTGTCTGGATGGTCGTGTATCCACCATCCGGGGGCGTCCTATCGAGTCGTTTCAGTAATAAAAGGAAATTCTTGTATGAAAAATGATATTTACGGAAAATTGCGGAATGCGCTGGCTGACATTGCCGGCGAACACGGTTTTCTAAACGAATCAGTCTCGATCAACTGTTCAGCGCTGAGTCCCGAGGCTGCGATCGGTAATCCTGAACACCGGGACTATCCCATCATTACGGGCAAAGAGAAAATGGTCGAAGCAAGATTCGCCGACAGCCGCGGACAGGCCTTTACCGACAGTTATCAGAATGCCGAATACAGCGTAAATGATTTACTGGAGCTGCCACTCGATAATAATTTCCAGCGCGCCCATTTTATTGCCTCCCTGAATGCGATTTA
The DNA here is from genome assembly GCA_963678815.1 of Victivallales bacterium. Lineage (GTDB taxonomy): Bacteria > Verrucomicrobiota > Lentisphaeria > Victivallales. The sequence goes on from OY787460.1 coordinate 8,194,735, forward strand.
CAAGCATTTGGGCTTGACGTCGGAAACCGTTCATTGCCGTGGCGATGAACTTACATTATGCCCCCTGCACTTACGAAAACTGTTTCCGGCGGAACGCAATATCTGGCTGGCCGGCTTGCAGCCGCGTTTCCTCGAAACACTGGCGGAAAGTTATAAAGTACGTTGTACCGACATGGATGCGGAAAACATCGGTAAAGAGAAGTGCGGAGTAACTATCTCAGGTCCTGAAGCCGGACCGGAAAACCTCGATTGGGCCGATGCGGTTTTCGCTACCGGTTCCACAGTGGTCAATGGTTCAATCGTGAATTTCCTGAATGTTAGGCCGCGGGTAGTGTTCTTCGGCATCAGCGTTGCCGCCGCCGCATCGATCCTGAATCTGGAACGATATTGTCCGGAAGGGCATTAACCGTAAAACTACTCTTTGTATACATAACGGATATGGCATGAATCTCTCGCCCGTTCGTTACACTCACTCAAGAAACAAAGAAGAAAATTCCTTTTTTTTCGGCAACACCGAAAAAACTTCGTTGTCTTGGTTAGAGTAAATAAATTAGTGACGCGTTACTGTCACATCGGGTCCAGATTTCATAAAGTAAAAAGCTGAGTTGCATTTTCCAGGCCAGAAAAGCATATTGGAACGAACCTCTCTAAATAATCTCAAAGGTAATTATGAAAATAAAACTTATAATGTTAGCGTTGTGCTTTATCCTTATTGTTGCAACTGACAGTTGCAACAAGTTCACCCCTGAAATATTTGGGGGTACGCGAGTATATGTATCTGATACATCAGTATATTTCTATTATTCCGATGCTTTTAGTAAAAACAGAAAACAGGAATTAATTTTAGTTTTTTGGGACAATCTTCCGATATCTGGTCAAATTGAATCAAGTTGGGCTACAGGTAATGGCCCGACTGATATGACGTGTCGTCTAACCAGATCAAATTCCACAGTGGAATTTAAATGCGTTGGCAAGCTTGAGAAGAAAACCGGCAAAGGGACGGTTAAGATTGCCGGCAAGACTTTTGATGTATCCAACGGACGATTATTTCTGATAAACACCCGTGTAAATCCTCTAAAAGTAATCCAGGTCAATGAGCAGTTTAATTTGCCCCCTTTTAATGATTTGTCCTTTTTGCCTCCTCCTCTTAAGCGCCCTATTAGTAAGAAGGCTGTGATGGCCCGGTTTAGTGCTTTATCCTCTTTTGAAAAAAAATTTGAATATCTCGCCAAAAACAATAAAGAAGTTGCCGCATTCTTGGCACAAAGTAAGGATAAACAAAAAACTCCAAGCGGCAAGAAATAACCGTGATTTTCTATTCCTGCGGGTCAATTTCAGTCCAGGGGCAATCTTTGGTTTTTCAGGCTGGCGGCTATTTCTTCACCGGTCAGGAAGCGCCATTTGCCGCTGGGAAGATTTCCAAGTTCGAGTTTTCCAACCGCAACACGGCATAGGCGGACGGTATGGCATCCGGCAAATTTTATCAGCCGCCGGATTTCCCGCTTTTTTCCCTCGGTCAGGACAAACCGGTAAAGTCTTTCACTGATCTCCTCTACTTTTGCGGCCCGGAGTTTTTCCCCGGTGTCAATTATTCCTGATTCCATTTTTTTTCGCATCGTTTCGGGAATCGGCTTGTCGGTTGTCACTTCGTAGGTTTTCGGGTGCTCAAAACTGGGATGGGTGAGTTTTTCGCAGTAATTACCGTCATTTGTAAACAGGAGCAATCCTTCGCTTTCTTTGTCCAGCCGTCCGATGGAGAATATTCTTGCTTCCGGCAGATTGATCAGTTCCAGGGCAAGGTGTTCGGCGTGAGGATCAACGGCTGTGCAGGTATATCCCGGCGGTTTGTTGAGCATCAGGTAGTAACGTTCCCCGATCCGGATTTCTTTGCCATTGTGGGTGACTTGATCGGATTCGTTGACTTTTCGGCCAGGTTCGGTAACGATTTCTCCGTTTATCTCAACCTGTCCGGCTTTGATAATGTCAGCGCATCGGCGTCTGGCGGCCACACCGGACCGGCTGAGAAAATGCGTTAAATTTATCGGGAAAACCGTTTTTCCGGATTGTGTTTGATAATTTTCCATTAAATTTACTCGCAAATATGGTTTACATCTGGCGGGTGACGCTATTGCCGTTATAATAATCTAGCTGAAATATGGACCAAATGCAAAATCCATAAAAATTTACACCTTTCGGAAAGGATTTTATATGCCGGAAACTACGGGAAAACTTTATCTGGTGGCCACCCCAATCGGCAACCTGGAGGATTTGACTTTCCGGGCTCTGCGGATACTGCGGGAAGTTGACCTGATCGCCGCTGAAGATACCCGCCATACCAGCCGTCTGTTGGGCCACTACGAAATCAAGACACCGCTGAAAAGTTGTCATGCCTTCAACGAACACCGGAGGGTGGGGGAACTGCTTGACCGCGTAGAGGCGGGAGAGAGCGTTGCCCTGGTTTCCGATGCCGGAACACCCGCGGTTTCCGATCCGGGATTCCTGCTGGTCAGGGAAGCGCTTCAGCGGGAGATTGAGCCGGAAGTAATTCCCGGGGCATCGGCCGTGACTTTCGCGGTCACCGCCGCCGGACTGCCGGTGGACAAGTTTGCTTTTCTCGGGTTTCCTCCGGTCAAGTCTGGCAGGCGCAGCAAGTTTCTCCAGAAAATTGCCGGGGAAGACAAAACCGTGATTATTTTTGAATCGCCGCACCGGATGGGAAAACTTATCCCGGAAATCCGGGACGAGATCGGGCCGGACACGAATATTGCGGTTGTCAGGGAAGCTACGAAGGTGCATCAGGAAGTTATCCGGGGGACCGCCGGGGAACTTTCCGAATCCCTTAAAGACCGGAAATGGAAGGGCGAGTGTACTGTCGTAATCGGCAGAACAGGATAATTTCAGGCAGATTTCGGTAAACTTGCCCCTTGACAAATGACCGAAGTGTCATTATAATGACTCAACGGTCATTTGACGAAGGTAACCCTCGCATTATCAGGGAAATTGAGTCATTAATGGCATTGAAAATGATAATTTGCGAGTGTAAATTATTCCTGATTAAAGTTTTATTTGATCTTATAGCCGGAAAACTTTGAATCAGAAAAGTTGGTCCGGCGCTATTATTTCATGGATAAGCTGATGTTAAAAAAAATAACCGCAAAAATAATGTTACTGTCGCTGACGGCGGCATTGATCCTGCCGTTCGCGGGATGCTTCACCTATACCCCGCCCCCGGTAGCAACCTCGGAAGACAATTTTACGGGGCTTCCGGAAAAAACGAAGCAAACCTTGCCGACTGACGCAAAGGTTTTGACTCTGACAATGTGCGAACATATTGCGGTAAAAAACAATCCCGACTTCCTGTCGCGCAAATATGCGGTAACCGCGGCATGGGCCGTCTACTATCAGCGGCTGGCGAATTATCTGCCCACGGTTACGGCTTCCTACGGGATCAGCCAGACAATCACCAATCCGAACAACCAGAAGAATTTTATCACTAACAAGTCAAATTCTTTTGACCAGCAGTTTCAGGTTGGCGCCCAGTGGCTCGTATTCGACGGATTTATCCGGACTTTTAATGCCCTGGCCGCGAAGTATTCGGCAAAACAGCAGGAAGAGCTTGAACAGGATTCCCGGCGGTTGCTGCTCAGATCCGTTGCCCAGCAGTATTACAACGTGCTCCTGGCTATCGAAAACAACCGGATCGCCAAAGCCGATATGGAGTTCCAGAATAAAATGCTGACTGAGACGCAATTGAAATACGACGCCGGAGCGGTGCCGCTCAGTGACGTGCTCAATTTCAAGATCAAGGTCAACGATGCGGAAAGCGCCATGATTTCCGCGCAATACAATTACAATACCGCCAGATATGCACTGGCCAGGCTCATGGGACTTACCGAAGTGACTCTTCCTGACTGGGTGCAGTTCCCGCCAATGAGTTCGAGTACCGGACAGCAGCTTGCGGATATCGGGGTGTATCTCGATACTGCGCTGAACAACCGGCCTGACCTGCAAGCATATAGAGATGCGCTCCAGATCGCCAAATACAATCTTTATGCCGCTTACGGAGCGTTTTCCCCCACGGTAACGGCATCGGCTGCTTACACTTACAGTATCAATAAAACCCGATGGACAACCAAAGGGGGCGGAACGGTTTTCGCCGGCAAAACTCATTACGACTCAAAATCACGCACACCGTCGTTCACTTACGGCGGGGAAGTAACCTGGACTCTTTTCCAGGGCGGCGCAAGGTTTGCCAGGGTTTACCAAACCCAGGCGCTGGTCGCGCAGTCCGAATATGAACTCGCGGAACACTGGCTCAAGGTGATCGAAGAAGTCAGGACCGCTTATGACAACTACATTCAGAACTCAAAATTGGCGGTTCTGTACGAAAAGACTCTCGGGCTTGTGACCAAACAGCGTGACTTGGTTGAAGAGGAATACAAAGCGGGTAATACCGAACTTACGCGTCTGAATGAAGCTCAGAATGACCTGACGAATGCCGACGCCAATCTGGTTCAGGCCCTGATCAATGTGAAAGACGCCATGGCCCAGCTTGAGTCCGTCACCAATACCAACCGGATCGGCGCTCCCCAGCAACCCGAATAAATCCCCGGATCGTTCCGCCGCATCATACTATTATATAATTATCAATAAAATCAGGATAATCTCATAACAATGGAAATCAGAACAAGATTCGCCCCGTCGCCGACGGGACAAGTTCATATCGGCAACATCCGCACGGCAATTTTTGCCTGGTTGTTCACCCGTCACGACAACGGCAAATTTCTGCTTCGGGTAGAGGACACCGACCTTGAACGCTCTACCCCGGAAGCCAAGCAGAAGCTGTTCGAGTGCATGGAATGGCTTGGTCTTGATTACGATGAGGAAGTCCTGTACCAGAGTAAGTTGGCTGATTCCCATCTTGCGGCGGTAAAAAAACTTATGGATTCCGGCAAAGCTTCGAAACTCAAGGCAAAACCCGGCGAAGACGCTCCGGTGGTTTTTCACATCCCCTACGACTGTGACGGTATTCCGTTTGTCCGGGAAGCGGGGCAGGCCGAAGAGGACATCCATCCGGACGAGCCGGTGGCGGTGTCCCGCTACGGAGTAAATTTCGCGCAGGTTAGCAAGAAGGGCAAACCGATGCCTCAGTCCGCGTGTCTGGCCGGATTTAAAAACCTGGAGTTGCTTGACGCTTCCGGGAACTGTTTATTCAAACTGGCTGATAAGCTCGATGCCGTCCTTGCCGGAACCGAAGATTTCGTGGTGAGAGGCGCGGTGAAAATGCGTTTTGTCAGACGGGAAGCGGTGTACCGGGACTTGATCAAGGGCGAACTGGCGAAACCGCTGGATAACATGAAGGACCAGATAATTGTCAGGAGCGACGGCTCCCCGGTTTTCCATATCGCGAATGTCTGCGACGACGCTTTCCAGAAAGTCAGCCACATTATCCGCGGCGACGACCACGTGGAAAATACATACCGGCATTTGTTTCTGTTCCATGCTCTCGGCGCGGAATTGCCGGAATACGCCCATTTGCCGATGATCGTGAACGAACAGGGCAAGCCCTACAGCAAGCGCGACGGCGATGCGTTCGTCGGAGACTTCAAGGAAAAGGGGTTCCTGGCTAAGGCGTTGTTCAATGCTTTGGCGTTGCTCGGATGGTCACCCGGCGACGACCGTGAAAAAATGTCGAAGCAGGAAATGATCGAATCGTTCACTTTGGACCGGGTCAAGAGCGCCCCGGCCCAGTTCAACATGAAAAAGCTGACCAATCTCAACGGAATCTACCTGGCGGAAATGTCCCCGGCGGAATTTGCGGAACTGGCTTGGGAATATATCCGGAAGCTTGATTGGGGCAAAAATCTTGACCAAGGTTATTGCAACAAAGTGGCGGAACTGATGCAGTCGCGCGCAAAATTGCTTACCGACGTGGAGTCATGGCAGTTCTTCTTTACCGGTGATTTTTCCCGTGACGCAAAAGCTTCGCGGAAAGTGTTGAAACGCGATGAAAATCGTCAGGGGCTTGCCGTGCTGATGGAGAAATTTGAATCGATTCCCGAGTATGAATTTACCGAAAGCGCCATTGATACCGCGCTCCGCGAATCAGAACTGGCGGTGGGACTTTCCGAAGGCAAGCTGAATCAGGCGTTGCGGGTTGCCGCTACCGGAACCAATTCCGGGGCCGGGATCAACGAAACTATCGCGCTCCTCGGCCGACAGCGAAGCCTGGCCAACATCAAAACCGCGCTTGAAACCGATTTTTCACCAACAGACAACTAAATTGAGAAGAAAATTATGAATACTGAAAATACTAAAACCGCGGAGTCCGGCGGAGTGGATTTTATCCGGGCAATTATCAATGAAGACAACAAAACCGGCAAATACGACAACCGGGTGAACACCCGTTTCCCTCCCGAACCGAACGGTTATCTGCATATCGGCCATGCCAAAAGCATCTGCCTGAACTTCGGGATCGCCAGGGACTACAACGGCATTTGCAATCTCCGCTTCGATGACACCAATCCCTCGAAGGAGGAGCAGGAGTTCGTGGAATCTATCCAGGCCGATGTGAAATGGCTGGGCTTCGACTGGGAAGACCGGATGTATTTTGCCTCGGATTACTTCGATCAGCTTTACGAATACGCCGAACAACTCATCACAAGCGGCAAGGCCTTTGTTTGTGATCTTACCCAGGAGCAGATCCGGGAATATCGCGGAACCTTGACAACGCCCGGCAAAGAGAGCCCGTACCGCAACCGTCCCATTGAGGAAAATCTTGACCTGTTCCGGCGGATGCGCGGCGGGGAATTCGAGGACGGAGCAAAAGTTCTCCGGGCCAAGATTGACATGAATTCACCGAACATCCACATGCGCGACCCGGTTATTTACCGGATCATGCGCACGCACCATCACCGCACCGGCGACAAATGGTGTATCTACCCGATGTACGATTTTACTCACTGCATTTCCGATTCCATCGAGAAAATTACACATTCGATCTGTACGCTCGAATTTGAAATCCACCGTCCGCTTTATGACTGGTGTCTCGACGAGTTGGGAATTTACCATCCGCAGCAGATTGAATTCGCCCGTCTGAATCTTACTTACATGGTCATGAGCAAGCGGATGCTGCTGGAACTGGTGAAAGAAAAATACGTGAACGGCTGGGACGATCCCAGGATGCCGACCCTCGCGGGAATGCGCCGCCGGGGGTATCCCGCCGCCGCCATCCGTGCTTTCTGTGCCACGATCGGCGTCACCAAAGTCAACAGCCTTACCGACATCGCGTTGCTGGAATACTGCATCCGCGAAGAACTCAATAAAACCGCCCCGAGGTTCATGGCCGTACAGCGTCCGCTGAAAGTGGTGATCGAGAATTATCCGGAAGGCCAAACCGAGCAGCTTGAGGCTGTCAATAACCCGGAAGACCCCGGCGCCGGAACCCGTCTGGTCCCGTTCACCCGCGAGATTTATATCGAGCAGGACGACTTCATGGAAGATCCGCCGCGCAAGTTTTTCAGGCTTGCCCCCGGGCGTGAAGTAAGACTGCGTTACGCCTATTTCATTACCTGCAAAGAGGCGATCAAGGACGATGCGGGGAATGTTGTCGAACTGCGTTGTACTTACGACCCCGCCACCAAGGGGGGCGACGCCCCGGACGGACGCAAGGTCAAAGGCACTTTGCACTGGGTTTCAGCGGAACATGGCATTAAGTCGGAAGTGAGGCTTTACGACCGCTTGTTTACCGCGGAAAATCCGGCTGATGCTCCCGAGGGAAAAACCTACAAGGACAACCTTAATCCGGATTCCCTCGAAATTCTGGACAATTGTTACCTCGAACCGGCGTTGGGAGGACTCGAAAGCTCTTGTACCTGCCAGTTTGAACGGCTAGGGTATTACTGCCTTGATCCGGATTCAACGCCGGAGAAGCCGGTTTTCAACCGCACTATAACATTGCGTGACACTTGGGCGAAGTTGCGGAAGAAAGGTAAGGCATAGCCATTGCCATTGCCATCCGTGCGGGAGCACGTTACAATATACAGAAAATTGAGGTTAAACAGTGTTTGGATTTTCAAAACGGAACAAGATCAACATCAGAACCTACGGCGACCCGGTTCTAAAGCGCAAAGCCGTTGAGGTTAAAGAGGTAAATCACGATATTTACCTGCTCGGTGAAACCCTTATCGAGGGAATGTATGCCGACAACGGGGTTGGGTTGGCCGCGCCCCAGATCGGGGAAAGTATCCGGATGGTGGCGCTTGGCGTTCCGTCGGCCCGTCCCGGGGAAGTTCCGAAACAGCCGCTTTCCCCCGGCGAAATCCAGTTGCTGCCCCAGATGCCGATGGTGCTGGTAAATCCGGAGATCATTGATCACGGGAAAGCAACCGAAGTGGTTGATGAGGGGTGTTTGAGTGTTCCCGGTATTTATGCGCCGGTACGCAGACCAGTTACGGTTACCTTGCGGAGCGAAATCCTCCACGGGGGATTGATTACGCTTGAATGCGGCGGATTGCTGGCAAGGGCGATTCAACACGAGTTGGACCACCTGGACGGTATCCTGTTCGTTGACCGGATGGACCCGGAAGATTTTGAATTAATCAAACCGAAACTTGACAAGCTGAAGAAGACCGGGCGCAAGCGTAATTTCCTTAAACCTATATAATGGCAAGTGAATGAAACCGGAACAGGACAGATATAAACTAAGATTTCACGACCCGATTAACTTTTTCAGGATTTTTTTCGGGGTGTGCGGCGGAACGAAAATCTTTCCGAAACTGTTGAACGTTCCGTTGTTCAGATGTATGCTCCACCTTTTTCTGCTGTCGCTGCTCTGCAGTATTTTCATTGCCGCGGCCAGAACTTATCCGGTTTACCGGAAGGTAGGTGAGATTTGCTATCTGCTGGCCTCCCAGTTCGGTGAAATCAACATGACGGACAAGGGAATTGTGCCGGAATTTAACGCGGATAAAACGCAGTCCCTGAAGTTCAACAGTTTCGGAAGGGTGGATTATTTTCCGGCCGGCAGTAAGATCGACTTGTCGCAACTGGATGAAAAAAACAACAATCTCGGATTTATCTGGACGCCTGCACTGGTAACAATCTGGTTGAAGAACAAAGATAAATACATGGTTGTCCCCCTGGTCCGGAAATATACCGGCAGTATCTTGAGTATGCAGGTGATGAATATTTCCGAGCTGGAAAAATTCATGGTCAGGGAAGGTAAAAATTCCGGCAAATTCAGGCTTATCAATATGCCGCTTGCCACCGGCAGTTTTCCACATAAGTTTATCCAGTTTCAACAGGCCGTTACCGGTTATATAATGTTGATTTTTTTCGTTGCATACTTTTTTACTCTGAATTTACTGATGTTGGTTCTTACCGGCATCTTTACCATAATTTACTCGGTCTTTTCAACCGGGCTGCAACGCAAACTGCTGAACATGAGAAGCGTATTTATCGTATGTATCTACGCGGGTTTTCCGCCGATGGTGATTGCGTCGTTTTTTCCGGCGTTCAATTTGCCGCTGTTCGACTACCAGTTGGTTTTTTCGGTTTCGTTCATGATCTATATGTTTATGGTTTTCAATCGCATCCAGCGGACGTTGCTGCCCAAATCAGAGGAACAGGAAAACGGCTTTTAACAAGTAACTGACAATTTACCGAACGGAAGAACGCTTATGAATGTGAATGAAAATGATGTTTACCGTACTCCGGTATGGTATCCTTCGCTGGCAAATTATACTTTCCCCACCACTTTTGTGAAACTTCAGCCAGAGGAAATTAAAGAACTGGCGGAAGGAAACGACAAAGGAGATACCGTTAAACAGGTAATCGACCGGCTCCAGATGCCGATGAGGAATATTTCAGGTAATAAATTCGTGTTTACCGATCTTGCCGCTCCTACCGATACCAGCCGGTTCGCCGGTAAACGAGGCGCGGTTTATTCCCCGCGCAGCGCCTGGCGATTTCTCGCGGAAAGCGAGAAGATCCGCGCCGCCGCTAAATCCGGCAAGGTTGAGTTTATCTGTATTCGCCCTTTCCGGCGTATTACCAGGATGCGCGAGTTCCGGCTATTCATCTACGAGGGGGAACTTTCCGCCATGAGCCAGTACTGGCTTACCCGGCATTATCACCGCCTGGAGCGCAATAAGGACGGTTTCTGGAAAAAGGCCGGCAAGTTCGTGAAGGAAATTTCCTGGGCTTTGCCGGTTAAAACCCTGGTTATCGATATTTACTTCACCGCCGACAATGATATCCTGATTATTGACCTGAATCCCTGGGGAGAACCCACGGATTCCCTGCTCCTCCACGGTTGGGACCAGGATTGGGCGGAAGGCCCGGGAATGAAAACTATCCCGCCTCCGTACAAAATCAGCGGAGAAGTAAACGTTTCTTTCTGAAAACCGGCATAAAAAAACCAGCTCCTTTTTACGGGAGCCTTGACACTTTCTTCCAAAAACCCAAGGCAAGCCTTGCCTTGCCGGTTTGTTTATCTGCTTCTTACGGATATATTCAGCTATAGCTTACTGTGGAGTTTGATACGATGAAATCATTATATATGCTTATAACGGCAGTTTTTCTTTTCATATTCATGGGTTGCGGAGAAAATGATTCCGGCAGGAAAATTCCCCTGAAAAAACCTGAGATTGTCCGGCAAGCGGCTGTTGTTGCCGATCCAAGAACGCTGGATGAGATTGTCAAAGCCGGGGAACTGCGGGTTTTGATGACCAAAGAGCCGGAACTGCCGGGACTCCCCAGAGAGTTCGGTCCCCATCATTACGAAATGATCCTTCTTGAGAAATTTGCCGGACAGCTTAACATAACTTTAAAAGTAATTTACCTCAATAAGTTTGAAGACCTGATTCCTTCGCTTGTGGCCGGCAAGGGTGACGTTATTGCCGCCAACATGACCGCCACGGATGAACGCCGCGAAAAGATCGATTTCAGTATTCCGCTGCAAAAAGTGAAAGAGCAGATTGTCGCGAAAAAAGACCGTCAGTTTTCCAGCCTTAAGAACTTTGTTGGGCAGGAAGTCGTAATTGAAGACGGAACCTGTTACTGGAAAAACATGCGGAAGCTTGCCCGGAAAGTGCTTTCCCTTAAGCTGGTTGCCGCCCCGAAAGGAGTGGATACCGAGGAGCTGCTTTACCGGGTGGACAGCGGTAAAATCCCGTTCACGGTGGCTGACAGCAATTATATTGAGTCGTTTAAGCGGTATCGTCCGGGAATCAAGGTGGTTTACGAGTTTCCAGGTTCGTCCGACATTGCCTGGGGGATAAGAAAAAATTCCCCTGAACTTGTGAAAAAGATGAATCTGTTTCTGGAAAAGGAGCTTCCCGCCTACCGGAAAAAAATACTTCTCGGAGACCTGCCGGAAATCAGGGAACGAAAAGTCTTAAGGGTTCTTACCCGCAATAATCCATCGTGTTACTTCCTCCATCGCGGCAAACTGATGGGATTCGAATATGAACTGGCCAGGGAATTCACCAAGCGGCAGGGATTGCAGCTGGTGATGGTTGTGCCGCCAGAATGGAACGACCTCTTTACCTGGCTGAAGCAGGGGAGAGGCGACATTATTGCTGCCGCCGTTACCATCACTCCCAAGCGTAAACAAATGCCCGGTGTCAAGTTCTGCCGGCCTTATTCGAAGGTGATGGAACAGATTGTTACCCGGCGCAATGATGACTCGATAAAGAAATTCGCTGACCTGCACAACCGGAAAATCCATGTGCGTGAAAAAAGCTGTTACTGGGAAACTCTCAAGGAACTTCAACGCCGGGGAGTAAAATTTACCTTGGTTGCCGCTCCGCAGAATCTGGAAACCTTTGAAATTATCGAAAAAGTCGGCAACGGCGAATACGACCTGACCCTGGCTGACGACCAGATATTAAATACCGAAATGCTCCGAAACTATAAGGTGAAACCCGCTTTGACTATCGCCCGGCCAAGACGTTACGGCTGGATGGTAAGGGGAGCCGACAACAAGTTGCGCGCCGTGATTGATGATTTCTTCAAAAAGGAATACCGAGGGCTTGTCTACAACATGACCTACAAAAAATATTTTAAGAGTGCAAAAGTTCGTGGAAAATACGACGAAACCCGGGAAAAAGCCAGGTCAGGATACCTGATTTCCCGTTTCGATCCAATCATTCAGGAAAACGCCGGGAATTATGATTTCCACTGGTGTCTGGTGGCGTCGCAAATTTACCAGGAGAGCCGTTTCGATCCCAAAGTCAGGGCCTGGGACGGCGGCATGGGACTTATGCAGCTTATGCCCGCCACCGCAAAAGAACTCGGTTGCCGAAACCCATATGATCCCAATGACAACGTTAATGCCGGGGTAAAATACATGTTCAGGCTCAGGAGGCGTCCGGACGGAAAAATTTCCGAGATTGACCGGGTCTGTTTTGCCTTGGCAAGCTACAATGGAGGCTACGGACACCTTATCGACGCCCGGCGGCTGGCTGACGAAATGAATCTTGATCCCAACCGCTGGAACGATAATGTTGAAAAGTCGCTAAGTCTGCTATCAAAAAGAAAGTACTATTCCCGTACGCGCTACGGCTACTGCAATTCAAAAATAGTAACCGCCTATGTCCGGGAGATCATAAACCGATACAAACATTACCGCCAGGAAGCTGAAAAACACGGCAAACCAAAGTAGTGTTCAATATCCAAATTCCAAGTTAAGAATTAAGAGTTGAGGAATTAAGAATTTCCGGGCGTGAGGTTCAATATCTAAGCCCGACAAAAAATGTCCAAGGAACAAGTAGCCCGCTTTTGCCGAAAGCGGGTACAAGAAATACACTTCTGAAGTTGTTACCACCAAGAAATTTTTCGCATTAGTGCCGAAGTCGTGAAACACTTCGGCCATTTTATTCCAAGGATGCTCCAGAAGTTGTGACTGCCAAGAAATTTTTCGCATTAGTGCCGAAGTCGTGAAACACTTCGGCCATTTTATTCCAAGGATGCTCCAGAAGTTGTGACTGCCAAGAAATTTTTCGCATTAGTGCCGAAGTCGTGAAACACTTCGGCCATTTTATTCCAAGGATGCTCCTTGGTTTTCATCAAGATTTCACTTGTCTTCACCTGGACTTCACGCTGAGTTCATTTTTCCGCTTTAGGTTGTTGTTAAAGGGCTGGAAAACGGCAGACATGAAACAATCAGGATGGAGAAAGGGAAATGAAACAAGAAAATCCATTTGAAAGGATACTGCGCGGTATCCGGGAGTCGGTGACGGTGAAATTGTTAGTGGTGGGTATTCTGGCGCTGATGCTGCTGATCCCTACTGCTCTTATCCGGAATGTTATTGAGGAGCGTGAAGTACGGAGCGAAAGCGTAATCCGCGAGATAAGCGGGAAGTGGGGCAATGCCCAATCGATTACCGGGCCGTTTCTGACCGTGCCGTTTACTTTCCGGAAACAGAACGGTAAAGGACGGGCGGAGGCTTACACTGCGTATTTGCATCTGCTGCCTGAAAAACTCCTGGTCAATGCGAATATCAGTCCGCACACCAGGCATCGCGGCATTTATGAAGCGGTTTTGTATTCCTCGCATATCAAGTTGTCGGGGAGCTTTACGGCGGCGGATTTCGCAAAATTCAACATAGACCTGAAAGACGTCAAGATGGATCAGGCAAAGATCTGTCTGGGGATTTCTGATCTGCGCGGGATCATCCGGCAGGTTGACCTGACGATAAACGAAAAAACGCTTGTCCTGGAACCCGGACTTCCCACCAGGGACGTCTGTGAGTCAGGCATCAACGCGGGAATTACCTCGGCTGGACCGATGAATTTCAAGATTGATATGGAGTTGAACGGCAGCCGCGCCTTTCAGATACTTCCGCTCGGAAAAGTGACCGATGTTGAAATCGAATCAACTTGGGCGGATCCCAGTTTCACCGGCGCATTCCTTCCCCAGGATTATAAAGTAACCGATTCCGGGTTCAGCGCCAAATGGCAGGTGCTGGACATGAATAGAAATTATCCGCAAAGCTGGATAGGCGACAGGTGTCCGGTGGAGAACAGCGGTTTCGGATTGAAGCTCTATATGCCGAACGACATGTATCAGAAGGCCACCCGGACCGCCAAGTACGCGATCCTGTTTATTGTGCTTACGTTCACGGTGATATTCTGTTCAGAAGTTTTCAATAAAGTTATGATCCACCCGATCCAGTACCTGCTTATCGGGTTCGCGGTGTGCGCGTTTTATTTGCTGCTGGTGTCGGTTACCGAACATATGAATTTCGACTGGGCTTACCTGATTTCCGCCCTGGCGGTGCTGGGACTGATAACCGGATACGCAAAATGCATCCTGAAAAGCCGCGCCATGACCCTCACTATTTTCGGCCTGCTCGTGGCGCTTTACGGATATCTTTACGGGATTCTCCAACTCGAGGATTACGCGTTGCTGATGGGCGCCGTGGGACTGTTCGTGATCCTGGCCCTGATCATGTTCTTTACCCGCCGGCTCGATTGGTACAATCTCAGACTTAAGAAGTCAGGACAGAATAATAGTAAACCACATCCGGATTCCGGTCCGGACGTGCATAGTTTATAGTCTCCCTGGTTGGAGGGGGAGCCGGTTTCCGGCTCCCCCGATTGTTATCTTTTATGAAGGAGAAAAGATATGTTCAGAATATTTTTTATAACTTGTACAGTCACTTTTTTAGTTGGATGCGGAACTGTTGAATCTGCTATAAACAACCGCGATTACCTGATCGGATGGTATGAACTTCGGCAACGGCATTACCGAACCCGCAAAATCATTCCTGGACCAGTGCATTTGATCCCGGTCTTCAATCGCAATGGATTCTATTATTCGGTCTGCCACGGTTTTGAAGTTCCAATGAAAGTATGTCAGGAGGGGCTTGAATGGGGCATCGAAAAGTCAAGCATGAAAGGAACTAAAATCGGCATAGACAAGGCAACGAAAAAACCGTATATAATAATCAATGACCGGAATGCATATCTATCGGATGAGGCTGACAGAAACAGAAAGCAATACTTGACGAAAATTTCCAATCCTCAAAAATTCCCTGAATCTTCCGTGGCGGTTCCGAAAACAATTGATGATTTTCTGGGGCATTACCAGGCGATATTTTTTCCTTGCCGCAGATTTGTGGTCAGAAAAGCTGGCGGGATATATTATTTTGATGGTCAATTATATGGAAAGAACGGCTGGAAGACGCTGAAACACGAAACCGTGAAGCTTGAAGTTCTTCCAGACCGGTTGGGGTTTGCCTGTAAAGTCAAGGGTGGCGGAAAATTCGTTTACAACTGCCAATTGAAACGTTATGAGTGTGTGAGTCCTTTAGGAACGAAAGCGTCTTATGTTGCACCAATGGCCCGGGTCAATTCTTCCCTGCCGGGTATAAACGATCAGTCAACTGTGATTGGTATTCCGTCATGGCGTTGATAGAGGGAGGAAAAGTTTTACTTCCGCGCCGCCTTCTTCGCGGTTTTTCAGTTCCACTTTTCCGCCGTGCTGGTTGGCGATCTCGCGGACAATGCTCAAACCAAGTCCGGAACTTTTCGCTTTTGTGCCGGGACGCGGCAGGGAATAGAATTTTTCGAAAACCCGGTCAATGGCATAGCCGGGAACTCCGGGGCCGTTGTCGGAAACTGTAATTTCCGCGAAATCCGATTCGGCGGAGGATACGTTGATTTCAATTTTGCCGTCGCCGGGAGAAAATTCAACAGCGTTTTTAACCAGGTTGTCGATGGCTTCATAAAGGAGCAACCTGTCGCCTTCAACGATTATGGAATTAGCTGCCGTTACCTCTACATTTGAATTACCTGGATATGTTTCCGCAACTTCCCTGGTAAGTTCGCCAAGATCAATTGATTCGGGATTGGAGATTTCCTGGGCGGTTTCAAGGGTTGAGAGCATCAGCATCCGGTCAACTATTTGCTGCATGCGGCTGCATTCCCGTTTGATGTTGCCGGTGAATTTTGTCCGCTGTTCGTCGGAAAGCTTTTCTTCATCAAGCAACTCCACTGCGCCCTTGATTCCGGCAAGGGGACTTTTCAGCTCGTGGGTAAGGTTCTGGACATAATTTTCAACGTATTGTTTTCCCTCAAGGACAATCCGCATTTCCTCGAAAGCTTTTCCCATTGCGGCCATTTCCCCGCCGCCGAGACGCGGCAGTTTTGCCTTTTTTCCTGCCCGGACAGTATTTGCGTAGGTTGTAAGCCGCTGCACCGGGAGCGCCAGCCACGCGGAGATGAACAAGCCGCAAATCACCACCAGAATCAGGATTGCCACGGCATAATAAAGGATTTTCAGACGGGCGTTGTAGATATACAGGCTGATGAATTTGACCGGCTTCATTACCGTGAGCGCCCCGACTATTTTTCCCTGCCGGTTGCGCACCGGCGCGGCAATATGCAGGACTGAAGTCGTGGGATCTTTCGGATCAAGACGGGTTGAACGCGCTCCGTACTTTCCTTGCAGAGTCAGGAGAACGTCGCGCCATTTGGAGTAGTCGGCCCCGGTTTCATCAACATTGGCGGAATGGTACAGAACTTTGCCGTTCGCGCCGGTCACGTATACGGAAAAATCCACCGAGCTTTTGGTCAGGTCGTAAACCTTGGCGGCGAATTTTTTCCGGGCAGTGCGGTTAAACACTTTTTGCAGGGAACCGCAATTGATTCCCTTATTGGGATCGAGGTCGTTTTCAAGTGAACTTGCCAGCAGGTTGGCGGTATCGATCAGGCCGATTTCGAGCGCTTCGAAATAATTTTTGCGAATGTCCTGGATATTCCACCTCGCGAAAAAGTAGAAGGCCACGGCAACCACGATCAGGTATCCGAAAAAGATTTTTGAGCTTATTCTCACAGGTTTTCCGCCAGTGCGTATCCGAAACCGCGATGAGTTACCACCACTTCCTTTTCGGGATTTATCCGGCCAAGTTTTGCCCGGATGGTCTTGATGTGGGTGTCAACGGTGCGTTCGGTGCTGAAACCGGGTTCTTCCCAAACCATTTCCATCAGCTGCCGGCGCGAATACACCCGGGCGGGATGGTCTATGAGCAGTTCCAGGATTTTGTATTCGTAACGGGAAAGCCGGAGTGGAGAGCCGCAAAAAGAAATTTCTTTGCGCTCGCGGTTGATGTCCAGAAGCTTTTCGCTACCGGACGCCGAAGCCGCCGGGTTTTCCGGTTCAGGGCTGAACCGCCGCAACACGGCTTTCACCCGGGCCGCCAGTTCCCGGGGACTGAACGGTTTGGTTACATAATCATCAGCGCCGATTTCGAGTCCTACCACCCGGTCGATTTCACTGGCGCGCGAAGTGAGGAAAATAACCGGCAGAGTGGATTCCTTTCGCAGCTCCTTGCAGAACTCCAGACCGCTTTCGTCAGGCAGCCCGATATCGAGAACCATTAATGAAACATCTCCGGATTTGAGTATTTTCCGGGCCTCGCCAATCGTGCTGGAGGTAAGGACATTGAAGCTTTCACTTTCCAGCACGAAGGTGATGTTGTCGACAATTGACGGTTCGTCCTCGACAATCAGGATGGTTTCAGTCAACGGATTCCTCCCTACAAAGTTACCTCGATGATGTCCGGATCTTCCGTGAGTTTTGCCAGAGTAGCTTCGCACGGGGCCTTGTCCAGGGCCAGGGAGCAGCATGCGGCCTGATCGGTCTGGAAGATCGAGTTCTGCATTTCCTCGATATTTATGCCTTCGTCGCGGAGCATGGTCAGCACTCTTGCGAGAACGCCAACCCGGTTGAAATGCCTTACCACCAGCTTGGTCTGGTCAGTCACGGCGTCACGCAGGTTTACCACGTTGATCGGGCGTCCGGTCTGGACGAAACTGTTGACGATATTGAAAGTTTCGTTGGCGATGGCTTCGGATGCCTGATCGGTGGATGCCCCGATATGCGGAGTGCAGGTTACTTTTGCGGCAAGTTCGGTCTGGCCGAATTCGGCTTCTCCGCCGGAAGGTTCGTCCTGATAAACGTCCAGTCCGGCCTTGATGCCTTTGCCCTCAATGGCGGCGGTAAGCGCGGCGTGGTCGACGATTTCCCCGCGCGAGGTATTGATAAAGACAGCGCCGGGCTTCATGGCGCCGAAAAAGTCATTGCCGATAATTTCGCGGGTGTCGGCGGTTGCGGCAAGGTGTACGGTAATGGCGTCGGATTTTCCGGCGAGTTCCTCAAGGTCGGCCGCGTATTCGATGCCGAGGGCTTCGGCTTTTTCCGGGGTAAGACTGCGCGACCAGCCGATGATTTCCATGTCCAGCGCTTTTGCGCGCCTTGCCACTGCCATGCCGATCTGACCCACTCCGGCAATTCCCAGGGTGCGGCCTTTGAGACCGCTGGCTTTGCCGAAAAATTTCTTGCGCCATTTGCCGTTGCGGAGTGCTTCGGTTGCATCGGCGATTCCCCGGTCGGTTGCGATCAGCAGTCCGATGGCGAGTTCCGCCACGGCGTCGGTGTTCATGCCCGGACAGTTTGCCACGTAGGTTCCCCGGTGGGATGCTTCATCGAGGTCGATGGTGTTGACTCCGGCCCCGGCCCGGACGATCAGGCTGAGGTGGGTGGCGGCGTCGATGGTGTCGGCCTTGACCTTGGTTGACCGGACGATCAGCACCGACGCATTACCGATGGCTTCCGGCAGTTGTTCGGGTTTGAGATCGGGGTTATATTCCACTTCCGCTCCCAGGTCCTTGAATTTCGCGATTAAATCTTCTGAAACTTTGTCCGCAATCAGGATTTTCATTTTTTCTTTTTCTCCCGTTCTGATGGAATTTTTAAAATCCGGTTCGTTTCCCGGCCGAAACCTTCCACTTCCAGCCGGTCGTCATAAACTTTTACTATTGCAAAGGCATTTGCGCTGGTATCAACCATGCCCAGGAAATTAAGATAATGCACACCATTATTTTCAACATAACTGCCGAGGTGATTGTGTCCGCATAGATATGCCACGATGGTGGGGTTTTTATCGATTATCCCGACAATATCTTTGGAGTTGATCAGAGTCAGGGGGCCGGAGGGCAGCACCGGGAAATGGCACAACAGAATCACTTTTTCGTTGTTGAGGATTGCTGCTTCCAGGTTCTTATCCAGCCATTTCAACTGCTCCTTCCCGATAGCGCTGTCGCCAGTATTCCTGAATGGAAATTTGCCGAGGTTCTGTTTTTTGACGAAAGCTTTTGATTCTTTATGCTTTTTACTGCCCTTCGGATATCGGTTCGCATATACGTCGGTTCCGTCAAGCACAATAAGCCGGTACTGATTGTAAACAATCGAATAGTAACCGTTCGGCATCCGCAGTTTTTCTATAACTTCATTTTTTTTGTCGTCTGATACGCAGAACTCGTGATTGCCAAGGACGAAAAAGAGGGGACGGCGTCCCAGGCGGCTGAGAATTTTCAGCATTTTGTCGAAATTATCAAAATCATTATCGATAAGATCACCGAGAACGACAACGAAATCAACGTTGTGTTCGTTGAATATCCGTACCGCCTGGCGGAGTTTTTCCGGGGTTTTGCGGTATTGGCGGTTCCATTTTGAATTTTTATCCGAATATTGGGCGTCGGCGATGATCCCGAATTTGAACGGTCTGAACGTTGGCATGGCGTCAAGATCGGAATCGACATTCATTCCATGCCGGCAACCGGCGGAAAACAGCAAAAAAATTCCCGCGAATATCAGTATTTTCTTCATTTTGCTAACACATTTTTATAAAGACAATGTCCGGTCGGACTCCCGGCCGAATCCTTTAACCTGCATCCGGTTTTGATAAATTTCAACATATGCGAACGTGTTATCCCGGAAATCGACCATTCCGGAAAAAGAAACGAATTGGACACCGTTACGGCATCCGTAATTGCCGTGGTGATTGTGTCCCGACAGAAAGGCCCGGACCCGGGAGGATTTGTCCAGTACTGAAAGCACCTCGTTATCGTTCCATAAATTGTGATAATCAGGAGGATAAACGGGGTAGTGCGAACATACAATAACTTCTTCTTCATTCTTTTCAGCGTCGTCAAGCTCCATTTCAAGCCAGCCCAGTTGGGCCGGGCCGATTGCGCCGTTCCATTTGAACGCGTTTTCCGCTTTGTTTTCCAACATTGTTTCATGAATTTTTTCAGCCTGGGCGTATTCCATGCTGCCGGGAGGATTGGCGAAAAGACTTATCTCATTGCCGTCCAGCACTATAAACCGCCAATTGTTCTGCCTGAAACTGTAATAGCGTTCCGGCACTCCTATTAGGAGCGGAACTTCTTCCAGGTGGTTTTGCGCTACATTGTAATCGTGATTGCCGATAATCATCCGGACCGGACACTCACACCGGTTGATTATTTCCAGCGGCTTGGAGAAATTACTGAATCCGACGTCGATAAGATCACCCATGACCATAACAAAATCGGGCTTGCGGGAATTGAAATATTCGATTGCTTCCTCCAGCTTTTCCAGAGACATCCGAAAATACCGGTTGCGGGAAGTATCTTTGTCGGCAAATTGCGGATCAGCGATTACGCCGAAACTGGTTTCCGGTTTTTCCATTTTTGCAATTACCTTTGGCCGGTTTTTTCCGGAGCGTAGCCGGTGTGCGGATACCACCAGGTTATAAAGCTGCACCTGATCGGGGTGATTGCCGCGGGATTGCCGGGATGCCCCGTTACGTCTCCGCGCCATTGATCAGGATTGAAAATCACAATATTGGGAGGTTTTACTTTTGTTGTCATGGATGTTTCCCGGTCTAATCAAAATATAAAAACTATGACCTGAAACCATGAAAAGCAAACGACAGCGGGAAAAAGTTGTCTGGAAGGGCGAAATATTACCAGGCTTCCGTAGTATATTGCACCATTTTTTCCGCTAGTCTGTAGCAGGCCATTTTTATGCCCCGGGTGCGGGTGATGGCAATATCATCGATTACCTGATAGAGGGCTGATCCTGAAACCTCCCGTTCCGGAATCAGAGGTTTCTTTTTGCCGGGGAGAAGCACCGTGAAAGTGGCTTTTATAGTTACTTCCCATTCAGCCGGAACGTAATTGTCATCGCCCTTGACGCTGTCTTCCTGGGTGGCAATGGTAGTAATTTCCGTAACCCGGCTGTAAATAATACAATCCGCCGTGCCGAGGGTTTTCAGTTTTAATGAACCGTCCACCATATACTGTTCGCACAGCATATTACGCAGTTCGGCGGAAACATAAGGCTCCAGTGTGTTGTTTTTGACCGGGGCCACGGCAATTGATTTGATCTGCGGATGCATGATCGATCCCATATGGTATACTCCGCATCCGCAGGTGAATGCCAGGAAAACTCCCGCCAGAATTTTGAGAAAAGCTTTCATTATTCCCACTGAATCCTTAACCATTTACTTTTATTGACTCCCCGGTCAGGTTTCCAGCCTCTGCCGAGTCCTACGTCCCTGATCGGAAGCATCCATTTGCCGTTGCTGTTTTCCGGGACGGCAATAATCGGCGCAGCCTCCACCGGCATCGGTTCCTCCTGGTAGAGCTGGTAACGTTTTTCGGGTTCGGGTTTGTCTTTCGGGGGTTTGTATTCCGTATCGATTTTTGCCAGGAGTTCCTCCGACTGATTGGTTGTCGGGGAGTCGGGATATTCCCGGATCGCTTCGGTCAGATATCTTGCCGCCGGTTTTTCCCGTCCGTACCGGTAGTAAAACTTGGCTACGCCATAAAGCTTTTTGGCGCTGATGTCTTTTGATTTCAGCATGGTTTTTTTTGCCCAGCCCACTTCCGGGTCTTTAGGATATTTCTTGATGAATTCCTGAAGTACCTGACGTCCCTCGCGTCCGTATTTATCGTCGCCGTCGCCGTATTTCGACATCTGGATAAGAACGTGTGCCAGTTCCAGGTAGGCGTATTTTTGGGCCGGTGTATTCTGATAGTGGGCGATCAGCTGGCGGAAAGTTTTCATCGCTTTTTCATGTTCGCCTTTGTTAAGATACATTCTGCCCAACCGGAGTTTGGTTTCCGCGGCGGGTTTCGCGAACGGCGCGTGCTTCAAAGCTTTCTCGTAAATCTCGATGGTTTTGTCCCGGTTGCCCAGCCACGGGATGTATTCCGTCAGAATATCGCGGTGTCCGGAGAAAAATTCGTTGCCGATTTTATATTCACGGTCAACTGTCTGAGCGAAATTCACGTGGGTGGGGTACTGTTTCAGCAGGATTTCGAGGACTTTGAATTCGTCATATTTTTTATTTGCTTTCCGGTATGCGAGCGCCGCCTCCTTGAGGGCATTGGCTTTGAGTACCGTATCTTCCGCGTAAAGCGAAGCGGCCTTGAAGTCTTTGGCCGCGGAAATGTAGTTTGCTTTCTTCATGTTCTTCATGCCGGAGATGAATTCTTCATGGGCCTGCTTGTCGTCTGCCGAAACGGAAATCAGCAGCATGGCTCCCGCGACGAACCCGGTAAAGGCGCGGATTTTCCATGAGGTTTTCAGTTTTGCAAACGGCATCTTAACGACTTCCTTTTTTCCAGCAATCCAGGAGAATCAGATAATCTAATATAAATAGAACAATTTACCAGCAATAAATCACATTAACTTTAACCCGGGAAGGTCCTGAATGTCCACCAGGCCCATTACCCTGCCGGATTCGTCAGTGACAATAATATCATCGATATGCTTGTCTTCAATAACGTTCAGGATTTCCACCGCGAGTTGATTATCGCGCAATGAGGTCGGATTCGGGGTCATGACTTTTTCCACCGGCTGAGTCAGCACCGACAGATCGTTTTCCACATGCCGCCGGAAATCTCCGTCAGTGAAGATTCCCAGAAGTTTTCGGTCATTGTCAACCACAACCGCGGAACCGCACCGGCTTTTGGTCATTACCATCAAGGCGTCTTTCACACTGATCTCCGGGGTTACGAGCGCCAGCCTGTCGCCGGTCCGCATTACGTCGGTAACTTTCATGGTCACTGCCCGGCCGATGGCTCCGCCGGGATGCAGCCGGCCGTAATCTTCCTTGGTGAATCCGCGTTCGGAGAGCAGCACCATTGCCAGGGCGTCGCCCAAGGCGAGCAGCGCGGTGGCGGTGGTAGTGGGGGCCAGATTGAACGGACACGCTTCCCTCGACACCGTCATGGTTACCGCGATATCGCTGTCCTTCACCAGCATCGAGTCCGGGATTCCGGTAAGTGCGGCGATCGGGACTCCGAGCCGTCTGGCGGCGGGGAGCAGGGCAATGAGTTCGTCGGTTTCACCGCTGTAGCTCATGGCAAGCAGGATATCTTTGCTCTGGAGGATTCCTAGGTCGCCATGCAGGGCTTCCACGGGATGCAGAAAAACCGCCGGAGTGCCGGTACTTGCCAGTGTCGCGGCGATCTTTTTGCCGATATGACCGCTCTTGCCGACGCCGCTCAGGACTAGTTTGCCGCCGTTGTCTAAAACTTTGCAGCAGGCTTCGATAAGTTTGATAAATTCACCGTCAAGATGGTCCCTGACCTGTTCCAAGCCCTCGATTTCAATGTCGAATACCTGTTTCGCTTTGTTAATTATGTGCTCGTAATTCATTGACTGTTTGCCATTTTTAAATGTTTTGATATTGTAACTGACTTAATATAATTGCAATCTGGAAAAGTTGAAGAGCAAGAATGAAATATCGCCGATTCGGAAAAACTGAACTCAAAATGCCGGTGTTGACCTGTGGCGGAATGCGTTTCCAGCAAGCCTGGAAAGATCTGCCGGCAAGCGAAGTGACTCCCGAAAATCAGGAAAACCTGGAGAAAGTAGTCAGGAGGGCCATCGAGCTGGGCATTAACCATTTTGAAACCGCCAGGGGATACGGCTCGAGCGAAATTCAACTTGGTAAAGCACTGAAAAAATTTCCCCGCGAAGAAATTATCCTGCAAAGCAAAGTTGCCCCTTCCGCGAATCCTGCCGAGTTCGAGAAGAATCTCAAAACCACGTTTAAACGGCTCGATATTGAATATCTCGACCTGTTCGCCATTCACGGAATCTCTAACAACCGGGAATGGTACGAAAACGGGCTGCGCTGTCTCCCGGTTGCGGAAAAATTTCAGAAAGAGGGGCGTATCCGGTGTATCGGTTTTTCCGGACACGGGAAAAACGAATTCAAATTGGCGGCCATTAAAACCGGCGCGTTCAGCTTTATCAATATGCATTATTATTATGTGCAGCAGGCGGAGTTTGAATCAGTGGTCGTGGCCGGGGCGTATGATATGGGAATCCTTATCATCAGCCCGAATGACAAGGGCGGACACCTCCACACTCCCACTGAAAAAATGCGCGGTCTCACTGCTCCACTGACCCCGATGCAGTTCAATGACCTGTTTTGTCTTGTCCGTCCGGAGGTGCATACCTTGAGTATCGGAGCTAAAGCCCCGGAGGATTTCGATGAGCATGTGAAAGCTGTTGAACAGATAGACCGGGCGCGCGAAATTGCGTTGCCCATTGCCGGGAAACTCGATGCGGAAATCGAAAAAGTATTCGGTGAAGGCTGGCTGAACAATTATCGGAAGGGACTTTCCGGATACGAAAAAAACTTTAACAAGATCAATATCAGGGACATTCTCAGGCTTTATACTTATGCCAAAGGTCTGGATATGGTTGAATACGGCAAAGCAAGATATAAATTAATGTCCCCGGACTGCCCGTGGGTCCCCGGAAGCAAGGCGGAAAATTTCACCGGCGCGGATCTGGCGGACAACTTGAAGGATTCCCCTTTTGCGGGTAGAATTCCAGATATGCTCCGGGAAGCCCATCAGATGTTAAAGCCAACTGAGCAGGAATGATAAAATACTATGCCTAAAATATGGGATGCAATTGTTGTGGGAGGCGGACCGGCCGGAAGTTCGGCAGCCCGCGTATTTGCGGAAAAGGGCCTGAGTGTCCTGCTTATCGACCGCGAAAAATTTCCCAGAATCAAACCTTGCGCGGGCGGCCTGACCAATAAAGATTTGCAGGCATTGCCGGAATGTATTTCGAGGGTGATTGAACGCCAGGTTAAAAAACTTACCTTTACCCGTAAATTTAAAGACTTTTTCGCCAAGGAATCCGATGACGTACTTATTTCATGCGTCAGCCGGAACATGTTCGACCACTTCCTTGTCCGCGAGGCGGAAAAGGCCGGGGCCGTTTTTAATGACAACACAAAACTGATCGGTTTGAGCGAAAATCCGGAAAAAAACCTGGTGGAGATGATTACTTCCGCGGGAAAATATAATGCCAGGGTCTGTATCGGCGCCGACGGTCCCGCAAGCCAGGTTTCTCACGCCCTCGGGTTGAATAAAGGGCATGGAGGCAACGGCCTGGCGCTCGAAGCCGAACTCTATGTGGATGACAATACCCTTGATAAATATTGCAATGCGGTCCATATGGATGCCGGAACCTTCCCCGGAGGTTACGGGTGGATCTTCCCGAAAAGCAAACACCTTTCCGTCGGGGTCGGCGGACCGGCGAAACTTGCCAAGTATCTCGAACAATACTTCCACGAGTTTGTGGAACAAATGGACATAAACGTTAAGGTGGTTCGTTCATACCGGTTTCATTCGCTCCCGGTGCGTGCCGCGGGAAGCCAACTGGTTTCACCCCGCACACTGCTTGCGGGGGACGCCGCGGGACTTACCGATCCGCTGTCCGGTGAAGGCATCTACTATGCCGTTAAAAGCGGAAAACTCGCCGCCGAAACCGCCATAAAATTCCTTGACAACAAAATACCCGATCTCTCGGAATACCAGAGTGCCATTGAATCACGGTTTCAACCGGATTTCAAAACTGCCGCCGACCTCCGCGCCATGTTCAATACCTTTCCCAGATTATGCCACACCTTCGCTCAGAAAAATCAGCGCGCATGGGAGGCTGTTGTCAAACTCATGGACGGTAGAAAACCTTACGCCGAATTCAAAAAAGCTCTCGGCGCCGCTAAATTCACCTGGCCAGTCATCGCTGAAGTGTGCAAACTAAGCGAAACCTGGAAAGTCAAACGATTCAAAATGTAATCTCAAAGAATTGTTGCCACTTTTTCAGCGTTACGCTAATTTCATGAACTGAAAAATAAATTTCGCCGATGATATCGGCATGAAGCCGCTTTCCTGAAAAAATCCCGAAAAAAATTCCTTTAAGGCTGGAAAAAGTATTGTTTTTATCGTTTTTTCCTATAAATATATCTTTCAGAGGGCGATTATTTTTTTAACTGTTTGATTAGGGAATTCGTAACATGATTTGTCCGTACTGCAAAGTGAAAATCAGCGAACAGCAGGTGGAAGCCGAAGACGGGCTTTGTCCGGAATGCGGAATTCAAATTTCCGCGGCGTCCGAGTTCGAAGATGAACTCGAAATCGAGGAACTTGAGGTTGACGACTTGGATTATGATGAAGTCGAAGACAAGGTGCTTGAGTTCGACGATTTCGGGTTTCAGGAGTTTAACGACCTCGAGTATGAAGATCTCGAAACTCTGGACGGCATTGAATTCTTTGATGACGACGAGGAAGAATTAGAGGTGATGTAATTTCCGGCAAAGCCGCAAAGCAGTTTGCCCATTTTAATCCAAGGATGCTCCTTGGGCTTGGTCGAGTTGGCGCGTTTTGTTGAATATTTCCTGATATTTTTTCATCAGTTCCCGCTTGGCGTCCGCATCGGCGCAGGAAGATATTTCAGCTCTTACTTTGTCCATTTCCTCCTGAAGGTGGTGGCGCTTGATTACTTTCATGCAATCATCCACCGCTTTTTCCTGGGTTTTGTGATCATATTCCGATTTAGTGGCGAGAATCCGGCTGAGTGTGGGATTGGGATTTTCGCGAAGCATGTTGCTCAGTTGAGTCACCGTATGCTCCCATTCTCCGTTTACGGTGAGTTGGATTACTACTTCCAATGCCTTGCCCACCGGTGATTCGCTGATCATCTCCGATGGCAATTCAGCGGACAGACGCTGTCCGACCGTGCCGTGGGTGATTGCCAGTTCCAGCAACGTTTCCTCGGCGTTCCGGGTAAGTTCGTTGCCGTTGTCGATAAACTGCGTTGCGGCCGGAGCCTGAGTGTCATCCTGCCGGTTATTATCCCGGCGGCGGTTGCGGAATTTGTTGTCTCTGCGGATTTTATTCAATTCCGAGAAAACCGCCTGTTCGGGAATATTCAGTTCAAGTGAAAGCTGGGAAGCGTAGGAAGTCCGGGCGGCGGCGTTGCTGACTTTTGAAATGAATGAGACCATTTCACCCACGATCCGTCCTTTGCCGGTTGGATTTGCCACGTTGTGATTCTTTTTGCATTGATCGAGGATGAAATGGTAGAAATCGCGCGCTCCGCTTACGAATCCCTGGAGTTTTTCAAGCCCGTCCTTACGCAGAATGTCGTCAGGGTCGCGGCCTTCCGGGAACTGGATCACGGAAACTTCAAAATCGAGCGGCAGCAGGATTTCAACGGCGCGCATCGCGGCCTTGATCCCGGCGCCGTCGGAGTCGAATGCCAGACATATCCGGTTGGCGTAGCGTTTAAGCATGTTTGCCTGTTCCTCGGTGAAAGCGGTTCCCTGCGGGGCCACGGTATTTTCGTATCCCGCCCGGTGCATCGCGATCACGTCAAGCTGACCTTCGCAGAGGATCACGTAATCCATTTGCTGGATGGCCTGACGCGCCAGCGGCAGCGCGTAAAGAATCCGGCTTTTCCGGAATACCGGGGTTTCCGGGCTGTTTACGTATTTTGCCCCCTGCGGATTGGCTTCAATGGTCCGGGCGCTGAAAGCCACCACTTTGCCGGTTTCGTTCCAGATCGGGAAGATAAGCCGGTTGCGAAACCGGTCGTAAAGTCTGGATTTATCCTGTTCGCTTTGCAAAACTATTCCGGCAAGGAGCAGCTCTTCATCGGTGAATTTTTCCATCCTGCACCAGTTCATGCCTGCGTCCCAGCTGTCCTGTGCGGCGCCGAGCCGGAATTTCGCCACGATTTCCGGGGGCAGTTCCCGGCTTTGCAGGTATTCGGCCACCTGGCGGCATTCGTCTCGTTTCAGGTTTTTTTCAAACCACGTGCAGAGTTTTTCATGGAGCTGATATAAGCGGTCCCGGCGGTTGGCCCGGTTTTCGGCGTTTTCCCTGGCCTGTTGCGGACTTTCCCCTGCTCGCGGGGCGCTTTCCGGGATCAATACCCCGCAACGGTCGGCAAGCAGATGCACGGCGGTGGGGAAATCCACGCCCTCGCGGTCCATGATGAACCTGAACACGTCGCCGCCTTTGCCGCAGCCGAAACAATGGAATATCTGTCTTTCCGGAGTTACCACGAACGACGGGGTTTTCTCCTGATGGAACGGACAAAGGGTTTTCCAGGTGGAGCCGGTTTTTTTCAGCGGCGCGTAACTGTTGATGATATCAACGATGTTGCAGCGGTTGCGGACTTCTTCAATGATGTCGTCAGAAATATATCGGTTCATAATCCGCAAACTTGTATGTTAAATTAAAAATTGACAGTTACAACTGGAAAAAATTCGAAACTCGAAACAAATACGAATGCTCGAAATCTTAAATGATTTAAACCATAAAGATCAACTTCCGATTGTTCAATGAAATTGATGGTTTTTGACATTGAAAAAGTTTAGCGCGGAAGCTGGGAAATACGTCTCCTGACGCTTTCACAGGTCTTTTGCCAATCCGGATTGGAATTTGCCAGTTCCAGGAATTTTTTATAATATTGCCGGGCCGTGGAAAGTTTTCCCCAACGGTCAAGGAAGTAAGCCAGGTTAAGGGCCGCCAAAGGTTCATCCGATCCCCGCGCCCAGACTTTACGGAAATATTTGGCCGCCGCCGGGTAATTACCCCGCTTGACGTAATAAAATCCAATCTCATTCCACGGCGCCGGACTGTTCGCGAAACGCGGGACCTTGGAGATCAGTTTATTGTAATATGCCACAGTGGACGTTTTGTTGAGCTTCTGGGTGGTTTTGGCCAGCAGGACCAGAGTGTTCATATTGCCGGAATCCAATTGCCGGGCCTTCAGCAACGGCTGATAGGCTTTCGAGTATTCACCGTTTTCATACAGCAATCTGCCATAGGTAGCCTGGATAAAAAAGTTGTTCGGGTCTGCCAGCGCGGCTTTCTCCGCTATTTCAATGGCCTTCTTTTTATCGCCAAGGCCGTTTACCGCGTATGCTTTGAGAATCAGGGCGTTTGCCGAATCAGGATCAATCTTTAAGGCGCGGCCGGCAAGTTTTTCACAGGATGTGAATTTTCCCTCGGCGGCGGCGTTGACGGCGGCGCTGAGCAGTTGATCGAGACTCATCGCAGGACCGGAACAGGAACACAAAAACGCCAGGGACAAGCAGATAAAAACAGTTGTTGCGCCGATGCGAAAGATTTGTCTCATAATTACAGGTTTGCTCCTTTACAAACAAGGTAACGGGCCGGGATAATTTGTCAAATCAATTAACGACTTTCCCGCCGCCTTTTTTATTGCCGATCCGTTCTATGTTTTCAACTTCCCAGGGCATGTTTCCCCAGCGTCCGGTTTTGAGGCGTTCGTCAAGCAGCTTCAACACTCCTTTCGCATAGGTCGGGGAATAGGTGAAAGGTGAAAACCAGCTGTCCCAGTTGCGCACGAAAACGTATACTTCGGTCTTGTCCTTTGAATCCTTTTCAACCGAGATGCAGCACATTATTTTGGTGTCGGGGAATTTCCAGTCGTAGTAGGTGATCTCGAATTCGTTGTTATCCTTGGTCATGGAGGCGTCGCGAGTGCTGTTCGGAGTCCATTCGCTGATGAAGAAACGTTCCTTTACCGCATCGCCCACTTCTTTATAGGGATACTTATATACCTTGGAGGATGAGCACCCGGCAATCATGAATCCTGCCGCCGCCGCAATGATAAATAAACTTAAAATACGCATGATTCCCTCAAAATTACCATAATAATTTAAATGCCTTCTGGAGAGATGCAAAACCAGGGCTAATATATTATAAGAAAATAACAGGATTGAGAGTGATATGAAACGGGAACTGATTAAAAATATTTTGCGGAAACAGGAAACCGGATGCGAAACCACGGTATGCGGCTGGGTGAGAACCAGACGGGATTCAAAAGGCGGATTCTCGTTTATCGAACTGAACGACGGCTCCTGTTTCGGCAACCTCCAGATCGTGGCCGATGCCGCTCTGCCGAACTACGAAACTGAAATCGAAGAACTTTTCCCTGGCAGCGCCGTAATGGTGAAAGGTAAAGTAGTCGAGTCGCCGGGAAGCGGACAAAACGTGGAACTGAAGGCTGAAGAAATAACCGTGTTCGGGTTTTGCGAACCAAACGACTACCCTCTCCAGAAACAGCGGATTTCCTTTGAACGCCTTCGGGAAGTAGCCCACCTGCGTTGCCGCACCAACACTTTCGGCGCGGTCATGCGGATCAGGAACTACCTTGCGAAAGCAACTCACGATTTTTTCCAGGATCGCGACTTTTATTATCTCCATACTCCGGTTATCACCGCCAACGACTGCGAAGGGGCAGGTGAGATGTTCCAGGTTACCGGACTTGAGATCGGTAACCCGCCGCGGGACGATAAAGGCGCCGTCGATTACGGACAGGATTTCTTCGCCCGGAAAACCCATCTGACCGTTAGCGGACAGCTTGAGGGGGAAACCTATGCCTGCGGACTCGGTAAAATTTATACCTTCGGCCCGACTTTCCGCGCGGAAAACTCCAATACCCGCCGCCATCTTGCGGAGTTCTGGATGATCGAGCCGGAAATGGCCTTCGCTGATCTCGACGATGACGCCGAACTTGCCGGGGAATACCTCCGGTATCTCTGTTCCGGGGCGTTGGAAAACTGTGGGGAAGACCTTGAATTTTTCAACAAACGCATCGACCAGTCATTGCTGGAAACCTTGAAAGGCGTCGCGGAAAAACCGTTCAGGAAAATCACCTACACTGAAGCGGTAGACATCCTTACCCAGGCCAAAGCGGATTTTGAGTATCCGGTGGAATGGGGAGTAGCTCTCCAGGCGGAACACGAACGTTATCTTACCGAACAGGTTTTCAATTCCCCGGTCACCGTCACCGATTATCCGAAAGCGATCAAGGCATTCTACATGCGGGTTAACGATGACGGAAAAACCGTAGCGGCCATGGACGTTTTGTTGCCGAAAGTCGGTGAGATCATCGGCGGCAGTCAGCGCGAGGAACGGTTGGACATTCTCGAAAAACGCTTTGCCGAATGCGGTCTGGACGCCGAAACTTACTGGTGGTATCTTGACTTGCGCAGATTCGGTTCAGCGCCACACGCCGGATTCGGACTCGGCTTCGAGCGGATCGTTCAGTTCTGCACCGGAATGCATAATATCCGCGACGTAATCCCCTATCCCCGGACACCTCACAACGCTGAGTTTTGATTGACCGGCTGATTGCGGTATCGGGTAGGAGTAACTCCCTGAAGCTTTTTAAAGGTTTTCGAAAAGAAATAGACGTTCTCGAAGCCGGTTTCACTGGCGATTTCACTGCATGAAAACGCCGTGGCGCGGAGCATGTTGCACGCGGCATTGATCCGGAGCCTTCGGAGGTAATCTATCGGCGGACATCCGAATTGCACCTTGAATTTCCGGATGAAATGTGCCCGGGAGAATCCGGCGCGCGCCGCCAGTTCGTCAACGGTTAGTGGAGATGCAAAATTCAAACGCATGTAATCCCTGACCGCGCGGATGCCGTCTTCCTGAATGTTTTTGCCATCGCCGAGGCAGTTAAGCAAGGTCAGTAAAATCGTATTGAAAGTTTCCACCGCCGCAACTTTAGCGAACGGTTCCAGAGATTTCAATTTATCCAACAGTTGCCGGAACAATTGGTCAAGCCGGGCCGTGTCTCCACCCCGAAGCCGGAATGCGTGATTACACCCGATTCCGGAAGGAGCTTTCCCGTAAAGCATTGTCAGAATGCGCTGAAATGGAATGTCGATGCCTTTTCCCTGGCGGTCCCGGAAAGAAAAGGTTATTTCATGGCTTATGGTCGTCTCACCCTCAAGTTGGCGAAACACATGCGGCAGGGACGGCGGAGTAATCAGCAGGCGTCCGGGAAAAACGTCGATTTCCTCACTGGAGGCAAATGTCCTGCTTTTACCTTGAGTATATAAGATGAAGTGATACGAGTAGAGATGGGTATGAGGCTTGATCTCCTGACCGGGAATAGGATGGGTGGGAAAATCCACCGTCATGTGGAAGACCACCGGACGGTATTCCCTGCCGTCTAAAGCCAGCTGCAGGAATTGTCCGGGAAAAGTATCAAGCTCTGAATTGACGTATCTTTCCATTATTTAGCAATATAATATAAATAAATGCGATTATATTTCATGTTTTAGTGCGATAAACAGCATTATAATATAATTAGACTTTAATAAAACGCAAGGAGAAGATCAAATGATCCACAAATTCGACGTGAGTGTTACCTCTACTGTTTATACTTATCTGAAATTGACCGGAACCAGTTTGTATGATTACAATCGAAATCCTGAAGCGGGGATTGCCGCCTACAGCGAAGGGAGAAAACTTGCCCGGGAGACGTTCGGCGATAAAGTCAGGCTGGGAGGACCGGGTACGCCGTCAATTTCATACGGTTTCAATCACGCGATGGGAGTTGAGCTGGTATTTCCGGAGGACGATGGCGAAGTATCGTTTGTCTGTCCGCACTGGGATTTTGACGAGGCAATGTCCAGACTTGACACGGAGTTTGATCTTTCCCGTACCGGGGAATTTCCGTTTTATCTTGAGTACCTCAGGAAACTTGAAAAGGCGTTTCCTAATGAAAAAATAAAGATGTCAATGGTAGCTGAAGGGCCGGTAACTGACGCCTGGATCGTTCGCGGTGAAGATTTCTTTTTCGATTTATACGACGATCCTGATCGCGTGAAAGAGTACCTGCTGGCGTTACCGGAAGCGATTTTTCGTTACGATATGGCCCTGTCACGTTTATGCCGCCCGGACGGACCGGTCGAGCAAGTCAATTGCCGCTCAACGGTTTGTGATGACATTGCCGGGTTAGTGTCTCCGGAGCTGTGGCCTGAATTTGTGATTCCCGCCCTGAAAAAATATTTTGGGGATTCCGAACGTAAACAAGCGCATGTAGAGGGAATGTCCGCCAGCCACTTGCCTTATCTCGAAGAAGTCGGCGTTACCGGTTATGATCCGTCGGTTTCTCCGCAATTGACTCCGGCCCTTATCAGCGCAAACTGCTCGATTCCTTTTGGCTGGAGGCTGAACACCATGCAGTTTCATTCGCTAGATGACGATGGTATCCGTAATTTTGTGTTTGAAGCCGCGGCCGATGGCGCCACCGGATGCTTCAGTTATACCGATTCTACATATTGCACCCCTGAGAGCGTCCGGAAGATTGATATTTTCCTGAAAGCAGGAAAAACCGTAAAGAATATGTTTGAAAAAGGCGCTACCCGGCAGGATATTGCGGCTTTGCGGAATTCTTGAACCATTAATGCCGGAAAAAAATGAATTACAATCTTTCTGATCTCAAACAGAAACGCCCTTTGCTGTGGCTGAATTCCAAATTTCAACCTGTAACGGATGTCTTGCCGAAGCTTCCGCTGCAAATGAGCGATATTGCAGATGCCGAAGAGCGTTTGGAACGCTTTGCCCCGCTTCTTGCGGAAGTCTTTCCCGAAACCCGGTATAACAAGGGAATTATCGAGTCGGAGCTTGTCCCTGTGCCAAAGTTTTCAGCCTGGTATTCCAGCCATTACGGAATAGAAATTGGTGATCAACTGTTTGTCAAGGCCGATCACAATTTGCCGGTGGCCGGTTCGGTCAAGGCCCGTGGCGGAATCTATGAGGTTTTGTGCTTCGCGGAACAACTTGCTGAATCTCATGGACTCCTGAAAAAATCTGATGATTACCGCAACTTGCTGAAACCGGAAGTGAAACAGCTTTTTGACGAATATACGGTTGCGGTGGGCAGTACCGGAAATTTGGGGATGAGTATCGGGATCAGCGCTGCCGGACTCGGTTTCAAGGCAAAAGTTTATATGTCGCACGAGGCCAAAGAATGGAAGAAGAACCGGCTGCGGGAACGCGGAGTGGAAATAGTGGAGATTCCAGGCGATTACTCAAAGGCCGTGAAAGCAGGACGTGATGAGGCTGGGGCCGATCCGAAAATCTATTTTATCGATGACGAAAATTCTCCATTACTGTTTCTCGGTTACAGCGTGGCGGCCTTGCGCCTGCGGCGTCAGTTGAGTGCAGCAAGAATAAAGATAGATTCTGAATATCCTCTGGTTGTACACATTCCCTGCGGAGTCGGGGGAGCGCCGGGTGGCATTTGCTTCGGTCTGAAACAGGTTTTTGGCGACAATGTTCATTGCTTTTTCGCGGAACCCGTGAACTCTTCCGCGTTTCTGGTCGGGATGCTGAACGAATTTGCCGAACCGGTAAGCATTTATGAGGCCGGGCTCGATAACCTGACCGATGCCGATGGACTCGCGGTGGGAACCGCTTCACAGTTTGCCGGAAAAATGGTGAAATCACTGGTGTCGGGGATGATAACGGTTCCGGATGCCGAAATGTACGATAACCTGAAAGGTTTGTACAAATCTGAAAAGATAAAAATCGAACCTTCCGCCGCCGCCGGATTTGCCGGGCCGGTCAGATTGCTTTCCTCTCCACATGGGCAGGAATATTCAAAAAAATATGATTTGTCCAACGCCACACAAATTTTATGGACTACGGGTGGCCGCTTTGTCCCTGATTCTATTTTTAAAAAATGGGTAACCTTCCATTAGAATTGCAGCTAATTCGCTTCCTGACATTTCATGCAAGTACCATGCAGGATCGTTTTATGCGCTTGAATCATGAATTTTTTCTGTAGCGCCTGGGGAATTGACTGCATGTTCAGGGAATCATCAATTATATCTTCAATCTCTCCACAATACAGACATTTGAAATGGTGATGCAGTTCCAGATTTGAATCATAACGCTTTGGTTTTTCACTGCCTTCGGCAATTCTTGCCAAACCGGTTGAAACAAAAGTTGCCAGGGCGCGATGGACGGTATTGTAGGATATATTGGGAAGTACTCGAATGACCCTATTATGTATATCAGTTACACTTGGGTGATAGTCGCATTTTATGAATGACTGATAGATGATAATTCTTTGCGGAGTGATTTTAAGGTTTCGCTTTTTGAATTCAGCAATTAGTTTTTCAATCATAATCCATACTCCTATTTAGTTAATAAACGATATTAAATACTAAATAGTAATATATACCAAATAGTATTAAATACTAATTAGGAGTAAATACTATTTGGTAATTAATATCATATAAGAGGATAAGTGGACAATATGAGGAAATTCATTTAAGCTTAATTAGGTGGGGTCAGTAATCCGGTAGTTCCATGTTTTTCCGCATATATCTCACGGTTTCCATGTCCGGGGCGATGACCGCAATTCCGCGCAAAGTCCAGCGTCTTTGATCACTTGAGTCAAGATGGTAGAGTTCTTCGGATATTTTGTTTGTGACTTTCACGTCAAAATTTGTCTCAGCGGTAAGTCCGGCATTGGCAAGCATTGGCAAACCTGAGGCAATGTCCCACAGTTTCACGGTCGCAAAATAAACGGAATAGCGTCCGAGTGCTAGGCCGGTTACGGAGTAAACGCAGCTGCCGGTGGCGTGAACCGGGTTATCAAGCTTAATCGTGCCGAATTTTGTCATTTTCTGCGATACGCTGATCATGGTTCCGGGATCGAATTCCACTGGATGGGGAACAATTTCTTTTAATTTCGAAAAATTCCAGTTGCAATCGGGGCGTAAATCCCGGGCATAAAGATTTTTACCTTTGTTAGTCAGCATAATCTCGCCGGTGGCTGGCTGCAGAATCGCGCCTTCCCGGACAACCCCGTTTTCCGCAAATGCAATTGAAATTCCCCAAGTTGGCAGGTTGTTGGAAAATGGAGCGGTCCCGTCGATAGGATCGACTATCCAGCAGGTTTTGTTCAAAGCATTCTGAATATATTTTTCGTCATGCAGGGAAACGGTTTCTTCTCCGATCATATAAACATCATCGTCGGGGTGGTTGAAATATTTTCCCAGCATGGATTCAAGTTTCTTGTCGGCGGCGGTTACCAGGGAATGATCGGCTTTGATGGAGCGCTCCTTGCGGCCGTAGAAATCCATTGCGATGCGGCCACACTCGCATAATATTTCAACAATTTTCCCTGGTTGCCATTTATTCATGATTGTTATCCTGGAGAAGGGGAGCTTTCGGCTTTGTGTAATATTGAGGGTACGAGTCCGAGGGTTATCACGAGCAGCAGGATCATGATGGCGCAGGCCATTAGGATGGAGTCATAATTACTCAGCTTCATGCCGCAGAGATTCCATGTTTCCTTGAGGAAATTGAAGTCGAGGGCGGCGGCGCAGAGCATGGCGGCAAGCGCTCGTCCTATATACTGCACCGAGTGGATGAGGGCGGCGGCGGTTGTTTGGTTTTTTGTCGGGAGCAGCGCTAGGGTTTCGGTAGTGACGGCAATGCTGCTGAAAGCGTAGATCAATCCGAAAATAAAATGCATGCTCCACAATACCGGCATGGTCAGCGCCGGGATGTATCCCCGGAACAGGAATACGAAAAGTACGGCGGCATAACCGAAATGGCAGAAAAGGAAAACGGGCTTGGTTCCGAGGCGGTCGATAATCATTCCGGCCAGGAAAAAACCGATTACATTTCCGATGGTGGTCACGTTTGCGAGCCAGACCACCGTGGATTCCGGCAGGTTCATAATCTCTTTTTCGATCATGGTGAAAACCTGCAGGCTGTTGGTGGTGAAAAGAAAGAGCAGAAACAGGTAGGCTGCGAAAGAAATCAAGCCCGGATACCTGATGATGTCCAGCAGGATTTTGAAGGGGAAAACGGATTTTTCACGGATTTTCTCAACTTCCGGAATGCCCTGGAAAAACACCATCCTGAAGAAAAGGGCTATTGCAATGGAAAGCATCAGCAACTGGAAAACCGTAATGGAAGCGGTTTTGCCCAGCATCCAGGCGGCCACGGCGAAAAAACCGAGTCCGACCAGCTGCCACGAAACCCGGAGTTTTCCGAAAAATCTGCCGCGCACGTCACTGGGAACGATAGGTCTGAGCAGGGGAAGCCAAACAACCAGAAACATCGTCCAGCCCAGAGAGAATATCATAATCCCGGCGGCAACCATGATCTGACAGTAGACAGTTCCGGCGAAGAATCCGGCCAGGGCCAGGATAAGGTAACCGGAAATGCCAAAGATGCTGCCGATATTGCCGCTGATTTTTTTCCCGATCCGGTCGGCAAGGAATGCGGCGGGAATTATACATACAGCCGTGGTAAGC
Organism: Victivallales bacterium; assembly: GCA_963678815.1. Lineage (GTDB taxonomy): Bacteria > Verrucomicrobiota > Lentisphaeria > Victivallales. The sequence goes on from OY787460.1 coordinate 8,232,006, forward strand.
CCGACCAGTCCCAGCAGGGAAAATACCCGCACCTGGCTCAGTTTGAGAGCCAGAAAGTACAACTGCATAAGGTTGTACTGGAAAGCCAGAAAAGCAATTACCCCGAAGCATTGACAGAGAATCGCATACCGCATGGCCCTTTGGCGGACTTGGCTTGATAATTCATGATTTTTCATGATTACTCAGTGTCAGTTATTCCCAATCTAATGAATTCTTCCCTGGGAGCATCGTTTGCTTTCATGGTTTTTACCAGGAGTTTCAGCATTCTGGCTTCCACTTCCGGTTCATCCAGCGGATCTTCCTCGCCGGGATCGGTTTTTGTATCAAACAACAGTGTGGAGTATTCCGGCAGTTGCTGGTTTTTGCTCCAAAGACCGTGGGCATCCGGGATTTTGAGCACCGGGCATCCTTTGGTGAATTCGAAAGGTTCCGCAAGAGCGGCATTCCGGAGTTCTTCAGGATCGAACCGTTTTTTCATGTGGCACGGCATCAGGGTGTAGCTGTTGAGGACACGTTCACCGGTGTCGGTTCCGCGCATGTAAACGTAACGGCCGTCGGTTACGTTCACCTGAGCGCCGTGACACCCGAAAAGTCCGGCGTCCCTGACTTTAGTGTTGTTTTCAATAGTGTTTTTCAATGGAACGCCCTGTATGTCCGGGGGCAGGTCAAGGCCGAAATATTCAAGAATGGTCGCCGGGAGGTCGATAGTCTGCACCAGGCTTTGGCGGCGTTCGTTTTTAATGCCGGAGCGCGGATCCCAGATAAACAGCGGGGTCCTGGCCACTTCGTCGTAGAACGGCATCCGGCATTTACCCCACCATTCGTGTTCGCCCAGCAGGAAACCGTGGTCGGTATTCAGGATAAGCATGGTATCCTTCCACATATCATGCTTGTCCATCATATCGATGACTTTGCCGAGATAGTGGTCGCACATGCTGATCAGCGCGGCGTTAAGGAAGCGGTAATGTTCGGTCAGTTCGCGCTGTTCTTCTCCAGCGGGTGAATAAGTGGGCCAGTCGTTCTGGAATTTGCTGAAATCGAAATCGTAAAGTTCCTTGAAGCGTTCAGGCACAAAATAAGGTTCGTGCGGGTCGAAGGTCTCGAGTTGCAGGAACCAGTTGTCGCAGCCGTGGTTGCGTTCGAGGAAATCAAGTCCCATTGCGAAGGTTTTCGGTTGCGGCTGATTGGCTTCGTCCTGCATGAATTCCCGGTTTACCCGGTCGGAGAATGCGTGAGGTTTGCCGGTGGCGGTCATGTGCGGATTTGGATCGGGGCCTTTGCGCTGATTCAGATTGCCAACCCAGGGGTCGCCTTCCTGACCGCGGGAGATTTCCCAGCTTGAATAGCGGTTGTGATACGTTGCGCCGCCGTCTTCCCAGTAATGATAGTGATCGCTGATCAGGTGACTGTAAATGCCGTTTTCCCTGAGAATTTCCGGCATGGAGTCGTCAAACGGTTCCAGCGGCCCCCAGCCGCAATGCAGAAAGTTGTATCTGCCGGTATGGAGTTCCCGGCGTGCGGGCATGCAGGGCATGCTGCCGACATAACTGCAGTCGAAAGTTACGCTTTTTTCCGCCAGCCGCTGAAAATTCGGCGCATGCACCCAGTCGCAGCCGTAAGGGGGGAGCATGTGACGGTTCAGCGAATCGAACATAACCATAATCGCTTTCATAAATTCTCCGGAATGTTTCAAGCTGATATCAAAATAAATCGCGGGAGCAACGTTCCGGCGTAATTTATCCGGATTTACCGTTGCTTTCCCGCTAATAAAACTTAACTGATTGGAAAAATACTATAAGCACTGGTATTTCTAAAAGCAACAGATTTTATGTGGAAATTAACTTTGGAGATAAATTTTATGCGTGCGCTGGCATTCGGGGAAATCCTCTGGGACATTATCAACGGCAAAGCTTTTTTGGGAGGAGCGCCGTTAAATCTTTCCGCTCATTTGGCGAAGATGGGCGCCGAGTCGGTGATCCTGTCATCGGTGGGGAACGACGACCTGGGACAACGGGCCGCGGCCCAGGCCGAAAGTCTGGGAATCGATAAAGAGTATATTTCCGTTTTGCCCGATTATCCCACCGGAACCGTGGATGTGAAAGTCGATGAAAAAGGAATCCCGGAGTACATAATCCATGAAAATACCGCGTGGGACAACATTACCCCGGAAAAACAGAAACTTGACCGGTTACTGAGCGGCCAATGGGATGTTTTTTGTTTCGGAACCTTGGCCCAGCGCGATGAAGGAAACCGGAAACTCCTGAAAACGCTTTTATCCGGCGGGGACTTCCGGGAGGTGTTTTATGACATTAATTTACGGCAGGATTATTATTCAAGGGAATGGATCGAGAATTCCCTGGATGCCTGCATGATAGCCAAGCTGAATGACGATGAAGCGGCGTTTCTTGCTAAAATGCTCTGGAACCGGAAAATGGAAGTAGAGGAATTCTGTGTAATGCTATCCGGCGAATACAAGGTTCATACGGTGATTGTGACCCGGGGCGCGGACGGCGCCGCTGTTTATTCCGCCGGGGAATTCCGGGAAGTTCCCGGTATCGAAGTGAAAGTTGCCGACACTGTTGGCGCCGGGGACTCTTTCAGCGCCGGATTCCTGTTTGCTTTCCTGTCGGGAAGAACGGCGGCGGAAGCGGTGGGTTTCGCGGTCAGGATCGGGGGATTCGTCGCTTCCCGGTCCGGTGCGATTCCGGAATATTCCGATGATATTAAACTTGAATTGAAGAAATTATCAAATAATTGAGGAGGATGGAGAGATGGAACGCAGCGTATTTGTGGCTTATGTACTGTGGTTCTTTTTCGGACTTCTGGGAATTCACCGGTTTTATTGCGGTAAAGCAATATCCGGGCTGATCTGGATGTTTACCGGAGGACTTTTTTTTATCGGCTGGATCATAGATATTTTTTTGATTCCAGGAATGGTGCGTGACGCGAATACTCCCCCGGTGTATATTATCGAAAACAAATAACATCAATTACAAAATTACTAGAGACTTGGGGCCGAAGCTGGCCCTGGACTGAAGCCGGGATCGCGCAGCATCCCGGCAGTTCCATCCAAAATTTGTTTGGAAAGTTTGTTTGGAGGTTTTCTGATGGAGGAATTTGCGCTAGGACCAAGTCCGTTTAGACAGGCCGCTTCCGCGCCCAAGGTGATTGTCACCGGCGGGAAGGGGCCGTACGATAACATTCGCAACGCACTGGCGAAAATCGATTTGTCGCCGGCGAAGGGCAAGCGGGTGCTGCTCAAGCCCAACGCCGGGCGCATCGCGGTTCCGGGCGCGGCGATAACCACCCATCCGCAGGCTTTGGCCGCGGTCATTGACGCTTTTGCGGAAGCAGGGGCTGACGTCTCGATAGGTGAGAGTCCGATTTCCGGGGTCAAGACCATGGAAGCATTTGAAACCACCGGGATTGCCGAGGTAGCGAAGGAGCGGAACATCCCCCTGATCGACATGGATGAGCGCAAGGCGGTTAAGATTAAGATACCCAATGGCAGGGCCATCAATTCTCTCCAGCTTTGCCCGGAGATCATGGAATTCGACCTGATCGTTTCCGTGCCTGTCATAAAAATGCACATGCACACCGGCGTAACTCTGGCGGTGAAAAACATGAAGGGGTGTCTTTGGCGGCGCAGTAAGGTTTTGCTGCACATGCTTCCCCCGGTTGAAGGCGTCAATGAGAAGCCGATCAACGTGGCGATTGCCGATATGGCCGGAATACTCCGTCCGCATTTGTCGGTGATTGACGGCTATCTGGCAATGGAGGGACTCGGCCCGAGCGCCGGAAAAGCCAGGGAAATGAATGTGGCGCTGGTAAGCGCTGATCCCTTTGCGGCTGATGCGGTTGCGTGTCAGTTGATGGGGCTCCGGGCGGAAGACGTGCCGCATCTGGCGATTTCCGGGAGCCGCGGGTTTGGGGAAATCCTTATCCCTAATATCAATATTGAGCCAAAGGATTGGCGAAAGTGGATTACTCCGCTTGATAATCCGCCGCTGAATCTTTCCATCGTGTTTCCGGAAGTCAATATTCTCGACAAAAATTCCTGCAGCGCCTGCCAGTCGACTCTGTTGCTGTTTATGAAACGCTACGGAAAAAAATTGTTCGACTATTTTCCCGCCGGAGAAAAAATCAATGTTGCCATCGGAAAAGGGCACGAGTCCGTGCCGCGGGGAACTTTATGCATCGGCAACTGCATGTCGAAACACAAGGATTCAGGTATCTACGTAAAAGGATGTCCGCCGGTGGGAAGCGAAATACTCTGTGCGATTTCCGGCAAACCTTCCATTGACGTTATGGACGGACACAGCGAAACGCCGGTTCCGGAAGAGAAAAAAGATTGAGTCAGTTATTTTGATCTGGGGACGGGAATCCCTTTCGGGCCCATGTTCACCCCCAGACCTTTGCCGGGAGAATCTTTTTTAAGGATGAATTCATCTCTGGTCAGGTTGCCCCAACTGTTGGTTGGTTCTTTGACGAACGAAGGTTTTTTCCGGGAGTTGGAGCCGCGCATCCGCAGGTTGTAGTACTCATTCAGGTTCTTCAGAGTATTTACTGACTTTTTTTCTCCCAGATTTATAATCGACATCGGATTATATACCAGGCAGTCTTCCAGGGTAAGGTTTATTTGTTTGCTGACTCTACCGAAAACATGTGCATTACTGTAAAATATGCATTTATCGAAAGTAACGTCGCCTTTTTTTTCTACTTCGCCGAAATTGATTATCGAATACATTCCGTAACGGTGCTGGCGGTAGGAAAAGGTCTGGGCTACCTCACCGCGGCGGTTTTTAACTATCTTGCCGCGGAGAATCGTACAGTATTTGAACATAACGTCGTTGTTTTCCGGATAAACTGATTCGCTGTTTATCGCGCAATTATAAATCAGGCTCTTGCAGCGCCGGGTTGACGAAAGGATAACCAGACCGTATATCTTACTGTCCACAATGGTTGCGTCACCGGCCTCGAGATGGTAGATCGACAGGTTCCTGACAATGCAGTCACGTCCGTAAATAACCAGATGAAGATTGCAGTAACCGCCGGAAGCGTCGCCTTCAACGATGATGCGGTCCTTACGGATTATCGGCATTTCGAAAGAATTGTAAGTTCCGGGGAGCAACCGCAGGACCATACCCGGTTTCAGTGAGGCAATGCCCTTTTCCAGGGTTACCGTGTCCGCAACTTTGCCGCCCGGACTGCATTTGATCATTTTGCCGGTTTTATTTCTGGCGTTCTTTGCGTCGTTGTCGGTTTTATCGGCCTGACAGGTCATGCTCCAGGCCAGGAGCGAAAGCAGCAGGATGACCGGCTTTCCGGGAAGTTTCATGATTTTCGGTGAATTCAACATGCTTATTTCCGGTTAATCAATTTTCAGTCCGAGGTCGTCATCGTCGTCAAACAGGCTTTTTTTAGCCACTTTATCCCGGGTCAGTTTATAAGTCGGCAGATACCGGTAATAAACCTCCAGGGTCAGACAGCAGATAGTGGTCGCGTAAATGTAAAGGTCCTTGGGATCTTTAAACTGTTTTACGCGGGTCCATTCGGCGGTGGTCTGGGTTGGGTCGAGGTGCTGGCCGTACTTCTGGGCCGGACTCGACCAGTGTCCGTCCTTTTCCTGTTCCCTGATCAGTGCGCGGGAGAAAGACCGGTTCCATTTTCCCCAGATGCCGCCGTGACCTTTTTCCTTCTGGAAAAGCATTTGGGTCTGGTAGTACCAGGTGTAAAGGGCGTAAGTGAATGCCTGTTTGTATTTGTCGTGGACTTTTTTATCATATTTCCATGAACAGTTGGTCAGCCCTTCCCGGTTGTTGTCCTTGATCCATTTGTAAGCTTCGCGGGATTCTTTCGACTTGTCTTCGCCGTACAATCCCAGGCAGAGGATGCCGACTCCGGTCATCCCGAAATCCGGATTGTTTTTGGGGGAAACTCCGAATCCGCCGCCAGCCTTGACCGGCCGGGCATGGTACTTGAGTCCCTTGATTGCCAGTTCCATGGTCTTTTCAAGTCCGGGAACGTCGCAACCCGCCGCGAACGCCGCTTTCAGCGCCTGGTAATTCCATCCGGCAAAGTCGAGGTTGCACAACGGTTCGGTTTGCGTTCCTTTCGGCATTCTCCCGGTGTAAGGATCGCGCTTGACGATTCTGGGGCGGCGGTCATAACCGGGATAGAAGCCGCCGCGCTTGGTTATGCCGTTCATGATTACCTTGATCGATTCGTCCATTGCTTCTTTGACCTTGGGAATCCGAGTGATTCCATAAGCTTCCGACAGTGCATAAGCAACTATCGGGTGCGTATAATAAGGAGACCCGGAAGTAATTCTGCCGGGTTTAACCTGGGAGAGCAGGTACTTGATTGCCTTGATCAGCACCGAACCGAATTTTGCCGATTTCGGGGTGTCGCCGTGCGCCAGGAACGCTAATGTGGCCTGGGCTGTCAGGAAATTTTTCGTGGGGCCGTAAACGCCCCAGGAGCCGTCGGGGTTCTGATTGGCCGCGAGCCAGTCCAGGGCCTTTCCCACGGTTTGTTCGTTGCGTTCGTCCGCGCCGTAGATTTTCATGGCGCGTTTTTTCTGCGCTCCGGTTCGCCGGGCGTAGATCTGGGGCAGTTTCAATGCCGATTTTCCCGGTTTTACCCCGACCAGATTGGGGACACTTACATTTACGTTTACATCCGCAACGGCGATATTCCCCACATCGATGGCGGTGGCGTTGGTTTTTACTTTCGGTCGGTCGATTTTGGGTTTTACATCGTCCAGGGCTTCTTCCGGCGGTTTGGGCGGTTCTGGAGGAGTTTCGACGTCACGGACTTCAAGCTCGGTCATGTCCACCGCGATTTCCTCCCGGGGCGGAGTGGCCTCAAATACCACGATAGAGCCGACAAAAGCAATCAGGATCACATGAAAAATCACGGAAATCACCGGACCGGTAATATGTTGGGTAACATCACGTAAGGTAATACGCTGGGCGCGCAGATACTCTTCGTAGGTCGGATGTGTGTCCAACGGGGCCGTATCATGTTCCGGAGGCATGAGTATTCCCAAGCTTTAATTATTTAATTATAAACTAATATTAAACTCCCAACCCGGTTATGTCAAGGCAAAACTGCTCCTTGCGGGGGAAGATCACGGGCTTTCCAAAATGTGAAAAAACGCATCAGGCACAAATCCGGAATTGATTTCCTGCCGGAAACGATTATCGTACACGTTTACAATCACAAAAAAACAATATCTCAACACGGAGAAAATAATGAAGAATTTGTTGTGTCTGTTTGCTGGGGCCGCACTGGTAACGATGCTGGTTACGGGATGCACTTCCACTTCCCCCGAGGAGGGAAAGGACAAAAACAAAAAGGATGAGAAAAAGCCGGAATTGGAAAATATTATCGCGAAATCAAAAACCGCGCAGGTTAAGCCGTTCGCCGAAAAATATGTCAATTCCCTTCTCGATGGCTTGAAAGAAGAGGATTACAGTCTTTTCACTTCCTACCTGACTCCGGAGATGAAAGAAAACATTACTAAGCAGGCTTTTAAGACCATGTGCGAAAAATTCAACAGTGAAAAGGGTGAATATCAGCGCAAAATCTACCTCGGCGAACTCGATCAGGGCGTATTCAAAGTCTTCCTCTGGAAAGCCGTATTCACAAAAGACAGCGATAAAGACGTTGCTCCCGACAGGCGCGTAGGACGCGATGTCCTTGTCAAGCTCATTATCGGGCAGGTTGCGAAAAAATACATGATCTTCGGGTTCTTTTTTCAGTAAGGAGCCGATAAAACTTGCATTGAACCTGAATAACTGGTAGTTTTTTGCTTCAACTGAACAGCTTTATCAGGCGCAATGGACGATTTTCTTTTTTACTTACTCAGCGGGTTGTGCGTGGGAGCAATCTATGCATTGATTGCCCTTGGGTATACGCTGGTGTACGGAATTATCAAACTGATCAACTTTGCCCACGGTGAGTTCTACATGACCGGGGCTTACGCCGGATACGGCATTTACCTGCTCCTGCCCGCGGTACTTCAACTGTATATTTCGATTCCGATAATCCTGCTTGCGTCCGGGATAGCCGGAGCGGGAATTTCCGTGCTTACCGAGGCCGTGGCCTACAAACCTATCCGGAAAAGCGGCAGGCTCGCCGCCCTGCTTACCGCCATCGGGGTTTCTTTCCTGCTGGTTAACCTGGCGGCATTCATCAACAAGGGCAGCCCGTTGCAGTATCCTGACACAAAAGGGACCATCGGGGGCATTTGCCAATACGCGGTGATGGACATCAAAGTTATCCAGTTCTATTTTATCGGGATAACGCTGTTTCTGACTTTAGGGTTGTGGCTGATCGTGATGAAAACAAATTTCGGACGCGCCATGCGTGCGGTAAGTCAGAATCAGGACGCCGCCAGGCTGATGGGGATCAATATTGACGCGGTCATCCGCAAAACATTCATGATCGGCGGGTTTATGGCGGGAATCGGCGGCTCCCTGGTGGGATTCCAGAGCGTGATCGAGCCGACGATGGGGTTCATGCCCGGAATCAAGGCGTTTATTGCCGCCGTGGTCGGCGGGATCGGGTCGATTCCCGGCGCAGTCCTCGGCGGGTTCCTGATCGGGCTTGTCGAGAACCTGGTTGTCTGGATCGGCATCCCCACCGGATACAAGGACATTGCTTCGCTGGTGGTGCTGATCCTGGTGCTGGTGGTGCGTCCGCAGGGAATTATGGGAAAATCCGAGCGCGAAAAAGTTTAACGGAGCGATAGATGATAAGCTGGTACGAATTACAGGGAATGATCGGGCTGATAGGTATTTATGCCATCCTGGCGATGTCCCTGAACATGATCACCGGCATGACCGGTCTGCTTCAGCTCGGACAGGCGGGATTCTTCGCGGTCGGGGCGTATGCCGCCGGACTCACCGCAATTTACATGACGTTTCCCAATGTCGAGTTTTTCAATCTGTTTATAGGAATTGTCGCGGCAATTATCGCGGCGGGAATTTTTTCGTTCATTATCGGATTGCCCTGCCTGCGCCTGAGGGGGGACTATCTGGCGATTGCCACTCTCGGATTCGGGATGATCGTAAGACTGACTTTGACCAACCTTACATTTCCCGGCGGGAAAATGTTCCCGGACAGCCGGATCGGTGGCGCCACCGGCATCGCGTTTACTGATTTTCCCGGCGAAGTCTGGAGCGGATTTGAAAATTATTCCGCCGAATATGCCTGCTGGGGCGTTGTCTGGATTTTCGTGATCGTTACCTGGATGATTATGATAAACTTGAAAAAATCGTCATTCGGACGGGCCATGATGTGCATCCGCGAGGATGAAATCGCCGCTCAAGCCATGGGCGTGAATCTGGCGAAATACAAGATGCTGGCGTTTCTGATCAGCGCCGCTTTCGCCGGGGTTGCCGGAGCGTTGTTTTTTCATATGCAGCTTCGTGTTGATCCCGGCAATTTCAGGTTTATGACCAGTATCGAAATCCTGCTGATGGTGGTTCTCGGCGGACTCGGTTCAGTGACCGGATCGGTTCTTGGCGCGGTAATCCTCGGCATGAGTCCGTTTATACTCCGTCATCTCGGGATCGGCGAATACCAGCAGTTGATCTATGCATTGCTTCTTATCGTGCTGATCAGGCTGGTTCCGAACGGTTTGCTGGGAATGAGGGAAATACCGGGATTTTTCTCAAAACGGGCAGACAGTAAAACAGGAAAAAACTGAAAATGCCGAATCAGGCTGACAATTCAACTGAAAACCATAACGGCGATTTGCTGCGCAGGGAATTCAAACAGTTTTTTACCGATGGCGTCAGCAAGAGTTTCGGCGGCTTAAAAGCGGTAAGCGACTTCAGTATTGAACTCGACAGCGGTGAGATAGTGGGCCTTATCGGGCCTAACGGCGCGGGAAAAACCACTGTTTTCAATCTTATCACTGGCATGGAAAAACCGGACTCCGGAAAGATCTACTTCCGCCGCGAATACATTACCGGGTTACCCGCCCACAGAATCTCCAAACTGGGCATAGCCCGGACTTTCCAGAATATCCGGCTGCTTGATTACCTGTCGGTGTTGGATAACGTGAAAATTGCGTACCACAGCCACATTTCCTACACCCTATTTGAAGCGGCGTTGAGGCTTCCCAAGTTTCACCGGGTGGAAAGGGAGATTACGGAAAAGTCAATGGAGTTTTTGAAACTGTTTGATTTGGCGGATCTCGCGCATGAACCTGCATCGTCGCTGCCATACGGAAAACGGAGAATGCTGGAAATAGCTCGGGCGCTTGCAACCGAGGCCACATTGCTCCTGCTCGACGAACCCGCCGCGGGGCTCAATCCCCAGGAAACCGCGGAACTTACGGAATTGATTCGCAAAATCCGCGATGACTTCCATATTACTATTTTCCTCATCGAGCATGATATGCGGATGGTTATGGACCTCTGTGAACGCATTGTAGTCCTGAACTTCGGAAAAATTATCGCTCAGGGAGAGCCGCACGAGGTTAAAGGCAATCCCGAGGTGATCGAGGCGTATCTCGGCGTGGAAAAAGAAAACGATTCAAACCCTTAACCATAAAAATAAAAAGAAGGATGGACAATTATGAAATACTCGTTCATGAGTTTTTCCTGTCCGGAACTGACTCTCGAAGAAATCCTGAAACTCGCTGAAGAATTGGGATACGACGCAGTTGAACCCAGAATCGGCTCCGGTCATGCGCACGGAATCGAATGGGACACCCCCATCGAAAAACGTCTGGAAATCAAAAGGACCGTTGCTGCCGGGAACATTCCCTTATCGTGTCTGGCCACCTCCTGCAGGTATGCCGATCCCGAAGCTTGCCCCACGGCCGTTCAGGATACTTTGAAGAGCATTGACCTCGCCGCTGACGTCGGTTGCCACCGCATCCGGGTTTTCGGCGGAAAGATCGGCGAAGGTCTGAGCCGCGGAGAAGCCATTGATCTGGTTGCCGACAGTCTGAGCAAGGTTGCCGAACGCGCTGCCGAACGGGGCGTATTTGTCTGCATGGAAACCCATGACGACTGGTGCGACCCGAAGCATGTCGCGGCGGTTCTGGAAAAGGCCGGACACCATAATATCGTGGCTAACTGGGACATTATGCATCCTGTCCGCACCGGTCATGCTACCATCGACGAATCATTTGAAACCCTTAAACCCTGGATCAAGCATCTGCATATCCATGATGGTGTCACGGAAGACGGCAAGCTCCGGATGGTGCCGATCGGTGAAGGCCAAATCGACCACCGCCAGGCGCTCAAGAGACTCCTGGAAATTGGGTATAACGGTTACATCAGTGGCGAGTGGATCAACTGGGAACCGTATGAAGTCCATTTGCCCCGCGAATTGGCGATAATGAAGGAATACGAAGCCGAACTGACCTGATTGAAACACAGGAAGTCTTAATTAATGCCGCCGCTTCTGGAAATCAACAACATCAGCGTTAGTTACGGGCCGGTCAAAGCCCTGGAAGAAGTGTCGCTGGAAATCCGGGAAGGAGAGGTTGTGGCTTTACTCGGCGCGAACGGCGCCGGGAAAACCTCGCTGCTCAACGCCATTTCCCGGCTGGTTCCGGTTTCCGGCGGCGGCATTAAATACTGCAATCGCGACCTGACGGGCGTCAGGGCCGATAAAGTGGTGAGAAAAGGCATCGCGCAGTGTCCGGAAGGCAGAATGATCTTCCCGGACCTTACGGTAATGGAAAACCTGCATCTCGGCGCTTACATTGTCAGGGACGAAGCCGATTTCAAGCAGAATCTTGAACACGCGTTCAACTATTTCCCGGTGCTTTCTGACCGCCGCAATCAAAAAGGCGGTACGCTGTCCGGCGGTGAACAGCAGATGCTGGCGCTGGCCCGGGCGCTGATGAGTTCCCCCCGGCTGCTGATGCTTGACGAGCCGAGTCTCGGACTCGCGCCGAAGATCATTCAGCAGATTTTCCAGATAATCACCCGGATCAACCGTGAGGACAACGTGACGATCTTCCTGGTGGAGCAGAATGCCAACGAAGCATTGCTTCATTCAAACCGGGGATACGTCATTGAAAACGGCCGGATCACCATGTCAGGTTCCTCCGCCGACCTGCGTAAAGATCCGCGAATCATCGAAGCCTACCTCGGCGGAAGCTGATTTTGCTTCCATCCTGTTTTTAAATCTCGCACGTTCGTTTCACTCTCTTTCGGAGGCGCAAAGAAGAATATTTTCCGAAAGCTATTGACATCAAGCCATGTTTGCGTTATAATAGGAAATGTTAACGTCAACAAAATTTAGAATCCGGACATGCATGAAGTAGAAAAAATCAAAAAAAGGCCGAGTATCGTTGATGTTGCAAAAGCGGCAGGAGTAAGTACGATGACGGTTACCCGCGCGCTCCGGGAAAACGAATCGATCAGTCCCAAGACAAGAAAGCTGGTTTTGGACGCAGTTGAGAAACTCAATTTCATCCCCAGCATTGTCGGGAGAAGTCTGCGCGGCGGGAAGACAATGAATATTGGTATACTGATAACAAAACCCTCAAGCCGGCATCTTGCCCGTAAAATTTCATTTCAAATGCTTAAGGAGAAATATGTTTGTAATATTGCCGACAGTCTTGGTGATGTTGATATAGTCATTCAGGCACTGAAACGTTTTCTGATGCTGAAAGTGGATGCGGTTGTATTGGGATGGCGGGAAAACTTTTCTCCTGTGCCGGAAATTTTGAAACTCCTGAAGCTGTTCGATATTGTGGTTTTGTATAACCGTTTCAGTAATCCAAATTTGCCGTATGACATGTGTGTATCGTCCCTCAAGGGAGCATATGAAACCATGATAGATGATTTTATCGCGCGGGATAAAACCAGGATTGCCTATTGGGGACCGGAAAATTCACCGCAATGCCGGATAATACGCAAAATTCTGGAAAGAAAAAATTGTTACCATGACAACTGGTTTAGCAGTATCAGGCTGGAAATTGACGACCAGGAATGCGGAGAAGTAATTCGCAAGGCATTCCGGGACATTTCAGCCGTTGATGCGATTATTACCCATGAAGACGTAATTGCCGCTCAGGTAATCAGGATCGCTGAGAGACATGGCTTTGATGTTCCCGGACAACTTGCCGTGGCGGGAGCCTGGAATTCCTCGTGGGGAAATATTTTTACACCGCGGATTACCACGGTTGACTTTCTGGAACACGAACTGGCGGAAAATATTATTGATATTCTGCTTAAACGGCTGAATGGCAATACGTGTCCGCAAATTATAAAAACTGTAACAGCAAAACTTATTGTCAGGGAATCAACATGAAAAACAGGAGGAAATGAAAGTGAAAGGTAAATGTAAACAAAGTATTTTTACGCTTATTGAGCTTCTGGTCGTAATAGCGATAATATCAATACTTGCCGCAATGCTGTTGCCGGCTCTGAAGCAGGCAAGGGAGGTTGCTCTTAAATCGCAATGCACAAATAACCTGAAACAACTCGGGCTTGCGTTTTATTGCTATGCCGACGATAATGCCAGTTATTTTCCTGATGAGCATATAGCTGATTTCATGGGGCATGGGTCAAGTGGATACTGGTTCAAGACCATGTCTACTGTGTGGTCATACAGTCACGGATACGTTCAAGGCAAAGATGTTGACGGTAAATTCCCCGGGATAATGTTTTGTCCTTCCAGCGGTAATATCACCGAGCAGGGGCTTTATGGCGCTCAAAATGACGTTGAAGGCAATTACGGCGTAAGCACCATGATGTGTAATGAATTGAGAATAAAAATCAATCAGATGACTAAACCTACCAGGGGCGTTCTGATCATGGACTGTGACAATTATCGCGCCAGGCGATTCGAGCCGGAGAATTTTGACGGACGCCACAAAGGGCGTACCAACATCGTATATGTCGACGGACATGTAGGTGACGCTCCGGTAGAGACCATCCCATACACCCCCGGATGGGCCTGGTCGCCATATATTTATAACTGGTGGTATGCTCTGGATAAATAGAAAAATTTAACTCTCGAAGAAAGTATCATTATTAATGAAATACTACATATATTGTTTCTCTCTGCTGGTTGTGCTGTTTGTTTCGGGATTCACCGTTACAGGTGCTGAATTCAACCTGAAAAATGGTGTAATTTATGTCAGCGAAAACGGAAATGCGGGTTCTGTGAAAATCAATAAGTTCGCAGCCGGTGAATTGCGGAAGCATTTAGAATTGATTTCCGGTGCGAAGATAAAAATTGAACCTGTCAAAACGCTACCCGCGAATCCCGGGAAAGATAAATTGAATTTTTTTGTGGGATTCAAAATTCCCGGCAGCAAAACCGATGGCGATAAATTAAGCTGTCATTATGCCATACGCGGCCACAATATTTATTTCTGGGGTTATAACCGGAGCAACAATGATGTTTTGAATTATTCGACTCTGCGCGGAACCGCGAACGCCGTATATCTTTTTCTTGAAAATGTTTTTGGAGTAAAATGGATCTATCCCGGCGACAAAGGAATCGTTTACAAAAAACGCAGTTCAATTATCCTGCCCGATAAACTGGACTTTTCGGGAAAACAGAAATTCAATATGACCATGGCCAGAACTTATACCTGGAAAGCCAAACGGGTCAAGGCGTTTAACAAATTTGTCCCGGCTGAACTGAGAGCGTCTGATCGGGAAATCAAGGAAAAAGATCATGAACAGAAACTCTGGGGCGCCAGAAACAGGTTGGGGCGCTGGCGGAAAATAAGTTACGGCCACGCCTTTACAAATTGGTGGGATAAGTACGGAAAGACGCATCCGGAATATTTCGGATTGAACCCATATGGCAAACGGGGATTGTCGGAAAAGTACAAAACCCGGGTAAAAATCTGCGTGACAAACCCGGATGTTGTTAAACAAATTATCGCTGATTGGAAAAAATCCGGAACTCAGGAATATTTGAATATTTGTGAAAATGACGGCACAATGGGATATTGCCGGTGTCCAAAGTGTATGGCACTGGACACCAGAACCAAGGATGAAACTTTTTACGACCATCTGACCGACCGTTATGTTTATTTCTGGAATAAAGTGACCGAACAGGCCAGGAAAGTCCGCCCGGACGTGAAACTGGTGGTGTATGTCTACTCTTATTACCGCCTTCCCCCCAGACGCGAGAAAATTGAGTACCCGGAAAACATGCTGATCGGCATAGTCCCGAAATTCATGGACGACAATCAAAAGTTGTTTTCGGAATGGCGGAAGGCCGGCGCAAAACATGTGTTCCTGCGCCCTAACGATCTTGCTCATGGGCCGGTTATCTACCGGGGACTGGATAAATACTTTTATGATAAATTTCAGGCCAGTAAGGTTTTCAAACTCTGGGGCGCCGATTATGACGGATATTGCGGCAACAGGGCCATTGATTTCGATTACTTCATGACCGCGAAAATGATCAATGATCCGGATAAAAAGTTCGAGGAAATCGAGGACGAATATTGTTCCGCATACGGCAACGCCGCCCCGGCGGTGAAAAAATTCCTTGCCCTCCAACGGCAGGATGGCAAAACCATGATAAAAAAAATAAAAGGAATCATTGAGAAAGACAAAGTCCAATTCCTCGACAGCAGTTTCCTGGGGGTGGTTATCGCCCGAAATGCCGCAAAGCTAATCAAAAATAATTTTGCCGAAGCGGATAAAATCCTGAAGTCCGCAGGGTCTCTCAAGTTAAGCGAATCCGAGCGGGAGAAACTCGAGGAGCTTATTGTTCAGAATCAGCATGCCCGGTTGACTTATGAGTTCTTTGTCGAGGGAAATAAAAAGAAAGCCGGTAAGAAAAACGATCTCAATAATGCCGCAAAACGCCTGTTGGATTTCAGAATTAAAAATAAAAACGCTGTCAGAATGTGCTGGCCTGTTCAGTACGGCCGGGGTGTCAGTGGCGAAAAGGAATATTGGGCGGAAGTTTCCTGGTACCGGAAAAATATCCTTAAGAAGCACAAGGAAGGCAATAAAGACACCGTCTTCTTTGATTCGTTCGACCTTCCCGCAATGGACGGTTGGAGGCAGCGCGATAATTTTGTTGAAATTACCAAAGAAAAAGCTTCTTTCGATAAATACAGCATTAAGCTGAAATCCACGGATAAAAAGAGGATTGGCATCAGCAAGCATGGCGTAAAAGTTGAACCCGGCAAAAAATACAAGGTCTCTTTTGATTCGTTTCTCGAAGGCGATGTAGAGTATGCCCGGTTGCGCTGCGTTGCTTCAGGCAAAACCCTGTTCAACATTCTTAACCGGAATAAAGGTAATCTCTGGACATGTAAAAGTAAAAAATTCACGGTCCCGGAGAAGGTTGATAAACTGACCTTCTACGTATATACTGGCCCGTCCAAACAGAACGCCAGCGTCTTTGTCGATAAAATCTCCCTGAAAAAATTAAATTGAATTTTCTTAATCCGTTATTTGAACATTAGGCCTGATTTTCCGGGCGTGCCTTGTTATTCACATTTCAATTTATGGGCTGAAGCATAACTCCTGTTGCTTGCATTGGCGAAGGCCGATTTTTAGGCTATATTACCAGTGACAAAATAGTGGGTGGGCATAATAAATGGTTAAACGTAAAATAGATGCGGATGCCCGGATAACCGGTTTGCGGAAACGGCTGACTGAAGTGCTGGCCAGTTTTAACGTGCTTTTCCAGGTGCCGGGGGAAAAAGGTCTGGAAATTATTTCAGTTGATCGCCAGGAATTCCTTGAAAAATATCTTCGGGCTTTACTGGCGATTCAGGCTGATCTTGAAATCCTCTCGGAAAATCCGGAAACCGCCTCCCGGCGCAGGAGACTGATTGGCACGGAATCGGACTCTA
The DNA here is from genome assembly GCA_963678815.1 of Victivallales bacterium. Lineage (GTDB taxonomy): Bacteria > Verrucomicrobiota > Lentisphaeria > Victivallales. The sequence goes on from OY787460.1 coordinate 8,248,828, forward strand.
TCGACTACATTAATTTCCTTACCGAGGAATGCGAATGGCAGACTTTCGGCGAGATGATCGAAGCTTCGGTACTCGACGTTTTTGTGCTGGAAGATTATTTTGGCAAGGATTTTTCTGAATCCGAGGTGAATGAAAACCCCGGGCTTGTCCATCAGTTGCGCCACGCCGACCGGATCTGCAATCGCGGCGGAAAGCTTATCGAGGATTATTTGAAACTCCTGAATGAGCTCGATACCGGCGGCAGCCGCGAGCTTTCCCGGGTAAGCCCGGAATCAGAAAAGCTGAATACCGATACGTCAATATTCAAACTTGTCAAAGGCAAGATAACCACTGCCGGAATGGAGTCGCTGCTTAAAAAAGTGCATTATTCCGACCCGTTTCGGGGCGGCCGCGCTTTCCGGTACATCGACGGCAGTTTTTTTCCGGCCAACCTTACGTCGATCCGTCCGGTTGAGAATTTTTACGGATATCACGGGGCGCGCCGGAAGTTCAAATATTTCTTTTCGAATTTTTCCAGCGGAGAAACCAATCTGCCGCTGCTGATATCGAGTCTGCCGGGGCTGGGAAAAACCCATTTCGCGATTTCCCACGCGCTGCATTGCCCGAACCTGACCCTGATCCTGCCCGAACCGGGTGATCTTGAAAAACCGCTGGAAGGACTGATCCGGAGGCTGGCAAGGCGCAAGAACCACCGCTTTGTGCTCTTTTTTGACGATATCGATACCAGGGAGGTGAACTGGTATTATTTCCGGACGAACGTGGGCGGCAGTTTCGTGCTTCCCGATAACATTATGATCGTTATCGCCACCAACTACGAATTCCCCGCGAACATCTCGAGCCGGGGTGTAGGTTTCGCGTTCCCGATCTTTGATGAAGTCCGTTGCGAGGAAATGGTTTATGACTATCTTATCACTCAGGGGATGCGGAAACCTGCTGCCGACCTGGTCTCCGTGATTTCCGCCGATTACGTAGAGGAATTCGGACAGAAAATGTTCGAGGAATTGAGTCCCCGCACCCTCGTTCGCTATCTTGAACGGTTCAATCAGAATGCCGCGAAGCGCAAGAGGATGCTTGAGCTTTCCCGCGAACAGGTGGTCACCAGGCCGGACGCACAGTTGTTTTATGAGTTCAATATCCGCCTGATCCGCTCGCTCCACGGAGACGAAGCCATAGACCGGATGCGGCAGGATACGTATAGTGGCGATCTGTGATTGGAAATATCGAATCACGAATTTCGAAATCCGAAACAAATTTAAAAATATTTAATGATTAAAATGTTCCAAGAATAAAACAGTCCGAAAATATTCCTGGTTTTGAACATTATATTTTTAGAAAATTTGAATTTGTTTCGTGCTTTGGGTTTCGGGTTTTTAAATTTTAATTTTCGGGAAATGGAACAGTTCCCGTATTTCAGGGGTCTAATTCAGTGATAATATTCGATGACGAACATTTTATGCGCATGGCTTTCCGCAAGGCGGAAGAGGCCGCCGAAGCCGGTGAGGTGCCGGTCGGCGCGGTTGCCGTGAAAGACGGCATGGTGCTTGCCAGGGCGTCGAATCAGGTCGAAACGCTCAAAGACGCCACCGCCCACGCGGAAATCCTGGTGATTACCCAGGCCGCCGCCGCACTCGAAGACTGGCGGTTGGACGAAGTGGATATTTATGTGACCAAGGAACCATGCGCCATGTGTGCCGGGGCAATGGTGAATTCCCGGGTGCGCCGGGTTATTTACGGTATGCCTGACCCGAGGTCCGGGGCCGCCGGTTCGGCGCTGGATGTTACCGGGTTTAAAGGAATGCTTCACAATGTGGAGGTTGTTTCCGGCGTAATGGAGGAGGAATGCAGAATGCTTATGCAGGAGTTTTTTCGCAAAGTTAGACAAGAAAAAGATTAAATTCAGTTTTTTTTATTATTAACCGGATAAAACGTGATATAATATTATATGACAACGAATAAGTTGGATGAAGATTGAACAATATGGAATACAAATGAAAAAAATCATATCCGCAATATTTCTTGCAGGCTGTCTGGTCGTGGTTGCTTCCGGCCTTTCCGCCGGCAACAAGGTGAAGCCTGAAGCCCCGAAGAAGATTGATGACCCGTACAAATCCATTTCCCTGCTTATGGACGTAATGGAGCTGGTCAGGGAGAAGTACGTTGATTCTGAGAAAGTTACTTACGAAAAGCTGATCCACGGCGCGCTTAAAGGCATGCTTCAGGAACTCGATCCTTATAGCATTTATGAAGAACCGAAATACTATAAAAACACTGTCGAGCAGACCCGCGGCAGCTTTGGCGGTCTCGGGATCGTGGTGACGAAAAAGCGGGGATATCTGGAAGTGGTTTCCCCAATGGAGGACACTCCGGGATTCAGGGCAGGGCTACAAGCCGGTGACCAGATTCTCGAAATCAACGGCAAATCCACCCGGAGACTGACTCTCAGGCAATGCGTCAATTTGCTCAAAGGCCCTCCGCAAACCAATGTCAAACTCAAGGTTTATCACAAAGCGAAAGACTCCACCAGTAATCTGCAAATTACTCGCGAGAGAATAAAAATTTCCCCCATCAAAGGCGCGAAAATTATTGATGACGGTATCGGCTATATCCGAATCGTGCAGTTCTCCGCGCCAGTGGCGGGACATCTCCAGAAGGCCTTGAAAAAAATGAAAAAGCAAAAGCTGCGCGCACTGGTGCTGGACCTGCGCGGTAATCCCGGCGGACTGCTTTCTTCCGCTGTCCAGGTGTGCAGTTTATTTATCGACAATGGCAAGCTGGTGGTTTATACCGAGGGCAGAAACGTCAAGGACCGGCAGACTTTCAATGCGGACTCCAGTGTAAAATATCTCGACATCCCCATGACGGTGCTGATCGATAATAATTCCGCTAGCGCTTCGGAAATCGTGGCGGGATGTCTCAAAGACCACAAACGGGCGGTGCTTGTGGGGGAAAAGAGCTACGGCAAAGGTTCGGTGCAAACCATTATTCCACTCATGGACAGAAGCGCGATAAGGTTCACCACCGCAAAATATTATACCCCGAGCAAGAGGGTGATTCACGACAAAGGCATTGATCCGGATATTCCGGTGGAAATTTCTCGCGGCCAGGAATTCATCCTGGCCAGACAACGGGCCATGTTCCCCGGACAGGTCAAGCCCGACCCGACTTGGTGCATTACCGATGTTCAGCTTCAGCGCGCAATGGAAATCCTTAAAGGAATATGCCTGTTCAGTGAAAACGGCAAATCAGAATAATTCCAGCGCCGTAGAGAACAACCGGAAGTTCTGGAACCGCAACGCCGGAACTTATCAGGAGCATACTTTCATTTCCACCGCCGATTTTCATTTCGGCCCGATGGTTCCGGGTGACAGCCAACTGAAACTGCTTCCTCAAATTACTCCCGGAATGCGTTGCCTGGAAATTGGTTGCGGCGCGGCCCAGAACAGTATCTATCTGGCAAAACTCGGCGCCGAATGCGTCGCTTCCGATATTTCCAAAGCACAACTCGAACATGCCGGAAAACTGTGCCGGGAACACGATGTAAATGTGGAATTTATCTGCTGTCCGATGGAGGACATTTCCGTTGAATCCTTCGGAAAATTCGACCTGGTCCATTCAAGCTATGCGCTTTCTTTCTCCGGTTCTCCGGAAAAAGTTGTCGGGAATCTTGCGGAAATGCTCAATCCCGGTGGAACCATGATCCTCGCGGACGGACACCCTCTTTTCGCCGGGGAATGGCTGGAACTCGACGAGGAGCGTGGAATTTTCCTGAAAAACTATTTTTCTCCGGAACCAGATATCAGATACGATGACGAAGATAACGAAACTGTCCGGTGTGTTCTGACTCCCATCGGGATCATGGCTGACTGGATTATCGGTTCCGGGCTGACAATCGCGAAGATTTCCGAGCCTGCCGGGATCGATATTTCCGAAATGGAATTTGATGATATCCGGGAAAAAGTTCCGTATTTCAGCGAAGCCTGGCTGGAGTATGCCGAACAGTTTCTCCACACCCCCGCCGTAGTCATTTTCAAGGTCGGCAAACCCCAAGGATTATCCTTGGATTGAAATTGCCGGGGTGCTTCGCGATCCCGGCCGGTCTATCCAAAATTCGTGTCTTGTATTACGCCAGTTTCGTGGCGTTGCCGGAATAGATTTTTTCCTTTACGGAATCCGCAAGGTTCAGACTCTCGATCAATTCCTGATGCTTGTTGTGGAAACAGTCTCGGGCAAAAATGATGCGGTCCTGAAACTCGTCGCAGAATTCCAAAGTGAAACTGGTACTGCGCGACAATGCATTTTTGCCGGAGTTCGCGGAAATGTCGCAATACAGGTTCGGGTACTTGCGGAGGAATTCAGCAATCAATCCTCCGGGAACAATGTCGCCTTCCGGGTAAAGGTCGCTACCCTCTTTTGCGTCGCCTGAAATGTAGCTCCAGAATCCCGGTCCGTGACCGAGAAAAATGGTTTCCGGGCACTTTTGCAGAATGCGTTCAAGCACACCCATCCCGCCGCCGAACCAGTATTCCTTGCCGTTTACCTTGTAGGGATCTTCGAGATGCAGCACTACGGGCAGATTCAGTTTGGCGCATACTTCATATAACCGGATCGCGTCGATATTGTCGTACATCATCCGTAGTTTGATCTCTCCGCAGATTTTTACGTTATAAATAGCAGCCGCTGCCTCAAGCTGGCCGATGGCTTCCGGTTTGCGGGGGTCCGGGGAAAATCCCAGAATGAATTTTTCCGGTGCGCGTTCGGCATAGTTGAGACACCGTGAAAACGGCAGCTGACCGATTCCCGGAACACCCGGCGTGTAACTTTTCAGGAATTCGATGTGGACTTCATTGTCCGGACACTCCCGCGCCAGCAACCAGGTTTTGGCGATGCCGTTCTGTTCCATGTTTTCGATAAAACGGTCGAAGTTGTGCCCGTGCCAGTCAGGATGGTTGTGCGCATCAATAATCATAAGTCATTATTCCCTTAAAAACGAAATTAATCGTTAAAAATATAGCTTAGGATTGCGGTTTATCTCCGTCTTCAGCTTTAAAATACTTAGCCGACATTTTTTTCAGGGCGGCGATCTGCCTTGGCGAAAGGGTTCTGCCGTTTTTGTACTGGTCGGAAAGTGACTGATAGAAGCTTTTATCGTCGAAGGTGCGGCGGCCTTTCTTTACCGGCGGGTTCCAGGTTTCGACTTTAGACAGTCCGTCAAGAAGTTTTTCCACTTCAGGATTGGCGGCGGCTTGTGAGTTGCCGCCGTTTTCGTCCTGGGATTCGTCGATTTCCAGCAGTTTCCCGAGTTCGTCGAAATTCCCGATCTGTTCTTTATATTTTATGGCGATATTTTTCAAAGCGTAAAGCTGTTTGCTGCTCAGCAGTTTGCCGTTAACCGCCTGGTTTTTCAGGGAATTGAAAAATTTCTTGTCATCGTAAGTGCGATTGCCCTTTTTGATCACGTCCTGCCAGGTCACGTTGTCGAAGAATCCGAAAATTCTGGCGTATTTTTCCTTGTCGGAATCATCGGCGGCGGTTGCTTCCTGGCGGCGGCGGCGGTTTTCCACTTCCACGGCGGTGGCGTTGAGTTCTTCGGCAAAGCCGTTTTCGGCGGCGATTGCGGCGAGTCCGGGAAGCTGATTTTTGTATTTTACCGCGAGTTTGAGGAGCGCTTCCCACTGCCTTACGGTTACAATGTTTTCCTCATCGAATTTTTCCTTGATGGAGTCGAAAAACTTTTTATCGTCGTAAGTGCGGCGGCCGACTTTTTCTTTCGGCGCCCATTCTTTGATCTGGCCGAGTTGATCGAGCAGCCCCTGGGCTTTGGCGGTTTCCGGCGAACCGATTTTTTTCGCGTCATCCAGCCACAGCCCGAAGTCGTCGTAAAACTCCTTGAGCATCTGATGCCATTCGATATCGCCTTCCTCAATTTTGTCGAGACGGTTTTCCATTTCGGCGGTGAATCCAACCTGGAACAGTTCGGGCAGGGAATGGATCAGGAAGTCGTTGACCTTGAATCCGAGTTCGGACGGAACCAGCCGGCCTTTCTCGCGCAGCACATAGTTGCGGCGTTGAATGGTGTTGACGATCGCCGCGTAAGTGGACGGACGCCCGATGCCGTTAATTTCTAGTTCGCGGATCAGCGTAGCTTCCGAATATCTTGGCGGCGGTTCGGTGAATTTTTGTTCATTTTTTGCGTCTTTCAGGAAACACGGCATACCGGGTTTGAGTTCGGCAAGGATTGCCGGCGCTTCGTTTTCGCTGTCCTGACCGCTGTTTTCATAAACTTTCATGAAACCGGGGAATACGGTAACGGTGGCGACGGTGCGGAACTGATATTTCCGGCTGTCGCTGCCATATGTGTCGATGTCCACGGTGGTTTGTTTCTGCTGTGCCGGGGCCATCTGACTTGCCACGAAACGTTTCCAGATCAGCGTGTAAAGCCGGAGCTGATTTGAATCGAGGAAATTTCTCATTTTATCAGGGGTAAGGGTCACGTCGGTGGGGCGCACGGCCTCGTGCGCTTCCTGGGCACTGGATTTGCTTTTGAACCGGTTCGGAGTGGGCGGCACGAATTCCGGGCCGAGTTCCGAAGCGATGTAATTCCGGCAGGATTCCTGTGCTTCATTTGCAATGTTTACCGAGTCGGTACGCATGTAGGTAATGAGACCCACCGGACCGCCGCTGCCGAGTTCAACCCCTTCGTAAAGCTGCTGGGCCAGGCGCATGGTCCGGCTGGCGGAAAACCGGAGCAGACTTCCCGCCGCCTGCTGCATCGTGCTGGTGATGAACGGGGGAGGGGCATAACGTTTGCGCGGTTTTACCTGGATATTGGAAACCGCGTATTTACCGGCCTCCTTAATGGCTTTAAGCGCCGCTGAAGCATCTTCCTCATTGTCGATATCAAATTTTTCGTCATTAATTTTAAACAGCTTTGAGCTGAAAATTTTACCGCTGTCCGGGCTTTCCGCCGCGAAATCCACCAGGAAATTCCAGTATTCCTTGGGTTCGAAGTTCTGGATTTCGCGTTCACGTTCGCAAACCAGCCTGAGAGCCACGGTCTGGACGCGTCCGGCACTGATGCCTTTTTCGATCCGGCTCCAGAGCAGGGGGCTGACCTGATAACCCACCACCCGGTCAAGTACCCGGCGTGCCTGCTGGGCGTTAACCAGGTTCAGGTTGATGTTCGAGGGGTCCTGAAATGCGCGGTTAATGGCGTTGCGGGTGATTTCGTGGAAAGTCACGCGGTGGAAATCGCCCTTGGTGGCTTTTCTCAGTGATTCTTCGAGATGCCAGGCGATGGCTTCCCCTTCGCGGTCGGGGTCGGGAGCAAGATAAATGTGTTTGGCGTTTTTGGCCGCGGCGCGAAGCTGCTTGAGAACTTTCGGGTTGGTCTCCACGTATGCCGGGGTGAAATTTTCCTTGATATTCACTCCGAAAGAGTGCTGGGGAAGATCCCGGATATGTCCTATCGAAGCCAGAATTTCGTATTCCCGGCCAAGAAATTTACCGATTGTTCTTGCTTTTCGCGGCGATTCCACGATTACCAGATTCTCAGATGCCATCGTGCTGCTTTACATTCTCTGCTGTTCAGTTTTACCTCGTACTCCGCGCCGGAACGATCCTTGGAAAACGCGGCCAAAGGGAATTATTCTGCCGCAAAATCCGAAACTTTCAAGCGGAAAGCCGATTTTTTTTCAGGAAAGTCGCGGTTCCGTCAGGAATCAGCGGTTGAATTCCTGCTGGATTTTCGCCATGCCGTTCCGGAAATCGCTTTCAGCGTTGTCGCGGAATTGGCGATTAACGTTATCCATGTAATTCTGATATTTACTCTGGGCTTCGTTGATGTGCTTTCTGGAGCCGCCCCCGCCGCCGCCGCCGTAGTGGAATGGCTGGCCGCTGGCGTCGTGTCCCCCGCCCCCGCCTCTTGCGCCGCCGTAATGATATGGCTGGCCACTATTGCTGGTGGAACTTCCGCCGCTTGCGCCGCCGTAATGATAAGGCTGTGCGTTGTTCAGATTATGATTATAGGCGGTATTTCCGCGATAGTGGTAAGCGGTGTCGCCGACCCCGAGCAGGGTTTGCAGTTCAGAATTATTGGTAAGCGCCGAGGCGAGTTGTCCCTGTTTGTTCTTTATACTTGGATTTGCTCCGGAGTAGAGTAAAGACGCAACGATAGAGGACAGATTCTTCTTGCTGGCGTAATGTAACGGGGTGTTACCTTTGTTGTCAGTGGCGTTGACGTTCGCGCCGGACTGAAGGAGCTTGTTAACCATTTTTCCAAGTCCGCCCATGGATGCCAGGTGCAGCGCTGAATGTCCTTCCTTGTCGCGCGCGTTGGGTTCGGCGCCTTCCAGCAAGTTTTTGACCAGACTGGACAGATTTCCGGTTTTCGCGGCATGGAGCAGTTGGGGATTCAGTTTTTTTGCGGCGCTGGGGTGGCGGCGGCCGTCGAGAACCTCTCTCATCTGCCGTGACCTTGCTTCATCCATCGGAGAGATTCCCCGGGAGTCTTTTTCATGGATATCCGCGCCGTGTTTCAGCAGCGTTTCAGCTTCGAGCTGTTTGCGGTGGACAACCGCCACATGCAGCGGGGTCCAGCCTTTATGGTCTTTTGCGTTGACGTCGGCGCCGGACTTCATAAGCGCCTTGGCCGAGTCATTGTGTCCGTTTCTGACGGCCTGGAACAGCGGAGTCCATCCGTTTTTGTCCTTAACATTTACCGAGGCGTGGTGTTTTAACAGTAGATTGACCATTTTGGTATTTCCGCGCCTGGCGGCGATATCGAGGGCCGTCCAATTGTCTTTGCCGGCCACGCAATTGACATTTGTCCCCTGTTTGAGCATTTTTTCCACGGTTGCGGTGTCGCCTTTCGCGGCGGCGTTCACAAATTGGAAATCCTTGCCTTTGTCGGCGGCGGACACGCCGCAAACAAGCGCCGCACACGTCAGCGCCGCACACGTCAGCGCCGCGATAATTCCTTTCAGATTCATACCGGTCTTCATGGTTTGCCCTTTCATATGTTGTATTTACTTCAAAGAATATATTTTACCGGGTAATTGCTTTACCGCTTTTTTCATTTCCAGTTTCATCAACATGGCCAGGAGTTTTCCCGGCGGCAGTTCCGAATCAGCCGCAATGCCGTCGACTGATTTTTCCCCGTCCTTAAGGGAAGTCATGATCAGTTGTTCCTCCGGGCTTAAATCTCCGATGTTGTGTGTTTCCTCTTCCGGCTGATCTTCATCTTCATTCTTCTTTACACTGCCAAGTCCGGGGAGAAATTCAAATTCATCAATGACGTCGTCAAATGATTCGGTAAGTTTTGCCCCCTGTCTGATAAGGGCGTTGCATCCTCGCGCCTGGGGATTGTCGGCCTGGCCCGGGACGGCGAAAACCTGCCGGTTCTGGTCCAGCGCGGTGTTGGCGGTGATGAGCGCCCCGCTGTTGAGTCCGGCCTCGACAACCAGTGTTGCGCGGCTGAGCCCGGAAACGATCCGGTTGCGGCGCGGAAACGACTGCCGGGTCACCGGGTGTTCCATGGGAAATTCGCTGATTACCGCGCCGTTGTCGGAAATGTCCCGTGCGAGAGGCACGTGGTCCTGGGGATGGATTCTCGCCAAGCCGCCGCCAAGCACCGCCACGGTTTTTCCCCCGGCGTCAAGTGCCGCCTGATGCGCTACCGCGTCGACTCCGTAAGCCAGCCCGGAAATAACCGTCCATCCCGCGAACACCGCCGACTCCGTCAGATGTCTGGCCATGCGCTGTCCGTAGGAAGTCATGCGCCGGGAGCCAACCACGGCGATCGAGAGTTCCAGCGATTCCGGGATTTCTCCGCGAACGTAGAGACAGATGGGGGGATCGTAAATCTGTTTGAGGATTTCCGGGTAGCCGTCATCGATCCGGGTAACGATTTTCACGCCGCCTTTTTCGGCGAGGCCGAGTTCGGCTTTGTAGTCAATAGTGTCCTGCCACGAGGCAATGCTTTCCGCGAGTTTGCGGCTGATGCCGCTGGTCCGTTCCAGCGAGGATATGCCTGCGCTCAGGATTTTCGACGGAGTGGAAAAGTTCGAGAGCAAAGCTTCAAGACGCGCCGAACCGATTCCGGAAATCATGTTCAACACTATGTAGGCGTCCCGGTCACTTATACTCATGAACGATCTATTACTTTCTCAAGTTACGCGATTGCGAATTGTTTCAAGCAGCAACTCATCGTCGTTGTTGCCCCATATTGCTACCTGTCCGATGGCTTCCGGCAGTACGAACCGGATACTGCCGCCCCTGGCTTTTTTATCCTTGCGCATTGCTTCCAGAACGGCCTGGGGATCGCATTTTTCCGCCTGGATCGGCAGTCCGATGGATTCCAGCAGCCTGTTTTGACGCTCTGCGTCTTTCTCGCTGAAAATGCCTATTTTAACCGCGAGGTCGGCGGCAATCGCCATACCGATGGAAACGGCCTCGCCGTGATTGAGGTTACGGTATTTGCCCACGGTTTCGATGGCGTGTCCGAAAGTGTGGCCGTAGTTGAGAATGGCGCGCAGTCCGCTTTCGCGTTCGTCCTGGGCCACCACGTTGGCCTTGATCGTGCAGCATTTGGCGATTATCTGACTGTAAAATTCCAGGTCGAGGTGGGTCAGTGCCTTGGTGTTTTTTTCCAGCAGACAGAAAAATTCGGCGTCGTAGATCATTCCGTATTTAACTATCTCCGCGAGTCCGCACCGGATTTCACGCACCGGCAGCGTCGCCAGCAGTTGCGGATCGATCAGCACTTCCGATGGCTGCCAGAAGGCCCCAACCAGGTTTTTGCCCTCGGGCATGTCCACCCCGGTTTTACCGCCCACGCTTGAATCCACCATAGCCAGCAGGGTTGTCGGCACCTGGATGAATTCGATGCCGCGCATATAGGTGGCGGCCACGAAACCGGCAATGTCTCCCGGAACGCCGCCGCCGAGGGCAACGATAATCGACTTGCGGTCAAGGTCGGCTTTCAGGCATTCATGGTAGAGTTCTTCCACGGTGGCGAGGGTTTTGCTGGCTTCTCCCGGCTCGAACGCCGCCTCGTATGGGGTAGCTCCGGCGTGCCTTAATGCGTCACGGATACGATGTCCGTACATCGCCATCACTTCGGAATCGGATATGATCATGCACTTGTGGTCGTGCACCTTGCGCTCGAACAGCTTTTCCGCCTGATCGAGCAGTTGCGTTTCTATCTCAATCTGGTAACCTCGGTCGTCCAGATCCACCATTATCGAATAATTCTTACTCATCACTTTCCTTTGGTTGTCTCCCCCAACCATTATTTATGTAACCTAAATTGCTCTAACGCACGATGTTTTTCAAGCAGAATTTCGAATTAAACACAGAGAAGTAACTTTTTGGGACAGGATTAACCGGAGCAGGCTCCGGACGTGACAGGCAAACTGCTTCGCGAGTTTGCCGAAAGAAATCCAGTAAATCCTGATGATTCCGTCAGAAATCTCCTGTATTTGCTGATTTGGATATCTCAATGGCGGACGCTATATTTGAATTCTCATAAAGAAAGGGGTGCGTTATGAGGGATTCATGCTTATTGCGTGGTAAAGTTTTTCTTGCGTTCTTTATCGTTTTTGCGCTGGTTTTGTCAGTGGAAGCCCGGCGGAGAAGGGAACGGGTGGAGGACAAGCTTGTCTACATATCCGGCGACAAGGACAAGCAGATAGGATTCATCACCGTGACTCACGGGATTACCGCCGTGGCCTCGAATTATACGCTGTTGGCCGACAGCAAAACCATTGTCATTCGCGACGCTGCCGGGAAGGTATTAAAATACGAGGAAGTGATGGTTCCCGCCGACGGACGGAATATCGTTTTTTTCAAACTCGGGAAAAGCTACATCGACCAGCCGTTCCTGATTTCCGAGGCCCGGATAACCGACGCTTTCCTGAGAGACAAGGTTACGCTCTATGGTTTCAAGGAGGCTTCCGGCAGGATTTTCGACAGTTCCGCCAGGATCATTAAGCTCGAACCAACCCGGATACTTCTTCACGACCGCATTTATCCGGGGATGAACGGCGGCCCGGTTATCTCCCGCAGAGACGGCAAGGTGCTGGGCATAATCCACCTTCCTGCCGACCTGAAGGAACCGCCGATTACCGCTGTCAGGATAGATACCGTCGGCAAACTGGTCAAGCTTGATATGGCCAGGTTTCACAAGCAGAAAAAGCTTATCCATGAGATCAGCGCCAGGCATGAAAAGATGCGTTCCACCATGAAAAACTGGCAGACTCAACTCGGCGGCGTGGAAAGGGACGTGCGCCGTAAACGCAATCCCGAACCCGGAAAAATAAACCGGATGCTGGCCGGCTGCAAGCAGCTCCGGAAAGATTTGGACGGCCAGTTGGATAAATGGGAGAATGACGGCAAGCAGATGACCGGATACCTTAAGAATAAGTACGACAGCGAAATGAAAAAGGTCAAACAGGTACGCAACGAATTACCCGGCATCGAACACCAGCTTGTCCTGACCGGGAGAAAAGTCAGGAATGTCATGACAGAGCAGGATTCCGCTAAAAAGTTGGAAACGTCCCCGGATAACGAAATAAATAAGTCAGCCGCGTCTCTTGCCGATCTTGACAAGGAAATATACGCTTACAAGGCCATGCTCAAGGAGTTCTACCAACGCCGCGGCGATTTTCACCGTCAGATGAAGCGCGGAACCGCCTCGATCGACAGTTTCAACAAGCTTATGAAGAAAGCCCAGAAAGCCACTTACGACCTTCGATTCAAGATCAAGAGCTACCGGGCTGGGCAGTCTAGCGTGTCTGTTGATGTCAGAAGCTACGAAAAGAAAATCCGCTACCTGGAAAGATTATTGCGCGATTTTGAAAAACTTAACACCAGACTGGAAAGCAGTAAAAAAGCATATTATAAACGCCATCCCTCCGCCAAGGAATAATTTCCAGCCAAACATTGTGTTTGGATCGAATGGCCGGATTCAATATCCAATATCGAATGACCAATTTCCAACCGGAGAAATATTTCCGGCAGAGCCGGAAGTAGCCCGCTTTTGCCGAAAGCGGTTGTAAAAAGACACAGCTGAAGTTGTGAACAAATTTTCTGCATTTTCGGTGAAACGTGAAAATGCAGCATCCATTCAAAATGTGTTTGGCATTGCCAGCGTTAGCGAGGCAATGCCTTTACTGTTCAGGCTTTATTCCTGCCGCCGGTGGACTATCCAAGCTTTGATAGATGCGGTGAGGGCGGTGATAAGGGTTTCCGCCAGCATTTCCCCCAGGAGGGTGTGTTTGCCGCAATATTTGTTTTCGAGGCCGTGAGTTCCAGCGGCGATGGCCACGGAGTCGGTTCCGGTTCCGGTGGCGGGAACGCCGGTCAGGGGATTGGTTATATTCAGGTCCTGGAAAACCGCCGCTTTTGCTTCGGTTATGACGATGATTGCTTCGGCCATTGCCGCCGGAGACAGCACCGCGTCGGTGAGGGTGATAATATTTACCGTGCCGGCTTTTTCCGGTTTTGCTTCGAGAGAACGGTATTCCGCCGGTTCTCCCGCACGTTTGGCGTTTGATACCCCGGCTGTGACAATTGCCGCCACGTTCGCGCCGCATTCGGTGCGCCGGAAAGCGCGGAAAGAAGTCATCCAGGCGGCGGTCATCATTCCTGTCACTGGGTTGCCCCAGCCGCGTTCGCGCGCATATTCTTCCAGATAGTCATCGGGTTCGCTGAAATTGTATTTTAGTCCGTGATAGTTCTGGTCTACCTTGAGATTGAGAATTTCAGATACTTGGCAGTATCCGCCGTTCAGCACGGCGCTGCTGAGTACGGGGGATAACGGAGGAAGGGAAATTCTCACGTAGTCGTTGTTGATTTCGATATTTCGTCCGGGGAAGATTTCGATTTTGCGGGTCCCGTTCCCGTCGTAGGAATGAATTGTCACGGTATCTCTTGTCTCTTAGTTTGGATTGCGGATGTTATGAGCGAGTTGAATGAACGCGCAGACCGGTTGCCGGTACTGGACAATTACCCTTTTCGGCACTTTGAGGCGTTTGCGCGTGAAGTTCAGGATGCCTTTGATCCCGGCATTGACCAGCCGGTCGGTTACCTCCTGCGCGGCGTCGGACGGTACGCACAGTCCGGCGATCTTTACTTTCTTTACCGGGAGTACGGTTTCGAGTTCCGTCACGTTTTGCACCGGCAGCCCGTCGATTTCGGAGCCGACCACATTGGGATCTTTATCGAACAGAGCGGTCAGTTCCATGCCGTAGGATTCAAACGGGATATGCTGGGCCAGTGCGGTTCCCATTTTTCCGCACCCGATGATTGCCACGCGGGACTTGTTGTTGATGCCCAGTACCTTGCGTATTGCTTCGGTGAGTTCCTCAATTTTGTAGCCTTGTCCGACCCTCCCGGTATTGGGCAGCCGGAAAATATCCTGCCGCACCTGGCTGGGAGTGTTGGAATAGATTTCCGCCAGTTCGGAACTGGATATTACTTCAGTATTGTTTTCAAGGTATTGTTCCAGGATGATCAGATACTCGGTGAGCCGTTGGACGGTTGGCCAGGCCAGTTTACCGTTAGGACCGTTTTTATCAGAAGACATTTATCGATGCTCCGCTCCTGTTAAATTTTTATCAATATACCCCCGGATGACGAAAACTCCATACCCGGAATCGCAACAGTTTTCAAAAAAAACAGTTTCTAATATTAATATGTCCTGAAGCCCTAAACCTGACGCCTGAAGCTTCATTTTGGTTAAATTTTCGTATTGAAACAGGAAATCTTTCCCGAATAATTTTAAAAGTTGGCAAACCGGTAGTAAATTTCCATGAATAATATTATTAACGGGAAAGTTATGCCATATCAGACCCCAAGATTGATTGAGCATATCGGCGGCGCGGCAATCAGCATCGGCCAGGACTGCTACAATTTGCTGGCGTTTATCGGCGAATTGTCGGTGGCGTCGGTCTATGCGGTCGCGCATCCGCGCAAGGTCAGATGGCGCGAGACTTTCTATTATATGGATATGTGCGGTAGCGACGCGTTGCCGATCGTGACCATGATTTGCTTCCTTATGGGAGTGATCCTGGGGTTTCAGGCCGCGGTGCAGATGGCGAAGTTCGGCACGGACATCTATGTGGCTGACCTGGTTGGATTCTCCATCTGCAAGGAACTCGGGCCGTTGATGGTGGCCATGATCTGTACCGGGCGCGCCGGTTCAGCGTTCGCCGCCGAAATCGGAACCATGAAGGTTGCCGAGGAAGTCGACGCCATGCGCACGATGGGGCTGGTCCCGAGCCGGTTCCTGGTGATACCCAAAATGCTGGCGATGATACTCGTAATGCCGGTTCTGACGGTTTACGGCAATCTCGCCGGAATGGTCGGCGGGATGACTGTGGGGGTGATGAAGCTCGGGTTGCCGATCAGTGCATATTACGACCGTACCGTGCAGGTTATCAGCCCAATGACGTTTTCAATGGGGATCGTGAAAAGTGTTTTTTTTGCGATACTGATCGCCGGGGTGGGGTGCATGCGCGGGTTCGAAGCGAAAAATGACGCACAAAGTGTCGGCCGCAGCGCCACATCCGCCGTAGTCAGCGCCATTTTCCTGGTGGTGGTGGCGGACGCCGTTTTAACTATGTTGTTCAGCTTGATAGGATACTGATTATGCCGCAGAAAGATGCTGTAATTGAGGTAAAAGATTTGACGATCGGTTACGATAACCGCACGGTGCTTGAAAATTTGAATTTTACCGTTTCCAACGGGGAGATTTTTATTATTCTCGGTGGTTCCGGATGTGGTAAATCAACTTTGCTCAAGCACATTATCGGACTTTACCCGCCATTTTCCGGAGATATAATGATAAACGGTAAAAGCATGGTTGATGCCTCCGAAAAAGAAAAGCGGGGAATGATGCAGAATTTCGGCGTCACTTACCAGGACGGCGCTTTGTTCAGTTCGCTGACGGTGGGGGAAAACGTGTCGCTTCCCCTCGAAGAGTTTTCGAATCAGTCCAAGTCGGAGATCAAGGCGACAATAGCGGAAAAGCTCGGGCTGGTGGACCTTTCCGGATTCGGCAACTACCTGCCTTCAGAGATCAGCGGTGGAATGAAAAAGCGCGCCGGACTCGCCAGGGCCATGGCCCTCAACCCGAAACTGCTGTTCTTCGACGAACCGTCCGCCGGACTCGACCCGATTACCTCGGCGGAACTCGACAAACTGATCTTGAGTGTGCGTGACGAATTCAGCACCACCATGGTAATTGTGACCCATGAACTCGACAGTATTTTCACGATCGCTGACCGGGTGATCATGCTGGACAAAACCAAAAAAGGTATCGTGGCAATGGGCGACCCCAGGAAACTGCGGGACCATTCTCCGAACCCCTGGGTGCGGGAATTTCTCAATCGTTCAGGATTGAAACGGGACTGAATTTTAACAGAAAGACATGTTGGTAAATTATGATTGAAGCAAACCGGTTTAAATTAGGACTGTTTGTAGTTATCGGGCTGTTGTTGTTCGGAGCTGCCCTGTTTTTTCTCGGGGTGTCTGAAATTTTCAAGAAAAAAGCCAAGATGGTTACGCTTTTCAAAGAATCGGTGCAGGGACTCAACGTTGGGTCCGAAGTGAAATTCAAAGGGGTGCCGATCGGCAGTGTGTCCAAGATCTCGATCCGCGTGAAAGACCAGCTGATCCGGGTGGATATGGATGTTAATATCAACGCTTTCGACACTACCGGCAAGACTGGAAGCCAGGAACACGTTTTCAGGTTTTTCCGGAAGTTTTTTGAACGGGAAATTGATCAAAAAGGGCTTAAATGCCAGCTCGCATACGCCGGGATAACCGGACTTAAATATATTGAAATTGATTTTGCCGATCATGATGATAACGAAGTGATATTAACAAAGGGAAAAATAAAGCAACTCGAATTGGCGGTTGGGGATAACGTCATTTATATCCCGTCTACTACTTCGATGTTCAGTGACATTGTTTCACAGATTGGCGTTTCGCTCGGGAAAATTTCCAAAATACCGTTCGACAAGATTTCCAAGGATTTCGCCGCTTCGGTTGAAAAGGCAAACAAGATTCTCGACAATAAGAAGATCGGCGAAATTATCGACAATGTTGAAAATGCCACCAAGAGCCTGGAAAAGAGCATCGCCGGAATTTCCAAGGTGCTTACCGAGGATAATATCCGCGAGATTTCCGACGGCGTGAAGAAAAGTCTTGGTGAAATTCACGAACTCCTGAAAGATGTCCGCAAGGATATCGAGGGGTCAAAACTGGTGGCTACTACTGCTTCGTTCCGGAATGCCGCCGAGTCGGTGGACCAGGCGAAACGGGCGTTGATCAATACTCTGATGAAACTTGACCAAACCCTTGACTCCATCACGGAACTGGTCAATTTCATTGATGATAATCCTAGCGCGCTGATTCGCGGCAAAGATGCCCCGCTGGTCATGCCCGTTGACCGGGACGTGGAATAAGTCATACGCAAAAAATAAACCTAACCAATTACTAATGAACAGGAAGGAGATATGAAAAAAAATCTCTTGATCGCGCAGTCCGGCGGTCCGTCGCCGGTAATCAACAGCTCCCTGCGGGGAGTGGTGGAAGCCGCTAAATGCTTCCCGGAAAAGATTGAAACCATTTACGCCGGATGGCATGGCATTGAAGGGGTGCTGAAAGAAGAACTGCTCAACCTGTCGGCCCAGAGTGACGATGAGATCGCGCTGCTGCGCAACACTCCCGCGGCCGGGGCCATCGGCACCTGCCGTTACAAGGTGAAGTCTCACCAGCAGGAAGATTTTGAACGGATCGTGGAAATTCTCAAGGCCCATAACATCGGCTATTTCCTTTACAACGGCGGCAACGATTCCATGGACACCGCCAACAAAGTTGCCAAGATCGCGCAGGAACGCGGTCTTGACGTCCTCGGCGTAGGCGTACCGAAAACCATCGACAATGATGTCGGCGACAGTGAATTCAAGCTGATCGACCACACTCCCGGCTATGGTTCGGTTGCCCGCTACTGGGCCATGATCGTCCAGAACGCCAACGAGGAAAATCGCGGATCATGTCCGGCCGACCCGGTGCTGGTGCTTCAGGCGATGGGCCGTAAAATCGGTTATATCCCCGCCGCCGCCCGTCTTGCCGACCCGAAACGCGAAATGCCGTTGTTGATCTTCCTCGCCGAGGGTAAACTCTCGATGGAGGAAATGGCGGAAAAGGTTAACGAGAAAGTCAGGGAGCGCGGCCGCGCCATCGTGGTCCTCAGTGAAGGCTGCGACGTCGGAGACCTCGGATATACCAAGGACAGCTTCGGCCATGCCCAGTTCAGCGCCAGCCAGACAACTGTCCAGCAAGCGCTGGTTAATTACCTGAACGAAAATGGCATCAAGGCCAAAGGCAGCGCCCGTGGGCAGACTTTCGGTACCGATCAGCGCGATACCGCCATCTACGCGTCAACCGTGGACCTCGATGAAGCTTACCGCTCCGGACAGAAAGCGGTGTTGCTGGCGGTTGAAGGTCAGGGCGGCTATATGTCGACCATCCTCCGCGAGTCAGGCATGATTTATCAGGTGCGGTACGACAAAGTTCCGCTCGAGGAAGTGGCTAATTCCGAACGGACTTTCCCGGCGGAATGGATCACCCCCTGTAAAGCCGACGTTACCGACGAGTTCGTGGCGTATTGCCGTCCGCTCATCGGCGAAGATTTCCCCAGTGTGCCCGTTATCAACGGCCGCCAGCGGTTCACCCGCTTCGAAATGAAGTTCGCTGGCAAAAAACTCCCGGAATACGTTCCGCAGGCCGATAGAAAATAATTCTGAGAAGAATTGATTTACGGGGAAGGGAAAGACTTTTAAGGAAAGTCTTTCCCTTCCCCGTACCCCATCCCTTGTCAAACCTTTTTGATATTATATATTTAGTGAAGATAAGTGAAAATTAGTGGTTAAATGAATTATTCCGGAGAAGGTTTGATGAACGAAGAAGAGCGTCGGGAAGTGGAAGCGGAGGTTCGCTGGTTGATGAATGGCCGTCCGGAAGCGGTATTGAGCACGGTGAACGGCGATCAGCCATATGCAAATCTGATTGTGTACATGCCGGAGGAGGATTTGACGAAACTGTATTTCGTTACTCCCCGGAAAACGAAAAAATACCGTTATTTAAAGCAGAATCCCAAGGCCGCGTTGCTGATGGATAATCGTGCGAATGAAAAATCAGACATCCATCATGCAATTGTGGCAACGGCGCTTGGAACCTGCCGGGAAGCCGGCGCGGACGAAAAATCCGGCATAGAATCCAGGTTCCTGCATAGATTTCCATATCTCGATAAATTTGTTAAAAGTGAGGATTCGGTAATGATGGTTTTCGAGGTGGACCTATATTACCTTGTCCGCAAATTTCAGCAGGTCACCGAGCTTAATATGAGGATGATATAGCCGGAATTCTTGACATTCTTGCCTAATGCCTTAATATTGCAGTCGGTTTTGTAATTTTAAATCAACTGGGAGGTGGGAAAATGAAGTGGTTAATGACAATCGCGTTGATGGCGCTGTCGGTAGCGGTATTTGCCGGGGATGATGTAAAGATCGATGGCGAATTCAAGCAGGTTGCCAACGGCAAACTGAAATTGTGGACCCAGAACAAAGGATCATGGGCCAAGCCCTACGGGAAAATTGAAATCCTTCCCGGGAAAGACAAAGACGAACATTACGTGAAGATTGTTGCCGCGGAGAAGGACACTCATTTATACACGTTGACCAAAGTTCCGGTGAAAGAAGGTCAGACACTGGAAGTTGAAGCTACTTTCAAAGGTAAAGGGGACGCGGCTTTTGGAGCTTATTATTACACTGAAAAAAATCAATGGGTGAATAGAGCTTACAAAATCTTTTCCGCCACGGACAAATTTCAGGAAAAGAAAGCGGTCTTTAAGGTGAAGACATATAAGGATAAGGTTCCAGCTTATGCCAGGATTGTTATCATGGCGAGAAAAAATTCGGAGATAACCTTTGAAGAGGTAGAAGTGGAAGTGAAATAGTTTTCCGAATCGATAAAATTTTGTTAAGACCGCATCAAATTTGCCTGATGCGGTCTTTTTTTCTTGAGGAGTCGCGGAATCCTGCTAAATTATCCGATTGCGAAAATTACGGCAATTGATGGGGAAGTATATGAATATTATAATCCTTGGGGCAGGGGAACTGGGGAAGTATCTTGCCACTATCTTTTCTCTTGATAAACACGACATAACGGTGATTGACCAGGACGACGAATTGCTTACCCGGCTCCGGGACCGGTTGGACGTGATGACCATTACCGGGAACGGCGCCGAAATAGGCACATTGAAAAAAGCTGGAATAGGTGACTGCGAATTGATGGTGGCGGTGAGTGGCGACCAGGCCACCAATGTTCTGGCGTGCCAGGTCGCGAGTCATTTGGGGGTGACGCGGACGATCTGCAAGCTTAATTCGAGCTGTTTTTTCTCCGAAGACGATAATTTTACCGCTTCGACCCTGAATATCGACAAAGTGGTTTTGCCGGTCGAGGAATGTGTAGATAAAATCCTGGGAGTGCTGGACAATCATATCGTTACTGAAAAAATCCTGTTCAGCGATCCAAATGCCCTGATGACATCTTTTGAGGTGTTGCCTTCAGCGCCGCTTGCGGGAACACGCATTCGCGACTTTCCCGTGCCTGATCTGCTTAATTCCGTGCGCTTTGCGGCTATTCTCCGCGACCATCAGCACCTTATCCCCCACGGTGACACCATTTTCGTGCCAGGCGACCAGGTTTACGTTGCGGGGCCTAAGGAAAAAGTGGAATCAATGGTGGCGTGGAACAGTCCTAAGGACGCTTCCATCACCCGGGTGGTGATCGTTGGCGCAAGCCGGATCGGTAGCAAGCTGGCCGCTGAACTTGCCGGGGATTCTTATGAAGTGCGGTTGATCGAACAGGATGAAAAGGACGGCAAGAGACTATTGGACGAGATCGGCGCGGAAGTTATGGTAATTAACGGAGACCCCACTGAAAATGAAGTTCTTATGGAAGCCGGTGTGGATGTTTGCGACGCCTTTGTCAGCGCTTTGGATGATGATGAGGAAAACATTCTGAGCTGCATTCTCGCCAAACGTATCGGAGCTAAAAAAGTGGTCACCGTTACGAACAAGTCTGAATACATCGACATCATTCCGGCAATGGAAATGATCGACTGCGGTTTTACTTCTTCGCTGGTGGCGGTCAATACCGTGTTACGCAGTATCGGCACTGGTTCCGGCACAATCAGCATTGACGCCATCCTGCACCGCATCAACGCTTATTTGTATGAGTTTAAGGTTCAGGAGGGCGCTCCCGCTTGCGGCATGAAGGTTGACGAGATCAAGTTTCCGCTTGCGGCGGTGCTGGCGCTGGTGTTCAGGAACGGTCAGGTACTGGCCGTGACCGGCAACCTCGAACTGCACAAGGGAGATGTGGTGGTGACCATTGCCAACCGTAAGACATTCAATCAGATTGAACCCCTGTTCCGGAAAAAAGGTTTTTTCCCGGTATGAATAAACGAGCCGTAACTCATGTAGTTTCCGCGCTGATCGTAGTCGTGGGAGCATTTATCATCAGCGCCGTTCCGGTGGGACTGCTGATGCGCGATTCGCATGAAAGCATTTGGCTTATGGCGGCTGCCGGGATCATCCCGGTTATTTGCGGTATTGTTGTTTTTTGTCTGACCCGGAGCCGGAGCGGGACCCGTTACGAGCTTGGGGTGCGTGAAGGTTTCGGGATTGTCACTTTCGGGTGGATCACGGCATCCATATTTGGCTGTATTCCGTTTGTGCTGGTTTCGGGATTTTACCCGGTCGACGCCTTTTTCGAGACAATGAGTGGATTCACCACTACCGGGGCAAGCGTAATCGATACGAACCTGGTTTTGCTGGGCGGTGAAAAGTGTCCGGGCATTGAAGGATTGCCGAAGGGGCTGCTTTACTGGCGCGCCACCACCCACTGGCTTGGCGGGATGGGGATAGTGGTGCTGTCGCTGGCGATTCTGCCGTTTCTCGGGATTGGCGGCCAGCAGTTGTACAACGCCGAAGTTCCCGGATTCAGCTCCGACCAGCTTACCCCACGGATTGCCAGTTCAGCAAAGATCCTCTGGGGAGTTTATATGCTCCTGACGCTGGCGGAAACGGTTTTTTTGTGTTTTGGCGGCATGAGTTTGTTCGATGCGTGGTGTCAATCCTGCGCTACGATGGCCACCGGCGGATTTTCCACGCTGCAAAGCAGTGTCGGGGGGTTCAAAAGTCTGTATATTGAGATGGTAATTACAGTGTTTATGTTCCTGGCTGGCGCCAACTTCGTGCTGCATTACCGGGCGTTGCGCGGCAAACCGTTGTTTTACTTCAAGGACGAGGAATTCAGATTTTATTTGGCTTTGACGCTGGCGGCTACCGGGGTTATCACCATAAGCCTGATGTTCGACAAAGCTATTGTCACGACCACCGGGGCGGAAGTCGCCGCGAATTTCGGCAACTGTCTGCGCTATGCTTCGTTTCAGGTAGTGTCGATTCTTACCACCACCGGTTTTTGTACTGCCAATTTCAATATCTGGCCCGCGTTATGTACTTTCCTTCTGGTGATTTTGATGTTTGTTGGCGGTTGTGGCGGTTCCACGGGCGGCGGCATGAAAAATTCCCGGATTCTGTTGGTGTGCAAATATGGGATTAGTCAGATCAAGCGCTGTATTTTCCCGCATTCGCTGTCGAATATCAGGCTTAACCACGAGCGGGTGGACGA
Source organism: Victivallales bacterium (assembly GCA_963678815.1). Taxonomy (GTDB): domain Bacteria; phylum Verrucomicrobiota; class Lentisphaeria; order Victivallales. The sequence continues at coordinate 8,271,592 of OY787460.1, forward strand.
TCCGGTTCTGCACAAGGTGGTCAGCTTCTTTTTCCTGTTTGTTGCCTGTTATGTGATTACCAGCCTTGCGATTGCGGCGGTTTGCCAAATGGACGTAATTACCGCCGCCGCCGCATCGATTGCCTGTCTCGGGAATATTGGTCCGGGGTTGGGGAAAGTCGGAGCGGTGGAAACTTATTCCTGGCTGAATTCCCCGGCTAAAATAATTTTAACACTGGCAATGTTGATCGGACGCTTGGAAGTTTACACGGTTTTGGTTATAATACTTCCATCATTTTGGCGGAAATAATATGCATTATGTTATGTTTATATTTTATGTGATTCTGGTTGTGGCCGGTATCTATTTTCTGGTGGGGCTGATGCTTTATCTGCTTCAGGAAAGGATGGTTTTCCAGCCGTTCGGAGTAATTACCGAAACTCCGGAGCAGATTGCCCTGGAGTTTGAAAACCTTATTATCGATACGGACGACGGTGAAAAAGTCCATGCCTGGTTTGTTCCCGGCCTCAATGCCAAATGCACCGTGCTGTTTTGTCACGGAAACGCCGGAAATCTTTCGCACCGGCTTGACACGGTGAAGGTTTTCAACGATCTCGGGATAAATTTCTGCGTATTTGATTACCGCGGATACGGCTCCAGTACCGGAACGTGCAGTGAAGAAGGATTATATAAAGATTCCGAGGCAGTGTGGAAATATTTGGTTGAGGAACGGGAAATACCCTCCGACCGGATACTGATAGACGGACGGTCGCTAGGCGGAGCCGTGGCCGCCAGGCTGGCTGGGAAAGTCAATCCGGCCGGGCTTATCCTTGAATCGGCTTTTGCCTCCATTCCCGATATGGCGCCGAAAATGTCCATGTTCTATCCGGTTGAAAAACTTACCAGGATCAAGATGCCGACCGCGAATTATGTTCAGGACGTGAAATGTCCCGTGCTGATCCTGCACAGTTCGGAAGATGAAGTCGTTCATTATGATCATTCAAAGATATTGTATGAGCACGCGCCGGAACCGAAAAACATGGTTGACCTTGCCGGGGACCACAATAATTGTTATTTTATTTCCGAACCGGACTACAAAAAGGCTATAAGGGAATTCATTAATTCGATCCCGTCGATTCCCGCGTGAGATATATTAAATTTATACGAAAGAAGTATTATGAGCGCGCCGGATCCTAAAAAAACCAGATTTACGCTGATCCAGAGACTGAAAGACCAGCAGGACGAACAAGCCTGGAACGAGTTTTATCAGTTTTACTGGGACCTTATTACCGGCTGGGCCAGGAAGTATGGCTGTTCGCACACACTGGCCCAGGACGTATTTCAGGAAACCATGGTGTGTCTGCTCCGGAACCTGCCGAATTTTGAGTATGATCCGAACAAGGGATGTTTCCGCGCTTATCTTAAGACGATTGTGCTGAGACGGGTACGCGACGCTTTCCGCCGGGAAGGTAAGTACATCAGCGCTACCGCCACCGAATCGGCTGATGAAGATGACAATCGCGATATCTTTTCCAGCATTGCCGATGATTCCGCCGATTTCGAACCGGAAATGGATGCAGCGTGGCTGCGCGGGATTTTGACCCAGGCGCTTCGCAACACCTACCGGAAAATCGATACGCTTACTTACAAATCATTTTGCCTTTATGTTCTCGACGGGCTTCCCGTGGAGGAAGTCGGAAAGCGTCTGGACATCAGCCGGACCGGAACGATCTACCAGCAGAAAAGCCGCTTTTTAGGCATGCTGAAAACTGAATTCAGCCGCCTGCTCGAAGACCTCGATAATGACCGGCTCGACAGTGATCTGGTAAAGGACAATCTGTTTACCAAGGCATTCGAGGAACTCGTGAAGGAGCGTCCGGATTATCGCGAAACCATGATCCGGAACACTTTGCCTGAAAGACTTTACAACCAGCTCGAATTTATCCGCACCGAAACCGGGAACCTTGACGAACCCGGCAAGCCCGGAAAATATCTGCTGCTTAAAGACAGCCGCGATAAGTCGGCCTCAAAATGGGTGCCGGTGGCCGGGGAAGTGAGTATCGGCAGAAAAGAAGATTGTGTTCTGCCGCTCAACAGCGAGGATGTTTCAACTCTCCATGCCAGTTTGTCTCAGGATGCCGGTAAATTCGTCATTCGCGATGAGAACAGCGCCAACGGCGTCTATGTGAACGGGAAAAAAATTGATAACCGTCATGAGCTTTGCCCCGGCGATATTATCCAGCTCGGATCAAACTACTCCCTGATCTTCTTCGATCAGTAAATCACGTATATAAAACTGACTTCACTCCTGTTTTATTTTCTCTTAGCTCTGAAATCGAGTAAAAAACTAACAATTTCTGCATTTCTGCATAATAATGCAAAGCCATTTTAATATGCATACAGATTTGCTGTGGGAATTAAGCCAAATCAGGAAGGACATATTCATGAAAAGAAAAATACTTTTAATGACAATCGCCGGAACTCTACTGTTCATGGGAATGGTCCATGTTCACGCGGGTTTCCCCCAAATAATAAAATTGCCGAAACCGAAACGGATCGGGGTAGTGCCGCTGGTTACGGTGTACATGCGGGGAAACTATTCGAGCAGAATTGACGACAAGGCGTTTTCTGACCAGGATCTTGCGAATTTGTTGTGGTGCGTGTTCGGGATTCACCGCTACGGTGAAGGCTGGGACAGCAAGCGTGTTTTTCAGGATTGGGACCACTATAAGATTTATGTATCCAGACAAAATGGTATTTATAAATATGAGCCATTCAGGAATGTGCTCCGGCTGGTAAATCCAAAAAATTTGCAGCATCATTACAAGGTGTTCGGGAAATTTCCCTGTCAACTGGTCTTGGTTATAAAGCCTGAAGTCAGGCGGCCTGTGCAGAAAAAAGAATTCACTATTCCGTTCAGCGAGAATTTAAATGCGGGCGCCATATACGAAAAAATATTTTTAGCTTGCGCTTCACAAAAGTGGGCCAACCGGATTTATGATCCCGCGAAAATCAAAGGGAATCTGCGGCAGATTCTAAAACTTGACGAGAAAGCCCGTATAGCTTTTGTTCAGGCGATAGGCTACTCCAAACCGATTCCCCCGAAACCGGTTACTTACCCGTATTACAAAGGCTTCATGTACTGATAAAATCAGTGGAGTAAAGAGATATGAAGATCAACAAGTTATTTTTTGTTAAGGACATAGATGGTATCGTCACGATTCAGAATGTCTTTCGGTATCTGCCGGTTTTAATTGTTATTTGCGGAATTCTGGGTTTTGCCAGTTGTTCTGAACACGGACGGCAACAGAAGCTGGTGATCTTCAGCGCCCTTGAGAATGACGAGTTGGATGATTATCAGAAAGAGTGGCGGAAGCATCATAATGTAAAACTGGAGATAACCAGCGCGGCCACTTTCGAAATTTATAAGAAACTCCTGGAACTGGCGGAAAAGAATCCGGAAAAACTTCCTGATATTATCTGGGGTATTGACTCGGCATGCATGGTGAATCTGGCAAACAAAGGTCTGCTTGCCGGCATTACCACCCGGAAACTGAATCAGTTCGAGAAAATGTATTACGACCAACGGCACGAACCACCGGAATGGATAGGTCAGAAAGCTTTCGTGAACGCTTTTATTACCAATACGGTCCTTGCCGATAAATTAGTCGTCAAACCACCGGTTACTTATGACGGTTTGCTTATTCCGGCATTGAAAAACAGGATAGCAATTCCCAATCCGCTCTATTCGGCAACCGGATTGAACTTTATTGCCGGGGTGATTTTCCTTAGAGGAGAGAAAAAGGGATGGGGATACCTGGAAAAACTCCACAAAAATCTGCGGATCACAACCGTCGACGGTTCCGAACCGGTAAAATTGGCTGGGCGGGGAGAAGACGGTATTGTAGTGGGGCTTTCTTTTGCATACCGGGGATTCAAGGAAAAAAATAAGGGAGCACCGCTGACAATAACTTTTCCGCATGAGGGAACGGCTTGGGGGATCGACGCCAACGCCATCATTAGGAAGAAAAAAATCTCGCCTGTCGTGAATACGTTTATCAACTGGACAATGTCAAAGCAAATGGTTGAAAGTTATTTGCGCCGCTTTCCGGAAACTGCGTTGAAAAATGACGACGAAGTTCTTGAAAACATTAGCGCTTACTATCCGAAAAATTTGGATATTAAGCTTATTAAAGATGAATTCAATGAATGGAAAGCGAAAAACTTTTCCAGGATTCAGCAGGAATGGAAGAAACGTTTCGGAACCAATGGTTTGAAGAGAGTGCCAAAACGCCGTGACGGACGTTAGGATAAAGGGGATATTCTTATGGATCATGCATATATTTTTATAATTCTCGGCGCCTGCGGAGCGTTTTTCATGTCTTTCAATAACGGCGCGAACGATGTGGCGAACGCGTTCGGTTCGGCGGTTGGCTCGAAAGCCCTGAAAATGAAAGTCGCGGTTTTTATTGCCAGCGTAGTTACTTTTTCCGGGGCGCTGCTTCTGGGAGGAAGGGTAGCGACAAAGCTGATTTCAGGATTAGTGCCGCCAAGTACTTTCAGTGATCCGAAACAGTACATGCTCGCGATGTTCACGGTGTTGGTTGCCTCTGGGATATTCGTGCTGATTTCCACCTTGACGGCGCTGCCGGTAAGTTCTTCACAGGCGATCGTGGGCAGTCTCACCGGCATCAGCATTATGCTTACCGGCTGGGGAACGGTGAATTGGTTTGAATTGTTGAAGATCCTGAGCGGCTGGATAATTTCTCCACTGCTGGCGGCAATTCTGGCCCTGTTGTTATGTCGATTGATCGAAGGTTTCGTTATCGGGAAGGCGCCGCATATTCTAAAAAGAGTGAAGCATTATTTGCCGCTGATTGTCAGTGTTACTATCTGCGGTGGCATCTTTGCGCTCTTCACGATTACCAGTTTAAAGCAAACCATCGGTATTGACGCCGATGCATCTTTTTTCGGGCTTTCACCTCAGCAGAAAATAACCCGGGAAATTTCCCAGCTCGACAGGATCCAGTACTCGGTTTTCAAGATGCGCCACGCTGCCGAGAACGCAAAAAATGCGGTCCGCAGACAGAACCAGACGGATACTTTGCTATACTGCGGGAATATCCGGGATCTTGCCAGGAACATCCATGACGAAAGCAGGAATTTCGAGGTATATGTGACCGAGAAAGTTCCGGCGATTTTTTATGCTGAACGCTGGCAGGTGCTGCTTTTTGTTCTGTTTCTTTTCTTTCCGCTTTACTTCCAGGTGAAAAGGCTGATCCACGGCTGGCTGAAGCATGTGGACGATACCGGGGAGGGAGTGCAGCACGCATTCAGGAACCTGCAAGTTGGAACTTCCTGTTATGTGGCTTTCGCGATAGGATCAAATGACGTGGCGAACAGCATCAGCCCGGTACTTGCCATTTACATTGTCGCGAAAGCGGGTGGCATCCCGGAAGCTTTTACCGGGGGCATGCCGCTCTGGCTGCTGGTACTCGGAGGCTTCGGAATGGCAACCGGGATCAGCCTTTTGGGACACCGGGTAATGCGGACTCTCGGTGAGAAGTTGACTAAGATCAACAATTCCAGGGGATTTTGCGTAGACTTCGCGGTGGCAACCAGTGTGGTTGGCGCCTCGGCCTGCGGAATTCCGGTGAGTACCACTCATGCGGCCACGGGCGCGGTTGTCGGGTCCGGTTTGTCGCAAGGATTAAAGTCCGTAAAATTCGGGATGCTGGGCACGATTGCCGTCGGGTGGATTGTCACAATCCCGATTTCCTGCACGATTACCATGATCCTGTTCAAGATACTGTCGGTATTGTTCTTGTGATCAGGATTTCAGTTTGACAAGGTTTTCCAGGAAAATTTCGGCACAGCGTTCCCAAGTGTAATTTTCCACCGACTTCACGACTTCTTCCCTGTCGAACGTGAGGATGTTTCCGCAAGCCTGCTCCATTTCTTCGCGGTTTTCCGCAAGGATGGCGTTGATGCCGGGAGTCAGCACGTCTTTGGGGCCGGGAACGTTGAATGCCACGCAGGGAGTGCCGCAAGAAGCCGCTTCGATCAGGACTTGCCCGAAAGTGTCGGTTTTGCTCGGAAAAACAAAGGCGTCGGCGCTGGCGTAGCATGCCGCCAGGTCTTTTCCGCGCCGGAATCCGGTAAATACGGCTTCGGGATAATTTTCCTTGAGGGTTGCCAGGTATGGGCCGTCTCCCACCAACACCTTGGTTCCGTCGATTTTCAGGTTCATGAAGGCATCGAGATTTTTTTCTACTGCCACCCGGCCGGCATAAAGGTATACAGGATGCCGCAAATCCTTGAAAACGTCCTTGTAACCGGGCTGAAACAGTTCCTTGTTCGCGCCGCGCGTCCATACCACCAGATTTTTGAAATTTCTTTCCCGGAGTTCGGCGGCCACGCTTTCCGTGGGAACCAGAGTTTTTTCCGCGCGTTTGTGGAACCAGCGGATGTATTCATAGGAAATGCTCAACGGCATGAAGATCCGCTCGCGGATATATTCCGGAAACTTGGTGTGATACGAAGTGGTGTAACGGAATTTCTTCTTGTCGCAGTACAATTTCGCGGCCATTCCCACCGGTCCCTCGGTGCAGATGTGGACATGATCGGGTTTGGCCTTTTTGAAAATGGCCTTGAAATGTTTTCTTGTAGCCATTGCCAGCTTGATTTCCGGGTAAGTGGGACACGGAATCGTGGCGAACATTGCCGGTGAGATAATATAAACTTTGCAGTCCTGTTGTTTCAATACCCGGCGCACGTTCCGGATGGCGTTCACCACTCCGTTCACCTGCGGTTCCCAGGCGTCGCTGACTATCATTATTCGCTTCTTTTCCATAATACGTCCTTATTTCTAAAGAATACAATTATAACTTCCTGAAAGAAACTTATCACTAACCGGAAAAAATGTTAACAGATAAAAAATTATTCCTGAATATAATCTTTGCAAACCTGAAAAAATATTGGTTTCGTACAGGAAAGATTTCCGGGAGTAAGTTTTTTTAAAAAGAGGGTTGACAATGCTGCAGGAATCATTTATAATAATATTGGAATACATCAGGGCTATCCCAATTAATTTCAGAGAATACAGGGAGGTGAAGGCAGATGAAACGGGTAAAATTCGCTCTAATCGGATTTACTGACAAAAATATAAAAGATAAAAAAATGGAGGGCAGGATGAAGAAGCGTGACTTTACTCTAATCGAATTATTGGTTGTGATCGCGATCATTGCCATCCTGGCGGCTATGCTGCTCCCCGCCCTGAACCAGGCCAGGGAAACCGCGAAAGTGAGTTTTTGCCTGAATAATCTCAAGCAAATTGGCACGGATACGCAATTCTATATGGATGATTCCGACGGCTTCGTGCCGATGGCGATCAACACCGCGTACCCGTCCGGAAGTAAAGTCTGGTATCAAATGATGCAGAATGCCGGATACCTGATGAATTATTGCGCATACATGAGCAACGCTTACCCAAGTGGAAACGGCACATCGCTGCTTTGTCCGGGGCTGGCTTATTATGAGTCCGATGGGACTCTTGGTAGTTATAATTACGGATTCAATTCAAACCTCTGCAAAAACAATTCATTCCGGGCGGATGACTATTACCGCCGGATCGTGACGTTGCCGGAGCCGTCGGTGCGCTGCCTCGCGAGTGAACCGGACATCCAGCGCGGAACCGGCTACAGCGTGGCCAACAACCAGAATCTGGCTTCGTATTTTGGCACGTCGGCGGGAAAACGGCCGCGCCACCGGAAAGGCAAGAACGTCAATTTTCTGTTCTTCGACGGTCATTGCGAAACGTTGGCGGCCACCAGCCTGCCCGCCGGAACCGACGGTATCGGCAGCAACAGCAAGCTCTGGGGCAGAAATACCGAATAGTAAATTCTTAAAATAATAACCAAATTAAAAGGGCATTGGTATGTTCAAAAAGAGGTCTTCGTTTGCCGTTTTGGCTCTCTCTCTCGCATTAATCGTGCTTGGCGGAATGTTTTCCCGCGCTTCGGAACCGGCGAAAAAACCGTCGGTGCTGATTGTCAGCTACTCTAATCTTGATCGTTATTCGCCGGAGATATTCGAGGCGATTCACCAGGCCGGATTCAATGTGCGGTATGTCAATCTGCGCCGTCCCGGCCGCAACTTGGAACGAATGTACCGGCTGCTCCCGAAAGCCAATGTAGTAATGATGTTTTCCTCCGGGGAAGGGTTGCCGAAAGGTACGCTTGATTCAAAAGTTCAGAAATATCATGATGCCATCAATAAGTTCGCGAAGAACGGCGGCGGCGTATTTTTCGTGCCCAGCGAACGTTATATGAACGCCTTCACCTGCTCCGCGATTTTCCTGAAAGCCTGGGACGCGAAACTCGGGGTCGAGTATCTTTACGGCGTCAAGCCGGTGGAAGCGACGGCCTGGCGGGTTTTCTTTGCCTATACTCAGGACATCAAGCCGTCGCCGCTGACTAAAGGCGTAAAAGGGCTGTGGATTCCGGTGATCAAGGAGGGGGTGAATTTCGGATCTTCCGAACCCAGCCTCGGATTCCAGTTCGGAAAATCGTGGCAGGTGCTGATAAAATCCGGAAAAAATATCTTTTCCAAACCTGCCGCGCCTCAGGCTTCGTTTCTCAAAAGCGTAACCCGGAAAAAAGGTTACAAGCCCGGAGAAGCGCCGATTTTCGCCGTTCGGACTTTCGGCAAGGGGCGGCTGGCGGCAACGGCAATCAACTGGCAATATTTCATGGGCCATGCGGTCAAGTCGACCTTGGAGGAAATAGTCTGGAGCCGGGGGCTTCAGGGCAAACCCAGCAATGGCAAGCAACTGGTGATCAACACCCTTCGCTGGCTGGCCCGGCCGAGTCTGAACGACCCCAAACGGGGATTTGCCACCACTAAATCATTGTTCCGTCCGGATGACAAACCGCCTTTTGCCTATCCGATGAACTGGGACCGGAGGAAATTCAAGAAGCAGGTGTGGAAATCCATGGGCGGAATTATCGGCGCCCGGACCGCCTACTCGACCGGGAAAGGCACGGTGGCGGAATGGAAACGGGCCGCGCTCAAGGCCGGACTCGATTTCCTGGTATTCCTCGAGGATTTCAAACACCTGACCCCGAAAGAACTCGAAGCCCTCAACCGCGACTGCAAAAAACTCAGCGATGACAAAATCCTGCTGATGCCGGGATTCTACGCCGAAGACCTGATCGGCTGCAAAAGCTATTTTTTCAATGCCGGCGGCATGCCGTATCCCAGTAAATACACCCTGGCGAAAAACGGCAAAGTGTTCGGCGATGCGAATGAACACCTGGGAAGAAGAACCGGAGGCAAGGCTCCAAGAGTATTTCGCGGGCAGCTTGATCTCATTCGGATGAACTGGCTCTGGAGACAATGCAGTTGCCGGTACAGCTCCGGATGGTTCGATTTCAAGAACTCCCCGGTCCCCGCCGCCGATTACGGCACGTTTGACAGTGTTCCGGTGTTTACTCAGTTCGCCGACGGTAAAACCGAAGACAGTTTAAAAGTTTACGCTGAAACCTGCCGCGACAAGCAGTATCCGATTCCGTCGGCGCTTGAATTCATGGATTCCCCGGATCAACTCAAGCGGAAGAATCTGTGGAAAAATTACGTGTTCGCGGATAACATGAAAGAACTTCACGACTGGTATAATGACAGACAGGGCGGACGGCTGTCGGTCGTCTACAACAGGCAGTGGGTTTCGGACGGACCGAAAATCCTGTGCTGGGACAGACTTGGCGGTCATGACTACACCATGACCAACAAAGACGAATACGTTTGGCAGAACGCCCTGGTAAAATTGTTCCTGAACGTCTCCGCCGATGCCGGGATCAAGGAAGTCAGGTTTTGGAGCGGCGACAAAATTATCCGCCGCTACAAGCCTTCAGGAAAAAACTTTAAAACTGTCATGGCAGTGGACAAACGCCGGGAGCAGTATGAAATCTTCGTGGAAGTGATTGACAACCAGGACAGACGGGCTGTCACTACTCCGTATTGTACAAGGAACCATGCGTTGCAGCAGATCAACTGCGGCGACCGCAACAATCAGTTGCCTTGCAGCCACATCCGCCGCCGCGACGGCAGCGTGCTCAAAACCTGGCAGATGCCCGCTACCGCGGATAAACGGGTGGATTACATGTCGGCACGTCCGGGATTGCACTTCTGCGAAGATACCCGGCTCGGTCTTAAGGCATTTGACGGTTCTCCAAGGATAAAATTCCCCGCGGTTACCCAGGGATTGTACCTGAACACCTCCGCCTACCACAAATTGAAAAACCATTGCAAACAAGGCAGATGGACGGATGAGGAAAACGGCAGTCATCATATTGCCGTATCCGTTTTCAATTCAATGGACGCGCTGGTGGGCGACCGGATTGTCGACAGCGTCTTTGCCGATAACGTGGACATTATCCATGTCTGGAGCACCCGCTGGAAGCTCCAGCCCAGAGAATATTCAAACTGGACTCAGCGCCGCTGGGTATTCCGTCACCGCCCGGATGAACCGTTGTTGCTGTTCGTATGGGAATACGAACTGAAACTTAAGAAAGATATTCAATACAAGTCAGGTGTGAATCTGGGATTGCTCGGTCCGATGCTGCTGCCGGGGGATGCCCAGGCTTGGTCGGTTGGCCCACAGGGTCCGGGACTGAAACCGTCAGCCTCGGGAAGCTATGTGAAACCGGATGGGCGAGTAAAGCTGTGTAAACCGTTCGGTACTGGGGCCTGGGCTGCGTGCCTGGCAGGAAAGAACGAAGGCGGGGCCATCGTTTTCAGTCTTACCGACGGGTTGAAGATCGAGTCTTATGGAAATCTCCGCAAACCGGCATTTCGGATTGGCTTCCCACCGGATAAGTCCCCGACGAAAAAAGGCCGGACCATCAAGTTTAAAATTGCGGTCATAGGGGTTCCACGGTACGTTAAGGGATACACGGATATCGTGGCACAGACTGATCCGGCGGCGGTTCCGGCGGCGGTGAAAAAATCACTTGGGATCGGCTGCAAACCGCTGTATAAAATCAAGTGGGAAAAAGGCAAACCCGGCAAGCCCGATTTTGTCTGTCCGGTTACCGCCGAAAACGGCGTGGTTCTCGCAACGTTCGAGAAATGTCCGGAGCTGATCGTGCCGATTCCGCTGATGATCTCCGGGTTAAATCCTAACTGGACGGTCGCGGTCTACGATTTTGATTTGAAACAAGCCCGTGAGGTCGGGCATTTCGAAGGCAAGGCACCATACATGGTTGATCCGAAATATGATACAAAACGACTGTTTGTTGGACATCCGGTCCAGTGCGGCAACCCGAATCTGGTAATCCATGCGGTCCAGACTGGTGAGTCGCAGTGGACAGTGGAAGTTCACAACCCAGGAAAATCCAATGTAAGCACCCGGCTGAAAACGGTCCCGGAATGGCCGGTATTCAAGCTGGACAGGAAAATAAGCCTGTCGGCGGGTGGAACGATAAAAATGAAAGCAGGAAAATGATAAAACCAAGTTCAGATAAGAACAGGCCCAATATTCTGATAATCTGTTCGGACCAGCACAATCCGGCCGTAACCGGTTGTTACGGTAATGATATGATCGATACTCCCAACATTGACCGGTTGGCCGCGGAGGGTATTACATTCGATTCGGCGTATTGCAGCTTTCCGCTGTGTGTGCCCTCGCGTATGAGTTTCCTTACCGGGCTTAATCCGTTCCGCACTCATACGATCGGCAACGGCAGCATGCTTAACTCGATTGTTCCCACTTACGCTAACATGGCGGTGGGAGCGGGATACCATACGGTGCTGTCAGGGCGTATGCATTTTGTCGGTCAGGATCAGCACCACGGTTTTCTTGAACGTCTGGTTGGCGAATATGTTGCGTACTGGCTGTGCGGCGGCAAACGAGCCAAGATCGGAGAGTTCTCCGCGGACCTGGGCAACATGTCGAAGCCTGATCCCCTGACCGTGGTTGGTCCCGGACACACCTACTACCTCGATTACGACCACGCCGTAACGGAAGCCTCCGGGGAATGGCTTAACGCATACGCGAAAACCGACCAGACCACCCCGTTCCTGATGACTGTTGGGCTGATTACTCCGCATTGCCCTTACATTGCTCCTCCAGAGTTGTATTCGAAATATGCGGACCGGGTTAAGTTCGAGCCTATGAGCGAAGCGGAATCCGCGGCGCTGCATCCGGTGCATCATGACTACATTAAACAGGTTTGTATCGACCAGGTTTTCGTCGAAGATCAGCACAAGGCAAAAATCGCCTACTATGCGCTTACCGATTTCCTCGATTCACGGATCGGGGAGGTTTTGCAGTCATTAGAGGATAACGGACTTGCCGACAACACCATCGTGATTTACATTTCCGACCATGGCGACATGATCGGTGAACACGGCCGCTGGCACAAGGGATGTTTCTTTGAATCCAGTGTGCGCGTACCGTTTATCGTGAAAATGCCGGACAAGCTCCGGGCCGGGACAAGGGTAAAGGAAAATATATCGCTGGTGGACTTGTTCCCGACAGTTTGCGAGTTTACCGGCGCGGAAATAACTCATCCCATCGACGGATCAAGTTTGACGGGGTTGATCAATGGCACGGAAAACAATTGGAAAAATATTGTTCGGGCGGAAGCATACACCCCGGGTAACCATCGCATGGTGGTGCGGGACAAATGGAAGTTCAACCACTATTCCAATTATCCTGACCGGCCGGAACTGTTCAACCTGGAAACAGATCCGGAAGAATTACATAATCTTGCCGCCGAACCGCAGTATCGGCACATTGTCGAGGAACTCAGGCAACTGGTTTACAGCGACGGCTGGCATGACCGTATCCTCGAAGAAGACGACGCCAGGTACGCGCGTTACGGATATTACAACTGGATGCAGAAATTCCGGGATTTTGCCGGAGACGATCCTCTCATGCGGGAAATTCCGCATTATTGGAAAAAGGCTGAAGAGATTTCGTGTTATTTGACTTGAAACTGAATTCGTGAAAACTATTTTTAATCTGCCGGGGTTTCCCGGCAGTTTTATTATAACCCAGAGGCAGCCTCTGGACTGAATTGGCATTTTCAGCGGAACTTAAAAATGCAGTTCCATCCAAAATTTGTTTGAAGGTTTGAATAGGATTAGGAAAAAAATCAAATCTTTCAGACTTTTGAAATTAACTCAATAATTTTAAGAGAGACTCATGAAAAAATCCTCGAAAGTTCACGTTATCCCATCTTTTCATTACGATGTGGCATACCAGAAAACCTTTGAAGAATATCTGCCGAAATCACTGAATAACATCAGTTCGGCTATAAAACTTCTGGAAAAACACCAGGATTTTACTTACTGCGTGGAACAGGTGCTTTTGTTTCGCGAATATTGGGAACGGAACCCGAAACAGCATAAAAAGCTGAAAAAACTTGCCAGGGAAGGCAGACTTTTTTTCGCGCCGGGAATGTTCACCATGCCCGACAGCAACCTGCCTTCCGGAGAAAACTTTATCCGCAACGCCCTGATCGGACGGCGTTGGCTTGAACGGAATCTCGGTACTCTGCCCGATTGCTGCTGGATGGCGGATATTTTCGGTCACAATGCCCAGAGTCCCCAGCTTGCCCTTACCTGCGGTTACACTTCTTACATGTTCGAGCGCGGCAAGGCCGGAGGCTGGGAAACCACATTCAATTGGAAAGGCATCGACGGTTCGGTGATTCCGTCGCAGTGGGAAATCGACACTTATTTCGGCATTGCCAGGGGAATGAATTGGCGCAAAGACCGCCCTGTCGACTGGCGCGATGAAGACTTGATGGAAAATGTTTTCAATCCTCTGCTCGATAATTCCCCCGACCCGGAACTGCTGATTTCCCCGATGGGGGGCGACTTCCGTGAACTTACCGAAGAAGATATTGCCGACGTCAGAAGCTGGAATGAAAGGCATCCGGAACTGAAATTGCGGTTCTCCACTCCCGCCGCCTATTTCCGTGAACTGGAAAAGACCGGCGAAAAGCTCAAGGAATGTTCTGACGATCTCAATCCTCTGCTCGAAGGCTGCAACACTTCCCGGATCAGGATCAAACAATACAACCGCAAGCTCGAAGAACTCGTTGCCACCCTCGAAACGGCTGAAACCGTTACCGGTTGTTCACATAAGACCTCGGAAAAAGTATGGGAAGTGATAGCCTGGAACGCTTTCCATGACATTATCTGCGGTTCGCTGGTCAGCCGCGCCGTGAAAGAGACTTACAAAATGTATGAAAAGGCCGAAGCAAAGGCCCGCAAGAAAATTGTTAAACTGCTCGATCCGGCAAACCCCGGAACCGGCGAGATCAAAGGCGCGATGGTGTTCAACAGCCTGCCTTATGCGCGCCGGGAGATTGTCGAAATTCTCGGGAAAGGCGGCAAAAAGCGGAAAGCTCCGGAATTTGCCGAAATCGAAATTCCTGCAATGACCTTGATGCCCGTTCCTTACGAACCCACGGAAACTGTAAATCCGGTGACGGTTTCAGAGGATGGGAAAGTAATCGAAAACCATCTGGTGAAAATCGAGCTGAAACGCAATGGCGAGATCGGCAGTCTGTTCGACAAGGAGCATCAGATGGAACTGTGCGGCGCGGAGCGCGGCATGAACATCCCGCTGATGGACCAGGATTTCGGCGACCCCTGGACCGTCAAGGGCGGAACCAATATTAACAGCGCACTGCTGCGTACCGCGCCGTTCCACGATCCCATGCCTGAGTCAGGGATATCCATTTCCCGCGAAGGCAGGCTGTCGCCAAAAGCTGTCGATGCTGATTGTTTTGCCTGGCCTGAGCCGAGAGTCATTCTCAGCAATCCGCTGGTGTGTACCGTGGAAATCGGCTATCACCAGATCAATTTCACTACCCGGATCACGGTGCGGCACAACGATAAAACTATTTATTTCTCCACCAGCCTGGTTCCAATGGCGCGCCGCCGCCGCTTCCGCGTGGGATTTTCTACCAGTATCGAAAACGGCAAAATCCGCCACTCCGTGCCGTTCGGACACCTTGAGCGTCCCGAAGGTGAGTATGCGGTTCAGGGGTGGATCGACTATGCCGGCAAGGACAAAGGACTTCTGCTCATGAACAAAGGGCTTCCCGGAAACAATGTTACCGGCGGCGCCATGTTCATTTCCCTGTTCCGTTCGGTGGTGTTGAACGAGCTGGACGACCCCTGGTACGAGGAAGGCGTGGAACACGTTTTCGAATATGCGCTGATGCCGTTCAAACCCGGTGACAAGTCTTATAATCCGGCGCGCAAAGCCCAACTTTTCAACCGGGAAGTGGAGTTTTTGCCGATGCCGGTCAAGACCCTTCCCGGCGAACTCGTCGAACCCTTTGTGGAACTCGATTGCGAACAGGCGGAAATGAGCTGCATGAAAATGGAAGACAAAAACCTGATTGTCCGTATCTGGGAAACCGCCGGGAAAAAAGGTGAAGCCGTGCTGAAATTCAGGGAACCGGTCCGTTCCGCAAGGAAAACAACCGCCGCGGGAAGATATCTCGACGAATTGCCGTGTCATCCGCACGAGCTGATAGTTCCTCTCCGGTCATTCGAGATCGCTACATTGCAGATCAAACTTTGATATTCCGTTTGATATCTGTTTGATCGAAATGCCGTGACGGAAATCACGGAAATCAACTATTTTATTTGTTTTCGGTGAAAACTCTTTTGAATTCCGTTATTTCCTCCCTATATTCAATGGAATAAGAGTTAACCGCGCCACGGTATATCCCGTATAATGAATTTACTTGGAAGGAGATTCCGCAAATGAAAAACAAAATTGTCTTCCCACCGGTCAAAATCGCCCTTAGTGTAACCCTTTTTGCCATGATCGTTATTTTCGGACACGGCTGCCAGACCAAAGTGCTTGGAACCAGACCGTATATTCCGGCCCCGGCCCCCAGCCCGATCAAATCCTTCGCCACCCCGACGGTAGTTGAGAAAAATACCGACATCGTTATCGATGAAAAAGTTGATCTGCCTCCAATCAAGAATGAGCCCAAGGCTGATTTTCCCCCGATCGAGCCGGTTAAGAGTAAGGCCCTTGAATACAAGGTGAAAAGCGGTGATTCATACTGGAAGATTGCCCGTAAATACGGCGTGACTTCACGAAACCTGGCCGCGTATAACAATTCTTCAATTGACAAACCCCTGGTGATCGGCAGAGTCCTGCGGATTCCTCCCGGCGGCCAGGAAATTTCTCCGGACAAACTTTCACCCGTGAAACCCAGAAAAAAAGTTCCGCGCAAGGCTTCCGCTCCGCGCAGGCGCAAACCCGTTAAACAAGTCGCGCTCAAACCCGGACAAACTGAATACGTGGTGCAGCCAAATGACAGTCTCTGGAAGATTGAACGCAAACTGCGTTTGAAAAGCGGTTCTTTGGCTGCGGTTAATAACCTCAATCCCAAAAAACCGCTCCAGATCGGACAGAAGCTGGTACTTCCGGGCGGGGCCGCTGCTCCTAAAAAAGCAATTCCTGGCAAGGGCGCTGTAAAAACAGCCGTCCCGACAGAGAAAATTCCGGAAAAAGTTCCCGTAAAATCAGACGACAGTTTCCCGAGTCCTGACGAAAAAATCGGTCCGAGAAAAAGCGTTGTACAGATTACGGAACCGCTGATCATGGAGCTTGAAGAAGACACTACCCTCAGTGCTCTCGCGAAGAAACACGGTGTTACTCCCGCGGCGATCAGGAAACTCAACCCGAACATGTCCGCCGATGGCAAGCTGTCAAAAGGCGATATCGTTCGTATTCCGTCTAATTAAGCGGACAAACAACGCAGACAAATGAGACCTTTTTCATTATTGATAAAAGCCGCTTCTGCGGATTGCAACCTTCGTTGCGAGTATTGCTTCTACCTGGACAGGGCCGGACTCTATCCGGATTCCAAGGTTCACCGGATGGATGAAAAGACCTTGGAAAAAATGATCTCCTCTTATATGGCCACTTCCCAGCCGCAGTACGCTTTCGGCTGGCAGGGCGGGGAACCTACCCTTATGGGCGTGGATTTTTTCCGCAAAGCAGTGGAATTCCAGGAAAAATACGGCAGGCGCGGAGCAATGGTGGCGAACGGACTCCAGACTAACGCCATCCTGATTGACGACGAATACGCGGAACTTTTCGCAAAGTATAAATTCCTGGTTGGGGTCAGTCTGGACGGTCCGGCTGAAATCCATGACCGGTTCCGGAAAAATCTCGCCGGGAACGGATCGCATGCCGGGGTTGTAAAGGCCATCGATACCTTGGGCAAGCATAATGTGGAGTACAATATTCTTTCGCTGGTGAGTGCGTCGAATGTGAAAAACGCCAGGACCGTTTACGAGTATTACCGCGAGAATAATTTCAACTATCTGCAGTTCATTCCCTGCGTGGAGTTCGATGACGACAATAAGATTCTGCCGTTTGCGATCAATGGTGAAGACTGGGGTGATTTCCTCTGTGAGATATTCGACATGTGGTATCCGAAAGATACCCGCACCGTTTCCATCAGGCTTTTCGACTCGATCCTGGTGCTGCTCGTGGAAAAACAGCGGAATATCTGTCACATCGGGCGCAATTGCTGTCAATATTTCGTGGTGGAACACAACGGCGACGTTTATCCCTGTGACTTCTTCGTAAGAAAAGAACTCCTCCTGGGAAATATCCATGAGGATGACTGGGACAGTTTGCAGAAGTCGGAAAAATACCGGGAATTCGGCGCCAAAAAAGCCGACTGGCAGAACAAATGCGCTCAGTGCGAATTCCTTTATATTTGTTCGGGGGACTGTCTCAAGCACCGGATCTATGGAACCGTGGAAAATCCGCGCAACCTGAGCTGGCTTTGCGAAGGCTGGAAAAAATTCTACCGCCACTCTTTGCCGAAATTCAAAAAACTCGCGGAACAGATCATCGAGGAACGCCGTCAGGCCATGATGATGCAGCAGATGCAGAAAAATCCGGCGATGCGCTTTACCCCCGGCCGCAACGATCCTTGTCCATGCGGCAGCGGAAAAAAATTCAAGAAGTGTTGCGGTAAATAAATCTGAGGGAGGTTGCCCATGGATGGATTCAGCAATGATCCGTTGATGCCGGATCAGCAGGGCATCGATGCGGGAAAGGCGATCCGGATGGTGATTGGTATTGTCCTGCTCGCTATCGGTACGGTGATCGCTATCTACATCCTTATCAGTGTCTTTCAGATGCTTGACGGGAATCCTCCGGATATCATCAGTAAGATTGCCTCAAGCGACGTGCTTGAACGTACTTTAAAGACTTCGAAAGAGACAATTGAAATCCCAAAGAAATTCTTTGAAATTTCTGCTTATACTATTTCCGCCGGTTTGCTTTTTATTGCCGCGATTATTGGCGTGTCATTTATTTCCGGCGGCGTTCAGTTGATGAATCCTGATGTTAAAAAGTGGTTTAAAACCCTCAAAGACGATATCATCAAAGAGATGAAAAAGCAGGAATCTTTGGGTAATAATAAAACTAACGATGAATAAGATATGCGTCAGGAACTGGGAATAATTTTGGCGGGAGGCGGGAATGGTTCCCGTTTCGGTGGAAAAAACAAATTGCTCGAATCCCTGGATGGAGTGCCGGTTTTTATTCATTCCCTGCGTAATTTTCTGCCGCTTGCGCCTCCGTCCCAGTCTGTTCTTGTGCTTCCGGAGACGGTCATTCCCGAATTTGAAAGAGCTCTGGGAAAATATCTTCCTGAAGAGCCGGTTACAATCATTCCCGGCGGTGATCACCGGATGGGGTCGGTGGTAAACGGACTTGAGGCGATGCCGCCGGAAGTGGAGTTTGTCGCGGTGCATGACGCCGCCCGTCCACTGGCTTCGCCTGAACTTTTATTACAGTGTCTCGACGCCTGCAAAAAGTATGGCGGAGGTGTGGCCGCGAAGCCGGTAAGTGATACCGTCAAGCTCTGCAATCAGAACAATTTCGTTCTGGAAACAGTTGACCGGTCAAGCCTCTGGACTGTCGAAACCCCGCAGGTTTTTCCCAAAAAGAAATTACTCGCGGCATACCGGAAAGCTATACAGGACAGCCTGGAGTTTACTGATGATGCCGGGATAATGGAAAACGCAGGCGAACCCGTATTCCTGGTTGACAACCCGGCGCCTAACCTGAAGATCACATATCCGCGCGATCTCGCCCTCGCGGAATTCTGCCTCAGAAAAAAATAGGATTTCTCTCACGGAGACACAGAGTTCACAGAGAGAAATCCATTAATATTTTCGCCGGAATTGCATAGCATTCCGGCTATTTCAATCCAAGGAACAAGTAACCCGCTTTTGCCGAAAGCGGGTAAACCAAACAGATTTTGGATGGAACGGCCGGGTTGTTTCACGAACCCGGCTATTTCAATCCAAAGATTATCCTTGGTCAGAGCAACTCCTGGTTCCAGGTATCGGGATCTTCGAGCTTGGCTTTTACGGCGTTGACGAAGTTGGCCCCTTCCGCCCCGTCGACGGCGCGGTGATCGGCGCTGACGGTGATTTTCATCATGTCGCGCACCACGATCTTGCCGTCCTTGACAACTGGGGTCGGGATTGCCGATGACACCGCAAGGATGCCGGTTTCGCCGGGATTGATGATCGCCGCGAAGTTTTCGACACCGAGCATACCCATATTGGAAATGGTGAAAGTTCCGCCCTGCATGTCTTCGGGGAGGAGTTTGCCGTTCCGCGCTTTTTCGGCGAGTTCGGCACTTTCCGCCTGGATTTCGTCGAGTGCCATTTTGTCGGCGTTGCGGATAACCGGAACCACCAGTCCGCCTTCGAGACTCACCGCCATACCGATATTGACGCGCGACTTAAAGCTGACGCTGAGACCATCGGTTTTTGCATTGAGAGCCGGGAATTCCTTCAGCGCCAGGGCCACGGCCTTGATGATGAAGATATTCACGCTGATGCTGAAACCTTCGTCCTTGAGCTTCTTGCGCATGGATTGCAGGTCGGTCATGTCTACGCTGGCAGTAACGTAGAAATGCGGGATTCGCTGTTTCGATTCAGTCAGACGCTGGGCGATTATTTTGCGCATGGTCGAAAAGATTTGCGGTTTTTCCGAAGCCGCCGCGCGGACGTCCGCCAGAGTGATGCGTCCGCTTTCGCCGTTACCTTCTATCGCCAGCAGTTCGAGTTCTTCCTGTTTCGCCAGGTTGAACGCCGCCGGAGTGATTTTCGTGTCATTGTAACCGGACTCGTCCAGATAACGTTTAACGTCACTTTCGGTTACGCGCCCGTTAGGACCGCCGGAACCGTTGATCTTGTCGAGATCGATAAGGTAGTCCTGGGCGAATTTCCGTGCGCGTGGGCTTGGTTTCGGTTTCCACGCCGGGGCTGCCGGAGCGGACGGCGCAACCGGAGCCGCGGCGGGAGTCGCTGCCGGGGTTGTTGCCGCTGGTTTCGCCGCCGGTTTTTCCGGGGCCTTCGCGGGAGCCGCTTTCGGGGCGGGTTTTGGCGCTTCTTTTTTCTGTTCGGGCTTAGGCTGTTCGATCTTGGGAATTTCCTCGCCTTTTTCGCCGATAACCGCCGCGGTACTCATCACCGGCACTTCTTTGTCCGCCGGGATAACGATTTTCAGCAGTGTGCCTTCGAACTGTGATTCTACTTCAAGCACGGCCTTGTCGGTTTCGACTTCAAACAGGACGTCGCCCTTCTTGATCTCGTCGCCTTCCTTAACAAGCCACCGCTCAATCTTAACAGTCTCTTCTGACTGTCCGAGCTTCGGTATTGGAACAAGTGTAGCCATTTCAAAAACTCCTTAAGTTTTTGTAAATTCGAAGCACGAAACTCGAAATCCGAAACAAATTCAAATGATTCAAAATATAAAATGTTTCAAATTTCATTTTCGGATTTCCTTAAAATTGTGCCGAAAATATTTGTCAGTTCCTGTGCTTCCTGTAAAAGCCTCAATCGCGCCTGTTCGATTTCCGGGGAATCGTCATTTTCCAGCAGTTTCAGCCAATACATAGTTTCTTTTGCTTCTTTTCTGGAAATCTTAATCCTCATTTTGAAATCTTTTTTACTCAGTGCTTCATTGGCTTCAATATAATTAGCTCCGATAGATCCGGAAGACCGAACCAACTGCTTACGGTCATCAATATTTATCAGACTTTTCGGCAACTTTTTTATAAAAACTCTGACATTTTTCGCAAATGCCAAAGTTCGGTCTTCCAGATCATATTTTTTCATTTTTAAAAATTCGAATTTAATTATTTGTTTCGAATTTCGAAATTCGGATTTCGAATTTATTTCCTAGACCAACCGGAGGGCGGTTTGGACCATTTCATCCACCGACGGCAGGAACGCTTCTTCCAGGGTGTATGCCTGGGGAGCGATGCCGTTTTTGGCGCCAATCTTGAGGACCGGAGCGTCGAGGTAGTCGAAACAGTCGGCCATGATCTTGGCGACGATTTCGCCGGTGAAACTGCCGATGTCGACGCACTGGCTCATGACTACGCAGCGGCCGGTTTTCCTGACCGATTCGTAGATGGTTTCGGTGTCCAGCGGCACGAGGGTGCGGATATCGATTACTTCCACGTTTACGCCCTGTTCGTCGAGCTGTGCGGCGGCCTTCATTGCGTCCGGGATTGCCGGGCCCCAGCCAACGAAAGTGATGTCGCTGCCTTCCTTGAGGATGTTGGCCTGTCCGAGCGGAATGGTGTATTCTTCTTCCGGGACGGCATCCTTTTCGTTGTAAAGGAGCTGACCTTCGACGAAGACGATGGGATTGTCG
Organism: Victivallales bacterium; assembly: GCA_963678815.1. Taxonomy (GTDB): domain Bacteria; phylum Verrucomicrobiota; class Lentisphaeria; order Victivallales. Next base: position 8,293,317 of record OY787460.1, read on the forward strand.
TCGCGGATCGCGGTTTTGATCAAACCTTTGGCGTCATAGGCGTTCGACGGGTAAACCACGTAGGTTCCCGGGATGTGTGCGAACATGGATTCGAGACTCTGGGAGTGCTGTCCGCCGTAGCCTTTGCCGCCGCCCACGCTGCACCGGATAACCAGCGGCACGGTGGTGGAAGCGCCGACCATGTAATGCCACTTGGCAGCCTGGTTGGATATCTGGTCTGAGGCCATCAGCGCGAAGTCCATGTACATCAGTTCGGCGATGGGCCGGTAACCGGTCATGGCCATACCCACGGCGGTTCCGCAGATACACGCTTCGGAGATCGGGGTGTTGAAAATCCGGTCGCGCCCGAACGATTCGAGCAGGCCTTTCGACAGTTTGAAAGCTCCGCCGTAGTCGGCAACGTCTTCACCGTAAAGGACCACGCGTTTGTCGCGCATCATTTCTTCAACGATACCTTCCTTGATGGCGTCGCGGTAGGTGACCAGGCCGTCTGAGCTGCGTTTTACGGACGGTTTCTCGTTGATCAGTTCAACCTTCCGGAATTTTTCCGGGACTTCTTCGCAAACGCTGTCGGTGTACATGTATTTGATGACGTCGGCCGGATCCGGATCGGCGGAGTCGGCGGCGCGGCGCGCGGCCTTGGCGTTACGGTCGATTACGCGCTGTTCGATGGCTTCAACTTCCTTAGCGGTCAGGACTTTTGCGTCGAGAATGCGTTTCTTGAAAGTATCTACCGGATCAACTTCCTTCCAGCGCGCTTCCTCGTCGCGGGTGCGGTACTCGTTGCGCGGGTCGGACAGGGAGTGACCGTAGTAACGGTAGGTATCGAGTTCCAGCAGCACCGGGCCTTTGCCGTCGAGGATCAGCTGCTTGGCGCGCTGAATGGCCTCGCGGACAGCCAGTACGTCCATGCCGTTCACTACTTCCGCGTTCATGTTGTCATCATCGAAACCGGCGCCGCGTCGTGCAAGGTAGTCAACGCCGTTGACTTCGCCGTCCGCGCGTCCGGTCATGCCGAAGTGGTTGTTGACAACGCAATAGATAACCGGGAGGCCGTATTTGTTCTTGGCCATTTCACCGGTGAACTGGTCCTGGGAAGCCCAGTTAAGCGCTTCGAGGACCACGCCGTTGGCGTAAGCGCCGTCGCCGGCGAAAGTGCAGACCACGCGGCCTTCCTTGCGGAGTTCGTCGTCGATTCTGCAAGTCATTCCCGCGCCGGTGGCGATCGGGACGCCGCCGCCTACGATAGCGTTGGCGCCGAGGTGACCTACTTTGAAGTCGGCGATGTGCATGCCGCCGCCGCGACCTTTGCCGTAGCCGTCTTCTTTACCGAAGAGTTCGCAGATGGTGCGGTAAATGTGATCTTCCATTACGGCTTCGAGGAGTTTTGCGCCTTTGAGGTTGGAGAATTCCGGGCAGCGCTCCTTGAGCTGGGCTTCGCTCATTTGTTTGATTGCGTGGAAGCCCTTGGCGATCGAGTCGCCGTGGCCGCGGTGGGTGGAAGTAATGTAGTCGGTGATGTTCAGTACCGAACAAGCTCCGGCGGCGGTGGCTTCCTGTCCGATGGACAGATGGGTCGGGCCCCGGTATTCGTAGTCGCTGATAATTTCGTAAGCGCCGGTCCGGCATTTCAGGATCATTTCCTCGAATTCACGGATGGTGAGCATCGATTCGAACAGTTCGGCTACTTCGCCCTTGGTGATGTTTTTGGCCTTGACTTCTTCTTTCAGGCTTTTGTTGTACTGGTACGCGGGGATGTTTTTGAACTTGATGATCCGGCCCTTGAAATCCGGCCCCAAGTCACTGTAATAGTTCGGTGACATTACTTTCTCCGTTTTTGTTTGGTTTGTTTTCATTTATTTTTTAATTGACTACTTTGATTTTTAGTTTTTCCAGCTGCCTGACATATTTTGCGGCGATGCCCTGATCGGTGATGATTATATCGATGTCCTTGAGACTGCCGCTGACCGCGAACGAGGGAACCCCGATTTTGCTCGAGTCGACCAGCAGCAGGACTTTTCCGGCACGGCGCATGATCTGTTCCTTAGTGTACGCTTCGTTGGCGTCGGTAGTGGAAATACCATCATCAGCGCTGAAGCCGATGGTTCCCAGGAACGCCTTATCTATATGAATAGTATTGATGATGTGGGAAGTCAGGGGCCCCACCAGCGTGCGGCTTAGCGGACGGAATTCACCACCCACCAGCACCAGCTTGTGTCCGCTTTCCATCAGGTCGGCGGCGGCCATCAGCGAGTTGGTTACGATTGTCAGGTTGCGGCGCTGGTGCAGGAGTTTGGCCAACGCCTGAATGGTGCTGCCGCCGTCGAGATAAATTGTGTCGGAGTCCTCAATAAATTCGAGCGCGAGTTCGGCAATCCGGCTTTTTTCAGCGGCGTGGAGAGATGCTTTCTCGGTGAAAACCGGTTCGGTGCGGGGAAACTTTGTCCGGATGGCCCCCCCGTGGACACGTTTGATCTTGCCCTGGGATTCCAGGCTTTGCAAGTCGCGGCGCACCGTGGCCTCCGAAACCTCGAGTTCTTCACTCAGTTCGGCAATCGTCCGGACATTCTCGCCCAGCGACTGTAAGATAAGCTGTTCCCGCTCCGGAGACAGCAGTTTCCGTTTGTTGTTCATTGAAAATTTGCAAATTTTGTTAAACTTTTGCAAGAATATGACATTATTTGAGCGGTTTTGCAAGTCTCTTTGCAAAAATTAGCGTTAATTAGCGGTTAATTTTGGAATAAAGAATTTTTACCACGAAGGGAAAGCAGGTCGCTTTTGCCGAAAGCGACTATGAATTTTTATCTTCGATGACCTCAGAAGCTGTCTGCTGTTTTTCCAACTCCTGAATCCTGAGATACATGTGCCGCATCGCTCCAAGGAATTGTAATGGTACTATAACAGCAACAATGATAAAATTGATTCCAGATATAATGTATAATGGTATTTCTGCAAGTGGAATTAGAATAAATAAAATTACTGCAGCAGCCATTGCCGTTACTATTACAAACGCCTGCGTATTCCGGTATCTATGCAAACTACCGACATAATCTTTAATTTTATCATCCTCAGGAAGACGTTTTATTTTCATTCCAGCTCCGTAAATTAATTATTTTCAGTCTTTTTTTTCGGCAGTTAAAATACGATTGGCTTTTTTTACCAGGGATTTGTGTTTGTTTGCTTTTGTGGCTTTGGTGATAAATTCGTCAAGTAGCTTTTTAGCTTTGGTAGAGCGTCCGGATACGGAGTGGCAGTAACCTTCCCAATAAAGTGCTTCGATGGCTTCTGTCCATAATTTCAGGGCTTTTCTGCAGCACGAAACAGCTTCATTCAAATCTCCTGACCCGGTTCTTTGATGGTATTTTGCGATTGTTTCAGCCAGCGATAGCAACAAAGCCGGATCATCAGGATTTTCCTTCAGCGATTTTTTTGTCGCGGATATCTGGTTGTTCAGTGCTTTGATACTGCGCTTGAGACGTCTGCACTTCGGGCATCTTATGGCTTCCGAGGCAAAGTGGAATTTCAGTGTTTCGTACCAGTATTTCTGCTCTTTTGCGCCGAAAATAAAATCTTCCCCGCATTGAACGCAGGTTCTGGGAATGTCTTCAAAGTAGTATCTGGGAGTGTGACACATCCGGCAGAATTCCTGCTTCCTGATGTCGCCGCGAATAGCCCCCTTGGGAAGTGGCGGTTCATAATATGGACTGTAATCCCAGGTTTCGTATGGCCTTCCGTTATATGCTATATATGTAACCTTAATCATGGGAATATTGCCGAACTTGGGATGTTTCTCGGTTCTTTCTTCAGTCTGTTCACTGATTTTGCGTTGCCGTTTAATTTTCAGTTTCTGTTTATCCCTGGAACCTTTATCGCGGGTTGAATATGTGCGTCTCATAATTTATTCCTGCTTTTTAAGCAAAGATGACGTAATGCGCGAAGATAACAAAGTGGGAGGAGAATTGCGAATACAAACAGTTGGGTGGAAAAGGCCATGAGTTGCCCCCCGCTGGGATTTTTATATGGGATAATAAAAAAAACAAAAAGAGAAGCAGCTCCCATTACGGTAACAAGCTGCATGAGCCTATACCCTAATACCGTTCCGACCGTATTTTTTGCCCATCCTTTAGGATTGTCAATGATGGTGTCTTTGAATAATTTCACGATATCTCCTGGTGTTGATTATATTTATACTATACAAATACTATGCGGTAATATGGGTAATTTTCAAGCTGAACCGGGATAGCGGAGCATCCCAACATTTTCATGCAAAATTTGTTTGCAGGTTTGAAAAGGGACGGGATGTTGGGAACCGGGGCAAGTCCCGGCTTGAGCACCCGCTTTCGGCAAAAGCGGACTACTTTTTCAGTTGGATATTCCTTGGATATTGGATATTGTTCAATCTTTTTTTCCCGGCAAGCTCAATGTAATCGGGAGGATGATGCCGGCGAAGATGACGAGTACGGCGAGGAGGCTCCACCAGAGGGAACTTACGCTTCGGGCGAGGGCGGTGAGGGAGCATTCTTTTACCAGTGGGAGCGTGTAGACTACGTCGTTGAACGAACCGTAGACAAGCGCGGAATTTTCCCCGGCTTCGATAGCGACGGGCGATCCCCAGAGCGTTTCGCCTTTTGCAACTTTGTCCCAGATGGGATTTCCGGTGAAATAGGCGGAGATGATGCGTCCGGTATCGGCTTCAAGGACGTAGAGGTGATTGTCGAGGGCTGCGGCGGCGATGCGCGGTTTGCCGTCGATTTTGAAAAGGCACGGCGCGGAAAATACTTCACCACCGAGAACTTTTTGCCAGCGAAGTTTTCCGGTAAGCGCTTCAAAGGCGTAAAGCTGGTAGTCGTGCGAACCGACGAATACAGTAGGGATGCCGCCGACTATGCCGGCACACGCGGAATTGTCGATCCAGTTTCCGGCCATGCGCTGCCAGACTTCCTTGCCGGTTGCGGCGTCGATGGCGATCAGATTTCCGTATTTCGAACCGAGATAAAGCAGGACACTCTTACCGTTGCGCCAGACGGCGGGTGAAGCGAGTACTTCGTGCGGCATCTGGAATTTCCAGGTGGGTTTCGGTAGTTCTCCTGAGATGTCGAAACATTGCAGGAGTCCGCGCCGGGCGGCCACCGCGAGATACGGCTTGCCATCGAGCTTGAATGTTACCGGGGAGCTTATCGGGCCGCTGGTGATTGCCGCACGCCAGACAATCCTGCCGGTTTTCATGTCCAGCTTGAAAAGATAGCCTTTTTGCTTGTTGTGCGGCAGTGATTTATCGAAAACGAAACAGGAAACGTAAAGGAAGCCGTCGAGGAGGCACGGACTCGACAAATGCGCCTTGCCGAGGGTGGATGATGGCGGAATCAGTTCAGTGATCCATACTTTCCTGCCGTTATAAGCGGTGAAAGCGTAAACCGAACGGTCGGCGGAAGTCCAGAATACGGTGTCGAGGCCGCGCACCCGCCCGATTACCGGGGCCGATCCGATTTCGCCGTTGGTGATTTTTTGCCAGATCGTTTGTTTTGTGCCGAGATCAAGCCCATGCATGGTTTGGTCGTAGCCGCCGATGAATGCCATTGGGTGTCCGCCCACCACCGCCACCGCGGGTGACGCCCATACCGCCATGCCCATCTGGTAGCGGCGTCCGCTTTTATAAATATAGTGCCATTCCTTGATTTCAGCCTTGCCGGAATATTTTATCGATGCCGTTCCCGCCGGATTCCCCCGCAAGTCCGGCCACGGGTAATCCTGCGCCATTCCCGTTACCGCAATAAACAGTACAATTAAGATTTTATTTATTTTCTTCATTCTTCATTTTCCCGTCTCCGGCGCACCAGTTATCTTTAATCGTGAACACCTTCTCGGGGCAGGCGTCGACGCATTTCATGCAGAAATGACACTCCTCGGGGTCGATTTTGCCATCCTTTACGGCATCGACATGGCATATTTGAGTGCAGACGCCGCACTTGGTGCATTTCGACTCGTCGGCTTCGATGCTCCTGACGCTGTTGCGGCTGGTCCAGGTGATCACGCACCGCCATGGGCACAGGTAGCGGCACCAGATGTTCGGGATCACCAGCGCCGCCAGGGCAACCATTACGGTGGCGAGGAATGAGGCGGGGTCGTAGACTTTCGCGAACCCGAAATGTACCGGCGAGGTGATCCGCATTGCCATCACCGCACCCACCGCGATAATGATGAACGACAGCACCCGGAGCCGCCGCAATTTTTTGTCCCATTTGCTCATGGCGAACGACAGCACGAAAAGCAGGATGATCAGCACCTCCGACCAGTAAATACTTGAGTCCTCCACAAAGAACATCCTGGTTACACTCAGCCGGTACATCCAGAGCAGGAACACCAGCGCCACTCCAACGGTCATCAGCAGTGCCAGGAGCGAGAACGGATATCCCGCTTTCTGACGTTTCCGGGTCCATTTCCAGGTGAATTTACCCATGAATTCCTGAAGCGCTCCGGTGGGGCAGATCCAGCCGCAGAACGCCGGGCCGAACAACATAGAGGTCACCAGGATCGTTACCGGCACTGAGCAATAGTACAGCGCGATAATGTTTTCGCGCCCTATCTCGTTGAGGCCGCGATGAAAGTTGCGGATCATCCCGAACACTCCCAGGCAGGTAAACACCACGAAGATAAAAATCGCGATCCCGAACAACTGATTGAGATGCCGCCAGAACTGCCGGTGTTTTTTCGGAACCAGCACCGGGATCACCGCCAGCAGCCCGAGTGAAAGAATAGTCAGCAGTTCCACGTAACTGCCTTCCAGTCCGAGCAAAGCCTTTTCCACAATCTTGATGTTCCCGAACAGCCCGGTCAGTTTATTTTCAATTGCGCTTAACCAGCCTTCCATAATCTTACTCAGTCTTCTTTTTCATCAAATCTGCGATTTTTTCATTTATCTTTTTCAACAATTTTGTTTTTTCCGCAATATCACTGGTTTTCGCAAGTTCTGCAAGCAGGATTGTCACATTAACGAACTTGCCGGGTATTGAATTATATGCAGGGGAGTCTGTCTGGCCGCTGTAAACAAAATTCCTGGAATTGTTGTTCTGGCAATAAAAATGATAAGCAGTGCAATCAAGCGGAAACCTTTCTCTTTTTCCGTATCTCACGGTTTTGAGCATCTTTACCCATAACTTATTGATTGCATTCGCGGTATTTTTATCGATTTTTGTGCGATATGAGCTGAAATTGGTTTTATGGTAATGATAATAATTACTTTTCAGCAAAACCAGAGTTACATAATATTCCGGTGGTTTGCTTTTATCTACTGTTGGTTCAAACAATCCATCATCAATCATGGGAGTATGCCGAGAGACATTAATGCCCCATTCCGGAACAAACGAAGGTATCGCAATCATCCTTGCCAGGCAAATATCGCCAACGAACTGCTTATGCATTAACTTGTAAATAACATTCATGTATTCACGGTTGGCCTTATCGCCGAAAAATCCCATTTCCGGTAACAAATGATCTTCTTCTGATTTTAATGAAAATGCGAAAATTAAAAATATGATACAGAGTAAAAATTTTAATTTCCCCCCCATGTCAATTCTCTTTCGTTTTTTTTATTTTTAATTTCAAATTTTTTAATTTCCAGTTCCGGGGTGAATGGCATCTTTTGCCCAATCAAGATAAACGGTTTTACCCGTGGAAGCCAGGGAGCTTTGATCGATTGACGCATGAATGGTTAATGATACTTCATTATTTACTACAACCTCGACTTCGAGGAATTCGCCGAAATCGCGTACTGCCGAAACTTTGCCGGAAATCCGATGCGATTTGTTCTCCGGAACCAGCCTGATACGTTCCGGGCGTAGCAGTATCCATCCTGAATCCACTCCCGGATGCGAAGAAATTTCCAATTCAATCCAGTTCAGCGCCGCTTTGCCGCCGGTAAACTTTGCCGGGAACAGGTTGACGCCGCCAAGGAACTCCGCCACGAATCGGCTCGAAGGGGCGCGGAACAAGTCGTTAACGGAGCCGCTCTGGAGGATTTCCCCCTGGTTCATCACGGCGCAGTTTCCGGCCACGCCCCAGGCCTCGTGACGGTCGTGGGTCACATGGATGGTAGTGGTTTTCAGTTCTCCGTGTACCATCCGCAGTATCTTGAGCATTTCCTTGCGGCCGTTGTGATCGAGCATGCCCAGGGGTTCATCGAGCAGCAACAACCGGGGGCCGGTGATCAGGCTCCGGGCCATCGCGGTTTTCTTGCTTTCTCCGCCGGACAGCGTTGCGGCGGAGCGGTTTGCCATCGCGGTAAGTCCGAACAGCTCCAGATAATGATCCAGCCTCGCCTGTTTCTCTGAGCGCGACAGTTTCAGGTAGCGGAGTCCGAATCCCACGTTTTGCTTTACGGTGAGATGTGGAAAAAGTTCGCCGGTTTGCGGAACGAGTCCGATTCCGCGCTTTTCCGGCGGCTTCATTGTGATAGCTTTGCCATCGAGGACAAATATTCCATCGTCAGGGCGCGAAATTCCGGCCAGACAGCGCAGTAACGAACTTTTGCCGCTTCCGGTCGGGCCAAGCAAAACAAGGTATTCGCCCCGATTGATTTCAAGGTCAACCGGCCCGAGGGTAAAGCTTCCCAGACGCTTTGTCAGCTTGTCGATTTGGACGAATTTGCTCATGGTCCGCTATCCTCCTTCCGGTTCGTTTCCGGGAGCAGGTTAACGCACAGCTGGAGAATGAAGAACAGCAGGACGGAGAACAGTAATAATGTAGCCACCAGCGGAGCGGTCTCCACAATTCCCACACTGGTGAAGAAGTTGAAAACCGTGACCGGAGCGGTTTCCGGATGCGGAGCAACGAACAGCACCGCGCCGAATTCCCCTGCCGCGCGCGCCCAGGCAAGCACCGCGCCAACGAAGATTCCCCGCGCCGCCAGCGGAAGAGATATCCGGAAAAAAGCCCCGAGTGAGTTAGCGCCAAGTGTCCGGGCGCAGTGTTCGAGCCCGGGCGGCACGTTGTTGAACGCCGCCAGCGCACTCTTGGTGATGAACGGCATGGCCACGAATATCTGGGCCAGACAAATCCCCAGCATCGTTCCGTCGAAGCGGATGCCGAAAGCGGTAAAAAATACTTCACCGAGAAACTGCTGGCGTCCGAATAATCTTAACAATGCAATTCCCGCCGCCGACTGCGGAATAATGATCGGAAGGTCGATGACCGACAGCAAAAAAGTCTTGCCGAAAAATTTCATTCGGCTGATCGCGTAAGCCAGCGGTATGCAGAACAACGCCAGGATTGCCGTCGAGATGGTGGCGGTTATTGCGGTGGTGACCAGCGCTTCGCGGACTTGTTGGAGTTTGAGCATGTTGATCAGGTTTCGCGGATCTTCCCCGAGTGCGATCACCAGCACCGGCAGCAGCACGAAAAACACCAGAAGCAGTCCGCAGGCAAGGAATGCCAGGGTGGTGATCGACGGCAGTTCACGCCGTGCCGAAAACATGATCTTGAGAAAGAAAAACGAGAAAATCGCCGCTTGCCACGAGTACGGCTGGCAGAATGTGAATGACAGCGCCAGTGCCCAGAAATATGCCAGTAACCGGAAATTTCTGGCGGTGGCGGCTAGACCCATCAGCGCCAGCAAAAAGAGCGCCTCGGCATTGTCCATCTTGACGATAAAGATGTAGAAAAGCAGGAAATAGCTGACGGTGAATACCGCGAAATAACGTATCGGCAGATTTTCGGCGATCTTGAAACCTACGTAGAGGATCAGGATATTCACCATAAGGATTGCGCCGCTGGTAAGGGAGTCGGGCGCGAGTTTTTGTCCGACGAGTCCGTGGGCGGCGATTAACAACATGATCCCGAGTCCGAGGAGCAGGTCACCTTTGCCGCACATCAGCATTACCGCAATGATAAGCGAGGCGATGAGAAGCAGCAGGTTGAACAGTTCCAGCGGCAGGAGCCAGCCGGTTGCTCCAAGGACGATATGGGCGATCAGATAACCCGCGAAAAACAGCGGCGGCAGAAGCAGACGCAGAAATTTTTCACGTCTGCGGGGCATTACTTGAGTTCTCCCCCGTATTCGGAAACTCCCCTGAATGGCTGATACGCTTCTTCCGTACCGTAGAATTTAGCTTTCATCAGGTTAAAGCCGAGAGTTTTTAGCAATTTTTGCTTGGTTTTAAGCATCCAGACAACGAACTTTTTCGCGGCTTCCGGATGCGGGGCGTTGTCCGGGATACTTAACGCGCAGGTAATTGGAGCGCCCTTGAAGGTAGCAGTGTTATTGGAGGTTAATAAAGAAACTGACGCATTTGAGTAATCGGTATTGCCATCGCCAAGGTTTATGGAATTATCAAGGGGGATATACCGGATATCGTTGTTTACGCAGGTGCTGCGGTACACAAAGGCATAATCGATATCGCCAGCCTTCAGCAGTGCGGAAAGTTTAGATACGTGGTCCACGGTTTTCTCTGACTTTCCGGCCAGTTCGATATTCAACTTGCCGCTTGGGTCCTTCAGTTGCCAGACTAGTAAAGTGCGATAGCCGATAGGACCGAGGTTAGGATTAACCCGGGCCAGAGTCACATCCTTTCTCTGTAGCGTTTTCGTCCAGTCTTTTTCGGCTTCGTTGATGTATTTTGCCCGTGCGCCGATGCCCAGGACAACTTCGTCATGGACAAAGTCGATGCGCCAGGAGCATGGCGGGGACGCGATTTTTTTGATCAGGGCGGCGTCCGCCACCATCAGCACGTCGCAATCGCGGTTGAGTTCGGTGATTTTCCGGCAGGCGACTTGACTGCCGCTGATCTCGGATTGCAGATTGAGCTTCTGGGCTTGAGCCGCTTCCGGCTCGATCGTCCGGAGCAGTGAAGAGAAACATGCGGCGGCAAAAATTCTGACATCCGTGGTGTCCGGCTGTCCGCCGCATCCAGTGAGAATTAAGCATAACGCGGAAATAATCAGATACTTATACATTGACTGCATTTCCTATATTAAATTGCGGAACTTTTACCGGATGTTATTCTATCTTTCGCGGCGATGGCGGCGCCGAGGGCCACAATTGTCTGTGGATTTTCCGGGATGTAAACTTTTTTGTTCAGGGCTTCCTCAACCGCCATTGCCAGTGCGCGGTTCCTGGCCCCTCCGCCGGTAAAGCAAAACACTTCCTTCTGACCGACCCGGCGGATCATTGAACTTACCCTGGCGGCGATGGCATGATGCGCGGCGGCGGCAATGTCCTCTTTGCTTACCCCTTTTGCGAGCAGCGACACCACTTCGCTTTCCGCGAATACCGCGCAGGTGGAATTCATCTGGATCATGGTGGTGGAATTTCCGGCGGCTGATACGAAATCATCGTATGAGAGTTCGAGCTTATGGGCCAGCATTTCCAGGAAACGCCCGGTTCCGGCGGCACACTTGTCGTTCATGGCAAAATCTTCTACATCACCGTCGTCGTTGAGGGCAATAACCTTGGTGTCCTGTCCGCCGACATCGATGATCGTGAAAATCCTGCCGTCCGGACAGTCCGTGAAGTTCGCCCCAAGTCCACAGGCCTTGATCTCGGTGACAACCATGTCGCCGAATTTTGCGAGGCGGCGGCCGTATCCGGTGGTGGCGACAGCGTCAATGTCTTCAGGTTTGATTCCTGATTCCATACAGCATTTTTCAAACACTTCACGAGCGGATTCCGCCGGAAGATTGCCGTTTACGACCAACGCGCGGCCAATTACTTCGCCCTTGCGCAACAGCACCGCTTTGCTGGTGGTTGAACCGATATCCACTCCCGCTGTCAACATGTTGACTCCATGAATTTGTTATCGTGAAATATACTTCCGGTTTATCCGCTAAACAAGAAAATCAGGAATTATTATCAAAAAACGCCTAGTCTTGGTAGTTTAGGCATGGAATTTGCTTAAATCATTATTCGCGGAATGAAAATTTAACAAAACAATAATGAAAAATTGGGGAATAATGATATGAAAAAGCTATTCATACTTCTTGCCGCCGGATTGGGAATCGGTCTGCTTTCGGGTTGCGCCAATCATATGCGCTATGTTTACCAGAAGGAGCCGAAGGTAAAACGTCTGCCTGCCGGGGAAGAGTTTTTCATGGAGGTGAAACGGCATGGCAACAGTGAAGAAATTCTCAATCTGAAAATCTCAAAAATGAGTAAAACTAAGGTCCAGCGGTATGAACTGACGATCAAAAAGGATGTTTCCACGCCTTATTCCGGCTGGCGGGAGTTTTATGAAATGCCGGCCGGATTCGGGATGTTCCCGGTGGCGCTGATCGTCAATACGCTGGACTTTGCCACTTTGGGGCTGATCCCAAACGACCTGACCGACGATTCGCTTGATATCTGTTGCACCGGGTTGAATCCCTTCTTAAATTGGGAGTCGGAAAGCCGTGCGCAATTTACGGAGCTGGAAACGAAAAGCAAGATGATAGACGAATCCTTTGAAAATCTCCGCGCTCCCGGCGCCGGACAGAAAGTTCTGGTATACGCCGAAGATACGGTATTGTCCGAACAAGTTACCAACCGGAAAGGAAACCTGGATGTTGACCTGATGTCGCCGGAATTGCTTCCGAAAGTCGTTGCCGTCCGGGAACTGTATTTCAGCGCAGGCGACGGACAGGGGCGCGCGATCGGAAGTTTCATTGTCGACCGCCAGCTTATCGCCAAACTCAGACGGACCCGTCAGCTTATCGATGCCTATCAGAAAAAACCGTCGCCGGAACTGCTGGCCGAAACGATTCTGGAACTGGAAAAACTGAATTTCAAAAAAGCCGCGCTGTGTCTGGAAAAGACCCAGATAAGCGAACACAACAGCGAATTCGAAAAAGCCTTCAATTCCGCTATCGATAAATGTCTCCTCGGCGCCAACTAACCAGTGCAGGCACTGGACTGAAATTGGCCTGGGAGTGTCCCCGGATTGAATGGGCAAAGTGTATTGCGATTTCGGCGGAAGATTGAATCCGGCTCATGAGGCCGTTTTTCCTCCAGAAATTCTTCTTTCTCAGCTCTTAACTTGTTCCTTGGATATTCCTTGTTGATCATTGGACATTGAACCCGATCGGGATATATTGATAGCTGTTTAAATCCTAATAGTTTACGGTGGTCAAGTATGCTCAGAATTTCTAGTATCTTTATTTTCCTTTGTTTTACTTGCGGACACCTTTACGGTCAGTCGCCAAATCCGGAGAATTATGATTTTAAGGTGAAAATTTATCGTTTTTCTCAAAGATATAAGAGGCCGGAGAATTATCCTTTTATCATTACCAAAGACGGGATGAATTATTCTCTTTACACTCTGGACCGTAAATCGATTCAGAAAAATATCTATTATTGCAAAACCTTCGGCGGCTTGCCGGAAACAATAACCATTTATTGCATCAACGGCCGTTTTCTGGTCTATCCGGAAACGCTTAGAAACAGTCGCATTAAAACTTCCGGCGTTAATTGCGATGATTATATATTCAATCCGATGAAGTGCGTTACCCATTTGTATGATCTTAAAAAGCAAAAAGAAATTACAGAAACCCGACCTTATTCTTATAATCACGACATTCCTTTAAAATTGAATTTCGGGGAGATTATCCGTCAACTCCAACCCGAAGAAAAGGAAATGGAACCAGACATAAAAATTTCTGCCGCGAAGATAACCCCGGTAATTGATGTGGAGCTCGGAAAAGGCAGTGTCGTATATTGTCCAACTTTCCAACTGGCATGGGATCAATTGAAAAAGCTGGCCGGCGGTGATATCGAAATGAAGAATGCCCCGAAACTGGTTGGGGAATTGAATAAGACAAAAAATATTGAAACGACCATTCCAGCAGATGCTTATCTTGCCATGACCGGGCTCTTGGGGAAGGGGATTATTGACAAAATCCGCAGTGCGCTACAGACAAAATTCAATAAGACGCTCAGCGATTTGATGTATGTTCCTGAAAGAGATGAAGGGATTATTGCATTTGCTTATTTGTACCGGAAACTGCCGTTTGCAATCAAGTTCAGGCGCGCAACAAAAAACGGACTGTATTTCAATTTCGGACGGCAAAGAGTTCCAGTGTTTTTCTGGGGATTCACCCCTAAAACCGCAGAGATATATATGACTTTGATAAAGATTTGCCACTACAATAATGAAGACGATTTTACTTTACAACTTAGAACTCAGCTTGAAGGCGAAACGATTATTCTTGCAAAAATACCGAAACCTAAAACATTGCGAGAAGCTGTGGAATTGACTTATGACCGGGTGAGGAAAAGTAAGGAATATCATCTGATTTCCATGCGCGATGCTATGTTTGTGCCAGTTGTAAATATCGATCTGTTCAGGAACTATAAAGTATTGAATGGTAAAATAATTGATAATCCCGCTTTCAAAGGTCAAAACAGAATTGTGGAGGCATTTCAGAAAGTCAAATTCAGAATGGATGAATCTGGAGCGACACTAGAAAGCAGTGCATATGATGTCTTTGCTGGTGGTGGTGACAAGGCTAGAAAATATGTTTTCAACAAACCGTTTTTGGTTTGTCTGTGGAAAACCGGTGCAAAATTTCCTTATCTGGCTGTATGGGTGGATGATATTTCTGTTCTTGAAAAATTTGTGCCTAAACCGAAAAAAAACTCAAATTTATCAGGGAAAAATAAAAGATAATTTTTATGAAAATCCGGTCTTGTGAGTTGGAAAGGGAAATGAATGTGGCATTGCCGCGTTACTGCAAGGTGACGATGTTTTTGTTATGGCTGGCGGCGATGGCGTTTGTGAGTTGGATTTACTGCAAGGAACTGCCCGATGGCTGGCACATCTGGTATTTTTATGTGCTTGCGGTTGCCGCAACCGGGATTCTCATGCTAATGCCGATATGGCTGATAGGTTTTGTGCTTAGTGTTTTCTACCAGAAGAACTTTCATGTATTCAACTACTGGCAGTCATGGGTTATCTTCATAATTGCCTGGGTAATCGAAGGATATTCGCTTTATAAAATTTACAGTATGGAATTTACAATTTGGTTTAATTCCAAGTTTACCGACATGCCGGTAATGGCTGTTTCTTTTGTTATCGTGTTTGGGACATTAGGGCTGATATATTTTATCGATCACAGCATTGAGTTTTCCGCGGATGATGAAAAAAATATATCAGTCCGTCCAGATCCGGGACAAACCTTGAAGCCTGACTCCTGAACCCTGAAACCTGAAACCTAACACCAATACTGTTAACTTAATAAGGAATTAAGCACTGTCGAAACGATAATTTCGGGTCGATTATCTTATGACAATGCATGTTGTATATCGTAAAACCTGTTGGCGTTCAGAGTCTTAGCTATGTTTTTACACCCGCTTTCGGAAAAAGTAGGCTAGTCTTGCCGAGACCAGCCGCCTGGGAGTATCCCCGGCTTGAATGGGCAAAGTGTTTAACGACTTTGCCGGGATTGCGAAGCATCCCGGCCACTCGATCCAAACACACTGTTTGGTGGCAAAAGTCGAAATTATTAAATGAGTAGTAGTGAAGCCTGACTCCTGAAGCCTGTTCTTCAGCTTAAAACCACGGTTTCGCCGGGTTGCATCGGGATTTCCGCCGGGAATGAAACAGTTTCCTGTTTATCGCCTCTCCAGAGGACCATTGACTCGCGTCCGTTTACCTGAAGCTTGATACTTCCACCCTTGCGGCTGGTGATCTTGACTTCAGTTGTCTGGCCGTTTTTCCTGATACCGCTGATCTGGAACGCGCCGGGAACCCCGATGTTGTCAAACGACACGTCCTGCCATTTCTCGGAAACCGCCGGGAAAACATGGATCGTTTTACACTTAGCATGCACCAGCATTTCGTAAATGGCGGTGATGCCGCCCATAGTCCCGTCGAGTTGCATGACTTCGTTGGTTTCCTTGGGTTTGAGCATATCGGCGCGCCGGTGGGCGGTAATTCCCTGGAAGCGTGGGAGATAGGCGGTGGTGAGCCCTTCGTTGATGAAGATTTCCCGCCACATGTTCAGGAGGATGCGTGGCGATTCGGTGAAGCCCAGCCGCGCATGGATGATAGCCGCCCACGGAATGCACCATTCGCTCCACTGACCCATACCGCGCAGAATCCACTGGTCGACGGAGTTATCGATAATCTCCTGGTGCGGTTCCCAATCGCCAAGGCTGTCGAACGGGTAAATGCAGCCCAGATGGGAATGGTGGCGGTGACAGAAATCCAAGTCCTGGTCTTCCCAGATCGCGATGCGCGGTTCGTCGTCTTTGTCGTAAAGGGTGTAGGGCGGGACGCGTTTTTTGATTTCCTGCCAGACCGGTCGGGGTTCGATGCCGAGGATTTCACAGCTTTCCCGCAGGGCGTCAAGCAGCATGTGCATGCACGCGAGCTGGTAGGATGGATCGCGTCCGAAATTGACCTGGAACGGGCCTTTGGGAGTATCGATTTTAAAGCTGAATTCAGCGGAGATGCTCATCGGGATCGATAGCCGTCCCTCGTATTCTTCAAGCATGGCTTCGTAGGTGCGCATGGTTCCGAGCATGAACGGATAAGCGCGATTCCTGAGGAATTCCTTATCGAGGGTGTGCTGGTAGTAAAGCCAGTAGAGCTGGGCGCACCATCCGGTGCAGGCCTGATCGAGGGTCGCTCCCGGAGACAGGCCGCCACACTGATGACCTTTGTCATCGACGGCGTGAGTTATCAGCAGGCCGTCGTCGATACCGAAAAGGTGCTTTGCATTTGCCTGCATGACTTCCTGGTAAGGGGCTGATTCGAGCATGTCGAACAACGGCAACAGGTGTTCATTCCGGTTTGCGGGAAATCCGAGGGTGTAGATTTGCTGAATATTCACGTTGAAATGGTAGTCGGCAGCCCACTGAGCGCGTTGATATTCTTCGACCCAGGGTCCCTGGAGTCCGCACGGTATCGGGCTGAACGGGTGCGTTGCCCCGGCGAATTTATACAGACCGTAATTAATGAATTTATTCAGGAATTCATCCGGAAGGGTTACCTTTGGGGTTTCCTGCCAGTATTTTTTCCACCAGTCATGGGTTTTGCTTATCTGGCTTTCAAGTCCTTCCGCCAGGGATTTTTCAATTTGTTCCTTTCCGCATTCAAGCGCTTTGGCGTTGTCATCCCCAAGCTCGAGGGAGATAAGCAAAGTAGTTGCGGATTTCCGGCAGGCCGCGGCCAGCGAAGAATCATCGGGAGTCGATTGAATCCAGCCTTTCAGGTTTTCCTGTTCCACTAATTCCGGGGCTGAGTAGCCATTGGCTCCCAGCAGTTCCCCCACCCATTCCCAGGACGGACGGCAGAGGGTCGTGGAAATTACGCCGCCGGCATCTTCAATCGCCAGCAGATTTCTGTCCAGCAGCAGATTAAGTTTCAGCTCATGGGACTTGTCCGGCCCGGCAACTTTGACGGTGACGGTCCCGGATGGATAGTCCAGAATACAACTTTCCAGTTTGCAACCGGATTTCATCTCGAATTCGAAGCGTCCGAGCGGAACTCTGGAATTTCGGACATACCTCTCGGTTATGTCCGGATCTCTTTTATAGACGTCTTTTATTTTATCCGGGTCATGACTGTAGTAAGCTTCCTGGATTTTTTTGTAAGTAACGCCTTCCTTGATCCGTTCGCTGTCGCAATGACTCCAGAAGTCGGCGCGATTCACGGTCACGTGAAGCTTGTCTTTCCCCCAGATCATGGCGCCGAGATTGCCGTTGCCCATAACCATTCCGCAATGAGTGCGGGTTATCGGGAATTTAAATTCGAGATTTTCCATCAATAAACGTCCTTGAGGTTTTTAGCTCTTTTATATATATGGTTAGCGGGGGTTATTCAAACCAGATTGGACTGGAAAATGCAAGATGATTGTCAATCTGAGTAATTCTCACGTACCAGTAGTCGGGCCCTGAATCTTTGACTTTCAATTCGGTTCGGAAACATTTTCCGTCGGGAATGAAGCGCTTGTACAGTTCGCCATTCCGGAACAGATCAACTTTTTTCAACCGGTTTTCGCCCACAACATTGATAGCGAGCTCTTTTTCGGAAGCTTCCGGCAGTATCGATCCCATGAGTTCACCATTGGCGGTGAAAACCAGCCTGATCCGGGCGTTGCTGGTTCCGTAGACCCGGCGCTTGCGGTAAGCATCGAAAATAGCGTCGCGGTCAAGGCTTTCAGAGAAAACCGCGGTGATGCCGTTTACGCCCACATGACCTTTGTGGTCGTCGGAATGGGCGGAGAATCCCTGCTTGAGTCCTTGGTTAAGGAAATAAACCCCGCAATGGTCATAACGGAAACTTTTGCATTCGGCGCGGCCGTTTTCCTCTACGTCTTCGCGTTCGTAACTGCCGTGATCGGAGAATATTTCCATTACGGGTTCTAGGTTAAGGTCTTCGGGTATCCACCATTCGCCTTCCGGCAACTTTCCATAGGAATGAAAGTGAGGAATGGTCATAAAGTCTTTGCCGGACCACAATTTCCAGAAATCCCTGATGTCTGCAAGTTCGGGATTGGAAATTTCCTCGTAACTTATCATCCAGTTCATCAATACCACGGTATCGCCGCGGGGACACCTCATTTCTATGCCGGGAAACATGGCGAATTTACCGGGTTCGTCAAATTTTTTGACTGCTTCCATAACCTGGGCCCAATCTGACTCGGAAAGTTGGATGCGGCCGGGGCCGGCAGGACAGTGATGGTCGGTAACTGAATAGAAATCGAGTCCGGCGCGGTCACGGGCGAAGGCCGCAAGGTCCGATGGCGACATGCTCATCCGGGAGCGCTGAACGCAGTCGCAGGAAAGCATGGAGTGGGTATGCACGTCACCCCAGTAAAGGTTCATGCCCTCGAAAACGTTGTCCATTGATGGGCCTTCGGTGAATTTCGCAAGCTTGGGTTTGACCTGGACATTTTTATCGGCGTATTCAAAAACTCCCTGGGTGTTTTTGACAGCCTTTGCGTCAGTTTCCGCCAGGGCTCCGGCATCATCCACCTCCGCGACGTTCCAGAATATGTCATGCGGGACCAGGAGGGCTTTGTCGTGTTTGCGGATCAGTCTGGCGCGATGCAGCGGACGCGGTTTGACTTTGTATTTAAGTTCAAGTTCAAAATCCGCTTCCGGGCGTTCATAACCTTCAAAAGACCTGCCGTAATCCGGGATTCCATCTTCCTGGTCCGCGAAATATCTCACGTTGACCGGGCAATACTGTTCCGGGCGCGGCACTACACTGGTCACTTTGGCGCCGGGGCCGAATCCGCCGTAGGTTTCTCCCCAGTGGAGTTCGATTGTGTCTCCTTCTTCAAGCTTTCCGTTGATGTCGACCACCACCATCCGCGAAGCTTCCCGCGACGGTTTGTTTTCACGGCTGATGAAATGCTGCATGTCAACATCCCAGATCCTGATGGTGTAAGTCGCGTTCGGGTTGCTCATATAGACTTCCACATAACCGCTGTCCTCATTGACGTAACGGGACGGACATGAAGTTCCGAGGTTGGCGGAGAAATCGTAAACGAGACGTGATTTTTCGCTGGTGTAGCCGGGGCCGATTTCAAGCATGATGCTGAATTCAGTCGAGTCCGCGGCAATTACTTCTTTAGGGGTGATGCTGGCGTTGTTAAATACTGGGGGCGGGTTCATTTTTTCTGCCTGTTTTTGTTAATGGTAGTAGAACGTTCGATTAATTTTGATTCCAGGATAACGGCAATCCGGTCATGGTGATCGAGCTGCCGGTTCTTATCCAGGATTAATTTTGCGAGCATTATGCCGATTTTTTCCTGCGGAGGAGCAACCGTGGTCAGGTTGCAGGCCCGGAACAGCGGATTATTGTCGAATGACGCAAGATAGAAATCTTCAGTCACTACAAGTCCTTCATTGCTTGTTGCTTCAAATATATCCGCCGCGAGCCGGTCATTCGGGGCAATTATTGTGACGTCATTGCCGGATTCGCGGATTGTTTCGCAAACTTTGCGGGTATAATTTTCTTTGGAATAGCTGCACACTTTCAGGTCCGGAATTTCAAACAGAAGTCCGGCGCGGCGGCGGTGAAGCCAGTAAGAATCCGTTGGGTTGTCCATTTGGCAGAACGCAAAGTTGCGGTGTCCGCTGGATTTAAGAAAACTGCCCAGGATTTTACCTTCGCTGAACGGATCCAGGCAAACGGAATGGTACGGGCAACTGTCAATAGGCATATCTCCGCGGTTGTAGTAGAAAATTTCACCGGGATAACCGGACAGCATCCTGAAAAATTCGTCGATTTGCGTACTGACCAACCACAGCGGCAGAATTACCAGGGAGCTTGAAATATTGGAAAGAAGTTCGTCCGCCAACGCCTGGAGAAATTCAGGTTCCGCGTGGGTGGGAACATCCTTGAAAATTACCTGATAGCCTTGACGCATCAGCGCATCTTCAATCTGGCGCAACGTGAATTCTCCCCAGTGGAAATTGTCAATCCTGCTCAGGGAACCGACCGCGTAAACGATCTTTGCATGGGCCGATTTGAATTGACGAAGCAAATCAGGACCGGGTGTGAATTTCACAATCGTGCCCTGGCGCTTGTTACGGAATACCAGATCCTGACTTTCCAGACGTTTTATCGCCGGATTTACACTGGCGCGGCTGGTGTTGAACTGTTCGGCCAACTCGGTTTCAGTCGGCAGACGGTCCCCGGCACTGATCTTTCCTTTCGCGATAAGATCCAGCAGATATTCGTATATTTTTCTCGAAGTCTTATTCATTTTTCCTGTAATGTATTAATGAATCAATAAAATATACAATAATGCAATAAAAGGCGGCTGCCAACCCCTGAAATATAAAATTTCCGGTTTTTTTGCGATTTGCCGGTAACATGATGGCGTCGCCAAGGAGCCGTTAAAAAATAATCTTGACATTTGCCTATGAAAATTTCAAATTCTTTCCGAACCTACCGGAAATACGCCCGTATCGGAATAGATTGCGAAGGCGAGAAAAGCCTACTGGCACATTAAGAAATTTGTAAGATTTTTCGTTGTGGTAATTCTACTTGACCGGTAGATTGATATCGGTTTGCTCTACGATGGTTTTAACCGCCAGTTTGAATTCTTCACTGAGTTTTTTCGCGAGATCCTTGACCTGGGACAGGTTCCGGTTTTTCGCGGCGCTTTCAAGGTGGATTGCGCTGTTCAGGCAGCGGTTCGCGGATATTGCCGAGGCGTTATCATTCATCAGATGGGCAAGGGCGGCGATTGTTTCCAGGTTTTCCCTGGCAACGGCTTTTTCGATTCCGTCCAGCAGGTAGTCGCCTTCCTCGATGAAAATCTGATAAAGGTTTTTGAGGAACTCGCGGTCGTTATTGATGCGGCGCATAACCACTTCCGGTTCGAGGATTCTTTCGGTAACCTCGGCGATTTCCTTGTCCGGTTCGGATTTCAGTTTGCCGGTGGAGAATTTGTAAATGAGTTCGCGGAGTTTGCGGAACTCGATTGGTTTTGGCAGGTAATCATTCATTCCGGCATCGATACAGCGTCTGCTGAAACCGGGCAGGACATGGGCGGTAAGGGCGATGATTGGAATGTTTTTGCCGCGTTCGCCCGCTTCGCCCTCCCGTAGGCGCGCGGTGGCCTGGAAGCCGTCGACGTTCGGCATTTCGATGTCCATGAATACGAGATCGAATTTATCTTTCTTGATTTCGCTGATAGCTTCTCCGCCATCGGGGGCGATAACGATATGGTGGCCCATTCCGGCGAGCAGATTTTCCATAACCTTTACGTTCAGGCGGTTGTCTTCGGCGATCAATATCTTGAGGCCGGTTACGTCCGGGAGTTCGTCCGGGAGCAGTTGTTTGCGGAGTTTGGATTCGCTGCTGGATTTGAAGAGGATAAGGAAATAGAATTCGCTGCCGTGCCCGACCTTGCTTTCCACTGAGATGTTTCCGCCCATAAGTTCCACGAGCTGACTGCTTATGGCGAGTCCGAGACCAGTGCCGCCGTATCTCCTGGAAGTGGAACTTTCGGCCTGGGTGAACACGTCAAAAATGTCGTGCTGTTTTTCTTCGGGAATTCCGATGCCGGTATCCTTCACGGAGAACATCAGGAAAAATTCTCCCTGCCGCAGGTTGTTGGGCTGGATGTCTTTCAGCGGCGGGTAAACGGACAGTTCGATAGAACCCTTTCCGGTAAACTTTATGGCGTTGCCGATCAGGTTTATCAGTACCTGGCGGATGCGCTTGGGGTCGCTTTTCACGTAAGCCGGAATATCTTTATCGAGTTTTAGTTTCAGCTCGAGATTTTTCTTTTCGGCTGAGGAGCGCAACGCTTTTACGGTTGATTCCAGCAGATCGTGGAGATTGAAATCCACCTGTTCGATTTCAAGTTTTCCGGCCTCGATTTTTGAAAAGTCCAGGATATCGTTGATTACGGTAAGCAGGTGGTCGGCGCTGATCTTCACGGTTTCCAGAAAGTCTTCCTGTTCGTGGCTCAGGTTGGTTCTTAGGGTAGCTTCGGTCATATTGACGATAGCGTTCATGGGGGTTCGGATCTCGTGGCTCATGCTGGTAAGGAATTCCGACTTTGCCTGATTAGCTTTTTCCGCTTCCTTTCTTGCCATTTCCAGTTCGGCGGTGCGCTCCTCAACCAGAGATTCCAGATTTTCCCGGTGCTGCTTGAGTTCCTCGAGAATATTTTTCCTTGCGGTGATGTCCTGACATGATCCGGTTACGGTTATGGGTACGCCGTCCTCTTTTTCGGCCTTGGCAATGATTCTAACCCATCTGCAGTTGCCTTGGGCGGTAATTGTTTTCAGTTCCAGGTCGTATGGAACGCCTTTCACGATCAACTGTTGATGCGCCTCGTTCAAAGTTTTTTTCGATTCGGCGGTGAATAATTTCAGGAATTCCCGGAAAGTCAGGTCCGTGTTCCTGGCGAGTTCAAAAATTTCGAGAAAACTTTCACTCCAGTAATTCCGGCGGGATTTCAGTTCCTGGCTCCAGCCGCCGACACCGGAGATTTTTTGGGATTGCCGCAAGAGTTCTTCATTTCTGCTGAGCGCCTGGATTGCGTGTTTCCGCTCCGTGATGTCGTTGATAATGCCGAATCCGCATGAGTCTTCATCCTTTGATTCCGGGATCATGCCGCCGCCAATCAATATCCAGACCCGGTTTCCGTCCTTTCTCACCAGTTCTTTTTCGTATGGAGTGAATACCCAGTTGTCCCGAACCTGGGCGACCGCGGTTTCATCAAGGCCGCGATAGATTTCCGGGGTCATTTCATGGAAATTTATTCTGCCTTCATAAAGTTCGTCACGGGTATATCCGACAATTTCCAGGAAGCGGTCGTTGGCCCTGACCACCTGGCCGTCGGTCCTCCAGAAAGCCATTCCCACGGCGTGTGATTCAAAGATGGTCCGGAGCCTTGCCTCGTTTTTCCTGACTTCAGATTCGGCGGTTTTCAGGGCTTTGAACTGACGGTTGAAGACCAGCAGGTTGAGGATGCCGATTCCCAGACTGAGCACAATGAACCCGATCACACTCAAATACATGATGCTGGTGTAATGAAGGATATTGTTACCGCTGTCCTCCGCTTTGAAAAAGTTGTAACTGGTCAGTTCATAAAGGGAATTATGGAAATTGTGATAACATGCCGTGAGTTTGCTGATGTCCGCTTTACCGTGGGCGAGTTTATCTTGTTCCAGGAATTGATTGCTGGCAGTCTGATATTTCCGGAAATCCATAAACATCCGGGTGAATTTTTCCCGGTTGCTTTCCGACTTGATAATTTTTTCGTATTTTGATATTGTCTTTATTAAGGTGTCAAAATCTTCGGATATTTTCCCGGTTATTTCCCGGCAGCGCCCGGCGGTGTGGGGAGTCATCAGAATCAGATGCAGACTCTGAAGTTCCGCGGTCCTGGTCATGATCTCGCTTGACAAACGGTAACCGGGCATGCTTTCACGGAACAGCGAATTGCATTTCCTGTCCACGTTATAAGAAGTATACCAGGCGGTAATGCCGATGAGGGACAGGGAGATAAAGATAACGGCAAGTCCAAAGACAATATTTCTCCGGACCATTCTTTCAGAAATATTGAAAGAACTGGTGGAATGTTTATTTATTTTTTTATTCATGATCCCCAATTAAAAGTCCGGGACAGCCGCCATACTCCCAGTATATAATGAAAATTATATTAAATTTCTGAAAAATCAATATTAATGGAAGTACAATAATTCAGCGATTTCCCTGGAAAGCCCGAATCAGCTTGTGAGGGCGTTTATTCTGTCGAAAAGCAGGTCTTTATCAATTGGTTTGGGGATATGTTCATCCATGCCCGCTTTCATGCAAACTTCGCGCTCTTCTTCCCTTGCATAAGCGGTCAGCGCGATAATCGGGATATGATTTCCTTTATGCTCTTCGATTTTTCGGATTTGCTTGCAGGCGTCAAGTCCGTTCATGATCGGCATTTGCACGTCCATCAGGATGATGTCGAATTTTTCCTTCGTGTAATTATGGACGGCTTCTTTGCCGTTGGCGGCGATTGCGGCAATGTGTCCTGCGCGCTTGAGCAGTTTCATGATTAGTTTTTGATTGTTGGGATCATCTTCCGCCACCAGGATTTTAAGGGGTTTTGCTTTTGTTTCCGGTTCTGGAAGTATGTCTTTGAGCAACGGAACTTCTCTGTCGTCATAATTCACCGGGATTTCCAGGATAAAGCAGCTTCCTTTGTTTGGAGCGCTTTTCACGAATATGCTGCCGCCGATCAATCTGGTCAGTTTCCTGACCATGGCAAGCCCCATGCCGACGCCTTCATAGCGCCGGGTGGATGCTCCGTCTACCTGAGTGAAAGGATCAAAAATGAATTCCTGCTTTTCCTCGGGGATGCCGATTCCGGTGTCACTGACTTTGAATAATAATTTATCCCGGGAATCCTCCGTGCCTGAGACTGATTCAACTTCAATGGTTATCTTACCTTCAGGGGTAAATTTGATGGCATTATCGATTAGGTTGCTGAGAATTTTCTGCAGCCGCAGTTCATCGGTAACGATCTGTTCCGGAACGTCTTTCGCCACGGTTACATCAAAGTCCAGCTTTCGGTTTTCCGCCAGTTTCCGGTAATAGTCCTCTATAGTTGTCATGAAACGCGCCATTTCCATCGGCATCGGATTGACTTCAAGATGGTCGGATTCAATTTTAGCCATATCCAGCAGATCTTCCACAAGTGATTTCAGACTGTTGCCGGAAGCCAGCACTGTTTCCAGCAGTTCGCGCTTGTCCGCTGAAAGTTTTGAGTCAAGCATAATTTCGGTCATGCCGATGATGGCGCTGAGCGGAGTCCGGATTTCATGACTGATATTGGCAATGAATTCGTTTTTGAGACGGTTGGCTTCCTCCGCTTTCTGCTTGGCCTCAAGCAGCTTCTGCTGTGCTTCCTTTTCGAGGGTCACGTCACGTTTTACTTCAATAATCCCGACCAGCTTATTGTCGCTGTCAAAATGCGGAAAAGCCTTAATATTCCAGATGATGTCGTTCGGGGACGTGATAAGTGCTTCAGCCAGCTTGCCGGTTTGCAATGCTTCGGCAACCGGACAGTCCGGGGTAGGGTCGCAGATACCGTGAAAATAATTGGTGCACTTCTTACCGATAAGCTTTTCCCGGGGGACGTGCAGGTATTCCTCTACTGCTTTGTTGACCCAGATAAAATTGTGTTTCGGGTCCATGTAGGTAACCAGGTCTGACATTCCGTCAAGGATCAGGTTCCGTTCATTGATGGTGTATTCCAATTGATTCATTGCCTGTTCAGCCTTGTGTTCCGACTGCCGCATGGCCATGATCGCGGAAAGTTCCTCACTTACAGCCAATAAAAGCTTTTGTTCCTCCTTGAGAAAAGGGCCTTTGTCGGCATCAGGTTTAGGTTCGTTATAAAAAATTTCGATTTTCCCGGCTTCTTTGCCGGCGAGGAGGATTTTTTCCTCCATATGCCAGGGGGTATCATTTTTAAAATGTCTTGAATTGTAGGTTTTTCCGTCAAAACTGATTCTCACGGCAGTTATGTCCGGATACTGCCAGCCCTGAGGCAGTAAATCCGCGGCCTGATGGAGGATTTCTTTGCCGTCAAGTTCAGGATCATCTCCCAGTGCGGTTATCTGGTATAGGCAATTTAATTCTTTGACCCGTTCCTGGACTTCTTTACTGTGCTGTCTGAGGGAGACTTGGATTTCCCTGCGTTTCCGTACTTCAGTGATTAGCTCATCCCGGTTGGTCATAATTGCCTGAAGGTCAGTAATCATTCTCGTCAGGGCGTCGGAAAGCGCTTTTACTTCATGACCGCCCCGCATGGGAAGCGGCGTATCAAAATGCCCCTGGCCGATCCTGATTGCGCCTCGGGCCAAGTCATTGAACGGCCGGGAAATTGCGTTGCCCATGATGATTGAGATCAGCACCATCAGTAATACAATTATTCCGCCTATTTTCAAAACCAGCGAAGCTGTATCCATCGCTTTATTGACAATGACCGCTTCCGGAAGTGAGGCCATGACGATCCACGATTCATCGCCCGGATTACCGCCAGTATTTGCGATTGATTTTTCGGTTCCCCCGAACGTGTATTTTCCGCCTGCGAATTTCAGGTTAATTTTGTCGCAGCTATATAGATTACCGTCTATTAACATTGGAAAAGTCTTACCGGGCCGGTTCATTTTGCTAATAACGGTTTCCGGAATGAGGGAATCTTTTTTCATTGAGTGATTGCCATATTGATATATAATTGTTCCGCCAAGCCTGGCGATGACAATCTTTATGGAACTGTTGCCGTGGTATGATTGCTGCAGATTACGGAAAAGACCGGATATTTTGAAGTTGCATTTCAGGATGCCGATAATTTCTCCATATTGAAAAACCGGTATTGTTACCCCGAGAACATGACTCTCAACACTTTTGTCATAACCGGAGTCGTCGATAAATATCGACCGCTCATCAAATACGGGCTTCCACCAGTATTTGTAGTTGTGGATGAAAGTTGAGGTCCTGTTGGTGGAGGCCACCATTACCCCGTAACGGTTTATCAGGAATATTTCCCCGATATCATCAATATCCAGCAGCTTCTGATCATTGAGATATTTTGACGTGGCGTTGGTCAGGCAACCCTTGAGCATTTCATTTTGTTCCGGTTTATTGGCTTTCCATTCCTCGTCCAGCTTTTTTAGTAGCGCTTGTCTTTTGGCGGGAGGAATATTTTCAAATTTCCCGTTGCTTGCAATAAGAGACTGCTTGATAATCGGCGCCTGGGTTATGCTCTGGGCCATAATGACGTTTTCCTGAAGGTGCAGAGAAACATTGAATGATTCATTCCGGGCGCAATAGGACAGATGCTCTTTTTCGTAGTCAATCAAATCGTTCCTGGTGGAATAATAGAGAAAACCGGTAAATAATGCCAGAAGCGCAAGCGCGGTAATAAAAAACAACAGGGCAATTTTGTATTGGAGTTTCATCTATGCGACCCGACCCCTCTTAATTCTATTAGAAATATAAACCTTGTTTAGCAAAATTGTTAGTGGATATGAATAAATATGTGGGTTATAACTACTGCGGCGTCATAAGACACCGCCGGCAAAGTCTAAAAAACGAAAAAATACGATACCCGGACAGTATCGATAACCGTGCCGGCCCGACAGATCTTCGCTCCAATCCGTTGTTATGACGCGCTTTCAGCGCTCCGGAGGCAGTTTTGCCGGGGGAAGCTGGCAATTTCCGGTTGTAAAAATGGATTTCAACGGCTATTTAAAGTGAATGGATTACAAGACAGCTTAATAAAGCATACAACTTATAACTTTATCACGGATTGGTACAATATTTTTCCAGGGAAATAGTTAATGGGAAGTTTAAGGTTATACACCGGGAACCGGCTTGAAGCGCTTGCGGGGAAACTCGCGGAAGAATTGCGGGAACGCCGGATTTTGCCTTTCGAAACGGTTCAGGTGGTGGTTCAGAGCCGGGGGATGTCGCGCTGGCTGAGCATGGAGCTTGCGAAGAAACTCGGGGTTTGCGCGAACATCGATTTTCCGTTTCCGAAACATTTTTCCCAGAGCTTGTTCGAGGAGCTTATCGAGCTTCCCGATCCGTACCCGTTCTCCCCTGACGCCATGTCCTGGCGGCTGGTGAAGGCGCTTCCCGACTTCCTCGGACTGCCCGAATTCGCAACTCTCCGGGCGTATCTCGACGACGACCGGCGCCAGCTTAAACTTTTCCAGCTTGCCCGGCGTATCGGCGGAATTTTCGACCGCTACCTGGTATACCGGCCGGACCTGATAACTGAGTGGGAATCAGGGCGCAATCCGCTGGCCCGGGAACTTCCCGGCTCGGTTTGGCAAGCGGTATTGTGGCGGCGGCTTTCGGTGGACGAAAATCTTCAGGAATTCCACCTTGCGGCCCTCCGCAACCGGTTTATCCGGGAGCTTGCCGCCGGACGCGGCCTTGACCGGCTTCCCAGTAATATTTACGTGTTCGGCATCAGTACCCTGAACCCGTTTTACATCGACCTTTTCCAGAACCTGAGTGAATATGTCGACGTGGATTTATACTATCTCAATCCCTGTTCCGGCTACTGGGAATTCGCGTTGAGCCGGCAGGAGATTGCCGCGAAGCTGAAGGACGGTTTTTCCGAATCGGAACTGTACCTGGAAACGGGTAATCCGCTATTGGCGTCGATGGGCATCGCCGGACGCGAATTCTTTACCTTGATTAATTCCATGACTACCCCGGAGAGCGAAGCAGACCTTTTTGAAATTCCGCCGGGGGAGTCCCTGCTCGCCAATTTACAGCGCGACATCCTTGAAATGCGTGACCGCGGGGAAGACCCGAAAACCCCGGTTCCCGCTACTGACCGAAGTCTCCGGATTCATTGCTGCCACAGCCGGATTCGGGAGCTGGAAGCGCTTTATGACCAGATACTTGACATGTTCAGCCGCAATCATTCGCTCGAACCTCGCGACATCGTGGTAATGGCTCCGGACATCAACCATTACGCTCCGCTTATCGATGCCGTATTCGGCAATCCGGAGTCGGAGGGTTCCCGGATACCCTACAGCGTGGCCGACCAGACCGCACTTGAAGACAGTCCCGAAGCCAGGGCGTTTCTCGAACTGCTGGATTTTCCCGGCAAGCGGTTTACCGCCCCGGAAGTGATGGACTTCTTCGAGTGTCCGGCCGTGCATCGCCGTTTCGGTGTGGAAGAAGACGACCTTGAAAAAATCCGGTGCTGGGTGGCGGACTGCAACATTCGCTGGGGGACCGATGAAAAATTCCGCGAGAACCTCGGCTTCGAAAGCTTTCCGGAAAACACCTGGAAGACCGGTTTGCGCCGCATGCTCCTGGGCTATGCTCTCCCGGAACCCCCGGAACCACGGCTTTATCAAGATATCCTGCCGTATGATATGATTGAGGGAGACGCGGCGGCAACCCTCGGGGCTTTCGCCGAGTTTGTCGGGAAGCTTGAAAAGGCCGTGGCGGAAATATCCGCGCCGAAAACTCTGTCCCGATGGAGCGGGATTTTAACAGCTGTTCTCGACGACTTTTTTACTCCGTATGACGATGTTGCCGGACGCAATATCCAGGAAATACGCCGGATGCTTACCGGCGACGGATTGGCCAGGGATGCTCAGGTTTCCAAACTGAATGAACCGCAACCGCCTGAAGTGATAAGGGCGTATTTGCAGGAGAAGCTTCAAGGGGAAGTCCGGGTGCGCGGATTTGTCCGCGGCGGTGTAACTTTTTGCACGTTAATGCCCATGCGGAGCATTCCTTTTAAAACTGTATGCCTGCTGGGAATGAACGATAGCGAGTTTCCCCGCAATATCCGGCGATTGAATTTTGACCTTGCCGCCAGAAAACGGAGACTGGGCGACAGTTCACCCCGGCTCAACGACCGTTTCCTGTTCCTCGAAGCTATGCTGTCCGCCCGGGAAAACCTGCTCATCTCGTATGTGGGACGCAATCTCAAGGACAACTCGGAAATTCCGCCTTCAGTGCTGGTCAGCGAGTTGCTTGACTACCTTGAACGCGGATTCGCGGTAGAAGCTGAAGGAACTGAAATCAAATCTCAACTGGTGGTGGAACACCGATTGCAGCCATTCAATACGGCTTATTATTCCGGTGATAACCGGGAGTTGTTCAGCTATTCGCGGGAGAACTGCGAAGCGGGGAGCGCCGCAACTGGCGGACAAGCCCCGGATGCCAAATTTTTCTACGGGGAACTGCCGGAAATCGATCCCGAAAGCTGGAAAGTTCTACATGTCAATACGTTGATCAAATTTTTCCGCAATCCCGCCGAATTTATACTCCGCGAACGTCTGCGCCTGAACCTGAGCCTGGGCGTGAACAATGTTATCCTTGAGGACCGGGAGCCGTTCGATATTGATGGCTTGCAAGCGTATCAGCTCAAGCAGGAACTTCTGGAAAGTATAATGTCAGGATGCAAACCTGGCGGGATTTATCCGGTGCTTCTTGGCAAGGGGATTCTGCCGCCCGGAGAAAGCGGAAAAATCCTTTTCGATGGCCTCGTGGATGGTGTCGCCGTGATGGCCGCGGGAATCATGGAAAGGTTGGGCGGCAAAAACCGGCTCGATCCCTGGCAGTGGCAAATGCGCCATCGTGATAGCGAAATAACCGCTGAATTCAGTTCAGTTTACGAAGATTTCGGACAGTTTTTTTATCGTCCGGCGAATGTCAGGGCGAATGATCTTCTGCGCACATGGATCCATCACGTGTTTTTCAACGCCCAACCAGAATATGCCGGGCCCAGGGGGGCGTTTTACCGGGGAATGGACAAGGATTTCAGTTTCATGCCGCTTGATCCGGCGGCTGCGGCCGGGACCGTCGCGGAACTGACGGACTTTTTCTTCCATGGACTGCGCGAACCGCTTGCGTTTTTCCCTGAAACTTCACTTAAATTCGTTGAGAGTTCAATGAAGGGAAAAGGTCCGGATCAGGCGTTGGAGGATGCGGCAAGCAAGTGGTACGGAAGCGATTTTGCATTCGGGGAGTGCCGGAACGAATATTTCCGGAAATGTTTCGGGGAGGATTTCCCCGACCACGAAAAAATCGGTGAGCTGGCAATGAAAATTTATGGGCCGATGTTGGCTAATCTGGAGAATTGACAGGAATTATGGCCGGTTACAATCCATTTGAAATTTTACATGCGCCGTTGACCGGCAGCAATCTGGTTGAGGCCAGCGCCGGTTCAGGCAAAACATACGCTATCAGTAATCTGTATCTGCGGCTGCTGATCGAGCGGGAGCTTCAGGTGGAACAGATTCTGGTGGTTACTTTCACCGAGGCCGCCACCGCCGAACTGCGCGACCGCATCAGGAGCAACCTTGCCGATGCCCTCGCGTTCCTGAAAGGCGAAAAGGATGATTGCGATCCCACCGTCCAGGTGATTGTGGGGCAGGGGCATACGGATGATTCGCTGATCAGGAATCTGCGGCTGGCTCTGGCTAATTTCGATACCGCCGCCATTTCAACGATCCACGGGTTCTGCCGCCGGGTGCTTCAGGACAATGCTTTCGAAAGTACCGTGCTGTTTGATACCGAATTGATCGGCGAACAGGACAAACTGATTCAGGAGTGTGTCGACGACTTCTGGCGCAAAAATTTCCGTAATTCGCCGCTGACCGCGGTAATTGAAAACGGCGGTATCAGCCCGGAATATCTTGTGAAACTCGCCAAACAATTCGTAAACCGTCCGATGCTGAAAACCGTTCCGGGAGAAAAGAAAACGGAAGTTTCCGTCATTTTGGATTTCTACCGCCGGGTCATTGAAAACTGGCGGGAAAATCGCGCGGAACTCGAACAATTGCTCCTTGACGACGGCGTGGGCTGGAGCCGGAGCAAGCAGACGTTTTCCCTTGAAAATCTCCGGGAGTATTTCTCTTTCCTGAATTCCGCCAGTCCTGATCTTGTTTCGCTCTCCGCGCTGGAAGTTATCAACATGATGGCGCGGGATCATCTGCCGCTCAAAAAGAAAGCTGTCCCTCCCGGCAATCCGTTTTTTGATATTTGTCAGGAGTGTGTTACCGCCGTGCATGAGTTTCTCGTGAGTATTAAGCTCAGGTTCATTGCCTATCTTGAGGAAAAACTTCCGGAGCGAAAACGGCAGTTGAACGTGTGGGCGTTCGATGATCTGCTTCTGCAGCTTCGCGCCGCGCTGGATTCGGCTAAAGGCGAGGAGCTTGCGGCGGCCGTCCGGGAGAAATTCCAGGCCGCGCTGATCGACGAATTCCAGGACACCGACCCCATACAGGAAAGAATATTTACCCGGCTGTTCGGCGGGGAAGACCGTACTTTATACATGATCGGCGACCCTAAACAGTCGATCTACGCTTTCCGGAACGCCGATATTTTCGCTTATTTCGACGCGGCGGGGAAAACTTCTCCCGAAAACCGTTTCACCCTTGATACCAACTGGCGGTCGGCTTCCGGCTTCGTCAAGGCAATGAACACGGTGTTCGGCAATTCGCCCAATCCGTTTATTTTTTCCGGCCGGATCGGTTATCAGCAGGTGAACGACACTACTTTAAGCAAGGGAAACGAGGCGCCTTTGCTGATCGACGGCAAAGAGGTGAAGTCGATGCGGATCAGGATGCTGAAAAGCGGAAAGCGCAAACTTGCCAAATACCGCGCCGTGGATATGGCCGTGGACAGCGTCGCCGCCGAGATAAAAGAGCTTGTTGACAAAGGAAAAACCGGCCGGGTTAAACTTGGCGGACACCCCCTGACGCCATCGGATATCGCGGTTCTGGTGATGCGTCACAGTGATGCGGAAAGGATGAAATTCCAATTAGGTCAGCTGGGGATAGCCGCAACCGTGTGCAAGGCTGGTAACGTATTCGAGTCGGAAGAAGCACGGGAGCTGGAAATGCTTTTACTCGCGGTGGCGAACCCGTCTGAAAAATCACGTTTGAATGCCGCGTTATGTTCGAAAATGATCGGTTGCGGCGCCAAAACCTTATACGAAATGCAGGAGGATGATTCTAACCTGGACGATTATGAGAAGCACTGGGAAAAATTCCGCGAATACCGCGAAATGTGGGAGCACGGACAGTTCCTTACCATGTTCCGTAAATTCCTTGCCGATTATGGTGTCAGAAAACGATTGCTGACCGGCGCTGGCGGCGAAAGAAGTCTGACTAATCTGCTTCAGCTTTCCGAGTTGCTCCATCGCGCGGCTTCAGAGGAAAATTACGGCATCGACGGACTGCTCCGGCATCTGGCGGAGGCCAGGGAAGGCCGGGATATGCATGAGGAATACGAACTGAGGCTCGAACGCGACGACAAGGCCGTGCAGATCATTACCGTATATAAAAGCAAGGGATTGGAATTTCCGGTGGTGTTTTGTCCGCATCTCTGGCAGCGTGGCGCGGAAGGTAAAAAAACAGATTTTCTTTTCCACCGGGACCAGGATATCCGCATGGACATTTCCGTGCCGGAAGGAGACCCGGCCAACCGGGAAATTTCGGAGCGCGAGGAACTTGCCGAACTGCTCCGTTTGACTTATGTGGCGATTACCCGCGCCCGTAATTTGTGCGTTGTCCATTGGGGAGGGATCAATGCCGGGGATTCGGCCCCGGCTTATCTGTTCCATTGGCACGAAGATTCTCCCGAATTCAAACTGGAAGACCTGAAAAAATATTTTACCGGGTTAAACGATGAAGTTATCGAGGAGGATTTGAACCGGATTTCCGATGCTTCCGGAGGCGAAATAGAAATACGCGAGATCGACATAATCTCTGAGCCTGATCTATTCGGGAGTATGCAAAGTGAAGTTTCGAAAAATCTCCGGCCGAGGAATTTTACCGGGGGAATCGTCAGGGACTTCGGTATTGCCAGTTTTACAATGCTCAGTTCCGGAAAGAAACACGAATTCATTGCGGATGACGAGGACGATTTGTCTCCGGCGCGTGAAACCGATGCAGAACCGGAAGGCTTTTTTGCCTTTCCCGCCGGAGCGGTGCCGGGAACCTGTATTCACGAACTTTTTGAAAATATTTTTACCGGAAACCATGACCGCGAAAAAAATGTCCGGGAGGCGCTTATCAACTATTCCCTCGGCGGAAGTGAAGCCGAATTTCCTGCGAGGGTTAGAGACGTTTTAACTATGATCGAGCGGGTAATGACGGCGCAATTAGGGGATTTTTGCCTGTCGGATCTCGCCCCGGGAAATTGCCTGCCGGAAATGGAATTTTATTGTCCTCTGGATAAGATAAGTCCGTCCAGACTGGGCGACATCTACCGCCGGGCCTATCCGGACTCGGAATTTCCCGGCAAGCTTGCGGAACTGACTTTCTCACGGCTCCGGGGATTTATGCACGGATATATCGACCTGATATTCGAGCATGGCGGGAAGTATTATCTGCTTGACTGGAAAACTAATCACCTCGGAAACGATTTCGAGAATTATTCGCCGGAAATTCTGACCCGGCATATTGAGGCGTCGTATTACAAGTTGCAGTACGGAATCTATACGGCGGCGCTGGATAAATATCTGAAACTGCGGGTTCCGGGTTATTTGGCTGAACGCGATTTCGGCGGGGTTTACTATTTGTATGTGCGGGGGATCCACCCGGACCATCCCGGCTGCGGCATCTACTATGACCGTCCGCCACAATCCCTGATCGGGGAACTGTCCCGTACCTTCAGCGAAAGGAGGGCGGGAGCGTGAATAAAAATATGGTAAATATCCTGTGGCAGGATAAGTGTTTGTCGGCGATAGATATTCAGTTTGCGGGACTGATTTGCGAGCTTGCTGGTGATGACGCCTCGCCGGAACTGGAATTGGCGGCGGCGCTGGTTAGCCGTATCACTACTGATGACAAGCATATTTGCCTGGACTTGGAATATCTTGGCGGGAAATCCCTGCTGGAGTTTTTCCCGGATGTGAATTCCGTCCAGCGGGAAGCTATTTCCGGACTTTGTTTTCCGGAAAGTCGTGGTTGGCTTGAAGTTTTGCGGCGGAGTCCGGTGGTGGGAAGTCCTGGCGAATATCATCCGCTGGTACTTGATGAACACGGACGGCTCTATTTATACCGTTACTGGAATTATGAACACAAACTTGCGGAAACGATTGCCGCCAGGATTTCAGGTTTACAGGATAAAATTGATATTTCAAAGACAACGGATGCGCTGAAGAAATACTTTCCCGATTCACGGTCCTTACCCGACTGGCAGAAGGTTGCCGCGGTTGCGGCTTTGCGGTCGCGGTTTACGGTGATTTCCGGCGGTCCGGGAACTGGCAAAACCACGGTTGCGGCGGTGATTGCGGCGATGCTGGCGGAGCAGGCGGAAAATGCGAATTTCAAAATGGCGCTTGCGGCGCCTACTGGCAAGGCGGCGGCAAGGCTCCGGGAGGCATTTGCGAGCGCGGCGGAGCGTCTGGAGTTTTCGCCGGAAATAAGAGCGCTGATCCCGGATGAGGCTTCTACCGTTCACCGGCTGCTGGGATACCGTCCGGACAGTCCGTATTTTTATCATAATGAAAACAATCCGTTGGCGGCGGACGTGGTGATCGTGGACGAAGCGTCGATGTTGCCGCTTGCCCTTGCCAAGAAGCTGATTACAGCGGTTCCGGAGAGTTCCCGGATTATTCTTCTGGGCGATAAAGATCAGTTGGCGTCGGTGGAAGCCGGGGCGGTGCTGGCGGACATCTGCGCGGTTTCCGACCTGAACCGGTTTTCCCCGGAATTCAGGGAGATTTACCGGCAACTGACCAGGGAAGATATTCCTGAAGCTGGTGGCGGGGACCGGGCAAATCCGCTGGTTGACTGTGCGGTCCAACTCCAGGAGAGCTATCGGTTCGGTTCGTCGCGTGGCATCGGGCTGATCAGCGG
Organism: Victivallales bacterium; assembly: GCA_963678815.1. Classification (GTDB taxonomy): domain Bacteria; phylum Verrucomicrobiota; class Lentisphaeria; order Victivallales. The sequence goes on from OY787460.1 coordinate 8,329,111, forward strand.
CCTGATCAACTCCGGGGCAGGGAAGGACGCCGTGAAACTGCTCGGGGAAAAATCCGTTGACAATGTGCGTTTGCACCCGGCTGCTTCCGGGAAAAAGCTGAAAAACCAGCTTCGCGAAGTTGTTTTGGAAAATTATTCGGAATATTTGCGGTGTGAAAGTATTGCGGAGGCATTTGGGTCTTTCAACCGGTTCAGGATTTTGTGTTCCAATCGCGAAGGCCCACAGGGGGTAGGGACAATTAACCGCCTGACCGAGGAAATACTCGCTGAAAAGGGCATGATAAATCCGCGAGGACAGTTTTATCCGGGACGGCCGGTGATTGTCAGGAGGAACGATTACGCGCTGGGATTGTTTAACGGCGATACCGGGTTGATCTGGAAAGTCCCCGGAAGCGGCGAATTAAAAGCGTATTTTCCGTCGGCTGACGGAAAATTCAGGGAAATAACGGCGGCAAGGCTTCCCGAACACGATACGGTTTTTGCCATGACCGTACACAAGTCGCAGGGATCGGAATTTGAAAGGATCATGCTGGTATTGCCGGAAAATGATTCGGCGATACTTACCAGGGAACTGCTCTATACGGCGATTACCAGGGCGAAAGAAGATGTGTCGATTTGGGCTGATTCGGTGATTCTGGAAAATACGGCGGAAAGACGGATTCAGCGCAGTTCCGGGCTGCAGGACGCGTTAATCGAAGCGACACGGAAGCAAACTTCCGGAGAAGCTTAAAAATATTTTGCCGGTTAAATTTATTTAAGCAGCAGGACAACCACGCTCAACACAAAAACTCCAAGGCCGATACCGAGCATCAGTTTAGTGCCGATATTGGAACGGCGTTTGCGCGGAGTTTTCCGGAGGAAGTCTATTTTGGGTGCGGCGCCTGTATAGAGCGACCGGTAGACGAAGTCCGGGCATTCGCGGTTTTTGTACTTTAAGAAATCCATTCTCCTTTTCCTTTGGTTCCGGGTTTTTTTATAATATCACCTGTTAGCGTACTGATACCTTTTGTCGGACGGCGGCACGTTCATATAACGCAAAGTGCGTTCGGAAATCCGGCGGAACGTCGGGGCCGCCACGGTTCCGCCGTAATGTTTTCTTTTCGGTTCATCAAGAGTTACCAGAAGCACGAACGCCGGGTTGTCAGCCGGGACGAATCCGATGAACGACGCGAAATAATACTTATGGGAATACTCGCGGTTGATAACTTTCTGGGAAGTTCCGGTTTTTCCGGCGACTTCATATCCCGGGATGGCGGCCTTTGTGGCGGTTCCGCCTTTCTTGGTAACTGATTTCATCATATCCACTATTTGCCGGCAGGTTTTGCGTTTTTTGAAAATCCTGGTGCCGAGTTTATAGGGATTTTTGATTACCTTCCCTGAATCGGGACTTGCAAGACGGTCGATGAGTCTCAGATTTACCAACGTTCCGCCATTGGCAAGAGCGCAATAGGCCCTCACAAGCTGCAACGGTGAAAGGGCAAGTCCCTGGCCGATCGGGAAACGGGTGATCGATAGGGAATCCCAATTTTTAAGTTTCCGGAAAATACCCCGGCTTTCCGGTTTGAGAGGGATACCGGTATGCTGTCCGATACCGAATTTACGCAGTATTTGGTATAGTCTTTTTTCACCAAGCAGCAGTGCAATTTTAGCGGTGCCGATATTGCTGGATTTTTTTACGATTTGGAATACCGTGAGTATGTCCATCGGGTGTGCGTCATGCAAAATTTTTCCCGCATAGAACCAACTGCCGTGTCCACAATCGAATTTGGTGTCCGGGGAAACTACGTCGTTATCAAGAGCGCCAGCGATGGCGATTGGTTTTATTGTTGAACCGGGTTCAAATACGTCTTCGATAATCCGGTTGCGCCAGGCTTGCGGCCGCATGTTGCCGCGGTCGTTGGGATTGAAGGTGGGGCGCTGGGCCATGGCCATAATGTTTCCGGTGTAGGGATCGACCATCACGGCGTATGCCGCTTTCGGCTCCCATTTTTTCATCAGCTTATCAAGTTCTTCCTCCATGATTGCCTGGACCGGTTCACGGATGGTAAGGTAGACGTTAAGTCCGTCCTTTACCTTTTTGATCTTCGTATGTTCGTAAGGCAGTTTGCGTCCGTTACGCGCACGTTCATAATAGCTTTTGGTAACGGACGGAGAAACCTGTTTATCGATAAACTTCTCGATGCCGATCACGGCGATTACCTTGTCGCGATCAATGCTGGTAAAACCGAGGATATTTGCCAGCAGTTCGTTTTTCGGGTAATAGCGCTGATTGTTTTCCTGGAAAAAGATTCCGGAATATTTATGGAATTCAACTTCCTTTTTGATTTTTTCCGCGAGCCGGTAATCAACTTTTTTGGCGATTAACGCATAATGGAGTTTTCTGGTTTCCTGCTGACCGTCCTTATTGGTGGTGGTGTAGGTTCTTCTGGAAATTCTCCGGAGAATAGTATCGTAGTCAAGGTGCAGCCTTTTCGCGAAATAATCAGCAACAGCTTTGCGCTGTGCATCAGTTTTAAAATACTGCGGGTCCGCGGTGATGTTGGTGCAGGGAATGTTTCCGACCAGGAGGTTTCCGTGACAATCGTAGATTTCCCCGCGTTTTCCCTTGCTGGTTACTACTGCGGTATATTGGTTCTTCGCTTTTGCGTAAAGTTCGTCGTGGCGGTTGATCTGGATATGGTAAAGTCGGCAGAGGAGAGCAACAAACGCCGCGATAAAGAAAAATATCGCGAGCTTTATTCTGATAGCCATTGCGCTATGCCGGGTCACTTCTCCTGTTTCCTTGTGTTACCATATATATTAATAGTTAATTATGCTTTGAAGCATTATTACTTGTGTTTTCCTTTGCCGCCATTTCAGTTTGCACGGGAGTCACGGATCTTTTCTGCATCGGCAGGATTTTCACCTGCCGGTAGTCGGCGGGGCGCAGCGCCAGGCCGAATTGGACGATTTTCCGCTGGATATGAGGCCAGCGCGAGAATTTTTCTTTTTCAACTCTGAGCAATTCGAGTTCGCGGTCGAGTTGATGCAGTTTCCCGGAAGTTTCGGTTTTGATCCGGTTAAGCCGGTCGGCTTCCTGGTTGTAGGCAACCCTGAGGTTTACAATTCCAAAAAGGGCAAGGGCCGGGAGCAGCAGCAGTAAAATGCCAAGAATGATCGGTCCGCTGAACTCGGAAGAACTGTGGTTCCTGCGTTTCCTCAGATTCGTTTTCTGGTAATTTATTGGCTGTACTCTCATAATTTTCACCTTATCCTTTCCGCCACCCTGAATTTTGCCGGTTTCGCTCTCGGATTTTCGGCGATTTCGCCGGGTTCCGCGGTTACCGGTTTCCGGGTCAGGATCCGCAGTTGTGCCTGGTGGCGGCAAACGCAGACTGGCAGTCCCGGAGGACATAAACAATCAGTTGCTTCCCGGCGGAAAAATTTTTTCACGATCCGGTCTTCCAGCGAGTGGAAGCTTATCACCCCGATCCTGCCGCCGGTTTTCAGCAGCGGAATCGCTTTTTCCAAGGCCGTTTCCAGTTCCTGTAGTTCGCCGTTTACGGCAATCCGCAGGGCCTGGAAACAGAGTGTCGGGGCCGGCGGTCCGCCGGGTCTTGCCCGGCCAAGGACTTTTTCGCAAAGCTCCGCGAGTTCGCCGGTGTTCATCCAAGGGCGTTCCTTGCGTTTTGCAACGATTGCCCTGGCGAGTCTCCGGCTTTTGCTGATTTCTCCGTACTTGAAGAAAATTTCAGCCAACTCCGCCTCGGAAGCCTGATTTAAAATACGGCTGGCGGTACTGGGAATCCTCCGGTCCATGCGCATGTCCAATGGTCCGTTCAGTTGATAAGAGAATCCCCGTTCGGCAGCATCGAGCTGCAGGGAGGAAATTCCCACATCCAGTAAGATCGCGTCAACCTCCGCCCACCCAACATCGGTTGCGTGATCCGCCAGATCGCTGAATCTGCCTCTCACAAGGTGAACGCGCTCCGAAGCGAAATTTAAAACTTTCCGCGCCTCATCAATCGCTTCGGCGTCCCGATCGATTCCCAGCAGTTCCGCCTGCCGGTTTTTTTGTAATATCAAAGAACTGTGGCCTCCGCACCCGAGTGTTCCGTCGATAAATTTCAACGGGCCGGATTCCGGCGCCAAATATTCCAACACCGCTTGCGGCAGCACGGGAATATGTTTTTGCCGCGGGTCATTATTTGCCTCGCGTGCCAAATTATTTATCCTTATTTATAACTGCCTGCATCAAGTTGCTGATATCGTCACCCTTTTCACCTATTTTCTGAACTTCGTCCAAGTATTCCTCGCCATTGCCCTGGGATTTCTCCCATGCTTCCGGCGACCATATCTGAATATTAGTGAATGCCCCGATAAGCATAACCTGTTCATTTACTTCAAGGGATTCCAGCATCTTCTGGGGGATCTGAATCCTGCCCTGGCGGTCGCAATTGCATTCCTTTACCTGGGCGCCGAGTTTTGCCAATGCCGCTTGTGCCTGGCGGTTGGCGAACGAAATTTTCTGCGCCTTGATCAGGAACTCGCGGAATGATTCGTGAGGAATCAACATCAGCGACTTATCGCGTCCGGGAACCAGGAAAAAACTGTCTTCACCCGTTTTTTTTCGCCATGACTTGGGGATCGCCACCCGGCGCTGGTCGTCGAGCGAATGCTGATATTCGCCGAAGAAGAACACTTCTTCCACTCCGGAATCACTCGATTTTTCCTTTTTCGCCATTTGATTTTCTTCCCCTTTTGGCCCCTATACAACCCTAAATTAAACCTATTCACCCCTATGTCAACCGAATTTCCCCTTAAATCCCACTTTTTTTACTTAAATTTTTTTACGAAATTCAGAAGAGATTTGTCTTGCGGGGAAGTGAAACCCTTTTAAGGAAAGTCTTTCCCTTCCCCGTACCCCAACCCTTGTTAAACCTTTTAAGCTATTTATCTGCCTGCGCTGCAAGTGGATAACGTTTAAAGGTATTTGAAAAAGGGTGAGGGATACGGGGAGGAGGAAATAAACTTTTTTTAAAAAGTTTTTGCCTTTTCCCCAAGAACAAATTAATTTTGCAAAAGTCTTCAATTTGCAAAAATTGAATTCTGCTTTACTGTGCCACAAACAACATTTGGAGGAATCATCATGGCGCTCTGGAACGGCAGGTTCAGCGAAGCGCCGGAAGAGGAAGTGCGGGAATTTACCGAATCGGTTTCCTACGACCGGCGATTGTATAAGTATGATATCATCGGCAGCAAGGCCCACGTTGCGATGCTTGCGGCCGGCGGGATAATCCCGGAAACCAGCGCCAAGGTCATTAGCGCTGAACTCGATAAGATCGGGGCGCGCATCGAGGCTGGAAATTTTGAATTTACTTCAGAGCTTGAAGATATTCACATGCACATCGAAAGCGCACTCATCGAAGAACTGAAGGACGAGGGTGCAAGGGTCCATACCGCCAGGAGCCGTAACGATCAGGTTATGCTTGATCTCAGGCTTTACCTGCGGGATGAAATCGATGAAATTATTTCCGGACTTACCGCGTTTCAGACCGCGCTGGTCGGGCAGGCCGATGCCAACAACGATACGATCATGCCCGGATTTACCCACCTTCAGCATGCCCAGCCGGTCCTCTTGGCGCATCACCTCCTTGCCTACGTGGAGATGCTCGATCGCGACAAGGGGCGTCTTGAAGATACCCGGAAGAGACTCAATGTTCTGCCGCTTGGCTCTGGAGCGCTGGCCGGCACCACTTTGCCGATTGACCGCGATATGGTGAAAAAGCTTCTCGATTTTCCGGAGGTCACCCGGAACAGCATGGACACTGTCGCAGACCGTGATTTTGCCTGCGAATTAGTTTCCGCGCTGGCGATTTTCGTCATGCACGTTTCGCGGCTTTCGGAAGACCTGATTCTCTGGTGTTCGAGCGAATTCAATTTTGTCGAACTTGGCGACGCTTTCTGCACCGGATCAAGTTTGATGCCGCAGAAAAAAAACCCGGACGTGGCGGAAATTTCCCGAGGTAAAACCGGAAGAGTTTACGGCGATCTGATGTCACTCCTGACCATCTGCAAAGGTCTTCCGCTCACTTACAACCGCGATTTGCAGGAAGACAAGGAGGCGATCTTTGACGCTATTGATACCGCAAAGAAAATCCTGTCGGTCTTCCCGCCGATGATTGCATCGATGCAGATCAAAAAAGACGTGATGCTCGCCGCCGCCTCCGATCCATATCTGATGGCTACCGACCTGGCCGAACAGCTGGTGAAAAACGGTATGCCGTTCCGTACCGCGCATCACCGCGTTGGAGCATTGGTAAAATGGGCGCGGGAAAATAAAAAGGACATCGGCAATCTTTCCCTTGAGGAAATGCGGATAGCAATTCCGGAAGCCACTCCGGAGTGTCTCGAACTTTTCTCTCCGGATAAAAGTATTGCCAAACGGGAAGTCCCCGGCGCCACCGGCAGCGGACAGGTCAGCCGCCAGCTCAACTACTGGAAAGAGAGGTTGCAGTAATTTATTTACGGGGAAGGGCAATCCTTTAGAGGAAAGTCTTTCCCTTCCCCGCACCCCAGCATTTTTATATAAAGTTTTTCAGGTCAAATAGACGGAAGGCGTTTGCGGTGGTTATTTTTGCAAGTTCTTCCAGAGAGCAGTTTCGCACTTCCGCAACCTTCTCCGCGGTATGACGCAAAAACGCCGGCTGATTTGGCTTTCCGCGATGCGGTTTCGGGGCAAGATATGGTGAATCGGTTTCCAATAATAACTGATTGTCTGGAATCATCCGCAGAATATCTCTCACATTTTCGGCTTTGGGAAAAGTCACAATTCCGGTGATGCCGAGATAAACTCCGGCTGCGAGTAATTTTTCCGTCCATTCTGGTGATCCGGTGAAGCAGTGATACACGACTTTTCTCCCGTCCGCGATAAAATCGGCGATAATCCGCCATGCATCTTTATATGCGGTTTGAGAATTTTCGCGGTCGCGGCAGTGGATAACTATTGGCAGATTTGCATCCGCGGCAAAGTGTACGAATTTATCAAACAAATCGCACTGGATTTTTCGTGGGGAATTTTCGTAAAAATAATCGAGTCCGATTTCGCCGATAGCCACTAATTTATCATCATTTAAAAATTTATTAAATTTAGTAATTCCGGTATTGTAATTCTCCGCTTCGTGCGGATGGACTCCAACGGTAAACCATGTGTTATCATGTTTGCTGGCAAATTCTTGCGATTTTACGCTTTCCTCATAATTTCCGCCGGTAGCCAGCAAATAGTTTACATCATTTGCTGCTGCATTAATTATGATATCGTCATCCGCAATGTTTCCTGATAAATGAAAATGTGTATCAAAAAGTTCCATATTTATTTTCCGGTTATCTAACAATTTAAATTTCAGACATTATAAAATTTTATTGATAAATTTTACAAATGTTTAAAATGCGCTATATTTAGCATAATTGCATTTTTCGAGTAAACAAATAACGAGGAGAAAAAAATGCCAAACGTAGCAAGTGTCCTGAAAGAAGAAATCACTCGCCTCGCAAAACGTGAAGCTAAGTCACAGCTGGCTCCGGTTGCGAAAAACGTGGTTGCTCTCAAGAAGATTATTGCTGATCAGAAAAAGCAGATTTCCAAGCTTGAGAAAGAAATTGTAAAAATTACGAAGAAAGCTGGACTGGAAGAAAAGCCGGTTATCCAGCCGGTCGCGGAAAAGAAAGTCAGCGGAGCTCGTATGGGAGCCAGTTCGATTACTAAAATCCGGGCCAAGCTGGGACTCAGCCGCAAGGAAATGGCAGTACTGCTGGAAGTTAATCAGAACTCAATTTATCTGTGGGAACGTGGCAAAAGCGCTCCTCGCACTGAAGCCAAGGCCAAGTTGATCAAACTTCGTTCGCTTGGAAAACGCGAAGTCAAGGAATTGCTCAAGGAAGCTGGCATCGAAGTAAAAGCCGCTCCCAAAAAGAAAGCAGCCCCAAAGAAAAAAGCCGCACCTAAAAAGGTTGCCGCTAAAAAAACTGTCGCGAAGAAAACCGTAGCTAAAAAAGCCGTTGCGAAAAAGCCTACTGCTAAAAAAGCGCCGGTAAAGAAGACTGTTGCTAAAAAAGCCGCACCTAAAAAGGCTGCCGCTAAAAAGCCCGCTACGAAGAAAACCGTAGCAAAGTCTACTGCTAAAAAAGCGCCGGTAAAGAAGACTGTTGCTAAAAAAGCCGCACCTAAAAAGGCTGCCGCGAAAAAGCCCGCCGCGAAGAAAACCGTAGCGAAAAAAACTGCACCTAAAAAGGCTGCTGCGAAGAAAACCGTAGCGAAAAAAACTGCACCTAAAAAGGCCGCACCTAAAAAAGCAGCTCCGAAGAAGAAAGCAGCCCCGAGGAAAAGAACTGCTGCAAAAAAAGCACCGGCGGCAGAAGCTCCGAAAGCTGAAGAAACAAAATAATTTGTTTTGATTAGTTTTGTCAAAGCCCCTGGCAACAGGGGCTTTTTTATGTAGGTAAGCAAAAGGCTTTTTGTGATTTTTCCAATTGCGTTTAAAACAGAGGTTGCGGAATCATAAAAATAAAGTATTTTCGGAAATGTCGTTGTGATAAAAAATTATAGCGCGGAATTCGTTAACATAATTAAAAGAATAATAATATAAATTTCGTAATATGGCGATAAAAAGAAAGATTTCAGAAGTCGGAGCAAATTATGATGTAATCGTTGCTGGCGGAGGACTGGCTGGACTTACTGCCGCGAACGTACTTGGAAAATCCGGGAAGAAAGTTTTATTGGCGGAACAGCATTTTAAACTTGGCGGGCTTGCTACTGTTTTCCGGCGGAAGCATCATATTTTTGACGTGTCACTGCACGGCTTTCCGGTGGGAATGATCAAAACGTTTCGCAGGTACTGGAGCAGGGAGATTGCCGACCAGGTTATCCAGGTCAAAAGAATTTGTTTCGATAATCCGCAGTTTTCCCTGGAAACTGATTTTACCGAAAGCGATTTTACCAGGATCCTGATCGAAAAGTTTGGTCAGCCGGAAGAGAAGGTCAGGGGCTTTTACAAAGAGCTTGAGGAGATGAATTACTATGACCGGAATGATGAAACGAACGGCCAGCTTTTTGAAAGATATTTCCCGGGCCGCAATGATGTGGTAAGGCTGTTAATGGAACCGATCACTTACGCCAACGGATCGACTTTGGACGAACCCGCGATTACTTATGGAATCGTCTTTTCAAATTTTATGAGCAAAGGAGTTTACACTTTTGCCGGCGGCACTGACGCGATGCTCGACATGATGGAAGCGCAATTGCTCGAAAATAACGTGGATATTGTTACCAGCGCTAAAGTCGAAAAGATCGGTGTTGAACGCGACAGAGTCAAAAGTGCGCTGGTCGGCGGACGCAGTATCGCCTGTAATTCTTTCATCTCGAACGGTAACCTTTTAAGTACCATTTGCGACTGGGTCGGAGAGGATTATTTTTCCCGGAATTTTATTGATAAAGTTCACGAAGTAAGGATCAATAACAGTAGTTGTCAGGTGTACCTCGGCATCAAGCCCGGACAGCACATTGATAATATTGGAGACCTGCTTTTTACGTCGGAATACCCGGTTTTTGAACCGTCGAAAATTGTTTCACCGGATGTTACCAGCCGCACTTTTTCCATTTACTATCCGGAACTGCGGCCGGAAACCCCAGACTACACCATTGTTGCGTCGATGAACGCGGATTATCGGAACTGGGCTGGCATGCCGGACGAGGAATACCGCAAAGCTAAACAGAAAATGGTTGCCGGCACCATAACGGCATTGGAAAAATATTTGCCGGGAGTAAGTGAAAAACTTGATTGGGTGGAAGCCGCAACTCCCCGTACTTTCCAACGTTACACTTTGCATCGCGGCGGGGCATCTTTCGGAACAAAGTTCGAGGGTCTCGAAGTAAGCATGGAACTGCCGAAACAGATCGGCGGACTTTTCCATTCCGGGTCCGTGGGGATCATCATGTCAGGCTGGCTCGGTGCGGCCAATTACGGCGTGATCACCGCCAGGAATGTCGAGAAATTCCTCCTCGACAACAATCTGTAAAAGTTTTAAAGATCTTTTCCTGACTTGGCGCCGTTTGCTTTCAGGAAAGCTTTCATCTTCGGCCATTTCGCGATGTCCAGGGCGGTTCTCCCTTTACGGTCCTTTATATTGATTTTGGACTTGTTGGCCAGCAGTACTTTTGCCATGTCGATGCGGTTCAGCAGGGCCGCGCGGTATACCGGACTCCATCCATCGCCGTCGCATTTATTAACGTCCGCGCCATGGTCGATTACCAACTGGACAACATTCGGAGTTGTGTGACCAATTGCATAGTCTAAAGGAGTAAGTGTTACATAACCTCTTTTATTTATATCCTTTACATTTTCCATCAGAACTTTAGCAACGCTGATATTATTTTTTCTCAGAGCCAGATGCAGAGGCGTTTCTTTACCTTTGTCTAAAACTTCAATTGGCGCTCCGGCTTTTATCAAAAGTTTTGCCGGTTCAGCATTCTTCCATTTTTCCGCGACCATATGCATCAGGGAATAACCATCCTCATTTTCCCGGCAGTTTTTTACATCCGCACCGAGTTCCAGTAACTTTTTGAAAATATTGATGTCCTGTTCTTTTCTCAAAATTGCGTACATCAGCGCATTCTGTTTATTCTTGTCTTCGGCATTGAGATTGGCGCCCGCTTTGGCTAGCGCTTCGACTGCTTCCGGGGATTCCATAAATTGGGCCGCGAGCATTAACGGCGCGACGGCGTCTTGATTCGCGAGATTGGGATCAGCTCCATTTTTTAGCAGGAAATTGATCATTTTCGGACTTTTTGAATCTCTGGCGGCAAAGCTTAATGCCGTATCGCCATTTTTATCGGCGGCGTTGATTTTCGCGCCTTTAGCCAGCAGCAGTTTTGCTGAGTTAATTCCGTCTTGGAATTTTGCCGCGCCCATTAGCGGAGTCTGTTTCAAGTTGTTTGTTTGATTAGCGTCCGCGTTTTTAGATAGAAATAACTTGAGCAAATCAAAGTTATTTTCCCAGGCGGCCATTAACAGAACGGTATTTCCTTCGGAATCCGTGGTGTTGATATCCATGCCGTATTTACATAATTTATCGAAAAGCTTGAAACCTTTTTTCCTGATAGCCAACTTCATTGGATTTGTTCGATATTTGTAATCTTCAACCGGAGTATCCGGGATAAGTTGATATTCGGTGTAAAGCTGCAGCAGGCCGCGCATGATTTTTTTATTGTCTTTATATTTTTCCATCAGCTTTTCAAACATTGCGCAGGCCGTTTTAGTGTCGCCTTTCATAAAATGCATTTCCGCGGTTTCCAACAGTTTGCCGTCGGGGGTTATTGCGATTTCGGCTTCGCCGGAAAGCACTTCCCAATCGGGCAGCGACACAAGATCGGTTTTTCTGCAAGGAATCCATTTGCCGTAATTACTTTTTTTGCCAATAATGTCGAAGGCTTTTTTTGCGCGGGCGTATTTGCCGGCATGGGTCATGCACACTGCCTCAGTTGCTTTAATCCTCAGCATCATATCTTCGGAAAACGGCTTTGCTTTATCGTATCCGTCAAATAGCTCGATAAGGTCTTTTCTGACCTGCGGGTTTCTGAATAACAGGCGGTAATTTCCAACCTGCATTTCTTCCGCGATATCCATCAGGCACTTGATATAGAAATACGGCGCCCAGGTATCGAAGCGGCCGGTTTTCAATGCCGCTTGGCCCACCTCGAGCATTTGCTGATGGGAACCGCACCATCTTGGCCGCCGCGAAAAAAGCAGTGTATTGTAAGCAACATTGTAGTCCATTTGCGCGAGCATTGCCCGGTTGAACCAGAGCAGCTTGGTATCTCCCGGCGCCGCGCCGCCACAATTGGTGATCCACAACATTTCCGTGGCAATATCAGGAATATCCGGTCGCGCTTTCCAAGCTTCCTGCAATTCATTATAAGCCAATTTCAGTTGGATCGAAAATCCTTTCCAGCCTTCTTCGGTTACGGAACTTGCCCAACCGCCGCCGCGCATTTTCCACGCTTTCCTGACTTCATAAAGACCGGCAAGCAGTTTCTTGAACCAGAACGGGCGGCGGTTATCGGTAAGCATTTTGTGATGGACATTGCCGTAGATATAAGACAATCCCGTACTTGAGATCAGTTTCATGGCGATATCAAGATCGCAGTTCCGAAAGTCATCACTTGCCACTGCCGCAACCAGTAGTCCATTGAGTCGGTTCTTGACCTCTTTGCCTTCTTTCGTTTTATCTAGTTTCAAGGTTTGCCGGGCAAATTTCAGTTCTCGCAAAAACAGAAACCTGACAATTCTCGGACATTCCCTGTCATAGATAATCTCCGGATATGCGCTTTTCAAAATTTCGAGAGCTTCCGGTTTATCATTATTCAATCTTAAAGCATGGGCTCTTGCCAACTCGACAACAGGATCTTTACACCCTTGTTTTCTTAAATTTTCCGCCTGCTGGTAGAGTTCGTCTAAGGAAGGAGCGCCTTTATTCTTCCATGCCATCCGCTGCGCCAACATGTCGACGAAGGTTGGTACTCCGTCATATTTTTTATCCCATCCTTTTCTTTTTGCGTAGCATTCCAGGTAGGCTTTGAGGAAGAGATACGTTTTATATCTGTTATCTGACTCCACATGGTGGCTTTTGGCGGGAATCACTATTTCATCTTTGGGCAGTTCCTTGAAGAACTGTTGTTTGTCGACTTTTGCTTCGGGTGGGTATTCCGGCAGTTGCACCGGGATCAGATTAAGTTTTGGACGGGGTTTGGAGGGCGTATAGATGTTGTTGCTGTGAATGAAAAAGAAGTAGTAATAACCGCCGCCGCCCAGAATCGCCGCAACGATAAGCAACAGAAAAAAAACAATTGTGAAACACCCGAAAATCCTGCGTTGACTCATCCTAATTCCCCCTATTTTATACTAATGTCGAAAACAAGAAATATACGAAAATAACGCTTTTATGCAAATAATGAACGGAAAATTAGTAATTTACCGGTTCGAAGATGGCGGAACCGCGGATGAAATCCAGCCGTTCCAGCCGGACATAGATAAAATCTCCGCACTGGTACTTTTGTTTTCCCTGCTTTGCACGGAGCTTTTTCGACTTCTTTTTATACTTGAAACTTCCGGCCAGTGATTCCACTGGCACGAACCCGCCGATACCCAGTTCCGGAATGTCGATTACCATGCCGCTGCTGACGATCTTTGAAATAATCCCCTCGTGGACAACCGGGTCATCCACATCGAGCTCTTTTTCCAGATACTGCAGTTTCATCCGGTCGTTGGCTTCGTAGAAAGCTTCGTCGTTCTTGATTTCCTTCTGGGTGCAGGCCAGGGCCAGTTTTTCCATCTGCTTTTCGTTGAGCAGACGCCCCTTGGTTTCCTGCGCCCATAACTGCTGATGCACGAGCAGGTCCGGATAACGCCGGATCGGACTGGTGAAATGGCTGTAACGGCCTTTGCCTAAACCGAAATGGATAGAACATGTTTCGGAGTACGTTGCGCGAGGCAGAGACCTTAACAGCGCACCGATGATTACCGGTTTGCGGTGGTCGTCCGGGAGAGATTTCAGGAACCGGTTGCAGGCCATTCTACTGCTCATGTCGCCGGGATACATATTAAAGGTTTGGACAACGAAGGCGGTAAATTCCTCGATTTTTTCCGGGTCGGGTTGCGGATGGACGCGGAAAAGTCCGGGGGTATGGCTCTCGATCAGCTCTTTGGCTACTTCGCTGTTTGCAGCGAGCATGAATTCCTCGACTAATTTATCGGCATCGCTCTGAAGACGGCGTTCGATGCCGAGAATTTCCTGGCGCTCCTCATCCACCAGCACCCTGATTTCCGTGGTGGCAAGTTCGAGGAAATGTTCGGTTTTCTTGCGGTATTGGCGCATTGACTTTGCGAGTTCCGCGAGGAGTCCGATATTTTTGCAAAGTTCTTCCGGCCATCCTTCGGGAGTATTGCCGTGCAGAAATTCCTGCACTTTGTCGAAACTCAGCCGTGCCTTAACCTGGATAGTGCTGTGCATCCGTTTTGATTCCAGTATTTTGCCGGTATTAAGATGCACTTTCATCAGCACGGTATGGGCTTTGCTTTCACGGTGGGGAGTCAGACTGATAAGATGAGTCAGGGCTTTTGGCAGCATCGGAAGAGTGCGTCCCGGCAGATAAGCGGTAAATCCGCGGTATTCGGCTTCGCGGTCAAGATCGCTCCGGGGCCTGATCCAGGCTGCTACGTCGGCGATATGCACCCCGAGTTCCACCACCCCCGGATCGTCGGTAGGCCGGTACGAAACCGAGTCGTCGAAGTCTTTTGCGTCGTGCGGATCGATGGTCACGCAGAAGCGGCCGGTCAGATCAATGCGTTCGATTTCCTCCGGAAGCAGTTCGGCGGCGGCTTCCTCTTGTGCGGGAGTGTATGGTTCCGCAAGGTCGTATTCCTTCGCCACGGCATCGAGATCGGACTTGATGTGTCCCACCTGACCAAGCACTGAGACCACTTCCCCGATGGCGTGGTCGTTGTGTTCCGCCCGGTCCAGCAGGTTTACTTCCACCCATTCGCCGCGCTTGGCCCCGAGTAATGAACCGCTGATCTGGATATCGAAAGGGAGTTTGCGGCTGAGCGGACGCACTTTGCGTCCGGCGATAAGTTCGCCGACAAGGGTGCGGCGGGTTTGAGTAATTATTTCGACTATTTTTCCAGCCGGGCCTTTTCCGGAATCGCGGTCCCACGGACGTTCTTTCAGGATTTCCACCGCAACTTCGTCGCCGTGCATTGCGGTTCCGAGAAAACGCGGCGGAATAAAGATGTCGGGCGCTGATTCATGAGGGGTAACGAATCCGAATCCGCCGGGAGTGACCGTGAGCATTCCGGCAACCTGCTGATTTTCGGTTTTCCGTTCAGGTTTTTGGGATGCTTTGGCTTTCTTCCGGTTCTTGTGCTTATGATGCTTGCCCATAATTATCCAATCCTAAATTTGTGGTTGCATACGAATTTACCTGGGTTATTCACGTGTTGATTTTGATGTAGCCGCAAGAAGCCGAAACGAAGCTGTGGTATCCACTGCAAGTTGAAGGCAACAAAGCGGATGCGTTAAAAGCAGCGCGCCCGGAGGGTGAAAATAAAAAAATGATATAAAATAAAGAACCTAATGATTCCAATAGACATAGGTATTTTGAGATAATCATATAAAATCTCATTTTTTTATTTTTATGAATAGCTCAGGGTAGCATTAAAAAACGTTTATACAATACGTGAACATTATAATTATATTGGCGGCGAACCGGAAGTAATGATATATTTTCTTTCGCGAAACTAAATCTTAATCCGGGAAAACTGGGAGACTACCGATGAAACCGGAAAAGAAAATAACCGTCAGTTATTTCAGAAAGAAAAAATCCAAGGGCGAAAAGCTCGTAACTTTGTCGCTCTATGACGCCGCCACCGCGAAACTCGCCGAGGCATGCGGGGTTGAACTTATTCTAGTGGGTGATTCCCTTGGCAATACCATGCTCGGATACGAAAATACGCTTCCGGTGACCCTTGAACAATCACTGCACCATACCGCGGCCGTGCGCCGGGGCGCAAAACTGGCGTTCGTGGTCGGCGACATGCCGTTCATGACCTACCAAGTGAGTATCGAAGAAGCCATGAGGAACGCCGCCAGGTATCTCAAGGAAGCCCTGGCCGACGCCGTGAAAATCGAGGGCGGAAAGAATATGGCGCCCACCGTCAAAAGGCTTGTTGACGCCGGAATTCCGGTACTCGGCCACATCGGACTGCTCCCGCAGAATATCCTTACCGCCGGGGGATACCGCCTTGCCGGGAAAACCGAGGAAGCCGCGGAAAGAATGCTCGAAGATGCCCTGGCCCTTCAGGATGCCGGAGCTTTTGCCGTGGTCATCGAGGGAACCCCCGCACAGGTTAGTAAAAAAATTACCGGAGCTTTGAAAATTCCAACCATTGGTATCGGCGCGGGAGTTTACTGCGACGGGCAAGTCCAGGTGGTGAACGATATCCTCGGACTTTTTTCCGACTTTGTCCCGAAGCACACCAAGCAGTACGTAAATCTCACTGAAGAAATAACCAAAGCATTTAACGCTTACGCCGGAGAAGTGTTGGATAGTAAATTTCCCGGCCCTGAACAGTCATTTTAGTTGCAATGCTGAAATTGAAATTTCCAGTAAAACAACTTAATTCCAAGGTTTCCCGGAAACAACTGTTTTTATTCCTGAAAATTGCCTGGGTTCTGTGTTTCGGATTGCTGATCTTTATTTGTCTTTATCCCGTGAGTATGAGTCTTACCAGGTTTATTACCGCAGGATGTGTTGTATTCTGTTGGTTGGCGGGAGTGGTTATTCTGTGGAAGTTTTATCGGATCGGGATGATAGTTCTGGGGAGCGGCATATTGTTGCTGGTCGCGGTTTTCCTGCTGCCCGGCAGGAATGCCGATTCCGGGAATTTGCGCCGGAGCTATTGCGAATCGCTCCGGGGATTCGACGGATGCCGGTTTATTTGGGGTGGAGAAAACTTCCTCGGAATAGACTGTTCCGGCCTGATCAGGAAAGCCATGATCAAAAACCTGATAAAACAGGGAATTGTAACGTTTAATCCGGGATTGATCAGGCAGGGGCTGAAGCTCTGGGTACGGGACTTCTCAGCCCGTGATTTTCTCAAGGAGAAAGCTCCGGTAATCCAGATCGCGGAAGCCGAAAAACTTAACAATTTCGACCATTCGGAACTTCTACCGGGAGATTTGGCGGTAACCCGGAGTGGCGCGCATATCATGGCGTACCTGGGGAATCAAGAATGGATCGAAGCGGATCCGGGAATCCTGAAAGTGATAACCGTGAAACTTCCTGCTGAAAACAGCTGGTTCAACATTCCTGTGAAAATTATGCGGTGGAACTGGCCGCGGCTTTCGCGGTAGAATCCTGTCTGGCGAAAACTTTGTCGTAAAACCGCTCATTGGCGATTTTTGCGTAATCCGGGTAGCGTTCCGACATTTTTTCGCTGATATCGTTCGGGATGAATTTGAAGCGTTTATACATCCAGAGATACTGTTCGGGAAACTCCCTGACAAGATCTTCGGTGAGTTTCAAAAGATCCTGGATCATTTCTTCCGGTTCGGTGTATTCCCCGGAAGGTTTGGGCAGTTCGCGAACATAGAATTCGTATTTGCCGTTTTTGATTACGGCGCCGCCCACGCAAATGGCGATATCGAATTTTTTCCCGAAGAAAGCCGGGGCCGGGCTGGTGGGAACGGGCAGTCCGAAATAATTTACCCAGATGCCGCCGTCGCGGACTTTGGTGTTCTGGTCGATCAGTGTTCCCATCGAGTAACCTTCTTTCAGGGCCATGACCATGCCCCGCACCGCGCCCTTGGCCGGGATTACCCGGATGTTTTCGGTGGAACGGCATTTTACGATCAGCTTGTCAAGATAAGGATTGTCGATTTTTGCGGCAATAGAAGCGAACGGACACTTTACCCAGTGGGCAACCATCATTGCCGAAACTTCCCAGCCGCCAAGATGCGGACACACATACATTACCGGGCGTTTGCCGTCTTTTCCCTGCAGCCGCCGGATTTTTTCCATTTCCGAGTCCGGGATGATGGTGTGCTTGTCCAGTTTGTCCGGACGGTTGGCTATCCAGAGGAATTCGAGCATCATCCGGGGCAGGTGACTGAGGCTGGCAAGCGCGATCCGGCGGATTTCCTTGTCCGGTTTTTCCGGGAACGCAATCTTAAGATTGGCAATTACCAGATTGCGGACGGCCGGGGCCATATACATGAATCTGCTGGCCACCCATCCGCAAAATCCGAGCCAGGAACGCGGAACCCGGCGCAGGATCAGATAGCCGAAAACATGGATCAGCGCATAAAGCACCATGTGTCTGAACGGCTTAAACTTTTTATTACGTTTACTCAAAATTAATTTGCCCTATTAGAGTTATTGACGGGAAATGCGTTCCCATAAAAAAAACAGTGAACCGATTTTCTGATTTAACAGGCTGTCGGCTTAAAAGCTGATTAAAAAAAATCAGCTGGAAAGATTCCTGGAATCGGCCGGTCTTACCAGTTTGTCAGGTAATATAACGCAGGTTAGGGATATCCCCAATAGAAAGGAGTTAGAAACTGGTTAAAAAAGTCCGGCTCAGGTAAGGAACCGTTAAGAATCAGCATTCACATTTAGCTGACGCTGACAATGCATCCCTCCATAAGCCCCTCTGTTCGCGGCATTTTTTTGGGAGGACGAGGTTTCACCGAGCCGTATTGAAATTTACCATTCATTTTTTTATTATTGGGCCAAGCACGACGCGGAAACCCAGGTCGCAGGGCGTGTACCCAGGCGAATTGCCGCCCCGAATCGCCGACCGGCAGCGCCTGGCGCGGCTGCCCCAACTGCCGCCGCGATTCACGCGGGCCGAGCCTGTACCAGGCCCTGCAGGATCGCTTTGTGTACCGCTGCCATATTCCCCATACCAGTCATTACACCACTCCCACACATTGCCACTCATATCGTATAGCCCAAGTTCATTACCACTCTTAGTCCTAACTTCATGCGTTTTCTTTCCACTGTTGCCATCGTACCAGCCCACACGGTCAAGATCATCACTCCCGCTGTATTTGTAACCACGGCTCTTAGCCCCCCCACGCGCTGCGTATTCCCACTCAGCCTCCGTGGGTAAACGGTATGCATAACCTTCCGGCAAACGGCCAGCAGCACGTTCACGTTGCGTAAGCCTTTCACAGAATTTTACTGCGTCATTCCAACTAACTTGTTCCACCGGATTGTTGCTGCCTTTGAAATGACTCGGATTCGTTCCCATAAGATCCTGGTACTCGCTTTGCGTTACCTCGTACTTTCCGATCCAGTAGCCACGGCTGATCGTTACGCGATGCACCGGCTTCTCATCACTGTTGCCGTCATTCGAGCCCATATTAAAGCTACCTGGGGAAACATACGCAAACTTCATATCCAGTCCGGGTACCGTCCAGGAATTATCTTTAACGGGACCATCCCACAAGCTTTTCGTGAAATTCTCGATTTCCACCGAAAGTTTGGACAAGCTATTTTTCGCGGTAGCGTCAAGATACGTGGTTGAAACACTGCGTAATTCCTTCAACGCCGCATCGCAGAACTTACGGGCGGACGGAACATTACTCTTTGACAGCGCCTTGGCATAATATACCCGCGCGGTTTTCATAGACTTTTTATAATCGGCTTTCGCGGCAACTCGCTTACGCGCAAACTCAGCTCCGCTTCGAGCATCGTTATTATTCTCGTATCCGGGGATCTGCATTGCTTCTTTATATTTTGCTTCAGCATCATCCCACTGTTTATTATTCAGCAGTTTTTTCGCTTCAGCCATGAGCCTATCATATTTGGCCTTGCGCTGGGCGCGGAGTATTGCCGCAATATCGTTTTGGGTTTTTGGCACCGCTTTGGCAATGAGGGTTACGGCTTTCCGGTAGGATGACAGGGCTTTATCCCAGTCTTCGGAGGAAACCGCGTTGTCGGCGCTGGATACTGCAAGACGCGCTTCGGCCCAGTCCGCGCCGCCGAATTTGTTTAGGTCAGCGCGTTTCA
Source organism: Victivallales bacterium (assembly GCA_963678815.1). GTDB lineage: Bacteria > Verrucomicrobiota > Lentisphaeria > Victivallales. Next base: position 8,348,717 of record OY787460.1, read on the forward strand.
CCTTGGCTAATTGGGCTTCATATTGTTTTTTGATAATAGCCAGTGCGGAAGTTCCAATAGCATAGTTCTTTGCGTGTTTGTATTCCTTTTCAGACGCCGTGAAATTCTTTCGCGCTCCCGGAAAATCACCTTTGTCAAGCTTGGTTTTGCCGTCATCTTCCAGACTCTTTGCGCTGTTCCAGATACTTTTCGCCAGACTCGAAGCGTTGCTCTTTTCCGCGCTTTGTTTCTCCTGTTCCGATCTTTTTGAGGATACCATTGCCGAATTTCGTTCCGAATCGAGCTTTACAAGCTTGCCGCATCCGGTTATTACTTCCTGGTATTTACCTAAAGCATTGCCGTAAGATTTGGCGCCAAACAAGGTTTTTGCGGTATTGAGTTTCAGTTTTAGAGCATCTTTTTTTGCCTGAAATCCGTGTTCGGGAGAAATGCGGCTTAACCTTTCGAACACCATTTCCGCGCGGCTCTTGACCGGAGCGGTTTCGGCGAGTCCGGCTTTTTCCTTGATCCTGTCCTGCATCGTCCGGGCGTAGGAGTTTTGAGGGTCGATCGACAGTATTTCCGATACCGCCGCCGATGCCGCCGAAAGATCACCGTTCCTGAATGAGGACTCCAGTTTCTTTTTAAGGGAATTGAGTTTTTCCTGCGTCTCTTTCGCGAGCTGTTCCTGACGCTGGCGTTCTTTCTCTGCCGCTTTTTCCCTGGCCAATTGTTCGGCTTTGGACTTCTGGACTTCCCGGTATTTGGTGTAGCCGAAGTATCCGCCAGTGCCTATCAGGACAAGAATAATCAGCAGAACCGCAATTATTTTGCCGCCGCCGGAGGATTTAGAGGCGCGTTTTACTTTGACTTTTCCCCTCATAGCATTGATAAACTCGTCACAGGAAGCGTAGCGGTCTGAGCCTTTTTTGGCTAACGCCTTCATCAAAAGCGCGTTTTGTTTTTTATTCAATTGGGGCAAAGGTTCCGGCATCCGGTTTTCCACCAGGTTCAACATCAAACCGGCGTCGCCCGATTCGAAAACCGACTGGAACGGTACGCCGCCGCTGATCAACTCATAAAGCATACAGGCCAGCGCGTACTGATCGGTTTCGGGTCCCTGGTTTTTACCCGCCCACTGCTCGGGGGCCATGTAAGGGCGCGTACCGGAGGTGTCGTATTGCTCCTGAGAGACCCGGCCCATCGAACTGCGGATTTCGGCGGCAAGCCCGAAGTCGAGAACCTTAACTTCTCCATCCGGGGAAATCATGATATTTGACGGTTTCACGTCGCGATGGATGATCTTTTTCGAATGCGCGAAGTCCAACGCCTGGGCGACCTTGCCGCAGATGTCCAGAGCTTTGTCCAGAGGTACTTTTTTGCCGGGAAACTGCTTGCGCCAGTTCGACAATGTCGAGCCGTTCACGTATTCCATTACCACCAGATAACTTTTGGGAAATACTCTCAGGTGTTCTTGCGCGGAAGGATCAACTTTTTCCACCTTGTGAAGATGAAGTAACGTGGCAATATTCGGATGATGAAGTTTAGAGACAATGGCAAAATTGGACCGGACGTTTTCCAGCTCTTCCGGAACCGCCGAGATCATCGGCGGCAATACTTTCAATGCGACATCGATCCTTGCCACGGTATCATGCGCCCGGTATACCGCGCCGAACCCGCCAGCTCCCAGTTGCTCGACAAGTTCATAACGGTCAATGCGCCCTAACGATCCGGGAGAATTCCCGTTTTCGGTAAGCATGTTGCCAATGGATAAATCCAGATTATTTTCCTGGTCTTCACTGCTGCCTTCGGTTTTAAAATCACCAATGCTGTTGTCATCCATTTATTTTTCCCCGGTTACTATCTCTCCCTGCCAAACACAAATATCCTTGTAACATATATTACGGAGGAATTATATCAACATCACGGTTTGATATAAGAATTATCTTCAATTTAAATATTGTTGAATTTGTTTTTCATCAGGGAAATTAGATTAACGTGTTGCTCTGGTTCAGGCGGACTTCCGGCAGTTTTTTCTGGCTTCCACCTTATCGTAAAACCTTTTCGGAGCTATTTTCGCGTAAAAAGGAAAGAGTTTCTTTACATCTTCAGTGGCGTCTTTCGGAATATACTGGAAGCGTTTGTACATCCAGAGATACTGTTCAGGATATTTACGGGCCAGCGCCTGGGTTTTCTCCAGAAGCTCCCTGATGATCGATTCATCGTCTGGGTAAGATTCAAAGGGATGATCAAGTTCATCGATGAAAAGCTCATAAATATTGTCCTGGTTGATCACGGCGCCGCCGATACAGACTGACACGTCGAATTTTTTGCCTAGATATGCGGGTGCGGGGCTGGTTGGGACGGGCAACCCGAAAAAGTCGACCCAGATACCGCCATCGCGGACTTTGGTGTTCTGGTCGATCAGCGTTCCCATCGAATAGCCGTCCTTGAATGCCTTTACCATGCCTCGGATTGCGCCTTTCGCCGGGATTACCCGGATGTCTTCCGTGGAACGGCATTTCACAATTAGTTTGTTGAGATGCGGATTTTGGAGTTTAGCGGCGATTGAAGCGAACGGGCATTTAATCCAGTGCGCCACCATCATCGCGGAAACTTCCCAGCCGCCGAGGTGAGGACAGACAAACAGGATGGCGCGTTTTTTGTCCCCGCGCTGCAGGCGGCGGATTTTTTCCCATTCCGATTCAGGGATAATTGTATGCTTGTTTATTCTGTCAGGACGGTTCGCAATCCAGAAAAATTCCAGGATCACCCGGGGCAGGTGGCTTAAGCTGGAGATTGCAAGCCGACGGATTTCCTGTTTGGATTTTTCCGGGAAAGCCACATTAAGATTGGCGGTTACCAGCTTTCGCTGTTCCGGAATCAAATAAAGGATATTTCCCGCCAACCTGCCGAGCCTGTACATGAGACTCTTTGGCAAATGCCTTACCAGCAGATATATGGGCAATGCAATAAGATATTCAAGTCGATATCTTATCCGTTTGAATTTTTTGCCAATATTCAATAACTCCCCCCTTTGAAAAACTAACCCGTCCCGCGTCTCCGGTGCGGCATCGGAGTAAAGATAATTTTTCCCTTGCCGCTGACGCGGATGCCGTGAGAAAACAGCACATCCGCGGAAGATTGCGCGGCAATGTTTTGGATAAGATGCATTTTATTATTGAGCGGACATCCCCAGGAATCGGCTTCCTTGACCACTTTTGTCTGATAATCGGAGTTGATGTAAAGCAATCCCCAGCCGTCAGCCAGCTCGTGCGGGTGTACTGAGTTCTCCGGTACTGCCAGGTACAGGTGTTCCGCAACTTTGGCGCGGCGGATCTGTTCAAAACGGCTGCCGTTGTACAACGCATGTTCCAGTTCCTCGATCTCCTTGCAGACTGCCGGATAATCCTTATTCGTGCTTTCGGTATAACTCCAACTTTCATATTCCGCGAATAACGTATCGCTGTCTTTCAGGTGGGGTTCGTTTTTGCGTATGACGGCCTCGATTCCGCGTTTCTCCTCTTTTTTCTGGCGGAGCAGCGGGAGCAGCTCGTTTTTCCTGCCGCAGTCGGGCCAGCATTTTTCCCGGTGATGCCGGATTTCCACAATCACCGTGCGGGTCGGACGGAGCAGTTTGCGGATGGGAACCGACCAGAAAGCGGCAATGTCGGCTTTGTATTTATAAAAGCGGGTCGGGACTCCGAGCCCGAATCCGGTTGGATTTTGCAATGTCAGCCAGCCGAGTACGGATCTTTTAATATCGAGAGGTTTCAAATCCGGAGGCGGATTTTCCTGTCCGGGAAAATCGAACAACATTTGCTCATTGCTCATCGGCAGAGTCCTGTCATTTTTTTGAACGTCTAATCTGAGTTATACACAATTTTCGTTTTTACGAATAGCTCAGGATAAGGATAATATACAAAACCAGTTAGGCTTTTCAAAAAAAATGCCGGGGTTAACCGGCATTTTTTGAATATATGTGTTTTGCGAAGAATTATTCCGCCTTGACTTCAGCTTCGGCAGGTTTTTCTTCAACCTTCTCTTCAGCTTTGGGAGCTTCTTCCGTTTTTTCTTCGGCTTTGGGCTTTTCGGCGGGTTTTTCTTCGGCCTTCTCTTCAGCTTTGGGAGCTTCTTCCGTTTTTTCTTCGGCTATGGGCTCTTCGGCGGGTTTTTCCTCGGCTTTTTCAGCTTTCGGTTCAACCTTTGGTTCAGCTTTGGGCTTTTCGGCAACTTCTTCGTTTTCCTGATTGAAAACATTCAGGCTGTCGCCGAGAACTTCGCCGAAGTCAACCATTTCGTCACCGGGTTTGAGGGCGGCGGCAACTTCTTCACCAACGGCCTTGAGGTCGTCTTCGGAGAAGTCTTCTTCCACGGCCTTGATGCTCAAACCGATGCGGCGTTCTTCGTTATCGATCTTGATAACCCGGGCTTCGATCTCGTCACCCAGATTGAGGACGTCCTTGACTTTCTCAACATGCTTCTTGCTGAGCTGGGAAATATGGATAAGTCCGTCGATCTTGTTGGTAAGTTCGATGAAAGCGCCGAACGCGGTGATCTTGGTGACCTTGCCGCTGACGAGGTCGCCGATCTTGTACAATTCGTCGATGTTTTCCCACGGATCATTTTCGATCTGTTTGAGACCGAGAGAGATACGCTGCTGTTCCGGATCGATGTCGAGAATGACCGCTTCAACTTCCTGACCGGGTTTGAGAACTTCGTTCGGGTTGTTGATCTTGCGGGTCCAGGACATATCGGAAACGTGGATCATGCCGTCAATGTCATTTTCGATTTCGACGAATGCACCGTAGCTGGTCATGTTCCGTACTTTACCCTTGATCTTGCTGTTGACCGGGTATTTTTCAGCCAGAACTTCCCACGGATTGCGGGACTTCTGCCGCAGGCCGAGAGAGATTTTCTTACCTTCTTTATCGATGTCAAGCACCACGGCTTCGACTTCTTCGCCAACGCTGACGACTTCGCCGGCCTTGGTGATGCGCTTGGTCCAGGACATTTCGGAAACGTGGATAAGACCTTCCACGCCGTCTTCAATTTCAACAAACGCGCCGTAAGGCATGATGTTGACTACGCGGCCCTTGACGGTGGCGCCGACAGGATATTTGTTTTCCACCCGTTCCCATGGATTTTCGCTTTTCTGCTTGAGACCGAGGGAAACCCGTTCTTTTTCGTAATCGATGTCCAGGATCATAACTTCGATTTCCTGGCCGATTTCCAGCATTTCGGATGGATGCGAGATTCTGCCCCAGGACATGTCAGTGATGTGCAGCAGGCCGTCTACGCCGCCGAGGTCGATAAACGCACCGAAATCGGTGATGTTCTTGACCAGGCCGGGCCGGACCTGATTGACTTCCATTTCCTTGAGGAGCGTGGCGCGCTTGTCTTTGCGGTCTTCTTCGAGAAGTTCGCGGCGGGAAACCACGATATTGCGGCGTTCGTTATTGATCTTCAAAATCTTGAAATCATAATCATTGCCCAGGAATTCATCAAGGTTGCGAACCGGGCCGATGTCTACCTGTGAACCAGGCAGGAAAGCCTCTACGCCGCCGAGGTCGACAATGATACCGCCCTTGACGCGATGTTTCATCGTACCGGTGATGACGCTGTTTTCGCCGAATTCGGAAGTGATGCGTTCCCATGCCTTGAGGGATTCAGCTTTCTGGTAACTGATTTCCGGCATGTTGTTTTCATTTTCGATCTCATCCAGGAAGACGTCGATTTCGTCGCCGATTTTGACTTCCTCAAAGTTTCTGAATTCAACGTTTGGCACGTATCCTTCAGCTTTGTATCCGATGTCGACTAATACTCCGTCGTTACGTTTTTCGACGATCTTGCCGGAGATGATTGAGCCTTCGGAAAAGTCGTTTCGGGTTTCTTCCTGTAACAGTTCCTCCATAGAGGGAATGTTCTGGAGATCTACGTAAACAGCTTCGGGGGCCGCTTCCGGTTGTTTGTTGGTTGCTTCTGCCATGGTTAGGGGTTGACTTGAATTTGTTTTTTGTTATTTGGTTAATATTAAGTTACTTCTGAAAAATTATCACTTTTCAGGAGCGACTATTTAATCCGGGACCACCGTGGCCCCGGAGATTTTCAAAAGCCGTTTAATGTATGCTTGAATTGCTCAATGTCAAACATTCAAGCAAAATTATCCGATTTTGGATTATTCCTCCTCTTCTTCAGCCTGGAACTTGGCGATGATATCGTTGGCCACGTTGGTGGGCACGATTTCATAGCGGGCGAATTCCATTTCAAAAGTTCCGCGGCCCTGGGTCATGCTGCGCAGCTCAGTTGCGTAGCGGGACATTTCGGCGAGGGGAACTTCGGCGTTGACAACCTGGAGACCGTCTTCGATGCCCATTCCGAGAATGCGGCCGCGTTTCTGGTTCAGGTCGCCGCTGATGTCGCCCATGTATTCATCCGGGATCATGATTTTTACGTTCATGATGGGTTCGAGCAATACGGGTTTTGAACTGTGCATCGCGGTCCGGAAAGCGGTCCGGGAAGCAATTTTGAACGCCATTTCGGAGGAGTCGACGGGATGGTGCTTACCATCGTAAACCGTTACTTTGATGCGTTCGACCACGCAACCGGCGAGCGGTCCGCGAACCATTGCTTCGGCCACGCCCTTTTCAACGGCGGGGATAAAGTTTTTCGGGATATTTCCGCCGACAACTTCGTTGGCGAATTCGTAACCTTCTTCGTTCGGAGCTACCCGCAGGTAGACTTCCGCGAACTGACCATGACCGCCGGTCTGTTTCTTGTGACGGTAATGACCTTCACCGTTGGCGGTGATAGTTTCACGGTACGGAATTTTCGGGGCTTCAAGGTTGACTTCGATCTTGTTGTTTTCCTTGAGCTTGTTGACAATGATGCTGAGGTGTTGGTCACCCATGCCCGAAAGCAGCATTTCGTGGGTTTCGTCATTCCGTTTGAGCGTGATGGTCGGATCGGATTCCGCGAGCTTGATAAGTCCGGCGGCCATTTTTTCTTCTTCACCCGACTTGGCCGGAGTGATGGCGTAGGACATAACTGTCGCCGGGAATTCGATGACCGGCAGCTTCGGTCCGGAGTTGCCGGTTGAAAGCGTGTTCCCGACCTGGGTGTTTTTCAGTTTAGCGATACCGGCGATAGCTCCCGGGCCAATCTGATCAACCGTTTCCTGGTTTTTGCCGTTCATCAGCTGGATCGGACCGAAACGTTCTTTCTGACCGGTGCTGAGATTGTAAACTTCGGTGTCGGATTTGAATACGCCGCTGTAAACCCGGAAGAACGTGAGCTGACCGATAAACGGGTCGGCGATCGATTTGAAAACTCTTGCCAGACCGTTGCCGTCAGCTTTCAGGACAACTTCGCCGTCGTCCTGATCCTTGATGCTGCCTTTGGCCAGCGGATTCGGGAAAAGGTTAACTACCGCGTTCATCAGTTCAGTGACACCGATATCTTTGCTGGTGCTGCCAGCGAAAACGGGGACAAGGTCGCCGCTCATGATAGCTTTATGCAGGCCGGTGGAGATTTCCTCTTCGCTGAGTTCCTCGCCATCGAGATAACGCATCATCAGCTCTTCGTCGGATTCGGCGATAGTGTCCATCAGCTGTTCTTTGTAGCTTTCCACTTCGTCCTTGATGTCGTCAGGAATATCATTGGATTTGAGTACGTGGACAACCGCGGAGAAATCATTTTCCTTGCCTACCGGCATGGTGATCGGGACACATACGGTTTTTCCGTAAGCTTCCTGGACCTGGGTGAGGACTCTGGCGAAATCGGAGTTTTCCCGGTCGATGCGGTTGATGAAGATGAACCTCGGGCAACCAAGATTACGGGCCAGCTTCCAGGCGCGGGTGGAACCGACTTCCAGACCGTTCACGCCGTCAACAACCAGCAGGGCATTGTCGCAGGCATTCAGGGCGGAGATGGTTTCACCGATGAATTCGCCGTAACCGGGAGTGTCAATGAAAAACAGTTCGTTTTCCTGCCAGGCGCAATGCATCGAAGTAGAGTAGATGCTGCTGACTTTTTCCTGTTCTTCAGCCGTATAGTCGGATACGCTGGTTTTCTGGTCCACGCTGCCGCAGCGACTTACCGCACCGGCTTTAAACAACATCAGGTCGCACAGGGTTGTTTTACCGGAACTGGTATGACCTACCACCGCAAAATTACGGGTTTTGCTCGGATCAGTTTTCATTAATGCCATTCTCCAGTTTTCTGCTTTTTATGTTATGTTATTACTTTAGAATCCCTTTATATATAAAGCCAAAGAGAAAAACTATAACTGTTTTGTCACGGAATGCAAAACAAAAAAGCGAAATGGCTTGCAATTTTTTTATAATAGCGATATATATGATTAGGAATTTTGGGGATTTTCAGGTAGATTTGAACCAGAACCTGGAAGTTGAAGGTGAGTGATTAATTTGAATTTCAGCTTGACGAAAAATCGCAAGGACAAAGCTTGCGAACCTTTGAATATTGCCGCGGATACCCACGTGGGACTTATTCGGGAACTGAACGAAGACAGTTTTGTCTACTGCATTAATGACCCCGGCTGTAACGCTCTGGTAGCGGTGGCTGACGGGATCGGCGGACATGACAGCGGCAACATTGCCAGCAATATTTGTGCGAGGATGGTGGCCACTGCATGGCGAAATCTTGGCTTGGATAGAGAATCCTCGGATAAAAAACTCGAAGCTTTTCTTCATTCCGAAATCTGCCGCGCCAACGATTACATCTTTGAGATCAATCAGCGTTACCATATCCAGCACCCGATGGGCACTACCGTGGTTTCCGGACTCTTTTATAAAGGGGGAGTCCTCGTGGCGCATGCCGGCGACAGCCGCTGCTACCGCTACCGCGCCGGGAAAATCGAACGGCTTACCGAAGACCACAGTTTCGTGGCTGAACTGGTGAAAAAAAACATTATCAAACCGGAAGAAGCCCAGTACCATCCTTTCGCCCACATTATTTCCCGGTCGATTGGCCCCGCTCCCGCGGTGGAACTGGAAGTGAATAATTTCAAGCGCATCCATCGCGACCGTTTCATGTTCTGTTCAGACGGTCTTACCAACCACGTGGAAGATGCGGAAATCCAAAGAATTATCGGCAAGGCTGACGATGCCTACGAAGCCGTGAAAATGCTCCTGAAAGCCGCCCTGCGCGGAGGCGGTGAAGACAATATCACCATTGTCTGCGTCTTTACCTGATCCAAGGTCCAATATCCATCAAGGAATATCCATCCGAATAAGTGTTTTTTCCGGCTTTGCCGGGAGTAGCCCACTTTTGCCGAAAGCGGGTAAAAAAAGGCACAGCTGAAGTTGTGAACAACAATTTTTCCGCATTTTCGGCGTAGCGTGAAAATATGCAATTTCAGGCCAGTGCCTGCACTGGTTAATTTTTGTTGAGGACATCTTTGATGCGGAAAAAGAATGAATCCGCGATCTGGTAGTAACCCGGCCTTGCGGGATGGACGCCGTTAGTTTGGGTCGTTACTTTTTTGCGGTTCCGGGCGTTTACCGGTTCGAGTTTTTCCGGATAATTGTTTACGCAGTCGATATTCAGGAACAGCGGGACCAGGAAGATGTTTTCCTTTTCGCGGTTGCCGAAATGTTTTATGTAAGCCTTGACCAGTTTGTGCTGACTTGTGCGGTAAACCCAGCGGTTGATGCCCGTGCCGTAATTGTTCCCGAATGCGGTTTGGGTTGCGGCTGGCGGCGGAGTAAGGGCGATCAGGATTTTCGCTTTCGGGGCGACTTTATGAAATTCCTTGAGCAGAGCATCCGCGCTTTTCAGGATTTTCTTGAATTTTTCATCACGATTTTCGTCCGTTAACCTGGCGATATCGTTGATCCCGAGAAAGATGGTAATCATGTCCGGCGGGTTGCCGTCGTTATGTTTTTCGAGATAGTGTTTGAAGTCCAGCACGGGCTTGCCGTTTTCCAGCCTGAGGAATTTGCTTTTTGCGCGATAAGCGTGTTTCTTGTCATCCGTCCAGTGGGTAAGAAAGGTATTCCAGGCCCAGCCGCCGTAGCCCTCGTAAAGGACGCCGTCCGCGCGGACCGGCCGGCCGCCACCGGCATTGGACCCGATGGTCTTGACTTTTATTCCGCTGGCGGTGAGGAGTTTTTTCAATTCCCGGGGATAAATCCCGTGGTCGGTGAGACTGTCTCCAACCATCATGATGCTCATTTCTTTGCTCTTACCGACTTTCTCTGAGATGCATTTCACTACGGTTTCGCCTTGGGCAAGGACCTTTCCGGAGCCGTCGGATATGGTGATTTTCCAGGGATAACTTCCGGTTTCGTCCTTGTTTGGCGTCCATCGCCAGCGGAGTTCATCCTGCCTGCCTTTTTCGCATTCTATCCGGAAGACATAGTTTTTGACGTTCGGCACGAATATGATGTTATCGAAATAAACGTTTATTTCGTGTCCGGGAACCACGTAGATGGCCTGCGGCAGGATCAGATCAAGGGAGTTTTTGCTGATTTTGGGATAATCAACTGCCGCCGCGGTAATTCCGATGATTCCGGCCATGCCGGCCGCGAACAGTCTGCTGGGATTCAATTGTGGATTCATAGCTTTTCCGGTGATTTATTAATGTTATTGAATAGAAAAGTTATTCTTCCTGTTTATGAAGAAACTTTTTGGTGGCGCTCTGGATGGCTTGAGTAGTGACCGGTTTGGAGATATGATCGTCCATGCCGGCCTCGAAGCAGTGTTCCCGGTCAACCCGCATGGCATAAGCGGTCATGGCGATGATCGGGATGTGTTTACCGTCTTCTTCCAGTTTGCGGATTTCGCGGGTGGCGGCGAAACCGTCCATCCGGGGCATTTCGCAGTCCATGAAAATGATGTCGAACTTGCCTTCCTTCCACTTGCCGACGGCCTCGAGACCGTTGTTGACCGCTTCAACGTTGAATCCCATCCGCGACAGGAATTTCACGGCCACGGCTTTGTTAACCGGATCGTCCTCGGCGAGCAGGGCGGTGAATTCGCGTTCAAGTTTGAACGGTTTTTTCGCCAGTTCTTCGGGGGTAGGCGGCGCTTCGGCTTTTTCATGAATTTCAAGCGGGAGGATCAGGTTAAAGGTGGAGCCTTTGTCTTTTTCGCTTTCGGCGCCGAGACTGCCGCCCATGCCTCTGGCAATTTTCCGGCAGACTGCCAGGCCCAGACTGATATGTCCGAATTTAAGCATGGCGTCGCGGCCTTTCGGCGGGAAATTGAAGATACTCACGAGCCGGTCTTTGGAAATGCCCACGCCGGTATCGGCCACCTTGAACAGGAATTTGCCTTTGCCGGGTTCAAGTTGTTCAAGACACTTTACCTCGAGGCTGATCGAACCTTTTTCTGTAAAGAAAATCGCATTGCGGATGAGAGTAGTGATGATTTGCCTGATCTTTTCGACATCGCCGTAAAGGTTGTGCGGGGTCTTTTTCTCGATTTTCAGTTCCAGGTTGAGGTTTTTCCGGGAGGCGCGGTTACCGAGCAGTTCGATAACGCCGCTTAGATGGGCGCTCAGGTCGAATTCCTTGTTGACCGTTTCAATTTCACCAACCTCGATGTCCGCGAAGTCGCCGATGTTGGCAACCATTGAATTGAGAGTTTGACCGGACTGGACGATCGCTTCAATGTATTCCTGCTGTTCCTTGGTTAGATCGGTGTCGAGGAGAATCTGCGACATGCCGAGAACGCCGTTGAGAGGGCCGCGGAATTCGTGGCTCATTTCGGCCAGGAAAGCGCTCTTTTCCTGACTGCGCATTTCCACGCGCATGGCAAGCTCCCTGATCTGTCCCATCAGGTCCTTGATCTTTCCAACCATTGCCACCGCGGATTTGCCGATAAAGCTGAATTCCCGGAAATGCAGTTTATCAAGGTCGAGTTCGGCGTCACCTTCGGCCGTTTCCGCGAAGTAGTCCACGAGGGCGTCGATTTCCTTTTTGATGCTTTTTGAAACCTGGAACGACAGGTAAATAGCCGCGAGCATCATGGCCGCGGACAGGATGCCGATTACCACAAGTTCGATAATCAGGTCAATTTTAAGGCGCAGGCGGTTTTCCGCGTATTCCTTCCGGATGCTGCTTTCCCTGGCTTCCGTGACGATAATCCAGTTCCAGGGACGATAATTTTCGGAATAAAGCATTACCTGTTCCGGGACACCCCTGGCGTTGTTTACAATCCGGGTGTGGAATCCGCTTCTGGTGTTGGAGACAATCTTACCCAGCTTTTCGGAGGGCTTGCCGCCGCGTTTTTCAGGACTTAACAGCGCATTGCCGCGAAGATCAAAGATAAATACGTTATCCCGGGCCTTGCCGGCTCCGAATTTGAGTTTTTTAAGATTGCCGAGAACTTTTTTCCTGGCGTCATCTGACTTCATTTCCTTCAGCTCCCCGGCGGCAAAACTGATGTATTTCACCACGCTGAGGTTTTCCATCTTCAGGATATTGTGGCAGTATGTCTGGTAGCTTTTTTCCAGACGTTTGTCGCTTTTAAGGAAATCATTGACCTTTTCATAGATAAAAAAAGCTATGAAGGCGGCGCTGATTAATACAATCGTGGTTATCCAGCTGTAAAGGTTTACCCGGCTGATGCTCTGTTTACGCATTATTTTATTCCTATATTGATCATAACCATCAGGAAACAATATCGTCAAAATCGGAAAATTTCCACTAAATATGATGAATTATAACGAAACCGGGACGCCTGGATAAAACGGGAACAAACACCTGATGCCGGAGGGATTGCGGGGAAAGCATGAGAAAGCCTGGTTTGGTGACGATTTGGAGCAATGCCCGCAAGTGCCGGAAATTAAGGAGATATTTTTACCTGGAATTATCCTTTCTTACTTTTACCGTTATTAGTTTTTTCGTCAGTAGTGGTATCTTCTTCTGCTGTGTAGTTCACGTCCGGGAACGGATCAAGGCTTCGCTCAATTCTGTTTTTCGAGTCCAGGGTCCAGTAGCAGGTGACACCCTTGTCAGTTTCGTAATGGACATCGTCGAGGTAGATGACGTTGAATCCTCCAAAATGACTGCGGTAATATTTGTCGTACACTATCCGCGTGTCTTTTTTGTAGGAAATGATTCTTTGGATGACGGTGCTGGGGTTGCTGGGGTCGAAATTATAAGGATTGTTGCCCAGCCCGTTGTTAACGTTAAGGCACTTTTCGATGTCTTGCATCTTTGAGCCAACCAGATAATCGGTTCCTCCGTTCGCGAGCTCATCAAGAGTTGTTGGCGGCTTATTTAAGGTTTTTGGACAAACAAAAACTTTGTAGCTTTGCAGGTAAGGAGCAATTGGCGAGAAGTCGTCCAACCACCGCATACTCACCGCGGGATGTTCTCCGTTGAATTCCTCATAATAGCTCCGGTAGGCTATGCCGATCTGACGCAAATTGTTCATGCAGAAAACCTGGTAGGCATATTCCTTGGCGCGTTCCAAGGCTGGCAGCAGAATCGCGAACAGAATTGCAAGTACCGCAATTACCACCAGCAATTCCACCAGGGTGAATTGGATAATCTTGTGTTTTATCTTTTTACTCATCTTTTTACCCTGAAATTGTTCTTTTAAAATATGGAAAAGCATATCACGTGCCAGATGGGTAAAAGCTGAATAAAAAATGGAGATAATACCGATTTGCGATCTAAAAGCAAGTAATGATTGTGGATTTCAGCTTTGCCGGGATGGGCCGGAGGAGTCTGGCACTGCTGATGCAGTGACTGCGCTCATCCGGCGCGTATCCGGTATGCTGAAAACGCAACCGCCTTGCGGCAAGGTTCTTTTGAGTTCATGCAAAAATTACTCCATTGCCCGATATTCATACCGCGCTGCCGTTGTAATTTTACCTGATTCTCAAAAATTTCCCTTGTCATTAATAATTTTTAGATTGCAATTCGGTATAAAATAAAAGTCAAGTACAATTTATCGGGGGGATTGAAACCAAATGCCGGCGTTCCAGTTATTTCTCCTTGTCTTTTTTCTTGCCGTTGCCCGGGTTTGGAAAAGAGTCCAAAGTTTTGATGATATGGTTGTTTTCATCCAGCATCCAGTATTGGGATATCCCGATATCGGTTTCATAGTGAAGGTCGTTAAGGTATATTAAGTTAAAACCGTTGAAGTGACTGCGGTAATATTTATCATAAACCACCCTGATGTTTTTTTTGTACGCAAGGATTTGCTGGGTTATCTGACTCGGATTGCTGGGGTCGAAATTGTAGGGATTGTTCCCGTGGCCGTTGTTGACGCTTTTTTCGATGTCCGCCAATTCCGAACCAACCAGATAATCGGTTTCCCCGTTTTCAAGATCTTCGATAGATTCCGGGGGATTGCTGCCGGTGCTCGGGCAAACAAAGATTTTATAACTCTTAACGTAATCGTAGATAGGGGAGAAATCATCCAGCCAGCGCATGGTTACGCAGTGTTCATCGTTGTTATCGTCGTAGTAGTGCTTGTAACCCATTGCGATCTGGCGGAGGTTGTTCATGCAGGATATCTGATATGCATATTCCCTGGCGCGATCAAGGGCAGGAAGCAACATGGCAATCAGTATTGCCAATACGGATATTACCACCAGTAGTTCAATGATGGTAAAACCCAGTTTCCAGGTTTTTTTTCTCTTACGCATTTTCTTGTCCAAAAACGACACCAAACCGAAATTTAATATGAGCATTTTATGTGCCAAAATTAAAACAGGCGAGGGTATAAACCGGCTTTTGAACCGATGTTCGCCGGGGTCACAAGAATATATCTCTGATTGAATGCATCTTCCGGGTCATGCGGCATACGGTCGGTTATTTCAGGGTCCGGGCGGAATAGCACTGCCGCCGTGATGAATTTCCTGGCAATATATTTCCTGAGCCTTTTGACGTCAATGTTATAGGCCACCAGTTTGGGCCTGTTTCTTGCCTTCTCACGCCAAATGACCAGACGATTGATATCCGGGGGCAGACCGATCATCGAGATGATTAAATTGCAGTCGTCATTGGCCTTGATGATGGTGTTGAATGATGCGGCGTTTATTTTGGTTTCGTCTCCACCCGGGGCCCAGATGGTTTCTATTGCCGCTAACTCAATTGAATCGCCGAATCCCTTCTTGATTCCTTCTATAATCTCCTTATTATAAGAATCTTCCTCGTATCCCTCCGGCGCAATCAGCAAAGCCCTGTAAGAGGGGAATTTCTCGGCCAGATACTTCGCGGGATAAAATCCCTGGAGCTCTTTGTATCCCATTTCCCGGTTGCGGAACCGCTGCTCGGGAGCCGACCCGATTATCCCCCACTGATAGAGGAACATGAAAGAAGAAACCAGAAGCCCCAGGAGCATTATAATTGCCCCCGGCAAAGCAGCGGCAACTTTTTTCTTTTTATGTTTCCGGTAACAGATAATGACCCCGATAAAGGTCAGAATCATTACCGCTCCACTGATAATCATAACTGCTGCTCAAAATGATTTATTATTGTCCGTGCCGCTTATTTTGGCACGGGTGGTTACAGGTAAAAAAATAAATTTCTCCGTAAATTGCCAAAATCAACGGAAAAAATTTTCGCATTTTCGCGAAGTAATATCTATCAAAACCGCAATATTGCAACTATAGCCGGGGGAAATGGCTGTTCCGAAGAGAGTCAACAGACGTATCCGGACTTAAGCAAAACTATCAGGATCATCAATATGATAATTATGCCGTTGAGAATAATTTCCAGGATTGATTCCTTCATTTTTACACCCTCCTTCCTTACATTGCCGTCGACCCTTTGGGGCATGGTTTGTAAGGTGATTCGGAAGGTTTTCGCGAATTTTACGGCGTCAGCGCAAGTTTTGGATTAAAATTGCCGGAATCGCGAAGCATTCCGGTCACTCCATCCAAAATTTGTTTGGTTCCTGTGTCAGCGCATGAATATGCCGCCATTGACGTCGATGGTTTCTCCGGTGATGAAGCTGTTTTCTATCAAATGCCTGATACTCAGGGCGATAGCTTCCGGTTTGCCGTTCCTTTGCAGTGGGGTGGCGTCCTGGAATTGTTCCATCCGTTCCGGGGTGGAAAATCGTTCGTGAAAGGGCGTTTCTATAACTCCTGGAGCCACTGCGTTAATCCGGATTCCGGGGGCCGCTTCCTTGGCGAGTCCGCGTGTGAACGAGTCGATTGCCGACTTTGCCGCGCCGTAAACCGTGGCGGTTGGCGCGCCGTGCCGCATGGCAACCGAAGTGATGTTCACGATGTTCGGGTCGGTTCCTTTTTCCAGCAACGGCAGGCACAGCGAACTGAGCTTGATTACGGATAAAACGTTAAGCGCGAATATTTTCTCCATCAGTTCCCATTCTATTTCACGGACGGGATGGCGTTTTATCAAGCTCCCGGCGTTGTTTACCAGAACGTCGAGTTTTCCGAATTTTTCCGCCGCGAACTCATATACCTTGACACAGCCGGATTCCGTCGACAAATCCGCCTGGACAAGTTCCGCTTCTCCCCCGAGACCCTGTACGGATTCAGCCACTTTTTCCGCGGCTTCGGCAGAGGAATTATAATGGACGATTATCTTGTTTTGCGGCGCCAGCAGTTTTGCGGTTGCCGCGCCGATGCCGGTGCTTGCGCCGGTTATCAGGATGATTTTACTCATGGATTCTCCTGTCACTGGAATTTTATTCCCATTTCCTCGAGGTCGCGCCGGAGTTCTTCAGCGTTGAACACTTTGCCAGGACGCCATTTGCCGTCGAGTTCAAACGTGGGCACTACCCAGTCGTCGCCCCCGTTTACTTCCACGATTTTGTTGATCACTTCCTCGGGCTGTTCTTCAATTTCAACGTAATTGAACTCGATATTGTGTTCTTTCAGGTAGGAAATCGATTTCCGGCAGTGTGGACACCATTTTGCGGCGTAAATATTCAGCATAATCTTCCTCACGGTTATGTTTTCGGTTAGAATGCGATAAGTTTGAGGCAGACGGTCTTCAAGATAATCACCTTCCGGATGGGTTCTTCCGAAGTCCTCCGGTACGATATCGGCGATCAACATGGTTTCCTCGGGCAGCGCGGCTACAAGATGTTTCCCGTGCGGACCGCATATTACCGAATTTCCCCGGTATTCCCAGCTCTTTCCATCGACTTCTTCCCAGCCGCACCGGTTGGAATAAGCGATAAACACGTGATTGCCGTATGCGTGGGCAGGAATCATGCAGGTGGTGGCGTCCGGATACGGCACTTCCGCCATTTTGCCGTTCGCCAAGGTATAGAAATAGTCGGCGGCGGTGGGAATCACGATCAGTTTTGCGCCGCGCAACGCCAGAATCCGCGAAAGTTCCGGAAATTCAGCCTCGTAACAGTTGAGTATTCCCACCGGGAACCCGAACACCTTTACAACCTTGTACAGTTCGTCTGCGTTGTTTTCGTCGTAACCGGAGATATAGTTGTCCCGCTCGGCCTGTCCGAACAGGTGTACTTTACGGTAGTTCAGCAACAGTTCACCGTCAGGGCCGAACATCGCAATAGAATCGTAATAAACGGTTTCGCCTGATTTCCCGGCTTTTTCCGGATACGGACAGATTATTCCGAGTTTGTTGGCCTTCGCGGTGGCGGCGACCCTTTGCATGGACAGGCCGTCGACAGATTCCGCGAGTTCTTTTACCAGCGGCGGATTCAGCGCGTAACCGGTAATATACAATTCGGGAAAACTAAGCAGTTGCACACCGTGTCCGGCCGCGTCCTCCGCCACGGTTTCGAGTCGGGTTAGGTTTGCCTGAACTGCCTCTTTTGTGCCTACGGGACACTCTCCCTGGTAAACTCCGAGGCGAATGCCCTTGCCCTGCGCGGGCAGATAATTCCTGACCCTTGACAAATAGATCATTTCTGGTGCTTCCTTGCAATAATTGGTTTTGATATCCGGTAAGCTATAATTTATGCGCTTCTCCGGAAATATCATTGACCACTTCCGGGATTTGTATAGGATATTTCAATTTTTTTTCTATCTCTTTCCAGCTCATAACGTGACTCGGTTTCCGGATGAACGGTTTGAAACCGAATTTCAGGTACAGATTTATTGCCGGGATCCTGGCGCTGGCGGTGGTAAGGTATGCCGCGCTGTGATTGAGTTCACGAAGGCGTTGACAGGTTTTGTTCAACAGCGGGACCGCAAGCTTTTTTCCCTGGTATTCCGGGAGTAACGCCACCCAGTGAATACGGCCCCAATCCCGATTGTTGTATTTATCGTCATACCAGGCCGTGGAAGTGCCGATAACCTCGCCGTCCGGCGCAACAAGATAGAACTGGCGGTGCTTCAAGGCCGCGCAATCAGCGTGAAAACTGATATTGAAGGTTTCAAGACCAAGTTCGTTGAATTTGTCCGCGACAAGGTGAATGTTCAGCCAGTGCTGTTCATCTCCCGCCGTATACGGACGAATGGAAAATCCTTCAGGCAGGACAATATCAGGAAGATCTTCCAGATGGTCCCGGAACATCTCTACTTTCCGGTTGTCTATTGGCTGTCCCATGCATAAACAATATAGTCACTGGAGAATTTCGCAATGTTTTCCGTCAGATAAGCTCAAAATTAATCTTTTTTAAACATAATTTTGCAATTCCGGACTGATCTTCTCATTTTTGATAAACCGATTCGTTCCATTTTCTCAGAATTGACAACTTGCTGAAAATCAACGGGTATGGAAAGCGTTTCCGGCAGTCACATAAGTTCTTGAACAAATTTTCTGATGAGAAACACATAATTATTTATATGGGATTTTACAACTGTAAATTGATCTTTTGAAAAGTTGAATAACTAAAAAGACAAGCATTTTGGTCATGATTCTATATTCGATGTTTTTCCGGCAGGTCACAAGTTTTGGCATCCTTTCTGCAATAGTGAAAAAGCAAATTTAAAAAGTCGGAAGGAGGTGGAATGGAGAGCTTTACGGAGGTCGCAATGGGAGAAGACCAGGGGATGTCCCGTATGATAACAAGTAATGAGAGAAAAACGGAGAGGGAAAAATGAAAAAGGCAATTATCATCGGGATGGCAGTGATTATCGGAATCAGCGCAATGAATGTTCAGGCCAGTTGGCTTTCCGACCAGCGGGACAAGGCGCTTGCGCGCATTCAGGTGGAAGATCCGGAGCTTTACGCTCAACTTATGGAGTTGCGCGAACAACGCAATGCAATCCTGAAAAAGCTTGCGAAGGACTTGATCAAACTGGCCAGGCAGTATAAAGAAGAAGTGAAGCCGCTTGTGAAGGCAAGACTGAAAATTACCGCGGCCTTGATCCGTAAAAAACTCAGCATCTTCCGGAAAAAGGCGATAGCCAGATTCCATGAAGAAGTTTTCAAGGCTATCGACGGACTTCCCGACAACGTCAGGCCGGTCGTTACCGACATTGTTAACTCCAAAGCTTTCAAAAAGGCCCACGACAAGGCCGTGGAAATGCTTCAGCAGCGCATCAAGGAGAAACTCGCCGAACTTAAGGTGAAGCTCGATGAAAAAATCGCGGAACTGAAAGAAAAGGCCGAGGACTTCAAAGCAAGAATCAATGAAAGAATCGATGAAATGCTGGCAAGCTGACATTAAAGGAAATGGTCAACCGGCGCCGGGCGGCAGTAAATTGTCCGGCGCCGGTTTTTCATGATATCAAATACGGGGTTTATGTGATATAGTACCCGATTATGAAAAAGATCAATTGGAAATTAGTTTTGTTCGGAAAAATTAAATGGTGGCGGATTCCGCTGTTTTTCGCGACTTTATATCTTGCGCTGGTTCTGTTCGGATGCCTTTACGCCGACAATCTGATCTTTCATCCTCCTAAAAAAAAGTACCAGGCAAAAGACGATATTTTCCTGATCCCGGTTACTGATAAAGAGAAGATCGCGGTAACTTATCTGAAAAATCCCAATGCCGAGTTTACTTTGCTGTACAGCCACGGCAATGCCGAGGACCTGGGTAGAATGCGGGGATATTTCAAAGCGTTTGTCAAACACGGTTTCGCCGTAATTGCATACGACTACCGGGGATACGGGCTCAGTGACGGTAAACCGTCGGAAAGCAATACTTACGGCGACATTACCGCCGTGTACGATTATCTTACCAAAACCCTGAAAATTCCACCGGAAAAAATCATTGTTTACGGCCGGTCGGTGGGGTCGGGGCCGTCATGTTATCTCGCGGAGCACAAAAAAGCCGCCGGACTGGTTATCCAGAGCGGATTCGTTTCCGCTTTCCGGGTGGTGACGAATATCGCGATTGTTCCTTTCGACAAGTTCCCCAACCTTTCGCGGATGAAAAATATCAAGTGTCCGGTGCTGTTTATTCATGGCCGCCGCGACCGTGTTGTCCCGTTCTGGCACGGGGAAAAACTGTTTAACGCCGCGAACGCTCCGAAGATGCACTACTGGGTTGATCTTGCCGGACACAACGATCTGGAGCCGATAGCCGCCGAAAACTTCTGGAAGGCCCTGAAGGATTTTACCGCCATCATCAGGCGCGGGCGGGAGAAGAAGTAACCGTGCACAGGGAACTCGAACATTTTTCCGGATTCCTGGCAATGGAAAAAGGGCTCAGCGACAATACCGTCCAGGCTTACCGGCGCGACCTGCTCGATTTTGTCGAATTCCTTCAGGACCAGGTCGGACGAAGCAGTTATTCGCAGGTGACCAGAAACGATATCCTTGATTACCTCGCCCGTGGCAAGGAGCGTCAGCTTGAACCCGCTACCCTGGCGCGGCGGCTGGTTTCAGTCAAAGTGCTTTTCCGCTATCTTTTTCAGGAAAAACTTATTCCGGAAGATATTACCGATGTGATGGATTCGCCGAAACTCTGGCGGTTGCTTCCCGATTTTTTGTCGCCCACCGAGATTGATGCGCTGCTGAACGCCTTCCCGAAAGTTGGCAACGATCCGCTGACTTTCCGAAACCGCACGATTCTCGAGGTTATGTACGCTTGCGGACTGCGGGTGTCGGAAGCTGCGGGGCTGCGGATTGATTCGGTCTTTTTCGACGAGGAAATTGTCAGGGTTATCGGCAAAGGCAACAAAGAGCGGATCATTCCGGCCGGCGAACTCGCGCTGTGCCTGATCCGGCAGTACCTTGATACCATTCGTCCGCAGCTGGTCGTCAGGCCGGAGGAAACCACGCTGTTTTTGTCGAAAAACGGCCGTCCGCTGGACCGGGAACGTATCTGGGCGATTGTCAAGGAAGCGGCGCTGATCGCCGGGATAGGGAAAAATATTCATCCGCATACGCTAAGGCATTCGTTCGCAAGCCACCTGCTCGCAAACGGAGCCGACCTCAGGATCATTCAGGAGATGCTTGGGCATGCCGATATCAGCACCACCCAGATTTATACCCACATCGACCAGAAACGTCTCCTCGACGTGCATAAAAAATTTCACCCCAGAGCTTAGAGGAAAATATGGGAATACAACCGGCAAAACCGTTTAATATGTGGAAGTTCCTTATTCCGCCGGCGATCATGACGGCGGCTTTGATCGTTGTATATATGAATGGTCCTAAACCTGTCGAATCCAAAACGGAGGCGAAAAAGGCTACCCGGAATTACCCCATAATGGGTACAATGGCGTCAGTTACTTTATATGGACCGTATGAACTTACGGAAAAGGCCGCTGACACTGTGTATGATGTGTTCAAGGAAGTTGAAACCACATGTAATATTTTCAATCCGCAAAGCGAACTTGCCAGACTGAACAAAGAAGCCTTCGAACATCCGTTCAAATGCAGCCCGTTGCTTTGGGACGCTCTCCAGGGCGGACGCAAAGCATGGAAAATGTCGAACGGCGCATTCGACATTACCGCCCGTCCTCTGATGGTGCTCTGGGGATTCTACCGGAAACAGAAAAAACTGCCGTCGGCGGAAGAAATCAACAAAGCGCTGTCGGTAGTCGGTCTGGACAAGGTTGAATTCAACGACAAAAACCGCACGGTGAAATTCAAGGTGAAGGGCATGAGTTTCGACCTGGGCGGCATAGCCAAGGGATTTGCCGTAGACCGTGCCGTGAATGCGGTAAAAAAGCTGGGCGTCAAACGCGGAATCATCAACCTTGCGGGAAATATGTACTGTTTCCCTGAACCGCCTCCCGGACGCGATTTTTACTTAATTGGCATTCGTAACCCGGTGTGCAAAGCTGAGGAATGCGGCATCATTGAGATTAAGGACATTTCCATCGCCACCAGCGGCAATTACGAACGCTATGTGGTCATTGACGGCAAACGTTACACCCATATCATGAACGTGAAAACCGGACAGCCCGTGACCGGTATGCTGTCGGTATCGGTAGTTACCCCGTTGGCTGAAACCGCCGATGCGCTTTCCACTTCCATTTTTATCAATGGTGAGGAGTTTGCCCGGAAAATTTGTTCCGAACTGCCCCGGACTTCAGCGCTTATCATCCGCGAATCAAATCAGCCCGGTAAAAAATTCGATATCATCAAGATCGGCGAAATATGGGAAGAAATAAACCTGGACTAATGCTAAAGTAGGCTAATGTTAATATCGAAGAGGAGGAGAAGATGCGCGGATGTAACGGAAAGAAAGTATTCAAGGGACGGATGGAAAAACAAGTTTTCTTTGTGCTAATTCTATTCCTTTTCTCATTTGCATGTTTCAAATCAACCGCTGATGAACAACTGGCAAGGTACTGGGTTCTCAGAAAAAAATCCGGGAAAGTAATTCTCAGGTCAGTAGAAATTATACCAAAAGGTGATGACACATACGAAATGCGGCAATGGTTCCGGGGATCAGCCTGGTTTACCGGGGAGTATAAATTGGATGGTAACAAATTTACTTGCATCAAGCAGAAATTGGTGAAATTACCTTTTTATAAGGGCTTTAAAGCCGCTTGGATTGTCAGCGGCAACAAAAAAATGATGAAAGCGGATAACCAGCGGAAAGCAGGTGATAAACGCCCCACTTATGACGATAATTATCTTGTGGTGAAAAGATTTAAGCCTTCATCTACGGGATATACTAAAGATATGGCCGGCCCCTGGACAATCTCATGGACCAACATGAAGGGCAAAAAATATCAGGCCCAAGTGACATTATCCATTATGGAACCATACGTGCTTGACGGGAAGTCATACATTCGCTATATGATCAAACCGTCAGTATTTGAAGGCGTTTATATTGTCAGCGGCAAAAACCTGATCAGGGTGTCCGGCGCGGAGAACAGCCAGAGCGGGGCCGGATGGGGATATGTCAGCCCCGGAAAATACAAGATCGGCGGCAAAACCATTTACAAAAACGCCGTTCTGGAAAAAGTAAAATAACCGGTTAAATAATCAGGTTGGTCAGGTAGTCTATCCAGGATTGCATGCCTTCGCCGGTTTTGGCGCTGACTTCAAAAATGAACATACCGGGATGAACCTTGCGGATATTTTTCCGGCAGGCTTCGAGGTCCCAGTCGAGATGGGGGATCAGGTCGGTCTTGTTCAATACCGTGATTTGCGCTTTCGAGAACAGCACCGGATACTTTACCGCTTTGTCCTCGCCCTCGGTGGTGGACAGCATCGCAACCTTGAACGCTTCACCGAGTTCAAACGCCGCCGGACACACCAGATTGCCGATATTTTCGATAAACAGTAATTGAGTGTCGCTGTCCACGATTTCGGGGAGCAGCGCGCCTACCTGTTCGGCGTTGAGATGACACGAGCTGTAAGTTTCGATCTGACGCACTTCCGCGCCTTTGCCAATGAGCCGTTGGGCGTCGTTGTCGGTGCGCTGGTCGCCCACGATTACGGCGCATTTTACCTTGTCCTGTAGCATGTCGAGGGTTTTTTCAAGCAGTTTGGTTTTTCCCGCGCCGGGCGATGAAATGATATTGACCGCTACAACCCCGTGTTTTTCGAGGAACTTCCTGTTGGCTTCGGCGATTTCGTCGTTGTGCGCCAGCACTTTTTGTTCCACGGTTACGGTTTTGTGTTCCTTGTGCTCATGGGAATGGGAGTGTTCATGGTCGTGAGAATGTTCGTGACTATGTTCATGATCATGATCATGATGATCATGGCTATGTCCGTGTCCTGACTCGTTCGGATGGAAATGTTTCTTCCCGTCGTGGGTATGATAATAACCGTCCTTGGTGTGGGTATGTCCATGGACTTCTTCGTTCGCTTCGCCGCATCCGCAATCTTCACACATGGTTTGACCTCTGGTTTTGGGTTGTGAGCTGTCAGCTTACAGTTATCATTTATGAGTCAATTTCCAAATTTTTCAGATAAAAATCTTTGCCGGAAATGATCTCCACCTCCGAATTCTTACAGTCCGGACACTCCAGGAACGGGATTTCCACTTCCGTTTCCGCGCCGCACTTAAGGCATTTGATCCTTGCCGGAACTTCCTCGATCACCAGTTTTGCCTTTGCCAGATCCGTGCCTTCCGCTGCCATCGGGAACGCGAATTCAAAGGCGTCGCGCTCAACTCCCGACAGCGTCCCGATTGTAACGGTTACCTCGAAAACCCGGTTTGCGCCCTCCTTTTCGAGGATTTCATTCACCTGGTCAACCAGGGCTTCAGCTAGTGATAGCTCGTGCAAAATAAAATTTCTCCAAACAAACTTTATAAAGTAATATTTTTATGGGGAAGGGAATAAACTTTTTTCAAAAAGGTTTTGCCTTTTCCCCAAATTTACATCAATTTTGATTGTACCTCAACCTAGCATATTCTGGGGAGGAGTTCCCCGGCGGGAACATCCACCAGCCGTTTACCGCCGGTCAGGGTTTTCATGATGACCCGTCCGGCATCCTCGCTAACTTCGCCGATAACGGCAGCATTTTCGCCGTCCGGCAGTTTTTTCCATACATTTAAAACCTCATCCGCAATGTCTCCGGAGCAGACCGCCACCACCCGGCCTTCGCAGGCGATATTCATGGGTTCGAGGCCAAGCATTTCCGCCGCCGCGCGGGTTCCCGCCGATACCGGGATCGAGGTTTCGTTAAGCAGAATGCCGAAGTTGCGCCCTGACGCGATTTCGTTCAACACCGCCGCCGCGCCGCCTCGGGTCGGGTCGCGCATGAACTTGATTTTACCGCCGAATTGTGTCAGCGGCAAGGTCAGCTTGTTGACCGGAGCGCAATCGCTTACCGGACCGCCGGAAATATTGATTCCCTCCCGGGCGGTCATTACCGCGATGCCGTGATCGCCCAGCGGACCACTCACCAGCACTTTGTCGCCGGGGGTGATTTTGTCCATTCCCAGATCGAACTCCGTCAATGCTTCGCCGATACCGGCGGTATTGAGATAAATTCCGTCGCACTGGCCCTTGGCCACAACCTTGGTGTCGCCAGTAACGATTTTGACTCCGCAGTCGTCAGCGGTTGTTTTTACGCCGTCGAGAATGGCGCGGAGAGTCGCTAGCGGCAGTCCTTCCTCGATGATCATTCCAAGCGAGAGCCATTCGGGTTTTCCGCCACTAACCGACAAATCATTGATCGTGCCGCACACCGACAGTTTGCCGATGTTGCCCCCGGGAAATTCCAATGGTTGCACCACAAAGCTGTCGGTGGTGAAGATCAGCTTCTTCCCGGAAATCGGCAGTGTGGCGGCGTCCGGAAGCCCTTGCAACGGGCCATCGCCGAACCGCGACACGATCTCGTCCCGGATAAGTTCTCCGGTGAGTCTTCCTCCGCCACCGTGGGCAAGTAAAATGCGTTCAGTTTTATTCATTATCAATTTCCAATATCAAGGAATGTCCAATTGTCAAGGAAAATAATCCCTGTATTGCCAGCGTTAGCGAAGCAATGCAAATTAAATCCAAGGCTTGCCTTGGCCCCATATCCCACCCTTTTTCAACCTGCAAATAAACTTTGCACGGGATTGCCTGGATGCTTCGCGATCCCGGCCAATAAGATACAGCAGAAGCTGTGAACTTCAACAGATTTTCAGCCGGGATAGCGGAGCATTCCGGTCTTTTCCGTCCAATCCTTGGTCAAAAGTCTTTTGGGCTACAGCAGGGCCGTGGAGAAATAGCGTTCGGCGCGGTCGGGAAGGATGGTGGCGATATTGCCGGAGAAGTTTTTGGCGATCTGCCGGGCGGCCCAGACGTTGGCTCCCGAGGAAATTCCCACGAGCAGACCGTAATCGTGTCCGAGGCTGCGGGTGGTTTCTATGGCGTCTTCATCGGTGACTTCGATCAGTTCGTCCACCATTGAAGTGTCGAGAATTTCCGGGACAAAGCCGTCGCCGATGCCCTGGATCTGATGAAGTCCGGGTTCGTGACCGAGCAGGGCCGACACGTTTTTTGGTTCCACGGCCACGATCTTTACGCTCGGTTTGTGTTCCTTGAGATATTTTCCGATGCCCTGAAGAGTTCCGCCGCTGCCTATGCCGGACACAAAGCAATCGATATTTCCGGTGGCCTGCCGCCAGAGTTCGTGGGCGGTTTCCTCGTAATGGACTCTGGGATTGTCGGGATTCTCGAACTGTTGCGGAACAAAAACATTCGGATCGGCGGCGGCGAGTTCCATAACTTTGTCAACCGAGCCGTTGAGACTGAGTTCCGCCGGGGTCAGGATAAGTTCCGCACCAAGGGCTTTGATGAGTTTTTTGCGTTCTTCACTCATGTTTTCTGGCATGACAATTATCACCCGGTAACCTTTGAGGCGTCCGACCATCGCGATGCCGATGCCGGTGTTTCCAGAGGTCGGCTCAACGATCACTGAGCCAGGTTTAAGTTTACCGTCGCGCTCCGCGCCTTCGAGCATCGACAGCGCCACCCGGTCTTTCAGGCTCCCTCCGGGATTGAGAAATTCAGCCTTCGCGAAAATGGCTTCAGGCTTCAGGCGAATCAAGGGAGTATTGCCGATCAAGTCCAGGATATTGTCAGTAAGCATGATATAAATCTCTTTATAATTATTGAGAATAAAATGATATTATAGCTAATGAACTTAAAATATTCAATAAATAAATTTGTTTCGCGGCATATTTTTCAGCTCACGATTTGAAATGAGTGTTAAGAAAATCCTATATTTTGAACATTTGAATTTGTTTCTAATTTGCATCTATTCCCGGTGGCGCCGGGAATAGATGTGGTGCACATTCGCGGTAGTGTTCGAGGAGCTGTTCGCGGAGTTTGCCGGCATTGCCAGACTCGATGGCTTCGGCAATCTGGAGGTGTTTGCGCATTTCCCGCTGCATGTCGGCGGAGTAGTTCGGGGTGACTTGCTGGAAGTAGTCGATAATGAACGGGCGGAGGCAGTCGAGGAACCGGTTGGCGAACAGGGAAAACATTTTCTCATGGAATTTTCTTTCCAGGTTCCAAAGTCCGTCGAACGAACAGTCGCCCATTTGTTCCGCGAGTTTCCGCAGCTCCGTTCCAGCCTCCGGAAAACCTGATTCCGGGAGCATCGACGCCATGCCTATTTCCAGCACGGCGCGGAGCTGAAGGATTTCCCGGCGGCACTCGGGGGTGCGGCAGAACGGCAGGTAGCCGGCGAAAATATTGTCGGGCAGCAGTTGCCGGATGGTGATGCCCCGGCGCGGACGGCTCTCGATTATTCCAAGGGTTTTGAAATACTGCAGCGCCTCGCGCACCATGCCCCGGCTGACGTTGAATTGTTCGGCAAATTCCAATTCGGTGGGGAGGGCGTCGCCTTCACCGAGTTTATTATCCACAATGTAGCGTTGAATTGCCTCGATCACGTTCAGCGAGATATTTTTTTGTGCATCAAAATTCACTTTTTTCCTCTGGAAGTATTGATTTAAACCAAGTGTAAGGTTAATATATAGACTAATTGTTTAACAAATCCAACAAATATTGGAAATAATCATGAAAAAAGCTGATTTCCCGGCAGGGGTGTGGTCTGCCGCGCCTACTCCGTACGCTGGAGATGGAGAAGTAGATACTGAATCGGTTGCAAGAATGGCTGAACATCATCTCCGGCTGGGAGTGAAGGGCGTGTTCGTGTGCGGAACTTGCGGTGAAGGCCCGTGGATCACCGATGCGATGTGTTACAAGGTTGCATCCGAAACCGTTAAGGCGGTGAACGGGCGCATGAAAGTGACCGTACAGGTTACCGATAATTCGTCGTTGCGGGTTTTGGAGAATATCAGTAGGATGCAGGACACCGGGGTTGATGCCGTAATCATGGCCCCGCCGTTTTTCATGATGAAGCCCACCCCGGACTACATGCGCGCACAAATTCTGGACGTGCTGGAAAATTCCCCGTTGCCGGTGGGATTCTATCATCGCGGCAAAAACTCCAGCGTTCCGATTACCGCGGGAACTGTCAGCGAACTCATGAACCATCCGAATTTGGTGATGATCAAGGACAGTTCAAGCGACGACGAGGATATGGGCCTGCTGGTATCCACCGTGAAAAATATCGACAATCCGCCGCTGCTGTTGAACGGTAACGAGTTCGATATGGTGAAATACATTCAGGCCGGATATGACGGTGTTCTGGTCGGCGGCGGTTGTTTCAACGGATTTATCGCCAACAGGATTGTCAACGCAACCCGGGCAGGGGAGACCGGTAAGGCGAAGGAACTTCAGGAGCGTCTGAACGAGTTGATGTTCGACGTTTTCGGCGGAAAGGAAATCACCTGCTGGCTGGCCGGACAAAAGCAGTTGATGGTTGAGTTGGGGATTTTCTCAACCAGTCGTACAATTATCAATTACCAGCTTAACGACGAGTGTCGCAAAGCGATAAAAAAAGCGATGGAAAATAATCGTGAATTATTGCTTCCATAAAGGAGGATGAAATGAGATATAAAGAAACCGGAGAATTGCACCTTGATTTCCATGGCGCGACTTACACTACGATCAAGTACATCCTGAAACATTACGGGAAAGACGGGTTGCGCGAAATCTTTCGCAATACCGGCACACAGGTTTACAAGGCCATCAATACGGAGCTGAAAGAGGGTAAAACAAAGGAACTCATTGACTTCTGGGAGTATTTCTTCAACCGGGAAAAAGGGGATTTCAGCATTACGGAACAGGATGACGGATCAATTGAACTGCTGGTGAAGGAATGTCCGGCGGTCAGGCACGTAAAAAAGCTGGGGATGGACCCCGGCGAAGATTTATGCCTTCAAACGTTCCTGCTGAACGAAGGACTTTGCGATGGCAGCGACTTTGAAATTATCACTGAAAAGCTGGGGCTTTGCAGTTGCCGCCAGATTCTCCGGCGGAAGGGAGGTGAAGCATGATTCCGAGCGACCATTTTGTCAGGTTCTACAACGAGGTATTCAAATTTCTCGACCGCAAAGGCGGGGACCATCTGCAAAATTACTGGCTGGAGATCAGCCGTCATCAGGAACGGCACTGCCTGGAACTCTTTAAAACAAAAGGGCTTCAGGGAATGTACGAATATTGGGAACACATCCGGATCGAGGAAAACTGTGATATGGAAATAACCATGCACGACGGATGGATTGAATTCTATATGAAAAAATGTCCCAGTCTTACCAAGGCAATAGACAACGATGCCGAACCGTGTGAAAAATACTGTGATCATTGTCCCGGGTGGGTTGGCCCGTTGATGAAAAAGGCCGGTTTTTTCTATATCAAGGACATGATTGCCAGGGATGTTCCGGAATGCCGGATGTACATTTGCGAAACCCGTGAAAAAGCTGAGGAATTGAAGCGGAAAGTTATTGAGGAAAACGGTTTGATTGTTACCAATTTCTAACCGGTATCTTGCCAATTATTTGTTTTCAGCGCATTTTATATATAAGGAAGATTGCTGAGGCAAATTATGGTAATTGGCATTCTGACAGTTGAGATCGAGATTCCGCAGGCATTTTCGCTAAAAGAAAAGCGCGGAGTGCTGAACCGGATAAGGGACCGGGTCCGAAACAAGTTCAACGCGGCGGTGGCGGAAGTTGGCAGCCACGAAGTGTGGAATCTTTCTGAAATCGGCGTCGCGGTTGTTTCCACCGAACAGAAACACGCGAACCAGATGTTGAGCAAGATCGCCGGCTGCATCGAAAACCTTCACGACTTCGTGGTTGTGGATTATTCCATGGAATTCATCCACGTCTAACCCCAGAGCAGGCTCTGGACGTAATGGCCGGAATGCTTCGCGATTCCGGCTGAAAATGCGGGAAATCTGTTGGAGTTCACAGCTTCAGCTGTGTCTTTTTTGCCCGCTTTCGGCAAAAACGGGCTACTTATTACTTGTATTAACCTTCCCGGCAAAATATTTTAGTATCTATCACTATTCATTTGAGATGTAATCATGGCAATAGCTTCCTACAACGACTGGCTGAGTTTCATGAAAGAGGGCCGGGAACCGGACCCGCCGATCCGCGAACCGGTGCTGGAAAGCTGGAAACGTTGTCTGGCGATGCAGCTTAATCCATACGAGTTTTCGCGGACGCCCCCGGACGAAGCGGTTAAAGGAGCCGGTGAGAACCGTTTGCTGGAAATGCTCAGGGGAATTACGGAAAGGTCAATGAAGGGAACCCGCGGCTCCCGGATGGCGTGGCTGTTGTGCGATACCGGCGGAGTAATTATTCATATCGGCTCATATAATCAGCAGATACTCGACATGCTCCAGAGCAACGGCATCACCGCCGGGATTTCTCTAGACGAAGCTAATGCCGGAACTAATGGTTTGTCGCTTGCAATGATCAACCGCACACCCGCGATCTGCTGCGGAGCTGAACATTTTTTTCAGAAATTCCATCAGTTTTCCGAAGCCGCCGCTCCATTCTTTGATTTGGAAGGTGTTCCGGTTGGATATATGGCTTTGCTCGGAATGCTTCCGGAGGCGGATGTTTCGATACTCCGGTCATCCATCAACCTGCTGATCAATATTCTTGACCGGGAACTCCGCCTGAATCGCGCGCGTGATGTCCAAATCGAACTTAAAACCCGTTTCGACCGTTTTTACAAGGATGACCTGAAGCCTATCGTGATCGTTACCCGTACCGGATACCTCCGGATGATCAACCCCGCCGCCGCTAAACTGTTCGATATTACCGGCAAAAACCTCGAGGAAAAGAACCTTGATAAACTTGCCGGGTTCACTCCGGCGATAAAGGAGATCACCCAGAGCGCCATTGCCTGTTCCGCGAAACCTATGGAGATCAGGCTTAGTGACCGGCACCTGGACGTGAGTTACGAAAAGATCCCGATCTTCAGCGCTAGTGAGGAATTCCTCGGTGCGATACTTATCTTCATGGAAAAGAGCGAACGCAGCAAAGAGACCGGAGGCGCTGAGTCCGAGGCCAAATATACGTTCAAGGATATTATCGGCAAGGCTCCCAGCATCATGATGGCCAAGGAACTCGCGACCCGCGCGGCGGAAACTTCGGTTAACGTATTTTTGTCCGGTCCGAGTGGGACCGGCAAGGAAATGTTCGCTCAGAGTATCCACAATGCCAGCGACCGGAAAAAATATCCGTTCGTGCCGATCAACTGTGCGGCAATCCCCCGTGAAATTGCCGAAAGTGAATTGTTCGGTTATGCTTCCGGGGCCTTCACCGGGGCCAGCCGTTCCGGAAAAATCGGGAAACTCGAGGCCGCCGACAAGGGAACCGTGTTCCTCGACGAAATTGGCGATATGCCGTTTGAACTCCAGGCGAAGCTGCTCCGAATGCTTGAGGAACGCACTATTACCCGCATCGGTTCCAGTCGCGAAATCCCGGTCAATATCCGCATTATCGCCGCTACCAACAAGGACATCCAGGCGCTTATCCGGCAAAATAGGTTTCGTGAGGACCTCTACTACCGGATCAGTGTTACCACTATCAACCTGCCGTCGCTTTCCGACAGCAAGGATGACATCCCGGAGCTTGTCCACAACTTTATTGAGTATTACAACGAGGCGATGGGAAAAAAAGTCATGGGTATCGGCGAACCGATCATGGAACGATTCAAAACCTACCCCTGGCCGGGGAATATCCGCGAACTTAAAAACGCTATCGAGTTCAGCGTCATGCTCAATCGCGGCGAAGACATCATCACCTGGAAAGACCTGCCCGGACAGCTTCGCATGGCCCTGCTGTACCGTGATCCTCAGGACACCGATACAGCTGCCAGCCGCCAGATGGACCCTTTGTCCCAGGAACGCCGCGAAGTTGTCGACTCCGAAAAAGCTCTTTATGAAAAAGCGGTAAGGATGGCGAAAGGAAACATCAGTGAAGCCGCCAGAATTCTCAAGGTCGGGCGCAGCACCCTCTATCGGAAAATGCGGAAGTTCAACCTGAAGTTCTGAAGAAGGCTTTAGGGATTAGGTAATTAGGAATTAGGTTAAGAGTTTTTATTGTTACATATGATCAGGATAGTTAATATAATTCGGGCTGTATTATTCAAGCTTGCCGTTTTGAGTCAGGTTTGTGCCGTTGCGGGAATCATCATCATCCTGAATAGCGATTCTATATATAGGAAAGATGATTGCGTTGCATATCTGGGTATTTTAATATTTTTTCTGTGCCTTGTGATTTATTTTTCTTCTGTGTGTCCGAAGTGCGGATATACACTCTGCAATAATTATTCTTTCCGCGGTTTCATGATAATAAAGACGGCATTTTCGCTTAAACTTTTACCGTGTCCGTCCTGTGATAACGTTGAAGAAATGGAATCGTCAGGTATAAAACTGCACTCATTCAGAGATGTGCTTAAATTCTGGCGGATTATTTTGTCGACGGTTATTACCGTTATTGTTTTTATTTCAGTTTTATTTTTTACCGTGAAATCGGCAGGAATCATATACTTTTATGTAGCCTTTATCTGCGGTGGAATTAATGGATTTATCTTGGGGACAATCTGGCATTTGAGCAATTCCGGAATGAATATGAAAGATTCCAGAAGTTACATAATTTCCGGGATTTTTTTCTGGATATTCAATCTTACAATAATCATTTTAACATGGTTATTGCGCGAATAATACAGCCATTTCACTCTTAATTTTTTCTTACCGGTATTTTTCCGTAGCGGCGATAATTTCCCTGGCCTGTTCGGGGGTGTCAACGGATGCGCGCAGGAACAAGCCGTTGTTGCCGAAAGTCTTAAGGAGTGTTTCAATTCGGTCCGGCGGAGTTGCGATCTGGAGCCCTTTTCCGGAATCAAGGATTTTCCGGTACATATCGAAATAACACTCCTGTCCGGCATCGGGATTTGCGACTCCGGCTGTCCACTGGACTGCATCGAGCGCATCGATGTTCAATAAATGGTCCAGGTGACAGATACACTCCGGTCCGTCAAGATGGAACATCGAATTATCCAGCCACTCGCATTGTTCGGTAAGCGAGGGGACCACGAATTCTCTGAAGGCGTCGGGAGAGAGCATGGCGGCGGCGTCACACTGGACCTTGGCGGTTTTCCCGGGACTGTAAGCGTTGAAGTGGGCGTAGACAGACTCGCCGTTTTCACCGGAAATGATATCGTAAATCCGCGTGTAAGCTTCAAACCAGACCTGGTTGATTTCCCTGATTTTTTGTTTAACCCATTCGGGACGGTCATAAAGATCGAGCAGCAGAACCTGGTTGTCGCGTAACGAAGCAAGGCAATCGAAATTTTCAATCAGGTCCGGAAAACCGGTAAGATATTTGCCTTTGCCGTTGGCTACGCACAATTTCGCCAGTTCCAGATGATTATTCAGCCAACGGTTTTCCGGGTCGAGTTTCAGCGGCGGCAATTTCTCCGGGGCCGGATCATGTTCAAAAACGGAATGATACCAGACGGTTGACTCGGACAATCCGGGTTCAGAGCCAAGCATCAGCGCCAGTGAGCCGGGACCGATAGAAAGTACCGCCACCGGCAACCGGTCGCCGATAAAATGGGTTATTGCCAGAATCCAATGAACATTTTTTGCCCGCCATTCCACATTGGTCCACTTATCTTCAACGCTTGGCGCGGGACCGGGATTTTCAACGTTCTCACGCGGTTCCGGGAGAGGTTGCTCTACGCCAATTTCAAGGACAAATCCTTTTCGCCGCCAGAAATCAAAATGATGTTGTTGAGCTTTCCGCCAGTTTTCGTTCCAGGAAAATTCCATGATATGCTCCTTGCTGATTTTAATTATTATATTATTGTATCATATTAAAGTGTGGAAATCTTACACAATAAAATCAAATAATTACATAATCGGATAAATTATGCTGTGGGGAAGCCGGGCTCTGATCACTACTGATAGAATCAGTGTGGGACACCACCATCCGTTTCATGAACTGGTAGTGGCGGTGTCGGGACGGGGAATTCATCCGGTTGCCGACAGAAACTACAGCCTGCTTCCCGGAGATACGCTGCTGCTGCCTGGAGATACCTTTCACCAGGCGCGTCCGGATGGTGAAACACCGTTGGAAATCTGTTTTATATGCTTTACCAATCAGCA
Organism: Victivallales bacterium; assembly: GCA_963678815.1. GTDB lineage: Bacteria > Verrucomicrobiota > Lentisphaeria > Victivallales. The sequence continues at coordinate 8,382,964 of OY787460.1, forward strand.
TCTGCACGATTTTGTTCCGGCCGGAATTGCCGCTATGTTTCATCAGGCTGTGGCGGACAAGCATTATTTCCATCGGCCTGCCGGGGAAATTGTCAGGGAAAATCTGGAACTGGTCAAGACGCTGACCATTGAAATAGAGAGGCAAAGGCCGTTCGGACAGGATAAGATCGGGGTTATGCTTGCGCATCTGCTGCTCAACCATTGCCGGGGAGTCGCCAGTTCAAAAAAAATTGACTCTCCTCATGTGACTCCCATAAAAGAAATCTGTGACCGTATCAGCGATAGTCCCGCCAGGCCGATAAGTGTTAATAAGGCGGCAAAGCTGGCGGGGATGTCACGGGCGGCGTTTACCCGGGCGTTTCGCAGGCAGACCGGTATGAGCCTGATGGTGTTTGTCAATGCGGCGCGCATCCATCGTGCAATGCGGCTGCTCGCGGAATCGGATTTGGAAATCGCGGAGGTTGCGGCCCGAAGCGGTTATGACAACCTGGGATATTTCTACCGGCAATTCAAAAACGGCACTTTGTATTCTCCAAAGAAGTACCGGGAACGAATGCGGAACATGCTGCGTAAATAGCAGTTAATAGTGGAATGCCGATACCGGGAATCAGTCTTTCCGGGTTTTTAAACCGAATTCTTTTTGTATCTTTTCCGGAAGCATTGCGGTCTTGAGAAATTTTCCTCCATAAGCATGGATTATTTCAATTCCGCCCTGACAGACGGCCACAACTTTTGCCTTTTTGTATTTTCGTCCGGTGGTAGTGGTTATTTCACGCGGTTTCTGACTTGAAGTGTCAAGTCGCCGCACCTGCACCCGGCTAGAATCCTTAGTGCGCCGGTATTTTGCGGGAGTTCCCGCTGATGCGGTCGTTTTTGATGATTTGGGAACGGAATACGATACCGACGGCGTATATTTTGAACTGCTCTTGCTGCTGGTCGTACTGGGTTTATAACTGCTGCTGCTGCGCTTTGACGTAGTTTTCGGTGTTGACGTAGTTTTATAAGATTTGGTTGATTTTGCCAAATCCCCTAAAGTACGATTTTTACCTTTTCCTGTAGCACGGCTACTGCCGCCGCCCGACACACGGTAGGACGAACCACCGCCGCCTCAACCGCCATGCAGACAATAGGGTGTAGCTATAAGGAAAAGAGCTATTACTAATGTAAATAATTTTTTCATATTCAACAATTAAAGATTTTGTTACACTTAGTTTTAATATAGTGATAAAAAATGTTAGTTCAAGAAGAATAAGCAAAAAACCCGGATATAAGTATATTAATCCGCATTTGTTAAAATTTACCACTACTGTCCGGTAAAAAACAAGAATCTATAAACCACAGAGAACACAGAGGTAAGATTCGAGAAGTTGAGTTCAACTTTCTCTTCTATTCTCCGTGTCCTCTGTGCCCTTCGTGGTTTCCAAAATATTAACCGGACAGCTATGAAAATTTACTTAAATTGCCGTGCTGATATATTGAATTTATGAATATTTTCCCTATCTTGTTATCAATCAGTATTAAGCTTTTATAGAAAAATAGACACACAGGTTTAATCATGGATGCTCAACAGAGAGAAAAACGCAAGCGGATCATGGCCCGGTCTTTGGCGCTGGGACATTGTGTCTGCGATCCCCGCAAACCCTGTCCTTGCCCCGTTTTCAAGGAGTACAATGTCTGCGAGTGCGCCGGGGAACGAATGCCGCTCAAAGTTTCGGCCTCGGAAGTAAAACTCACCGAATATGTAAGGAGTGCCGGTTGCGCTTCGAAAATCGGTAAAAAAGATTTGAAGGAAATTCTTGGCGGTCTCCCGGAAATTGCCGATCCGCGAGTGCTGGTAGGCAGCAGCGCCGGTGATGATGCCGGAGTGCTTGTTCTTTCCGAAACCGCTGATGACGCGATAATTCTCACCATTGACGTGTTTGCGCCGTCGGTGGATAACGCCTATGAATTCGGCCAGGTTGCCGCCGCCAATTCGGTAAGCGACATCTATGCGATGGGCGGCAAACCCGTGAGTGCGCTGTCCGTGATCGGTTTTCCGATTTACCATCTTCCGAATGAAGTGATGAAGGAAATTCTCCGGGGCGGCATCGATAAGATGAAGGAAGCCGGAATTCCGGTGGTCGGCGGACACAGTATCAACGATGAAGAGATTAAATGCGGATTCGCGGTGGTCGGAACGTGTCCGAAATCCGGATTTGTCCGCAATTCCGGCGCTCAGGCTGGTGACGCGATAATCCTTACCAAACCGCTGGGCGGCGGCATTGTGGCGTTCGGAAAACAAATCGGGCGTGCTTCAACTGAAGAAGCTGCCGAAATAACCAGGGCCATGACCACATTGAACAAGGATGCTTCCGAACTGATGGTCAAGGCCGGGGCCCATGCCGCAACCGACGTTACCGGATACAGTCTGCTCGGACATCTCGTGGAAATCGTGGTGAACAGCAAGGTTGACGTGGAAATTGATTTCGATAAGATTCCGCTGTTCAGTGCGGTACAAAAACTCGCCAGGATGGAGGCGCTTCCCGGCGCGGTGGAACGCAATCGCGAGGCCGTCAATCCCGAACTGCTTGACTTTACCAGCCTGGCCGATGCACAGAGAAATGTCATGTTCTGTCCGGAAACCTCCGGCGGTCTGCTGGTTTTTCTTCCCGCTGATGCCGCCGGTGATTATGTGGAAGAACTCAATTCCCTGGGACATCCGGCCGCAATCATCGGCAAGGTTACGGGCCAGGGCGGAAAGATCAAGGTTGTCACCGCTGGTCCGGAAGCTTATTCCCCGCTTAAACCGGAACCGATTGAACAACCTCAGTCCGAATCAAAAGCGGCGGCAGTCCACGAGGAGGAAGTTCCCTGCTGCTGCGAAGATCCCGATCAGGTTGCGGATACCGATATGCCCCATGCCACCGAAGCGTTCGGCGCGTATATGGGCGCGGTGATGAAGCCGGACAAGATCGACGCCAAACACAAAAAGCTGATGGCTCTTGCCCTTTCGGTTGCCACCAAATGCGGTCCTTGCGTAACCATCAACATCAAGGCCGCCCGTGAAGCCGGGGCCACCGAGGAGCAGATTGCCGAGGCCGCGGCTTTGGGCATTGCGTTCGGGGGCGCGTCCACCGGAATGTTCTACAACGAACTCAGGCACTGATAAAGAATGAAACGAATTCTTACAGTAATTATTTTTTTGTCGGGAATTGTTATTTTAACCGCACAAAATGATGCTTACAGCGACAAACTTACTGTCGACGGCTGGAATCGTACTATGGTATTTCCGCAACGGCATATTGTGCTGATCGGCTGTAAAATCTGTAAAAATCCCAAAATTATCGGAGTCGACCGGTTCAGCCGCCGCACTCAGGGCTGGTGCGGGGCAACTGACGGCCGCAACGAACCTCATTTCATTGTCAAAACCATGGTCCCGCAGAGAGACTGCGATGAGGCGTTCCGGCAGGCCGGAGCGGTAAGCCGGAACCGGTTTTCCATCACGGAGGGAAAAAAGCGGCTGAAATCCGGCAAAATTTCCGGAAAGGACTATCTCGACGGTTCTCCGGCGCTGGTATCCTTGCGTTGGAAAGATAAAGGTAAGATCCGGGAAGTTCCATTCGAGCGGTTCTTCCGGGAAAGGGTTAAACTTCACAACGGCAAGGTTATCGAGAAAGAATTCACTCCGCACTGGGTCTATCATGGTTCCGGGGTGCTGAACAAACCTTCAGCCGGATGTATTGTCTGCCAGCAGGACTGTCCCGGCGGACTTATCTGCAACAATTGTTATCCGTGCTGTTTCCCGGTTCCGGAACTCAAACCGGATTGGAAACTGCTTCCGCCGCCGGGAACCGAAGTAACTCTGGTTATAAAAATTCTGAAAGAGCAATAAGGTTGAGAGTATGAAGAAAAATCCTGATGCCGGACTTGAAACGGTAAAAGAAGTTTACAGCGGCCCGGAGGCGAATCTCTGGGAGCTGGTCATGGGAGAACAGATTCATATCGGCGGACTGGAATCGTCGCTTGATCTTGCTGAACAGGCGGGAATCGAGCCGGGGACAAAGGGTGTCGATCTTTGTTGCTGTACCGGGGCCGGAATGCGCTTCCTGCTCCGTTTTCGCGGCGTTGCTTCCATGCACGGCGTTGATGCCACTGAAAGAATGCTGGAACTTGGCAGCGAACGTAGTGAAGCCGAGGGGTTTGATGATAAAACTAATTTTGTCATGGCTGATGCCTGCGATACCGGACTGGAAGAAGGACAGTTCGATTTTGCCTGGGGCGAGGACGCCTGGTGTTACGTCGAGGACAAGTCCAGGCTCGTTGCCGAGGCGGTGCGGCTGGTAAAAACCGGCGGAACTATTGCGTTTACCGACTGGATCGAAGGCGAAACCCCGATTTCGGATGAGGACGCGGAACGTTTTATGAAATTCATGAAGTTTCCCAATATTTTTTCAAAAGCCGATTATTGCCGCGAACTCGAAGCCCGGAATTGCCACATTATCAAGTCGATTGATACCGGGCGCTTTGCCAATTACGTGGCCCTGTATATGGATATGCTGATCCATCAGCTTACATACGATGCCCTGAAGATTATTGGTTTCGATCTGGAACTGATGCAGGCAATGGGGCGGGAAATGGAATTCATGCGGGAACTGGCCGGGGAAGGAAAGATCTGTCAGGGACTGTTTATAGCCGGGAGGGAATAATCATGAGTGAATGTTGCGGAAAAAACAATAGCTGCGACGAACCTGAATCTTCCTGTTGTTGCGGGCAAGAATCCGAACCGGGAATGGAAGAACGTGCCGCCGACCCGTTTCTGTGGTTCGAGTATATGGTTGAGAACAATCTCGAATACCTGGAAAAAGCCAAAGCGGAAAACCGTCCCGTAGTCGGGATAATGTGCGAATACACTCCGAGGGAGGTTATCATGGCGGCGGGTGGAGTTCCTGCCTGTCTCTGCGGTGGTTCCAACGAGATGATCCCGGCGGCGGAAGAAGACCTTCCCGCCAACCTTTGTCCGCTGATAAAATCCACCTACGGCTACCACAAAAACGGCGTGAATCCGTTCCTCGAATCAGCGGCGCTGATCGTGGCTGAAACCACCTGCGACGGCAAGAAAAAAATGTTCGAGGTGATGGGAGAGACCCGGCCGATGCACATTCTTGAGCTTACCCAGAAGCAGGACGATCCCGATGCTTTCGAACACTGGCTTAAGGAAATCCGCAATCTGAAAAGCGAACTCGAAAAACGTTTCAATACCACTGTTACCGATGAAAAACTTGAAGATGCCATTGCGGTGATGAACCGCGAACGCAGGCTCCGCCGTAAACTCGGCGAATTCATGAAACTCGACCCGCCGCCGCTGTCGGGTAAACAACTGCTGGAATTCAAAAGTATCATCGCCGGACAGTGTCCGGACCTTGCCCAGTACGAAGCGGCGATTAAAAAGCTGGAAAACACTCCGCCGTCTGAGGAGCTTGCCGGGAAAGTCAGGGTGCTGTTTACCGGGGTTCCCGCTCCGCACGGGGCGGAAAAAGTGGTGAATATTGTCGAAGATCACGGCGGATTGATCGCGGCCATGGAAAGTTGTACCGGATTAAAGCCGGTCCTGGAGGAAATCCCGGAAAACTCCGGCGATCCCCTGAGAGCAATCGCCGAACACTATTATAATAATATTCCCTGTTCGGTTATGACCCCGAATAAACGCCGCATGGACACTCTCCGCGCTCTTGCCGGGGAATACAAGCCGCAATGTATCATTGAACTGGTCTGGCAGGCATGCCTGACTTATGATGTCGAGTCGTTTATGGTGAAAAAGCTTGCCGCCGAACTCGATTTGCCGTACCTTAAGATTGAAACTGATTATTCGCCGTCGGACGCCGCCAGGATTGCCGTCCGTATTGAAGCATTGTTTGAAACAATAAACCGGAAATGACCGAAAAAAGCATTGTTTACAGTTCCTGTTTTGTGCCTATGGAAATAATCGCGGCGCATGGCCTTGTTCCGCGCCGGAATATTGTTTCCGCTCCGGTGTCACCGGAGGGCCTGCACGAGGGCGAATGTTCTTATGCCCACGGTTTCAGAAATTTTTCGCCTGAAGAAAATACTGCCGGGGTGATAACCGTTACTGTTTGCGACCAGATGCGGCGCGGTGCGGAAAGATTCTCTTCCGGGCTTCCCGTGTTTCTGCTGACGGTCCCATCAACTTGCCGGACTGATTCCGCCATCAAGCTTTATCAGTATGAGCTTGAACGGTTGAGCGACTGGCTTTCGCAGTTCAGCGGGTCCGATCCTGATGTTTCCGTTCTGACCGATACCATGAAAAAAATCGATCATGTCCGCCGCCGGATCCGGGAAAAGCGCAATAAAATGTCGGCGGTGAGTTTTACCCGGATGCTTGCCGTTTTTAACGGTTTCGATAACCTTGAACTTTCAAGATTTACCCCTGAGCCACCCGGTTCCGGCGTACCCCTGGCTTTGCTGGGAGGTCCGTTTTCAAGCGAGGATTTCCGGATTTTTGAACTGTTTTCAGGGGCAGGGGGGGAAATCGTTTATGACGGAACTGAAACCGGGGAGCGCACTTTGCCTGCGCCTTTTGAATTCAACGGTTCTCCCATGCGGGAGCTGACTTTGGCGTATCTTGCCATTCCTGACATTTCGCAGCGCCCGAATTCCAACTTTTACCGGGAGCTTGAAAAGATAATTAAACAGCGGAAAATTCGCGGGATTGTCATTCGGCGCTACTCCTGGTGCGACCTCTGGCATGCGGAAGTTCAGCGGATAGTGAACTTTACCGGACTACCGGTGTTGGACCTTGATGTTGAGGCGCATCAACCTGCCGGCATTTCCCGGTCCGTTACCAGGATCGAAGCATTCATGGAGACTCTGACATGACCGCCGCCGCTAAAATTTCTCTCCACGGCTGGGATGTCCGTTACCGGCTGCTCAAGCGCGAAGGTTGGACCGAACCGGAGTTCGGAGGTCCGCTCCGGCTACACTATGACGATGGCGATTTGAGACTGGCAAAATTGAAGTTCGACAACTCGAAAGCCGCCCATAATCTGTGGAATTTCCTCTTGTCGGAGGAGGACCGGCTGCACCGCGCCAAAGCGTCCGGCAAGCTGGTTGCCGGAACCATGAAAGACCTGGGGACCGTGCCGGTGATGGTGTTTTCGCTGTCGAATGCCGTGGCCTTTTATCCCGATGGCGCCTGGTGGACGCCGTCTATCATGGAAAATAGCGATGGATTACTGCAAATTGCCGATGAACATGGCATTGATGAGTCGTTCTGTCCTGTCCGCGCCATGCTCGGGGCGTTTGTCAACCGTGCCCATTTTCCGGTTCCGGATCCGCTGTTTTGCAGTGTCGGCGCCACTTGTGACGATTTTTCCGCGATTGCCCAGAGGATTGAGGATTTTAACCTTAAAATCCACTGGTGGGAGATTCCGCATTGGGGGAATTCGGATGAAGAAGCGCCGGAACAACTGGTTGACGTAGTGGAAGCGGAACTTGCCCGGATAAAGTCTGTCCTGGAAAAGACTGCCGGGGAATCCCTTGATGATGATAAGCTGTCTAAAGGCATTCGCGCCGCCAATTGGATCCGTGAACGGCTCCGGGAACTGAGAACGCTGGTTTACGGATCGAGTGTGTCGTGTCTGCCCGCACTCGAAACGATGATCGCGGAAATGCTGGCGCTCCACTACTGTTCAGACCGCAAGGAGTGTCTGGAAATTCTCGATGATTTGATTGCGGAGGTTGCCAAACGGCTTTCCGGGAATAATTTTATCATAGACGAGGACGCGGTCAAAGTGTACTGGATCAACCCGGTCGCGGACTTGCGGATGATGAATCTGCTGGAGGATTGCGGATGCCGTCTTGCCGGCGCGGATTTCATGTTTCCTCACGCTCTGGATGAAATTCCGGAAGATTTGCCGCCGCTTCGGGCACTGGCGAAAACCGCTCTCGCCGATCCGATGACCGGAACCGTGGCCGGACGCGCAAAACGTATCTGCCGGGAAATTCGCGAATTCGGGTCTGAAGCGGTAGTGGTCTCCCGGATTCCCGGCGCAAGTCACTGCGCCTATGAATCGCGGGGATTTCGTGATATAATTGACCGGGAACTCGGGTTGCCGGCGGTGGAAATCGAAGTGCCGCCGGTTATCGATGCTATGCAGGCGGGAATTGTTACCCGGTTGCAGGCTTTGCGCGAGACCGTATTGAAAAGGAGATAGCCGTTTATGATAACTGCCGGAATCGATGCCGGATCAAGGGCCGTGAAAATTGCGCTGGTGGACACCGTTAGCGGTGAACTGGCCGGGACTGCCTGCGCGGACCAGAAAGTGAAATCCGAAGTGATTGCCCATGAGTTGTTTAACGAACTGCTGGCGAAACAAAAACTGCACCGGAAAGATATTTCCGGAATTGTCGCTACCGGATACTCCCGCAATTTGATCCATTTTGCCGACAGCACCGTGACCGAAATAACCTGTCACGCAAAAGGGGTCCGGCAATTGATGCCTGAAGCTCGTTCGGTGGTGGAGATCGGCGGACAGGATTCCAAACTTCTGCACCTGAATCCCGACGGTTCCGTGCGCGATTTCGCCATGAATGACCGCTGCGCCGCCGGAACCGGGCGTTTTCTCGAAATCGTGGCCGACAAGCTGGAAATTCCCCTCGACAGGCTGGGGGAATATGCGGAACGCAGCAAATCGCCTGCCACGATCAGCAGTATGTGTGTGGTGTTCGCGGAAACGGAAATTATCAGTTTGCTGTCGTCCGGGACAGCCTGTGAGGATATCGTGGCCGGAGTTCAGACCGCCATTACTTCCCGGATCGCGGCAATGGCCGCCGGACGTCTCGCCGAACCCGTGGTTTTTACCGGGGGCGTGGCGTTGGTTTCCGGAATGGACAGGTCTTTGACAAAAGTGGTGAAAAAGCAAGTGGTGACGGCTCCGCATCCGCAGTTTACCGGAGCTATCGGCGCCGCATTGATGGCCGCCAAACCCGAACCGTCACCAAAACCAAACAATTGAAATATGTCTGTATTGACCTTAAATTACCAAGGCAGGCTTTATGGTTCAGGCATAAGCTTGGTTTCTGATTTAGAATTTTCCCTTTTGGAGGTGTTTGGTCGCTGGCGCGGTCCTCGGTCTTCAAAACCGATGAGGGGCCGAAAAGGTTCCTGGTGGGTTCGATTCCCATACGCCTCCGCCATTTCAGGTTCTGGGGGTAAAGGGGTAAGGTAAGTGTATCACGCTTTATGGTTAATGGGGCATAGTCAAGAGCTTCTGTTTGAATTCAGACGGTGACATCTTCAAGTGGCGATGAAAGAATTTATTCAGGTATTCAGGACTGCTGAATCCGGTTCGGGATGTGATTTCTTTAATGGAAAGATTACCTGTCTGGATAAGTTCCAGAAGATACTGGATACGCAAAGAATCGATATACTTCTTGATGGAAATTCCCATGATTTTTCGAAAATTACGCCGTAAAGATGATGTAGATACATTTAACTCAGCCGCAATCAGTTCGACCGTAGCTTCTTTTTCAGTATACATTTCCTCTATGAGCATTACCGCGCGTTCCACCAGATTTTTATTTCCCTGTTCCTGTTCAAACCGTGCACCGGATTCTGCGATGAAAACCAGCATTTCGTAGGCATAAAGGGAAGCGATTCTTTCCCCGTGTGGAGTAGGATCGGCAAAGGTTTCCCGGATTTTGTCATAAAAAGGTTGGAGTGAACAGCGCAGTTTCCAAGGAGTCCTCACCGGAAAATGGAATCCCTTTGGCAATGTCGGGGCCATTGGCCCGACAAATGTGAATATCATGTATTTTGCCGCCGTTGATTTGGTCATTTGTTGAAACGGGGTGTATGGGGGAATGAAAATGATGTTCCCAGTGTCAACTGGGAACGTTTTGTCCTGGAAACGAAGATGAAGTATTCCCTCCAGCAAATAAAAGCATATAAGAAATTCCGCACCTTCCCCGGAAAATATTACCTTATCATTGTTCTGCCGCTGCATAGTCATTATTCCTGCGGATCTGACGGCCAGGGGGCACGATATGGTATGTGCCATCCTCCGGAATTTGACATCAGTTGTGACTTTAGGCTCCATATGCTCGATAATGACAGATTTATCCTATTATTTACAGTTGCCCGATATTATATTCCATTATATAATTCTAATATAAAAACACCCATTTGCAGTAATCTTACAGGGAGAAGTGAAAAATGTCAAGCGGAAAAAGAAAAAGGCAGGAATTCACCTTAATCGAGTTGTTGGTTGTAATAGCTATAATATCAATACTTGCATCTATGCTGCTTCCGGCATTGAAAAATGCCCGGGATGTGGCAAATGCCGCACATTGCTTGAATAATCTGAAAGGTTTCGGACAAGCCTGTGGGATGTATCGGAGTGATTACGGATGCAATCTTCTTGTTTTTCAACCATGGGAGCCTACGGCTTCCAACGGAAGCTGGTATGCAAATGAATCAATTAAATCATATCTGAATGTCCGTCGCCCAACACAGGCCAATGGAGCGGAAATAACCAATAAACTGGATCTCTGGCCAAATTCCTGGCTTTGCCCGAAGGCAGCGAAAAAGAAGCCGACCGACCTGCCTACGCCCGCCCCACCGGACCCGGTTGAGGATTACTATTATATTTACACCAGCTACGGGATGAATTTCGAAGGCGTCAATTACCTGACAGACCAAGGCTATCAAGGAGTTAACCGCGAACTACTGAATCCGAGCAGTAAAATCAATTTTATCGAATCAAATATGTGGCGGTTGGAGAAAAAACGCTCGAATCCAGTGCAATATGCCACTTACGGGGAAACCTGGTGGTGGGACAACGGGCATACGACTTTTGTCAGATATCCACACCAGCATGGAACCAATACATTATTCTATGACGGACACGCTTCGAGAACCAACTCTTCAGAGGTTTACAACAATACAGATGTATGGGATTTGAGTCAGTAATTGTCTGAAAAATTTACGGTTGAACCATCTTTTATGTGAATATTAACCCTTATTATATTACAGGATTAAGTTTAATTATGAAGGAAATCGGTATTTCGGTAATCGGAGTCAATATGGCGGGACGGCTTTATCATCTGCCAAACCTGATGGAATTTTCTGATGTTGATGTGAGTATTTGTGACATCAATCCGGAAAAATTGAATCAGGCTGGCGATGACAACAACATTTCCGCGGGAAAAAGATATCTTGATTATCAAGAAATGTTGAAACAGGAAAAACCCGACGCGGTAATCGTTTCAATTGCACAATATCCCAATAAATTATCACCGGTCCCCAAAGGCTATTTCAAGGTTGTCAATGACATACTTGACCGGAAAATTCCTGTTATGGTGGAGAAACCGCTGGCAATGACGCCAGCGGCGGCGCGCCCACTTGCGGAAAAAGCGGAAAAAGCGGGAATTATTACCATGGTCAATGTCAACCGGCGTTTTAATCCGCTGCTCAACTTCTGTCTGGAAAGTGTGCGGGAACGCGGTCCGGTTATTACCGCGAACTGCCACTTTTACAAAGGTAAAAAAATCGGGGTTAACGACACCTGCGACTGGCTCACGGCGGACATGATTCACGCGCTTGACCTGTTGCGGTATATCAATACCGACAGTGAAATAATCAGTTTTAATGGAGCGTATAATCGTTTAAGTCCGGACTCTCAGCCTAGCGGATTTTACGCTCTGGCGGAATTTGATTCCGGAAGCACCGGAATTTTTTCGAGCAATGTCCGCGCCGGGGCCAGAAAAGAAATCTGGCAAATTCACGGATTAGGAATTTCCGTTTATATTGAAACGGAGATTGAGGAGGGGGGACGGTTGATGAAAGCACGAATTTACAAGGATGACAATTTTAATTCTCCCAGAGAATATTGGGATTATACTGTCACGGGTAGTGATGTATGGCAGAGAAATCGGGGTTTTTACTATTCCGACCGCTATTTTGTAGATTGCGTCAAACAGAATATTATGCCGCGGTGCAATTTTACCGATGCGCTTAAGACTGTTGAATACTGCCATAAAGTTTTAAACGGCAGGGAAAACATTATAAATATTGGAAATAATAAAAATATTGCATGAAGGGAATCCAATGAAAACAGGTGTAACAATAACATTACTGATCCTAATATTTCTGGCAGGAATAAATCTTTACACATCAGCCGGAGAGACTGAATGTCCAAGAATCTGGTGGAAACTTGATGAAGGTTCCGGAACAATTATCAAAGACAGTTCCGGCAACGGACTCAATGGCACTATGGAAAATTGCGAGTGGACGGTAGTAAAAGGGCGCAAATTCCTTAAATTCAATGGCAGAAGCAGCGTCGTCAGTTTGCCTGGAGCTTGCGTAAAACAACAGGAACAACTGAAGTCAGGAACCCTGTCATGCTGGTATCAGGGAACCAGAGGGATATTATTGAAGTGTACAAGTTGGCTGGTTCTGTCGAATATGGGCGGCGGGATTGGAACCATCTATTTTTCTGAGAATAATTCAACCGCAAAATTGTACCGTATACGAAGCGGAAAAGTTGATAAGGACGGTTGGCATTATGCCGCATATACCTGGAAAGATAATATTGTCAAGCTTTATCTTGACGGTGTTCCGGCAAAACAGCAGGAAACGACCGGGGATTTTTACGCAACTGTTGCCAGGGGATTTTCTCCGAAAAATAATAAATCCTTCGGAATTAAAGCCGGTTCCGGATTTACCGGCAATATTAGTAATGTAAAATATTACACCCGCGAATTGTCCGCGCAGGAAATTAGTGCTGAATATAAACGTAATGTAAAAGATTATCCGGCAATAATTGCAAAAACTTCTCCTTTAAAGAAAGTCACCGCGCCGCCTGAAAAAGTTTCAAAAGTAAAGAAACCGGTTCCGGAAAAGAAAAAATATCCGTCAGCAGGGCTTGTGGGATATTGGGATTTTAACGAGGGAATCGGCAATGTGGTTTCCGATAAAGCCGGTTGGATAGGCAACATGAAAACCATGGGCGGGCCGAAGTGGATCAAGAATGCTTCCGGGGCCTGTATGCTGTTCGACAATCAAAAAGGCAAAGATCCAGTGTTCCTCAGGCTTCCCAGCCATCGTCCTTTCGGACAGAGAATGAAAGACGGATCTTTTTTATGGAACCGGGTAACCATCTCTTTCTGGGTAAATCCAGTTGGGGAAGGATATGTTCCGGCAAATCGCAATCTGGGTTGTATCTTTTATGCCACATTTATCATCACCCCCAAAAAACTTCAGTTTAATGTTTCAGATCGTCAAATGCGAAAAGTTTCCCGTTTACATGCCCCAAAACCCGAAAGCGGAAAATGGACTTTCGTTGCCGGAACCTGGGACGGTTATGTCGCGCGTTTATATATAAACGGTAAAATGGTCAAGCAACCCGGGGGAGAGGTACTGGTCAATACCATTGCCCCCCCGCAGGGAAAATGCCCTTTCAGGATTGGTCTGGTTTATCCCTGGCTTAAAGAATGCAGATTCAAAGGATATCTGGATGAATTGAAATTGTATTCGCGGGTATTGTCTCCGGAAGAAATCAAAAAAGAGTATGAAGTAAGTAAAGATAAAATAGCCATCATAAAATAATTAATTGGGGAAACATGAAAATGATTTCAAAAGTTCTGACTGGAATTTTATTTGTTACTGCTTGCTTATTGCAAGCGGGGGAAAAGCTGGTTGCACAGCCCTACCGGGCGATTGATAATCCGGGGTGGCCGATTACCATTGTCAGCGGCAGGAATTACTGGCAGTTCATGTCGTTTGACCTTGAAAGAATGATGCCGGGTATTAAAGATATCGATTTTTATAAAAACGGCGGCAGATTTGTATACAGAAGTGCTGGACAAAGCAATATGCCAATTATTAAAGAAAACTTGATAATCAGGACAATCGCGATTCGCCAGATTAGAATTCTGACAACCGGAGGAAAAAATCTGGCTCCGGAAACAAAATTCAACGTCATTAAAAATAATGAAATTTCTGATTTTAGAAATGTCAACGCGTTAAATGATAATGACCAGTGGACAACTTTCAGTGCCAGAGGACGCCGTGAAAATGCAACAACAAGATTCCTGCCGGTTTCAGTTATTATTGACGGAAAATTTTCCGATCCTGGCGATGTAAGCAAAATCGTTATTTTAGATGGAGCTTTTCAGGATGCCGGTTTGATCAATAAGGTCAAGTTATCGGCAAATATAAATGGAAAGTGGACGGATATACCGTATAAGCAAACCCGTCCCGGAAAACGTACGCTCGAAATATCTTTGAATAAACCAGTCAAGACAACCGCACTGCGTTTCGAATGTAAAAGTTATCCGGTGCTGTTCAGTTTCCATGAAGAATACTTGCCTGATGCTGAACATCTCAAAACTCATGCATTTTATATTAAATCGCCGATAAGGGCTAATCGCGGTGATGTTTTTTGTCTGACTAAACATAACTTCGACAAAAAAAGTTTTGAGAAATTCCTGGATGATTATAAAAACACTTTCTGGGGATTCGACATTCCTGAATGGGACAGTAATATGAAGCAGATCCTCAGGAAGAGCAATCAATTTTATGCTCAAGTACCGGAAGATATTAAAGGCTACAAAACTAAAGACCAGGCTCTCGTTGCTTTCCGGAAATTTTTCAATTTATCCAAACATCTTCTTTATGATGATGTCCTGGTCCACAGCGGAGGTATTTCCACCGTACAGTATGGTCCGGCATTCGGGGCGAAAACCACTTTGCTTCAGACCAGCGGTATTCTCAATGCTCTTCCGGTGCGGTCGATGCTGATGGCCCTGCGTGGTGGTGCCCGGCAGTTCGGTAATATTCCCTGGATTCATTACCAGTCGTGCATTTGGGGTGGAGAGCATCCTATGGCCGGAACACATTACGGGAAAGCCGCCTGTCAGTTGCGGCGCGAAATGATTACCAGTTATTATATGGGTGCTAACGGACAACAACTCGAGGGCGACCGTTACGGCATGCTGGATTATAATGAAAAAGGCAAGCTCAAGTTGGCTGTACGGGGCAAAATTTACCAGGATATGTACCGTTGGAACAAGAGTGGAAAAGGTGAACGCGGAGAAAGTTATACTCCGTTCCTGTTCCTTGCGGATTATAATCACGGTCATACCGGAAGGCATGGTTGGGGCGGGCCGGGAGAATTCAAAACCTGGAATAAGTTAGAGTTCGATGACGGCGATTACATGCATGAACATTTTATGCGTACTGTGGATAAATATCTGCGGGTAACTGGTAATTACGAATATTATGATCTTATCTCTCCATACAGCCCTAATATTCGTAACTCGAAAATTGGAGATATTTGTGATTTGTTTTTTGCCAATCCACCGCAACACGGTGGAGTGATTAAGAAAGAACATATCGAAAAATATCCGGTAGTTTTCCTGCTTGGAATTATCAATTTTAACGTAAAACTTGTAAAACGACTCAAAGAATACGTTAAAAACGGCGGTACTCTGGTAGTAAATGCCGCACAGTGCAATGGCTTGTTTGCAGACCCGGATTTCCTCGGGCTTGAAGTTGGAAAAGATAAAGTCAGATCTCAAGTGTTCTGGAAACACAATGAAATTCCCGGGAAATTTTACCCGCGAAGGGGCTATATCCGAATCATGAAAGTGAAGCTTGAAGGCGCGAAAGCTGTAAAAATCGATAAACGTACTAAGCTGCCCTTACTCACCAAGTTTAAATATGGTAAAGGAAATGTTCTTGTCACTACCCCGTATTTTATGCTGCTTGATGAAAAGAAAAAAGCGAACCCTTTGATCGAAGAACTTCTGGTTGATATCCAAAAGGAAGTGCTTCCTGTTCAGGTAGCGGGAGATGTCCAGTTCCTGATGAATAAAATTACCCCCGCCCACTGGAAGGTTGTACTTAACAACAATAAGGGAATTATTAAACCGCCAAATGGAAAAGTAACCTACGATTTAAGGTATGCCGCGACAGTAACACTTACCGCACCAGGAAAAAACGTTCAGGCCCGGGAAATCCTGAATGAAGATAAATTAAGTATTACCCGATCAAAGGGGAATACCATTATTAATATCAAGGTAAATCCTGGGGAAGCAAAAGTTATCGACATTAAAGGAATTAATAAGTTGTGAAGATAATACTATCGTTTGCTACCGAAGTAGCACAATTATCAGAGGATCATAATTTCATCAAGGAGATTGCCGATGTTCTTAATGATGAAGGATTAATTGCTAATTTCCATTTAACCGGTGATTATGCCAGGGCACTAAAAAAATTTTGCAGGCACGATGTGGTTGAGTCCCTGGCAAAACATGAAATAGGTTTTCATTGTAACCATCACGGGGCCCATCCTTTCATGGGAAAATATCTGGACGATAATTTCTGGAAGGAAGGCGTAAATGAATGGATCATGAATGAAAATTCCGGAATTAGTGTGGTCCGGGAGTTGTTTAACCGGAATCCCGCTTATTATACGACTGAATTTGCCAAAGCTCCACAGGCTGTATACGGCAGTTGGCTGCTTGGTTTGGAAATTACCGGATATTTGTTGATTCCTACCAGAGGGCATGGTGCTATGTGGTATTGCAATAGTTTCGTGCCAAACTCGGAAAATATGTTCGGTCCGGTATATGGACTTGATAACAAAGGGATTAATACCGAAAAAAAAGCCCACGAAAACTTCCGGAATTTTGAAGAAAAAATCAAACTCCAGAAAACTGATTTACTGCGCTTGGGGCTGCACTCATATAAATGCTACCTGCAAAGACCTTATACTGGAATCAATTCCATGGCATATCAGAATGACGAGCTTTTTTATGAAGATTTTAAGCCGAAATTTTTAATGCGCCCGAAAAGTAAAATCAGGGAGTTTTTTACGGAATTCAGAAGAACAATCAAAGCATTCACAAAAAAATGTGAATATATTTCCTATTCAAAATATCGGGAATGTTATAAAGACAATGCCGGAATTTGGGTTGAGCTGCTTCAATTGGATAATATCGCTAATTTCCTGAAAGGAAACCTTGACGCCTGCATTACTGGAAATCTGACGGTTTCTCCGGCAGAAGCTTTTGCTTTGTTTGTCCGTACCATTAGATCTTATAGGGATTCCGGGAAAATGCCGGACAAAGTATTTATGCGTAACGTGATAGGTCCTGTCTCGCTAATCCCGGAAAGATTGTCTGATGCTAAAATTGGAACAGATGCAATATTTCAGAGATTAATTCAAATTGATCGTAACCTTGATACTGATCAGACAATACCCGCGGTTATTGATATCGGCAACAACCAATATGGCCCCGGACAATTTCTTAATGGTCTTATTGAACTGTACCTTGCTTTCAGATCAAACCGGAAAATCGATTCCGTAACGTTGAAAGGTGCAAATTTTCCCGTCATCGCCGCAGAACCTTTTTTCAAAGAGGAAACTTTTACTCACGGCAATTTGTATCCTGAAGGTTTTGACGGAAAAAACATATGTAAAATGTGTCGCCTCCAATCCTGGAGCTGGAAACCCGCATTGGAAAAATGAAAACCAGAATCATCATTCCCTCCGCCAACATCAAAGGCGGTTTGAAGCATGCTCCTTTTCATGCGGTTGAACATGTTTTAGGAAAATTCCCCCGCATTTCCGAAACCCGTAATTGCATTTTCCTTGAGGGCAAAAAAGGCAAACTGAATTCAGGAATGGCAAAATTCGATATCCCTGAAAAATATATTTCCGATGAAAAATCCGAAGGTAATTATTTCCTGCGGATGAGAGGCATGTATGACTTGTTCAAATATCTGGGTAACGAACGATATTATCAAAGAATCGATTATTCCACTAATTTTTATGGAAAATTCAAAATTACAGTTAATGATTCAGTTATTTTTAACGATAATATATATTTTATGGGATGTCGCGCATGGCGTTTTTGGCCGTCAGTCAGGTTTGATATCCCTGCCGGAATCCTGATTCCTGCCGGAAACCGTGTTCTAGTTGAAAACTGTACAGAACATTTTGTTAAAAGGAATGATATCATTACGGAAAATGATCTTACAGATGAAATCCTTCAGAATACAATATTTGCTTTAAGTGATATACGAATTGTCTGTGAAGTAAATAAGAATCTTGATGCGACCTATTATCCTGAAATTGTTCAAACCGGAGAACAATTTTTTATCGAAATATTCAGCGCAAAGAAACAGCGGATAAAAATAAACTATCCGGATTCACTGCAATCGATATCCGGAAAATCTCTAAAGTTAAACCCGGGCAGAAATAAAATTCAATTCCGTTCAGTTGAACCTGATTCAGATATTAAAATTACCTTCACGTCTGAAATCGGCAATGACAACAATAGTTGCATCATAAACCGTATTGTTGCGGTTACTGAAGGTTTTATTCCTAAAATTGGTCATGCGGTTGGCAATATTCAATCCCGTAATATTATTCACGAAATTGAAACTGTAAGAGATGCACAGCTGGGTAATTTTATTGGATTGATTCACAATTTAATAAGACATGATCCAAATCCACGGAATGATTACATGTCATGGATTAAGTATTGCAGTGATAATAACCTGTATTATTCAATCTGTCCGGAAAATTATAATCGTGAGAAATGGATAGCGGAAATTGCGGAAATAGCATATAATGATTACAAAAATAGTTTCTTTAGTATTGAACAGTGGGAACGTGGTTTCTATTCCTCTATATATAAGAAAAGCGGTAATCGAAATTTAAAACAGGATTCTAAGGATTTTATCAAATTCCTGCAGGAAAAATTTTCCGAATCCAATCCGCATAATGTCCCGGTAAACTTTTGGGTAATGGAGCCTTCTTTACTGCAACGTTATCATATGATGGCTGGAGCAAGTTTTCCGGGAATCGAAGGAATGGTGATGCACCAGACACTGAATATTGCCGCAGCCAGAGGCACGGCACGGGCCTATAACGCTCCGTATTGGGCGGTATGTAATGCGCTTGACTGCCAGGCTTACGGCGGTCTGGACTTTTATGAACAGACTCGCAAATACCTTCCTGATCTTGACCGGGTCAGGCACAATTTGTGGTGGATTAGTCAGTATACGTATTATCTTTCTGGTGCGCGGGTGATTGAAACTCAGTCAGGAGTAATTAACAGCGAAGTAAACTGGCATTATGATTTTGAAGATGAATATCAGCAGAAGATTGCTGAAATAAATCGCGACTTTTATCATTTTACTAAAACTCATAAACTAACTTCCCAGCCGGAAACGACAATTGCTTTTGTCCAGGGACGTTATGATTTGTTTGCGGGAGGATCATATGATACGGAAGAATGGATTTCCCCGGCGGAACTTTCATGGCGGAATATTGCCGTGGCCATGCCGGGAGTTTCTTTTCGCAATTTTCTCAATGAACGAGATCAAATGGAAACCCGCAGAAGTTTCAGCGATGCCACTTATGGAGAGGTCGATATTTTGCCAGTAGAAGCGCCGTTACAGATAATGCAAAAATATTCCCTTCTTATATTCCTCGGCTGGAACACAATAACTCTGAACGACTATCAAAAACTTACCGATTATGTCCGGAACGGTGGAAAAGTCTTTATGATGATGCCGCATCTGTCAATTTCGGAATGCCGTGAAGATAAACTGAAAATAATCAATGAAGGTGATTTGACAGAACTTTTCGGATGCAAAATTGCTTCAAATGAAAAGTATTATCAGTTGGAACCGGATATTTCACATGATCTTTTATGGGAAGCGGAGTTTATTCGGAACTCATCTGATCCCGAAGTTAATTTTCCGGTTGGTGAAAAATTTCCGGTAGCGGAAAAGGATGGCTTCATGCGATTCCGAAACTGGGACACGGAATATTATATAGGCAACCTTAAAGTTAACAGTCATGAAGAGATTATAATGCGTGACGCATGGAATTACAATCCTCTGCTTGTTGAACACCAACTGGATAAGGGATACGCATACCTCTTGAATATTTGCAACTATCCCAAAGACAAAAATATGTACCATCTCATACAAAATATTTTAAAATCTCTACTGGAATCTGTTCCGCAATCAGTAAAACTTTTAAAAGGGAAATATATTAATTATTATGAATATCTTCAGAATTACAATAATATTGAGGTGAAAAAAATATTTGTAATCAGAAATGACTGGAGAATGGAATCTTCCGCGCGTCAGTGTTCATTTCTAATCCATGGAAAAAGACTCTCATTCATACTAAAACAACGTGAGGTTAAGATAATATATGCTATGAGAAATGCAATTCTAATTCCCGACAGCGATACTGTTATTATTGATGATTTCATGTTGAAAAATAGTGATATAGAGTTCAGAATTCAAAGCAAAAGTAAAGTGACAATTAAATATTGTGAAGCAAAACTCAGAATAAAATCAATCACAGCACAACATGGAAAATTATCTGTTGATAAAAATAAATGCAGATTTACCGTTGAACCGGAAAGTGGAATGCAAACTAGAATTAAACTAAAATTTATAAATAATAATTCTAAGTAGGAGAGTGCCGGGAAAAATTTGTCTTTCTCTGTAGAATGTAAATGATAAATCATGAATTCCAAATGGAGGGGAGAAAATGAAAAACATAATGGTTACATGGAACAAGAGCTTGTTGATTGCTGTCATGATAATTGCTATAAATCCTATATTAGCTATATATGCTGCTGATGAACTTATCGGTATGTGGAATTTTGACGAGGGAACCGGATCAACGGCATATGATGAAACCGGTTATGAAAATAACGGGACATTATATGGAACCCCATCCTGGACAACCGGAATTGATGGTGACGCAATTTCTTTCGATGGTACTGATGATTATGTTGATTGCGGCAATGACAGCATCTTCAATTTCAATGGAACCAACGCTTTCACAATTTCCTGTTGGATTAAACCTGAAAATCTTGCGGCCAAACAGGGGATCGTTGGGAAGTGGGGCGGCACAGTCACTGGAAACTGGTATGAAAGCCCATATATGATTGCATTCGATGATTATGGTAAGGTGAGAATTGCAATTGGAAGTGAAACGGAGACAGGCAGTGTTTACATAATGGCTGATAATTTCACCGTCAGTAAGTGGTATCACATTGTTGCAACATATGACGGATATACTTTATGCGCCTATTTAAATGGACAGAAAAAAGATTCTGCCTACTATAATTTTCCCCTTGCATCCAACACACAATCATTAAAAATCGGAGTTTATGGAAATAGTACATTATACTATTTTGATGGTTCGATTGACTGCGTCAGTCTTTATAACTACAGCTTTAATGCCAATGAAGTAATGGAACTCTATATATCCGCCGGGATATGTGGTGAGTGGAATTTAAACGAAGGAAGCGGTTCAACTGCTGCTGATGATTCCGGATATGATAATGACGGTGTAATTTATGGAGCTAATTGGACAAACGGGCATCCTGACAGTGACGGGTATTTCCGCAATGCGCTTTCATTCGATGGCACTGATGATTATGTAGACTGCGGCAATGACAGCATGTTCAATTTCAATGACACAAACGCTTTCACAATTTCCTGTTGGATTAAACCTGAAAATCTTGCGGCCAAACAGGGGATCGTTGGAAAGTGGGGCGGCACAGTCACTGGAAACTGGTATGAAAGCCCATATATGATTGCATTCGATGATTATGGGAAGGTAAGAATTGCAATTGGAGCTGATGTTTCAACCGGTAGTATCTACATTCCAGCAAGCAATTTTACTTCCGGCAACTGGTATCACATTGCTGCAACATATGATGGCAGTGTGTTGCGTGGTTATCTTAATGGAGTAGAAAAAGATTCCGAGCAATATGATTTCACCCTCGTATCAAATTCGAGCAGTGTTGAAATTGGCCGATACGGCAATTCAACTAAATATTGCTTCGATGGTGATATTGATAAAGTAAGGTTATATAATCGCGCCTTGGATCAAGATGCCGTTCAAACTGTGTACTCTAATTTGGTTTCGGCTTACGCAGACAAAACCTACTACACTACTGAAAATGCTGAGGTTATCAGTGAAATCAATATGCCTTCAACAGAACTTGACGATTGCTATTTGGTTGCAAAAAACTCTGCTGGAACAACTCTCGATACCAATAATACCCCGGAAACCGACACTGAACTGGTCATTAATAATGCAAACTTGTCTACAGGCGATAATACTATCACCGTTGAACTTCACAAAGACACTGGAGAATTATTGTATAAATATGATACCGAAGTTATAAAACTGGCATCAAATTCCGGATTTGAAACTAAAATCGACCGGAAAAATGGAATTATTCTGCGCGACGGTAATAAATTTTTCCCAATGGGTTTCTATATGTATAACATTTTATCTGATGATACATCAGATTTCCAGGAAGTTGCCCAAGCGGATTTCAATAGCATAATCAGATGGAAAAGTTATGGCGTTGCCGCCACTGATGCCACAACTTACCTTGAAAATGCCGATGATTATGATTTACTAGTGGTTGACCGCCCTTCAGCATATTCCAGCGTGAAACTCAGACTTTATCGGGGAGATGCCGAGGACTTCTGGGACGCCTATATTGATGAACTCAACAATATTTTAGCCGGAGTTGGCTATGCAAAATTGGAAACGAACCTTTTGGGATATTATTCCCTTGATGAGCCGGTAGCTACTCAACTTACTGCACTTGAAGATCTCTACGAAAATATTAATCAGGAGGATGGTTATCATCCTGTCTACATATTTATGGATCCGAAAGAAATAGCTCCATATGAACAATCTGATATAATTGGCCAAAGCGGTTACTGGCACCCGCCTTTTGAAAGTGGTGAGGAGCGAAGTTCAATAAATTATGTCACAGAGTCTGTCTGTGAGGGAAGTATTCGCAGAAATAACAATCACAAAGGTTTCTGTTTTGTATTAATGGGAGAATTTTACAGTGCCAGTCGCAAGCGTTCTATTACCGCGGATGAACAACGTTGCCAGACCTATCTGGCGTTAATTCATGGGGCAAAGGGAATTTTCTATTTTCGGTATCCGGTTTATCATGACGGGATGTGGAGTGAACTCGCATCTTTGGCGGATGAGGTTGATGACCTTTCGCCATCGCTCCTCATGCCTGACCTTGAACAATCGATTTCCTATTATGAGGAATCTTCTCCTGTCGATTTCAACCCGGAAACTGGTGATTTCGTTGATGTGCCGATCCGGCTGTTTGAGGCTCCGGCCAACGCTGGATACGACTATTTGTTGTTGGTCACGAACACCAGGGAATATTCGGTGGATGTTGACTATTCCATATCAATTCTGGGAAGCAACACTGTCAGCCGCCTGTTTAATGCTGGTACTTTCTCCCCCAGCGACGGCGAATTCAGCGATACATTGGCGGCATATGCCACTCGGGCGTATACGTTCAACAGCGCTTCAACTGATCCGGTAACGATTTCCGTTGATTATGACCCAGGGACGCCTCCGGACGCTGAAACTGTTCACCCCGATTCGGGGCGTTCCGGGTACACAAATCTAATGCAGAACCCGAGCCTGGAAGATAACACTGTTACCAACTGGCCAGACTATTGTTGGCCGTATTATGCTAATCCGCGCATCAATACTGCCAATCAACAGTGGGGACTGGTAACGGACTCTCCCTATCACGGCAGTAAGTGCCTGAAAATAGCCGATGGCGATGGCGAAACTCTCGGTGAAATCAATGGCGCTTATTTCTACCTGACTCCGCAACATGCCGATACCAACGGCAAAGACTACACCTTTTCCGTGTATCTCAAAGCGAACGAGTCAGGAAAGACTGTCAGGATAGGTAACAACCTGGGATATTCCATTATAACAGTAACGGATTCCTGGGCGCGTTATACCTTAACTTTTAACGTTCCGGCATACTGGTCGGCAAACAACGTCTTTTATATCCAGTTGTGGGACACAGGAGCAATATACGTGGATGCCATTCAGGTTGAACAGGCATCGAGTGCAACAGATTTTACAACTGATTAAATACGGAAAAAATTATGAATATGCGGGAGAGGGCATTAACGGCGATCGGGTTGGGGGTTCCTGACAAGGTGCCGTTTCATGCTTATGAGTCGCCGGAGCATGCGATCCGGCAGTTCGGGCGAAGAGTCCACGAAATGTATCTGGAACCTGAGTTGCTGCCGGAAGCAATGATTGCCACGGGTAAAAAATACCACAATGATTTGATCATGATGCGGGCGGTGACGTGTCTGCCTGGAGATCTGGAAGCTGATTTGCGTCAGGAAGGGGGAATTTTACTGCGTGAACGCAAAACCGGAGATATTGTCGGGCACGTGGAATATGATCGTAAAACAATTATTTATTATGATGATTATGTCAATGATCAGCAAACCGTAAAAAAGCTTGATGTGCATAATATTAATAAAATACCTGATGCAATGCGGATCAAAACAATTACTGATTATCGCAATGAAAAATCTACGATGCGCACTCTCGAACTGTACAAACAGGCATTCGGCGGTGAGCGGTTGCTGATTGGCTGGGGGGCCGGTCAGACCGCAAACATTTTAAGTTCGGTTCTGGGTGAAACCGAAGCCATGATTGCGGTGATGGAGGATCCGGGATTATGCAGGGCGATCATGGCACGGCGGCTGGAGCAGGTGAAGCAATATTATCTGTTTCAGAAGTCGGAAGGAATCGAGATTGTTTATACCGGAGACGCCTATGCTTCGTGCAGCTTATATTCTCCGGAAACCTACCGGGAATTGTTTTTTGAGTATCACAAAAAAACGATTGACTTCCTGCATTCAATCGGAATGAAAGCGCTGTTGCACATCTGCGGAAAGATCAATGGCATCCTGGAGGACATGGCGGCTACGGGGGCTGACGTAATTGAGTCGCTGGACCGTCCCTGCGCCGGTGGCGACGTGGAATTGGCAGAAGCGAAACGACGGGTGGGTGACAAGGTTTGCCTCAAGGGAAATCTCGATGCCGTACATGAAATCGAACCGGGACCGCCGGAAAAGATTTATGACCTTGCATTGCAGGCGCTGCATGATGCCGGTCCGGGAGGATATATCCTTTCCACTGAGCAAATTACCATCGATACTCCCGCGGAGCATGTCCAGGCCATGGTTCATGCCAGGGATGACTTCGCGGTGTGCGGAAATAAATGTAAAAAGGAAGCGGTATGAAGAAATATCGAGTCGGAATAATTGGTTTAAGAATGGGAAATCGCTGGGCGAAGGGCGCATTCGATTTGCCGGACACGGAACTTATTATTGTCTATGATAAAAACCCGGAACTTACCCGTAAAAAGTCGGAAGAATACCACACTTCGGCGGCAAAGTCGGAAGAGGAATTCTTCCATGCGGATTTGGATATTGCCATCGTTGCTACGCCGGACCATTTGCATGTGCCGCAGAGCATTGCCGCGCTTGAAAAAGGCATGCATGTAATTTGTGAAAAACCTTTGGCGGGAAATGTTGAACAGTGCCGCAAACTGATTGCGGCGGTGGAAGCTTCCGGAAGATTCTTCATGGTTGGTCAGGTTTGCCGGTATGCGCCGGGATTCCGCACGGCGAAACAGCTTGTGGAGTCCGGCGAAATCGGTGAAATTTTCTACATCGAGAGCGAATACGCCCATGATTACACCATAGTTCCGGGAGTTGATAACTGGCGGAAAGATCCGGCAATCGGCCGTGAACATATTGTCGGCGGCGGATGCCATGCGCTGGACCTAGTGCGTTGGATTGCCGGGAACCCGCGGGAAGTATTCTGTTATACCAATCACAAAATATTAACTGACTGGCCAACCTCCGATACCGGGGTAATGGTAATGAAATGGGAAAACAGCGTCATTGGGCGAGTGTTTGTTTCAAGCGCGATCAAGAGCAAATACACCATGCGCACGGTGATTCACGGCAGCAAAGGGTCGATCATCTGCGACAACACCAGTCCCACCGTCAAGTTTTACAGTTCCAGGCTGGCTGCTGACTCGAAAAGTCATGATTTTATTGAAATTCCGGTAAAGCTGGACAGTCACAATGTCACTGCCGAACTCGATGAATTCATCCGGTATCTCAAGCGCGGCGAACAATGCCCGACAGACGTCTACGAAGGAACCAGGACTGTTGCATTAGCGGAAGCAGCGTTACTTTCGGCGACGACCGGGATACCGGTAAAATTGGAGGACGTTTTCAATTGAAGGCCGGATTTCATGAAACGGACATTACTCCCGACATCGGCATGGAAAGACCGGGAGGATACAACAAGCGTTATATCGGGGCTATTCACGACCCGCTGAAAGTCCGTGCCGCCGTTTTCGGCGATGGCAAAGAAAAGGCTGCATTGATAGGACTCGATACCTGTGCTTTGTTTCCCCATACTTTAAATAAAATAAGAAATCAAATAAATAATAAAACCTGTATCAATCCTAATAATGTTATTATCGGCGCGTCTCACACCCATACCGGCGGGCCGTTGTTCGGGTTTCATCCTGATGAGCTTCCGGATGCTCCGAAGCTTATCCGCAAGCTAATATTCGAGTGTACCGTGAATATTGATCCCGGCTATGAAAGCACCGTTACAGAAAAAATCATCACGGCCCTGAACGAAGCTGACAGTGCAAAAGAAGAGGCGTTTTTTTCTGCTGGCAGCGGCGAAGAGGACAATGTTACTTTCAACCGCCGGTTTAAAATGAAAAACGGCAAAACCCTGACAAATCCCGGACAGTGCAATCCTGACATTGTTGAACCGGCTGGTCCGATCGATCCGGAAGTTGGAGTACTTGGTGTCTGGCGGAAAAACGGCACACTGATGGGATGCGTGGTGAACTTCACCTGTCACGGAACAACTTTCAACGGTCCGGCAGTTTCAGCC
The DNA here is from genome assembly GCA_963678815.1 of Victivallales bacterium. GTDB lineage: Bacteria > Verrucomicrobiota > Lentisphaeria > Victivallales. Next base: position 8,409,813 of record OY787460.1, read on the forward strand.
GACTGGATCGGGTATATGGAAAGAACCATCAAGGGCGGACTAAACGCGCCGGACGCCGTAACTGTCTTCCTGAACGGAGCTTCCGGAGACGTTACCCAATGGAACCAGCAGACCATGCGCAAGGTCAGGGAAAAAGAAGATTCTTCGCGGTTTGTCGGAGCGCGGGTCGGCGCGGAAGCAATCAAGGTATTGGTGTCGGCGGAAAGGGGCGAGTTTCATCCGGTGAAAGTTATAAATAAGAATATAAGAATTTCAAAACGCAGACCTTCACCGGAAAGTGTTAAAAAAGCCTGTGCAACCGTTGATGTATTTCTTAATAAGTCCGATACTCCAACTTTAAACAATTCTGAATGGGTATTTGCAAAAGAGAGAGTTATTCTGGATTACATGGTAAAAATCATACCTCAAAATGATACTCTGCTTCAGGCGGTTCAAATCGGGCCGGCGGTATATTTGTCGATGCCCGGTGAACACTTCTGTGCAAGCGGGCTGATGGTCAAAAATGCTTCACCGTTTCCTTTTACCTGGATTGCCGGATACACGGGCGGAGCTGGATACGTTCCCACCGCCGAAGCCTTCAGTGAAAGTGGCGGAGGTTATGAAACTGTTCTAACGAATTTTTCATGTCTGGAAATTGGCGCCGATGAAATAATTGTTAAAAACTGTATCGAACTTACAAAACAACTGACCCCGGGAAAAGTCCCGCAGGGACCACAACTGCCAGCTCCGGGTACTCCCTGGGCTTACGGAAAAATCAGCCCTGAATTAAACTAGTGTCAAGTCAACGATAAAATGTCGTAAAGACGAGAAGGATTTTGAAATGATTTTGATGGAAAATATCGCCGTCCGATATAATATCGGACAAGAAATATTAAATAAAAAGCGTTCAAAAGAAACTCGCCGCGAAGCGGTTGCGTTCTTTCATAAGCATTCCGGACCGGAAAGGATTCGAGTTGCCCCGGCAGCCCTTCATCCTTTCCGGTCCAGCCTGCTCCATGAAATTCCCGCAATCTTCACCGGCATTTTACGCTTGACTTGACACTAGGAGATTAACAAATGAATTCAAGTATTACATATCGTGAATATTGTCCGGAAGACGCGGAGGGTGCGAGGACCATGCTTAATAAAGTGTTTCCGGCAGCGGAACTTTCGCGGGAATTGTGGCATCAGCGCACCGCCGGCGATTTCACCGCCCCCGTAGCGCTGGATGGTGATAAGATCATCGGCGTAATTCCGCATAGAAAAGTAAACCTTCAGGTTGCTTCCGGTGCGGCCGTCAACGCCTGGGTGCAACACCGGGTCGGCACCGATGAAACGTACCGGGGGCAAGGCGTCGGCAACGGCATGCAGGATTGTGTAAAGGCCATCCTGAAAAACCGTGCGGACGTCCTGATGGTTTACCGCGGAGCTGAACGGTCCGGGCCGTATAAATTCTACGACAAGAATGGCTTGCATGATGTCACATACCCGAAAACCTACCGGCTGGCGCCAGCTCCGGAAGCCCCGGGAAACGTAAGAAAAATTACCGTTGAAGAATTTTTCAATCGCGGTTCCGGGTTCCTGGATTTATTCAGCCGGGCACATAATAATCTTGGCGGATTCCCGATCAGGAATATTCAGTTTTACCGTGATCGCTTTGCGGATGTTATCGCTGTCAGGGGCCCTGATACCCGCTTTGATATTTTTGTTGTTGAATCAGATGGGCAGCTGGCGGGATATCTGATCGCGGGAGCTTATCGCGGCATGTACAAAGTTATGGAAACCGTTTCTGAAAATTGGGACGGAGACATTCTTGAATTTCTGTTCGCCGCATTCCGGACAAACGGAAAAAACCTTTATGCCGATGTTACTCCCGGTTCCGCGATTGAAGGTGCGGTTATTGCTTCCGGCGGAACAACTAAAGTCCGCAACGAAAGCGCAACTGCGATCATGGTGCATATTTACGATATTGCAAGTACCGGGAAAAAAGTCTGGAATTCCGTTCCTGAACTGGAAAACGTGACCGTAAAGGTCTGGACGCCGCAACGCGAAGGCGTGATCCATGCCGCCGCCGACAACGCTTCCGGACGGGAAATTGTCCTGGAGATGAAAGAGCATGCTCTTTCCCGTTTGTTAATGCGCCGCCTTAGCCTGAAATCCGCCATTGCCGAAGAACGCATCACCGCCACCGGCGTCCTTCCCGGAGACTTGGATTACCTGACCTCGTCACTCACGCCGTGTCTTTGGCAATATCACTACATTGATCACATATAATAAGGAATATTATGGATATTATTTTGTCATTTGCAACGGAAGTGTCCCATTCCGAACGGGCGCATAACTTAGTAAAAACCATTGCCGGCTTTCTCAGCGGCGAGGGCCTGACCGGGAACTTCCATCTGACCGGCGATTATGCAAGGGCTCTACGCAGAAACTGTCGAAGGGATGTAACCGAAGCCTTGCGGAAACATGAAATCGGCTTTCACTGCAACCATCATGGCGCCAGACCTTTCATGGGAGGATATCTTAATTCTGAATCGTGGCTTCGCGGTCTTGAAAAATGGCTGGGAAATGAAATTCCGGGAATGCGGGAAGTCGAAAACCTGCTGGAAATCCGCCCCAAATATTATACAACGGAATTCAGCAAGGCGCCGCAAGCAGTCTACGGCGCTTACCTGGCGGGAATGAAAATCAACGGATTTGTTCCAGATATTCCGGGCCGCGGCAAAGGCGCGGTGTGGTACTGTAACGCATTCTGTCCCTGCGTAAATAATCTCCTCGGACTTGATTACCTTTACAGGGACGATATCGATACCGTTGAAAAAGCAAAAATGCAGTTTCATGAACAGCATGACCTTTTGAAAGGAGTGGAATCAAACCTGTTGCGGACATTTACCCATGAGTACCGTTATCTCCACGAATCCCCGTCAACCATTGTGTTGCCTTTGGACCGCTACAAACACGACGACTGGCACTATGAAGATTATGCTGCCGCCGGATATTTCGCGCACATGCCCCCGGAATCAACCGCCGTTGTGCTAGAAAAATTGAAAAATGTTGTCAGGTATATGGCCAAACAACCCGATTGCCGGTTCCTGAGTTTTTCACAATACTTTTCACAATTTAAAGCAAACAGTAATATTTACCTTAACAGCCGCGACCTTAATAAACTGGCTTGTTATTATGCGGATAATCTGGATGCTTATGAAACATCCGACTGGTCAGTTTCTCCCGCGGAAGCGCTGGGCCTGCTGGTCAGGGCCGTCAGGGTCCGCACGGAATCAGGAAAACTCCCGGAGCAGGTGTACCTCCGGAACCTCCTTGGACCGCTCGATGAATTTTATGAGGAATCAGCATCCCGTGCATTCCCGGCCCAGGCATTGCCGGAATTACTGGTCAAAACAGATCGCCAGCTCGATGATACCGGCGCAATTCCGGGAATTATTGATATTGCCGGGAGAAAATACGGCCCCGGACAATTCCTTAACGCACTGGCAAAATGTTATCTGGCTTTCAACGAAAATTCAGAACTTCCCGAATATCTGGAAATTAATAATGTAAACCTTCCGGAAATTGGCAATGAAGAATTTTTTCAGCAAAAATTGTTTCAACATAAAAACAGTATCGGCAACCTTTATCCGGATGATTTCACCGGAGAACGAATTTGTGAATTATGCCGCAGACAATCCTGGAGCTGGAAACCGGCAATAAAAAAATAACTGTGAGGTTTATTGACAATGAAAAATGAAATTTTCATGAAATTATTAAAAGAAATGCTGGCTATTCCGGCCCCCTCCGGACGGGAAGAAAAAATGGCTGAATTTGTTCGTAAACAAATTGCGGAAATAGGTTATGGAACCGAAACTGATCCCGCCGGCAACGTGCTTGTGCGGATTGCCGGGAAAAATGCCGATGCATCCCCCATGATCTTCGCCGCTCATCTTGATGAGATAAGTGTGACGGTGACAAAAATTAATCCTGACGGGTCTCTGCAAATTATAAAATCAGGAGGCCTTCTGCCCTGGAAAACAGGTGAATGCCCGGTGGATATTATCGGCGATTACGAACCTGTTTCCGGGTTGCTGTCATTTGGTTCCGCACACGGCGGCAGCGCCAGCGGCAAAGAGAAGATTACTTGGAATGACGTAAAAATTATTACGGGATTATCCCCTGAACAACTTGAGAAAAAAGGGATCAGAGTTGGTTCTTCCGCGGTTCCGAAAAAGGAGTTTCGCGGCCCGGTCATCATGGGAGACGAAAACGATCCGATGGTTGCCGCCTGGACTTTTGACGACCGCGCCGGAATGATTGTTCTCCTGCAGTTGCTGGAAGAATTGAAACGGAAAAACTTTCAGCCGCAACCCCCGGTAATAATCGCGTTCACCGTCCACGAGGAAGGCGGCGGACACGGCGCCAAATGCCTGTCGGCAAGGGAAAAACCGGAAATCTTTGTTGCCGTGGATGGCTGTCCGGTAATTGATCCCGATACCATGAAACTCGACGGCCGTCCCGGAGCTTGGAGCCGCGACCGGCTGGCACATTACGACCAGCAGCTGATAAAAGAATTTTCCGCTGCCGCCGAACAAACAGGAACCCAATTGCAAATTGCGGTTTATGAAGGGGCCGCCTCCGACGCAAGCCTTGTTTACGCCGCCGGACACGCCCCCCGGATAGCCTTCATCGGACACGTCCGCGACAACAGCCACGGCTTTGAAACCGCCCGCCTTTCAGTCTTCAATAATACCCTCAAAACCCTACTCGCCTTCTTTACGGATGTTTTGTTGCATTATCCTATGTAATCAACGACTTACACAAGAGTACAACGCCCGGAAATATTATTTAATGTTATGAATCTTTAGCAAAAAGGCCGCAAGTATTCAGGGCGTCAAGCATATTGTTATGAATAATTAAGGTTAGCGGCTTATTTCTTTTTCAATTTTGTTGCCAAAAACGGTGAAAATATTCTTTCTTGCCTGCGACAGTTTTTCAGCTGGCCGTGATTTTTTCACAATGACCCCGGCAGGGATATTTCCCGCGAGATGATATCCGTATATGTTCAATCCGGATATTTTCAGTTCTCCTTCAAATTTTATCAGTGGACGGGAAATATTGGAAAATACGCAGTTTTCGAATTCATTGCGGACGTTTTTTACACTCATTGATTTGCGAACTTTCGGGGAGGCCGAAATACGGAATTCACATCGGGCATTGGCTTTTGAATCGATATAGACGTTTTTAAAGATATTTTTCCGGTTGAGCATAAGAATATCGCGGCTGTCAATATTTTCAATATACAGGTCAGAATGAGTAACGGAAGTATCGCCGAGGTGACATATGCCGGTGGCATTTCCGGTTGAGACGAAATTTTTTATCGCTACTTTGCATTGATTATGAGAACTGGCGCCATCGTCACCACAATTGATCGCGGCGGTGTTGATAAAAACAATATTGCGGCAGTTACCGTGTATGTTTAATCCGTCGTTTAAAAAATTCCTGACCAGTATATTTCTGAATTCAAGATTTTCGCTGTTACCGGCGACCTGAATGCCATTTATACGCACTGGCGTCACCAATCCGCTCTTTTCCGGAGTAATTCCGGTCGGAAGCTTGAGATATAAACTATCCGGTGCGGTAAACGTCCATTCATAATCTTGAAGCTCTTCCGGTTTTTTCAGAGGCGCTGTCGCTGCTTTGCTTTTCTGTCCCATCCGGATCATTTTTCCCGGAGCCTGAAGGAAAAACCTTCTGACCATTGCCCCGGCAAGTTTTCTCTTGCAGATATAAAGCCCGGGAGCCGCATTTTTCCAGTCCTTTGCCCTTAACGCATCAGCGCCAGAGAAGGTATTCATCATACCGTCGATCACAATAGGCTTTTCAGCCGTTCCTTTTATATTGGTCATAATAATCGCTTCAGGAATTACTTTCGGGGATGGCATTATATGCAAGGTATCCCCCGGAGCAAGAACGGAAGTACCTTTTCTGACACTGCGGTACGGAGCATGGGCGGAACCGTCACCGTTCCGGTCATTGCCATGTTCCCGATTCACATAATAATCAGCGGCGGCTAATGGCGAAACTGTTATACTGCATATGCATATAATCAAAAGACTAAGGATGTTCATAAGTTTTTCCTTGAAAAACGGTAGTTATTTTTTTATCGGTCTTTATTACAAATGTTGCTTCATCCCCAGGACGCAGCAAGGGTAATTCGATCCCGGCGATTCGCGCTGGAACAGTGCTGCACAATGTCCAGGCGCACTCGAAATCCAATCCGGCCCGTTCAGTCAGAAATTCCACGGAACGATTCTGCTGGAACCAGGCCCCGGCTAAAACTTCCTGTCCGTCCACATGAATAAAACCGTTTTCTTCGATCACACAATCCAACCCGCCGATTCGCTGATAATGACCGGGAGCGCATCCGGAATAAATATTTGCGTCCGAAACCATGAAACAATTATCCATCCCTTTAACTTTCAGAGCAATCCGCACCAGTTCCGGCGGAAGATGAAAACCATCCCCTACGAGCCCCAGCGACAGTTCCGGCGCGTCCAGAAAAGCCCAAAAGGGATTATTGAACCGATGGATTTGTGTGGCCGCCCCGTTGCCGAAATGCGTGACGATTGAAGCGCCTGCATCTATTGCCGCCCGAACAGTATCGCTACCGGGATTGCAGTGTCCAAGCGCGATCTTGATTCCTGCTTCCGCTACTCTGGCAATGAATGGTAAAGTTCCATCGGTCTCCGGTGCGATGTTGACAACGCGCACCCGTCCGCCGCTGCGTTCATGCAGTAATTGAAAGCGTTCGAAATCAGGCGGCATAATAAAATCCGGATCGTGACCGCCACGCCAGCCGGGTTCAGGTGAAATGAAAACTCCTTCATGAAAAATGCCGCAAAACAGCGAATTCAAGTCTGGATTACGATCCAGGATACCTTGTAAGGTTCCGGCAGCCGTCATCAGCCGTTCATAGGGTGCGGTAGTAAAGGTTGCCAATACTCTCCCCACCCCATTTTTTAACAGGTGTGAGGCAATCAGGCGCAATTCCTTTTCTCCTGCTTCCGAACCGATATTATTGAAAGCATGACCGAGTGCGCCATTTTGCTGTAAATCAACCAGAACCGGTAACAAACGCGGCAATCCTCCGGTCTTCTCAATCACTTCAACTGATTTGATCCTGCCTGCTTCCACCGTCACTGCACGAGTTGTGCCGTCAATACATATTCCCTTGTAAACGCTTGTAATCATTTTCTTAATGTTTATTTCCGCATATTTTATAATAGTTCCTGAACCATTACGGCCGTTTTGTTTGCCATTGATTCATTTGTCGCGATGCCTATCAGGGCGGCCTGGATACCATCTTCCAATGTTGCCAGGGCGCCGGAGTTTGCCCCTCCGAATAAGTCCGCGTAAATCAATTTATCGCTGCCTCCGTGCATGTCGCTTGATTCGTCATCGACGTTAAAAGTTTCGATTTCTTCTTTCCCGAAGCGAATCAACTTAAGGGTGTTGTTTTGCCTGATAGTTTCATCATAGCCTTGTTTGACTATTTTCCGATATGTATGCCTGGTCATTTCCAGGCGGCCTTTTTCTCCTTCGATATGAATAGTTTCCCCTTCATATTTTGAATATGCGCATAGGGTATAAGTCAAAAGGGTTCCGTCTTCGTAACGGCAGGAGGTGCAGAAGTTGTCTTCCGCATCGATTTCCGAGTCAAAAACACATTGATCAGGCGTGTAGCTTGCCGCCAGGGAGCCGTTATCCTGAAAATACATGTCGTTGACAGGAGGATTTAAGGTAAGATCAATGAAAAAAGCGCATTTGTTTTTATGCGGACATATCGAACATTTCCGGCCGCTGAATTCTGAATTTTTCGCCCCGTAGACCGATAGTCCGCCCAAGGCGATTACCGATTCCGGTTTTTGTCCGGTCAGCCAGTTTACTTTATCGAAATGATGGCATGACTTAGAGAGTTGCAGTCCGCCGGAAAGAGCTTTGTTCCGGTTCCAGCGCCTGAAATAGCTTGCGCCGTGAAACAGATCGAGTTTTTCATCGTAATTAATGCTTAATGTCCTGCCGACAACGCCTGAATCGACCAGTTCCTTTAACTTCCGGGCAGTTTTATGATACCTTGAATTATGCATGGTCACGGCGTAAACATCCGGATTGCGTTTTTGCGCGGCGATAATATTGCGGCACTGTTCCGCGGTCGTACACAATGGTTTTTCGGCAAAGCACGAAATTTTATTGTCGAGACAGTTAACAATATATTTTTCGTGAGCACTGTCAATTGTTGTGATAAGCGCAATATCCGGTTTGGTTTCGGTCAGCATTCGCGTGAAATCCACCTCTGAATATTCCGGCACGTCAAGTTCATGGATTTTGTTGAAACTTGCTGATTTTCTCGTGTCGTTATCTAAAATTGCAACAATTTCATATTGGCCGGCATAATCACTTTTGAGTGCTTTAACACATGTTCCGGCCCGCATGCTTGCCCCGATCAAGACGATTTTCCGTTTTTTCGCATTTCCTGTCATCCATCTTCTCCTATGTAGTAACTTGATTTTTTATAAAAAGTTCAGGTTAAGGGCAACTATAATGATTCGTGATTATGCAAGCGCAAAATTCACGACACGAAATCAGCGGCATTAAGGTGTGCTGAACATAATTCCTGCATCAATTTATCCGCTGAATTGAGTAGTGCGGTTTTGATCCGCTTTCCACCGTCGTCACCAATCCTGGAAAGCGGCATGGTCAGGGCAAGTGCCGCGGCAATATCGCCGTCGCTGTCAAGAATCGGCACCGCAAATGACTTGATTCCATCGAACGGGTTTTCCATAATTGAAATACCTTTTTCCCGGATTTCCGCGCAAGCGTTTTCGTAAGCATCAAACTCAATAATTCCGTTCCACTCTTCCTTTGGGGGGGCGTACTTGTCAAAACAGAAACGCCGTCTGGCGGCATCGGAAAACGCCAGGAGCACCCGCCCGGTGACACTGTGATAAAGCGAAAGGTTTTCATAGACAATTGGGTTGATCATCAGCTTCCGTTCCGCCTGTATCTGGACGATTATAGCAACTTTTTCACGTCGCAAAGTACCGGCAACAATAGACTCGCCCAGTTCCTCCGCAAGACTGCTCACGGTCTCTTTCATCAGCCGGTATCCGACTTCATGCCAGGCGTCAATCCGCGTCAAGGCATAAAAACGGGAACTCAGCCGGTAATTGCCGCGTCCACTGCGTTCAATATATTTCAGTTCAATCGCCGTCCGCAAAATATTGCACAACGTTGCTTTATTGAGAGACAGATTTTCGGTAAGCTCCTTTAACGAGCAGTCGCCTCCGGATTTTAAAATTTCCAATACTTCAAACAATCGTTGTATTACCTGAATCATAAAAAAGCGCTCCTTTTCCTTTATTATAAGAGCTATCATTTCCTTTGGCAAGTTTTATAATATAAAATTATCAAGTTTTTCTTAATTTGTGTTGCTGTAATTAATTTATCGTGTATAATTAATAATGCAAGGAGAGAGGAAATAATCATAATATTTTATAATATAAAATTATGCGAAAAATCGAAAAATACAATTATCCAATCAGCGGGAAAGCATTGCCGGGACTATGCCATTTCAAAGACATAAGTTACAATAAAAGATAACCGGGAATTATTTATACATATGGAATACAATCCGATTCTAACTGAAATCAAAACTTGCGGAAGCACGTTAATATTCAGGTCGACGGGCGGCGGTATGGCTGACCGGATTGTCCATGAGGCAACTGGAGACACCGCGATCAGCAGTGTCCCGTCCGGGGGAGAGTTAACTGTCATCCTTGATGACGGTCGCATTCTCCATCCTGACGCTTCGGCAGCGGTTCCGGAAGTTTATGAAGAAAACGGCGCTCAGGTCGTGGAATTCATTGATCTGCCCTGGCGTGACAATGCCGGCAAATTGATTCCGGATTTTCACCTCGCCCTGAAGCATGAGGTCAATCCTGACGGGGTAATGTTCACCACCGCAATGTTTCATGCTGAAACCTCTAATCCCCCTGCTGTTAAGTCATTTACACTTACGAAAAAACTCTGTTTTAAAGCATTCGACGATATCAGATACGCAGTATTGGCGCGTCATGGAAATTTTGAATCACAGGAAATGCAAAGTTGTCAGGACGCCGGTTTTCTCCAGGCAGGGGAAATCACTGATTTCAAGAACAATCTTATGACCCAGGCAGCGTTTTACGCCCGTCGTCAAAACGGTCCGTCTTTATATGCTGAACTGTTTCTGGAAGGCGGCGCTACTCTTTCCGGTAACATCATGGATGGAGCAAGCCATGTCCGATGGAACGAATCGGATGCTGAAGTGGTGTGGAATTTCCAGACAGCCGTATTTTCATGCAAGCGCCCATACCAGTGGCGCAATCGCTGGGGAAGCGTTATTGCTCCTCCCCCGGACAGAAGAAAGCTTCCCCCGCGGAAAATTTACCAGTACATCGATAATTACCGTCATTACCCAACCGGCGGTGAACTTGATACGCTGGCAAAAGCCGGGTGCGATATTTTAGTTCTTCATTCCAATTGGCGGCGCGACGCAAAAAACGGGGGAACCCCGTACAACCTGAAACGTTTCCGGGAAATCGTGGACTTCGCGCACCAGCATGACATGCGGATTGCCGTGTATGTCCGGGGAAACGAAACCGCGCTCAAGGAAGATGCCGCCATCTGGTTTGACCGCTATCTGAAAAAAAATTACGACGGGCTTTATGTAGACTATGGCTGTCCATGCGCCTTATTTTCGTCTCCCGATGAGGATTACCCCGGTGGCATTGTTCATTACCGGGGATTATATGATATCCTGCGCCGCCTCCGCAACCGGATCGGAGAGAAAGGAATTCTGATCTCTCACACCGGAGCTGCTTTTTCCAATGTCGGAATGGCGTTTTGCGACAATTATATTTCCGGGGAAGCCGAACGCGGTATGCTTCTCAAAGGGCGTATGGAATATGAGTATTTCACTAAAGTCGCCGCCGCTTCCGGCACACTTTGGAGCGCGGCGTTTCCGGAATATGCAACCACTGCGATCATCCCTTTCCTGGCTTCGTCGGGACAAGCTCCGCACAATCCTCTTGGCGTACAATTTAAAAGTTCGTCGCTCCAGCATCCGCCGGAACCGGGCGTCAACGACCATGCCTTCCGGCCGTTGTGGAAGCTATGGAGTCTTTTCAGGAATGAAGAAAATATCCGGGTTTTCAACGACTACAATTCCTCGGGGATATTTACGGCTGATTCCGGTTCGCATGGCCACTACCTTATGGTGTCGCAGGACAATTCACGCGCGCTTCTGATTATCAGCAGGTTCGGGACAGCGCAAAGCCAAACAAGTATTGACTGGGAGAAAGCCGGTTTCAATCCCGCCGGGGGTAATATCTGGCGCTTGTGCCCTGACATTGAGAGTCCCGGAAAACCGGAGGATTATTCAGGAGATGCATATTCTATTGAACTGTCCGCTTATCCGGCCGGAGCGTTTTTGTTTTCACATAAGCCCGAGGATTTCAGTGATTATTTGCGCCCGTATCCGGCAACCGGGGCGTCAGGAAAGGCTTATCTGGAAGAAATTAAAAACCAGCGGCAACTCCGCGAACTGGGAAAAACCGGGGAACTGTATCTTTCCCTTGAACTTGACAATTCGATCCGCACCGCGTTGGAAAATTCAAATTTCTTCGACCTGTATGACAGCATTCTCCAACTTGTTGAATTTGATAATAACGGAAACTGTCAAGTTCTCGGTGTAATCGGGAAGAATGGCTTCCACCTGGGGGGAACGGATTTCTCCAAAGATAAGTTGTTGCCTGGAGATGTTACTTCCGAAATTCCTCTGCATGAATATTCGGAAAAAGGAAAACATCTGTTCGGAATCAGGACACTGCATTTTGGTGAACCGTTCTATTCATTTGTTTCGGTGGTTCTTAAATACGGCGGCAGGAAATCAAAACTGGAGTTTTATAACGATGTTGAACCGGACAGGTCACTGATCAGGTTTGCCGTTGAATTTATTTGACGTGAATCCGTGATAAATTAATTCTAGAAAGTTATAATATGCTTGAAATTAACACATTATCGTGGTTTTTCTTTCTCACCCGCTGGGTGAAACGAAAAATCCGTAACCATTTACCCTTCGGGAAAATTTATTGCGGCACACCTGCTTCGTTAGCCGCGGCTCGCAGTATGTCAATACAGCGTCGCCTTGCTGCCTTGCAGTTGCGCCACACTGAATTTTTCACGGATTCACGTTTGAAACTATTAACCTGAGAAAGCAAAAGATGGACATAAACAATCTGGAAAAATTTAAAACAAAAATGGCATCAGGCCGCGCTTGCGTTGGAAGCGTCATAACCATGTCCGACCCGATTACAAGCGAGCTTTCCGCCGACTGCGGCATGGATTTTACCTGGATCGACGCGGAGCATGGGCCGTTCTCGCTCGAAAATATCCAGGGACACATAATGGCCCTGCGCGGCACTGGATGCGCGCCGCTGGTCCGGGTTGCCTGGAACGATTACGCCACTATCAAACCGGTACTCGACCTAACCCCTGCCGGAATCATTATTCCGATGGTCAATTCAGCGGAAGAGGCGCTAGAAGCTGTTGTTTCCTGCAAATATCCGCCACAGGGCCGGCGCGGTTGCGGAGTCCGCAGGGGAACCGGCTACGGAAGTGTTCCGTTTGAAAAATATCTTCAAATTGCTGATTCAGAGCCGATGGTAATTGTCCAGATCGAGCATATCGACGCCGTCAGCAATTTGGACGCCATCCTCGAGGTTCCAGGAATCGACAGTATCTGCGTCGGGCCAAATGACCTTTCAGGCTCCATAGGTAAACTAGGTCAAACCTCTGATCCTGAAGTGGTCCAGATTATCGAGGAAATTTGCCGGAAAACCAGGGAATCCGGACTCCTCCTGGGGACGGCTTCGGCTCCGTATGACACTTGGGTAAAACGCGGCGTCAACTGGATCGCCATGACTTCCGATTGGGGCGCAATGGCCGCGACAATGCGTTCAATAGCAGAGGCTGCACAATGAAAACCGCTCTTATAAGTGCAAATGAACCGGGACGAGTGCCTCAGGAATATCTGGACGCGATCCGCGCCGGTGGCATGAAATTGATCTGCCGGAAATGCAATACCGCCAGTGAACTGATCGATACGGGCAAAGATGCCGAAATTATCTGGTTTTTCAGTCAATGCAAACCGCTGACGCCGGAAGTACTGGACAAACTGCCGAAATGCCGCGCAATTTTCAGGAGCGGCAGCGGGGTTGATACGATTCCGCGGGACAAATGCCGGGAGCTGGGGATTGAAATTTGCAATTGTCCGGACGCGATTGCCGAAGCCGTAGCCGAACATACAGTATCCTTGCTGGTCGCGCTTGCCAAACAACTGCAAAAACACGTCCGGGTAAATTCCGCCGGAGGCTGGCTGCCGGATTCCGAAGCCAGAAAATCAATCCGGTTGTCCGGCAGAATCATGGGATTTGTAGGATACGGAAGGATCGCCCGTCTGGTCGAGAAGATGCTTTCCGGTTTTGGCATGAAATTTCTTCATCACGATCCTTTCTTTCCCGATTCCATTCCTCTTGGTGATTTGCTGGAAACCGCGGATTTTATTTCCCTGAACTGCCCGTTAACTGACGAGACGCATTACCTCATCAACTGGGAAAGCCTTGGCATGATGAAAAAGACAGCGCTGTTGGTAAATACTTCTCGCGGCGGAGTCATTGATGAAACGGCGCTGATTCGCGCTTTGCAGAACGGCGTTATTGCCGGAGCCGCACTCGACGTGACGGAACAGGAACCGCCTGCTATCGGCAATCCGCTCCGAAATATGGATAATGTGCTGTTGACTTCGCATATCGGGGCATTCGACGTGGATTTTGAAAAAAACTTCTGGCAGGCATCCGTGAATAAAATTCTCGAACTCGGTGAAAAATTACAGAACAGCCTCCGAAGCCGCCACACCGAAAAATTCGAAATGTTAGTTTCGTAAATTAATTGTGAAAAATTTTCTTATATGACAAAATTCAAAAAAACTTAAAGAAGCAAAAACAGGAGGTGGAAGATGTCGCATAACAATAAGAGCAACAGCATCTTTACGCTAATTGAGCTATTGGTGGTAATAGCAATCATATCAGTGCTGGCGGCTATGTTGCTCCCGGCTCTTAAACAGGCACGGGAAAGAGCAATGTCGATTGATTGCCTGAGCCGCTGCAAGCAGACCACTCAATGCGTGATAACTTATGCGGACGATTATGACGGTTACCGTTTACGTGCCTATGACTCCGCAGAAGAAAACGGCTGGAAATCATGGGGATATTTGCTGATGGGACTCGGTTACGTTCGTAATGACGGAAATCAGTTGAAACGTTCAAACTGCATTTTAATGTGTCCGACGGCCCCGCCTGAGGGCGGCAATATAAACCGTACATTCGGGTTGAATTTATATGGACCGTATTCACGCGGAAGAACTGGTTACAGCACTTCAACCCCGGAAAAATTCAGCGTATCGAAAAGTCCGTCCGAAGATATTATGCTTGGCGATTCGGTTTCCACCAATACCGGCAGTACCTATTTTCAACAAAATTACGTTTTTTATCCTACCAATACAAATAGCTGGGGGCTTCATTTACGACACTCCGGGAAAACCGCGAATGTTGGTTTTTTCGACGGACATGCCGCCAGTCTCACCCTGGAAGGAGTAAAGTCTACATACAATTACAGCGCTTATCCCCGGTCATCCGGATATCTGCGGGTTATAATCGGCAATGATGAAACTCCGGTTCAATGGCGAAATGAAAATTAAAAACAGAAGGTAAAGAATGAATTTCAAGTATTGGGGGGCAGTTGCAGCATTGGTAATTTCAGCAATGACACCGGTTTTTGGTGACCAGTTGATCACGGTTCCCTATAATGATCAGATTGTCGTTGATGGCAAAGTTAATGACCGGGAATGGGCGAAATCAGCCAGAATTCAGGGATTTTCTACTACGAAAAACCGTAAGTTGCTGCTTTCGGAATGTTGTTTCACTTACCTGGCCAGAGATCGTAATAATCTTTATTTTGCGATTCAGACTTCCAATTCAGGACAAGAAACCGGGACTGGAACCGTGGCCCTAGTCAAAAAAAGAGATGGTCAGGTATATACGGACGATTGCGTGGAACTGCAAATAAAATTGAATCAGTCAGATGTCTATACGATAATAATCAATTCGATTGGGACGGTTCTGGATCTTCACGGCAGCGACAAGTCCTGGAACGCCGATATGGTTATTGCCAATATTGATGAAAGCGGTTGCTGGACTATCGAGGGGAAAATACCGCTGAAACAGTTCAAGGGAAATATCAACGGACCAATCGGAATCAGCGTTAATCGAACCTGGGTAAAGCATGGAACATCGTCAGCTTTTGGTCTTCCTGCCTACAATGATCATGGCACAAAACTGGTTGCGGATAATACGGCTCCCTGCGTAAAGGAAAATTTATTCACGGGCATCAGCAATGATGAATTCATAACTTCGTTGAAGATCGACAATCCGCGGAAGAAACCATTGACCTTAACCTACACCTTAAAAACTTTAAGTAAAACAGTCCCGAAATTGCGTCCGCTGCAATGGCGTTCTTATCGAGCAGAGGCTTATCTCGACAAAGACGGCCGTTTGATCTGCAAAAATGACAAACGGGGCACTGCCCTGATTGTCAACGCTTCCAGGTCTTACGTCCGGAGCGGAGATGTACTTGAATTTCAGGTTGAAGCTTCCGGGAAAGGCAGGTTCCGATGCGAATATGCCTACTACGATAAAACACTTATCGGCGCGATCCCGGGGAAAGATGATATTTTGTCCACTTCGCCGGAGACGTACACTTTTAAGCAAATTGTCCCGAAAGATATCAAGGGACACTCCCCCGGAAGAGTAATGGTCAGAATCCGGATTATGGGCGACAGTGAAATTGCTATTAATTATGTCCGACTAACTATCAACGGGAAAGAGGTAAAGATCAACGGGGATTTCAGGCAAACTAAAACCGATGGATTCAACCTGCGAAAGACCCTGAAATTCAGTGATCGTTGTAAAACTATTGCCATCAAGGAAAAACTGCCCCAGGGAACCGGTGAGTATCAGTTCAGTTATGAGTTATGCTCAGGCGACAAGCACTATTACAACCGGGAATTTGGTTTTGAAAAAGGCGGATTCAAAGTTGCTGACCGCAGGCCATGTACTGTAAGTAACATAATTCGCGACAAATATAATTTCCGTTTACGCCATTATCCGGGGTTCCGGCAGGCGGCATTGGAAATGCAGGAAATAAATCCCGGTTCGAGCAAGGTCAGCAAAGTATTGGTTATGTTGACAGACGGCAAGAAAAAGCTGAAAGTTCCCCTGGCGCGCGGGAAAGAATTCTGGCAAGGATTGGCGAATCTCAATATGTTCAGCCCCGACAATGTCCTTGAAGGTTCCCTCACCATCACAGGCGACGGCAATAAAGTTATCTATGATAACCCCCGTGAATTCAAGTTGAAACTGCAATCATTCTCATGGGAAAACAAAGGACTCGGAATCTCCAATAAGGTTATTAAACCTTTTACGCCAATCAAGGTAGAAGACAATACGGTGGAAACGGTTTTACGCTCATATCACATTGGCGATAACGGTCTTTTCAAGCAAATCAAATCCCTTGGTGAAAATATCCTTGCTGCTCCGATCCGTTACCAGTTGACAGTTGACGGCAAAAAGCGGGAACTTACATTTTCCAAACTTGAGTTTATGGAAAAAAGCGGTCACAAAGTCACGGTAAAAGCAGTTGGGCAAAGCGGCAGTATTACATACGAAACCATCGGGACTTTCGATTATGATGGATTCTATTGGATTCAGGCAAAACTTTCGTCGACCAAACCGGTTAATATTGATTCTTTTTCAATAATCATACCGTTGCAGCGGAAGTATGCCACGCTGATGCATGCGTTTGCCGACCGGATTCGCAGCAACCCGAGCGGCGCCATTCCGCAAGGTTCCGGCAAAGTATGGGATTCAACCGGTATCTCCAGGCGGCTTGTCAATGGGAAGCTTCTGGTTGAAAATGGTTTTACCCCGTATATCTGGCTGGGTGAAGAATCCCGGGGGATCGCATGGTTCGCGGATTGCGCCGCCGGATTCGGTCTGCAAAGCAAAGTTCCGCAATTATGCATTTACAGAAACACCGGCGACACCGTGACGCTCAAAGTGGATATTATCAACAAGAAAGTCAAACTGACCAAGCCGCGTAAATTTGAATTCGGCATGCAGGTTACTCCGGTCAAACCGATGCCGGAAAATTGCCGGAACTGGTATTTTACCCACGGCCCCAATCCGAAACCCATTCCCGGTATGCTCAATATCAGCCGGGACGCACATGGCCGGGGACAGGGAAAAGCAAGCAATCTCAACTGTGAGCCGCTTGACCGTAATTATGATCTTTTCAAATACTATGGGAGCTTGTTGAAGAAGGGAGAGAAAAAGCCAGATTTTGTGAAGCAGCACATAAAAAAGATTTATCCTGAATATTTAAAATGGATCAATAAAGACAGAAAAGCATATATTGCTTATGCCAAAGGGCACATGCGGAAAAATGATACTCTGGATGAGGTATTTTACCGTTTATTGTATTTATACATGACCAGGGCGGAACAAACCGCATCTGTCAGCGACCGGCTCATTCCCTATACCGATCCGCGTTTATGTGACTCGTATGGCAATGACGCAACCGGATATTTCCTGAGTGAGTGGTGGAGTCCGCAAGGGGTGTCTTACCTGGGAGTATACAGGAATTCACTGTCCCCAAGCTTGCGCGACTATTTTCTGAGTATTTACAAGAAAATAATGGAGGCCGGAGACGGCCGGATCGGAATATACATCGATGATTCCTTCCTGGTTCCAGGCGATAGCATCTATAACGGTACAGCCAAACTAGACCAGGACGGCGTGAAACATTCCGTAATGGGAATTCTGGCGATTCGCAACCTGATTAAAAGAGTAGCGGTGTTACAGGATCAAATGAATATCAAACCGCGCTTGCTAATGGTGCATATGAGCAACTGCCTGATAATCCCGTCACATGCGTTTGCCAATGTAATCTACTCCTGGGAAATGAATTACGGCAACAAAGATTTCCAGGAACGTTTCCCGCTGGATTTTATACGGGCGGAATCGACGGGCAAACAGCTCGGGGCTTTGGGCGTTGTCCTGGAAGGAATCCGTGGAATCAAGCAGATGCCTGGTGACCGGAAGCAGAACTTGTGTCATCTTACCCGTTCCGCCATGTCCCTGCTGCTGCTGCACGAAATGGTTTCGACCAATCGCAGCGGTTATGATACGGCTGAATACCGCAAAGTGATTATGCTGCTGCACAAGTTCGGTATCCAAAAACCTGGCTGTACCTTTACCGGTTACTGGGACAAACATAAGAAATTCAAGTTTGCCGGCGGCGATTTCAAATGCTCATATTATGAGTTGAATGGAAAATATCTGCTGATCGTGACTAATATGGGAGATTCCGGAACAGCGCGAATTTCCTGCAACGGCAAACCCGTGAATTTTACTGATCTGGAAACAGGCGCAAAATGTAAAGGAAAAATTGAAATCCCAAAACATGAATTCAAACTGATTAAAATAGAATCACTTTAAACAAAGCCGGTTGAGATATAAAATGAAAATTTTTAAAATTTGTTCTTTCACGATAGTGTTTATAATGGCTGTTGATGCTCTTGCGGCGTTGACCGTATCAAAAATGTTTTCGGACAATATGGTATTGCAGCGTGGCATGAAAGTCCCGGTGTGGGGATGGGGCGCTCCGGGTGAGGCCGTCGAAGTAAGATTCAACGGACAAACCGCAAAAACCGTTGTTGACAAAAACGGCAGGTGGATGCTGAAACTTGAAGCGATGAAGGCCGGCGGGCCTTTTGACATGACCGTTTCCGGAACAAAAGCGGTCAGATTTATAAACGTGATGATCGGTGATGTCTGGTTGTGCGGCGGACAATCCAATATGGAATGGCGGGTACGTTCATCAAAAAATTCAAGCCGGGAAATCTCGAATGCGAAATATCCGCAAATACGGCTTTTCAACTGTCCACGGGCAACAAATCAGAAGCCTATGGAACATATGCCTCGACATATTGGTAAATGGCAGGTTTGTTCACCGTCAACGGTTGGTCCTTTTTCCGCCGTTGGTTATTTTTTCGGGCGTGATACTTTCAATAAATTACAGGTTCCAATCGGCCTGATCAGTTCTAACCTGGGCGGCACGGCCATTGAACTGTGGATACCGAGACGGGAGCTTGAATCAGACCCCGGCTCAAAAGCGCTTATTGATAAATTTGACAAACAATGCAGCGATCCCGGTTTGCGAAGAAAACTTGAAGCCTACTGGGAAACAACCGGCAAAGTATCGAAATACAGAAAAATGAAAAACTTCAAGCCGGGAGCCTGGGGCGGTTTAAATTTCGACTGCAAAGGCTGGGAGAGTTTCGATCCCGCTGAGCCGAAAGCCAAGCCAGGAACTGAATATGCCTTGCTGAACCTGAGGAAAACTGTCGAAATCCCCGAAAGCATGGCCAACCGGGAACTCACGATCTATATTTGCTATCCGATGGTATACGGTTATTCAAAAGTCTTTTTTAATGGCCATGAAGCCACGCGTATTAACAAATGGTTAGGACACCATTACAAAGCTTATCAAGTGGACTCTAAATATGTCAAGCCCGGAAAAGCCGTTATCGCGGAACACCTTTTCAGTTACAAATACGGCAAACAGTTTCAGGAAGACCGGGGACGTTCTTACGTGACCGCCGCAGGTGTAAATGGAAAAATCGAACTGTCCGGCATTTGGCAGATGAAGCTCCTGGACCAGTTCAAACCGGCAAGGGAACCGATGCACCCGAAACACCGTAAAGCGCTGAACGGCTTGTACAACGCAATGATAAATCCCATTGTCCCGTTTGCGATCAAAGGGGTTATTTGGTATCAGGGGGAACGGAATGTGTCGAACGCGTATCATTACCGGGAACTGCTGCCGATGATGATCAGGTCATGGAGGAAAAATTGGGCACAAGGCGATTTTCCGTTCCTGATTGTCCAGTTGGCGAATTACGGCAAACCAGCGGCAGTTCCCGGTAATTCGCAATGGGCGGAGTTGCGCGAAGCCCAGGCCCTTACTTCCTTTAATGTTCCCAACTGCGGTTTAGCGGCGGCGATCGATATCGGTGAAGAAAAAAATGTTCATCCTACCAACAAACAGGATATCGGGAAAAGATTGGCCCTGGTCGCGGAAAAACTGGTTTACGGAAAAAACGTTGTAAGTTCCGGACCGGTCTACCAGTCAATGAAAAAATCCGGCAATAAAATAATTATAAGCTTTACGCATGTTGGAAGTGGACTGATGGCAAAAGGCGGCAAACTCAAACACTTTGCCATCGCCGGAAAAAACAAAAAGTTCGTCTGGGCGGACGCCGAAATAGACGGTAACACCGTAATTGTGTCAAGCAAAAAAGTTCCGGACCCCGTGGCTGTGCGTTACGCATGGTCTAAGAACCCCGACAATTGTAATCTATACAATAAGGAAGGACTTCCCGCATTTCCCTTCAGGACGGACAACTGGCCTTGTATTACGCAAAAGCGTATTATTCAATTATAAACTGATAATTTTGACGTCATCAATGTAAATTGTTTGTCCTGGCTTAAGTTCAGGCGACTTTCCCACTGCAACCAGGCTGAATAAAACAGCAAACTTTTTTATGCTGGCAGGAAGTGTGAATGTTCCGGTGTATTCTTTCCAATCAGAAGTTGGGACAATCTTTCCGGCGACGGAAATTTTTATTCTTTTTCTGTCTTCCGGGAGTGCGTTGACGCTATTCCATCCCAGGACATAAGGTATTATAAAAGGCAAATTTCCCTTTAATTTGAATGTCACTTTATACTTCCCTGGCGCAGCACTGATCGCTTTTTTACCAATTCTACCGTTTGTTTCACCAAAAGTCAGAGCTGTGTTGACATAGCTTTTATTATTGATAACACTTTGTCCCTGATATCGCAGGAAAACACACTTCTTTCCTGAATCAGGATTTAATTCCGCAAGCCCTGCTTTCGCGATGCCGCTGCCCCGGTAAAATCCCCATCCAGGCGGAAGATTTTTATTGACTGAATTACTTCCGGACGTTTCCGCGCTGGGATTTTTCATGAGATTGCCTTTGCGAACGGTGGAATTGATCTCCGAAGCGATATATTCAATACTCGATAAAGCCAGCCAACCCCAATTATAATTTGCGTCTGCTTCGGCTGCATCAGGTCCCGGATTAGGATTTATTTCCCGATGACTTTTCGTGAAGTTTGTAATAACAATCCGATTTTTTCCTTTCCTCAAAACTTTTACCGGCACGGATATTGTGAATTTAGACCAGCGTTTTTTGTCGAATTTCACCGGTCCGGAATATAATTCACTGCCATTTATTTTTACTCCGATGCTTGCTGTTTCGGATTTATCGTTGTCCATGCCGCGTAAAACAATCTTTGCCGGTTCTCCCGGAAGTTTATCAAGATAAAGGTTCGTGAATGCCCTGTCCATCATTGATCCTTTTCTCCTCAATATGACAGTCGGGCGGCCTTTGTAATTTTTCGAGAAAAAGCCCCCGTGCAGAATTCCGGCGGGAAGTTTCCAGCCTCCGGGCATTTTTTCCTGGAGTTTGACTTCACGATTCAATACTTTCATTGGTTCGTGCAGAAATTCCTTTACCGCCGGATCATTTTCCCATTTAAGATTTTTGCGATTGGCGTTGATTCCCGCAACTTGGTAAAGCCATCTGCCCATCCGGAATTTTCTAAATTTTATAGTAACTTGGCGAATTCTAAGTTTGCGTGCGAGTTGTAAAAATTCCGTGAGTTTGGATGCGAATTTTTTCAACTGTTCTTTATCCATATCCACGTACACTGGATTGCGGGTATTTATATCCGCGAACAACAGTTGATATTTAAGTTTTTCGATGCGTTTGCGCTGGACGTTATTACCTGCGGCACGTTCAGCTTTATTCAACAATACGAGTCCCTTTTTCGCAAAACTTTCCGGAGCTTTCACGAAACGGTAGCCCTGCCGGTAATAATCAAAACCGGGCATTCTGCCGGATGAAAGTTTTAACATCAGGCCGTTATGCATTTTGAAATACTGGAACATATATGGAGCTGCTTGTTTACCGTACAAAACATTCATCATATTTCTTGCTGCCTTATCCAGATTAATATCCGGATTCCAGAGCATTTGTCCGGTCAGCCCCATAGTTATTTCCGGAAATTCACTTCGCACCCAGCCGCAATGATAAAATCCTTTGCATCCCAGTTTTCTGGCAAGCCGGTTCTTCTCAGCGACTTCATAAATATTGCTTGGATACATGAACAGCAGAACCCGGCCCGGGGCCAGTTCGCTCCATTTTTTCAGGAGTTCAAGCCCGTAATTGTTTTTCTGGCAGAAAGTTGTTTCCCTGACGGGCCAGGACGATTTCCAGAAACAGAAAACAATACCGACATTTTTCTCAGGTTTTGTCTTGAGCGGCAGTTCCTCCGTACCTTTCGCATATGCCAAGACTAATAGTATTTTATCAGGATATTTTTTTGCAACCTTCTTCGCAACCGCATTTGCGAATGTCAACAAACGGTCCATGTAAAGGCCGTCTTTCACGTCCATCTTTTTGCAATTTTTACATTGACACCATCCATAACCATCCGCTTGAGCAAGGCTGAAATATTTTCTATCCGGCTGCAACTCGATGAGTTTCATAATCCTTTCAGTGGCAACATCCTGAACTTCAGGATTGCTGTGGCAGATATGTAAATATGCCGGGTTGCGCACATCTTTTAACCCCATACGCTTGCCATCTTTATTCATAGCGAAATATTCAGGATGACTGGCGGAATACTTATCAGGTGGAACCAGAAATCTTACGGCATGGCTCCAACTGCCTCCCGCTGACGGAGCAACCGACAAAGGAGAACCGATTATTTCCTGCGGTAAAAAACCATAGCGCCAGGCACTGTCCCGGATTATGATTTTGTTTCCAATGCCGTCGGCAAATTCAAATACCGGAGTCCTGGAAATATCCATAACAGGAATTCTCAAGGTTTCCGTCTTTTTATATTCCGCAACTCCGGGAGAGAAATGTACGGCTCCGATTTTATTGGAAAATGCCACAATTCCCGCCACCGTTCCGGAATTATCATTGCCGCAAATCACCCCGTAACCGTCCTGAATTTTTATCCTGTAACCTGAACGTCCCACGGATTTCAGAAATCCCTTGCCTGCAATAGATATTGCGGGCTTTCCTAAATATAGGAACCCTTTACGTGGAATGTTTTTGTTGTTTCCAGAGAGGTTATATACCGGTATCACTGAAGCGGATATCTGATAAATATCCGCTTGAAGGGATGCGGCGGCCCGGATCATTAATGTTGATGGATTTTCGCTGATTATGATTCCTTTTAATGGACTTTCATCAATTTTAACCACCGATTTCCTGGAAGTATCCGGATAAAACGGAACAACTTTCAGGTTTTCCACAGACACTTCTTTTACCTGCTTCGGAACCCTGATTGAGACAGTAAAACCGTTGTGCGGATTTATCTGTCCGCAGATGTATGAAACATCAACCCATTCATCAATTTTTTTAACAGTGAAAATGGCATTTTTGTAGTGCCTCTTTAAGCTGTTGTCCCAAACCGGAACCTGAATTGTTGTTCCTATTCCGCCCTTCTGTTTTATTCGGCACGTAACTTTATAGCCAGGGCAAGTGTCACCCATTACATATTGATACATGACCCAAGGGCCACCAGAGAAGGTTGCTCCTGAGTTTAAGTATTTGATTACCTTTCCCGGAGCAAGTCCAAGCCAGGACGCAGGCATGCCTCCATCCATATCCGGACGAAACGTTCCGTTTTTAATCAGGTTCAATTCTGCTGGCTTCAGATCTGCCGCATTCAATAAAATCGATGCGGTTAACAGGACATAACACAAAAGAAAATTATTAATTAATTTCATAATATTTTGGTATTTTAATTTAAGATGATTTCTTCTTCACATTTATTTTTATTGTTTTGTTTGTTATTATCCTTCATCTGTTTTGACCAGGGATATTCAATCTTGGTCAGTTTTCCGCCGCGCCTTGCCGATTCCAAAGCATACAATCCCGGAAGGGTCATGCGCAATCCCTCGCGAAGGTTGATTGGCGATGGCCCGTTATTCCTGACCGCTTTGAAAAAATGGTCCATCATTACATAGTCCGCGCCACCATGACCGCTTTCGCGAATATTGGGCCTGCTGGCATATTCCGGCCGCATGGTATCCGAAGGCAGCTCAATCCAGTTTTTATTCCCGTACAATTCTTCCGAATAAAACAAGGTTCTGGCACTTTCTACTGCTTCTTTCCGGTGTGTGCGGTAAGGCGGAGTTCGTTCGAAACTGCCTTTTGTGGTCAGGAAACGATAATGGTGTCCCCCGGCGGGAGTTTTGTTCCGGAATGACACCAACAACCTGACTACAACATTGGATGGAGTTCTGAACAGTGCCGCCATTGCGTCATGCTCATCAGTTATTTTATTGATATGACTGCCGGTATCGAAACAACTGACCCATTTGAGGTCTTCATCTACCAAGCGCAAAACCGGCCCCAGGGAATGAGTACTGTATTTGATCGGTTCGTAAGTTCTCCGCCACGGAGTCCGCTCAAAATACCGGTTGAGATCATGAATATAAGTGCATTCAATATAATAAGGTTCTCCAAACAAACCTTTATTTTTCAAATCGACAGCTGTTTCAACGAATGCCCAAAAATTAGGATTTGCGCCAGTCATATAAAATGCGGAACTTTCCATTTGCGCCTGCCATAATGGGGCGGCTTCCTCAATCCGGTTGATACAGGGAATTTCAGATAATACATGAATATTCTTTTTTAATGCTTTGATGCTGAATTCGGCGTGACATGTGGCAGGAGTACCAATCAGCACCGCGTCTAAATTCTCAGATTCAAGCATTTCATCAAAATCAGTGTAAACATTTGTTTCAGGCAAATCATTTCTGACATTATCGAGAATTTCCGGCACCTTGTCACATACGGCTACCGGAGTAACATTTTCAAAAAATGCACACCCGTTTTTATATAAAGCTCCTCCACGTCCACAGTCAAAGCGGTCATGAGGGGAACCATACCCTATCAGGCCGAATCTTATTTCTTTTTCCATTTTCAGTCCTTCAAATTCAATTGTATTTATAGTATTGCCGCTACCTGGCGGCAAACATTTTTGGGGTTATAAGCAATCAGTATGGGGTGTATGCGGGAGTACCGTTGGTGCTGTCGATCCACAATGCCGCGCCATCCATGAAGAATCTGTCTTTTGCGGCTACGTAGAGCCACTTGCATTTGTCAACATGTCCATCGAGGAAGAGCACATTTGCCATTTTGCTGTGCCGGAATGAATTCAAACGTTGGTCCCATATATACATTCCAATGCTGCTGTAGTGAGCGCCGGCAATCCCTTCATGTGCATCGGTTACATGATTATCGGCAATGGAGAAAACTTTGGTCACACCGCGGAACGTGGATAGGTGCTGCATCGGAACGCCGGGATAGGAGCCATATCCGGCAAGATACCGGTTCATGGAATAACCGCGGGAACGCCAGGGGTTGGTGGGGGAATATGTGGAGTATTCTTCGGCGGGACAGTGATATGTTTCCCGCTTGCCGTCAGAATAATTATAATTCAGGTAAGGCGCCAATTTCATGTCCCATTGCATTCCTTCACCGTCGGTTCCCGAAAAACCCGGTGCGCATCCGCTCATTTCTACAGTGGGAATCCAGGAATTATTGTCATCACAGTACAACGTAAATGCCGTCCCAATTTGCTTCAATTTGTTTGCACATTCAATTTCGAGCGCTTTGCCGCGGGCTTTCTTCAAAGCGGGTAAAAGCATTGATGCAAGTATAGAGATTATTGCTATTACTACTAATAGCTCAATTAAAGTAAATAGTTTCATTGCACTTAAACAAGAATTTTGTGTTTTCATGTGATTGCTTCCCTTTGCTTTTTTTATGATCCTTATTTTATTCTTAATCGCTATGAATTATATCAAGCGGAAAACAGTATTCATATTTTGTTCCTGAACGATGTTTGATTAATTGAACTGTTTTATCTATCATATTTTCAATAGGCATGTTAAGAAAAACCATCGGTCGTGTGGGGTACGCAGTGAAAGCGCTGAACGAGAAACCTGCAACTAGTAATTTCTCCGGAATATCCACTCCTTTACGTGCCAGGATATTGACCAGATTGACGGTTTTTGCATAATCGTGCATGTACACCGCGGTAATGCCGTCCCGCTCCATTCCATGGATAACTTCACCGGCAAGCAATTCCAGATTTTCTAATTCACCCAAGGCCTTTTGCTTTGGCCGGATACCAATAGTCTGCAGTTCCGGCATGGAAAAGATGTTCCGCGATTTTAAACCGGAAATTTGTCCTGGAAAACCGATTTTATAATGGCCTTTGGCCTTAAAATATTTGCCCAATTCAGCATATCCATGACTCCGGTTTATCCCGACCAGGTGAATTCCATGCGATATTAATTCTTTGTCATTATTATCATCTGTACCAAAGTCATAATTGAATATTATTTTTTGTTTGAAGTTTTTCAGATATGGAAATATTTGCGGTAAATTATGAGTTTGCTCGTCAAAAGATCCCGACTGGAACCAGATAATTTTTTCAACTCGCCTGGCCGCTAACTCCTGCATACCATGAATATTATCCTTAGGGTCCACGGCAATTATTTCTACAGATTGAGTGGAAAGCTTTAAATGGGAGAGAATTTTCTCAAAGGCATACATTATAGGCGGATAAAATTTACTGCTGAAGAGAATACCGGTAGATCCTCCACTTCCGCCATTCCGTAATTTCATTGCATCGCGAGACTGCACGTAACCGCGGTCACGGAGATATGCAGATACTTTTTTTTCAGTTTCTTCAGAATAACCACGCTCACGCCATTTGCCGTTGATGATTGATGACACCGTCATTCGGTTCAATCCCAATTCGTCAGCAATCTGGCGCATTGTAGGTAGTGTGCTGTTTCTCATTTTTGCTTCTCTACAACTGGTCTAGCACGTGCTAGAATGAATTGTAAATTTTTTATTCCCATATTTAATTTTGGTTCACTTTATTATATTCTAGCACGTGCTAGAGATAAAAGCAAGTCATCATGTGAAAAAAAACTTGAATCAGCTTATGTATTGATTTATACCGCCTTGCGGCAAGGTTTTTTTGAGTTCATGCAAAAATTACTCCATTGCCCGATATTCATATCGCGCTGCCGTTGTAATTTTACCTGATTCTCAAAAATTTCCCTTGTCATTAATAGATGGATTGCAATTCGGTATTATATTCTCCCGGATTTCTCCAAATGGAAATATTTTACTGATATCTTCAGCAGATGCAATTCTGCCCCATTGTGTGATACAAAAATATTCTCTCGGTATTTCGTCGTTGATATTGTGTGATTTGTTTATGATGGAATGTTTATTCTTCAAACTTGTCAATAATTCGGCTTCAGAAATGTCACCGGTTACTCCTTCCGTCCAGGGCAGCCATTCGAACATCTGCGATTTATGGCACAACAACATTTGCGTTTTTTTCTCATAGCCGGAACTTATGTCTACACTCACATGATAATTGTCCGCCATGATGTATAGATCATCTAAATTGATAATTACCGGGCAAATCAGCTTTCGTTTGACACGCGAGTTAATGGACGGATAAGCATGGGGAACTTTGTATTGATATGCAGTCAACCTTACCGCAAGCGCGGTATGATAATGATCGATATGGACACCATGCAGCGGATCAGCAGGCAAGGGAGGACAGAACAGGTAATCCGGTTCGAAATTTCTTACCGCGTTCCAGAGTCCGCCCAAGATATTTCTGTCAATAAATACCTGAGCGGGAAGATGTCCTCCATCCAGACAAGTCATGCATTCGTAGTCCGCATCTATCAGTGACGCGCTTTTTTGTGCTTCTTTTTCCCGCCTTCTGAAAGTTTCTTCAACTCCCGCCAGGTGATGCCCCGAAGCCCCGCGGGATAAAGCGAGGATTTTTATCTTAAGTTTTTCCTTAAATCTTTTCCGCAACAGCGCGAAAGTACCGCCTGCGCAATATTCAAAATCATCCTGATGCGGAATAACCGCCATTACTCTAATTTCTTTTTCCATCGGCTTCTCCCGCGACTTTCACATAGTGGCATGCTTGTAAAATCATTCACCGGTAATTAGCGCGAATAAATTACCGGGTATTTCTGATCCGGATCAAATTGACAAGACCGGCTTTTTCACGGAAATATTCAATATCTTTCCGGCAGGCAAGAATACGGTCTCCACACGCAGGAAATTCCAGCGCCATACTTCCGTTATATGACCAATCGCTGATTATTTCAAGGTATTTATGATGATCAATCATTCCACTGTCCAGGAAAGTGCCGAAACAGAAATTACCAACCTTAATTATATTTTTGAAATGAAAATAGAAGATATGACTTTTCAGAATGTTTAAAGCGTCTGCTAAAGTCTCTCCCCGCGGATGAGCGAAGATATTGCCGTAGTCAAAATTGATCCCGGCATTCGGATGGCCGATCAATTCAAGGAATTTTTTTGCCGCCTCTGCTGTGTCATGAAGATAACAGGGATGAGTCTCAATGGCCAGTTGGATATTCAACGATGCCGCGGCTTCGGCAACTTTCCACATAAGTTCCGCGCTCACTTTCCATTGCCATTCCCTGGCGATGCCTGAACCCTGATTCGCAAAATCATCGTATTCTTTTTCTGGATCAAGTACATTGCCGGCAGTGAAATTCACGAATGATAAGTCAAAAATGTCCTTCATGCGTTTTAACTGACTGATGATACGTTCGGCATTCGCTTCCCTGGTATTTTCATCATTATCCGTGAATTGACTGCAAAGGCCAAAAGTGACGTCCAGTCCGGGATGTTTCTTCTGGATATTCCTGATCAGTTCCAGATATTCCCGGTCCGGCATTTTATCATACCGGTCAAACCCTCTCAGTTCGATTCCATGGAAGCCATTTATATCAGCCAGATTAAAAGCATCTTCCAATTTGCCTTCATCTTCCAGATAGTTTATATGCATGTAAATATTCATAATTACTTTTCTTTATCATAGCTGTCCGGTTTACCGGATCACAGATATACAGCATCGCGAATGTCGTTCCGCTGAATGCGAACCGTCAACTCGTCGATTCTTTCGGCATCAGGATGCGCGGAAACAAATCCGTCCGCGAGGTGAGTGTGGAAATAGCGTTTCTCCAGAATAAACGGGTTTTTCCAGACAACCGGCGGCAGCGGGGCGGATTCATGCTTCCTGACCGCCTCCTTGACCGCCGTCCTGATAATTTCCCTGGCTTTCTCATGTGCGATGGAAATTGCCGAAAGTCTGCTCATACTGTATTTTACGCAGGCCGTGATGATTCCCGGAATCAGTTCTTCGGCTTCCCGGCAGCCGGCGTCATCCCCACTCAGGAAGATCATCGGCAGACCGAGCGCCCCCTGATACAGTGCGAACTGGGCGATTTCCCCGATCGGTTTTCCGTTTAATTTGTAATACTCGACTCCCCGGCTGTTCTGGGTATGGTTCAAATTTCCCCGGACAGTCCCCGCCATGGCATGCTGCCCTACCATCATGCAGAAATCGTAATTCCTGACATACTCCTCCAGCACCTCCCTGGGGGCTAACGGGCGGCCGTGATACAGCTTGGCTTCCGGGTGCAGTTCTTCGTAAACCAACGCACCGGGACCGTGTCCGTCCATAATCAGAATATCATCCACGCCAGACTCGATCAGGCCATCGACAGCGGCATTGATTTCCCCGGTCAACAGTTTTCTCGCGTTCTCGAAATATTTGCCGTCCGGATAAGCCTGATCCTCGAAGGATACCACCCCGGCAACACCTTCCAGGTCCGTGCATATATACGCTTTCATTAAATTGAAATGACCTTCTCATGTTATTAATTAACGCCGTGTGCAAGTTTCTCACGGCAATATTTTCTCAAATTGCAGGATGGGATTGCCCAGCGTATGGTTGATAAAACAATTCACAGTGTGCGCCAGCAATTTCCGTCCTATGCGAACAGTCAGATGCCACATATCCCGAGCCCTGACTTTTTCAATATTAAATCTTTCGCTTAATTGTCCGATTACGGTTTCAACGAGCCTCCTTTTCCTGTTTATAATTTTTAGAAATTCTTTTGGTCTGTCATCTTTCATATTGCCTCTAAAGGGAGTGTGGATATTGATTCCTTCGTGGCGGATTTCTTCTTTTCTTGGATCAGAACAGATATACCCCTTGTCGCCAAGCAGGTCTGTTGCGGACTTTGAATCCATTTCAAAAATCATTTCCCGTTCATCAATGTTCGCCGCCGCGACAGCGCAATCAAGAATCACGCCGCTTTGATCTACCAGCAGATGCCATTTGAAGCCGAAATAACGCAAGTCTTTTGCGGCGCAATATCCGAACTCCGCATTGCCTTTGAACAATTTTGAAAAATGGGCGCGCCTGAATCCGCAAACAGGAATCGGATAGCCGTCAATTACGCTTAACTGGCTTCCTGACGGCAAAAGTTCCCGAGCTATTTTTTTTCGGACTTCCTGTTTGACCGCCCAAAGATTTGCGGCTTGGCGCAAGAATGTTGTGCGGCTGCCGAGGCGGGGAAACAATCTTTTCCAGTGATCCCTGAAATAACGATGGATAGATTTATCCTTGTCAAGTCCTTTGGACTCGCCTACTATTTCCATCGTGATGACTTCGGCATCGGACAATTTAGGCGAAGGACCTCGTTGTCTCAGTTGAATTTTTACCAGTTTTTTCAGCATGTCGTCTACCAAACAATAAACTTTGATGATATAATCTTCGGTGAGCATGAAGAGCAACTCCTTAAATTAGATGTAGTTATCCAATTTAAAGATTTGATTTTCCATAAAATGGAAACTTCATGCTCCTTTTTCAAACTCATTATTCAAATTCCTATAAAAAAACTTGCACACGGCGTTAATTAAATCCACAATAAAAACTTCCCGGAAAAAATTTTTCTATTTTCCGCTTGCTTGCAAATTAACCGATGCTTCTCCGGTCATTCCGGTAGCGGCGTCCTTTACCTTGAGTTTCCACTTACCGGGAGAATCATTCAGGGCAAAAGGCAGTTCGAAAACTCCTTTGCCGTTTTTCAAAAGAAAATTGCCGGAATAGTGTTCGGCTTCCTTACCGGCGGGATCGAGTACTGTCACGTGTGTTCCGTGATTGCCGGGAGAGCCTTTGTCGGTGACGATCTTTATTTCCACCGGGATTCGCTCTCCCGGTTTCGCCGCGGATTTTGCCGGGGTAACCGTCAACGCCTTCACCTTGTACGGCAACAGGGCATACAGCGCCCGGAAACGGTTGGCGGAAATAGCAGGTATTTTGTTGATCCGGCCTAAGTACTTGCCTGCAAGACAATCATACACCTCTTTTTTCGGGCCGATATCAATCTGCCAGTCCGTGCGTTTGTTGCCTTTGGGCCGCAGATATCCCACATAAAGATTGTTGCCGTCTTTCAACCGGCAAATCCGGAAGAAGACATCATTTCCCGGACTTTTCACTTTGTAGGCCGTTTTGACTCCAGCCCAGTCCAGCACCCGTTCGGCAATTCCGCGAATAAATTTGCCACCCGCGGTATTTCGTTTTCCGGGGAAGTATTTTGTCAAGTCCAGGTTCAGATAACAGGTTTTTCCCTTACCGAAAGTGTTGACAATGGCACAGGGAACTCCCCCGGCGTTTCCGAGTGGATGGCCATGTTCCGCACGCAACGCTCCCTCCACTAAACTGGTTTTCAGAGAGAGTCCTGCAAGATTAAGACCGTCGGCCTTCCTGGGAAATGTCACGTTTCCGGCAGGGCCGCTGACATTGAATTTTTCATGGCGGATCCCGAACAATTTATCAAGCATGCCGGGAACGGAGAATTTGCAGTGGCCGTCCATGATTCCAGGTCGGCTGCCGCAGATCACTACACCGCCTTTCCGTACAAAATCGGCGATGATTTTTGCTTGCTTTGCGCTGATCGCCACAATCTGCGGCAGTACCAGAACCTTGAAACGCTCCGGCGAAAGTTTGCCTGCGTCCAGCTCCTTGGAGGTCAACAGTCTGGGGCTGTATCCCAAGTCGTATAGCACGTTGTACCAACCGTTATGGGCCAGTTCCCAGTCTTTGCCGAGGATGTGGTGGCCGTGAATGGAACGCTGCGAATAAAGAACCGCTACCCGATCAAAGTCCGGTTCGGTTTTGAGCCACACTTTGTCGATGCCGCTTTCGCGCTGGAAGACGGTGGAATCCTTAATCGCCCGGCTGAGGCGCGCCTGGGTATAATCCGGGTTGAACATAGACCTGATCGCGCACATGGTGACCCCCATGCTGCCGTTGAGAAAGTGTTTCCAGGTGAGACGCATTCTTTCTCCATAATCCTGGATTCCCGGATTTACGCAGGCTGTTACCGGCGTCAGATTCTTGAACGAATACTGGAATTCCGGCTGTCCGCCGTAATAATATGGATGGAAAAAGGTTTGGTCCAGGAACAAGTCTTCCCAATTCCAGCCGTTGTAAGCGGTGGATTTCTGGGTGCCGCACAATCCGTAGCCGATCCGCGGAGCAACGGCATGAAGCTCTTTGCCGAGGGTTGAAAAAAAGTTGGAGGCGGTGTCTTCCATGAAAGTCCGGTGATCCGACCATGACGCATAATTGCCCTTTTTCGCCGCTTCCTCGGCGGTATCCGGAACCACCTGGTCCCAACTTGTAAATGAACTTCCCCATTCGCGGTTCAGATCCGCCAGTTCCGGGTAAAATTTCCGCAGCCATTTCCTGAAGGCCTTCAGCGCCGGCGGGGAAAAATCGTAATCCAGCGCCTGGAGCCGGCCGATTATGGTAAATTCGTCTGTCCAAACCATTCCTTTTGGGTAGAGGTGGCGAATCCGGCGCCCGACTTTGCGGACCCGCTCCTTCGACTCCTGGATTATTTTCGGGTCGGATAGCGACGGTTTGCGGCACAGATATTTTTTATCCTTGGTTTTCAGGTAATTTTTCAAATCTTTCGCGGATTTCGCGGTTATCATATACACTTCGTGGTCGACTGGAGACAAACCGTAGGCATTGAATCCCAACCGGGCCGTCATTTCGTGAAAGTTGCGGAAGTTGGAGTCCCCGATCCAGCCTTTCTGACAACTGTTGTAAGCGGCGCTGAATCCTATATCTTTGATCAGGGCCGATCGCAACGGGTTAAGGTAACCTGCGATGTACGGCGAAACTCCGCCCCAGACGTTGAGTTCATAACCATCCCACCCGCCGGCGACCCGGGCATCGGGAAACATTACGAAATCGGTATCGGCGGTATCGATGATCCGGCCGGATTTGCTAAGCAGCGCAACCCGGATTCGACCTTCCGAACCAATCGGGTGCTCCACGGGGAAATCTATTTTTACCTGAGAGTTTTTATCCGCCGGTACGGGATAAGTCTTTTCCGAGACCAGACGGCCGAAATTATCCCGCAACGTTGCCCGCAGCAGCATACCGGGTTCGGCCCCGGCGATTGCGGCGTCGAGTTCGACCTTATCGCCGTGCTTGAAGCCGTGGAATTCCGGGACAACTTCTTCCGGATTTTCCGGACGTCCCGAACCCGGCGCGAAATCCAGTTTCGAGATCCTGGTTTTGCCGTTGACCTCGAACGCGAAACTGCCCCAGGCAACTGTCTGGTTCTGGCATTTTAACCTGCAATCGATAAAATAAGTTCCCAACGGCAACGGGCCGTCCAGGTGGAATTTGACCCGGTCAGCACCTTTGGCCGGGTTTACCGTAACGTTCTTGCGGAGCAGCTTCTTCCAGTATTTGTTCCTAACCGTGACCTCAAGTTTCGCCTCCGGCAGCTTTTTCAAGCCGGTAGAACCAATCCCAAGTTCGACATTTACTTTCCCACCGTATTGGAGATTGACCGGTTTGACAGCACAACTCAGTTCCACGTCGGGTTCCTTGTGAGCGGCCCACAACACAGCTTTTGCCATCAGCGAAAGATAATATTCCCAATACGGAAACAGTTTTTTGGGATAATACAGATAAGGGGTCAACCCGTCAGCATGTCCGGAATTGAACGAGGAAAAATAGGTAAAGGCCACGGTCCGTTGGCCGTTTTTATTCCAGCAGATGCCAATCGGCTGCCCGTTTGCGGCGGTCAGGAAAGTTTCGCCGCCTTCCGGTTCGGTGGCACGGACTCCGGTCGGGGGCAGCGCTGTCACCGGGACGCCGTTGGAGATCGGATGTCTGCCGGATTTATTCCAGGCATATTTCCGGATGAAAGTGCGGTTGGGTCTTACTTTCCTGAACGGCAGCAGCTCGGCCAGCGATTTCGGCATTTTGTAGGGCACGACTGCCACCAGTCCCGTGCCCTTGTCGAGTTGTTTTTTTATCAGTTCCGGAATGCCTTTAAACATATCCTTATACCAGTGAAGCCCGGAAATGACAATTACGTCGTAGTGATTTTTAGTGAGAAGATTTTTGATGATCCGGTTGATGATCATGGGATTCTGTTTGCGGAAATAGTCGCCTACTTCCGTCCGGTAATCGTAGTCGATCAGGGGAGCGTCGAAATCGATATCCATCCGCTGTGCCAGCTCAACGATTTCCCTGGCGTTTACGAAGTGCAACAGGAACAGGACCTTAACCTTTCCCTTGGCGTAAGGTTTAGCCCATTTCACGTGAGGGGTGACAACGTCGAGCCGCCAGGGAACTTCAACATCAGTCAGTTTTGCCGGCTGGGATACATTGCCGATCCGGTCGCCGGGATTGCCCAGCCGCGGCGCTTCCGGTTCCAGTGTGTAGCTCTGGCTGGTTTTGCCGATCCGGAATGGTTTCCGGCTCTCGACCAGAACCTTGCCCGTCCGGTCAAGCGTCCGCACCCGGATTTCATACAGACCGTTATCCTTCAGGGACACGGGGAGTTCAAACGTGGCGAGTTTGCCCGTCTGGAGTTTAATTTCTTTCTCTCCGAACTGCCGCCAGATCCGTTCCGGCAGTTTGCGGACGGAACCCGTGAATTTAGCTTTAGCGTCGTCGGTCTCCGCGAAGATTTTGCCCCGGAAGACGAATTTTCCGCCTTGAGATGCCGTTGGAGGAACGTTCAGTTCCATCACGCCGCCATTGCCTGCCCCGGACACGTTTTTCAACCCCTGAAACGGGAGAAACCGCACTTCAGTGGACAGGCTCTCGCCATCTTTCACGGTAAAGTTGCGGAAAGCCCATTCCTGGGTAGCAAACTTTTTTCCGTACCACTGATAAAAACACATCAGCCGTTGATATTCCATCAGACATGCCAGGCCGGAACCGTTTTCGGCAATGGCCGCCATCCAGCCTTGCGCCGGGTCATATTCCCAGAATTCCAATGACGGGAGGACAGGATTGTATCCAGCCTTCCTGATTCCTTTGCCGGTGGGGAAGAAATAGTTTACCTTGCGGCCGGGCACGCCGAGAATGTTGTGGAACCAAAGCGCTTCCGTAACTGGCAGGGTCAAGGATTTATCCACTTCAAATGCATATTTGACCACTACCTCCGGTGATCGTTTGGTCAGGATTACGGTTTTGCGGAAAGTAATATATCTGGCACTGCCGGATGCACCCTGGGCGGCTAACTCCATGCTGAGTTTTTCCGGGGTGTTTTGCCTGATCTTGACCTGGTAACCGGCGTTGAGCCAGTCTTTTTTCAGCCGCTGGCTGATGATCCGGTCGCCGAGGAGACCGCCGGTATCACCAGACATTTCCGTCCACTCGGTGCTGGTCGGTTTATATACGAACGATACGCAGCGTCCGCCCTGGGAAGGCGAGAAAGTCAGCTTGACGTAACGGTTTTCCAGAATGATCCGCTCTCCGCCGTCTTCATGCATGGTTCTGGTCAGCCGGCAGCCGTTAGTGGAACCCGCCAGGGTTTGCAATCCATTTGCAAGCAGCGCACTGAATAAAATTCCGTTGAAAATCCCTTTTAAAAACCGTCTCATTACTTACTCCTTATCCATCTCGTTGATTATTTAACTTCCACCGCTGCCGCCTTGCAGCCCGGGGTTTCGTTGCCCGCGAAATCGACAATGGTAACTTTATAATAATATGTTGCCTCGTGCATAAAGACATCATCGGTAAAAGAGTTGGTGACGGCAGTTCCCCATAAAGTACTTCCGCCGCATTTGAATCCGGGGTGCAGTCCGCGATAGACTTTGTATCCGGCAATCCCCCCGGTGGGATACGATGGCGTCCAGTTGAGCTTAACTGTCTGGTTGGCGAATCCGGCGGTAACGGTTTTCACCGGACCCGGCGGTGCAAAGTCTGTCCCGGAACCGACCACTACATTGTCCAGATCTAAATGAACGGACTGCCTTTCCTTGTTCATGATATAGAATTTTATGCATTTTATCCCGGTTCCGTTGGGAACTTTGAAATGCGAGAAAGGCACTTTAATGGTTTTCCATGAGCCGTTGGCGGGAAGCGGAAACCGTTTTGTGGCAATGTTTCTGCCGGTCTTCCGTTCCTCGAGCATAACGTAGAGTTTGCCGCCTCCGGGACTGCGGGCCGAAAATCCCAGCCAGCTGTCCGGACTTATCGTGAAAGCCAGTCTAAGAAACAAATACAGAATCCGGCTGGAATCTGGCCCCATTCGCAGGAATCCCCGGGTTCCAAAAGCCCCCTGACCACTGTTCACCGCACCCGGTTTTCCGCGGAGCCAGAACCATCCGGCAGTTGCATTACTGCCTGTGAAATTGTAGCTTCCGTGAATTTCGGATGTCCTGGCAGCGGCCGTTTTATCTCCCGGGAAAACCTGACAGACAGGGCCGGTTAACAATAAAATTCCAATCAATACGCGGTTTAACATTTTCAATGTTCCTTATGCCCGTGGTCAGTATCAGATACTGACCGGATCGCAGGCCGTTTCTTTTATTAGCTCGATGATTTCCGGCGAGTAGCATCTGATCGAGCCGGACTCCGACATTTTAACTATCATTGCCGACTCGTAAATAATAATGCCGTCCTGTCCCCATTCCCTGGACATGTCGAGGGTTTCCCTGAAACGTTCCGGACCGTCCCTGGACACGACCAGCCCTTTCATATAAGTACAGAAATAGACGGGAATGTTCCGGGGGGAGGTCAGTTGGTGGACCGCGGTATAACTTGGCTGGTCCCATGCCGCCATGCCTTTCAGGGTAATCGAATCCATGAGTCCCTCTTTGATCCATTGCCGCCATTGCCAGGACCGGCCGAAGCAGAAACTGCCCACTGGGTCCGCGGTCATGCTGCCTGCGGAAAACAGACCGGTGTCGCCGATGTGAATCTGGACTTTGCGGCCGGCCTTCCGGATTATCGCCGCGGCTTCCCGGAGGAACTTCGTGTAGAAGCCCGCGGAAATCCCCTGTAGTTTCTCCCGGTCGTATCCGGAGTGTTGTCCGTAACGTCTTTTGAATTCCCGGAGGACGGGTTCGTCGAAACCGTAATTTTCCATTTCAAGATTGCGGCTGTGGCTGTCGTGCCGGATATCGATGCCGTCGACCCCGGCGTCGAGACAGTCCCGGATTCCCCCCAGCCAGTAGTTCCGAACCTCACGGGAAGCGGGGGACAAAATTCCGGTTACGTAAGGTTCCTTGCCTTTGGCAAAAGCAATGTATCCTCTGCAATTATCGACGGCATAGGCTGTGCGGTGAAGGAAGCCATCGTGAACCGCGTTGTTGTCCCAATTGAAAATATATCCGTCCGGAGCAGGATTGAAATTGACAAGTTTACTGTGGTCGCGGTAAGAAACCAGACCATAGGTAAACGGCAATTCCCGGCCATCCTCATCATACATGGTAACGAGGGTAGCGAGCGGGCTTTGCATAGTGCCGTCCCGGACCATTCCCTGAACGGACAAAAAGTTAAGGTAGCTGGCATCGAGGGATTTATCCCGGAAGGGGGTCATCAGGGAAAAGTATTTTTCGCGGATATCCAGTTTGTCAAGGACAGCTATCCTGCGGCCATTCTCGGTGAATTCCCGGAAATCGAAATCGCCGGAATAATCCCGATATGCGGCATTATCGTCACTCACCCGGATGGCAAGGTCGTTTTTACCGAACCGCAACGGCGCCGGTGAATCCGAAGTCAGAACAATTTTCGCAATAGTTTTACGGTCGAGGTTGTCCGGGATATCGTCGGTTCGCCGTTTGACCCGGAGGTGCTGAAGCAGTTTCAGGTTGCGGTCCGCCCAGGCGATACAGCCGCCCAAAGCGGGAAGCTTTCCGTGTTTTTCCGCCAGTTTGTCACTGGACGGGAGACAGTAATTGAACGCCAAGTCATTGGGTTTGAACATTGCGTAAATTTCCATGCCGAGATCATGGGCGGTTCTGACGGCGGCGGGCAGGAACTCGCCGAGATTCCTGTAGGTTTTAGCGATATTT
Source organism: Victivallales bacterium (assembly GCA_963678815.1). Classification (GTDB taxonomy): domain Bacteria; phylum Verrucomicrobiota; class Lentisphaeria; order Victivallales. Next base: position 8,448,385 of record OY787460.1, read on the forward strand.
CCCCCATAACGGATATCGTCAATGTATTGGTCGAACAAGTCCCCGTGCCTGAGAGTGTAAATCCAATAAATCCGGTTGATTCCCCATGACCGGTATAGCGCGAACAGTTTGCGGAGTTTCTTATGGTCAAAAGCCGTATTGATCAGGTCATCGGGAAAATCCACGGCCATAAATACCTGGTAACGGCTGTTTTTTTCAGTTTTCATTCTATCTGTAACCTTCTCTATTATTAACTCAGTACATTTTCCAGAATACATCCAGATGGCTTGGGGAAGGATATGGATGCCTGTTCATCGAATCGGCGTGGCCATCGCAATACAGCAGGTTAATGACACCCATATGGCGATACGAAGTCCGGTCAGGCCATGTGGAGCCACAATTCAGCAGATAAGTGGACGAGTTGCATTCTCCCGACAGCATTGTCTGACTCGGAGTTGCACTTTGCCATAATTTTTTTGCTTCGGCATAGAGCGCGTAGTAGTTGACCCCGTAAGACGACCAGTACCCTTGGCCGCAATTGGCAAACTGGCTTATGCCGATGAGCGATGCTTTGGGACAACCGAGGATGCTGTCGAGAAACGGAACCGCAGTGCTAGAGTTGCCGGCTGTCAAGGTTCCGTCCGGTTTTTTAATATAATCATTACAGACTAACGTTCCTGCCCAGCCAATGGTCGCCGCCGGGTTGGGAGGATAGGGAATAACCGCTGGGACGTAGCCATTGTTGTCGGCGGCATAGGCGTCGCAGGCCAGAAACAGCTGTTTCATGTTGTTTTTGCAAGATGACCGTAAACCGGTTTCCCGCGCATTCTTCAGTGCCGGAAGCAGCATACTCGCTAGTATCGCAATAATCGCTATCACTACCAGTAATTCGATTAGAGTGAAATCCCGGCGCCGCCGGATTCTGTCATTCGTGTTCATTTTGCCTCCTTTCGCTTGCTTTCATTTTCTTTATAATATATAAACTCAGTACATCTTCCAGAACGGGTTCTGATCACCGTCTGTCATAGGAGGATACATATTACTCATTGATTCGACATGACCTTCGCAAAACAGCAGATTGATCATGTTCATATGCCGGTACGAAGTCCTGGCGGGCCAATGGGTGGCGTTACAGGTTAGCAGATAGCTGGTTGAATTGCATTCTCCCGACAGCATCGTCTGACTCGGAGTTCTGCACCGCCATAATTTTTTCATCCCTTCTCCGAGATAAAGCGCGTAGTAGTTGGCCCCGTAAGACGACCAATACCCCTGACCGCAACCGGCAAACTGGTCCAAGCCAAGAATTGATGCTTTGGGACAACCGAGGATGCTGTCGAAAAACGGGACCGCGGTGCTTGAGTTGCCATTTGCCGAGGTTCCGTCCGGTTTTTTTATATAATCATTACAGACTAACGTTCCAGCCCAGCCAATGGAAGCCGCTGGATTGGGGGGATAGGGAGTAACCCCGGGAACATAGCCGTTGTTGTCGGCGGCATAGGCGTCACAAGCCAGAAATATCTGCTTCATGTTGTTTTTACATGATGACCGTAAACCGGTTTCCCGGGCGTTCTTCAAGGCTGGCAGCAGCATACTTGCAAGGATCGAAATTATCGCTATCACAATCAGCAGTTCGATCAAAGTGAAAGTCCGGATTCGCCAGATTTCATTATTTCTTATTCCGGAGTTATTCATTTAATCCTCCCTTCGCTTGCTTTCATCACGTCTGGAAACGGAGACAGCCTATGACCAGTTATGGAATATCTTCATTGTCTCTTATGTAATATCATAATATATTAAAATCAATATGTCAATATATTAACTGAAAAAATTATGGAAATTTTCTAAATTCACGTAAAATCAGCTTGACATTATAGATATTCGGCATAATAATATATCAGTATATTACATAAAAGCATTATGGATATTCAAAATGTCGATAAAAGGTGTACCCAAATATAAAAAGATTGTCCTGGAATTGGAAGCGCTGATCCATAATGGGAAGTTTCCGGTTGGCGGGAAGTTGCCGTCAGTGGTCAAATTGTGTGAAAAATACGGTGTCAGCACCATCACGGCCCACCGGAGCATCCGGGAACTGGAAAACAAGGGGTTGGTGAAATGCGGCAAAGGATTACAGGGTACAACCGTTATCAGCATCCAACCGCCCGAAACGAATGAGCCGGAAACCATTGCTTGTCTGCTGCGCCCATTCACTGCCGATTACTCGCAGCAGTATGGCAAACATTATATGGGGCCGAGCATCGCCATCCAAACCATTCTGGACACCATTTCCGAGAACAAATGCCGATCGATTTTTCATTCCGTGAAAGAGGCCGATTACGAGTCGAACATGCTGAACCTGATTCACAAAAACTGGATATCGGGGGTAATCCTGGATCAAATGACGCCGCCGTCCACGGTTAAAAAGCTGACCGCATGCGGGAAACCCTCGGTCCTTGTCGGCCGCGTCCAGATCGAGGAGAATCTGAGTGTTGTTGCCCCGGACATTGGCGGAATGTGCCGAAAAATGGCCGTCTTCCTCAAAGACAAAGGTTATGAACGAGTCGGGTTCCATCCTGATCCTGACGATGAATTAATCCTCGATTCAATAAAGTACTATCCCGAGCACTACGAAGAACACTTCCGCGATGCTTTGGCTACAGCCGGGATTGAGAGCAACCGTTATATCAAGATCCCGGAAATTTATCACGGTAAAAAGCCTCTCAGGGAACGCATCATGGAAACCTGCGGACTGCCGAAGAAAAAGCCCGCGGACTGGACTCCGTTTGCTATCTTTACCATCAGCATCAATCTGGCACGGGAACTGACTGAGATTATAGCTTCGACCGATTTGGTTTTGGGCAAAGATATCGGGGTAATCACCTGTTTTCCGGCTTTTGCGGATAACCGGATTTCCTATTGGACATACGACTCTAAAGAACTCGGCATCGAGACGGCCCATGCGATCATTCAGAGAATCAGACGGCCAAAACTTCCCCCGACAATCCTGAAACTTCCCGTAACATATGTCGATAACGGTTCAGCCTGATACAAAAACAGCTTATTCAATGCCGCATCGCATGATACTTTAACCGGTTATGAAAAAACGTGCCTGAATTCGTTTTATCTATTGTGATATATTTACACCATACCCCGATAAATATAAATGAAAGGAAATTTTTTATGTTAACCCGGCAGATATCAAATAAGCTTTTATCGCTCCGCCTTGATGCAGGGAAGCTTGAAGTAATCAATGAAAACACAATGGAAACCATCTGTCTGAACTGGCCTGCCGTGTGCGTTTCAATCGGCGGGAAGGAAATATCACCTGTGGGGCAACCGCTGAAATCGGGTTCATCCAAAACTTCCATGTATGAGGTCTTCGAGAAAGGGGACATAACGTTTACGGTTAAATTGACCCTCGGCAATGGGCCGTGGTTCACTAAAAACGTTCTCATCAGTTCGGAAAAGGAATTGCCGACACCCGATTATCTTGAGGTTGACAGGCAGTCCCTGCCGGATGACTGTCTCTGCTCACGCGGATACCGTGCCTCTAAATTATCCAACCTCAAAAGGGGCGAAGAGGAAGGCGGCGGAGTTATGCCCGGCTGTGGATATCCCCTTATCGGGAAAAAGTTTTTCATCGGCATGGAACATCCCGCCGCATTCAACGAAATCGATAAAAAAGAAGACGGAAATGGGGTAATCCTGAGGCATTATCCGATATGGGAAAACGGGAAATTGCAAGTTGTCAATGAAGTTTTCGGGTGGGCTGAAAAACCGGAGGAAGTTTTTGGTGACTATCTTGATACGGTGCGTTTGCCGTCGCTGAAAAAGCCTTTTGTGTCCTTCTGCACTTTCTGGTCAGATCCCTATCTTGGCAATAACGAATACAATGTTTCCTATGAGGCATACGAGGCTTTTTTCAAGGCATTCCGGAAACATGGATTGATACCGGACGCTTTTACTCTGGATGCGGGATGGCATGACCGTCAAAGTGTTTTCCAGCCGAAGAAAAAAGTCGGTGGCGACAAGGGCCTTGCCAAACTCCGCCGCCTCGCCGAAAAAATGGGCAGCGCTCTCAGTCTCTGGATCAGCCATAATGGTCCGATGGGGATAGACCCGGATTTCATGAAGAAGATGGGATTTGCCGTGGGCAGTGGGAATAGCGCTGCGTATTCCGGAGACGGTTACGGCGTGATGATGGATGGGAATTTCGCGGAAACGCTCGAAAAACGTTATTGCGAGTTGGTTTCGAAAATCGGCGCGGTGCATTTCAAGATAGATTGGGATAATGTATGCGCGATAAATCCGTCATTCGACAGGATTTACCCTACCGTGAACCATGTCCGCCAGGCCAGTCTTAACATGTTGTTCAAAATAGCCCGTAAAGTCCGCGAGTGCCGGAAGGACATTATTACCCGTAACGGCTGGTGGCCTTCCCCGTGGTGGCTTTCGGAAGCGAGTCACATTTGGCTCCCGGATTCGGCGGATTCGGAATACACTTCGTTCCCGAGCAAAACGCAGAGGGACGCCGCAAGCACTCACCGGGACTTGATGTATTATAATGTTTTGCGCAGAGACAGGAGTGCTGTTTATCTGGATTGCTTCGACAACCATGAATTTCCGGACGCGTTCCGCAACCCGTTCATGGAAGATCCTGCGTCATGGACGAATACCGTATGGCTTTCATTTATGAGGGGCAGTACCTATGTGGCATACACGCTCCAGCCGGAATCGCTTGAAAGCTGGCAGGTGGAAAGTCTCAAACGGATCATGAAATTCTGCCGCACTTACTCCGGCAAGATATTCGTTTCGCGCGGCCGGATGGTACTCGGTAATCCCGGGCATGGCGAAATCTATGGTTTTTACATGCCGGGCAAAGAGGAGTCCTGGTGCGCTTTGCGCAATCCGCGGCCTCTTCCGCAAAAGATCAAACTGGATGTCGGGAGTTTCTGTTCCCACAAGGTAAAGATGGTTTCGCAGTTTTATCCGTACTATGAGACACTTGACACTGAAAAAGAAGTCCTTTTCCTCGCGCATGAAATCAAAATAATGGTTTTCTCGTCCGGAAAAATCAAGGATGCATTTTCGTTGCCCTACATGGCGGTAAAGAAAGGTAATGACTATTTCATAAGTTTCCCTGCTTCTAAAAATGTTTCCGGAGAGATAAGGCCGATGGCGGCGGACATTCAGCAGATACCTGAAATAAGATGTGACGATTCCTGTAAGGAAAACATTGAAAACGGTGTCCAGTACAAATGGTTTGTAACGCTGCCCTACCGGATGCGGGAATCTGAATTGCAGTTCAGCATAAAAAGCAAAGGCAATGGAAAAATTTCGGCGTATTCCACCAGGGGTAACGGTTTTGGTTCGGTCTGTTCTTTACCCGTCACTGAAATGAAACCGGGAATTGCGGGATACGGGGAGAGAAAAAATCCCGATTCTTCATGTGAGCGGGAAACAGTTTATTATTCGGTGAGAGTGCCTGCCGGAGGTCAGTTTGGACTGTTCCTTCGCTTTGAAAATTATGCTGGCGGAGCGGAAATATTGTCTGCATGGCTTGCTGGATATGAAGCCCCGTCGAGGAATTCCCTTGTCTGGAAAAAAGCCCCTATGGGCTTCAGCAAATGCCTCCCGTATCAGCATCCGCTCGGTTTCGGAAAAGCATTTGAACTTGAACTGGGTCGCCTAAATCTTGTACCCGGTCGTCCGCGTCGCGGACAAAATCCCTGATCCCTCGAGGATTCTGCCCCAATGTTGGAGATAAATTCAGGATATGAAAAACGGGTTCTTCTGCGGTTTGTGACATGAAGTTGTGATGGAATAGGCGTGACTGCTTTCGGCGTCAAGTTGCAATCCGGCATAACCGGTCGCAGGTGCTCCCTTTTATTCCGTTTGCTTACCTTGACTCCTTCAAGAGTCAGCCTGAACTGATGTTGTTGTCCGGAAAAATGACTTTTTCCGGCCCCGGACAGTAGGCAAAAACAGGAGCACTGTATCAAAATTCGGGGATTCCGGCGGGAAAATCCGCAAATCCGGGACGCAGAAAAAAAAACAAATCCCGGCGATGGAAAATAACTGCTGAAATCGATTCGTCCGGCTAGATTTTCAACCGCAAAACCAAATAAAAACGGAATCCATAAATTCTTTCTCGGATTCAGGATATTTTATTTTAGAATACATCTAGATCTTCATAGGTTTTATATCCTTTGGAATTAATACCGGCCATTGTCAGTTGTCCGCGGCCGGTAACCGCTTCCCGGCATCCGTCAACTTTCTGGTCTGCATATGTACAAAACCACTCTTGAAGCATTCCATTAAGATCCCGGATTATTTTGCCTTTCCCTTTATCTTTTATCAGATTTTCCCTTTCATCCGGATCATCTCGTAAGTTATATAATTCATTTGGGCCATATGGATAGCGGTGGATATATTTCCACTCTTTTGTTCTGATCATGCGTACCGGACCATACTCATCGAAGACAACAATATTTTCATGCTGGATATCATTGGAATTGCCGTTCCGCAACAATGGCAGAAAACTTTTTCCGGGAAGAATTTTCTGTTTAGGATTGGAAATTTTCAGATAGTCAAGCAGAGTCGGCATAAAATCGTAGTGGCTCAGTAGCGCATCACAACTTGCGCCTTCCGGGATAATGCCGGGATGACTGATAATCATTGGAACTTTTACTGAGTTTTCATACATATTAAGAGGAAACGTGCCATTGCCTTTACCCCAAAAGCCGTGATGGCCGCAACTGAAACCGTTATCGCTGGTAAAGAAAATCAATGTTTCCTCTCTGATACCCGCGGTTTCGAGATAATCCAAAATTCTGCCTACATTTGTATCCATAGCATTGACCGCCGCAAAATATCCTTTGAGTTGTTCGCGGTTTCCCAAACACTGCTTTGTGAGATGACTTGCCCAGGGATGTTCAGGTTCCTGAGGACAAGATACAAACGGGCAATCGTCAAATATTTCCACAACCTCCCGAGGATGATTGTCAATCCAAGGACTATGGGGTGCTGTATAATGGAGGCTGAGATAGAAAGGACTGTCTCCGTCTTTATTGATTTTGATGAATTCCAGAGCGTCATCAGTGATTAAATCAGTAAGGTAGCCATTGGCAATTTCCGGTTTGTCGTTACGGTACATGGGGGCATTGTAATATGATGAAACACCTCCTTCATGCGCATACCAGTGTGAGAAACTTTTCTGAGGCATTGCGCTTGCGCCGAGATGCCATTTCCCGCTTAGTCCGCAAATATAATCATTTTCGGCAAGAAAATCCGTATAACCTTTGCGTCCCGCGAGATATTCGATGGGATTCTCTCTGGAATTCCCTCCTCTAATCCAGTCATGGACGCCGTGAGTTGACGGAATTGCGCCGGTAAGCAGAGATGCCCTTGCCGGGGAGCATACCGGGGAAACGCAGAAAAAATTATCAAAACGCATTCCCGCGGCAGCCAGTCTATCCAGATTTGGCGTTGGCAATTCTATGTTTCCGTAACATCCCAGAGTCCAAATGCCTTGGTCGTCGGTCAAGATTACAATAATGTTCGGGCGCTTTTTCATATGACTCTGGTCCTATTTGAAAATTTCTCCCGGTCCCCACGGAGCCAATCCAACGGTAATATATGGATTAATCATGGAATCATCTTCCATCCTGGCGAATTTCCACATACGTTTAACCATGTCTTTTTTGATGTCCTGATATTTTGGTTCGGCTTCAACGTTAATCATTTCATGGGGATCTTCAGTCAGGTTGTAAAGTTCATCACGGTCATACCCGTTGAATACGTATTTAAATTCAGCGGTTTTAACGGACCGCTGAGAATAATACAGTTCCACCCCGTTGAATTGAGTATGAATATCGTCACGCCAGTTCCCGGGAGAGGAATCATTAAGAAATTGCATTAAACTGCAACCGGTAAAATACCGGTCAGTTTTGATCCCGGCAAGTTCCAGCAATGTCGGCGCAAAGTCAGCAAGAGAAACAAAACCGTCTACTTTACGTCCGGGATTTTCCACACCTTCCGGCCAACTGATGACGGCAGGAACGTGATACGCGCCGTTAAAAGCATGAATTCCTTTACAAAACAAACCATGGTCCCCGCAATAATCGCCATGGTCGGAGCAATAGATTACTACGGTGTTACGGTCCTGCCCGGAATCATCGAGCGCCTGGAACAACTCTCCGGACAAAGCATCAAGATAGCTGCAGTAGGCCAGGTAGTGCCTGATTCCCTCTTTTATTTCCTTTTCAGGCAACTGATTCCAAATCTGGTTACGAATCCTGCGGTAAATATAGGGTTTGTCCACCATTTCATCGGAATAGTTCACCGGCAACCGGATGTTTTCGACAGAATACAGGTCAAGGAATTTTCGCGGAATAACATAAGGATCATGCGGACCGATAAAACCGGTAAAAATACACCACGGATCGGATGTTCCGGCGAGTTCCCGGATTTTCGCACAACTTTCCGTGGTAACTTTGCGGTCATGACTTTCGTCTGGCCCATTCATCGTGTCGTACAGTTTGTAGCTTGGATATCCGGGACGCCGGATTTCACCAGAACCGCGTTCTTTGAGATCATGCTCAGGAGGTAGTTTCCCGTACTCATCCCAAGTAATTCCGTGATGGGTTATTCCGGGAATTGCGCTGACAGTTGCCATTTCGTTCCATCCCCGGTCGCGCGGCAATTCCTTTCCGCTTACATGCCATTTGCCACTGTAATGCATGGAGTAACCGTATTCCGCAAGGTCCTCGCTCCAAAGCTTTACACCCGGAGCCAATTCAGTGTTGATGGCCTGTCCGTTAAGGACATTATTCCATATTCCGTGCCGGGAAGGATAGAGTCCGGACATGAAAGTGGCCCGGGATGGACAACAGTGAGCGGTTGGACAGTAGGTATTGGTAAAGGTAATTCCCTTTTTCATAAGTTTATCAAGGTTGGGAGTAATTGCCGGGCCTCCGGGCAATATGGTGTCGGCCCTTTGATGATCGGTCATTACGATCAGGATATTTGGTTTTTCAGGCATTTTCTAATTCCCGTAAATCTTTTTTTCATGTTCCGCAAAGAGCTTTTTGGGCTTTATTATATGTAGTTGGTTCAGCAAGTAATTCGCCTCGCTTTTTTTCGGCGTATTCCGCAATGTTCGCTTCCACCAGCGCGGGATCAAAATGAACCCGGCTCCCATTGATTTTTAGTCCGGATTTTCCGGACAGTTTGGACAAAAAACGTTGATTTTCCGCCTTTAGCCCCGCTTCAGACAGCAGGCGCGGAGCCAGGGAAATGCACTCTTTTATCAATCCTTCCGGCAAGGTTCGAGTATATTTCGGATAACAATAATTCATTTTTTCCGTACCAGTTTTTTTAATCCAAGTTCGCAAGCAGAATCTTTTTCCCGGTATCCCGGGCGATTCTGCCGGCATCAACGATCTTGAAAAGTTCCAGCAATGAGGAATAGGGCATCTGAGGCTGCCGGGTTTTCACCATTTCCTTGATTTCTTCCAGAATTACCTGACCGCCCAGCGGGAAATTATAATCATTTATCCAAGGAGACGTCACCGGTCCGGAACGATCACCATAAACAATAGCTTGAAAACCGCAATTAGGTCCCATTACACTGCCATTGAATATCAGGACATCAAAACCGTGAGGAGTGGTTCCGGCGGAATATGGATAATGCAAACGCACAATCTCATGATCGTGCTTACCCATGCAATCAACCGACTCTACACCTTCTCCAAAAAGGTGTTGGGCCAGGCTTAAACCATGAATAGAGGCATTCAAACCACTGCTGCCAATACTTTTAACAAAAGCTTCCCCGATTGGCGCGATTTCATCAAAACGCCGTTTAAATTGATCTATGAGCGGATTTATCCGTAACAGTGAAAGGCTCATTACCGGGGTGTTATTTTTCTCCGCCAAACAGATGATGTCCTTTACATCGGAAAAGTTGTATGCCATAGGTTTGTCAATAAAGGTTGGGATTCCCTTTTTTATTCCGGGAGTTGCCAGTTCAAGGTGATCTTTTCCCGTTTCCTGACAGCAGGCAATGAAAACCAGATCAACATCATCTGAAACTTCTTCCAGAGTTTCGCAAATCGCGGGTTTATCAACCAGCACTTCCGAAAGCATTTCCGCATTACTCAATTTGTCCGTACCGGGATGACATCCCGGGTGAATCGGGAAATGGTCCCAAATCTTCGTGATTTTAAAACCTTCAACCCTTGGGAATTTCAGTTCGTTACGATAGAAATGATAATATTGGCACTGCGGCCAATATTCCAACAGAGTCTTTTCATTCACTTCCTGTATCAGGGGCGCATACCAGGCGGCATGAACATCACAGCGAATCAGACCAATTTTTATAACATCTTTCATAATCACAAGCCCTCCAGGAATATTCTTTTGCCCTGTTGCCGGGTGAGTTGACCGGCTTCAATAACCGCGATATGTTCGATAATTTCATGGTAGGACACTGACGGTTTTCCTGTTTTCATCATCTTCTTTATAAGTTTAACGATTTGTTCCGCGCCGTAAATGAATTCCGGGTCGTCAATCGGCGGAGAATGGATCGCGCCGGGAATTTCTCCCGCCCGGTAAAATCGCTTCACTTCATGTTCAAACAACCGGATGGCCGACATCCGTTTTTACAAATGATTTTTTTTTGCATTGCGTACAATCTTATTAGATTACCTCTAATAAGGATAGATTCTTTCCGCGCTTATGTCAAGCCGTCAACTTGATTTTTCCCTCAAAATACATATATTAATTGGATTATGACTAAAAACTCGGTTATCAATCTGAAAAACATGAAGCGTTCGAACCGGTTGCTGGTTTTGGCAATGCTTCGCGACCATGGCCCCGTATCGCGGGTTGACCTTACCAGGCGATTAAAGTGCGACGGCACGACTATCACTCATATTATCCGCGACCTTCATCGGGAAAACCTGATAGTTTCAAAAGGATCCGTGAATTCCACTGGAGGACGCCCTAAAGAGCTTCTTGACTTAAACCAGGAAGCCGGACAGATTATCGGCATAAGCTTTGAACCTCCGTATATCTCTGGAATCGTTGCCGATTTACGTGGCTGCATTAAATTTTGTGAACGTATTCTGCTCGGAACCAACTTGAGTTCTTCCGGATTGTCGGGATTGGTTGTTAATCTCACGAAAAAACTGTTTGCAAAAACTTCTCCTGAAAGGATTACTGGCATAGGGATTACCACATACGGGGTGCTGGCGCCAGATACCAAAACCGTAATTACTTCGGGATTTTTTCCATCAATAAAAGGAATAGACTTTACTGAGCTATTTAAAAATAAATTCGGCTTGGAGCCAATAATCATAGACAACACACTGGCAAAAGCTTTTTATGAGATTCATTTCAACAAAAAAAATAAAAGCAATTTTCTCCTTATTGATGCAGGTTTCGGTATTGCCTGCGCCACTGTACTGAACGGTTCTCCGGTAACCAGTCCGACTGGATTTATCGGTGAGTTTGGACACTCAATTGTTAATCCAGGCGGAACTCTCTGTTGTTGCGGCAGGAAAGGATGCCTTGAAGCCGTTGCCTCTCTCCAGACCATAATGAATAATATAGAAAAAAGCTTGAAGCGTAAGCTGTCATTTCAAGAAATTGTGGAAATGTATAATTCCGGAGACAAAACAGTAACCGAAACCGTAAACCATTCAGCCGCGATTCTCGGGTTTGCCACCGGAAACCTGCTCACCACATTTCCTACCGATAAAATTATTTTAACGGGGCAAATGACAGATTTCGGGAAAGAATATTTTGACAAATTCTCCCGAGCAATCAGAGATACGGCATTTCCACTATTCATGAAAAACACGAAAATCTTAATGTCAGAAGATAATGAAGACAGCGCCGCCTTGGGAGCATGCTCCCTGATTCTCCGGAATTTTTTCGAGACTGGCCCGGAATTGTAATCTCCAGAAAATTATTTTTTAGGATTATACTGATCGGAATAGTTTCTCACATTACCCCAGGGACTGGGATCGCCGGGAAGTAATTTTCCTGTGTCCACTAAATCAATCCAACGATTAACAGCTTTAAGCATCTTTGCAATTATCTTTTCACCAATTTCCACAGATGCATCTTTAGCCGGATTCCGTCCGGTTGCGTCAACAATATAGCCGCGAATGGTATTTATGTGCTGAACGGGGTTGATGCGGTCGAGTTTAACAAGTTCAGGAGCAAGAGCCAGCATCAAACTGGTTTCGTCAATACCCGCATGGTCACCTTTACCGCAAACCATACGCTCACTGACAGCTACGGCCCGCAAACTTCGCTCTGCGGTCATCTCATATTCTTCCACAGCCCGTTGCAGGACATCCTCCTGGATGTTCGGGTAGTGTCCGGTGTAAATGATGATTTTCCGGAAACCGCAGTTTTCAAACTGCCACAAAAGGCATTTGATCGTACTGTTAAGCAGACCTTCGTCAAGATAGATATTGCCGATTTTTCCGGCTTCCCGGTTTACCCCGAAACCGCCGTGAGTTCCGGCATAAGGATGCGATTCAAAAACAATGCCGCCGGTTTTTTCCGCAAGGCGCAAACATACCTGTTCGGCTTTGAGAAAGTCTAATCCGTAAGGAAGGTGTTCGCCGTGTTTTTCCTGACAGCCAAGCGGCAAATATCCAAGAGGCTCTTTTTTGATCAAACTGGTAAGTTCAGAACCAAATAAATAGGCATATCTACGTTCCATTTTATCTGCCTTTAAAGAAAGACTATTCCCGGTCCCACCAGTCAGGATTGTTAGAATACTGAACTTCATTAAAGGTTTGCCAACTGGAATGTCCGTCCGACCAAAGCACATTGCAGCCATTACCGTGGCGCTTGCCAACTTGCCGCGTTATTCCGGAATTTGCTTTTTGGACAAGATAGTCATTATCATTATTTCCATCACTGTCGGCTATTACCATGGTTTCCGTAGGCTGTTTGACCTGAACCATACGGTGCCATTGATTTCCTTCGGCCTCGGAAGGATGCCCCAGGTAGTCGCGATTATATCCATAAGGCAAGCCATTGCAGTTAGGTCCTCCATTGATATTTGAAAAGTCAAAAGCAAAACTTCTTTCAGTCGGACACTCGAATATATTATAATCATTGTTTATGTATTCCGCAATTGACTGATACCATATCCCGTATCCGGTACCCACGGCTGCAGTGGGATATGCAATCGGGAAATAATCAGTATAATCCCCGAAATAATGCTGCAACCCCTGGCCCATTTGTTTAAGGTTGTTCATGCAATTGCTTCTTTGTGCGGTTTCCCTTGCTTTCTGCAGCGCCGGAAGCAGCATTGCCGCAAGTATGGCAATTATCGCGATCACCACCAACAGTTCAATAAGAGTGAATCCGCAAGTTACAGGTTTGGGATGCGGCCGCCCCGGTCGGAAATCTCCAGTATTCATAACGGCATCTCCTTAGGTTACTGTTATTAGATTATAGCTAATAAGCCGGGTAAATGCAAGAGTAAGATCAATATTTTCTGTATTTTTCAGTTATTAGATTACGAAAAATAAAGCTTCCGCCTGTCTGGTCGTCTCCTTGTAATGTTTTTGATTCCGGGGGTTGCTACTTCTGTGTTTTCGCCGCATCCATCAAGACCATGCGGGGAAGATGATAAACTTCTTTCATTATCTGCCGTTTACGGAGTTTTTTTCCAAGGTAATCCGGAATTCTTTCGTCAAAGATAAGTTTTCCAAAATACTGGTATTTCCGGTCAAGCAGAGAGAGAAAAAAAAGAACCGTCTTGCAAAAGTATTTACGTGAGGATCTGATTACAATTCTTTTCTTTGAAATCCTGATTTCACCTTTTATCCGGCCGGATAAACCGGCTTCCTGAAGAATTATCTGAATTTTTCCGGTTGCTTGCTTCGGGTAGTCAACAACCTGGATATCCAGCGCTTTTTTCATTTCCAAAACATTTTCAGCATAAAAACTGAAAAATTTCTGAAGTCTCCAGGCTGGCCAGCCATATTTTTGTCCCTCAAGGCCGTTTGCAACAATCGATATGTTACCGTGAACAAAAAAAGGCATCCGCGCAAGTTCTCTGATATTACCCGAGATAATAATGTCAGGCTTGAAACTGACTTCAATCTTATTGGATAATGCCGCGGATAATTTGAACCGGCAAATCCTGTTTAACTGGTCATAATCCGTGGCAACATTTTTCCCGTCAACTGTAACCGTTTCAGGCCAATAACAATCCGGCGGCGGAACCACCACCACTATGTCTGATGCCCGTTGTTTTTTCAGGCATAATTCAAGAACCACAGTCTTATTTTCAATTTCACGGCATTTAAGATTTACTACATCGCCGGAGGCCAATCCTTTCACCCAAGCGCTCTTCAAGAACACGGCATAAGAATCACTAATATTACTGGGAATATCAATTTTTGTGCCAGAGGGGGTAATTATATTCCGGACAATTTTCTGTTTTTCGAGACCATCCGACAAAATATAATATCCGCCATTTTTAATGACAGATAGAGACGCTCCTGCACAGTTCCCCGTAAAATTTACAATAGTAAAAGCTCCGTGATACATGCCGCCAAACCTGGTAAGTGCAAGTTTCCCTCTTCCATTGACTGTACTTTGAGGAGAAGGACGCCATCCCAGATTTGAAATCTTTTCTAAAATCGGCATCATCTGGTAAATCTCCTGATTACCGCTGATCAGCGCGGCGCCTGGAAGCATTCCCAAATGCAGACTGCAGTTTATCAATTTTGAATTAAATTTTCTCAGCGCTTTCTTGAACTCTCCGGATCTGAAATTATTCCAGTTTACTCCGGGAATATCCTGTTTCGACAATTGTTTGATCCAGGATGAAGATTTCCCCCCGCAAAGCATCCGCAGCCGGTAAAATCGGGGATATAATCCGGAACCATCCGCTGGCGGTAAACCTTCATATAGAAAAGTGTCAGAACGAAACGCTTCCTGAAAAGTTCCCGCAAGTTTCAAGTTGGATACCACTCCGACTTTTCTGCCGTTTCCATTTGTAAGCATGTGGGTGTAGTCCATCAACCTGGCATATCCAACCCCGAGAGTGTTATATGATTTCAAATCAGAATCAAATGTCCGTCCCGGGGAATTATGAGAAGCTGGTCCGTAGTCTTTGACTATTCCGCAAACCGAATCGAACCCGAATGCGGCAGGAGAATAAGTTTCAGCGATAAATTTGAAGCTTTCCCGTAAGCTTTCTCCCCAGGAATTGCCGTCCGGATATAGCTTTACGGTAGTTATGGTTCCACCTCGCCATTTGTGGGTAAACACATCATTGGGATGTTTGCCGAGGTCGAAAATTGCATCCGGAAAACTTTTTCCTGTAACGGCTTGTTCACACCACTGCGGATTGCAGTACCAGGCTGCCGCGGTCAGGCATTTTCCTGGATTACCATATTTTTCAGCGAGAGTTTTTTGATGTCGCTTTGGCCAGTTTACTTTTTGCGCCATTCCCCAGTCTCCGGGAAAATGATATGTATATCCCCACTCCCATCCACCGTTTCCACAGGTAAGTCTTCTTATCAAGTCGGCGCAATTATTCGGGGATTGTGAATTGAAAGAGTTTCGCCAATAGAGAAAGTTTAGCCCGATTCCCCTGAGATACTTATTCGTTTGAGAAGCTGGCTGAAATGCCTCCGGAAACAAATCATAATACCGTTCTACGGCATCGAGATGTCCACAGCTCTGGCGGAAAGGGAAAACGGTAAATTCCAGAAATTCCTCCCGGCCGGGAAATAATGCAACGGGAATACTGAAATATAAACACGGTGACTTTTTGCCGGGATTTCGGGTGATTCCATTTTCCAGTTTTGAAACCAGATTACAGGGAGTAAGACCTATCGCAAAACCTGAATCAGCATAGACGCAGGCCATTGGAAATGCCGCGCTGTAACCGCTCCAATTAATTGTGTCCGGCTTATTCCTGGCGGTCAAATCCCATCCGTTCCAGAACTGCCATGAACTCATAAATTTGAATGGCCGTTGAATGCCGATACGGATAAATCGTTCTTTTTTATCCAAATTTTTCACCCGGATTTGCCAGATATATGCACGGTTACGTTTGCTGATTTTTGAATGTACATGGATTTTGCCCTTGGCAAATATTTGTTGGAAAGATAAGGTTCCTCCGGATATTTCAATCCCAATTTTTTTTGGGTAAGATTTTTTTGCGGATATGCTTACTGGCAATGTTTTATTAATTTTAAACGAAAATATATTTGTCAGGCGTCCTTGCGCTGAAAAAACCTGCATTCTGCCGACAAGCTGATTTTTTCCGGCGTTTTTAAGCTGGATATTTCCGAGGAAAGTAATAGTATTTTGATTGATGCGGCAATCTGTTTTAAATACGTAATTCCGCATCTTTCCGTTTTTGGTCCAGTAATATTCATAACCGTACGGATGGCGGTTGCCCTCTTGAGCAACCAGCAGCATATCCATCCCGCTTCCTTTACGCCCGGTATTAGGATTGCCATCACGATCCAGGTAAATTCTTATCATTCCGTAATCGGGCGTTTTCTGTTTGAAGGTAAGCCTTATCAGCAGTTTTCCGGGCAATATTTCGGCTAATTCAATTTTGCGCAATTCGTCGTTTGCATTTGTAAAAACTTGGGACAGGCTTTTAGCGGGAATTTTCAACGTTTCGGATTTTTCCGCTCCGGATTTATCTGATCCGCCGGTAAATACCGGGGTACAATCTTTGAAAAAGATTCCAGCTGGAAGCCGGGAAACGTCCGGCATTTGATTTGCCTGTAAAATAAATATTCCGATAACCTGGAAAAGGAATGTCAGAATAAATTTCATTCCCTTATCCCAATTTCCATGAATTTCACGCTATATGGCTGGACGGTAACTTGATATTTAAAATTCTGAACTGGTAAGGTTTGAGTTTTCTGCTTCCTTTTTCCGTTCCGGTCAACTTCCCGGATTATGCACTTGTTTCCGGATAAGTATTCCGCCAGATTATATTTGAAACTTACAGTTTCAGGTTTTGAATTATAATTGAAAAAAACCATGCCAATTTTTCCGTCCGGAGCTTTAAAAACGCCGGGTAGAACCGCTGGCAGTTTCAGGTTGCGGGTTCCGGGTTTATCCGAAGCCATCATCGTACATTCCGGTAAATACACGATTGGACGCAGTAATTGGCCGAAAGTAAAATACTCGAGCAGGTTTTTGCGGTAATCTGCCAGCAGTTTTGTATATTCAGCCTGAATTTTGTAGCGCGGATTTGCCAGATAGAATTCCGGAAAATAAGCATTAAGGCGGCCAAGCTTGGCGCCGTTGGTAAAGGCGTTTCCCATTTCCATGGCAAAATTCACTGGAGTTTCCTCTATTTGACCATACCAGATACACGACCCCTGGACAGTCATGAAATAATCGTGATAAACTGCCTGAAACAATGGGGCGTAATCGGCAGTGACAGTATGATTGCCCATCAGGGCGCTGTCAACCAGATCAATGTATGCTTCGCCATTGTGCTCAATGCTCAGAATGAATCCGGGCTTGATTGAAGCAACCGCACGGCGTACGGCTTTAAGGAGTTCCCGGGAACCCATAACATTGAAATTCCCTCCTCCGTACGTATGTCCATGGCTCGTATCGAAACAGCGGTTCTGATTGGAGCCAAAACTGTCCAGGTAAACCCCGTCGACATCATAGTCTTTTGCCAGCCAAGCGCATATATCGGCATAACGTTTCTGCCACCAGCGAGTTGCGCGACACATATCCCTTCCGGGTTCATGAGGGGTGTAAACCGTCCGTTTGCCATTAATGTTCAAACTTGCATGTTTTCTGGCTTCAAGGTCGTCTTGGGGATCATAATCCTGATCGTAAATCAGGGAATTGACATACGCCTGGATGTAGCCCCCGTTGCGATGGACTAAATCGACCGTTCCTTTAAATCCTGCCACCGGTTTGCTGAAACTTCCCCCATGAGCAGTCGACAAAGGCCAATATGCGGAGCATGATTTTGGAAAAACGGAGCGGTAAGGATGGAACTTCTGCCAACTGTAATAACAAGCGGTAAGAGGAGCGCCAAGAAATTTTTCAGCTTTCAAGTAGTTACTTCTGATGTTTTCCTCCGGAATCGCTGAATGGGTATGAGTAAAGCGCAAGATCACTGGAGTTTTCAAGTAAAACTTTGGAATGTCTTTCCGTTGAGCAAGCGGCCCTTTCCCGCACCAGAATTGTTTTGCGGCCCACTCCCGGTAAAGCTGACAGGCATCAAACCAGTTCCCCTGAAAACCGGATATTGCGATAGGATAAGGCATCCGGTAATTTTCACCGGGATATGCCAGATTGGGAGGCAGAGCCTGAAACATCAAAGTGTTCTTACAAGCTTTGCGGTCAATTTTTTGGAAAACATGTTTCTCATTGCATTTTTTGTCATAAAGCCCGAAATAAATTCCATCACCACGGGAGTGATAATAGGCTACAAATGACATTTTCATGCTGCCGTCAGTGCGCCCTCCTCTTGCCGCGGGAGGAATATAGCGTTTGGGGGAAGTGAAAAATGGATCCTTAATGACATATCCATAATGACCATAAGGAATCACAAAATAATTTTCTTCGGCCTGGTTCCGGATCGGAGCCATTGGCAGGATCGGGTATGAAACCTGCCTGATTCCAAAAGTCCTGCTCCGGTTTTTTACCTGAAATCGCCAATAAAGGAATCTGTTGTTGCGCGATGCTTCCAGAGTGCAAATTACGTCTAATACCGCTTTCTCGCTACCCAGGTTGATCCCCTGCCATTTGAATACCAGGATTTTATTATCTGCCTTGTTTTTTAATTCAAATGATTTTTGGCAGGGAGAAGAACCGTCAACACTGATCCCGCGACCTTTGCCGCGCTCTGCCTGTAAATTAATCATCCACCACGATTTAAGAGGAGAAGAGGTTTTCAGAAAATTTATGCCGTTGCGGTTTTCCAGTTTGATAAGAGCAAAATCGTTGGCCGCATCAGCAAATACGGCTGTCAATGTTTTACTGGCTATCTCAATTCTTTTTTTTTTATTGTGCGTATCAAGTTTTGATTTTTGCTTTAGTTCAGGCGGAACTGTTTCCTTTGGGTTGGGAATGGTAAATGAGACAGGAAAAAAGATTCTTCCATTTTTTGCCGTATAGAAGGAAATACGCCCTTGCTTTCCGGCAGACAGAGAAGCGGGAAACAACAAATATAGCTCCCGTTCATTTTTCGCATGTTT
The DNA here is from genome assembly GCA_963678815.1 of Victivallales bacterium. Lineage (GTDB taxonomy): Bacteria > Verrucomicrobiota > Lentisphaeria > Victivallales. Next base: position 8,467,605 of record OY787460.1, read on the forward strand.
GATCTTGATAAAATTGCTATGCATTTTACCGTCTTTCCAAAAGTATTTGTAAGCATAAGGCGCGCGTTTTTTTTCCTGTGCGACAATCAGAAAATCCATCCCTTCTCCTTTACGCCCGGTCTTCGGGTCATTGTCGCGATCAAGATAAATTCTCAACAAGCCGAACTCTTTACACGGTTTTGTGAATTGCAAACGGAGCAAGTATTTGTTCTTTCCAACATTTGCAATGTCCAACCCGGACAATCCTTTTTCCGGAACAGAGGCTATCTTTTCCCATTTTAGCGGCAGATTAGCATCAAGCCCCAGCTTTTTATAATCTGCGGTTGAATCAGCATTCAATATACAAATTGTTGACAGAAGAAGGATGACACAGGAAATTTTTTCTAAAAATTTATTCATATCATATTGCTCCGTATTGTTGTTTTTTAATTAACAGTAGGACCCCGGCGAAAACTTTCTTTAACTTCTGAAGGCGATAGCTCACGCTCCCAAATTCTAATTTCATCAATAGTCCCATCTAAAGTTCCTATTTTGGGCACTGTGGTTCCGATACACAAAAGCGTGTCCGCCGGCCCCCAGTCAAACTCATAATTGTTTCCGGTCTTTATGCATTTGCCATTCACGTAAAAACTGGCTGTTGCCGCCGGCCCGCCGGACTTCTTTTTTGCGGTATAAACGAGGTGATACCATTTTTCCGGATCAAGTTTATAACCAGTTCGGGTATATCGCCAGATCAGCCTGCCGTTCCAAATCCGGAAATAAAGCCCTCCCTGCCATTTAGCCAAAAGCACCGAATGGGACTTGAGACCAACCGGTGTTAGCTTGACCCAAATTTCCACGGAAAGCGGAGATGGACCTTTTTTCCCTCCCCATTGCTTCGAGCCTTTACAAAATGCCGTCGAATTAACACTTCTCAGGAACTTTAATCCTTTCCCGCCTGGCGTTGATACAACATTGCAGGAATCAGCGGTTAAAATACTGCCAAGCTTTCCTGTGCTCTTGAAATTTTTTCCTGACTTTGAATTGTTGAAAGTCCATTTTTCAAGAATATCTGTTTCAGATTTGTCAGCCCAAACATGAATTATAGAAATAAGCATCAAAAGCAACACACCAAATATAGCATAGCGATTGTCCATATTATCAATCTCCGGGTATTATCGTTTACCTATAATAGAATGTATCTAATAACCTGTCAAGTCTTTTGTGTTTTTTTTCATAAAAAACGGAAGATATCAGCAGTGACGGCGGATTGCTGTTGGAATTCGAACAGAAAATAAGTTCGAATTCCAGGCTGTCAACAAGAACAATCCGGAAAGTTCCGAATTCGGCTCATTACACGAGGAACTCGTAAAAACAGAGACGGAGCTGGCCGGAATCAAGAAATGTCTCGCCGTTCATGCCAAGGAAAAAGTAAGCAGTGAAGAAGTCTGCGCCGCCTTTGATTCCGTAAATATTCTGTGGGAGGAACTCTTCCCCACCGAACGCTACCACCTTGCGCACCTGCTGATCAACAAGATCATCCCAACGCCGAATCCCCGGTTCAGGAAACGATGTTCCTGGTGTCGGCAAGGGCGCATTTCTGGCGCAACCTAAGCGAGTCCAGTAAGGTCGTCACCATCACTCAACTGACAAACAAGCTCCAACTCGATATCGCTAACGTAACCAAAATTCTGCATCTGGTCAATCTCACCCCGGAGCTTCAGGAAACAATCATCACGGGCCAGGAGCCGGATGGGTTGTCATTAAACCGGCTCAGCCGGGGGATTCCGGTGGATTTACGATATTAATAACATCTCTCACTTTTTACATATTGCCATCATTCTCAATACTTTTCCTGGTCATTCACATGCGACACGGAAACTACCCGTCACTTATTCCGCATGAATATTCGGACACTACGCGTCTGAACTCTGAAGGACTAACCCCCACGGTCTTCCTGAAGAATTTTCCGAAATAGTTCGCGTCTTTGAATCCGCATCGATGTGCTATTTCCCTATTGCTAAGCTTAGTGTGCTTCAGCATATCTAGCACTTCCCGCATGCGCCTGGTATGCAAATATTCTGTTGGGGTTGTACCAATACTCAACTTGAAATGGCGCCAGAGAGTTGTACGAGTGACACCAATGGATTCCGACAATTCATTGACGCAGAAGTTTGGATCGCTAAATTTGTCGTTGATAATGGATATTGCGCGCTCAATCCGGGAAACGTCGAGGTTCAAGCGTTTAACTTCTTCTCTTCGGACGGAACGTTTTAAATGGAGAAGAAAATCGTATAGGAGAAGACTTGATGTGTATTCTTCGTCAGGAGAGGGGCTTTTGAGGCTTTCAATAAGTTCCAGATACATTTTCTCGGGAAAAGCATCGACTCTCAAAGGACGCTCAATGGAAAAATTTAACTCCTGCATAATCGCCATGCTTGCTCCGCCGTCAAAAGTAAGCATCCAGTAATCACATGGATATTTTCCTGTTTTGTAAGCTACTTCGCCGCCGCAGGGAATGATTACGGCCATTCCGGTTTTGACATGTGAGTATGCGCCTTTCTGCATAACGAAGATTTCGCCGCGAGTGACCCACAATATTTCATAAAATGGAATGATGCGGAGAGGAGGATACGTGTTGTCATAATATGGTGTGCAATATTTTTGTCCCACGGAGCGTAAACCAAGTGGTAAAGAGGATTGGATGTTCCGGTGAAAACGGTAGATGATTTTTTCCCTGACATCACCCATTTAACATTATTACCCTCTTATGCAACCAGATTACCATTGACAGTTTAAAAGTAAAAACATATAATTTTATTACAACATAATTATTTTAACATATCAGGATAAAATGTCAAACTATCAGACATCTAAGGGAGATTGATAAACATGATGAAATCTTCAGTTCTGTTTACTTTCATATTATTGATGCAAATTGCTTCTTTTGCCCGGGAAATGGCCGAGGTTCCTGAAATAAATATCGCGGTATGCGAAAAGCCTCCGAGAATCGATGGAAAGTTGAATGACGCGTGTTGGGAAAAAGCAACCGTCATTGAAGAATTGCGGAGATTCACCGGCAGTTCGTCCGGCAAGGCTTGCCCAAGCGAGGTGACCGGAAAGCACAAGGTTCGGGTCACCCGGGACACACAATGGCTGTATGTGGCTTTCCAAGTCGATCAGGAAAAACTGAAACGAGCTCCGGCCAAATATTTGAAACATGATCAACTTGTGCAACGCGAGGACAATGTTCAAGTCTCTTTTGATCCCGGCACGGAAGGGCGGGAATATTATCAGTTTCTGGTCAACAAGGCGAATACCAGGGCTGACTTTCTGATGCTGAACAACAGGCGCTACCGGGAAAAGTGGAACATTCCCTGGCGTTCCGCCGTGACTGAAAACGAAAAGGGCTGGAATGTGGAAATGGCCATCCCATTTTGCAAGACAATTTCGGCCGGAGACGTGGGGAAAGCCAAAATAAATTTCATTGTCGCCACATTTTTAAAACACCGGGACCCGCATGGAATTGTGCAAAGCGAGGAAACCAAAAAATACACGTGGGCTCCCTTGTCCAGGATATTCAACGAGCCTGGACGTTTTGGAAGGGTGAAAGGGCTTGAAAGGGCGCGATTCAAACCCGCATTTCTTCCATTCGTCAAGAATGTTGAAATTGGCGGTTATTACTCAAAAGGAAAAAAGCGTTTTTATGACGTCAAATGTGTTATGTCAAACCAAAGCGGCGTCCCGGGGAAGGTGGTCTTGACGGTGGAGGAAGGCATCGGGGGGAGAAAACGTGTTTTCAAGAAGACAACTCCGCTTCAAGGCAACGTGGCTGAAAAAAGCGTAAAAATCCCTGTTCCCGTAGCCGGTTACGCGAAGAAAGACATCGTCTGTCTTTTAAAACGAGCCGATGACGATGAATTGTTGCAAAAAATCAGCGTTTCGGATTCAAATTTAAGCGACATACTGTCAGCCCACATCGGGCGGAGCTACTATACCACTGAGAAGAACGTGGGCATCTTATGTTACATGTCAGGTCTTTCGAACGACATTCTAGCAACTTTGAACATTAAAGTGTTAAAAGATAAGCGAGTCATCCATGAAAGCCGGGGTTTGAAACGGGAGACTCTCCTTGAAATACCCATGACTGAATTTTCCAATCCGGGAAAATACCACTTGCAAGTAAGAGTGGGGGGAAAGGGAGCCCCTGTTTCCGATGCGGAAGTCGTGATGATCAAACGCAAACCTAATCCCGGAAGGGAATGGAAGGTGGACTTCGTCAGACGGGTTCTGCTGGACAATGGCAAACCGTTTTTCCCCATTGGCATATTGGCTTATGGAGTGAAAACCGGAAAGGACGACGAGGCCGTATTCCGGAAAATCGCTGAAACCGGGTTCAACACTATTTTTCAATGGTCGTACATACCCGTGGAGGAAGGAATCAAGTTTCTCGACCTTGCTAAAAAGTACAACCTTAACGCAATCTGCTTTGTGGACCATTTCATTCCGCCGCAAAAGACGAAGTACGGCAGGAGAGGAGTGACCAGTCTTAAGGTTAGACTGATACTAGACCGCAAGGCGACACCTGAGCAACGGACTAAAATATTTCGTGATTACATCACCAAAAACATGCTATTCATGAAGAAGGCGGTCGAGAAACTTAAAAACCATCCCAATTTGATTGCCTGGTATCTGTTTGACGAACCTTTCAACCGCAATTGGCTTGAGCAATGCGTGGAGGGAAAACGGATATACGACATGATCAATCGTTTGGACGGTTATCATCCTGTTTTGACTTGGTGGCCTTACAAACAAGACCGAAACTGGTTTGACATTACCGGATTCGATCCATATTGGGTCATGGAAAAGGCGAGAGCTGACGCGGACGACTTTGGGGTGAACAAGGTCTCATATCTGACCTGGCGCGCGAAGACCGTGGCCAACAACCGTTGTCCCGTGTTTATTACCCCGCTTTCCCAGTATTATTCCGCAAATAAAAAGCGTCCGATCTTAAGGGATGAGCAGCTTTGCCAGTCCTATCTGGCCGTGATCAATGGGGCAAGCGGGATTCTTTATTTCAGCTCGAAAATGTGGTCGGAGGAATTATGGGATTCACTGAAAGAGGCGGCGAAGCATCTTCACTTTCTTGGCGATGCGGCTTTAAGGAGGCCGGTGAGACAAAGCATCAATTACTCTCCGATCAAATTTGAACCGGAACGCAAAGAGTTTCCGGACGTCCAGGCGAAATTGTTTCGCGGCGCTCCACTTGACGGGAAAAGCGTTTTGCTTGTGGCTGCGAACAGCCGCATTTACCCGGTGGAAGTCGATTTCAAATTTTCCGGGATAAAAATAAACAATGTGAAACGCGTGTTTTCCAAAGCAAAAGTAGAAATGAAAGCAAACATCATTCACGATAGACTCGAACCCTATGGCGTCAGAGTTTTCTCCCTGGTGCTTAAGTCCAAGCTTCCCGAAGCAGGTATAATCGTCAACTGTGTGGCGAAAAGTTTTAAAAATGAGGCGAAACCGGAGCATTTGTATCGAAATAACGTCAGAGACAACAAGAAAAACATTCTGCCGAATCCCGGTTTCGAACAGGCTGCGTCCAAGGGCTGGCCGGATTACGTTCTTCCAAGCTGGGACATTCATCCTGATCATTTGATCGGCTCCAGCGATCCTCATTGGGGGCTGGATACTGACAACCCGTATGAGGGAAAATACTCCCTGAAAATGACAGAAAGCCGTAAACAAGGAAAACGTAATTTAACCGGGCGGTGCTTAATTTATCTATGTCCGGACAATCCAGTGGCAACAACCTACACATTCTCGTTCTGGGCCAGGGCCAACCGGGAATGCGTGCTCAATACCTCGGTTTTCAGGAAGAAACATGAGATAACATTGACTAAGGACTGGAAACGGTATTCAATCACCGGCGAAATTCCTGCCAGCCCCCGGCGTAATTATAGTTTTTACCTTGGTCCGCCTAAAAACGGCAATGCCACCTGGTGGATCGACGCCATGCAACTTGAAAAAGGTGATAAAGCAACCGAATATCAACCCTGAAATAAGGAGAACGATGTTAAACATTTCAAAAATATTTGTTTTTTTAGTAATTACCGCAAGCGTCCAGGCCGGAATTGAGTATGACTCTTCCAGTAACACGATCAGCATTTCCGGTTTTCCCGCTGACAGCCCCTGCCGGTTGGAACGTTTGTTGCGTCTGGACAACCTCAACGGCTGGAACAAAGTCCACTACGACCCGGCCACAAACAGCTATGAAATTACGGCGAATCTGAGCATCGGCGCCAATGACGGCTCGAACACTTTTTTCCGAATCGGCTCGCCGGACGGTCCGGGTGAGCGCCTCGTGATGCGGGGGAATATTTTCATCCGCCCCCATTGGGTCCACAAAGAAAACAAAGCGCCCAAACCCCGCTTTGCTCCAAAACGGCATAACCGGCTTACCATTGGCGATGAGCGCGCATCCGGAAAAAGGAGCGAATTAGTCTTGGACGGTCCTTACTCATTGATCGCCGGAACTTTCGCCAAGGAGCCGAAACGTTGGGCATACGGGGGGGAACTGTATGTTATCAACGGCAATATTCACTCCGCTAAACCGGAAAATCAAAAGAATAAATTCAAAAACATTCTCATTAAATGGGGAGACACGCTTTTCAAAAACTGCGACATCGCCGGCTTTACGAATTTCAACGCCTACAAGTATTGGAACTGCAAAGTAATTTTTGAGAAGGCCAGATTTCAGAACGGCGGCTGCGTTTCATTTAATGGGAGAGATGTCACCTTTACTCGTTGTTCCTTTGAACGATGTGGTAAAGCCTTCAATGATTACGGCGGCTTACACGCTAAACTTGTTGATTGCCGCTTTGCCGGCAATAGCGTGAACTTCAAAATTCGCAATTTGACGTGCCTCGTTGATTGCGATGTCAGTCCGGGGAAATATCCTGACGTTTTCACAAAAAAAGTCAACTCGCGAACTGGGAAAGCGAAGTATGGCACGATGATTATTCAGAAGCGCGTCGTTGTCAAAGTGATTGGTCAGGATCGCAAGCCCATTTCCGGAGCGTTGGTGACCGCTGAAATCGAACAAGACGGCATCGGTCCCGTTGTCCGCACCGCCAAGAAGCGGACAAACGCAGAGGGTTTGACTCCTCCCCAAAATAACGTCAAGGCGTTGGCTCTCTGTCTGGAGTTGTGCCGCGCCACGGATGTCAAAAAAATTATTGAAACCCAAAAATTCACCTATACCGTTACCGCCGCGGCTAACGGCGTGAAGTCACAGATAAACAAGTTCAGACCGGACAAAGATTTCCTAACGCTAACCTTGAGGAGAAAATGATCATGAAGGCAATGGTTGCTAAACGACACCTTGGGGCACTTGCTCCCAAATTCACTCTGATCGAGCTGTTGGTTGTAATCGCGATAATTGCTATCCTGGCGGCAATGCTGCTTCCGGCCTTGAAAAAAGCCAGGGAAGCGGGGCAAAAGGCCTCATGCGTCAACACCCTTAAACAACTTGGAAGCGGTATGAGCCAGTATGCCGTGGATTTTAACGATTGGCTTCCGGATGAGGACTCCGGCCTCCCGTACGCCTGGGCGATACAAATAGCTGACTACGTCGGATATAGGCATGACGACGTTTGGATGGCTTGGGGACCAGTGCCGTTGTTTGATTGTCCCTCAAATACTACGCCTAAGACCGGCGATTATGCTAGAAACCCCGCTATTACCATGACCTACGTAATGAATCGTTGGACCGCTGGCTACAACCCCGAATACAAGAACGGTAAATTGGGCTTCAACCGTGGGGACTCGGAGCAATGGGTATTGACGGATGGCTGGAGAAGTGCGGCCACTCGTTCTCCCGCCAACGTCATGTTCAAGAAAAGTAACGGCGGAGTTTACGTCTATCCCGAATCTTCTGACTCAATCGAGGATGACATGGCGTGGCGGCACAATGGAATGAACAATTACTTGCGCAAGGATAACAGCGTTGACAGCACCAGGCCAGGTGGCTCTCTGGCCGGAATCGGGATGGTGTGGAGTATAAGAGACGGACAAATCTGGAAAGAGGGTCTTTGGCAATAATACGCCTTATGGTCGTAAAGGTTCGATCTGGTAAAGTCAAAGAATGCCATGAGCAACAATATGAGAATTTTGATGATTTCAGGCAGTCGTAATCCCGATGGTAAGACTGCCCGCACCGGAAACGCTTTACTGGATGGCGCTAGTGAAGCAGGCGCAAAAACCGAGAAAATTTTTCTTCCGGCAATGAGAATAGAACACTGTCGTCAATGCAGAAATACAGGTTGGGGACTTTGCGCTGATGAAGGAAAATGTGTTATTGGGGATGACTTTGCTTGTGTTTTTGAAAAAATAAAGGCAGCAGACGTGGTTATTTTTGCCACTCCCGTTTATCTCTGGGAGATAAGCGAGAGCCTTTCCGCGTTCTGTTCCAGAATGCGTAGAATATGTTTTCATTGCGGTAAGCATGATACCGTTGGCACGAAACCGGCAGTAGGATTAGCAGTGGCCGGCGGCGGTGGTTCAGGTGCATTAAGAACATTGTTCCAGTTGGAACAGATTTTGCTGTTTTCCGGTTTTAATGTTGTTGATATGTATCCTGTGCGGAGACAGAATCTGGAAGCAAAATTGCCGCAGTTGCGAATAGCAGGTCAATGGCTTGCAACTTCTGTTGGCTGTCACTGAAAAAACTGAAAAACAGGAGTTTCCGTGGAATAAATAAAATCAAAATTAACAATATTATTTATGAATTAATTTATTATAATTTCACTGGTAAAAAAATAAAGGAACCGAAATTATGAATTCTGAAAGATTTGATAACGGCGCTTTGAAAGCCCCTAAAGGAGCCGCATTGGAATTCCCTATCGATAGAATCAATCATTTGGAAATTGTTCTCGCGGATGTTGAAAGCGTCAATTCATGCAACATTGCGGTTGGTGATATTGATGGCGACGGCCTTGATGAGATAGCTATTCCTGTAACCATCGGGGAAGACGATGTTGTCAGGCTTTACCGTGGTGACGGCAGCATTGTGTGGGAAAACAACAACATAAAATTTTATCATGCATTTTATAACGATCCCCAGAAAATCCCGTATGATTTATTGCACATCTGGTATAAATGCGCTCATCGTCATCTGTTGACTGAAATTGTTGATGCTGATCAGGACAAACAGCCGGAAGTAATTGTCGGAGACGGCCCGATTTATGTGCTTGAAGGAACAACGGGAAAAATTAAGCACACTATTGATTTAGGCGGAATATGTGCGCTTTGGAATACGGTTTTCGATCCCAAACGGCAGGAATTCATTATTGTTTCAACCGTCACTATGTTAAATGCCAATAAAGCAAAAGTTGTTGGAACCAGAATAAACGGGGAAATTCTCTGGGAGCTGGAAGCTCCCGGCGGACAGTTTGCCGATTGTATGCACCACGGCGATATTAATAATGACGGCAGACCGGAAATCGGTTTCAGCATTTCCCATGAAGTCGGGGAATTTTGGGTTATTGACTGCGATGGGAATTTATTGTGGAAAAAACATGTCAGAACTGAATTGGGAAATGACAGTCATGTGGATGATTTCGTGATTGACCGGGTTCTGCCTGATAATCATCCGGCACAGGGACATCAAATTGCTTTAGTGTGTGGACCGAACATCATAGATGGCTGGGGCAATATCATCTGGAAAAAAATTGAAGATAATAAAATTTTTCACCATGTCCAAACAATTGAAACTGCCAATTTTTTCCCGGAAAAGCCGGGAAAGGAAGTTTACGTTGCCGAATCATACCAACGAAGGTCACACCTGTTTGATTGCAATGGTGATCTGCTTTGGAGTTACGACAACTATACATGCCGTTCAGATGGCAGACCAATTGGAAGGCTTTCAACGGCAGCATGTTTAGCTGATTGGAATGGCGGCGGCGACATGAAAATTATCCAAACAGAAATGGGCTGTTACTCTTCGAAAGAACCAGTTGATGAAAAACAATGGTTAAGGTTTATTCATGTTATCGATAAGAATGGCGAAGCCGTAGAAATATTTCCGATTGAGCATACCCCGATGTGCGCGATTTCAGGCAATTTAACTGAAACTCCGGGTAACGACATTGTTACAGTTGGGCATCACGACAGTAAAATTCATATTTACTCAAGAAAAAAATAAATGAAACGTTTGAATGCAGCTATTATTGGCGTTTCGGGATTTGGTCAGGCGCACTATTATATGTTGCTGGAGCAAATAGCCAAAGGGAATATGAATGTTGCGGCGGCAACGGTTATTAATCAGGAGCAGGAGCCTGTCAAGTGCGGAAGTCTGAAAGCACTGGGAGCGGAATTGTTCAACGATTACCGGCAGATGCTGGAAAAATACAAAGGAAAACTGGATATCTGTTTTATTCCTACGGGAATACATCTCCATGCCCCCATGACAATAGCCGCACTTGAAACTGGGGCCAATGTCTACGTGGAAAAACCTGTTGCTTCGGTGATCCAGGAAGTCAAAGCCATGCAAGCGGCAGCCAATAAAAATAAACGTTTTATCGCGGTTGGATATCAAAACATGTACCAGCCAGAATTGTTAAAAATTAAAAAGCAAATTCACGATGCCCTTGGAGGCATTAGCTTGATAAAAGCATGTGATCTGGGCAGTCGTAATACTATTTATTATAATAGAAATACCTGGGCTGGACGAGTTATTTCAAACGGAAGATGGGTTCTTGATGGTCCTTTCCACAATGCCGGAGCTCATACCCTCAATTTAATGTGTTTCCTTGCTGGTGAAAAATTACAGGAAACGGCATTAATAGAAAGTGTTAATGCGGAGCTGTACCGGACCATGCCAATTGAAAGCTGTGACGTCGGCATCCTCGACATTACGACAAAGACAAAATCCAGAATACTTTTCTATTCTGCTCTGTGCATGGATAATTCGCTGACTTTACCATCAATTCCCGCTATGATTATCCGGGGGCCTAATGGATTTATTGAGTATAACAACAAGGAGATGATATTAACGGATAAAAACGAAAATCGGAAAATACTGGAAATTCCTTCTTTCAGATTGGGAACTGCATTTGAGATAATGGAGGCGGTAAATGGCCGTCTGATGCATTACGACATGTTTATATATACGCCGGAACTGGCAGGCACGGAAGTGATTTGTGCCAATGGCGCATTTGAATCATCAACTATTAATGATATAGCAATGGACTGCCTTTATCATACCAACTTACCAAACGGTAGCAAAATGACTGCGATTAAAGATTTTAATAAGATTATAACAATTGCGTATAATGAAGAAAAAATGTTCAGTGATTGCAATATTTGCTGGGCCAATCCCGGTGAAAAAATTTTAATGAATAATTATTGTGAATTCAGAGGCGGGAAAACTGGAAAACAAGTATGATGACATGAAGATGAACTCCACCAAAAATAATCAAATTAAAACTGTTAAAATAATAATTATGTAATAACTCATGTTTTTCCTCATAAAAAAGAAATAGGTATTTTTATGAATCTGTTAAAAGAGTTGACAATACCTCCAATGTCCGCAAAAGCATTCAATGTGGCAGAAGGAGAAGTTTTGCGCATCATTGATGTTGAAGGCGGACAGCCGGGAGATTTTGTTGCCTTCCGCGCGAATAATCATTACAAACGCTTTGGTCAGGCACGCACAAGGGTGGAAAACGGTGTTTATGCCGTTGCTGCGGGAAATAATCTATGGACTATGAATAATCCACCGGAAATTATGTTTCGTCTGACGGAAAATACAGTAGGGAGGCATGATCTTATTTATACACCTTGCTGCCGCTACGCATTAGAAAAACGTTTTAATGTTTCACGAAACGGTTGTTCCGAAAATCTTGTTAATGCTCTCTCAAAATGGGGTATATCTACTGACATTCTCCCTGATCCGTTAAATATTTTTTTCTCTGTTCAGACTGGAACTGATTATAAAATTGCCATTGATGAACATATTTCCTCTGCGGGTGATATGATCGAGATGAAGGCGGAGATGAGCTGCCTGGTGGCCGTATCGACTTGTTCCGTGCCTATTTCCGGTAAAATCAACTCACCATACAAAGCGGAAATCTATAAATGAATGCACAGTCATCCCATAATTTCTGTGATTTGACGTTTTGTTTGATTTTTTGAGTTCAGCATTCTTCATTTTTCAAATACCCCATTTCCGGTTTTTCTGATTTTTGAGTCAGGACGAATTCAGCGAAAATCCCGGCAGATAGCATTGTTCCGGGGCGGCCAGCGCACGGCGTTTTCGTTATGGCCCATGAAGTCGGCGAGTTGCAAGGTCCGTTTGATTTCCTTGAAGAAAACCTTGATGTTCCAGCGTGCTTTATAGAGGTCACAGATGGAACTTGCCGACCACGCGAAATTGTTGGTGATAAACGTCATTTTCTTGATTTTGCCGTCAACTTCGAGCAGGGCTTCGACCAGCCGGAGGTTCTCGGGATACCATTTTGACGTGTAAACTCCGGTGAGTCTGATGGCGTTATCCCAGAGAATATTGCCTCGCGGCGCACTGTGCTGTCCCACAGTTTCGTATTTCATATTGGTTTTGACGCAGGTCACCCAGAACACACCGAGCAACAGCAGATCGTACAGATGTTTGAAGTCAACGTATGCCCTGTCGAACACCGCGATTTCACCCGCGCTGATCCCGGCGCAGACCGTCCGCGCCTCTTTCGCGGCATTCGGATCAACCCGGGTCATGGCTACCTGCGCCGCTGTCGGCCAGGCAACCGGAACTGCTGCCGCAATCGCTGTAAGGAATTCGCTGTCGCCGCGTGGAGTATATGAAGCAAAGCTCCGGGAATTACAGCAGGCATTGATGGATGACGATTGTTATCTTCCCGGGCTGAAACGCGTAATATCTCCACTTAGCAAAGAAGCTGAACTCCGCGCGTCAACGGGAGAAGCGGAAGCATTGCGCAACGGCCTGGACCGTCCAATAGGAGATGAAGAAAATTGCTGGGTCTGCCGGAACGGTGATCATGTCGAATACCTTCTGAATAATGAGAAAATGATTTCCGGCGTCAGGATCGTTTTCGACAGCAACATAAACCGGTATGATCACAATATGCCCGCATTATATCCCCTTGACCTGCCGGAATTTTCCCCACCCCCTGAACTGGTAAAGGAGTTTGTCCTGGAGCTACTCGGTCCAAACGGCAAATGGCAGGAGTTCCACACGGAAACCAGCAATTATCAGCGGCTAAAGAAAATCGCGGTAAACCGGAAAAAACAGGGCGTAAGATTGAAAATCAAACAAAGCCACGGCAATGAAACCGTAAAAATTTTTGCCTTCGAAGTATTTTAATCGTCGAAATATTTGATGGTTTCATCCGGAAGATCCGGGATGGTTTCCATTGCATGGCTGTTCCTGAGGGATTCCGTTGCTTTAACACCGGTTGCCACCGCATACCATGCCGCCACCGGGGAAGTATTCGGCTTTTTGCCGTTTATCGCGTAATCCGCGAAACCGTCGATTATCATGGGGTCGGAACCGCCGTGCCCCCCGTTTTCCTTTTTCATCTGATAGACAATATCCGGTTCGTCACAACTTGCACTTCTCCTGGTAAAAACGTTGATCCGGCAGTTGCCGGTGATACCGGCATTTTCCAGCATCCCCCGTGAACCGATAAACGTATAATTTCTCCAGGTGGTGGGCGTGTAATGGCACTGTACATACGAAGCCTGAACTTTATTGTCAAGTTCCATCATGACCATGCTGTGGTCCTCGACATCAATAAAGGGTGACATTCCGGCCTGGGAAAGCGGCGGCCAATTGTCGACATTCGATTTGGGATTTCCCGGTTCACCGGCGGCCCGTTTCCGGCACTGGTCGTATATGGACAACTTGCCCATGCCCATTGTCTTTTTGGTGTATCCTCCGGCCAGCCAGTGAATAACATCGATATCGTGACTGGCTTTCTGCAGCAGCAGTCCCGTACTCAAACGCGATTCGGAATGCCAGTCTTTGAAATACCAGTCGCCGCCGCTGCCGACAAAATGACGACACCATACCGCCTGAATATCCCCGATAACTCCGCTGTCGATTATTTCCTTCATTTTAATAACCGCCGGAAAATAGCGCATATTGTGTCCGACAAAAAGTCTGGCGCTGTTTTTTCCGGCGGTTTCCAGAATCCTGGTGCATCCGCCGATAGTAACAGCCAATGGTTTTTCGATATATACGGTTTTACCGGCTTCGAGCGCGGCAACCGCATGTTCTTCGTGTAGAAAGTCAGGAGTGCAGATAATTACGCCATCGAGATCCGGCATCAAAAGGGTTTCACGGTAATTTTCAGAGACCGGCACGTTTCCGTTAAAATGCTCTTTAAATTCCTGGAGGTTCTCCGGGGAGATATCAGCCCCGGCAACAATTTCCATGCCTTTATCGGGCCGATGAAATTTTCTTCCGAAGACACCCCTTCCGGAAACGCCCCACAAGGCGAGTCTGATTTTCTTCATGAGATTACTTTCAATGTATTTGCGGATGTTCCCGGGACAACCTTACTGGAACCACCAGTTGTTGCTCAGGCAGTCATTTACGGAATGGTTGTCTACATGCCCGTCGGCATAGAGAATATTTGTTCGGTTTTTATGTGGATACAAGGTGTTCCCACCGTCAGTTCTTGCAACATTGTATTCACGATTCCCTGATTTTGCGAAAAGCAGACCGGAATTCCTTTCATAAATAAGGGCCTGCATGGTCGGCTTTTCCACGGGCAGATGATTTTCCCGGAAAAAACAGTAAGAGTAGCCTACGTCATTCCCCATTCCTGCGTGCGCGGCATAACTTCTATTATGAACGGCCTGTTCTTTCGGAATGGAATCACACCAGAAAAGAGTATTTTGTTTTAATCGGTCGTCAGTAGTATCCAGTTGCACATAAGGAGCTATTTTCGCATCCCAGCATGTAGCATTTACCGTAGAACTGCCGTACGATGGATAGTAAGCGTCGAAGTCGGATAAATACATGGCGAGTGAGGTCCCGATCTGCTTCAAATTGTTGCGGCAGTTTACTTTTTCAGCTTCTTCCCTGGCGTTTTTCAGGGCCGGGAGCAGCATTGCCGCAAGTATGGCGATTATCGCTATCACCACCAATAATTCGATCAGGGTAAACACGCCCGGCCGTTTCACAATCAACTTTCCATTTTTATCGAATGCGTTTTTCATTTTTTGCCTCTTCTCTTACGTTTATTATCATCCTGATATTTGAATCCGGCAATACCTTTTACCGGTAATGGTTTTCCGTTAAGGCCATTATTGAAGTCAAACAACACAGTGGTATTATTGTCACTTCTCACAGTTGACTGAAGATCCGGGATGAAGTCTTTATAATATCTCGCTGCAGGTGATATTCTCAGGAGCGCCACCGGCATGTCCGCCATTCCGTAACCGCTGGTGAAACAACCTACTTGAATATTGTATCTTTTATTGTTGTCAACGTATGGCCTCACGCCTGCTTTGAGCCGCTTTTTATTGACCATGCGGACCTTCCTTTTAGACTCTTTCCCGTCCAGGAACATGCGCATGCCGTTTTCGCCCCAGACGCAGGCCAGGTGATGCCAGCCGGCGCTTTTCACCACCGTGTTCCGCGACCATCCGGCATATTTGCGGTTTTTCATACTGAAAGTAATCATTCCGGTGTCCGGACAGTAAACAATCGCCAGCGGGGAATTGTTGGTATGCTCAGGATGTTTGGGACGGACCGGACCGTACTGCAGGAAACACTTTTCGAGCTTTGCCGCAACAATGTTCCCGGACATTCCCGGGAGGTAAAACCAGAATTCCACCGTACCGGATTTTTCCCCGAACACCGGTCCCGCACCTTTACCTGTCACGAACGAGGGGAAATAAAACCCGCCGCGCAGAACATCGACAGTTTTTCCGAAGAATTCCTTTTTCCCGATGATATTGCCGGTTTTACCAGCGCCTTCCCAGCCGCCGAACCTGAGCCAGCGCCGGAACGTCCCCTGACCGGAATCAAGCTTCAGGAGCATTCCGCCTTTTTCGCAGATATTTGAATACGATAAAGCGTGGGGTTTGCTGCCGCGGATTTCGGGAAAAACAACCGGATATTCAGCTATGACATTGCTGGCATGCAGTTTCCCGGAATCGTCATAAAGTGAAGCGGAAAGTGTGCAATTGGTCAACGGTCTGGCGGTTTTGATCCCCGTGGTAATCTCCACCATAGTAGCGACCCGGTCGGCGAAAACATGGTTGGCGAGAGATACCTTCACGGGATCTATGCTTACCGGCGCAAAAATGTTTGGAATGCAAGAGTAATGGAATTTGACGAAATTACCGGCCTGATGAAAGGATTTCGCGCCCGGCTGCATAATACAACTTAATTCTGAACGTTTCCCAGACAACCGGTAAGCCCGGGCCGCATTGATCTTCCAGTTTCCGGCCGGTTTCGAGTTGTCCAAGCTGGCAAAAGGAATTTTGCATTCCAAAGTCCACCCGGATGAGTTACGCGAAACCCGGTATTGCAGCCCCGGACACTTCCAAATTTTTCTACTGTAAGCAACAAATCCCTTGCCGCCATCACTTCTCATCACGCCTCTCTGCTGTTTAACGGCGCCGTTGCGATGAAAAGTAATATGAACATACCCGCCCTTCATCTGCGGGCTTTGCAGGAAAATTTCAGCAGCGTCTTTTTCCGGGACCTTATCAGGTGGATTGATACAGGTCATACCAAAGTACAGATTTTTATCATTGTATAAACTGTGGATTCCGGTATAGGCTTTAGCCGTAGTCTTGAATCCGGGATAAACCAGCATCGGGAGGTTAGACGGAGTATGTTTCCAGGCCGTTTCGTTCAAAGTACCGTCGATATTGATCTTTTCTCTGGTTTTGACCGATTCGATCTGCCGGGATGCCGACAGTTTCGCCACCAAACTTTTCTCCCGGCTGGACTGTAGTTTCTTGGCCGCGGAAAGCTTGTTTCCGGCAACTTCCAGCATACCGCCCAGACTGGATATATTGGCAGTCCCTACAGTAAAATTTTTATAAATAATTTTAAATATCCGGTTGTCAGTTACCGGGTCGGAAACTTTTTCAGCTTTTAATTTTTCGAGGTCGGCTTTGCCCGCCGCATACAGTTTTTTCGCTTCCGCGTATGACTTACCGGCAACGGCAAAGTCATTGCGCTCAATTGCCTCGCCGGTTTTCATCAGCAAAGCCCTGATCTCCGCGTTCCACATGGCAATATGATAGCTTTCGCGCAGAAAAATAACCCGGCGCATGGCTTCAGGAGACAAAGCAAAAGCTTTCGGATCTTTTTGGATTGCCTTCCATAACTCATCCATGGCCTTGACCGCGGCTTTCGCCTCGGCAGCCTGCCATTCCATGCTTTTTGCGGTCCGCAAGAGGTAAAAATCCGACCTGGTAACGCCGAGAATCTGCCGGGGATCAACGTTCCGCGAAACCGCCCTGACAATATACGGCGCGGCATTCCTCCCGAAATAGTTCCTGGCAACATGTGGAAGGATAATCTTATATATATCGCCTCCAGGCTCACAGTGCTTCCACATTTTGAACCATTCGTTGCGTTTCCATGGCTTGGCTCCCGGCGCCTTGATGTTCCAGCAGTATTCAAGTTCCGCCAGCGATATGAGCGGCACGAAACCATGATCACAGCCGCAATACTGTGGATACATAAAGTCTTTGCCGGGATATTTGTAGAAAGTGCCGGTCCAGCACGGAGCCTGACTGAAAAATGAATCCCACGGTCTGGCCATCAGGGCATACCAGGTAAAAGTGCCGCGTCCCGGGGTAAGTTTTCTCCATCCCGCAACACTCTCTTCACTGTGCTCCCGGATAGTCAAAAGAATATCTTTCGGCAATGCCGCTTCCAGCTCTTTCCAGAATTTGATAACCTTGGTAAGAGTTGCCTTTTTTTCAGCGTCGGACATTCCGGCGTAAGGGTCGTAGCTCCCGCCCCATCTCTGCCCGGTATTCAGCTCATTGGGATTCACGGCGCCCAGATAGTAGGGATATTGGGTATAAATCATCTCGATTGCCGGATTCTCCTTTTTCAAGGCGCGATAATAGATCATGATCTTGTTGATGGTGGCTTTGGCGTGATCATCGCCCCAACGTTTTCGGCAAAGGGAACAGCGTTTGCTCCATAGGGAAAAATCTTTGTAACCGCCGGAATCAATATCATGAAATCCAACCATTGAAAAACCCATTTCATTGATGATTTTCGCGAGTTTCGCGGCGGTCTTCTTTCTTGCTTCGTCGTGACTCCAGCAGCGGATGGACTTTTTATCGCGGTAATGAGGATTTATGCAGTTCGGTTTGATGTCCGGAAAATCCTTGATCCTGCCGACGGTCGGCTGGCAGCAATAACAGATGGTTTCAATTCCCCTTTCCCTGCCATACATGACCGCTTCCCGGTACAGCGCCCGTGCCTCGGGAGTGGAGTTTACCATGTATGTGCCAAGTCCCCTTGCTCCATTGAAATACGGAATCTTCCGGCTCAACAGATCATCATACATATCCTGCATTTTATTGAGGAATTCCCGTTTCAATTTCGCATCCGGTTTCCCACGCCTGAGTTTACGATTGATATATTCCAACTCGGGAATATGATAGCTGCCGCATCTGCCGCCCATCGTGTAGCGGAGGAAATCCGGCCAGTCGCGCACTTCCGCCGCCTGCCATTCCGGAGCACCGTTCTTCACGGCAAGCATTTGCGAAAAAGTAACACAGGCATAAAGAGCGCCAATGTTGTCCGCCCCGCCCAAATAGATCACTTTTTCCCGGGGATAATATCTTATTTCATAGCCTTTTTTGCCGGGATTGCCTTTACCGACGTTGATTTTCCCAGCTTTCGCGGCCTCGGCAATCTTTGGATTGCCTGAACAGGTTCCGATGAAAATGTTCCATCCGGTTCCTGACCGGTCTGATATTTCTAAAGGTTTTAATCCTGCTTTTACGAGAACTTTATTGATCAGTCCAGCTCCGATCAGCTCCTGTTTCACTGGATTTTCACCGGTAACTATCCGTGTTTGGCTAACCGGCAGAACAATGGGCTTGTCCCCAAGTCTGATCCTTTTCAGCATGGGAACAATGTCAACCAGCTCCCATTCGCGTTCGCCTGGAACGGGAATACCGGAAACGCATGCGTCCTTACCAAGAAGCGTCCCGGAAAACATGCACAGACAGATTGACAGAGCGTAAAAAAGGATTTTTTTCATATAAAACAGATTCCCGTTTCATTTTTATTCTTGTTGTTATATGCTATAATATAATATAAATATTCTTTGTTGTGAATATAATAAATTCATAAAATAATGTGTGATATTAAAATAAAATACAACTGAATAAAAGATGAAAACAGAGCCTTTTACAATCATTCGCGCCAACATTACCCAAAAACGCGTTTTTAATAGCTTTATACGTGAAAATCATGAATATTACACCTTCGAATTAGTAATTGAAGGAGAAGGGAAGCTGACAATCGACGATTTCGTGTATGATATCAAGGTAAATGACATTTATATATTGCCTAAGCATCACAATCACAAATATTATGCGTGCAAAGACAATCCGTGGAGAAAAATATTTTTCGACGTCGACGGGCCGCTGGTAGAACAGTTGCTTGAGATGTATGAACTAAACGGAATAATTCATTTTTCCGACTGCAATCCCAATCTGTACCGGTATTTCAAGGTAATCTATAACCAGTCCCTGTACCATACACTGGAAGCCAATCTTAAAGCATCAGTAGTATTCCATAAATTCATTATCGAACTGCATAAAATCATTTCACACCGCAGGTTGGGACTGTCGAAAGAAGTAATCCGGATCAAAACGCATCTCGATCAGAATCTCAACCGGAACACTAGTTTAGATGAACTCGCACGGAAATTTCACCGCTCAAAAGCGTCGATCATTTCCATATTCAAAAATGAGATGCATGTAACCCCATACGACTATTTATTGCGCAGAAGGGTTGAAAGCGCTAAAATGCTGTTGAAGAACAGCACCATGACCATCAGCGCCATCGCCTACCAGACCAATTTTTCCGATCCGTACTATTTTTCGAATTATTTCAAGAAGCAAACCGGGATGTCGCCTAAGTCATACCGGGAACTTTATTCGGAAGAAACGCACAATGCCTGAAAGGCTCACTTCAGCAACGTTTGAATTTCCCACCAAAGGAAAATGTTTTATCACTGCTTCTGAAAAAACAGCGCGTTGACGAAAATTCAGTCTATGTGGAATACCATGCGGAGTTCGTCTTCTTTTGCCTTGGAATCTCCAGGCGCTTTGCAGACCAGGTATTTTTTCATCTCCGCCCACCATTTTCGGCAGATTTCCTGTTCGGGAAGTTTATTAAACTTCTCCACGTCATCTATTTCCACATATCCGAACAACTGATTGGTTTCCTCATGATAAAATATTGAATAATTTTTCAAACCGTGCGATTTTAATGTTTCATATAGTTCAGGCCATATTGGGTTATGACTTTTTTCATATGCATCTATCATTCCCGGTTTTACTTCCATTAAAAAAGCTTTTCTGATCATTATTACTTTTTCCGATATTTTAATATATACATTGAATACATGTTAACTTCCGAAGCGGTAAATTCAAGATCCCCGTTCTCCGTCATTTGGTATTCAACCGGTATTTCGTCCGGTACTATATATAACTTTTCGGGTAAGATATTATCCATGTTGATTTTAATTTTAATGTTCCGGACTGGAATCGGAGGGACAGTTTCCTGATAGTTCAATATATTAATAATAAGTCGGGAATCAGGTTCATCCTTGAATACAATAATTTCAACAGGTTTGGGTGCGTTTGATTTCCATGTCCGGCATTCGAGCATGCCATCGAAAATTCCGGATAATATTTTGCGATGTTTCGTGAACGGCTGCAGTTCAAGAGGACCGGCGCAATAGATTACGTCCCCCTTGCCAAAACGATTCCTGATTAATGACGGGTATGAAGTGTTAATCCCGGGAGGATTACTGTTCGCGGTGCCAAATCGGTTTAATTCCATGGAATCACCATAAGGCAATGTTATACTTCCAAGAACCTGTGAGTCATCTCGTTTACTTACGATAACTTGTTTGCCGTTAAGCATCAACGGATATTCCTTCGTACAACTTCCCCAGAAACTCTCCAGGTGGCCCGCAGGACTTATGTAGGTAATATTTTCATCAGTGGACTTTCCGCTGAAGCTAACGCCGAAAATATCGGCTAACTGGAAATCAGGTTGCTTTTCCCGATGTTTATTATACAGCGACGTCATGCCGCTGGCATACAGGTTACCGCCTTTTTTCACAAACTCCCTGAAAGCAGTTGTTTCATTGTCATTCATGACCATAACATCGGACAGGATTAACAATTTATAATCATCAAGGCGGGTTAAGTCTTTTTCAGTAATTATCGTAAATGCGATGTTTTCATCAATTAATGTGCGTACAATTTTCTGAATATTTTTGTAATACGACAAATCCATTTTGAAGTTTTTTGTATCGGTTCCGTTCAAGGCAATATTCATCATCGACGGAAGGCTCCAGTAAATTGCCACGTCCGCCATGATTTCCGCATTTGGAGTCAGATATTTTTCGTAACGCTTAATCTCATGATAAATTCGTCCCCCGGTTTCATAGTCCGCGGAATTCAGCGTACCTTCAGGATCGACCGCGGAAATCAGCACGTAACAGCATTGATTGGCGATTGCGGCATAAGCTTCCATCTGGAGCAGTTCTTCTGGTTTTTCCGTGGTATGATGAGAAAGGTTTTCACAATACGGCATCATAAATTCAACCGGCCGGGTTTGAGTAAGCCCGTTTAGCAGCTTGCAGATCGCGGATTCTTCAAGTGGGCCGCCACCGAAATCACCCGCTAGGTAGTCGCTCTGCCTGGTAAATTCATAATTGATCCCACCGGCCCAGCCATGGATTATCGAGGTATGCTGAAGAGCAACGGTTGCTCCCGGTTTTGCATTTTTAATAGTGGAGGAAACAAGTTTTGCGAATTCCGCGAACCACTCTTCCCGTTTTCGCTGAAATTTAACCCAAACAGGATCGTCCCAATTAATAATTTGCGGTAATTCGTGACCTGTTTCGGCAAGAAATCTTTTTCGACAGGAATCGCAATAACATATTTTCCCGAACCAGCCGATCATGTCAATCCACATGCCATCAAAATCATAACCTTCACAGATTTCCCGAAGTTGTGCAGCCACATAATCCCGAAAACCGGTATTCGGACAGCACAAGCCATACCGCCAGCCGTTTTCCACTGTTCCTTTGCCGTTCGGCAGTACGATTCGCCATTCGGGATGAGTGTCATACGCCCAGCGAGACCAGATATTATAGTAAACCACAATATTTAGATCTTTTTTTCTGCATGCGGTTATTAATTCTTTAATCAAATCACGACCACGAAGTTGTTTGTGCATATATCCGGATTTTGTTGGCCAGTTGCAAATACCCAGGCACGATGCCGCATAAATTATCGCGGTATCAGTCCCGGACAGCACCATCATCTCCGCGTAGTTTTCAGGATCAATTTTTGATAGGAATTTTTCATTCCAGTCGGGGATATGCATGTCCACCAACCAGCGCCGATAACTTTTTGTGCTCCACTGATTATTCATAAAATGTTTTTTCCTGAGAAATTGTTTTGATAAGATTATTTAAGAAATATATGGATTGAGGAAGAACCTGTTCCGGAGGGCCGGAAAGTTTTCTTGCCTCGATTTCGATATAGCCGGAATAACCGTTTTTCTTTAGGGCCGCAAAGCCTGGGGGGAAATCCAGAGAACCGATCCCTGGTTCAAGCCGGGTGTTTTCAGCGACATGGACATTACCAATCCAAGCTCCTGCGGCAAGAATAGCTTCCGGAGTATTCAGCTCCTCAATTTGCATATGAAAAAAGTCAATATTAATTGCCACTGCCGGGTGTTGTAAAACCCGGCAAATTTTCAAAGCATCCGCTACGGTATTCATATATTCTGATTCATATTTATTTACCGGCTCAAGACAAATTTTAACGCCTTTGCTTTGTGCATTATCCGCAAGTTCCGGAAGCTGTTCAAGCAACAGTTTATCTTGAATTTCAACTTCATGATAACGCTCGGGATTGTCCATGATCAGAACCGGGGGAACAGTTAAAACAGGAATCTTGAATTCCGCGCAAATATCAAACAATTCTTTAAATGATTCCCTGCAACGCTTCCGGTTTTGAGGATCGGGACTTACCAGGGAGCCTTCAAATCCCAATGACAATGATGATAAAGGCAACGGGCTGTCCTTGAAGCTTTTCCTTAAATCGTCTATGTACTCATTTAGGAACCTTCCCGGGAGAGCCACGGCGTCAAAACCAATGCGCTTTGCCTGATTGACCTTATCCAGAAAAGAATTGCCCGTTAACAATTCCAGACGGCAGGATAATTTATTCATCTTAATTCTCCAGCGGTAAACCGATCTGACAATTTTCCTGCCAGCTGCGTTCGATTGCCTCGGCCAGTTCCGCCGTCTCAACGGCATCCCGGATAGGCACTTTCATCGGGATATTGTTTCGCACCGAATCCAGAAAATCACCCAGAATAAGATGGTCCGGCATACTTCCAGCGCCAAAAGTTCTGCTTTCCGGACCAATATTTTTCGTGTAGGTGGCGCGACAGTCGAAAGAACCGTCTTGCCGCAATGACTTCAGGGGGGGACGCTTCCAGATGTTCAGGCCGCCGTTGAAGTCAATAGTGTAGTTTTCCGCATGAATCACATAAGAAATCTCGGTCTTATAAGCCATACTGCAATAGTGAAAACTGCCGATTGCTCCGCTGGCAAATTCAATGGTGGCGATCACTTCGTCCGGGCTGGGATAAGGACGGTCAATCTGCTTCAAGCCTTTGGAAGTTACACGCGTTGCCGGTCCGCCATACAGCAACATAACATCCAGGGAATGGCAGCAGTGGAACGGGATCTGTGAAAGCTTCATCCTGAAATTATCCGGATTAGTGTTCAGGCAGTTAATCATTTCGGTTTCGCCGGGATGAAACCAGCGGCAGTTGACACTAAAAATACGCCCCGGATCATTTTCCTCAATGAACTTCCGGGCCTCAATGTGCTTTTGCAGATAACGCCGCATGAAACCAACGTGTACCGGGACATCATTTTCTTCCGCCATGTTCATCATCTTTTTTGCTTCGGCGGCAGTCATGGCGATGGGTTTTTCCATAAAAATCGGCTTGCCGGCTTTGAGAGTTTGATAAAACGCCTGAGGATGGCAAAGCGGATCAAGGCTGATAATGAATGCTTCAACGTCAGGGCAGGAAACAAGTTCATCCGTATTATCGCAAACTTTCCCTCCGTATTTTTCCGCCGCGGATTCAGCAGATTCCTTCCTGATATCATACAGCGCCGCAACTTCAAATTCGTCATCATAATACAGCGAGTCAAGCAGTGCCCGGGTGCGATTTCCGCAACCATACAGTCCCAACTTGATTTTCCTCTTCATGATCCCGTCTCCAAGATTGTTTTTGATGTCCCTCGGATTATCCGAAGTTATGCTTTTTCGGCGTATTGCCGTAAATAAACTATACCTGAAACAGTACAATACAATATTGATTCAGAAAATTTGACATTTATTTCTTATTAATACTGATTATATTACTTATATTGCTTATTTTAAAGATTTTATATTTAGTCATATTATTTATTGCGCCAGAATTCCGCAAAAAACAAATATTTTATAAATATGAGCATACACCCGCACGATTCCTATTCATCAAGCCATGCTGCAAATCACATCTTAAACGCAGACAGTAATCCTTCGCGGGAAACGATACAATCCAACAAAGCATTATAACAGCAATATGCCTCCGGGTTAATTTAATAAGTCCCGGAAGCTACGACTATTTATTTTGTCATATTTTTTATTCTTCTTAATATCTTTATTATCATGTACTTATATTATTTTAAAAATATTATTATGAAATATTTTATATTTTTCTTATAATATTATTGCATTTTGCCACATACCGGGATATAATTTATTTACAATCTAACGCGAAACCATGGAGTGATACAGTGAATAGAAGCTATAAAAAATCCTTTGCCAAAGTACAAATTGGCAATATGATTAAGAAGCTTCCAGCAGGGGAAAAACTGATCCCTGAACTTCAGTTGGCGAAAAAACTTAAAGTAAGTCACGCTACGGTAAGACGCGCAATCCAGGATTTTGTCGACGAAGGTTTGATCTACCGGCAACGGGGGATCGGGACTTTTATCCGGGAAAAAAACATAAATCTGCTGTCAACAGGAAATCTGTCACTGAGGCGCTTTTTCTGCGGCATGGAGAATGCGACGAAAAATTTTGTTGCCGACGCACAGACTGCGCGTTTTACCATTCAGGAATCAGCATCTTATCTTGAAATCTACCGGAGAGTCGTCCATGAATACCGGAAAAAGCATTCGGATTTTCAGATATGGCTGGACAATCGTCCTTCGGCAATTTATATACCGGAGTATTTCGCGGAAATCGAGAAAGGCGTTTCCCCAGATATTTTTTACGCGCAAAAACCTCATTTATACTGGCTGATCCAAAACCATTACATCGCTCCTCTGAACGAATATCTTGAAAAAGAACCGGTATATCCGCTGAACGAACTGGATCTGCTCATCCGGAACGGAATGACTTACAATGACAAAATCTGGATGCTGCCGAAAAACATGCACGTTTACACCCTGGTTTTCAATCGTAATAAGTTTGATGCCGCCGGCATAAAGTACCCGGATGAGTCGTGGACCTGGCAAAGTTTCCTGGAAGCCGCAAAAGAATTGACCATTAAAAATAAAAAAGGCGAGGTGATTCAATACGGTTCCATTCCATTCCGGAGTTACGTATATCTGGCAATGTTGATCTGGGCATTCGGCGGGTGCTTCGTCAATGAAAACGGTAAGATTTGCCTCACCATGCCGGAAACGGAAGCCGCCATCAAGTTTGCCGTGGATTTGACCGTTGTCCATAAGGTAACTCCAGCATTTGAAGATTGGAAATTCTGGTCCAGCAAAGGAAAAATCTCTGAAATCTCAAATTTCTTCAAGCTCGGGAAGCTGGCGATGCACCTGCCGGGAGTATCGTATTTCGACAATCCAATGACCAACATGAAAACCGGATGGGACATGACTCTTCTGCCACAGGGGAAATCAGGCCGCTTTTCACCAGTGTTCTTCTCCGGCTGGTGTCTGAGTTCAACCGCTCGGCATCCGGCAAGATGCGCTGAATTCATGAAATATTTGTCCGTCCAGGGAGGAAAGTATTTTGCGGAGCACGACATGCCGGCGTTAAACAATTCAGAAAATCTTCACGCGTTCTACAACGATTCTCTGCCGCGAAGGGGATTCGTCTACATGGCCATGAAAAACTACATGCGCGAATTCCCTTTTAAAGGTCATTTCTGGCCATATCTCTCTATCTATATCAGAAAAATGCTCGAAGATATTTTTGAAGGCCGGAAATCATTCAAGACTGCTCTACATGACACCCAGAATAATATGCAGAAAGCTATGAATCAATTTCTAAAATGGCAAGAAGGAAAAATGTAAGAATATTAAAAATATTGAACAAAAAAAATTAAATGATAATTCTTAATTAATAAACCATCGGAAAATTTAGTGTCAATATCTATAAAAACAAAAGGGGAAATCATGGAAAAACTATTGCGTCAAGCTCTAATCGTTGCTGCCATTCTGATCTGTTCGATGATCAACATTGTTTTTGCTGGCGATGAATTGGTGGGAGTGTGGAGTTTTGACGAGGGAAGCGGCGTTACTGCGAACGATGCTTCCGGAAATAGCAATGACGGTTCCCTTATTAATACGGATGCGACAATCTGGATTGTAGGAAAAACCGGTTACGGATTATCCTTAGATGGCACAGATGACTATGTAAACTGCGGAAACGCTGATGCCTTAAACTGTACAGAAAACAACGAATTCACGATTTCCTGTTGGATTAGGCCCACGACTCTATCAAAATCCCAAGGAATTATTGGCAAATACAGTAGTTTCGCAGCTTCGCCTTATTCGATCTTAATGTTAAGCGATGGAAGATGTGAAATCGTTATCGGAAATGGCACGAATTATGGCCTTATTTACATTTCATCAAGTTACTTTACGGTGGGTCAATGGACGCATCTTGTTATAACATACGATGGAAGTGTACTTAAAGGTTATGTCAATGGTACTCTAAGAGCTTCACAACAGTTTGATTACACACTTTCGGCCAATTCCGCAGACCTGCTGATCGGCAAACATTCATCATGCTATTTTGAAGGGGATATTGATAAAGTAAAATTATACAATTATGCGCTCTCGACAAATGAATTAACAGAACTCGGAAATGATTTCCTTTGCGGCAGTTGGGAAATGGACGAAGGAAGCGGAACCACAATCGACGACTCCACAGACAACGGTAATGACGGAACCCTATATGGTGGAACCGGATGGACTACCGGGAAATACAATAAGGCTTTGTCCTTTGATGGCGTGGATGACTATGTGAGTTGTGGGAACGATAGCATTTTCAATTTCAATGACACTAACCAATTTACAATTTCCTGCTGGATAAAACCAGCAACGCTTTCAAAAACTCAGGGAATTATTGGAAAACGTACTCAATTTTACCTTTCCCCGTATTCGATATTTATGTTGTCAGACGGACGATGTGAAATCGTTATCGGTAATGGCACAAATTACGGTCTGATCTATCTACCCGCAAACTGTTTTTCCGTTGATGAATGGATCCACTTGGTTGTGACTTATGACGGCAGTATGCTCCGGGGATATGTAAATGGCAAAGAACAAGCTTCCAATCAACTTGATTTCACATTAGCGTCAAATACAACAGAGTTAGTTATTGGGAAATTTGTAGCTAATTATTTTGAAGGCAATATTGATAAAGTAAAATTATACAGTCGGGCATTGCATGCAAACGAAATTAAGATTATGTGTGACGGTTTGCGCGGTTCCTGGGAAATGAACCAGGGAACCGGGACCCTTGCCAGAGACAGTTCCGGCAATGCCAATGACGGCACTCTAACCAATATGTCCTCCCCATGGGTTGGCGGACACCTTGACAATGACGGTTATTTTCGCTATGCATTGACTTTCGATGGTACAAACGATTATGTCAATTGCGGCAACGATAGTATTTTCAACTTTAGTGATACTAACGCTTTTACCATTTCCTGTTGGGTTCGTCCCGCTACATTGTCAAAAAACCAAGGAATTGTTGGCAAATACAGCAACTTCACGTCTTCACCATTCAATTTCTTTTTCATCTCCGATGGAAGACTTGAAATTGTGGTGGGCAATGGCACCAGTTACAATACCTTATTTATTCCGGCAAGTTGTTTCACTGTTGATGAATGGTCACATATTACCGTAACTTATAACGGCAGTATGCTGCGATGTTATGTAAACGGCTATGAAGAAGGTTCAAAAAAAGTTGATTACACGCTTGCGCCCAATTCTGCCGATTTGCTGATCGGCAAACATGCATCATGTTATTTTGAAGGGGATATTGATAAAGTTCGGCTCTACGACCGACCGCTTAGCACGGACGAAATTAGTACAATGCACCTGCTTTCAGTTTTGCCGCCAAATAGAAATTATTACACTGGTGAAAACGTCGTAGCAGCATGTGTACTGAACATCTCCGATGATACCGGACTGACCAACTGTTACCTTGTTGCAAAGGATTCTAATGGGAATTCCCTTGGTACTAATAACTCTCCGGAGACAGAAACTGATTTAACCTACAGCACTTCTTCGCTTTCCTCCGGTACCAATACAATTACAGTTGAATTGCGGAAAAATTCAGGGGAGAGAGTTTTTGCAACTGATTTCGAAATATTAAAACGTACCGCATTGACAGGAGAAGTTAAAATCGATTATGACAGAGGTATAATCCTTCGAAACAATTCGGAATTTTTCCCGATAGGAATGTATCTTTCATATACTCCGGTTGTTACTGAAAGTTTCCAGGACATGGCTAACGCCGGATTCAATACGGTTATTCACTGGAAAAACAGCGGACTAGATCCGGAAGATGCAGAAACTTATGTTGACGATGCGGATGATTACGGCCTGTTAGTAGTGGATCGCCACGCCGCCTACTGCACTGTATGGTTAGGGGAATATACTACTTCGGCAACCGATTTCTGGGAAGCCTATAAAGGTCTCGGGGATTCCCCTATTGACGTTGATCAGTCTGAACGCATTATCGATGCTTGCAGTTACGTAAAACAAAAATCAAACTTATTAGCATACTACAGCTTTGATGAACCCACAGTACCGGAAATTGAACCAGGACAAGATCTTTATGGCGAAATAAACGATGAAGACGGATATCATCCTGTAGTTGTAAATCATATAGTAAATACAATAGATACTCTGATGGAAGATGATGATTATACAAATTGGAGTGACATTGTCTGCTTTGACCCTTATTGGATACCTCCATATAATGGTAGTTTGAATACTTCCGTAAATTGGGTGGCTAAATACACTTGCAAATTTAAAGAACTGGCAAAACAGAAAGACAAGGTTTTATGGGTTGCATTGATGGCGGAAATGTGGGGAAGAACCAACAAGCGGGTTGCCACGCCTGCCGAACATCGCAGTCAGGCATTTTTATCCGTAATCCACGGCGCCAAGGGAATTTTCTATTACCAGTATCCTGTATTGCACGACGACACCTGGACTGCACTTTCAGAATTGGCTGAAGATCTTGATGACCTTGCACCTTCGCTGTTGACTCCCGACCTGGAGCAAACTATAAATTATTCGGTTTGGGATGATACGGAAGAAGAATATCTGTCGGCAACCTGCGATCCGGCAAATGATCAATTCACTGATGTCCAGATTTCTTTGCGTGAGGCTCCGTCGGGAGCAAGCTACGATTACGTTCTTCTTGCCGCAAATACCCAGCGCTACCCCGTTGATGTGGACTTCACCATCTCGTTGCTGGGCAGCAGTGGAACCGTCAGCCGTCTCTTCGACACTGATACTTATACCGTTACCAGCGGTAAATTTTTCGACCAGATTGAAGGACACGGCACCAGGGCGTATACTTTTACCAGTACATCAACTGCGGCAATCACGATCAATGCTGACTTAGAAGCCAGAACCGACCTGGAACCGGCCGCCGAATCAGCCCCATATGATTTCACGGGGCGTATAAGTTGCACAAATCTGTTTCAGAACCCGTCCCTTGAGAATAACTTCATCCCGAATTGGCCGGACTACTGCAGGCCGATTAGGTCGGTTCCCCGCATCAATACCCAGAATCAGCAGTGGGGATTGGTAACTGACTCTCCATACCACGGCAGCAAATGCCTGAAGATTGACGGTTCCGGCACCAATGGATTCAGTTTCAGCCTGATTCCGGAACACAGCGGTCCGGGTGACAAAGATTACACTTTCTCGCTATACATGAAGGATGATATTGGTGGCCGCCAAGTACAAATCGGGTGCGATAAGGGCGGATACGATACGGTAACACTGACTACTTCCTGGGCCCGGTATGATTACACCTGCTCGTTCCCGGCGAATTATTCGCAAACTGTGGATAACCATCGGTTTAATATAAAATTGTTTGGTGGAACTATATGGGTTGACGCCGTTCAAGTTGAGCAGGCATCAGGTCCCACAGCTTTCACTACGAACTGAATTAGGTTATATATAACCGTAAAGAGAAAACCATATTTATAAAGTAAATTTTGTGAAAGGAGTAAAAAATGAAAAACTGTAACACAAACTCAAGATTGGAAAATAAGGTGAAATCCCGTGAATATGAAAAATCCTGTAATCGTTTCACACTTATAGAATTATTGGTTGTAATAGCTATCATTGCCATACTTGCCAGCATGTTGCTGCCTGCGCTAAAACAAGCCAGGGAAGCGGCTAATATTTCCCTGTGCACCGGGAATCAGAAACAGGTAATGACCGCATTCATCACTTACAGCAATGATAATGCCGGATACATTCCATTGTGGTACAATTCTGTTATAAAAAAGACATGGAGCCAGTCATTGATGTTGAACGATTACCTGCCCAGTTATCAGGATGGAAAAGCCTGCGTGCTCAGCTGCCCGACTCTCGATCCGAGCTCAATGTTTCCAGGCGATATGTATACGGCCTACAGTTACGGTTTGTTTACGAATAAAAAAATCAATCCCGTACCCGGAACCGGCACTGACACCGATAATATCAGGTTATCGGTCATCAACCGCACGTTCCCCGTACTTGTGGACTCCGTGCACAGTGTCGGTACTCAGAAACAATGGTATCACTGGCATCCCACGGCTAACAATAGCGGTAAAGTCCTTCATCTTCGCCACCGGAAGCACGCAAATGCCGGATTTGCCGATGGCAGCGTAGAAAAAATCGGGGAAGAATACCCTCAGCAATACCGCTTTCGGGGAATTCTGTTTAATTACATAATCGACAATACTCTACGTTCCAACTAAACTGACAACTTTTTTAATATGGTTTTAATTTTTATGAAAAATAAACTTTTTCTGACATCAATATTCACGAATATGTTTGCATCCGCAGTTTTATTTGCATGTCTCAGTTTTATTGTTAATTTGTCCGCCCGGGAAAAGCCGTCAACCAAAATATCCATTTGCGGAAAACCGCCTGCACTGGATGGCGTACTTGATGATTATTGTTGGAAAAATGCAGAAAAGATAAAAGATTTTAATCTGTTTAAAAGCAAAGGAAGAGGTCCCAATTTTAGATTGGTAAAACTAAATAAGTCTGACGAGACTAAAATACTCATTAGCCGCGATGATAAGTGGCTGTTCATCGGCATTGACTGTATTAATCCAAATATGGAACATGTGGTGCAGAAAGCTTTCGATCATGATGACAGTTCAGCCGTATGTCATGACGAGTCGATAGAAATATTTCTTGGTCGCAATAACAATCGCGGAAAATATTATCATTATCTTTTGAGCTTTAAAGGGATCAAAGCTGAACGCCGGATCACGAAAAACCGGGGAAAGGAACTTGGTTGGAATAAACCGTGGGCGGGCAAAACTAAAATCGGCAAACATGGGTGGACCGCCGAAATTGCCATCCCGCTTGACAGTCTCAATTCCCGTAAACCCGGTGATTTCCGTATAAACGTGTTACGGAACAAAATTAATGTTACGCTGGACCACGCCGGAGCAAAATTGTGCGAAAAGCGTCAATACCTTATTTGGGCCGATTTAAAGAAAGGCGCGCACGAACCGGAGAACTTCGGCGTAATCTCAGGGATGAAAAACTTTCACGCAAAAAAAGCTCTTCTTCCGGAAATATCAAACATTAAAACTGGAGACTACTATTTAAATAATAATCAATACGCCTTTGACATTATCGCCGAACTGCGTGGAAATAATTCTAAATCGGGAAATGTTAAACTGGTTGCAAAAGAAAAAGCCGGAAACAACGAAAGGGTTATTTCTGAAATATACAAACTACCTCCACGGGGAAGAAAGAAAATAAAACTGTCGTTTCCGGTAAAGAATTTTGTTTCGCGCAATGTGGAGCTTGAACTGTATAATGCCGATTCCGGACTGCTGATGCAAACCGTGAAAATGAAAGAATTCGGCAGTATTATCAGTGATGTAATCAGCGAATTCAACTACTATACGTCCGAAATTTACGCGAACATACAAGTAGAAATTTCCAGTCCGGAAAAATTCCTCGAAGGAAGCCGGATGGAAATAGTCAATTCTAAAAATCAGATTTTATTAAAATCCGAAAAAGTCGGTAAAGAAAACTTCGCAAAAATCTCAATTGCCACACTGGACATCGGCGTCAACCAGCTGCAGGTACGCTTGATCCGGAATGGAAAACTGTTAGCGGACAAGTATTTCAACGTGAACAAATTCACCCCCCAGCCGGGACGCGAATGCAAGATAAATCACTTCAACCGTTCAATAGAAATGAACGGAAAACCGATATTTTTATATGGTCCGTATCAGATGGTTGGCGATTTGCCGCCATACCTTGTTGATCTGTATCACCGAACCGGCTTCAATACCATCCTGAAAACTTACAGGCCCAATCCCAAAAGTATGAAAAGCTTCAGGGATTTTGTCAAAAAGGCTCATGAAAACGGGTTTCTGGTCATGGATAAATTTATATTTGACAATCATAACCGGGCGCCAAATGGAGTAAGTATCAGTGAGCAGAAGAAAGCAGTATCAAAAATTTTCAGCAAACTGCAATCTAAACTTTTAGAAAGCATCAATTTCGCCCGTAAACAACCAGGAATTATCGCCTATTACAGTGTTGACGAACCAAATCTGCACAATTGGGAGGCCAATTTCTATTTATGTGAACTTTTCTACAAACTTATTAAAAAGCATGATCCGTATCATCCTGTTTTCGGCTTGTTTGCCAGGTCAATTCCAGGCTCTACCCGCTGGTTCGACGTACTTGGTTATGATGTATATATTTATCCTGATTGGGAAGAATATTACAGCGACGTCTGCAATGAAATGGCGGTATTGACGGCAAAGCTGTATGAGAAAGGCAGGAAGTATCATCAACCCATCTGGATTCTCGGACTTGGAACCCAACTTGACATAAAAAGATGCCCGCGCCCTTTGAGCGGACAGGAACAGAAGTGCCAGGTGTACACGGCCATAATTTACGGCGCCAAAGGATTCATGTATTATTACCTGAATCTTGCTTTCTCAAAGGAAACGTGGGACGCTCTGAAAGAGATCGGCCAGCAGCTCAAAATTATTCAGCCTGCGATACTGGGAAAACCGGTCAAATATACCATCGATTATCATGGTGAAAGTTTCGATCCTTTCCGTTATAAATTTCCAACCGTCCATGCGGGACTTTTCAGATTTCCAGATGGTAAATACTTGCTCCTGGCGGTAAATTCAAAAAAATACCCGGCAAAAATTGATGTGTCCATTCCCGGCCTTGGAAAACCGGAACTGCTTTTTGCGCCTAGAAAACTAAAAGCGGCAAAGGAAGCTTTCTCTGATGAACTTTCCCCGTTGGGAACAGCCGCGTACCGCTTTTCCCTCAAATCTGATAAAGCAATCAATGTGGTTGTGAAAGCAACAGGTGATCCGTCCAGGAAAATGCCTGCGATTGCATCAAATAACAAACTAATTGCCAGGGTCATGCATCGTAAGAACAAGATTACAAATCCTTCATTTGATTGGCCGTGCAAGATTCCCGGCATCCCCGATTTCTGCATACCATTCCGCGTTTCCAAACTTGATCAGACCGGAGAAAAGGATTCCAGTTGGTTCCTTGATGATAAGAATCCGAAATTCGGGAAATACTCTCTGAGAATGCAACGAGGTGAAACTGACGGAATGAAAGCCGTTTGGCGTTCAGGAGTGTTTGCCCACGGCTTTCCCGACAGTGTAAAACCAACTGATTATGTTTTCTCATTTTATGCAAGATCACAAAATCCCGGTTCTAAGCTTTGGGTTGGAACCAGGCAAAGTAATTTAGAGCGCTGGCAAAATAAAAGTTGCAAATTGTCCCAAAACTGGCAAAGATTCGAGAAAAAAGTAAAACTCTCTGGAAAAGCATTTTATATCCTTATGCAGCCATCAACCGCAAATTCGACAATATGGGTAGACGGTTTGCAATTGGAAAAGGGAAACTCCGCTACGGAATTTTCCGATAAATAATTATAACAACAATCAACGGAAAGGCAATATGAAGTCACTTTCAACAATTATGACGTTTACATTTTTAATCTGCTTTTCGGTATATGCGGATAATTTCAATATTAAAACTGCTAAAGATAAATTTGAAATTAATTTTTCAGGAGGAAAGGTTTTCTCTTCACCAGGAAGATTTATCTTTTATTATGCAACCCGTCACGGAATGATCAAATTCACCCCTCGGAGTTCTTCAAAAATCGTCTCAATGAAAGTAACAAAAGATGATGACAAAGTAAAACGGGTTGAGCTTAAATCTGCTCAATTCAATCATAAAAAACTCAAGGACCTGGAATTTCACTTGAGTCTGGAAGTAAGAAAAGGTTCACCGCTGTTGTTT
Organism: Victivallales bacterium; assembly: GCA_963678815.1. Taxonomy (GTDB): domain Bacteria; phylum Verrucomicrobiota; class Lentisphaeria; order Victivallales. The sequence goes on from OY787460.1 coordinate 8,502,728, forward strand.
GTTAAATCAGAAATGACGAACAATGGCAAAGAGACCGGATACTGTTATTGCTTCTGGAGGATTTCTCCCCTTTATTCCAACGTATATGTGACTGTAGACGGGGACTGTAATTTTGATTCCAAAAAACTGAATTTTGATGATTGGATTTTTTTCCCGCATGAAAACAAATCCGGCGGAACCGCGCTGATCATAAATTCCAAACAGAAAAATCTCCTGGTTAAAACTTACTATCCCAAAAAGAACTGGCGGAAAACCGGTCTCTATCTTATGAAAAATCTCCCTGGAAAAAATGCAAAAGCAATCGAAAAAGGCGAGAGCAACTCAATAAATTTCATATTTTTTCCCGCTAAAGACGAAGAGGATGCCGAACAATGTTGGGAAGAAGTAAAAGAAGATAAGTTCTTTCCCGCTCTGAATAATTGATAGAATTTCTTTTGATAATTTGATGAGTAAACCTAACGTAATTTTTATACTGATTGATGATCTTGGCTGGAATGATTTATCATTTACCGGCAGCAGCTTTTATGAAACTCCGAATATTGACCGTCTGGCCGCGGCCGGAATGAATTTCACGAATGCCTACGCGACATGTCCGGTCTGTTCCCCTACCAGGGCAAGTATCCTTAGCGGACGCTATCCGGCAAGACTTGGCCTCACCAATTTCATCGGGAGGGATGGTCACTGGGAACAGGGAAGTGAGAAGGGCAAGTTGTTATCCGCACCATACATCCCTTATCTGCCGACAACGGAATATTCCATAGCTAAGGCCTTCCGGGAAAACGGATACCAAACCTGGCACGTGGGCAAGTGGCATGTGGGCGAAGGTAAATATTGCCCGGAAAATCACGGCTTTGACGTTAATATCGGCAGTTACAAAATGCAGCATGGATATTTCGCCCCCTGGAATACTCCATACCTGCCGTCAAAGAGCAGCGATGATTATCTTACTGACCGTTTGGGCGATGAAGCCGAAAAGCTGATAATGGAAAGCGGCGGCACTCCTTTTTTCATGCATATGTGTTTCTATCAGGTGCATATTCCCCTGATGGCGAAAACGGATAGAATTGCCAAATATGAACAAAAAGCTAAATCAATGGGACTTGATAAAGTCCGGGCAATTGTGAAAGGAGGACATTTCTCTAGTGAACGCCTGAAGGATAAACATATCATGCGAAGAATCATTCAGTCTGATCCGGTTTACGCGGCAATGATCGAACATCTAGATGATAATATCGGCAAGATTCTTGACGCGGTTGATCGCAAAGGAATAGCCGAAAACACAATCATTGTTTTCACTTCGGATAACGGCGGACTAAGCACCGCTGAAGGTTCACCAACTTGCAATGCGCCACTGGCGGAAGGTAAAGGCTGGGTATACGACGGCGGAGTAAAGGTGCCGCTGGCAATTACCTGGCCTGACCGGATCACCGCCGACAGCAACACGGACGCTATAGTGTGCAGTACCGATTTTTACCCTACACTGCTGGAGGCTGCAGGGCTTCAGTTCCAGCCCGAACAGCACCTCGACGGTAAAAGTTTTTTCCAGGCGCTTGAAGGCAAAACCGGAATTGACCGGGGACCGATTTTCTGGCACTATCCGCACTACAGCAATCAGGGTTCCGAACCTGCCTGTTCGATCAGGAAAGGTGACTGGAAACTCATTGAATTTTTCGACGGCCCCGTAGAGCTTTATAACCTCGCGGAAGATGTCGGGGAAAATAATGATCTGGCATCAAAATATCCTGAAATTGTGTCGGAACTTTTAGCAGAACTGCACAAGTGGCAGGATGAAATGCATGCCGTTAAACCGGAGCCTAATCCCGACTGGAAGCCTTGGCGCGAAGCCAGTTTGAAATCAATAGATTAGCAAAGAAAAACTATGTTATGAACAATCCCCCCAATGTTCTTTTTATTATGTCGGACCAACACCACGCCGACTGCATGAGTATTACCGGCAGAAGACAAAATGTCAGGACCCCGAATCTAGATAAACTTGCCGGGAAAGGAATCAGGTTCGGCATGGCCTACAGTAATAATCCGGTTTGTTCGCCGTCAAGGATATGTTTTCACACCGGACAATACTGTCATACCCACGGAATGCTGGGGAACATCAATTTCGAGTTCAACGGCGAACCTTTGAACGACACCATCAGCATGCGGTTCAGGAAGCACGGTTACCAGACCGCGCTGATCGGCAAGGCCCACATGGTGAAAAAATGGGACGATGCCGGATACGAATACATCAGGTACTGCGATCTTTGCGACGCGGACAGGAAAGATGTACTCAAGCATCATTACTTTAAGTATCTTGTGGATAATGGAGTTGCAGATTTGTACGAAGACGGCGTCCTGCCCCCGGAACATCCTTACACCAAAAAACAGTACGGCGTTGCAAAGCTTCCATTTGAACACACCAACGAACATTGGACGGGCAACGAAGCGATTAAATTTTTTAACGAACGTAATAGAAATAAACCATTTTTCGCGCATGTTTCGTTTGAACGCCCGCACCCGAATTACCTGATCGCGGAAAAAATTAAGGATATGTATAATCCGGAAGAAATCGAACTGCCGGAGAGCATCATTGACGCCTTTGAACATGATTTCACTTCAAAACCGCCGGAGATAAGGAACCACTTTCGCGGATTGCTCAAAAACAAGGAAGAATTGAAAAAAATCCTTGCCGCATATTACACGCTTATCAATGTTATCGACGCCGAAATCGGCAGAATAATCGACTGTCTGAAAGAAAACGGAGATTTTAACAACACTATCATTGTCTATACCGCCGATCACGGCGATTTCGCCGGAGATCACGGGGTTTACCGGAAAAATATCGGCACTTATGAATCTATCCACCGGATTCCATTTATTCTGAAATATCCGGGATGCCCGGCAATGGTTATGAAAAATACAATCATCGAGGCTATCGATATGTATCCGACACTTTGCGAACTGTGCGGAATTCCCGCCCCGGCGGAAGTAGACGGAAAGTCCCTGCTGCCTGTAATCGCCGGGACTTCTCCCGGCAAAGAGGCCGCAATTTCCGAATGGGATTCGCATTGCGGATACGTGACGATGGTCAATTCCATCCGCTCAAAAGAATACCGGCTGACCTATTACGGCTCTGATAGTATCAGAGGGGAGCTTTATCACACCGCAAAAGATTTCATGGAAATCCGCAATCTCTGGAATGATCCCGAATACAAAGATATCAAAATAGATCTGTTACAGAAACTGCTTGACAGAATTACCGGCTACCGGAAAAGAACCACCTATCAAGATGACTTGGCACACCTGGCAAAACACGCTAACAGCCCAACCCGAATGATACATCAAGGATTCAGGAAATGGAGCGAAGTAAAATCCATCCACTGCGAAAATCATTAAAATTCATTTTTAGTATTCTTATATCCTGCCGCGAAATTTTTTATTCTTCAAACGCTGTTGGAGTATCACCTTTTTCCAACTGTATTGCATCGATCCATACGGTCCCTTTGCCATTAAAACACAGGGCCAAGCCACTTTTGGTGGAGTGTTTGGGGGTTTTTAAAACAAAACTGTAGCGTTTCCATTGCTTAGTGAGTTTTAATTCAGGTGACTTTTGTTTTCTTCCATAAGCCACAAAATTTGCCTTAATGTCCGGATTATCAGTTTTTATCCACGCGGAAATTGTATATGTTCCATGTGGCGGACAATGATAAGTGGCAAGCATATTTTTTCCGTTGAGAATGATTTTCACGCATTTACGTCCATGAAAAACCTGCTCTTCGACAGTTCCCCATTTCTGGTTTGCACCTCCGATATCGGGATATTTCAACAGCGCGCCGGAATAATAATCAGGCCAGTTCCTGACGGTTTCAGTTTCGAAACTCGGATTTGGAAGCAGATTTTTCTTTTGTAACCGTCCGCTGCGGGGAACATTTTCAAGCGGCAGAATTCTGCCGCTTTTATTTGACTTCATATGAATCGAAACCGAAATCGGTTCCGCAAATTTTCCCCGGAGCTTGTATGCCCTGACTCCGCACGGTTCTATTGTTTCACTGATTTTTCCGTTACTTGACTTTCCAGGAACGAACATTCTAGCCGCGCTATCCAAACCTTGAATATTAATAGTTATATCGACAGGAAAATATCTGATATTAGTCAAAAGCAAAATGTATTCATTTTCCGGGGTTTTAAATATCCTTGCCTGAATATTGGTTATATCGTATGCAGGATCATTTTCTTTACCAGGAGAAAATTTAATTTTCTGCTCAACCGAATTATTTAAAATTGCCGGAGACAATTTTTTCATCTGAGCATTTATATTTTTAAGGGCTTTCCAAGTATCAGCATGCTGAATCAAAGTCTCCGAAAAGTAGACAATACCTTTTGCCCCATTGATAACCGTGGAATACACTTGACAACGTAGTTCACAAGGCAATAAAATTCTTCTGCGGCAATCCGCAACCCGCGAAGTCATCAATAAAGTCCACATGGGTTTATGAATTTCCGCGGCTTTCATTTCCATTTTTGCGGATTCCTTTGCCACCCTCCCGATCCCTTTTCCCTTTTCCCCGGGATTCCAGTATATATCGCGGCAAATAATATCATACCAGTCAGTATTGTCAAGCTTACCCGGGACCCGGTTGTAATTACACCAAACCGGATGATATCCATCTACGGCATTGGTCATGTCATAAAGGATTTTGCCCGGAACTTCATGTCTGCTAGACGGCTCATCAAAAGTGACATACGCAAGGAGAGATTTCAAATCTTTAATAGCCTCAACCCCTTTCCTCATTAACGGAAGGTTCCTTTTGAAATTTTCCGGAAATTTTTTACTTCCCGACCGCTCCCCAAGATTGCTGTCAGTATAATTATATATTTTATCAATAGTTTTAAATCCGTACTTTTTTGCAACTTTACATACTTTTGATATTTTTTCAGGATTAGTATTTTTAAATCTCCAATTTACTATAGTATTATTGTTACTTTCTTTTATTCTTTTCATTACTTCTTCATAATTTATCTCTTCTTTTATAATTATCCCAATGGGAAAATATGGTTTGCCGTTTACCTCAACTATTCCTTTAATTCTATCCGTTTTAACCTCATGTCCGGGAAAAGGTTTACGTTTGATTACAGTTACCGGAACAGATACCGGTTTTTCATTATCAGAAAACATAACTTCAACAATTAACTTATTTTTTCCCTGGACAAGTTTTTCCGCGGAGAATGAAATTACTTCTCCTTTTATATGCTGTTTTTTTACGAGATATTTACCGGCGTGGTTTTTAACACTGACATATATTATTTTCATCGGCAAATTACGGCTGTCGATAATTATATCAGCATTTTTTTCGTCAGTATAATAACTTTTTCCCGGACAGCACGAAACCAGGTCGACCGGGTTGAATACAGCCGAAACTGTTTGGAGCAACTCCCCTGATTTTGAATCTGACAAATCCAGTTGAAACCTGCATTTCCGCATTTCGCTTAAAATAAAAGCCTGCGGCCTTCTTTTGCGGATTCTGCGTTTTCTGAACGATTTACTGCCGTCTTTTGAGTATTCACAGACTTCAACAACCAGATAACTATTTTTTGCAGGCGGGGTAAATATTCCCTGCAAGGCCCACTGTTTTTTTCCATAACGGTCCGTTACTTTTCCGAAACGCAATTTCTCCGCAATATTGAATATACCGATAAGGTTACCAAAACTTTGAGGTTCATGGAATCCGTTTTTTACCGGCATCCACGAAAAAGACGCCTGTTTCCCGCTGATAAACGCGTTACGGGAAAAATTTGCCTTAAAGTTTTTCAGGTCACCGCTTTTCGCGAACAGCTTCATGGGAATTGCAACCTCAGCTTCCCATCCGTTTTTAGTATATGAAGTTGCGCTTTTCCAGTCACAATTCCATTTACGGGATTTGTTTCCGCTTGACACTACCTGCTGGTAGCGGTTTCCATTGGAACTCAGGTTAAAATGATAATATTCCTTACCTCCAGTCCCGGGATCACAAAAGATTTCCACCCGGTCTTCATTAGTTATCCTTCCATGCTTATCGCGATTGATCTTTTCCGGATATGGATGTTTGCAGATAAACCCAATATACAGGTATTTCGGAGTGAAAGTTACCTTAACTTCTGTATCGGCGACTTTCGCGCCTGCAGGTAATTTCCTGAAAGGATGTTTTATTTTCATTCCGTCGCGATTCCAACACTTGTCTGATAACTTGCCATCCAATACCGGAGGGTTACCGCACATCTTTATGTTGTTTGTATCTTCAGCGTAAGAAACAGTTAAGCCGCAAATTGTAATTAAACTGCAAATCAAATAGTTTTTCATAATTTCCATTCAGTTAATATTTGTAATCCTGTATTTATAACAATCAGAAGTAAAATCATCTCGTGAATATTTTGCCTGCTCCGGCATTATCAAAATAATATCATTTGTATTTCTATCCTCATATATTCCGAAGTTAGTATATCTGCGCCATTCATTGAAATCATCCGGTTTTGTATCGATCAATATTACAGTGTCTCTAAGAATAACTCCCTGCTCAGGAATCAATTCAGCAATATTCAAAGGAAAACGCGGGGTAGAATTATATGAAGGTTCATCAAGAATGTTACCGATCCAGTAATACTTTCCGTTTTTAGAGTGTCTGATTATACTTTGGTAAGATGAAGGACTCCACACCGGAGCGCCATCTTCATAATTTAAAACTTTCGGTTTGGAAAATGTTTTTCCGCCGTCATCAGAAATTACCCAGTATTTCAAACTTGGAAAAGTTTTATTAACTCTGTCGCCGCATGCCCGTATCGATACAAATATTCTTCCATCATCCAACAGCTGCGGAACGATCTCACATGCGCCTTGACTGGACTTTTCAGGGGGAAGGGAAATATAGTCACTGAACTCCCAGTCAAGTCCGCTGAAATCTTTCTTCCATTTACCTCTTATAAAACCGCTTTGATAAAGTTTACCGTCTCTCAGATTGACGGTAATTGTATGTAAAATTGTTCCATCGCGGAGCTTTAAGACCGGTGGATTTGCGGTCATTCCACCATTCTCGCCATAATAAAGTCCGGGGCCCCAATGAACAGGATCAAACTCTTTTCCGGAATGGATAACCTGCTGTTTCTTTCCCCAGGTTTCACCATTGTCTCCAGAAACCTGATAGAATATTCTGAATGTTTTTGAATATGTTCCCTCATCCGAAAAAGTTTCTTTATGTAATTTACTTTCTATAAAATCAAAGGTTGCCCAGAACCGAAGCAGTTTGTTATTATCGGGATCAAGGAAATAATCGCAAGTATACCGGTGTTCGCCATTCATATTTGAAAGGTCTTCCTGATATGTCTTTCCGTTCACCGACCAGGTCTTTCCGTTGTCATAAGAAATTCTTTCATATATCCTGGGAGAATAATACCCCATACCGCCGATTTCGCGTACTCTGGTGTTTATTGCTTCGTGCCTTATACTTTCAATGATAATGTTTTTTTCTTTATGCACATAACTTTGCCCAAGCGCGTAAATCGATTCATGGGCAGGAGCTTCAATATATAATTCTTTCTTGATATCCACTGTTGTTTACTTTTTCTTTTTTGATTGTTGAAATTTATTTATAATAGCGGACGTGTATTGCTTCTGTTTCCTTCATTCAGTGTGAATATCCGGTATGTTATCACATTCCAGGGGATCCATTCCGCGTGACCATCGGCAAATAGATAATTGCTTCCGTGTCCGTGAACGATGTTTCCCATGACTTCAGCGCTTTGCCCTTGAAGACTTGTATGTGAATTGAAGAAACTCTGATTTCCGGTATGTGACCTCAGCCGTTCCGCCGCTGAAACCAAAGTTGACGGAGAAGTGATATAAGAATTTTTGCAGCCGGTGTATCCTGAACCAGTTGCTCCCATCAAGCCGCCATATCCACTCCCCGCGGTAACTCCGTTATATAAAAATGAATTAAATCCCTTAAGGCAACCATCCACATTATACGCAGGACAATACAGCGGAAAATCGTTATCGCTGTTACGTTTCAAAATGTTTGTATTCAACAGGGAATGACACCAGTAACGGTCCCTCCAGTTATCATTATATACGCCGCCGAAAACCCACCATCCATCGCTTTCATTGCAATATTGTGAAAAGGCAAGCCCTAACTGCTTTTGATTGTTCAGGCATGATATCTTGTTTGCGGTTTCCCTGGCCTGCTTCAATGCCGGCAACAGCATACTGGCAAGTATTGAGATAATCGCTATCACAACGAGCAACTCTATTAAAGTAAACAGACCTTTTCTTCCATAAATCTTATTTAAGTACAATATTCTTTTTTTCCGATCTTTCATTATACTGCTCCTTTTTTAATTTGCCGGAGGCGCTACAGACTCCCTTTCCGTTAATTTTACATTTATAACTTTTTCGATAACTTTATTGAAAGAAATTTTTTCCGGACGTTTTATTTCTTTGTCCAGCAATGTCACTAGTTCGCGGCCGAATTGTTCAAACGGCTGATGAACACTGGTCAGCGGAACAACACATAATCTTGCCTGAACATCACCAAATCCGATCAGCGACACCTCGTCAGGAACCCTCACTCTTGCTTTATAAGTCTTTTTCACAAAATCCATTGCATATTTATCGGTTGCCCCGAATAAAGCAGTCGGCCGGCTATTTACCGGCATGGTGAAAAAACGGTCATAATCATCATTAGTAAAAACATAATCTTTATTGAATTTAAGCCGTTTTTTCTTAAGCCCGTTTTTATAACCAATATAACGGAGCTGATTATCTCCCGGAATTCCAAGATAACCGATCCGGCGATGCCCGAAACGGTAGAAATAATCAACTGCTTCAAATGCTCCGGCGACATCATTCGTATGGACAAAGATACCGCTCTTAGCATTATTCGGCCCCCCAATAAAAACAATCGGCGTGGAAAAGATTTTTGCCTGTTCAGTAAGATAATTGTGATATTCATCCCCCGGATAAAGTTGGGCAATGATCCCGGTCGGACGCTGTTCCAGCATTGACCTGACGTTTTCCTTGAACTTTTCTACTGTGAACCCACTCAATTTAACGTAATAATTATATTCGGCCGCCTTGGTGGTAACTCCATAAAAAAGTTTACCTACAAAACTGTCCAAATTAAGGTTGTGCGAAAAATACGCTATGTCCCGGGTTTTGCCGGTAACCATGGAAATGGCGGGGCCGTTACGGTAGTAATTCAGCTTTCTGGCGGTCTTTTCAATCGCGTCACGGGTTTTATTACTGATATTGAAGATGGTTTGCTTACCGTTCAAGACCGCCGACACGGTTGTCCGGCTCACGCCGACCGTTTCAGCTATGTCTTTCATTGTAACCATTTCGCTTCACTTCTCTATTGTTTCACGTGACACGTTTCTCGTGTTAGTAAATATTTTACACGACTTTTAGTGGATTGTCAACCCCCCTTGCAAAAAATTGGTTATTATTGGTCGATCAATTGTTCTCCGGCAGGCGCCGGAAGCAGTCCGCTTTTGCCGAAAGCGGACGAAAACAGCAGACCACGCGATCCGAACGTGAATTCAATAAGAAAAAGTTGCATGCGGCATGAATTTCGATGGCGATTACGAGTGGCGCTGGCGAGACTGACGCATTGCAATTACTTTATACCATTTCGCTTTCTATCATAGATATTTCTTGAGGAAAAATCTTCCTGTTTCCCTCAAACTCCCAATCACCTTTAAAAACCTCCAAACAAATTTTGGATGGAACTGCCGGGATGCTCCGCGATCCCGGCTATTTTAATCCAAGGCTTGCCTTGGGTTTTTGGAAAAGTAAGATGGGGCATGGGGAAGACAGTAATATCTATCTTTGATTGCAAATTAGTATTAGAAGTTGAAGTTAAATTTCCGGGGAACACTCTTTTTCGAAAGCATCGGGATCATCTATCGGATTTGTGCTTACTTCCTTCAATTGTTTTCCGGCAGGCGCCGGGGTAAGCAGTGAACCGCCAACCAGGAAGATTACCGCAAAAACCACACCGATACCGATATACATATAGCCGTAGCAACCATGAACCCATCCGGGCAGAACTTTCAAGTAGTAATTAACTTCCGCCGGATCGGTTTGCAGGTAATGGTATTCAAAAATATATGCCAGTACGGTTGCAAGGGTTCCCGCAATACTTCCGGCAAGAACTCCAACGGTATTCGCGCGCCGCCAGAAAACCGCCAGTGCCGGCACTGCAATCGCGGCGGACAACACCCCGGAGGAAAGGTAATAAACATCTCCGAGCGAATCGGCGGCAAGCGCATAACCGAGTCCGGCAAAAATCGCGCAGGCGCTGACAATTTTAGACATCAGCATCACCTGTTTCTTTGCCGCCCCCTTCATGAACAAAGGCTCGATAATATCGAACGCAACCGGCATTGCGGTAACATTTGAAAAGGTGTCGACAGTAGACATCTGGCAAGCTACGATCCCCAGGAACATCAATCCGGTCAGCCATCCCGGCATCTGCCTGATGAATGCCAGAATGATTACATCAAAAGAACCACCCACCTGCTTGACAAGTTCCGGGTCGGACGGATTGAAAACCACCAGGGCGCAAAACGCAATCACCGATGGAATCACAATGATGAAAGTTGTAATTAAAAGTCCGCCGAGGATCGCCCCCAGCCGGGCCTTGCGGGTAGTCGACACCGCCTGAATCCTCACCGCCAGGTCCTGTTCAACCAACCATCCGGGCAGATATCCAACCAGCAGGACCACGGGAAAAAGGAATCCAAGGAAATTTATGTTCAAAGCCTGTCCTTTCGCCGAATACGGAGGCGTCACGTTTTGCAGTGCGGCAATTACTCCTTCCGGGGCTGCGTTCACTGCCTGATTTACCGCCCAACCGCCCAGGACAAGAATAAATACCGCCATGATCGCAAACTGAAGAATGTCGGTATTGACGATTGCCCGGAATCCGCCGAGAACGGTATAAACAATGATCGGGACAATGAAAATAACCAGGACCAGATTGCCGTTTTCCCCCAATCCCCAACTCGGGGCGGCCAGCTTCTTGACGATCACCAATTCCGCGCCTGTCCAGCACATGAAGACCAGACAGGAAAGGAATGCGGTCAGGTAACGCGCCCCCGGACCGAACCGCTTGCCAATGGACTGCGGTAAACTGATTGAAGCAACCCGGCGGAAGAAAGGCACGAAAATAATGATAAGCACACAGAGAACCAGCCACGGAATGGGAAGAATCCAAAGACCGGTAGCACCGTAACCGTAAATCTGTCCCATCCCGAAAGAAATCCAACCGAGCATCAACCATCCGGAAGCGAGAGAAACACCCAATTGCCATCCCGATAAATCCCGGCTGGCCAGCCAGAACTCGAAGTCGCCGTCCTGATGCTTTGTCCGGTTTCGCCGCCACGACCAGAAACCAACTCCGGCAACAATCAAACTGTAAAGGAAAAATACAACCCAACACCATACGACCCTACTACTCATACTACAAACCCCTCGGAGTTTCCCGAACCCCGTTTAATTGATTATCAGAATTCAATGCTCATAATTGCTGATTCCTTATCCTTCAGACAATTCTATTTTCAGGACACTCATCGGGGGCAGGTTTGCCGGGGGCCGGATGCGTAATTCGGTTTTGTCCAGCAGTTCCGCTCCCCAGTGAGTTATCATCGGCACGCCGGTTTCGTCGGCCAGCACGGAAATGCTTTTGACTTTGCCGTTGAGTCCGGGCAGAATAATGTCGCCCATCGGCGGAGAAAACAAGTGCAGGTAAACAGTTTCCGCCCTCTGTGTATAAACTAATCCGTAAGGGGCTTGATGGTCAGCTTTTCCTGCTCCGCGGACAGTTCCGGAGTGGACTTCCAGCCATGCGGCAAGCTTGTCCATGATCCTGACGCTTCGTTCCGGCAGACGCCCGAGCGAATCCGGCCCGACATTCAGCAGGAGATTCCCGTTCAAACTGACACATTTTATCAGTGCCTGAAGGATAGTATCAACACTTTTATAATTATGATCGTCTTCACAGTAACCCCAGTTGGTATTCATGGTCATGCAGGTTTCCCAGTCGTAAGCGCGTCCATTGACGGCCGTCTGACGGTTTGGGACCGAGATTTCCGGGGTCAGGTAGTCCCAGAGTACCTTCTCGCCTTTTTCATGGGTAAGCCGGTCATTAACGATAATTTCAGGCTGGAGCGAGTATACCAGTTCCAGCATTTTCTCCGCTTCCCATTCCTCGGAAGTCTTGTATTTCGAGGTGTAATCGAAGAACAGCAAATCTATTTTCCCGTAACCGGTCAGAAGCTGACGCACGGATTTGTAAAGGTATTCGCGATAGATACGAATGTCGCGGTTGCTGAAATCCCGTTCGCCGCGCCTCCAGGCGGGATGTTCTTCATCGGGAATGAAATGCGGATGCCGCCAATCGACCAGACTGTGGTAGAGACCGATTTTCAGTCCGCGTTCCCGGAAGGCGGCAACCAATTCAGCGGTAATATCTTTGCCATATGGGGAATTGGTAATTTTGTAATCGGTGTATTTGCTGTCGAACATGCAGTATCCATCGTGATGCTTGGTGGTAAAGACCACGTAGCGCATGCCGGCGTTCCAGGCCAGTTCCGCCCATTGGCCGGGATCGAAATTCACCGGATTGAACTGTTCCGCGAATTGATCGTAATAATTATAATCCCAATTATTGTGAAACAATGCCCACTCGCCTTTGGCGGGAATGGAATAAATTCCCCAGTGGATAAACATGCCGAAACGGGCATTGCGGAACCATTGCATCTTATCTTCTTTGAGAGTCATGGCGCACCTGAAATTATTATTTCCGGAATTGAAAAATTAAATCCGATTTTCGAAATTACCAATCTCTTGCAAACTGCCAAACCGTAAAAAATCCACGAAAAATTTTATTTCCGGCAGGACTTTTCCAACTAACCCATGTTATATTCTCTTTTCACCGCTAACTTGTATCGTTCATAAACCGAGGAACAGGACACCTCTTTTTCATGAATAGTTCAGGCTGAATTCAGAAACTCCAGGATGGGAAAAATGAATATCGCGAACCAGTACATTGATCTGTGCGTCGAAGACCGGCAGTTGACAGTAATCCGCAAGGACACCAAAGCATCACTCAAACTCCAGTGGCCGGCGGTTTCCGTATCCATTTCCGGCAGGAAAATCTCCCCGGAAAAAGCCATAAGCGAAGTTAAGGCCGTATCCGGAAACAAGCTCGAACAGGTTTTTTCCGCCGAAAACTTAAGATTCGCGGTAAGTCTGGAAATTCAGGACGGCCGGGAATGGTTCAGGAAGCGGACAACGATAAATACCGACACTGATCTCCCCACCCCGGATTTTGTTGAAATCGACAATCAGGAACTACCCTCGAACAGCTTCGAATTATGCGGTTACGAGTCGTCGACGCCGGTAATTATAAAGATCGGCGATGAAGAAGGCGCCGGACAGATGCCCGGATGCGGATATCCGCTGATCGGCAGTAAATTTTTCGTTGCGCTTGAACATCCGGCCGGATTTAACCTGGCGGAAAAAAAACGCAACCGGGAAGAAATCTCGCTCCGCCACTATCCGGTATGGGAAAACCGCGCCATCACCGGCGTCAGCGAAGTTTTCGGCTGGTCCGATGATCCCCGGGAAGCATTCAAAAAATATTTCGCGGAGATCAGACGCCCCAAACTTCCGCGGCAGATGCTTGCAATGGGCACTTTCTGGTCTGATCCCTATCTGGAAAACTTTGAATATAAATCTTCTCTGGAAGGTTACGAAAAATGGTTCAAGGCGTTTTTTGAACTGGAAGTTGTTCCCGATATCATGCTTCTCGACGCCGGATGGAACGATCTCAACAGTTTTCTCAATCCCAAACGGTGCGCCGGCGGCGAACCCGGCCTGAAAAAGCTTCAGAAGCTGGCCGCAAGCAAAGGGTCGAGCTTAGGACTCTGGATCAGCCACAACGGACCAGTCGGCATCAACCCCGGTTTCCTCGCTGAAAAAGGCGTTCCAATCGGCGATGGAGCTTCATCCGCCTACAGCAACAACAAATATGGAGTAATGCTTGATGAAAATTTTGAGAAAAAACTCACCGAACGATTCACAAAACTTTCCAATCTCCCGGTAAGTCATTTCAAGATAGACTGGGACAACGAGTGCGCCACCAATCCGGATTTCGCGGAAAAATACCCTTCTCTGCACCATGTCCGGGAGGCGTCCATCAACGCGTTTTTCCGAATCGCCGAAGCTTCGAGAAAGAAAAATCCCAGCCTGACAATCCGGAACGGCTGGTGGCCGTCACCGTGGCTGCTGACCAGCAGCGACCACGTTTTCCTGCCCCATTCCGGCGACTCGGAATATTCCCATTTGCCGTCGGCTTCCCAGCGCGAACGCGCCACAACCCACCGCGACATCATGTATTACAACGTGCTTGTCCGGGACCGCACGGCATTGCCACTGGACGTTTTCGACAATCATGAATTCTGCGACGCCCCCCGCAATCCATTCAATAATTCCCCGGCGGAGTGGTGTAACACCGTACTGTGGTCAATCCTGCGCGGAACCACCTACCTTACTTACAATCTGTATCCGGATTCACTGGAAACCTGGCAGGCAAAAACCATCTCTGACGTTCTGGACTTCGCACATAAACACGCAAGCTCGCTGGTTACCGGCTTCAGCAGCATGACTGGCGGCGATCCCCGCAAAGGAGAAATCTACGGATTCATGCATCCTGAAAAAACCGAATCCTGGATCGGTCTTCGCAATCCCCTGCCGTTTCCGCAAAAACTTAAATTGTCGGCCGAAATGTTCGGCGCTGATCACAAGGCAGCTTCGATCAGGCAAATCTATCCGGACTTCCGGAACTGCACTGACGGAGCTGAAATCGTATTCCTCCCGCATGAAGTGAAAACGCTGGTCCTGAGTTCGAAAAAACTTCCAAAACAGGATACCCCGTTCCAAGTCGTCAAAAATGATTCCGGAAAATATCAGTACAGCTTCCCGGCGCTGGAAAAAATCAATGATGCCGTAAGGCCGTCTACTGTTGACTTCCAGCAGGTTAAGGAACTTAAATGTGTCGGCAAAAACCATAAGTGGAAAGATAACGTCTGTTTGCAGTGGTTTCTCAACACCCCTTCCCGGATGCGGAACGCCACACTGAACATCAGGATCAAAAGCAAGGAAAAACTGTCTTTGCTAATTTCGACTTCGCGCTACCGGAATCACGAAACCGGCGCCGTGCTGGCGTTAACGGAATATCCCCGCGGAAACCAGGGCTATGGAGAACAACGCAACTCCGATGTTGAGTTCACCGATGACTTTCAGTTTTTCTCCGCGAAAGTTCCCGACGGCGGCGAATTCAATCTTTGCATTAAAATCGAAGGCGGCAAAATAACTCCGGCCAAAATCTCGGCCTGGATAACCGGCTACGAAGCTCCCGGCAGAAAATCCGTTATCCGGAAAACCCCGCCGAAAGGTTTTGAAGAAGCGCTGCCCCCGGCACATCCGCTCGGATTCCCAATTTATCTCGAACTAGAGAGCCGTTAAAAATCGCTTCATCATTCGCACTCGTGATACCACGTTAAAACAAGTTGCGGCTGCGGGAGTCAACTAACCTGCGTAAGTTTTTTTAAAAAAATCCGTGAAACTTTGGTTGACATCGTTTTCATGTCACTATAACGTAAAAGCAGTTTCTGATTAACAGAGAATTTCATTTCGGAAAAGAAAATGGCACAGCAAATTACCGAATTGACTTTTCTCAAGCACCTTGCCCCGAGATACGAAATCCCCGTTCCCGAGTTCCTCGAATGGCCAACTCAACGCAACGCCGTGCACAAATTCCTGGGTGAATACAGTGCAGCAATCGCGAAGCCGGACATTCTGAGCGGAGGGCGCGGCAAAGGCGGCGCGGTTGAGAAAGTCACATCATCACCGGAGGCGGTAAAGGCCCTTTCCCGTCTCAGCAACCTGGAATTCAAAGGGAGGGTGGCCCGGACTGCCTACCTTACCCAGTTCATCCCCGCGGAAATGGAGGTTTACACCGCCATAACCTACGACTCGAAATCACTGTCGCCGGCGGTGACCGTGAGTATGTGCGGCGGCATGGACGTGGAAAGCATCGATGATAAGGAAAAAGTGACGTTTCCGCTTCAGGTTTACCGCGGACTCGACGCTTATCAGGCCCAGAAAATCCTTGACGAACTGAAGTGTCCGAAAGACATCATAAGTCCGCTTTCACGGGCAATGGTGAACCTCTGGGACATGTTTATCTCCACCGGGATGCGGATGTGCGAGATCAATCCGTGGCGGGTCACCCCGGAAAAACGTCCGGTGGCCTGCGACTTCAAGGCAGTGTTCGACCCGGCAAACTTCAAACAGAAAAATCTTGGTTTCGAGTGGCCGGAATATCCACAGGTCATCTCGGAATTTGAGGAGGAAATGACCGCCTGGGCGCACAGTTCCCACCAGGGACAGGCCCACGTGAGCGACCTCGGCGGACAAGGCGTGTTGCCGGTGTTGTTCGGCGGCGGCGCTTCGACGATCGTGATAGAAACCCTACAGAAATTCGATGGCGACCCGATGTTTCTTTCCGACTTCGGGGGCAATCCCCCATACGAACGGATGAAGGGAACCGCGGAAATTTGTTTCAGGCACAAACTCGCGGACGCCGGGCTGCTTTTGATCCTCGGCGGCAAAGCTAACAATACCAGGATCGACATAACTTTCCAGGCCATTGCCGACGCGCTCCGGGAAAGCGCCCACCTGCGCGGCAGTAAAAAAATCCCGGTGATTCTGGGACGCGGAGGCCCCCGGCTGGTGACCGGCATGATCGCAATGCGCGACGCGCTCGAGGAACTCGAGTATCCTTACGCGATTTTCGGACACGATACCCCGATCACGATGGTGGCGCAATATGCGGCCGAACTTTATAAATTTCTGAAAAAACATCCCAAGGATTTTTGATTATGCGAGCGCGCATCCTTAACGACCTGTTGAAAAAAGGCGACCGCGTAGCGGTGTCGAACATCACCGGGCGCGAGGCCCGGCGGGTATCGGAGATTTCCCAATTTTTCTGCGGGAATATTGTCGGGGGCTGGGCCCTCGGCAAGGGCGGCAAGGAGATCGAGGTTGAACAACATCCCTCAATTCCGGTATTCGCCGACTACCAGCAGCTTTTGGAAAAACTCCCCAAGAACAAATACCCGAACAAAATTATCATTTACTCCCCGCCGGAAGCGGTTTACGGGGAAGTGAAAAACGTTATCGAGCATCCGGAATCGTCAGCTGTCAAGACGATTTTCATCATCACGGAAAACGTGGCGGTGGAAGTGGCGGCAAAGATCCGGCATTTGTGCAACAAGAGCAATATCGACGTGTTGGGCTGCAATACCCTTGGCGTAATCAACGGACTGGACCAGGTCCGGGTAGGCGCCGTGGGCGGTGATCAACCCGCGGAAACTTTCCAGCCCGGCGGCGCGGTGATCATTTCCAACAGCGGAAACATGGTCAACACCATGGCTTCGTACCTTTACGGCGCCGGGATCGGGGTGCGCTTCGGAATTTCCACCGGCAAGGACCAACTGATCCTGACCCCGTTGAAGGAATTTATCCAGCTTGCCGCCAAGGACCAGGAAACGAGTCTGATCGTGCTGTACGTGGAGCCAGGCGGCCTCTACGAAGTTGAAGCAATCGAATGGATGAAGAAGCACGATTTCCAGATACCGGTGATCGTTTACGTTGGCGGAATTATTGCCGACAACCTCAACCTTTCCCTCGGACATGCCGGAGCGGTGGTGGAAGGAAAAGGCACCAGCGCCACCGATAAGATCAAGCTGTTCGACGATTATTTCGGCATCGGGCCGTACAAGGACAAAGCCTCGTTCAAAAATGGCGATGAACCCGTGAAAGGCATCCGGATCGAAACCCTGCACGATCTTCCCGCCGCCGCCCGTAATCTCTATGACGCCCTGAAACGCGACCGGGATTTCCGCCATTACCGGCCGCTGCGCCTTAATCCGTGGCTTAAAAACATGGGCAACCTGGGCAAGAAACTGCCATCGTTCCTGGTCCTGCCGGAAGGCAAACCGCCCGGACCGTATGCCAAACAGTTCGATGATTATCACAAAACCCAGTTCGGGAAAGTTGCCACGCGCCGGAACATGAGAAACGCCAGCCATGCTTCATCCAACGACGGCGCGACTCCCCGAGTTTACGGACGCAGTCTCATCAAATTGATGGATTCTTCGTTTTCCAATGCGCTGATATTGTCGTGGACAGGATTTCCGCCGACGCAGGATTTCGAGTCAAAACTGGTGGAAATGACCCTGATCGCGTCATTTACCAACGGTCCCGGAACGATTTCGGCGCAGGCCGCGAAGTCCTCGGCTTCCGCCGGGAACAATCCGAATACCGCGCTGATCGGCACACTGGCTTCAATGGGAACAATTCACGGCGGCAATGGGGCCAAAGCCGTGGAATTCCTGATAAATTCCTTCCGGGACAGCGATTTGGTCGATCCTTATGACAAGAATTTCGCGGCAAAACTTCCCGCAATGGCCGAACAGCATGCCCTGAAAATCCTTCGGCAGAAAAAGGTGGCAAAAGAGGCCGATATCGACTTCGAGCGCATTCCCTGCCTTGGACATCCGGTTTACCGTGACAAAGAAGTAAATTACGATCCCCGCGAACGGGTGGTTTACAATTATCTCCAGGAACACAAAATTTATCAGGTCTTCCTGGATTATTACCACCTGCTGGCCAAGGCTTCGCGAGACGCCGGGGTTACCCGCAGAATCCTGGCGGTAAATGTTGACGCCGCTATTGCCTGTGTCTGGCTCGGGATTTGCTGGCCGTTGCTGATCGACAAGAAGATCACCGTGGAACGCGCTAAGGATATCCCGTTCCTGGCTTTCGCGGTGGGGCGCACTGTCGGAGGCGCCGCCGAATACCTCGATCATTCAGACTGCGGACAGCCCATGGACATGCGAGTGCCGGTTTCAGAATGCGAAGCATTGTCTCGTCCCCAGGACTAATGAGTGTCATTGGATAAAAGCTGCCGGAGCAGTCCGCTTTTGCCGAAAGCGGGTAAAAAAATACACAGCTAACGGGCAAAGTGTTTCAAGACCTTGCCGGAATCGCGAAGCATTCCGGCCACTCGATCCAAACACAATATTTGGCGGCATAAACGGGCTACAATTACCACCTATTGATGAGTTGGAAGAAGATTTCTTCGGCCTGGCTGATTTTGCCGGCGTAACAGTATTCGTCGACTTTGTGGCACATATTTGCCTCGCCGGGACCGAAAATGACAATCGGGGGATTGCCGAGAGCATTGTCGAGTTCCGATGCGTCGGTGAAATAATTAAGGCCGCGCGGTTCGGGTTTCTCTCCGGTGATTTCCTCGGTAATGCCGTAAATTTCCCTGACCAGCCGGGTATCGGGACTGGTCATCAGACTATGGTAGTATTCCAGAACTTCCATCTTGATTTCCGGTCCGAAACAGTTCTGGAACCTGGCAAGAACGTCCTGGAGTTCGAGACCGGGAGTTATTCTTACATCCATGGTGAATTCTACTTTACCGGGTACGATGTTGGTTTTTTCTCCGCCTGAAATCTTACCTACATTGAAGGTGGGTTTGCCAAGGATGGGATCGTCCGGAACACCAAAATCAAAGTTTTTGAGATTTGCGAGAGCATCGACAGCTTTATATATGGCGTTTATGCCTTCGTGCGGCATTGATCCGTGGGCGTTTTTACCGGTGGCGGAACCTTTCAGCCAGATTACCCCCTTGTGGGCGATCATCGGGTAATTCGAGGAGGGTTCAGCAACGACGAGCGCCGAGACGGGATAAAGCAGGCCGTCCTGTTTCGCCAGAAACGCCGCGCCCTTGCATCCTTTTTCTTCGCCTGCGGTGATAATCAGTTGGAGTGGGCTTTTCAGGGGCGCTTCGGAAGCGGCCTTGAGTGCGGCGGCAATAAATGCGGCTACCCCGGTTTTCATATCGGAAGCGCCGCGGCCATAAAGCTTGCCGCCGATGATTTCAGCCCCCAGGGGGTCATGCTGCCAGTCGTTCCGGTCAAACGGCACGGTATCGATGTGACCGGTAACCGCAAGGACATTATCCTGATTTTTCCCGGGAAGTTCGGCAATCACGCTGGTCGCGCCCGGAATATAATCCAGATATTGGACGGCAAACCCGGCATCGGAGAGAAGTCCGCCGAGATACCGGGCGCATTCCTGTTCCTTGTCGCTGGTGGAATCCATCCGGATTATTTTCCGGGAAATCTCCAGTGCATCCGGGTAAGTTGCCATGTGGAATCCCAAAGTTACTTTTTAAAAGATTCCTGGAAATCAATTATACGTTTCTTTTTAGTTTCTTTGACAAACGTCGATTCGTCTATCAGCTTCTGCAGGTACTTTTCATAAACCTTGCTGTCCATTGGGAGTTCAACTGGTTTTCCTGTGAGTCCGGAATAGAGCATGGCGTTGCCGATTTCCACTGATTTGATGCCTTCTTCGGCGGGGGCGATCAGTTTTTCGTCATTCAGGATTGTATTGATGAAGTTTTGGAAAATCATCGAATGACTGGTGGCTTCAAATGGTTTAATATCCGGGAAAGTTACTTTCCTGAGCGGGGGTTTTGTGAATCCGCCGGGGCTGTTTTTCAACTGGTCGCTGACTGTAACTTCGTTTTGGTAGAAAGTAAGTTCGCCTTCCTCGAGGACAATCTTGCCCTTTTCCCCGGCGATTTCAAGCCGGTTGGTTCCGGGAGCTTCGCCAGTTGAGGCGATAAATACCCCGGTAGCGCCGTTTTTGTATTCGAGATAAGCGGTAACTTCGTCTTCAACTTCGATATTGTGGCGCTTGCCGAGATAGCAGAAGCTGGTAATTTTCTTTGGCATGCCGCAGATCCACTGGAGCAGGTCGAGCTGGTGCGGACACTGGTTCAGGAGAACACCGCCGCCTTCCCCTTTCCAAGTGGCGCGCCAAGTGCCGGAAGCGTAGTATGATTCGGTTCGGAACCAGTCGGTAACGATCCAGTTTACCCGTATCAGTTCGCCCAGTTCGCCGTTGTCCACCATTTCCTTAACCTTCATGAACGGAGGATAGGTGCGGACATTGAACATGGCGGCAAATACCAGTTTCGGATTTTTTTTGTGGGCATCAATAAGCCTTTCGCAGTCGCGCTTGTGCACTGAAATCGGCTTTTCAACCAGGACATGATGTCCGGATTTCAGCGCATCGATGCCGATTGTGGTATGGAAATAGTGCGGGGTGATGATCATTACGGCATCCGCAACCTTGTCTTCCAGCAATTTTTTGTGGTCAGTATATGCTTTGCAGTTTGCCTTTTCAGCGGCGGCCTTGACTCTGGCTTCGTCCACATCGCAAACGGCGGTAAGTTCCACATTCGGGGTTTCAAGAATATACTTTAAATGAGAGCTGCCCATTCCGCCTAAACCGATCATGGCAAGCCTGACTTTATCCTGTTTCATATCAATCATCCTTTGTTAGCTTTCCTAGGTTAGTTTTCCATGGAGAACTTACCGTAAAATACGAAATTTGCAACCTTTTTCACGAAAAAAACGTACGTTAGGTTGTCTAGACAAGTTTACAAAAATCACGAATCACCAGTGTCGTGTTTTGCGAATTGAACGGGGAGCAACTATATTACCGGACTATGACTGAAGCTGAATTTAAATCTATTCTGGAAAAACTCCGTAACGGGGAGATCGATCTGGTGTCGGCGCTGGCAAAAGCGGGGGCGCCGGAAAATATTTCCGACCTGGGGTTTGCCAAGATCGACCACGAGCGTCACCGCCGTTGCGGATTTCCCGAATTTGTTTACGGGGAAGGCAAAACAGCCGGACAGCTTGTGGAAATTGTCAAAGCGATCCGCGGGAAAGGTCATGCCGCGCTGGTTACCCGGCTTGCACCGGAAAATTCCGAAGCGCTAATGAATGCCTTTCCGGAAGGTGAATACAGTGAACTGGCAAAGGTTTTCCGCGTCAGTGACAATCCTCCTCCCCAAACTGGAAATCTGGTGTTGATCATTACCGCCGGGACCACTGATCTGCCCGTTGCATTGGAAGCAAAATATACCGTTGAACTCTGCGGACACCGCGCCGAACTGGTCAGTGATTCCGGTGTGGCGGGAATCCACCGGTTATTCGCGCACAGTTCCAAGCTAAAGGAAGCCAGCGTGATCATCGCCGTGGCGGGCATGGAAGGCGCACTGCCAAGCGTTATCGGCGGACTTGTTTCATGTCCGGTTATCGCGGTTCCCACCAGCGTTGGTTACGGCGCTTCACTGCGCGGTATGACCGCGCTTTTTTCCATGCTCAACAGTTGCGCCAATGGCCTTACCGTGGTCAATATCGACAACGGATTCGGGGCCGGATGCGCCGCCGCCAGAATTTTGAATAAGACAAGTTAACAACTAATATAACTTGTTTCTTTGCCAAGGATTTTATTTACCCGAAAATTCCGTTGCCTTATTGCCTTTTTCAAGCTGGATGGCATCTGCCCAAACCGTGGAACCGGGAAGCGGACTAACCTTAATTACGCCATAAGTAAGCGGGATAGCGGAAGGTTGAGTGCCGGGATCCCACAGTTTCACCGGAAGAGAATACCGTCTCCATTTTGTTGTCAGCGTGAAGGTGCGCGAGGCAACTTCGCGATTACATTTTCCGTCTTTCCTGGGAGCAAAAACCGACGAAACAACGGCTTTGTCGCCGTTTTTACTTCCTTTGAGATAAACTGACAAAGTGTAAATCGTTTGTTTTTTAGGAAATTTTTCGCAAGAATATCTTCCGAGTAATTCATTTGCCGCCCATTCAAAACCTTTTGCCGGTTTTGACACTTTCATACAATACTTTCCGTGGTATGGCTCTTTAGATTCGAGTACCCAGAAAGGATGTTTCGATGAACCAATTTTTTCAGGATAAGCCGTGACCCGCGGATGATAATAATCAGGAACTCCCGGCAATCTTTGTCCCCATTCGAATGACGGATTCATCATCAGATTTTTCCGTTTTGATACGCGATAAAGCGCGGAAAGGATCGGTTCTGATTTAGTCGGTTTTATTTTTACGCGTTGTTCCTTCTCCGTTATCATAATCTGAATTGGCATTGAACTTTTAACTGGCTTCAGGTCAAGTTTATAAGCCCTTACCGCCAAAGCTTCCAGACGATCGGAAAAAGTATTATTGCCAATGTTAATTTCTTTTTTATTTCCAAACATCCGCGAAACCTTTGACAATCCTTCTATTTTAAATTGTGTAATTACCGGACATTTTTTTGAATTTACCGCAAGCATCAAATATCTCCCGTCAGGATATCTGAAAAGTCTGGCATGGACTAGCGGGAATTTTTTCTTTGCTATGTTTACCTCTTTGCCTTTGTAGGTAATTTTATATTTTACCGGCAGCGAGAGCAGTGCCGGCTGAAGTTTTTTCAGGTCGTTTGTGAGCCTGCGAAACGCAATATGAGTTTCCTGTCCCCAGCTGTATAAATTGGCAAAATATAACAGTCCTTTTGCGCCGTAGATCAGCGCCGTATAACACTGGGCCAGTTGTTCCTGGAGGTTCAGTCCCAGCGGGGCGCGTCTGAGATCAAGGGCGGTAGGCATAGGCATCATATATATCGGTTTATGGAGATTTTTCAGCCTTTTTTCCAGTTCGTAAGTTTCTATTGCCATAGCGTTGACGACATCCGAGGAAAGGCGGTTCCAGCCGGGATATGTGTAGACATCGTACCCAAAAACGTCGAACCATCGGGTGCCGGCGTCGACAGGCGGAATGTTTCTTGCGAACAATGCGAAAATCGCCCGGTAAGGGTCGAATTGTTTCATGTCTTTATAATACCATTCGCAGATTTCCAGGTTTTTCCGCCAGTCGTGCAGGTTTGGCTCGTCCACGTTCCAATATCCGAGCAAGTTGTCGTATTTGCTGACAACCCTGGCATCCTGCATGAACAACGGCTTAACATGTTTGTTGTAATAAGCCTTGGATTTTCCGAGGGCCATACGGTGACCGCAAAACCGGTCAATAACCATCAAATTGTTTTTTCGGGTCGCGTCCATGATCCGGGATAGCCATTTTGTATCATCCAGGGTTTTGCTGTGATAGGAGTTGATAAAAGTATTGAATCCAATATCGGCATAGAGTTTACAGACACGTTCCGGCTCATTGGATTCAAGCATGCCGTAAAGCCACGGGCGATATATCATGCCATACATGAAAAAAGGTTTGCCGTCAACCAGCACAATCCGCCGGAAACGGTCGATTTTAATTTCCCGGCCGGGTTTGGGGGGCAGTTTAACGATGGAAAACGGCCTGGTGTCATAGGTGCTTCCGTTCTCGGCTTTGAGGATTACGCACCACTGGCCGCGGCCCTTCTCTACCTTTTTCGCGGGAATCGTCAACATTGACTCCGGCTTGGGAGCGGTAAGTTTGACGATGGTTTTTCCATCCGGATTCTCGATCAGCAGTTTGCATTTCTTGAGCATTGCAGCGGAAAGATTAAAGTTAACTTTGAGTTTGATCTCGGTTTCACTTGTATAGTAATTGAGTTCCGCAAAAGCATCGCCTATCAGTGAAGCGTCGCTTTTAAGAAGCACGTTCTGGAAAGGCATACCGCCATCGCCGGTAACGGTTAACGAAAGCTGCCCCTGACCTGACGCAGCTGGAATTTTCAGGGAAAGATTTGCGCTTGCATTGCCGTTAATCCGTTGACTGGCTTCAAACAAAGGTTTTTGTTTTTTCTCCGCAATTACTTTCAGGAACGCCGTGCCGGGAACACCGGTGTAGTTCCGCAGATTTACCTGGTAAACCTGACTCAGTTTGCCACTGGAATCCGGCTTATAACCTTTGAAATCAACATCTTGAGTGCGGGGCAGGAATACCGGTTGCGCCTTCAGGTCCCGGGTGCTGCGCATAGGACAAAGCCCGAAGGGAGGCCAGCACGATCTGCCGCCTTCCGGCTTGAGCGACTTCCAGCAGGACATTACTTTCTTTTCTGATTGTTTTGCTCCCATCTGGTCCAAGGTCACTTGAATTTTGTTGCGCAAAAAATTCAATTCAAGCGGAGCGGGTTCCGGGGAATTGACGATAAACAGCGGCAGAGCGATTTCGGCGGTCCAGCCTTTGTCTGATCTTTTTGTCGCGGATGCCCAGGGCATGTTCCAGCCAATAGCGGAGTGTCTGGCTATCCGGCTTTCTCCCTGCATATTGCCGCAAGTAAGAATATAGCAGTAAAAATGTCCCAGGTCTTTTCTTCCCAGCAATATTTCTACGGAATCGTCTTTGTAATTAGCCCCATCGTCATGTTCCACCCCCACCTGATCAACATGCTGCATATTGGAATTTTGACATATCAACCCTATATAGAGAAATTTGTTGTCGCGGGTAAGAAGCACTTGCGTATCTTTCGTTTTGCTGCCTATCGGACCGCGCCGGTAAATTGTAAACTCATTGATTTTCCCCGCGGATTCCCAGCATGGATCGGAAAGCTTTCCGTCGATCCTGGGAGGGGTTTTGCATTCCGGGATGGCCGGGCCGGACAATTCTGCGCCGGTGACGGTGAAAACGGTCAGCGCCAAGCTGATCAAGGACAGGTTCCGAATGAGTTTACGGTTCATGTTTGCTCCGTTGGGATTTATTTTTTATTTTGTTTATAGATTTTTTTGAATTGCTCGAGAGACTCAGTGCCGACAAATTGAAAGTCAATGCCGTTATGATTGCCGGGTTGGACTTTTGCCTGACGGCAAATATACCACCCGAGCCTTTTCCAAATTGACCGAGGGTAAATGGTGTACAGGTAGATGCCAGGAAGGTTCGTGTTCAGAATCAGGCCGAACCCGCTACTCTTTCCATCGCCGGGAAAGTAGGCCCAATCCTCAACTCCAAGCTTTCCGGGAGTATCGACCACGAATTTTCCCTTACTGTAAAAGTAGTCCGTACGCGCTGGACTGATTTTCCAAAAATAGTAACCGTTAACGGGATGCTTCGCGAGATTTTTCAGGCTGCTGACAATTTCGAGCGCCGGGGAATCCGCGCGAAGAGTCAGCCTGACCCGGAATACGTACTTGCTTCCGAAAGCTTTCTTCAGTGAAAACGATTCTGACTGTATCTCGATACATTTTACCTTGTCCGTATCCGTGATGGTCTTGACCGCTGATTGTTTTGCCACTGTCCTGATGTTCGTTACGATAACATATCCAGTTTTGTTCGCGGTTGTGATTTTTATCGAGAGTCCGGCAGTCCTGACCCGTAGCCACCGGTTTTCCAGAGACGCGGTCCGGCCATCATTGGAAAGTGAAAACTTCGGAGTCACCGTGCCTGCGGCAAGCGGCAAAACCAGAGCCGAAATCATAAGCCCAAACAAGCACGGAAATTTAAATAATACGTTAATCACAAACTTCACGGAGTTGATCCTTATTACTACTGGTGCGGATTCCAGATAATTTCCGAGGGGTATTTGTTGTAGACAAGTAGTGGATACCAGTTTGTATGGCCATCCGCGAACAGAGCATTCATGCCGTTATTATGCCAATGCCCGAAGGAGTCATAGATAAAGTAATATTTAGATGAATCACAGATAAAAATGGTGTTTGTCGGCTCCCGGACGCTGGTTGCGCGGATCATATCCGGAGCCGAACCTTTATGATATCCGAAATTGTAATTCATTCCGTAATCCGAAGTGCTGACCGAACCTTTAACCGGGTCCCAGGAGTCGCAGGCCGGAGGATTCGCACCGGGGCAAGTCGGGAATATCCGTTTGCTGTATTCCGTATAAGACTTTCCCTGCCAAGTGAATAACTGCGGAGCATACGGAGCCAGCAGTTGGCACCAGAAATCCCCGACCACTTCATCCGGCTTGATGCAGGGTGGATAATAACCGTCATTGTCGCCAATATAGCTGCCGGTGGCAAGCCCCAACTGCTTCAGTATTGAAACACAGGCAATCGACTTTCCCCGGTCACGGGCCTTTTGAAGAGCTGGAATCAACAATGATGCCAGTATGGCAATGATCGCGATTACCACTAATAATTCGATAAGGGTGAATCTTTCAAGCTTAACATGTTTTTTTTCGGTATTTTTCTGAATCATGATTGTTTACTCCCAATGATTGCTAATTTCTTTTAATTTACGGAGTATGAAGACCGTATTTTTTATTATAATAATACCAGCCGATATCCTTGAAATGAACATCGGAAGTCGGTCTGGCGCTGCCATCCGCGTACAGAACATTCGCCATGCTGGAATGCCGCAAATGCACATGCATGCTGGCGGTGCTGCTGTTGTGACCGGTCATTTGGATTGAATACCATTGGGTTCCGGCATCGCTCCGGTAGTTGTCTCCGATAACATAAAATTCACTCGGTTTATCCGACTCACTGTAATTCGCCCTTTCCAGCCGGGTCAGATTGATGTATTTCTGGGTGGCGATATTATTGCCGCATTCACGCATTCCATAACAGTAAGACATGTTGTAATTATTGTCCGTCTGCGTCCAAGCGCCGGTTCCGAGAGAAGGACAGATTACAATATGAGGCTCTTTATATTTGCCCTCGGGAATATAATTAAGTAGAAACAGGGTCTTATTCCAGACGGACTTGCCGTTGTAATCAGTCGGCAGGCAAGATTCGAAGTCATTTGCGTACATATTGAAGCCGATCCCTACCTGTTTCAGGTTGCTGAGGCAGGTAGTGGCCGTAGCCCGTTCCCTGGCCTTTTTCAGCGCCGGAAGCAACATTGCCGCCAAGATGGCAATTATCGCTATCACTACCAGTAATTCAATCAGTGTAAACCAACGAATCCTGTATTTATTCAACGCTTCAGCTTTCATGTCTGACTCCATTATTATTTATATTAACATGAAATTACCTTAAAAATAATACCCGGCAAACCTTAAAATAATTTTATCACTGCTCTGTTAAGCTGACTTTTTAAAAACTCTTTTTTATTAATTATACAGCTTGTATATTTTTAATCTTCTGATATAATTATATTATGAAAAGCTCGTCTATGCAAGGAAGGCAATGAAAAAAACGAGAAAAAAAACCGTATTGAACAGCGCCCTGGATGAATTGCGCAAGCTTATCCTGTCGGGTGAATATCCGGGAGGTGGATTTCTGCCGCCGGAAAATCAATTAAGCGCCAGGCTGGATATCAGCCGCGGCACGCTCCGCACGGCACTCAAGATTCTCAAAAAAGAGAAAATCCTGCGGACTGTTCAGGGAAAAGGTTCATATATTCTTGGCAACGGCAATTTTGAACGGTTCGAAAGGTTCATTGCCGGCAATTTCTACTCTTCAGTGGTCATGAAGAAGCGTGAGGCCTTGCATTTTATTGGCGGAGCATGCACGGCGGCGCTGGAATTTCATGCCGAATGCACATTGTCTTTCGATGATATTCGCGATCCGCAAAAACTTATCGAACGTTACTCCAGGGGAAATATAAATGGGGTTTTGTTTCTTGAAGCACACGATTATGAAAAAGAAATTATTCCCCTGGAGAAAGCGGGAGTTCCGTATGTGGTGGCAAACCTTGAGCATGATTTACCGGCAGTTGCTACAAAAGTCGATTTCAGGTCGGTTGGCAGAATGGCCGGAAACCACCTTGCGGAACTTGGACATTCCAGGATCGCGGTATTAAGCGGGCCGGCGGAGCAATTTATTTATCGCGAAATGCTGGCGGGGTTCCGGGGCGGATTGGCCGAGAACGAAATTTTCCTCGATCCCCAAAACATTGTATATTCTGTATCCAGATTTGAAGAATCCAAAGCCGCCGCTTATGAACTGCTGAAAAAAAGAGATTGTTTTACCGCCATTTTTACGACCAGGGATATTCGCGCGGCAGGTCTGTTCCAGGCATGCCAGGAGCTGGGAGTCGATATCCCGGAAGAGCTTTCCGTTATCTCTTACGACAATATTACCTGGGAAAATGCCGCGGCCGCCGGACTCACCACTATTAGAGAACCCGCCGAAGAACTCGGTTCCACCGCCGTAAGAATGCTCAAAGACTGGTATTCCACCGGCAAGCGCCCGAAAAATGTAATTTGTGACGCCGATATCATTATCAGGAACAGTACCCGGAAAATAAATTGACCTTACTCAAAAAATCTTACTTTTATATTGAAACGTGAATCCGTGAAAAATTCAGTGTGCCGCAGTCCTGCCTTGCAGGATAAAATACAAGCTTGCCACGCTTTAGCATGGGCAGCAAAACTCAGCTGTGGCAACCACTTACAACTTTCAAAATTAATTTTATTACGGATTCAGGTTGAAATAGAATAATATGGGATAAAATTAGATGATGCAATTTATCATTTTCCCTTAAATAGGAGTTTTACATGAAACCGAATGTTTTACTGATCTGCGTCGATCAGTGGACCGGAAAACTGCTTGGCAGCATGGGGCATAAACACATCATGACCCCGACACTTGACCAACTGGCAGGTAACGGTACGCTGTTTACCCAAGCCTACTCGACTTGTCCGACCTGTATCCCCGCACGCCGTTCGCTGATGACCGGAACTTTCCCGAAGACCCATAACGACCGGATATTCAAGGAACGCGAACCCATGCCCGAAGGAATTACCACTATGCCCCAGGCGTTCCGGGACAACGGTTATCAGGCGTATGCAGTGGGCAAACTTCACGTTTACCCCCAACGCAACCGAATCGGCTTTGATGACGTAATTCTATGCGAGGAAGGCCGCCGCCATCTTGACGGTCTGGTAGACGACTTCGAAATTTACCTGAAGGAGCGGGGATT
This sequence comes from Victivallales bacterium, assembly GCA_963678815.1. Taxonomy (GTDB): domain Bacteria; phylum Verrucomicrobiota; class Lentisphaeria; order Victivallales. Next base: position 8,532,512 of record OY787460.1, read on the forward strand.
TTCCGGACAGGAACTCACTCACGGCATGGGCAACAACCAGTATACTGTCCGCCCGTGGCATCTCCCGGAGGACTGTCACCCGACCAACTGGACAACCAAGCAGATGTGCCGCACCATCCAGCGCCGCGATCCGCTCAAACCGGCATTCTGGTTCTGCTCGTATATTGCCCCGCATCCGCCAATCACCCCTCCAAAAGAATATCTTGACATGTACCGCGACATTGGCGTGGACGATCCGTTCTTCGGTGACTGGGCGGAAACTTTCGACTCGCTTCCTTATGCTCTCAAGCAACGCTACGGGGCTTTCGATTTTTATGATGAAAAAGCTGTCAGACTGGCCCGGATGGGATTCTACGCGCAGTGTACTTATATCGATCACCAAATCAGACTGCTGATCGGAACCCTTAATGAAGAAGGACTGCTCGACGACACTATTATCATGTTCGTTGCCGATCACGGCGACATGCTCGGCAACCACCATCTCTGGTGCAAACCACCGATGTGTGAGTGGTCGGCCAAGATCCCGATGATCCTGATTCCACATGCCAACGCTTACGGCCGTTGTCCGCACCACGCCACCGACGACCGGCTGGTTGTCCAGGAGGACGTAATGCCGACCCTGCTTGATCTTTGCGGTCTGGAAATCCCGGACACCGTCGAAGGTATCTCAATGCTCGGAAATGAAAAGCGCGAATTCATCTACAGCGAACATTTCGAGAGTGATATCGCCAACCGGATGATCCGCAAGGGTGATTTTAAACTGATCTGGTATCCGGTGGGGAACGTGTTCCACTTGTTCAACCTCAAAAACGATCCGGACGAACTACGTAACCTTTCGGAAAACAAAGAGTGCGCGGAAATCATTAACGAGTTGAAACAGCACCTCTTCGATTCACTTTACGGCAGCGATATGCAATGGGTGAAAGACGGCGAAATAACCGGCGAACCGGACAAATCGTACAATCCGCCCCCGAATCGCGGACTCAGTAATCAGCGCGGCTGGAGATAGTTTCCGGACTATTCTTTTTCGGATTCTTTCTCTTTGTCTTTCTTGGGCATGTTGATCTTGAGATGAAGTTCGCGAAGTTGCTTGAGGCCAACTTCCGACGGTGCGTTCATCATCAAATCCTGGGCCTGCTGATTGAGCGGGAAGGCGATAACTTCGCGGAGATTCTTTTCCCCGGCCAGAAGCATGACGATCCGGTCGACTCCGGGGGCAATGCCGCCGTGCGGGGGCGCACCCATTTTGAATGCCCGGATCATGCCGCCAAATTTGTCATCCACTACTTCGGGACCGTATCCGGCAATTTCAAAAGCCTTGTACATAACTTCAGGCAGATGGTTTCTGATTGCGCCGCTGGAAAGTTCCACGCCGTTACAGACAATGTCATACTGCCACGCCAGGATGTCCAGCGGGTCTTTGTTGAGCAAGTCGTCCATGCCCCCCTGGGGCATCGAGAACGGGTTGTGACTGAACATCGGTTTACCGGTTTCCTCATCGAGTTCGTACATCGGGAAGTCGGTAATCCAGCAGAATTTGAAACAGTCGTCCGCTATCAGTTCCAAGCGCTTGCCGAGTTCATCGCGGACATGTCCGCCGATTTCGCAAACATTCTTTTCTTTGTCGGCCAGGAAGAACAGCACATCGCCGTCCTGAATATCAAAAGTTGATCTCAGGCTGTCAATTTCCTCGCGGCTCATGAACTTGACGATCGGGCTTTTTTCCTCGCCATCGGCAAAGATGATGTAGGCCAGACCTTTGGCGCCAACCGATTGGGCAAACGAGATCATGTCATCATAGAATTTGCGGGGGCGTCCAGCGATCCGGGAACACTTGATGGCCCTGACCACACCGCCTTTTTCAACTACTCCGGCAAAAGCTTTGAAGCCGCTGCCCCGGAAAGTTTCAGTGACATCGGTTATTTCGAGCGGGTTGCGCAGGTCCGGCTTGTCGGAACCGTATTTCGCCATGGCTTCGCGGTAAGGTATCCGGGGAAAAGGCAGGTCGGTCATTTTCTTGTCGCTGAACTCCTTGAACAGCCCATGCAGGAGATCTTCGATAACTTCGAATACGTCGTCCTGAGTTACAAAGCTCATTTCCATATCAAGCTGGTAGAATTCGCCGGGGGAACGGTCGGCACGGGCATCCTCGTCACGGAAACACGGGGCTATCTGGAAGTAGCGGTCGAACCCGGCAACCATCAGCAGCTGCTTGAACTGTTGCGGGGCCTGCGGGAGCGCATAAAATTTACCTGGATGCAAACGGCTCGGAACCAGGAAATCGCGCGCGCCTTCCGGGGAACTGCTGGTCAGGATCGGGGTTTGATATTCCTGGAAATTCATCTCCGTCATCCGGCGTCTGATCGAAGAAATAATTTTCGAGCGCAGAATAACGTTTTTATGAAGATTTTCTCGCCTGAGATCAAGGAAACGGTACTTCAAACGGAGTGATTCCGGGGTCTGTTCCTCTTTGGCGATCTGGAACGGCAATACTTCGGCAGTGCCTAAAATTTCCATTTTGTCAGCTACAACTTCAACTTCGCCGGTCGGGAGCTTGCTGTTGACTGTTTCTTCACTGCGGGCCACTACCTCACCAGTGAAGCAAACCACCGTTTCAACACGCCAACGTTCGAGTTCCTGGTAAAAATCCTTGTTCGGATCAATCACCACCTGGGTGATTCCGTAATGGTCGCGCAAGTCGATGAAAATTACACCGCCGTGATCTCGCACACTGTGTATCCAACCGGAAATCCGGACTTTCTTGCCCACATCCGATTTCCGCGGCTCACTGCACTTATGAGTCCGATATTTATGCATTTCCTGTTCCATGATCTTATTTTCCAGCTTCTGAATTATCTTTTTCATTAATCACACAAAGAACGAATAATTTAGCATTCAAAGACAATATTTCCCACTCAAAAACGCAATTTTATGCATAATTTCAGTAAAATAGCGCTTGTATATTCTTCCAGACAGACGTAAATTACGAATTCTTGCGACTTATCTAAGGGCGATTAGCTCAGTTGGCTAGAGCACTTGGTTTACACCCAAGTTGTCACAGGTTCAAGTCCTGTATCGCCCACCAGTAAATCAGCCTCAAAAATTAAGAATTTTACCTTCTTTGCTCTTATTTGCTAAAACGTGCTTTTTCATGCATATATGGATTTAATTTGAACTATTTTTGGTTCTTCTGCGGTTTGTGACATGAAGTTGTGATGGAATAGGCGTGACTGCTTTCGGCGTCAAGTTGCAATCCGGCATAACCGGTCGCGGTTGCTCCCTTTTATTCCGTTTGCTTACCTTGACTCCTTCAAGAGTCGGCCTGAACTGATGTTGTTGTCCGGAAAAATGACTTTTTCCGGCCCCGGACAGTAGGCAAAAACAAAGACCGGTGGCATAACTCTCGTTTTTAAGCACAAAAGCGAGGGAGTCATGTCTACCGGTCTGATGTATCATAGCCAGGGAATCCGCGGATTTCAACACCAGAGTCTGAAAGTGGATGGGAAAAGTTTCATCCAGAAGATCAAGCGGCAGTCGTTTGTCTGCGGCAACTGCGGTTCCGCGAACGTGAGTGTAAAACTAATGCGGACCCGCCGCATCCAGGGTGCGCCGTATGGAACCAAACGCCTTTATTTTGAACTCGGTGTTCACCGCATTTACTGCTTGGCCTGCAAGGGAGCATGTCATGAAAAGCTGCCGTTCCTGTCGCACCCGAAAGCCCGGATAACCAAAGTTCTGGAACGGACTTTGCTCGACCTCCGGAGCGAAATGAGCATCAGCGCCATCGCGGAATACTTCGGGGTTTCCTGGCGGCTGGTCAAAGACTGCGAAAAGCGTCATCTCAAGAAAAAATACCGGAATATTCGCCTCAAAAACGTCAGGATAATCGGCATTGACGAAATTTTTGTCTCGCGGAAAAAAGGCGTTGAAAAGTACCTTACAATCGTCCGCGACCTAGAGTCCGGGGCGGTGCTGTATGTCGGCAAAGGCAAAGGCGTTGATGCGCTGAAAAACTTCACCGCAAAACTGAAACGCGCAAAAACAAAAATAGAAATAATCGCAATGGATATGTCGAAAGCGTACACCGCCTGGGCCAGAGAAAAACTGCCGGACGCCGAGATCGTTTTCGACCACTTCCACGTGATAAAACTGATGAACGAAAAGCTCGATAAAGTCCGGCGCAGGGTTACCGCGAAACTCGACGATGAACACAAGAAACTCCTTAAAAACCAACGCTTTCTGTTCCTGCGCAACGTCGAGAGTCTCTCCACCGACGCCAAACTGCTCCTCGACAACCTGCGAAAAACCTTCAAAGAGTTGGGCGAGGTCAGCATGATGAAGGAGGCGCTGCGAAGCATCTACCGCCAGGCCCACAATGCGTTTCATGCGGAAGCGGCATTGAAAAACTGGTGCGATATTGCCAGGAAAACTGACATCAAGGAACTTTCCGACATGGCGAAAACCATCGAAAACCACCTTGTCGGCATCACCGCTTACTGGCGCACCGACAAACTGTCGAACGCCGCGATGGAAGGCTTCAACAATAAAATCCGATGGCTCATCAGACAAGCCTACGGATATCGCGACCAGGAATACTTCCACCTCAAAATCTTCGACCTGCCAAAGCTGAACATTCAGAAACAATTATGAGCCTACCATGTCACAAACCGCAGAAGAGGCAGTTTTTTTATAGGAATTAACGCCGTGTGCAAGTTTTTTTATAGGAATTTGAATAATGAGTTTGAAAAAGGAGCATGAAGTTTCCATTTTATGGAAAATCAAATCTTTAAATTGGATAACTACATCTAATTTAAGGAGTTGCTCTTCATGCTCACCGAAGATTATATCATCAAAGTTTATTGTTTGGTAGACGACATGCTGAAAAAACTGGTAAAAATTCAACTGAGACAACGAGGTCCTTCGCCTAAATTGTCCGATGCCGAAGTCATCACGATGGAAATAGTAGGCGAGTCCAAAGGACTTGACAAGGATAAATCTATCCATCGTTATTTCAGGGATCACTGGAAAAGATTGTTTCCCCGCCTCGGCAACCGCACAACATTCTTGCGCCAAGCCGCAAATCTTTGGGCGGTCAAACAGGAAGTCCGAAAAAAAATAGCTCGGGAACTTTTGCCGTCAGGAAGCCAGTTAAGCGTAATTGACGGCTATCCGATTCCTGTTTGCGGATTCAGGCGCGCCCATTTTTCAAAATTGTTCAAAGGCAATGCGGAGTTCGGATATTGCGCCGCAAAAGACTTGCGTTATTTCGGCTTCAAAGGGCATCTGCTGATAGATCAAAGCGGCGTGATTCTTGATTGCGCTGTCGCGGCGGCGAACATTGATGAACGGGAAATGATTTTTGAAATGGCTTCAAAGTCCGCAACAGACCTGCTTGGCGACAAGGGGTATATCTGTTCTGATTCAAGAAAAGAAGAAATCCGCCACGAAGGAATCAATATCCACACTCCCTTTAGAGGCAATATGAAAGATGACAGACCAAAAGAATTTCTAAAAATTATAAACAGGAAAAGGAGGCTCGTTGAAACCGTAATCGGACAATTAAGCGAAAGATTTAATATTGAAAAAGTCAGGGCTCGGGATATGTGGCATCTGACTGTTCGCATAGGACGGAAATTGCTGGCGCACACTGTGAATTGTTTTATCAACCATACGCTGGGCAATCCCATCCTGCAATTTGAGAAAATATTGCCGTGAGAAACTTGCACACGGCGTTAATATATGAGATTTTGCCGCATTTCTCAATGAAATATATTTTTTACAGTTGCCTGTACTTTTTCCTGTTTCACCCGCATTTAAAAGATTTTCTGAAACCTGTGATTCGTCGATTTTATTTCCTTGGTAGTTATCAATTATCAGGTTATCCTTTGTAATTTTATAAGCATCCTGAATACGATCAAGTTCATTATCCCAACTATCAATAATCAAAAGTTCCCACATGAGTTTACTGATTTCGTGCTTTGGCTTAGGCAATATTAAACATAGTTGCTTGAACTCGCTTTTTCCTCTTTTGCACTTGCTCAAAACTTGAATGACGCGAAGCATCAATGCAATGGCTTTATCTACTTCCTTTTCGTCTGAATTGTGATTTTCAAATATCTGCCTTTGAGCCTCTGTTATTTTCCATACCTGTTCACTTGCTTCATCCATATAGGCTTCGCACTTAGCAATATAGGCATCCCTATGGCCGATTTTTTGAATGTCGGACAAGTTCGCCGAAGGCTTACAAAGCGGCTTGGGAGCTTTAGGCATTTCGCCATCTTCAGGCTTCACCTGTTTCATCTTCTTATACAGACTCATTTCACTGGCAAGGTAGGATCGGCATTTCTTCCTTATTAAATCTTTGTCAACATCCCGAATCAACTTGGAGAATTCTGTTGCAACAGTCCATACTCCATCTGGTATAATCTCACTGCTCATAAACGTTGTTCCTTTTCCTCATGTTTTCCTATTAATAAATCAGCCAAGCGGTAGAACTTGCCGCTTTTCGTAAGCGTCCCCCAGACCAATAGTCACGTTAGCTTAGAATATTTCCTTTTCAAGAACCCACTTATGCTTGGCTTTAAACTGACTCAATGCCTATCCCGGAAGTAAAGTTTGAGTTCAACGCAAGGTAGTTTTATATGGTTGTTGTTCTGGGTTTAACTCCCGAACTCTCCACCATTCATTCCCGCACGGAATCCTCTCTGTGAATTTTGCAAAATATCGTATAAGTCGTTATACTAAAAGGTTATGCAAGTGATATATCGTTCCCGCCGTGACAAGTAAAAACGGCTTGTAGAAGGCCATTTTGAACCATTTTCTCTCTGTCTCTCTAAAAGTTCTTGTCACGACCAGAACTTTTGGAAATTTTTAAAATTTACATCCACTCGTTCATTACCAACAACTTACCGTGCTACATGAGAACGATTATCAAAAAGTGTTCCTTTTTTCACCGAATATGCTAGGGTACGCATGTTGTGTTTCTCGAACCCGTGACAAGAAGATCAGCCTTAATCGCACCTGTTTTTGCGTTGATTTTCCCGGAAATAAATTGTAAAAACCATTCCGTTTTTCGGGTGAAATGAGATGGCTTCGAAATCCGCATCCGACTCCGCTACCCATTTTAGGTTTGCTCTACGCCGCTCTCGGTGTGAAATACGAAGCGCTCTCAGTCTCAGAATATCTGCCCCGGGGGGGAGCTGTTATTAAATATTTTGACCTGATAGATGTGTAACCATAATGTTTTATCTGTGCTATAAATATTTGAATATTTGCCAAAATACAAAACTTTAAAATTTGATCAGTATAAACAAAGGTTCTGAAAACTTTTGCGGTTTCTGATTCACAATTTTTAATATATGATTTTGAAATTCATATTCGAGTTTACCCGCTTCCCAATTGCCTTTGGGGGAAAGCTTTGTTATCGATTTTACCGGACCGCGTTCCCAACTTAGTTCAAAGGAGCTTTCCGGAATCGCATCGAGATTAAGATTAAATAATGCTGCAATGGTATAGTCAGGATAATCGATTCGGAATGGCAATGTCCAATAATCTTGGGCATCTACAAATAATGGCGGTACAGTTCCGGCAAGCCAATTAAGCAGTTTTTTGAACATTATTTTACGATAGGGATTACAAAAAGCAGGTTCAATTCCATTGCGAAACATGTTAAGACTATATGGTATAACTGCCACTCTACCTCCGAATTCATTTTCACAAACCGTAGCACAGGGGCAAACACGTTCTTTGTCTGGATTGATTAACGACGATATTGTTTTGGCGCCTGGAAGCAACCTGGGAACCCCGGTAGTTGGAATTTCCGGATACGTGTCGTTGAACCGGAAAATTGTGGTCATCAGACAGTTTTCAGAACCTCCGAATTCAGGATTGTGGAATTCTTCCGCTCCCATTGGTTCTTGATTAAATTCAGAAAGCATCCGGTCAAATTCGATCCCAATTGCTTCGGAATATCCCATATCGATCAGGGCAATAGCGGCGTCAAGATCGCAAAGCACACCTCGATAAAGGATTTTTTCAATCGCTGGTTTGGAAAATGCTCTTATTGCCTGTCCAGATAGTGCAGTTACGCTTTCTTCCGAAAAAGTAATTCCAAAGCCCATGCCTTGTAAAATCGGACTCCACATATCGGAGCGGCACTGTAAGTCATGATATGATGGGGTTGCCGGAAGATGCTTGTTCAGTGAACTTTCCGGACTGAAAAGTAACCTAACACCTCGGACTTTTCCCGTATCCGAATCACTGACTTGGGCAATTGAGTTGAGGTAATTCTTTTTATCTGCCAGCATTTTACCGACTGACGGACAATATTCCATCGGAGTGCCAAGGTGATCGAACAAATTCAAGGTCGCCCCCTGACATCCCAGGGCAAATGACAATGCCATCTGCAAAAAAGTAAAATTGTCAGATTTTGAATAATGAAAAAAAGGTAAATTCTCCACTTCAGCCTGCTCAATAATTCCGCGCGGAAACATCGAACGAGTCCAGCGTATTGAATCCGCGGAATAATACAGTCCCCTCAGCGATTTTTCGCTGTAATTGCTCAAAGGAGGGCGACTGTACAATTTTAATCGAAACTTATCGCTAAAAATTCCTGCAAGTTCATACCAGTCCCGCCCCTCCAGAGAATGATTGGCCGGGCCACTAGACATCAGGCCAAAGCTGATATCAGGATTTATGTCGTGAACTGCTTTAACAATATTTTCACAAGCCTCCAGCACCACATCCCGCAATATTTCAAACCAGATTTTTCGCCATGGATGAGGTTTGCCTGGGTGTAATATTGCCATTACCAGTTCCTCGCGACTTACCTTTCGACCGATAATCCCACTAAACTTTTCAAGATTGTTGGCATCGAATCCGCTATAAAGAATCGGAGCATGATTGAAAGTTCTAAGGTCATCTTCCACCCATAAGACTCTTGGTCCTGTTTCTGCATAGATTTTCCATAATTTTGCAGTTTCTTCTCGCCAGGCTTCAGAAGAATGAGCAAGACAGGCTTTACACCGGACTCCATCATGACCGACCATGAAATCACGTTCCGAAAATCTGCTGGAAAGATCCCGCCCTCGATCACAATGTACGGTGGTAACCCATGGGTTTAAAGAATATACTACGGCAATCTTTTCCAATTCGTGTTTTATTTCAAACATAATCGGTTGATAATTTTTCAGCCATTCGACAGTTGGCAGATTGTGGCTCAAACATTCAGTGTCAACCTTCAAAATAACTTCGTCTATTCCATATTTAGGGCAGCATTCAAGAAGTTCTTCCAGATTAGCCTTCCAGGAATGTAACGGTAATGTGCGCCGTAACGCATACCACGCCGTACGTTTTTTATGCATAATTTAATCACCGATTCCAATTATGTTACTCTTTGTTCGCAATAAGGAGAGTGCCAGCACACAGTCAAAAACTCATAACATATCTTTTAATTGTATTTGCAGGAGTACCCCATTCATTTTTTAACATGTCTTAACATTGCCGCGCTAATAAAGATACAACAACAACATATTACTGTCAATATGTATTATCAGCATGTGGCTATCTTTTGTATATGTATTTCATATTTGAGGCATATATGGAATTTCGAGTGCGGGAGTACCGCTATATCTCTTTGCGGGTATCAGCAATGAAAGGATAATAGACTCGAAAGCCATATGGATGAGCAATGCACATTGCCCCGCATGGAGCTTACGAAGAAATCAGCGAGAAGCGTTGCTGTCCACGAGGATTAAATTCAGCGCCGATACTGGGTATTCAAAAATCCAGAGTCATTAATTGTGCCAAATTCCCGCTGAAATATTTTTTTGTTGCCATGCCTTTTTTGAATTTCCGCTATTTGATGTTTTTTTTGAGCTTGATCCGCAAATTAACAAGCAACAAATATGCTTTGACTTGAGGCATATTTGTGATATCATAAAAATACAAATATAAAAAGGAGAGAAACATGAATACCAAAACTTCTTTAAAGCGCAAAAAACCCTATTACAAGGCAATAAGCAGGGAAATAGAAGAATACATAAAGCGCGAAAAGCCTTCAATGTTGCCGACAGAACATCAGTTTATGGAAAAGTACAAAGTTTCCAGGACGACCATACGAAAGGCCCTGGGTTTACTGAAAGAGGCAAATACAATAGAATCCGTTAAAGGAAGAGGCACCGCGGTGTCGAAGAAAATTAAAAGAGTCTCGGAAATGAATTTTCTGCTGATTCTGCCTGAGTATTCGCGCTTTCAGCATTATCAACGCGACATCTTTGCGAAGTTGCAGGATTTTCTGGGAAAAAAAGGAGCAGGAATCAATGTGATGGTTGCCGCTGGTCAATGCGAATTAAACTCAAGGCAAAAGCAATGGCTGGAGAAAGCCGATGGAATTTTTGCTGGCGCCAGCGCTATAAGAGCTGCAGGATGGAGCAGCTTGCTTCAGCTTTATTATCACAAGACGCTTATTCTTCTTAATTTTGATCCGGTAAATTTTAAATTTGTATACTGCGACAAGGCTCAGGGTACGGCCATCGCAACCAAACACTTGCTAGGTCTCGGGCACCGCAAAATAGCAACAATCGGGCTGGTTATTGACAGTCTCCGGCTTTCGGTTTTTGAAAGCGTCATGGAACAGAACAATGTTAATCATGATTCCAGCCTGGATATAAATTGCGCCGGCTTTCATCATGCTGGTTATATTGCGGCAGGCGAATTAGTCGAGAAAAATATTGATTTTACCGCGGTGGTTGCGCAAAACGACATCTGTGCGCTCGGGGTTATGGAGCGCTTGCTGCAGATGGGCTACAAAATTCCCGAAGATGTAAGCATAATCGGCTATGACAATTTGTTGGATTCAGAATCTTACCCGGTTCCACTCACTACGGTTGGCCCCAATCTTGACCGGGTTGTTGATTCCGCTATAGCTTTAATATTGGATGAAAATCATAAGTTTATGGATGATACCTTATATGGAAAGGTCATAGAGCCTGAACTTATTGAAAGGGAATCGACCGGACCTGCACCTCGATGATATGTATTAAAAAAATAATACATAATAAAAAATATCAAAAAATTATATAATACATATTGACATACAACAAGAATTGGTGTAACATCATATCTAAAGGAAATAAAAATAAATACCATAATCAATGGAGCGATTATGTATTATTGCCTCTGCCGAAAGCTTGTTGTTGTATTTGCGCTATATTTGACTGGAATGCTTGTGCCATCAGTTCATGCCGATGTAGAATTATTTGTCTCTCCTGAAGGTAATGATTCTAATATCGGAAATGTGAAAAATACCATCAAAAACCTTAAGCGAACAAAAGCGGCGGTCAGAAAACTGGATATGTCACCATGGTCAATAGCAGTAGCAAAAGCAAAAATAATCACAGGGAGATGCGAAAAATGCCGAAAACCGGAGAAAAAAACTGTCAGGCATGAAAAAATCGGAAAATTTTTTAAAAAGGGAACTTTTATCCACTGAATCATTACATATGAACAACATCTAACTAAATGGAGGTAGTACTATGAAAAATCAAAGTGTCCGATTTAGTAAAAAGCCAGTTGTCTTCAATTTCTTTACACTTATAGAATTATTAGTAGTAATAGCAATAATTTCTATATTAGCAGCAATGTTACTTCCAGCTTTAAAACAGGCTCGTGCCAAAGCACAGGATATTTCATGTAAGTCAAACATGAAGCAAATTGGACTGTCAGTCTTCAATTATGCAAATGACTTTGATGGTGTTACACCAAGATTCAGAATGGCCACAGAGCCAACCACCTGGCTGAAAGCAATGCTGGCAGATGATTATTTCGGGCCTCTTGTCAATGGGAAAACCTGCATACTGCAATGCCCGGCAATGTCTTCGGTATGGCAGAGCTGGAGCAGTATTACCTACGGATATGTACTTACGATAAGACAAACTGATCACCGCGGTTATACTGATATATATGCCGGAAATGACAATTATACTGAGCACGTAATCAGGAAGATGGTACAACCGACAATAGTTCCAATGTTTGCCGACAGCTATGATTCGATAAGAGTAAGGCAGATTGACTATCTTTATAAATACCATAATGAAAATGGGTACCGCTTTTGGGATGCCAGGCATTCAAAAAAATGCAATATTACTTTATTTGACGGTCATGTTGAAGCTTATGACTATGGGAATATTTCAGAATTAGACGGGGTATTGCCTTCTGTTTTATTGATTAGATAAACGTTTACGATAAAAATACCAAAAAGAGAAGGAGAAAATTAAACACGCAAAATGGGTCACTGAAAAATATTGTTCGGAGTTACAGATATTCACGTTGATTAAACGTGTGCCCAGACTAATACGCCGGGAGCTTTAAATTGCTTATTTCAGACTTGTTGCAAGTCCCATCGGCAAAAGCCGAAGCGTGACAACAACGTTGCGTGACGGGAATTGATTGTACGTAATTATTTTTAACATAAAAGAAAGTAACTAAGATGGTAAAAGGACTGTTTGTTTCAGGACAACGATTAATCGCTGTCGCAATGGCTGTTGTTTCGTTGAACTGTTATGGTGATGAGGTGAGTTTATTCGTTTCAAAAAATGGTAATGATAAGAATGCCGGCACAAAAGACGCTCCTTTCGCTACGTTGAAAAGAGCGGCAGTGGAAATCAGAAAAATCAAAAAAGGAAAAGAACTTAACAAGCCAGTGACCGTATACGTCCGCGAGGGTGTTTACGAAATGCCCAAGACCTTGACGCTTGGTCCGGCTGATTCCGGATCGAAAGAAAATCCAATTGTTTATCGCGCTTTTGAAAAAGAGAAAGTGGTGCTGTCCGGCGGCAGGACCATTAATAATTTCAAACCATATCGGGACGGAATCTATCAGGCGGACGTGAAAGGAATGGGGTTGTCGTCCCTGGACATTCCCTGGGAACCATTTTTCAAGTTGGTTCCTGGCTTCGAACTGTCGTGTAACGGCAAAACCATGACGCTGGCCCGTTGGCCCAACCACAAACCTGACGATATCCGCGGAGGCGAATGGAGCTACACCCTTGGAACTCCTAAAGGGAGCAAATGGGGAGCTGTATTCAAATATTACGGCGATGCTCCGGCGAAATGGAAACACCCCGAGAAAGCGATGGTCTATTTCTTTCCGAGATACAATTATCTTGCAAATGATACCAAGCTAAAGGAGGTTGACGCCGAAAAAAAAGAGATGTGCTTGACGCACCGGCCCACATATCCTTTTAGCGTTGGCGAACGCTACTATGTCCGGAATGTTTTCGAAGAACTGGACGCACCGGGAGAATGGTATTATGACAAAGACACGGAAAAGATTTATTTTATGCCGCCGACTTCTATCGAGAAAAGCAAGGTGCAGGTGTCTTTCCTCGAGAGTATCATTCTTATGCGGAATGTTTCAAACGTAATGTTCAGGGGATTCGTACTTGAGAATTGCAGGAAGAACGCGGTTCTCGTTATAGGCGGGAAGAACAATACCATCGCCGCGTGTGTCTTACGAAACATCGGACTGACGGCGATCAACATTTCCGGAGGACACGGGCATGTTATAACCGGAAATGATCTATATGATCTGACTTCGGGCGGTATTACATGTAAAGGCGGTAATAGAAAAACACTCACACCTTGTGACTTCAGGATCGACAACAACAACATCCATCATTTCGGTATGCTCAAGCGGACCTATTCACGCGGAATATACATAAAAAAGGACAGTGTTGGAATCCGCGTGTCCCACAATCTCATTTACGATGCGCCGCATACCGCTATTTATTATAGTGGAAACGATCATTTGATCGAGTACAACGACATCTTCAATGTCTGTCTGCAAACCGCCGATTGCGGAGCCATCTACAGTGGCCGCGATTTTGCCGCTTTGAACAATATAGTCAGATACAATAAACTACATGATCTTGACGGCTACGGCAGGATTCGGGCCTCTGTCAAATCGGGAATCATCCAATACTGCTCCCATGAGCAAATCCGTGCCATTTATTGTGATTCAGGAGGTCCTGGCGAGATTTACGGAAATATTTTCTACCGCGTCGGCGACTTGGCCGTTACCCATGGAGCATGCAACAGCCGGGTCGAGAATAATATTTTCGTCAGCAACATGATGGGGATCGGGATCAAAAGGAGAATGGAAAACGAGATGCACAACAAAGCGATGTACAAGGGACATTTATCATGCCGCGCCCAAAACGAAAGGAATTTGGCGAAATGGCCGCTGAAAGAGAGTCCCTGGAAAGAGCGCTTTCCCATTCTAAGTAAACCGTGGAGCGATCCCGCCTGGAAAAACAACCGTTTCGTTAACAATGTCGTGTCGAGTTGGAATCCTCAGGCGGAATATATCGCCGTCCGCTATTCGACCTATCCCAGCTTTACCATAGACAAAAACGTCTACTGGAATTTCGGGAAACCCGTTGTGTTTGACATTGCGTTCCTCGAAAAAATTCCGGTCGGCAAGCCTCTGAAGTACGATGTGCTATCCTGGAAAACATGGCGGAAGAGTGGTTTTGACAAAGACAGCATCATCGCCAATCCATGTTTTGTAGATCCCGCCAATGACAATTTTCAGCTGAGGGACGATTCACCCGCATATAAACTTGGATTCAAGAAAATACCGGCCGACAAAATCGGTCTTTACAAAGACCCGTTACGGGCGTCCTGGCCCGTGAAAGTGAAGGTCAACAAATCGACCGCCATGGGCCAGATTTATACGGTAAAGATCCCGGAACTCGTCACGCCGCCAATCGGCTATTCAGTCTATATGAGTGAAAAGCCCGTTACCATAGACGGTAAACTAGACAATTCGGAATGGAGCGATGTTTCAAACCATTATCTCCTCGCCCAGGAAGATCCGGAAGGGAAAGTGGGATTGCCTTTCAGAAGTAAGGTTTGGATTAAACGTGATAATGACTACTTGTATATCGGCGTTGAAAATCCCGTCGATGAAAAACAGGGTATCCGCCCAGGCCCGGTATGGGGCCTAAACGGATCAGTCGAAATAGCCATAAGAAATCTTTCGCTTGGACCGGATTCCCCTATTCTCGTTCTGAGGGGTACCGCCGACGGCACCAAAATGGCCTATGACCATATTAATGTAAAAAAACGGAAACCCGCGATCGTGAAACTGTTCTTTGACAATGACAAGATCAATGACATCGTGAGTAAAACTCAATACGGAGCGAAAATTGTCAGCCCCGGCTTATGGACGGCCGAATGGAAAATCCCGTTGAAAGAACTCGGTGTGAACGGAAAATCATCAGCCGATCTGGCTTTCAACATATCGGTATGCCGCCCCGCGGAAATTAGTCTCCAAACTAGTTTTCTTTCCTGGCGGAGCACCGGAGGGTGGACGTTTCTGTTGGACAACACGTCAGTATTGAACTTGAAAGACTCAAATATTAAGACGGCGAAAAAATGAAGATGCGTCGCGAACAATTCATTATCGGCTTAAAGCAATGCCTCGGGATGGCTGTAATTACGTTATTGGCATCAAGCGCAACAACAAGCAGCAATCAGGAGCATTTGAACAGGGAACGTGTCATTTTTCAGGAGGACTGGGAGTCGTGCAAAACAGGAGCCGTTCCCGGTTCTCCTTGTAAAACTCACGGTGTCGAAAAAGGAAATTCCGTCACCGTGAGAGAAGCGCCAAAAGAATTCGAAGCCAAACTCGGAAATAAAGTTTTATTGATCGATGATGTGCTTTCTGAAAAATTGCCTCCTCCCAATTGGTACAACGCCGGTTTTTCAATAAAACTTCCGAAACCATGCAAAGGTCCGTTGCTTTTGGAATTCGATTGTTCCATGTCCGGTTCCTGGTCGCCGAGTGTTCATGTCCAAGACCCGAGATATAAATGCGGCGTATTGCTTTTGTTCAGTTACAGTAGCGAACACGTGAGATCAATTATTTACAATCGGGCGGACCAGATGGATGTGGCTTTTTGCAAACCAAAAACCTGGCTTCATGTGCAAATGATATTACCGGAATTAGCCACGGGAAGCCGTTCGACTTATCGGATTACGGTAACACGGCCGGACGGAAAGACGATATCCGTGAATCAATTAGCTTTCGTCACCGATATCAAAGAATACGGTTACATTTATTTTGGCGGGTATAGCCAATCGCAGGCTTCCGGTCAATTTTATCTGGACAATATCAGGATTACCAAACTGAAGTAAAGAAAACAATGAATACGGTAAACAAGCGATGTCCAGGTGTTTCATGTTTGATGAGTGGCCGGTATAACGCGATACGCCAAGTGTCCGGGCGATGAAACCGTTCTAATTGGAAAGTTGCATACAATCGGTATACGGTTGAAATAACCTTCAATGGAGCCAGCCCGATCCCCGTTATGCCCTTAACCGCTTATCAACCGTCAATATAATTTGGAATTTCAACCAGGAAATGAAAATGGAAGTCATAATACCCAAAAACTGTAAAAAATATACTAATCGATTAATCCCACTGCCGCAAGAAATAAAAATAGGAAAAATCGCGAAGCTCGCGGCCGGTGAAATTGGTATTAAGGTAAGCGGGGAAATTTCCGCTCCGCCTGAGAAAACCGCAATCGATTTGCTTGAACCATTTTCTTTAGGAGGGAAAAACGCTAAAATTCAATTCAACTTCAATCTGCTGAAGGATGAAACTGATCCGCGTTATAAACGGATTCGCGAACTTCGCAATTCCAGTCAAGCTTATGAGATCGGTTTTACGGAAACGGATCAAGGTGTTGAAATAAATCTGAACGCCATTGCTCCGGCCGGACTCCTGTACGCGGCCATCACGATGCGGCAATTGGTTGAGGCGCCGGAGAAAATAACGAAGAAATCAACGGTTAAGGTTCCTCTGGCTACCATTGTCGACTGGCCGGACATGGAAGAGCGCGGACAAGCGATGAATGGATGTTTCAAGTATACAGACACGTTTGTCGACTGGAAGTTAAATCTTGTGGAATTTACAGCTTTTAATGGTATTGATTCCGATGGAAATTATACTATCGACATGGATGAAAAATGGCTGAAACAGGCGGAGGAACTTGGATTTAGATATATTCCATATATTGGACATCTTGGGATGTTCGGGCGACCGAATCAATTAGGCCGCTTGCTATATAATGAAAAATTAAAACACCTGACAAAAATTCTGGCTGTGCCGGATCCATCGAAACCGGCTCCCCCGACAACGGATGGGTTATGCATCTCCAATCCAATGACGCTTGACGTCTTGACAAATTGGTTGATATTGATCGCGGAAGTTACGGATCGCTACAATCATCAGGAAATGTCGGTTTGGTTAACCGAAAAAACCTATCAGTGCCATTGCTCAAAATGCTCTGGCAAGAATCTTTTTGAGCTGGAAACAAAAGCGATTCTCAAGGCGTTCTGGAAAGTACAAAAGAAATATCCGGGGAAACGGCTCAGGATATGGCTCACGCAAAGCAGTTATCCG
This sequence comes from Victivallales bacterium, assembly GCA_963678815.1. Lineage (GTDB taxonomy): Bacteria > Verrucomicrobiota > Lentisphaeria > Victivallales. The sequence continues at coordinate 8,549,982 of OY787460.1, forward strand.
TCGAATGACAAAGTTCTGGCGTTGCTGCCCGAGGATGTCGGCGTAACCTATTATGACGGCGGCAGAACCTATTGCTCCGACCGCAACCCGATGATATATCCGCTCTTGGAAAAGTACGCTCGTAAAGGAGGAAAACTCGAAGTTATTCCGCAAATAACAGCATCCTGGTTCGCCATTATCCCCTGGACTGCTCCGGGTTTTGTTCATTTCCGTTTGAACGAGTTTGTTCAAAAAAAATTAACCGGTGTCTACGGTTATACAGTCCCTTATTACCTGCCGCATCTATTCAATCTGGTGGCCATGGCGGAATGGTCCTGGAACGCTGAAGGCCGGACTCCCGTGGAATTCGCGGAAGCCTACGCGGTCAGCCGGAAGCTTAAACATCCGGAATTATTCGCGGAATGGGCGGTTAAAGTTGGAGAAGTTGGCTGGACCTTGGCGGAAGTCAGATTCATGGAGGTGCTGGCCCAGAATCCCTCCCGTGGATTCAGACCGGTGAAAACCCATTTCGACTGTCTGTTTGAAAAAACAGTTCTTCATAATGTTGATGATCTTGAAGCGAAAATTGAGTTGGCGGACGAAGCGCTGGCTATAGCGGAAAAGGTGAATGATACGGGAATGATTCTGGAATCAAGATTCGTCAAAGCGGCTATCGAGGCTTATAAATTCAGAGATTTTATCGAGAAAAAACTGAAACAAAAGAAGAAACTGACCAATTCCGGTAAAGAGGAGTTGCGGCGGAACTTTTTAAATCTGTTTCACCGTGCAAATATAATCCGCAAATCTCTTTATAAATGGCATGACTTGATTGGCTTTTTCTGGAAGGACGGAATCTATGAACGCGTGCGAATGCCGGCGAATGCTCTGCTGCTGACCTGTGAGATTATCAGGGAAGAATTCAAAAAACTTAATATTGAAGATCCCTTTCCCGAAGGACGGTATCATTCGCTAGGCAAATGGTCTTCCAAAGATTTCAATAAAGGAACCGCTTTGATATCAATCGACCTTTCCGGCAGGGATCTGGAACCGGGAGACCATTATCTTTATCTGCGTCTGATTCAAAGCGCCTATACCGTCACGGCCATGGATATCAACGTTTGTGAAACTGGTAAAAAGAAAAAAGTACTCTATCGTTCAAAAGATATTGGCGCTTGCGTGGCTGATTTATCGCAGTATACCCCACATGCTAATTGCAGGTTGAAAATCCCTGAAAAAGAAAATCTGACATTGAATATCGAATTGCATATAAATCATCCCGCCAAAGAAAAATTTCCGGATGAAGTACCGGAGAATCAACGCCTTTGCGATGGGGAAATAAATCTTTGCAGGATTTATCAACCGGAAGAAATATTATTGTGAAGATCTTATGCATCACGGTTTTAATCAGCTGCCTTTTCTGGACGGCCGGTTCATATGCCGAAGATAATGAAAAACCGGTCTACTCTATCACGTTTCCGGGTATTCCAGCTTCGTATGTGCTAGAGTATCCTGCATATAAAAGTTGGGTAAACAGTCATCCCGAAGTAATTCCCAAAAAGTTTACCAATTTAAATATTCAGACATTGAGACGTGGAACATTACTCATGTCAATTGCCGGTGGGATTGCTCCGGATTTTCTGAGAGTTTTTCACCATGAACTAAAATCGTGGATCAGGAACGGATTTTTCCTGCCTCTGGATAAATACATTTACCGGGATGTGGATGGTAACGGCAAATATACCGAGGGAGTTGACGAAGTAATCTGGAAGCCGTTTTTGGCCATGCCGCACTGGATGCGGAATGCAATCATGGAGGACGGGCATATTTACGTGCTTCCGTGTTTTCAATGGGTGCAATTTCTGATTTACCGCAAAGATTTATTCCGTGCGGCCGGATTGGACCCGGAAAAACGAATCAATAATTTTGATGATTTTGTTTATGTTTGCCGAAAACTGTCACTTACTCAAAACCGCAACCGCAAAGGTTACGCTCTTTTACCGAACGGCTGGTTGTGGCAGGGGTTCCTGTATGCTTTCGGCGGATCGGCAGTCAAATATCTCAAGACTTGCCCGGCATGTGGAACCAAAAACACCTTTACCCAGCAGCAGGAAAACTGGCAATGTTCCAAGTGCCATAAAAATCTGCGTGATGTCCCCGGAACGGAACGGGCGGCATTCAATAGTCCCGAGGGCTGCAAGGCCCTGAAACTATGGCATGACATGTTGTGGGCGCCTTTCTGCAAGTGTCCTCATTGCGGAGAACCGGTTTCTTTAGGTGATGCCAGGACGAAATTGACTTTCCCGGTTAAAGCTCATTGCCCTTTCTGCAAACATGATTTCACGGTCAACGGCAAAAATGAGGTTGTAACCGGTTGTGCCGCCGCATGCATCGACAATGATGCGAATTGGGCGAAATTATGGAGCGAAGGAAAGGTTGCAATGGTCTTGTATTACACCACTGATTGGCTCATTAACAGCACGGTAAATCCTGCCGATGTGGGAATTATGCCGCTGCCCGGAAAAGGCGGAGCCAGCGCATTTCATTATTATGGTATTTACAAAGGTTGCGAAAAGCGTCCTGGCGGTGAAGCCCGGGTTAAGGCATGCGCCGATCTTATCATGGATTATGCTTCGCAGTTTTACGCTCCCGCCGGTTCTCCCGGATATATGAAATATGAAAAGGAAAAGATGAAGTACCTGGTCGACCGTGGATTATTTAACTTATGTTCTTATGATATGCTGAGCGCCGCGGGGCTCCAGGAATACGCCAAGGAGATAAGTCCGTCTTCACGGAAAATGCAACGGATGATTTACGATCCCAAACATTATACCATGTTACCGGTTTCCGAGGGATATAACCGGGTCCAGCAGGAGGTGCTTTCCCAAGTCTTATTGAGTGGTATTGCTACATCGCCTCACTTTGATATCAAGGAAAATATGAACAAAGCGGAAAAACTTGCCAATACCCAGGTTTTTATGAAAGACAAGATGATCGGGGAGCTGAAACGCAAGCTGGGATTTGTATTCTGGATAGTCGTAGTGGTGGCGCTGGCGCTTCTGGTTGGAATTGTCAGAATAATTTATAAGGTATCGGCTAAATCGGTGCGACCGGAAAAACGGCAACTCTTCTCGAAAAAGATAGGGGCGCTGGCATTGTTGCTGCCGGCGGTTATTCTGATCCTGACCTGGGCGTATTACCCCCTGGTCAGAGGTTCACTGATGGCTTTCCAAAACGTGAAGGTGCTTGATAAGTCTGAATTTGTCGGGATTGAAAATTTCATCCGGGTTGTCACCAACCCAATGTTTACATCGATGTTAAAAAGTACTTTGATTTACGTAATGGCGGTGGTGATCCTTGGATTTCCGCTGCCGGTCCTGCTGGCGATAATGCTTTCAGAAATCAAACGCTTCACGACTTTTTTCCGGGTCATCTTTTTTGTTCCTTCCGTGTTGGGAGGGGTGATAATCCTGTTCATCTGGCGGATATTCTATATGCCCACCAGCGAGGGATTATTGAACTGGCTGATTTCATTCATCGGCCTGGGGCCGTACAGGTGGCTGGAGAACCCGGCCATCAACAAGTGGATGCTTGTGCTTCCCGGTATCTGGGCAGGAACGGGAGCGGCCTGCCTGATCTATCTTGCCGCCCTGAAAAGCATCGACCAGGAAATGTATGAATCCGCCGAGATTGACGGCGCCGGGATTTTCGCAAAGATCATCCATATAACCCTGCCTAGTCTGAAACCTATTCTGATCATCAATTTCGTCGGGGTTTTCATCGGAGCGTTTCATGGGATGGCGAACATTCTGGTAATGACCGGCGGCGCGTTTGAAACCAATGTGGTCGGACTCCAGATTTTCATGGAGGCGTTCGGCTATCTCCGGTTCGGAGTGGCCACCGCGCTGGCCTGGATGCTGGGCAGTCTGCTGATCGGGTTTACCGTATATCAGTTGAACTTCCTGAAAAAAGTCGAATTCAGGAGGGCCAACTGATGCCGATTTTACTCGAAACCACGAAAAAAAATCCTGCCAATATCGCTTTCAAGGCGGCGATCTACCTGCTGCTTATATTAGGTGCGGTTTTTATTGTTTATCCGGTCCTGATCGTTGTCGGACAGACTCTGAGCAACGACTTTGATCTGCAGGACAATTCCATTGTTCCCCGGTATTTGTATTCCCAAAATCAGCTTCTGCTGAAAAATGTCCATTCGTTCAGCGATAATCTCAACATTCTTGCCGCCAGGCATCACCGTCCGGAGTGGCGGAACCTTTCCGGAATGAAAAATGACCGAGATTATTTTCAGCAGCTGACCGGGGCGATCAAGGAAAAAGGATTCAGTTGGCAGGGCGCAGACAAGGTCTTGGCTGACTACCGGAAATTCAAGAACCGCTATCCGCAGGAGTATCTGCTGGCCAAAAAATTCTCCGCCACCAAAAACTTCGGAACGTACCTGGTGAACCGCTACGGAAAAGCCGCGGATGTTTTTCTTGAGGAACATAAAAATGGCAAACCTCTGCCGCATTGGTTCCTGAGAAGATTTCCGGATGAGAATAAACGCCGGAAGATTTTGGACAATCCGGACAAGCTGGCGTTGGTGATCATGAACCATTCACTGGACAGTGATTACAGCAACTTTTACGAAGTAGAAGCCAGGACGTTTGAACCGGTAATGTTGCCGACGTGGCGCCCAACTGACAATCCGAAAGAACAATTGTGGCTGGATTTCAAGAAATCGTTACCTGCGAATGATAAATTGTTACTTGCTTCCAATGCCTATTGGCAGAATTTCCTGATGAAAACCTACCCCTCCATTACCAAACTGAACAAGGACTGGAAAACCGGTTACCGCGGATTCGCGGAAATCACTTTCAACCTGAAGGAACCGGCAAATCCGGAAGAGGCCGCCGTCTGGCGGACATTTGTCCGGGAGCGATGGCCCAGAAATTTAATGTGTCTTCCGGAGTCATGCGCCATTTCATGGCGGAAATGGGTAAAACAGCGTTTACTGGCAAAATATGCTGAAAAAAACGATGCAAACGTTAAGGCGCTGGCAGAAGCCTCGCTACTTTGCGGCAAACCATTGCGGAATTGGGAGCAGTTGCCGTTTTATCCGAAAAGACCGGACAATGAAATCCTCAGCCGGTACTGGTGTGAATTTATCGCTTCCGGGAAAATTCCCCCGAAACAATTCATCCTTAAAACCCCGGAAGAAGGATTTATCAGTTTCCTGAAGAAAAAATACGGCAATGGTAAATCAGAAAAGGCCGCTTTGCAGGCTTTGAACATGGCCTGGAAAAGCAATTTCAAGTCCTTTTCAGATATAGAACTGCCAATGGCAATCGCGGATTTAAAACCGGTAGTTGACAATCCATGGAAACTCAGAAAAGATTTTGCCTCTCATTCCTACACCCACGTAATCGGCGCATTGAAAAATCGCGGACAGGCAGTAGTAAATACCATCATTCTGGTTGTCCTGACTTTACTGTGCACTTTTACCATCAACCCGCTGGCAGCCTATTCGCTATCCAGGTTTCCGCTCAAGCATTCCGGCAAGATGCTGTTGTTCTTTCTCGCAACTATGGCGTTTCCGGCTGAAGTGGCTATGATACCTAACTTCCTGCTGATCCGGGATATGGGCATGTTGAACACTTATCTGGCGCTGGTACTGCCAGCCGCCGCCAACGGATTTTCCATCTTTCTGCTGAAAGGTTTTTTCGATTCACTCCCGCGCGAATTGTTTGAAGCGGCGGAAATTGATGGCGCCAGTGAGATCAAGATTTTCCGCATCGTGGTAATCCCGCTCACCTTGCCGATCATGGCCTATATCGGGCTGGGAGCGTTTATAATGGCCTATAGCGGTTTTATGTGGGCGTTCGTGATCTGTCCGGACCAGAAAATGTGGACATTAATGGTTTGGATTTATGACCTTCAGACTCAGAACCCCGGCAATAATTATATTATGGCCGCAAGTCTGCTGGCGGGAATTCCCCCTTTGCTGATATTTCTGGTTGCAAACCGGATAATCCTGCGAGGAATTATTATACCTTCAATGAAATAATCCTGTGAGGGGCCCGTTTTTCGGACAGCCGCTTGACAAGGCTCTTCATTTCTGGAATTATGTTTAATATGATGAATTAGGGTATTAAGGAATAGAAAAATGGACGGACAACCGAATGTTTTATGGTTGATGAGCGATCAGCACAATGCTAACTGCACCGGATATATGGGGCATCCGAATGTCAGGACTCCCAACCTTGACCGTATTGCCGAAAACGGGGTAAACTTTACCCGAATGTATGCCAACAACCCGATCTGCTCACCTTCGCGGATCTGTTTCCTGACGGGACAGTATGTCCACAATCATCGTTTTTACGGAAACGATAACACCAGCTACCCCAATCTCGATCACCTTACAATCCCGGCTCATTTCAGGCATCATGGCTACCAGACCGCCATGTTCGGAAAATCTCACACGGTGGAAGCGTGGAACCGGGAAGCATTCGAAACCACCTGTTATTCCGACCTTATTGACGTAGCTGACGGCAACCCGTTGTCATGCGAGTTTTTCAAATACCTTGACGCTTACGGCCTTGCGGATCGTTATGACCACACCGCATCCCAGGTGAAAGGCGAAGAATATTTGTTTGACGGACATGCTCCGTCAAAACTGCCTTACGAACATTCAGTGGAATGTTTTATTCGACGCGAAACTGTCAAATATCTCGAAACCCGAGACCGTAGCCGTCCATTTTTCCTGAAGGTGAGTTTTCAGCGTCCGCACTCACCGATAACACCATCTCCGGAACACTTCAATCTGTATGATTCGAAGGATATCGTTTTACCGGAAAGCGCCTCTGACTTTTTTGAGAACCATTTTGCAGGGAAACCGGAATTTATGCAAAAAATGGCGCGGGAAGGTAATGAATACCCGCTGCTTGACCCGAACATGGATCGGCTTAAACGTTGTTTGGCAAGTTACTACGCATTGATAACCGTGATTGATCAGGAAATCGGTCAAATTCTGGAACAACTGAAAAAAAACGGGGAACTGGAAAACACTATTATCGTTTATACGGCCGACCACGGTGATTTCGCTGGGGAACACGGAGCTTTTCACAAAAACATGGGAATTTATAATTCTGTCCAGCGGATTCCATTTCTCCTGAGCTGGCCCGGAGGCCCGAAAGGACAAAAGTGTCCGGAACTCGCCGAATCGGTAGATCTTTTTCCAACGTTAAGTCAATTGTGCAATATCCCGATACCTGACGGCTTGGACGGCATGGCGCTGCCATCGGTTATTTCCGGAGAAATGCATGGAAAGGAAGCCGTCTATTGCGAATCCCAGAACGTTTATTCGACAGGTACAAAAAAATTCCGTCTGGTATATTATATCAATGACGGAACTGGTGAATTATATGATCAGGAAAATGATTTTGATGAAATTCATAATCTCTGGGACAATTCGGCTTATGCAGGGATCAGAGATGAACTCCTCCGCAATCTGCTCAGTTTCATTGCCCGTGATCTGCCGAAAAAGTCTTATTCCAGTCCCGCTTGCTCTGATTTGTCCCGACAGATTATCATGCAGAATAAAAAATGGAGCGAATTATAATTAACGCCGTGTGCAAGTTTTTTTATAGGAATTTGAATAATGAGTTTGAAAAAGGAGCATGAAGTTTCCATTTTATGGAAAATCAAATCTTTAAATTGGATAACTACATCTAATTTAAGGAGTTGCTCTTCATGCTCACCGAAGATTATATCATCAAAGTTTATTGTTTGGTAGACGACATGCTGAAAAAACTGGTAAAAATTCAACTGAGACAACGAGGTCCTTCGCCTAAATTGTCCGATGCCGAAGTCATCACGATGGAAATAGTAGGCGAGTCCAAAGGACTTGACAAGGATAAATCTATCCATCGTTATTTCAGGGATCACTGGAAAAGATTGTTTCCCCGCCTCGGCAGCCGCACAACATTCTTGCGCCAAGCCGCAAATCTTTGGGCGGTCAAACAGGAAGTCCGAAAAAAAATAGCTCGGGAACTTTTGCCGTCAGGAAGCCAGTTAAGCGTAATTGACGGCTATCCGATTCCTGTTTGCGGATTCAGGCGCGCCCATTTTTCAAAATTGTTCAAAGGCAATGCGGAGTTCGGATATTGCGCCGCAAAAGACTTGCGTTATTTCGGCTTCAAAGGGCATCTGCTGATAGATCAAAGCGGCGTGATTCTTGATTGCGCTGTCGCGGCGGCGAACATTGATGAACGGGAAATGATTTTTGAAATGGCTTCAAAGTCCGCAACAGACCTGCTTGGCGACAAGGGGTATATCTGTTCTGATTCAAGAAAAGAAGAAATCCGCCACGAAGGAATCAATATCCACACTCCCTTTAGAGGCAATATGAAAGATGACAGACCAAAAGAATTTCTAAAAATTATAAACAGGAAAAGGAGGCTCGTTGAAACCGTAATCGGACAATTAAGCGAAAGATTTAATATTGAAAAAGTCAGGGCTCGGGATATGTGGCATCTGACTGTTCGCATAGGACGGAAATTGCTGGCGCACACTGTGAATTGTTTTATCAACCATACGCTGGGCAATCCCATCCTGCAATTTGAGAAAATATTGCCGTGAGAAACTTGCACACGGCGTTAATTAACAATAAATAAAGGTTTTTTTATGTTTGAAAACGAACGAGAACGTTATGACTCATTCATGGGACTTGGGCCGAAGCGGATTGTCCATATTGAACATTGGTCTAATCCCGATGCTGAAAGTTTCATTACCGGTATCGACTATTATGAAAATCCGAAATTGTGCCGGGAAAAAATTAATAAACTTTATCCATATCTGTTCCTGAATATTCCTGTAACCAACGATCCGAAGCCGCGTCTCGAATCAAACAGAGACAATGAAGTTGACGAACAAACTCACACAACGCGTTGGGGAGATGGACAGACTGCTACCTTTGAACATGGTGAAGTATTTTTCAAATCCGCGGATGATGTATTTGCATTCAGTCCACTGGCTAAACTTGATTTCACCGATTGGCCACATGTAGTTATGAACAGAGATTATACAAGTGAAGATACCATTTTTCCAGATAATCCTAGCAACTTGAACCCCGTACCGGAGGGAGAATGTCGTATTGCCGGATTTTACAATACTATGTTCATGTGGCCGATGCTGACTTTCGGCTGGGAGCTTTTCCTTGAATGTTGCATGGATCCCAGATTCGAAAGAATTATGGATGAATTTGCTGAACTTAGTCGCCGTGCTTTCAAAGCAATTGCAAAAAGACCCGTTAACATCGTGTTCAGTCACGATGATATCGTAATGAGTAGTGGTCCGGTATGCAGTCCGCAATGGATGCACAAGTACATTTTTCCACGCTACGAGGAATTCTGGGGCATCCTGAAAGCCGCCGGTAAACGAGTGGTTTTTATGGTTGACGGATGTGTTGATGTATTTGTCGATGACATAATGGCCTGCGGAGCTTCTGGCTTTATTTCCGAGCCTTATACGAACTTCAAAGCAATTGCCGGAAAATACGAAAACTGTGTTCTTGCCGGGGAAGGAGACAATCGGATATTAATGCGCAACAATCCTGTCGAAATAAGAAAAATGGTGAAAAATATGGTAGAAACCGGGAAAATGTCTGGAGGCTATCTGATGTGTATAGGAAACCATATACCTTGGAACGTGCCTCCAGAAGCTGTTAAGTATTATCTCGACTGTTGTCAGGAATTTGCCTACCGTTGATTGCATTCAACCGGGTTTTATTTTTGAGTAGCTTGAAAAAAAATACAAAATTCCTGATCAACAATATTATATTGAGTACAAAGCTCTTTGAATTATTTCATCCTGGACATGTTTTTCCAGTCTGACGAAACGAGCCGACATTCCGGCAACTCTGACAATCAAGTCTTCATGTTCTTCCGGTTTTTCCTGGGCTGCTTTAAGCTTTTTAATATCCACACAGTTGAACTGTAAGGTAGGACCGCCAAGTTTACAGAAAGTCTTAATGCATGAAACCATGGCTTCCACGGGAATGCCGCGACTTGCGGGAAGTTGGATGTCCAGCACGGCGTTGCCGGGAAAATCCCTGAAATCAACCGTTGAAACGGAACGGAAGACGTCGGTGAGGCTTTGCGGCGCATTAACCCGGTGCGGAGCCACTCCCTGGCAGAACATCTCTCCTTGCTTGCGTCCGTCCGGAGTGGCGCCGGTGCAGACTCCCATGTGGTAGAAGGACCAGTAAACAAAAAAACTGGGTTGAAAGTATTCTCCGCGTTCATTAGGTATCTGTCTTACTGTTGCGGCAATGTCTGCACAGAATCTTGCCGCAAGTTCGTCTACTTCCCTGTTGCCGTGTCCGTATCTCGGAAGCCGTATAATCCGTTGCCGCAAAACTTCCAGGTTTTCCCAATTGCTGCTGACCGCTTGCTGGAATTCGGCAAGAGAAAGCCATTTTTCTTCGAAGACAGCCTTTTTTACTGCGTTAAGACTATTTATCACGTCACCGAGTCCGACCAGGGTTATTCCCGAAAGATTATATTTTGCGCCTCCAGCAGTATAGTCAAGAGCATTTTCAATACATCCTTCCAGCATACTTGACAATAATGGACAGGGATTAATATTCCGGTAAACACGTCCACGAGCCGACAAACATTTTGCTCCCTGTTTCATGGTATGAATAAGTGCGGTCAGAAATTGCCTGTAGAAGATATCGAAGCTATTTACTTCTTCCGGATTCATCTTAGGCGGCAAAACCTTGCGTGCTTCAGTATAGTTCCCTTTCAGATCGACATTCCGAGCGGAAAAAAACAGGTGCATAACCTGAGGCATACAGAAATAGTAGTAAGCTCCCGCACTGTGTTCTACGCCTTCGCACATGGTTTCCTGGCAACCGCCGTTGACATATCGCCTGGCGTCCTTCTCCGTTTTTCCATATCGAATATTTGCCGGGATAAGAATATCGTCGTTGAGCAAGGCAAAATTATTATGTCCCTGCAAAACGCATTCGCTTATAATATCCAGATATTCCATGGGCGAAGCTGCGCTCATTCGGCAATTCAGTTTCGGATTCATCAAATCGTATTTCCGATGCATCTCAATAAAGATGCGGGTTATGTCATTCCAGACAACCTTGCCTTCCTCATCACAGCCGCCAAGGGTAATGCATGAACTGGTTTCAGGCCATTCGCGTTCCCGGGCAAAAGTTCTGATGTCGGATGGGAGCATCCATTTGGCAATAAGATCCTCGGCTTTTTCATAGGTCAGGATGCCCCTGGCAATGTCTTTTTCGTAGAGGGATGCAAGCATCCGGTCAGGATGTCCCATTACGGAAATCCCCATGCTTTCCAAGGGGCCAACCGTTTCACGGAGAAACAGCAACATGGCAAGTCCTTCATAGAAATTTTCCGGAGGATTGGCAGGTATGTTTGATGCCGCCTGACAGATCATTTCCAGGTTTTCCCTGACATCGGAATCCTTTGCCTGCGGCAGCATTTCGGCAGCCTTTTCCCTGAAACGTTCGGCTACTCTGATCAGTGCTTGACAGCTAATAAGCATTGCTTCAAGCTCAACCTGTTGCTTTTCGGACAATTCACTTTTCTGTTGTTTTTTTACCTCATTGATAATCCCGTTAATACCGGTTCTCAGCAATTTTGTATAACCAAGGCAGTGATGATCAATGTCAAATCCGGAATTGACGATTCCCCACAACGTTATACCTGTCTGCTCGGAAGGCTTGGAATGTCTGTTAAATGGGGCTAATTCAACAATTGGCCCCTTGATGGCAAAATGTTGATGCAGCCAACTTCCAGGTTGAATATAAGAATCATTGGGGGTTCCCCAATTGTACGGATGACGCATTCCCATTTCAAAAAAGAAGGGACTATGCGTGAATATTCGTGGAACGAAATTGTCTGCGATGAGTTCATGCAGTCGTGCTTTCAGCAATGGTTGGGGCATATAAGGTTTTGAATTGCTAATCCCGGCAATCGAAGACAATATCTTCTCCCGGGCTTTCCGGTCGGCTGCCGGAATATTTTTTTCAAAATCTTCTAATGAATAGTTGAAATCTGTATAATATTCCTTCATTTCCCTGCACAGAAGTTCAACACTTGTCTTGTTATCAAACACTGCCTTCATAGTAAAACCTTCATGATGAGATGATATTTGTTGATTTATATGTTATATTATATCATTGTTTATGTATACAAAAAAGGTTAAACAAGGTCAAATAATGATGACAAGAATATCTACATATGTTGCAGGCGATGTCATATGAATGGTCATAATGATTTATACAGCTTAATGAATCTAAGCATGCCTCCAGGAATGCGGGTTTGGGTCAGACAAACCGGATTATATACAAGTTATTCCGGATCGCGACACAACCTTGGCGGATTTGTCTGCCCGCATATTATTGTCAAAGGCAGAGGATTCATAAATTCCGGCAGTGAGATAAAAGAGGTTGGACCGGGAGATATGTTCACCATTCTCGATCACGCTATGATTGAATACTACGATCAATCCGATAATCCCTGGCAGTTTTACTGGCTGCATCTGGAAGGGGCAGAATGTGGAGAATGGGTTCGTTCGTTGGGATTCAGCGCCGAAGAACCCTGGTTGATCCCGGAACATCCAAACACGGCGCTAAGTTGTTTTTCCAAAATCTTTAATCATTTGAAAGATCCTTCCAATTTGCAGGCATATGCGTTGGCGGCACTGCTTTTCGAATTGGGTAACGCCAGCAAAGGAATAAAACCTGAAATCGGTAACTGTCATTCAAACTTGGTTGAACGTGCTGAAAATATTATCGATTCCCAACTTCATGTTGGATTGAATATAAATGAACTTGCAGCCAATTTGCGGGTGGATAGGACCACGTTATTTCATGCCTTTAAGAAGCATTATGGTTGTAGTCCGGTTGAGTTCCTGCAGAAAAAACGCATCGCAAGAGTATGCGAAATGCTGACCGCAACAAACAGAAATCTTAAAGAAATATCCATGGCCTGCGGATTCAATTCATATAAATACCTGATAAAAAGTTTCAAAAAATTCAAAGGCGTCAGTCCGGGAGAATTCAGGAAAAAGCATTTGGAAACGAATAGGGATTGATATCCTGACGCCTTCCAGGTGCAAGTTTTTTTTCCATAATTTATATAAATTCCTTGCACCTGAAAGCCGCAATTTACACTTTTTTAGCCCTGATTATGTTTTTGTTTTAATATCAAAGACCATCATACGGAGAAGCAATTGTACCGGCGAGATCCAGTATTTCCTGCCAATCCAAACATCTGGAGTATATTCGGACATCGTCAATTACTCCAGCAAATCCAAGACCACCACAAAATCTGTCGCCTATAAAGAGATTGTAATTATCGGTGCCTAGCGCTCCTGATTTTGTAACAGACTCAACTTCCTCTCCATTCACGTAGGCTATGTTCTCACCTGTGGAGCTGTCATAAGTCCAAGCTATATGGTTCCAGGTATTGATCTGAACTCCGCCTCCGGTAGAAAGTATATGCGAATAATAAGTTCCACCTTCTCTGGCATTGATATTAATGTTATTGCCAAGCAAGCCTAATTCCCAACTGAAATAATAGTTCTTCCCGATTATAGTTTGAACACCGGAGACACTCGTTGGATAAATCCAGGCAGTTACGGTAATCTCATCCGTAATATCCCATGTGGGGTCATCGGGAATCACTACATAGTCATCGCTTCCATCAAAATCCAGGGCATTATCGAATTTTCCACTTACCCAATCCGTATATTCGTCCATATTAGTAAGTGTTCCGATATTACTGTTAGTAACAGAATCCCAGACTTGGGCGTCACCGGAGTCCTGGTCCAGGGATAATCGCAACACAAGTTTGTCATTGCTGGAAAGACTTCTTACCTCTTGAGTATTGAGAGCGTAATCATAAATCCGGACATCATCAATCTGACCATCAAAATAACGGCCAGCCCATCCATCATCCCAGCCGATGCAGATTCCGTCACTGTCATCTTGTATGCTAAAAGGAGCAAGACACGACGTCATAAGATCTCCATCTACATAGAGCAGCATATTGGCGTCGTTTGGAGAGAAGGTGCCCACATAGTGATGCCAGTCAGTAATATCAAAGCTATCCGGCGGCCCCCAACTCAATATTTGTTTCTGTCCCAAACTGTCATATACTCTCCACTGGACGGCCTTAGAGCCCAAACAAGGATGCATCAGGAAGGACGGTCGCTTTGACACAAGGCATCCATATGCGTTCCAGGTAGCTGTATCGCTTTTTGCCCAAAATGCTACAGTGACTTCTTCCGGGGTATCTATATCGGGAGTTTGCACATAGTCATCTGTGCCGTCGAAATCAAGAGCATTGTTCAATACTCCACTTATCCAGTCCGCATCAGTCATACTTCCATAAAGGGTTCCGTTAAGACTGCCGATGCTGTCGTTCGCGGTAAGACCGCTACTTTCATCGAAGCGATAATGAAGTATAGGCGCTTCAGGATTATTATACTCGACAGCATACAACTCGATGCCGACATCGTCTGCATAAGCCGAGTTGGTTAATGTATTTGCTTGAACATACACCTGGGCCGAGGTGTTTGACGTACCCATGACAAAAGGCAGGAGGTAAGTATGCCAGTCGGTGTCCGATGCGGAAGCCGAAGTCTCTACTGTAGTGTGTCCGTAGTTTGTTACTCCGATTGTAATATCATCACTCGCATTTTCTTTCATGATGTTTATAAACAGCATATAGCGCCGACCGGACTGCAGATTATTTATAGTTTGACTGATTTCAGAACCGTTGCTGGAAAACTTGGCGGAATACCAGCCACTACGGGTAGATGCTCCTGATAGCCAGGAATTCTCATAATGCAAGCTGACACTTCCAGAGGTACTCCAGTTGGGTGAAAAACTTCCGCTTTCAAAACCGCCGTCAACACTCCTGTTGCAAAAAACCATGTCTGGAAAATCATAACTTGGATCGGGTGAAGGGGGAGATGCGAAGTTATGCCCGCAGGAGACGGTCCAGTCGGTTCCGCCATATTCCAAAGCCCCCAAATCAGGTGCATTGCCGACATAATTATCCGTAATACCGGGAATTACTATTCCCTTATCAATGGCAGTAGTGGCTGTAGCCTGAAGCCGGAAATCATCGTTGTCCGGATCCGCAAAGATCGAGTCAACAGAATAAAGATTAAAGCGGATATCAGTATCCCCCAATACCCTGTCCACATAACTCGTGAAAATATTATTAAAAACACGACTGCTGGAATTCGGGAGATCATGGTTCCACATAGCCAACCCCTCCTCATTACCCCAACAGGAGTTGTTAAAGTACATATTGAAACCACTATTGTCGACTGTAAATGCATGACGTGGAACATTCCATACAATGTTGTGATGAAAGATCCAGTTGCAACTGTTTTGGTGCAGGTAAAATCCTAAAACCCCTGCTCCGTAATGTCCCTGCGGACCGGGAGAATCGTGCAGTAGATTATATCTGACAATCGTATTGCCGGCATCCAGGGCGCCATTGAAGCTTCCTCCGTCTGTTGTCAGGCGCATGCCGTTGTATAAATCGTTATATTCACATATTCCGGCCTTTCCAAAAGTGCCTTGAAGCGCTCTTCCCGAGTCATGCATGGTATTATGGCTTATTAGATTACGGTAACTAAAGTCATCGCCACTGACCATTGATAAATTAGGAATATATCCGGAATCATGCATATGGTTGTTAATGACTTTTATGTCATCCCCTGCCAACCTGACAAGCCCACCGGAAGCAAAAGCCAATTCGCTGTTGCGCAACACAAAGCGATCATACAGTTGGAGCCCGTAAGTAAGCGTTTGTCGGTCATGCTCCAAGTACTGCATGTAAAGTCCGTCAAATGTGCAATCGCTCGAATTGCTGTCGGAGACAACTGTACAGGAAAAAAAATCAAGGTTGACAAGTTTTATATACGATTTGCCGGAAAGGTTAAAACCTTTCTTTCTATACTTGGCTTCCACATTGGACGGTGTTCCTGTGGAAGAATAGAAATAAAGCCGGGAATTTGAAGAATCATAAAACCACTCGCCGTCACTGTCCATCAGGTCCTTGCTGCCGGTTATGTAATATTCGTTTCCAGCAGTGAAAGCGTAATACTCGCTGCCGCCATCACCCTGATCGGTAGTGAGTTTATGAATTGAGTTGTCGTATCCGGTAACATTTGAATTCTTCATTATCCAACCATGCCCTGACATAGCATAAACCTGGCATCCCGTCCAAGTTATACTGGGCAACGCCGCATCAATAAACCAACCGTTAAGGTTCTGCGCATCATAGCCGCAACTGTCAAAATACGACCAGGTATCCGTATAAGTAGAAGCAGGATTGGTGGCGGGACGAGTACCTTGCCAAACATCAGAATTATTCGGCCATCGCGCTTCGCTCTTCATAGTTGAGCTTTGAAATACCTGATTCCCGCTATTCAAAGTCCAGGACATGGGAGTATAATAAACATTGGCGCTTTCCATAGTCCAGGATTGTCCGGAAGCGGGCAGTGTCTTTGTACCGCTGAGGATAACAATCTCATCATTGTATGCCTGAAATATAATAGGAGATGCCGACGTGCCGCTGTTAGCAGGTGTAACAGTTTCGCGATACGTGCCGGCCCTGATCAAACAGGTGTCGCCTGCCACCATGATAGAGGCAGCTTTTTGTATAGTTAACCAGGGGGTGTTAATGTTTTGTGCTTCTGCTGTTGTATAAGAATCACTGCCGGACGGTGATACATAGTAGGTTGAGGCAGATGCGGCCGGTAAAATAATTACGCATAAAAACAAAATTGCTATGATTACAGTTACATATCCAGCAAGCAGATTGGTCTTCATCATTAAATCTCCCCTTTAATAAATTTTTGATTGTTTCTTCGAATTTTCAGTACCGCATAAATAAAAAACCGACTATTACCAATTTTCTCCTTTCCTCATAAAATTAAAATTTCGTTAAACTATGATAATTTTAATTAAAATAAGTTCAGAATTTTATATTTTTTCGTTTCTTTGCCCAAGATGTCATTCGACGTGGATTTCCGTGCCAGATAAAATCGGCAGCCCACGGAACAGGGCGGGGCTTTTCGAGGCATTCCAATTTAATTACCGGAAATAGTTCCGTTGGTGGTTTTTCAGGTAATCCCTGGATTGTCAATGCATCGTCTTTTTGCTCAAATTCAAGTTTTTCGGCGGTAGTAAGTAAAGTCGCTTTCAGAACTTTGGTCGCCAGACCGGCAAGACGAAACTCAGACTTACCGTTCCAAAATCTGATAATCAAATAAAGATTATTTCCTTTGAATGTCTGATAACCTCTCGTGATCATTTCACAAACTTCCCCGCCGTCATTGTTGTAAACTGCTTCGCCGTGGACTTTAAGCCATTCCCCGATTTTCTTAATCCTTTCGACAAACTGATTAGGGATTTTCCCTTCAGCATCAGGTCCGACATTCAGGAGCAGGTTTCCTCCTTTACTGGCAGCTTCTGTAAGTGCGTCAAGGAGTCTATTTGCCGGTTTCCAGTGGTCACCGGTGGCATATCCCCACATTCGCCAGGTGGAAACTTGACATGATTCCCAGAGTCGGACAGGATCACGAGCAATGTGTTGTTCGGGAGTCCCGAAATCGCCAAGTTCTTTTGGCGGAGCACCATCTTTTCCGGGGATTTTTCCGGCACGGTTATTAATAAGGATATCCGGTTGCAATTTTCGCATCATCTCTATCAACTCGACGCTTTTCCATTCCATGGCGGAGCGTGGCCAGTCACCGTCAAACCAGAACACGTCTATCTTACCGTAGTTTGTCAACAATTCTCTTACTTGCGCATGAACTTTCTCCCGAAAACTGTTCCATCCATCCGGATCATTTTCCGGGCCTTCCCAGAATGCGGGCATTCTCCAATCTCCAAGTGAATAATAGAGTCCGACTCGGAGTCCGACTTTTCTGCAAGCGTCAACGTATTCCGCCACAAAATCTCTTCCGGCGGATTGACGAACAGAGGTATAGTCTGTTTCTTTAGAGTCCCATAAGCAGAATCCATCGTGATGACGTGTGGTAAGAACGGCATATTTTGCGCCGCCGGATTTTATGATTTCAGCCCATTCAGAAGCGTTGAAATGTTTTGGATTCCAGGCACGTGCGGTTGCGGCATATTCATCATGGTCAAGGTGTTCACGGAATAGCACCTGTTCTCCGAGACCATAAACCGAATATACTCCCCAGTGGAGGAAAACACCAAATCTGGCTTCATAAAACCACTGCCACTTTTCAGGAATTGAATTTCTGTCAACTTCGATCATTTGAAATGCCATGATTTATTTTTGCATAAAGTATCCGAGTTATTTTGATCTCCCAATATTAACGGATGACACATTCGCATTTCAAAAAAGAAGGGACTATGCGTGAATATATGGGGAACTAAAGTTTCCGCGATATGCGCTTTCAACAATAGCTGGGACATGTAAGATTTTGAATTGCTAATCATGCCAATCGAAGACAATATTTTCTCCCGGGCTTTCCGGTCGGCTGCCGGAATGTTTTTTCCAAAATCTTCTAGTGAATAATTGAAATCTGTATAATATTCTTTCATTTCCCTGCACAGAAGTTCAATACTTGCTTTTTTATCAAACACTGCCATCATCCCCACCCATAATAAGATGAATTATGTTGATTTGCATGTTGTAGTATATCATTAAACATGCATACCATAAAGATTAAACAAGGTTAAATAATGATGATAAATACATCTACATATGTTGTTAGTTATGTCATATGAATGGCGTAAAATCCGGATATTGATGGAAAGAATCGGCCAAAGCTGGTGACAGTCAGGGGGTGAAAGTCCTCCATCCGGTAAGGATCAGCTATCCGCCGGAATCCCGAGTAATGCCATGTAAAGAAAAAGCTATTCCGATATCCCAAACACCTCCATTTGCCTCTCCCACTCCACCGGAATCCCCCGGCGGAGCCGGTTTAATGAGAGGCCGTCCGGTTCATTCCCCGTGATGATCGCCTCCTGAAGCTCCGGGGCGAGATTCACCAGATGCAGAATTTTGGTCACGTAGGCGATGTCGAGTTGGAGCTTTTCCGTCAGCTGAGTAACGGTGGCGACTTTCCCGGATTCGATCAGGTTTCGCCAGGAATGCGCCCTCGCCAACGCCAGGAACATCGTTTCCTGGACGGGGGATTCGGCATTGGGATGCTCGCTGTCCGGGGCGAGGATTACCTTGCGTCCGCGTTTGTGCTTGACGATGACCGGGACCTTCAACGCCACGGTGTAATTGCCAATGTCCGGGATAAGACACACGTTCGGATTCCCGGCTTGAAGTTCTTTGACCAGCGACGCCATCCCGTGGGTTTTCCCAACAACATATCGCTCTACATGAGAATGATTATCAAAAAGTGTTCCTTTTTTCGCCGAATATGGTAGGGTGCAAGCACTGTGATTTCTCGAACCCGTGACAAGAAGATTAGGTTCAATCGCACCTGTTTTTGCGTTGATTTGACCGGAAATTTGTTCTGAAAAGACTTCCGTTTTCTTTTATTTAAATTCTGCATTCTTATTCCCAGTTATATCCACCTTGATATTCCAAGGTTCAATAGCGAAAATAAATCATTGACAGACATTTAATGGCTTGGAAAGTCCTTTTAAAACTCCCTGTTCCCATACAGCCCCAGAACGTCTATACTGGACATTGTCTTATTCTGGTCTATATCGAACAGATACAATTTTATTCACACGTTCATCAAGGTTCACTTTTTTATTCCCAGATTCATTTCATAATATCCGTAATAGTGTACGGGTTAAGGACGGTTAATTTTTTGCCCAATTCAAGTTGAGTATTTGGATAGCATTTTTTCTGGCTATTTTTGGGAAAGTTTTTTCGCTGATTTTGCCGGAATCTCGCAGTTCGATCAGGAAATCGCCAATTTTTACTTCCTGATCATATCTGCAAATATCGGTGCCGTAGCAGATTTTGTCCTGGAATTCGTTGATGAATTCCACGGCAAATTCAGGGTCGCGCGTCATCGCATTTAATCCACTTCCCGCGGACAGTTCGGCGTACATGTTCGGGTACTCTCTCAGCAGTTTTATCGCCGTGCCTTCTTCACGGATAGGATACTTCGGGTATCCGAGGCGGTCTTCCAGTTTGTCTAGACTTGATATTTCCGCCCAGAAAGCTGGTCCGTGACCGAAGATCTTGAGTTTTGGAAAATTTTCCAGAGTCTGCCTGAGTTGCGGCAGACCGGGATCGTCATAAAGTCCATAGCTGATGTTATCGCGTCCGGAAAGGTCGATAATCAATGGAAACTCTGCGGTTTCCGCATGCTTAAACAGGTTTTGCATTTTCGGATCGAGGAAAGCCATGTTCGGCATTACTTCTCCGATTCCCTTGCACCCCTGTTCCCGGTAGTATTCGAAAAGGTGGCCGAGAGGGGCGTCTGAACTGTTGGTCATTACCCGGGGATCGATATTACAGAACGGACTGAATACGTCCGGATAATCCTTGCATATTTCCAGAATTTCACCATTTGACTGTGGAAGGTATACCTCAGGACTCACAATCGGCAGTAACACCGCGTGATCAATCTGGAGTTCTTTATAGCGCGGAAAAAGCTGTTCCGGCGTGGAAAACCAGACATCGCCAGCCTGATCGGGAGGATAAGGATGACGATAAGCATGGGCGTGAATGTCGATGAACATTCTTCATAAACTCCTTTGAAATCGAGTTACACTACAAGCTATGTCTGGTTTTCCTTTTTTGAAATAAAATCCAACTGAATCCGTCATCATTATTCAACCTCAATTATAATTACTTCATATTCATTCAATAATGGTATTTTTACTGTTCCGTCCTGGCAGAAAAGTTTCTCATTGGCAAACATTGTCACGGCATTTTTCAACTCCCACCTTGTGAATTTCAGCTCGATATCTTTCTGTGGGATGATTGATTCCAGCGGTCGCGGGAATGGTCCGGTATAATTTATCAGATGAACAAGTATATGATTTTTTTGTCTACGCGCCACGATTTCGACATTGCCGTTAACATTTAACAGTTTCACCGGCATTTCAGATAAACTTTCAATGGCATTACTGATAATCTTTTTATGTTCCTCGTAATTATAATTATAGAAGTGTTCAACAAAAGTTCCGGCTAAATATAAGCTTTTGCCTTTGCCGTACTGATTCATAATGATTGCGGGTTTATCCGGTTCTTGCATGACATCATAGCGTCCTGCGAGCGCTCCGAGGAAACGCGCCATAATTTCACCCCCGGAAGATTCGACGTCTATTCCGGTTTCAGCCGCGGGAATTAAAGGGATGTCCACCCCGTCAAAAAGATGATTTTCTGATGTTGCGGTAAAATAATTCCAGGTTTTATAGTCGGTATAAGAGCCGGAAAATTTAACGCCAAATACCTCATTCAAAGCAAAATCGTTCCGTTTTTCACCCTGGGGAGTATAAAGTGAAGTATCAAAACTTGAAATGATATTGCCGCCTCCGGCAACATATTGCCGGATTAATTCGATGTCGCCATCCGGCAAACATGCACATGTCGGCAGGATCACGCATTCGTAGCGTTTCAGTTTATCTATGGTTAAATCCAGGTCGGTAATTACGTCGAATGGGATTTGCGAACGGATCAGCATATCACAAGTTCCCATGAATGCCTTGGAAAAATCTCCCGCGAAATTGCCCGAATCCATTGTCCTGCCATACAAATCTGTTACTTCAACTGTGGCCTTGTAAATACGTTCGGTGTTGAGCGAATACATCACCGCTGTAGTTGCCATTGATTTGCTTTCCGTGTAATATTCTTCTTTTTCCGCAAGCTTCCGGAACATTTCTTTTGCGGCGATTCCCCCGGGGGTTTTCAGCAATTCAGTTGAGCCGTGAAGTCCATACCATACATTGCAATTATGGGCAACCGTGGATGCGATACACAGTTTTGTCTCGGCGGCATTATGCATATACCAGCTTAAAGGATAATGATTTCCCGCCATAAAGTTTACTCGCGGTTTGTTTGGAGCCAATGCTTCCAGCACCTTGACCGTGATGCTGGGTTTCCAATTGTAAGAACTTTTTGTGAGTCCGAAAAAACCGCCTTCGGTTCCCAATATGTCATTATATTCGAGGGCGTCTTTCAGCTCAATATAGCTTGCGGCCGGGTGCATTGCCGGAACATTGTTGTAAAAGACCCCGTCAGTTTTTGCCAGTTTAAATCTTTTATAAGCTTCATGCATGAACATACTCATGCTGCCGGCATTGAATTGCCATAGGGTTTCTTTATCGGCCTCCTTAATACTTTTCCCGTATTCTTTCCGGAATTGATCCTGGCAGGTTTTACAGAAACAGCCGCCGGGAATAATCATCGGACCGTCGAGAAAAACGCCGTCAACGGCAAAATCCTTCAAGGAACCAATAAGTTGATAAAAGTGTTCACGCCAACGGCTTCTAGTGCAAATACATGTATAGGTGCTGTAATTCATATAGAAGCTGCCGTCCATCTGACGTTGCGCGCATTCTTCCGCCCGTATATCTCCCGGGAAAAATACATGCACATTCAAATAAAGAATTATGCGCATATTTTTCGCTTGAGCACGAGCAATATATTCCCGTAACACTTCCCCGTGCTCATCAGGGGAGAATTCGCCAAGCATGCCTTGGCCGATATCGATAATATGCTTCAACTGTTCGGTATTGAATCCCATATCGGCCCATTTGTCAATGACCCCGAGGTTTTCCCCATTCTCATAATCACATTGCAAAGCGGCTATACGCAACGGCTTTTCATACCATTTCTTCTGCATCATTTTATTGTTTTCCCGGAAATATTGATATTATTTGAGTTATTTAACGGATGGACAAGGTTTTAGAATAATTGCATGAATGTCGGAAAATGAAAATGGGCTTTTCAGAATTTTGAAAACGAGTTGTTTGTTGCCGGGAGTAAATAAAATTTTTCCGACCGGGATTCGCTTCGGAACATCGCAAATCCCGACTTCACTGTTTACTCCGGTTATTATCTGATTGTCCACGGAGATCGAAAAACTTGCCCCGGCCTGAGAGGCGCTGGTTCCGAGATCCATAAACACCTCGTATTCGCCGGGTTGTTCCACTTGCAGATGCCAAATGACTTTTCCGCGCAACGCCAGTGAAAAGGCTCCTATGGTTACCGCACCGTTCGGGTAATTGCAAATGCGCGCCAACCGGATGCCGTCCGGACCGCGACGGTCAGCGGTTTCCGGACGCAGATAAACGATCTCATCCGGAATTATCTTCACAATTTTATTATCTTCCCGTTTAATTGCAGAATTATTGATTACCGGATTATTGTTAAACTCTATCCTGATAATTGCCGGATTCCGGCTTGGGGGTTCCGGGGGAAGGCCGGTAAGTAAAATACCTTTTTTTGAATCCGTAAAACCAAGTTTGCAGTCAGAACCAAGTATCTTTGCCTGCTTTATTTTTCCTGAAACATGCTTCAGCATTACGGCGCTGCTTTTTGGCCATTGATGCAGGTGCAGATAAACCTTGTTTACGCTTTGGGTGCATACCCCGATTTCAGGGAATTTCCCGGTAGGGTCGACGGGAGCAAGTTTTGATTCCTCAATGTCATAAATTGCGTCCCCGTTGGTTTTCAGCCAGTTGCCGATAGCTTGCAGCCGTTCCACGCATTCCGGTCTGATTACGCCTTGTTTATCCGGTTCTACGTTCAGTAAATAATTGCCTCCTAAAGAGGAGGCGCGGCTCAATCGCCGGACTAGTTCCGGAGAACTCCAGAACCTGCCGTTTTTATCATACCCCCAGGACGCCAATCCCATGGCGTCGCAACATTCGATAAACGGGTGTTTGGCATACACCTCGGGAATGTGCCTCTCGGGAGTTACGAAATCGCCTGTTGGCGGCTCGCTGTTTTTTATTCCGCGGTCATTTACCACCGCGGAAGGCTGAAGTTCATGAATCATGTCAACGATTCCCTGCATCCGTTTCCTTGGAATTGCCGGACTCGCGCCGTCAAACCAAACCATGTTGACCTGTCCGTAATCCGTGACCAGTTCCCGCACCTGCGCTACGACAAGTTCCGGGAAAGATCCCGGTTGATGTTCGCATTCTTCGAGCCAGGAGTCCATGGCGTAGTAAATGCAGAACCTGACGCCGTGACGCTGACAGGCTTCTGACAGCTCCCGGATAATATCGCGATTGAACGGGGTATTGGTTACTTTGAACCTTGTCGTAGCGCTGTCCCAGAGGCAGAAGCCCTCGCCATGTTTGGTTGTCGGGACAATGTATTTGGCTCCGTTGTCTTTAGCCAGCTTCACCCAGGCGTCGGCGTTAAAGTCTACCGGGTTGAATTCTTCCATCAACTTTGCGTAGTTTTTCCTGTCCCAGTTCCGGTATTGACTCTCATTTCCCTCAAGCAAGGTATAGAGTCCGAAGTGGAAGAATATCCCGAACCGGGCAGCGGGGAACCACGCGCGTTCCCCGGTGAATGGATTTTTATTCACGGTCTGTCGCCTATTTTTCAGCAATTGGTTTAATTATAGCATCATCGACATATATTTGCTGTCCGGGTTTTGTGTCGACCGGATTAGCGAACATGATTAAAACTATAAATCTGTCAGTGTCGTGATAAGTTTGAACTCTGGCGGTAACCTGCTGCCATTGTTCACTAATTGGAATCCCGAACCGGGCTTTGGGAATCAGTCTGCCGTTAACCCTGACAATTTCCGGACATCCGGGTTTATTTTTACCGGATTTTGAATGCATCAGGGTACTTACTTTGATCATTGGGACATCACCTCTGACCCAGAACGATATTTCATAGTCGGTGTTGGGTTTACAGGGAATCCCGGTAAGCCCGGAATATTCCGGTAAGGTCACCCCCATAGCTCCTATGCCGCCCGGTTTGCGCGGCTTTACGTATTTGATGTAAACACAGTTTTTCCCGCCGTGAGGATTCTCTTCCGAAACACCCCATGCGCCAATGCCATCTCCAACGTATACTCCCCAACCGGGGGGAAGCATGTCATCGCCTTTTGCCAGATTGGTAAATTTGCCGTATTGCTTTTTGGGAACCAGTTTTTCGGCTCCGGGATTCTGAGCCAGATTCGGCCCTTTGTCAACCTCTACAGGTGATTTTGCGGAAACGTTTTTTCCGCTCCCGGCACACCATTTGATGCAATTGTCGAGCAGTCTGAATTCTTCGGGATTGTTTTTCGCAATATCCTTTTTGTCGATAATCGCGCAGGTACCGGGTTTGCAGGTAACCCCGGTAAGCATACCATCAAGAACAACCTTGCCTTTACCGTATTCACCAACCACCGTGACGGGTGACCCCGATGTGCTGGCAATGACCGCTATTCCGTTTGGTCCGGTTTTGAACACTACGTGGTCGTAATCGTATCCGGGAGAAAACAAGCTTCCCGTTTTCAGTGAAGCGGTGACCGGATGATTTTTCACCACTTTAACTTTTGCGGCCTTCGGATGGTCGAATCCCGCGCCGATCTCCTTGAAAATAGCGGGATGTTTGCGGAATCCCCCTGCGTCATGAGTAAAAATAACTCCGCCGCCATTTTTTACCCATTCGCGAAGATACGGCAGATATTTTGTCATGCGCGCGGGAGCGTTGCATTGGGGAATGATTATCACTTTGCATCTATTCAGGTTTTCCGGCGAAAGCGAATTCAGTTTGAAAGCTTTGCATCCGGACACCTTGTTCAGGTGATCAAGCAGATTTTCCGTGCCCCAGCCTTCAGTTACTCCAACTGTAATTTCAGAGCTTTTTGCCGGACACAGTTTTGGCATCGCCTTTGTATTGGCGGCTTTTCCGGTTTCCAGCTTCCGGTTTGAATATTGAGGGAAGTCGCCGCGATGCCATACCCGCCGCAAATTCACAGTCCCGAGGGCCTTGTTGCGGTTACTCGGTCTGATATTAGCTTCCAGTGTAACTTTCTTGCCTGGACTGAAACATGGGATTTCCAGAGGTGTCAGCAAATGTCCAGCGGTCTTTACTAAAACTTTGCGTCCGGAACCGTCAGGATTGGCCGCAACCACGGAAATCGTTTTCACCGAAAGAAATTTACCATTGAAGAAAACGTAATATTTTCCTCCCTCCGGCGGGATCTGTTTGGTAACGTTAAATTTTAAAAGTTTGCTGGTTTCATTGCCTTTCAGGTTGTATTCGCCAACTTCGTTTGAGCGTGATTCCGGTCTGGGATCTGGGATCATTTTAGAAGCGGCGGCGATCCTTACGGCATCGGCGGTCCGTAGCATTGAAGTGCAGGCTCCGTGCAGGCGTCCAAGCCACATCATATGGGTCGGGGGAAGTCCTGCTGCATATCGCCTGGATTCCATCATTGCGCTCCATTCTTTAAGTGAAACCTCTATCAAATGGGCGCATTTGTCCAGCTTATTCATTTTGTTTGCCAACTGCTGTTTCTGATGCGCGGAAAGTTTTTCAGTTCTGATAAGTTTGGAAATGTCTTTCAGCAACGCATACGCTTCCAGTGCCGAGGTGACAAATTCCGACTCGAAGATCATTGCCGGAACTTTTGCTTGTCGTGCAAGAAGCAGCGACTCCCTGGCTTGGGAAATGGCTTTTTCAAGCTTTTTCGGGTCATTGATTTCAAAATTCTTATATTGTTTGCCGAATTCCTGTCCGGAGAAAAGCCCCTGGGACGGATTATGGAACAGCCGGACGAAAAATTTACCTTCGGCCAATACCCATCCGGCTTCACCGGATAGTACCGCCCATTTGGCATAAAGCTTTGGATCGCAAATCCGGTAAACAGTGGCGTAGGCGCGAGCGAAATCCGCTTCAGTTCTGCCTTTAGTATTCCAAGTCCACTCCGCAAGCGCCATCAGGTTGATCCGGCAGTAAACCATGTCGGGTTCGAAGAAAACGAACACATTCTGGAGCTTTTTATCGAAGAATTCGTTACAGCGGAAACGGATCATCGGCAGTCCGGACCAGGGGACGATTACCCCGCAACAATGTATCACCTGCGGCAGAACCCCAACAATACCGCCCTTGGCTGCAAAATCGGCCAGGGCCGGGAAGATCATCGGCTTTTTGTCCGAGGAATAGGTTAAATGTCCGTCATAATAATAAATTCCCACACCTTCAGGAAGCGCTTTGAGAATCCTCTCCCTGGATTTTGCCGTCCGGGTTCCCTGGGTGAGTAAGAACCTTAGTTTGAGGTTAGGAAACTTTTTCTTTACCTGTTCGAAGGCTTTGACACAGGTTTCAACCTCGCACAGAAACGGATCATAAAAGCCTTTTTCCTTCATTAACTTCTGCTTGTCGGCATGGCAGTACGGCGCGCCCTCGGAAAACCACACACATATGGTGTCATTGAACCCTTTGGAGATTTCAGCGATTTTAGTCATCCAAATAGTGATGAGTTCCAGGGTTTTCGGGTTGCTCATGGAAAGTCCGCCTTTATTCGGGTCAAAACGGAGCTCCGGGTTTTGTACTGCCAACGCGGGTTTCCATTCCTTGAGATTTGGGTCACGACGGGCGTTCAGGAGGCCGTGTCCCCAATATCTCGCCTGCTGTTCCAAATGCCCGATAGCATATTCGATTGAAACCCCTAGATAGGATGCGGCGCGCAGTTTTTGTATCTGGAGCTTAGGGGTGTTGATTATTGGCTTGTTAGTCTTGAGCATGCCATACTTGGGCGCGTAAGCATTATCCAATTTGCATCCGGCGCAATGTTCAACAAAATTCAATTTCCAACGGGACATCCATTCCAGGTTGTACAAATAATCTTTTCCCATTACCCACGTTCCACGCTGGGCGATGTCCGGCCAGTCGACGATATTCACCCACGGAACCGTATATTCCCGAATCGGGACCGGGATGCTGGCCCGATATCCGGCGCCGGTAATCTGCAGAAAAGTCCTGGCCGCATAAAGCACGCCAACGGGAGTATTGCCGGTGAGGACGATGCGTTTGGCATTTTTATCGGAAACAATGGCATAAGCCTGATTAGCGTTCGGCAGTTTCGCCAGCCGGGATTTCAACGCTTCCGGAACGAGATTTCCGGCCTCCTTCGCAAGACAGAGAGTGACAGTCAGTTCCGGTTTTTCCGGCGTATCCCCACCAAACTGGCTGTCAAGAAGCCACGCCGCGGTGATTCCGGCGTTAGCGGGATCTTTCAAGCGGTTATCAATTTTTACTTTATCGGCGCTGAGTTTTACCGCGCCGGAAACTTTTACTTCCTTTGGCAGCGGAATGACCCGGTCAGTCCAATACTGTTCCGCTGATCCGGCATTGCCGATGTTGGAGATTACCCCGGCGACGACAAACATTGCCCCCAGAAAAATTTTTGCTGCAAAACGCATACGAACTGTTTCCTTTGTTGGTTTCGATAAAATGAAGTGACTTAATTTTGTTTATGGCTCGGAGATGTAAATTTTTTTCAGGCTGTCGTGGCTCGACATATTCAACCAATTCATGGGCTGCCACTCCACATGGCCGTCAGCGTACATATAATTGGCCCCGTTGTTGTGCATGTCGAATAAACTGGTTACGGAACCGTAGGTTGAGAACGGCCAGATGGAAGTATATGAATTATTGTTTTTTTCCCCAACCGCGGGTTTGGTTGACGGCGAACGGATTTCCGGATTTTTGGTGAATTCCGGAGCGGCTGTACCGGTTCCGCCGTAACCCATGACCGCTTTCCGGTTTACGCTGTCCAATCCGACGAAAGCTCCATAGGAGATCCAGACACTGTCTTCGTTTGCCGTGGCCGGACAGTAGAGTCTGGCAAGTTTCGGATTCCCCGATCCGTAATGCGGACATCCCGTGGGAGTGAAACACAGGTTGCGGAAATCGTCAATATAGCCTCCGTCCTCCAGCTTTATGACCCACCAGTAACGATCTTCAGTCCAGTGTATTCCCAAAGGCCAGTAACCGTCCTGATCGTTGGTATAGCTGGCCAGGATCAGGCCAATCTGTTTCAGGTTGCCCCGGCAGTTGGAGGCGAGGGCCGTTTCCCTGGCTTTCCTCAAGGCCGGGAGCAGCATACTGGCAAGTATTGCAATTATAGCTATTACTACCAACAGTTCAATCAGCGTGAATTTATTCCGTCCTTTCATCTCTTTTGCCTCCTTTGGGTCAAGTTGAAGTTGTTGGTTTCCCTTAATGTGTGCGGCCGTGATCCGGATTTTCTTATCCATGTTTGATTTTCTTTTCCATATCTGTTAATATTCGAAACGGTAGATATGGCCGTCAATCCAGTTGTATTCACTGATCATCATATCCCCGGTTTCCGAAGCAACGTGCATATCCCCGAAAAGCAGATTTGCCTTGTTCTGGTGGCGGACACTCATCCGGTATCCGCCGGAACAGGCAATAGCCCCCACAGGACGATTGGTGTATGGCGAAACCGTGCCAATCGAATCACCCGCGAAAATGAAATTCGACGCCGAGGTATCATCCCACTTCGTTATCCCTACGTCATTAATCATTCCCTTGCCGTTGAAACGCCAGCAGGGAAAAATCGTACCGTGTACGCTTTGATTCCAACCGGCACAAGTGATTCCGTATGTATAAAATGTTCCATAGTAGATATCCGACCAGAGTTTGTTGGAAGGACAACACAAAAAGTAGCTTTTCTTTTTCGCCGGTTCCGCGATATAACCGTTCTCATAAAGCATTTGCGACCAATTTTGCGAACCGAACTTCGAGCGCGTCAGCCAACCGTCGTTGTCATTGGCATAGTCCGCCTGAGAAACTCCCAACTGCTTAAGATTGGACATGCATTTTGTGGTTTTCGCGCATTCCCGGGCCTGTTTAAGAGTCGGCAGCAGCATTGCCGCCAATATGGAAATTATCGCTATTACCACCAACAGTTCTATTAGAGTAAATTTCTTATGTTCTTCCATCTTTTTCTGCATTCTTTGTCTCAAGTTGAAATTGTTGATGTCCCTTTCGGACAAAAAGTGCAGGGAACCCGTTTCGGGCCGTCGGCTTTTCCTTTTCCAATTTGCCTGAATAACATTGCCGCCACCTCGTTAGCCAGTTCTTCCGGATTCTGCCAAACGGTCGGCAGGGCTTCCGGCAGCAACGCCTGATCCAGATATCCACCGAACCCGATCACTTCAGCCTTATGCTTCATTTCCGTCAAACCGCGGATTATCCCATAGGCGGTGTGGTCGTTGAACGCCAGGAATGCGGTGGGCGGATTATTGCCGCACCGGTTAATAATTTCAATTACTTCCTCGCACCCGCTGTTGTATTCAGTTTTGCAATTTTTCAACAGGCCATGCGATATCGGAATTTTATGTTCTGTAAGAGCAGCTGCGTATCCTTTAAACCGGTCGCTGTCCCGGAGATTCCCGGAACGATGAAAACCAATACACCCAATCTTCGAATGTCCTTTATTTATCAGGAAATCAACTGCTTCTTTTGCGCCGTTGAAATCATCGTATCCCACGTGGTGGTGATCGAATCCCTCGCTGCGTCCGTCCATCAGCACAAACGGAATTCCGGCATTCGCCAAACGTTTGATCTGCTCGATATCGGTGTTCTTACCGCAGTTTCTGAGAATAATTCCATCAACACGATATTCCCGCATCATATCAATCTCTGATTTTTCCTGGGATGAATCGTCATGATGCTGGCAAATAATGCAATGACAGCCATGAGTTTTAATGACCCGTTCAATGGCGCTGACGACTTTTGCATAATAGGCAACCTCGAAATTCGGAACAATAATGCCGATGACGTTGGTTCTTCCCCTGACCATGGCTCTCGCAACCCCGTCCGGATGATAATCATATTGTTCCATCAGGGAGAAAATTTTTTTCCGAGTTTCAGGCTTGACAAGCTCCTTACGGTACAAAGTGTTATAAACAGTAACACTGCTGACGTTTGCCAGCTCCGCCAATTTTTTTTGGGTCATGATTCCCACTGGCGCATCTTTTAGTATTGATTTACCGGACATTTTTATCTTTTTTTACCTGTAATTGTCGTTTTCCCCATTGACAATGTACCAAAATCAAGTTATTTAGTACGTATTAAATAATATCGGACAAAACCGGATATGTCAATACTTTTTTCAAAAATTTCATAAAAAAACTGGATGTTGATTCATTAACGGAATACCTATAGAGTAGAATATGGGAAAAATTAAAATCCATTTGGTAAGTAACGCACATCTTGATCCGCAATGGTTGTGGGATTGGGAGGAAGGCGCCGGGGAAGCGATGAGCACGTTTCGCGCCGCGGTATCGTTCTGTGAGGAATACGGAGACTTTGTTTTCAACCACAACGAAGCAATTCTTTACGAGTGGGTGGAAGAGTATGATCCGGAATCGTTTGAGCAAATCCGGAAACTGGTTGAACAGGGAAAATGGCGGATTATGGGTGGCTGGTTCCTGCAGCCGGACTGCAACATGCCGTCTGGCGAAGGAATTATCAGGCAGATTCAGTACGGCCGAAAATATTTCAAAGAGAAGTTCAACAGCGAACCAGCCACAGCAGTGAATTTCGATCCTTTCGGACACAGCCGGGGGCTTGTCCAGATTCTGGCGAAAAGCGGCTTTGATTCCTATCTGTTCTGCCGTCCGCAAAACGGGAATTGCACATTGCGTAGTGACCGGTTTATCTGGGAAGGCTATGACGGCTCCAGGATACTGGGGACCCGAAGTTTCGGGCCTTATCTTTCCGCACCGGGCAAAGCCGGGGAGAAGATAGAAGATTATATTGAAACTTATCCTGACCGCCCTTGCGGTTTGGTTCTCTGGGGAGTCGGCAATCACGGTGGCGGTCCGACTCGCACAGACCTGAAGGTCATTGCGGAACTTCGGGAAAAATACCCGGATCTGGAGATTATCCATTCCGATCCCGACGCCTATTTTGCCGAATTAAAAAAACTTCCTGACCTGCCGGTTTTTTCGGGGAGTCTTAATACTTGGGCGGTGGGCTGCTATACCTCACAGATCCGAATCAAACAGACTTACCGCAAACTTGAAAACGAGTTATTCTCCACGGAGAAAATGCTTTCAGCGGCCTGGGCCAACGGACTGTTGCAGAAATACCCGGAAGCCGAATTGCAACCGGCAGAGAAAGACATGCTTTGGGCACAGTTTCACGATATTCTCCCCGGCACTTCGGTTGCTCAAGTGGAGGAAAGTGGATTGCGGCTGATGAATCATGCGCTGGAAATTCTGTCGCGGCTCAAGACTCGAGCCTTTTTTGCTCTAACCACCCGCGAACAGGGGCAGCGCGGCAGCATGATTCCGGTGTTCGTTTACAATCCGCACCCATATTCAATCAAGACCCATGTTGAATGCGAATTCATGTTGCCGCATTGGAACCAGGATGATTGCTATTATGATATTACGGTATTCGATAATGGCAAAAAAGTTCCATCGCAGGTAGAAAGAGAACTATGCAATATGGCGATGGAATGGCGCAAGCGGGTGATTATTGATGCTGAACTGCCGCCGTGCCAAGTGACTCGCTTCGATTGCCGGCTGGATAAAACCAGGGCGAGGCTTCCAATCAAGATCAAGCCAAAAGCCGGGAAGATCAGCTTTAAAAATAAACGCATTGAAGTATTGATTAATTCCCAAACCGGGCTTCTTGACCGTTACCGGGTCGATGGCAAAGAACTCCTGAAACCTGGAGCGTGCAGGTTGCTGGTTATGCATGATGACGAGGATTCGTGGGGCATGCGGACTGACAAGTTCCAAAAACGCGCCGGTTCATTAAAACTGCTAAGTGCAAAACGTGCCGCGGCAGTTTCGGGAATCTCTGCGGGGGCGCTTGCTCCGGTTCGTGTAATCGAGGACGGTCTGGTCCGGTTTGTAGTTGAGGCATTGTTCGGGTATGAAAATTCAGCAGTCTGCCTGCGTTACGTGATTCCGAAAAACGGTACGGAAATCAGGTTGGATGTTCGTGTGTTGTGGAACGAAAAAAGCCGGATGCTCAAACTTAGCCTGCCAACTGCATTCAGGTCACCAGAAGCAATCGCCGACACTATATTTGGCCGCGAACCGATACCGTCAGACGGACGGGAATGGCCGATGCAGAAGTGGGCGGCGGTATGTGATAAGTCCAAAGACCTTGCCTTTACCGTAATTAACGATGGTATTTACGGCTCCAATTGCAAAAACGGGGAACTGCGGTTGAGCATGTTACGGGCTCCGGCATACGCGGCACATCCGATCGAGGACAATCCATTGTGCGCCCAGGACCGTTTTACTTCGCGCATCGACCAAGGTGAAAAGAGTTTCCGGTTCTGGCTGAATGGCGGAAATTCTAAAGACCGCATGGAAAAGATTAATTTTGAAGCTTTGGCCCGTAATGAAGCTCCAATGACGCTGTCGTATATTCCAGGTGGAAAAGGCAACGAAGTTACTCCGCTGGCAACCGTTAACGATCCGGCAGTTGTCGCCACCGCAGTAAAGAAAGCCGATACGGACGACTTCCTGATATTGCGGCTGTTCGAGTCAAGCGGAAAAAAACGCACAGCGACAGTGAAAGTAATGGAGAACATCAGTAAGCAAATCACTTTCAAGCCGTTTGAAATCCGGACATTCAAAATCGACTTGAAAAACTTCACGTGCGATGAAACGATGATATGATAATTAAACCCAAAAAAGGTTTTTCCATGCAGTTCAGTCAGGTAGTCCGGGAGCTGAAAATTCCGGAATCAAATATTGAAGCGGTGGGCGGAAATTGGGAAAAGTCGGCAGCGTCATTTCCCGGAACGTGCCCTGAATTCTGCCGGTTGTCATATTTCGGGCAGTACCGGGAAATGGCAGGGATTGCTCCGGAAGTGACTCCCCTGGTTGCGGAAGTCGTCAATCTGGTGGAAGCTTCCCCCGCCGCGCAGATGCTTGCCTGGCACGCCCATCAGGTGCTTTGCGTTTACGGTGTTTCCGAAATTAATTTTCGCGAATGGCCGGAGTTTGAGGAATTCTTCGGAAAAAACGCCGGGATTTTTTATTTACTGATCGGCATGAGCGCCATTCCGGTATGGTTTAAAACCTACGAAAAGCTCGGGGTTCCGGAATCATACGCGCATGACTGCTGTAAATGGCTCGGGGGCACAATTCAAATCTATCAGGCGGTGCATGACAACATTCAGGGATTAAACCTTAAGCATCTTCACTGGATCCGCTGGTACATCGAAGGCAGGTTGTTCCGGATCGGACGCCTCGAATACATGAAGCACGAACTCAATAAAAGCTATCCCCATGTTTACCGGCACAAAGTTACCGGCAAGGTGCTGGCACTGTGCAGTCCGGGAATTCTCCTGGACAAAACCGGGCAATGCATCTATCAGGACCAGCCGGACTCGGACGCTTATAAGGTTACCGAACTGAAGGAAACCCCGGAAAGTATTACCGGCACCCCGGTTTTCCCATTCGGATACGCATTGCCGGACCGTCACGTGACCCTCAAATTTTCCGAATGGGAAAAGGTGCTGGCACACGGCGATCCAGTCGCGGATTTGCACATTCCAACGGGTGGCGGCATGACCCTGGAAGCCTGCCGGGATTCATTTGTCCGGGCAAAAGATTTCTTCCGGGAGCACCTGCTCGATTTCAAACCAAATGCATTTGTCTGCTGTTCCTGGATATTCAACACCCAGTTCGAGGAAATGCTGCCCGACTCCAACCTGACAAAATTCATGCAGCAGCTTTACCTGCTTCCCTGGCGCTCTTCCGGCAAGGACGGCATGTTCTTCATTTTCGGACGCGACGACGGTAATTGGCGGGAATATCCGCGCGACAACTCCATTCGCCGCACTATGCTGGACATCCTCGAGTCTGGCCGCAGGCTTCGGCTCCAGGGCATGTTCTATCTGTTTGACGATATCCCGCAATTCGGAACAGAGTATTACCGTAACAACTGGCAACATAATAAACCGGAGGAAGTATGAAAGTTATCGATATCCATCAACACTGTTACCCTAATCAGGACCCGGACGGTTCAAAAATCCTGCACAGCATGGACGCCCACAACATTGCCCATGCGTTGATTATGGGGTGCCACAAAGAAATATCGGATTTCGTGGGCGACAACGAAGACACCGCCCGGATCGTGGCATTGCAGCCGGACCGCTTTTCCGGCGGCGTATGCATAAACCCGGTATCTGACCGGAATGCTTCGGACACCATTAAAAAGTATTACGACGCAGGTTTTAAATGCGTTAAAATGTTTCCGGATTACGGGTTTTAT
This sequence comes from Victivallales bacterium, assembly GCA_963678815.1. Taxonomy (GTDB): domain Bacteria; phylum Verrucomicrobiota; class Lentisphaeria; order Victivallales. The sequence continues at coordinate 8,585,210 of OY787460.1, forward strand.
CCGGACGATCCGGCTTGCTATCCGGTATATGAACTGATAATGGAACTTGACATGTTTGCTCTGTTCCACGTGGGTGCGGCCGCAAAAAACATCATGACCGGCACGCCCCCGCCAGTGGCCAGTTTCAAGTTCTGCATGCCCGGCAATTTCGATACCCTCGGACACGTTTTTCCCGAACTGAAAATCGTGCTGGCACACTTCGGCGGCGGAGTCATGCTGTACAACCTGGCTGAAGTCATTTCCGTGTGCGGCAACCATGCGAACATCTATCTGGACCTATCCTGTTCGCTGGCCGGCCCAGCCCTAGACATCTATCTCCGCACCCGCGACCAGTACCTGATTCCGCTACCGCCGGAAAAGCTGATCTGGGGCAGCGACAACATTAATTCCGGCATCCGTTTGCGGGAAAATCTCGAAAGCGTGGAAAAACTCACCGGCGGCAACCCCGAACTCATCGAGACAATCTTCTCCGGCAACGCCGAAAAACTGCTGAAATTATAGATATATTCAACGGCGATGCAAATGCTTAGCAGGAAGTTGAATAAGAAATATCAACGGAAGCTAAAATGCAAAATTTCAATTTTAAAAGGGTGAAAAATTATTCTGGTTCAACAATAAATCTGAAGGACCAACTCAATCAAACAGAAAAGAAACTATTTGACTATAAAATAGAACTTGGCCAATTGGTTTTTAACACGGAGTTAATGAAACTTGAAAAAATTATCTGGAAAACCGTGCTGCGGATGTCGTGCCGCTTGCTGACGTATCCCGGATGACACGTAGTATCCGAATCTTGATGCGGGGTAAATGACGGGATTTTTCCGTCACTTTTGGATTTGACGGATGCAATTTTCTGGAAGTTCTTGATGAGGAAAAGCTGATTTTTTCGTGAAGAGTACTTTTCTGTCAGGGAATTCGTGTGTCCAGCCAATGAGATTCAAAAGCAAACTGGAAATTTGCTTTGTGAGAAGTAGAATTTTTGGGGGAAGTTTAGGCCGCTTCGCGGTAGTAATACTTCAGAAGTCCACCAAGACGTTTCTTTTTCATAAGCATCCGGCGAGAACACATCACTGGAAAAGCGATTAAGCTATGAAAAATGAGATTATCCCTGATTGCGGAGGCATTCCCGGTTATGCGGGAACAATTCGTGGAGTTTTGAATAAGGATGAATGTTGGCGCTGGCAGTGATAAAAGCTACCTGTTGGTTGCCCCAAACACCTCCATCTGCTCCTCCCACTCTACCGGAATCCCCCGGCGGAGCCGGTTCAATGACAACCCGTCCGGCTCATTCCCCGCGATGATCGCTTCCTGAAGTTCCGGGGCGAGGTTGACTAGATGCAGGATTTTGGTTACGTTGGCGATGTTGAGTTGGAGCTTGTCGGCGAGTTGGGTGACGGTGGCGACTTTCCCGGATTCGATCAGGTTGCACCAGGCATGTGCCCTCGCCAACGCCAGAAACAGCGATTCCTGAACAGGCGATTCGGTGTCGGGAATATCGCCCTCCGGGGCGATGATCACCTTCCGTCCACGTTTGTGTTTGACGATGAGCGGGAATTTAAATGTTACGGTATGGTTGCCGATGTCCGGAGTGAGACATACATTCGGGTTCCCGGCTTGAAGTTCTTTAACCAGCGAGGCCATTCCGTGGGTTTTAAGCCCCATTTGCATCGCTTCCCTGGTAATAATTATCTTGTCGATCAGCAGGTGCGCGAGGTGATAGCGTTCGGCGGGGAAGAGTTCCTCCCAGATCGCGCCGATTGATTCACAAGCGTCGCTGATGTCGCGGCTGGTGATTCCGCTTGCCTGCAAGTCCCGGAGACGGATTTCAAGGGAGGTGAGTTCGTCATCGAGTTGCTTGAATTCCGAGACAATATCATTCGCAATATTTGCATCGTTCTCGATAATCTCACTTCTAAGCTTATCCCGCTTTTTGCGAATTGCATCTATGTGTTTGCGTAATTCATCTTCCTCCTTAAGCTGCTGTTGCTTGCCTTGCGCGTAAATTAAGTTAATAATCAGTTTGTAGTGAAAGGTCCAGGGCTGTTTATTGTTTTTATTTCTATTTGAATTGCATCAATTAATATCGCGGGGCCATCTTCTTGAGTAGGTTTAAAGGAAATGCTATCTGTGGAAGAAAAAGAGAAATCCTTCCGCTCCCATTCATCAGTTAATGTATATTTTGTATATTCGCCTCCCCCTGTGTTTATTAATATCTCTTGCGGATTTCCAGCTTCAGCTTTCTTTGCGTATAATGAAACGGTATATGTTTGGCCTGAGACAAGTGGCAAGGTACAGTATGAATACATTGATCCTGGATATGTTATTTTCAGACAAGTTGTTCCGGGATCGCCATCACCATCAACACCATCATTATTTTTATCATCGTTATCAACATATGCATCTCCGCCATCATCTTCTATGGCATCTTTAAGATCATCTAAATCTGTAGTTAAAATCAGGCCCCAGGACTGGCTTGCTGTGCCTATGCGATTACTTTGATCAACGTTGAAAGGCCAACAATAATTAGGCCAGTTGGACAAAGTAAACGAATCTGTTTCTAATGTAGGATTCCTGAAAATGTTTGTCATTCCGGAACGACCTGTACTGGGATATGATGTTTCAGCGGTGGGAATTGTTTGTGGTGGAGTTACAGCTACATTGATTGTTATCGGATCAGATGAACTGCTGTCAAAGGTATATGCCCTTGTAGCGTATGCTTCCAAAATATCATCAAAAGTACAATTACTTACTGCATAACTATTAGAGTCAGATGAATCAAAAACACGCGTATATACATAATTTGTGTTAGTTAACAGTGAGACTGTATAATCAACTTCTACAGAATATGACTTGGTATTTGTGGCTAAAAGCAAGTAATCATAATCAGCTCCGTCAGGTGCTTTTCTAAGTGAAACTTGAACAGCAGGATATGAGTTGCTTAGAGGAGCAAGCAAAACAGATTCATATGCACTGGTAGTGTAATTCCATTCTGAATATGTTATCTTCTGCTTCAGGTCAGGAGTCAGGATACAAGGTGCCAATGCCGAAAGTTCAGCTGTCAAGCCCATTGTATTTGCGTCCCCGGCAAAACTATCCCATGTGGTTTGATGTTCTAAAGGATACCTGAAGTAAAAAATACCTTTGGCTCCATGGATTAATGCCAAATATGTTTGGCAATGTTGTTCGTCAGGACGGATAGCGCGTTTGATTTCAGTGTCTGCATCATACTGGGCGGAAATTGCCATCCAGAAAGTTTTATTGTTCTGCAGTGCTTTTGGTCTTCTGATATAAGCACATTTTGTAACCCAGTTTACATCTTTAACTGGAGGTTTAACATATGCATCCACAGCTTCAATATCACAAGCATTAATGAAAATACTTGTATCGTTGCAATTGGCCTGAGGCATGAAAATTGCAAATACCGGATGATATCCATCTTCTGTATTTACGATATCATACAAATCTTCACCAGCATCAAGTTGTGTAGAAATTATTTCATCAAACGTGTAATAAGCGAGAAGATTACTCGATTGTTTAGCATAACTTACTGCACTTTCCATACGAACGCTTTGATCCACACTAAAATCACCTTCTCCCGTATAAGCATTCCAGAAATTGTTTGCATCATCTGTGTAGTTTTTTTAAAGAACGGTTGAATAATCCCCTAAACTGTCAATTACCATTAAACCATTGGGATTAGCTGTGCTGGTTGCTTGTGCGGCGGCAGCAAGATAGCTTGTAGCGTCGGAAGGAGCTATTTCTGAATATTGCGTACGAATAACAGTGTTGAACCCGGCATTCGAAACGGATTGAAAATCCGTGGTACCACTGGAACTTATTTGTGACATATAAATGCCAATAGGGAAAAAACCGTTTCCATTTCTCAACACAATATTATTTTTATAATCTATTTTTACTTCATTTCCAGTATTGGCGGCACGCTTCATTATATTCATTCTACTGCAGCAGATCAGCTCATCATTGTCAGTCCATAATTCAATGTTTATTGTATTTTCACCGTTTGTCAGCGAGGATGTGCTGTAGGTCAATTCTGTTGCCAATGATGGAGAATTGTTTATGCCAAGAGTATTCCCGCTGGAATCTTTGGCAAGCAGGTAGCTGTCAATAAGATCAGCATTTTCTGCAAGATTCAAGCTAACTATTGCTTCAGCATTTTCTCCTGTATAATAATTCTGATTGGGAACAACAGTCAACGCCATCTTTTTTATATCTTCAACATCAAGGATACGATTGTAAATAAGCACTTTATCTATATTACCTTTAAAGGGAAAAGTTCCCCCAATTCTGTTACCTATCCATAAATTGTTTGTTGTCGTAATACTTCCCCAGCCTGAAATATCCCTTTCAAGTCCATCTGCTACACCATCAACATAAAAATAAAGCAAATCGTTCGTGCGGTCAACGACCACAGCCACATGATGCCAATTGCCATCATTTACCAACCCGGCGGTATTGCTGAGAGAGTATACTCCATTTTGTCCGAACCTTAGTTTATTTATACTTGATATACAAAAATCAAAACCATCGCTATATGCTGAGCTTTTTTTAGAAAGAATCATTTGACTTGATCCTGTTACGGACGTTTTTACCCAAGCTGTTATAGTGAAATTTTCATCTCCTAAAGTCAGGCTGCTGGCATTTCCGCAATCAACATAACCACCGGAAAATGTTAACGACTTACCTAAAGAACCATTACGATCAAGTTGACCATTGGTTTCCCAGGCAACGTTGCCTATCAAAGTTCCAGTATTTTCGCAATCTGATTTATCAAGCACCGTTGCTCCGGAGCCATAATTCATCTCCCATTGTCCGGTTAAATTTATTTCATAGGAAGGAAGCGCATAGGCATATATTCTGACTTCGTCAATTTCTCCATTAAACGGAAAAGTGTTCCCCAATCTGTTACCTATCCATAAATCGTTTGTTGTCGTAATACTTCCCCAGCCTGAAATATCCCTTTCAAGTCCATCTGCTACACCATCAACATAAAAATGAAGCAAATCGTTCGTGTGGTCAACGACCACAGCCACATGATGCCAATTGCCATCATTTACCAACCCGGCGGTTTCACTGTAAGAATAAACACCATTTTGTCCAAATCTTAATTTGTTTATCCATGAAATAGAAAAATCAAAGCCATCGCTATATGCTGAACTTTTTTTAGAAAGAATCATCTGGGTTGTATCGGTAACGGAAGTTTTGATCCAGGCTATTATGGTAAAACTTTCATCTCCTAAAGACAAGATGTTAGCATTTCCGCAATCAACATAATCATCATTACCGTCAAAACTTAAGGCTGTTCCAAGATTTCCAGAAACCCAGCACGATTGGGTGTCCATATTAGTCAAGATGCCGTCATTGCTGTAATCAGAAGTATCAACAGCAGTAGAGCCTGAAGCATCATCAAATTTCCATTTCCCCAGCAATTCCCCTGCTTCGGCGCTTATCATATAGCTTACCAAAAAACATGTTGCTACGATTAGAAACAGATGCGATTTTGATTTCATGATGCTTACTCCTTTATATTTTGACTTTAAATATTCATGTTTTATTGATTCTTATCTTTTTGCCTGATAATTTTTATATTAGAAACAGCGATCCAGCCCCATCTATAATCTTTTTGACTGGCTGTGGCCATTATTGAAACATCGTTAGTTGTAGTCTCGTCTTTTTTATCAGGAGTTATATTTATTACGCATATTTTGTTTTTTCCTTTTCTTAATAATCCCTCAGTAATTTTAAACTTCATTTCTGTCCAATTTTTTTCTGCAAAGGAATTTTTTCCGGAAAATATTTTTTTGTCATTCAAGTAAATTTCCATAAGGCTTTTACCTGGTTTATCATCGTCCAAGCCTTCAATAATAAGTGTTTTTGGTGAGTCGATATTATCATCAATATTCAAAACTACCCCAGTTCTGTTATTTCCTGAACTTAACCGCCTGATGATCATGCATGTTTTTAGCGGACAGTTATTTTTGTATTCACCTGGTCCTTCACCGTCTTTGAAATTTAACGCAGATATGTTCCAGCCCCCGGGGATTTTTTCCTGTCTTTTGAATTTTGTCATAATCACTTTTTCAGGATTAGCCATAAATGCATTTACGGCAGGAGAGTCCTTCCAATGCTTTTTATATTTTGATGAAATATTTAATCTTGCTACTTTATTTAACCAAGTTGAAGGATATGTCTTATAGAAAATGTATCTGGCATTTAATTCTTTTGCCATTTCAATGAATTCAGTCAATTGTTTTGCGAACTTTTTTGCTTCCTCATCATTGGAGAATCCGGTCAATTTATTTCTCTGGTTTAGTTCATTTTTCAGGAGATTGCACTTTTCAAGCTTAATACGTCTAATATATTTATTGTTATTTTTTGCAGCAGAAATAGCCTTATTAAGTATGTTACATGCTTTGTCCGTAAAGTCGGCAGTCAAATAACTTTTCAAGGTATGCTGGAACGGAAACAAGGCGCTACCATTTTTATGGTGAGTAAAATTTTCTTTCATTATAAAATTCAACGACTTATAATATTTATACATGTATGGCGCAGATTTTTTTCCGTAATATGCATTCATGAAATTCTTAACTTCATGATCAATATCTGTATGAATATTCCAATTCATAAGTCCTTCGAGATAAAAATTCATTCGTGGCATCGTACCCCTGAATCCACAATGAAGCACTCCATAAATATTTTCTGAATTGAAGTATTTCAAGCGTTTGCAATCAACTTTTGAATTCCAAGGATAGTCAAAAATGTGAACTCTTCCAGGCATTATATCGAGCCATTTTTTAAGGTTATCCATACCTTCCCTGTTTTTCTCGCAGAAGGCATGATCATGACAGGGCCAGTCACTTGGCCAAAGACAATACATCATATGCACATTAGAAGCCGGTTTTATATTTACAGGTGGATCTTCTGTCCATTTTGCATACGAGAGACCCATTATGATTTTATCCGGATATTTTTTTGCAATTGCATTTGCGATTATATTTATAAATCGAAGATATCTATCTGTTTTGCTAATTCCCCCTGGCACGGAATCCCAGCTTCTACATTTTTCACAATCGCAATATAGTTTACCGCCATCCCCAGTGCCGACAAGAAATATCTTGCATTGCGGTTGAGCCTTTATCCATTCACACATCCGTTGTATCGCAATTTTTTGAACATCGGGATTGGACATACATAAATGTATACAATGATACCGTTTTATTAATTTAATCCTTTTACCTCTATGAAGAGAAAAATATTCAGGATGATCTTTGTGGTATTTTTGATAATTTACAAAATAATTGGGATTATGTATATATCCCGACATGCATACATTCATGTCCATATCCGCCGCAGATGCAATAAAATCTACATAACAACTGTAACCGAAAAGATAAGCCGTCGATGTCATAACAGGCCAACCTTGCGGAATAGTATATTTAAAAGAAGGTGAACCAATTATCTTTAAAGGTTGAAGCTCAAGGCTTGTGTTAATTTCTGGAATATCATAATCGGAACATGTGTAAAAGCGACAACCAAGTTTTTTTATAAACCAGGATATTCCTGCAAGATTTCCAATTGAATAATTACTTCCTGATATTGCTCCACAGCTATCATTTACTTTTATTACGTAGCTTCCAAGTTTTGCTTTGGACATTTCCTCTTTTGGAATGACATTTGATTCAACGGCTGCACGACCGATGAAAAAAGATCCTTTCCGTAAATCATGAGTTAACTTTTCAGGCATAAAGTAAATAGGAATGATCGCCCCGGAAAGTCTATTGATAAATTGTTTGAATACTACTGCCGCCAGTTTTTCGTTAAACAAGCTGTTTTCAGAAATAAATATTCTTTCAAGCTTTATCCGTTTTTTCTGGGAGCAGAAATAAACAGAAGCGTTCGGAATCTTTTTATAAATTGGTTTTATGGAAAAATCAGAAACAGAAAATTTATTGCAATTATCACTGATTATTTGCAATAAAGTAGATACTGTTCCATGCGGTATCTCAGCTTCTATTGAAAATTCCTGCCAGCCAGGTGAAGGTGTTAATGACTTGATGGCAATCTTTTTACCTTTTCTTAGGGGAAGGCCTTGATCAACGCCCCATGGATCTTCCATATAAGCCGATAACATAATAACAATCTTTTTACCATTTTCTATTTTAACTTTTCCTCCTATTTTGCATTTGTCAATTCCAATTGGACATAGATATGGATACTGACGCATTGAGAATTTATTTTCAGAAGGAGTTACGGAAGTTCCTTGATTTTTAGAAAAAACAAATCCAGCGGCATGGGTTGCGTCACCGGAAATAAATGCACTTTTCATACTGCCTGATTGCCAGTATGCTGGAGAAATATTCTCAATCCCCGGATGAAAATCTCCATTTATAAGAATGTTATCATCAAATTCCTTAATCGTCTGGGCTTCCAGTTGTATGACAGTTATAAAAATAATTACTGGTCTTATTATCTGTTTTATCATTATTGATCCCTTAATGTAGTAATATGTTAGAAGAGTTTACCTCAAAAGTTCTGAATGCTTGCGAAAAAAGAACAACCTCTTTGGAAAAAGTTTGTTTCATTGATTTGTTAAATCAAATCTTTCAGACTTTTGATATTAGTTCAGAAATTTATAATAATTCATTAACCTGAATCATTCATGTATTTTTTGCTGAAAATTATATTCTTTCAAGGTGTTATATTATGATTAATTCACCGAGGCAAAATATGTCCGGTTCAAAAACTCTATTTCGGCGAACCGTTTAAATGATTTAATTAGAAGTTGTTAAATAAAAAGGTTTACTGCTTTGCGGCGGGACACCCGCCCCATAGCGTTCAGAACTGACATGCCCATCAAACCACAAAATATTTGCACTCATGGCTGAATGTGCCCCCCAATTTATGTCATTGGTAACAGTCTCCTCATAGTTAGATCTTTTATCTGATACAATTTGACCAGGAACAAACATGATTCTTGTTGATAAGGCGCCGTAATTTATTTGAGAAAGTTTCATTCTCTTTGAATATGTATGTGAACTGGTAATAAATCCCGTCAGCCTGTTAAGTGCATAATTAGTATCATAAACACTCATATATCTGGCATCAATGGATGGACACATGGAAATAGCATTATCATCATATTTTTTATACCCAATATTCAGATAACCGGTATCTCTTAAAAGCATAGGCCAGGAGCTGTAAGATTGCCGGGAATCATATGCAGGGATTATCCAGTCATCAAAATCATCGCAATATGAAAAGTATATTTGTCCCATTTGCTTAAGGTTAGAAGCACATTTGATTCCTTTTGCTCTTTTTCTTACCTGCTTTAGGGCTGGAAGTAAAAGAGAAGCAAGTATTGAAATAATTGCAGTAACTACTAAGAGTTCTATAAGCGTAAATATGCTTCTTTTGGCGCGGAATTGACTTGTCATCTTTATTCCTTTCTGTTTATGTTTGCTACAAAAAAATAAATCACTTTATCTTAGCCCCACGGATATTCAATTTTTGTTAATTCACCATTTTTCTTTGCTGATTCATGAGCAAAGATACCAGGTAGACTCATACGTAACCCCTCCCTGAGAGATACAGGATATTCAACGTCGTTCAAAAGGTATTCCACAACATTATCAAACATAGCATAATCCAGACCTGCGTGCCCTGCCGACAAAGCTTCCGGATTTCTTGCATACTTATTATCAAACCTGACAGAGTGCAAATCTACAGGTTTTTCTGCGCCGGGAAGTTCACAGGAATTAAAACGTGCCTGATTTTCAATCCAGCTGAATACACCTTTTGTGCCATGAACAACGCAACGGTGACTATCGCGAAATCTGAAATTATTTGCAAATGAAACGGATAATTGTATTACGCGGTTTGATTTGGTGCGGAAAATGGCTGCCATGATATCGTGGCGGTTAGATTTGTTTTTTTCCAGCCAGCCGCCGGTATCAACACAGGAAACTGTTTCGAGGTCTTCCTGGAAAAGCGTGAGGAGCGGACCAAGAGAGTGAGTGCAGTAGCGGATCGGTTCGTATTCCGCGCGCCAGGGAGTGTCTTCGAACCAATGGCGCAGGTCATGCATATAACTGACTTCCATGTAATAAGGATCTCCCAACAGGCCAAGTGACTGCATTTTCTGCATATCTTTTAAACGTCCGGCGAAATTAGGATTGGCGCCGGTCATGAATTTGCCCTTACTCTCTTTTTCGGCTTTCAAAAGGGCATCTACTTCGGATAGATTATAAACAACAGGGATTTCTGAAAGCACATTTATATCGTGCTTTAAAACTGCTATAGCAAAACGTGCATGATCAGTGGGAGGAGTTCCGACAATTACAATATCCATTTCCACTTCATTGAGCATTTTTTCATAATCAGTATAACATTTAATATCAGGAAACTCAATATCCACCCCCTTGAAAAGTTTTTCATTAAGATCGCAAACAGCTACAGGTTCAATAGCTTTCAAGCAGCTGGCTGCCTTCAGGAGCCCAAAGCCTCGGCCTCCATTTGATCCGGGGACGACTGGGGTTCCTATTCCAATAAGCCCCACGCGCAATTTCTCCATTATATAATCATCCTTAATTTAAACTTTATTTTCAGTTGCTTGAAAATTGTCATTGTTTTTATTATAAGGCTTAATATTGCATGTGTAAATAACAGATATAATCATAATTATATCAATAATGATCAAAAAAAGGTTGTCTGTATAAGGGGCTGGAAGAATACATGGAAATGGCAAAGGTTCCTGAGAGCCTTTATCATAGAGGAACGACAAGTTTCATGACCGTCCACCCACTCTCTAAAACCTTTACGGAATAAGGGCTTTAAAAATTTTGCGAAAAAACTAAAATCTTAAGAAATATCATAAAGATAATTAATGTTAATAATTCTTACACAAAGAAAGATTCCCAATATTCTTTCACATTATTTGTGTCTAAAACTTGAAGAAGTTCTGGACGTTTTTAAGACGTCGATCTTGCCAGGAGAAAGTAACAAAAAATATATCAGAAAGCAAATAAGTACTATTGATATAAAACAGATTATATCTACCATTCCTTTTTGGTCATGAATATGGTATATTTTTCAGGATCATCTTCTACGGTTTGCCGCAATATTTGGCGAATTATGCGGATAGCATTTTGCCGAAATCTGTATTTATGGTGATAATAAAAATTTCGCCACTCCCTACTTAACCCTTTGATTATAAACCATGTCAATTTTCAAGCTGTAGAAGATGAATCAAACTAAAAAGTGACGTAAAATTACCCGTCATTTTTACACACAAGCCTCCATATTCGATGTCGGTAATGCATCAGTTGCGCCACACCAGTTTGCCGCCATCAATGCCACCGTAAGTAAGTTCTCTTTGAAATCTTCAAGCAGAATATACTCGTTGGGCAAATGAGGGGCGCCTTCCTTCCCCCGCCGTCCGCAACCGAAGACAACGCAAGGAATGTTGCCAAAGTGACTAACCAATCCCTGGTCACTTTGCCGTCCCGGACCGATTTTTACTTTGTTTCCTGTTGCTTTTGCAAATGATTTGCTCAACGTTGTGATGAGAGGAAAATCACATGGGAGCTTCAGCACTGGTTTTAAAAAACGGGACATCCATTTAATTTTGATTCCGTTGTTTATGTTCAAATTTTGCTCTGCATTACGAATCAGAGCTTCCTCATTCTCTCCGGGAAGCGTGTCCAGCAGAAAAGATAATTTCGCGCGTTGTCCGCCAAGAAATATTTTTTCAATATTGTAAAATCCTTCCATCTCGTTATTGAAGAAATTTCTACCGAAATCAGGATGCGCAAGTATAGCTTTCTTTCTCTCATCTTTTATTCCAAGAATTATAATTTCAATTTTTTTGATAATTGCTGCAAGTTCATCAGGAGAATCTGCGTTAATAACTATTTCGGCAATTCCCCCGCCGAGTGCGACATTCCAGATGGTTTGATTTGATCCATCCAGGTAAACGGCGGCATCGGCTTTAACTCCGCTGGCAAGCAATGCCGCAGTTCCGTTGCCACCGCCGTACTCTTCATCTGAAACTGATGCTATCGTCAGATCTCCGGCAAGGCGCACGCCTGCGTTTTTCAAGATCAACAAGACCGTGGCCATTATAGCCATACCGCACTTGTCATCACCAGAGCCGCGCCCGTACAGACGGCCATTAGTGATCTTACCGCTGAAAGGATCATCATTCCATAATGACAGGTTTCCGGCAGGCATGACATCGGAATGGGCGATGAGCAACAAGGACTGTCCCGCACCCGAGCCCTTATATGTCGCAACCACGTTGGGACGATTGCGCATGTTGCGCTCCGGCAATCTTGCGGGATGAGTCGAAAAACCCGGAATTTCATGTGGATAATAGAGTTTGCTTTCAATGCGGCGATCTTTAAGCCAATTGTGAAAAAATTCCTGTACTCTTCGTTCATTTCCTCCAGGGGGGGAATTTTCAGATGGAATCCTGACCAGTTGCTGAAGCATTGAAATCGCTTCTGTTTCAAAAAAATTTGCCGTTATTTCGATCTTGTTAGAAGCCATATGCATATTAAAACCAATTTTGATGGGAATTATCAGAAAAATACACGGCTGTCTTCAGACGTTTCAGAATCGGCGGCGAGGGCTCCGGAAATGCGCAATTCGCTGTTTATAATTTGCAGGATACTGGCGGGCACCTTTGGTGTGACAGGCCCATGCGCCGCCAGTCTGGTTATAAATTTTTGCCAGGAGGCGTTTCCCAGCCGGAATGCAGCATTGAATCTGACTACTTTTGAGTTTGCCAGGTCTTTGGGACCGATCGTTGCTGCCTTTGGCGGACACCATGACCAATCGCCCACGCAGCCACTGTCGGTGTATAATGAATTCTGCGCCACGGTTAATGGATGAAGCTCAACGATCCGGCTTCCTGCCTGCAGATATGCATCCATGTCTTCCCCGAATTCTTCCCACAAATGAGGTTCGAAAAATGCGACATGCCCGGACCAGCCGATACCGCCGTAACAAACATCAGCCCCCCCGAGGTCTTCAATCATTTTTGAGTAATCAGTGACGTTTTTATCTGAGGGGAAATGTATTTGTTTTTCAGAAATTGCGAGTTCAGGTTTTATCCTGCTGAAAAAATCCTTGAACATATAATACTGAAAACCTCCATGCCAGTCGCGCGGGGCGGTTTTCCCATCCTCGTTGGCGTATTCGTCCATATTAAAGGTATGGACATGCTTGCAGGAAATATTCAATTCATTGATAATCTGCGCAACCATCGCATATTCCGGCATGGTGGCCGGTAGGATAATTACATGCTGTTTGCCGAGTTCAAGACTTTCCTTTATGCCGCGGACAATGTCAAGCATGAAGGTCAACAGGAACTGGGTGTCATTTTCTATGACACTTATTTTGAAGTTTTCATTCGGATGGTTGCAGATTTCAGAACGGCTGATGTTTCTGACTCTCTGACATTCGGCACGATCTTGAAAAGGATGAATGCATTTAAGCATCTCATAATCGAATTTGTTCATAATAATTCTTTTCGTTTAAATTTAAGCGAGATTTATCTTTCGCCTTTATACTTGAACAGAATATATGATCCGAATCGCGAAAATAGAATGACAAAAAGAATCAAAATAATATCTATAATGATCATTAAGGAGTCGTTAAGAAATAAACTTTACATCTGACGGGAATTACAGGGGATTGGACTTCAGGCGTAACCCCGGAGCGTATTGAAATACGTTCCGGATGAAACAACGTAAAAGACAACCCATGGAATCCCGCTCCGAAGGGCCGATGTTCTTCCGGTGCCTTATCATGCTGTTCACTCGTCACATATTTTCAAATATGCTCCTCGATCACATCATGATAATCCATCCGAAATCTTCATCGGCAAATGTCAAGGTTATTTCTGAACGGCTCCCAAGACGGGATTGCTACTCTGTTGCCGTTTTATGTTCTTTTCTATATTTGGATGGAGATATCCCGGTCATTCTTTTGAAGGCGCGGCTAAAAACGAACTGATTCGAAAATCCGCATTTTATACTAATTTCCGTAATATTTAAATTTGTGTGCATTAACATTTCATATGCCTGCTTAATACGTAAACTCAAAATGAAACCGGCAACATTCAACCCGCCAGTTCTGCGTTTGAATATGCGGCGAAGGTGGGGGATGGATATATTTACCGCTTCAGATATGTCCTTTGCGGTTATTGAACCTGAAATATTATTCCGGATGAATTTAATTATTTTGGAATACCTTGGATCTTCATTGATCTCAGAGGAAGCTGTTCCGGCTTCCAATGTTTTTTCCTTGAGTTTCCGGCAAAGAAACCATTCGAGCAAATGGACTGTTTCCGCATGCCTTGCACCTTCCGCGCCTTCAGTTCCCAGAATCGTCATTTCCTTTAAAATTTCTATGTCCTTTTCCGAGACTTTAAAAACGCTGTTTCTTAAAGGATTCAAGGATTTGTCAGAGGCGTCCTGAAGAGAAAATGTTACCCCGAAATTCAGCATGCCACCTGATTTTACCGGATTTATATAGTGAGTCTGGAACGGGAAAATAAGAATTCCTTCGTCGGGATTAAGCAAAAATTCACTGCCGTCGACCCCGATCAAGCAGCCACCGCGCAGCGATATGGACATGGCAAAACGTTTATGCATATAACGTGAAGGAGCGTTGTCATAATTCCAGATGATAATGTTATTCAATCTTGCAGTTAAAAGACTTGTCGACCCGCCAAAATGGAGGCTGGCCGGTTCGGTAACTTTTACATTTTCTCCCAGACTGCGTAAAAAATGCCCTGACATGATCAATTTTGATATGATTTAGATTATATTAGTCATTTATTTTATCATGATCTAAGTTATACTTTTAATAATTAAAAAGCAAATTAATACAACAAAGTCCACGAAAATAAATTGTTGGATGAGAATAAAAGTATTTAAAAAAATAGGTTAAAGACAACTTAAGCGGATTGTTTCTGATGATTTTCAACAGTAACAAATACAAGTCATCATGACGATGGTTAAACCTGAAATCACATTTTTTAAGATGTATAAATCTGCTTCAAGTTTTCAAGATCAGTGGCATAAAATTGCTTGTGGCAAGTACAACCTACTGCATATCATACTTCATTACCTATTTCTTGCTTAGATTTAGGTTTTTTAAAGGAATAAAATTTATATCTACAGAATTTCATATTTATATATATCTTGATATGATTATAATTGTACTATTGCTATTTTTGATGTTATGTCATTTCTGGACGCTTATCTGTTTCACCGTACAGGCAAAGCAAAATTTGTTTTTTACAGCTTACAGATTCAATTTAAATGCGAATTCATAAGTTTATGCGTTACGGACTTTCTTATCGTTTTCTGATAGGTGGAATATTTTTGATCGGAGGTCTATCTTGCAAATGATTCCGGGATGTTTTCAAAATGGATATGGTATCTGTTCCTGTATGATTTCATGTTTATAGTATCGTTAGTTGTTATTTTTATGTGCACCTATACTGGAATATCCTTTGCCAGACTAACCTCTTGGAGCAAACAAAATGTTATTTTGGGAAAAATCCTTATGGCATTATTATTTCTTCTTTTGAAAAATCATACCGATGAATTCAAAGATATCGAGTATGGTCCATTCTCCGCAATTCCCGGCGTTCGTGAAAGCAGGCGGATTGTATGCGACAAGACAATTACCCTGGAAGACCTCAGATCAGGGAAAAAATTTGAAGACGGCATGTTCACCGTATCGCAGAAAATTGATATTCACAGACGCGATAAGCAGGAAAAAGCAATATACCTTGAAAAGGTGGAACCCTATCATATACCCTACGGAGCGCTTCTCCCGAAAGGATTGGACAACATCCTCGTCATTGGCCGATGCATCAGCGGCGACCATGAATCGCTTGCAAGCTACAGGATGATTGCCGACTGTATGGCAATGGGAGAAGGCGCGGCGATTGCCTCGAAATTAGCCATACAAGGCAATTGTGCGCCAAGAAATATTCAGGTGGGCAAACTTCTCAAGGAGATGTCTTTACGGGGATATTTACAGTAATTGCCGCAACCCGTATCCATCTCGGCTGGAAATATTGGCGCTGGCAAAGCCGCACAGCTACCCTCGCATAATCCTTGTCCCTGAGAGCGAGCATCCCGGAGCCGAATCCCCCGTCCAGAAAACGATGTTCCTGGCGTTGGCGAGGGCGCACTCCTGGCGAAACCTGATCGAATCCGGCAAAATCGCCACCGTCACTCAACTGGCCGACAAGCTTCAACTC
Organism: Victivallales bacterium; assembly: GCA_963678815.1. Lineage (GTDB taxonomy): Bacteria > Verrucomicrobiota > Lentisphaeria > Victivallales. Next base: position 8,601,510 of record OY787460.1, read on the forward strand.
GACATCGCTTGCGTCACCAAAATTTTGCATCTGGTAAATTTGACTCCCGAACTTCAGGAAGCGATCATCACGGGAAATGAGCCGGACGGGTTGTCATTAAACCGGCTCCGCCGGGGGATTCCGGTGGAGTGGGAGACGCAAGGAGAAGTGCTCGGAGCACCTTGCTAATCCTTGCCGGATGTTGGGCTTTTACCTTCTGAGTAAGTGCCCTCCACGAATATTTTTCTAACAATCTTTACATCCCTGAGAAGGTGGATGTTATCAGTATTATATACTGAAAATTTCGCGTGAAAATCCAATTAATATATCTTTTTAATATCTGATATATTCAGTTTCTTTAAAAGCAGTGCTGTTCAGTACAAATGCCAATAATTAATTGAAATATTTTTAATTGCTGTTGCATTATTTATCAAAGCAGGATATAATGCTTATATGAAATCTGAATATATCAGTTACAATATAATGATATCAGTATGGGATAAGCGCTGTTATGCTTCGAGTTGATAAAATTACCCGGAAGTTGCGCACATGGCTGCTCGACAATTTCAGTGCGGGTGATTCTCTGCCGGGAGACCGGGAGTTGAGCCGTCAATTCAATGTAAGCACCATTACTATATGGAAGTCCATGCAGGCGCTGGTTGAGGAAGGCGTGGTTGAACGCCGCCCGCGCAGTGGCACGTATATGTGTGACCGCAGGGACAAGCTGCCGGTGGCGCTGGTAACCGGAATCAACATTCTTCATCCGAATACCGCGCAATTCTGGCCGCGGATAACCGGCGCATTGCGGGATAAACTGCGGGAACGGCATATAACTCAGGAATTATTCATTGGGCATAGCGTTCCGGGAGAATTCAGGTCTCAGCATGATCTGCCTGAGGAGTTTCTTCAGGCTGTCGAAAAACAAGCGTTGCGGGCGGTTATTCTGGTGAATGTATTTCCCGATCCCCAATGGCTGGATAAACTCGAGGCCGCGAAAATTCCGGTTATCGGCTACGGTGGCCTTTATCGGTATGGCGTGGATTCTTCCCGGGAAACCATTATCCGGCGCGCCGTGCGCCAGCTCTACGCCCAGGGACGAAGACGCTTCGCGATAATCACCCAAAAACCGTTCTTATATAATTCAAAGGGATTTTGCCAGAACACATTGGATATTTTCTGCAATGCCGTAAAGGAAGTCGGCTTGGAAACACGCCCGGAGTGGATCGGACTGACAGATCATCCCGGCAGTTATGGCGCGGGCTGGGAGGAAACCAGGGAAATATGGATCGCCAATCCCAAAGAACGTCCGGACGCCTTGTTCATTACCGACGAAGCTCTTTTCGCGAATGTTTCCGTTGCGTTGCTCGAAATGCGCGTGGACGTTCCCAGGGAGCTTCATGTAGTTACGCAAATGAATTATGATTCCCGCAAGCGTTTGCCCTTCCCCGTAAGCCGTTATGAGGTTAATTTCAATACCATAGCGGAAGCAATGACGGACCTGACGCAAAAACTCGTCACGGGAAATGAATGCTCCGAAAGCCTGCACATTGACGTTCCGATAGACCTTTACATGCTGGAAGGAAACAGTGGCTTTAACGACGTTCATTCAAATAATAAACGGCCTTTGGAGATTGAAAATTGATAAGGTTGAGATAAAGCAATAACAGAAGGATAAATTATGAAATCAATGAACAGGTTAAAAGAGTTTACACTTATAGAATTGTTGGTTGTAATAGCGATAATTGCCATACTTGCCTCAATGCTGCTTCCGGCGCTTAAACAAGCCAGAGAAAAAGCGCAGGTCGCCAGTTGTCAAAACAATTTAAGGCAAATCGGCAATTCCGTGGTGGGTTTTGCAAATTCCAGGGATGGATACATCCCGATCGGCTTCGGAGCATGGAATGACATCCAGCATGGTTTTGAAGCGCTCGTGGAGGATGAAGACATGAGCCCAGCCCTGCTGGATTGTCCGTGCGACCAAACCAGAACCCCCGGAAAAGCTTATCCTGACGGAGATTACAAGAATTTTGCTTATCTCGACGGCAATAATTTAGGTTATTGTTGGAACATGTACACCGGTTACTACAAGGCCAGCACCGGCTGGGGAACTTCAGGCGGCGGTACCGGCGATGGAGGACAACCATGGAAAATAAGTAATCTGAAAAAAGCGAGCAAAGATATGCTGTGCGGAGATCATGAAGCTGACGTCAACGCAAATTCGCACAACCAGCATTCCGATTTTTCTTATCGCTGGCAGCCTTCCACAACGGAAGCCTGGGAGCGGCACAGCGGCAACAGAAACAATTTCCTGTTCGCTGACAGCCATGTGGAAAGCATGAACATCGGCACCTTCATGGAATGGTACCAGGCATCAGATAACCGTGACTTCCATTAATTTTACAGCTTTGCACACTGCAACCATTTCTTCGGGACTCTTCTAATGAGAACAATTTTAACTTTTATTTATATTACTGCGATTGCGGCTGTTGGCGGAGAAATAACTGAATCAGCCCCGGATCAGAAAGGTTTTCAGCGGCTGGTAAAATACATACCACGCTTGCATTATCCCCGAAAAGACCGCTGGCCGATCCTCAGTTGGGACAGACTGCCAAAGTCAGACCGTGAAATGCAGGCATGGATAGATCGCGGGATTTGCCCGCTCGGTCTAATATTCCGTTCGAAAAATGATATTGCGCGTCTCAAGCAGATTCAAAAGAATCAGGTTCCGCTGGTTTTATTGTCACAAGGAATTCTCCAAAGGATTTTTAAAGATCCTCCTGAATCCCGGAAAAATAAATTCATGCAGGGCTGCGACCATCTGCCTCCAGCGCTTCCGCGTAAAAAGAGCAAAGACTTTAATTGTCCGGCGTTCATGTACGAAAATCCGGCATTGAAACTGGAAGCGGCACAGGTTACACGGTTATGCAATTTCCTCAAGCAAAATGGGCTTAACCCGGAAGCATTGTTCATTGACTTTGAGACGGGCGCATATCTGCGCAACGGCGCCGAAAAACCAAAGCGTCTGGATCCTGCCATGCGGGAAGCTGCCAAGTGTCCGCGCTGCATAAAAAGATTCGACCAGGAGAATCTGAATACAATGGAAAAATACAGCGATATTGTTAATCAGGCACGGGCCTATGCAACTAAAAAAGGATTCGTTGAGCCTGTGCGTAAAATTTTCCCCGAATGCGTTATCGGAAACTTCTATTCCTGGCCGGTTAAGCGTACTCAAAAGCCGGATAATTACGCAGCTTACGGATACGAAGGCAGCGGGATGAATGTTGCCCAACCGCGACAATATATTACCGCCGGATGGCGAGGTTGCGGAAACAACGAAAAACTTGCCGATTGGGTAGCATTGCATGATTGTCTCAAGACATTTTCCCCATGCGCCAAAGTGTTGAAACAAAATGAGATATTCACCCCGTGGATCGGACTTGTCCCGTCCCGCAACCACATCCGGGAAAAGCAGGGCAAGGTTTATCCAACCGTGGAAGGGCTTGCGGAAGTTACCCGGCACATGATGCTGAGAAAAGCGGAAACAATTTGCGTTTTCAATCCCGGCGGCCTCGACAAGGATTTTCCGGATAGTTACGGTGATTTTCCGCGCAAAAACCGGGGACCGTGGATTCTTTTCATGGAAGGGATACAGCGCGGTTATGACGATATGCTCAGGTTCCATGATCTGCTCCGCAAAGGAAAAGTTATGAATCTGGAACAGTCGGGCGACTTCCGGAAGCTGGATAAAAATGCTTCCGCCTGGAGCGGAGTGAAAACGGATAAAGTTGCGCTTGTCCGAACCGTCACTTATGGTCCTCCGCATACCGGAATCATTGAAGTTTTCAATCACAAGGTTAAGGTTCCGTTTACCTGTCCGGGGAAATTTTACTGGATCACGCCAGCGGGAAAAGTCATCCCGGTTGCACAAAATAAATAAACAATAATTAATGATAAGGATGAATATGTCAAAGTTCATGGTATCGAGTAAATTGTTAACAATATCCCTGGTATTGTCACTGGCGACTTCGGGTTTCGCGGACAAAAAAGAAACCTCAAAGCAACAAAAATACGATCCGGCGAATGAACTTGGCTTAACTGAAAAAATATCTTATTCAGGGAAATATTCTCCGCCGCAAATCGCGGCTCCGGTCAGGTGGGGCGCGCCGGAAAAGTTTTCAGATGATTTTAACAGCAAAGTGGTCAAATACATTCCCCGGCTGAACTATCCCCGGAACGGACGCTGGCCGATTCTGGTCTGGCACATGTATACAAACGACCTTGCGGTAATTCAGGCGTATATAGACCGCGGCATAAGCCCGTTGTTCAACAGCGGATTGAAAAGCCTGCTGCCGGTTTTCAAGCATATGCAGAATCAAAATGTGCCGGTAATTTTTCTGTGGCAGGGACTGGTGCAAAGGTTGTACAATCGCGGCAAAGCCCATCATCAGCAACCGGCTAAAAAAGACAACTATTGCCTTGCCATGATGATGAATCATCCCCAATTGAATAAAGAAGCCGCGAAATGCGAAAAGTTCTTTCAGTTTCTGAAAACCGGGGGAATAAAAGTTGACGCCGTTTTTATAGATATGGAAAGCGGCGTCTATTTGAGAAACGGGAAGGAGATTCCTGATAAAGTTCAAAAACTTATGCGCAATGCGGCCCAATGTCCGGCCTGTGTGAAAGCGTTCGGCAAGGAAAGTTTTCAAGCGTTGGATAAGTACCGGGAATTGTGCGACCGTGTGCGAACCCGGACAATCAAAACCGGCTTTACCGATCCCCTGCGCAAGGTTTTTCCCAATGCCTTTTCCGGAAATTTCTTTGCCTGGCCGATTGACCGCTATATGAATAAAGCCGGGGTTTTGAATCCGGCGGACTACGATCTTCCAGGCGGAATGTTTCCCGCTTACGGATACACCGGAAGCGGCATGAATGTTCTTCAGCCGCGCTGTTATTTCGTGCCCGGCTGGCAATCATGGGGAATGAAGGAAACCGTCACCGATCAAAACATTGTCAATTGGAACATTTTTCATTATTGCATACGCCGTTTTTCCAAAGCGGCGAAGGTGAAGAAACCTGACGAAAAACTGGTTCCCTGGGTTGGATGGCTATTCGGAGTATGTAAAAATCCTGAACTGAAATGCGCTTCTGGAGAGGCTTATAAGGAAGCGATGATCCACACTTTGCTCCGAGGGGCTGAAACAATCGCGGTTTTCAGTTACCACAAACAGAAATTTTCTCCCGAGGAAAATGTTGACCGGAAAGAAATGGGCGCATTTTTGCGCAATATTGTCGATGTCCAGGCAGCTTACAACGAAGTTCTGCGTTTTCAGCCATTTATTAATAAAGCCATGCCGCTGAATCTGGAGCACAATGGAACCGTCAACCGTCCGGGCATCGAATGGAGCGGTTACGGCAACGACCAGGCTTCGCTTATCAGAACCGTGTCTTTTGGAGAAAGCCTTACCGCTTCAATTTATCTTTATGGCCGCGAGATTACCTTTCCGTTTGAAAAACATGGACAATGGTTCTGGGGCTTCCCGGACGGAAAAACTATGAAAATCAAAGAAAACTTATAAGAGAAATACGAAAGACACAATAATGACTTCTCCCAAAGAAATTGTCCTGCAAACTCTGAATTTTGAAAATCCGGAACGTGTTGCTCAATCATTCCCGGAATCAGATATTGTCCCGGTTAAGCCCACTCCGGTAAACTCTCGACAAACTGAATGGGTAAAGGTTACTGAAAACAAATGGGAGCATTTTGATCTCTGGGGAAACCACTGGAGCCGGATCGATCCCACGTCCAAGGGCGAAATTGAAAAGGGCGTCATCGAGGATCTGGATAAAATCGATGACTATGAATTCCCGGATTTCACAACGAATGAAGCTTTCAGTGAAGTAAAAGAAACCGTCAAAGCCAATCCCGATAAATTTGTTGTGGGCGGCATATTCGGAATGGTATTCAGCATTGCCAGGAAAATGCGGAAACTCGATCAGTACCTCATGGACATCCTGTTGGAACCGGAGAAAATTTCACACCTGCATGACCGGATTGAAAAGGTTCTGCATTTACTCATTAAAAGACATGCGGAATCCGGAGTTGACGGAATTATTTTTTATGAAGACTGGGGCACTCAGACCGGCACTCTGGTAAGTCCGGAATTGTGGCGTCAAGAATTCTTCCCGCGCTTCAAAAGAATTTGTGATTTAAGCCATGAATTGAAGCTCAAGGTATTCATGCACTCCTGCGGACAGATTAAGGCCATTATCCCTGGCCTGATAGAAGCCGGAATCGACTGTTTTCAATTTGACCAGCCGGAACTTCACGGACTGGATGTGTTGGCCTCATATCAAAAGAAAAACAAAATCACTTTCTGGAGTCCAGTGGATGTTCAAACCACTTTGCTGTCCAAAGATAAGTCAATGATCCAAGCCGTTGCCAGGGAAATGATTGATAAACTATGGCAAGGCCGCGGTGGTTTTATCGCCGGATTCTATCCGGATGAAACCTCAATCGGACTTGAACCGGAATGGCAAAAAATCGCCAGCGATGAATTCAACCAATACGGTATTTCGCATTAGAAAAATCCTGATTATAGCTAAAAATAACGATTTGTTTTTCCGGAAAAACCACCCCCCAAATAGTCAATAATGAGTCCAAACTTATAGTCAAAGGTTCAAACACAAACGTGGCCGCAAGGTAATCCTCGCCCCCGACAGCGAGCATCCCAACGCCGAATCCCCCGTCCAGGAAACGATATTCCTGGCGTTGGCCAGAACCCACGCCTGGACCGGACTTATCGAATCAGGCAAAGTCGCCACCGTTACTCAACTGACTGACAAGCTCCAACTCGACATCGCCTATGTGACTAAAATTCTGCATCTGGTGAATCTCGCCCCGGATATCCAGGAAGCGATCATCGCGGGGAATGAACCGGACGGGTTGTCACTGAACCGGCTCCGCCGGGGAATTCCGGTGGAGTGGGAAAGGCAGGGGGAGGGATTTGGGACAGCCAACTGATGGCAAATACCGGATAGAGGAATTTCACCTTCTGACTGTCACCAGCTTTGACCGGCGCTTTCCATAAATTTCCGCATAGAACGCTTGGAAATCAGCTTTTACTGAAATCGCTGCTCATGCGGCTTTGCCTTGGAGTCATACCGGCAACTTTTTTGAAGGTGCGGATGAAGGAGCTGGAATTATTGTATCCCAGCCTTTTTGCTATTTTAGCAATATCCCAATTCGTATTTTCCAGCCAATCCCTGGCGCGTTCCATACGCGATTTAACCAGGAGTTGATAAGGACTTTCCGTATTTTTCAGCTTGAATGTGCGAATAATATGTTCTCTGGTGACTCCAAGTTTTCCACTCAATTCATAAAGCGTGGGAATCTCTTCAGGGAAACAGTTGATCAAATGCATTGCCAGGTTATACAGATTTGAAGCCGGATTCCGGTTTTTTGGTTCTTTCCCAGCCTGACGTGCGATCATGATCATAAGGCTTTGATGATAGGCCGATAACAGCGAAGCTTGAAACGGCATTGGGGTAAGCAACTCATCGTACATGCCCTTCATTATAGTTCGGACCATGGGAAAGGCATTGGATAAAACCCGTTCCGGACCCCATGCTTCCCTTAACAATTTACGCGCATTTTCCTGTTGATAATAAAAAAGTATGACTTTATGCGGACGCCGGTCACAGGACTGGTGTACGACTAATTCTCCCTCCAACGAAATGAAAACGGATCCGGCCTCGAATTTCCGTTGTTTTCCTGAAACTTCCCTGATGGCAGTTCCTTCCGTCAGCACACTTAAACAGTCACCTTTCCCCTGCTTTACATGGTAAAGAAAATTTCCGCCTCGATGAACAAATGCCGCTGTTGACGGCAATCCTTCGCTTGGCGGAAAATTCAACTGTTTACGTTCGATAATATCAATACTCATATCAACACATATATCAATTATTGGCTATTTGACATCAATTATTTACCGTTGCCATTCATTAAATTATCAATTATAATACGTATATCAAGCACTGAAAGGTAAATACACCGAAAAATAATTCAACGTAAAGATTCATCAGTTTGCCGGAAAAGCGAACTGAATATAAAATGACGGTAAAATCGCAAAATTTAAAAGGTAATAAAGACAATGAAAAGAAGATTGACTAACAAAATAAAACATGAAGCATATCGCCTTGGCGCGGACCTTGTTGGATTTGGCAATATCGAGAGATGCAAACACGCCCCCCTGATGATGAGTCCCCAGGGGATCTACCCGGATGCAAAGGGTATTGTGGTAATGGGAGTCCATTATCCGGACGCCTGCGCCGAACGCGGCGGTGAGCCTCATCCGCAGGATATGGGTTCCTGGGAAGTGGGAGGTATTATGAGTATGAGGCTCAACGAGCTTTCATATCGGCTTGCAACGTTTATCGAGAAACAGGGATACAATGCCATCCCGATCGCCGCAAGCCACATCTGGCGATATAATGAGTATAAAGCTTTGAATGCGATATTCGCGCCGGATGTCAGCAATATCTATATGCCGGTTGTGGCCGGTCTTGCGGATATGGGCTATAGCGGACTCGCATTAACAAGGGAATATGGTGCTCACAACCGTTTTGTAACCGTAATAACTGATGCTGATTGCGAACCTACGCCTCTTGTCAAGCCAGGCACGAATTGTGATATGTGCATGCTGTGCAAAAAGAATTGTCCTTCGCAAGCGCTTTCCAAAGAAATTGACGGCGAATGCGTCTTGAAGATAGAAGATTACGAATACAAATTTCCGAAGAAAAACCTCTGGCGTTGCGCCTGGGGAGAACACTTTGATCTCGACCTTGACCTTGAGTTGCCTGAGAAAGTAGACGAACAGGTGATTATAGATCATGTAAAAAAGTATGGGAGGCGAGGAGGAGAAGCCGGACAATGCGCAAAATTCTGCCTGCCAAAACACCTTCGAGGCTTCGACAAAAGCTATTCCCGTTCACCTGTCCGGAAATATCACATATCCTACAATGAGGAAATAGAGCCTCGCTCCGCTTGTGACAAACTTATTGCAAATCTGTATGAAAAAGGGCCCGAACTGATCGCCGTCATTTCACGGGGCGAGCTTGAAGCGAATGGCGTGGTTCTGGAAGAAGTTTTGCCGGGCACGGAATCTGCCGTCACCCTAGGCTACATTCTTAATAACGCCGATATTATTGACGACGAACCGAAAGAGCTGCTTAGTCGTTGCGCCAGATTAAAGGTCAACCGGGAATGCTATGACCTTTGCCGTGACATAGAGCAATTGGGTTTTCGAAGCATCATGAGGAATTATACGGACGATTCCGTCTACGGGCAAGCCGGTGATTACGCGATGAAAAAAATGTTTCCCGGGGGAGTTCCGGGAGACGCCATCCTGGCATTGAATACGATTGTTACCCGGAAGAAACTTCCTGACCATATTTCCCAGGCTGCTTCGGTGAAAAGTAAGGTACGGTTGGATTCCGCTTCCTTGACGAATACAATTAAACAATACGCCCGATCAATAGGTTTTGATATGATCGGGGTATCCGGCGTCCAAAGGATAAATTCTATCGCGGATGAAATCGCTCCACGATTTGACGGAAAAAAAAGAATGATAGCCAGAGACAA